>CAVUSI010000003.1:0-1968795 GCA_963744115.1 uncultured Chloroflexia bacterium | reverse complement strand
AGGCCGTCGCCGTGTCGGTCGCGGCGGCGTCTGTCGTTGCGCGCGCTGCACGGCTGTCGTCGGGGCGTGCATCCGGAACGGCGAGAGAGCGCGTCGTCGAGTCGCTCGAGGAAGGGCTTCAGGCCCATCCGTTCGAGGGCCGCACGACCTGTCGCGGCGGCGTCGGCCAGGCCGGGCTCGGACGGGCTCAGCACGGTGGCCATCTGCACCGTCACGAACGCGTGCTCCCATCCGCGACCAAGACCGAGGAGCTCGTCGAGGACACCTCGGTACGCCTGGAGGGCGGCCGCGCCCTGGCCTTCCAGAGCCGCGAGGCCGGCGCGCAGGGCACGACGATGGAGCTCCGCCATCGGTGAGTGGTATCCCGTGGCGTCGAGCGCGGCCAGCTCATCCGCAGCCTGGGCAGCGTCGCCGAGGGCGAGCAGTGCGTCCCCGGACCAGAAGCGCCACTCCGGGGCCATCTGGGGGATCGCCTCGACGCCGTCGCGCCATCGCCGGGCCGCCTCGGCGAACCGCCCCTCGCACAGGGCGGTCCAGGCGGACGCGTCGTGGAGCACCCAGACCACGTTCGAGTCGGTCAAGCCCGCGGCGAGGCGCTCCAGGTCGGCCAGGTCGGAGGCGACCGGTTCTCCTCGGGCCGCCCGGACCATCGTCATGAGGTTCATCGTGACGAGCGCATCCGCGGGTTCCGGCTCCTCGGCAAGTGCGGCTGCGCACGTCTCCAGCATCTCGTCCGGTTCCCCACTGGCGAGGTGTGTCCACGCCCGCAGGAAGAGGAGATTGACGACGCCGGATCGGTCGCCGACGCGACGGGCCAACGCGACGCCCTCGCGAACGGCCTCGATCGTGGCCGCGAGGTCGAAGTCGCCCAGGGTGACGACCCGGTTGTTGATGGCCCGCAGAAGGGTCGTGGTGAGTCCGAAGGTTCGGGCGAGGCGCTCCCCGATCTCGATGACCCCGAGACCCTCGCGTACCTGGCCAAGACTGGTGAGCGCCGACCCCCGGGTCACCAGTGCATCGGCGATGATGTCGACGAGGTCCGCGTGCTCGGCTGCTTCCAGCACCCGGTCGATGACCTCGATCGACCGTCGGAACTCGTCGCGCAGGAAGAACGCCCGGCCGAGCTGGCCGTGCAGCGCGACGTATGCCGGGTCGGACGCGAGGGCCGCGAACTCCGCCACCATGGGCTCCAGAAGCTCGACGGCCTTGTCCGGCAGGCGACCCCCGAGGAGGGCGCGCGCGAGCAGCGTCCCGGTCCAGACGGTCGCCCGGTCGTCCGAGCCGCCGCGTCGCAGCTCGAGGGCCTGACGAAGCATGTCTTCCGCGGCGACGTATCGGGCCGCGGCCATCGATTCCGTCCCGGCTCGGTCGAGGAGGTCGGCCTGCTCGACCGGATCCCGGGTCACCGTGAGCGCGAGCTTGAGGAACGTCACCGCCTGGTCGTGGGCGCCCAGGGCCGTGGCCCGTTCGGACGCACCGCGCAGGGCCAGGCGGGCCTGGCCGGCCAGCGCGTCCGCCTCGGCCCCCTCGGACGCGTTCTCGTGCGCGGCGAGGTAGTGGCCGGCCAGGGCTCCGGCGAGCTCGTCGGACCCGAGGCCCTCGAAGTACCGGGCGGCGGCGAGGTGGCGGACCTTGCGGTCGCGTCTCGAGAGCGTCCCGTAGGCCACTTCGCGGATGAGGGCCTGGACGAAGGCGTACTGGCCTCGTTCGGGCGAGCGCGGGTCGGCGTCCACCACGAGCAGCTCGCGCCGGACGAAGTTCCTCAGATGCGCGATGACCGTCGCCTCGTCGAGGCCGCTCACCGAGGCGAGCGCCGCCGGGGTGAAGCTCTGGCCGAGCACGGCCCCATCGTGGAGGAGGGACCGCTCGGCCGGTCCGAGGGCGTCGAGGCGGCTGGTGATGAGGGCGGTCAGTGTCTCCGGTACGGCGAGCTGGGTCAGGTCGCCGGTCGGTCGGTAGGCACCGTCGACGAGCGTGAGTCGCCCTTCGGCGAGCAGCATTCGGACCGTCTCCACGGCGTACAGCGGGATCCCGTCGGCGCGCGCCACGATCGCCTCGGCGGCCGGCTCGGGAAGCCCGGGGACGAGCCCGCGGAGCAGCTCGCGCATCGCCGGCGCTGCCAGCGGTTCCAGGCTCAGGCTGACGGAGTTGCGCCGGCCGGCTCCCCAGTCGGGTCGCCGATCGAGCAGCTCGGGGCGGGCGAGCGTGAGCACGTAGATCGGGCATGCCGCGGGACCACTCGAGGAGGTGCTCGACGAAGTCGAGCAGCCCAGAGTCGGCGAAGTGGAAGTCCTCGAACGCCAGCACGA
Source organism: uncultured Chloroflexia bacterium (assembly GCA_963744115.1). Taxonomy (GTDB): domain Bacteria; phylum Chloroflexota; class Limnocylindria; order Limnocylindrales; family CSP1-4; genus Chersky-267. The sequence continues at coordinate 1,966,486 of CAVUSI010000003.1, read as the reverse complement.
CCGGGGAAGGTGGCGGCCAGGCGCTCGAAGAAGGTTCGCCACGCCCCGAAGAGCTCGTTCGGGCTGGCGCCCGACTCGATCCCCAGCAGGACCAGCAGCGAGCCTTCCAGCCAGCGTCGCTCGTCGGGATCCGTGACGTGCTCCGCGACCGTGGCGGCCACTCGCTCCCGGGTCGTCGCCTCGTCGTCGGTCTCGGCCAGGCCGCACCGGCGGCGGACCATCTCGCCGAGGGCCCAGAACGAGATCCCGTCGCCGTAGGCGGGCGAGCGACCCTCGTGCCACCAGACGTCGTCGACGAGGCCATCGACATAGTGCAGGAACTCGCGCGCCAGGCGCGTCTTCCCGATCCCTGCCGGACCGTAGACCGAGACCAGGCGGGCCCGGCGCTCTCGGGTGGTGGCATGGAAGAGGTCCTTGAGCAGCCGGAGGTCCTCGTCGCGCCCGACGAACGGCGCCTCCAGGACCTCCGGCCGGTCCCGGCCCCCGATCCGGGCCACGACGCGGAGGGCCTGCCAGGCCGGGATCGGGGTCGCCTTGCCCTTGAGCGTCTGCGGCCCGGCCGGCTCGAAGGCGACGGCGCGGTCGGCGGCGCGTTGGGTCGTCTCTCCGACGAGCACGGTGCCCGGGAGCGCGACCGACTGGAGTCGCGACGCGGTGTTGACGAGATCGCCGGCGACCATGCCCTGGTCGACGGCCCCCAGGGTGACGGCCGCCTCGCCCGTCATCACGCCCGCCCGCGCCTCGACGCCCGGCCCGAGGCCGCGGACCACGTCCACCAGGTCGAGTCCCGCCCGCACGGCGCGCTCGGCGTCGTCCTCGCGGGCCACCGGGGTGCCCCAGACCGCCATGACCGCGTCGCCGATGAACTTCTCGATGGTCCCGCCGTGCCGCCCGACCACGTCTCGAGCGAGCTCGAAGTAGCGTCCGAGGAGCTCCCGGGTCTCCTCGGCGTCGCGACCCTCGGCGAGCGTCGTGAACCCGACGAGGTCCGCGAACAGGACGGAGACGACGCGGCGCTCCGCGACCGGCGCCGGCCCTGGCGGCAAGGATGGTCCGGTCGACGCCGACGCCGGACGCGTGTCGGGGATGAGGCTGGTTCCGCACGCGCCGCAGAACTTCTCGCCAGGTTCGACGGTCGTGCCGCAGGCCGGGCACAAGGACGCGAGCGCCGCGCCGCACTCGACGCAGAAGCGGCGGTCGGGCCGGTTCTCAGTCCCGCACGTCGAGCAGAGCACGCGCCACCCTCCCTGAGACTCGTTGGCAGAGGGTAGAGCAATCGGGGACCTCGTACGCGCAGTTAGCCACCGACCCGAGATCCCGTCGGCCCTCGCGGCCGAGGCACCGACCCCTTGCGACCGCGCTCGCGACCGGGTTCGGAACCGAAGCACGCAGAGACGGCGCGCCCGCTAGGGGCACGCCGTCTCCCGCGGTGGGGCCGGCTGACGCCGAGCCATTCGGCTAGAACTCCATCCGCTGCATCCTCCGCGCCGCGACGGCGACGATCGCGCCGATCGAGACCAGCCACGCCACCGGCGTCACCGGTGACCCGACCTGGCCGGCGCCCAGCTGGAGGACCCACGGGAAGATCGACGTCGGCAGGAAGTCGTTGAGCGGGGCCCAGATGCCGCCGAGGATCGACGGGATGAACAGGACGCCCAGCCCGACCGACACCACCACGGCCTGGCTCCGGGCGTAGGCACCCACGGCGAGCCCGATGGCGGTGAACAGGACGATGGTGGCCTCGAGCGCCGACGATCGTCGCGACGACCAGCGCCGGATCGAGCGGGCCGTAGAGGGCCACGGTCACCACGACCGTCACGGCGACCGGGACGAGGACGGCGGCGACGAACAGCGTCGCGCTGGCGGTGATCCACTTCGAGACCCAGATGCTGAGCCGCGAGACCGGCTTGGACGCGGTCCAGGCCAGCGTTCCGGACTCACGCTCGGAGGCCATCAGGCTCATCGTCGCGAAGATCGCGGCCATGATCACGAACTGCGTGCCGATCGCGGCCAGGAAGTTGGTCGTGGCGTCCATCGAGATCGGCTTGATCTGCTGCCCGCCTTCGGCCGGGAAGTTGGCGATGACCCAGTGGTTGATCGCGCCGTTGGCGGCGGTCAGGGCCAGGATCGGGGCGACGACGAGGGTGGTGACCCAGGCTCGCTTGCCGCGGGCCCACTCGCGGAAGTCCTTGCGGACGAGGGGGTCGAGGCCCAGCAGGGTCGCGGACCCGGCGTCCGGGGAGAGGTTCGTCGCGCGCTCCGCGACGATCGGGGTGGCGTTCATGCCGCATGCTCCTTCGAGTCGATCAGGCGGAGGAAGACATCCTCCAGGTCCAGGTGGACGGGGCTGTTCTCGGTGACCAGCAGGTCGTTCGTGGCGGCGAAGCCCTGAACGGCTCGCTGGATGGCGCCGATCGCGTCCGGCTTGACGGTCAGGACGTAGGACCGGCTCTCGCCGTCCGCGGTCCCGGCTTCGACCGAGGTGACCCCGGCGACGCTGGCGAGACCGGCGGCGACGTCCGCCCCGGACCCGACGAAGGTGACCCGGAGCTGGTCGCGGGTGAAGCTGCCGAGGAGCTCGGCGGTCGGCGCGGCGCGGACGAGCCGGCCGTGGTCGAGGATCGCCACGTAGTCGCTGACGCGCTCGACGTCCTCGAGGATGTGGGTGGAGTAGAAGATCGTGGTCTCGTGCCTGAGCTGCTCGAGCAGGTCGAAGGCGGCCTTGCGACCGATCGGGTCGAGCGCGCTGACGGGCTCGTCGAGGAGGAGGACCGACGGCCTGCCGACCAGGGCCTGGGCGATCCCGAGCCGCTGGCGCATCCCGCCGGAGTAGGTCCGCGTCCGTCGCTCGGCCGCGTCGGTCAGCCCGACGAGCTCGAGGAGGCCGTCGACGCGGGCGTCGATCGGATCCTGGACCCACGGGTAGAACGACGCCGCGTAGCGGAGCGTCTCGCGACCGGACATCCAGTCGTAGAAGCGCGGCTCCTGCCCGAGGAAGCCGATCGCTCGCTTGTAGGCCTCACCGGCCTCGAGCGGGACACCGGCGACGGTCGCCGTGCCGCTGGTCGGCTGGGCGAGGCCGGCCAGGATCTTGAGGGCCGTGGTCTTCCCGGCCCCGTTGGGTCCGAGGAAGCCGTAGATCGAGCCGGTCGGCACCTCGAGGTCGAGGTCCGTCAGGGCCTGGACTCCCGGGTAGTGCTTGGTCAGACCGGTCGTGCTGATCGCCGATGTCATGCCTTCTCCTTGCCAGTGGACGTCGAGGGGTCCAGTCGACGGCTCGCACCGAGCCGGTCCGACCGGTCGTGGATGCGCCCGGCCAACCGGCTGAGCTCGGCCTCGTGATGGCGCTCGGCCATCCGGACCTGAACCACGAACATCCGTGTCGTTGGATCCATCGCGTCACCTGTCCTTCCTTGCCGCCGGTGGTCCGACGAGCTGAGGACAACCTAGGAGCGGGGGAGGGTCCGGCACATCGGGCGGTCGGGGTATCCGTGGCGCGACAGATGTTCAGATTTAGGACGCCACGGCTGTCGGGGTCTTTAGACGCGCTCGGGCGGGCTACCATCGCCCGATGGCACGCCGCGTCACGAGCCCGGTCTTCGTCGGTCGAGCGGTCGAGCTGGCCGGGCTTCTGGCGGCGGTCGAGGCGGCGTCGGACGGCCACTCGTCGATGACGCTGATCGACGGCGAGGCGGGCATCGGCAAGAGCCGGCTGGTGGCGGAGCTGGTGGCGGAGGTTCGGGATCATGGCGAGGCCGGCGAGCCTGCCGGGACCGAGGACCGTGCCGGGGCCCGGGAGCGTGCCGCGTCCGGCGGGTCTGCCGCGTCCCCCGGTGCCCTCGTCCTCGCCGGCGGGTGCGTCCAGCTCGGCGAGAGCGGGCTGCCGTTCGCGCCGATCGTCGAGGCGCTCCGCTCGCTGGTCGGGCAGGTCCCCGCCGAGGAGCTCGCCGGCGCGCTCGGGCCGTCCGCGGTCGAGCTCGCCCGGCTCGTCCCGGAGCTGTCGGACCGACCCGAGCCCGAGGCGTCGCCGTTCCAGGCGGGCGACTGGCTCCAGGCCCGGATCTTCGAGGGGTTCCTCGGCCTGCTCGGGCGGCTCGGCGCGTCGTCGACGGTCGTCCTCGTCATCGAGGACCTCCACTGGTCGGACCCGTCGACCCGGGACCTGCTCGCGTTCCTCGCGCGCAACCTGCGGGCCGAACGGCTGGCGATCGTCGCGACGATCCGGACCGACGACCTCCAGCGCGGTCACCCGCTCCTGGCCTGGCTGGCCGAGATGGAGCGGCTCCCGCGGGTCGAGCGGCTGGCGCTCACGCGGTTCGACCGCGCGGAGGTGGTCAGCCAGCTCGAGGCGATCCTCGGCGGTGCGCCCGCGCCGGGCCTGGTCGACTCGGTGCTCGGTCGGTCGGACGGCAACCCGTTCTTCGCCGAGGAGATCGTCGCGGCCGGTGGCGAGTCGGCCGACGACGGCCTGCCGGCGACGCTCCGCGAGGTGCTGCTCGTCCGGGTCGCGGCGCTGTCGCCGGGCGGCCGGTCGGTCCTCGACGCGGCGGCGGCCGCCGGTCGGCGGGTCGACCCGGACCTCCTGGCCGAGGTCGCCGGGATGACCGAGCCCGAGCTCGAAGCCGCCGTCCGCGAGGCGATCGCGGCCCAGCTCCTGGTCGTCGAGGCGCCGCCGGCGGCCGAGCGCTACGCCTTCCGCCACGCCCTCGTCCAGGAAGCCGTCTACGGCGAGCTGCTCCCGAGCCAGCGACGGCGCCTCCACGTCGCGCTCGCCCAGGCGCTCGAGCGGCGCGGGCCGACCAGCGACGGTGGCGGCGCGAGCCGGATGGCCGAGCTGGCGTACCACTGGAGCGCGGCCGCCGACCTGCCGCGGGCGCTCGTCGCGTCGCTCGCCGCGGCCCACGGCGCGATGGCGGAGCGCGCCTTCGCCGATGCTGCGCGCGAGTTCGAGCGGACGGTCGAGCTGTGGGCGCAGGTGCCCGACGCGGAGGGGCTCGTCGGGTCGGACCTCGCGGCGGTCCTGTCCGAGGCGTCGTGGGCGACCGGGGTCGCCGGCCATCCAGGCCGATCGCTCGAGCTTGCCCGAGCCGCCGTCGAGCGGCTCGACGGAACGACCGAGCCCGAGCGGGCGGCGCGGCTCGAGGAGCGCCTCGCCTGGGCGGCGACGGAGTTCGGCGACATCGCCCTCGCGACCGAGTCGCTGGCGTCCGCGCTCTCGCGCCTCGAGTCGGCTCCGATGTCCCAGGCCAAGGTCATCGCGCTGACGAGCTACGCCCGGAACGTCTACATCCTGGGCCTGGAGGACGCCGTTCCGGCGGCGGAACGGGCGGTCGCGGCGGCCCGCGAGGTCGGGCCCGAGTTCGCCGAGGCGGACGCGCTGATCACGCTGGCGGGTGCGCTCCGCGATGTCGGCGAACCGGTTCGTGCCATCGGGCATCTGCACGAAGCGATCGCGCTCGCCGAGGCGATCGGCGACGTCTGGGAGCTCGGCCGCGCCTACGACCACCTGGCCGGCGCGACCCGTGAGACCGGCGACGTCGACGGCGCGATCGAGGTCGCGGTCCGCGGGGACGAGCGGGCGCAGGCGCTGGGGGTCGGCCGGTCGTTCGGCCCGAAGTACGTGCTCGAGCACGCCTGGATGCTCATCACCGTCGGGCGCTGGAGCGAAGCCGACCGCTACATCGACGAGGCGACGACGCTCGCGCCCGAGGGGATCATGCGCGTGCTCTACTGCGCGACCGCCGGCTGGCTCGCGACGCTCCGCGGCGACATGGCGGCCGCCCGCGCTCTCCTGGACGAGGGGCGGGCGCTGCGGGCGACGCTCCGGGATCCGCGCTGGGGTACCTGGCTCCACGTCGTCCGCGCCGAGCTCGAGCTGCTCGAGGACCGGCCCGAGGCGGCGGTCGCGAAGTCGCCGACGGCCTGCTGGGCGACCCGCGCTACCAGGAGGTGACGCAGGTCTGCCGGATCGGGCTGCAGGTCGAGGCCGATCTCGCCGAGCTGGGCCGGGCCCGGCGGCGCGACGCCGAGGTCGACGAGGCGCGAGCACGAGCGACCGACCTGCTGGCGCGAGCCCGGGCGGTGGTCGCGAGGTTCCCGGATCCTTCGTCGCCGACCGTTCGCTGGCTCGACGCCGACGTGTCGACCGCCGAGGCGGAGCTGACCCGGCTGGAGGGACGGTCCGACGCGGGCGCCTGGGCCGCGGTGGCCGCTCGGTGGGATGCGCTTCGGCAGCCGTACGAGATCGCCTATGCCCGCTATCGCGAGGGCGAGGCGCTGCTGGCCGAAGGCGGACGCCGGCACGAGGCGGAGTCGGCACTGCGGGCGGCGCATTCGATCGTGGTCGCGCTCGGGGCTCGACCGCTCACAGGCACGGATCGAGGGGTTGGCCCGGCGTGGCCGGGTCGAGCTGGCGTCGGCAGGGGAGGGGGCGAACGCTCAGGTCGGCGCATCGGCTTCGGCCCCGGTGGGCGACTCGGCTTCGTCATCCGGCTTGTGGTCCGTCTCGTCGTCGGCCTCGTCGTCGTCGGCTTCGTCGTCGTCCGTCGGCTCCGCCGGCTCAGCCCCCGACTCGGCCGATCCGTTCGGCCTGACCGTCCGCGAGCGGGAGGTCCTCGCCCTTCTGGCCCAGGGCCTGACGAACCGTCAGATCGGGGAGGCGCTGTTCATCAGCTCGAGCACCGCGGGCGTCCACGTCTCGAACATCCTCGCCAAGCTCGGCGTGACCAGCCGGACCGAAGCCGCCGCCGTCGCCGTGAGGCTCGGGCTGGCGAGCTGACCCGGGCTCGCCGACCTCCGAGCTACCGGCTCGCGGGCTGAGCTTCGGCTAGGGGCTCCAGAAGCCGGAGTCGCCGTCGGCGATCGCCCGGGCATCCCAGCCGTCGGCCCCCACGACGCTCAGCTGGTCCCGCCCGGCCGCGCTGACCAGCGGCAGGAGGATCGACCGGCTGTCGGGCGACCACAGGCTGTGGCTCAGCGCGTACTGGTCGAAGTAGGGGAGCAGCTCGTTGACGAAGTGGTCGGCCAGGTGGATGACCCGTTCGAAGCGGATCTTGCCGGTCGCCACGTCGACGAACTCGAGACGAGCGGCAACGCCCGGAGCCTGCGCTGCGGCCTGGCCCATGGTCGGCTGGGGGGCCAGCGCCATGGCGAGAAGGCCAGTCGGCCGCGGGGCCGTCGCATCGGCCAGGCTGATGCCCGAGCCGGGACCGGCATCCGCCAGGACGTTGTCGTCGCCGGGACGAGGCGGCAGGATCGCGGCGATGGTCTTGCCGTCGGGCGACCAGAACGACGCGACGACGGCGCTGTCGATCAGTGTCTTGGTCGCGCCCGTGCGAGCGTCGATGAGCTTGAGCGGGCCGAGCGGGACGCCGGGGTCCTGCGAGGGAGTCTGGGGCGCGGCGATCGCGGCCAGCCGGTCGCCGGTCGGGTCGAAGGTGAAGGCCGTCGGTCCGAAGACCGGGATCTCGTGCTTCGCCGACCCGTCGCGGGCGGCGATCACGAGCGTCCCGGTGAGGTCGGAGTCGGACCGGACATAGGCGAGGTAGCGTCCGTCGTCGCTGGCGCTGGCCGAGCGGAAGGTGCCGGTCCCGGGCAGCGGCTGAGGCGCCACGGGGCTTCCGGGCTGCATCTCGCCGACGAACGAGTCCGCCCCGAGTCCGATGTGGAGGAGCAGGCGCTTCGCGTCGACCCAGTCGAAGTAGAGCGGGGCACCGATCCGCAGGACCGAGCCGAGGCCGCTGCCGTCGAGGGGCGCACTGCCGTCGGCCGGCGCGACCCGCAGCGCGATCGAGTTGCCCTCGGTCGCCAGGAACGTGACCGACTGCCCGTCGGGCGACCAGTACAGGTAGAACGGCGGCTTGTCGGCGCTGCGGTAGATGACCGTCGGCTGGCTGCGGCGACCCACGGCATACACGTAGATCGCGGTCCCGTCGGCGCTCTGCCCGGTGATCGCGATCCGCGACCCATCGGGCGACCAGGCCGGGAAGCCGAACGTGACGCCGGGGGTGAGGTACACCGAGCGCGAGCCGCCGCCGTCGTCCATCGTGCTCAGCTGCCCGTCGTCACTGACGACGGCGATGAGTCCGGGCGACGTCGGGTCGACCGCGACGTAGGGGAACGGGGAGGGGGTCGGGCCGCTTGGGGCCTCCGGTGCCGCCGACGTCGAGGGTGGGCCAGAGGCCTGGCCGAGCGCCGAGTCACCGCCGTTCGACGTGCCGGCCGAGGCGTCGGCCTGGGCTGAGGCCGCCGCCGAGGCGGAGCGTTCGCCTCCACCACCGAACGCTCCGCCCGACACGAGTCCGAATGCCACGATCCCGACGACGACGGCACCCGCGATCGCGGCCTTCAGTCGCCCGCCGGCCGTTCCCTGGAGCCTCTCCGGCGTCGGCACCTGCTCGGACCCGGGTCGCATGTCCGCCATCGTTCAACCATACGACCGATGGCCCGATGTGGATGCCGACGGCCTCCTCCACGCTCAGCGCAGCGGGGCCGGCCGCCGGGTGCGAGGGTCGCGCGCCGGCCCGCCGCGCGCCCGCTCGCCGCGCGCCCGCCGCCCGGACCGCTTTGCACCGGGTGCACACATCGGCGAGTCGGAGCCAGCGACGTTCCGCGGTTCGCAGGATCCTTGCACCCGGTGCACCGTCAGGCGCACGGCGTTCGGGTCCGGGCCTGCCGTACGCCTGCTCGGTCGTCGTTGTTGCACCGGGTGCATATCGGACGACTCGAGCCATGGCCGCGAAGCTGTTGTTTGCACCCCGTGCAAGCCAGGCTGGATCCTTGCACCGTGTGCAAGCCCGGGAGCACGGCAGGCGCCCCCGCCCCCGCCCCCGGTCCCGGCTCGCGGCACCCCGTGCAAGCCAGTCTGGATCCTTGCTCCGGATGCAAACCGGGCAGCGCGACCGGCTCTGGACCCGCGCCGGGACCGGCATGCTGCTCGACCCAGCACGCTCACGATCTGCGCCCCAGCCCGGACCGGGCCACGACCCGTCCCCACCATCCGTGAACGATTCCCGAGACGGGTACGCCATACCTTGTGAAGCACGACCGCCCAGGTCGTGTCGGAGTCGAGGCGATCGTGGACCAGCGAGAAGCCGTCGCACGAGCACAGCGAGGCGATCATGACGCCTTCGCCCTGCTGGTCGACGCGCGGCTCGCGCGGCTGGACGCGGCCGCCCGGCTCATCCTCCGCGACCCGGAGCTCGCGCGCGACGCGGTCCAGGAGGGACTCATCCGCGCCTGGTCGGACCTGCGGGGTCTTCGCGACCCCGACCGGTTCGAGGCCTGGCTGCACCGACTCACCGTCAATGCCTGTCTCGATCTCGCCCGGCGTCGGAAGCGGCGTCCGATCGAGGTCGAGCTGACCGAGATCGATCCGCCGGTGGCATCCGATCCGTCGGGTGCGCTGGCCGACCGCGACATGGTGGACTCGGCGCTCAGGCGCCTGGACCACGGCCATCGAGCGGTCGTCGCGATGCATTACCTCCTGGGGATGCCGCTGCCCGAGGTGGCGGCCGCCCTGGGCATCCCGTTGGGAACGGCCAAGTCCCGCCTGCACTACGCCCTCTCGGCGATGCGCATGACGGTGACCGCCGAACCCGGGTCGACCCCGGCCCACGTCCAGGGGAGGCAGGTCGTATGACGACGCAGCCGCGTTCCGATCGACACCTGCCCGAGATCCTGGACGGCCTCTACCTCGGGTCGACCCCTGCCTATCGAGACGACGTCCTGGCGACCGCCACCCGTTCGCGGCAGCGGCCCGCCGGGACCTTCCCAGGAAGGTGGTTCCCCATGGTCGAGCATCGCTCGACAGCCGGCCGTCGTACGGAGGGTGCCGTGGCGCCCGATCGCCGTGGCGGTCCTCATCCTGCTCCTGATCAGCGCGGCGCTGGCGGCCTACGTCGGCTCGCGATCGCACGTGCCGCCGCCCTTCGGGCCCGCCAGGAACGGGCTCATCGCCTACTCCGCGGACGACGCTGTGTACACGGCCGACCCCGCCACCGGCGCCACGAAGAAGATCGCCGCGTTCGGTAGCGGCGTCCTGGTCGGCGATCCGTGGTACTCGCCCGACGGCAGCCGGATCCTGGTCACGAACCGGATGCAGAGCCCGGACAACGGGATGAACCTGCTGTGGATGATGAACGCCGATGGGAGCGGCCTGAAGCAGCTCACGCCGGAACCGCTGCAGGACATCGCCTGGAACGAGTTGTCACCCGACGGACGTTCGGTCCTGTTCGTCTCGACGGTCGCCGGGACCCCGTCGATCTCGATCGTGAACGTCGATGGATCCGGGTTGCATACCCTCGACCTCGGCGTCCCGGTCGGTGAGCTCGCGTTCCAGCCACCGGACGGCAAGCAGATCCTGTTCAACGGTTCCCGGGCTTCCGTCCACAACGGTGAGCTGTACCTGGTCAACACCGACGGAACGAACCTTCGGAAGCTCGTGAGTTCGCAATACGAGCTTTACTCTGAACCGGTCTGGTCGCCCGATGGGTCGCAGATCGCCTACGGCGAGGACGGCAAGATCCACATCATGGCGGCCGATGGGACCGGAGATCGGATCGTCGACACGGGTGCCGGCTGGAAGGGCTGGCCGAAGTGGTCGCCCGATGGCACTCGCCTTGTCGTCCACGGCGACGACGGCACCAAGGGCGTGGCCCTCGTGATCCGGGTCGACGGCACGGGGCAGCCCGTCGCCATCGACACCGAGCTCGGACCAAACGGTGCGTCGTACGAGTGGTCTCCGGACAGCTCGGTCATTTTCGCCCGCCCGAATAACCCCCCGCAGACCGGTGGTAGGAGTCCTGGCGGGAACACGAACCTTCAGCAGGAGTTGTGGGACCCGGTGACAGGGGCGGTGCGGATCGCACCGTGGAGCGCGATCAACTACCCGACCTGGCAGCGCCTGGCACCATAGCTCACTGGCCGGCGGCGGCGCCCTCGACGGGCGTCGCCGTCAACCTGACTGTGGCTCCCCGAGCTCGAGCCGCAGCAGGTCCTCGCCCCATTTGACCTCGCCGGTCAGGACGAAGCCGTAGTGCAGGTAGAACGGCTGGGGCGAGCCCGGGCCGGCCTTGCAGCTGGTCAGGAGTACCTCGGCGTCGGGTCGGGTCCGCAGGTACGCGACCACCGCGTCGATCGTCGCGGCGCCGTAGCCGCGGCCCTGGAACCGTTCGTCGATGAGCAGCCGCCACAGGAAGTACGGACCGACGATGTCGTCGTCCGCAGCGAGACGCTCAGCAGGGATCCCGTCGCTGATCATCACGAACCCGACCAGCTGGTCCCCGTCGTGGACGGACCACATCCGCGGGCAGGCTCGGGCGTCGGTCACGGCATCCTCGAAGTGACTCTCCATCGAGCCGAGGTAGCGCTCCTGTCCCGGCCCGCGCCGGAGCGTCAGGACCGCCGCCTTGTCGGCGTCGGTCGCGATGTCGTGGAGCTGGACGACGGTCATCGGTGGGCGCTCGGACCACCCGCGGACCACCACGGGACCACCTTCAGGCCGGGACCGACGTCTCGGGGACGTCCGGGTCGCCTTCGATCGTGACCCGCGGGATCCAGTCGAGGAACCGCGGCATCCACCAGTTCCAGTCGCCGAGAAGCGTCATCGTCGCCGGGAGCAGGACGCAGCGGATGACCGTCGCGTCGATGAACACCGCGACCGCCAGCCCCAGCCCGAGCTGCTGGATGAACACGAACTTCAGCGTCACGAACACCGCGAAGACGACCACCATGATCGACGCCGCGCTGGTGATCGTGCCCGAGGTCACCGAGATGCCCTTGGCCACGGCCGGACGCGACTCGAGCCCGCGGTCCTTGGCCTCCTTGATCCGGGTCAGGATGAACAGGTGGTAGTCCATCGACAGGCCGAACAGGATCGTGAAGATGAACAGCGGGACCCAGCTTTCGATGACCCCGCTCGGCGTGATCCCGAGCGGGCCGGCGAAGAACCCGTTCTGGAAGACGATTACGAGCACGCCGTAGGCCGCGGCGACCGACAGCAGGTTGAGCAGGATCGCCTTGATCGGGATGACGACCGAGTGGAAGGCGACGAGCATCAGCAGGAATGACAGCCCCAGGACGAAGACGAAGATGAGCGGCGCCCCGTCCGCGTAGACCTTGGTCACGTCGACCGTGAACGCGGCGTCCCCGGTGACCAGCGCCCGGACGCCGGGGAGCCCGCCGAAGACCGCCGGGACGAGCTCGCTCCTGGCCTGCCGGACGAGCTGGCGGTTCGCCTCGCCGTTCCGGTCGCCGCCCATGGTGAACGCGACGATGGCCACGTGCCCGTCCTTCGACGGGGTCACGTCCACCGGCTCGCTCAGCCCGGACAGCTTGAGGCCCTCGGTCTTGAGCTTGGCGATCGCGGCCTGCGTCGCCGGCTGGTCGGCGTTCGTCACGACGACCGCGAGCTGGAGCTCCGTGCCCTGCGGCCACTTCTCGTTGAGCAGCTTGATCCCCGCCACGCCGTCGATCGAGTCCGGGAACGCGGTGATGTCGGTGATCCCCGTCCGGAGGTGGAGGACCGGGAAGGCCAGGACGAGCAGCAACGTCACCGACGCGACGGTCCACAGGACCGGGCGCGCCATCACGCCGTTGACGAGCCCAGCCCAGAACCCGCTGCCCTCCGGCCGGGCCCCGCGCCGGTCGAGCCAGGCGAGCGCCGACCTCCCCCAGCGCTGGATCGGGCCGAGCGGCAGGTGCGCCGCGAGCCACGGCAGCCAGGTCGCCGGACGGCCGATGTTGACCCGGTCGCCGAGGATCGACAGCGTCGCCGGCAGGAACGTCAGGCTGCCGATCACGGAGACCATGACGACCGAGATCGTCCCGATCGCCATCGACGTGAACAACGAGACTCCCAGGGTGATCAGGCCGGCCAGCGAGATCATGACCGCCAGCCCCGAGAAGAAGACCGCCCGGCCCGCGGTGCTGCTCGAGACCTCGATCGCCTTCGCCCGGTCGCGGCCGGCCCGCCGCTCGATCCGGAAGCGGGTGATCATGAACAGCGAGTAGTCGACCGCCACGGCGAGCCCGATCAGGACGATGAGCTGGGTCGCGTTGGGGCTGACCGCACCGACGATCTGGCTGTAGATGCCGAGGATCCCGAACGCCGCGAGCAGCGCGGTGATCGCCAGGACGAGCGGCACGACCGACGCCACGATCGCCCCGAAGGCGAACAGCAGGATGAAGAACGTCAGCGGGATCGTCAGCCGGAGCGTCTCGTCGAGCCCCGTGGTGATCAGCGCGTTGATGTCGGCGTTGATGAACGTCGCGCTGATCGCGTGGGTGTGGAGCTCCGGGTGGGCCGCCCGGAACGCGTCGAGGATCGGCCCGACCGGCGCGATCAGCGCGGTGACCCGGGTGTCGTCACCGGAGATGCGGGCGATGACCCGGACCGTCGTCCCGTCGGCGGACACGAGGCCGGCCTGCGGCGGCGCCTCGAACGGGCTGGGGAACTGGTCGAAGGTCGGGGTCGTCGCCCCGTTCAGCGGCGCGTTGGCGGCGCGCAGCTGGCCGACCAGCCCGTCGACCGAGGCCTTGAACGCCGGGTTCGTCGTCGCGCCGGGGCCGCCGTCGATGACGACGAGGAACTGCTCGTAGGGGTCGGCCGTCCCGCCGGCATTGAACAGGTCGTACGCCTCGCTCGCCTCGAGCTTGCGTTCGTTCGGGTTCTGGTTGGCGTCGGCGGCGTTGATCCCGCCCATCGACAGGCTGACCGAGAACACGCCGATCGTCGCCACGAACCACAGGAGCGCCACCGGCCAGCGATGCCGGGCGCTCCACATCGCGACCCGCACGGTCGCGGGTTCGCGGCCGCGTGTCCGCGGCTCGCCGCCGCCGCCGTCGAGCTCGGTCTCATCCAGGAGACATGGTCGACAGTCTACGGGGCAGGAAAAGCGGCCCGGGCGAGGGTCCCGGGCCGCTGGGAAGGCCGTGTCGGCCGGTCAGACCGTGCCGGCCAGGACCTTTGCTGTGGCGATCGGGAGGTCGATCTCGGTCAGGTAGTCGGCCGGCGCGACGTCCGGTCCGGGCTCGGTGAGGTAGCGCTCACTGGCTGGGCCGACCGCCTCGAAGCCGTGGTCGTCGACCCACTCGGTGAGCTCGGTGTACGCCGCGCCGAGCTGGTCGTAGGCGCCGCGGTGGAGCGTTCGCGCCACGGTGCCGGCGGGGAGCACCCGGGACGTCAGCCGCCCCGACTCCTCGACCGGATGAGCGACGGGCACCGAGATCTCGGCGTCGACGTCACCGGGTCCGAACGCGTGATAGATCACGAACGGCGGCCCGACGGTCTCCACGCCGAGCTCGCCGAGGTGCTGGTACATCTCCTGGTAGCACCGGCCGATGAACCCGGGGAGGTCTGCCGTCGGCAGTCGCTGTCGGATCGACAGGATCGGCTGCTCGGGGACCTCTTGGGTGCTGACGTCGTACGGCATGTCGCGTCTCCTTCGGCGAAGGAAGGGCCGGCCGGAGTCAGGCGGCCGGCCCCTTGGAACGGGTCAGCTCGCCATGGGCGCCGGGGCCGCCGGGTGCGACACCGCGGCCTCACCCATGTGACCCTGGTGGAACGTCCGCCAGGCGAGGAGCAGCACGGCCCCGAAGCCGAACAGGCTCGCGATCCCCGTGACGAACGGGACGATCGTCAGGACCTGCAGGACGAGGATGCCGACGACGGCCGCGAGATACGGCCGCTCGCGGACGACGTTCGGGGACGTGCGATGGAGGATCCAGTCGCCGATCCAGATGCCGGCCACGAGGTAGCCGAGGAACGCGGTCAACGGCCACACGCCGAAGAGCAGGGCGAGCCCGATCGGGGCGCCGACCACGCTGATCAGCAGCAGGACGATCACGAACATCGGCAGGACGACCCCACCGAGGCCCCACACCAGCGTGTGTCCGGGCTCGTGGGTGATCAGGCCCTCGGCGGTCCGGACCTGCCGGGCGCCGAGCGCGGCGAGGACCAGCCCGGCGACGATCGTCGCGAGGATGAACCCGAGCCACAACAGGAGGATCGCCGGGGCGAGGATCAGGCCGATCCCGGCCAGGTCGAGACCGAAGTCGCTGACGCTGCCCTGGACCTGCGAGCCGGTGCCCTGGGTGACCGGCGAGTCGAGGGTCCGGATGTCACCGGTCACGACGGTCCCCTCACCGAGCGTGATCGGGCTGCGGATCGCGAAGATCCGCTCGACCTTCGCGCCGGTCAGGACGGCCGTGCTGTCGATGACGGCGAGGGTCTTGACCGTGCCGTTGATGGTGGCCGAGCCCTGGGTGACGAGGACGAAGTCCGCCTGGTCGCCGGCGGGCATCGTGAAGGCGCCACCGGTCGAGATGAGGACCCGCCCCGTGCTGGCGCTCGTCGGCGTCGGATCCGCAGCCACGACCGCGGGGACGAGCCACAGGAACGCCAACAGGACCGACAACGTGACCACGTACAGACGCTTCATGCGGGCACCTCCTTCAGAATCTGGCACTCTCGATCGTGGCCGCCTCGGTCGTCGACGGGAAGTGCCGGAAGTCCCGCGAATGGCACGGGGTGCGGGTCGCGCGGCGGGTTGACGCCCCGGTGTCGACGCGCCGACACCTCCCCTCCGCCTCGCGTGGCATCGTCTGTGACGGGGACTCCAGGTGGAGGGTGGAGCGCGCGAGACCGGACGGAGGGACGGCGTCGTGTCGCACATCGATCTCCGGGTCGACTCGAATCGACTGATCTGTGACGGCGCCGCCGGCCGCAGCTCCACCCATACCTGGATCACCTACCGCGCCGGACGCTCGACCGACCGCGTCAGGATCCAGTCCCGCCTCGGAACGACCGCGCCGTGGGGCGACGTCCCGTTGCCCGTCGTGATGCTCGAGCCCGACGGCACCCTGCCCAGGGGCTACCGTCAGGCGGGTCGCTTCCGCACCCCGGAGCTGCGCCCCGGCGAGATCTACCAGGTCCGAGCGCTCCTCGAGGGCGATGCATGGGCTGTGGCGGTTTGTCCGCCCGAGCGCCGGATCCGCGCCCGGCGGCGGCCTCGCGGTCGAGGGTCCACAGACCGTCGTGGTCCTGAGCCGACGCCACCTCGCCCTCACGGAGCTCGCCGGCCTCTGAACGGGTTGCGGGCCGGTGGGCCCCTGGACCATCCGCAGGGTCCCGGGTCCGTCCGCAGGCTCCGTCGGTCGTCAGATGCTCCGGCGCCCGTGAGCGCTTAGCGTGTCCACGGAAGCCGACGTGCGAGGTCTGGGGGCTGGGCTCGGTTCGCGATGCAACTCGGCGCATCGCGCGGAGCGCCGAATTCGACGCGCAGGCCCGATGCACCTCGGCCGCATCGCCTCGGGACCGATGCCCGCCGACCCCGCGAGACCCGTCCACCGATGCACCGAGCCGCATCACCGGGGGACATCCCTGACCCGCCCCCCGATGCGCGGGCCGCATCACCGGGGAAGCCTACCCGCCGACCGATCGCCGGACCCGACCCCCCGATGCTCGAGCTGCATCACCGCGGACACCTGACCCGCCGACCACCGCCTTCGAACCGCACGACGCCCGGAGTACGATTCGCCTCGACGATGGAGCAGCTCCCGAGCGCCGAGCCGGCGATCCGGGCGAGCGGGCTGGTCAAGGAGTTCGGCCCGGTCCGGGCGGTCGACGACGTCAGCTTCGAGCTCGCGCCGGGCCGGATCTACGGCCTGCTCGGCCCGAACGGCTCGGGCAAGACGACGCTCATCCGCCTCCTCACCGGCCTGACCAGGGCGACCAGCGGGACCGCCGAGGTCCTCGGCGTGACGATGCCGTCGCGTCCGAACCTCAGTCGGATCGGCTACATGACCCAGGCCGACGGGGTCTACACCGCGCTGACGGTCAGGGAGAACGCCCGGTTCTTCGCCGCGACCTACGGCGTCCGGGGCGACGCCGCCGTGGACGACGACCCTCCGCCTGGTCGAGCTGGCCGACCGGGCCGACTCGATCGTCGGGACCCTGTCCGGCGGGCAGCGGCGTCGCCTGTCGCTCGCGTGCGCGCTCGTCCATCGGCCGGCCGTCCTCTTCCTCGACGAGCCGACGGTCGGCATCGACCCGCTCCTCCGCGTCCAGTTCTGGACGCACTTCCGCGAGCTCGCCGATGCGGGAACGACCATCGTCGTGTCGAGCCACGTGATGGACGAGGCCGACCGCTGCGACGAGCTCCTGTTCGTTCGGTCCGGGCAAGGTCATCGCCCGCGGGACCGGCCGCGAGATCCGGGCGCGACGCCGGGACCGACGACCTCGAGCAGGCCTTCCTCCGGCTCGGCGGCGACGTCGCGGTGACCCGATGAACGCTCGGCGGATCGCCGCCCTCTTCCGGCGGGTCGTCCAGGAGATCCGGCGCGACCGCCCCTCGATCGCGCTGCTGTTCATCGCCCCGATCGTCATCACCGGGCTGCTCACGTTCATCCTTCGCGAGGGCGAGCGCCCGACCATCGACGCGGTCGTGGTCAACCAGGCGGGCCAGCCGGGGGAGCTCGTCAGCGGGGTCCTCGGCGCGGCGCTCACGAGCCAGGGAGCGACGGTCAGCACGGCCCCCGACGAGACCGCCGCCCGTGCCCTCATCGAGGACGGGACGGCGACCGTCGCGATCGTCCTTCCGCCCGGCCTTGGAGCCGGCGCTCCATCGTCGATCACCGTCATCACCAACGGGCTCGACCCGGCCGGCGAAGCCGTCCAGCTGACGGCGCTCCAGAAGGCGTTGCTATCGGCCGCGACCGCCGCCTCGGGCCGAACGCTGCCGACGATCGTCCACTCGACCGTGTTCGGCACGCCGAGCACCGACCCGCTGATGAACTACGCGCCGGCCCTTGTCGCGTTCTTCGTCTATTTCTTCGTCTACCTGCTCACGGGGGTCAGCTTCCTGCGCGAGCGAACGGGCGGGACGCTCGAGCGGCTGATGGCGACCCCGGTCTCACGGGCGGAGATCGTGACCGGCTACACCCTCGGGTTCGGGCTGTTCGCCATCATCCAGGTCACCCTCCTGATGATCTGGGTCCTGGGGACGATCCACGTCCCGGCCATCGGCCCGCTGCCGGCGTTCTCGATCGGTCTCGGCGTGGCGGTGGCGGGAAGCCCGTTGCTTGCCTTCGTCGTCGTCCTGCTGCTCGCCATGGGTGCCGTGAGCCTCGGCATCTTCCTGTCGTCGTTCGCCCGCACCGAGCTCCAGATCATCCAGTTCATCCCGCTCGTGATCGTGCCCCAGTTCCTCCTGTCGGGCGTGCTCTTCCCGGTCGAGCAGTCTGCCGGCGGTCATCCAGCCGATCGCGCCGCTGCTCCCGCTCAGCTACGCCGTCGACGGCCTCCGCCAGGTGTTCATCCGCGGTGCCGACCTCGGCGTCGCGGCGCTCCGCTGGGACCTGCTCGTGCTCGCCCTGTTCGCCGTCTTCTTCGCCACGATCGCGTCCCTCACGATCCGCCGCGAAGTCGTCTGACCGACCCGCGCACCCGCGACCGATGCGCCGAGTCGCATCACCGGGGGAACCCGGCCGCCCGCGCCCCCCGGCCGGCCGGGCCCCGCCGCCTCCTCGCCACGGCCTCATCACACGCGCCTCACATTCGGCCCGGATGATCTATCGTGTTCCGTCCCGCACGACCGCCCGGGCACGACCACGCGCCGAGGCCCGGAACGGCCGCCGCACCCGACACCCGCCACGAACCTCCACGGAGCCGCCGACCCGCCGATGATCAGACTGCTGAGGACGTATCTCGCGCCCTACCGCAAGGCGCTCGCCCTGATCGTCGCGCTCGTGACGGTCCAGGCGATCACGACCCTCTACCTGCCGAACCTCAACGCCGACATCATCAACAACGGCGTCGCGAAGGGGGACATCCCGTACATCATCCGGGTCGGCGGGTTGATGCTGCTCGTCACCCTGCTCCTGGCCATCGCCTCGATCATCTCGGTCTACTGGGGCTCGAAGACCGCCATGGCCTTCGGCCGCGACGTCCGCGGCGCGATCTTCCACAAGGTCGTGAGCTTCTCCCAGACCGAGACCAACCTGTTCGGGACGCCGTCGCTCATCACCCGCAACACCAACGACGTCCAGCAGGTCCAGATGGTCCTGGTGATGGGCCTCAACATCATGATCCTGGCCCCGATCATGGCCATCGGCGGCGTGATCATGGCCGTCCGCGAGGACGCCCAGCTGTCGCTCATCCTGCTGGTCATCGTCCCGATCATGGCCACCTTCATCGCGGTGATGATGCGGCGCGCCCTGCCGCTGTTCCGGGCGATGCAGGTCAAGGTCGACCGGATCAACCAGGTCGTCCGGGAGAGCCTGAGCGGCGTGCGGGTCATCCGCGCCTTCGTCCGGACCGAGCACGAGGAACGCCGCTTCGACGAAGCCAACCAGGACCTGACCGCGACGTCCCTGCGGGTCAACCGGCTGTTCGCGCTGATGCTTCCGACGGTCATGCTCATCTTCAACCTGTCGATCGGTCGCGATCATGTGGTTCGGCAGCGTCCAGGTGGACAACGGCAGCCTGCCGATCGGCAACCTGACCGCGTTCCTCGCCTACGTGATGCAGATCCTGTTCTCGGTCCTGATGGCCGTGTTCATGTTCGTGATGATCCCGCGCGCGGCGGCGTCATCCGAGCGGATCCAGGAGGTCCTCGATACCGAGGCCACCCTCAACGATCCCGACGAACCGGCCGCGATCGCTGCGCCCCGCGGGGTCGTCGAGTTCCACGACGTGGAGTTCCGCTACCCGGGGGCCGAGGACCCGGTCCTTCGCGGCATCTCGTTCCGTGCCGCGCCCGGTGAGACGACCGCCATCGTCGGCAGCACCGGCAGCGGCAAGTCGACCCTGATCAACCTCATCCCGCGCTTCTACGACGTCACCGGCGGGTCCGTCACGCTCGACGGCGTCGACGTCCGCGAGATGGCCCAGGACGACGTCTGGCACGAGATCGGGGTCATCCCCCAGAAGGCGTTCCTGTTCAGCGGCACGGTCGCCAGCAACCTCCGCTACGGCGCGCCCGACGCCACCGACGACGACCTGTGGCACGCCCTCGAGGTGGCCCAGGCGAAGACCTTCGTCACCGAGATGGCCGAAGGCCTCGAAGCCCCGATCTCGCAGGGCGGCAAGAACGTGTCCGGCGGCCAGCGCCAGCGCCTCGCGATCGCCCGAGCCCTGGCCAAGAAGCCGCTCGTCTACATCTTCGACGACAGCTTCTCGGCGCTCGACTTCAAGACCGACTCGATGCTCCGGGCCGCGCTCGAGTCGGAGACCCGGGATGCCACGGTGATCATCGTCGCCCAGCGGGTCGGCACGATCATGCAGGCCGACCGGATCGTGGTCATGGACAACGGCTCGATCGTCGGGATCGGCACCCACCACGAGCTGATGGCCACCTGCGAGACGTATCGCGAGATCGTCTACTCGCAGCTGTCCGAGGAGGAAGTCGCATGATGGGGCGGCCGGGCGGTGGAGGCCCGGGTGGCGGTGGCCCCGGCATGATGGGCATGCGGCCCGGGATGGGAGCGGCGGCCAAGCCGCGCGACTTCCGCACCTCGTTCACGCGCCTTCTCGGCGAGCTCCGGCCCGAGCGGCCGCGGATCATCGTCGTGATGCTCCTGGCGATCGTCGGCGTCGCCTTCAGCATCGCCGGGCCGCGGATCCTCGGCGCCGCGACGAACATCCTGTTCGACGGGATCGTCGGCAAGCAGCTCGGGACGCAGTTCCCGCCCGGGACGACGCAGGCCCAGGCCGAAGCCGCCATGCGCGCCGCGGGCCTGAACCAGCAGGCCGACCTGATCTCCGGGATGACCGTCGTGCCCGGCGTCGGCGTCGACTTCGCGGCGCTCGCCCGGATCCTCGCCCTCCTGGCGGTCGTCTACATCCTCAGCGCGATCTTCACCTGGGCGTCGGCCTACATCATGGCCGGGGTCGCCCAGCGGACCGTCTACAAGCTCCGCAAGCGGGTCGACGCCAAGCTCGGCCGGCTGCCACTCAGCTACCTCGACGGGCACGCCCGCGGCGACACGCTGAGCCGGGTCACCAACGACATCGACAACATCGCCGCCACCCTCCAGCAGAGCCTGACCCAGCTCCTGACCGCCGTGTTCACGATCATCGGCGTGCTCGGGATGATGCTGCTGATCAGCCCGCTGCTGGCGTTCATCTCGATCCTTGTCGTGCCGGCCTCGGTCGTCGCCACGATGTTCATCGCCAAGCGCTCGCAGACCCAGTTCGAGGCGCAGTGGAAGCAGACCGGGTCGCTCAACGGCTACGTCGAGGAGATGCACACGGGCCACAGCCTGGTCAAGGTCTTCGGCCATCAGCAGGAGGCGCTCGACGACTTCGGCGCCCAGAACGAGGCGCTGTTCCAGGCCAGCTTCCGGGCGCAGTTCATCTCCGGGACGATCCAGCCGGTGATCAACTTCATCGGCAACCTGAACTACGTGGCGATCGCCGTCATCGGCGGCGTGCAGGTCGCGAACGGCACGATGTCGCTCGGCGACGTCCAGGCGTTCATCCAGTACTCACGCCAGTTCACGATGCCGATCACCCAGACGGCCTCGATCGCCAACGTCCTCCAGTCCGCGGTCGCCTCGGCGGAGCGGGTGTTCGAGCTGCTCGACGAGGAGGAGGAGATCCCCGACACGGCGACGCCGCAGCGGCTTCACGCCGGGACCGGCCGGATCACGCTCGAGGACGTGGCCTTCCGCTACCTGCCGGACGTCCCGCTCATCGAGGACCTGAACCTCGACGTCCAACCCGGCGAGACCGTCGCCATCGTCGGGCCGACCGGCGCGGGCAAGACCACCTTGGTCAACCTGCTGATGCGGTTCTACGAGATCGATCAGGGCCGGATCGCGGTCGACGGGATCGACATCCGGGACCTGACCCGGGACGATCTCCGGCGGACCTTCGGGATGGTCCTCCAGGACGCCTGGCTGTTCGGCGGGACGATCCGCGAGAACATCGCCTACGGCGACGAGAACGCGACCGAGGAGCAGATCGTCGCCGCGGCGCAGGCCGCTCACGTCGACCACTTCGTCCGGACGCTGGCCGGCGGCTACGACACCATCGTCGACGACGACGCCACGAACGTCTCGCAGGGCGAGAAGCAGCTGCTGACCATCGCCCGCGCCTTCCTGGCCGACCCGCCGGTCCTCATCCTCGACGAGGCGACGAGCTCGGTCGACACGCGCACCGAGGTGCTCATCCAGCGTGCGATGGCGCGGCTGATGAAGGGTCGGACGTCGTTCGTCATCGCCCATCGGCTGTCGACGATCCGCGACGCCCACATGATCCTGGTCATGGACCACGGTCGGCTCATCGAGCAGGGGACCCACGAGCAGCTGCTGGCCGCCCGCGGCTTCTACTACGACCTCTACAACAGCCAGTTCGCCGAGGCTCTTCCCGAGGCGGTCTGAGTGGCATCCGGCAGCGGGCGGCGCCCCGCCGCACGGCCGGCGCATCGGCGATACTCCGCGCCATGAGATTCCGCACGACGATCATCGGCACGGGCAAGACGGCCGCCGGCATCAAGGTCCCGCCCGAGGTGGTCGAGAGCCTCGGCAAGGGCAGAAAGCCGCCGGTAACGGTGACGATCAACGGCTCGTACACCTACCGCAGCACCGTGGCGGTCATGGGCGGCGAGTCGTGGGTCGGCGTCAGCAACGAGCATCGGACCAACGCCGGGGTCGCCGCCGGCGACGAGGTCGACATCGATCTCGAGCTCGACACCGAGCCACGCGTCCTGGCCGTCCCGGCCGACTTCAGTGAGGCGCTCGACCGCGACCCGGAGGCCCGTCGCTTCTTCGACGGCCTGTCGTACAGCAACCGCTCGCGGTTCGTCCTGTCGATCGACGACGCCAAGACCCCCGAGACCCGCCAGCGCCGCATCGAGAAGTCCGTCGCCACCCTCCACGAGGGCCGGACCTAGCCGCGGCGATCCGCCGGGAGTATCGTCGGTCACAAGCGCGCGACCCTCGCCGTCTGACGGCAACAGGGAGGGTCCGAAGATGTCCCCGGTCGCACGATCGAACCATCGGCTTGTCGCGGCGGCGGTCGCGGCACTCGTCCTGGCGGGCTGCGGGTCGACGACCCCCACGCCACCGACAACGACCGGACCGAGTCCCTCGGTCGAGGCCGTCGCCTCATCCAGCCCGACCTCCTCCGAACTCGCCAGCGTCGTCCCGAGCGCCTCGGCAGGGCTGCCCTCAGCGCCCGCGACGAGCGAGGCGCCGGCCGGATCGCTCGAACCGGCCACCTCCCCCGAGCCTTCCCCCTCTGGGTCTCCGACCCCGACGCCGGCACCGACGCCGAGTCCGGATCCCGTCATCAAGACCTGGCCGTTCCAGACCGCATGGACCGTCGCCGACGCGCTCTTCCGCCCCGACGGCGGCGTCGTCGTCATGGAGGTCCAGGCCGACCCGGCTGGCGTCCGGCTCGTGGCGCTCGACGCGGCGGGCCAGGTCGAGCCCGGCTGGCCGTGGCTGGCGCCCGCCGTCGATCCGGTCGTCGGCTATCCGGCCGTGAATGCCGCCCTCGCGTCGGACGGCTCGGTCGTCGTGGTCGCCGGGACGAGGGCCGGTGCATCGAGCGTCCATCGGCTCGATCGGACCGGCCAGGAGCAGCCGGGCTACCCGGTCCAGGTCGCCACGAACGGGTTCTGCCATACCCCCCTTCTGGCCGCGTCCGGGACCGCCTACGTGACCTGCGACCTCCAGGATTCGCCCGACGGGGACACCGTCCGGGCTGCCACCTTCGCGCTTCGGCCCGACGGGTCGACGGTGGCCGGCTGGCCGATCCGGACCGGCCCGACCGCCCAGGACCCGCTGCTCGCCGCCAACGGCACGCTCTACCTGGCGATCGCCAAGAAGGGGTCGACGCGGCTGGCTGCCTACGGGCCCGGCGGCCGGCTCCGCGCCGGCTGGCCGCGCACGGTCCGGACCGGCGCCTCGCTGGCCCTCGGTCCGCTCGGACGCCTGTGGGTGACCTGGCGGACCTACGGACTGGACGCCGGGCAGTGCGGGCTCCCTGTCTGGACCCGGTACGAGATCCTGGCCCGGAACGGCCGGACGCTGTCCGGCTGGCCGGTCAGCGTCGCCGGCTGGAGCTCGGACCCGACGATCGGCCGTGACGGCACGACGTACGTCGCGAGCCAGCGCGGCCTGATGACCGCCTATACGTCGGCAGGTGCGGTGAAGACCGGTTGGCCGGTCGCGATCCCCGTCCACGCTGCCGCCTGCTATGGCGGGTCGAGCCCACAGCTTGCCGGCGGCGGGACGGTCCTCATCGCCGGTCCGAAGACACGCTTCGGCTCCACGTCCGCGACCGGGGTCGTCACGAAGACCACGACCGGAGGGTCACGGGTCGCCGGTTGGCCGGCGCTCGTCGCGGCGGGTCTTGCGACCGAGTGCCCGTCATGCGTTCCCGGTCCCGGCCCGATCATCGAGCCGGCGATCGGTGCCCGACGCATCTACGTCGGCGCCTACAGCGGAGACATCCCGCGGGTCGTCGTGTTCGACCGGACCGGTCACCGACCGCCGGCCGCGCAACGGAAGCTGGCGGCGAGCGGACAGTGGCAGCTCGCCTGGATCCGGGTCGCTCCGACGGGTCGCGTCTGGACCCTCATCAGCGGCGAAGAATTGGGCGGGATCCTCCAGCCGATCGCCCAGGATCGTGTCCTGCCGACGCCCTGAGACCTGGACCGTCGCCGAGCGCGGGGAACCGTTCTGAGGACTACCATTGAGGCTCCCTAACGACGTCCGAACGCGAGCAGATGCCCGCATGGATGGATCAGCGATCGGAGCTACCGACATGGCCGACGACAAGAAGCTGGTACTCGGGATCTTCGCGGACGAGGCGGCCGCCGACGCGGCGGTCGAGTCGCTCAAGGAATGGGACAAGGGCACCGAGGGCGTGACCCTCGGCCCGATCGGCGTCCTCGTGGTCGACGAGGATGGCCAGATCAAGGAGCACAAGCTCGGACAGCGAAGCGGCGCCAAGGGCGCAGGCATCGGGCTCGTCCTGGCCGTGATCGCGCCGCCGACGCTGCTCGCCGGGATCGTCGGTGGCGGGATCCTCGGGCACTTCCACCACAAGGGTCTCGGCCTCACGGGCGAGGACCGCGAGCGGATCGGCGCAGGAGTTGCAGGGCGGCAAGGCGGCCGTCGGCGTCCTCGCCATCCCGATCGAGGTCGAGGTGATCTCGATGAAGCTCAAGGAGCTCGGTGGGGCTCCCGAAGTCTACGACGCCTCGGACGAGGCGCTCGAAGCCGTCGCAGCCGCGGCGCCAGAGGCTGCTGAGGAGCCGACCGCCGTCGTCTAGTCGCGACCCGACCACTTTCGACCCGGGCTTCGTCCATGACGGACCCGGGTCGTTGCACGCCCAGCAGCAGGATCCGCCCGTGAGCGACGACCCGACAGACGCCAGTACCGAACCGGATGTCGAGATGGGCCGTCCCGCGTCCGGACCCGCTCCGGGCGCTCCGGCGACATCGGACCCTGACGCCCCCGGTTCCGACGCGCGATCAAAGGAGCCGATCGACGCGAGGCAACCGCCTCGCGTGGTTCGCACGGAGCGCGTGCTCGAGGTGGCCGCGGTCATCCTGCTCGGGATCGGCACGCTGCTCGCGGCGTGGTCCGGGTACCAGGCCTCGATCTGGAACGGCATCCAGGCGGGGGATTACGTCAAGGGCTCGGGCGAGCGCGTCGAGTCGACCCGGGCGAGCACCCTCGCCGGCCAGGAGCGCCTGTACGACAGCCAGGTGTTCAGCCAGTGGCTCGACGCCTACGACATCGGCAACGCGAAGCTCGCGGCGATCTACGAGCGGCGGTTCCGGGACGAGTTCAGGGTCGCGTTCCAGGCCTGGCTCAAGACCGACCCGTTCACGAGCACGACGGCCCCGCCCGGTCCGCTGTTCATGGCCGAGTACGTCCAGGCGAACGCCGTGTCGGCCGACGCGCACTCGGCGAAGGCGGAGGCATACATCAAGGCCGGGGAGGACGCCAACGACGACAGCGACCACTACGTCCTGTTCACCGTCGTCTTCGCGACCGTCCTGTTCCTCGCTGCCGTGACCGACCGGTTCCGCTGGCGCCCCGCCCGCATCGCGGTGCTCGTGATCGGCGCCTCGCTCGCCTTGTTCGGCTCCATCGGCCTGCTCCAGCTCCCGATCGGCTAGACCGGCGAGATGACCGACCAGCTCGTCATCGTGGCGAACCTCGCCTGTTGGGGCACCGTGGTGATCGTCTGGCTTGCCGGTGCGCTGCACAACGCGCGTCACGCGTCTCGGGACCCGATTCGCGCCGACTCGCGACCCGTCGCGCTTGGAGCGGCGTCGTTCCTCGTGTGTGCCATCGTCCTGTTGTTCGGCCGCGGCTTCGCGCAGAGCCTGACCGTCGACGCCGAGTGGGTGCGGTTCGTCGGCCTCGCCGTCCTGGTTGCGTCGACCGCCTTTGCGCTGTGGGCCCGGTTCTGGCTGGGTACGTCGTGGAGCATCGCACCCGAGGTCGGGGGCGATCGCCGACTCCGCACCAACGGGCCGTACGCCGTGACGCGGCATCCGATCTACACGGGTCTGCTCGGCATGCTGCTCGGGAGCGCGCTGCTCGGCGGGCTCGGCCAAGGGATCGTGCTCGTCGTGGCCGGCCTGATCGTGTTCGAGGTCAAGATCCACATGGAAGAGCGGTTGCTTCTGACGGTCTTCCCGGACGACTACCCGCTCTACCGACAGCGCGTGCCGCAGCTCGTTCCCGGTCTGAGCCTGCTGAACCGTCGTCGGATCCACGTGTGACGTTAGCGGACCTGCTCTCGAGGGACATGTGGGGATCGAGCTGATCATCGGCCTGGTCGTGGGCCTCCTCGTTCTGTGGTTCGCCCTGCTCTTCCTGTTCTTCCTGCTCCGGCCGAAGGACGTTCCGCTGCGCGAGCTGCTCGCGGTCGTGCCCGACGTTCTCCGCCTCCTTCGTTCGCTCGTTCGCGACGGATCCGTGCCGACCGATGTCCGGGTCGTCGTCATCGGGCTCGTCGCCTGGATCCTCAGCCCGATCGATCTGATCCCCGATTTCATCCCTGTCCTCGGCCCGCTTGATGACGTGGTCGTCGCCGTGGTCGCGATGCGCTACGTGCGTCGCCGTGTCGGCGTCGCCGACCTCGCAGGACGATGGCAAGGGTCGTCTGATGGCTTCGCCCTGCTGATCCGCGTGATCGGGGCGGCATGACCCGACGACGCGCCGAGCGGTGGCCCTGAACCTGTCAATACTGCCCAGGGGTATTGACAGTGTGGTATCATTCCTTCGATGCGGCTTGTCAAGGTCTTGACAAGCCCACAGTCATGTCCGGTGGGTCGCAGGGGTGGTCGGGCGCCGGGCAGGCGTGGAGGTGGAGTTGGCCGTCGGCGTCGCCGCGGAAGTCAAGAGCAAGCTGAGCGTGGTCGACGTCGTCGGCCAGACCGTCCAGCTGAAGAAGTCGGGCAGCGCCTACAAGGGCCTCTGCCCGTTCCACGGTGAGAAGACGCCGTCGTTCTACGTCACGCCCGCCCGCGAGAGCTGGAAGTGCTTCGGGTGCGGCCTGGGCGGGGACATCTTCAGCTTCGTCATGCAGCGCGACAGCGTCAGCTTCCCCGAGGCGCTCAAGGTCCTGGCCGCCAGGGCTGGGGTCGAGCTCGACGAGCGGACCAGCCGCGAGGACGCGCGGCGCGCACGCCTCCACCAGGTCCTCGATGCGGCGATCGCGTTCTACCACACCGTCCTGACCGCCCACCCCCAGGGGTCGCCGGCGCTCGACTACCTGCGCGGGCGAGGCTTCACCGACGCGACGATCGAGGCCTACCAGCTCGGCTGGGCGCCCGAGGGCTGGGAGACGATGTCCCGCCAGCTCCAGCTCAAGCGCAACGTCACCCCGCAGGAGCTGCTCGAGACGGGCCTGACCCAGGCACGTGGCACCGGCCGGGGCGGCGCCTACGACCGCTTCCGCGAGCGGGTGATCTTCCCGATCCGCGACATGAACGGCAAGGCGATCGGGCTCGGTGGCCGCTACCTCATCGCCGACGGCGACACCCGGGACCACGGCCCCAAATATCTCAATAGTCCCGCCTCGCCGATCTTCGACAAGAGCCGGACGCTGTACCTCATCGACAAGGCCAAGGGCCCGATCCGGAAGTCCGGCCAGGCGGTCGTCGTCGAGGGCTACACCGATGCGCTGATGGCCCACCAGGCCGGCTTCGACAACGTCGTGGCGACGCTCGGGACCGCGCTCACGCCGGGCCACGTCGCGCTGCTCACGCGGTACGCCAAGAAGGTCGCGCTGGCCTACGACGTCGATCCGGCGGGCCAGTCGGCGGGCACCTTCGGCGTGACCGAGCTCAACAACCTCATCAGCGAGGTCCAGGCGGACGGGGGTGTCGGACTGACCGACGTCGGCGTGGTCCGGCTGCCGGAGGGCAAGGACCCGGACGAGGTCATCCGCGAGTCGCCGGACCTGTGGCGGGAGGCGACCCGCACGCCGGACCCGATCCTGGCCTACCTGATCGACTACCACGCGACCCGCAACGACGTCCGGACGCCCGAGGGCCGCAAGCGGCTCGTCGACGCGGTGCTCCCGACGCTGCGCAAGGTCGGCGACCCGATGGTCCGCGACACCTACCTCCAGCTGCTCGCCCGACGCTCCACCGTCAGCGAGCAGACGCTGCTCGAGGCGCTCCATCGACGACCCGATCCCGGCCGCGCCGGGTTCGGACCGGCGGGTGGGGGAGGGGCCGGTTCGGCCGATCACGCCGGCGCCCGGATCACCCTCGACGCCGTCCGCGCGGCGGCCGAGTCGGTCAGCCCGGAGGACGTCGTCAAGTCGATCAGCCCGGTCGAGGTCGAGCTGCTCCGGTTGCTCCTCCTCCTGCCGGACCTCCAGGTGCGGGTCGAGGACGTCCTCAAGCCCGAAGAACTGCCGTCCACGGTGGCACGCGTGCTGTACGCGGCGATCCTGACCGATCGACGTCGCGGCGCGGAGCTGGCCGGGGACCCGGACGGGGCCGGTCGGTTCGAACGCGGCCGGTTCCTCGAGTCGCTCGACCCCGAAACGCGGGCGCTCGCGCTCGGGTTGTACGCGCTCGAGCGGCCGGACCCTCGCAACCTGGCGAGCCAGCGCGTCATCTACAACGTGGACAAGTGCCTGCTGACCCTCGAAGCCGACCGGCTCGAGGAGCAGAGCGCATGGAACCAGGCCGAGCAGGCCGACGCGGAGCTCCGCGAGGACCACGAGGCGATGGATCGACTTCTCTCCGAAGAACGACAGATCAACGAGGCGCGCCGATCGCTCGATCGCCGGATCGAGCAGACGCGCCTCCTCACCCGACCGACACCGACCGCAGGGGCCCCGGCCTCGGCGAGCGGCGTCGGTCAACGATGACCCCGGGAGGGCACATGTCACAGGATCCGATGGACAAGCAGCTGGTCGAGGCCGTCCTGGCCGGTCGACCGCGTCGAACGCGCGTCGAGATGGAGGAGGCCAAGCTGGCCTCGAAGCGACCGGCTCGCGCCGGGGTGGCGGTCGTCGTAAACCCGATCGAGATCGACGACGACGATGAAGACGACGACGACGATCTGGAGCTCGAGGCCGAAGCGCTCGTCGAAGGCGCAGACGTCGCGGTCGACGTCGTGACCGAGGGCGACACGCCGGCCGCCGTGCCGGTCGACGCGCCCGCCAAGCTCGACGCCAAGGAGCTCGAGGAGCCGACGCCGGAGGAGCTCGAGGCCCTCTCGGCGGACATGATCGGGATCGACGATCCCGTCCGGATGTACCTGAAGGAGATCGGCAAGGTCGCCCTGCTGACCGCCGAGGAAGAGGTGGTCCTGGCCAAGGCGATCGAGCTCGGCGAGTTCATGGTCGAGGCGCCCTGGAAGGGGATCGTCTCGCTCCACGAATGGACGCTCCACGACACCGAGCGCAAGACGCGGACCGCCAAGCCGCAGCACCGCCTGCCGTTCGGCGAGGAGGCCCACAAGATGGTCCGCGACGCGATCGCGGACAGAGGCGCCAAGCACCTGCTGGCCGCCACGCCGGACTTCCACCTGGTGAAGGCCGCCCGCGACGTCCAGTCGGACGGGACCAAGACCCTCCTCCGCGAGGCCAAGCACCTGCTGGCCGCCTACGGTGAGAAGCCGTCGGCGGACACGTTCGTGCCGCTCCTCGACTGGGCCTACTTCGCGGTCCACAACGGGGACCTCGACTCGCGCGACAACGTCGGGCTCCGGGCGATCTACGACTGGACACGCGACGAGGTCGCGTTCCCGGCGCTCGAGCTGTGGATCATGGCCGGCAACGACGCGGCGCTCCTGAAGTCGTTCGGCTACGACCCCGAGGTGCCGCTCAACACCAAGCTGCGCGACCGCAAGGGCGAGCTCGTCCGGATCGGCCGCGACGCGCGCGAGCAGCTCACCTCGGCGAACCTCCGCCTCGTCGTCTCGATCGCCAAGAAGTACATCGGGCGCGGGATGTCGTTCCTCGACCTCATCCAGGAGGGCAACATCGGGCTCATCCGGGCGGTCGAGAAGTTCGACTTCGAGAAGGGCTTCAAGTTCTCGACCTACGCGACGTGGTGGATCCGCCAGGCCATCACCCGGGCGATCGCGGACCAGGCCCGGACGATCCGGATCCCCGTCCACATGGTCGAGACGATCAACCGGCTGATCCGCGTCTCGCGCAACCTGCTCCAGGAGCTGGGCCGCGAGCCGACCGTCGAGGAGATCGCCGAGGCGATGTCACGCGGCCAGGAGGTCATCGTCACCCCGGACAAGGTCCGCGAGATCATCAAGGTCTCGCAGGAGCCGGTCTCGCTCGAGACGCCGATCGGCGAGGAGGAGGACTCCCACCTCGGCGACTTCATCGAGGATCGGGGCGCCCTGGCGCCGGCCGAGGCGGCATCGCACCAGCTCCTCAAGGAGCAGGTCGAGGCGGTGCTCGACTCGCTGACCGGCCGCGAGCGGCGCGTGCTCCAGCTCCGCTTCGGCCTCGAGGACGGGCGTGCCCGGACCCTCGAGGAGGTCGGCAAGGAGTTCAACGTGACCCGCGAGCGGATCCGCCAGATCGAGGCCAAGGCGCTGCGCAAGCTGCGCCACCCGTCCCGGAGCCGCAAGCTCAAGGACTACCTGGAGTAGCCGCTCCGGGGAGGACTACCGCAGCTCGGCGAACGCGAGCAGGGCCGCGGCCGTGAAGTCGATCGCCGGCTCGACGGTCTGCCAGGCGCGGACGTCATCGACGAACTGGCTGCCGCGACCGGTGAACGCGGCAAACCGATCGATTCCGTCGGCCGGACAGGTCACGCCCTCATCGAAGAAGTCGCCGAGCCCGTCGCTGAACAGGTCCGCGCTGTTCGGACCGTTGACGACTGCGCCGCGCAGGATCGGCGGATGCCCATCGACGCTGCCCGACAGGTTGGCGACGACGTGCTGGGGGCACGTCGGGAAGGTCGTCCCGACGCCGATCATCAGCGAGACGCCCCATGGGTTGGCGCCGAGCGCCCAGTCGCGCTGGGTCGTCGCGAACGCGTCGAACTGCCGATCGCCGGTCAGCTGACGGTAGAGTCGCGCGGTCGTGATCAGGCCGAACGTGTGGGGCGCGGCGTCGAAGTCGTCGTAGATGGCTCCCGCGCCGAACGGGTCGCTCGTCGCCCGTGCGTCTCCGATCCGGAGCTGGGCCCTCAGGTCCGCGACCAGCCGAGCCTCACCGATCGCCAACCCGGGCGGGTGGCCGGCGGCCCGGATCGCCCGGATCAGGTCGGCGTGGGCGAGGGCGCTCGTGTCATACAGGTTGAGGGTGTCGTCGCCGGCCTCGTTCGCCAGGTAGCTCCTGGCCCAGGTGGCGCCCTTCCGCAACCACTCGCCGGCCCGTGGATCGTGGAGGCGCTGACCGGCCAGGGCGAGCTCGGCGGCGGCCCATTCGAGGTCGTCGCGCCACGACGATTCCGGGTAGAAGGCGTGCGGGAGCGCGGTGACGACGTCAGCCTCGACGACGTGGCTCGTCTTGGCCCGCCCGAACAGGTCGGCGGCCAGATCGAGCTCTCGACGGGCCCTCTGCGGGTCCCGGCGTGCATCGACCTGTGCCGCCAGGGCCAGGGCGGCGGCCATCCGACCGGCCAGGTTCGGCGGCAACTTCGCACCGGGGCCGCCCGCTCGGAAGGCGGGTCGGTGGCTGATGTAGCGCAGGTCGGCCCCGCCCAGCGCGTCGTCCGTCTCCGGCAGCCGCCACAGGTCGTGATCGCCGGCGAAGGTGCCGTCCTGGTTGCCGGACCCGATACCGACCTGGATGTAGAGGACCCGATGCTCGCGGTCCCAGGCGCGCTCCAGCCAGCGTTGGCCGAAGCGGGCTTCGCGGAGCAATGACGCCGGGGCGTCGCTCCCGAGCTCGCGTTGCGCCGTGTACATCAGGCCGACCGCGTAGGCGGTCGTGTGGGTGAACTTGATGAAGTCGCCGGCGTCGAACCAGCCCCCCGCGAGGTCGACGGAGCCGCCGATCGGCGTCAGTCCGTCGCCGACGATCACGTCGCTGTCGGGGCTTTCGTAGGTCGGCCAGTCGTAGACCGTCAGGTGCCGGTCGTTGAGGTGGGAAGGCTTGCGACCAAGCGATCCGGGGATGACGTCCCGGCCGTCCCGCTGGGCCTGGAAGAACGCGACGGCGTCGGCCACCCTGGGGCCGAAGAGCCGTTCGCGCGATCCGATCCGGAACGGTGGGGAGGCGACGTCGAGTGGAGGGCCGACCAGGACGCGGTAGGTCCCGGAACGTCGCACCCGACTGATGTCCAGCACGTGGACCGCGCGATAGCTGGCGTTCCACGCGTCTCGACTCGGACCGATCGTCCCGTTCAGGACCGTCCTGCCGGCAGCGTCCTGGACGCTGAACGGCGCACCGGCGACCGAGGACGTGGCGATGACGTAGGCGAGCTTGGACTCGCCGTTCGCGTAGCCGAGCTGGTCGACCCGGACCGCGCCCGTGACGGTCGAACCGCCGGCGGCGACGATCATCCGGGGAGACGTCGCGGCCGCGGACGTCGCTCCGACCGCGGACAGGACCGTCACCACGGCCACGATGACACCGAACCGGGACGCCGCGCGCATCGCTCCCTCCTCGCGACCGACGATAGCACTCGACGATCGGGCGCGCGGGGCACTCCTCGTCCCGGTGGGGAGGGACGAGGAGGGTAGTCAGCAACCTGTCGGTGCTGGCGTCCTGAGGGTAGGCCGGGATGGCGGGGCGTGCCTCATCCCTTCGGCCCAGCGAGGGTCCGTACTTCCGCCGTGGGCCCGTGCGGGACCGTGCGGTCGGCCTCCGAGCCTGGGCCGGCGCCGCCGTTTGCACTCGGTGCAAGGGTCCAGCACCGCCTGCGCGGGGCACCGTGGTCCGGCGCCTCGGTTTGCACCCGGTGCAAGGGTCCAGCACCGCATGCACGGGGTGCAAACAACGGTCTTCTGACAGCTGGCTGGAGCCCAGATCTTGCGCGGCGTGCAAAGGAAGGCTCGTTGGGCGGAGGCGGACAAGCAGTTTGGCCCGTGGTTTGCACTACGTGCACGAAACCGGCGTGGATGGGCCGAGATCAGGGTCCGATCGTCGAACGTGTGCACCTGGTGCAAGCCACCCCGGGTCGGAGCGCCTACGCCTGACGCGGGCCGTGACCGACCCGAGGTCACACGAGAACGATCGAACTTCCGCCCGGGTCCACCCGAGCAGCGAGGAGCTCCAGCGCCCGCCGACCATCGGCCGGGAAGCTGGGGCCAAGCGTCGCGGCGCCGGCAGCGACGAACTCTCGCGATCGACGGGTCCGCGGCAGCACGAGGATGACCCCGTCGACCGAGCCATCGCGAAGCTTGAGATTCAACCGTCGCACCAGGGCCTGGCTGTCGTGTGGACTCGTCTCGGCTTCGACGCCGTACCGCCATTCGGACCCGACGGAGATCATCGCGTCCCAGGCCCGCTGGTCGCCTGGTCCGGGGAGCGGCACCTCGGTGGACCAGCGCAGCCCGGGATGAAGCAGACCGCGGAACCGATCGAGGAGGCGGACCTGGGCGGCGTCGCGGATCGGTTGCGGTCCGGGATACACCCGAGCGGTCAGCTCCAGCCCGACCACCGATGCGAGGCGCGCCAGATGATGGACCGACGCAGACTCCAGGAGGCCGCGCTCGATACGGCTCACTTCCGCCGCCGAAAGCGTGACTGCTCGTCCGACCTCGGCGAGGGTCAGTCCACGGTCGATCCGAGCCGAGCGGACCTCCTGTCCGAGTCGAGTCCGGATGCTTCGTCCTCGCTCGGTGCCGAGGTCGGCGGGTCGCTGCCTCGTCGCCATAGCGGAGATGCTGCGGTCTTCCGCTTATCCGTCAGTCATCTGCAGGCAGGCGATCGGCGTCCGTGGACGGATCACTCCGGGATCGGCGGCCCCACCACCTCGAGCCCGTATTCGGGCGCGACCTGGTTCCAGCGCGGGATCTCCACGTCCATCGGATGGCCGTCGAGACCGGGCAGTCGATGCGCGGTCGCCGGCAGGCCGACCTCGTCGTAGAGGCCCATCAGGCCGCCCGGGATCGTGAGCGCCAGCAGCCGGGCCGGCGCCTCGCCGCGGATCCGGAACGCATGCGGCACGCCGCGAGGAAGGTAGATCGAGGATCCCTGGCTGAGCTCGAAGGTCTCGTCGCCCGCCCGATAGGTCAGCGTGCCCTCGAGGACGTAGAACACCTCGGCCTCGCGGGTGTGGCGGTGGAGCGGCGTCGCGACGCCGGGTGGCTGTGTCACGACGGCGAGTGCGAACGCGCCGTCCGTCTCGGCGGACTCGACCAGATGTTCGAACAGCGAGCCCATCGCCCAGGTCGCCCGGCTCGATCCCGGCTCGCGCGTCACCGCCGCTGAGCCGTGCATCGTCGCGTTCATCGTCGCCTCCAATATTCGACCGAATCGACTTCGGATGAAATGGTATGCTAGGCGCCATGGCAGATACCGTCAAGACCCGGGCCTACACGTCCACCCAACGCCGAGCCCGGGCTCTCGATAACAGGCGCGCGATCATCGAGGCGGCGCACGACCTGTTCAGCGAGCGCGGGTACGGGGAGACCTCGGTGACCGAGATCGCCGCTCGAGCGCATGTCTCGGTGGACACGCTCTACGTGTCCGTCGGGCGCAAGCCACAGCTCCTCCTCGCCGTCCACGACCTCGTCCTCGGGGACATGGAGCTCGACGACGAGGCGAGACCCCTGGTCGCGGAACAGCGTGGCTACGTCAAGGCCGTTCGCGCCGAGGCGACGGCAGCGGGGAAGATCAGGACCTACGCCGACGCGCTTGCCCGCGTCCTGCCGCGCACGGCGCCACTGATGCGAGCCCTCCTGGAGGCGGCCGCGAGCGATCCCGAGTGCCGACGGGTCTGGCACTCGATCGACCAACGCCGCGCGGCGAACATGCGCCTGCTGGCGGCGGACCTGCGGTCGACCGGCGAGCTTCGACCCGACCTGACCGACGACGAGGTCGCGGACCTCATCTGGTCGATGAACAGCCCCGTCTACTTCTCGATGCTCATCGAGCGCGGCTGGACCGCCGAGCGTTATGCGGACCTGGTCGCCGACGTCTGGACGAGGACGCTGCTAACGAAGCAGCGGTGACCCCGGCTCGGGACCGACGGCGACCGGCTCTCCGGCGGCCGACCAATCGCTGTACGAGCCGACGTACAGGATGGGATCCGGCAGACCGGCCAGCCGCATCGCCAGCGAGACCTGGCAGGCCGAGACGCCGCTGCCGCACGAGGTCACGACGGGTGAGCCGGCCTGCGCCGCGCCGGCCTTGATGGCCGAGGCGGCCAGGGTCTCGTAGCGGATCCGGAGGGCATCGGCCGGCAGGAACCGTCCATTGGACGCCACGAGGTTGCCGTCCGTCGGCGCGTTGACGGCCGTCGGGATGTGGCCGGGGTAGGCGTCGACCGGCTCGACCTCGCCGCGGTACCGGGGCGCGCCGCGGGCGTCGACCAGCACCACCTTGCCCAGGCGGTCGCGCAGGGCGTCGCGCTCGATCACCTTCGTCCAGCGGTCGGCCAGCCCGAGCGCGGACGGGTCTGCCGGGGCCACGGGCGCCGCGGGGACCTCGGTCGTGAGCTCGCCGCCGGCCGCCGTCCAGGCCTGGATGCCGCCGTCGAGCACCGCCTCGCCGCCGCGGTGCCCCAGGTCGTCGAGCATCCACCAGAGTCGGGCCGCGACCCAGCCGCCGACGTCGTCATAGGCGACGATCAGGTCGTCCGGGCCGATGCCGACCCGCGCCAGGGTCGCCGCGAACGTCGACGGGGGAGGCAGGGGATGACGGCCCGCGCGCCCCTCGCCGGGCGGGAGCGCCAGCTCGCCGTCGAGGTCGAGGAAGAGCGCCCCCGGCAGGTGGCCGGCGTCATAGCGGCGACGGCCCTCGCCCCGCTGGCCCAGCACCCAGCGCACGTCGACGACCCGGACATGCGGGTCGTCGAGGCGGTTCGCGAGATCCTCGGGCGAGATCAACGGGGAGCCGGCGGTCATCGGCGGAGTATGCCAGCCCGTCTGAGGTGGCCGGGACCGCCGTGCTATCCTCTGCCGCGGTGAGCGGCCGATCCGGCCCCGCCTCGACCGCCTCGGCGGTCCTCGCTCCGGCGTAGCTCAGTGGTAGAGCGGGCGGCTGTTAACCGCTTGGTCGTAGGTTCGAGTCCTACCGCCGGAGCCAGCTCCACCCGGTACGTCACCGGATGACGAACTTGGATCAGCGGCGCTAGCCGATCCAGCCAGGGCTCAGCCGGACCGAGGCTGCAAGATGACGACTTGGGTCGGGCGCGACCGTCGGGCGGCATACGCGTCGAGATCCTTGTCGTAGTGGGCCCAGCGCGTCCACAGGCCCGGCCGCTCGTCCTCGTTCGCGGCACGGGCGTGGACCGCGCGCGGCCCATCGACCAGGTCGACCGTCGTGTCCGGATGGGCCAGGAGGTTGAGCCACCACGCCGGCTCGGGGTCGGCCCAGCCGTTCATGGCCATGGTGACGAGGTCCTCGCCGTCCTCGTAGTAGCCGAGGATCACCGCTCGTGGTCGGCCCGTCCGGCGCCCGACCGTCCGTAAGCGCATCATGCCCCAGCTGTCGGCGGTCGGACGGCGCAAGCCGATCCGGCCACCCGTGACGGCGTACAAGGCCCGGTGAGCGACCCACGCCAGGCGAACGAACCAGCGCGGGGGGAGCGGTGCGCTGCGCGGTCCATCGGACATGTCACGCACCGCGGCTACGCATCTGTCCCGTTTCCGGGATGGCCATCGTTGATCCTCCAGACGTCGACTCGGATCGAACCGGCCGGCCTGACACCGGTGACGATGGGCTCCGCGTACGCACGGGTCCAGAGCCGGAAGTCACTTCCGCGGCGCGCCTTCGCCGAACCCTGACCGGTTCGGTCAGACGCCTGCCCTGGCCTCAGGCCGGCGGTCGGCTCGTCGTGCGCCGGACGACCAGCGCCGGCTCGAGGACGACATCGGCCCGGTCCGGCGGAGGCCCGTCCGCCTCGTCGTGCTCGACCCAGTCGAGCAGCATCTCGGCCGCGACGCGGCCCATCTCGACCCCGGACTGGTCGATCGTCGTGAGCGGAGGGATCGTGAACGCGGCGATGTCCAGGTTGTCGAACCCGACGATCGAGATCCGCTCGGGAACCGGGATCCCGATCTCGAACGCCGCCTCGAGGAGCCCGATCGCGATCATGTCGGACGTGGCGAAGATCGCCGTCGGGTCGTCTGGTCCGCCGTATCCACCGAAGAGCTCGAGGCCGAGGCGGTAGCTCGGCGCCGGGTCCGGCTGCGACGCCAGGTGCCGGCGGACATGTTCGGCGAGCCCGTGGTCGACCATGAACCGCTCGTAGAGGTCGGCTCGGAGTCGCTGGTCGTGCGTGCCCGGGTCCGACACGCAGGCGATCCGCCGATGCCCGGCGTCCAGCAGGTGCTCGAGCGCCAGCTCCGTCCCGCGGACGCTGTCGCAGTAGACCCCGGGGAAGCGCCGTGGTCCGACCCGGTCGCTGACCCCGATCACGTGGCGGTGGTGCTCGGCCAGCGAGCCGAGGCTCTCATCGCCCTCCATGTCGCCGATGACGATGATCCCGTCGGCGTGCGAGCGCTCGAACATCGACCCGTACGCGATCGCGACGTCCGGCCGGTAGTCGACATGACCGAGGAACAGCCGGTAGTCCCGGGAGCGCGTGCCGGCGTTGATCCCGCGCAGGACCTGGATGTGGAACGGGTCGGAGATGTCCCGGGCGATGACCCCGATGAGCGAGCTCCGACTGCCGCGCAGCCCCCGGGCGAGCAGGTTCGGCTTGTACCCGAGCTCCGCGGCGACGGCCAGCACTCGGTCGCGCGTCTCGTCGCGGATGGGGACCCCGGACTCCCGGCCGTTGAGGATCCTGGAGACCGTCGTGATCGAGACGCCGGAGTCGCGCGCGACGTCGCGCAGCGTGATGGAGGATGACGCCGGTCTCATCGTGGCCCGATGGCTAACCCCTTGACTCGACCCTCCCCGCGAGTATCCTTCCGGCCAGATGGCATCGTCAAGCGTTAACGTTAAGCCTCGGCTGGCGGGAACGTCTCGGGATGAGCGCCAGCCCCGGCGCGGAACGTGGCCGGGACGGGGTCGAGGGCAGACAGACTCGCTCGCAGGGAGAGGGACGGACCTGGTCGATCGAGGCCTTCCCGCGGTCGCCGACGTCGTGTCACCCTGGGGACGGCTCGATATCCTGATCGACGACGCCGGGCTCGGGCCGGCCGACCCTGCCGAGGCCGTCACCGAGGTGGATCTCGACGAGGCATTCGTCGACGGCGGGTGGACCGCTCGCTGACGACCGCATCGTTCAGGCGGACCGCCGGGATCCGATCCCGGAGTCGCGGAGGAGACATGGGGAGACGCAGCCAGGTCAGACTCGACTGAGGTTCGAACGCAGGAGGAGGATGGATCCGGTGAAGATCACCAGGAAGCGCCGCCCGGAGCGGCTCGTGATCCCGTTCGCGATCATCGCGCTACTGGTCGCCGCGTGCTCGTCGGGCACCAGCACCCCCGCGGCATCGAGCGCGCCGGCATCGGTCGCGCCACCCGCCAGCAGTGCCGCCGGTGCATCCAGCGCCCCGGCATCCGCAGGGGCCGCCACCAAGCACGTCGCGATCCTCAACAAGGACATGACCGACGACGAGATCAAGGCCGAGGTCGCCAAGGAGGGCAGCCTCACCGTCGGCAACTGGACCTACGCGGCCACCGACGAGCTCGTCACCCAATTCGAGAAGTACGTCAAGGACACCTACGGCGCCGACATCAAGCTCAACTACGTCGGCACCCAGTCCCCGAGCGAGTACATCACCAAGCTGGCGGCCGCCAAGCAGGCCGGCAATCCGGCTCCGTATGACGTGCTCGCGGTCGAGGAGAACTACTGGTACGACGCCGACCAGGCCGGCCTGGTCGACTCGGCCTTCCCGTCGGACCTCATCCCGAACGCGAAGATGGTCCTCGACTCGTTCAAGCACGACCCGGAGTCGATCGCGTTCCAGTCGACCGCCTACCCGGCGATCGTCTACAACAAGAAGACCCAGCCGTGGATCAAGTCGCTCAAGGACCTGGCCGACCCGCGGCTCAAGGGCAAGGTCACGCTGCCGGCGCCCGGTGACATCACCGCCGGCGGCTTCCTGCTCGGCCTCGCCGCCGAGCTCGGCAAGGACTACAAGGACCCGAACCAGATGAAGGAGGTCGTCGACTGGGCGGTCGCCAACATCGGGCCCAACGTCGTCCAGTACACGACCGATCAACCGACCCTCCAGAAGCTGTTCGAGTCCGGCGCGGTCGACGCGGTCGGGTTCTGGAACAGCCTCGCCCGCCTCGAGTACCTCGGCGGCCACCCGGACGCTGCGCTGCTCGTCCCGTCGACGATCTATCCGGCCAACGGCTACGAGTGGATCCCGAAGGGCGCCGAGCACCCCGTGCTGGCCCAGATCTTCATGAACTGGCGGCTCGCCAAGGACGTCCAGTTCCCCAACGCCTGGCCGATCGATCACGGCCCGTGGAGCGAGCTCAGCGAGGGCTTCCTGGGCCCGGATTACGTCGACCAGGTGCCTGACTGGTTCAAGGCCGACTACGCCACCTACTACCCGACGCTGGAGCAGATCCAGTCGTCCTTCAAGCAGATCGACTGGGCGGCCTACAACGCCAGCGCCAAGGTCTTCCAGGATTACTACAAGCAGAAGATCGGACAGTAGCGGGGGACGACCTCGCTAGGACTCCGCCCGATCCATGACCGCTGAGATCGGCCAGTCGACCGTACCAGGTCGACTGGCCGCAGCCCCCCGATCCCAGGCGCCGGACATCCGTCGGCGTGAGCGCGTGGCGCGTCTCCGGACGGCCGCCTTCCTCGCGCCGGCGGCGCTCCTGGCGCTGCTGCTCCTGTACGCCCCGCTCGCGTTCATCGTGAACATGAGCTTCACCGTGACGAACTCGTTCCTGTCGCCGGGCGGCCCGGTGTACTCGCTCGAGAACTACGCGGCGATGGTCCAGCGCTATCTGCCCAACCTGTTCGTCACCGTCCAGCTGGCGGCCCTGGCGATGCTGGTGGACCTGGTCCTCGGCTTCCCGTTCGCCTACATCCTGGTCCGCCGGATCCGGTATCGGGACCTCGTCCGCGCGCTGATGGTCTTCCCGATGTTCGGGGCGCTCTACGTCGCCTTCGGGATGAGCTTCATCCTGCTGCCTGGGGGACCCGCCGACCCGCTCATCCACGCGTTCGGCCTGCGCAACACCGACCTCCTGTTCAGCCTCCCGGCGGTCGTGTTCGCGATGTCGATCTTCACCTTCCCGTTCATGGTCATGAGCATCGGGACGGCCCTGAGCAACGTCGACCCGACGCTGGAAGAAGCCGCTGCCTGCCTCGGCGCCCGCCCGTGGCAGACGTTCTGGCGGGTCGTGCTGCCGCTGACCCGGGCGGGCGTCGTCGCGGGCTCGTTGATGGTCTTCGGCTGGAGCATCGGTGCCTTCGCCGAGCCGCTCCTGCTCGGGTCGCTCAACGAGCAGCGGTCGCTCGCCCTGACGCTCTATAAGCGCGGCGTGGTCGAGAACGACTACGGCCTGTCATCGATGATGGGTGTGGTCCTGCTGAGCGTGGCCTTCGTCGTGACCTACTTCTCGCTGCGCTACTCGCGCGGAGCGCTGGTCGATTGAGCGCCGCCTCGACACCACGTCGCAAGCCGCTGCTCTCGAGCCGCCGCCTGGCCACGATCGCCAGCCACGCCTACATCTGGCTGTGCCTGATCCTGTTCGTCCTGCCCTTCCTGGCGTTGCTGTCGCAATCGCTGGGACAGCGCGGCGGGGCCTCGGGTCTGGGCAACTACGCGGCGGTCTTCGGGAGCTTCGGGGATAACCTGTTCTGGAGCTTCAAGATCACCGGGCTGACGCTGCTGATCGACCTGGCCGCCTGCCTTCCGGCGGCCTACGCCCTGGTGCGCTACCCGGTCCCCGGCAAGCGCCTGCTGTTCTCGCTCCTGCAGCTGCCGCTCTATGTGCCGGGCGCGGTGATCGGCCTGTCGCTGCTCCTGACCTACACGTTCGTCTACAAGATCGACTCGGCGTTGGGGCTGGTCCTGGCGATGGCGGTCGGATCCTTCCCATTGATGATGACGCCGATCGTCGTCGCGATGAAGGACCTGCCGGTGATGTTCGAGGAGGCCTCCGAGTGCCTCGGGGCGACCAAGTGGCAGACCTACCGGCGGATCGTGTTCCCGCTCATCGGCCCGGGCGTCTCGGCGGGCCTGCTGCTGTGCTTCATCATCGTGTTCAACGAGTACCTGGTCACCCTGTTCGTCCACCCGCCGGCCCTCGAGACGGCGCCGCTGAAGGTGTTCAACCTGGTCCGGACCAACGGGCTCGCCCCGACCACGGCCGCCCTGGCGGTGACGATGCAGCTGATCTCGTTCCTGGCGGTCATCGTCTTCTTCCGGATCTTCGGGACGAGGCATTTCAAGGGCACCTATATCCTGTGACGACCGTCCACCTCTCCGACGTCACCAAGCACTACGGCTCGACCGTGGCCGTCCAGGACTTCAACCTGGAGGTCGCGGACGGGGAGTTCGTGACCCTGCTGGGTCCGTCGGGCTGCGGCAAGACGACGACGCTCCGGATGCTGGCCGGGTTGGTCGAGCCCACCGGTGGGCGGATCCTGTTCGACGATCAGGAGGTCACCTGGCTCGCGCCGCGGGCCCGGAACATCGGGTTCGTCTTCCAGGCGCCGGCCCTCTTCCCGCACATGTCGGTCGCCGACAACATCGGGTTCGGCCTGTCGGTCAAGGGTCGCGACAAGGCGTTCATCCGGGGGCGCGTCGACGAGATGCTCGACCTGGTCGATCTCGAGGGCTACGGCAAGCGGCTCCCGGCCCAGCTGTCGGGTGGACAGCAGCAGCGGGTGGCGCTCGCTCGGGTCCTGGCCACGGACCCGCGGGTGCTCTTGTTCGACGAGCCGCTGTCGGCTCTCGACAAGAACCTCCGGGACACGCTGAAGTACTCGATCCTCGACCTTCAGCGGAAGACCCGCAAGACCGCCATCTACGTCACCCACGACCAGTCGGAGGCCTTTGCGATCTCCGATCGGATCGTGGTCATGAACGCCGGACGGATCGAGCAGATCGGGACGCAGACCGACATCTACCTCAAGCCGCGGACGCCGTTCGTGGCTGAGTTCATCGGGGCGAACAACGGCCTGAACGGGACCGTCGTCGGCGTCGACGGCAGCGGCGACGAGGCGATCGTCCGGGTCGAGGCGGGCGGGTTGCAGCTGCGTCGCCGCGGCCGGACCGGGCTGACGCCGGGGCAGGCGGTCCTCGCCTACATCCGGCCGGAGGACATCAGCGTGCTCGAGGGCGCCGACGAGGGTGTCCACCTCAACACGATCGAAGGCACGATCGACCGCCTCATCTTCGAAGGCGCATCCGCCCAGCTCCGGGTGGAGGTGGCCGGGATCGAGGTGCGCGCCGACATCAGCGGCGGCCAGCGGCTCGCCCTGGTCCAGCGCGAGGGTCGCGTCCGACTCGGGTTCGACGACCTGACCCTGATCCCTTCCGAGGCCGAGGCCGGGACCGCCGTGGTCGCCGACGAGGTGCCGGACGGAACGAGCCCGGCGGCATGAAGGTCGGGCTGACGTTGCCCCAGGGCTGCGACCGTGAGTACCTCGGGCTCGAGGCGGGACCCGCCTGGGAGCGCACGGTCGAAGTCGCCCGGGAGGCCGAGCGGCTCGGCTTCGGGTCGCTCTGGGCGTACGACCACTTCCAGGTGGACCCGCCACCGGAACCGGCGCCCGTGTTCGAGCCGTTCGTCGAGCTGGCGGCCCTGGCGATGGCCACCAGCCGCGCCCACCTCGGCCACCTGGTGATGGCCGCCGCCTATCGCCCGGCGGCCCTGACCGCCAAGATGATCTCGACGCTGGACGTGGTCAGCGGCGGGAGGGCGATCCTCGGGATCGGGGCCGGCTGGAAGGAGGATGAGTGGCGATCGTACGGCTACGGCTTTCCCGACGCTCCGGGGCGCCTCGCGATCCTGTCCGACCACCTCGAGGTGATCACCCGGATGCTGGCCCCCGGTACCGCCACGTACGAAGGGCGTCACGCGAGCGTCTTCGGGGCGATCCACGAGCCGAAGGGGATCCAGCCGCACATCCCGATCGTGATCGGCGGCAACGGTCCGACCGTGACCTGGCGACTCGCCGCTCGCTTCGCCGACGAGCTCAACCTCGATGCGAT
The DNA here is from genome assembly GCA_963744115.1 of uncultured Chloroflexia bacterium. Taxonomy (GTDB): domain Bacteria; phylum Chloroflexota; class Limnocylindria; order Limnocylindrales; family CSP1-4; genus Chersky-267. Next base: position 1,922,760 of record CAVUSI010000003.1, on the reverse strand, counting down.
GATGCCCGACGAGGTCGAGGCGGCTCTGCCGCTCATCCGTGAGCGATGTGAGGAGGTCGGTCGCGACCCGGCGGCGCTTGCGGTGTCGGTCCACCTCTGGGGCCGCCCGGCGGCCGAGCCCGGTCCGGCCCTGCGGGCACGCCTGCGGGACTACGAGGGCCTCGGCCTGAGCCGGGTCATCCTCCAGGGCTTCGCGGCGGTCACCGATCGGGGCCTCGTCGAGCGCCTCGCCGCCGACGCGGACGCCGTGGGCGGCCTGGAGCCGGCTGTCACCTGACCGTCGCTCCCGACGAGGTCAATGCAGGCGGTACTGCCAGTCCCGCGGCACCCGGCCGGCCGGTCCCGGGACCGGCTGGTCGAGCGGGTGGTGGTCGGGCGGCGCCAGGTCCGGGCCCTCGGCGTATCGCTGCCGGTCGTAGTCCCAGAACCAGTCCTCGTCCGGCTCGAAGCTCCGGACGACCGGGTGGCCCTCGTCCGCGGCATGGTGGGACGCATGCTGCGACGGCGACGAGTCACAGCACCCGACGTGCCCGCAGTGGGCGCACCGGCGGAGGTGGAACCACCATCCGTCGGTGGCCAGGCATTCGACGCAGCCGGTGCCGCTCGGCGGTACCGCAGGATCGATCTCCGGTCCGGCCATCCGATCTCCTCGATGCTGGGGAACGCGGCGATCGTACCGCTCCGGAGCGGACGGGCGGGTCGCTCCATGACACCATGACCGCGATGTGTCCACGACCGACCGGGATGGATGGACGATGACGACCGAACCCATCGTCGAGGTTCTCGACCGGCCCGCCCAGGAGCGATTCGTCCTCATCGTGGACGGTGAACCCGCAGGCCTGGCGACCTATCGTCTCCGCGGCGACGTCATCACCTTCATCCACACCGAGGTCGCGCCCGCGTTCGGCGGGCGCGGCCTGGGGGCACGGCTCGCGGCCGGGGCCCTCGACGACGTGCGTCGTCGCGGGCTCAGGGTGATCCCGCGGTGCCCGTTCATCGCTCGGTTCATCCGGGACCACGCCGCGTACCAGGATCTGCTCGCAGCGCATCCGGCCGATCGCGGTGGTTCGCCGTAGCGGCCCGGCCGCGCGGCGTCATGGCATCGGGGATCTTGGACCCCCGCGACCTCGGCCGTCGGGCACGAGCGGGCCGTGCGTCGTGGCGGTCCGATGCGGAGCGGGTGGCAGCGGTCGGCTGACGTATCCCGATGGTCATCCGTCGGAGCAGGACTGCGCGTCCACGCACCGGCCTCCGGCGGCGGTTGCGTCCACGCACATAGGCCGCCGGGTGACGAAGGGTCGGGTTTCATCGCCGCGGTGGACGGCTATGAATTACCTGCATTCATCACCCCGGTCTCCGGGGGACCTACCTCGGGTGTCGGTATCGGCACCGGAGTCTATCGAGCAGATACATGAAGACGATGGACCGCCGGCGGGGGACCGTCCGGGCGATCGGCTCCGCGTTGCTGGTCACCGCGATCCTGGGCGCCTATGCCTTCCCGCTGGCCATGCCCACGCTCGCGCAAACGACGACGGCGCAGGCCGGTCCCGGGCCCGACGCGCTCGACGTCGATCCCGAGACCGCGAGCGGTCCGATCGGGACGACATTCACCCTCACCGCGACGATCTACCAGGACGGCGAGATCGACGCCGGACCGGGCACCGACACGCACGTACGGTTCTACTTCGTGCCCGGAAGCCCGAACGATCCCCACTCCGGTCTCGGATCCGACCTCTCGTGCGATACGGGCTCGGACGGAACGTGCCAGGTCAGCTACCAGGCCGACCGGGCCGGGAACGACTACATCTGCGGTGTCGCCGACGACGCCTGGTGGCAGTGCTTCGAGCCGGTCGGCGCCCCGGAACGCGACGACCTCGCCGACCTCGTCAAGCGGACCGTGACCCACGATCCGGATCCGACGCCCACGCCGACGCCCGATCCGACTCCGACGGCTACACCCGACCCGACACCGACCCCGACGCCTGACCCGACGCCCACGCCGACGCCCGATCCGACTCCGACAGCCACGCCGACTCCGACAGCCACGCCGACCCCGACCCCGACTCCGACGGCCACGCCCAGCCCGACCCCGACCCCCACGTCGACGCCGACCCCCACGCCGACCCCCACGCCGAAGCCGACCCCGACGGCAACACCAAGCCCGACGCCGACGGCCACGCCCAGCCCGACCCCGACCCCGACGCCGTCCCCGACCCCATCCCCGACCCCATCACCCACGCCAAGTCCGTCGCCCACGCAGCGGCCGCCGGCGGCGACGCCGTCTCCGCTGGCACCTCCGACGCCGTCACCGACGGCGACGCCGGAACCCAGTGCGACCGCGGCTCCGACGCCGGACGCGACCCCGACACCGGACGCGACCCCGGAGCCGACCGCGACCCCCGAACCGACCGCGACCCCGGCGCCCCCGATCGCCATCGGCTCGACGGGTGGCGCTCCGACCGCCGGCGCTGGTCCCGCACCCGGTCCGACCGTCGTCGTGAAGGATCCCGCGGCTGATCCGAGCGAGACGGTCCGGAAGGTCGCCACCGGCGTCGCCGACTCGGTCGTCACGGGCGTCCGGACGGTGGTCAAGCCGAGCGTCGCCGCCGCGGTCGCCTCGACGTTCAGCTTCCCGCTCGCCCTGATGGTCTTCGTGTTCGTCTTCCTCATCGCCCAGCCGCGCGTCGACCGGCTCGACCCGAAGCTCCGCGACCGACCGGATGCGGCAGCGGACGCGATCCTCGGCTTCCAGGAGGAGGACCAGCTGTGACCGCCGAGGTGACGATCCCGACCCAGGTCACTGTCGTCCCCCCGTCGACCGGCGCCTCGACCGTCGGCTCGGTCGCCCAGGTGGCGGCCGCGGGCGAGGTCTCCCGCGCGGACTTCACGTCGCTCAGCGACCGGATGAGCTATCTGCTCGTGCTCCGACTGGCGATGGGGGCCATCGTCGCGATCTGGGCGATCCTCCGCCCTGAAGCACTCGTCGTCCCGATCACGTCGCTCGGCGTCCTGACGGTCGCGTACCTGCTGATCTCGGTGGCGGGGGAGTGGGCCCGACGCCGGAGCGTCCGGTTCGACTATTGGATCATCACCGCGCTGCTGTTGCTCGACGGGCTGTACCTCGCCTGCGCGATGTACGCGACCGGCGGAACGCAGAGTCCGATCCGCTTCGTGGTCTATCTCCACCTCGTCGCCGTCTCGCTGCTGGCGTCATATCGGACCGGGCTCAAGATCGCGCTCTGGCACTCGCTGCTGCTGCTGGTCGTGGTCTACGCGCAGGCAGCCAGGTTGCTCGCACCGGTCGACGTCACCCCCGGGGCGATCGAGTTCGACCGGATGCCGGTCCTCAACGTCACGTCGTTCTGGCTGTTCGCGATCGCGACGTCGATCTTCTCGGCCCTCAACGAGCGCGAGCTGCGTCAGCGCCGCGCGGACCTCCAGTCGCTGGTCGATGTCGGCGCGCGACTCGACTCGGCGGCGGACGCGATCCAGCAGGCGGGCATCGTCCTCGAGGCCCTCATCGAGCGGTTCGGCTTCGAGCGCGGCCTGCTCCTCGGTGAGTCGGACGGCCGGGTCGTGGTGCTCGCCGCGCACGGAACGCCCGAGGCGCCGACGACGTCGAGCGACCCGGACTGGATCGTCCGGCGCGCCTGGGAACGGCGCCAGATCCTCCCCGTCAGGCAGCTCGACCCGGCCCGCGACCCGCTGATGGCACAGCTCATGCCAGATGCCCGGAACGTGCTGGTCGCGCCGATGTTCGCGGACGGTCGGGCCGTCGGCGCGATCGTCGTCGAGCACCGCGCCCGACGCCGTCCGGGGGTCGAGCGCCGGACAGCGGCGATGCTCGGCCAGTTCGCGTCGGTGGCCGCCCTCAACCTGCGGAACGCGGTCCTGCTCCAGCACGTCCAGGACCTGGCCGAGCGCGACTCGCTGACCGGAGCCGCCAACCGGCGGATGTTCCAGCTCGCCCTCGAACGGATCATCCACGGGCACGAGGTCCAGCCTCGGCCGGAGCGCGTGACGGCCGTGCTGTTCCTCGACCTGGACGACTTCAAGGTCGTCAACGACACCCTGGGTCACGCCGCCGGCGATGCCCTGCTGATCGCCGTCACCGAACGGATCTCCAACCTCGTCCGCGACGGCGATCTCGTGGCTCGCCTCGGCGGCGACGAGTTCGCCGTCCTCATCGACGATGACGCGACGTTGGCGCGCGCCCGGAAGATGGCGGCCCGGCTGGTGTTCGAGCTGCGCGCACCGTACGTCCTGGGCGACAAGCACGTCGTCGTGACGGCGTCCGTCGGGATCGCCAGCGCGCGCGACGCCATCGGCGGGGCCATCGACCTTGTTCGCAACGCCGACGTCGCGATGTACATGGCGAAGGCCAACGGCAAGGCCGGATTCGCGATCTTCGACCCGGGCATGCACGAGGCGATGCGCGAGCGTCACGAGCTGAGCGTCGAGCTCCAGCGCGCGGTCGACCTCGACCAGCTGTCGCTGCTGTACCAGCCGATCGTCGACATCGCGTCGGGTCGCCTGGCCGGCGTCGAGGCGTTGGTCCGCTGGTCGCACCCGAAGTTCGGGCTGGTGATGCCGGACCGGTTCATCGAGCTGGCCGAGGAGACCGGGGCGATCCTGCCGATCGGCCGGTGGATCCTGCGCCAGGCGTGTGGCGAGGCCGCGCAGTGGCTGGAGCGCGGGGCCGTCCCGGAGGGATCGTTCATCAGCGTCAACGTGTCGGCCCGAGAGATCCAGCAGCTCGGCTTCGTGGACGGGATCAAGGCCGTCCTCGGGGAGTCGGGTCTCGACCCGAACCGGCTCATCCTCGAGATCACCGAGACGGCGCTGCTCAAGGCCACGCCGGCCACGGTGGCCACGCTCCACGCCGTCCGCGAGCTCGGGGTCCGGATCGTCATCGACGATTTCGGGACCGGCTACTTCTCGCTCAGCCACCTGCGTCAGTTCCCGGTCGACGCCCTCAAGATCGCGACCGAGTTCGTCCAGGACGTCGACGAGACGTCGAAGTCGTCGGCTCTGGCCGGGGCGATCGTGGCGATGGGTCGATCGCTCGGGATCGAGACGATCGCCGAGGGCATCGAGACCCGCGAGCAGGCCGCCCGGATGGAGCGGCTCGGCTGTGCCTTCGGCCAGGGCTATGTCTTCGCCCGCCCGATGGTGGCCGAGGACCTGCTCGCCGGCTTCGGGACGGCGTCCCAGCCCGACGTGGCCGCCGTGACGGCGGCGGCCGCTACCACATCAGGCCGGCGCGAGGCGAGCCGCCGTGCGGCACCCGCCTCGCGCCGACCGGCCAGCTCGTCGTCCGAGCCGGCCGCGACCGCGAACCGCGCTCCGCGCCGTTCACCCGCGCTTCGTCCGACCGCCTCCTAGGGTCGGTGGCCCGGCCTACCGCCGCGGATCGACGTGGATCTTCGGACCGGGCCCGGCCCCGGCCGGCCGGACGCCGGCAAGGACGCCGGCGACCTCGTCCAGCGCGACGGTGGCCGCGACGAGCGGCCGCGGGTCGACCGCTCCAGAGGCGTAGCGTGCGATCGTCTCGGACAGGCCCGGCGAGCCGCTCAGGACCCCGACCGCGGTCACGTCCTTGAGCGCGAGGGTCCGCGTGTCGATCGTGCTCGGGGTCCCCGACAGCCCGATGTAGACGACCCGACCGCCGGGCTCGACGAGATCGAGGGCCAACGCCGGGAGGGCCGCGTCGTTCGAGGCGTCGATCACGGCGTCGAACGCGAGCCGCGGGACGTCGTCCGCCGACCAGACGCCGTCGAGGCCGAGGCCCCGGGCGAAGGCCAGCGATCGCCCCGACCGACCCATCACGTGGACCTCGGCACCGTCGGCGGCCGCGAACAGCGCGGCGAGCAGCCCGATCGCGCCGGCTCCCAGGACGAGGACCCGCCGCCCAGGACGCGGGCTCGGCGGCCAGCGCCGCGCGGAGGGCGTTCGCGCCGGGCTCGACGAGTGCTCCGGTCATCGCGTCGAACCCGTCCGGCAATGGATGAAGGGCGGTCGCGGGCATCGCCAACCGCTCGGCGAGGGCACCCGCCCATCCGCCACGGATCCCGACCTCGGCGCGCTCCTCGCACAGGTGGCCGCGCCCGCCCAGGCAGCGCGGGCAGCGATGGCAGGGGAGCATCGTGTCGCCGGTCGTCCGCCGGCCGAGCCACGCTGCGTCCACTCCGTCCCCGACCGCGGCGACCGTCCCGCACCACTCGTGCCCGATCCGCATCGGGTAGGCCGCGTGCCCCTGGTGGAGATAGGCCATCTCGCCGGTGAAGAATTCGGTATCGGTGCCGCACAGGCCGACCCGTTCGACGGCGATCACGACCTCGCCCGGGCCTGCGACCGGCGGCTCGACCTCCTGGACCTCGGCACGCCGCGGACCGGTCAACACGAATGCGCGCACGATGCCCTCGCCAGGGATGCCGACATCGACGATGCCGGAAGCGGGATGATGTCGGGAGGATAGACGCTCCGACAGGCGAGGGATGAGCACGATGGCGGAACGGCGGCGCAGCGCGGGCTGGTACGCGGGCACGGATCGCAACGCCTACATCCATCGCGCCTGGATGCGGCGCGGCCTGCCGGCCCACGCCTTCGACGGCCGGCCGCACATCGCCATCGCGAACACGGCGTCGGACCTCGCCCCGTGCAACACGCATCTCGACGAGGTCGCCGACCACGTCAAGCGGGGCGTCTGGGAGGCGGGCGGCGTCCCGCTCGACCTGCCCGTCATGTCGCTCGGCGAGACGCTCGTCCGTCCCACGGCGATGCTCTGGCGGAATCTCGCCGCCATGGCCGCCGAGGAGCTGCTCCGGGCCAATCCGATCGACGGCGTCGTCCTGCTCGGCGGCTGCGACAAGACCATCCCGGCCCTGCTGATGGCCGCCGCCTCGGTCGACCTCCCCGCCGTCGTCGTTCCCGGCGGCCCGATGCTCACCGGGACCTTCCAGGGTCGCCCGCTCGGCTGCGGGACAGATGTCTGGCGGCTCAGCGAGGAGGTCCGCGCCGGGACCCTGTCCGAGCAGGACTTCATGACCTCGGAGTCGTCGATGATCCGGAGTCGCGGCCACTGCAACACGATGGGCACCGCGTCGACCATGGGCTGCGTCGCCGAAGCGCTCGGCATGACGATCCCGGGCACGGCCGGCACGCCCGCCCCCGACAGCCGGCTGCTGGAGCGGGCGCACGATGCGGGACGCCTCGCCATCGACCTGGTCGAGGCAGACCGGCGGCCGAGCGCGGTCCTGAGCCGGGGCTCGTTCCTCAACGCGATCGTCGCGGTGGCTGCGATCGGCGGCTCGACCAATGCGGTCGTCCATCTGCTGGCGATCGCCGGTCGCCTCGGGATCGACCTCAGCCTCGAGGATTTCGATGCGGTCGGGAGCCGCGTGCCGCTGCTGGTCGACCTCCAGCCGGCCGGGAAGCACCTGATGGAGGACCTGTTCCGCGCCGGCGGACTGCTGGCCGTCCTGCGTGAGGTGAAGGATCTGCTCGATGCCGAGGCCCTCACCGTCACCGGCCGGCCGCTGGTCGATCATCTCGGCGACGCCCGGATCTGGGACGAGACGGTCATCCATCCACGAAGCGCGCCGCTCCAGGACGCGGCCGGCATCGCTGTCCTGCGTGGCAACCTCGCCCCGAACGGGGCGGTCATCAAGCCGTCGGCGGCCTCGCCGCACCTGCTCCGGCATCGGGGTCGAGCCGTCGTGTTCGACAGCATCGAGGACTACCACACCCGGATCGACGACCCCGACCTGGAGGTCGACGCGGACAGCGTGCTCGTCCTGCGCGGTTGCGGGCCGCGGGGCTATCCCGGGATGCCCGAGGTCGCCAACGTCCCGCTCCCCGCCAAGCTCCTGGCGCAGGGCGTCCGAGACATGGTCCGGATCTGCGACGGGCGGATGAGCGGGACGGCGTACGGGACGGTCGTGCTGCACGTCGCGCCGGAGGCGGCCTCCGGTGGCCCGCTCGGCCTGATCAGGACGGGTGATGTGATCGTCCTGGACGTGGAGGCGCGGCGCCTGGACGTCGAGCTGACCGATGCGGAGCTCGACTCCCGACGGCCGTCCGCGGCGCTCACCGGCGGGTTCGCAACGCCCGCCCGCGGCTGGGAGCGCCTGTATGTCGACCACGTCCTGGGCGCCGAGACGGGAGCGGACCTCGACTTCCTGGTCGGGTCGAGTGGCTCGGCGGTCGCCCGCGACTCGCACTGAGCGTTCTCATGACGCTCTCAGGCTGGTCGTGCGAACATCGCCGTGGAGAGAGACCGCGCGAGGAACCGCCGCGCCCGATATGCCATTGACCTGACCCGCCCGAGCCCACGGGCCACCGGAGATGATCCCGTGACCGAACCCCGTGAGCTCAAGCCGGTCGCCGGCACCCCCGCCGCGCCGACCGGGCTGGACGGCAGGACCACCAGCGAGGCCGTCCTGTTCGAGATCCGTCGTGTCATCGTCGGCCAGGACGCGATGCTCGAACGTGTCCTCGTCGCCCTGCTGGCCGGCGGCCACCTCCTCCTCGAGGGCGTCCCCGGTCTGGCCAAGACCCTGACGATCAAGACCCTGGCCGACGTCCTCGACGCATCGTTCCGCCGGATCCAGTTCACCCCGGACCTCGTGCCGGCCGACCTCGTCGGCACCCGGATCTACCGGCCCGACCAAGGGACGTTCGACACGGAGCTCGGGCCGGTCTTCTGCAACTTCCTGCTCGCCGACGAGATCAACCGCGCTCCGGCCAAGGTCCAGTCCGCGCTGCTCGAGGTCATGCAGGAGCGCCAGGTCACGATCGGCCAGCAGAGCTATCCCGGTCCCGCAGCCGTTCCTCGTCATGGCGACCCAGAACCCGATCGAGTCGGAGGGCACCTACCCGCTGCCCGAGGCGCAGGTCGACCGCTTCATGATGAAGGTCGTGGTCGGCTACCCGACCGCCGGTGAGGAGGCCGTCGTCGTCGAGCGCTCGCTCCGAGCCGGCGCCGGTCGTGACGCCGATCCTGACCGCCGAGGTCCTGGCCGAGCTCCAGGCGCTGACCGCCGACGTCTACGTCGACCGGGCGATCGTCGACTACGCGGTCGCCCTGACCGCGGCGACCCGGTTCCCCGAGCAGATCGGGCTGCCGAAGGTCAAGCCGTTCATCGCCTTCGGCGCCAGCCCGCGCGGCTCGATCAACCTCATCCACGCCGCTCGCGCCCTGGCGCTCGTCCGCGGTCGACGGTACGTCATCCCGTCGGACGTCCAGGAGCTGGCCAAGGACGTCCTCCGCCACCGGATCGTGCCGAGCTTCACGGCCTCGCCGAGGAGGTCACGCCCGACATGATCCTCGACCGGCTCATCCCGGCGGTCCCCGCACCGACGCTGACGACGGCCGAGCCGACGACGGTCGAGCGGTCGGCATGACCCTGGCGTCCCTCGCCCGGCCGCGCTCGACCGCGCAGCCGGGCCCCGGGCCCACGCCCGAAGCGCTCCTCCGCTCGCTCGACGTGACGGTCGGCCGGCGGATCCGCGGCCTCGTGCCGGGGGAGTACCGGGCCCACGACCTGGGCGGTGGCACCGAGCTCGCCCAGGTCCGGCCCTACCAACCGGGCGACGACGTCCGCCAGATCGACTGGAACGTCACGGCCCGGACGGCCACCCCGCACGTCCGCGTCCACGTCCCCGAGCGCGCACTGACCACCTGGCTGGTCCTCGACGTCTCCCCGTCGATGACCTTCGGGACCGCGGATCGGCGCAAGGCCGACGTCGCCGAGGGCGTCGGGCTGGCGTTCGGCCACGTCGCGACGCAGCGCGGCAATCGCCTTGGCATCGTGACGTTCGGCGGTCGACGCGACCGGCGGATCCGTCCGGCCGGCGGCCGGACGGGCCTCCTGGCCACGCTCCTCGCCGCGCGGAACGACGGGGAGGACGCGGCCGTCGACCGGGGCGCTCCGGCTCCCGTCGGTGCGGTCTCGCCGGCGGACGCGCTCCGCTTCGTGAACGCGGCCGCCCCGCGCGGCGGGATGGTCGTGGTCGTGTCCGACTTCCGCGGCGAGCGCGACTGGCGCCAGCCGCTGGCCGGCCTGGTGGCTCGCCACCACGTGCTGGCGATCGAGATCCGCGACCCGCGCGAGGACGCCTTGCCGGACGTCGGCGAGCTGACCCTGATCGACGCCGAGACGGGCCGCGAGGTCCGGGTCGACACGTCGTCCCACGCCCTTCGCGAGCGGTTCGCCGGCGCCGCCGCCGACGAGCGCTCCTCCCTTGCCCGTGACTTCCGGCGGCTGACCGTCGGACACGTCGTCCTGTCCACCTCCGGCAGCTGGCTCCGGTCCCTGGCCGACCAGCTGCGCACGTTAGGGATCGCCTGATGACCTTCGCCGAACCGTTTCTCTTGCTCGGGCTCCTGCTCGTCCCGCTGGCGATCGCCGGGTACCTCCTCCTCCAGCGCCGGCGGGATCGCTATGCCGTGCGGTTCACCAACGTGGACCTGCTGTCGAACCTCGTCCCGAAGACGGCTGCGCTGGCGGCGCCACGTCCCGACCGGTGTTCTACCTCGGTGCGATCGCCTTCCTGGTCTTCGCCCTTGCCCGTCCGTCGATGGTCGTGGCGGTCCCGCGCGAGGAGGCCACGGTCATCCTGACGATGGACGTGTCGGGTTCGATGGAGGCGACCGACGTCGATCCGACGCGGCTCGCCGCCGCCCAGAAGGCGGCCGACGACTTCGTCGACCAGCTGCCCGGCCAAGTTCAAGGTCGGTGTCGTCGCGTTCTCGACCAGCGCCCGGGTCGTGGCCGCCTCCGACGACCGACCGGGCCGCGGTCCACGCGGCGATCGACGGCCTGAAGGCCGGCGGGGGCACCGCGCTCGGTGACGCCATCGCGCTGTCGCTCGAGACGGCAGGCATCGGCTCGACCGTATCGGGCGCCGGGAGCATCGGCTCGCTGCCGGTGCCGCAGGCGTCCGGAGCCCCGTCGCCGGCCGATGGGAACGCCGCACCGGACGGGCAGCCGCTCGTGGCGACGGTCCTCCTGTCGGACGGCAAGAACTCGACCGGGGACGTCGAACCCGACGCCGCCGCGCAGCAGGCGGCCGCCGCGGGCGTGCCGATCTACACCATCGCGCTCGGCACGGCCGACGGTCGAGGTCACCGTGCCGGACCAGAACGGGCAGATGCACACGCTCCAGGTCCCGCCGGACTCGCAGACGTTGACGAGCATCGCCCAGACGACCGGGGGCAAGTCGTTCGAGGCGCCGACCTCGCAGGACCTCGCCCAGATCTACGAGAACCTCGGCTCGAAGGTCGGTTCCACCCAGCAGGAGCAGGAGGTCACCCAGTGGTTCGCCGCGGCGGGCCTGCTGTTCGTCCTGGCCGGGGCCGGATTGGCGGCGCTCTGGTTCAATCGGTTCCCGTAAGCCGAGCGGCATGAGCCGCTTCGCCGTCGTCGTCGCCGTCGGACTCCTCGCGTTCGCGGGCCGCACCGGCGGCGACGTGGTTTCCGGGCCGGGACGGTCGATGCGATCCCGGCGATCTCAGCGTCCTGACAGCGAGCGGTAACCGGACCGACAGGCGACGCCGTCGACACTCGGGTCATTCACAGACATGCCGACGCCGGCACGTCGGGTGGGAGCCATCGAAGCCCATCCACGGAGACGCGAGCCATGACCTGACCGACCCCAGACCCGACCGTCCATCCACCCGCCCCCGAATCCAAAGGGAACCATGATGTTCGACAACGACCAGTCGGAGACCGTCACGGGTCCGACCCCGCCACCCAGCCCGCGCCTCTCGGCCTCCCGCCGAGCGGTGGCCTCGATGCTCCTCGCGATCGGCCTGCTGACCGTCGGCGGCGTCGCCGTCGTCAGTGCGGCGAGTCCGGCACCGACCACCGTACCGGGTGCGACCGCACCGGCCGGCGGCGGCAACGGCGGCGGTGGGACCGCACCGAACGGGGCCGGCTGCCCGAACATGTGATCCGGTCGATCCGGATCCGCAGCTAGCCGACACGACGTCGGGACGGCGGCGCCTCACCGGTGTCGCCGTCCCGCCAGTCCCGGGAATCGAGAAGCGCCCCATCCGGGTGGACGGGGCGCTTCGGTCGCGTGCGCGACGGGCGGCCGTCAGGCGGCCTTCACCCGGCTGGCTCGCGGGCCTTTCGGGCTCTGCTCGATGTCGAAGTCGACCCGCTCCCCGCCGACGAGGCGGTCGAAGTCCAGCGACGAATCGAGGGCGCCGCGATGGAAGAAGTAGTCCTTCTCATCGTCGGCCGTGATGAAGCCAAAGCCGCGATCGGCGATGACCTTCTTGATGGTTCCGGTGGCCACGTTGACCCTCCGTCTCTTCCCGAACGTGAACAGCAAACGCACGGTCCGTTCGAGAAGGGGATCGACCACGCGGAGCGCCGCCCCCGACGGGGGACGTTGAACGAGCATATCACGCTCGGCGAGTGGTTCCCGGAGGCACCACTATCGGATCCGATCCGTTGCGACCGCGAGTAGCCCAGCCGTACTATCGCGACCCCGACTGAGGATAGCCCGAATGTACCAGGACAGCCTCTCCGCAGCGCCCGGATCGGACCCGGAGGACTCGTCGGTCGAGTCGTCCGAGCCCGCTTCCGACGCTGCCTTCGCGCCCGACTCGATCGTTGAGCCCGTCGATGCGCGGATGACGACGCACTCCTTCCGCGACGAGCTCGCCCGAGCCATGCAGGCGGCCGCGGAGCGTGAGCGCGAGCGGATCGAGGCCTCCGTCGACGAGGATGCCACGAGCCACGTCCAGAAGGTCCGGACCCGGGCCGCGGCCGAGGCCGACGAGCTCAAGCGGCTGGCCGAAGAGGACGTGACCGCGATCCGCGTCTGGTCGAAGTCCGAAGTGGAGCGCATCCGATCCGAGGCGGACGAGCAGGTCGGCGACCGTCGCGACCGACTGGAGCAGCATCTCGGTCAGCACGCTGCGATCATCGACGGCGAGATCGATCGGGTCTCCGAGGCCGTCGAGAGCTATCGCCACGAGCTTGACGTCTTCTTCGCCAGCCTGACCGCCGAGCGCGACCCGAGCGAGATCGCCCGGATGGCCGATACGGTGCCCGCCCCGCCCGACTTCGAGGTCATCCGGGCGATCGCCCGGGCCGATGCGGTCGGCCGGTTGTCGCGACTCGAGGAAGCCGAGGCCGAGGCTGCCGCCGAGGCCGAGATCGCCGTGACCGGCGAGACCGCGCCCGCTGAGACCGGGGCCGCGCCTGCCGAGGCGGCACAAGCACCCGAGGCTGACGCCCCCGCCGGCGGTCAGGCCGCACAAGCCCCCGAGGTCGAGGTCGCCGTGACCGGCGAGGTCATGCCCGCCGAGGCCGAGCCCATGAGCGAGGCTTCCATCGACGCACAGGCCGCAGCCGATGCCACCGGCGACGACGAGCCGGAGCTCATCGGCGTCATGGATCCGGCGCTGTCGGCCAGCGATGATGAGGGATCGGCCGGTCCCATCGCGACCTCTGACGCCACGGTCGACGCGCCGAGCACCGACGCGGTCGCCGAGGCGCCCGAGGCCGCGGAAGCGCCGGAGGCCGAGACCGCCGAAGCCCCCGTCGCGGCCGACGAGGCCGGCGCCCCGGTCGCTCAGGCCGACGATGCCGCCACGGACGCGGAGTCTGCGGCCGCCGAGCCCGTCGTCGCCGCGGTCGGTGCCGCCATGGCGGAGAGCACGGCCTCCCGTTTCCTGCGGACCCTGACGAGCTGGGGCTCGTCGTCCGAGCACGGGACCGACCTCCCCAAGTAGGCGTCCCTCAGCGCGGAACCGACCGCGGATCCCGCGGGACGCGCGGGGCGTAGCCCTCGAGCACGAGTCCGACGATGCGATCGGCGAAGGCCTCGTCGAGCCGCCCGCCGAAGACCAGTCGGAAGTAGACCGGGCCGACGAGGAGCTCCGTCGCGACCGACGCATCCGCGTCCGGCCGGAGGTCTCCGCGGGCGATGCCCCGCTCGATGACCAGCGCGACCTGGCTCCGGCGTGCACCGACCACCATCTCGCGGAACGGGTCCCCGATCGATGGATTGCCGGCGATCTGTGACAGCAGCGCCCGGATGACCGGGCCGAACGGCGTCTCGGTGATCGAGCGCACGGAGTTCATCACGACCGCCTTCAGCTCCCCACGCGTGTCGCCCGACTCGGCGACCTCGATATGGGGGCCGGCAAGGTCGAACAGGAGCTCGAGAGCGAGTGCTTCCTTCGACGGCCAGCGTCGATAGATCGTCGCCTTGCCCACGCCGGCCCGGGCGGCCACCCGCTCGAGACGGAGCCTGGTGAAGCCGTCCTGGACCAGGAGCTCACGCGTGGCGTCGAGGATCGCCCGGTGGATCCGGTCGCTCCGCGGACGGCCTCGGAGTGGGGGCAGAGGTTCGAGCTCGACCGTCGCGACGTCGGTCGTCGGGGGTCGCGCCCCGGTCGCGGGGATGTTCATCAACCGTAACTGTAGCCGAAACACGATATCTGATACGATACGTCTCGTAATCAACAACCGGAGGTATCCGATGTCCGATCGGACCAGACTCATCGATCTCATCGAGCGCGCCGAGCGCGACCAGCCCAGCTGCCCTCAGTGCGGCGCGATGCTCATCGCGACCGAGCGCGAGGGTGCGCTCTGGCTGGAGTGCCCGACGCTGAGCGAGCCCCGCCCATTCCTGCGCCAGCTGATGGCGCTCGACTTCGAAGCCACCCACGGCCGGCGCCTGCTCCTGACCGCCGACGAGGCGATGGCGGCGTAGGTCCTGGACTCGCGGGCGTCCGACGAGCGGGGTCGCGCGCCGCTGACCGGAGAAGGTCGGGCTCAGGCGGGCCGGAGACCGACGTCCGGCCGCACCCGATCCTCGTCGCGGGCCGCGAACGAATCGCGTCGGACCCAGCCGAACCAGCCGGCGTAGAGGACCGCCGGGACCTGGGCGATCCGCGTGTTGTAGCGGTAGACCTGGTCGTTGTAGAGCTCTCGGCGGTCGGCGATGATCCCTTCGAGGCGCTCGATCTCGGCCTGGAGCGAGAGTACGTTGGCCTCCGATCGAAGGGTCGGGTAGTTCTCGACGACCGCGAACAGGGACCGGATCGCCCGGCTCGTCTCGCTCGACAGCTCGCCCTGCTCGGGGATCGGTCGGTCGGGGTCGTAGGCGTTGCGCAGGCGGGTGACATCCTCGAGGACCGTCTGCTCGAAGGTCATGACGCCGCGGACGGCGGCCACGAGGTTGGGCAGCATATCGTGGCGCTGCTTGAGCGCGACATCGATGTTGGCCCAGGCCTTGTCGACCCGCTGGATGAGCGCGATCACGTCGTTGTAGGTGGCGAAGCCGATGAACCCGACGATCGCGATCAGCACGATCACGGCGAACACGGCAGCGGCGAGCATCGGCATCAGAGGATGATCCCTCGACTGAGCGACGTGGCCAGCACGACCGCGGACGCGATCGCCAGGATGGCACCGAGCAACCCGACGTAGAACCGATCCTCCTCGCGGGCGACCACCGCACCGGGCGCGCCGAGCGAGACGAGCAGCTGCGCGTCGGTCGCGGCCGCGACGATGAGCGTCTCGGGTGGGATGTCGAACGTCCGTCCGATCCGGTCGGCCTCGGCCTGGGTCGCGAGGGGCAGGGGAGTGGCCGCTTGATCAAGCTCGGCCGGTCGGGTCGGCCGGCCGATGCCGAAGCCGGGGATCGCGGCATTGCCCCAGGCCTCGGAGGGATCGATCTCGAGCATGCCCGCGGCCCGTGCCTCCTCGAGGTCCGCCGCGATCTCCGGGTCGGCGATGGCTCCGGTGGCATCGAGGCCGATTCCGGTGACCGCGTCCGCGCCGGTCGGATCCTCGAGCTGGTCGAACGGCAGGACGGTGCCGATGATCGTCACGACGTCTCCCGGCTCGATCCTCGCCTCCCGATAGTCGCGGCGGCCACCGGCGTGACCGTCGAGCACATCACCACCAGGATCGCCCAGCCCGGACGGATCGTGGACGGTCAGCAGGTCGGCGATCTGGGTCTGCCGATCGATGATCCCCGACTGGATCGCGCTCCCGGTCCGGAGCAGCAACCCGGTCGGCTCGCCGCCGAGCAGACCGGTCCCCGCGCTGAACGCCTCCGGGACCAGCCAGTGCGCCGCCCGGGGGAAGACCCGCACATCACCGCTGGCATCGCGGACCCGGAAGCCGACCGCACGCTCCTCGTCGAACACCGTCCGCTCGGAACGGCCCTCGGACTCGAGGACCTTGGCGCGGTAATAGATGCAATCGCGGCTCTGGAGCGGCGACGTGAGCAGGACCTCCGCGGGTTCGACCACCCCGCTGATCCGGACCTCGCCGACCGCGAGGGCGCTGATCGTGGAGGTCGACGTGTCACCGATCAGGGCAGCCCGACGCTGACCGGCCATCCCCTTGGCGAGGAGAGCCAGCCCGAAGGCGATCCCGAGGGCGGAGGCGATCGTGAGCGGAGTGAAGTCGACGGCCATGCGACCGCCATCCTAGGCAGCCGAAGGTTCCGTCGTCGCTGGCTCGATGGTCCCGGCCCGGCGTGGAAGCCGGTCAGGCGTCGGGCGACCGGCCGGGCCGGACCGAGCCGATGAGCAGGGCGATCCCGATCACGATGAGCAGGACCGGCCAGAACGCTCCGGCGTCGAGCTCCGGCACCATCGTGCGGAGGAGGAAGTAGCCCCCAAGCAGGACGAGCACGATCCCGCCGATGATCGCTCCGCCGCCACGTCGCTCATGGCGTCGTCGACCCTCGGAGACCGTCCAGGGAGGCGCTGCGGCCTGCGGTGGGGCGGGGGGAGGTTCGGTCGGGGGTGGAGCGGTCGGCGGTGGTGGGGTCGTCGGCCACAGGGGAGCGTCGGCGGCGACCGAGCCACCAGCCACCGCCGCGCCGCCGTCGGGCACCTCGCCCGGCCCCGATCCGCCGGCGGGCTCGCCCGACGATCCGGGTCCCGGTCCGCCGGCTTCGGGCGGCGTCGAAGCGGTGAAGGCTGCCGTACTGGCAGCGGTCCCGGGTCCGTCCCAGCCGGCGATCCCGCCAGCCGGGGCGCCGGATACGGCGGAGCCCGCCGCGGCGGGTGCGGCCACGCTGAGCGCGCCGGCGGGCCAGGCGGCGGCATCGACCGGCTCCTCCGGCACGACGATCGCCATCACGATGTAGGCCAGCAGGAAGATGCCGCCGGAGACGAGGGCCAGGATGACCCAGAGCACGCGGATGAGGGATGGGTCGAGGTCGAACCGCTCCGCCAGACCGCCGGCGACGCCGGCCAGCATCCGGTCGTCACGGGAGCGATAGAGACGATCGTTCACCGGCAACCTCCCGTCGGGTTCAGCTCGATGGATCCAGCGTTGGCCGTCAGCGACAGATCGATGTGGACCGAGGATAGCCCGCCCGTCGAGGGCGGCGTAGTCCACGTGGATCCGGTCTGGACCAGGCCCTGCTGGGCGAAGTTGTTCGAAGCGAGCGTCGAGCTCGACTCGATCCGGAGGTCGGCGCCCGATGGGACGCACAGCCCGAGGCTCCCGGCGTTGACCGTCGCCGAGCCGCTCATCGACGAGGCCGGCAGGGTGATCAGGGCGGTCCCGGCGTTGACCGTGGCGGACAGCGTCAGGATGCTGGCGCCGGTCAGGTCGACCGTCGTCTTCCCGGCATTGGTCGTCGTCGACAGGTCCCGCACGTGAGCGTTCGCCAGGGCGAGGCTGGCGGTCCCGGCATTGAGCGTCGAGCTGAGCGAGATCGTCGGCTCGGTCGGCAGGACGACATTCCAGTCCTCGCCCTTCTGGTTCCCGAACGGCCCCCACCAGGAACGCTCGGGCGCGCGCAGCTCGAGCCGGTCGGACCGGGCGTTCGTGACCGGTGTCTGACCGTTCGACGAGCTCCCGGTCACCGTCCAGGTCCCGCCCGATCCGGTGCTGACGGCGAGGTTGCCGCAGGTCATCTCGACCCCGACGTTGACGTCGCCGGCGAACGTGCCGGTGCTTGACGCGAACGCGGTCCCGGACCGATCGCTCACGCAGCCGAACCCGACGCCGCCGTTCATCCCGGTCGCCAGGAGGCTGCCGAACAGAAGCCCGAAGGTGGCGGCCACGATCAGACCGCCGACGAAGTGGAACGGCGTCCGGCGCAGGATCAGACCGACGCCGATCCCGATGAGGATCAGCGGCCAGAACCGCCAGGCGCCCGACAGCGCGTCGGCCGACACCCAGCCCTGCTGGACCGCGAGCGGCACGGCGCCGAGCAGGACGAAGAAGACGCCCCAGCGCAGGAACCTCGAGTCGACTCGCATGGTCGCCATGGTAGCCTCACGTTCGAGACAAAGACCACTGCCGAATGTCCTGATTCGGAGGCCGACATGTTGCTCAGCTCGTGGTGGGCGGACGGGACCCATGCGGCCGCGATGACGCCCAAGGTCGAGGCGCTCCTGACCCCCGCCCTGGTCGACCTGGGGGCATCCCCGGACCCGGAGTGCTGGATCACCTGGGGGGACGAACCGACGCGCTGGTCGATGCTCGTGCCGACGCCGGCCGGGCTGGCGATGATCCACGTCCGGGTGAACGTGCCGCAGGAGGGACCGCGGGTCGCCGGCAAGCTCGTTCGCTGGAACCGCGTCCAGGTCGGCGACTACTCGCTCGAGAGCCACGGTGGCCACCGGATGCTGAGCTTCCAGATCGAGAGCCAGGTGCTCCACGTCGTCGACGACGAGTGCGAGCGCCTGGCGGCGTTCATCGCCGTCCTGCTCGCTGCCCTCGACGGTCGCCCGGCGCCGCGTTGAGCTCGGCTCAGCCCGGGCGCTCCGCCGGTCGGGCGGGCCCGCCGCCGGGGGTCCGGCCGTACGACGCCGTGATCTTCGACCTCGACGGGGTCCTCGTCGACGCCGAGATCTGGTGGGACGAGGTCCGCATCGACTTCGCCGAGCGTCACGGTCGGAGCTGGAGCGAGGCGGATCGGGCGGCGATCATGGGCGCCAACTCGTTCGGCTGGTCGACGATGATGCGCGACCGGCTCGATCTCGGCGAGCTGCCCCGCGAGACGATCGAGGACGAGGTCGTCGACGCGATGGTCGCGCGCTATCGGGCGGAGGGGGCGCCGATCATCCGGGACGCCGTGGAGACCGTCCGCCGGATCGCCGCCTCGGTCCCGGTCGGGGTGGCCTCGTCCGGTCACCCGGCGGTGATCGCAGCGGCCCTCGAGTCGCTCGGGATCGCCGAGGTCTTCACCGCGGTGGTGTCGTCCGACGAGGTCCCGCTCGGTAAGCCCGCGCCCGACGTCTACCTGCTCGCGGCGGACCGGATCGGCGCCGCCCCCGCGAGCTGTCTCGTCGTCGAGGACTCGCTCAACGGCGTGCTCGCCGGCCGCGCCGCCGGGATGACCGTGGTCCTCATCCCGAACCTGGCGGTCCCGCCCGCGCCCGGCGCCCACGAGGCCGCGTCCTTCGTCCTCGATCGGATCGGGCGGCTCGACCTGGAGGCGCTCCAGGGACCGGTATAGCGACGAGCCGCGTCGCGGCGGCCGACGCCGCGGTGGGATACTCGTCGCATGACCGAGCCGGCCGGCCGGACCGAGATGGAGCGGTCGGGGGTGGGACCCCTCCGGCGGCGCATCCGCTACGGCATCTCGATGGGCGTCGCCTGGGTCGCCATCCGGGCCCTGTTCCGGCTGCGGGTGGAGGGCCAGGGCCGGCTGCCGGCCGGACCGGCGGTGATCTGCTTCAACCATCAGAGCTGGACGGACCCGTTCGTGCTGATGGCGACCCTCCGCTGGCGCCCCCGCCTGTCCTTCTTCGGACCGAAGGAGGAGGACATGGCCCACGGCGGACGGAACCGCCTGATGCTCTGGACGGGCAGTGCGGTCCCGTTCAAGCCGGCCAAGTCCGACCTCAAGGAGGCGGCGCGGGCGGTCGAGGCGGTGCTCGCCGCCGGCGGCGTCCTGGCGATCGCCGGCGAGGGGCGGATCCATGCCGGGGAAGGGGAGCTGCTGGAGCTGAACGAGGGTGCCGCCTTCTTCGCGATCCGCTCGGGCGTCCCCCTCGTCCCGGTCGCCATCAACGGGACGAGCTGGCTGGCCTTCGGCCGGCGGATCCGGGTCCGGGTCGGCGAGCCGATCGCGACCTCCGGCCGGCCGACGCGGGCGGCGGTCGACGACCTGACCTCACGATGCTGGCTGGCCCTTCACGAGCTCGTCGGCGGGTACCCGGACCCCGTCCCGCCGCCCCCCTGGAGCCCGTGGTTCCGCCTGACCGAGGTCTTCAACGACTGGCCGGAGGGTGCCCGGCCCGCGATCGCCGCCAAGCTGACGATCCCTTCTCGGCCCGGTCTGCGAGGGGACGGCTGAACCTGCGATACTGCCGAACGACCACCCACCTCGAGGAGGACCTGTGGGAGCGACCGGACTGGCCGCCGATCCAGCCGAATACCGGACGCGGCTCGCCGAGCAGGACGACGCGCAGATCGATGCCTGGGCCTCCGAGCTGATGCGGGATATCGCCATCCGGCGCGGGGTCCTGCGCGTGCTGGCCGACTTCCGCACGGCGACCGGCATCGACGATCGATCACTCGAGCGGGTCTACGCGGCGGGCGGGGGCCCGCCGGCGACGCTCGGCCGGGATGCCGAGGGTCGGATCATGGTCCCGTCGATCACCCTGTATTGCCTCGTCGCGGGGATCCGCCGCGAGACCCCCGATGGGCGCGACCGCCTGATCGAGTACCTGGTCGAGAACTTCGAGGACCTCGTCTACGTCTGACCCGGAGCCCGATGCCTCCCGTCGGGGGACGCGAGCGCGCGGACCCGATCCGCTGGCTCGACTCGGCGGCCTCATCCGGCTCGGCCACCCCTTCCCGTCCCTGCTCGACGGCGCCATCACGGCCGTCCTGGCCGGCGTCGCCGGGGCTCCAGCCGCTCGCGCCGTCCTGCTCGGTCTCGCGATGGTCGGTCTCCAGGTCTCGATCGGGACCGTCAACGACCTGGCCGACGCCGAGCGCGACCGTGGACACAAGACCGGCAAGCCTCTTCCGGCCGGCCTCGTCGGTCGCCGGACCGCGATGGCCGTGGCCGTCGGCGGTCTCGTCGTCGGGTTGGGGCTGTCGCTCGTCGCGAGTCCGGCGACCGCCGTCATCGCCGCCGCCGGCGTCCTGACCGGGTACGCCTACGACCTTCGGCTGAAGGGGACCGCGTGGTCCTGGCTGCCGTTCGCCATCGGCCTGCCGCTCCTGCCGGTCTACGCCTGGGTCGGAGCCACCGGCGGAGTCCCGGTCGCGTTCGCGTTCCTCGTGCCGCTCGGGATCGCGGCCGGCGGCGCGGTGGCTCTGCTCAACGGCCTCGTCGACATCGAGCGCGATCGCGCTGCCGGGCTGACGACCGCCGCGGTGCGCCTCGGTCCGCGTCGAGCACGACGCACCGCAGCCGCGCTTCTGGCACTGATCGCGATCGGCGTGTGCGGGTCGCTGCTGGTGATCGGCGCCGGCGCCCCGGCGATCGTCCTCGCCGTCCTCGGGACGGTGCTCGCCGGCGTCGCTGCCTGGGCAGTGGGGGACCCGTCGAGCGCCCGGCGAGAGCGCGGCTGGGAGGCCGGGGCGATCGGGATCGGACTCCTGGCGGCGGGCTGGGCGATCGGCTTCGCCGAGCGGGGTCGTCTCTAGGCGACCGACGCCGAGGGTCTATTCCTGGTCGCCGCTCCGGACCAGCGCGATCGCGTTCTCGAGCCGCAACTTGGCGATCGTCAGGTACTTCGCCAGGTTGGCGCGGTCGACCGAGGCGATCGAACCGAGCACGTCCGGCGCCCGCAGGACGCCGACCAGCTCCTCGACAGCGTCCGCCAGCTGCTGCTTGGCATTGACCAGCGAGTCATCGCTCATCGCGGTCCCTCGACCACCCCAGGCAGCGGCGTTCGGCTCGGGTTCGAGGGGGACGGGCGCGACGGGACTCTCCTCGGCCGACTCGACCTCGGGCGCGTCGACCGCATCGACCCGGCGTGGCCGGCGGCGACCTTCGACCCGTTCGCGCAGTTTGACCAGGGTCAGCTCGCCGCGGGCGACCTGCTCAGCCAACCGGCGACGCTTCTTGGGGTCCTCGACCTTGAGCAGCTCATAGGCATGCGAGATCGTGTCTTTGCGCACGGACACCAGCTCCTGGATCTCGGCCGGAGCATCCGCCAGTCGAAGCCGATTCTCCAGATAGCCCTTGTCCTTACCGAGCTTCTGCGCCAGGCGCCGGATGCTGTAGCCGTGCTCCTTCACCATCCGGTCGTACATCACCGCTTCCTCGAGCGGTGAGAGGTCCTCGCGCTGGAGGTTCTCGATGATGGCGATCTCGAGCGCGGTGTCGTCGTCGAGCTCTTCGATCAATGCCGGGATCGTGGCGAGGCCTGCGGCCGTCGCTGCGCGCCAACGACGCTCACCGGCGACGAGCTGGTAGCGGCTGGTGTCGCCGATGGGCCGGACGAGGACCGGCTGGAGCACGCCGTGCTCCTTGACCGATGCAGCCAGCTCGTCGAGCGCGGACTGCTCGAATTGCGTCCGGGGCTGATCCGGATTCGGGTCGATCCGATCGACCGGGATGTGACGGATGCCGAGTGTCTTGGACGACGTCTCGGCGGACAGGAGGCTGAGGACCTGCGGACCGAGTTCGCGTTCCTCCGACAGGCGTCGACCGACCTGCGCGCGGAAGTCTGGTCTAGCCAAGGTCGATCACCTCCCGGGCGAGCTCGCGATAGATGCGAGCCGCATCAGAGTTCCCGGCGTAGGTGGTGATCGGCCGGCCGGTCAACGGGGCTTCGCCCAGCTTGACGGTGTTGCGAACGATGCTGTTGAACACATGGTGATCGCCGATCTCGCGGAGCTCGTCGAGCATCTCGCGCCCGAGGATCGTGCGTCCGTCGTAGAACGTCGGGAGCAGACCAAGGATGCGCAGGTCCCGGTTGAGCTTCGCTCGGATCGTGTTGATGACCTTGACCAGTGCCGTCAATCCCTTCAACGCGTAGTACTGCGTCTGGACCGGGATGATGACGCTCCGCGCGGCGACGAGTCCGTTGATCGTCAGGAGCCCGAGGGTCGGCGGGCAGTCGATCAATGCGAAGTCGTAGTGATCGTCCGACCAACCTTCGAGCGCCTCGCGCAAGGCGTGCTCGCGACCGATCGCGCTGAACAGCTCCACCTCGGTCGAGGCCAGCTCGAGGGTCGACGGTGCGACGTCGATCCCGGTGGTCTGGGTCGGGATGACGATCTCCGACATCGTCGCGCGCGAGTCGGCGAGGACGTCGGCCATCGAGCGATCGACCGTGCCGAGGTTGATCCCCAAGCCGACCGTGAGATTGGCCTGCGGATCCATGTCGATGCACAGGACGCGGAACCCCTGCTCGGCCAGCGCTCCCGCCAGGTTGATGGCGGTCGTCGTCTTGCCTACGCCGCCCTTCTGGTTGGCGATCGCGATCACGTTCGTCACCGGGGCATCACCTCGATACTGGAGTCCACTTCGATCGCCGCGCCGGACGTTCGGCGTTGGTGCGGGCGCACATCCTACTCCACTCTGTCGTGCGCAACCACCTGACTTATCCACACCGACGACGAGTTGTTCACCGATTCTGTGGACATCCCGAGGCCAATGAGATGGGCCGCATGCCCGTGTCCCGTGGGCCGAAGGGCCCTTCCTCGGTCGGAGCGCGCCGGTATCATTGACGCGGAGCCCCGCCCTGGGCTCGTGTCCGTGCGCAAAGACAGGCTCGCCCGACAGCGACGCGAAGGAGCACCAGTGGCGACGAACGAGGAGCGACTCGGCCGGCTGACCAGGATGCGCGAGGAGTCGCTGCTCGGCGGCGGACCGGTTCGGATCGAGCGTCAACACGCCTGGGGCAAGCTGACCGCGCGCGAGCGGCTCGATCTTCTCCTCGATCCCGGGTCGTTCATCGAGCTCGATGCATTCGTCACGCATCGGTCGAAGGAGTTCGGCCTGGACAAGCAGCATTTCCTCGGGGACGGCGTCGTGACCGGACACGGACTGGTCGACGGCCGCCTGGTGTTCGTCTTCTCGCAGGACTTCACCGTCTTCGGTGGGTCGCTGTCCGAGGCATATGCGGAAAAGATCTGCAAGGTCATGGATCTGGCGATGAAGGTCGGTGCGCCCCTCATCGGATTGAACGACTCCGGCGGCGCCCGGATCCAGGAAGGCGTCGTATCGCTCGGCGGATACGCGGACATCTTCCTGCGGAACGTCCTGGCGTCGGGCGTCATCCCGCAGATCTCGGTGATCATGGGTCCGTGTGCCGGGGGAGCGGTGTACTCGCCGGCGATGACCGACTTCACCCTCATGGTCGAAGGCACGAGCTACATGTTCGTCACCGGACCGAACGTCGTGAAGGCCGTCACCCATGAGGATGTCGATTCAGAACGATTGGGTGGTGCGATCACCCATACCACGCGAAGTGGCGTCGCGCACCTGGCGGCGAAGGACGAAGCGGAGTCGCTCGACCTGACGCGACGGATCCTGGGCTTCCTGCCGCAGAACAATCTGGCCTCGGCACCGATCGTCGCGACGCGAGATCCGAGCGATCGGCGCGACCTCGAGCTCGACACGATCGTCCCCGACGATCCGCAGAAGCCCTATGACATGCACGGCGTCATCGGCCGGATCTTCGACGACGGCCGTTTCCTCGAGATCCAGCCGGACTGGGCCGCGAACATCATCATCGGCTTCGGACGACTCGCCGGACGCAGCGTCGGCATCGTCGCGCAGCAGCCCGCCGTCCTTGCCGGCGCGCTCGACATCAACTCGTCGATCAAGGCCGCCCGGTTCGTCCGGACCTGCGACGCGTTCAATGTCCCGCTTGTCACGTTCGTCGACGTGCCCGGGTTCCTGCCGGGCGTCGGCCAGGAGGACGCCGGCATCATCAAGCATGGCGCGAAGCTGCTTTATGCCTACTGCGAGGCGACCGTCCCGAAGATGACCGTGATCACGCGGAAGGCGTACGGCGGCGCCTATGACGTCATGAGCAGCAAGCACGTTCGTGGTGACATGAACTTCGCGTGGCCGACGGCAGAGATCGCCGTCATGGGCGCCGAGGGCGCGGTCAACATCATCTTCAAGGATCAGATCGCGGCGGCCGACGACGGCGTAGCGGAACGGGCGCGCTTGATCGCCGAATACGAGGCCGAGTTCAACAATCCCTACGTCGCCGCGGCTCGCGGCTATATCGACGACATCATCCATCCGTCCGACACACGGCCTCGGTTGATCGCGGCGCTCGAGATGCTGGCCGACAAACGGGACGAGAATCCACGGAAGAAGCATGGCAACATCCCGCTCTGAGGCGACGTCGATGGACGATGTCTTTACGCAAAGACGGCCGTTCGAACGCGTCCTCATCGCGAACCGCGGCGAGATCGCCTTGCGGATCATCCGCGCCTGTCATGAGATGGGGATGGAGGCGATCGCGGTCTACAGCGATGCCGACGTCCATGCCCAGCACGTCCGCGCTGCCGACCGCGCGGTCAGGATCGGTCCGGCCCCGGCCACCGAGAGCTATCTCCTGGCCGATGTCGTCGTCGATGCGGCGTTGGCCACCGGGGCACAGGCGGTCCATCCCGGGTACGGCTTCCTCGCCGAGCGCGCATCGTTCGCGGCGGCCGTCGAGGATGCGGGGATGGCGTTCGTCGGACCGGATCATCGTGCGATCGCGGCGCTCGGAGACAAGCTCGCCGCCCGGCGGACGGCGACAGCGGCGGATGTGCCCGTCGTCCCCGGCACCCTGGAACCTGCGCCGGTCGACCGACCGGACGAGATCGCGGCCATCGTCGCTGCCGCGGACGAGGTCGGCTATCCGCTGCTGGTCAAGGCGGCGGCCGGCGGCGGCGGTCGAGGGATGCGCCGCGTCACGAACGCCGACGAGCTCCCGGCTGCCCTCGTGTCGGGTTCGCGAGAGGCGGCTTCGGCGTTCGGGGACGGCTCCGTCTACCTGGAACGGGAGATCCTGCCGGCCCGCCACATCGAGGTCCAGCTGCTCGGCGACCTCGACGGGCGCGTGGTGGCTCTCGGCGAGCGGGACTGCTCGCTCCAGCGCCGCCATCAGAAGCTCATCGAGGAGGCCCCCGCCCCGGGTCTGACAGAGGCCCAGCGTCGTGAGCTGCACGCGATGGCGGTCCGGGTCGCGTCGTCGGCCGGACTCCGGAACGCGGCGACCTGTGAGTTCCTCTACGACCGGGACGGTCGGTTCTGGTTCCTCGAGGTGAACACCCGGCTCCAGGTCGAGCACGGGGTCACCGAGCTCGTGTGTGGGCTCGACATCGT
This sequence comes from uncultured Chloroflexia bacterium, assembly GCA_963744115.1. Taxonomy (GTDB): domain Bacteria; phylum Chloroflexota; class Limnocylindria; order Limnocylindrales; family CSP1-4; genus Chersky-267. The sequence goes on along the minus strand of CAVUSI010000003.1, from coordinate 1,896,510 downwards.
CCGGGAGCAGTTCTGGCTGGCGGCCGGGGCGCCACTCTCGGCGGCCGCGCTCGCTGCCGCCGAGCGGGCGGCGACACCCGACAGCCACGCCATCGAGGTCCGGCTGTCGGCCGAGGATCCCGCTCGGCAGTTCGCCCCGGCGCCCGGCCGGGTCGGGCGCTGGACGATGCCGTCGGGGCCCGGCGTGCGCGTGGACACCGCCCTCGAGGCGGGGGAGCGGATCCCGCCCGACTACGACCCGATGATCGCCAAGCTGATGGTCCACGCGGCCGACCGGCCGTCGGCGATCGACCGGCTCCGGCGGGCGCTCGACGAGACGGAGATCGGCGGGGTCCAGACGACGCTCCCGTTCGATCGCTTCGTCGTGCGCGAGCCATCGTTCCTGGCGGCCGACCTGTCGACCGGATGGGTCCCAGAGCACTGGGACGGCCCGGCCGAACGGGCCGAGGCGGTGCGTCGCGGGCTGCTGGCCGTCGGCCTCGCAGCCGTCCTGGACCTCGATGAGGGGACCGACGGGTCCGGCCCCGGGACCTCGGCGACCGGCGCCCCCGGCCAGGGGGACGGCCGAGCGGCAGGTCCGGCCCCGAGTCGATGGCGCACCGCGGGTCTTGCCGCCGCCTCCGATCGGTGGCCCGGATGAGCACCGAACGACCTGACGCCGCCGCCCCGGGAGCCGCCGGCGGACCGCTCTCAGGCGCGTCGGTGGCGATGGTCGACCCGCACGCCGTCCGGGTCTCACTTGCGCCCACGTCGAGGGGCGAGGACGATCCGACGATCAGCATCTCCCCGATCCCGGCCGACGTCCTCCGTCCGGTCGAGCGTCTGGCCGGTCGAGCCATCCTCGGGGGTGTCCCGACACCGATCGGCCCGCCGCGCGGCACGGGTTCCGGGAACGGCCGGTCGGCCGTCATGAGCGGCGGAGCCAGCGGGTCGGAGACGGGAGCCGCCGCCCCGGGGTCGGCCGAGCGCGACGGGTCGGACGGCGCCGACCGAGCCGCGGATCGGGCGACCGACCGCGCGTCGATCGAGCTCCTGGTCGACGGTCGGCCCCTCGACGCGAGACTCGTCCCGTTCGACGCGGAGCATGCCCGGCTCGTCGAGGGAGCCGAGGGAGCCGAGGGCCTCGTCAGTCGGGTGATCCTCGGAGCGGAGCGTCGACGCGAGGCGGACGGCGCGGTCGTCCGCGAGGTCGTCATCGACGGCTGGCGGTTCGATGTCGAGGTCGAGTCGGAGCGACGGGCGAGCCTCCGGGAACGTGCTCGACGCGGCCATGAGGCGGCCGGGAAGAGCGGTCCGGTCGAGATCCACGCGATCATCCCGGGCCGGATCGTCGCCCTGTCGGTCGAGCCCGGCGATCCGGTCACGGCCGGGCAGCAGCTCCTCGTGCTCGAGGCGATGAAGATGCAGAACGAGCTTCGGGCACCGCGCGAAGGGTCGATCGAGCGCATCGCCGTCGCCGTGGGAGAGAATGTGGAGGTCGGCGACCTGCTCATGGTGATCACGTGACGGACGACCAGCCCTCGTCGAAGCCGAAGTCCCGGGCGACCGTGGGGGACGAGGCCGCGACGGGGGACGCCTCGCGCTCCCCGGACCCGGCGCGCGAGACCTGGCGAGCCGGCCCGCGGGCGAAGGCGCTCAAGGCGGCACCAGAGCGTCGCGAACGGTTCGAGACAAGCTCCGGGATCGAGATCGCCGACGTCTACACGGCCGGCGACCTCGACGCCTTCGACCCCGCCGCGCAGCTCGGCCTGCCGGGCGAGTTCCCGTTCACGCGCGGCGTCCAGCCGACCATGTATCGCAGCCGGTTCTGGACGATGCGCCAGTACGCCGGGTTCGCCACCGCCGCCGAGACGAACGAGCGGTTCCGATACCTGCTTGGCCAGGGTCAGACCGGCCTGTCGGTAGCCTTCGACCTGCCGACCCAGATGGGCTACGACTCGGACGCGCCCCAGGCGGAGGGCGAGGTCGGCCGTGTCGGGGTGCCGATCAGCAGCCTGGTCGACATGGAGACCCTGTTCCGGGACATCCCCTTGGGGACGGTCAGCACGTCGATGACGATCAACTCGACGGCGGCCATCCTGCTCGCTCTGTATGTGGTCGCCGCCGAACGCCAGGGGGTCGATCGCGCGACCGTCAGCGGGACCACCCAGAACGACATCCTCAAGGAGTACATCGCCCGCGGGACGTACATCTACCCGCCTCGGCCGTCGATGCGGTTGGTCACCGACGTGTTCGAGTTCTGCGCCGCCGAGCTGCCGCGCTGGAACACGATCTCCATCAGCGGATATCACATGCGGGAAGCCGGAGCCACGGCGGTCCAGGAGCTCGCCTACACCCTGGCCGACGCGATCGCCTACTGCGACGCCGCCGTCGCCCGAGGGCTCGACATCGACGACTTCGCGGGGCGACTCAGCTTCTTCTTCGCGGCCTGGAGCGAGCTGTTCGAGGAGGTCGCCAAGTTCCGGGCGGCCCGCCGGATGTGGGCGAAGATCGTCCGTGACCGCTACGGCTCCCGGAACGCCCGCTCGCAGATGTGTCGCTTCCACGTCCAGACGGCGGGCTCGAGCCTGACCGCTCGCTCGATCGACAACAACGTGGTCCGGACGACGGTCCAGGCCCTGGCCGCCGTCCTCGGCGGAGCCCAGAGCCTCCACACGAACTCGCGCGACGAGGCGCTCGCCCTGCCGACCGCGGAGGCGGCCCGACTGGCCCTGCGCACCCAGCAGATCCTGGCCCATGAGTCCGGCGTGACCGAGACGCCCGACCCGCTGGCGGGGTCCTACTACGTGGAGACGCTGACCGACGAGCTCGAGCGGGCCGCCTGGGGCGAGCTCGAGGAGATCGAGGCACTGGGCGGGACGATCGCGGCGATCGACCATGGCTATCAGCAGCTCAGGATCCAGGAGTCCGCCTATCTCGTCCAGCGGCGGATCGAGTCCGGGGACCAGGTGGTCGTCGGAGTCAACCGCTTCCAGGACGAGCTGGGGGTGACACCGCCCATCCAGCGGATCGATCCGGAGGGGGAGCGTCGTCAGATCGAGGGACTCCGTCGCGTCCGGGCGGAGCGGGACCCGGAGGCCTGGGCGGCGGCTCTCGAGCGGCTCGCGGCAGCGGCCTCCGCCAGCGACAACGTGATGCCCGCCCTGATCGACTGCGTCCGGGCCTACGCGACGGTGGGGGAGATCAGCGACCGGCTCCGCGCGACGTGGGGTGAGCACCGCGAGCTCGTCACGGTCTGACCCGCCGCCCGGGCCGTCTGCAGGCCACAGGGCCCTTCCGCCCCCGGTCGGGACCCGCTACGCTCAGCCCGATGACCACGTACGCCCCGCCCCCCGTCCGGACCGACCCGTGAAGGGCACGTCTGCCGTCCCCGAGCACGTCCGCGGTCTCGGCCGGGTCCATCACGTCGCGGTCGTCGTCCGCGACCTCGATGCGTCGCTCGGCTTCTACCGGGACACCCTGGGTCTCGAGCTCGACACGGTCATACCGATCCCATCGGACCGAGTGACGATCGCCTTCCTGCCGGTCGGCGAGTCGAAGATCGAGCTCGTCGCCCCGACCGACGATACGACGGGCGTCGCGCGCTTCCTCGAGTCCAAGGGCGAAGGGTTCCACCACGTCTGCTTCGAGGTCCACGATCTGGCCGAGACGCTCACCCGGCTCGCGATCGACGGGGTCGAGCTGATCGACACCCAGCCGCGCAAGGGCGCCGAAGGCCCGGTCGCGTTCCTCCATCCGCGCTCGTGCCACGGCGTGCTGGTCGAGCTGATCGAGGCTCCGGGTGGGCCGGCCTGGGGTGCGCTCGGCTACTGATCGTCCCCGCCGGGCTCCGGGCGCCCGTGACGATCGGCGATGCTGCGCGCCATCCCCATCGGGCGGTGCTTGGCCAGGCCGGTGATGAACGCGGCGAGGATGCCGACGCCGACGATGATGTACCCGATGGTGAACGCTCGGCCGAGCGGTGTCGTCGGGTGGAGGTCGCCGTATCCGACGGTCGCCAGCGTCACCACGCAGAAGTAGACCGCGTCGAGCAGCGACCAGCCCTCGATCTCCATGTAGGCCACGCTCCCGATCGAGATCGTGAGGAGTGCGGCGACGGCGATGACCTTGGTCTCGGGATCGCGCAGCATGGCGCGGAATGCATGGAACATGAGCGCGATCTCCTGGCGAGGTGACGATCGGGCGGAGTGTACGTCCGGCTCGATGGGCCGGCGGTGCGCCCGCCGAGGGGCCACCGAGCCGACGCCCGGGTGGACCGGCGAACCGGCGCTCAGCCGCTGGCGCGGGCAGTGAACCGGCCGTCGGTCCGACCGACGGTGAGCTCCAGGCCGAAGGCCGTCGACAGGATCGGGCCGGTCAGGGTCCGGTCGATCGGCCCGGCCGCCACCGACCGCCCCCCGGCGATCACCAGCGCGTGGGTCGTCCCGACGGGGATCTCCTCGAGGTGGTGGGTGACCAGCGCGACGGCCCCCACTGACGGATCGGCGGCCAACCCGCCGAGTCGGACGACAAGGGCCTCCCGAGCCGCAAGGTCGAGCCCGGCGGCCGGTTCGTCGAGCAGGAGCAGCTCCGGATCGCGCATCAGCGTCCGTGCGATGAGGACCCGTTGGCGCTCGCCGGACGACAGCGACCCGTACGTCCGCTGCTCGAAGCCCTCGAGCCCGAGCCGCGCCAGCGATCGTTCCGCGCGCGTCCGGTCGTCCGCGCTGTAGGCGGCCCACCACGGCGCGAGGGCGGCGTGACGGGCGCTCATGACGACGTCGCGGGCGACCAGGCTCGGGGCGATCCCGTCGACGAGGGCGGCGCTGACGAAGCCGATCCGCTCGCGGAGCGGGCGGACGTCGACCCCGCCGATCGTCTCGCCGAGGACCGCCACCCGGCCCCGGCTCGGCCACAGGTCGGTCGCGGCGACCCGGAGCAGCGTGGTCTTGCCCGAGCCGTTCGGGCCGACGATCGCCCAGCGCTCGCCGAGCTGGACGGACCAGTCGATCCCATCGAGGATCCAGCGACCGTCGCGCCGGACGCCGACGCCGGTCAGCTCGAGCACCGGCGCCACCCGACGGCTCAGATGGACCAGGCGAACAGGACGTCAGGGGCGCGCTGCGCCTCCCGGCAGAACCGCACGATCTCCCCGGCGAGCTGCCGGATCCATGGCTTCTCCTCGCGGGGGAGCTCGCCGTACTCCTCGTCGAGGAGGTCGAGCCAGCGACCCGCCACCGCGGGCAGGTCCTGGTCCGGCAGTCGGGCGATCGTCTCGATCCACTGTGGATCGACCCGCTCGATCGTCCGGTGGTCGATGTCGCCGGGTCCGTCGAGCTCGCGGCGGGCATCGATGAAGTCGGTCGGCTCGCCGCTGTCGTTGACCGAGCGGATGGCCTCACTGAACAGGTCCAGCCAGGTCGGGTCGAGCCCGGCGCCGAGGGACAGGTGGGCGGCGAACCGCCCCGGGTCGGCCAGGGCACCGACATCGTCGGCGGTCAACACGACGAGGATCGCCGGGGCGTCGCCCGCGATCAGCTCCATGAGGCCGCTCATCTCGGGTGCTAGCCGCGGAAGCCGGCGGTCCGAAGGATCAGCGGGAGCTCGGTCGGGGAGTCGGCCACCCGGATCCCGGCCGCCTCGAGCGCGGCGATCTTGTCGGCCGCGGTCCCGGATCCGCCCGAGATGATCGCCCCGGCATGGCCCATCCGCTTGCCCTCGGGCGCCGTCCGGCCGGCGATGAAGGCGGCCATCGGCACCCCGTCGAGGTGCTCCGCGGCCCATGCCGCGGCCTCCTCCTCGGCCGACCCCCCGATCTCGCCGATGAGCACGATCGCGTCGGTCTCGTCGTCCGCGGCGAACAGCTTGAGGACGTCGAGGAACGTCGTCCCGATGATCGGATCGCCGCCGATGCCGACGCAGGTCGACTGACCGAGTCCGGCGTCGGTCATCGCCTGGACGGCTTCGTAGGTCAGGGTCCCGGACCGGGACACGACCCCGACCCGACCCTCCCGATGGATGGAGCCAGGGATGATCCCGACCTTGGCGCGGCCCGGGGACGTCGCCCCAGGGCAGTTGGGCCCGATCAGCCGGGCCCCGGCCTCGCGAACGACCTCGACGACCTTGAGCATGTCGAGCGCCGGGACGCCTTCGGTGATGCAGAAGATGGTGCCGATCCCCGCACCGACCGCCTCGAGGACGGCGTCGGGCGCACCGGCGGCCGGGACGTAGATGCAGGACGTGTTCGCGCCGGTCGCCGCGACCGCCTCGGCGACGGTGTCGAACACCGGGACCCGCCCGTCGACCGCCGTCTGGCCACCCTTGTTCGGGGTCACGCCGGCGACCACCGGGGTGCCGTACTCGACCATCTGACGGGTGTGGAACTCGCCCTCGCGCCCGGTGATGCCCTGGACTACCAGTCGCGTCTCGCGCCCGACGAGGATGCTCATGACCCGACCGCCGCGGCGGCCGCGACCGCCTTGGCCGCGGCCTCGTCGAGGCTCGCCGCGGTCTCGAACCGCGCCTCGGTCAGCAGCCGCCCGGCCTCCTCGGCGTTGGTCCCGACGATCCGCACGACCATCGGGACGTCGCGCTCCTGGATCGCCCGAGCCTCGATCAGGCCACGGGCCACTTCGTCGCCGCGGGTGATCCCGCCGAAGATGTTGACGAGGATCGCGCGGACCTTCGGGTCGGCCAGGATCAGCCGCATCGCCGCGGCGACCTTGTCCGAGCGGGCACCCCCGCCGATGTCCAGGAAGTTGGCGGGCTCTCCGCCGGCCCGCTTGACGAGATCCATCGTGGTCATCGCCAGGCCGGCGCCGTTGACCATGCAGCCGATCGAACCGTCGAGGTGGATGAAGGCGATGCCCATCGCCCGCGCCTCGGCGTCGGCCGGGTCCTCCGAGTCGGGGTCGCGCAGGGCCTCGAGCTCGGGATGGCGGGGGAGCGCCGAGTCGTCGAGGGTGATCTTCGCGTCGAGGCAGACGAGTCGCTCGGTCGCGGCGGCTCCCGTCCCGCTGGACTCGCGGACGATCGCGAGCGGGTTCACCTCGACGAGGTCCGCGTCGTAGGCGACCATCGTCGCGACCAGGCCGCGGGCGATCGACACGAAGTCGCGCAGGAACGGTCCGCCCAGGCCGATCCCGAAGGCGAGCTGGCGCGCCTGCCAGTCCAGGAGCCCGAGATGCGGGTGAGCGGCGACCCGGTGGATCGCCTCGGGCCGGACCCTGGCGACCTCCTCGATCTCGACGCCGCCCTCGGCCGACGCCATCACCACGATCCGCCGCGATGCCCGGTCGAGGATCGCTCCGAGGTAGTACTCGCGGGCGATGTCGGCCGCCGCCGAGACCAGGACCTTGCGGACCGGGATGCCCTTGATCGTCAGGGCGAGGATCGCCGCGGCGACCGCCTCCGCCTCGTCCGCCGAACCGGCCAGCCGGACGCCGCCGGCCTTGCCCCGACCGCCGACCAGGACCTGGGCCTTGACCACGACCTTGTCGTTGTCGTCGGCCAGGATCCTGGTCGCGGCAGCGCGGGCGTCGGCGGCGGTCCGGGCGACGTCCCAGGCGGGCACGGGCAGGCCCTGGGCGAGCAGCAGGGACTTCGCATCGGCTTCCTGGATCTTCACGCGGACGGCTCCGTGACGAGGGGTCGGGGCGGACCTTCGATGGTACAGGAGCGCTCGTCCGGGGGCCGGACCGCCGGCGCAGGGCCGGACCGGTCGCGTCGAGGGCGGCTCGGCTAGAATGCGCTCGTCGCCCAACCGAACCCTCGGTCTGCGGTCGCTGGCGCTCACACGGAGGCAGGCAGCCCACGCATGTCGGTCACGCGAACGCCGATGAAGCCGCCTGGCACCGCGGCACTCGGATTCGGAGCGACATCGCGGCGGGACAGCTGGATCCGGTTCCCGAGCCTGGTCGGCATCGGGCTCGCCGCGTTCGTCGTCTACTCGCTCTTCTCGGCGTTCCTGTGGGGCCCGCTGTTCGGGGTCGGCTACGAGGCCGACGGCTATCTCTCGCCGTTCTTCTCGCCGCTCCTCGGCGTCGGCATCCTGCCGGCCTGGCTGTCTCCGGCGATCCTCATCCTGTGGATCCCGCTCGGGTTCCGGACGACCTGCTACGCGTTCCGGCGGGCGTACTACCGGTCGTACTTCGCCGATCCGCCGGCCTGTGCCGTCGGTGAGCCGCGAGCCCACCGGCGCTACGCGATGGAGGCTCGCTTCCCCTTCATCCTCCAGAACAGCCACCGGATCTTCCTGTACCTGCAGTTCATCCCGCTGACGTTCCTGTGGATCGATGCGATCCTGGCGCTCCACCCGGGGTCGACCTGGCGGCTGGGCCTGGGGAACGTGATCCTGTTCACCGACCTCGTCCTGCTGACCGGCTATTCACTGTCGTGTCACTCCCTCCGCCATTTCGTGGGCGGACAGCTCGACTGCTTCTCGTGCACCGCCCGGACGCGGACACGGCACGGGTTGTGGAAGCGCCTGACCGACCTCAACGGCAACCACATCCGCCTCGCCGCCTGGAGCCTGCTCGGGGTGGCGACCGCGGACCTGTACATCCGGCTGCTGGCGGCGGGGCTGTTCATCGACCCCTCGATCCGGCTGTGATCGGCGGTCAGCGGTGACCGGCCTCCCGGAACGACACTCCCACGACGTCCTGGTGATCGGCGCGGGCGGTGCCGGGTTGCGAGCGGCGATCGCCGCCGCTGAGGCCGGAGCGGACGTCGGTCTCGTCTGCAAGTCGCTCCTGGGCAAGGCCCACACGGTGATGGCCGAAGGCGGCGTGGCGGCCTCGCTGCGCAACGCCGACGACCGGGATTCGTGGCAGACCCACTTCCGCGACACGATGGTCGGCGGCAAGCTGCTGAACAACCCGCGGATGGCCCAGCTCCACGCCCAGGAGGCACCCGACCGGGTGAACGAGCTCGAGGCGTGGGGCGCGGTGTTCGACCGGACCCGCGACGGACGGATCCTCCAGCGGCCGTTCGGCGGGCACTCCTTCCCGCGCCTGGCCCACGTCGGTGACCGGACCGGTCTGGAGATGATCCGGACGCTCCAGGACCGGGCGGTCGCCGCCGGGATCAAGGTCTACATGGAGTGCACGGTCACCCACCTGCTGACCTGGACGGATCGGGTCCGCGGGGCCTTCGGCTACTGGCGGACGTCGGGCGAGCCGGTCGTCTTCTCGGCCAAGGCGATCGTCCTGGCGACCGGTGGGATCGGGCGGGCGTTCGAGGTGACCTCGAACTCGTGGGAGCTGTCGGGCGACGGGCAGGCCCTGGCGTACCTCGCGGGCGCCGAGCTGATCGACATGGAATTCGTCCAGTTCCACCCGACCGGGATGGTCTGGCCGCCGGGCGTCCGCGGCCTGCTCGTGACCGAGGCGGTCCGCGGCGAGGGTGGGATCCTTCGCAACCGGGACGGCGAGCGGTTCATGTGGCGCTACCTCCCGGAGGATCGTCGCAACGAGTACGCCGCGACCGACGAGGAAGCCTCGCGCTGGGTGGAGGCGCTCAGCGCGGGCCGCCAGACCGACGCCCGCCGGCCGCCCGAGCTGTCGACCCGCGACAACGTCGCCCGGGCGATCTACACGGAGGTCAAGGAGGGCCGCGGATCGCCTCACGGCGGCGTGTTCCTCGACATCAGCTACCTGCCGGCCGAGACGGTCCGACGCAAGCTGCCGTCGATGTACGACCAGTTCAAGGAGCTGGCCGACGTCGACATCACCGCCGGTCCGATGGAGGTCGGACCGACGACGCACTACATGATGGGCGGCATCCGGGTCGACCCGGAGACCGGTGCGACGACCCGGGCCGGCCTGTTCGCCGCCGGCGAGGTCGCCGGGGGGATGCACGGCGCGAACCGGCTGGGCGGCAACTCGCTGTCCGACCTGCTCGTCTTCGGCCGACGGACCGGGCAAGCGGCGGCGGCCGAGGCGGCCGGACTGGACGAGGTCCCGCAGGTCGATCCGGTCCAGATCCGGGCGGCGATGGACGAGCTGGCCGCGCCGCTCGGGACGGAGCCGGGCGACGACCCGCATCGCCTCCACGAGGAGCTCCAGGCGACGATGCAGTCGCTCGTCGGGATCTTCCGGACCGAAGCGGATCTGCACGAGGCGATCGGCCGCCTGGCCGGCCTGTACGCTCGCTGGCCGTCGGTCCGGGTCTCCGGAGGACGGACCTACAATCCCGGCTGGGGTCTCGTCTTCGAGCTTCGGAACATGCTCATCGTCGCGGAGGCGGTCGCCCGGAGCGCCCGCCAGCGGACCGAGAGTCGCGGCGCCCACAGCAGGATCGACTACCCCGACCTGTCGCCGGCCTGGGGTCGGAAGAACAGCGTCGTCCGTCGGGAGGGCGAGAAGATGAAGGTCACGTCGTCGCCGCTGCCGTCCATGCCGGATGAGCTTCGTCAGCTCATCGCGTCGGAGTGATCGGATGCCACTGGTCCACCTGAACGTCTTCCGCGGCACGCCCCAGACCGAGGCCGAGTACGTCGGTTATGACGTTCCCGTCGAGGAGGGCATGGTCGTCCTCGACGCGCTCCACTGGATCCAGGCCAACGAGGCGTCCGACCTCGCGGTCCGCTGGAACTGCAAGGCGGCCAAGTGCGGGTCCTGCGGCTGCGAGATCAACGGCAAGCCGAGCCTTGCCTGCAAGACGCGCCTGTCGGACTTCGGTCCCGACGAGGCGATCACCGTCGAGCCGCTCCGGACGTTCCCGCTCGTCCGCGACCTCGTCACCGACGTGTCCTGGAACTACGAGGTCAACAAGCGGATCGTGCCGTTCACGCCGCCGACCGACAGCGACCAGGCCGACTGGCGCTGGCGGCAGGAGGACATCGAGCGCGTCCAGGAGTTCCGCAAGTGCATCGAGTGCTTCCTGTGCCAGGACGTCTGCCACGTCCTGCGGAACCATGAGACCGAGCGGCCCTTCGTTGGTCCACGCTTCCTCGTCCGGACCGCCGGTCTCGAGATGCATCCGATCGACCAGGCCGACCGGACGGCCGATCTCAAGGACGGCGGGGTCGGCTACTGCAACATCACCAAGTGCTGCACCGACGTCTGTCCCGAGCACATCCGGATCACCGACAACGCGATCATCCCGCTCAAGGAGCGCGTCGCGGACCGCTACTACGACCCGATCCAGATCGCCTGGCGGAAGATCCGCGGCGACCGCTCGGGGAAGGGCGGTCGGTCCCGGGCGGGCGAGAGCCTGCCGGTCCTGCCGGGCGGCCCGTCGACGGGTTCGCCGCCCTCGGACGGAGCCGGCAGCTGAGTCGAGACGAGCGCGAGCCGGACCCCACCTTCTGGCCGCCGCCCCAGGAGGTCGTCGCCGACGAGGCCGGCGGGGATCCGGAGCCGACGCGGACGCGGGCCGGGATCGCCGGCCGGGCGGCGGGGGAGACGAGCGCCGGCCTTCGGCTGATCGTCCGGACCGACGGCGCCGCACGATCGAATCCCGGTCCGGCTTCCGCCGGCGCGGTCCTCATCGACGCCGCGCAGCACGGGGCGCGGGAGCCGTTGGCCCGACCGCTGGCCACGATCTCGGACTATCTCGGGATCCAGACGAACAACGTCGCCGAGTACACCGCGGTCGTCCGCGCGCTGGGCCTGGCCGCCGAGCTGGGCGCCGTCGAGGTCCACCTGATGCTCGATTCGAAGCTCATCGTCGAGCAGGTGCACGGGCGCTGGCGGGTCAAGGACGCCAAGCTGCAGCCGCTCCATGCCGAGGTCCGTCGACTCCTCGGCGGCTTCCGACGATGGACGGCGGTCCACGTCCGCCGCGCCCAGAACAGCGCCGCCGACGCCCTGTGCAACGAGGCGATCGACCGCGCCCTGGCCGGCGGCCCGGCCTCGGTCGTCCATCGTCCGGGGGCGTGACCAGCGACGTGACGCTCCCGGACGCCGGGATCTGGCGGAAGCAGCGGCCCCGGGCGCTATCATCGTCGGGTCAGCGAGGCGGCCGGACGGTCGCGCGCCGGGTCGGTCCGTCCGACCCGGCTCGAGGAAAGTCCGAGCTCCGCAGCGCAGGGTAGCGGGTAACGCCCGTCCGCCGTGAGGCGAGGACCAGTGCCACAGAGACGAGTCCGGCGGCTTCGGCCGGCGGGGTGAAACGCGGCAAACTCTACCCGGAGCAAGGCCAAATAGGAGGGCGCAACCCGGCGCAGCCGCAAGGCGACGGCGGGGGAGAGGTGCGCTGCCCAGCCCTCGGGTCGGCCGCATGAACCGCCGGGCGACCGGCGGTCGAGATGGATGACCGTCCTCGCGAGCGATCGCGGGACAGAACTCGGCTTACAGGCCGCCTCGCTGACGCTTCCCGCGCCGACCGCTGATCCCGGATCGGGTGCCGGTCAGTCCTCGTCCGGTCGGAAGATGTGCGCGGCCGTGCAGGCGTTGCAGATCGGCGTCGCCGAGTCGAGGTCGCCCAGCGGCAGCGGCAGCTGGCGCTCGGGGAACAGACACTCCACCTCGTACATCCGCTCCAGGGCGGCGTCGACGGCGATCAGCCGGCGGTACGTGCAGCGCTTGATCCGCGCTTCGGCGAGGTGGTAGGAGTCGCGCTCGGGCGATGCGATCGGCAGCTGGATGGCCATCGAGCTGAGGTGTCCTCAGAACGTGCAGGGCGGTCGGGTCGACCGTCGGTGGCGGAGCCTAGCACTCCGTCGCAAGCCCCGGCAACGGCCGAAAGGTACTAGACTCCCGCCGTCGTCGGGACCCGACGTCGAGCGCCGAGGCGCCAGGAGGACCGTGGCCGACCCGATCGAGGACGCCGCCCGACCCGTCGTCGAACCATCGGCGAGCCAGGTCCGCTGCCCCCTCCTGGTCATCGCCGAGTCGACGCCGGGTGGATCCGATCGAACCTCGGAACCAGGTCAGCCGCCGGCCGATCCGGAAGCGGCGCCCGACCCGTCCGCCGCCGCGTCCGGGGGACCGTCGTCCGCTGCCGCGTCGGCCCTCGGCGTCGATCTCGCGATCCCGAGCACGGCCAACCGGTGTGCGGCTTCGGTGCCGCCGGCGGTCGTCTCGCTCGGCCAGCAGCGCCTCGTCTGCTTCGACCAGGGTCACCTCGACTGCCCCCGATTCGTCCGGGCGATGGGGTCGCCGCGAGGTGCCAGCGGCCGCTCCGGCCGCCCGCTCGCGACGGTCCCGGTGGCGGTCGCCACGGTCCAGGCGGTCGCCGCGTCCCCGGCCGGCCCCAAGGTCGAGGAACCCGGGTCGACCGCGGCCGGTCCGGTGACCGACCCGAACGCCTCGCCGATCGTCCCGGTCGCGCCGGTCGTCCGAAGCACGCGGCGGAGCGGTGCCAGGCGAGCCCGGTCGAGACCCAGGCCGATCGTCGTGGCGAGCGGGATCCTGGTGGCAGCCCTGATCGTCGCCTTCGCGTTCACCTCGCTTCGCGGCGGGCTCGCGCTTCCGTCGGTCGGAGCAAGCCCCGGAGCGGAGGCGGGTCGGAGCCCATCCGGGTCCGCGGCCCTGACCCCGGCCGCGAGCCCCGTGGCCAGTCCGTCGGTCGTGGCGTCCGTCGGACCGAGTCCGACGCCGAGCCCGTCACCGTCCCCGACCCCGACGCCGAGCCCGTCACCGTCACCGAGCCCGACCGCGGCGGCCTCGCTCCCGGCGGCGTACGTCGGCCTCAAGCCCTGTCCCGATGCCCCGGACTGCTACCTCTACCGGATCCATCCGGGTGACAACCTGACCGCGATCGCCAAGCGGTTCGGGATCACCATCACGGCCCTCAAGGCCGCGAACCCGGAGATCAAGGACCCGAGCCTGCTCCACGTCGGCGACAAGATCAGGGTCCCCCTGCCCGCGTCCTGACGCCTCTCGGGGCCCGTCGGACGGCCTGGCCGGCCGACGGATCGGCGGCGGCCCTCGGGTACCGACGTGTCCCGCCTCGAGCCCCGCGCCCTGTCCCCGCTGCGATTTCGGCATTGACGGGACCGCTCGGTCATGTAGAATGCGCCGAAGTGGCACGAAGTGGTGTCAAGTGGGGAGCAGTACCATCACCCACGACGCCTTCGATACCGGCCACATCGCCGCCCCAGACCCACGCGACGCAGCCGCCCGCTCACCAGCCGCCCAGACCGACGGGGCGAACCGACAGCGCTAGGGGTAGTCCGACAGGTGTTCACCGGCGAGTACCGGCACTCGGTGGACGACAAGGGACGGATCTCCGTCCCCGCGAAGTTCCGCCTGCAGCTTGACGGCGGGGCCTATCTGGCTCGCTGGGTCGACGCCTGCCTGGCGATCTTCCCCAAGGCCGAGTTCGAGGAGCTGGCCGGCAAGGTCGGCGGCCTGGGCATCGCCGACGCATCCGCCCGGACGTTCAGCCGGGCGTTGTTCGCCAGCGCCTACGAGGTCGAGCTCGACCGCCAGGGTCGGGTCGTCGTACCGGCTTCGCTTCGCGACCTCCTGGGGCTCGCCGGTGACGCCGTGATCGTCGGGGCCCGCGACCACGCCGAGATCTGGGCGCCAGCCGCCTGGGATGACTACCGCAAGGCGATGGAGGCACCGGATGCCCTCGCCGCTCACCTGACCGGTCTCGGGATCTGAGACCGGATCGGACAATCCCGGGCCCTGACCGGCCCCACCACATGCGCTTCCAGGGTCCGTTCGGGATCCGCAGTCGAACGGGAGACGAGATGAAGGAAGGGCACCTTCCGGTGCTGGCAGAGGAGGTCTTGACGCTACTCGCGCCAGCTTCCGGCAGCCTTCAGATCGACACCACGCTCGGCGGCGGTGGGCACACCGAACGGATCCTGGGAGCGACAGATCCTGATGGCCGCCTCCTCGGTCTCGACGCCGATGGGGCGGCCATCGCCAGGGTCCGGGACCGCCTCGCCGCTCGGTTCGGCGATCGGCTGGTCCTGCGCCAGGCGAACTTCCGCGAGCTGGCCAGCGTCGCCCCCGCAGCGGGCTTCCCGGCCGTCGACGGCATGCTCTTCGACCTTGGTCTGTCGAGCTTCCAGCTGGCGGACACCGAGCGCGGGTTCGGCATCCGCGCCGGCGGGCCGCTCGACATGCGCTTCGATCCGAGCGTCGGCGTGCCGGCCTCCGAGCTGCTGGCGACCCTCGACGCCCGGGAGCTCGCCGCCGTGTTCCGCCGCTACGGCGAGGAACCGCAGGCCGGGCGGATCGCCCGGGCCATCGTCGAAGCCCGGCGGACCGCACCGGTCGAGACAGCGGAGGACCTCGCGGAGCTCATCGAGCGCGTCGCGCCCGGGGCTCCCGGTCGGCGTCGGATCCACCCTGCGACGCGGGTGTTCCAGGCGCTCCGGATCGCCGTCAACGCGGAGCTCGACGCCCTGGCGACCGGCCTCGCCTCGGCGGTCGACCTCCTTCGTCCCGGCGGGCGCCTCGTCGTCCTGAGCTACCACTCGCTCGAGGACCGCATCGTCAAGCGGTTCCTCGACGCCGAGCGGAAGGGCTGCATCTGCCCGCCGTCGGTGCCCGTCTGCGTCTGCGGGCGGACACCGAGATTGCGCCTGCTGACCAAGTCACTGACCGCCGGCCCGGCTGAACTGGCCGCCAACCCACGCGCTCGCAGCGCCCGGCTGCGTGCCGCCGAACGGATCGCCGCGTAGCGCCCGAGGCGCCGACCGGGTCGACCGAACCCGGACCCCGCACCCGACGACCCATCCCATGGAAGGAGGAGAGATCTTGAGCAAGCGCCACCAGTCCAGCCGCCGCCGCGCCTACGGTCGGCGACAGCACGAGCTGCGCGAGCGGACGGAGCGCATCCAGCCGACCGATGATGCCGAGTTCGGCACGCCGACGGGGGAGGTCGATGCGGACGGCTTCTCCTTCATGGATCTCGACCTGTCGGGGCGGCGCCTCAGCTTCGCGGTCGGCGACTAGTGGCCGTCTACCAGGGCGCACGGGCTCGCCAGACGTTCCTTCCGCCGCGCACCGTCGAGACGCCGACGCTCGAGCGTCGGCGAGCCCGCTCCGCCGTCCGCGCCCGCCGCCGTCCCGGTCGGGTCGGCATCCTCCTGGGTGGCATCGCCCTGGCGTTCCTGCTCGCCTTCTTCTCGCTCGTGCAGAGCGTCCGGGTGTCGGCGACCGGGTACGAGATCGACCGTCTGACGAACCAGCGGACGACGCTCGAGGCCCAGCGTGACGAGCTGGTGGCCGACCTCAACCGACTCGGCCGCGGCCCGGCGATCCGCAAGCAGGCCATCGACCTCGGGCTCGACCAGCTGGCCGAGCCCCTCGTCGTGCCCGCCCGATAGCCGATCGACCGATGCTCGGACGGACCGATTCGCGCCGCCGCCTCCTGCTCGTCCTGGTCATCTTCCTGGTCGTCGGCGCCTCGCTCTTCAGCCGCCTCCTGTGGTGGCAGGTCCACGAGCACGACACGCTGGCCGCCAAGGCCGAGCGCCAGACGACGGTCCAGTTCGAGGAGCCGGTCAAGCGCGGGACGATCTACGACCGGACCGGGACGGTCGTCCTGGCCACGACCGTCGAGCGATACCTCGTCGCGGCGGCTCCCGACCAGATGGACCTGGCCGATCAGCAGCGGACCGGCAACGAACTGGGTCGGATCCTGGGGCTCGATCCCGACGCCGCTCGCGCCCTGTCCGACAAGATCAGCGCCGACAAGCCGTACGTCATCCTCGCCCACGGACTCGACCAGGCGATCGCCGACCAGATCCGCGACGCGGTGGCGGCCGGGGACCTCAAGACGATCACCCTCGAACCGGAGGCGGTGCGGGTCTACCCTCAGGCGGGCGGCGCGGCCGGGACCACGCTCGCCGCTCACCTCCTGGGCTTCGTCAATCGGGACGGTCAGGGCCAGTACGGCGTCGAGGAGCGCTACCAGGCCGAGCTCGCCGGGACGCCCCGCGAGCTGCTGGCCGAGCGGGACGTGGTCGGCCGTCCGATCACCGACACCGCCCAGGTCCTCAGTCCCGGCGTCGCCGGATCCGACATCCGCCTGACGATCGACACCGACCTCCAGCTCGCGACCGAGCAGGAGGTCCTGGCCGCCTACACCGCGGACAAGGCCGTCAGCGTCTCGGCGGTCGTCATGGACCCCAGGACCGGGGCGATCCTGTCGATGGCCAGCTACCCGTCGTACGACGCCAACGACTACCGGACGATCGCCGCCCAGGACCCATCCGTCTTCGTCGACCCGATCGTGTCGCAGGTCTACGAGCCGGGGTCCGTCTTCAAGATGGTCACCGCGATGGCCGGCCTTGAGCAGGGCACGCTCAAGCTGTCCGATCGGATCCTCGACTCCGGGTCGCTGTCGCTGGACCACGGCCAGAACCGGATCTACGACGCGGACCGCCACGCCAACGGCTACATGCAGGCGCGCGACATCGTGGCCTACTCGCGCAACGTCGGGGCGGCCCGGATCGCGCTGGCGCTTGGCAAGACGACGGCCCGCTCGGCCTCGATCCTGGCCGGGGCCTGGGCGCGGCTCGGCTTCGGCCAGAAGACCGGAGTCGACCTGGCCGGCGAAGCCGCCGGTCTGGTCCGCGATCCCGCCCTGAAGCACTGGAGCCAGGTCGACGTCGCCAACGGCTCGTTCGGTCAGGGCGTCGCCGTGACCCAGCTCCAGCTGGTGACCGCCTATGCCGCCATGGCCAACGGCGGGACGTTGGTGATGCCGCACGTCGTCCTCGGCGTCGGCGACCGCGACACCGAGCCCGGTCCGCGCGGTCAGGTGATGTCGCCGGCGCTCAGCAAGACGCTGACCGACCT
The DNA here is from genome assembly GCA_963744115.1 of uncultured Chloroflexia bacterium. Lineage (GTDB taxonomy): Bacteria > Chloroflexota > Limnocylindria > Limnocylindrales > CSP1-4 > Chersky-267. The sequence continues at coordinate 1,878,820 of CAVUSI010000003.1, read as the reverse complement.
GATGAGCCACGTCGTCCACACGGTCCCGTGGTACGCCGAGAAGACACTCGTGCGCGGATACGACGTCGGCGGCAAGACGGGGACGGCGCAGATCTGGGATCCACGGGCGAACCACGGCCACGGCGCGTGGAAGGCCAACAAGTACAACTACAGCTTCGTCGGATACATCGGGCGCGGCACGCCCGAGCTCATCATCGCGGTGACGATCCACGAGGCGAAGCCGCTGATGATCGCCCAGGGCAACCTGCCGCTGGCGGTCGAGTCGTACGAGCTGTTCCGCCGCATCGCGACCGACGCGATGACCACGCTCGACCTTCCCAAGCCTGCGGCCCAGGCGGGTCCGTGAGCCCCGATGGGAGACTGGCGACCGTGACCGACGCGCCCCCGCCGTCGCTGCCCCGTCCGGCCGACGATGCGTTCGACGACGCCGAGATCGCCCGGATCACGGGCGGACGGCTCGAGCGGTCGTCGGGCCGCCCGATCCGCGGAGCGGCCGTCGACTCGCGACGGATCGAGCCCGGGAACCTGTTCATCGCGCTCCCCGGGGAGCGGACGGACGGTCACGAGCACCTCGCGGCGGCGGTCGAGGCGGGGGCCGCGGCGCTCCTGGTGAGTCGACCGGTCGCCCTCGGGTCCGCGCTCGGCGACGTCGCGGTCGTCCGCGTCGGCCAGCCGCTCGCGGCCCTCCACGCCCTCGCCGCGTCGTGGCGGCGTCGGTTCGATCCGCTGACGGTCGGGATCACCGGCAGCATCGGCAAGACCTCGACGAAGGAAGCCGTCGCGGCCGTCCTCGGCAGCCGGTTCCGGACCCGCAAGAACGAGGGCAACGAGAACAACGAGATCGGGCTGCCGCTGACGGTCCTCCGGCTCGACCGGTCGGACGAGGCGCTCGTCCTCGAGATGGGGATGTACGTCGAGGGCGAGATCGCCGACCTGGTCCGGATCGGGGCGCCGCGGATCGGTGTCGTGACCGCCGTCCAGCCGGTCCACCTGTCGCGGATCGGGACGATCGAGGCGATCGAGCTCGAGAAGGGGCGCCTGGTCGAGGGTCTCCCGCCGTCCGGCACGGCGATCCTCAACGCCGACGACGAGCGCGTCCTCAGGATGGCGGAGCGGACGCCGGCCCGGGTCATGACCTACGGGTTCGCCGAGGGAGCCGACGTCCGGGCCGCGGCAGTCACCTCGGACGGCCCGGATGGGATGCGGTTCGACCTGCGAACGCCCCGCGGCAGCCAGCCCGTCTCGATCCCGCTCCTCGGCCGGCATGCCGTCCACAACGCCCTGGCGGCGGCAGCGGTCGGGCTGGCCGCGGGGATCGCCCCGGACGAGATCGCGGCAGCCCTCGGGTCGGCGACCGGCGCAGCGCACCGGGGTGAGCTCATCCGTCTGGGCGATGTGACGGTCATCGACGACAGCTACAACGCCGCGCCGGCGTCGATGCTGGCCGCGCTCGACGTCCTGGCCGGTCTGCGCGGCCGCCGGGTCGCGGTCCTCGGCGAGATGCTCGAGTTGGGCGAGGAGAGCACCGCCGGTCACCTCGAGGTCGGCCGGGCGGCGGCCCGCGTCGTCGACCTGCTCATCGTGGTCGGTGACGACCCCGAGGGTGACGCCGACGCGATGGTCGAAGGCGCGCGAGAAGCGGGGCTCGAGCCCGAACGGATCCTGCGCGTCGCCGATGCGGAGACCGCCCACGACGAGCTCCGACCGCGGTTGATCCCGGGCGACGTGGTCCTGGTCAAGGCCTCGCGCGGGCTGGCGCTCGACACCCTGGTGGAGGCGCTCCGCCGGGAGCTCGAACCATGAGGATCGGGACGGTCGAGCTCATCCAGGGGCTCCTGCTGGCCTTCATCATCGTGGTCATCCTGATGCCGCCGTACATCCGGCTGCTCCGCTATGTCCGGTTCGGCAAGAACATCCGCGAGGAGGGCCCGGCCAGCCATCAGGTCAAGCAGGGCGTGCCGACCGGCGGTGGGATCCTGCTCATCCTGATCGTCGCGGCGATCGCGCTCTTCCTGGGTGCGGTCGGCCCGGACACCTGGGACACCTTCTCGCCGCTGGCGGCTCTGCTCGGCGTCGGCGCGCTGGGTGCCTTCGACGACTACCGGAACGCCAAGACCGGGACCGGGATCAGCGTCCGGCGCAAGCTCATCTGGCAGGTCGTCGTGGCGGTCCTCGCGGCGGTCTATATCCAGCGCCACTTCGACATCGATGCGATCCGGGTGCCGTTCGTCGGCGACGTCGCGATCGGTCCGTGGCTGTACATCCTGTTCGCCGCCTTCGCCATCGTCGCCGCGAGCAACGGGGTGAACATCACCGACGGGCTCGACGGCCTCGCCGGCGGGACGCTCGCCTTCTCCTACGTGGCCTACATGATCATCGCGCTGCTCAACGTGCCGCACCAGCCGAATCTCGCCCTGCTCTGCGCGATCATCATCGGCGCGATCATGGGCTTCCTCTGGTTCAACGTGCACCCGGCCCAGGTGATCATGGGCGACTCTGGGTCGCTGGCGTTCGGCGCGGCCCTGGCCGTGACCGCCCTGATCACCGGGCAGATCGTCGTCCTGCCGCTGATCGGGCTGGTCTTCGTGGTCGAGACCGGGTCGGTCATCCTCCAGGTCGCCTATTTCAAGGCGACCGGCGGGCGGCGGATCTTCCGGATGTCGCCGATCCACCACCACTTCGAGCTGCTCGGCTGGGACGAGGAGAAGATCACCGTCCGGTTCTGGATCGTGGCGGTGCTGGCCGGCCTGCTCGGGGTGACCCTGTTCATGGCCTCGATCAACTCGCTGGCATGACGACGATGACGACGCCTCCGACCGTTCCAGGCCCGACGCTCGAGCCCGACGAGCTGACGCTCGACGGGATCCGCACCGGCGCGCTGCGCGACCGACCGATCGCCGTGCTCGGTCTGGCCCGGAGCGGCATCGCCCTGACCCGGTTCCTGGTCGATGCCGGGGCCCGGGTGACGGTCTACGACTGGCGTCCGGCCGAGGAGCTAGCGGATGCGCTCGGCCAGCTCGACGGTCGGGACGCTCGACTTCTTGCCGGTCCCGACGTCGATCCGGCCACGGCGCTCGCGGGGATGGCACTGATCGCGACGTCGCCGTCGATCAATCCGGACTATCCGACCACCGAACCGCGACTCCGGGCCGCCCTCGCCGCCGTCGCGGCCGCCCGGGCGGCCGGCGATCGCTCCGTGCCGGCGATCGTGTCCGAGCCCGACCTCTTCCTCCGGCTCTGTCCGACGACGACGATCGGGGTCACCGGGACGAAGGGCAAGACGACGACCTCGGCGCTGGCGTACGCCCTGCTGGCCAGCGACCCGGTCCACCGGGCGTTCCTGGGCGGGAACATCGGCCGGCCCCTCGTCGAGCGGCTGCTCGACCTCCGGCCCGACGACCGCGTCGTCATCGAGCTGTCCGAGCTCCAGCTCCCGACGTTGTCCCGCGGGACCACCGTGGCCGCCTTCACCAACGTCACCTCGGATCACCTCGACCGTCACGGCAGCCTCGCCGCGTACCGCGCCGTCAAGCGGCGGTTCGCCGAGCAGGTCGATCCGGACGGCGCGCTGGTGATCAACCTCGACGACCCGGAGGTGGCGACGTACGCGGGAATCGTCGCCGGGACGGTCGTCGGCTACCGACTCGAGGCGCCGTCGGCCGGTGGGCTGGGGCTGGTGGACGGCTGGATCGTCGCCGACCGCGTCCCGCGCCTCGCGCTCGCCGTAGGCGGCGGGAACACTCCGACCGATGCCTCGCCGCCCGCCGACGGCCGGATCCTGCCCGTCTCCGAGCTGCGCGTGCCCGGGCGCCACAACATCTCGAATGCGATGGCCGCCGCCGGGATCGCCCTCCTCGCCGGGATCCCGCCGGCATCGATCCGGGCCGCGGCAGCCGCCTTCACCGGTGTCGAGCACCGCCTCGAGACCGTCGCCACGATCGACGGCATCCGGTTCGTCAACGACTCCCAGGGGACGCAGCCGGACGCGGTCATCGCCGCGCTCCTGGCGTTCGACCCCCCGATCGTCCTCATCGCCGGCGGCCGCGACAAGGACGTCGACCTGTCCGGGCTGGGCCCAGTCGTCGCCGAGCGGGCCGCCGCGGCGGTCCTCATCGGCGAGAGCGGGCCCGACCTCGAGCGCCGGTTCGCGGCGTCCGGCCTGCGGCGCACGGAGCGAGCGGCGACCCTCGAGGGCGCCGTCCGTCGAGCCGCCGCGATCGCGGCCGAGCTCCGCGGACCGACCGCCACCCCGACCGTGCTGCTGAGCCCGGCCGCGGCGAGCTTCGACATGTTCGCCGACTACGAGGCGCGCGGGCGGGCATTCAAGGCCGCCGTCGCGACCCTCGCCGACGAGGGCATCCGATGACCGCCCCGACGACGGCCGTCCGCAGCCAGACCCGTCCCCGGCCCGCCACCGGCGGGGTCCCGAAGACGCTCCGACGCGAGACCCATCAGCCGGACTACATCATCCTCGTCACCGTCATCGCGATGTCGGCGATCGGCATCCTGATGGTCTTCTCATCGTCGGCCATGGAGCAGTACGCCCAGGACGGTGACGTCTTCGGGACGGTCGGCCCGCAGGTCGCCTGGGGCGTGGCGGGGCTGATCGCGATGCTGGTGATGACCCGGGTCGACTATCGCCGGCTGCGGTTGGTGTCGATCCCGATGTACGCCATCGCGATCGTCCTCCTCATCCTGGTCTTCAGCCCGAGCCTCGGGCAGACCGTCGGTGGGTCGGCCCGTTGGCTCAAGATCGGACCGCTGCCGGCCGTCCACCCGGCCGAGTTCGCCAAGCTCGCCCTGGTCGTCTACCTCGCTCACTGGTTCGCCAAGCGCGGGGAGAAGGTCGGCGGTCTCCTCAGCGGGACGATCCCGTTCCTCATCGTCTTCCTGCCGATCGTCGCCCTCGTCCTCAAGGAGCCCGACCTCGGCACGTCGATGGTCCTGGCCGTGACCGGCCTGACGATGTTCCTGCTGGCCGGGGCGAACATCGTCCACGTCGTCGTCCTGCTGGTCAGCGGCTTCGTCGGGATCGTGATGTTCGCCCTGCACGGCTACCAGCTCGAGCGGATCCGGGCCTGGATCGATCCGTGGGCCTACCCCGACACGATCGGCTTCCACTCGGTGCAGGGACTCATGGCGCTCGGGTCGGGCGGGTTGTTCGGGCTCGGGCTCGGGCAGAGCCGGGGCGCCGGTGGGCTGTTCCTGCCGAACGCCAGCAACGACTTCATCTTCGCGGTGATCGGCGAGGAGTTCGGCCTGCTCGGCGCCGGTCTGGTCGTCGTCCTGTTCGTGATCCTCGCCTACCAGGGCATCCGGGTCGCCCTCGCCGCCCCTGACACGTTCGGAGCGCTGCTCGCCGCCGGGATCACGACCTGGCTGTGCGTCCAGGCGTTCATCAACATCGGCGTCGTCGTCGCGCTGTTCCCGATCACCGGGATCACCCTTCCCTTCATCAGCGCCGGCGGCTCGTCCCTGACGATCAGCCTGGCCGCCGTCGGGATCCTCCTGTCGATCTCACGCGAGACCGTTGAACGAGGCACATGGAACGATGCGTCTGCTGATCGCGGGCGGCGGAACGGGCGGGCACATCTACCCGGCTCTGGCCGTCGCCCGGTCGCTACGCGCCAGCGACCCTGAGGCCGAGTTGTCCTGGATCGGTGGGCAGCGTGGGCTCGAGGGGTCGATCGTCCGCGCCTCCGACATCCCGCTCCGGCGGTTGGCGCTCCGCTCGCTGCGCTCGACCGAGCGGTCGATCCACCTCGTCCTCGATCCGATCCGGCTGGCCGTGTCGGTGCCCCAGGCCGCGGCGATCCTGGCCCGTCTGCGTCCCGCGGCGATCTTCACGACCGGTGGCTACGTGGCGATCCCGGTCCTCATCGCCGCGAGGCCGCTGGGCATCCCGACCGTGCTGTGGGAGGGCAACGTGGTCCCCGGACGAAGCGTCCGGGCCACGGCCCGGCTCGCCTCGGTCGTGGCCGTCTCGTTCCCCGAGACCGGCGCCGCCCTGGCGGTACCCGCCGACCGCTGCTACCTCACCGGGACGCCGATCCGCGACCTCGGGTCGGTCGACCCCGACGCCGCCCGCGCCCGGTTCGGCGTCCCGCCGGGGGATCGGCTCCTGCTCGTGTTCGGCGGGTCGCAGGCCGTCCGTCGGTTCAACGCGGCGGTCGCCGAGGCGCTGCCCCGTCTGGTCGAGCGGGTCCACGTCGTCCACGTGACCGGGGACGGCGGCTACGCCGCGGCGCTGGCGGACCGGGAGGCCCTGCCCCCCGAACGGCGCGACCGTTATCGGCCGTACCCGTTCCTGGGCGCCGAGATGACCGACGCGCTGGTCGCGGCCGACCTGATCGTCGGCCGGGCCGGAAGCTCCACGCTCGCCGAGGCCACGGCGCTGGGAAAGCCGTTGGTCGTCGTCCCATACCCGCACGCCGCCGGACACCAGCGCGCCAACGCCCGTCGGCTGGTCGAGTCCGGCGCAGCGCGCCTCGTGGCGGACGAGGCGTTCGACGCGGCGGCCCTGCTCGACGCGGCGGCCCTGCTCGACGATCCCCAGGCGCACGCCCGGATGTCGGCGGCGGCGCGGGAGCTCGGGCGGCCCGGAGCCGCGGCGGCGGTCGCCGAGCTGGTCCTGGCGGCGGCGGAGCGCCGGTCCTTCCCGGACCGCGACGCCCTCGACCGACGTTCGCGGGAGGCGGCGGCATGACGGCCGCGACGGCCTTCGATCCGATCGCCCTGGGCACCGAGATCCAGCGCCGGCTCGGGGTCAAGACATCGCGCGACGAGCCGCTCGCCCGGTTCACCACGATGCGCGTCGGCGGACCGGCCGATCTGTTCGCGGTCGCCCACAACGCGTTCGAGCTGCGGGCGCTGGTCAAGTTCGTCCGGACCCGAGGGATCCCGCACGTGGTCCTCGGTCGGGGCAGCGACGTCGTCATCGCCGACGCCGGGGTCCGCGGGGTCGTCATCCAGGTCCGCGCCGAGGGGACCGAGGTCCGCGACGATCGGCTGGTCGCCGAGGCGGGCGTGCCGATGGCCCGGGCCGCGACCGTCACCCAGGGTGCCGGGCTGTCCGGGCTCGAGTTCGGGCTGGCCATCCCGGGCTCGGTCGGGGGCGCCGTCTGGGCGAACGCGGGCGCCCACGAGTCGGACGTGGAGACGATCCTCGAGAGCGCCATGGTGATGACCGCGGACGGGACCGAGACGCGTCAGGACCCCGAGGCGCTCGAGCTGGGCTACCGCGACAGCCGGCTCAAGCATCGTGCGTCGCCCGACGCCGTCCCCGAGATCGTCGTGTCCGCGACGTTCCGACTCAGCCCGGCCACGCCCGACGAGATCCGGGTACGGCTCGACGACATCCGCCACTGGCGCCAGGCGCACCAGCCCCTCGGCATCCCGAGCGCCGGCTCGTACTTCCGCAACCCCCCGGACGACTCCGCCGGCCGGCTGATCGATGCGGCCGGGCTCAAGGGGACCCGCCTGGGGGGCGCCTCGGTCAGCGAGAAGCATGCCAACTTCCTGGTCAACGACCGGAAGGGGACCGCCGCCGACGTGCGCGGTCTGGGCGAGCTCGTCCGGACCGAGGTCGCCCGACGGTTCGGCGTCGAGCTCGAACCGGAGGTCGTGTTCGTCGGCGACTGGGGCGCGGACGACCGCTGGACCCCGACCGCCGGATCGGAGGTCGCCCGATGACCGACCGCTTCCCGCCGATCGCGGTCCTCCTCGGTGGGCCGTCCGCCGAGCACGACGTGTCCGTGGTGTCAGGGACTGCCGTCGCCGACGCGCTCGAGGACCTCGGCCACCGGGTCGAGCGGCACCTCATCGACCTCGACGGCCGGTGGTGGCGACTGCCCGCGGGGTCGCGCGGGCCGGCCGACCCGCCGTCGGCCTGGGACGATCCGACCGTGATCGGAGCGACCGGTCCGAAGTCGGCCGCGGCAGCGATCGAGCGTCTCGGGGCCGCCGACGCGACGCCCGTCGTGTTCGTCGCCCTGCACGGCCCGTTCGGCGAGGACGGCACGGTCCAGGCACTCCTCGAGGCGGCGCGCCTGCCCTACACCGGATCCGCCGTCGCAGCGTCGGCGATCGGGATGGACAAGGCGATCTTCAAGCGCTTGTGTCGGGGGATCGGCTTGCCGATCGCCGACTGGCGCGAGATCCGCTCCGACCGCTGGGCCGCCGATCGGGCCGGCGTCCTCACCGAGCTCGAGGCGTTCGCGTCGGGGACCGGCGACCCGCGTCTCATGGTCAAGCCCGCCCGACTCGGGAGCTCGGTCGGGATGACCCTGGCCCACGTCCCGGCCGAGCGTGCTCCGGCGATCGAGCTCGCGCTGCGCCACGACACGCTCGTCCTGGCCGAGGCGTACGTCGCCGGCGCCCGGGACCTCGAGGTGGCCGTCATCGGCAACGATCCGGCCCGGCTCGAGCTGTACGGGCCGGGCGAGATCGTCGCGGGCAATGAGTTCTACGACTATGCCGCGAAATACACGCCAGGGCTGTCGCGGACGACATCGACCGCCGAGGTCGACCCGCTGACCCGGGCGACGATCCTCAAGATCGCCCGGGACTGCTATCGCGTCATCGGTGCCGAGGGATTCGCCCGGATCGACTTCCTGCTCAACCCGGAGGGCGTCGTGCTGTCAGAGATCAATACGATCCCGGGGTTCACCCCGATCAGTCTGTTCCCGGTCCTGGCCGCGCAGGGCGGGCACACCTTCGGCAGCGTCGCCGAGCGGATCGTCGAGCTGGCGCTGGAACGTCACGCCGCCGCCATCCGTCCGCGGCTGACCACGGCGGACCTGCCCCGATGAGCGGACGACGGACGAGCCGCCCGGCGACCAGACGATCGAGCCGGCGCGGCCCGGACATCCGACGCGCATCGGCGGGGATGAACCGGACCCGATCGCTCGCCCTGCTCGTGCTCATCGGCTCGGGTCTGGCCATCTACGGCGTCAGCGCGAGCCCGGCCTTCGGGTACCGGACGCTGGACATCGTCGGCGCGGACCGCACGGACGAGGCGATCGTCCGGTCCGAGCTCTCGGTCGAGGACGGCAGCAACCTCTTTCGGCTGTCGACCGACGGGATGAGCGAGCGGCTCCGGGCGTTGCCGACCGTCGCGGGCGCATCGATCGAGATCGCCCTGCCCGACACCCTCCGGGTCCGCCTGGCCGAGCGGCAGGCCGTCGTCGTCTGGCAGGTCGGCGACGAGCGGTTCCTTGTCGATGCCGACGGGCTGGTCTTCGCGACGGACACCACGACGTCGGGCCTGCCGGTCATCGACGACCGCCGGAGTCCGGCCACGAGGTCGAGCGACGGACACGGCGGTCAGGACGGTCCGAACCTCGCCCCGGACGTCGTCGGGATGCAGATCGGCGACACGGTCGACCCGGTCGACTTCGACGCCGCGACGCGGCTCGGGTCGCTCCTCCCGGTCGACGTCGGCAGCGGCGCGGCCGGGCTGCACGTCCGGATCGACGACGCCACCGGGTTCAGCGTCGATACCGGCAAGGACGGCTGGTCGGCGGTCTTCGGCTACTACACGCCGACGATCCGGAAGACGGACCTCATCCCGGGCCAGGTCCGGCTGCTCAAGAGCCTTCTCGCCGGGCGGGAGGAGACGGTCGCCACGGTCGTCCTGGCCGACGACCGCGAGGGGACGTACACGGCCAGGGTCGCGCCGTGACCGCCGTTCCGGGCCGCGCCGGAGGAGGCGCAGGTTGCCCGCGATCCGTCGCGTCGAGTAGCCTTGCCGAAACGATCCGACGGGAGGGCGTCGCCGCGTGCTGCTTCCCCTGGCAGGCCTCGTTCTGGGCGTCCTGCTCGGGCTCCTCCTCCAGGTCGATGTCAGTTTCGAGTTCGCTCGCTATTCGGCCGTCGCGATCGTCGCGGCGCTCGACTCGGTCCTCGGCGCGGTGCGCGCCGAACTCGACGGGGTCTATGACAATCGGATCTTCATCAGCGGCTTCGTCACCAACGCGACGGTGGCCGTCCTGCTCACGTTCATCGGCGATCGGCTTGGCCTGGACCTGTACCTGGTCGCGCTGATCACCTTCGGGCCACGGATCTTCAACAACGTGGCACTCATCCGCCGCCACTTCCTGTAGAGGGGCAACGACGACTGTGGAACGAGAAGCGGTCCTGGTCGGGATCGACGTCGGGACGACGAAGGTCACCGCGCTCATCGGCGAGGTCGGCCGGGACGGCGGGCTCACGATCATCGGCAAGGGGACGGTCCCGACGACCGGTCTGAAGAAGGGCGTGGTCGTCAACATCGAGCAGACGGTCCAGTCCATCGCCGGTGCCGTCGAGCAGGCCGAGCGGCTGTCCGGCTGGAAGATCGACCGTGCGTTCGTCGGTGTCGGCGGTCAGCACGTCGAGAGCCAGAACTCGCGCGGCGCCGTCTCGGTCAGCGGCCACGGCAAGGAAGTCTCACGTGAGGACATCAACCGCGCCACCGAGGTCGCCCGCGCGGTCCGCATCCCGTCCGATCGGGACGTCCTCCATGTCCTCCCGCGCCAGTTCATCGTCGACGGTCAGGAAGGGGTCAAGGACCCGCTCGAGATGAGCGCGGTCCGACTGGAGGTCGAGACCCATATCGTCACCGCCTCGGCGACCGCCGTCCAGAACCTGACCAAATGCGTCGTCGCCGGCGGGGTGAAGATCGACGAGCTCGTCGCCGACTCGCTGGCGTCCGCCGAGGCGGTCCTCAGCGAGACCGAGAAAGAGCTCGGGGTCGGCGTCGCCGACATCGGTGCCGGGACGATCGATCTCGCCCTGTTCGCCGACGGGTCGCCGTTCTACACCAGCGTCCTGCCGGTCGGCGGCAACAACGTGACGATGGATATCGCCGCGGTCATGAAGACGACCCTCCAGGTGGCCGAGGAGCTGAAGATCCACAACGGCACCTGCGACCTGCGGGCGGTCGACGCCGACGAGATGATCAACGTGGCGATGCTCGGCGAGGAGGCCGGTCGCACGGTCAGCCGGCTCGAGCTGTGCCAGGTCATCGAGGCCCGGATGCGCGAGACCTTCGAGCTGCTCGCCAACGAGATGAAGGGGACCGGCCACGGGATGCTCCCCGCCGGGATCGTCCTGACCGGCGGCGGCGCCGAGCTGGCGGGCGCGGCCGAGCTGGGTCGCGAGGTCCTCCAGATGCCGGTCCGGATCGCCGGCCCGTCGGGCGTCGGCGGCCTGGTCGACAACCTCCTGACGCCGGCCAACAGCACGGCCATCGGCCTGCTGCGCTGGGGCGCGATGGTCCTCGCCCAGGGCGAGCCCGGTCGCTACGAGTCGGCCCCGGCGATGGGCGGCCTCGGCCGCCTCCGCGACGCGCTCCGCAGCATCTTCCCCTGATCCTCCGGCCGTCCACGCGGGCCGCGCCGCCCGCGACCGGTGCGCGCTCACACCCCGACGAGGGTCGATCTGCCCCGACGTCTTGACCCGGCGCTATACTCCGTCGACATCCCAGAGCGCGCACCCCCTGACCAACCCACCACGAACGACCCGGCACGTACCACCGGAGGAGAGGCGATGTCGCTGCGATCCGATTCCGAGAACTTCGCCCTGATCCGCGTGGTGGGTGTCGGTGGCGGCGGGAGCAATGCCGTCAACCGGATGATCCGGGCCGAGATGATGGGTGTCGAGTTCATCGCCTGCAACACGGATGCCCAGGCGCTCCTCCAGTCGGACGCGCCGCACAAGATCCGCGTCGGCGACAAGATCACCCGCGGCCTTGGCGCCGGCGGGGACGCGTCGATCGGCCAGCGGGCGGCGGAGGAGGACTCGGAGCGGGTCGCCGACGCACTGCGCGATTCGGACATGGTCTTCATCACCGCCGGGATGGGCGGCGGGACGGGCTCCGGCGCCGCCCCGGTCATCGCCCAGATCGCCAAGGAGATGGGCGCGCTGACGATCGGCATCGTGACCAAGCCGTTCTCGTTCGAGGGCAACCGTCGCAAGCTCGTCGCCGAGAAGGCGACCGAGGAGCTCAAGGCGAACGTCGACACGCTCATCACCATCCCCAACGACCGGCTCAAGGACGTCGTCCAGAAGAACACCTCGATCGTCGATGCCTTCCGGGTCGTCGACGACGTGCTCCGCCAGGGCGTCCAGGGGATCAGCGACATCATCACCGTCCCGGGCCTGATCAACCTCGATTTCGCGGACGTCCGGACGATCATGAAGGACGCCGGATCGGCGCTCATGGGCATCGGCCGGGCGTCGGGTGAGAACCGCGCCGTGGAGGCCGCCCAGCAGGCGATCGCCAGCCCGCTCCTCGAGGTCAGCATCGCCGGGGCGCAGGGGATCCTGTTCAACATCACCGGCTCGTCGAACCTCAGCCTGTACGAGGTGACCGAGGCGGCCGAGGCCATCAAGGAAGCCGCCGACCCGGAGGCCAACATCATCTTCGGGACGAGCTTCAACGAGCGGCTCGGGGACGAGGTCCAGATCACCGTCATCGCCACCGGCTTCGACGCCGGTCGCAAGCGCGACGCCGCCCGTCAGGCCGCTTCGGGGTCCGCCTGGGAGGTCCAGGGGACCCCTCGGCCGACGTCCCGCGACTTCCTCGAGGAGCTCGATCGTCAGCGCGCTGCCAACGCCGGCGACCTCGACGGCGGAGCCGCCGCGGCGGTCCTCGTCGAGCGCACCGTGGCCGTCTCTCCGGCGCCGGTGCAGCGCGCCCAGATCGATCCGGACGACCTCGAGATCCCGAGCTTCCTCCGCCGCGGCAAGTAGCCCGCCGCCGGTGACCGCCGGCGATCCCCCGACGGAGCCCGACCCGACCGCCGTCGCCGCTTTGGCGGCTGCGCGTCGACTGGTCCTCGACCGCATCGCCGAGGCCTGCGCCGCCGTCGGCCGTGATCCCGCGGAAGTCGCCCTGGTCGCCGTCTCGAAGACGGTGCCGCTGGATCGCGTCCACGCCGCTGTCGCCGCGGGCCTCACCGTCCTCGGCGAGAACCGCGTCCAGGACGGCGCGGCCAAGGCCGATGCCCTGCCCGACGCGACGTGGCATCTCATCGGTCCGCTCCAGTCGAACAAGGCCCGGCGTGCGGTCGAGGCCTTCGACGTCATCGAGTCGGTCGACTCGCTCGATCTCGCCCGTCGCCTGGATCGGCTGGTGCGGGAGGTCCGCGGCCTGCCGGCGACCGGGGCGGTCCCAGAGGACGCGCGGCTCCCGGTCTTGTTCCAGGTCAACGTCGATGTCGACCCGGCCAAGGCCGGCTTCCAGCCGACCGACCTCGCCGCCGCGCTGCCCGCCCTCCTCGACCTGGGAGCGCTCCGACCCGGTGGCCTGATGACGATCGGCCGGCTGGTCGACGAGCCGGAGGCGGCACGACCGACCTTCCGAGCGCTGGGCCGTCTCGCCGCCGAGCTGCGCGACGCGCATCCGCGGCTCGGCCCCGCGATCTCGATGGGGATGAGCGACGACTATCCGGTGGCGGTCCAGGAGGGCGCGACGATCGTCCGGGTCGGGCGCGCCCTGTTCGGCGATCGACCCTCGGCGGGGACGCAGGGTGCCGGCTGACGCCCGGTTCATGGTCCGGCTGACGCCGCGCGGGGGAGCCGACCGAGTCGACGGTGTCGGGACGGACGGCGTGCTCCGGGCGCGGGTCGCCGCGCCGCCGGTGGACGAGGCCGCCAACCGCGCGCTCATCCGCCTGCTCGCGGACGAGCTCGGCGTCGCGGCCGGCCGGGTGTCGATCGTGTCCGGGGCCGGCGCCCGGCGCAAGACGGTCGTCGTCGAGTCGCTCGGGCGAGAGGCGATCCTTGCCCGCTGGCCGGGCCTCCGGCTATGATCGACCGGCTCGGGCGCGGCGCCCGCAGGCATCCGGGGGCGATTGGCTCAGTCGGTTAGAGCGCGCGGTTCACATCCGCGAGGTCACTGGTTCGAATCCAGTATCGCCCACCATCGCTAGGTCGTCGTGGCCCCAGCGAGCCGGCGGAGGACGGCCGGCAGGATGCCGCCCTGTCGGTAGTAGTCGACCTCGATCGGACCGTCGAGCCGGGCGATGACCTCGAACGGACGCGCGACCCCGCCGTCCGGGGTCGCGACCACGGTCAGTCTGGCGCGGGGTGCCGGCCCGCCCGCCAGCCCTTCGATCGTGTAGGTCTCGCGACCGGTCAGGCCGAGCGAGGCCGCGCTCTGGTCGGGCAGGAACTGGAGCGGCAGGACGCCCATCCCCACCAGGTTCGACCGGTGGATCCGCTCATAGCTCTCGGCCAGGACGGCGCGGATGCCGAGCAGCCGGGTCCCTTTCGCCGCCCAGTCCCGCGACGAGCCCGAGCCGTACTCGCGGCCGGCGATGACGAGGAGCGGGACGCCTTCGGCCGAATAGCGCTCGGCGGCGTCGTAGATGAACGTCTCCGCGCCGTCGGGCAGGTGCACCGTGAACGGTCCCTCGCGGCCATCGGCCAGGCGATTGCGCAGGCGGATGTTGGCGAACGTGCCCCGGATCATGACCTCGTGCTGGCCGCGCCGGGCCCCATAGGAGTTGAACTCGAGCGGGCCCACCCCGTGGGCCTGGAGCCACTGACCGGCGGGTGAGGAGGGCGCGATCGAGCCGGCCGGCGAGATGTGGTCGGTCGTGACCGAGTCGCCGAGGACCGCCAGCACGCGGGCGCCGACGATGTCCGTGACCGGATCCGGCTCGGCGCGGAGCCCGTCGAAGAACGGCGGTCGCGCGATGTAGGTCGAGCCGGGGTCCCAGGCGAACCGGTCGCCCGCGGGCACCGGCAGGGCGCGCCAGCGGTCGTCGCCCTCGAAGACGGTGGCGTAGGTCGCCCGGAACAGCTCGGGGGAGACCGCCGATCCGATGACCGAGCGGACCTCCTCGGGGCTCGGCCAGACGTCGTCGAGGAAGACCGGCCGGCCGTCGTCACCGATCCCCAGCGGCTCATGGGTCAGGTCGATGTCGACCCGTCCGGCGAGGGCGAAGGCGACGACCAGCGGCGGCGAGGCGAGATAGCTCGCCCGGGCGAGCGGGTGGATGCGACCTTCGAAGTTGCGGTTGCCCGACAGGACCGCGGCGACGACGAGGTCGTGGTCCTCGACCGCCGCCGCGACGGGGGCGTCGAGCGGCCCGGAGTTCCCGATGCAGGTCGTGCAGCCGTAGCCGGCCAGGGCGAACCCGAGCTTCCCGAGCGGGTCCATCAGGCCCGCTGCCTCGAGATAGCCGGTGACCGCCTTCGAACCAGGGGCCAGGGACGTCTTGACCGTCGGTCCGACGGTCAGCCCGCGGGCGACGGCGTTGCGGGCGAGCAGGCCCGCCCCGACCATGACCGTCGGGTTCGACGTGTTCGTGCACGAGGTGATCGCGGCGATCGCCACCGATCCCGAACGGATGGTGGCCGAGCGGCCGTCGACTTCGATCGCGATGGCGCCGTCGGGTCCGTCGGCCGGTCCGCCTTCGTCGTCCATCCGGGCGGCGTCGGACGCCGCGCGCGATCCGGCCGCGGCGGACACCGTCTGGGGGAAGGACGTCCGGAAGGAGTCGCGCAGGTCCGACAGCAGCACCCGGTCCTGCGGGCGACGCGGCCCGGCGACCGATGGCTCGACGCCGGCCAGGTCGAGCTCGAGGTCCGCGTCGAAGTCGGGACCGCGGCCGGGCTCGCGCCAGAGGCCCTGCGCCCGCGCGTAGCGCTCGACCAGCTCGATCCGGTCGGGCGACCGACCGGTCAGACGGAGGTAGGCCAGCGTCTCGTCATCGATCGGGAAGAGCGTCGAGGTCGCCCCGAACTCGGGGCTCATGTTGGCGATCGTGGCCCGGTCCGCCAGGGCCAGTGAGGCGAGCCCGTCACCGGCGAACTCGACGAAGGCGCCGACGACCCCGAACGCCGCGGAGCAGCTCGGTGACGACCAGGACGAGGTCGGTCGCGGTCGAGCCGCGCGGCAGCTCCCCGTGGAGGCGGACGCCGACGACGCGCGGCATCGGCTGGTAGAGCGGCTGGCCGAGCAGCACGGCCTCGGCCTCGATCCCGCCGACGCCGTAGCCGAGGACGCCGAGCCCATTGATCATCGTCGTGTGCGAGTCGGTCCCGACGAGCGTGTCCGGGAAGGCGACCCGCCCGTCCTCGTCGGCACGGTCGGCCACGACCGTGGCCAGGTATTCGAGGTTCACCTGATGGACGATGCCCGTCCCCGGCGGCACCACCCGCAGATCGCTGAACGCCGTCTGGGCCCAGCGGAGCAGGGCATAACGCTCGCCGTTGCGTTCGTACTCGCGCTCGACGTTGAAGGCGAAGGCGCCGGGCGTGCCGAACCGGTCGACCTGGACCGAGTGATCGATGACGAGGTCGGCCGGGACGAGCGGGTTGACCTTGCCGGGATCCCCGCCGAGGTCGGCCATCGCGTCCCGCATGACCGCCAGGTCGACGACCGCAGGGACGCCGGTGAAGTCCTGGAGGATGACCCTCGACGGCATGAACGGGATCTCGACCTCGGACGTGCCGCCGGCGCCGGGGCGCCACGCGGCGAGCGTCTCGACGTCGGAGCTCGTGACGATCCCGCGACCGGCGTGCCGGAGCGCATTCTCGAGCAGGATCTTGACCGTCAGCGGGGTCCGTTCGAGGTCCAGCCCGAGCGGCGCGAGGGCACGCAGCCGATACATGTCGGGCAGCCCCGGACCGAGGCTTGTCCGGGCGTCGAAGGGGTCGCGGACCGACACGGATCATCCTTCGCTGGGGTGGCTAGAATCGTCGGATGGAAGCGTACCCCGAACGATGAAGGCCTGGCGCGACCGGGGACGTGACGACGACGAGAAGCTGGCGGCGCTCGAGGCCGCCGGGATCGATCTGGACCCACCGGCGCGCGGCCACGATCACGACGACGGCCTGCCGCACGACCACCCCCACCCTCATCAGCATTCGTCGCCGGGCGAGCCGCCGCTGATCGGGATCGTCGGTGCCGGCGCCGTGGGCTCCGCCCTGGGCGTCGCGCTGACCCGGGCCGGCTGGCCGATCGCCGCCGTCGCGAGTCGCGATGCGGTCCGACGCGAGCGGTTCCGCGAGCTGGTGGGCGGGACGCGGGCGTTCGTCGAGGTCACGCCGCTGCTCGACGAGGTCGAGCTCATCATCCTGGCCGTTCCCGACGACGCCGTCCCCGCCGTCGCCGAAGGTATCCGGTTGTACAGCGGCCAGGCGCTCATCCACACCAGCGGGGCGCTCGGCGCGGAGGTGCTGGAGCCAGCGATGGCCGCCGGGACGCAGATCGGCAGCTTCCACCCGCTCGTCGCCTTCGCCGATCTCGAGCGGGCGGTCGCCGCCCTCCACGGTGCGACCGTCGCGGTCGAGGGTGACGATCAGCTCGTGGCGATGCTGGCCGACATGGCCCGCGCCATCGGCGCCGATCCGGTCCGTCTCGCGCCGGGCACGAAGGCTGCCTATCACGCCGCTGCCGTGCTCGCGGCGGGCGGGTTCGTGGCCCTGCTCGACGCGATCGCCGAGCTCGGGCGGGTGGCCGGCCTCGACGAGGCCGGCAGCCTGGCGATCTATGGCCCGCTGATCGAGCAGACCCTGGGCAACGCCCGGGCGCTGGGCATCCGCGCCGCGCTCACAGGACCCCTGACGCGGGGCGACATCGGAACGCTGGAGCGTCATCTGGCGACCCTGGCGACCGACGCACCCGACGTGCTGCCGTTGTACCGCGCTGCCGCCGAGCGTGAGATCGCCCTGGCCGAGGCCCGTGGCGCGCTGACACCGGACGTTTCCGGACGGCTCCGGACCGCCCTTGCAAACACTCCCTGAAACGGTAGGATTGGGGACATGCAGCATTCCATCGCCGCCCGCTACGCGGCTCGCCCGGCGGCGCGTTTCGTCGGTGCCCCGTCCCGGGCACGCGAACGCCGACTGGGGCTCCGCGCGACGGTGACGTTCCGGGCCACCTCGGCCCGCCCGACGGTGCTGCGCCACCCGGACCCTCCGCTGCTCCAGCGGGTGCGGGCTCGCTGGCGGTCGATGACCGTGGCCCCGCCACGGCCCGTCACCAGCGGCCGGATCCGCCCGGTCGTGTCGATGCGTTGGTCGCGCCCGAGCGGGCCCGTTCGCGAAGGCCGTTCGAGCGCCGCATCGGCGCCGTGGCTGGCCTGAAGCAGGCTACCGCCACCTCCGCCGGTGGCGTCGTCGTCCGGTTCGAGGCCGGTATCCCGAGGTTCGTCGCCGGTCGCCGCAACGACGTTCGGACCTGGACCCTTCCCAAGGGCACGCCGATCGCGGGGGAGTCGACCGAGGAGACGGCCGTCCGCGAGGTGACCGAGGAGACCGGACTGCAGGTCCGCGTCCTCGAATTGCTCGATCTCATCAGCTACACGTTCTCGCAGCGCGGGACCCGGATCCACAAGACCGTCTTCTACTTCCTGATGGAGCCGACCGGCGGGGATCTCAGCCAGCACGATCACGAATTCGACGAGGTCCGCTGGTTCGAGATGGCGGAGGCGGGTGCCGTGCTGACGTTCGAGTCCGAGCGGGGCCTGGTCGAGCGCGCTGCCGAGCGACTCGCCCAGCGGCGTGCCGGGGCGGCGGACCCGGCGGCGTCGCCGGCCGTCGGACCCGATCCCGGTCCGGGTGCCTGAGGTGGCCGGCGCGGACGACGACGTGGTCCGGACCACGCCGCTGCTCGAGCGCCACCGTGCGCTCGGTGCGCGGCTGATCGACTTCGCCGGGTGGCTGATGCCCGTCCAGTACGCCGGGATCCTCGAGGAGCACCGAGCGGTCCGCGAGGCGGCCGGGCTGTTCGACCTGTCGCACATGGGCGAGCTGTTCGTCGAAGGGCCCGACGCCGGGCCCGCGCTGGCGTTCGCCCTCGTCACCGACCCGCGGACGCTCGCCGTCGGGCGCGCCCACTACTCGATGATCTGCGCCCCGGACGGTGGGATCCTCGACGATCTCATCGTCTACCGGCTGGCCGACGATCGGTACCTCGTCGTGGCGAACGCGGCCAACGCCCAGGTCGTGAGCGACCTCCTCGTCGAGCGGATGGCGGGCTTCCGGGCGATCGTCGACGACCGCTCCCTGGCGACCGCCCTGGTCGCGATCCAGGGCCCGCGCTCGCTCGAGATCGCGACGCCGCTGACGAGGATCGACCTGTCCGCGCTGCGCTATTACGGGATCGCTGAAGGCCAGGTGGCCGGCATCGACGCGCTCGTCGCCCGGACCGGCTACACCGGCGAGGATGGCTTCGAGGTCTTCGTCGACATGGAGCGGGCCGTCGAGCTGTGGGACGCGCTCATGACCGCAGGCGAGGCGTTCCGGCTCGCCCCCATCGGGCTGGGTGCCCGGGACACGCTCCGCCTCGAGGCGGGGATGCCGCTCTACGGCAACGAGCTCGATGCCGCCACGACACCGTACGAGGCCGGTCTCGGCCGGGTCGTCAAGCTGGCCAAGCCCGGGGACTTCGTGGGCCGGGCCGCCCTCGAACGGGCCGAGGCGAGCGGGCCGACCCGGCGGCTGGTCGGCCTCGTCGTTCGCGGCCGTGGCATCGCCCGACACGGCTACCCCGTGTTCGCCGACGAGCGCCCGACCGGCGTCGTGACCAGCGGGGCGCCGAGCCCGACGCTCGGCGTGCCGATCGCGATGGCCTATGTCGCCCCCGCCGATGCCGAACCCGGTACCATGCTGGCGGTCGGGATCCGCGACGCGCGGGTCGCCGCCGAGGTCGTCCCGCTGCCGTTCTACCGGCGGGCGGGCTGACCGCTCCACGAGCCCGGTCGGGAGGTGGAGACGGTCGCTACGAGGAGGATCGGCCGCCGATGGTCCCCACGGATCTGCGCTACACCAAGGACCACGAGTGGGTCCGCGTCGACGGCGACCAGGCGACGATCGGGATCACCGAGTACGCCACGACCCAGCTCGGCGACATCGTGTTCGTCGAGCTGCCGGACGTGGGTCGGACGCTCAGCCAGAGTGCGGTGTTCGGCGTGGTCGAGTCGGTCAAGGCGGTGAGCGACCTGTTCGCACCGATCAGCGGCGCGGTGACCGAGGCGAACGCCGCTCTGGCCGGCGAGCCGGAGCTGGTCAACGCCGAACCGTACGGCGCCGGCTGGATGCTCCGCGTGACGGTGGCCGACGGTGCCGAGCTCGATGAGCTGCTCGACCCTGCCGCGTACGACGCCCTGATCGCGGAGGGCTGACCTCCCGATGCCCTACGGGCCACACACTCCGGCCGATCGCGCCCGGATGCTGGCGACGATCGGGATCGACTCCGTCGATGCGCTCTTCGCCGACATCCCCGAGTCGCTCCGCGCCGGTCGGCTCGACCTGCCGGGCCCCGAGCCCGAGCTCACCCTGGCGGCACGCCTGCAGGCCCTCGCCGGCCGCAACCGCGTCGATCTGGCCTCGTTCCTCGGGGCCGGGGTCTACCGTCACTACACCCCGGCCGCCGTCGACCAGATCCTGCTCCGGGGCGAGTGGTACACGGCCTACACGCCCTATCAGCCCGAGATCAGCCAGGGCACCCTCCAGTCGATCTACGAATACGAGTCGCTGATGGCCGAGCTGGTCGCCATGGACGTCGTCTCGGCGTCCCACTACGACGGGGCGGCGGCGACCGCCGAAGCGGCGCTGATGACCTGCCGAGCGACCCGGCGCGAGCGGGTCCTCGTGTCCCGAGCGGTCCATCGCCACTACCGGGAGACCACCGCGACGTACTTCCTGGGTGGCGGTCTGACCGTCGAGGAGATCCCGCTCGTCGAGACCGGACCCGATGCCGGAACGACCGACCTGGAAGCCCTCGAGCGGATGCTCGCCGACCCGGATCGACCCGTGGCCGGGGTGGTGGCAAGCCAGCCGAACTTCCTGGGGCTGCTCGAGCCGATGGCCGACATCGGCCGGCTGGCGCATGCCGCCCGGGCGCTGTTCGTGGCTGTCGTCGAACCCGTCTCGCTCGCGGTCCTCGCCCCGCCCGGAGCGTACGGCGCGGACATCGCGGCCGGCGAGGGCCAGCCGCTCGGCATCGCTCCGCAGTACGGCGGCCCGTACCTCGGGATCCTCGCCTCGACCGACGCGCTCGTCCGCCAGATCCCTGGCCGGCTCGTCGGGATGACGACCGACCTGGACGGTCGGCGGGCGTTCGTGATGACGATGCGCGCGCGAGAACAGGACATCCGTCGCGAGAAGGCGGCCAGCAACATCTGCACCAACCAGGCCCTGCTGGCCCTCGCCGCCAGCGTCTATCTCACGACGATCGGGCCGCACGGGCTCAAGGACGTCGCCGCACTCGGTGCGGTCCGGGCGGCCGAGCTCGAGGAGGCCCTCGCCGCGGTCGGAGCGCTGCGCCTCCACCCGGGGCCGTACCTCAACGAGTTCGTCGTCCGCGTCCCCGACGCCCCGACCGTCCACCGCCGGCTGCTCGATCGGGGGGTCCTCGCCGGCCTCGTCCTTGCCGAGGCCGAACCCGACGACCCCTCACTGGTCGACGGCCTGCTGGTCTGCGCGACCGAGGTCACGACGGAGGACGACATCGCCCGGTTCGCCGCGGCGCTCGCGGACTCGCGCACGCCGGGCGAGGTCGCGTCGTGAGCGTCACCGGCAGGCGGTTGCAGGCCACGATCTTCGAGAAGTCGAGCCCGGGCCGCGGTGGCGGCAAGATCCCGCACCCCCCGGCCGACGCCCTGGCCAGGATCCCGACGGCCGCGCGACGCCAGACACCGCCCGCCCTGCCCGAGATGAACGAGCCGGAGGTCGTCCGCCACTACGTCAACCTGTCGCAGCTGAACTACGCGGTGGATACCGGGTTCTATCCGCTCGGCTCGTGCACGATGAAATGGAACCCGAAGCTGAACGAGTGGGCGGCCCGGCTGCCCGGCTTCGCCAACCTCCATCCGCTCGCGCCCGACGCGGTCGCCCAGGGCACGCTCCAGCTCCTGTGGGAGCTCGAGGCGGCGCTGGCCGAGATCAGTGGGATGCGCGCCGTCAGCCTCCAGCCGGCCGCGGGCGCCCAGGGCGAGCTGACCGGGATCCTGATGATCCGGGCCTACCATCGCGAGCGGGGGGACCTCGATCGGACCGAGGTGCTCGTCCCGGACAGCTCGCACGGGACGAACCCGGCCACGGCGACGATGGCCGGCTTCACGACGGTCACCGTCCCATCGGCCGCGGACGGCGGGGTCGATCTCGATGCGTTCAAGGCGGCGCTCGGGCCCCGCACGGCGGCGGTGATGATCACCAACCCATCGACCCTTGGCCTGTTCGAGGCGCGCATCGGCGAGCTGCTCGACGTCGTCCATGGCGCGGGAGCGCTGGCGTACATGGACGGGGCCAACCTGAACGCGATCCTCGGCCGGTTCAAGCCGGGCCACGCTGGCTTCGACGTCATGCATTTCAACGTCCACAAGACGTTCAGCACGCCCCACGGCGGGGGCGGCCCGGGGGCCGGTCCGGTAGGCGTCGGCGCGAGTCTCCTGCCGTATCTCCCGGCGCCGAGGGTCCTGCGCGAGGCCGACGACACCTTCCGCCTCGAGCGGCCAGGCGAGCGCCCGTCGTCGATCGGGCGGATGCGCAGCTTCGTCGGGAACACCGGGGTGCTCGTCCGCGCGTACGCCTACATCCGGGCTCACGGCGGGACCGGGTTGCGCGAGGTCAGCGACGACGCGGTGCTGGCGGCGAACTACCTCAAGGTGCGCCTGGCGGGGACGTTCGACGAGCCGTATGGGGACCGCGCCTGCAAGCACGAGTTCGTCGCGTCGGCGTCGAGCATCAAGAAGGCCACCGGTGTCCGGACGCTCGACATCGCGAAGCGTCTGATCGACTACGGCTATCACCCCCCGACGATCTACTTCCCGTTGATCGTCGACGAGGGGATGCTGATCGAGCCGACCGAGACCGAGACGATCGAGACGCTCGACGCCTTCGCCGACGCCTTGATCGCGATCGCCGCCGAGGCTCGCTCGACCCCGCAGCTCGTCCTCGACGCTCCGCACGACGCGCCCGTCCGGCGTCTCGACGAGGCGACCGCGGCCCGCCATCCCGACCTCCGCTGGCGTCCGATGGCCGGCGCCGACACGCCGTGCCCGGACTGATCGTGGAGCGTCCGCGCACCCGTCGGTGAACCTTCCACGCGGGAAGGGCGTATCTTCGGTCGGGAGCAACGGGAGATCGGCCAGCCCGCGCCTCGGAGGATCCGACCACGAGCGAGCCAATCGATGATGCGGAGCGACGTCGTCGGCGTGCCGAGGAAGTCGTTCTTCTCGAGCGGATGCAGCGCGACGATCTGGACGCCTTCGAGGCGTTCTTCATGCGCTACCGGACGCCGATCTATCGCACCGCCTACGGCCTGACCGGCGACGCGCAGGCAGCCGAGGAGGTCCTCCAGGACACGTTCGCTCGGGCGTACCAGCGCCGGCACGTCCTCCGGACCGACGTCTCGCCGCTGCCCTGGCTGCACCGCGTCGCGCTCAACCTGTGCTACTCGCGCCTGGGCCGGCGTCGCCTGCCGTCGTCGCCGATGGAGGACTCGGTCGTCGGCCTGGTGCGCGACCGGGCGACCGAGCCGGCCGAGCATGCCGAACAGCAGGAGCTGCGTCGGATCGTCCGCGACGGTGTCGCCCACCTGCCGCCCAAGCACCAGAGCGTCGTCATCCTGTACTACCTCCACGGGCTATCGCTCCAGGAGACGGCCGAGCTCCTCGACATCCGCCTGGGCACGGTCAAGTCGCGCCTGCACTACGCGCTCCGGGCGTTGCGCACCAGGCTCGAGGGCGATCGGCGCTTCGGCGGCGCGTATGGCGTGGTCGGCACCGAACCGGTCGACGCCGAGGAGGCCGTCCCGTGATGGGTCGGGCGTCCGGCTGCATGCGTCACCGGGCGGAGTTGCTCGCCCTCGGCGAGCGCGCCGAACGGGGACCGTACACCGACGCCGCGCTCGACCATCTCGCCCGCTGTCGCCGCTGCGAGGAGGATCTGACGGAGATCATGCTCGCCGGTCATGCTGTCCGACGCCTCCTGGCCGAGGCGGCCACGGTCGACCCACCGGTCGAGGCCTGGGAGCGACTGCGGACGCGGGTCCAGCGACCGGTGGCGAGCGCCTGGCGGGCGCGGACGTCGCTGGCGGGGGTGATCGTCGGCGCCGGACTGGTGGCCGCCCTCGTCGGCCCCGTCGCGGTCCTCCATTCCGCGACGGACGCCGTCAGCGAACCCGGTCCGCCGCCGGCCGCCCACCAGGCCCGGAGCGAGGAGGACGCGCGAGCGATGGCTGTCTTCCTCGAAAGCGAGCGGGTCCAGCCGACACCGCCTCGGGTCGCCATCGTGGCCGACGCGTCGACGATCTCGTGGTCGGGCCCCGACGGCCTGCGTCGGGCCGTCCCGCCGGTCCACATCGACCTCAACCCCGCACGAGCCGACTGAACGGTCCCGACGGGATCGACCGCCTCGCGGCGGAGGAGGTGCGACCGAACGACCGGCGGCCATCCGAGACCTGACTCGCGCTCTCCGGTGACCCTCAGGGGGCACCAAAGCGGTCAGTTGACACGTTCCGGGTGCGTCCGCATAGTACCGGCAGCGCAGGGACCGCAGCTCACCGTGCGCTCGTCCGTTCGCCCACCGTGTCCGTGCCGGCGACCCGGTCTGCACAGCAGATCGAGCCGGGAGACAGTGGGGGGCCGTGGCGCACGTGCGGTCCGTTGCGAAATTGGGAGTGACAGGGTCAAGTACCCATTTGGAGGACCGCAGATGCGGAATCGCCTACTCGGCTTGCTCGCGACCTCGGCGATCGTCTTCGCCGCTTGCCAGGGCGCAACGAGCACGCCCGCCGCTTCGACCGCGCCAGCGAGCGCGGCAGCACCGTCGGAGGCCGCCGCGGCGTCGCCGACGGTCGCGCCTTCGCCGACGCCGGTCGACTACGACCAGCTCCTGTACGGCTACGACTACAAGCCGTCGACCGGGACGCCGGGCGGCAAGGTCATCATCGGCACGGATGCCGTGATCGACCAGCTCAACCCGTACTACCAGAATGCGACCGCGGACGTCGAGGTCATCGCCTCGACCATGCGCACGCTCCTCACGGTCTCCTCGGACGGCCACTGGAAGCCGGACCTGGCCGCCGAGCCGATCACCTTCAAGGACAGCGTCACGAATGACCCGTCGGGTGGCGGGTTCACCGTCCACGCCAAGCTCAAGCCGGGCCTCAAGTGGTCCGACGGCCAGCCGCTGACGTTCGCCGACTGGGTCTACACCTGGAACTGGATCCTCGACAAGAACCAGGTCGGGATCACGACCTCGCCGTACGACCAGATCGACAAGATCACCCCGTCGGCCGACGGACTCGAGGCGGACTTCCACTTCAAGGCGCCGTTCGCCGGCTGGCTCGGCGCGGTCGGCGGCATGTGGCCGATGCCCGAGCACTACATGAAGACCATCCCGGTCAAGGACGCGGCCGCCAAGAGCTATCCGCTCAGCGCCGCGATCGGTGCTGCCCCCACCAGCGGACCGTTCAAGTACGACACGGCCTCGTCCGACACCGTCGTGCTCACCCGGAACGACAACTGGGCCGGCGGCGACCATCCCGCATACCTGGACGGCGTGACCTACAAGACCTACGCCGACGCGGCGACCGAGGTCGCGGCCTTCCTGACCGGTGACATCGACGTCGCGATCGAGCTGTCACAGGACGACTACGATGCCATCAAGGGCGTCGATCCGGCGACCGGGAAGGCGATCATCGCGCCGGCCTGGCTGTACGAGCATCTCGACATGAACCAGTCGGGCCTCGGTCAGGGCAAGGGCCACCCGGCCCTCCAGGACCCGATCGTCCGCAAGGCGATCTCGCAGGCGATCGACAAGAATGCGATGTGGCAGGCGGTCTTCCCGGGCGCTCCGGTCCCGGACGACAATCCCTGCACCAACGCCACCCCGTCCAACTACTGGCAGCTGCCGGATGCCAAGTGCCTTCCGTTCGACCTCGCGGCCGCCAACAAGGCGCTCGACGACGCCGGCTACAAGGCCGGAGCCGACGGGATCCGGGTCGACCCGAAGAGCAACCTCCCGCTCGTCTTCGAGCACTGCACCAGCACCCAGGGGTTCCGAGAGCTCGGTGCGGACTTCCTCGCGAAGTCGCTCCAGCAGATCGGCATCAAGCTCAACGAGAACTTCGTCGACCGGACGACGGTCCTGTTCGCCGGCTGGCCGAACGTCAAGGACGACACGAAGTGCAACCTGGCCCACGGCAACTACGACACGTCGGAGTTCGCCTACCAGCTGACCTTCGACCTGTTCGGTGACTACTACTACAGCTACCACTCGGAGCAGATCCCGACGGCCGCCAACAAGGGCAACGGGTACAACTACCTGCGCCTGGCCAACCCCGAGATGGACGCTGCGATCAACGTGCTGAAGGACTCGACCGATCCGAAGGACCAGATCGAGGCGGCGTACAAGATCCAGCAGGCCTACATCGATACCGTACCGGAGGTGGTCCTCTACTACCGCAACGACGTGCGGGGTGTGGGCGCCAAGCTCCAGAACTTCGAGAAGAACCCGGGCACCGCGACCGACATGTGGAATGTCGAAGACTGGTGGTCGAAGCAGTAGCTCCTTCCTAGGACAGCGTGCGGACGACGGCTCGATCACCGAGCCGTCGTCCGTGCATCCCGATCCGGCGACCGAGCGGACCGGAGCGGGAACCGGACGTCGTCCGGGCATGGGCCCGGCCCCCTTGCGGGGTGCCGGGCGATCAGGTCACAGGCGTGGAAGCAACTGGTGACGGAGCCTGTCCAATGACCAGGTACCCGCGATGACCAAGTTCATCATCCGTCGCTCGCTCGGCCTCGTGCCGCTGCTCCTGCTCGTGGTCGTCTTCAGCTTCCTGCTGATGAAGGCGGCACCCGGCGGACCGGAGGCCCAGTTCCAGGGCAACAAGAAGATCAGCCAGGTCCAGATCGATGCCTGGCTCAAGCGCTGGTGCCTCCAACCGACGGACGCCAATACTCCGATCCTCGAGCAGGTCGGCAACTACTTCGTCGAATTCGGCGGCTGGTTCGGCATCCTGAACTGCAACCGGTCCGGGTCGCAGGCGTTCTTCTCGGATTCAGGCGGCCTCAACCTGCTGCCGCCCGCCCTGGGCGGCGGCAGCAACGGCGTCATCCACGGCGATCTGGGTTATGGCATCCAGTCGGGCCGGCCGGTCACCGAGATCATCGCCGAGCGGATCCCGGCCACGTTCATCCTCGCCTTCACTGCGCTCGTCCTGTGGGTCAGCATCGCGATCGTGCTGGGGGTCTACGCGGCGATCCACCGCTACTCGCTGTTCGATCAGACCGTGACGTTCCTGAGCTACATCTTCTACTCGCTACCGACGTTCTGGCTCGGGCTCAACCTGATCTTCATCTTCGGGGTCGCGCTGCGCTGGTTCCCGACCGGGGGGATCATCACCACCCGCGATTGGTCGCCGTTCAACACGCCCCAGTACTGGCAGCAGTTCGGGGCCAACCCGGGGGCCGCGACGCTCGACATCGGGCGCCATCTCTTCCTGCCCGTGCTGACCCTCGTGGCGGTCAACATCGCCGGTGACAGCCGATTCGTTCGGGCCTCGATGCTCGAGTCGATCAACCAGGACTACGTCCGGACCGCCAGGGCCAAGGGCCTGCGCAACCGGGTCGTCGTCGGCAAGCACGCCCTGCGCAACGCGATGCTGCCGGTCGTGACCAATGTCGCCCTCGAGATCCCGTTCCTGTTCTCCGGGGCGATCGTGACCGAGACGATCTTCAACTGGCCCGGGATGGGCCGACTGTTCATCGACTCGATCGGGGGCAAGGACTACTTCGTGATCATGGGCCTCCTCCTGGTGACGGCCATCATCACCCTCTTCGCGAACCTCATCGCGGACGTCGTCTACGCCATCGTCGATCCGAGGATCCGCTATGACTGACCAGGGTCCGGGGCCGGAGAGGAACTCGAATCGACAAGAGGTCTTCATCTCGCCGACCGGCGCGCCGATGAACGTCGTCCAGATGGCCGAGGGTCCGCAGCCCCAGGATTTCGAGGTCTCGCTCGAGTCGCTCAACCAATGGCAGATCGCCTGGCGCCGGTTCAAGCGTCACCGGCTGGCAGTCATCGGCACGGGGATCTTCGGATTCATGATCCTGCTGGCGATCTTCGGCCCGATCATCTGGCCGTACGACCGGCTCGCCCTCAAGCCCGTGACCCACAGCGGCGGCAACCCGCCCGGCTGGATGCAGAACCCGCGGACGCTGGCCGACCCGTTCGGGACCGACAACGGCGGGCGGAGCGTCTTCATCCTGACCGTCAACGGTGCCCGCCTGTCCATGCTGATCGGGATCGGGACGACGGTCATCGCGGTGACCATCGGCGTGGTCGTCGGCTCGTTCGCCGGGTTCTTCGGAGGCAGGATCGACGGATTTCTGATGCGCTTCGTCGACTTCATGCTGACCATCCCGTTCCTGTTCGTGATCCTGGTCATGGCCCGCTTCTTCGGCGCCGGTGACCCGATCGTCCTGACCTTGATCTTCGGGCTGTTGTTCTGGCCCGGGTTGGCCCGGCTCGTCCGGGCCCTGTTCCTGTCGCTCCGCGAGCAGGACTTCGTCCAGGCCGCGCGAGCGGTCGGGGTCAGCGACACCCGGATCACGTTCCGCCACATCCTCCCGAACGCGCTCGGCCCGATCATCGTCTCGGCGACCCTGCTGGTCGCCTCCGCCATCGTGACCGAGGCGTTCGTCAGCTTCCTCAACTTCGGGCTCAAGGCGACCGACCTCAGCTGGGGCAACGCGCTCGCGAGCTCGCAGCAGTACCAGATCGTCGGGAACTGGTGGTGGGCGTTCTTCCCCGGGATGGCCATCGCCCTGACGGTCACCGCGATCAACTTCATGGGCGACGGCCTGCGCGACGCCCTCGACCCGCGCGCCAGGGAGTGACCGCTTGACCGGCTCGATCCTTCCGGCCGACGACGACGTCGCCGCACCTTCGGCGGGGCGCCCGCTGCTCGACGTCCGCGACCTGCGGACCTACTTCCACGTCATGGACGGGGTCGTCAAGGCGGTCGACGGGGTCAGCTTCTCGATCATGGCCGGCGAGACCCTCGGCATCGTCGGGGAGTCGGGCTGCGGCAAGAGCGTGACGTCGCTGTCGATCATGCGCCTCCTGGACATGCCACCGGCCGAGATCCCCAGCGGCGAGATCCTGTTCGAGGGCCGCGACCTGCTGACGATGCCGGACGAGGAGATGCGCAAGGTCCGCGGGAACGACATCGCGATGATCTTCCAGGAGCCGATGACCAGCTTGAACCCGGTCTTCACGGTCGGCGACCAGATCGCAGAGGCGGTGATCGAGCACCAGGGCCTGTCGAAGAAGGCGGCCTGGGACAAGTCGGTCGAGTCGCTCAAGGCGGTCGGGATCAACAATCCGGAGCGGCGGGTCAAGCAATACCCCCATGAGCTGTCGGGCGGCATGCGCCAACGGGTGATGATCGCGATGGCGCTGTCGTGCGATCCGAAGCTGCTGATCGCGGACGAGCCCACGACCGCCCTGGACGTGACGATCCAGGCCCAGATCCTCGAGCTCATCCGGACCGTCCAGGATCGGACCGGGGCGGCCCTGATGCTGATCACCCACGATCTGGGCGTCGTCGCCGAGACGGTCAAGGACGTCGTCGTGATGTACGCCGGACGGATCGTCGAGGAGGGGAGCGTCGAGGAGGTCCTCCTCGCACCGAAGCACCCCTACACCGAGGGGCTGCTCGGCTCGATCCCGTCGCGCGGCAAGCGCGGCGAGCGCCTCAACGTGATCAAGGGCACCGTCCCCAACCCCTTCAACATGCCGCCGGGCTGCAACTTCGCGCCGCGTTGTCCGTATGCCTTCGAACCGTGCACCCAGGTGGATCCGCGGATCGGCGATGCCAACCCGCCCGATGTCGCCTGCTGGCTCTACACCGCGACGGCGACGTCGCCCACCCCGCCTCGCGTCCGACCGCGACTCGATCTCATCGAGGCGCTCGGGTGACCTTCGAGTCCACCGAACCGGCTGCTCCCTCACCCGACCCGCAGGTGACGCCGGCCGTGCCCCCGGCGGCCTCGACCGCCCCGGCGACCGGCTCGCCGGTCGGCCGACCGGCGACGTCGGAGGTGCCGCTCGTCGAGGTCGAGGGCCTAGTCAAGTACTACCCGATCATGGGCGGCTTCCTGCGCCGCCACGTCGGGGATGTCAAAGCGGTCGACGGGGTCAGCTTCTGGGTCAATCGCGGCGAGGTGCTCGGACTGGTCGGCGAATCCGGTTGCGGCAAGTCGACCCTCGGCAAGACGCTCATCCAGCTCACCCCGCCGACGGCCGGGCTCGCCAAGCTGGACGGCGTGCCGATCTTCGGCAAGAAGGGCAAGGACCTCAAGAAGCTCCGCCGGCGGATGCAGATCATCTTCCAGGACCCGGTCGGGTCGCTCAACCCGAGGATGCCGATCAGCGACATCATCGGCGAGGGGCTGCTCGCTCAGGCCGACGCGGAGAACAAGTGGGGCGACCGGAAGGTCCGCGACAAGCGGGTCGGCGACTACCTCGACGCGGTCGGCCTCCGGCGCGACTACACCCGGCGCTACCCGCACGAGTTCTCCGGTGGCCAGCGCCAGCGGATCGGGATCGCCCGGGCCCTGGCCCTGAGCCCGGACTTCCTGATCTGCGACGAGCCGGTCTCGGCCCTCGACGTGTCGATCCAGAGCCAGATCCTGAACTTGCTCCTGGACCTCCGCCGCGAGTTCGACCTGACCTACCTGTTCATCGCCCACAACCTGTCGGTGGTCCAGTACATCAGCGACCGGGTCGGGGTGATGTATCTCGGCAAGCTGGTGGAGCTGGCCGAGGTCGAGGAGCTCTACCGGCGGCCCCGCCACCCGTACAGCGTGGCGCTCCTGTCGGCGGTCCCGGACGCCAACCCGCGCATCCGCAAGAAGCGGCTCGTGCTGACCGGCGACGTCCCGTCGCCCGCGGCGCCGCCGTCGGGCTGCCACTTCCACACCCGGTGCTGGCTGTACGAGCAGCTCGGCCAGCCCGAGGCCTGCACGACGGTCGACCCGGAATTCCGGGACATCGGCGACGGCCATCTGGTCGCCTGCCATTGGGCCGAGAAGGTGCCGACGGCGGTCGTCGCAAGCGCGGTCCCGACCGCGGACCCGACGACCGACACCGTGGCCATGCCAGCCGCCGGGCCACCGGCGGCACCGCCGATCGATGCCGGTCCAGCGGCGGAGGAGGCCACGGCGAGCGGCACCTGAGTATCATGCGCGGGTCGGTGAGGGCCGGACCCGGCCGGAGACGGCCGAGCCGGAGGAGGCCTCGTCGGCGCGAGCACCAGGCATAGGAGGAGAACGAACCGCATGACACGGATCAGATCAGCAACAGGTCTCGCGATCGCCGCGATCCTGTTCGCGGCCTGCAGTAGCGCATCGACGACCCCCGCGCCGGCGA
This sequence comes from uncultured Chloroflexia bacterium, assembly GCA_963744115.1. Lineage (GTDB taxonomy): Bacteria > Chloroflexota > Limnocylindria > Limnocylindrales > CSP1-4 > Chersky-267. The sequence continues at coordinate 1,847,431 of CAVUSI010000003.1, read as the reverse complement.
GTCAGGGGGCCGCCACCCCTGCGCCGGCTTCACAGGCGGCCGGCTCGACGGCTCCGTCGGCGGCGGCAGGTACGCCCAAGGACGGCGGCGATCTTATCGTCGCCCTGCCAGGCGAGATCGCAACCACGGACAGCGCCTTCTCGCAGGACAGCAACACGTCGTATGTCTTGAATCAGGTGGTCCAGAGCCTAGTCGGTCTCAAGCCCGGCACGATCGGCGAACTCGCCCCGAGCCTGGCCAAGTCGTGGACGGTGAGCCCCGACGGCCTGACCTACACCTTCGAGCTCCAGGAGGGTGTCAAGTTCCACGACGGCACCGACTTCAACGCTGACGCGGTCTGCTACAACTACAACCGCTGGAACAACTTCACCGGTGCGCTCGCGAGCACGGACTACGCGTACTACTACGGCGCCGTCTTCGGTGGCTTCGGACCGACATCCAACCTCGATTCGTGCACGGCCAACGGCACGAACGAAGCCGTCATCAAGCTCAAGAAGCCGTACACGGCGTTCCTCCTCAGCCAGACCATCTCGACGTTCGGGATCAACAGCCCGACCGCGCTCAAGAAGCTCGACGCCGACAACGCCGATCCCACGAAGAGCCCGTACGGGACGGGCGCCACAGGAGCGATGATCGGGACCGGCCCGTTCATGTTCAAGGAATGGAAGCCGGCCGACCACGTCCTGATCACCAAGAACCCGGACTACTGGGACAAGCCGGGGACGGCTCACCTCGACAGCGTCAAGTTCATCAAGATCGCCGACACCACGGCGTCGCTCAATGCCCTTCAGGCTGGCGACATCGATCTTGCGTCAGTGATGAACCCGGTTGACATCCCCACGATGAAGTCGGATCCGAACCTCCAGGTCATCGAGCGCGGCGAGAGCTGCAACCTGTTCCACCTTGGGATGAATCAGACGCACAAGCCGTTCGACAATCCCAAGATCCGCGAGGCGGTGGGATACGCGATCAATCGCCAGAACCTCGTCGACACGTTCTACGGTGGGAACGACTTCGCGGTCGTCGCCAGTACCTGGATGCCGCCGACGACGTTCTCCGCCAAGGATGTCGGTCTGCCGACCTACGACCCCGACAAGGCCAAGCAGCTGATCCAGGAGTCGGGCCTGACCGGAGACCAGCTGACCATCGAGTTCCACTATCCGTCCGACGTCTTCCGGCCATACATGCCGGATCCGAAGGGCATCTTCCAGGCGATCCAGACCGACCTCGAGGCCGTCGGCTTCAAGATCGTCTCTGCGACCAAGCCGTGGAGCAACGGCTACCTCAAGGAAGAGGCCAAGGGCCTCTACCCGATGTGGTTGATCGGCTGGACCTGCGACTGGGCCGGGCCCGACAACTTCCTCGACACCGCCTTCTTCTGGCACGACGGCAAGGGTGAGCCGAACCCCGAGTTCGCGTACAAGAACCCGGACCTGTTCACGCTGATCGACCAGGCCAAGGCACAGGTGAGCCTCGACGCGTCGAAGCCGCTCTGGGAGCAGGCGCAGGACATGATCCGCAAGGATCTGCCGACGATGCCCCTTGTCGAACTCCAAGCCGGTCGCTGGCGCCAAGGCGATCGTCCAGGGTTTCGTCCCGGCGGGTAACCTGAGCGAAGCGCTCAACACCGTCTGGCTGAACAAGTGATCGATCCCATGATCTGACCCGGCAACAACCCAGAAGATACGGTCGCCCGCCCAGACCACATGGGCGGGCGACGTTCATTCGAACGAGGAAGCTGACGGCGGGACCGACCAGGTGCTGAAGTACGTCATCCGAAGGTTGCTCGGGGCGATCCCGGTCCTGTTCGGGCTGACCATCATCCTGTTCGCGTTCATCCACCTCCTGCCCGGGCGACCCGGCGGAGGCGATCCTCGGACAGCACCAGCGGCCTGAGCTCGTGGAGGCGCTGCGCCATCGCCTCGGGCTCGATCTCCCCCTGTGGCAGCAGTACGTCAACTACATGAACGACCTGCTCCACGGCGACCTGGGGAACAGCTTCGTGGACAATCGAGCGGTCCTCAGTGGCTTCGTGGTCCGATTCCCGGGCACGATCGAGCTGACGCTCGCCGCCCTGCTCTTTGCCGTCGGATTGGGCATCCCGCTCGGGCGATTCGCGGCACGTCGGCCTCAGACGTTCGGAGATGGGTTCGTGACCGTGATCTCCCTCGTCGGGGTATCGATCCCGGTGTTCGTCCTGGGCCTATCGCTCCAGTACGTCTTCGCGGTCCAGCTCAAGATCCTCCCGGCCACGACGCGCCTCGACCCGCGGATCCAGATCCCGACGCCCACGGGATTCATGTTGATCGACACGCTCCTCGCAGGGCGGCCGGATGCGTTCGTCGATTCGCTGCGGCATCTCATCCTGCCGGCGATCGCCCTCGGATCGATCCCCTTCGCGATCATCACCCGGATCACGCGAGCGTCCGTCCTCGATGTCGCGAATGAGGACTATGTTCGGACGGCTCGAGCCAAGGGCTTGACGGAACGGCGCGTCGATAACCGCCACATCATGCGGAACGCCTGGCTGCCGGTCGATCACCGTCATCGGCCTCCAGGTCGGCGGCCTGCTTGCCGGCGCGGTGATCACGGAGACGATCTTCGCCTGGACCGGTGTCGGGCGAATGGGTCGTCGACTCTATCCAGAATCACGACTACTTCGTGATCCAGAATTCGATCCTCATCTTCGCCATCATCTTCCTGGTTGCGAATCTCGTGGTCGACATCGCCTACGCATTCCTCAATCCGCGGATCCGATACGCCTGATGGCCGCGATCATCGATCCCGGTCCCCGTACCGAACGGGCGAGCAAGCCGCGGTCTGTGGCGGGATGCCTTCGCCGGCTGCTGCGGAACAAGCCGGCGGTCGTTCGGGATGATCTGCATCGCGATCTTCGTCCTGATGGCGATCCTCGCCCCGATCGTCGCACCCTACGACCCGACCAAGACCGGCCTCGGCCCGACGCTGTCGCCACCGTCGCCGGTGCACCAGCCGGGGCTGGACAAGCTCGGGCGCGACGAGTTGAGTCGGGTCCTCTGCGGGCGCCCGGATCAGCCTCTTGACGGCCGTGGTCTCGGTGATCATCGGGGTGATCCTCGGTGGGCATCGTCGGTGCGTTGGCAGGCGGCCTCGGCGGGCTGGGTCGACACGATCCTCATGCGGTTCGTCGACGTCCTGCTGTCGATCCCGGGCATCCTCCTGGCGATCGGGATCGTCGCCTGGCTCGGCCAGGGACTGGGCCAGATCATGATCGCCGTCGCCGTTGCGAACTCCCCGATCTTCGCGCGCCTGCGCGAGGCAGCCTGCTCGCCACTCGCGAGGCGGAATTCGTCACCGCCGCCCGGTCGCGTCGGTGCGTCGAGGGCCCGCCTCGCTGATCCGTCACATGCTTCCGAATTCATTGACCGCGCTCATCGTGGCTGCAACGCTCGCCCGGGCGACGGCGATCATCGACGTCGCCGGTCTCGGGCTTCCTCGGGCTCGGTCCTCCCGACCCGAGGACGGCCGGAGTGGGGCACGATGCTGACGGACTCGACCGAGGCGCTTCGCCGAGCGCCCAACCTGATCTTTGCCCCGGCCATCGCGATCGTGATCAGCGCGATCGGCTTCAACCTGTTCGGTGATGGCCTGCGCGAGTCGCTCGATCCGAGGCTGAAGCGATGACCGCCACGCCTCGCCCGTCGGGCCCGAACCCTTCGGCGCCCGCCCCGGCCGCTCCTGTCGGTCCGCGACCTCGTCGTCCGGTTCCGGACCCACGACGCGACCGTCCACGCGGTCAACGGAGTCGACGTTCGACCTGGCAGAGTGGCGAGACACTCGGTCTCGTCGGCGAGTCGGGGTGCGGCAAGAGCGTCACGAACCTGGCGATCATGCGCCTCCTGCCGAAGCCGGCCGGGCGGATCGAAGGTGGCCAGATCATGTTCCAGGGTCAGGACCTGCTGAAGCTGTCCGAGAACGAGATCCGCGAGATCCGCGGCCGCGACGTGGCGATGATCTTCCAGGATCCGATGACCAGCCTCAACCCGGTCCTGACCATCGAGGAGCAGATGGTCGAGACCATCCGCGCCCATCGGCGGACGACCGACAACGAAGCTCGCGAACGGGCGATCGAACTCCTCGCGATGGTCGGCATCCCGCATCCCGAGACGAGGCTGAAGAGCTTCCCGCACCAATTCTCCGGGCGGCATGCGCCAACGCGTGATGATCGCGATGGCGCTCGCCCTCGAGCCGCGTCTGATGATCGCCGACGAGCCGACGACGGCCTTCGACGTCACGATCCAAGCCCAGGTCCTCGAGTTGCTCCAGCGACTCTGACCCAGCGTGGCGGCACATCGCTCATCCTGATCACCCACGATCTTGGAGTCGTGGCCGGGATGACCCAGCGGATCAACGTCATGTACGCGGGCTTCGTGGTCGAGACAGCCACGACGCACGGAGGTGTTCGCCCGACCGATCACACCCGTACACGGTCGGTCTGCTCCACTCGATACCGAGACTCGACGCGGATGTCGACGAGGAGTCTCATCCCGATCGAGGGTCGGCCGCCGGACCAGCGGACCGCACCGGTCGGCTGTCCGTTCGCCCCGCGCTGCGCCTGGCGGATCGAGCCGATGCTGGGCGGAGAACCCAGAGCTGAGCCGATCGTCGCCCGAGGCGAAGGTCGTCAGACCGGACCGTCGGCCACGACCCATCGGTCGCCTGCTTCAACCCGCCGACCCCGGACGAGGCGGCTGCCGGACGACCCTCCGCGAGGGCTTCGAGGCGGCACCGATCGCCCGAGACGCTACCAGGAGCCGCTCCGCGCTCGGGTCCGAGAGGCTCGACACCCTCGACCCAAGGTCGATGCACTGGACGCTGCAGCCGCGACGATGCCCTCGAGCTGGTCGCGACGTGGCAGACCTCGACGATGCGATCGGACGGCCGCCGTTCGGACGGATCCGCGGCCGCCGATCCGATCCCTCCGGAAGAGCGAGGCGGCGGGTGACCGGGACGCTGCCGCCGACCGAGCCCGTCGCGGCTCCGGGACGGCACAGCAACGCTGCGCTTCTGTCCGTCGAGGACCTCCGGGTGTGGTTCCCGATCACGGACGGGCTTGATCTTCGAGCGACACATCGGCGACGTTCGTGCGGTCGACGGGATCGACTTCTCGCTCAAGCGCGGCGAGACGCTCGGTCTCGTCGGCGAGTCGGGCTGCGGCAAGAGCACGACCGGGCGGGCGATCGTCCGGCTGTACCGCCGACGACCGGCTCGATCAGTTCGACGGGATCTGACCTCGCGGCGCTCGAGGGCGCGGACCTGCGTCAGATGCGACGCCGGATGCAGATGATCTTCCAGGATCCCGTACGCCAGCCTGAATCCGCGGATGAACGTCGACGGGATCGTCGGCGAGCCGCTCGACATCCACAGCGTCGGGACCAAGACCGAGCGACAGTGAACGGGTCCGCGACCTGCTCGCGACGGTCGGGCTCAATCCCGGACTTCGCGGTGCGCTATCCGCACGAGTTCTCGGGCGGTCAACGCCAGCGGATCGGCGTCGCCCGTGCCCTCGCCCTCAACCCGGACCTGATCGTCGCAGACGAGCCGATCAGCGCTCTCGACGTGTCGATCCAGGCCCAGATCATCAACCTGCTCGAGAAGCTCCAGAATCAATTCGGACTGACCTACCTGTTCATCGCCCACGACCTGTCGGTCGTCCGCCACATCAGCGACCGGATCGCGGTGATGTACCTCGGGCGGATCGTCGAGGTCGCGCTCGTCGCGCGACCTCAACCGAGAGCCGCTCCATCCGTACACGGTGGCCCTCCTGTCGGCCATCCCGATCCCGGACCCCGTGGTGGAGAGCCGCCGCAGGCGGATCATCCTCAAGGGTGACGTGCCGTCACCCGCGGCGCCGCCTCCCGGCTGTCGGTTCCATACCCGCTGCTGGCTGCGCGAACGCCTCGGCGATCCCGAACGATGCTCGACCGAGGAGCCTGTCTTGCGAACCATGGCGACCGGTCACGAAGTCGCCTGCCATTTCGCCGAGGAGGTCGCGGGCTCCGCCGAGCAGGTCCAGGCCGTCGGTCGGGGGGCTCCGACCGCTCCGCCGGCTGGGTCGGTGCCATCGTCGACGGGACCGGATGGGGCTCCACGCCCGGACCTCGGCGCCCTGCCGACGACGCCGCCCGTCCCGCCCAGCGCGCCGCCGTCGGTCCCGTCGCCTGGGGTCTGACGGGCTAGACTCGGCCGGTGCAGCCATTGCGGATCGCCCTCGCCCAGATCGCGCCGCGCCTCGGGGCGCTCGATGAGAACGTCGAGCGCCACCAGACGCTGCTGGCCGAGGCTCGCGCCGGCGGAGCGGGATTGGTCGTCTTCCCCGAGCTGGGGCTGACCGGCTACCTCCTTCAGGACCTGGCGGCCGAGGTCGCGATGCGTCTCGACGATCCCCGGCTCGGGGCCCTGGCTGCCGAGACGGCGGGGTCTGTCGGCCGTCGTGTCGTTCGTCGAGGAGTCGGCCGATCACCGCCTGTTCATCGCCGCGGCGCTCCTCGAGGACGGACAGGTCGCCCATGTCCACCGGAAGCTGTTCCTGCCGACCTACGGGCTGTTCGATGAGCGTCGGTTCTTCGCCGCCGGCGATCTCCTCCGGGCGATCCCGTCGCGGCTCGGGCCGGGCATCGGGCTGGCGGTCTGCGAGGACTTCTGGCATCTCTCCGTGGCGCAGGTCCTGGCGCTCGACGGCGCACAGATCCTGATCAACGTCTCATCGTCGCCGGGCCGGGACCTTGCCGCGACGAACGAGGTGGGTCTCGGGACGGCGACGTCGTGGCGGACGCTGATGCGGACCTACGCCCAGCTGACGACCAGCTTCGTCGTGTTCGTCAACCGTGTCGGCGTCGAGGAGTCGATCAGCTTCTGGGGCGGCTCCGAGGTCATCGGACCGGACGGCGCGGCGGTCTTCAGCGCCCCGTTCTACGACGACGGCCTGTACCTCGTCGACATCGACCTCGCCGAGATCCGCCGCTCGAGGATCGGCCTGCCACTGCTCCGCGACGAACGCCCCGAGCTCCAGGTCCGCGAGCTCGACCGGATCGTCGCCGAGCGGGCCGGGCTGGCGACCGACACCACCGCCGACCCGGACGCCGCGGCGGGACTCGACGTCGCCCCGCCGGTCCCGTCGCCGGCGACCCGATCGGGTCGACCGTGACCGGCGCCGTGTTCGAGCTGCCGACCGAGCTCGAGATCGATGCCGACATCGCCCGGCGGGTCATCGCCGAGTTCATCCGCGGCCAGCTCCGCCAGGCCGGCTTCGAGCGGGCCGTCCTCGGGCTGTCCGGCGGGATCGACTCGGCGCTCGTGGCCTTCCTCGTTGCCGAGGCGATCGGCGCCGACCGACTGCTGTGCGTGATGCTGCCGTACCGGACGTCGTCGCCGGCGTCGCGAGCCGACGCCGAGGAGGTCGTCCGCCGACTCGGCTGCTCGTCCGAGCTGGTCGACATCAGCGCGATGGTCGACGGCTACTACGGCCGTGATGCCGTGCCCGGAGCGCTCGGGTCCGAGGGTCTCGAGGCTGCGCCCCTGCGACGCGGGAACTTCATGGCCCGGATGCGGATGGCGGTCCTGTACGACCGATCGGTGACCTGGGGTGGGCTCGTCGTGGGGACCGGCAACAAGACCGAGGGGCTGATCGGCTACACGACCCTGTTCGGCGACAGCGCCTGCGCGTTCAACCCGATCGGCGACCTGTACAAGAGCCAGGTCCGCCAGCTGGCGGCCGCGATCGGCGTCCCGGACGCGATCATCGCCAAGGCGCCGTCGGCCGACCTGTGGCCCGGCCAGACCGACGAGTCCGAGGCCGGCTTCAGCTACCCGGAGCTCGATCGGCTTCTCTTCTGGCTGATCGACAAGCGACGCTCGCCCGAGGAGCTGGTCGGCAAGGGCTTCGCCCCAGGACTCGTCGCCTGGGCGACCCGGGCGGTGGCCGGTGCCGAGTTCAAGCGCCAGGTGCCGCCGATCGCGAAGCTCGGACCACGGACCGCGGGCGTCGACTACCTGTACCCGCGCCGGCGACCCGGTTCGTCGCGCTCGTGACCGAGCCGGTCGGGGGGCGGCTGTACGTCGTCGCGACGCCGATCGGCAACCTCGACGACATCACGCTGCGGGCGCTCGCGACGCTCAAGGCGGTCCCGCTCATCGCCGCCGAGGACACCCGGATGAGCCGTCGGCTGCTCGTCCGGCACGGGATCGCGACACGGATGGTCAGCTTCCACGCGCGCAACGCCGAGAGGCGGGTGCCCGAGCTCGTCGAGCACCTGCGGGCGGGCGCCGATCTCGCCATCGTGACCGACGCCGGGACGCCCGTCGTGAGCGATCCGGGCGAGGAGCTGGTCCGTGCGTGGGCGGCCGAGGGTGGGGTCGTCGTGCCGATCCCGGGCGCATCGGCGGTCCTCGCCGCGCTCGTCGCGTCGGGCCTGGGCGGTCCGCGATGGGCCTTCGAGGGCTTCCTGCCTCGCAGCGGCCGGACGCGACGCGAGCGGCTCGCCCGCATCGCCGCCGACGAGCGCGGCTGCGTGATCTTCGAGGCGCCCGGCCGGGTCGCCGCGACGCTCGGGGACCTGGCTTCGGCGTGCGGCCCGGACCGGCCGGCCGCAGTGTGCCGGGAGCTCACCAAGCTTCACGAGCAGGTCGTCCGCGGGACCCTGGGATGGCTTGCCGCGAGCGCTCGGGACGGCGGATTGACCATCCGGGGGGAATTCGCGCTCGTCATCGGGGAGTGGCGCGAGGCGGGCGTCGCCGGGGGGCCGGCGGCCGCCGGCGAAGTCTCCGCCGAGGACCGCGAGGCGATCGCTCGCGCGGAAGTCGAACGGCTCGTCTCCGAGGGGATCGCCCGCGGTGATGCGGCTCGGCGCATCGCGAGCGAAACGGGGATACCGCGGCGTCGCCTGTACGGCGCTCCGCCGAACGAGGGCTGAGAGTCCGGCCCGACCCTACGGTCGCGCCAGCGCCTGCATCGAAGCTCCGCCCCAGCGGACGACGTCGCTGAGCTTCGGGCGCGCGTAGTAGAGCAGCCCGACGAGCATCGCCGGTGTCTGGAGGTAGAGCCGCGGGGTCGCGATCGTGACCGCCAGGACCACGGTCCAGGGTCGGTCGGTCAGGGCGCCCCAGATCACGAGCGCCGCCGCGGCGATCAGCCGAGCCCAGAGCGGCACGCCGTCGCTCGGCGTCAGCGTCCGCAGGAACGCGACCCAGTCGAACCATGTCCCGGGCGCCACGACGAAGGAGACGGTCGCGATCGCGGCCGTGACGCCCAGTGCGATGCCGAGCTGGCGCCATTCGCGCCGGGCGGCGAACCAGAGCAGCCCGACCCCGGGCGTCACCTTGGTCAGGAGCACGAACGACCAGAGCGCCGGCCAGCGCAGGCCCCAGACGGCGATCGCGACGATCAGGAGGTTGACGTTCGCGGCGTTGATCTCGGACGCGAGCGGCGACCAGAACACGACGAGCGGCAGGAGCGGACCGGTGAGCGCGAACAGCGCGAGCACCTCGAGGCCCCGGAGGAGCGCGACGAACTGGTCGAAGGAGAGGAGCTGGAACGGGATCATCGCCTGGGCGGCCGCGGGCGAATAGATGAACTGGTAGCCGGTCGTCCAGTACGGCCTGGCAGGATCGATGAAGAAGTAGCAACGCGCGTCGACCGGGGTCCCGGTCATGGCGGTGAACGTGGCCCAGACCGTGAAGGCGACGCCGCCGGCCAGGCCGATGAGCGCGATCCGGCCGGCCCGGGCGATGGACCCGAGCTCGTCGCCCAGACCCCTGCCCCAGACCCGGACCCTCGCTGAACGCTCTGCCGGTAGTGTCGACATGGCCCCCCGACCCGACATTCGGAAGGCGACTCTGCCAGAAGTACCGGTCGGGCGATAGGCCGGAAGTACCGGTTCCGGTGCGACTCGGCACCGAGCGGGCGGGCGGTCGGGCGCCGCGAATCACCCACGGGCGCTCTCATCGTGGGGCGGCCGTGGCGGAGCGGTCGGTCGCGCGCCGGTCCGAGGTACCGGCGCGCCGCCTCGCTACGTCCCGCGGTAGGCCGAGTACTCCTTGCGACCGGCGAAGAACCCGATCCCCCACGTGCCGAGATCGATCGCCAACGCACAGATCAGGAAGATCCAGTTGATCAGGCTCAGGCCGTTCTGCGAGACGAACCCGTAGATGAACGTCGTCCACGGAAGGACCAGGAACCCTCCCAGGAGCCAGATCGGGGACCCGAAGACGGCATTCCAATAGGTCGGATCGTTGACCCACCCGACGAGGAGAGCGAACCGGGGCAGGATCGCGCTGAAGATGGCAGACATTGAGTCCCTTCCCTTCGGCGAGCCGCGTGAGGTTGGGCTGTGCGACGGTCGCCTTGCGGCCATCCTAGGACGATGAACCGCCTCCCGTGCTTCCACGGGGCCGGAATCGGCGCGCCCACGCACCGGCGGACGGGGAACGGAGTCGGGCGCATCATGGGCGGGACGGCTGTCGGCGACATAGGTGAGGCGGCGAATGCGCTGGCTGATCGCCTCGGTGGTGGTGATCCTCGTGGGCTGCGGCGGAGCACAGGCTCCGGCGACCCCGGCGGCGGTCGTGGCAACCCCGAGCTCGGCTGCGAGCCTGACTCCGACGTCCTCGCCCGAGACGGCCGGGGATCGTGCCGCGGTCGCCGCGTTCAGCGCGGCGGAGACGACGTACCTGACGACCTTCCGAGCCCTGGGCGCGACGAGACCCCCGGGCGCGGGCGTCGACGCCAGGAAGACCTACTACGCGGCTGCGGCCGGGATCGAGGATCCCTTCATCACCGCGCTCTCCCAGGTGAAGACGATGCTGGGTCCGGACCGATTGACCGCCTCCGGGCGTCTCGTGGCCGCCGATGTCCAGACCCTCATCGACATCCACGAGGGGATCCGGCGCCTGTACATCGAATGGGCGGATCCGCGCCACCTGTCGGACATCCTCGCCGAGGACCACGCCATCGCGCTGGCCCTCGATGCGGAGGGTCAGGCCTCCATGCAGGTCCGGTCGGACCTCGGACTTCAGCGGTGACCGGCCGAGTCGGCGACCGATCCGAGTGCCGCTTCGGCTCGGCTGGTCGCCTGGACTGACCCGGCTAGGCTCAGGTCACTCGCAGGCGAAGGTCCCGGAGACGTCCGCGCCGCTGATGGTGTCCTTGCCCGAGAAGGTGCCCGACCTATCGGCATCGAGCGTTCCGTGCGGGTTCTGCGTGACCTTCCAGACAACGCCCCGGGCGAGGCCGGATAGGCTCGACACGGTCCCGTCAGACCGGAACATCAGGGTGACCATGTCGCCGTCCCGCTGGTCGCCGGCCGTGACGCTCAGCCCGCCGTTGCCAGGGACCAAGCAGGTCGGCCCTGGGGTGTAATAGAACCAGCCCCCCACCCGCACCTTGAGGCCCCGCCCGGTCGACGCGGTCGCGCCGGGCGCCTCGCTCGCGGCGGCCGCCTCGCTCTCGGTCGGGGCCCCCGTCCCGGGGAACACCGGCTGCCAGGTGAACTCGGACGCCGACCACTCCAAGTTGAGCTGGTCACGCGAGTGGACGACCACGGGCGATCCGGGCGTCACCGCGACCGAGAACACGCCGTCGCCCGAGATCAGGAGCAGGCGCTCGCCGTCCGGCGACCACTGCACTCCTCCATCCAGTCCGACGTTGGATGGGATCGGCAGCTGAACCTCGTTGGTGCCGTCGGTGTCGATGACCTTCAGCTCGGGCGGGTCCTGGGTACAGCTTCCATCGCTGGCACAGCGTGTCCGCCTCTGGGCGACTGCCACCCGGGTGCCGTCGGGCGAGACCGGGCTCTCCTCGAACCAGAGCTGGGGATCGAGGGGCGTGAGCTGGGCGGCGTTCTTCCCGTCGGCGTCCACCGCGTGGACTGCCCCGCCGTAGCCCGGCCCGTCGGGCGTGATGTAGACGATCCGGTGGTCGCCGGCCGTCCAGCCCAGGGATCCCGGGGTATCCACCCCGACCGGGATCAGGGTGGATACGCCGTCAGCCACGCGGACGACTCCGATCCGGCCAGGCTCGGCGACGGCGATCCGGGACCCGTCATGAGACCATTCGAGCTCTCTTTGATCAAACCCGGACTCCGGGGTCACCGAGACCGTCGTCGTGTGACCGGAAGCGACATCACTGATCCACAGCTCGGACCCGACACGGAAGGCGAGCTGTCCACCGGAAGGGGACCACTCGGGACAGGCGATCGGCCCGCCGCCGGGAACCGTCACCCGCATCATCGGCGGCGAAGCGTCGCCGTGGTCATCCAGTCCGACCACGACGACGGCTCGATCGGTGACCGGCCACACGCCTCGGTAGGTCGTGACGGGGTCGGAGGCGCGGGCTTCGCCGTACGCCAGCTTCCGACCGTCGGGGGAGAACCGCGGGCAGGCCTGGGCGAGGCCGTCGCCGACGGAGCCGATGATGCGCCGTGCCGGAGCGCCCTCGCCGACGAGGTAGATGTCGCCCACCTCGCCACCACCGATGTCGCTCGGGTTTGCGGAGACGGCGATCAGGCCGTTCTCGGGCCGCACCGCGGGAGATGGCAGCACAGCCGGAGATGGCAGCACAGCCGGCGAGGGCTGGACGACCGGCGCCGATCGGTTGATCAGTGTCCCGCCGATGAGCGCCGTGCCGACGAGCCCGACCAGAAGGAGAGTGGCCACCGCGATCAGCAGCGCGGTCCCAAGCACTGGGAATGTCGCCCGCCCTCCGCGGGATCGCACGCGCTGGACCTCGGTCCGCGTCACCGACACCGTGCTGACCGGCTGGTCGCCGCGTCGCGTGACCTCGTCCCAGAGATCCGGAGCCGGCACGGAATCGAGCGAGCGGAAGCGCGCGCGGAGATCAGTCATGTCCGTCACCCAGGAGAGCGTGGAGCCGTCTGCGCCCACGGCTCAGGTTCGCGCGGACGGCGAGCCCGTTCGAGCCGAGTCGTGCGGCGACCTCGCGGACAGGAAGGTCCGCGTAGTAGAAGAGGATGATCGCGGCGCGCTGAGCGTCCGGCAGCTGTCGAAGGGCGGCGAGGAGGTCGGAGTCCTCGTAGCGGTCGAGATGACCGGTGCGATCCGACGATCGCTGGTCGGGGTCGCTGCGACGCGCCTTCAGTGCCCCTGCGGAGATGCGGAAGGCGGCGCGCCAGATCCAGGCGGCGGGGTCCCGGATCGCGGGCCCTCGCCGGAGAGCCTGGGCATAGGCGTCGGCCACGGCATCGCTGGCGATGTCCGGGTCGCCCGCGAAGGCGTAGAGCGCCCTCCAGAGGCGGCCTGAATCCTGGCGGTATAGCGTCTCGACAGTGTCGCTCCAGTCGCCTGCCGCCATCGTGATGTCCACACCTGCTAAGGGGCCGGATCCTGGAGAAAGGTGACATCACAGCATCTCGCCTGGGCGATGCTGAGCGATCGCTCCCAGTCCCGCATCGCCTCCCCTCGGTCGTCCGCTCAGGCTAGCCGCCGGATCCGTCGGCGGATACAGTCACATGCGTGTCCGGCGCGCGTCGTACGGGCTGCGCGACGTGGGTCGACGAGCGCACCCGAGATGGCTCCCTGGAGGCGCGATCACATGGACGCGAACCGTCGCTCATCCATCGCCGGCATCATGCTGTCCGTGCTGCTCGCGGGCTGCGCCGCGTTCTCCAGCCCTTCGGCCAGCCCGACGACGACCGAGACGCCCGTCCTCGGGGCGGGATCGCCTGGCCTCCCGGTGGCCTCGCGGGCGACCGCCACGCCGAACGACTCCTCGTCTGTCGTGGCCTCGCCGGCCCAGCCGTCCCCGACCCCCGGCGTCTCGTCACCGCCGGCGGGTGACGCTGCGAACGGCTTCGTCACCTCCGTCCCGTCCGACGCCGCGACGGCGTGGACCGGCATCACATGGCAGCCCCTCGCGCCCAGCGATCCACTCGGACACGTCCGGTCGATCACCCGCTGGCGGGGCGGTTACCTGGCGACCGGTGACCTGGCCGTCGCCGACGGCTCGGCGCACACGAGGGTCTGGTCCTCGACCGACGGTCGGACCTGGGAATCGCTGGATGCCGACACCTTCGGTCCGACCACGATCGTCGTCGGAACGGCGGCGACGACGGACGGGCTCGTCGCGCTCACGCTCCAGGCCGGACCGGCCATCTGCGACAGCGAGCCCGGCCTCGACCTGACCCTCCCCGACTGTTGGTCGAAGACCGGGCCGCTCCAGGTCTGGATGTCCTCGGACGGGACGACCTGGACCGCCCACCCGGGCCCCGACATCACTCTTCCCGAGATGTCCGGCCAGGGCGAGGATCCCCCGACGCTCATCGCCGCGGATGGCGGCCGGCTCCTCGCGGTGACGCTTCGGGGACAGCCGCTCGCGACCTCGAACGACGGGATCGCCTGGGCCGCGCTGCCGACCGGCGCCTTCCCGAAGGGCTGGCGTGCGGAAGCCGCCGTGGGGACTGCGGCGGGCATGGTCGCGGTGGGGGATACGGCCGCCAAGACGGTCGCCGTGTGGTCGCCGGACGGCCGCGTCTGGACCAGCCACGCGCTCGGGACCACGAGCACGGGCAACAACGTCGTCGTGCCCGGCGCCACGGGACTGATGGCGACCGGACTCGAGTACCACGACAACGGGGCTGGAACGTGGATCTGGTGGTCGTCCCTCGACGGACGCTTCTGGCGGGCGCGGGCCGGGTACCCACCGCTGGGCGCCATGTCGGGATCGGCAGCGCAGGAGTGCCAGGACGCCTGCCCCGACGGGAGCCTGGTGGGCGACGGCGAGCGGATGATCGCCTACCGCGGCTGGGGGAAGCAGGCGGGCTGGACGTCGTTCGACGGACGGGCCTGGACCCCGCTCGCCTTGACGGGTCGTCCGGAGCAGTCGTCCGGCTGGCTCGACGATCACTGCACGCAGAGCCTGATCGTCGTCGCGCTCGGGCTGTCATGCACCGCCTCCGATGGGACGACCTGGTTCGGCACGCCTCGGGCCTGATCAATCGACCGGACCGGATCGCGACGTTCTGCCGGGGCGGCTCGCGACGTTCGTCAACGAGCGGCACAGCCGCCCGAGACATTCGGGTTGCAGGATGCGTCGACCGGATCGAGACAGGACAATGGGCAGGTGACCGTCGATGAAAGGGAGCCCGTGCGAGCCAATCTCGTGACAGTCGACCCACGACCGCCAGACGACGCCTATGTGCCGACCAACGTCGTCGCCCCCGGATGCCTCATCTCCGGCACCCCCAATGACCGAGGGGTGACCCAGTTCACAAGCGCGGACGGCAAGGTCACGGCCGGGGTCTGGACCTGCGACACGTACAAGGAGCAGGTGCCGGACTATCCCGCGGATGAACTGTGTGTCGTGATCGAGGGGTCAGTCACGGTGACCACGGCCGGTCACGAACCCCGCACCTACAGCGCTGGGGAGGCGTTCGTGATCCGTCGTGGGACCGCCTGCACGTGGGATGCCACGGGCCCATTCCGCAAGTTCTTCATGGAGTACGACCCCGAGCGGGGATAGCCCCCCGGTCGGCCCGGCTCCGGCTGGCCGCTTTGGCGAGCCACCAGACGCGCGGCCGGGGCGGGCGCCCGAGGGGGGAGAGCGCCCGCCCCGCCGCGCGGGGAGGAGGGAAGCGTCGGTCGGCCGGCGGGTGTGGGCCTCCGGTCGGCCGGCGGCGGGTCCGGCGTCGGTCAGGCGGCCACGGGCTCGTCGGGGATCGGGTCGTCGGGGCCCGGCTCGTCGTCGGCGAGGGTCTCGGCCTGCGTCTCGAGCGAGTCGGCCGCGGCCTGGGCCTCGTAGTCCTTCTTCTTGCGACCGGACAGCATCTCCACGTGGTTGGCCACGATCTCGGTCTTCCAGTGGCGCTTGCCGGCGTCGTCGTCCCAGCTGCGGGTCTGGATCCGACCCTCGACGGCCACCTGCTGGCCCTTGCCGAGGTACTGGCCGCAGACCTCGGCCAGCTTGTCCCAGGTGACGATGGTGTGGAACTCGGACTTCTCCTTGCCGCCGGCGCCGTACTCGTGCGACGCGACGTTGAACGTCGTGACGCTCTTGCCGCTGGCCAGCGCGCGCATCTCCGGGTCGCGGGTCAACCGCCCGGTCAACAGGACCTTGTTCATCGGTCCGACTCTCCTTCTCGGTCGGCCGGCGGTGCCGGTCCGACCCTGCATCTGCGGCGGGTCGATCCCGACGGCCGGCGGGTGCCGACGGGCAAACTGGACGATAGCGGGTGGGTCTTACCGGAGCCTTCGCTGCGACTTCACACGGACTCATCCGGGCTCGTGACCCCGCGATCGGCCGTCGCCGACCGGCGGACGCCGACCTGTCACCCTGTTGGCGCAGGGACCGGACGCGGCCCGGTCAGGCGTCTTCCCCAGCAGGGAGGTGGATCATGGCCGGCAAGTCTTCCAAGACCATCGACGAAGCGGCCGCGACTCGGCCGTCGTGAACTGGCCGATTGGGCCGATCGGATCCTCGAGGATGCCAGCGAGCACGAACGCGAGTTCGAACGCAAGGGCATGACCAGCCGGACGCTTCCCCGCGCCGAGCTGATCGAGAAGCTCAGCGGACGGACGGCGCACTCACCGTTCCTGACCCAGATCGGACTGGGCGCGCCGGTCCGCGGGTCGATCCTCGTCCTCCAGTTCGGTCTGATGAACCCCGACTCGTGGCCCTATTGGATCGCGAACATGGGTCTGTGCTTCTGCTACGCGGACGCCGGAGCGTTGAGCGATCCGGGATCGGCCCTCCTTCGAGCCGAACCATCGGTGGGCGTCCAGCAGGTCGACTTCGGGTACCTCAACGCTGCGACGACCCCGTACTACTTGTCCGCCGATCACCTGATCCCGGCGGGCTTCCGTGCCGGCCCCGCCGACCTCAACTGGTTCCTGTACGCGCCTGACGCCTTCGCGCCCGGCGTCCTCCTCGAGCGCGGGACGATCCGGATCGAGGTCGCGTAGTCGGGCGGCCGGCCCGTGGGCCCGTCCTCGATGCATCCGAGGGCCTCGATACCACGGGCATTGCTACGAACCGGGGGATCGACGAGCTCCGAGCGCTCGAGGTGCTCGAGACCTCCGTCAACCCAGCGATCGAGCAATGGCGGTGCTATTCGGGGCGTTTCAGCGACTCCGAGAGGGTGGACGCCCCGCTGGAGCCGCTTCCTAGCAATGGCCGTGGTATCGGGACGCTCACGGGCACCGGTACGGCCCCGGCACCGCCGACATCGGCACCCGGCCCCTCACTCATCGCCGAACATCGGCTCTCCGACCGACCCAGCGGCGGCCCTCCGTCCGGCGCTATACTCCGCGGGTGACGGAACGCGGGCCCGCCCCGCCTGACGGAGATCAATCCCATCGTTCGAGGAACGTTCGCCCCGTGAGACGAACGCCCATCGCCCTGGGGATCGTCGGAACGCCGACGGCTCGACGAAGGGAGCAGTCTATCCCGGTCCTCGGCCCATCGGCCGGGGGCTTTTTCACGTCCGACGAGCCTCGCGGCCACCGATCCGCGCGCCGAGCCGGCCACCGTCCAGGGCTCCCCGTCTGATGCCGGCCACCGTGATCGTCGGGCTCCAGTGGGGCGACGAGGGCAAGGGCAAGACGACCGACTTCCTCGCCGAGCAGGTCGCGATGGCCGTCCGCTACCAGGGCGGCGACAACGCCGGGCACACGGTCGTCCTCGGGGACGAGGTGTTCAAGCTCCGGCTGACGCCGTCGGGCGTGCTCTACCCCCACATCGCCTGCATCATCGGCCCGGGGGTCGTGGTCAACCCGGCGACCCTGATCGGTGAGCTCGACATGTTGACGTCCCGGGGCATCGACACCGCCAAGGTCCGGGTCAGTCGCAACGCCCACGTGATCATGCCGTACCACGTCGCCCTGGACCGGGCGATGGAGACGCGACTCGACGGCGAGAAGGTCGGGACGACGAACCGCGGGATCGGACCCACCTATGCCGACCGGGCGTCGCGCCTCGGCCTCCGGATGGAGGACCTGCTCGACGAGACGACCTTCCGCCACCGCCTGGCCAGGGTCCTGCCGGACAAGAACGCGCTGCTCGCGACGATGCCCGGGACGACGCCCTTCGACGCCGAACCGCTGGTCGCCCAGGCGATGGCCTGGGGCGAGCGCCTGCGACCCCACCTGGCCGACACCACCTGGCTGGTCCAGGACGCCCTTCGACGTGGAGACCACGTCATCCTCGAGGGAGCCCAGGGCACGCTCCTCGACATCGACCACGGCAGCTATCCGTACGTCACCTCGTCCAATCCGATCGCCGGCGGCGCCTGCACCGGTGGCGGCATCGGACCGCTCCAGGTCGACGAGGTGATCGGGGTCATGAAGGCCTACACGACCCGGGTCGGCTCGGGCCCGTATCCCGACGGAGCTGACCGACGAGATCGGTTCCGGCATCGCCGAACGTGGCCACGAGTTCGGGACCGTGACCGGCCGGCCGCGCCGGGTCGGCTGGTTCGATGCGGTCGCATTGCGCTTCGCGGTCGCGGTCAACAGCGTCAGCAGCATCATGCTCAACAAGATCGACATCCTGTCGGGCATCGACGAGATCCTGCTGTGCGTGGCGTACGACATCGACGGGCAGCGGGTCGACCATTGGCCGTCGAGCGCCGAGGTCCTGGCGAGGGCCCGGCCGGTCTACGAGCGCTTCCCCGGCTGGTCCGAGCCCATCAACGGCGTCCGGACGCTGGCCGAGCTGCCGGAGAACGCCCGCCGCTACGTCACCGCCCTCGAGGTGGCGGCCGGCGTGCCGATCGTGCTGGTGTCCGTGGGACCGGAACGGACCCAGACCATCGAACGCGCGTATCGCCCCATGCGCCATCGTCCGACGGTCGCGACCGGATGAGCCTCCCGATCATGCCGACCCGGATCCTCGTCGTCGGCGGCGGTGCCCGCGAGCACGCCCTCGCCTGGAAGCTCGCCGGCGAGCCCGGCGTCAACGAGGTGGCCGTGGCTCCCGGCAGTGCCGCGATCGGTGCCGAGCCGCGGGTGCGAACGCTGCGTGAGGTCGACGCGTTGATCCCGGCCGCGGTCGTCGCTGCCGCCCAGGGACATGCCTCCGAGCTGGTGGTCGTCGGGCCGGAGGCACCGCTCGAGGCCGGCGTCGCCGACGCCCTGACCGACGCCGGGATCCCGGTCTTCGGACCCAGCCGGGCGGCCGCGCGGATCGAGACGAGCAAGGCCTTCTGCCACGACGTCGCCGCGGCGGCCGGTGTCCGGATGGCCGCGAGCCGGGCGTTCGCGGCCGGGGAGCTCGAGGCGGCGCTGGCCTATGCGACGGCACTCGCCGCGGGTGGGCGCGGACTCGTCGTCAAGGCCGACGGCCTCGCCGCCGGCAAGGGTGTCGCGGTCTGCGACGACCTGGCCGCGGCCGAGGACTCGCTCGTCCGGGCTGCTCGGGCAGACGGCGGACTCGATGGCTACGCCGCTCGGCGCCCCCCTCGTGGTCATCGAAGAGCGCCTGTTCGGTCGGGAGGTCAGCGTGATCGCCGTGACCGATGGGCGGCGGGGTGTCGCCCTGCCGGCGGCTCGCGACCACAAGCGTCTCGGCGACGGCGACCGTGGTCCGAACACGGGCGGGATGGGTGCGTTCAGCCCGGTCCCCGACCTGCCCGACGACGAGGCCGCTCGGCTGCTCGCCGGGTTCCACCTGCCGATCCTGGCCGAGCTCGCGAGACGCGGGACGCCGTTCCGTGGGTTCCTCTACGCGGGGCTGATCCTGACCGACGACGGTCCCGTCCTGCTCGAGTGCAACGCCCGGCTCGGCGACCCGGAGGCGCAGGTCATCCTGCCCCGGCTGGCCGGACCGCTCGGACCGGTCCTCCTCGCCGCCGCACTCGGCGACCTCGGCCCCGTCCTCGAGCGTCTCCCGGCCGGCAGCCCGTCGCTCCCGACCCTGCCCGGTGCCGCCGTCGGGATCGTCCTCGCGGCCGAGGGCTACCCAGGGACGCCGAAGCGCGGCCAGGCGATCGGCGGGCTCGACGAGGCGGTCCGGCTCGGCTGCCTGGCATTCCACGCGGGAACCCTCGCCCGACCCCTGAGCGGCTACGCCACGAATGGCGGCCGGGTCCTGACGGTCGTCGGTCGCGGCGACGACCTGGCTTCGGCGCGGACCGCGGCCGAGCGTGGCGCCGACGCCGTCAGCTGGGACGGCATGCAACGGCGCCACGACATCGGCCTCGACATCGACCCGGTCGCGGGCGAGGCCCTACCCGCGGTCGCGATCCCGGGCGGAGCCCGATGATCCGCCGCTACACGTTGCCCGAGATGGGCGCCGTGTGGTCCGAAGCGGCCCGGTTCGAGGGGATGCTCAAGGTGGAGCTCGCCGTCGCCCGGGCGCAGGTCGGTCGCGGCCTCGTCCCGGCCGAGGCGTTCGCGACGATCGAGAGCCGTGCCCGGATCGACCTCGACCGGATCGCCGAGATCGAGCAGACCACCGACCACGACGTGATCGCCTTCGTCAGCCAGGTCGCCGAGGCGGTCGGGCCCGAAGGTCGCTACCTGCACCTCGGGCTGACCAGCAGCGATGTCGTCGACACCGGACTCGCCCTCCAGCTCCGTGCCGCCGGAGAACGCCTGCTGGCCGATTGTGACCGGCTCCTGGCCGCGATCGTCGCCCGAGCCCGGACCGAGGCGGCGACGGTGATGATGGGGCGGACCCACTCGGTCCACGCCGAGCCGACGACGCTCGGGGCGAAGATGGCCGGCTGGGCGTTCGAGCTCGACCGCGACCGACGTCGCCTGGGCGACGCGGTCGCGGAGATCGCCACCGGCAAGATCTCGGGGCCGGTCGGGACCTACAGCCATCTCGACCCCGAGTTCGAGGCCGAGGTCCTGGCCGCGCTCGACCTGCGCGTCGATCCGGTCAGCACCCAGATCGTCCAGCGCGACCGCCATGCCGCGCTGCTGGTCGCGATCGCGATCACCGGCGGATCCCTCGAGCGGTTCGCGACGGAGGTGCGCAACCTCCAGCACACGGAGATCGGCGAGCTCCAGGAGCCGTTCCGTCCCGGCCAGAAGGGCTCGAGTGCGATGCCCCACAAGCGCAACCCGATCCTGTCCGAGCGGATCGCCGGGCTGGCCAGGCTCCTGCGCGGCTACGCGGGGGCGGCACTCGAGGACCAGCCGCTCTGGCACGAGCGGGACATCAGCCACAGCTCCGCCGAGCGCGTCCTCCTGCCGGACGCGACCATCCTGCTCGACTACATGCTGGTCAGGATGACCGGCCTGGTCGAGGGATTGATCGCCCGGCCCGAGCGGATGCGCGAGAACATCGAGCGCGGGCTCGGCCTCCACGCGTCATCGCGGGTCCTCGTCGCGCTGGTCGAGCTCGGGGGATTGAGCCGCGAGGACGCCTACGGGATCGTCCAGCGCTGCGCCCTCCGGTCGGCCGACGAGCGGCTGCCGCTGCGCGAACTCCTGGCGACCGATCCGGTCGTGGCCCGGGTGCTGCCGTTGGGCCGGCTCGACGAGTGCTTCGACGACGCCGCGTTCCTCCGTCACGTGCCGACGATCGTGGCCCGGCTCGATCGGATCGAGGCGACGGCGCGATGACCGCGACCGTCGGCTTCGTCCGCTCGGGCAAGGTGCGGGACCTGTACGCCCTCGACGACGCTCGCCTCCTGCTGGTGGCCTCGGATCGCCTGTCGGCCTTCGACGTCGTCCTGCCCACGCCGATCGCCGACAAGGGCCGGGTCCTGACCGGCCTGTCGCGGTTCTGGTTCGCCGAGACGACCTCGATCGTCCCGAACCACCTCTTGTCGGCCGACGTCGCCGGGCTCGACCCGGCATCCCCCTCGGTCGACCCGGCCGACCTGCGCGGCCGGTCGATGATCTGCCGGCGCGCGCTGGTGCTCCCGATCGAGGTCATCGTCCGCGGCTACCTCGCCGGCTCCGGGTGGAAAGACTACGGACGGACGCGGGCGATCGGCGGTCAGCGTCTGCCCGTCGGTCTGCGCGAGAGCGACCGCCTCCCGGAACCCATCCTGACCCCGTCGACCAAGGCCGAGTCGGGCCACCACGACGAGAACATCGACCTGTCCGCGATGGTCGACCGTCTCGCGGTCGTCGAGCTCGGCGGCCGGCCGCTCGGCTTCGCGGCGGCGGACGAGCTGACCGAGCGGATCCGCGATCGCGCCATCGCCCTGTACCGGTTCGGCGCGGCGGTCGCCGCTCGGGCCGGGATCCTGCTGGCCGACACGAAGTTCGAGTTCGGCCTCCTGCCCGACGGCCAGCTCATCCTGATCGACGAGGTGCTGACGCCCGATTCCTCCCGCTTCTGGGATGCTGCCACGTACGAGCCCGGTCGCGCCCAGGCCAGCTACGACAAGCAGTACGTCCGCGATTGGCTCGAGACCCAGCCGTGGGACAAGACCGCGCCGGGACCGGCGCTGCCGGCCGACGTGGTCGACGGCACCCGCGCCCGGTACGTCGAAGCATTCGAACGCATCACCGGCGCGTCGTTCGCGCGCTACCTCGAGGAGGACGTCATCGCCAGATGAGCACCGCGACGGCTTTCCGCTACGCAGTCAATGTCACCCCCAAGGACGGCATCCTCGACCCACAGGGCCGGGCGGTCGAGGGGAGCCTGCCCCACCTCGGGGTGACCGGAGTCTCGGCGATCCGGGTCGGCCGGCGGGTCGAGCTGACCGTCGACGCTCCGACCGAGCCGGCGGCCCGGACGACCGTCGAGCGCCTGGCCAGCGAGCTCCTCAGCAATCCGCTCATCGAGACGTTCGCGATCGAGCTCCTCGGCGAGCTCTCGGCCGCGACCTCCCCGGCCGGCGACGGCGTCCCGGCCTGATGGTCCGCATCGGCGTCGTACTGTTCCCGGGGTCGAACCGCGATATCGACGCGGTCAACGCGCTCCGGGTCGCCGGCGCCGAACCGGTCATGCTGTGGCACGAGTCGGCGGACCTCCAGGGCGTCGACGGGATCGTCCTGCCGGGCGGGTTCGCCTACGGCGACTACCTTCGGGCCGGGGTGATCGCGCGGTTCTCGCCGGTGATGCGGGCCGTCGCGGCCTTCGCCGACGGGGGCGGGCACGTCCTGGGCATCTGCAACGGCTTCCAGGTCCTGACCGAGGCCCGCATGCTGCCGGGCGCGCTCCTCCGCAACCGGTCCCTCCGGTTCGTGTCACGCGAGATCGCGATCATGGCGGAGCGGCTCGACTCGCCGTTCACCCGGGCGATCGACGCTCGTCGTCCGCTGCGCATGCCGGTCGCCCACGGTGAGGGCTGCTACTACGCCGACCCGGAGGCGCTCGACGCCCTCGAGGCGGGCGGCGGGGTGCTGTTCCGGTATGTCCACCTCGACGGCACGGTCGCGGGCGGAGAGGAGGATCGGGCGAACCCGAATGGATCGCTTCGGGCGATCGCCGGGGTGACGAACGCGGCCGGCAACGTCGCCGGCCTGATGCCGCACCCGGAGACCGCGGTCGAGACCGTGCTCGGGACCGACGACGGGCTCGGGATCGTCCGCTCCCTGGTCGACAGTGCAGCCGAACGGGCCCACGGCGGCCGGCCGGTCGTCGTCACGATCGGCGCCCGATGAGGACCGCCCGATGAGCAGCCTGGCCGTGCCGCCCGTCGTCGACGAGCCGCTCCATCGACGCCTGGGCGTGACCGACGAGGAGCTCGGAGTCATCGAGACGAAGCTCGGTCGCGCGCCGAACGACCTCGAGCTGGCGATGTTCAGCGTGATGTGGAGCGAGCACTGCTCGTACAAGAGCTCGAAGCCGCTCCTCCGGACCCTGCCGACGGCGGGCGAAGGCGTGGTCGCCGGACCCGGCGAGAATGCCGGCGTGATCTCGATCGGGGACGGGCTGGCCGTCGCGTTCAAGATCGAGTCGCACAACCACCCGAGCGCGGTCGAGCCGTACCAGGGTGCCGCGACCGGCGTCGGCGGGATCCTGCGCGACATCTTCACGATGGGTGCACGGCCGATCGCGGTCCTCGACGCGCTGCGCTTCGGCGACCCGTCTGACCCGCACACCCGCCACCTGGTCAACGGGGTCGTCCGTGGCGTCGGTGGCTACGGCAACTGCGTCGGCGTCCCGACCGTCGGTGGCGAGCTGGTGTTCGACCCGACCTACGGCGGCAACCCGCTGGTCAACGTCATGGCCATCGGGCTGCTCGAGGAGCGACTGCTGACCCTCGCGGCGGCGCCCGGTCCGGGGAACCTGGCGGTCCTGTTCGGGTCCACGACCGGCCGCGACGGGATCGGCGGCGCGTCGGTCCTCGCCTCGGCCACGTTCGGTGCCGATGAGCCGTCGAAGCGTCCGACCGTGCAGGTCGGCGACCCGTTCGCCGAGAAGCTGCTCATCGAGGCGAGCCTGGAGCTCATCGAGCGCGGCCTGGTCGAGGGTCTCCAGGACCTCGGCGCCGGGGGGATCACCTGCGCGACCTCCGAGACCGCCGACCGAGCCGGCACGGGGATCCTGATCGACCTCGACGCGATCCCGCGCCGCGAGCCGGGGATGGCCCCGTTCGAGGTGATGATCTCGGAGTCCCAGGAGCGGATGCTCGCGGTCATCCGCCCCGAGCGGTGGGAAGCGGTCCACGAGGTGTGCCTGCGGTGGGGTCTGCCGGCGGCGATCATCGGCCGGGTCACGGCCGACGGCGACGTCACGATCGTCGAGGGCGGCCTCGACGCGCACGGCCGCCCGAACCCGGGAGCCGTCGAGCTCGCTCGGATCCCGGCGCCGGCGCTGACCAGCGAGGCGATCGTCCACGACCGACTCGCGACGCCCCCGCCGCGCCGCCGAGCCGCCCCGGCGCCCGGCAGCGCGGTCGAGCCGACGCCGGGCCTGCCCGAGCGTGGGATGGATCCGGGCGCCGTCCTCGTGTCGCTGCTCGGTGGCCCGAACCTGTCGAGCCGGCGATGGGTCCACGAGCAGTACGACAGCCACGTCCAGGCCAACACGGTCGCCGGGCCCGGTCATGGGGCGGCCGTCCTCCGGATCAAGGGCACTACCAAGGCCCTCGTCGCCTCGACCGACGGCAACCAGTCGGTCGGCCGGGTGGACCCGTGGCTCGGCGCCGCCCTCAGCGTCGCCGAAGCGACCCGCAACGTGTCGATCACGGGGGCCCGGCCGCTCGGGGTCACGAATTGTCTCAACTACGGCGATCCGACCCGGCCAGAGGCGTTCTGGCAGCTGCAGGAGGGTGTTCGCGGGCTCGGCGACGCCTGCCGCGCTCTCGGGCTGCCGGTCACCGGCGGCAACGTCTCGCTGTACAACGAGTCGCCGACGGGAGCGATCGCGCCGACGCCCGAGATCGGCGTTGTCGGCCTGCTCGAGGACGTGGCCACCTGTGTCGGGCCCGGCTTCACGGCCGAGGACGACTCGGTCGTCCTCGTCGGCTCGTCGACCCCGGGCCTGCTCGGCAGCGCCTATGCCGAGCTCGCCGGTCTCGCCTCCGAGGACGGCCCGCCGTCGCTCGATCTCTCCCGCGAGCGTGCACTCCAGGCCTTCATCCGCGAGGCGGTCGCCCGCGGCCTGGTCGCCTCCGCCCAGGACGTCAGCGCGGGAGGGCTCGCGATCGCGATCGCCGAGGCGTGCATCTGGGGTCCCGATGACGGCATCGGCGCGGTGCTCCGCCTCCCGATCGCCGGGGCTCCGGCGGTCGAGCTGTTCGGCGAGAGCCCCTCGCGGCTGATCGTGAGCTGTCGTCCTCGGCATGCCCCGGCGCTCATCCTCCTCGCCCGCCAGCACGGGCTGCCCGTTGATGAGCTCGGGACGGTCGGGGGCGACCGGCTCATGATCGAGCTGGCCGGTCTCGGCGCGACCGGCGCCGCCGAGGAGCGCGGGTCGCGCATCGCCGACGCCGTCGACGTGCCGATCGCGGATCTCGCCCACGCGTGGGAGTCGGGTCTCGCCCGGGCGCTCGGTGAAGACGGCCAGTCGGCGTCGCTGCCGGAGGACCGCTAGATGTGCGGCGTGTTCGGGGTCGTCCTTCCGTCCGGCCGCGACGCCGAGGCGGCCCAGATCGCCGCCCTCGGGCTGTTCGCCCTCCAGCATCGCGGCCAGGAATCCGCCGGGATCGCCGTCAGCGACGGCCGGGAGCTGATGCTCTACAAGGACCTCGGGATGATCGCCACCGTCCTCGACGAGCGACGCCTGCCGAGCCTGCGCGGGAACCTGGCCATCGCCCATTGCCGCTACTCGACGACCGGCTCGACGGTCTGGGAGAACGCGCAGCCGACCTTCCGGCTCGGCCCCCGACGGGCGGTCGCCATCGGGCACAACGGCAACCTGGTCAACACCCGCGAGCTCCTCGGCCAGCTCCGCGGCGGTCGGACCCGCCTGCCGGCCTCGACCGATACGGAGCTCCTGACCGCGCTCCTGGCGGACGAGCCGGCCGCGGACACCGTGGACGCTCTCGTCCGCGTCCTGCCGCGGGTTCGCGGCGCGTACAGCCTGGTCGTGCTCGACGAGCGCCGGGTCATCGGGGTCCGCGACCCGTTCGGCTTCCGCCCGCTCGTGCTCGGCCGACTGCCCGCGCCGGACGCCGTCGATGGCGCCCTCGAGCCCGGCCTGTGGGGCGACGACGACGCCGGCGCCGGCTGGATCCTCAGCTCGGAAACGACGGGGCTTGACATCGTCGGCGCGGAGTTCGTGCGAGACGTGGAGCCGGGCGAGATCGTCGTGCTCGAGCCAGGTCGCGCGCCTCGATCGGTCCGGTTCGCCGACGCGAAGCCCGCCCTCTGCGTCTTCGAGCTGATCTACTTCGCTCGACCGGATTCATACATGGAGGGCCGCAACCTCTATGAGGCCCGCCGCCGGATGGGGATGCAGCTGGCCGACGAGCATCCGGTCGCGACCGACCTGGTGATGCCCGTCCCGGACACCGGCGCGCCAGCCGCCGCGGGATACGCGGAGCGTTCGGGCATCCCGTACCGCGAGGGCCTGGTCCGGAACCGTTACACCGGGCGGACGTTCATCCAGCCGTCCCAGACCCTCCGTCACCGGGGCGTGACGATGAAGCTCAACCCGCTGCGGGAGGTCGTCCGCGGGCAGCGGCTCACGGTCGTCGACGACTCGATCGTCCGCGGGACGACGACGAAGCAGATCGTCGCCCTCCTGCGCAAGGCAGGCGCGGCCGAGGTCCATGTCCGGATCAGCGCTCCGCCGATCTACCACCCGTGCTTCTACGGGATCGACACGCAGATCGAGACCGAGCTCATCGCCTCGACCCACTCCACCGAGGAGATCCGCGAGTTCATCGGCGCCGATTTGCTCGGCTACCTGTCGATCGCCGGAGTCCTGACCGCGCTCGACCTGCCGTACGACCGGTTCTGCTTCGCCTGCTTCGACGGCAACTATCCGGAGCCCGTCCCGTACGACGCCCGGAGCCGGAAGTTCATGCTCGAGGAGGAACCCGGGCCCGGTCTGGCGCTGCCGATCGCCCCCGGGTCCGGTGGGCGTGGCTGACCTCCGCCGGGCCTACGTCCGGTCGGGTGTCGATGTCGCCGCCGGCGAGCGGACGGTCGAGCTCATCCGTGAGGCCGTCGAGTCGACCCGTCGACCGGAGGTCCTGTCCGGTCTGGGTGGGTTCGCCGGCGCGGTCGGGCTCCCGACCGGCCTGCGCGATCCGGTCCTGGTCAGTGCCACCGATGGCGTCGGGACGAAGACCGCGATCGCCTCGGCGCTCGACCGCTTCGACACGATCGGGATCGACCTCGTGGCCATGTGCGCCGACGACGTCGTGTGCAGCGGCGCTGCCCCGCTGTTCTTCCTCGACTACGTCGCCGTCGGCCGGCTCGACCCGGGCAACGTCGCCGAGCTGGTCGGCGGGGTGGCGACCGGCTGCCGGATCGCCGGCTGCGCGCTCGTGGGCGGTGAGACGGCCGAGCACCCGGGGATGATGGGCGGCGACGAGTTCGACATGGCCGGCTTCTGCGTCGGCGTCATGGAGCGCGACCGATCCATCGACGGCTCCGCCATCCGACCCGGTGATGCGATCGTCGGTCTCGCCGCGTCGGGACTCCACGCCAACGGGTTCTCACTGGTGCGGGCACTGCTGGCCCAGTACGACCTCGACCTGCGCTCGCCGTACCAGGAGCGGCTCCGACGCTCGATCGGGGATGCGGCCACGGAGGCGGCCCTGGCGGCCGAGCCGAACCTCTCGCTGGCGACACTGGGCGAGGTGCTCCTCACACCCACGACGATCTACGCCGGCGCGATCCTCCGGCTGCGGGCCGACCTCCAGGCGGCGGGGCACGACCTCCTCGGCATCGCCCACATCACCGGCGGTGGCCTGCCCGGCAACGTCCCGCGGATGCTCGGCACGGACCTGGCGGCCCGGCTCGATCCGACGACCTGGCCGATGCCGTCGGTGATGCGCCTGTTCGGGGCGCTCGGCGGCCTCGAGGACGACGAGATCCGGGCGACATTCAACGGCGGGCTCGGGATGGTGATCGCGGTGGCCCCCGGGGCGGTCGACCTCACGCTGACGACATTGGAGGGCGAACGGATCCCCGCCTGGCACGTCGGCGAGGTCGTCGGACTCCCATCGTCGGGTGGGAGATACGCCGAGGGGCCGCTCCGGTGACCGGACGACCCGGCCGGATCGCCGTCGGCGTGTCCGGTCGTGGGTCGAACCTGCAGGCACTGGCCGCCGCCGCCGATCGCGGAGAGCTCGGCGGGTCGATCGTCCTGGTCTTCGCGGATCGTCCGTGTCCGGCCCTCGACTGGGCGGTCGAGCAGGGGATCGAGACCGCGCTCGTGCCCGCCGCTTCGCGCGAGGATGCCGCCGCCCGGGCCGAGGAGGACGCCGCGCTGGCGTTGACGCTGGACTCGGTCGCTCCGGACCTGATCGTCCTGGCCGGATACATGCGGATCGTCGGGCCGATCACGCTCGCGGCGTTCCCGGCCCGGATCCTGAACGTCCATCCGGCCCTGTCACCCGCGTTCCCCGGCGCTCGCGCGGTCGCCGACGCGCTCGCCCACGGTGTGGCGGTCACGGGGGCGACGGTACACCTGGTCGACGCCACGCTCGACGGGGGTCCGATCGTCGCGCAGGAGGCCGTCTCGGTCCAGGCGACCGACGACGAAGCTGGGCTCCAGGCGCGGATCCAGGCGGTCGAGCATCGGCTGCTCCCGCGGACGGTCGCGCTGGCGCTCGCCGGCGCGTTGGAGCTCGATCCCCGGACGAACCGGGTGATCGTCGACGTCGAACGAGCCGAGGCCGAGCTCCCGCGGCCGCGGCGTGCCCTGCTGTCGGTCAGCGACAAGACCGGCCTCGTCGACCTCGGTCGAGGTCTCGTCGGGCTCGGCTTCGAGCTGGTGTCCACCGGCGGGACGGCCCGGACGTTGCGCGACGCGGGGCTGCCGGTGACCGACGTGGCCGCGGTCACCGGGTTCCCCGAGATGCTCGATGGTCGGGTCAAGACCCTCCACCCGCGGGTCCACGGCGGGATCCTGGCCGATCGTCGACTGGTCGATCACCGGCGCCAGCTCGTCGCGGCCGGGATCGCTCCGTTCGAGCTCGTGGTGGTCAACCTGTACCCGTTCGCCGCCGCCGCCGACCGTCCAGGAATCGCCTTCGATGCGCTCGTCGAGGAGATCGACATCGGCGGACCGTCGATGGTCCGGGCCGCCGCCAAGAACCACGCCAGCGTGGCGATCGTGACCGACCCGGGCCGCTACCCAGTCGTCCTCGACGCCCTTGCCCGGGACGGTGCGTTGCCGCTCGGTCTGCGGTCCGCCCTGGCCGTCGAGGCGTTCCGGCACACGGCGGCCTACGACGCGCGCATCGCCGCGGAGCTGCCGGGACGGATGGCCGCCGCGGGCATCGACCTTCCGGATGAGCCGGGACTGCCCGGCGCGAGCGACCCGTATCCGCCGACGTTGACGATCGCGCTCGAGAAGGTAGAGACGCTCCGCTACGGCGAGAACCCGCACCAGGCCGCGGCTCGCTACCGGCGACCCGGCACCGCCTCCGACGGTCCGTTCGCGTCGGGAGCGCCGCCGATCCAGGGCAAGGCGCTGAGCTACAACAACGTGCTCGACGCGGCGGCAGTGGCGGCGCTCACCCGGACCCTCCGCGGACCCGGCTGCGTCATCGTCAAGCACACCAACCCGTGCGGCGCCGCGGAACGTCCGACGCTGCTCGAGGCATGGGGGGCAGCGCTTGCCGGTGACCCGGTATCGGCCTTCGGCGGCGTCGTCGGCCTGACCGGGACCGTCGACGGCGCGCTGGCGGAGGCGCTCACGACGATCTTCCTCGAGGTCGTTGTCGCGCCGGCGTTCGACGCCCACGCGCGGTCCGTCCTTGCCGCCAAGCCCAACCTCCGGCTCGTCGTCGACCCGTCGCTCGGGAGCGCACATGCCGAGGTCCCGGAACGGCCGGACCCGCTCGGTGCGATCCGGACCGCCGGCGGAGCGGTCCTCATCAGCACCCCGGATTCTGTCCCGGACGACACGGCCACCTGGTCGCTGGCGACGACCCGACCTCCGTCCGAGGCTGAGCGGCGGGACCTCGACCTGGCCTGGCGTCTGTGCCGGGGGGTGACGAGCAACGCGATCGTCCTGGTCAAGGACGGCCGCTTGGTCGGCCTCGGCTCGGGCCAGACGAGCCGGGTCGACGCGGCGCGGCAGGCCGTCGACCGGGCCCATGCGATCTCGGGTGACGGGTCGACCACCGGCGCTGCGTGCGGCTCGGATGCGTTCTACCCGTTCCCGGATGCCGTCCAGGTCTGTCTCGACGCCGGGGTGAGCGCCTTCGCTCAGCCCGGCGGCTCGGTCCGCGACGGCGAGGTCATCGCGGTCGCCGAAGCCGCCGGTGCGACGATGCTCCTGACCGGCGTCCGCCACTTCCGTCATTGAGCCTGCGACGAGGGCCGGCCCACGACCGGTTGGAGGCCCCGGTCGGCCCGGGCTGGCCCGTCTGGCCGATCCGGTGCAGAATCACCGGGACCGACAGGGCGAGACCGCCCGCTGGACCGAGGAGGGATGCCCCCGATGAGCGACGAAGAGACGAACCCGACGGCCGATGAGACGCACGGTCACGCACACGACGAGGCGCACGGCCACGACGAGGCCCACACCCACGACGCCGACCCAGGTGCCGCGGACGGCGCTCGCGATCTCGGATCGATCGTGACCACGATCGGTGAGACCGTCGCGACGATCGCCCACGACATCGCCGAGAAGGCCGGTCCGACGATCAAGAGCGCGACCGAGAAGGCCAGCCCGGCGGTGCGCGACGTGGCCGCCAAGGCGGCCGACGTGGCCGCCAAGGCCGGCGATGCGGCCGGTCCCTGGGCGGAGAAGGTCGCCGTCGCGACCGGCGACATCGGGGCCAAGCTCGCCGAGCGCAGCCGGACGTTCGCCTCGGACGTCCGCCAGGCCGGCGAGGACGCGAGCGACAAGGTCAAGTCGACGATGTCGAACGGCGCCGACGACGCCGCCGACAAGGCGACCGACGCGGCCTCGACGGCTCGTCACGCGGCATCGAACGCCGCCGATGCTGCCGGAGACACGGCGGCCCGCGCCGCGGATGCGGTCGGCGACGCCGCCGACGACGTCACAGGATCGACCTCCGCCTGACGTCAGGGGGTCGATCGGTCGCCCGTCGGCGCCTGCTACGATCGGCCGGCCATGACGCCACCCGAGCGCTTCTACCTCACGACCGCGATCGCCTACGCCAACAGCCGACCGGGCCTCCACACGCTGTACGAGGTCGTCGGCGCCGATGCCATCGCGCGCTGGCATCGGATGGTCGGGGACGAGACGCGGTTCCTGACCGGGACCGACGAGCACTCGGTCAACATCGCCCAGCAGGCGGCTGCCGAGGGGCGCTCTCCGCGCGCGTTCGTCGATGATCAGGTGGCGCTGTTCACGTCGGCTGAAGCCGCCCTGCTGATCGCCCCCGACCGCTTCATCCGGACGACCGACCCGGATCACCTCCTCGCGGCCCAGGAGATGGTCCGCCGGGCGTATGCCAACGGTGACATCTACCCCGGCACCTACGAGGGGTGGTACTGCCCGAACGAGGGGTTCCGGAACGCGTCGGACGTGCAGGAGACGTCGCGCGGGACGATCTGCCCGAATCACCCCGACGTTCCGCTCCAGTGGCTGTCCGAGCGGAACTGGTTCTTCCGCCTGTCCGCCTACCAGGAGCGACTCGAGCGCCACTACGCCGACCACCCCGACTTCGTCCAGCCGGACTACCGCCGCAACGAGATGCTCGGGTTCATCCGTGGCGGTCTTGAGGACTTCTCGATCAGCCGGGCCGGCGCCGACTGGGGGATCCCGTTCCCCATCGCGGAGAACGGAGAGACCGCGCAGCGTGAGGACGGAAGCTGGGATCCGGAGGCCGGCACCATCTACGTCTGGTACGACGCGTTGATCAACTACATCACCGGTGCCGGGTTCCCCGGCGATCCCGACGCCTTCGCTCGGTGGTGGCCGGCCGACCTCCACGTCATCGGCAAGGACATCGCCCGATTCCACACGGTCAACTGGCCGGCGATGCTGTGGAGTGCCGGCCTGGAGGCCCCTCGCCGAGTATGGGTCCACGGCTTCCTGCTCGCGGCCGGCGGGGAGAAGATGAGCAAGAGCCGGGGCAACCTCATCGACCCGGACTCGGTCGTCGCGGCATTCGGAGCGGACGGGGCCCGGTACGTCGCGCTCCGCGAGGTCCCGTTCGACCGTGACGCGGACGTGAGCTGGGATTCGTTCGTTCGGCGCTACAACGCCGATCTCGCCAACGACTTCGGCAACCTCGTCAACCGGACCGTGTCGATGGCGGGCCGCTACCTCCCTGGCGCTCGTCCCGCGCCGGCCCCCGCGGACGAGTCGGCCCTCGGCGCCGCCTGGCCCGCTGTCGTCAGCCGCTACCGGGAGCGTCTCGAGGCATGTCTCCTGCACGAGGCGTTGGCCGTGCTCTGGGAGTTCGTGGGAGCCGCCAACAAGCTCGTCGACGCCGAGCAGCCGTGGGTCCTTGCCAAAGCCGCCAAGGCCGGCGACGGAGAGGCCGAGCGACGGCTGGCGTCCGTTCTCGGCGACCTCGTCGAGGCCTGTCGGCTGATCGGTCTGGCGGTCGCTCCGTTCATGCCCGGGACGGCGCCCCGGGTGCTCGCCCAGCTCGGCCATGCCTATGCCTACGCCGCCGATGGGAACGACGGCCCGCCGCTCCTCGACGAGCTCCGCTGGGGAGCCCACGCCGCTGAGCCGGGCGAGCTGTCCGTGCCAGTCCCGTTGTTCCCGCGTCTCGAGGCGGAGGACGCTCCGGCGGCCGGCTGAGCGGGCGGGAGGACGGCGCTGCCCGGATGGACCCGATGCGTCTGATCGACAGTCATGGACACCTCCAGGCGGACCGGTTCGCCCGGGACGTCGACCTCGTGGTCGGGGCCGCCCGGCTCGCCGGGCTCGAGCGGATCCTGGTGCCGGGCTGGGATCCCGAGTCGTCGGCCGATGCCCTTGCGCTCACCGATCGGTTCGCCTGGCTCGATGCGGCGGTCGGCGTCCATCCGCACGACGCGGCGAGGATCGATGACGCAGACTGGGCCCGGATCGTGCGACTCGCCGAGGACCCACGCGTCGTGGCGATCGGGGAGACGGGTCTCGACACCGATCGTGCGTTCTCGCCGCTCGAGGACCAGCTGGTGAACCTCCGGCGCAACCTGGCCCTCGCCCTGGCCACCGGCAAGCCGGCGATCCTTCATTGCCGCTCGAAGGCGGGGGAGCGCGACGCGCAGGACCTGCTCGTCCGGGAGCTCCGCACGGCCGGGCTCGGCGGCGCTGCCGGTCGGAGTGTGTTCGGCGACCGCCCGCCGGCGGTGATCCACTCGTTCTCCGGGCCGGTGGACCACGCCGAGCGCGTCCTTGACCTCGGGCTGGCGATCTCGTTCAGCGGCCTCGTCTTCCGATCCGGGGAGGAGGCGAGCGCGGAGGTCGTCCGGCTGGTCCCGGCGGATCGCCTGCTCGTCGAGACGGACTCCCCGTTCCTGTCGCCGCCGGGCGCGCCGCGCAAGCGCAACGAACCCGAGTGGGTCTCGGTCACCGCCAGATGGGCCGCCGAGCAGCGCGCGGAGGACCCGGTGATCGTGGGGGCGGGCCTCGTGGGAGCGTACGACCGCGTCTTCGTCCGTCACGGCCGCCAACGGTGGGCCGTCTAGTGAGCATGCGCAGCCTGCTGGTCCTGTTCGTCGGGTCGCTCCTGGTCGCGTGCTCGCCGGCCGCCTCGGCATCGCCGTCGGCGGCCGTCGTCTCGAGCCCCAGCCCGACCTCCGGCTCGCCGGCCGCGTCGGCACAAGCCGCGAGCCCGACACCGAGCTCGACCCCGTCGACCGGTCCCACGTCGACTCCGACGCCGACCCCGACCGCGGTCCCCTCCAGCACACCCAGCCCGACGGCCTCGTTCGCTGCCTGTGCGCTCCCGAAGTGGCTCGGGACGCTGCCGAGCGGTCGCCTCGTCGACATCTCGGTCCAGTCGTCCGCCGCCGTGGACAAGGTCGTCTTCAAGTTCCAGCCCGGCGGCGAGAACCCCGGGACGCCGAGCGGGACCGTGATCGCGGCCAAGCCGCCGTTCAGCGAGAGCGGCAGCGGCAAGACGATCACGGTGGCCGGCGACCAGTTCCTCCAGGTCCGCTTCCGCAACATGACCCTCGAAGGCATGACCGGCCCGGTCTACACGGGCAAGCACGACATGAAGCCGGACTTCGAGGCGCTTCGCCAGGTCGTCAACTACGACGAGTTCGAGGGCTACAGCGGCTGGATCGTCGGCATGGACCAGCCGACGTGCGTGACCGTCCTGAACGACCCGGCCCATCTGACGCTCACGCTGCGGATCGCGCACCCCTGACCTCGAGCCCCCGGGCGACGACCCGCCCCCGGGTCGCCTTGACAGCGACCGTCCGTCTGGGTACAGTTTTGGCACTCTCGCATCGAGAGTGCTAAGCAGAGCGACCGACGAGCCCCGACAGGCTGTCTGCGCGGTCGATGCGACGCACTCGATCACATGGAACGGGTCAGCCGGTCGCGCTCGCGCTCCGGGGCCCGAATGTCGAACGGTCGACGGCCGATGAGCCGTCACAGGAGGGATCGCACCTTGGCCACCGCCACCGCGAAGAAACTCACGAAGAAGCTTCGCCCGCTCGGGGACCGCGTCGTCGTCCAGCCCACGCCGCGGGAGGAGATGACGAAGAGCGGCATCGTCCTGCCGGACACCGCCAAGGAGAAGCCCCAGGAGGGGACGATCCTCGCGGTCGGACCGGGTCGGACGCTCGATGACGGCAAGCGCGAGCCGATCGACGTCAAGGAGGGCCAGAAGGTCCTCTACGCGAAGTACGCCGGGACCGAATTCAAGGTCGACGGCGAGGACCTGCTGATCGTCAGCCAGAAGGACATCCTGGCGGTCGTCGAGGACTGATCCTCGGTCTCCGCTCCCACTCCCCACACATCCCGGAGGGAACCACCCGTTGGCTAAGCAACTCATCTTCGACGAGACGGCTCGTCGCTCGCTCAAGCGTGGCATCGATCGCCTCGCCGACGCCGTCAAGGTCACGATCGGCCCGAAGGGCCGGAACGTCGTCCTCGACAAGAAGTTCGGCAGCCCGACGATCACCAACGACGGCGTCACCATCGCTCGCGACATCGAGCTCGAGGACCCGTTCGAGAACATGGGCGCGCAGCTCCTCAAGGAAGTCGCCACCAAGACCGACGACGTCGCCGGCGACGGCACGACCACCGCGGTCGTCCTCGGCCAGGCGATGGTCTCCGAGGGCCTTCGCGTCGTGACCGCCGGGGCGAACCCGATGGTCGTCAAGCGCGGTATCGAGAAGGCGGTCGAGACGATCGTCGCCGAGATCAAGAAGCAGTCGCGTCCGGTCGACAACCGCGAGCAGATCGCCGCCGTGGCCGCGATCAGCGCCGCGGATCCCGAGGTCGGTGAGCTCATCGCCGAGGTCATGGACAAGGTCGGCAAGGATGGCGTCATCACCGTCGAAGAGGGCCAGTCGCTCGGCCTCGACAAGGAATACACCGAGGGCATGCAGTTCGACCGGGGCTACATCTCGGCCTACTTCGTGACCAACCCCGATCGGATGGAGGCGGTCCTCGAGAACCCCAAGATCCTGATCACCGACAAGAAGATCTCGAGCGTCCCGGACATGCTGCCGGCCCTCGAGAAGGCGGTCCAGGCCGGTCGTCCGGTCGTGATCATCGCCGAGGATGTCGACGGCGAAGCCCTGGCCACGCTGGCGGTCAACAAGCTCCGCGGGACGGTCTCGGTCCTGGCCGTCAAGGCCCCCGGCTTCGGCGATCGGCGCAAGGAGATGCTCCGCGACATCGCCGTCCTGACCGGTGGCACCCTCATCACAGAGGAGATCGGTCGCAAGCTCGACTCGGTCACCCTCGAGGACTTCGGTGAGGCTCGCCGGGTCGTCTCGACCAAGGACGACACGACGATCGTCGACGGGTCCGGCGACTCCGACCAGATCAAGGCGCGGATGACCCAGATCAAGGCCCAGATCGAGGACACCACCTCGGACTACGACCGCGAGAAGCTCCAGGAGCGCCTCGCCAAGCTGTCCGGCGGCGTGGCCG
This sequence comes from uncultured Chloroflexia bacterium, assembly GCA_963744115.1. Classification (GTDB taxonomy): domain Bacteria; phylum Chloroflexota; class Limnocylindria; order Limnocylindrales; family CSP1-4; genus Chersky-267. The sequence continues at coordinate 1,810,875 of CAVUSI010000003.1, read as the reverse complement.
TGATCAAGGTCGGCGCGGCCACCGAGGTCGAGCTCAAGGAGAAGAAGCACCGCATCGAGGATGCCCTGTCGACGACCCGTGCGGCCGTCGAGGAAGGCCTCGTCGCCGGCGGTGGGACCACCCTCCTCCAGGCGATCCCGGCGCTCGACAAGCTCAAGCTGGAAGGCGACGAGCAGGTCGGGGTCGACATCGTCCGCAAGGCCCTCGAGGCTCCGGCCCGCCAGATCGCCGACAACGCCGGCGCTCGCGGTGAGGTCGTCGTCGACCAGGTCCGCGCGGCCAAGCTCGGCCACGGCTTCGACGCCCTCAAGGGCGAGTACGGCGACATGTTCAAGAAGGGCATCGTCGACGCGGCCAAGGTCACCCGGTCCGCGCTCCAGAACGCCGCATCGATCGCCGCGATGGTCCTGACCACGGAGACGCTGGTCACCGACATCCCGGAGAAGGCCGCTGCGCCCGGTGGCGCGGGCGGGCACGATCACGGCGGGGGCATGGACTTCTAGTCCCGTCACGAACCACCAGTCGAAGCCCGGGCGCAGCGCCCGGGCTTCGTCGATTCGACGACGGCGGTACCATCGGGCCAGAGACGACCGGACGGACCCGACGCCACGCTGGCGCGGTGCCCGACCCGCTCGTCGCGGTGCGGGCGTCGAGAGACGTCCGTGCTCCGACCCGGCGAGGCTGCCGGCTGCCATCACCGAGCGATCATCCGCAGTACGGAGAACCACCCGCATGCCCCGTCGCCTCTTGCTCTCCATCGCCGTCGCGGCGTCCGTCTTCCTGGCCGCCTGTGGCGGTTCGTCGTCTGCGCCTGCGCTGACCGACCCGAAGGACATCCTCACCCACTCGGCATCCTCGCTCGAGGGGATCAAGTCGGTCCACGTCAAGGCCGGCCTGACCGGCAAGGTCGATCCGGGCTCGCTGACCGGCTCCGGCACCGGCGCTGGCGCGACCGTCGATCTCACGGGCTCGACCCTCGAGGGCGACATCGACATCGCCAAGTCCGAGGCCAAGCTCGCGATCGCCGCACCGAGCCTCTTCAACCTCAGTGCCGACATCATCGTCGACAGCGGCACCCTCTACCTGAAGTCGAGCCTGACCGGCGACAAGTACCAGAAGCTGGACCTGTCCACGTTGACCGCCGGCCTGCCGATCCCGAGCCTGCCGGTCAGCGGGTCGCCCGACCCCAGTGCGGCTGCGGCCATGGTCGATCAGCTCAAGGCTGAGCTCGACAAGCTTCCGGCGCCGACCAAGCTCGCCGACGAGAAGATCGGCGACGTCGACTGCTACCACGTCCAGCAGAAGGTCTCGAGCACCGACGTGCCCGAGGCAAGCGGGCTCCCGGCGGGCTCGGTGACCCTCGACATCTGGTCGAGCAAGGCCGATTACCGCCCGTGCCGGGTGGGCATCGCGGTCGACGGCGGGGCCGAGGGCACCTTCGGGGTCACCATCGACCTGACCAAGTACGACGCCGCGGTGGACATCACCGCGCCGCCGGCCGACCAGGTCAGCGACCAGCCGTTCTCGATCCCGGGCGTCACGCCGTAGCCTTCGGCAGCGCCCCGCGAATCACGAAGCCCGCCCCGGGCGACCGGGGCGGGCTTCGTCGTGTGGCCGTCGGGGACGACGGACCCTAGGCCTTGGCGGGCTCGGCCTCGGGCTCGGCCGCCTCGGCCTCCTTGGCCGCGGCCTTGATGTCCTTGGCGGCGACATCGTCGACCGCCGACTCGACGACCCGGTTGGCCACGACGAGGGCCTTGCGGACCTCGACCACGCCCGGGTCCTCGACGAGGGCGACGATGCCGGAGTTGCCCGGGGCGATCGCGTCGGCCAGCTGGTCGGCCAGCTCGCTCCGATGATGGAGCTGGCGGATCTTGCCGATCGCGGCCCCGAACACGCCGACGCTCACGGCGCTGGCGAGGATCGACGGCGGGAAGAGCACGCCGAGGACGATGCCGCCGACGATGCCGTACTTGGCGCCCTTCTTGGTGCTGTGGTCGGTCGCCTTCTGGATGTCGAGCTTGCCATCCGCATCGCGCTTGACGACGATCACGCCGTCGATGGCGACGTGGCGACCGTCCTCCATGCCCAGCAGGGTCTCGTACGTCGCCCACGCCGAATCGGTGTCGGTGAACTCGGCGACGAACAGCGTGTATGCGCCGTCGGTCGAGACCGCCGCGACGCCGCTGACCTCGGGCGTACTGACGGACGCCTTGGCTTCCTGATCGGTCATGTTCCACTCCTCCTGTGCCGTCGGGCGCACAGATGCGGGCCTGACTGGTTGGGGATGCGGCGCCAGCGCACCGCGGTCCGAGTTTACTCCCGTCTCCGTCGAGGGGCATCGACGGTCGGTGCAGGCGCCCGACCTACAATGGCGACGTGCCAGCAACGACCGACCGGCTCTTCCCCGAGCCGCCCGAGGACGACGTCCCGTTCCCGCTCGGCGAGCCGCCCGCCGACGTCGTCGCCGAGGCCGTCGAAGACGCCGGACCGGACCCTCGGACGGGCCGTGGTCGCGGCCGTCGACGGAAGGTCACCGGCACGCTCGCTCAGCCGGTCGAGCCGGCGGAGGACGAGCCGCCGCTCCCGGACGACCCCGAGGGCAACCCGACGCCGAAGGGCCCGAGTCCGGCCGAGCGGGCGGCGGCCACGGCGGTGCTGGCCGAGCAGATCGTCGCACGACTGAACCCGGAGCAGGCCCGAGCCGTCACCACGACCGAGGGACCGCTGCTGATCCTGGCCGGTGCGGGCAGCGGGAAGACGAGAGTCCTCGCTCACCGGGTCGCGTACCTGGTCGGCGTCAAGGGGGTCCGTCCATGGCAGATCCTCGCGGTCACGTTCACCAATCGTGCGGCCGGTGAGCTGCGCGAGCGGATCTCGGCCCTCATCGGCGACGCCGGGCGGGACGTCCAGACCGGGACGTTCCACGCGGTCTGCGCCCGGGTCCTGCGCCGGGACGGGACCGCGATCGGGCTCGATCCGCGCTTCGTCATCTACGACACCGACGACCAGCAGACGCTGATGAAGCAGCTCCTCCGTGAGGAGGACCTGCCGACGACCGGCGAGTTCCGGCCGTCTGCGGTGCTCGGGGCGATCAGCCGGGCGAAGAACGAGATGATCGACGCCGACGGCCTCGACGAGGTCGCCCTCAACCACCATGAGCGGATCGTCGCCCGGCTCGCCCGCTCCTACCAGGCACGCCTGCGCGCCGTCGGTGCACTCGACTTCGACGACATCCTGCTCGAGGCGGTCCGCCTGTTCCAGGAAGCGCCGGAGGTCCTGGCGCGCTACCAGGAGAAGTGGCGCTATCTCCACGTCGACGAGTACCAGGACACGAACCGTGCTCAATACCTGTGGGTCCGGGCGCTCGCCGCGCGCTACCACAACCTGGCGGTCGTCGGCGACGACGACCAGTCGATCTACTCGTGGCGCGGGGCCGATCTCCGCAACATCCTCGATTTCGAGCGCGACGAGCCGACCGCGACGGTGGTCAAGCTCGAGCAGAACTACCGGTCGACCCAGCTGATCCTCGACGCGGCCCATGCGGTCGTCAGCCGGAACTCGGCGCGCAAGGACAAGAAGCTGTGGACCGAGAACGCCGGCGGCCGGCCGATCCAGCGGTTCGAGGCCTACAACGAGGAGGAGGAGGCCGAGTGGATCGCCCGCCAGGTCGAGGAGCTGACCGGTGGCGCGAGCTCGATCCTCACCCGCCGAGCCGACGAGGATGGCGAGCGGTCGGCCCCGCGCGAGATCGCCGTGATGTACCGGACGAACGCCCAGAGCCGCGCGATCGAGGAGGCGTTCCTGCGCTACGGCATCCGCTACCAGCTGATCGGCGGGACGCGGTTCTACCAGCGGCGCGAGGTCAAGGACGCCCTGGCCTACCTGCGGATGCTGCGGAGCGACACGGACGCCGTGGCGTTCGAACGGGTGATCAACGTGCCGGCCCGGGGGATCGGCGAGAAGACGATCGAAGCTCTACGCACCGCGGTCGCGGCCGGGGCCGGGGCCGCCGAGGGGGCCGAGCCGGGTGAGCGCGGGACGTTCTGGGGCGCGCTCGAGGCCGCCGCCGACGGGCGGGTGGACGGGATCGCTTCGCGCACCCGCACCGCGCTGGCGGACTTCGTCGCGTTCGTCCGGGCGATGCGGACGCGGATCGGCGTTCTGCCGTTGCCCGAGCTGCTCGATGCGATCCTCGAGCGATCCGGCTACCGGGCGATGCTGGCCGACGGCTCCGAGGAAGGCGAGGATCGCTGGAACAACCTGCTCGAGCTGCGCGCGGTCACGACTCGCTACGACGACCTGTCGCCTGAAGACGCGCTCGACCGGCTGCTCGAGGAGACGGCGCTCGTCGCGGACCAGGATTCTTACGAGGGCGAGGCCGACGCGGTCACGCTGATCACGCTCCATGCCGCCAAGGGTCTCGAGTTCCCGGTCGTCTTCATCGCCGGCCTCGAGGAAGGTGTCTTCCCTCACAGCCGCGCGCTCGACGACGAGCGCGAGCTCGAGGAAGAACGCCGCCTGGCCTACGTCGGGATCACCCGGGCGAAGCGTCGGCTTTACCTGTCTCACGCCTGGCGGCGGGCGACGTGGGGGATGGGCGGCGCCTCCGTGCCGTCCCGGTTCCTGCTCGAGATCCCGGCCGAGCTGATGGTCGGTCCGTCGCTGGTCGCCGATGAGCTTGATCACGCCGAAGGCCCGCTCGACCTCGACCTCGTCTTCGGCGCCCGCCGCGCCTCCCGCTTCGGGACGCCGATCCGGGCCGGCGGTGGCGCCTATCGACAGGGCAGTGGACGGCCGGGCGCGCCGACGCCCCAGCCCGGCACGGGCGGGACGGGGTTCCAGCCGACGCGCGACCTCGCGGCGAAGCGTGAGGCGTTCGCCGGTGGGGCCCGGTCGGGCTCGCTCGGCCGGCAGGCGAACGTGCCTGCCTGGGACGAGATCGACGAGCACGATGCGGAGCCCGTCGACGAGGTCCCCGTCCGCCGGTCCGACGAAGGCGTCACCGAGCGCGGGATCGTGCCGCCGCGTCCGATCGTCCCGGGCGAGCGCCGGTATCGTGATGGCGATCGGGTCCGTCACGTGCGGTTCGGCGACGGGATCGTGGTGACCGCGCGGCTGACCCGCGACGACGAGGAGGTGACCGTGGCGTTCCGCGACCCGAGCGCCGGGCGGAAGACGATGCTCGCCAGCCTCGCCAACCTCGAGCTCCTCGGCTGACGGCGGGTCGGACGGGACGATGGTCCGTCGCCTCGGAGCCGTGGATCTGGCTGCGATCGCCGCGCTCGCCGAGTTCGAGGTGCACGCCCAGGGCCGGATGTCCCCGGGCGGCTTCGACTACGTCGCCGGCGGCGCGTGGGACGAAATCACGCTCGACGAGAACGTCCAGGCGTGGCGGCGCTTTCGGTTCCGTCCCCGCGTCCTGACCGGACCTGCATCGATCGACCTGTCCGGTCGGTTCCTCGGCCAGCCGGCTGCCCTCCCGATCGCGGTCGCGCCGATGGCGTTCCAGGCGCTGGCCCATCCGCGCGGGGAGGTCGCCATGGCCCGCGCGGCCGCGAGCGCGGGCGTGCCGTTCTGCATGTCGACCTCATCGTCGGTCACGCTCGAGGCCGTGGCGACGGCGATCCCCGGCGCTCGGCGCTGGTTCCAGCTGTACAACGTCGAGGACCTCGAGTTCACTCGGTCGCTCGTGGAACGGGCGGTCGCCGCCGGGTACGAGGCGATCGTCCTCACCGTCGACCTGCCCGTCCTCGGGTATCGCCTGCGGGATCGTCACTCGGGGTTCCGCGCGCCGAGGATGGCGAACCTCCCGCCGGAGCTCGATCGCACCGCGGACCGTTACCGCGGCATGGATCAGCGGGACTTCACCCTGGCCTGGGCCGACATCGCGACGGTCAGGACGTGGTCGTCGCTGCCGCTCATGCTCAAGGGCATCCTCACCGTCGACGACGCCAGGCTGGCGGTCGATGCCGGGGTCGCCGGGATCGTCGTGTCGAACCACGGCGGTCGCCAGCTCGATCGAACGGTCGCGACCGCCGACGTCCTCGAGGAGATCGTCACCGCGGTCGGCGATCGGGTCGAGGTATGGGTCGACGGTGGGATCCGATCCGGGCTCGACGTGGTGGCGGCGCTCGCGCTCGGGGCGAGCGGAGTCCTCGTCGGCCGGCCGTTCTACTGGGCGCTCGCTGCGGGTGGGCAGGCCGGTGTCGAGCGAGCGCTGGCGATCCTCCGCGAGGAACTGTCCCTGGCGCTGCCGCTGCTGGGAGTGAACGACGTGAACGGCATCGAGCGATCGCACCTCCGATGACCGACGACACGCCGCTGGACAGCGCCGAGGTCGCCCGGCTGGCCGCCGGCGACGCGCCGGCCGCCGCAGCCCGGCACGCGGAACTCAGCGAGATCCTGGAGCGTGCCAACCGGCTCTACTACGTCGAAGATTCGCCGGAGCTGGCCGATGCCGAATACGACCGGCTGCTGCGCGAGCTGATCACCCTCGAAGCGGCGTTCCCGGCCCTTGTCACACCCGATTCGCCGAGCCAGCGGGTCGGATCCGGGGCGATCGCCTCGACCTTCGACGAAGTCCGCCACCGACGGCCGATGCTGTCGCTCGGGAATGCCTTCAGCCACGACGAGCTCCGGGCGTTCGACGCGCGTGTCCGCCGGGGGCTCGGGCTGGCCGCCGCCCCGGAGGACGCCCCGGACCTGCGTTACGTCGCCGAGCTGAAGATCGACGGGCTGGCCGTCTCGCTCCGCTACGAGGCCGGCCGGTTCGTCCAGGGAGCGACCCGCGGCGACGGGACGACCGGCGAGGACGTGACGGCCAACCTGCGCACGATCGCCGCGATCCCGGCGCGGCTGCGCGAGCCGGCCGACATCGACGCCCGCGGCGAGGTGTTCATGCCCAAGGCGGAGTTCGCCCGGATCAACGCCGAGCGCGAGGAAGCGGGGCTGCCGCTCTACGCGAACCCGCGGAACAGCGGGGCCGGCTCGCTCCGGCAGCAGGATCCGGCGGTCACGGCGAGCCGTCGTCTGTCGGCCTGGTTCTATCAGCTCCTCGAAGGCGACGAGCCCGCCGCGCAGGCCGGCCCACTCGATCCGCCCGGGGCAGCCGCGGCCGGGTCGCCCCCGGCTGCGGAGGTCGCCTCGACCCAGTCGGCGGCGCTGGAACGGCTCGGCAACCTCGGTCTGCCGGTCAACCCGGATCGCGAGACCGGGCTCGACATCGAGGGCGTGATCGCCTTCACCGAGCGCTGGCGCGAGGCGCGGCACGCGCTCCCGTACGAGACGGACGGGGTGGTCGTCAAGGTCGATCGACTCGATCAGCAGCTTCGACTCGGGATCGTCTCGCGGGCACCCCGCTGGGCGATCGCCTACAAGTTCCCACCCGAGCAGGTGGAGTCGCTGGTCGAGGACATCGTGACGTACGTCGGACGGACCGGGACGCTCACCCCGGTCGCGCACCTGCGACCGACCAAGGTCGCCGGTTCGACGGTGGCGCGAGCGACGCTCCACAACCTCGACGAGGTCCGCCGGAAGGACATCCGGATCGGGGATCAGGTCATCCTCCAGAAGGCCGGCGACGTCATCCCGGAAGTCGTCGGACCGCTGCCCGAGCGGCGGACCGGGGCGGAGCGCGAGTTCGAGATGCCGATCGCGTGCCCGGTCTGCGGCACGCCCGTCGTGCGGGACGAGGGTGCCGTCCGCTTCTACTGCCCGAACCTTCAATGCCCGGCTCGCGTCGCGCAGGAGTACGCCCATTTCCTCGGGCGCGGTGGGATGGACATCGAGGGAGCCGGCTGGGCCGTCCTCGAGCAGCTCCTCCAGCGCGGCCTCGTCCGGACGCGCGGCGACATCTTCCGGTTGACGGTCGAGCAGCTCGAACAGCTCGATCGGTTCGCCCGCAAGAGCGCGGAGAACCTGTACGCCGCGATCCAGCGCGCCCGGCGCCGCCCGCTGGCACGGATCCTCAACGCCCTGGGCATCCCGCAGGTGGGCGAGCAGACCGCGATCGACCTGACGAACTGGCTGCTCCGCCGGATGCCGCCGGGCCCGGACGAGCCGATGGGGGAGGAGACCGCCGGGCACGGCTGGACGTGGCGGGTGGCCGAGGAGCTCCGCCGGCTGGCCGTCGAGTCGCCGGATGCGTTCAGCGAGGTCAGCGGTATCGGGCCGACGGTCGGCGCGAGCATCGCCCGGTACTTCAGCGATCCGGTCACCGCCGGGACCCTCGCCGAGATCGTCTCCGCCGGGGTCGAGGCGGAGCGCCCGGACGACCGGGCGATCGCTGCCGCCGTCGCCGCTGCCGCGGGCCTCGCGAACGGACCGTTGGCGGGCCGGACGGTCGTCGTCACCGGGTCCCTCGAAGGGTTCGACCGGCAGGGCGCGGAGGACGCGATCCGTGCGGCGGGCGGCAAGAGCGGCGGCTCGGTGTCGAAGAAGACCGACTACCTGGTCGCGGGCGAGAGTGCCGGCTCGAAGCTGGCCAAGGCGCAAGAGCTCGGCATCCCGATCCTCGACGAGGCCGGCTTCAGACGGCTCCTGGCGGGCGAGGACACGGACTGACCGGCGTCAGGGAGCGCCGGCACTCGCGGCGCAGCGGAAGCCCTGCTGTCCATCGAAATAGTGGACCGGGTCCCCGTTCGCGCGGGCGGTGACCACGAGCTCTCGCGGGAGGCTCGAGAACCCGCCGCCACGCCGGCTGTGGTAGGCACCCGTGTCCGGCCCCGTCGGATCCTGGACGGGTGAGGCGGCGTAGTAGTCCTCCCCGTAACGATCCGCCAGCCACTCCCAGACGTTGCCGGCCATGTTCAGGGCCCCGTACGGGCTGGCGCCCGCCAGCGGCGTCCCGACGTCGGTCGTGTCCGCCGTGCAACCGAGGTAGCTGGCGTGGTCGCAATCCAGAGTGTCACCCCACGGATACCGGCGCCTATCGGTGCCGGTCGCCGCCAGCTCCCATTCCGCTTCGGTCGGCAAGCGCCGCTTCATGCAGGTGCAGTACGCCTCGGCCTCCTCTGGCGTGTAGATCAGGACCGGGTAGTCGGAGAAGGCCGGGTCGTAGTAATAGTCGGGATGCGTCGTCGAGGCGGTGGTCGTCGAGCCGGGAACCCTGGAGGGGGCGCGGCAGACCTGGGCGTCGACGCACTTCTGGTAGTCCGCGTTGGTGACCTCGGTCCGGTCGATCCAGAAGGCGCTGATCCGCACGAGATGTCGGGGCTTCGAGTCCGATCCGGCGGCGGGATCGTCGTCGGCGGCACCCATCTGGAACGAAGCCGAGGGTACGCACACCAGCGTGGCGTCGTCGCTCGGGGACACCCACCGCTGCCCGATCTCCGAGCACGGCGGCGGTCGATCTGCGGCGACTGACGGGCTGGGGAGCTCACCCGTCGGAGACGGGGCAGGGCTGGGTGACCTGACCGATGGGCCGCATGCCACGAGTGCCAGAAGGACGAGCCCCGCGGTCACGAGCGCTCCGCCGTGTCGCTTCAGCACCAGCCTCCGATGTTGCAGGGACCCGCCGGGCCCCACTCTAGTCCCGCGGGCTCAACCGATGGCGTAGTTGATCTGGCCCCAGATCGCGTCGGGATGCCAGTCGATCGCCGCGCCGCGGACCATCCGGGTCAACCCGCGCTCACCTCGCCAGCCGAGATTCTCGAGGACGGCCAGCCCCGCCCGGTTGACCTCCGGGACGGCGGTCCTGACGTCGCTTCCTGCCGGGGACCGTCGGCGGCGGGCGTCGAGCAGGCGGACCCCGTCGGGCAGCGCGGGCGCGACCGTCGGGTGCGTGCCCCAGGGAACGCGCGCATCGAAGCCGACGAGCTCGCCGGAGACCCGGACCGCGACGACGGTCTCATCGGCGCCGACCACCTCGCGCAGGAGGTGGGCGCGGTCCTCACCGGTCGCGGCGCGGTCGAGCGCGAGGATCGCCGGAAGGTCCGCCGGCGCGTAGGCACGGAGGCGACTGGCTCCGTCCTCGTCGGCCGCCCCGTCGGTCGTGCCCGTCACGCCGGTCGCTTCCTCGGGACGACCGCCCGCCGGCGCCACGAGGACCCGGTAGTCCATCTCGGCCGTGAACCCGAGGCGGTCGTAGACCGGCCGCCCGAGCGGCGATGCGAGCAGGGCCATCGATCGACAGCCGGCCGTCTCGAGCGCATCCATGACGGCGGTCGTCAGGGTCGTCCCGAGCCCCCTTCCCCGGAGCGCCTCGTCGACGAAGATCATCCCGACCCAACCGACCGGGCCGTTGATCGTGGCCACGCCCGTTCCCGCGATCCGGCCGTCGACCTCCGCCACGAACGGCCGACAGGCCGGATGCCCGACGGCGAAGGCGAGGAACTTGCGCCGGTCCCCCCAGCCGCCGCCGATCATCACCTCGGCGGCCGGATCGGCATCCTCGGCGCGCATCGGGCGGATGGTCACCGGGTCGTCCATCGACCGATCGTAGCCGAGGCGACGGCCGGCCATCCAGAACGGTCCGCTATCATCGGGTCATGGCCACCCTGTCCCGCGACGAGGTCGCGCATGTCGCCCACCTGGCCCGGCTCGGGCTGTCCGAGGCGGAGCTCACCCGGCTCGAGGGTCAGCTGAACCACATCCTCGAGCAATACGCGAAGCTGGCCGAGCTCGACACCGAGGCGATCCCCCCGACCGCCCAGACGATCGAGCTCGAGAACATCCTGCGCGACGACGTCGCGACCCCATCGCTGCCGGTCGAGGAGGCGCTGGCCAACGCACCCGAGCGGCGAGGCGACTTCATCGTCGTCCCGGCCATCATGTCCGGCGAATGACCGACGCGACCCGTCTGGGCGCCCACGAGCTGGCGGCGCACCTCCGGACCGGCGACCTGAGCTCCCGTGATGCCACGGCGGCGGCCATCGAGGCGGCCGAGCGCGGCAACCGCGCGCTCAACGCCTGGCTGTCGATCGACCGAGAGCGCGCCCTGGCCGAAGCCGATGCCGCGGATGCCGGGCTGCGCGCCGCGCGTGACTCCGGTCCGGCGGCGCTCGCGGCCCTGCACCCGCTGCTCGGTGTCCCGGTCGCGCTCAAGGATCTGGTTTCGATCAAGGGCGGTCAGTGCACCGCCGGGTCTCGGATCCTCGAGGGCTACCGCGCCCCGTACGACGCCCACATCGTCGAGCGACTCCGGGATGTCGGGGCCGTCATCGTGGGCAAGACGAACATGGACGAGTTCGCGATGGGCTCGTCGACCGAGCACTCGGCCTTCGGCCCGACGTCGAACCCGTGGGACCTCGAGCGGGTCCCGGGTGGGAGCAGCGGCGGGTCGGCGGTCGCGGTCGCTGCCTTCCACGTCCCGCTGGCGATCGGCACCGATACGGGTGGCTCGATCCGTCAGCCGGCGGCGCTGACGGGCATCGTCGGGATGAAGCCGACGTACGGGCGAGTCAGCCGCTACGGCATCGTGGCGTTCGCGTCGTCGCTCGACCAGGTCGGACCGTTCGCCCGCGATGCCCGGGACGCCGCCGCCCTTCTGCACGCCGTGGCCGGCCGCGACGAGCGCGACTCGACGTCGGCTCCGGTCCCGGTCCCGGACGGGTTGCTGCACCTGACCGCGTCCGACGACGAGGCCGCCGCCGGATTGCGCGGCAAGCGGCTCGGGCTCCCGAAGGAGTACTTCGTGGCCGGCATGGAGCCCGGCACCGAAGCGCGCGTCCGGGCGGCCGTCGACGCGCTCGAGGCGGCCGGGGCGATCGTCGAGGAGGTCAGCCTGCCCCACACCGATTACGGCCTGGCCGCGTACTACATCGTCGCGCCGGCCGAGGCCTCGGCCAACCTCGCCCGCTACGACGGCATCCGCTACGGACCGGCGGCGCGCGACGGCGACATCCTGGCCAACTACCTGGCCACCCGGGGGACCGGCTTCGGCGACGAGGTCAAGCGCCGGATCATGCTCGGGACCTATGCGCTGTCGGCCGGCTACTACGATGCGTTCTACCTCAAGGCCCAGAAGGTGCGGACGCTGATCAAGGCCGACTTCGATGCGGTCTGGGCGGCGGGTTTCGATGCGATCGTGGCACCGACGAGCCCCGGCGTCGCGTTCCGGTTCGGCGCGAAGATGGACGACCCGGTCGCGATGTACCTCAACGACGCGTGCACGCTGCCGGTCAACATGGCCGGGCTGCCCGGCGTGTCGATCCCGTGCGGGCTGGCGGACGGTCTACCGGTCGGGCTCCAATTCATCGGAGCCCCGTGGGGCGAGCTCGGCCTGCTCGAGCTCGCCCGAGGATACGAGGGCCTGACGCGGGACGCAGAGTGGCGCGGCCTCGAGCCGACCGATCTCGTGCTCAGCGGCGACCCTGCCGTCCCGACCCCGGCCGAGCGAGCTGCCGCGGCCGGTGCCCACGCCTGACGCCCTGACACGGCCCGTCGTCGGCCGGACGCGCCAAGTCCTCCACTGACGCACCTACATCTCGCGGGTGAGCCCGTGCGAGATGGCGTAGATGGTCAGAGCCTGGATACCGTGGATACCGAGCTTGTCAGACAGGTTGGCGACATGGCGCCGCACCGTGTGGACGCTGATCCCGAGGATCCGTCCGACCTCGGCGGGCGAGCGACCGCTCGCGAGCAGGCTCAGGATCTCCCGCTCCCGGAGACTCAGTTGCTGCCCGCTCCTGGTCAGGCGGATCGAGTCGTCGACGATCGCGCCGGCGATGCTGCTGTGAAGGTAGACCTCGCCCCGTGCGACGGCCCGGATCGCCTCGAACAGGTCGCGCGAGCGGGCGCCCTTGACGACGTAACCCGACGCGCCTGCGACGAGCGCCTGACGGACCGACTCCGACCCGCGGTCCATCGTCACGATGATCACCCTCAGGTCGGGGTAGCGCGTCCGGAGGACGCGTAGGAGCGGCAGGCCATCCCCTTCCGGGAAGGTGAGATCGAGCAGGAGCACCTCCGGCCGGGTGGCCGCCACGAGTTCGAACGCCTCCTCGTGGGTGGTCGCTTCGCCGACGACCTCGAAGCCCTTGTCGCCGCCGAGGACCAGCCGCAACCCTTCGCGGACGAGCTGGTGGTCGTCGACCAGGGCGACCCTGATCGGCGCCAGCTGGCGCCGAAACGTCGGGGCTGTGCTCGGATCGGATCCTCCGGACGAGGCCGGGACCTCGATCGGTGGCCCGTCCGCGCCGGTCAGCTCGTCCATCGGACCCCCTCCTGGGCGTCCAGGACCGTGATCTCGGGGGCGACGATCGACGCCGTCGGTGGCTCGATGGGCATCTGGAGCGTGACGACGGTGCCCCCTCCGGGCTCCGAGCGGACATCGAGGTGTCCCCCAGGATGGTCGCTCGCTCCTGCATCCCCACCAGCCCCAGCCCGACCGGCGTGGTGGCCATGTCGAAGCCCACGCCGTCGTCACCCACCGTGATCGCGAGCAAGCCGTCGTCCTCCACGGCATCGATCCAGACCACGCTCGCGCGGCTGTGCCGGCCTGCGTTGCTGACCGCCTCCTGGACGATCCGATAGGCGTCGATCTCGCGCTCGCGCTGGAGGAGACCAGGCGGGAGGTTCGACGGTGTGAACCGCAGGTCGACGGGGATGCCGGCCGACTCGGCCAGGCCGCTCAGCGCGGCGCCGAGACCGAGTTCCTGGATCCGCGACGGACGGAGCTGCGCTGCCACCGCTCGGGCCTCCTCCAGCGCGGCAAGGGCGAGCCCTCGAGCCCGCCGGATCGTGTCGTCTGTCGGTTCGGTACCTGCGGTCTGCGGTCCGGCGATCAGCCTGGCTTCCGCGGCATCCAGCGTCAGGACGACCGCGGTGAGGGTCTGGCCGACACCGTCGTGGAGATCGCGAGCCAGGCTGCTCCGCTCGTCCTCGTGGGCTGTCACCAGCCGGTCGCTGGCCTGCCGGTAGAGCCTCGCGTAGTGACGCGCGATCGTCGATACCCGGTCGGCCAGGATCGCGATGACGATCGTCAGTCCGACCATCAGCGGCCATTCCGGATCGAATAGGTCGATCTCGGTCTCCTGGTCGAAGACGCTGCCTTCGATCGCGGTCGATCCGAGGATCACCACGGTCACGACCAGGATCCGCGCGACCGTCCCACGCAGCCCGAACACGAACGCGCCGACGGCGAGGGTGACCCACAGGACATCCAGGACCAGGTCCGGATCGCCCCACTGCGCGAGGATCGCGACGACCAGCCCGACGATGGCCGCGTTGAGCAGCCGGCGTACGCCGGTCGGTCCGAGACCGAACAGCCATCCGTCGCGCAGGATCCCGGTCCGACCGGATGTGGACCAGGTGGTCATCGGCGGACCCCCTGAATGATGGACGGTGAGTATAGGAAGGCCCCGCCCGCACGGCAATGATGAATCGACGACGTGTCACGGCTCTCCCGTGAGCGACACCCGTTCTCAGGAGAGAGCCTCGGCCCGTCGGCGATCCGGTGCTGGGAGCGTGCCCAACGAGCTCCGGCGACCTGCGGCGTTGCCTGTCGCATGACAGGATCGGGGGGTCCAGGCGCGATGCGTGCGATCGTCGAATCCAGTCTTCGGTTCCGTGGCCTCGTCATCGGCCTTGCGGCGGTTCTCGTCCTGATCGGGGCCGCCCAGCTCCGATCGATGCCGGTCGACGTCCTGCCCGAGTACACGCCGACCTCTGTCGAGGTCCAGACCGAGGCGCTCGGGCTGTCCGCGCCGGAGGTCGAGCAGCTGATCACGGTCCCGCTCGAGGCGGATCTCCTGGCCGGCGTCGCCTGGCTCGACCGGCTCGAGTCCGAGTCGCTGCCCGGGTTGTCGTCGGTCACCCTCTACTTCAAGCCCGGCACGGACCTGTATCGCGCCCGCCAGGTCGTGGCCGAGCGACTGACCCAGGCACCCGGCCTGCCTCACGTATCGCTGCCGCCGGCGATGCTCCAGCCGCTGTCATCGACGAACCGGGTGATGATGGTCGGGCTGTCGTCCAAGGACGTGTCGCTGATCGACATGTCGGTCCTCGCCCGATGGTCGATCAGGCCTCGGCTGATGGGCGTCCCAGGCGTCGCCAACGTGTCGGTCTGGGGTCAGCGCGAGCGTCAGCTGCAGGTCCAGGTCGACCCGGCCCGGTTGCGCGAGCAGGGCGTGTCGCTCATCCAGGTGATCAGCACGGCCGGCAACGCCCTGTGGGTCTCGCCCTTGAGCTTCCTCGAGGCGTCGACGCCGGGGACCGGCGGGTTCATCGACACGGCCAACCAGCGACTCGGGATCCAGCACGTCCAGGCGATCAGCTCGGCCGCCGACCTGGCCGAAGTTCCGATCGAGCCGGTCGACCCGAACGCCGGCCCGGTCGCCGGGGCACCTCGCCTTGGTGACGTCGCGACGGTGGTCGAGGATCACCAGCCGCTCATCGGCGACGCGGTGGTCAACGACGGCACCGGCCTGTTCCTGGTCATCGAGAAGTTCCCGGGCGCCAACACCCTCGAGGTGACCAAGGGGATCGAGGAAGCGCTCGCCTCGCTCCGGCCAGGTCTGGCCGGGATCGAAGTCGACGCGTCGCTCTTCCGGCCGGCCACGTTCATCGAGGATGCAGCCGGCAACGTCGGGCTGGGCCTGATGGTCGCGATCATGCTGATCGCTCTCGCCCTCGGAGTGCTGTTATTCGACTGGCGGGCCGGGCTGATCGGTCTGATGGTGGTGCCCTTCTCGCTCGTCGCGGCCGTCGGCGTCCTCCATCTCCTGGGCACGACCCTCAACGTCATGGTCGTGGCCGGCCTGATGATCGCGGTCGCCGTCCTGGTCGACGACGCCGTCGTCGGCACCGAGCGCGTCCTCCAGCGGCTGCGCGAGCAGGGGGATGAGGGCGCCGGGCGTTCGACGACCGCCACCGTCCTCGAGGCGACGCTCGAAGCCCGAGGCGCACTGGTGTACTCCGTGGTGATCATGGGCGCGGCGCTCCTCCCGCTCATGTTCGTGGGCGGACCGGCGGGCACGTTCCTGCCGACGATCGCCATTGCCTACGTCGCCGCCGTGGCCACCTCGATGGTCATCGCGCTGACCGTCAGCCCTGCCCTGACGGTGGTCCTGATGTCCCGTCGCCCGCCTCGCCGGAGCGTCTCACCGCTCGCCCGCCGGCTTCTCGACGGCTACCAGGCGCGTCTTGGCCGGATCGTCCGACGGCCCCGCGCCGCGGTGGTCGCCTGCGCTGCGCTGGTGCTGGCGGGTGTCCTGCTCGTCCCGTTCATGAGCCAGGCGCTCATCCCGACGTTCAGGGACCGCGATCTCCTGGTCCAGTTCGACGGACCGTCGGGCACCGGGGCGACCGAGATGAGTCGGATCGTGGCCCAGGCAGGCCGCGAGCTCCGGACCCTGCCCGGCGTCGCCTCGGTCGGCGGCCATGTCGGCCGAGCCGTGATGTCCGACCAGGTCGTCGGGACCAACTCAAGCGAGCTCTGGGTGACCATCGCCCCGGCCGCCGACTACGACGCAACGCTGGCCTCCATCCGCGAGGTCGTCGGCGGCTATCCGGGGCTCTCCCACGAGGTCACGACGTACCCGAGCGAGCGGATCGACCAGATCCTGCCCGCATCGGGCCACGACCTGGTCGCCCGCGTCTACGGCGACGACCTGGGCGTCCTGCGCGTGAAGGCGGCCGAGATCCGCGAGGCGGTGGCCGGGATCGCGGGCGTGAGTGCCGCGGCGGTCGACGCTCCGGCCGACCAGCCGACCCTCGAGGTCTCGGTCGACCTGGCCGCGGCCGAGAAGCACGGGATCAAGGCGGGCGACGTCCGCCGTGCGGCGGCCACCCTGCTGTCCGGTCTCATCGTCGGCAGCCTGTTCGAGGACCAGAAGGTCTTCGACGTGGTCGTCTGGGGCACGCCCGAGGTCCGCCAGAGCCTGTCGAGCATCCAGGACCTGCTGATCGACACGCCGAACGGCGACCAGGTCCGGCTGGGCGACGTCGCGGCCGTGCAAGATCGCCTCGTCGCCCGAAGTGATCAAGCGCGAAGGTGTCTCCCGGATGGTCGATGTCGGGATCACGGTCAAGGACCGCGACCCGGCGGCGGTCGCCCGGGACGTCCAGGCCGCGATCGGGCGGATCGCATTCCCGCTCGAGCACCATGCCGAGTTGCTGCCGGGCTACGCGGATCGAGCGGCCGAGCACGATCGGATGGTCGCCTTCGGCGTGGCCGCCGCGATCGCGATCTTCCTGCTCCTGCAGGCCGCCTTCGCCAGCTGGCGCCTGGCGGTGCTCGTCGCCCTGACCCTCCCGGCGGCGTTGAGCGGCGGTCTGCTCGTCGTGGTGCTGACCGGCGGATCGGTCTCGCTCGGTTCGCTCGGTGGGCTGCTGGCCGTCTTCGGGATCGCCATCCGCAGCGGCATCGCGCTGATCAGTCGTTACCAGCGACTCCAGCGGGAACACGGCCGGCAGGACGCCTCGGAGTTCATCCTGCGCGGTGCGCGGGAGCAGTTCATGCCGACGATCACGACGGCGGTGGCCATCGGTCTGGCGGTCCTGCCGTTCGCCCTGCTCGGCGATCGGGCCGGGCTCGAGATGGTTCACCCGATGGCGCTCGTCATCCTCGGCGGCCTGCTCAGCTCGACCCTCCTGACCTTGCTCCTGATGCCATCCCTCTACCTCCAGGTCGAGCTCAGCCCGAGGGCGGACGAGACGACCACCCAGAACCTCGAACAGCAGGGCTTCAGCCCGGCCTGATGGAAGGGGCAACGATGCGACTCAAGGATCTTCCGCTCATCGGTCTGCTGATGCTCGTCCTGCCGCTGGCCGCGTGCGCCCCCGCCGCCGTCGAGGCCGCGGCGAACGAGCCCGTCGTCCAGGTCGATCCGGTCGAGGGGACCGGGTTGGGCAAGGTCACCTTGTCGGCCGAGGCCGCCGAGCGACTGGGTATCGAGACCGCGGTCGTCGCCGTCGAGCCGTCGGGGGGATCGGTCGTGCCGTACGCGGCGGTGCTCTACGACGAGACCGGCAAGACGTGGGTCTTCACGAACCCCGAGGGACTGTCCTACGTCCGGGCCGAGATCGTGGTCAAGGACATCGAAGGCGAGCTCGCTCACCTGAGCGCCGGTCCGCCGGCCGGGACGGCGGTCGTGACCGTCGGCGTCGCCGAGCTGTTCGGCGCCGAGAACGGGGTCGGCGACCCGGAATGACCGCGCTGGGGGCCTTCCAGCCATGATGCGTCGGATCGTCGGGGCGAGCCTCCGGTTCCGCTATCTCGTCATCGCGCTTGCGATCGGGATGATGTTCTTCGGCGGCGCCCAGCTGCGGCAGCTGCCGGTGGACGTCTTCCCGGAGTTCGCCCCGCCGAGGGTCGAGATCCAGACGCCGGCCCTCGGGATGTCGGCCGAGGAGGTCGAGTCGCTCGTCACGGTGCCGCTCGAGCAGGCGCTCAGCGGCGTCGAGGGCCTCGACATCCTGCGCTCGAAGTCGGCCCCCCAGGTCTCGTCGATCCAGCTGATCTTCAAGCCGGGCAGCGACCTGATGCACGCCCGCCAGGTCGTCGCCGAACGCATGTCGGCGGTCTCGGCGACCCTTCCCACCTGGGCCGGTCCGCCGATGATGCTCGCTCCGCTGTCGGCCACCAGTCGGGTCATGAAGATCGGGATGTCATCGGACTCGGTGTCGCTGATCGACATGTCGATGACGGCCTACTGGAAGATCCGGACCCGACTCCTCGGAGTCCCCGGGGTGGCCAACGTGCCGATCTGGGGCGAGCGCCTGAAGATGTTCCAGGTCCAGGTCGACCCGGCCCGCCTGGCCGAGCACGGGGTCTCGCTCGACCAGGTGATGGACGCGACGGCCGAGGCGCTGGACGTCGGGATCCTGCGCTTCTCGTCCGGCGCGGTCATCGGCAAGGGCGGCCAGATCGAGACCGCCAGCCAGCGCCTCCCGATCAAGCACGTCCCACCGATCGTTGGACCTGAGGACCTCGCCCACATCAGGCTGGTCGGCCGCAGCGGCGACGAGGTGGCATTGACCGATGTGGCCGACCTGGTCATCGACCACCAACCGCTTGATCGGCGACGCGATCGTCAACGACGGGCCGGGCCTGATGCTCATCATCGAGAAGTTCCCGTGGGCGAACACGCTAGACGTGACCCGCGGCGTCGAGGCCGCCCTGGACGAGATGCGGCCTGGTCTGACCGGTATCAAGATGGACTCGACGATCTTCCGGCCGGCCGACTTCATCGAGCTGGCCCTCCACAACCTGACCACGACGCTGCTGGTCGGTTCGCTCCTCGTCTTCCTGGTCCTGCTGGCGTTCCTGTACGACTGGCGGACTGCCCTGATCAGCCTCGTTGCGATCCCGCTCTCGCTGATGGCCGCCGGCCTGGTCCTGTACCTGACCGGGGCGACCATCAACACGATGATCCTGGCCGGCTTCGTGATCGCGGTCGGCGTGGTCGTCGACGACGCCATCATCGACATCGAGAACATCACCCGGCGGTTGCGCCTGCAGCGGAGCGAGGGGAGCGACCGGTCGACCGCCTCGATCATCTTGGAGTCCTCTCTCGAGGTTCGCGGAGCGATCATCTACGCGACCCTGATCGACGTGCGCGGCGCTCGTGCCGGTGCTGTTCATCGAAGGGCTGAGCGGGGCGTTCTTCCGGCCGCTCGCGATCGCCTACGGCCTGGCGGTCCTGGCATCGCTCCTGGTCGCGCTGACGGTGACGCCGGCACTCGGGCTCATCCTGCTGTCCAACGCGAAGATCGAGCAGCGCCGGTCACCGGTCGCCGACCGGCTGCGGGCCGCCTATTCGGGTGTCCTGTCCCGGATCGTCCGCAGCGCCCGCCCCGCGTTCGGCGTCGTCGCCCTCGCCGCGGTCATCGGGGTGGCCGTCATCCCGCAGCTCGGCGCATCGCTCTTCCCCGAGTTCAAGGAGCGGGACTTCCTGATGCACTGGGTGACGACTCCGGGCACGTCCCAGCCCGAGGAGAGCCGGATCGTCCTGGCCGCCAGTCGTGAGCTGCGGCAGATCCCGGGCGTCCGCAACTTCGGTTCGCATATCGGCCAGGCCTTGCTCGGGGAGGAGATCGCTGGGGTCGACTTCGGCGAGAACTGGATCAGCATCGATCCGAACGTCGATTACGACACGACGGTCGAGGCGATCGACGAGGTGGCCCAGGGCTATCCGGGTATGTTCCGAAACGTCGAGACGTACCTGAATGAGCGGATCGATGAGGTCCTGACCGGCTCAAGCGACGCGATCGTCCGTACGCATCTATGGTCCGGACCTGGACGTCCTCCGGGCCAAGGCCCAGGAGATCGAGTCCGCCATGGCCCGGATCAACGGGATCGACGGCGTCCACCGCGACCTGCTGGTCGAGATCCCACAGATCCAGGTCGAAGGTCGATCTGGCCGTCGCTCTGCGCTACGGGATCAAGCCCGGCGATGTTCGGCGCGCCGCCGCGACGTTCATGTCCGGCGAGGAGGTCGGCGACGTCTTCCACGACGGCAAGGCGTACGACGTCCAGGTCTGGACCACGCCGGCGGCGCGCGACAGCCTGACCGACGTCGAGAACCTGCCGATCGACACGCCGAGCGGCCAGGTCGTCCGGCTGGCCGACGTGGCGGAGGTGCGGATCGCCCCCACACCCAACAGCATCATCCACGAGGGTCTGACTCCGACGGATCAACGTCGGCGCCAACGTCCTCGGCCGTGACCTGGGCGCGGTCGTCGCGCGACATCCAGCGCGCGGTCGACCAGGTCGACTTCCCGCTCGGCTACCACGCCGAGCTGCTCGGCGAGTTCCAGGAGCGCCAGCAGGCGTCCGATCACCTGATGCTGTTCGGACTCGGCGCCGCGCTGATCATCCTCCTCCTGCTCCAGACCGTCGTTCGGCAGCTGGCGGCTGGCCACCCTCGTCTTCCTTACCCTGCCGTTCGCCCTCGTCGGCGGCCTTCTGGCCGCATTCCTCGGCGGCGGCGTCGTCCAGCTCGGCTCCCTGGTCGGCCTGTTCACCGTCTACGGGATCGCCGCACGGAACGGGATCATGCTGATCAATCACTTCCAGCATCTCGAGCGCGAGGAAGGCGAGCCATTCGGGCCGGCGCTCGTCATCCGTGGCGCTCGGGAGCGCCTGTCGCCGATCCTGATGACCGCGCTCGCGACCGGCCTGGCCCTGATCCCGCTGGTGGTCGCCGGCGACATCCCGGGCCACGAGATCGAACATCCCATGGCCATCGTGATCCTCGGCGGCCTGGTCACGTCGACCCTGCTCAACCTGTTCGTGATGCCATCGCTCTACCTGCGCTTCGGGCGTGGAGCGGACCGGGGGCCGGGCATCGTCGCAGGGAACGAGCCAGCCTGATGATCCGAGGGCCGGTGGCGCGAACCGACGGTCGTGAGCGACGGTTCCGACGTGCGCCGACGCCGGCAGCGGTGGTCATCATCCTGGTCGTCTCGGCCTGCGTAGGCGTGGCCCGGCCCGCGACCGAGGTCGACCCAAGCGGGTCTCGCGACGTTCAGATGGCGACTCCAACGGCCAACGCGACGTCGACCCCGCCCGCGGCCCTGCGCCCGACCCTGCCGGCGACGGGGGTGAGCCCGTCGCCGGCGACCTCCGACACGACGCCAACCTCCGACACGACGCCGACCGAGGCGCCGACCGAGCCGTTCGATCACGGTAGCTTCCACACCTCGACCGCGGTCGACAACGCCTGGTTCCCACTCGTCCCGGGAACCCGCTGGACCTTCCAGGGCAAGGCGAATGATGGCAAGGAGCGGGTCGCCCGGAAGGTCGTGATCACCGTGACCGACCTGGTCAAGGTCATCGACGGGGTGCCGAGCGTCGTCACCTACGACCTCGACTACACCTCCGGCGAGCTCGAGGAGCAGGAGCTCGCCTTCTACGCCCAGGACGACCAGGGCACGGTGTGGCTGATGGGTGAGTATCCCGAGGAAGTGGAAGAGGGGAAGATCGTCAAGGCTCCGGCCTGGATCGCCGGTCGCCAGGACGCCATGGCGGGGA
The DNA here is from genome assembly GCA_963744115.1 of uncultured Chloroflexia bacterium. Lineage (GTDB taxonomy): Bacteria > Chloroflexota > Limnocylindria > Limnocylindrales > CSP1-4 > Chersky-267. Next base: position 1,788,956 of record CAVUSI010000003.1, on the reverse strand, counting down.
TCATGATGAAGGTCGAGCCGCAGCCCTATGCGCCGAGCTACTCGGAGGGCTGGGGTCCAGCCGTGGGCTGGACGGATCGCGCGAAGGTGTTCGAGACCGGCTCGGCGACCTGCGTCCCGGCCGGCTGCTTCAAGGACGTCCTGGTGATCGATGAGTTCAACCGGGACGAGCCCGACGCTCATCAGCTCAAGTACTACGTTCGCGGGGTCGGCGGCGTCCGGGTCGGTTGGGCCGGCGCGAAGGAGGACGAGCAGGAGGTCCTCGAGCTGGTCAAGGTCGATCGTCTGAGCGCCGAGGCCATGGCCAAGGTCCGATCCGCCGCGATGGCCCAGGACGTGCGTGCGGCCAAGGTCCACATCGACGTCTTCGACGGCGTGCCCCCGGCACAGCCGATCGCGGGCAGCTGAGCCGGACTCGGACGATCACGACGTTCGGCGCGCCTCGTAGCCGCCGCCCTCGGCGGTCCTGACCTCGTACACGGGCTGGTCGTAGGCGGTCGGGCCGCGCCGCCGCCGGCCCGTCGCCGGGTCGAACCGCGAGCCGTGCCAGGGACACTCGATCAGGCCGTCGACGATCCGCCCACCGCTCAGCGGCCCACCGGCGTGAGCGCACTGGTCGTGCAGGGCGAGGATCGTCTCCCCCTGCCGGATCAGGACGAGGTTCTGGATCCCCGCCTTGGCCTTGACCGGCGTCCCTTCCGGGATATCGCCGACATCGAGGAGTTGCCACTTCGCCCCGGCCGGTCGCCAGGCGTGTCGATCGACCATGTTGCCGAGGACGAACACGACGTCTCCACCGACGAACGCGCCCGCCGACAGGATGACGAACGCGACGATCGACAGCCCGATCGGGATCGCGCGGTCGGCCGGCGACCCGGCCCGGAGGCCGAGCGACACCAGGTAGACGATGAGCGCCACGATCATCACCGTGCTGTGGACGGTCGCCCGAGTCCGTGCCCGGCCGTCGGTCACGGAATAGTCGGCGAACCCGACCACGGCCGAGGCGAGCATGGCGAGCACCCCGAAGACGAGGGCGACGTCGGCGGCCGTCGGCTGGCCGAGCAGATCGAACACGATGACGAGGAACAGGGCGCCGATCGGGGCGTCGGTCAGGACCGCGTGGAGCGGGTGGCCGAGCCACGTCCCGTTGAGCAGGCTTCGAACGCGGACCATCCGTCCGAAGATCGCGTCGACCAGGCCGTGGACCCGGTCGCCGAGCGGCCGCGCCCATGGCTCCTGAGCGTCGATCAGCCTGATGAACAGGCGTCCGAGCATCCGTCTCGCCTCTCTCGCTCCGGTGCCGGACCGGCGCGTGTGGCTGATGGTACGGCTCGACCGACGCGGTGGATCTCCGCCGCCGGTCGTCGTCGCGACCGGCGCCGCGGGATGGTCCCTATACTCGCCAGCATGACGACCGAGGCGAACACGTCTCCCGCCGCTCCGCCCGCCGAGCGCCCACCGCTCGCGGAGCGCGCGCTCAGCCAGCGGGTGCGCGAGGTCCCGCCGTCCGGGATCCGGCGCTTCTTCGACATCCTGGCGACGATGGACGACGTCATCAGCCTCGGCGTGGGGGAGCCGGACTTCGACACGCCGCCGGACATCGTCGAGGCCGGGGTCGCCAGCCTGCTCCGCGGGCGGACGCACTACACCAGCAACTACGGCACGATCGAGCTCCGCCGGGCGCTGTCGGCGCATCTCGAGGGGCGGTACGGCGTGCGCTATGACCCCGCGACCGAGATCCTCGTCACGGTCGGAGCGTCGGAGGCCGTCGATCTCGCACTTCGGGCGACGTGCGACCCGGGCGATGAGGTGATCCTCCACGAGCCGTCGTACGTGGCATACGTCCCGGCGATCTCGTTCGCCGGGGGAGTCCCGGTCAGGATCGCGACCCGGCTCGAGGACGACTTCGCCCTCGATCCTGCGGCGGTCGAGGCCGCCATCACCCCGCGGACCAAGGCGCTCTTCCTGGGCTACCCGTGCAACCCCACGGGCGCGGTCCTGCCCGATGCCGTCCAGGACGAGCTCGCCGCGATCGCGGCCCGCCACGACCTGCTGGTCTACAGCGATGAGATCTACGACCGCCTGGCGTACGGCTCGTATCGCCATCGAGCGTTCTCCGGGCTCCCGGACATGCTCGGACGGACGATCCTGATGGGGGGATTCTCGAAGGCCTACGCGATGACCGGCTGGCGGGTCGGCTACGTCGCCGCGCCGGCCGGGATCCTCGAGGGCATCGTCAAGGTCCACCAGTACGGGATCATGTCCGCCCCGACGATCGCCCAGGATGCCGCCCTCGAGGCGCTCCTCCACGGCGAGCAGGAGGTCCAGCGGATGGTCGCGGAATACGACCGTCGCCGACGGCTCCTGGTCGACGGGCTCAACGCCCTCGGGCTGCGCACGTTCGAGCCGCGGGGCGCCTTCTACGCCTTCCCGGAGATCAGCGCCGCCACGGGCCTCGACTCGGACACCTTCACCGAGCGTCTCCTGATGGAGGAACGCGTGGCGGTCGTGCCGGGCAGCGCCTTCGGGGCGTCCGGCGAAGGCCACGTCCGGATGTGCTACGCGACCGCCTTCGACCAGATCGAGGAGGCGCTCCGCCGGATCGACCGGTTCGTCGAGCGCACCCGGGCCGCCGCCTGAGACGACCGACGGACGGGCCTGAGCCTGGTGACCTCGCGGTCGCCGACGAGCTCATCGGCGGACCGGTCGACTCCGTGGAGCCCCTGATCCATAGTCGGTTCAACGTGACCCGCGGAGTCTGGCGGCTCCGGGGCGGCGACCATTCGATCATCCTCAAGGTCGTCGGGCCATCGCCGGGTGGTGCGACCGATCCGGACGACCGGACGGGGATCCACGATCGGCGGCGCGAGGTCGAGATCCTCGACGGCGGCCTTCCGGTCGCCTACCGGGCGGCGGGGATCCGGGGCCCGGCCCTCCTGCGGCGGGTCGATCGACCCGCGACGAGTCTGACCGCGATGTTCCTCGAGGACGTGGCCGGTCGTCCGGGAGCGGATTGGTCGCTGGTCGAGTTCGGGGTCGCGGCTCGTCGCCTCGGTCGCGCCCAGGGACGGCTGGCGCTCGACGGGGCGGGTGAGACGCCGCCCGGTTGGGCGTCGCGGTCGTTCCTCCGGCGCTACCTCGAGAACGTCGAGCGGCGCGAGGAGTGGAGCGTGATCGACGACCCCGCCGCCTGGCGGACCGCCGCGACCGTCGGGTTCGAGGGACCCGGGCTACGCGAAGCCGCGAACCGCCTGCGCGCCTCGAGGGTCGACCTCCTCGCGTTCGTCGAGGCCGGACCGCGAACGATCTGCCATCTCGACGTCTGGCCGAGCAACCTGTTCGCCGGGACCGACGAGACGATCATGATCGACTGGGCGTTCGCCGGCGTCGGCGGCCTCGGCGAGGATCTCGGCAACCTGGTCCCGGACTCGGTCTTCGACCTGATCCTCCCGTCGGGCGTGCTGGCGGAGCTCGATCGGACGCTCTTCGACGGATACGCCGCGGGTCTGCGCGATAGCGGCTGGGACGGCGACCTGCGGCGGGTCCGGCTGACGATGTGCGCCGCCGCGGTGAAGTACGGCTGGGTCGGCGCGGCCTCGCTCCGCAACGCCGGCGAGGCGGTCCAGACCGGCTACGGCGGACATGTCCTGGACGATCCCTGGCGCTACTACTCCGAGCGTGCCACGGTGGTCCGGTTCCTCGGTGGCTGGGCCTCCGAGGCGCTGCGCCTCAGCGCGGAGCTCCGCTGAACATCGGATCGGGACGTGGGGCCTCCGTTCCCCGATCGCTCGGATCGGGCGCGGACGTGCCGGGACAAACCGGTGCACCACGGAGCCGGTTCCCGGTCATCCGGTGTCCGGCGCTTGGGTGCCTATGCCAGAATGCCGGCGTGGGAATCGTGCTCGTCGCCTGTGGCCTCGTCGCGACCGCCGTCGGGACCTGGCGGGGGTACGTCGTCGCTCGCGAAGCGGTCGGCCCGATGGTCCACGACGACGGCGATCCGACTCGCCGGGCGATCGACGCGAGCCGGCCGTTGATCGCGCGGATGCGGGTCCGGACGTTCGCGCGCCGGACCGCGGTCGCGATCGGGTGGCTGCTCATCGCGACCTATGGACTGGCCCTCATCGATCGCGGGATCTCGTTCCCGTGACCACCGCCGACCGCTCGCCCGATCGAGCCGCCGACCGCCCAGCCGGGTCCGGCGTCCTCGACCGCTGGGAACCGGTCATCGGGATCGAGGTCCACTGCCAGCTCCGGACCGAGAGCAAGATGTTCTGCGGCTGCTCGGCCGCCTACGACGGCGCCCCGCCGAACACCCACACCTGCCCGGTCTGCCTCGGGCTACCGGGCGCGCTCCCGACGATCAACCGACGGGCGGTCGAAGGCGTCCTTGCGACCGGCGCGGCGATCGGCGCGTCGACCCCGGATGCGACCCGCTGGGACCGCAAGAACTACTTCTATCCCGACCTGCCCAAGGGCTACCAGATCAGCCAGTACGAGCTGCCGCTCGCCGCCCACGGCTCGCTGACGTTCGATACCAGCGCCGGCCCGGTGACGATCGGGGTGACGCGGGCCCACCTTGAGGAGGACACCGCCAAGCTCATCCACGAGACCGACGACGGCGGCCGTCGGGTCAGCCTGGTCGACTTCAATCGCTCGGGCGCTCCGCTCATGGAGATCGTGACGGACCCCGACATCCGGAGCGCGGAGCAGGCCCGGCGGTATGCCGAGGAGCTCCAGCTCCTCCTCCGAGCGATCGATGTGTCCGATGCCGACATGGAGCACGGCCAGATGCGGGTCGAGGCCAACGTCTCGCTGCGCCGGCGCGGGACCGAGCCGTTCGGGACCCGGGTCGAGGTCAAGAACATGAACTCGTTCCGGTCGGTCGAGCGCGCCATCGCCTTCGAGATCGAGCGCCAGGCGGCCGCGATCGAGGCGGGCGAGATCCTGACCCAGGACACCCGGGGGTGGGATGACACCCGGGGCGTGACGTACGTGATGCGCTCGAAGGAGGACTCCCACGACTACCGCTACTTCCCCGAGCCGGACCTGCCCCCGCTGCGGGTCGATCCGGCCTGGCTGGCGGCGATCCGGGCGGCCCTGCCGGAGCTCCCGGCGGCGCGCCGGGCGCGCTATGTCGACGAAGCCGGGTTGTCGGGCTACGACGCGGCGGTGATCGTCGCGGACCCGGCGATGTCGGCGGCGTTCGAGGCGGTCCGCGCCGCCGGCCCGGACCTGCCGCCGAAGGAGGTCGCCAACCTCGTCAGCGGCGACTACGCCCGAGCGGCCAAGTCGACCGCTATGCGATCGGCCGACGGTCTTGTCGGTCGGTCTGCCGGATCGGAGCTGGCCGACCTCGTCACGCGCGTCGTGTCCGGCGACCTGAGCCGCGCCAATGCCCGCGAGGTCCTCGACGAGCACATCGCCTCGGGGCGCGCGGTCGCGGCCATCGTCGGGGAACGCGGCTTCCAGCAGATCTCGGACAGCGCGGAGCTCGACGGGATCGTCGCCGCGGTGATCGCCGACCATCCCAAGGCGGTCGCGGACTATCGGGCCGGCAAGCCGACGATCGGCTTCCTCGTCGGTCAGGTGATGAAGGCGACCGGCGGTCGGGCCAACGCGGGACTCGTCCAGGCCGCCGTCCGCAGCCAGCTGGACCGTCTGCCGGCGGAGGGACCCGGGCCGGCCGACCCATGAGCATCGTCAACGTCGTCCTGATCGTCGGCGGACTGGTCCTCATGGCGGTCGGCTGGCGCCGCGCACGCGGGCCGTGGGCGCGCTATCGTGCGCTCCAGGCGGAGGACGCCAACATCGCCCGCTACGAGGCCTGGCGCGGCGGGTTGCGCGACGAAGGCAAGACCGGTGCGTCGGTCGCGATGGAGATCCTCCAGCGTCAGGCTCGGCTCGGCGCGCTCGTCGCCGCATTCGGCGTGGTGCTCGTCGTCGCCGGCCTCCTCGTGAAGTAAGGGATCGCGATGGCTCCGCGCAAGTATGTCGTCCGACCGTTCGACCTCGACGGGGATGAGCGCTGGGCGTCCGGCTGGCTCGACGAAAGGCTCGGCGGGCGCCGCCAGGCGAGGCGCGGCGAGGTGATCGACGTCCTCGAGGCGGGCCTCGGCTTCGTCGCGGAACGGCGCGGCGACCCCGCCGGCCTGCTCACCTACCGGTTCGACGAGGACGCCGTCGAGCTGAGCTCGCTCGCCGCCGACCCCAGGCACGGCGGGATCGGCTCCGCGCTGCTCGAGGCGCTCATCGGCGCCGTGGCGGCCGCCGACCGCCACTGGATCTGGGTGGTCACCACCAACGACAACCTCGACGCGCTGCGGTTCTACCAACGGCGCGGGTTCCGGATCGGCGAGGTGCGCGTCGGCGCCGTCGACCGGGCCCGGCTGTCGATCAAGCCGTCGATCGCCGGGATCGGCAGCTACGGCATCCCGCTGCGCGACGAGTTCGAGCTCGTCCTCGATCTGCGCCTGGAGGAGCCGCCGAAGCCGGCGACGGCCTAGCGTCGAGCGGCCGCAGGAACGCTCAGCGGCCGGTTGCCTGGCGGTCCTCGTCGCGCCGTCGACGATGCTCGATGGCGGTGCAGCGATCCATCACCACGTCGAGGCCGGCGGCCGCCGCGATCCGGGCCGCTTCCCAGCTCACGACGCCGAGCTGGAGCCAGAGGCAGGCCGCCCCGACCTCGACGGCCTCCCGAGCGTGCGGCACGCACAGCTCCGAACGGCGAAAGACATCGACGAGGTCGACCGGTCCGGTCGCGTCGACCGCCTCGACGACCGTCCTGAAGGCCGGCACGCCGAGCACGTCGCGCACGTTCGGGTTGACCGGGACGCAGTCGTACCCGTGGTGCATCAGGTAGCGCATCACCCCGTACGAGGGTCGACCCGGATCGGGCGAGGCGCCGACCACCGCGATCCGCCGGGTGGTCCGGAGGACCCGGCCGATGCCGTCGTCATCCAGCACGTGGACGACCCCTCGACCTTCCTGGAGGTCGAGGATCGCCTCGGCTCGGCGTCGATCTTCCCGGCTCGCCGTCTCGTGGCTCAGGTCGCCGCCTCGCGCTCGTAGGGCTGGCCGTCGGCGGCCGGCGGGCGGGTCCGGCCGACCACGCCGGCCAGGATGATGATCGTGACGATGTACGGCAGGGCGTCGTACAGCTGCGCCGGCAGGGACGACATCACGTCGCCCAGCTGACCGCTCGGTGGCGCGAACGACATCGCCTGGCCGATGGCCAGGAACGACGAGAAGAGGAGCGCCGCGAGCAACGAACCGACGGGCGTCCAGCGTCCGACGATCATCGCCGCCAGGGCGATGAACCCGCGCCCGGCCGTCATCCCGGCCTGGAACGAGTTGGTGGCCTCCATCGCCAGCGAGGCGCCCGCCAGCCCGGCGAACAACCCGCCGGCGATCACGTTCCGGTAGCGGACGAGGATGACGTCGATCCCGACGGTCTCGGCGGCCTTCGGGTGCTCGCCGACGGCGCGCGTGCGCAGACCCCAGCGCGACCGGAACAGGAGGATCTGGAGGGCGATCACGAACACGATCAACGACATCGAGATCGGGCCCTGGGCGAAGAACATCCCGATCAGCCAGCCGATCACGGGAAGGTCGGTCAGGGCGGTCGGTGGCTGGAAGGCCGAGAATGCTCCGGCACTGGTCGGCGAGCTCTTGGCGATGATCGAATTGAGGTAGCCGGTGACGCCGAACGCGGCGATGTTGATGATCGTCCCACTGATGATCTGGTCCGCCCGGACGCTGATCGACAGCCAGGCGTGCAGGGCCGAGATGGCGAGCGCGACGCCGATCGCCGCGATCAGGGCGATGACCAGGGCCGGAGTCAGCCCGAACAGCTCGGTCGCCGGCGTCCCGAGGGTCGGCGCGAGCGCGACGCCGACGACCCACCCGGTGAAGGCCGACGCGAGCATCGTCCCTTCGATCCCGATGTTCACGACACCGGAGCGCTCGCACATGACGCCGCACAGGGCCCCGAAGGCGATCGGGGTGGCCGAGCGGAGGATGATCGGCGAGATCGGCGGGACGATGGCGATGAGGTAGCCGGCCATCTGGAAGACGAGGCCGAGGACAGGGATCGAATAGAGGCCGGTGATGAGCTGGTCCATCAGAGCACCGACTCGCTGCCGTAGGACCGGCTGATCGTCGGCGACGTGGCCAACGGATTCTGGGTGCCGCGGAGGTGGAGGACACGTCGGATGACCGGCGTCGCGACGAGCACCAGCAGGATCGTCGCCTGGATGACGTCGACCAGTTCGACCGGGATCCCGGCCTCGATCTGCATCAGGCTCGCGCCCGAGCGCATCGCCCCGAAGAGGAGGGCGGCGGGCAGGATCCCGAGCGGCTCCGACCGGGCCAGGAGGGCCACCGCGATCGCGTCGAACCCGACCGTCGTGCCGAAGCTCGAGGTCATCTGGTGGGTCAGCCCGAGGGCGACGTCCACGCCGGCGAAGCCCGCCAGCCCGCCCGCCAGGACCATCGTCAGGACGATCAGCCGGCGCGGGCGCATCCCGGCGTAGGCGGCCGCGTCGGGGTTGGCCCCGGCCGTCCGGATCTCGAAACCGAGGGTGGTGCGATAGAGGAGCCAACGGATCACGAAGACCGCGATGACGGCCAGGAAGATCCCGATGTGGCCGTCGCGCCCGATGACCACCGGATAGCCGGCGTTCCCGACGTCGTAGGTCACCGGCGACGGTGAGCCGGGGACCTTGAGCGGACCGCTGACGAGCGCCGCCAGGACGCTGATGGCGATGTAGTTGAGCATGATCGTGGTCACGACTTCATGGGCGCCGGAGACCGCCTTGAGGAAGCCGGGCAGGAAGCCCGTCGCGGCACCGCCCAGGACGCCGGCCACGACGGCGATCGGGATCGCGATGTACGGCGGCTGGCCCGACACGGCGACCCCAGCGGCCACTGCTGCCAGGGCCCCCATCAGGAATTGGCCCTGGGCGCCGATGTTGAACAACCCGGCCTTGAACGCGATCGCCACCGCCAGGCCGCCGAAGACGAGCGGGCTGGTCGCGACCAGCGTGTCGACGGTCGCGTCGAAACTGCCGAAGGCGCCCTGCAGGAGCGCCGCGTAGGCGGTCAGCGGCAGCCACGGGTTGAACGGCTCGCCGACGAGGAGCTCGGACCCGAGGATGATCACCGCTCCGACGCCGAAGGCCAAGGCGATGGCGATCAGCGGCAGGGCGATGATCGCCCAGACCGTCCCGCCGACGTCCCGGACACGCGATCCGGATGACGCGCCGGTCATGCGCTGGCCTCCGTGGGCGCATCGGTCGGGCGATCCACGCCGCCGGTGGCCATGAGCAACCCGATCTCGTTCTTGTCGGCGGTCCGGCCATCACGCACCGCGACGAACGCGCCCCGATACATGACCGCGATCCGGTCCGACAGCTCGAGGATCTCGTCGAGCTCGGCCGACACCAGGAGGATCGCCGTGCCCGCATCGCGCTTGGCGATCGTCTGGCGGTGGATGAACTCGATGCTTCCGACATCGAGGCCGCGGGTCGGCTGGTCGAGGATGAGCAGCTGCAGCTCGCGGTCGAACTCGCGGGCCACGACGACCTTCTGCTGGTTGCCGCCCGACAGGGTCGCGGCCCGCACCGTCGGCGACGGCGTCCGGATGTCGAAGTCGTGGATCGCCCGGTCGGCGTCCTTCTCGATCGCCGCCTCGTCGCGGATGAAGCGGCGGGCGAACGGCCGTCGGTAGTAGCTGGTCAGGACGATGTTGTCGGCGATCGTGAACGGCAGGACGAGCCCCCAGCGATGACGATCCGCGGGCACGTAGCCGACGCCCGCCTCGTTCATCGCGCGGGGCAGGTGGCCGGTGACGTCCTGGCCGCCGAGGGTGACCGTCCCGGACACGGGGCGGCGCAGGCCGATCAGCGTCTGGATGAGCTCGTCCTGGCCGTTCCCGGCGACCCCGGCGATGCCCAGGATCTCGCCCGACCGGACTTCGAAGCCGACCCCGTTCACCACCTCGCTGCCGCGGTCGTCGCGGACGTGGAGGTCGGACACGACGAGCCGGGCGGCGGCAGGATGACTGTCGCCGCGATCGACCGTGAGCTCGACCTCGCGGCCGACCATCAGCTCGGCCAGGTCGCCCTCGTCGGTCACTCCGGGCAGTCGTTCGCCGACGACCCGGCCGCGCCGGATGACCGTGATCCGGTCGGCGATCTCGAGCACCTCGTACAGCTTGTGGCTGATGAAGATGATGCTCCGCCCCTCGGCCGCCAGCCGGCGGAGGACGGCGAAGATCTCCTCGGTCTCCTGCGGGGTCAGGACGGCGGTGGGCTCGTCGAGGACCAGGATCCGGGCATCCCGATAGAGCGCCTTGAGGATCTCGACGCGCTGCTGCCAGCCGACCGACAGGTTGCCGACCTTCGCCTCGGGATCGATCTCGAAGCCGAACCGCCGGCCGAGGTCGACGATCCGCCGATGGGCCTCCTTGCGGTCCAGGAAGACCGCGTTCGCCATCGTCTCCTCGCCGAGGAGGATGTTCTCCGCGACCGTGAGGACGGGCACGAGCATGAAGTGCTGGTGGACCATGCTGATGCCGCGCGCGATCGCGTCGGACGGGCTCGGCGATCTCGACCGCGGTCCCATCGAGCAGGATCTCGCCCTCGTCGGGCCGGGCGAGCCCGTACAGGACGTTCATCAGGGTGCTCTTCCCGGCGCCGTTCTCGCCGAGGAGGGCATGGATCTCGCCGGGCTTGATCGTCAGGTCGATATGGTCGTTGGCGACCACCCCGGGATAGCGCTTCGTGATGCCACGCATCTCGAGCGCGGGAACGTGCGGTGCCTCGGGAACGTGCGTCTGGTCAGCCACGTCCGGCGTTCGCCACGTTCAGCTCCGCAGAGGTGAGGTGGGGCGGAGGGACCGGCCGTGTCGGGCCGGTCCCTCCGCAGGTTCATCCGGGGAGGGTCACTTGGGCCCGACGCCGCACGTGCCGTCGGTCGGGCAGGTCGTCAGGGTGCCGGCCTTCATCGCCGCGAACGCCGCGGCCAGCTTGGCCTTGGTGTCGGCGGTGATGAGCGATGCCTTGTCGTGGAAGTCGGAGACGCCGATCGCGTCGTTCTTTGCGCTGAACTGATTGTCACCGGCGACCGCCGTTCCGCCGCCGATCGCCTTGATGGCGTCGCCGACCGACAGCTGAAGCTTCTTCTCGGCGCTGGTGACGATGCACTTGTCGGCGGCCGGGTAGGACAGGTACTGGTCGACGTCGACGCCGATCCCGTAGATGTTCTTGGCGCAGGCCGCGTCGAGCACGCCGTTGCCCGTCAGGCCGGCGACCTGGAACAGGACGTCCACCTTGGGGTTGGTCGTGAGGTAGTTCTCCGCGAACGCCTTCCCGCCGGCCTGGTCCTGGAAGGCCTTGTTCGAGAAGTCACGGGTCACGTACGCCGGAGTGACCTTGATGCTCGGGTTCACCGACTGTGCGCCGAGGGTGTAGCCCTGGATGTACCGGACACACGGCGCACAGAGTGTCGTGCCTCCGATCGCTCCGATCTCACCCGACTTGCTGAGGGACGCCGCCACGATCCCGGCGAGGTAGCCCGCCTGGTCCTCCTGGAACGCCAGCGAGACGTAGTTCGGGATGAGCGTCTTGGCATCGCCCTTGCAGGCGAATGTCGTGTCGGGGGCGCCCTGCGGGGTCACGCAGATCGGCGACTGGTCGACGCCGACGAACCAGATCCCGGGGTTCGCCTTGGCGAAGCAGGTCGTCGCGGTCGCCAGGTTGAACCCGACCGTCGTGATGATGTCGTAGCCCTGATCGACGTACGTCTGGACGTCCTTCTTGTAGTCGGACTGGTCCTTCGGCACGACGGATTGTGGAGCGGCGGCACCGAGAGCCGTCGCGCCATCGGTGGCGCCCTTGAACGAGTACTCGTTGAAGTTCTTGTCGTTCAGGGTCCCGATGTCGGTGACGACGCCGATCTTGGCCTTGCTCCAGTCGGTCGGCGGGGTGTGGGCCTTGCCGGCCGTGACGCCTGCGCACGGGTCGGGCGGTGGGGTCGCGCTCGGGCTGGCTGCGTTGCCGGTGCTCGAGCTCGAACACGCCGAGAGCAGGATGGCCATCCCTGCGAACAGGGTCAGCCCGGCTGAACGGATGCGCATGCTTCCTCCTCGATGATCGGCTCGATGGTCCGCCAGCTCGGCAGGCGGGGCGGCCGGCGATGCTCCGGCGACGGTGCCGGACCGCGTCATTAGGGGCGCATCGTAGCCGGGCTGAGACAGCCCCGGCAAGCCACGATCCGGGCCCGCGGACTCGCGCAAGGATAGCCCGCGAGACCGGCTGTCCGCTCGGTTCGCGAACGGGGTCAGCGAGCCGAGGTGGGGACCGTCATCCCTGCGCCGGCGCGGGCCATCCGATGGAGCCAGTCGTCCCGCTTCGACAGGCTCTCGATGTCGATACCGGAGGCCTGCAGCGCGACCAGCTCATCGGCCGTCCCGGGCCGTCCAAGGAGGTACCCCTGGCCGGCGGCGATCTCGAGATCGCGCACGACGCGGAGTTGGGCGGCGGTCTCGATGCCCTCGGCGATGACGGACGCACCCCAGCGTCGGGCGAGATCCTGGAGGGCTCCGACGACCGACATCGACGCTTCGTGGACGGCCCCGTCCTGGACGAGCGACAGGTCGATCTTGACGATGTCGAACTGGACCTGGCTCAGGAGCCGAAGACCTGCGTTGCCGGCCCCCACATCGTCGGCCGCGATGCGGAAGCCGGCGCTGCGGCAGGCGATCACGTTGCGCCGAAGACGCTCCATCTCCTCGATCTGCTCGCGCTCGGTGAGCTCGAGCACGATCCGGGTCGGCTCGAGCCCCGCCTTCCGGACCAGGGCGACGAGCTGGCCGGCGCTGAAGTCGTCGGCCTCGAGCGTCCGCGGCGACATGTTGAGGGTCAGGATCGCGTCGCCGGACATCGCCGCGGCACCGGCCGCCACGATCTCCAGGCAGGCCAGGTCGAGCTCGACCGTCCGGCCGGCGAGCTCGGCCGCCGTGAACAGCTCGGACGGGTTGGCGAAGCCCGAGTCGGGCATGGGTCGGATGAGGCCCTCGGATCCCGCGATCCGCCCGTTGCGCAGGTCGACGATCGGCTGGTAGACGGGCCGCAGGAGCTTCCGCGAGATGACCTCCGCGACACCCATCCACGGCTGGTCGACGACCTGGGCGATCGCAGCCGGCGTGCGTCCGTGGCGGACCGGGTCGAAGATCTCGACGCTGGTCCGGCCGTGGCGCTTCGCCCAGGTCAGGGCGGCATCGGCCTGGTCGAGCAGCTGTCGCCGATCCGTGGCCATGGCCGGGCAGGCCGACACGCCCGCCGAGAACGAGCGGACCGCCAGGGCGCTCCGGCCACGCCCCGCATCGGCGTCCATCGAGGCGGCCAGGAGTCGGCGCCCCACCGCTGCCGCCCCATCGGCGGTCTGACCCGGCAGGAGCAGGGCGAACTCGTCGCCGCCGGTCCGGAAGCCGCGATCGGCCGTCCGCAGGGTGGCCTCGATGATCCGTCCGAACGCGGTCAGGGCCTGGTCGCCGGCGGCGTGCCCGCCGCTGTCGTTGACCGCGCGGAAGTCGTCGAGGTCGATGAGCACCAGCCCGAGCGACGTGTTGCGAGTCCGGGCTGCGTCGACCTGGCGCTCGAACGCCTCCTGGAAGGCGCGGTGGTTGCCGAGGCCCGTCAGGACGTCGCGGAGCGAATCGCCGTGAGCCAGCTCGTACATGTCGCGCAGCCGGCCGCGCGACGCCTCCAGCTCCTGGGCGGGACGGAGGACCTGGCGGGCCATCCAGGTGATGAGGATCCCCAGCAGGGCGACGAAGACCGCCAGGAGGCCGATCAGCGGCAGCGGCGGCGGGGCGAACCGGGCGGGTGCGACGAGGTGCGCGCTCCACCCCCGGTCGCCGGCGAGCTTGCTCGTCGCGGCGATGGTCGCCCCGGTCCCCCGGTCGGGCGTCGTCGCCGGAGCGATCGTCCGACCAGCGCTGTCGACCAGCACGGCCTGGCCGCCGCTGACCTCACCGGCATTCGCGAGCTCGAGGAAGCGGTCGAGCGAGACCTCGACGCGGAGGAGGCCGGCCGGTGCACCCGGGCTCCGCCCCGGCGACGACCTGGGTGGCCAGGGCAAGATGGGCGGTACCGTCGTCCCCGGTCAGGACGTGGCTCGACGACGACCGCGCCCGGATCGGCGGAGAGCGTGGCGCCGACCAGCGGATCGACCGCCGTGGTCGGCTGGGTCTTGACGATCTGGCCGTCGACCGCCCGGACGAGCTGGCGGCCGCGGACGTCGAGGAGAGTCGCGCCGACGATGCCATCGTGCTTGTCACCGGACAGATCGGCCATCGCGGCCTTGACCCCGGCGAGGCCCGTCTTCGACGTTCGGGCGTAGTCCCCGACGGCATCGACACCGCCGGCTTTGACCAGGGCCGACGAGACGGCGTCGATCCGACGCTCGACGTCCGCCGCGACCCCCGCCGCCTCGTGCTCGACCTGGGCCTGCTCGGCGGCTCGCTGGCTGTCGAGAGCGGTGCTGAGGATGGGCGCGGCGACCGCGATCGGGATGAATGCCATGGCGATGAGGGCGAGGGTCAGCCGGAGCCGGACGAGCCGGATCGGACCGGGGTCCGCGGCGAGATCTCCCTCGATCATCGTCGGTTCTTGATGCACGAAGTCGCCACCCTCGAGGCAGTGCCGATGGTCATGCGTAGGTATCCCACGGGACGGAGGTCCGGAGCGCCAGCCCGATGGTCCGGGGTGCCCGGTACGGATGGGCCGTCGGCGAACTCGCGAGAGGGCGAACCGCGGTGCGCCGTCGCACCGGAATCGCGCCGGGACGCCTCCCTCGGTTTCGCTCAGTGCGAGTGGCGCAACTCGTGCAGCCGGGCGTCCGACAGACCGAAGTGATGAGCGACCTCGTGGAGGACCGTCTCCTCGACGGCATCGTCGAGCCCGGGACCGACCCCGTAGCCCCGCAGGAGGGGTCCGCGGAAGAGCGTGATCTTGCTCGGGAGCGGGACGTTCTCGGCGCCGAACGCCGTCCTGGGGAACGCCCTGGTAGAGGCCGTACAGGCCGCGCGCGCCGACGCTCGCGAGCTGGTCGGGCGTGGGCTCGTCCTCGATGACGATGGCGACCGACCCAAGCCGCTCGACGAACGCGTCCGGCAGGCTGTCGATCGCTCGGTCGATGGCCGCGTCGAAGCGGTCGTCGATCGCGCTGTCGAGCCGCTCCTGGGCGCCGGCTCCGTCCGTCATCGGCCCGCCACCGCCGCCGTCAGCCCATCCCGCCGACGAACGCCCCGTCGACAAGGACCGGGACCCGGTCGGTGGCATCGAGCTCCGCCGCGAGCTCGACATCGGCGCCGAACCCCCGGCCGCTGAGCTCACGGGCGGAGCCGCACGCTCGGATCGTGTCTTCCGATGGTCATCCGGATGGCGTTGAACGCCGCCGACGCGGCACGAGCCTCCGGCGAGAGGTCCGCCGAGCCGACCATGGCCAGGATGGCGCCGGCCCCGAGCAGGTCCTCGAGCGCCGGTCGCAGGGTCCCGTCCGGCCAGCGCTCGCCGGCGGCGATGATCGCGCTGGCGCCACCGTGCGCCGCGACGAGGCGGCCGACCGCCGAGGCGTTCCGAAGGCACCCGACGACGACCATCGCTCCGGCCTCGGCCGCATCGACCGCGCACGCACCGCCGTTCGCCGAGGCGAGGACCACGGTCTGGCCGGTCCGCAACGCCAGGAGGCTCGACGGCGAGAGCGTCGGGTGAGCGAGGCTCCGCGTCGGATCCGCCGGGATCGCCCCGATCGATCGAGCCAGGGTGGCCGCCTCGCCGGCCGATCGCGCGGGCACGGCCCGCGCTCCCTGCTCGACGGCCACGCAGGTCGAGGTCGAGAACGACAGGACGTCGACCACGACCACGAGTCCGACCCGCGGAGCCAGGGCCCGGACGCCGGCCTCTCCCCACTCGAGTCGGGAGCGGAAGCCGGCCTGGTCGAACGGGTCCGGCGCCGATCCCGTCTCGCCCTGCGCGCGACCGCCCTCGACCGACGGGCTGGGCCGGCGGCCGATCGACGGGGAGTCGAGGGGATCGACGGATCGTCGTGACATCGAACGGAGCGTACCGCGGACGCGGTCGGCACGGGACGCGTCGATCCCTAGCCGTGATCCCGTCGACCTGACCGTCTGAGCCGGGCGTCCGTCGAGCACCCGCGACGGAGCGTATCCTCGGCCGATGCACCGCGCGTCGACACCCATCGCCCGTGTGGGGCCCAGGTGAGGCGACCCTCCGGCCGACTGGTCGTCCTGGCCGGGCTGGGCGTGGGTGGGGCCATCGCGCTGACTCGACGGGGCGCCCGGGTGGCGACCGGTCGCGCCGCCCACGGCGGGGTCCTCATGGGCGATCCGGCCGGCTACGACCGACTCAGCCGTCTCCTGTTCGACTCGCTCTTCCGGGGCATCGCCGGGGACGTGGCGGGTGTCGGTCCCACCGACCGCCGGGATCCTCGAAGTGGGCTGCGGACCCGGGCAGCTGTCGATCCGTCTGGCGCGATCTCACGGGTTCGCGGTGACCGGGCTCGATCTCGATCCGGCGATGATCGAGCGGGCCGACGCCAATGCTCGACGGTCATCGGGCGACGACGGCCCGCGACCGACGTTCGTCGTCGGCGACGTGGCGGCCCTGCCCTTCGCGGACGAGTCGTTCGACGTCGTTATCAGCACCTTCTCGATGCACCACTGGGCCGACCGGACCGCGGGGCTGAACGAGATCGCCCGAGTGCTGCGGCCGGGCGGCCACGTGCTCATCTGGGACCTGAAGCAGGGGAGGGTGCCGTTCCATGCCCACGTCCACCGCTCGGCCGATGACATCGAAGACCTCCCCCTCCGACACGTGAGCGCAACGGATTGGCGATGGCCCGGGCCGATCGCGCTCGCGCAGCGGATCGAGGCGGTTCGCGACTGACGATCAACGTCGGACGAGCGCGATGGGTGGAGGGGATCGGTCGAGTCAGGGCACGCTCCAGCCGGCCTCGATCCGGGGCGGCTGGAGGAGCGTCTGAAGGACGACGCAGTAGCGTTCCGTCCGGTCCTTCAGCTTGGCGAGCCGCTCGGGAGCCACGTCGCCGGTCACGTCGAACCGGACGCGGATCGCCTCGAACCCGACGGGGACGTCGGCTGTCCCGAGGGTGCCGCGAAGGTCCAGGTCGCCCTCGACCTCGACCGTCACGCCCACGCCTTCGAGGCCCATGTTCGTGGCGACCATCTGGCAGGTGAGCTGCGCGCAGGCGGCCAATGCCGCCAGGAGGAGGTCGCCCGAGCATGCGGCGCTGCCGCTGCCCCCCACGCCCTGGTGCGCCCCAGCCGCATAGATCGCTCGACCGAGGTCGACCGAGCAGCTCATCGCATCGCCGGCCATCGCCCCGCTCGCCCGGAGGGTGATCCGCGCCGCGTCGGGCTCGTCCCGGTAGCGGGCCTTGATCGGCTCCTGGATCTCCCGCAACGTCATCCGCATCCCTCCCGACCCGACGACCTCACCCGATCCCACACAGGGTAATCGCGGATCCGATGACGGTCAGCACCGGGTGCGGTCCGACGACGGGTGCGGCCCGACGCCCCGGTCCGCTCCTGGGCAGACCGCCCGTATGTCGGCTGTGCGATTGACAATCGCCGCGACGTGCCCATGCTCTTGCTGATACCCCACTCGATCGACAGGAGACCGAGGACATGCCCCTCTACCTCGACACGCACAACAAGGTCCCCGGCCTGACCGCGGAGGCGGTGACCCAGGCGCACGCCGCCGACCTCGCGCACCAGGGCAAGCACGGCGTCAGCTACGTCCGCTACTGGTACGACGAGGCGACCGGCAAGGTCTTCTGTCTCGTCGAGGCTCCGAACCCGGAGGCGGCGATCGCCGTCCACCGCGAGGCACACGGTCTGCTCGCCGATTCGATCGTCGAGGTCACAGAGGGAGCGTAGCCAGCGCCTCGTTCGGGGTCATCAACCGTCCATCACGACGGGCCGCCTCGAACCGGTCGGCGCCGAGTCGCGTCTCGAGCTCGGCCAGATTCTGGTCGTGGAGCGCCGACGCCTGGGGCGGGATCATCGCGCGGATGGCCTCGCGCAGCGCCTCCGCGGTGCCGTGCAGGCGAGCGGCCGCCTCGGCGTCGTCGACGCCGACCGCGCGCGCCAGGTTCTCCATCGCGCCGGCGAGACCGGGCATGTCTCCGAGTTCCTGTCGGATCGCCATGCTCTGCCTGAACAGACCGCGCGCCCGCGCCGTGTCGCCGTCGGCGAGCGCCAGGTCCCCCAGGCTCGTCAGGATCCGCGCCACGCCGCGCCGATCGCCTAGCTCCTCGAGGATCGCCAGCGCCTCGACGTGGAGCGATCGCGCGGCCTCCCGGTCGCCGGCCCGGCCGGTGGCCCGGGCGAAGGTATCGACGGCGAACGCCTCCATCCACCGATCGCCCAGGCCCCGGATGGTTGCGAGGGTCTCGGCGTACAGGTCTCGCGCGGCTTCGAGGTCGCCCTGGCGGGCCGCCACGTCGACGAGGTTGATCGTGCCGAATGCCGCCCCGCGCACGTCCCCGAGCTCGCTGGCGAGGGAGATGGCCTCCTCGTACAGCTCGCGCGCGCGGACGTGGTCGCCGAGTTGCACGGCGGTGTTCGCGAGGTTGTTGGCCGCGTAGGCGATGCTCTGCTGGTCGCCCATCTCCCGGTGGAGCGTGAGGCTCGCCTCGTGGAACGTGGAGGCGGCCCGGAAGTCGCCCTGCATGAACGCCAGGCTGCCAGCTCCGGTGAGCGCGTTCGCCCGGAGCGGCGAGATCTCGCCGGCGACCGCCTCGACCATGCGCTCGAGCCAGCCCCGGCCCTCGGTCAGATGGCCACGGATCTCCCAGTAGCGCCACAGACCGGCCGCCATGCGAAGGCCCGACCGGCCCTCGCCGGGCTGGTCGAGGCACCACTCGAGGGCGGCGCGGAGGTCGTCGTGCTCACGGTCGAGACGCGGCATCCACTCGGCCGGCTCGGGACCCCGGAAGAACGCCGGCGACGCCTCGTCCACGAGGGCGAGATACCAGTCGCGATGCCGGCGCAGCGTCTGATCGGCCTCATCGGCCTCGACCAGCCGACTCCGGGCGTACTCCCGGACCGTCTCCAGCAATCGGAACCGGGCCTCGCTCGACCCCGGATCCGTGGACACCAGGGACTTTTCGACCAGCCGGCCGAGCAGATCCAGGATCTCGAATGGATCGACTGGGTCGCCAGCGCACACCGACTCCGCCGCTTCGAGGGTCGCCCCGCCGGCGAAGACCGACAGGCGGCGGAGGGTCGCCCGCTCGGGCTCCGTCAGGAGGTCGTAGCTCCAGTCGATCGTCGCCCGGAGCGTCTGGTGCCGGGCGACCGCCGCACGGCTGCCACCGGTGAGCAACCGGAACCGATCATCCAGTCGAGCCGCGATCTGCTCGACCGGGAGCGCCCGGACGCGTGCCGCGGCGAGCTCGATGGCGAGGGGGATGCCGTCCAGGCGCCGGCACAGCTGGGCGACCGATCGAGCATTCTGCTCGGTGAGGGCGAAGGTCGGCTGGACCGCCCTGGCACGCTCGACGAACAGACGGCAGGCGTCGACGGCGCCGAGGTCGCTCAGGCTGACGTTCGGGCCGAGGTCGGGCGTGGTGAGGGAGGCGATGGGCAGGATCGCCTCGCCGGGCACGCCCAGGGCCTCGCGGCTGGTCACCACGACGCGGACGGCCGAGCACGACCGGACGAGCGCCTCGGCCAGCTCCGCACACTCAGCCAGAACAGGGTCGCAGTCGTCCAGGAGGAGGAGGAGCCGCTTGCCCTTGAGGTGATCGACGATCGCCGACAGCAGCGAGCGACCGGCGGACTCGGTCAGGCCGATCGTGCTGACGACCGATGGCAGGACGAAGGCCGGGTCGGTCAACGCCCCGCAATCGACGACCCAGACGCCGTCGTCGAACTGACCGAGGAGCGTCCGGGCGAGCCGAAGACCGACACGGGTCTTGCCCACCCCGCCGGGACCGGTCAGGGTCAGCAGCGACGACTGCTCGAGCATCCGGGTGGCCTGCTCGAGCTCGCGATCGCGACCGACGAAGCTGGTGACCTCCAGCTCGAGATTGTTCCTCGGCGCATCGGTCGTCCGCGGGGGAGGGAAGTCACGAGCGAGGCCGGGGCCGGTGACCTGGAACAGCCGCATCGATGTGTCGAGGGAGCGGAGCCGATGCGTCCCGAGGTCCGCCACCCCGAACCCGGTCGGCCACGCCTCGCCGATGAGGTCGCGCGTGGTCTGTGAGATCAGGATCTGGCCCCCGTGGCCGGCCGCACAGATGCGCGCCGCCCGGTGGACGTCCAGCCCGACGTAGCCCTCCGTCTCGTTCCGCGGTTCTCCGGTATGGATCCCCATCCGGTCCCGGACGATGGCGCCCTCGGGCCACGTGTGGCCCTCGATCGCGTGCTGCCCGTCGATGGCCGCCTGGATCGCCTCGCGTGCGCTGGCGAAGACGAAGTAGAGGCCGTCGCCCGCCGATCCGCGTTCGAAGGCGTCGTGCCTCGCGAATGCCTCGCGGATCAGGCGATGATGGTCCGCCAGCGCCTGGGGATACCGGTCACCGAGCGTCTGGAGCAGGTTGGTCGAACCCTCGATGTCCGTGAACACCAGGGTGACCGTCCCCGCCGGAAGGCCTGCCTCGGGGGATGCCTCGATCAACGCGATGACTCCTGTCTCGTCCCGGTCCAGCAGGGTACGCGAAACGTCCGAGACCGTGGGTGCGGCAACCGGACGACGGTATCACCGCAGTCGCGGGCCGTCGGCCGCCGGGACTGGAAGTCGGGCTGCCTTCGAGGCTACGGCAACGTCCCCGACCAGGCGGGCATCGCGCCGGTCGGTCGCTTGCCGAAGATCACCAAGGCCTTCCCGGACGCCGCGACGCTCGTCATCTCGGCGCCGTCGAACGAGTCCTGGTCCGCCAGCCGTGTCCAGGCGACGCCGTCCGGGGAGGTCCAGACCGCGGCCCCGAGCCCGGCCTTGCCGACGGCGACGAGCGTGTCCCCGGCGACGATCACGCGGTTCATCGCACCGCCCTTGAGTGCATCGCCCGACGGGACCCTGACCCATGCCGCGCCGTCTGCCGACGTCCATACCGCGGCATCCGCTCCGTCCTTGCCCACGGCGACCAAGCTTGATCCGGCGTGGACCACGTCCCGGGCGACGCCGGTCGGCGCGCTACCGGTGGGCGGGACGGCGCTCGTCCACGTTGTCCCATCGGGGGAGGTCCACGCGGCGAAGGTGCCGTCGGCGCGGCCGCCGACCGCGACGACGCCGGGACCACCGGCCACCACCGCACTTGCGCTCGCGTCGGTGAAGGCCGGATCGCGCCGGTGCACCGTCCAGACCCGGCCGTCGGCCGAGGTGAGGCTCGTCGCGTCCTTCGGACCCGACGAGACGTCCGATATGTCAGAGCCGACGCCCACCACGCCCGGACCACCGGCGGCGAGGCCCTCGAGGACGCAGCACTCCGAGTCCTGGGCGACGGCGAACGTCGAGGGCATCCAGGCGGCTCCATCCGGCGACGTCCAGAGGTTGAGGCCAAGGCACTCTCCGCCACCTGTCGGTGGGCATTCCTGGCCACCCGCGACGAACCCACTCGCGTCTGCCGTCACATCGGTCAGGAGCCTGTTGGCGAAGCTCTCCTGGGTCGCGCCCTTGGTCCAGGTGAGTCCGTCGGCAGAGGTCCAGACCGATCCATCGACGCCGTTGTCGGGTCGCGCCGTGTAGCCGACCACCACGAACCCGGGTCCACCGGCGATGGCGTCGCCGATCTGTGCGGAGGCGAAGGAGGTGAGATCGGCCATCGGCGTCGACGCTGATCCCGCCTTCGGTCGAAGGGTCGTCGACGTGCCAGACGCCGAAGGTGGCGTCGAGATCGCGGGGGCGATCGATCGGGTCGACCGAGCGCCGTCGCCGTACTCGCGCCGCAACCGACGAGCGCCGCGCAGGCGCACACAACGAGAGCCAGCCGTAACCACCGGGCCATGTCGGTCCTCTAGGTGGGTCCTGGGGCGTGGATCGCCAGCAGCGTCCCGAGCATACGCCGTCGGCGGCAAGGGATCGGTCGGCGGCTGCGAATGCCTGCATCTCGCAGCGAGGTCGCGGCTCGCCCGCCGGAGCATCGGGTACCCTCGGGCTATGCCCAGCATCGGGGATCATCTCGCGGGGCGATACCGTCTCGTGGCCCGGATCGGTTCGGGCGGGTTCGCGACCGTCTACCACGCCCGCGACCTGCGGCTCGAACGCGATGTCGCGGTCAAGGTGCTGCTGGCCAACCATGCGAGCGACCCGGTGGTCGCCGCACGCTTCGACCGAGAGGCACGGGTTCTGGCCGCCGTGAGCCACCCGAACGTCGTCGCCATCCACGACGTCTCCCCCGGTGACCCGGCGGCCGGCACGGAGCCGTTCCTCGTCATGGACCTGTGCACCGGCGGATCCCTCGCCGACCGCCTCGCCACGTCGCCGTCGCGGGCGCTCCCCCCTGATGATCTTGTTCCGATCCTCGTCGACGTCGCGTCCGGCCTTGGGGCGTTGCACGCTCGCGGGATCGTCCACCGCGATCTCAAGCCGTCGAACATCCTGCTGGGGGAGGGCCGGGCGCGCATCGCCGACCTCGGGATCGCCGCCGCCGGCCCGAGCGAGCTGACCGCTCCCGGGACGGCGATCGGGACGCTTGCCTACCTCGCGCCGGAGCAGCTCATGGGCGATCCGGCAAGCCCCGCGAGTGATGTCCATGCTCTTGGGATCGTCGCGTTCCTGGGCCTGACCGGCGGACTGCCGCGCCCCGCGGACAGCGTCTCCGGGCTGGTGGCAGCGAGCCGTCGGCCGGTCGACCGCGTCTCGGTCCGGGATCCGACGCTGGGCGCGGCGTTCGACGCCGCGGTCGCCGGGGCGCTCGCCGCCGACCCGTCAAGACGACCGTCTGCGGCCGAGCTCGGTGCCATGCTCGGCGCGTCGCGGGCTCGTGCCCGGGAGGCCGCACCGCTCGCGACCTCGTCAACGGCGTCGGACGCCACGACCCTTAGGGGGCTTGACCTCGATCTCGATCGCGACACCACCTCCGCCATGGTCGACACTCGCGACCCGGAGGGCGGTCGGATGCTCGCGGTCGCGGTCGCGGTGGTGCTGATCGGTGCCGTCCTCGTCGCAGCCACGGGTCTCGCTCTGCTTCGACCCGGCGGGTCTGCCGGCGTCGAGCGGCCGTCGATCCCGGGCGGTGCCCTGGAGGTCAGTCCCTCGGCACCGGCCAGCCTCGTGCCGACACCGAGCCCGGCGCCGACGCCGACGCCGACCGCCAAGCCGACGCCGACCCCGACTCCCACACCGACGATCGACCCGTATGTGCCGGCCCGCGCTGCAAGCGATGAGATGCGGGCTGCCATCGCAGCGTCTCGGGGCAAGGACGGCCTGAAGGGTCACGAAGCGAAGGACCTCGAGGATCAGCTCGACCGATTCGACCGGGCGCTCGAGACGCTCGACGCTCGGGCCGCGCGCGATGCGGCCGACCGGCTCGATCGACTGGTCGGCGATCTCGTGGACAGGCGAGCCGTCGAAGGGGACATCGCCGACCGTCTGCAGATCGCCGTCGAGCGTCTGATGGCGATCGCGCAGGACCTCCCCGACTGAGGCGGGAAGTACGATGCCCGGCAACGTCATGAGTCACCGGCTGAGCCGGGAAGTACCCGCGGTTTGGTGCGGATCGCGGTAGCGCTCAGGAGTAGAGTCCGATCTCCCGCCGATGAGGTCACCGTTGCCAGCCACTCCTGAAGACGTCGGCCTGTCCAGTGCAGGGCTGGCGCGTGCCCGCGGACACGTCGAGACCGCCGTGGCGGGGGGTGAGATCGCCGGTGCCGTCGTGCTGGCGTCGCGACACGACCAGGTCGCGCAACTCGCTTGCATCGGCCTGCGCGATATCGAAGCTGGCTTGCCGATGGAGCCTGACACGATCTTCCGCGTCGCCTCGATGACGAAGCCGGTCACCAGCGTCGGCGCATTGATGTTGGTCGAGTCCGGCAAGCTGCACCTGGACGACCCGGTCTCGCGGTATATCCCTGGATTCGCCGACCTGACGGTCTTCGCCGGCGTGGAGGACGGGCGCGTCCGGCTTGATCCGCTCGAGCGGCCGATCACGATCCAGCACCTGCTGACGCACACGTCAGGACTGTTCGGGGTCGCGCCGGACCCGATCCTCGAGTCGACCTACGACAATCTCGGAGACTTCCGCTACGCCCTACCGGAGCTCATGCGCCGGCTCGCCGAGCAGCCACTGGTGCACCAGCCGGGAGCAGGCTGGCGGTACGGCTCGTCGCACGACGTCCTTGGCCGAGTGATCGAGGTCGTCGCCGGTCAGCCGCTGGACGCGTACCTCGCCTCGGCGATCTTCGCCCCGCTCGACATGGTCGACAGCGGCTTCTTCGTGCCGCCCGAAAAGGTGGGACGTCTTGCCGCTGTCTACGGATCGGTGGCCGGCGTCCTGCGATGGATCGACAACGACGAGACTCACGAGATCATCGAGCGCTTCCCCCTCCTGTCGGGCGGCGGAAGCTGTGCCTCGACGGTGCTCGACTACCTGCGGTTCGCCCGGATGCTCCAGCGGCGGGGTGAGCTCGACGGGGTGCGCCTGCTCGAGCCGGAAACGGTCGACCTGATGACCCGGAATCACGTGGCCGCGCCGCTCTACCCGATCCAGGTTTACGACCACCTCTTCGAAGGCGAGGGGTACGGACTCGGCGTCGGCGTCATCGTGGAGCCCGATGAGGCTGCCATGGCCGGGTCGGCCGGCACGTACGAATGGGCCGGCGGCTGGAACACGCACTTCATGATCGATCCGGTGAAGGAGCTCATCGGCATCTTCATGACGCAGTACGAACCGTTCGCCTACGAGGGCCTCGGCGACGAGTACTGGGCGCTCGTCTGTCAGGCGCTGATCGACTGATCGGCCCGCCGAGGCAGAGGGCGAGGGGTGCCATGGGGTAGGACGTTCGTACTACTGCGCTATGGCTGGTCTGGCTGAGATGCTGACCGGGTGACCTGCTTGGGGCGGGGAGTGGCCCACCTCACAGGGTTTGCCGCCAGGAGGTCACACCCATGCCGGTCGTACGGGCCAACCCTACCCAATTCCTGCTGACAGGTCGTCACGGGGAGCTGGTCAACCGCGGCTCTGCCGTCCAGGTCTTTCTCCGGCCCGGTACGGTCTTCGTCCTCGTCCCGAGCACCAAGCAGGAGGCCGCGTTCGAGTTCAGCCAGGAGACGAGCGACGGCATCCCGTTGCGGTTCAAGGGCATCGTCATCTACCGCATCACCGATCCCATCGCTGCCGCTCGGCTCTTCGACTTCTCGGGCGGTGCGGGCATCGTCGAGGTCAGCAACCTGCTCACCCACGTCGTCCTCGGCGAGCTGCGCCACGCGGTCAGCCACATGACGATGATCGAGTGCATCGAGCAGCGGAAGACCACCCTGTCCGGCGTGGTCGCCGAGGCGCTCGCACAAACCGTGCATCCGGATGCCGGCGTGAGCGATTGGGGGATCACGGTCGAGGTGGCCCAGGTGGCCCAGGTCTTCATCGTGGATGCCGAGCTGCGCCATCAGCTGGAGGCCGAGACCCGCAACGAGATCAAGCTCAAGAGCGACCAATCCGATATCCAGACGGCCCAGGAGGCGACGCTGTCGACGATGGCCTCGGCCGGCCGGGTGGCCGAGAAGAAGCTCGAGGGCGACCGCGAGGACCTGCGGCGGGCCGAGGAACTGGAGATGGCCCAGGTGGCCCGTCAGCGGCGCCTCGAGACCGAGAACCTGGCCTCGCAGCGCCAGGCCCTCGAACTGGCCCGGGAGCTGCATCAGGCCGAGATGGCGACCGAGGAGGCGAAGACCAACGCCGAGGCGCCGGTGCGGCTGCTGAAGATCGCGCGGGAGAGCGAGGTCCTGCGCGACGAGCTGGCGATGCGGGAGCTGAAGACCCGGGCTCGGACGCTCGAGGTCGAGCATGACCTCCTCCTGCCGCGCGCCCAGCAGGAGATGCGACGCGAGATGCTGCCGCTCGAGCAGACGCCGAAGATCGTCGAGGCCGCCGCGCAGGTATTCCAGGGGGCGAACCTGTCCATCTACGGCGAGACCGTGCCGCTCCTCGGTCAGCTCGGCCCGCTGTTCGAGATCCTCGGGCGGGCCGTCCAGAGCGCCGCTCCGGTCGCTGCCGACCCGGTGACCGCTGACAGCGAGTAGTCGCCGAACGAGCCTGCTGGCTGAAGTCGGCGACTTCGGCCGGGATCGCGTCCGTAGCCAGGTCAGTACGACGAGTCCGTGCGGGGATGGGTCGCCGCGAAGATCGCGGCCGAGCCGACGGTCTCCAGCTCCACGTGTTCGAACGATGCCGCGAGGATCGCGCGGAGTCCCTCCTCGGTGTCGTCGAGGTTGTCGAAGCCACCCTGCCGGTTGAAGGTTGCAAGAAACCTCCGCGCCAGCCACGTGTGGTGCCCGGAGGTTCCGAGGACCGATGCACCGAAGAGCACGCCATCCGGCGCAAGGACCGCGGCCACGTTAGCGACGGCCGTCGCCTTGCGGGTGAGCGGGCCAGGCAGGCAGTGGATGACGAGGTGAAGCGCGGCGGACTCGAACGGTCCGCTGACAGGAAGCGGCTTGAGCACGTCGGCCTCGACCGCCGTGATGTCCAGCTGCCCCAGGCGCTGGGAGACATGACGAAGGACGTTCGGGTTGGGGTCCAGGATCGTCACCGGGCTGCCATCGGGGAGACCGGATCGCTCGAGGAAGAAGCCCGTGCCGGGACCCACGTCCAGGTGGTGGCCGCGGATGCGCTGCCGGTATCGCTCCAGGAGTCGGGTCGTCGGGCAGCGCCAGACGTACCTGGCGATGGGGCCGAGGACCAGCGGGTCGTATGCATTCAGGAGGAGTCGCGAGTAATCGCGTTGGCCCTTGTAGGCGGGGTCGTCGCGATCCATCGCGTTCGACGGTCCTCCACCGTGGTCGCTGCCGGTCGGATCGGCCAAGAATGACATGCGCGCGTTTCGTCGGGGCAGCCGGTGCGTTGTGGCTCGTTCGACATAGCCATTTGGTCATCCTTGTGGCCGTCGTGGAAGACGACGAGAGTGGGCCCGAGACAGCTCTCGTGAGTGGCCGAGGGCAGTCGCGACCCCGGGGCATGACCCCGGACGCGGTCGTGCTCGACCGACTTCTCGGGCGACCTGACTCACCGAGACTCGATCGGGACCTCGCTGACTCGTGTGTGCTCGAGATCCCGTGCGGCCACGTCCACCAGGAAGAGGTCAACGCGAGGGTCTGGTGGTTCGGCGATGACGTCGACCCGTTGCCGCGGCTCTGGGAGGTGATCGGCGATGTGTGGGCCCAGGAGGCGACCGCGACCGGCGTCTACAACGGGCACGTCGGAGCGCTGCCAGTCGGAACGCCGCTACGCCTCGACGCGTCCACCCTCTGGATCGTGCCGACCTCGTACATCCACCACGTCGGGCGCGAGCACGATGCCGGGCACCGGTTCGTCGTCCTGGGCGGCCCGTTCGTCGGGCGCTGCTTCTATCTCTACGAGGTCGACGACGGGAGGGGTGCGAGGCCGGATGGCATCCGGCCGCTCGAGGTCAGCCGGCGGCCGACCGATGCCCCGACTGACTCATTCCCTTGACGTGGCGCTCGATCCGGGTCCGGCCGGTCGGTGACCCGCTCGTTCACTGCAGCCAGGCCAGCATCTCAGCCCGGCACAACCTTCCCGGAGTCGCGCGGCTAGCGCCTTGACGAGCCGCGGCTGCTGTGCCCCGGCGAAGCGCCGTGGCGGGAACGTCCTGGACCATCGACGCATTGCGTCCGCGGGATGTCGCAGCGACGATCAAGCCATGGCAGAGACCTCGCCCACCGGCGCGCAGCGTTCAGGAGCGCGTCTCGCCGTGGTTGTCCCATGCCCCGCGACCGGGCGGCGAGTCGTTACGGGCGGCCGCTGGCCGGCGTTGATGGACTGGGGTCTTGCCTACACGCTCCTGTCCGCCGGCGTGTTCATAGAGCGGTGTCCCGAGTGCGGGGACGCGCATGGGTGGGACGGGCTCGACCTCATCGGAATCCTCGATCTCATCGAGGTCGATGCTGCCACTGTCGGTGACGACCCCATCGCGTGAGACGACGTTTCCAACCAATCGCGGTAGGTCCCGCGCAGGTCAGCGAAGGAACGGGTTCTCGATCCGTACCCCGCCGATCGTCCGACCGTGCTGGAGGTCCTCGCTGACGATCCGCTCGGCTCCGCTTCGCGCGGCAGCGACGACGATGAGTGCGTCCCAGAACGACAGCGAGTGGCGTTGCTCGAGGTCGGCCGCCTCAAGGATGTCGCCCGTCGTGATGGCGTACACGGGCCACCGGCCGTAGCGTCCGACGAGCGCTCGCGCCTTCGACCGGGGAACGACGACCCGGAGCTTGCGCGTCAAGTTCACGTACAGCTCCTGGAGGACCTGGGTGCTCAGAAGCCCCTCGCGGGTGCGCCACAGGTCTGACAGGATCTCTCGAGCGATGGCTGACTTCTCGGGTTCGCGCTTGTCATACGCATAGAGGACGATGTTCGTGTCGACGAACGTCCTCATCGATCGTGCACCTCGTCGCGGGCAGGGTAGGGACCGCCACCGAGGTCGTACCCGCGTTCGAGTTCCGCCAGTGCGTCATGCATCGCCCGGTCGTAGTCGTCGTCCTGCCGGGCGAGGAGGTCGATCTGCTCCGCCAGCAGCCGGCTGATGGAGCTCCCGCGCTTGGCGGCCACCACCCGCGCCTTCTGGACGGTGGCGTCGTCAAGCTGGACCGTGATGTTTCGTTTCACGCTGCACCTCACCACGTGGACTACGTGTAGCACGTAAATTACGTGGCCAGTGTGCGCCCGTCAACCTCGCGATGCCGCGGGGCTTCCGCTCAGGCCTGTCGTCGAACGGCGAGGGCTGACTTCATCTCGTATTGCCGCCGATCGGCGACGTCCACCAACGCCTCGGCCGACAACGCGTCGTGGGGCCAGCAGGCGACGCCGACACTCGCCGTGACGCGCACCGATCCTTCGTGCGTCAGGGCGCCGATGGCCGAGCGGACCCGGTCGGCGATCGCCTTCGCAACGTCTGCGTCCGCACCTCGCAGCAGGATCGTGAACTCGTCGCCTCCGTAGCGGTACGCGCGATCGCTGTCGCGCAGCGAGACCCGGATGGCGCCGGCGGTCCGGGCTAGAAGATCGTCGCCCGCCGCGTGCCCATGCGTGTCGTTGAACGACTTGAACCGGTCAAGGTCGATGAGGAGCAGCGCGAGGATCTCGGTCGGCAAGCGCCGCAGGTGTTCGTGCAGGTCTCGCTGGAAGGCGCCGTGGTTGAGGAGGCCGGTCAGTGCGTCGGTGTCGGCCTGCGACACGATGGCTCGATGTACCTCCGCGTTCTGGATGGCGATCGAGGCGAGGCTTCCAAACAGCTGGACGAGGTCGAACTCGACAGCGGTGAATGCGTCCTCCCGAAGCGCCAGCCGTGAGACTTTCATCGTGCCTGCGACGACGCCGTGACGCAGCAGCGGCACGACCACGACCTGCTCGGGCACGTCGTCGGTCCCGGGGATCAGGATGCCCCGCGGGTCCTCATGCGCATCAACGAGGTTGACCGGCTGGCCCGTTCGGATGACCCAACCCGCGATGCCGCACTCGATCGGATTGGAGAACCCCAGAACCGCGCCAGCCGCCTCGGCGTCGATGAACGCGGCACGCGCGAGCGTCGGTACGAACGTCCGAGTGGTCCAGTCCACCTCCGAGATGACGAGACTGTCGTGCGCGATGAGCGACTTGAGCGAGTCGGCGATCAGCTCCAGGACCTCGGTCGGGTCGAGTGAGGCGAGGACCCCACGGCTGACGTCGAGGAGGCGGCGTTGGCCTTCGACCAGCATCTCCAACTCGTCCCGTCGACTGCCTGCCTCGAAGACGCTGGTCCGCTCGTCGCTCGGCTCACGTTGCTGAGCTCCGCTAGCCTTGGCGTGCATCCGCTCAAGCGTGGGCGTCGAGACGGTCGCGGCGCCACTGGACCATGGTCCTATCGGCGTTAGGAGCGGCTGGCCAGGCCCGCCCGTGACAGGTTTGCCGTGCCATCGGTCTCGATGAGCACGCAGGTCCCTGCGCTGGGTCCGGAGAGCACGAAGAAACGGAAGACGTACGCCTGGAGATGTGACCTCGGGTCGTAGCCGCCTAGCGAGTGCTCACAACGCAGGAGCGTTCCTCGATCGATGCGAACCGTCTCGCCCGGCTCATGTGCGACGGGCAGGTCGAGCGAGGAACTGGCTTCCCAGGTTCCAGCCTGAGCCAGCCCGGCCTCTGGGCCGTCAGGCTCACCGTGATGCTGACAGTGATCCATGTCGACATCCTTGGCCTGCGCCGCGGTGCGCGCAACAGGGTTGGACGCGACCTCCGCGCCATCGGGATGGCCTCGACACGCGCGGTGCCGAGCAAGGTTGTCCGTCCGCGAGGAATCGAACCTAGCTGCAGCACCACGGCTCTCTGCGAGTCGGTGAGGCGAGAGTCCGTTTCGGCGACGTGCTCCACCCCGGCTCCATCGTACGTGTCGCCCCGCCTCGGCCACCGGGCTACCATTGACCTTCCGTGACGACCATCGCCCCGAACGACTTCACGCAGCTCCACCTGTCAATAGGTGGGAGTTTGCCCACGAAGATCTGAGCATAAGGCTGTGGGCGCTTCGAATGGCCGATCCTGACGGGCTGTCGGCATTCGACGCCCGTTCGCGAGTTCTCATTCGTCGCTCGAGCGCGCGCGTCCCGCTCAGCCTGGCCGGTCCGGGTCAGGGAAGGGGTCCCGCCCGCGGCGCCTCGCCGCGATGACCCAGCCGAGGATCGCGATGCCGACCGCCACCTCCACGAGCCACAAGACGAGCGGTCCCTGGCCGAAGCCGACAGAGACCCGCCACGCGGCGGGTTCGACGATGAACGGCAGCGCGATCGCGACGCCGGCCACGATCGAGCGGGACTCCCCCCACCACCGGCCGAGGAGGCCGTAGACGACACAACACGCCTGGCGGCGCCTGTTCGGGTAGCGCAGGTCCCGCGAACCCGAGCACCCAGGCGATCCCGGGCACGGTCACCAGCAGCGGGATGGCAGCGACGGCCTCGAGCCGGGAGTCGGGCGCGCCCGCCTGGCCGCGTGCTCGACCCGGACCATCGTCGGATGGACGGCGAGGAGATCGGCATCGACCCTTGGCGCATGAGCTCGTCCGCGACTGGGGACCTCCGGGTTCGCCTCGTTGGGCCTCGCGATGGCCGGGTCCGGGGACCCGGGACGCCCCTCGAGGGCGATGGAACAAAGGCATTGCCGCAGTGAGACCTCGCCCGGCCCTGGCCCTTCTCCTGCTTGTCCTGGTCCTCGCAGCCTTCGCGCTCGGACCGGGGCGATCCCTGATCCCCGGGATGGACGGGATTCCCGTGCCGTCGGACGCGGTGCCGGCCGGCGCGCACGGTCCGTCGGGACTCCTGATCCGTCTGAACGTCGACTACGATCAGGGCCCCGACCACGGCTTCGGCCGGCATACCGCCGACTATCTCGTCGACGGCACGGTCATCCGGTGGACCAACGCAGGTGCAGCGTGCGAACCGGGGATGTCATGTGGAGTCCTGGAGCGCAACACGTTGACTGCGGCGGGCCTCGTCGCCCTGCGCGCGCTCCTGGCTAAGGACGCTGACCTGCTGACCAGGCCTGCGACCATCGAGCCGCAGATCGTCCCTGGCCAGTCCACGACCGGTCGCCCCAACATGATCAACACGTTCGTCCTGGAGCAGCCTGACGGGAGCCGCTACACCGTCCGCGCCCCCAGCGCCAGCTCCTACGATGCCGCCGCCTGGGCGCCCGATCCGGCGATCCAACGCCTGAACGCCCTGGCCAAAGACCTGACCGATCCTGCGGCCCTGTTGGGCGCCGGCGGTCTGGTCAATCCGGCGTGGGAGCCCTTCCAGCCCGCCAAGATGGCGGTCTTCATCTCGATCTCGCCAGCCCCGTCCCAAGAGGATCCGACGCCGATTGTCGACGCACAAGGAATAGTGAGCATCCCCTTCGGCGGCCCCAAATACCATCGGGGGCGACACTCGTCCTCGATCGAGTGTCCGACCTGGACGGCAGGCGCGGGACCTGATCGTCGAGCCGCTGCTCGCCGCCGGCGTCGTCGCGCTGATCGCCGCCCTCGGCTGGTGGCGGTCGACCGCGTTCTCGACCCCGATGTGAGTGGCGGAGTCCCTGGCTCCGCACGACCGCTCGCCCTCACGCTGCTGCCGTTCCTCGCCGTTCTCGGCGGCGTGCGGAACGTCGAGACGGCCGCCACCATCGACGCTGTGCCGACCGACCGGTAGGGCTCGCCGGCCGGGCCGGGATCCGCCGCCCCGGGCTACCGTTGACCTCCCGTGACGACCATCGCGCCGAACGACTTCACGCACCTCCACGTGTCAATTGGTGGGAGTTCGCGCACGTAAGCTGGCCGCGGGTGCGTCTCGGGCGCGCCACCGGTGTCGGGCTCCCGGTCGGTTGTCGGGCTCCTGGGCTGCGACCGCGTCCGGCCTCGTATCCTTCGGCGGATGGACGATCTACCTCGCGGCACGGTGACCTTCCTGTTCACCGACATCGAGGGCTCGACCCGCATCCTGAGCGCGGTCGGGCCCGAGCGCTACGCCGAGCTCCTCGGTCTCCACCATGCGCTCATCCGCACGGCGATCGCCGCCCATCGCGGCCACGAGGTCGACACGCAGGGCGATGCGTTCTTCGTGGCGTTCGAGCGACCGCGCGATGCGGTGCGTGCGGCCATCGATGCCCAGCGGGCGCTCGCCGATCATCGCTGGCCGGATGGGGCCGAGATCCGTGTCCGGATGGGCATCCACTCCTCGGAAGCAAACAGCACGAGCGTTGGCTACGTCGGCGTCGGGGTGCATCGGGCGGCGCGGATCTGTGCTGCGGGGCACGGCGGCCAGATCCTGGTCTCGCAGGCCGCCTACAGCCTGCTCCTCGACGACGTCGCCGGCCTTGCCTTGATCGATCTGGGCGAACATCGACTCAAGGACTTGACCGGCCCGCAGCGCCTCTTCCAGGTCACAGTCGAAGGCCTGCCCGACCAATTTCCTCCGCTCCGGACGCTTGGCGCCCGACCGACCAACCTGCCGGTGCAGGCAACGCCGCTGGTCGGGCGAGATCGGGAGTTGGCCGACATCGTCGAGCTATTGCGGAACCCCGACGTCCGGTGCCTGACACTGACGGGGCCAGGCGGAACCGGGAAGACACGCCTTGCCCTGTCCGCGGCAGTGGAGGTGATCGACGGCTACGAGGACGGCGTCTTCTTCGTCCCGCTCGCGACGATCACCGACCAGTCGCTGGTCATCGCGCAGGTCGCCCAGGCCCTCGGTATCAACGAGAACGCCGGCCAGGACCTGCGTGCATTCATCGGGACCAAGGACCTCCTGCTGGTCGTCGACAACGTCGAGCAGGTGATCGAGGCTGCCGCAGATCTCGCCGGGCTCCTCGCCGCGGCGCCGCGCGTGCGCCTGCTCGCCACGAGTCGCGAGCCGCTCCGTGTAGCAGCGGAACGGACCTACGCCGTCCCGCCCCTGGTCCGCGCCGACGCGGTCGCCCTCTTCGTCGAACGTGCGCAGGCGGTCGACCCGTCGTTCGAGATGACGATCTCCGATGCCGCCGCGGTCGCTGCCATCTGCACCCGTCTCGACAACCTGCCGTTGGCGCTCGAGCTCGCCGCCAGCCGCGTCGGGTCGCTGTCCGTGAACGCGATCCTGGCGCGGCTGGGCGAGCCGCTCAAGCTCCTCAAGGGGGGTCATCGCGATGCGCCGGAGCGGCACCAGGCGCTCGAGCGGACGCTCGCGTGGTCGTGGGACCTGCTCGGCCCCGACGAACGCCGGCTCTTCGCTCGACTCGGCATCTTCGCGGGAGGCTTCACGCTCGAGGCTGCGGAAGCGATCGCCGATGCCGCTCTCGACACGCTGGGTTCGCTCGTTGGCAAGAGCCTCGTCCGCCGCGACGGTGATCGCTACGCGATGCTCGAGACCATCCGCGGGTACGCGCTCGACCAGCTATCGGCGTCCGGGGACGAAGGCGTCAGCCGAGATCGTCACGCGACCTTCTTCGAGCAGCTTGCGGCGGCCGCGAATGCCGATTCGATCGCGCGCCAAGGGGAGCGGGCGGACGAACTCGAGCGTGAGCACGACAATCTCCGTGCCGCGCTTGATCGACTCGGCGGCACGGATCCTGACCGCCGGCTCCGGATGGCCGGCAAGCTCGGCTGGTTCTGGCACGCTCACTCGCACCTGACGGAGGGCCGCACGCTCCTCGCGGAGGCTCTGGCAGATCGGTCGGAGCGCGACGTGGACCGGGCGCGCGCGCTTTCGGCCGCCGGCGCCCTGGCTGGTTACCAAGGCCAGCTCGACCGGGGTCGCCCACTGTTCGACGAAGCCATCGGCATCTGGCGGGAGCTCGGTCGGGAACGCGACTTGGCGCAGACCTTGTTCGACCTGGGCTGGGGATGCTTCTTCATCGGTGACGATGCGACGGCCCGGCGCTGCATGGCGGAGAGCCTGGACCTCAGCCAGCGGCTCGGTGATCCGGCGCTCGTCAACCGATCCCAGCTCGGGCTGCTTCAGATCCTCATCAGCCTGGGCGAGCTCGAATCCGTCCCATCGCTCGGGGCCGAAGCGCTCGACCTGTCCCGGGCCCTGGGCGACGACTGGGCAGAGCATTTTGCGCATCATTTCCTGGCGGACTGCGCGTTGATGCGGGGAGACCATCGCGCCGCCGCCGCCCAGTACGCCCGAAGCCTGGCGGCTGCCGCGAGATCCGGCGACAAGATCGAGACGTGCATCGAGCTCCAGGGCGCCGCGATGGCTTTCGCCGGCCTCGGCCAGCCCGAACGCGCGCTCCGGATAGCCGGAGCGGCCGAGTCACAGCTCCAGTCGATGGGCTTTCAGTTCTCGGTCGCCTTCTGGACGGCGTTGCTCGACCATCATCTGGGCGAGGCCCGAGCGGCCCTGGGACCGGAGGCGGAGGCCGTCTGGCAGGCGGGCCAGCGGTTGAGCCTCCAGGAAGCCGTGGCCGAGGCCTCCGCGTCGTAGGGGCCAGGCGAACCGTCTCGAGCCGCCGACGCGGCTACCATTGACGTCCCGTGACGACCTTCGCCCCGAACGACTTCACGCAGCTCCACGTGTCAATAGGTGCGAGTTTGCGCACGGAACTCTGAGCTCAGGCGATCCGTTCGGGGCTCACCTCGTCATCTCGCGGACATCTGGACCACGCGGCTTGCCTCGCGTCGTCCGGGATCCGCTTCCGTGTCCGGCGCGCCCGGGGGCATAGGCGGTTTGACAAGCGCCATGCGCCGTGGTGAGCTCGTGAAGTATCGGGTGAGGCGATGACTCCTCCACTCAGCAGACCTGCCCACCCGGCGATCGCTGACGCTAGCGGTCGTTCGATCTCTGCCTCCCGGGCACGGGCGCCTTAGCTGGGCTGTCCGGCGCGCGCTGCACTGGGACCTTCAAGGACGAGCGCATCTCGGTTGGGCTCATCCCGCACCAGGGCCGGTGCGCCCCATCCGGCGCGAGAGTGACCTTCGACCGCATTGCGCGACGGGTCGGTGCGAGCAGACGCTGATGCCAGCTCAACGGAGGCGGCATTGGACCTCGGCGCTTCGAGACCTACCAGCCCAGGAGACGTTCTTCGTCTCATCGCGAGTGCGCTCGTCCCTGTTGGCCTCCATCGGCCTTGGCGCTGACGCACTCGCCGGCGTGCATGACGAGACCTGAAGGTCCGGACGCAGCCATCGAGGAGGCTGCGGCTCCGATCGAGGAACTGCGGTCCGGTGTTCGGGTCGTTGACTCGAGCATGCCGAGGAAGATCTACCCGGGACGCTGGGGGCTGTCTTCGACGATGGCGCGCGACGGCCTTCCCCTCGATCTTCGCCCACAGGATGTGCCGGACGGCTGGCCACAGCCCGTGTGGAGGGTGGGGGACGTGGAAGGCCTTCGCTGGCGGATCCGAGGCGGTCAGCGCGCGATGTTGGTTGCCGATGCGTTCACCGTGGTCGGATCGATCCCCGGACCTCAGGTGCTCGGGCGCGGCGGACCATCCGTCGATCGCGTCATGTCGGGCATCGCCTCGCTCACCCGAGATCAGGTTCGCGACTTCGGCTGGAGCGGTGGACGAGCGTTCGACCATCCGGTCCTTGATCGGCACGACCCGCTGCGATCTGTGTTTGGCACGGGTGATCGACATGCGACGGTCGTGATCGTCGAGGCTGCCGCAGAGCCGATGTCGACCCCGAACGCCCTGCGCGCGAGCCGACGCCGCTACGAACCCGCCAGCGCGCACGACGTCGTCGCGACGGCGCTGACGGGCATCCTTGGACCTGCGCGGCGCCGGGTGCTCGAGCGAGCGGCTGACTGTGGTCGAGCTGGCCCCGCGCATCGGCGCGACTGATCGCCCTGGTGGCTCCGAAGACCTGAGGCAAGGGACACCCGCCCGATCGCTCGGTCGCAGCGTGGGATGGCCTCGCCGACGGCCTGACGATCGACACTCCTCCGCCGATTCGACGACCCGCGGCTATCCGTCCCACCGAGTCCTGATCTAACGCGACGTTCTGGTGCCTCCGCGGCGGAGCGGGGTCTCGCCGGGCTCGTGTGGCCCCGCCTGGCGTTCCCACTCCGGCATCCCATCCTGACAGCTACTGCGGTGGCGCTGGCTCTTGGGGCGGCCCTGCTGTTCGGCCACAGACCGCCCTGATCGCGTTCTCGATCCTCGTTGTCATGATCGTGGGCATGTGGGTCTGGGGGCGCCGCGTGGTTCGTCGCCGATCGGCTCTTGGGTAGCGATGCCCTCAAACGAGCGACCGGTGCACTTGGTTCTTGCGCGGTAACTCTTGGTCCGGACCGCCTCCTCACTCCGCTGCCGACCGGTTCGCTCGCCCGGCTACCATTGACCTTCCGTGACGACCATCGCCCCGAACGACTTCACGCACCTCCACGTCCACTCCGAGTTCAGCCTGCTGGACGGTCTGGGACGGATCAACGACCTCGTCGACGGGGCCGCCCAGCAGGGCTTCGACAGCCTCGCCTGACCGATCACGGGGCGCTCTACGGCGCCGTCGCGTTCTTCCAGGCGGCCACGGCCGAAGGGCATCAAGCCGATCATCGGCGTCGAGACCTACGTCGCCCGGCGGTCGATGGCCGACAAGGAGGGCAAGGCCGACGCCCAGCCGTTCCACCTGATCCTGCTGGCCAAGGACGACGTCGGCTATCGGAACCTGTGCCGCCTGGTCACCGACGCCCACCTCGACGGCTACTACTACAAGCCGCGGATCGACCGGGACCACCTGGCGAAATACAGCGAGGGCCTGATCGGGCTGTCGGCCTGCCTCGGCGGTGAGATCCCACGGGCGCTCGAGACCGACGACTGGGAGCTCGCGCGCAAGCTGGCCGGCGAGTACGGCGACATCTTCGGCCGGGACGGCTTCTACCTCGAGCTCCAGGACCACGGCCTGGCCGAGCAGCGGCGGCTGAACGAGCAGCTCCTGCGGCTGGCGCCGGAGGCCGGCCTCCCGCTCGTCGTCACCAACGACCTGCACTACGTCCACGAGGCCCAGTCGGAGGCCCACGACGTCCTGCTCTGCGTCGGGACCGGCAACAACCTCGACACCCCGGGTCGGATGAAGTTCGAGACCCACGACTTCTACCTGAAATCCGCCGCCCAGATGGCCGCCCTCTTCCCGGACCAGCGCGAGGCGCTGCTCAACACCCGCAAGATCGCCGAGATGACCGGCGGCCTCCAGCTCCCGCTCGGGCAGCTGCGCATCCCGCACTTCCCGGTCCCGGACGGCCATACGGTCGAAAGCTGGCTGGCGGCTGAGTGCCAGCGGGGCCTCCAGGCACGCTACGGCACGGTGACCCCGGAGCTCCAGGAGCGGCTCGACTACGAGCTCCGGGTCATCACCACGATGGGCTATGCCGGCTACTTCCTGATCGTCGCGGACTTCGTCCGGTTCGCCCGCGAGCAGAAGATCCAGACCACCTGCCGCGGGAGCGCCCCGGGCTCGATCGTGACCTACACCCTCGGGATCACCCCGGTCGATCCGATCCTCTACCAGCTCCCGTTCGAACGGTTCCTCAACCCGGACCGGGTGACGATGCCGGACATCGACGTCGACTTCGAAGACGGCCGTCGCGAGGAGGTCATCGCCTACGTCGGCCGGAAGTACGGCCAGGATCACGTCGCCCAGATCATCACCTTCGGGACGATGCTCGCCCGGGCGGCCATCCGGGACGTCGGACGGGTCCTCGGGATGAGCTACGGCGAGGTCGACCGGATCGCCAAGGCCGTGCCGAACCAGCTCGGGATCAAGCTGGATGAGGCGCTGGTGATCGCGCCCCAGTTCCGCGAGATGGTCGACGTCGATCCGCAGGTCGGGAAGCTGGTCGACCTGGCCCGGCAGCTCGAGGGCGTGACCCGCAACGCGAGCACCCACGCAGCGGGCGTGGTGATCAGCCGCGAGCCGCTGACCGAGCTCATGCCGCTCCAGCGAGCGACGAACTCCGACGGCCTGATGACCCAGTTCGAGATGCACGCCGTCGAGGCGCTCGGGCTGCTCAAGTTCGACTTCCTCGGCCTGTCGAACCTGACGATCCTGCGCCAGGCGGTCGAGCTGGTGAAGGCGGAGCGCGGCGTCGATATCGACCTCGACGCGATCCCGCTCGACGACTCGACCACGTTCGAGCTGCTGGCCAGCGGCGAGACGACCGGCATCTTCCAGCTGGAGTCGGCGGGGATGCGCCGCTACATCCGGGAGCTCCGGCCGACCTCGGTCTACGACCTCGCCGCGATGGTCGCGCTCTACCGCCCCGGCCCGATGGACAACATCCCGGCCTACATCCGGCGCAAGCACGGGCAGGAGCCCGTGACCTACCTGCACCCGCTGCTCGAGCCGTATCTCGAGAAGACCTACGGGATCTTCGTCTACCAGGAAGACATCATGGCCGCGGCGATGGGCCTCGGCGGGTTCACCGGACCGGAAGCCGACACGCTCGGCTATGCGATCCGGAAGAAGAAGTCGTCCGTGCTCCGCGCCCAGAAGGAGAAGTTCGTCACCCAGGCTGCCCAGCGAGGCGTGCCCGCCCAGACGATCGACGCCGTGTTCAAGGCGTTCGAACCGTTCGAGCGCTACGGGTTCAACAAGGCCCACGCGACCTGCTACGGCCTGGTCGCCTACCAGACCGCCTACCTCAAGGCGAACTACACGGTCGAGTACATGACCGCCGTGCTGACCGCCGTCCGGGACACATCCGAGAAGGTCGCCGCCGCCGTCGCCGAGTGCCGTCGCCTCGGGATCGCGGTGCTCCCACCGGACGTCCACCGGTCGGATGTCGAGTTCACCGTCGAGGGCGACGCCATCCGGTTCGGCCTGCTGGCGGTCAAGAACGTCGGCCAGGGGGCGATCGAGTCGATCATCGCCGCCCGGCGTGAGGGCGGCGAGTTCCGGTCGTTGAGCGACCTGTGCTCGCGGATCGACCTTCGCCTGGCCAACCGCAAGGTCCTCGAGGCGCTCGCCCGGGTCGGGGCGCTCAACGCGTTCGGTCACCCGGCCCAGATCATCGACGGACTCGACGACGCGCTGGCGACCGGCGGCGCCGCCCAGCGCGACCGGTTGACCGGCCAGACATCGCTCTTCGAGCTGGCCGCGGAGCCCGCCGCGCTCGATGCGCCGCTCCGGGCCCTGCCCGAGACCCCGACGCGGATCCGCCTCGGCTGGGAGAAGGAGCTCCTGGGGCTGTACCTCTCGGATCACCCGCTGGGCGAGATCGCCGAGGCCATCGGCCCGTTCGTGACGGCGTACTCGGGCGACCTGCGCGACGAGTCGCTCGACCAGCAACGGGTCGTCGTCGGGGGGATCGTCACCGGCGTGCGGATCGTCGTCACCAAGGCCAAGGCGACGATGGCGATCGTCAGCCTCGAGGATCTGCAGGGCACGGTCGAGGTCGTCGTCTTCCCGCGGATGTACGAGGAGACCCGGGCGACCTGGACGGACGGTCGGATCCTGCTGGTCGCCGGTCGGCTCGACCACAAGGGCGAGGACGTCTCGCTGCTGGCCGATCTCGCCGTCGACTGGGACGAGGCGGTCGGCCGGGGCCCCGACTCGTTCGCCCGCGATGTCGCCGCGGCCGACCGGTCGCGTGGGCGGGGTGGCCGTCCCGGTGCCAACGCGAATGGGAACGGGAACGGGCACGGGAACGGTTACGGCCGGTCGGCCGGTGGACCCCGACCGGTTGATGGCGAGCGGGCACCGGTGGCGGTCGGTCCGGGACCCGATCCGGGCTCGTCGGTCGGCGTCCCGGTCGTCGCCGACCGCGTTGCGCTGGCCGCGGTCAGCCCGCTCCGGGCGGGGGCTCGCACGGTTGAGGCATCACCGGCCCGGATGCCGGACCTCGTCCCGGCCGCCGAGCTCCGCGAGGACGACGACGACGAACCGGCCTTCCCGGACGAGGTCAGCGCCCAGGTCGCGCGAGCCGCGAGCGCCCCGACGCTCCCGGTCGAGGCCGGGGCCGACCAGGTCCTCCACGTGCGGTTCACGGGTGGCAGCGGGACGGAAGGCGCGATGGAAGCGTTCCAACGACTGCTGCGGGCACATCCGGGCGCGACCCGCGTCGTGATCCATGTCCCGTCCGGTCGGAGCGGCGGCGAGCTCCCGATGGAGCTCCGCTCCGGGGTGGCCTACGACGCCGAGTTGCTCGCCGAGGTCCAGCGACGGCTCGGACCCGGCGCGGCGTCGCTCAGCCTGGAGTGAGCCGACCCCGGGTCAGCTCTTGGCGTTC
Source organism: uncultured Chloroflexia bacterium (assembly GCA_963744115.1). Classification (GTDB taxonomy): domain Bacteria; phylum Chloroflexota; class Limnocylindria; order Limnocylindrales; family CSP1-4; genus Chersky-267. The sequence goes on along the minus strand of CAVUSI010000003.1, from coordinate 1,748,029 downwards.
TCCGCGCGCATCGCCTGGACCACCGCGTAACGGTCGGTGAACTCACCCCGGACCGAGGCGATCGTGGCGGAGTCCAGGAGCAGCTCATTGGCGATCTCGTTGATGACCGCGCTCTCCTCGGCGGTGATCGAGCCGTCGACGGCGTCGATGAGGAAGCAGCAACGGAAGAGATCCATCCGCTCCTCGAGGCTCGTGCCGTCGACCCACTCGCGCGTGACCAGGTAGTCCTCGGTCCCGCCGAGGAGCCGCTCCTGCTGCTTGGCGATCTCGACGACGAGGACGGCCTGCGCCTCGGGGATCTTGCCGTGCTCGACGACGATCTTCTCCATCAGCGCCGTCTCCTCGTCGGTCGTAACGCCGTCGGAGTTGGCGGCCCGGCCGAGGATGTAGGCGAAGCCGGCCAGGTGCCGGGCCCGGTCCGGTGGGAGTGCCTCGAGCTCGCTCACGATCCGCCGGACCGTGGCCGTCTCCTCCGACGGGGCGACCGGGCGGGGGACGAGCTCGGGCTCGGGTTCGGGCTTGGGCGTCCCGCTGAAGAAGCGTCGAATGGCCATCGGATGCGTCTCCTCGATGTCGTGCGTCGGCGCGAGTCTACCCGGGGTCGGCTCGACGGGTCCGACGACCCGATCGCCGGGTGTGGTTGACTGCCATCGATGGTCCTCCTCACGGCGGCGACGGCGACCCTGGCTGCGCTGCTCGCCTTCCTCGTCGAACCGCTCATCGGCAAGCTGCTGCTGCCGTCGTACGGCGGGGCGGCGGCGGTCTGGACCACCGCGCTCGTGTTCTTCCAGGCGGCGCTTCTGCTCGGCTATGCGCTGGCCCACGTCGCGATCCGCTGGCTCGGGCTCCGGCGGGCGGCCCTCGTCGAGCTCGTCGTCGTGTGCGTCCCGCTCCTCGCGTTGCCGGTCGGGCTCCCAGCCGCCGCGTCGTCGACCCACGGTGCGACGCCCGTTCTCGGGCTGGCCGGGCTGCTCGCCCTCGCTGTCGGCGCGCCGTTCGTCGCCCTGGCGACGGCGACGCCGACCCTCCAGCGCTGGCTTGCCGCGACCGGCGGGCCGACCGCGGGGCAGGGTGCCGTCAGGCTGTTCGCTGGAAGCAACGCCGGGAGCCTGGTCGCGCTCCTCGTCTATCCGACCCTCGTCGAGCCGAACCTCGATCTCGATGCGCAGGCCCGCCTGTGGGCGATCGGCTATGTGGCCTTCGCGGTCCTGGTCGGCGTCGGTGTCGGCGTCGTCCTCCGGCGGACGGGACGGACGGCTGGGAGCCAGACGGCCCGGACCCTCGCGCCGGATCGGATCGTCCCGGACGCACCGGATGTACCGGCGCCGTCGGCCAGGGCCCGTCTCTCATGGGTCGGGCTGGCCGCGGTCCCGGCCGCCCTCGTCATCGGGACGACGGCGCGCCTGTCGACCGACGTCGCGGCCGTCCCGATGCTGTGGATCCTCCCGCTCGCCGTCTACCTCGTCACGTTCATCCTGGCGTTCGCCGGTCGGCGCCCGATCGGTCTGCGCGCCGCCGACGTCGCCCTCCCCCTGCTGGCGATCGGGGTCGTCCTCACCTTCATCGGTGGAGCCGCGCTGCCACTCTGGGCGACCTTCTCGATCGTGCTCGGTACTCTCGGTTGCGCGGGCCTCGTCTGCCATGGCCGGCTGTCGCTCGCGCGACCCGTCCCGGAACGCTTGACCGAGTACGACCTCGCGATCGCCGCCGGCGGTGCGCTCGGCGGGCTCCTCGCCGGGATCATCGCGCCGCTCGTCCTGGTGATCCCGCTCGAAGCGGAGATCGCCCTGGTGGTCGCGCTCGCGGTCCGCTGGGGCGGGAGCTGGATCGACGAGGACTCACCGCCGCCCGCGGCCGGCGACGAGCCAGACCCGCGACCGCTGGAGCCGATCCGACGGATCGCCCTTGCTGCCTGGCGGATGCCGTTCCTCGCGCGGTACGGCATCACCGCGCTGGCGATCGTGCTGGGCCTCGGCTGGGCAGGGATCGAGGTCGATCCGGGCGTCGTGCTCGGCGCCCTGGTGCTCGGCCTGCTGCTCGGCCTCGCCCGTTGGCCGATCGTGTTCGCCGCGTCGATGGGCGCCGTCTTCGGCCTGTCGCTGCGTGGCGCTCCAACCGGCGATCGAGACGACCCGGACCTTCTACGGGGAGCGTCGCGTCGTCGAGGACTCGCGCGGGCGCCATGCCCTGGTGGCGGGAACGACCACCCAGGGCATCCAGCACTACTCGCCGATCGACCAGCGACGCGACCCGGTCGGCTACTACTACCTGGGCAGCCCGCTCGCCGATGTCGTCGGGATGGTCGGCGCGCGCCACCCGACGTCGCGCACCGGGCTGATCGGTCTCGGCGTGGGCGGTCTCGCCGCGTTCGGCCGGCCGGGCGACACGATGACGTTCTTCGAGATCGACCCGGCGATCGTCGAGATCGCCCGCGATCCTCGCCTATTCACCTACCTCGCGGACTCGAGGGCCCGGGTCGACGTCGTCGTCGGCGACGGTCGGATCGGCCTCGAGGGTGCGCCTCCGGGCGCATTCGATCTCGTCGTCGTCGATGCCTTCGCCTCCGACGCCATCCCGGTCCACCTGCTGACGCGCGAGGCGATCCAGGGCTACATCGAGCGGCTCGGGCCCGACGGCGTCGTCGCGTTCAACATGTCCAACCGGTTCGTCGCGCTCGAACCGGTGCTCGCGGCGGCGGCGCGCGATCTCGGGCTGGCGGGCCTTGCTCGCGTCGACGACCCGGCGCCGAGCGTCGCGAGCGACGCGGACGCCTCACATGTCGTGGTCCTCGCCCGGTCCCCGGCCGATCTCGCTGCGATCGCGTCGAAGCCCGGCTGGCGCTCGCTCGTGGCGCCGATCCCTCGTGCCTGGACCGACCGCTACAGCGACCTGTTCGGGTCGCTTGGGACCCCCTGACGGCGGTCGGCCATGGCGTTCCCGACCACCCGGACGATCGTGGACAGGACGACGAACCCAAGGAGGATCGCCAGGCAGTAGAGGGCGACCGACCCGTATCCGCCGTGCGCGGGGTCGAGGAACGGGTACGGGTACCACCCCGCGACCGGGCCCCGCACCAGCGTGTAGAGAAGCCAGGCCGATGGGAACGTCAGCCAGAGCAACGACTGCCGGCCGGTCAGCCGGGTCCGGTGGGTCGACGATCCAGTCGATCGTGACGACGATCGGGATCACCTTGTGGAGGACGTCGTCCACCCAGCCGATGGCGAGCGACAGCTCGGCGCCGGAGAGCAGCAGGATGACGACGAGGAACGTGACGATCAGGTAGACCACGGCGGCGCCGCGGAGCAGGTCGATCCGGATCGAGTGGCCGGCTCGCCAGCGGATCGTCCCGACGAGCAGCAACGTCGCGCCGAGAAGGTTGCTCAGGATCGTGAAGTAGCTGAAGAAGTTCGCCGGCTCGAACGCCCCGGCGTCGGCGAGCGCGCGGGCCTGGACGCCGATCGCGACGAACGTGAGGAGGCCGAAGACCGCCCGGGCGGCGGCCAGTGGAAGGCGTCGGTCCACGGCCGGCTAGCGCGTCCCGCCGTGGCCGCCCTTGGCCTGCAGCTCGACCTCGAAGGCGGTCAGGTCGTCGGCCTCCCCGGCATCGTGGCGACCGTCGATGTCCGGTGGGGGCGGATCGGCCGGTGGCGGACTCGGCAGCAGATCGCCGATGCCTGTCGCGATGCGGTGGAGCAGGCGCGTCAAGGCGTTCATCCTGTCGCTGCCGCGGCCGGCTTCTTGGGCTCGATGAGCGCCAGGGCGTTCCCGCTCGGGTCGATGATCCAGGCCGCCCAGGCGAACCCCATGTCGGCGATCCCGTCGGTGTCCGTCTTCGGGTCAGGGGCGTCGTACGACTCGATGCGGACCCCGCGTGCCCGGAGGTCGGCCAGCTCAGCCCGGATGTCCGGCACGCGCCAGGCGAGCTGCGTCTGCATGTCCGACGTCCCGGTCGTGCTCAGCGTGACCGACAGCTGCGAGCCGAGACCGCACCGGAAGATGATCCGCTCATCGTCTTCCCGGAGGATGTCGAGACCCAGCGTGTCGTGGTAGAACGCGCGGCTCAGCGCGAGGTCCTTCGACAACAGGATCGGGAAGACGAGATGGTCGCCAAGCATTTGCGTCCGCTCCGCGTTCACAGGCCGGCCGGCCGTCATCGGGTCCGGTGGTGCCGAAGCCGGGATTTGAACCCGGACGCCCTTGCGGGCAAGGGTGTTTGAGACCCTCGCGTCTGCCAGTTCCGCCACTTCGGCTCGTGGGACCGTGATGGTAGCGGGTCGGGCGGGGGGACCGGTCCGGACGTCCACGGCGGAGCCGGGAACCGCTGCACCGACCCGGACGTCTCCGCCGACGACGATGCTAGACTCGCCGCGCCTCACCCAGCCCGTCCGGAGGTGGCCCCCGATCGTGGAGGACCGTCGCCCGACCGCGGCCGTCGACGACCCCGTCCAGCGGCGCGATCTCATCCTGATCGAGCGTGCGCGCGACGGCGACCTCAGCGCGTTCAACGACCTCGTCGAGCTGTACCAGGATCAGCTCTTCGCGCTCGTGGCGCGAATGGTCCCGGATCGGGATCAGGCCTCGGATGCGGTCCAGGAAGCCTTCTTCTCAGCCTACCGGAACCTCGCGGGGTTCCGCGGCGGCAGCGTCAAGTCGTGGCTCAACCGCATTTGCGTCAACGCGGCGATGGATGCTCAACGGGCGCGGAAGCGACGCCCGGTCCAGCCGTACCCCGAGTTCGAGGACGACAGCTGGCAGCCGCCGACGGGGGAGGAGGCGGACCCCGAGCGGATCGTCCTGACCGCCGAGCGGTCGCATGTCCTCAATTCCGCGCTTGCCAGGATCACCGACGATCAGCGCGATGCCATCGTCCTATTCGACGTCCAGGGGTACGACTATGCCGAGATCGCCGAGATGACCGGCGTGTCGCTGGGGACGGTCAAGTCCCGGATCCATCGGGGCAGGCTCGCGCTGCGCGGCCTGCTCGAGGACCGGATGGAACTCTTCCGTGGTTGAGGTCGTCTGAAGGCCGTGCCGTACCTGCCCCATACCCGCCCCGATCATGATGAGTCGCTCATCGCCCGGCTCGCCGTCGACGACCTCGACCCGCGTGAGGCGGGCGACGCCCGTCGGCTCGTCGCCGAGTGCCCCGCCTGCGCCGAGCTCCTCGCCGACCTCCGCCTGATCGCGGCCGCGACCGCGGCGCTTCCCGCTCCGAGCCGGACCCGCGACTTCCGGCTGACCGAGGCCGACGCGGCGCGCCTTCGTCCGGGCGGTTGGCGCGGCCTGATCGCCCGCTTCGGTACGCCCGGCTTCGCCTTCACCAAGCCACTCGCGACCGGTCTGGCGACCCTCGGCATCGCCGGGTTGATCCTGGCCTCCCTGCCGGCGGGCATCGGCGGGTCGGCTGCGTCCGCGCCGGAAGGTGTCTTGAGCACCGTGGGTGGACCCGTCCAGGCGCAAGATGCCGGACCTGGACCCGCGATGGGAGCGGCGCCGCCGATCGCGGGGCCCGAGGTCGCGTCGAGCGCCAAGGCCGCCCCGAGCGCGGTTCCAGCGAACGGGGGGGCTGCCGTGAGCGGCCTCGGGAGCGGGTCGCGAGACGGCTCCCCGAGCCCGGCCGCCCCGGTCGCGGCCGCCCCCGGCAACCCCGTCCCGTCGACGAACGTCGATCGAGCGTCGGTGACATCGGGATCGACCGGCTCGACCTCCGCCATCACCCCGCTGACCGCCCTGTCGGTGACCCTGCTCATCGTCGGGATCGCCCTGTTCGGACTCCGCCTGGTGGCGGGGCGCATCGTCTGAGGCGGCGGACCTCGTCCGGCCCGTGCGGACGGGCCGTCGGGCCCGGGTACACTCACGGTGTCCACACCGACCGCGTCCCGAGGCCTGCCGATGGAACGCCTGATGCTGCTCGACGGCAACGGGCTCATCTACCGCGGATACTTCGCGCTCCCGCCCCTGACCACCTCGAAGGGCGAGCTCGTCAACGCGGTCTTCGGCTTCTGCAGCATCGTCCTGCGCGGGTTCCAGGACATCGATCCGACCTACGTCGCGGTCGCCTTCGACCTGTCCGGGCCGACCTTCCGCCATGAGCGCTTCGCCGACTACAAGGCCACCCGGCAGCGGATGCCCGACGACCTCCGGGACCAATTCCCCAAGGTCCGCGAGGTCGTCAAGGCCCTTCGGATCCCCGTCTACGAGCTCGCCGGCTACGAGGCGGACGACGTCATCGGGACGCTCACCGTCCAGGCCGAGCATGAGGGTCTGGACACCACGATCGTGACCGGCGACCTCGACATGTTGCAGCTCGTGACCGACCGGACCCGACTGATGACCACCCGCTCGGGTGTCCAGAACACGATCATCTACGACCCGCCGCGGGTCCTCGAGCGGTACGGCCTCGTCCCGTCCCAGATGATCGACTTCAAGGCGCTCAAGGGCGACTCGACCGACAACATCCCGGGCGTCCCGGGGGTCGGGGACAAGACCGCCGCCCAGCTGATCCAGACATTCGGCAGCCTCGAGGGCCTGTTCGAGCGGATCGACGAGGTGCCGCGCGAGAAGCTCCGCACGGCGTTGAGCGAGGCCAAGGACCGCGTCCTCGAGTCCCGCGAGCTCATGACGATCGTCCGCGACCTGCCCGTCGAGCTCGACCGGGAAGCCGCCCGACTCGGCGACTACGACCGCGAGGGCGTCATCCGCCTGTTCCGCGAGTACGAGTTCCGGACGCTCATCGAGCGATTGCCGGCGCTCACCGGGGAGCGTGCCGACGAGACCGTCGAGGCGCTCAGGACCGCGGATGCGGGCGAGCCCATCCGGGCCGCCCAGGTCGCGGGCCGGCCGACCGGCTGGGGTCCGGCGCCGGCCGGGGGGTCCCGAGGCGGGCAAGCGCCCGCGACGGGGTCGCTCGTCGGCGAGGGGAGCGGTCTGCAGCTCTCGCTGGACTTCGCCGCGATCGATCCTGCGTCGGTCGGCAGCGGCGGTCCGGGTTGGGCGCCGGTGTCCCGCGGTGCCAGCGGCCCGGTCGAACCCGCCGCGGACCTGCCGAGTGCATTGGCCGCGGCCATCGCCGAGCCGGGCAGCCGGATCGAGCTCGTCACGGGCGACGCCATCGGAGCCATCGAACCGTGGCTGGCGACCCATCCCGCCGTCGGCGCCGCCCTCGTCAGCGACGATCCCCGGCCGCTGGCCGGGACGGCGGTCTCGATGGCGGTCGCCGGACCCGATGGCCGGACCATCGCGGTCGAGGGGCCCGCGGACGCGGCGATCCTGCGCGACCTGGTGGCGCGGCTCGGGGTCGGCCTCGTCGCCCACGAGGCGAAGCCGTTGCTCGTCGAGCAATTCGCCGCCGGCGGCGGCGGCCCGGGGCTCCGAGTTGCGTTCGACACCCAGATCGCGGCGTACATCCTCAACGCCAGCCTGCGCAGCCAGACGATCGCCGACGTCGTGGCCGAGCAGCTCGACCTCATCCTGCCACCGGCGGCCGAGCTGCCGCCGTTCGCCCGGGCCGGCCTCGAGGCGCTGTCCGCGATCGCGACGCGCGACCCGCTGGCGGCCGCCCTCGACCGTGAGAAGCTCGACCGCCTGTTCAACGAGATCGAGCTGCCGCTCATCCGCGTCCTGGCCCGGATGGAGGCGGTCGGGGTCGCCCTCGACCGCGACGCCCTGAGCCTTCTCGACATCGAATTCCGGGCCGAGATCGAGCGCCTCGAAGCCGAGATCTACGCCAGCGTCGGCCATGAGTTCAACCTCGGCAGCCCGAAGCAGCTCGAGCAGGTGCTGTTCACCGAGCTCGACCTGCCGAAGGGCAAGCGGACGAAGACCGGCTACTCGACCGACGCGTCCGTCCTCGAGGAGCTGCGGGCCGCCCACCCGATGATCGAGGGGCTTCTCGAATGGCGGACGTACACCAAGCTCCGCTCGACCTACGTCGAGGCCCTGCCGATGCTGATCGCATCGGACGGCCGGCTGCACACCACGTTCCACCAGGCCGTCGCCGCCACGGGCCGCCTGTCGTCGTCCGATCCGAACCTCCAGAACATCCCGATCCGGACGCCGCTGGGCCGCCGCATCCGCCGGGCGTTCGTGGCCGGGGCGCCGGACGTGACCCTCGTCGCCGCCGACTACTCGCAGATCGAGCTGCGGATCCTCGCCCACGTCTCGGGCGACGAGCACCTCCGCGACGCCTTCGCGCGCGGGGCCGACATCCATCGGGAGACGGCCGCGCGGGTCCTCCACAAGGCACCCGAGGAGGTCACGTCGGACGAGCGTTCGATGGCCAAGATGGTCAACTTCGGCATCGCCTACGGGATGAGCGACTTCGGCCTGTCGACGCGCGCCGGGATCCCGCGCAAGGAGGCGCAGGAGTTCATCAACACCTACTTCGCGACCTACTCCGGGATCAGCTACTACATGCTCCACATCAAGGAGCAGGCCCGGCAGCAGGGCTTCGTCACGACGCTCCTCGGTCGCAAGCGGCGGATCCCAGAGCTCGAGGCGCGCAACCCGAGCCTGCGGGCGGCCGGGGAGCGGATGGCGATCAACATGCCCATCCAGGGCACGGCGGCCGACATCATCAAGATCGCGATGATCCGCCTCGCCGAACGGCTGGAGGAGGGCGGCTTCCGGGCGCGGCCCCTGCTCCAGGTCCACGACGAGCTCCTCCTCGAGGTGCCGCGCGACGAGGTCGAGCGGCTGGTGCCCGTCCTCCGCGCGACGATGGAGTCGGCACTCGCCCTCGATGTGCCGCTGACCGTCGACGTCAAGGCCGGCGACGACTGGGAGTCGATGATCCCACTCAGCCGCGCCGACGCCGTCGCGGCAGAGGCCGACGAGCCCGTCGAGGCGCCGATCGCCGGTGCCTGAGCTCCCGGAGGTCGAGACCGTCGCGCGGGACCTCCGGCCGCGCCTCGTCGGGGCGACCATCGTCGGTGCACGTACGACGTGGGCGCGGACGCTCCGGACGCACACCCCCGAGGCGTTCGCGGCGGGCGTCGTGGGCCGGCGTGTCGAGGCGGTCGGCCGGCGGGCGAAGCTCCTCGTCGTCGACCTGTCCAGCGATCGTCGCCCTCACGATCCACCTCAAGATGACGGGTCAGCTGTTCATCGTTCCCCGCGACCTCGTCGTGGATCCGTACGTCCGCTTGGTCCTCGAGCTGGACGATGGGCGTGAGCTCCGGTTCCGCGATATCCGCAAGTTCGGCAAGGTCGGCCTCTATCCACGCGATCCGGCGACCGGTGCGCTCATCACCGAGCCGGGCGGCACCTTGGTCTTCGCCGGGCACGGACCCGAGCCGCTCGACGACGCGTTCACGCTCCGCGCCTTTCGAGCCAGGATCCGACGCCGCAAGGGCCGGCTGAAGCCGCTCCTGCTCGATCAGGCGTTCGTAGCCGGCATCGGCAACATCTATGCCGACGAGGCGCTGTGGGCCGCCCGTCTCCATCCGCTCCGGTCTGCGCCGTCCCTACAACCGGCCGACGAACGGCGGTTGTATCTGGCGATCCGGTCGATCCTCGCCGAGGCCGTCGAACGGCGGGGCTCATCGATCGACGACTACACCGCACCCGACGGCGATGGCGAGATGCAGGAGCGTCTTGAGGTCTACCAGCGGAGCGGCGAGCCCTGTCCGCGCTGCGGGCGGCCGATCCGACGGATCGTCATCGGGGGACGAGCGACCCATTTCTGCTCGTGGTGTCAGCGGCTGTCGGCGGCCGATCGTCGGAGCGCCCGGGCCGTCCTCCGGACCATGACCGGCAGGGCGGACGGTCCGGCCCGCGACGGGGGACGATGGACCGGGCTGGCCGGCGAGGGCGTCATCGGTCGAACGCCGGCCGAGGCGGCGCGGGCCGACCAGCGGGCCCGGACCGAGCGGACGAAACGAGCCGCCGCCGGGCGTCGGGCCGCCGCACGCGCGGCGATGTCGCAGCCGCCGACGGCCGGAGGCCACGAGCCGGACGCGGGGCGGCCATGAGCCTCCTGCGGTTCGAACGGGTCGTCCGCGAGATCGGCACGTTCATCATCCTCGACGAGGTCACCGCGGCCGTCGCGGCGGGGGATCGGATCGGCCTGGTCGGCCCGAACGGAGCCGGGAAGACGACCCTCCTCCGGATCGGAGCGGGCCTCGACGAACCGGACCGCGGCACGGTCAGCCGCAAGCGGGGGCTGAGTCTCGGTCTCCTCTCGCAGGAGGCGCACTTCGACGCGGCCTTCATGGCCTCACCGGATCTCCGGACCGCGGTCCGGACGGGCGCCGCTCACCTCGACGTCATCGCGGCCGAGCTGGCCGAGCTCGAGCGCCTTCACCGTGTCACCGACCCGGTCTATGCGGACCTGCAGCATCGGTTCGAGGTCCTGGGCGGATACACCCTCGATCAGCGCGTCGACTCGACCTTGTCCGGGCTCGGCTTCATCCGCGACGAGTGGACGAAGGCACCGTCGGCGCTGTCGGGTGGCGAGCAGACCCGGGCGGCCCTGGCGCGGCTGGTGATCGCCGACCCGGATCTGCTGATGCTCGACGAGCCGACGAACCACCTCGACCTCGATGCCCTCGAGTGGCTCGAGGATCACCTCCGACGCCGGTCCGGTTCACTCGTCGTCGCGAGCCACGACCGGGCGTTCCTCGATGCCACGGTCACCCGCGTGTGGGAGCTTCGCGACCGCCGGCTGACCGTCTTCCGCGGTGATTACAGCCAGTACCACCGACAGCGCGAGGAGCGCGACGCCCGGCTCGACAAGGACGTCGACACCCAGGCCAATTCGATCGCCCGCGAGCGCGAGCTCGTCCAGCGCTACCGGAGCCACCGGAAGTTCGCCAAGATGCATGAGCACGAGGCGCGGCTCGAGCGGCTGCTGGCTGACCGGGTCGAGGCGCCGAAGTCGGCGAAGCGGCTGAAGCTCGCCACGACCGCCCTCGGCGGCGCGGCGCCGTCGCGCTCGGGTGAGATCGTCGTCCGGATCGAAGACCTGGCGATCGGGTACCTGCCGCGCCTTCGTCGCGAGGCCGTCGCCGCCGACGAGCCGCTGCTGGTCTGCACCATCCCGTTCCTGGCCGCCCAGCGCGGCGACCGGATCGGCATCGTCGGGCCGAACGGCGCCGGGAAGACGACGCTGCTGCGGACCGTCGCCGGCGACCTGCCCCCACTCGACGGGCAGCTGGTCATCGGGGGTGGCGTCTCGATCGGCTACCTCGCCCAGCTCCGCGGAGCCGCGATCCCGGGCACGACGGTCCTCGACGCCGTCCTCGAGGCGATGCCGATCACCCAGGGCGAGGCGCGTGGCTACCTGGCCCGGTTCCTGTTCCGCGGGGACGACGCGTTCAAGGAGGTCCGCACGCTCTCTGGCGGAGAGCGGTCGCGCCTCGAGCTGGCCCTGCTCGGGATCATGCCGTCCAACCTGCTGCTGCTCGACGAGCCGACCAACCACCTGGACATCCCCGCCCGCGAGGCGATCGAGACGTTCATGCGCGAGACGCCGGCGACGCTGATCGTCGTGAGCCACGACCGGCGTCTGCTCGAGACCGTGTGCGACAAGCTGTGGGTGGTCGACGGGGGATCGGCTGCCCCCTTCGACGGCGGCTATCGCGCCTGGCGGACGGCGGTCTCGGCCGGATGGACCGTGGCGGCCGCGAACGAGGCCGAGGCTCGCCGGCTGCGGACGGGCGGACGTCCGGTCGCCGGGACGGTCACGACCGGGTCCGTGGCAGGTCGGCCGCCCGCGGATGCTGGCCGTGCCGCTCGTGGGTCATCGACGGACGCGCACGGACCGGCGGCCGTGGCCGGCCGAACGACGGTCGCCGTCGCCAAGCCGGCTCGCCAAGCCGCTCGCCCGGCCAAGCTGTCGAAGGAGGCGTACCGACGCCAGAAGGCGGCGGTCGACGGCGAGCTCACCCGACTCGGCCTGCGCAAGAATCACCTCGAGCTGGCGATGGGCGACCCTGCCGTCGCCGCCAACTTCGTCGAGCTCCGCCGGATCTCGAGCGAGTTGGCCGACATCTCGACCGCGCTCGAGGCGGCCGAGGAGGCCTGGCTCGAGCTCGAGGAGCGCGCCCCGTGACCCGCGTCTCGAGCGGAGGCCCGGTCCGGATCGGCCTCACCGGCCCGATCGGCTGCGGCAAGTCGACGGTCGCCGGCCGGCTCGTCGCCCGTGGTGCGCGGCTGATCGACGGCGACCGGGTCGCGCGCGAGGTGACCGAGCCCGGCGGACCGGCCCTGGCGCCGATCGTCGAACGTTTCGGGGCGGGCGTGCTGTTGCCGGACGGGTCGCTTGACCGGGCCGCCCTCGGCCGACGAGTGTTCGCCGACCCTGCAGAGCTCCACGCGCTGGAGGCGATCACCCATCCGCTGATCCGGACACGGATCTTGGCGGCGCTCGAGGCGGCCGCGGCGTCGTCCTCGCGGGCAGTCGTCATCGAGGCGATCCGGCTGGTCGAGGGCGGCTACGTCGGCCTCGTCGATGAGGTCTGGCTCGTGACCTGTGGGTCGGGGGCGCAGCGTGAGCGGCTCACCGCGCGCGGGCTCGAGCGCGACGAGGCAGACCGCCGGATCGCCACCCAGGCCGGGCTGGTGGACCGGGTCAGGCCTCTGGCCGATCGGATCCTCGACACCGATGGTCCCCTCGGCGAGACCCTCGAGGCGGTCGACCGGGCCTTCGACGCGGCCCTGCGTTCCGCGAGTCCGCCGAGCGAGTAGGCCGCGTTCGGCGGCCCTCGGCGGCCCGGCCGCCCCGAGCGGGCAGCCTCCCGCGCCCCGAGCGGGCAGCCTCCCGCGCCCCGAGCGGGCAGCCTCCCGCGCCCCGAGCGGGCAGCCTCCCGCGCCGAGCGGGCAGCCTCCCGCGCCGAGCGGGCAGCCTCCCGCGCGATACCGCCGACGGCGATCCTAAACGCGCGACTTCGGTCCCAAGGGCCTGTTCCGGACGAGATCCACGCTCACCGGGCCCGCGCGACGAGCCGGATCCCAGTCCATCGGCGCGGTACCACGGTCCCCGGCGGCACGGCACAGGGGCTCGGCGCCGCGAGACGGGCGCAGGGGCTCGGCCGCCACGGCACAGGGGGCTCGGCCGCCTCGGCCGCCTCGCCCGCCACGGCACAGGGGGCTCGGCCGCCTCGGCCGCCGACCGGCCGCCTCGGCCGCCGACCGGCCGCCTCGGCCGCCGACCGGCAGCCTCGGCCTCGGTCTCCGAGCGGCTGACGGCCGACCAGGACCGCGGCGGTGCGTCTCCCGGCGTCCGCCGAGACGTCAGGGCGTCGGCGACTTGGACGGACTCGGCGTCGGGGTGGGGGACGGAGACGGACTCGGCGTCGTCACCCGGCCGCCGGTCGGGAGGGTCTGCGGGATCGGCAGGCCGTAGCGCTGGATGAGCAGGTTGGTCGTCTCGCCCAGGCGTGAGGCGTCGACGGGCCGGGTATCGTCGGGCGGTCGAAGCGCGAAGCTGAACGCCGCGGCGCCGCTGGCCTGGAGGTGGCTGATCTCCTCGGCGACCGCGGCCGGGACCTTCATGACGTAGAACGTCCCGGCCTTGGCCAGCACGACGAGGTCCTGGTAGGTCAGCTTGGTCGACTTGTCGGTGTAGTACTTGCCGGCCGCTGCGACGTCGTCCGGGATCGTGATCGTGGTGGTCACGAACACGTCGACGGTGTCACCCGCTCGGACGAGCCCACCGACCGAGCGATCGTCCGGCACGGTCAGCGACACGGCCCGCCAGGCCTCGCTGTCGGGGCCGATCGTCTCGCCCGGCTGGAGGATCGAGAACTGCCCCCCCTGCGACTGCGAGGCGAGGAAGTTGGCGTAGACCGGCTGGCCCTCGAGGATGGTGACCCCGGGGATGAGCCCGATGACCTTGGTCGGGTCGGTGAACACGCCCTCGGCGTTGGTCGGGTCGATCGGCACGTCGCGGACCGTCACGTCGCTCGCCTCGATCGGCTTGCGGGCGGGGATCTGCTTGGTCGCCACGACGATCGCCGCGGTCGCCCCCGAGCTGGCGGCCTGCTGCTGGGCCTGGCTGATCAGGTAGAACGCCGCGCCGCCCGCGATGACCGCCAGGATGAGGCCGACCACGATGACGAACTTGCCGCGCCCACGGCCATCGTTGTACTCCATCTCCATTCGGTCGAGGATCCTCCGCGGTCGTCAGCGCTGGTGTCGGGTGGGCCGCTCGATCATCGCGACCGTCGCGGGTCGGTCCCACGCCTCGGAAGTACGGGTCGCGCCGCCCGTTCGGTCTGGGTGGGCCCTACGGTCACGGCAGGACGAGGTGGACCGGGTTGCCCCGGATCGAGACCTGCCAGGTGGTCGTGTCGGTCGTCGTGCTGTCGAAGGAGTAGCGGATCTTCCACCAGCCGCCGAGCGTCCCGGCGGGCTCGCCTGGCGGGAGCGGCGCGGTGTACGTCTTGGGCAACGGGATGGTCAGGGTGACCCACGCGTTGTTGTACTGCCCGACCCCGGCGATGGTGGTCTTGAGCGACGTGACGTTCGACCCACTCTTCGAGCCCGTGGCGGTCGAGTCCGCCGTGTAGCTGAACGTGGCCGGGGTGTACCCCGTCGCGGTCGGCTTGAGCACCTCGATGCTCGAGTTCCCGGATGCGTCACCCGGATCGAACAGCTGGACGACCATCGTCTTGCCGGCGTGGACCGCTTCGATCCGACCGAGATAGAAGAGCGTGGTCCCGTTCGTCACGTTGGCGTAGATCACCATCTTGCCCAGCCCGTAGACGTACGCCTTGTAGACGGGATCCGAGCTGACCGCACGGAGCGCCCACATGTTCTCGGCGCTGGTGCCCTTCTGGTCGTTGACGTTGACCGGGTTGGTCGTCGTGACCTGGAGGCGATAGGTCCCGGGCGTCGTCACGGTCGTCAGCGTCCACCACTGGTCGTGATACGGATCGCTGGTGCAGTCCGGCAGGGCGAAGAAGCTCGCCCCGGGCCAGCTGGCGTTCGTGTCCCGGAGCGCTGCGCTCTTGTCCACCTGGCGGTCGCCCTCGAAGAGGGTCCCGCTCGACGCCACCACGACGTCGTCGGAGTAGTCGAGCGGCGTGGAGGCCGGGTCCGACCAGAGCGTGTAGTAGGTCGACACGGCCGGCCACCCACCGAGGTTCCAGGGGATCCAGTGGTCGCCGGTGCCCTTCTTGTCATCGACCGCGCAGAACGTCGGGTCGTACAGGTCGATGTTCGTCGATCCGGCGCCGGCCGGGACGTCGATGGCGTACTGGTAGCCATTCGGGTCGTACTGGTTGTTCTGGGTCGGGCTCGGGTTGTAGTAGGTGCCGTAGGCGTCGCCGGCCGAGCGGTTCGTGCCCTGCGCCTCACCGGCCGCCCAGAAGAAGCCAGAGTTGTCGCCGTAGGTCGAGAGCGGGCTGCCCATCGGGACCGGCAGGGTGTACTCGGCGGTGGCGACCCGGGTGACGCGGACGGTCGACACGCCGATGATCCGCAGGAAGTACGTCTGGGCGTTGACCGATACGGTCACGTCCAGCCGGCGGTTCGACTCGAGGTTGATCGCCGGGGTGACGGTCGCCCCGGTCGCCACCGAGTAGCCGTTCTTGGCAGCCTCGGCCTGGGCCTTGCTCGACGCGGTCGGGAAGTCGCCCGGCATGTACGGCACACCGGCGAGCGCGGCGGCCTCGGCGGCGTGCTGCGCGTGGAGCGACGAGTTCCACAGGTTGCCGACGTCGACGACGATGGCCAGGACGCCGAACAGCAGGCCGGTCGACAGCGCGAACATCACCAGGATCTGGCCGCCGCGGACGGCCGACCGACGTTTCGTCGTCGGCTGCTCGTCCTGCCTCGGGTCCCGGCCGGTCACGGCGTCGGCTCGAGGTGCATGACCGTCGTGTCGGTC
This sequence comes from uncultured Chloroflexia bacterium, assembly GCA_963744115.1. Classification (GTDB taxonomy): domain Bacteria; phylum Chloroflexota; class Limnocylindria; order Limnocylindrales; family CSP1-4; genus Chersky-267. The sequence goes on along the minus strand of CAVUSI010000003.1, from coordinate 1,732,197 downwards.
ATCGGGATCGTCGTGTAGGGCGGCATGCTGCCGAAGAACAGGCCGAGCAGGTTGCCGAGCGGGGTCGTCGGGTGGAAGTCGTAGCGGACGCGGACGCCGATCGAATCGCCGTTGAGCCCGACGACCCGGCTCGTGGCCGGCCAGCCGGCGGTCCCGATCAGGGTCCCGAAGCGGTCGTACCGGTCGATGGCCCCGCCGACCGGCTTGCCGTCGGCGCCCGCCTTGAAGATCTCGATGTAGTTGATGTTCTCGACGAGGATCGGGTCGGTCAGCCCGCGCTGGACCGCCGCCAGGATGATCGGGTCCACCGTGTCCGGGTACGAGCCGCCGTTGCCGAGGGTCGCCCCGACACGAGCGCCCTCGCGGACGGCGTAGGCCATCGCCGTCCGATGGTCGTAGGCGGAGCCGAACTCGAGCATGCCCATCAGGATCATCAGGAAGACGGGCAGGATGAGGGTGAACTCGACGAGCGCCTGGCCGCGCGACGGCGACGGGTCAGGTCGGCGGCGTCCGGCGGTCGGTCGGTGGATCGTCGACCGTCATTGCTTGGGCTCCATCCGGAGGGTCGCCCCGTCCGAGACCCCCCACGTCCGCCCGGACCCGATCGGGGTGATGCCGGCATAGAGGTAGGCGATCCGGACGCCGACGACGTCGAGACCCTCCGCCAGCGAGTCGTGACGGTCGGCCTGCGGGTAGCCCTCGGTGCCGACCAGCGAGTACGGCTCGTCCTCGGAGCCGGGGCAGTCGAGGGTGCCGCTCCGGACGTACACGTTCGAGATCCCGGGGATGGGGTCGCCGTTGGCGTCGGACTTGTAGATCAGGACCGAGGTGACACGGGACTTGTCGATCGGGGCGGTGAGCGCGCGCTCGACCGCCTTGAGGATCGAGCAGTCGGCGCCGTCGACGCCACCGGCCTGGGCGGCGGCGCTGACGCCCTGCCGGGACGCGTACTGGACGGTCAGGATGTTGTTGTACAGGAAGCCGAACTCGAGCACGCCCATCATCAGCAGGACGAAGATCGGCAGCGTCAGGGCGAACTCGACCAGGCCCTGCCCGGCCTCGGCCGGGCGCCCGATGAGCCGGCGGCGGCGAACGTCGCGCACCATCCCTGACCCGTTCCTCTCCACCTCGACCGACGGGGAGTCTCAAGTCCGCGCGCACTCCGACCGGGCCGTCGTCCGAGGATGACAGGGGCCCCTGCGCAGCCCGAGAGGGCGATTCGTCCCGAGCGTGTCGCGCGTTCGTACGGGAGTGGCGCGGACGCACCGGGGCCGTGCCGTGGGCGGGCTTCGCGTCGCGCAGAACACCCGTTCGGTTTGCGCCCCGTTCGTGCTATCCTTGGCCCGATGCCCGAGTTCAAGATGGTCGCCGACTTCCAGCCGACCGGAGACCAGCCTGCGGCGATCGAGCGCCTGGTCGACGGCCTGTCCCGGGGCCTCCGTCACCAGACCCTGCTCGGGGCGACCGGCACGGGCAAGACCGCCACGATCGCCTGGACGATCGCGCAGCACCAGCGGCCGACCCTCGTGCTCGCCCACAACAAGACCCTGGCGGCGCAGCTCTACGCCGAGTTCCGGGAGTTCTTCCCGGACAACGCCGTCGAGTACTTCGTCAGCTACTTCGACTACTACCAGCCCGAGGCCTACCTGCCGCGATCCGATACGTACATCGAGAAGGACTCGAGCCGGAACGACGAGATCGACAAGCTCCGCCACGCCGCGACCCACGCCCTGTTCGAGCGCCGGGACGTCATCATCGTGGCCAGCGTCGAGCTGCATCTACGGGCTCGGCGCGCCGGTCGACTACGGGGCGACCGTCCTCCGCCTGCGCAAGGGCGGCCAATACCGGCGTGACGCCGTCCTCCGCCATCTGGTCGATCTGCAGTACCAGCGCAACGACCAGGCGCTCCAGCGCGCGCGCTTCCGCGTCCGCGGCGACACGCTCGAGATCGGGCCGGCATCGGACGACCGGATCGTCCGGGTCGAGTTCTTCGGCGACGAGGTCGAGCGCATCACCGAGGTCGATCCGCTCACGGGCGAGCTGCTGGCCGAGCGGAACGACCTCAACGTCTATCCCGCGACCCACTTCGTCACGCCGGCCGACAAGCTCGGCGAGGCGCTCGTCGACATCGAAGCGGAGATGGAGCTCCGGGTCGGTGAGATGGAGGCGCAGGGCCGCATCCTCGAGGCCGCCCGGCTCCGCCAGCGGACGACCTTCGACCTCGAGATGATGCGCGAGCTCGGCTACTGCTCCGGCGTCGAGAACTACAGCCGGCACCTCGCCCGGCGTGCGCCGGGGTCGCGCCCGTGGACCCTCCTCGACTACTTCCCGCCGGACTGGCTGCTCGTCGTCGATGAGAGCCACATGTCGATCCCGCAAGTGGTCGGCATGTACAAGAACGATCGGACCCGCAAGGAGATCCTGGTCGACTTCGGGTTCCGCCTGCCGTCGGCGCTCGACAACCGGCCGCTGACATTCGAGGAGTTCGAGGCGACGGTCCGCCAGGCGATCTATCTCAGTGCCACGCCCGGTCCGTACGAGCTCGAGCGGAGCGAGCGGATCGTCGAGCAGCTCATCCGGCCGACCGGCGTCGTCGACCCGCAGATCTCGGTCCGCCCCACCGAGGGCCAGATCGACGACCTCCTCGAGGAGATCCGGGGACGGGTCGAGCGCGGCGAGCGATCGATCGTCACGACCCTGACCAAGAAGATGGCCGAGGACCTGGCCGACTACCTCCGCGAGCTCGGGGTCAAGGTCCAGTACCTCCACAGCGAGGTCGACACGCTGGAGCGGGTGTCGATCCTGCGCGATCTCCGCCTCGGGGTCTTCGACGTCCTGGTCGGGATCAACCTGCTGCGCGAGGGGATCGATCTGCCCGAGGTCACCCTCGTCGCGATCATCGACGCCGACAAGGAAGGGTTCCTGCGCAGCGCCTGGTCGCTCATCCAGATGATCGGACGCGCCGCCCGCAACATCGGCGGGGAAGTCGTCATGTACGCCGACCGGGTCACCGAGTCGATGCAGGCGGCCATCGACGAGACGAACCGTCGTCGGGAGATCCAGACCCGCTACAACACCGAGCACGGGATCGAGCCGACGACGATCGTCAAGGAGATCCACGACATCAACGAGCGGTTGCGGGCGGTGGCCGAGACCAGCGAGGTCTACGTGGCGGGTGCACCGGCCGGCCGCTACGGGCCGCGCGACCTCGGCGCCCAGAGCGTCGCCCAGATCGAGACGCTGATCGCCCGGATGGAAGCGGATATGCGCAACGCCGCGAAGAACCTCGAGTTCGAACGCGCCGCCGCTCTCCGCGACGAGGTCCAGCAGATCCGGCTGCGGGTCCTCGAGCAGGACGCCTCGGCGGATGTGGCCAGAGCGGCCGAGCTCGCCGGGCGCACCGAGCCGTCGCCGGCCGGAGCAAGCGGCTCGCGGGCCACCTCCACGCGCCGACCCGGTCAGCGGGCGAAGGAGCCCGCCGCGCTCACCCTCGAGGTGACCACCGTCACGGTCCTGCCGGCCCTCGCGGAGGAGCCGTCAGAGACGCTCGAGGAGACGGCCGCGGCCACCGCCTCCGACTGGCTGCCGGGGATCCGCGACGAGCACGACGACGATGGCGGTTGGCAGGCCCGCTGGCTCGATCGCCCGACCTGGGACCGGACGGTGACCCCGAACGTCGTCAAGCGGACGGGGGGTCGTCCGCCGCGCCGACGACGCTAGTCCGTCACGAGCGTCCAGAACGCCTGTTCGGTTTGCCGCGGTTCCGTTACACTGCGCGTGAGATGCCCCAGGACCAGATCGTCGTTCGCGGCGCGCGCGAGCACAACCTCAAGAACATCAACGTCGCCTTCCCGCGGGACCGGCTGGTCGTCATCACCGGGCTGTCCGGGAGCGGCAAGAGCAGCCTGGCCTTCGACACCATCTATGCCGAGGGGCAGCGACGCTATGTCGAGAGCCTGAGCGCCTATGCGCGCCAGTTCCTCGGCCAGATGGAGAAGCCGGACGTCGACCAGATCGACGGCCTGAGCCCGGCGATCTCGATCGACCAGAAGGGCGCCAGCCGGAACCCACGATCGACCGTCGGGACCGTGACCGAGATCTACGACCACCTCCGGCTGCTCTTCGCGCGGGCCGGCCATCCCCATTGCCCCAACGGCCATGAGATCCAGCGTCAGACCGTCCAGCAGATCGTCGACCAGGTGCTCGGCCTCCCCGAGGGGACCCGTCTGCTCGTCCTGGGGCCGCTCATCAAGGACCGCAAGACCGAGGGCGACCGGGTCTTCGATGCCGCGCGGAAGCAGGGGTTCGTCCGGGTCCGGGTGGACGGCGAGCAGTACGAGCTGACCGAGGCGCCGACCCTCGACAAGTACAAGCGGCACACGATCGAGGTCGTCGTCGATCGGTTCGTCGTCCATCGGGCCGAGGCGCCGGACGACGCGGCCCGCGACGCCGACGGTCGACCGCTCGACCCCGACAGCGGCCTGCCGCTGCCCGACCCGGACGCCGCGCGGCTGGCCGACTCGGTCGAGACCGCCCTGCGCCTCGGCGAGGGGATCGTGGTCATCGCCCCGGTCCCGCGGGACGGCGAGGCGCTGCCGTTCGAGGAGCAGCGCTACTCGGAGCGCTATTCGTGCCCGTACGACGGGTTCACCCTCGACGAGCTCGAACCGCGCAACTTCTCGTTCAACTCGCCCCACGGCGCCTGTCCCGACTGCACCGGGCTCGGGACCCGCCTGGAGATCGACCCGGATCTGGTCGTCCCGGACAAGACGATGTCGGTGTCCGGCGGTGCGCTGCTCCGACCGTGGGCTCGGATGCCGATGGCCGACTCGTGGTTCGGCAAGGTGGCCGAGGCCGTCTGTCGGTCGCACGGCTGGGACCCCGATGTCCCGATCGGCAAGCTGCCGCCCGAGGCGCTCGACTACCTGCTCAATGCGCCGAAGGGCGAGCAGGTCGTGATCGGCTACCGCCACGCTCGAGGGGAGAACACGTACACCGCGAGCTTCGAGGGGATCATCCCGAACCTCGCACGGCGCTACCGCGAGACCGATTCCGAGTACGTCAAGACCGAGCTGGAACGGTTCATGGTGACCCGGCCGTGTCCGACCTGCCACGGCAAGCGACTCCGGCCCGAGGTCCTGGCGGTCACGGTCGACGACCTAAGCATCTGGGACGTCTCGACGATGTCGATCACCGACGCCCTGGCCTGGATCGAGGGCGTGTCCGAGCGCCTCAGCGAGCGCGAGATCGCGATCGCCAGGCAGGTCGTCAAGGAGATCGCCGCACGGCTCGGTTTCCTGGTCGACGTCGGCCTCGACTACCTGACCATCGACCGGACGAGCCAGACCCTGTCCGGTGGCGAGGCGCAGCGGATCCGCCTGGCGACCCAGATCGGCGCCGGCTTGATGGGCGTCCTGTACATCCTCGACGAGCCATCGATCGGGCTCCACCAGAAGGACAACGCCAAGCTCATCGCCACGCTCACCAGGTTGCGCGACCTCGGGAACACGGTCCTGGTCGTCGAGCACGACGAGGAGACGATCCGGACGGCGGACTGGGTCATCGACATCGGACCCGGAGCGGGGGAGCACGGCGGCGAGGTGATCTCGAACGGGTCGCTCGAGACGCTCCTCAGCGAGCCGCGCTCGGTCACCGGCGCCTACCTGCGGATGGAGCTGGTGGTCCCGATCCCGACCAAGCGCCGGAAGGGCAACGGCAAGTCGCTCGTGGTCAAGGGCGCCCGCGCCCACAACCTCAAGGACATCGACGTCAAGTTCCCGCTCGGCCGGTTCATCGCGGTGACCGGTGTCTCCGGATCCGGCAAGAGCACGCTCGTGACCGAGATCCTGTACCGCGAGCTGGCCCGCCAGCTGAACGGTGCGCGCGACGAGCCCGGCGAGCACGACCGCCTGCTCGGCGTCGACGCGATCGACAAGATCATCGAGATCGACCAGAGCCCCATCGGCCGGACGCCACGGTCGAACCCGGCCACCTACACGGGGCTCTTCGGGCCGATCCGCGAGCTCTTCGCGGGCGTGCCCGAGGCGCGGGTCCGCGGCTACAAGGCCGGCCGGTTCAGCTTCAACGTCAAGGGCGGTCGGTGCGAGAACTGCAAGGGCGACGGGATCCTCAAGATCGAGATGCAGTTCCTCGCCGACGTCTACGTCCCGTGCGAGGTGTGCAAGGGCAAGCGCTACAACCGCGAGGCCCTCGAGATCCACTTCAAGGGCAAGTCGATCGCCGACGTCCTCGAGATGACCATCGAGGAGGCGCTCGAGGTGTTCGCCGCCGTCCCGAACGTCGCGTCGAAGCTGCGCGTCCTGTCCGAGGTCGGCCTGGGCTACGTCCATCTGGGCCAGCCGGCGACGACCCTGTCCGGCGGCGAGGCCCAGCGGGTCAAGCTCGCGAGCGAGCTCAGCCGGCGAGCGACCGGCCGGACCCTCTACCTGCTCGACGAGCCGACGACCGGCCTCCATTTCGCCGACGTCGAGAAGCTCCTCCAGGTCCTCCATCGGCTGGTCGACCAGGGCAACACGGTCCTCGTCATCGAGCACAACCTCGACGTCATCAAGACGGCCGACTGGATCGTCGACCTGGGTCCGGCCGGCGGGTTCCGCGGTGGGCGGATCGTCGCCCAGGGAACGCCCGAGCAGGTGGCGGCGACCCCGGATTCGGCGACGGGTGAGTACCTGTCCCGTGTGCTCCGCGGCGAACCGCTCGTCCCGCTGAGCGACGTCACCTTCGCCGACGAGGCGGGGCGGGGGAGCCGGAACGGCGGAAACGGGAGCCGTGGCGATGCCGTCCCGCTTCCCATCGTCGCCGGGCCCAAGCGCGCCGCAGCCCGCGGCTGACGGTGGCCGACGCGGCGCACGCCCATCGCCCGGCGCGTCACGAGATCCCGTTGATCGATGAGCGGGCGTTGGTGGCCGCTCGGGCAGGGGACCGGCTCCTGGCCGTCGCCGGAGCGCGCGGGGATCGTGCCTCGACTCGCTGGGCGACCGAGCTCGACGGCATCCCGGATGCCCTCCGCGACGGCGACCTCGCCGATGTCCGACGGGCCGCGGTCCGAGCCCGCTCGGCGTATGGGCCGAAGGACTCGATCCGCGACGCCCTCCCCGCCGATGTCACCGAGCCGTTCCTCGACGCGGTCGACCGGCTGCTCCGCGAGCTGGCGCGCTACGAGCGCAACCGGACCGACTGACCGCCCGGGATCAGGCCGCCGGGTCCGCCGTTCGACCGATCGGCGCGGCCTCGAGCCCGAGCTCGGCGGGATCGAATCCCTCGAGCAGGAACCGCGATGGAGCGGCCGGATCGTAGACGAGCGTCAGTGAGCGTCGGGCCCGGGTCCACGCGACGTAGGCGAGGCGCCGCTCCTCCTCGAGCGCCCGCTGCGGGTCGTCGGCCTCGTCGAGCGTCCGTTGGCTCGGGAACCGACCGTCGTCCATGTCGATGATCGCGACGTCGTCGAATTCGAGCCCCTTGGTCGAGTGGACCGTGGCGAGGACGAGCCGCGCATCCTCCTGCCGCAGGCGCCCGAGCGCGACCTGGCGCTCCCGGACCGAGGCGATGAACCGCTCCGCGTCCGGGTACCGCGCAGCCCAGGCGAGGACGGCCGCCAGCAGGTCGTCGAACGAGCCTACCTCCTCCCCAGGCCCTGCCTCGGCGCCCCGAGCGCCTGCCGCCCGGATCCGGGCCAGTCGGATCAGCAATGGGTCGGCCGCTCCATCGCCGGCCAGCTGGGCCAGGATGGTCTCGAGGCGTGGATCCTCCAGCGGCAGGATGAGCCGGTCGGCTCGGAACGGACGCCCGAGCTCGAGGGCGACCGCCGCGGCCGGGAGGAGCTCGCGGTTCGTGCGGGCGAGGATCGCCCGGACGGCCGTGCCGTCACCGTCGGATCCCTCCGGCCAGGTCGACAGGACGTGCCGTGCCCGATCGTCGTCGTCCGTTGCGTCGGGCGCGAGGATCAGGCGACCCGGAGCGTCCGGTCGCGCCGTGACGTTCTTGTCGAACCGCTCGACGTTGTGCTCGACCAGGCGGACGGCGCGCTCGACGACCGGGGCAGGGCAGCGGAAGTTGGTCACCAGGTCGTGGCGTCGGAGGCCGGGCAGCCGCTCAGCCAGGGCAAGCACCCGCCGGACGTCGGCGAGCCGCCACCCGTAGATCGACTGGTCGTCGTCGCCGACGAGGAAGATCCGGTTCGCCGGCGCGGCGATCAGGAGCGCCAGCTCGAGCTGCGAGCGGTCGACGTCCTGGACCTCGTCCACCAGCAGCTCGTGGCACGCCGAGCGCCACCCGGCGAGGATCTCCGGCTCGTCCTCCAGCAACGACAGGGCGCGGGCGACGAGGTCGTCGAAATCGAGCCCGCCCGTCGCCCGGACGGCGGCGTCATAGGCAACGAAGGCGCGCGCACGCGGACCGGCCAGTGGATCGGCCGCGACGGCCGCCGGGTCGGCGCGGAGTTCGAGCTTGAGCGTCGAGAACGCCGTATCGAGTCGGCGTCGCTCGGCGGGATCGGCCTCGGGCAGGATGGACCGGATCGTCGCATCGCGATCGACCAGCGGCTCGACTTGCCGACCCGCGGCGCGCAGGACTTCGCGCCCGAACGCGTGGAAGGTGCGCACTCGGACCGTGCCGGCCGGCACGTCCAATGGGGCCAGGGCCGCACCGACCCGTTCGACGAGCTCGTCGGCGGCTCGCTTGTTGAACGCGATCGCCGCGATCCGCTCGGCCGGCGTCCCGGTCGCGACGAGCCAGGCGATCCGGGCGACGAGCGTCGTCGTCTTGCCGCTCCCGGCCGGCGCCAAACACAGGACCGGGCCGGGCGGGGCTGTCGCCGCCGCCCGCTGGTCCGGCGTCAACCGCTCGAGACGGGCCGAGACGTCGCGATGGAGCTCCATCCCGACGATGGTCGGGCACGACCCTCACCGGCGGCTATCGAAGATCGAACCACGAGGCCGATCCTGCCCCCATCACGGGTGTAGCGTCACCTGTGGTGGCGGGCGAAAGGAGCGGGCGGTTGGACCGGAGCCTGGTCGTCGAGGCGATGCACGGCGATGAGACGGCCTTCGCCGGCCTCATGACCGTGGTCGACGACCGTTTGCTCGCGACCGCGTTCCGGATCCTGCGCGACCTCGACCTCGCCGAGGATGCGGTCCAGGTCGCACTCATCAGCGCGTGGCGGGATCTGCCGACGCTGCGCGAGCCCGACCGCTTCGAGGCATGGCTCATGCGCCTCCTCGTCCGCGCCTGCTATGCGGAGGCGGAGCGTCATCGACGCTGGACCGGGAGGATCCAGGCGATCCCCGTCGATGGCCCGGCGACGCCCGACACGACCGGCGCGGTGGCCGACCGGGACCAGCTCGACCGGGGTTTCCGGCGGCTCCCGGTGGATCAGCGGGCGGTGTTCATCCTCCACCACTACCTCGGGTGGTCCCAGCCCGAGATCGCCGAGAGCCTCGAGATCCCGCTCGGGACGGTGAAGTCCCGACTCCACTACGCCACACAGACGCTCCGGGCGGCCCTCGAGGCCGATGCGCGGACCGTCGCCAGCACGGGACGGCCAGCATGAGCACCGGCGAGGACTTCGATCGGATCGTCCGTGACTGGCTGGAGGTCGGCCCGACCCAGCTGTCGGAACGAGCGACCGAGGCCGCCCGCCGAGGCATCCACCGGACGAGGCAGCGCCATGGACTCGGCCTGGTCCTTCGGTGGCCTGCCGGCCGGGTGGTCCGCGTCGTCGCCGTCACCGGAGCGGCCGCCGCCATCGTCATCGCGACCGCGGTCGGTCTCGGGCTCGTCCAGCGTCGTGACGCCGTCGGTGGTCCGACGCCCTCACCGAGCCCATCGGCCGTGGCGTCGGACCGCGTCCAGCTGTCGTTCCGTGCCCTGCCGTCCGGAACGGCGGTCCCCGACGCCGTCGCCATGGCCGCGATCCGCGACATCGTCCAGCAACGACTGAACGCGGCGGGGTTCGCCGATCCCGTCGTGACGGCGGACGGCGCCGACCGGATCGTGGTGGACCTCCCCCGCGGGACGGACGTCGCCCAGCTCGAGCCGCTCGTCCTGCGTCGCGGCCAGATCGCGTTCGTGCCGCTGCCCGCGGATCGCTACGGCACCTCGACGAGCGGGGGGCCGACCGGCGTCGTCGACGGGCAGCCGCTGCCGAGCGACCCGAGCCTGACGCCGCTGTTCAGCGGTACCGGGATCGTCGCGGCGAACCCATCGAGCGATGGGAACGGAGGTCCGGCGGTCCAGTTCGAGCTCGATGCCGCGGCCACCACGCTGTTCTCGGACTACACGAGGGACCATGTCGGCGACTTCTTCGCAATCGTCCTCGACGACACGGTCATCGCGGTGCCGAGTATCCGTGAGCAGATCACGAACGGCTCCGGACAGATCACGATGGGCACCGGCACCGATGCCGTCGCCTCGATGGACGAGCTGGTCTCGATCCTCCGCTATGGGGCACTGCCGTTCCCGCTCCAGCTCGAGGACACGACCGGACCGTCCGGCTCGCCGTCACCCTGAGCCGGGCGCCTGCTGGCAGGTGAGACCGGCGGTAGCATCAGCGGGTGACCCCAGAGCTCCAGGCGACCCTCAAGAAGCTACCCGACCGACCCGGCGTCTACCTGATGAAGGACGCCCGGGGCGTGGTCGTCTACGTCGGCAAGGCGCAGAGCCTGCGCAGTCGCGTCCGGAGCTACTGGCAGAAGCAGGCGGTCGGTGGCGAGATCCACCGGATCCGGAGCGTCATCGACCGGGTCGCCGACCTCGAGTACACGATGACGGACTCGGTCTCCGAGGCGCTGCTCCTCGAGGCGAACCTGATCAAGCGGTACGCGCCCCGGTTCAACGTGCGGCTCAAGGACGACAAGAGCTACCCCTACATCAAGATCACCCTGGCCGACGACTTCCCGAGGATCGAACGGACCCGCAAGCTGCCCAACGACGGCAGCCGGTACTTCGGTCCGTACGCGTCCGCGACGAGCGTCGACGAGTCGATGAACCTGATCCGGCGCCTCTTCCCGTTCCGGACCTGCACGATCGACATCCAGGACGGCAAGCGGGCGCTCCAGCGACCCTGCCTCCTGTACCACATCAAGCGTTGCCAGGGCCCCTGCATCGAGGCGATCTCGAAAGAGGCCTACCGCGCCGACATCGAGCAGGTGGAGCTGTTCCTCGACGGGCGCCAGGAGACGCTGGTCAGGGCCCTCGAGGGCGAGATGGGCGTCGCGGCGGAGCGGACGGAGTACGAGCGCGCCGCCGTCCTGCGCGACAAGATCCGGGCCATCGAGCGGACGATGGAGACCCAGAAGATGGCCGCGTTCGCCAGGACGGAGCTCGACCTCATCGGGATCGCCCGGCAGGACAACCAGGCGGCCGTTCAGCTGTTCGTGATCCGGGACGGGAAGATGGTCGGCCGCGACGTCTTCCTGCTCGACGCTGCGCGCGAGGCCTCCGACGACGAGGTCCTGGCCGGCTTCCTCGAGCAGTACTACAGCCGGGCGACCTCGATCCCCGTCCAGGTCCTCGTGCCCAGCCTGCCCGGCCCGGAGGACGCCGACCTCCTGACGGCCTTCCTCTCGGATCGCCGCGCCGGTCCCGTCCACCTGCGCGTCCCGCAACGCGGCGAGAAGCGCGCCCTCATGGCCCTGGCCGTGCGCAACGCGACCGAGGCGCTCGCGCGCGAACAGGCTCGCTGGCTCGCCGACCAGGGCAAGACGCTCGGAGCGCTGCGCGAGCTGGCCGACGCCCTCGGGCTGGCCGACCCGCCGCTCCGGATCGAGTGCTACGACATCAGCAACTTCCAGGGCGACCAGTCCGTGGCGAGCATGGTCGTGTTCGAGGACGGCAAGCCCCGGACCGGCGAGTACCGACGGTTCCGGATCAAGGATGTCCAGGGGCCGAACGACTTCGCCAGCCACCAGGAGGTCCTGCGCCGTCGCTTCCGACGGGCCAAGGCCGGCGACGAGGGCAGCGAGGAGGAGCTCCGCTGGCGGCTGCCCGACCTCGTCATCGTCGATGGCGGCAAGGGCCAGGTCAGCGCGGCCGCCGAGGTGCTGGCCGAGATGGGGCTCGACGACCTGCCGCTGGCCGGGCTTGCCAAGGAGCGCGAAGAGCTCTTCCTTCCGGGCCGGTCGGATCCGATCCTGTTGCCGGCCACCTCGCAGGCCCTCTACCTGGTCCAGCGGCTGCGCGACGAAGCGCACCGCTTCGCCATCACCTACCACCGCGACCTTCGAGCGAAGGCGTCGGTCCGGTCCGCCTTCGACGACCTCCCCGGAGTCGGTCCGAAGCGCCGCCGGGCCCTGCTCCGCGTGTTCGGCTCGGCCAAGCGCGTGCGTGAGGCGCCGGTCGAACAGATCGCCGCGGTGCCGGGGATCGGGCCCGCGCTCGCCGCCCGGATCAAAGCGACGATGGAGGCCTGAGGGAGTCGCTTCCGCCCCCTCCGCCGTCGACTGGTATAGTCCGCCGCGATGCGTCGCTTCGTCCCCATCCTCATCGTGGTCATCGGCCTGCTCGCCCTCGCCATCGACTTCTGGCCCGGCCTCAAGCTGCCGGCCCTCGGCGACCCCTCGGCGGGCTCGCGCCTCGTCGAGACGAAGCTCGGGCTCGACCTCCAGGGCGGCCTCCGGGTCGAGTACCAGGCGCTTCCCGTCGGCGACAAGTCGCCCGACGCCGGAGCGATGGCGACGATCCGCGACATCATCGAGCGGCGAGTGAACTCGACCGGCGTGTCCGAGCCGATCGTCGTCGTCCAGGGCACGGACCGCGTCGTCGTCGAGCTGCCGGGCGCCACCGACCGCGAGGCGATCGAGCGCCTCGTCGGCCAGACCGGGCAGCTGACATTCGTCCCGCTGCCCGCCGACCGATACGGGACCTCCACGACCGGTGGGCCGAACGGCGTGCTCGACGGCCAGCCGCTGCCGGACGATCCGAACCTGACGCCGCTGTTCACCGGCGAGCACCTGACCCAGGCGAACCCCGGGAACGACCAGACGACGGGCGAACCGGTCGTGGCGTTCACCCTCGACGACACGGCGGCCAAGCTGTTCGCCGAGTACACCAAGGCCCACGTCGGCGAGTTCTTCGCGATCGTCCTCGACGACAAGGTCATCTCGGCGCCGAGCATCCGGGAGCAGATCCCCAACGGCTCCGGCCAGATCACGATGGGCTCGGGCAAGGACGCGGTCGCGTCGATGAACGACCTGGTCGCCGTCCTCCGGTACGGCTCGCTGCCCTTCCCGATCCATGCGGTCCAGGACTCGCAGATCAGCGCCACGCTCGGAGCGGAGTTCCTCCACTCCAGTCTCGTCGCCGGAGCCATCGGGATCGGGCTGGTCTTCCTGTTCATGCTCATCTACTACCGGCTGCCGGGGCTGGTGGCCGACGTGGCGCTGCTGTACTACGCGATCGTGGTGCTGGCGATCTTCCGGCTCATCCCGGTCACGCTCACCTTGGCCGGCATCGCCGGCTTCGTCCTGTCGGTGGGCATGGCGGTCGACGCCAACATCCTGATCTTCGAGCGGACCAAGGAAGAGCTCCGGCTGGGCAAGACCCTCAACTCGGCCGTCGAGGCGGGCTTCGCCCGGGCCTGGAATTCGATCCTGGACTCGAACGTCTCGAGCCTCATCACGGCCGGGATCCTGTACGCCTTCGGCTCGCCCACGATCAAGGGCTTCGCCCTCGTCCTGATCATCGGCGTGCTGACCTCGATGTTCACCGCGGTCACCGTGACGCGGACGATCCTCCGGGTCGTCGTCCGTCAGGATTTCGCGCGCAAGGCCAGGTTGTGGGGGGTCAGCGACGACGATTTCCTGGCGCGGACCCCGGGGCGCGGTCCGCGTCCGGTGCGCGCCCGTGTTTGACGTCATCGGCAAACGTCGCTGGTTCTTCCTGATCTCGGGGATCGCGACGATCCCCGGCCTGATCTTCATCCTTCTCGGTCCGATCACCAACGGCGCTGCGGGGCTGCAGTTCTCGATCGATTTCACCGGCGGCACGAACTGGGAGATCCAGTTCGCTGACCCGACGGTCACCGGCAGCCAGATCAAGAGCGCGCTCGTGGACCAGGGCGTGACCGATGCATCGGTCATCGCGACCAGCGGTGGCTTCTATGAGATCCGCTCGAGACAGGTCGCCCTGCCGCCGGCGGCGGCGACTCCGTCGCCGTCGATCGCGCCGAGCGGCGCCGCATCGCCGGGCGCATCCGCCTCGCCCGGCGCGGGCGCATCCGCCTCGCCGGGCGCGGGCGCATCCGCCTCGCCCGATGCCTCCGCGGCCCCGAGTCCGTCAGCCTCGGGCAGCCCCGCACCGTCAGCATCCGTCAGCCCATCGGCGTCTCCGGCGATCGGCGCAGGGACGACCGGCCCGCAGCTGCCGACCACCGGTGCCTTCGGGAAGATCGCCACGGGGCTCCAGAACGAGCTCGGCCCGATCGCGGCCCAGCGGGCGCTGTCGACGGTCGGGCCCGTCATCAGCCAGGAGCTGACCCAGCAGGCCGCCCTGCTCATCGTCCTCGGCTCGATCGGGATCCTGATCTGGATGACGATCCGCTTCCACGACGTGAGGTTCGGCGCGACCGCCCTCGTGGCGCTCGTCCATGACGTGCTCGTGCTCATCGGCACGTTCGCCATCCTCGGGACGTTCTTCCGGGTCCAGATCGATGCCCTGTTCGTGACCGCGGTCCTGACGGTCATCGGATTTCAGCGTCCACGACACGATCGTCGTGTTCGACCGCATCCGGGAGAACCGGGCCCGTCACATCGGCGAGCCATTCGATCGGATCGTCAACCACTCGATCCTGCAGACCTTCGGGCGGTCGATCAACACGAGCCTGACCGTCATCATCACCCTGACCGCGCTGCTCCTGTTCGGGGGCGCAGCGACGAGCTACTTCGTCCTGGCCCTGCTCATCGGCATCATCTCCGGGACGTACTCGTCGATCTTCAACGCCTCGCCGCTGCTGGTCGTCTGGCACAACTGGGATGACCGCCGGCGCGGGCGGGTGGCCACCACCGGACGACCAGCCCGCCGCTCCGCGTCCTGATCCCGGCGTGCGGGTAAGGCTCGGTGCAGCGGGTCGTGGCATCCTGACGACGTGATCGAGCCCCGCTTCCGCTGGAACCTCCCGAAGCGCGCCCGACCGACCGATGAGCTGATCGCGGCCGCCCTCGCGGCGGGGATCTCGGAGAGGATCGCGCTCCTCCTCGAGTCGCGCGGGGTCAGCGGGACCGCGGAGCTCCAGGCCTTCCTCGCGCCCAGCGGTCAGGGGCTTCACGACCCCACGCTCCTCCCCGACGCCGGTCGTCTCGTGGCGCGGCTGGAGCGCGCTCGTTCGGCGGAGGACCGGGTGCTGGCGTTCGGGGACTTCGACGCGGACGGCCTGACCGGGCTGGCGATCATGGTCCGGGCGCTGCGGGCCTACGGCCTGGACGTCGAACCGTACGTCCCGAGCCGCCTGGACGAAGGGCACGGTCTCAGCCTGAGAGCGGTGGAGATCGCCGAGTCGACCGGACGGACCCTCATCGTCACCGTCGACACCGGCTCGACCAGCGTCGACGAGATCGCCGAGGCGGGTCGGCGAGGGATCGACGTCATCGTCACCGACCATCACCGCCTGCCGCCCGTGCTGCCCCCGACCGTCGCCCTGGTCAACCCCCATCGGGACGACTCGGTCTATCCCGACCCCCGCCTGGCCGGCAGCGGCGTCGCGTTCAAGGTCGCGCAGCTGATCCTCACCGACCTGCCCCTCGCCTCCACGATGCTCGACGATATGGCCGCCCTGGCGACGATCGGGACGGTGGCCGACGTCGCCCCGATCGTCGGCGAGAACCGGGCGATCGCGAAGATCGGGCTCGACCGACTCCGCAGCGCGCCGCCCGCGGGCATCGCCGCCCTCCTCGCCGGGGCGGGCGCCGGATCCGGCAGCATGGACCTGGAGACCGTCGCGTTCGTCATCGCTCCGCGGATCAATGCCGCGGGCCGGATGGGTGACGCGCTCGACGCCGCCCGGCTGTTGCTGACCGACGATCCCGCCGAGGCGACCGACCTCGCGGCTCGGCTCCACGTCGCGAACGTCGCCCGGCGGGACCTCACCAAGACCGCCATGGCGGAGGCCCAGGCGGTCCTCGCGGCGGACCCGGGCGACCCCGCGGCCACGGTCGTTCGTGGAGCGTGGCCGGTCGGGGTGATCGGCCTCGTCGCCGGTCGGCTCGCCGAGGAACGGGGCCGTCCCGCGGTCGTCGGGACGGAGATCGACGGCCTCATCCGGGCGTCCTGCCGGAGCGCCGGGGGCGTGGACCTGGGTGCGGCTCTCGCCCAGTGCGCGGACCTGTTCATCCGCCACGGCGGTCACCCGGGCGCCGCCGGGTTCGAGCTTCCGGCCGAGCGCTGGGACGTCTTCCGCGAGCGCTTCCTTGCCATCGTCACGAACGCCTCGCCCCCGTCGTCCGATCCACGCCCCGAGTTGAAGGTGGACCTCGTCGTGCCCGGCTCGGAGGTGGACTACCCGTTCATCCGCGAGCTCCATCGGCTCGATCCGACCGGACCGGGCAATCGCGATCCGCTCGTCGCCGTCGAGGGCCTCACCGTGACCCGTGTCCGCGCCGCCACCGGCGGCCACTCCCAGCTGACCCTGCGCAAGCGACTCGATGTGGTCGATGGCATCGCGTTCGGGCGTTCGGATCTGGCCGAGATCGTCCACGAGGGGGACCGGCTCGACGTCGTCGCGCGGATCGTCACCCGCCGATTCGGCGGCTACGAATCGATCCAGCTCGAGATCCGGGATGTCGCCCCGGCCGGCCACGTCGCCGAGCTCATGCCCGACGGCCCCGACCTCGAGCCCCTCGTGACCGGCGCCACCCGATGACGCGTCGAGCGGGTCGTACCCGCGGGGGTGGGGCGCGCCCCACGTCCGACCCGTACGGGATCGGCCCCGCGGGCTCGCTCGTGGCTCCGGCGATCGCCGTGGTCGGATTGATCGTCATCGCCCTGCTCACCCTCGCCCTGTTCACGGGGTCGATCCCCCTGCCCGGATCCGGCTCGAACGGCGGTGGCGGTGGCGGTGGTGGCGGCGGCGGCGGGGGAGGTGGCACCGCGCTCGGTCCCGTGCGGACGCCGGCGCCGTCGAATGTCGTCGTCGTCGATCCGCGGACGAACATCCCCGGGACCCTGGTCTTCGTGAAGCAAGGCAACCTCTGGACCCAGACCGGCAACAAGGCGGTCCAGATCACGACCAGCGGCACGGGCTCGATGCCGAGCTGGTCACCCGACGGCCAGTGGATCTACTACATCGAGAGCGTCCACGACACCGGGTACTTCCCGGGGGGAGGCAACGCCGCCAGCCGCTACTCGATGGCCTACCCGGTGCTCACGCGGATCCATCCCGACGGTAGCGGCGCGCAGAAGCTCCAGAGCGGCCGGTTCCGCAAGGGGCAGTACACCTGGTTCTACTGGATCCGGCAGCCGCGGGTCTCACCAGACGGCAATACGGTCGCCCTGGTCTCGGACGGGCCGGACCCGACGAACAGCGATGTCGTCCTCCAGACCTACAACGTCAAGACCGACGCGATGAAGAAGCTGCCCGTCGGTGAGAACCCGCCCCTCGGCCACCAGGACCCGGCCTGGCGCCCCGATGGCAAGACCCTCCTGTACGTCAAGAACGGCCGGAACGGCACCGCCGGGGCCCCGACGATCTACCGCTACGACCCCGTGACGAAGAAGTCCAGCCCGCTCAGCGCTCCCGGCTACATGCAGCCGTCCTGGTCCCCGGACGGTCGCTGGATCGCCGTCACCAAGACGAGCTCGCTCGGCACCGACGTCGCGATCCTCGATGCCAGGAGTGGCACCGAGGTCCTCCGCCTGACCGACGACGGTCGATCGTGGGCGCCGGTCTGGTCGCCGAAGGGCGACTCCATCGCGTACATGAACATCGACGGGCTCATCGTCGACCTCAAGATGATCGGCCTGACCGGGGACGGCCCGACCTGGAAGACCACCCAGATGCCGGACGTGACCCAGTACAGCGGCCTGGACGGTGGATCCGGAGCGAGCTGGTACATCCCCGCGGATCAGCTTCCTCCGCCCACGGCGACACCGGCCGGCTCCGCGCCGTCGGCGAGCCCCGCCGGCTCGACCGCTCCGTGACCCTCGGCTATCTCGAGCGGCTCGCCGCGCGGACCGCCCGGACGGGGACGGTCCTGTGCCTCGGACTCGACCCCGACCCGCAGGCGCTGCCCGCGGGATTCAGGCGAGACATCGCGGGGATCGAGGCGTTCTCCAGGCTGCTCATCGAGGCCTGCCTCCCATCGGCGGCCGCGATCAAGCCGAACCTCGCGTTCTTCGAGGCGTTCGGACCGGAAGGCCTGGCTGCGCTCGAGCGGATCCGGGCCCTGGTCCCGGCGGACGTCCCGTTCGTGGCCGACGCCAAGCGCGGGGACATCGGCTCCACGGCGGCGCGCCAGGCCGTGGCGCTGTTCGACCGACTCGACGCCGACGCTATCACCGTCAACCCCTACCTCGGCGGCGAGGCGATCGAACCCCTGCTCGAGCGTTCGGATCGGTTCGCCTACGTCCTGTGCCGGACGTCGAACCCCGGCGCGAGCGAGCTGCAGGACCTGGTCGTCGAGGCCGACCCGGACGGAGCGCCCCGCGAGCGGCTGTATGAACGTGTCGCCCGCCGGGTCGCCGGCTGGGGGCCGGGCGGGACCGTCGGCCTCGTGGTCGGGGCGACCGCGCCGGACGAGATGGCCCGGATCCGGGCGACGGCTCCCGGGGCGGCGTTCCTGGTCCCGGGGATCGGCGCCCAGGGCGGAGAGATCGACCCGGTGCTCGTCCACGGCCCGGCCAGCGTGCCTCCGGCCGGCGGCCGCGACGGCGGCGGGCTCCTCGTCAACGTTTCGCGTGGGATCGCGCGCGCCGCGATCGACGCGCCCTCGGACGGGACGTCGATCGACCTGGGCGAGGCTCTCGAGGCGGCCGCTCGCGGATGGGCCGAACGCCTCCCTATGCTAAGGTAGGCCCCGCCGCTGGGCACAACTTGATCGCAAGGAGCAGCGCACACCGATGCCCATGCCCGGACCGCTCGAGCTCGTCGTCATCCTGGTGATCGCGCTGCTCATCCTCGGCCCGGGCCGGCTTCCGGACGTCGGCGCGGCCCTCGGCAAGGGCATCCGCGAGTTCCGCAAGGCGTCGTCGGACATCCAGGATTCGGTCACGGTCGAGACGACACCACTGCCAGCCGACCCCGCCGCGCCGGCGGCCCCGCAGCAGGTCGCCGCGGCGCCCGCCCCCGCCCAGACGCCGACCGCCCAGGCCGCCCCGGTGGCGGTCGCGGCCGTCGCCGCGCCGACCGTGGAGGCCGCAGCTCAGCCCAGCGCCCCGTCGGCTGCCCCCATCGTGGTGGAGCCCGTGCCACCCGCGCCGGTTCCGGCTGAACCCGAGTCGTTCGCGCTCCCGCCGGAGCCGACGGCGCCGCTGATGGCGGCCGCGGCGACCGAGGTGCCCCCGGCCGCGGTCCCCCCGGCCGTGGAGGGCGCCACCCCGGCCTCGGATCCGGTGTCGGCCGAGCAGCCCGGCTCCGACGACGCGTCCTGACCCGCGCCCGCGGGGCCGGACCCGGCGATCGCCATGACCGAGAACCAGACCTCGGCTGAGGCCGCTCCGGTCGGTCCCAGCGCCGTGGCCACCGCGGCGCCCGTCGCCGTGCCGACCGGGTCGGCGACCGGCTCGACGCCTCCTTCCACGCCTGCCGCTGCGCCGGGGACGCCGGCCGATCCGTCGACGATGAGCCTCGTCGACCACCTCGGCGAGCTGCGCGACCGGCTGTTCAAGATCATCGCCGCGGTGGCGGTCGGGTCGGTCGTCGGCTATCTGCTCAGCGACCGGGTGATCGTCCTGCTCGAGGCACCGCTCGAGGGCCTCCAGAAGGGGCTGATCGTGCTCGGCCCGGGCGACGCGTTCTTCATCGTGATGAAGATCTCGATCGTCATCGGGATCATCCTGGCGATGCCCGTGATCCTCTACCAGCTGTGGGCCTTCGTCGGACCGGGTCTTACCGCTCAGGAGCGACGGACGATCCGGCCGTGGCTGCCGATGGCGATCCTGTTCTTCGCACTCGGGGTCGGCATCGCCTATGTGATCCTGCCGTACGCCGTCGGCTTCCTTCTGGGCTTCACCAACGGGACGACGCTGATCGCGTCGCTGGCCGCCGGACCCTACTTCGACTTCGTGACGACCCTGTTCCTCGCCTTCGGGCTGGTCATGGAGTTCCCGATCATCCTCTACGCGCTGTCGCGGGTGAACATCCTCAGCTCCGCGCGGCTCCGTGCGGCGCGGCGCTACGTGATCCTCGGGATCACGATCTTCGCGACGGTCGTCACGCCGGGCGGGGACCTGGTCAGCCCGTTCGTGCTCGGAGTGACGATGTACGTCCTGTACGAGACCACCACCTGGTTCATCGCCCGGGGCGGCCGCTGAGCGCGGAGCAGGGCGCCGTCGGACCGGCGCTCGATCGGTCGCCGGGCCGTCGCGGCGTAGACTGGGCCCGATGAGCGGTCCCGGTCCCCTCGACCCGTCCGATCCGGCGGCGGCGGCCCGGCCGCCCGCGAACCCCCACGTCGTTATCCTGAGCGGGCTGTCCGGCGCCGGCAAGACCGCCGCGACCAAGCTCTTCGAGGACCTCGGCTACACGTGCGTCGACAACCTGCCCGGAGAGCTGCTGCCCGAGCTGGCGGAGCTGGTGTCGGACGACCGGGAGCGCTTCGACAAGACGGCCATCGTGCTCGACGTCCGGGCCGGTGACGCGGTCCTCGCCCTCGCGGCGATGCGCGGCGCCCTCGAGGGCCGCGGGATCAAGCCCCAGGTGTTCTTCCTCGAGGCGCGCGACGAGGTCCTGATCCGGCGCTTCTCCGAGACCCGTCATCGCCACCCGCTCGCCGATCAGCGCGGGATCGCCGCGTCGATCGCCGAGGAACGCCGCCGTCTGGAGCCGATCCGGGACGAGGCCGACGTCGTCCTCGATACGAGCGACCTCGCGCTCCGCGAGTTGCGCGAACGGGTCTTCACCCACCTCGCCGACTCGCCGGATCCCGATCGCCTCGCGATCCAGCTCATCAGCTTCGGCTTCAAGTACGGGCTGCCGCTCGAGTCCGACCTCGTGTTCGACGTCCGGTTCATGCAGAACCCGTATTACATCGAGGAGCTGCGGACCTCGTCGGGGCTGACCGAGGCCGTCCGGACGTTCGTCCTGGAGCAACCGACCACGACCCGCTTCATGGCCTACCTCGAGGAGTTCCTGACGTTCATCGTCCCCGCCTATGTCGGGGAGGGGAAGACCCGGCTGACCATCGGGATCGGCTGCACCGGGGGGTTCCACCGTTCGATCGCGATCGCCGAGGAGCTCGCCGCGTGGTTGCGGCAGCAGGATCTCGGGACGGTGGCCGTCTTCCACCGCGAGCTCGAGCGCGGCTGAAGCGATGAGCGAGCCGCGCCGCCGGTGGACCGCCGCCCTTGGCCTGCGTCGCTGGCTGACGCCCGGGATCGGGATCAAGCGCTGGCTGATCGTCGTCTTCCTCGGCGAGCTCGGCCTGGCGTTCGGCCTCGCCTTCGTCCTGCGCCAGGTCTATCGGGACGTGGAGCTGGGCGAGCCCGCCCAGTCGATCGTGTCGGCGGTGACCCTCCAGTTCCTGCCCTACTGGCTGCGCGCGGTGATCCTCGCCTCGGTCGGCGTCGCGATCTTCGCCTTCGCCGCCTGGAAGGTCGTCCGGGTCCTGACCGGCCCATATCGCTCGGACGACGAGGACCGGCCGCTCGTCGAGGTCATCTACCAGAAGCGCTTCCTGGCCCGCGGGCCGCGGATCGTCGCGCTCGGCGGCGGGACCGGCCTGTCGACGCTGCTGCGCGGGCTCAAGGAGCACACCAGCAACCTCACCGCGGTCGTGACCGTCGCAGACGATGGCGGCTCGTCGGGCAAGCTGCGGGAACAGCTCGGGGTCCCACCGGTCGGTGACATCCGCAACTGCATCGTCGCCCTGGCCGACGCCGAGCCGCTGATGGGCCGCCTGCTCCAGTACCGCTTCCCCGGCGACGAGGTCCCCGAGAGCCTGGGCGGTCATGCCATCGGGAATCTCCTGATCGCCGCGATGACCGCCGTCCAGGACGGCGACTTCGAGGAGGGCGTCCGGCAGATGAACCGGGTGCTCGCGGTCCGCGGGCAGGTCGTCCCGGCATCGGCGACACCGCTCATCTTGCATGCCGCGCTGAGCGACGGGACCGAGGTCGTCGGCCAGTCGCGGATCGCGGCGACGAGCGGCATCGAACGGGTCTGGCTGATGCCCGAGCGGGTCGACGCATCGTCGGACGCGATCGCCGCGATCGCCGAGGCGGACGTCCTGGTCATCGGTCCCGGCAGCCTGTTCACCAGCGTCCTGCCGGCGCTCCTGCTACCCGAGATCCGGGCGGCGGTGCTGGCCTCGGCGGCGCCGAGGATCTACGTCTGCAACGTCGCCACCCAACCCGGCGAGACGAGCGACTTCGACCTGGCCGATCACGTCGAGGCGCTCGAGCGGCACGTCTCGAGCGGGATCGTGGACATCGTCCTGGCCAACAATCGCACGGAGCCGCGGCGCGCCGAGGACGCCGACGCCGTCGAAGTCCACGACGGCGACGCGATCCGTCTGCGCTGGCCGCCGAACGTCGAGCGCCCGCCGCGCCTGGTCCTCGACGACCTGGTCGATCCCGCCGACCCGCGCCATCACGATCCCGTCCGCCTCGCCGCCGCGATCATCCGGATCGCCGAGCGGGATGGCGCCGCCCGCCGGCGTGGCGGGAGCGTCGCCCGGACCGCGTGAACGTCGCTCCGCGCGCCGCCGGGATGGATCGGCGATGAGCCGCGACCCTCGCCGATGAGCGGCACGGATCGTGACCTCGTCAGTGCCATCCGGGCCGAGCTGGCCTCGATCGTCCCCGGGCGAGCCTGCGATCGCGAGGCCGAGTCGGCCGGCCTGGGGACGGCGCTGGCCACCCGCGAGGCGGCGGTCGCGCGACTCGCGGTCCGCCTCGGACGCGAGCCGACCGAAGCCGGCCGGTTGCTCGCGACGCCGCGCCGGACGAAGCACGTCCGGGTCGTGGAGGGTGACGCCGGCGCTCCGCCGTTCGACTGGGACCGCGCAGCCGACCACTGCCGCCTCGCCTGGCTGCGCGGCCGGTTCCTCGCCCGCGGCTCGCTCAGCCTGGCGTCGGGTCGTGCCCACCTCGAGTTCGTCGTGGCGCCGGACGAGGCGCCCGTCCTCGCCGCCCGTCTCGACGCTCTCGGCATGCCCGCCTCGTGGCGCCTGCGACGCGGGCGGGGCGTGGTCACCTGGAAGAGCGCGGATACGATCGGGACGTTCCTCCGCCGCATCGGCGCCGGCTCGGCGATCCTGGAGCTCGAGAGCCGGCAGGTGGCCCGTGCCCTCCGCGGCGACATCAACCGGGTCATCAATGCCGAGTCGGCCAACCTGCAGCGAGCGGTCGTCGCCTCCTCCCGGCAGCTTCGGGCGATCGACCTGCTCGAGGCCGATGGCCGGTTGGGCGACCAGCCATACGTGGTCCGGATCGTCGCGGCGGCGCGGCGCGACACGCCCGAGGCGACCTTCGCCGAGCTCGCGACCAGGCTCGAGCTCCACCGCTCGACGGTCCAGCGGGCGCTCGAGCGGGTCGAGCGGTTGGCGGAGCGCCCGGAGGGCGCCGCTGCTCTGGCATGATTCGGCGATGAGACCCGTCGTCATCGCCGCCAACTGGAAGATGCATACCACGCCCGCCGATGCCGCCGAGCTGGCCGCCACGATCGCCGCACGGACGCGGGTGGACGGGCCGGTCGAGCGGGTCATCTGTCCGCCGTTCGTCTGTCTGGCAGCCGTGCGCGACGCCCTGGCCGGGACGGGGGTCGCGGTCGGAGCCCAGAACGTCCATCACGAGCTGACCGGCGCGTACACCGGCGAGACGAGCGTCCCGATGCTCGTCGGACTCGCGTCGTGGGTCATCGTCGGGCACTCCGAGCGTCGCCGCGACGCCGGTGAGACGGATGCGCTGATCGGGCGGAAGCTCCGCCGGGCGGTCGAGGGCGGACTCCGCCCGATCGTCTGCGTCGGCGAGCAGCTCAGCGAGCGCGAGGCCGGCCGCGCGGACGCCGTGGTCAGCGGCCAGATCCGAGGGATCCTCGAGACCTTCGGCGAGGGTGCGCCCGCGGACCTGGCGACCGACCTGACGTCGAGCGGGACGGTCATCGCCTACGAGCCCGTCTGGGCCATCGGGACCGGGCGCAACGCCACCGGGGCCGACGCGTCCGCGATGGCCGATACCATCCGCCGAGCCTTGGCCGACGGTGGACTCGCGTCCAGCGCCGAGACGATCCCGGTCCTCTACGGGGGGAGTGTCACCGCGGCGAACATCGGCGAGTTCCTCAGCGAACCGGCGATCGACGGGGCGCTCGTCGGCGGGGCGTCGCTCAAGCCCGACGAGATGGCAGGCATCGTCGCCAGGGCCGGCCTGACGGCCGAGGCACGGACCGGCGGACACGGGTGACGGCCGGACGACCCGACCGGCCTCGACCGATCGTCCTGGTCGTGCTCGACGGGTTCGGACTGGGCCGCGATCTGGCGTCGGATGCGGTCGCAGCCGCACCGATGCCGACCTGGCGCGATCTGCTCGGGCGCTGGCCGCACGCCGTCCTGCGGGCATCGGAGGACGCGGTCGGGTTGCCACCGGGCCAGATGGGCAACTCGGAGGTCGGCCACCTGAACCTGGGGACCGGCCAGCCCGTCCTCCAGGACCTGCCGCGGATCGATGCGGCCCTCGCCGACGGGTCCTTCTTCGAACGGCCGGCGCTCATCGCGGCGTGCGATCGCGCGGCGCATCCCGGCGGGCGGCTCCATCTCATCAGCCTGATCGGCCCCGGCGGGGTGCACGCCAACGACCGCCACCTGGTGGCCCTGGTCGAGCTCGCCGCCCGTCGAGGCGTTCCCGAGGTGCGGATCCACGCCCTGCTCGACGGTCGCGACACGCCACCGAGCTCGGCCGCGGGGTTCGTCACCGACCTGGAGCGGCGTCTCGCGACGGCCCATCCCGACGCCAGGATCGCGACCGTCGGCGGACGCTACTACGCGATGGATCGCGACAAGCGCTGGGAGCGGGTCGCCCTCGGTTATGCGGCGATCGTCCACGGGGTGGGGGAGCGCGCCCCATCGGCCGGCGAAGCGATCTCGGCGGCCCTCGCCCGGGGTGAGACGGATGAGTTCGTCCGACCCACCGTCATCGACGGGGTCGATGGTCGGGTCCGCGACGGCGACCCGATCGTCCATGCCAACTTCCGAGCCGATCGCGCCCGCGAGCTGAGCCACGCCCTGGCGGACCCCGAGTTCGGCGCGTTCGATCGATCCGGCCCCGACGGATCCCCGGCGCCCCGCGACCTTCTGGTCGTGACGATGACCGAGTACGAGGGCGATCTGCCGGTCGAGGTCGCGTTCCCGCCGGAGGAGGTGCCTTCGCTGGCCGGCGCGATCTCGGCGGCCGGTTGGCGACAGCTCCACGTCGCGGAGACCGAGAAGTACGCCCACGTGACGTATTTCTTCAACGGCGGCCGGGAGGCGGCCTGGCCGGGCGAGGACCGGATCCTGGTCCCGAGCTCGAAGGTCGCGACCTACGACCTGCAGCCCGAGATGAGCGCGCCGGGAGTGACCGATGCCCTCGTCGCCGCGATCGGTTCGGGGACCTACGACTTCATCGTGGCCAACTACGCCAACCCGGACATGGTCGGCCACACGGGCGACTGGGACGCCACGCTGCGCGCCCTGGCGACGATCGACACCTGCCTCGCCCGGGTGGTGGAGGCGATCGACGCCGTGGGCCGCGACGCGCCGGACGCGACCGGGTCCGTCCTGCTGGTCACCGCCGATCACGGCAACGCCGACGCCATGCGGGACGCCGCCGGGGCCCCGGTCACTGCCCACTCGCTCAACCCGGTCCCGATCGCGGCGGTCGGCCGGGCGGTGGTCGGCCGACGCCTCCACGACGGCGTCCTGGCCGACGTCACCCCGACCATCCTCGAGCTCGCCGGGCTGCCGGCCTGGCCGGGCGTCGTGGGGCACTCGCTGCTCGAGCCTGTGCTACCATCCGACCGCCCTTCAAGACTGAGGTCTGCGCGTCCGTGAATCCGCTCTTCGCCGTCGGCCAGATCGTCATCGGCATCGCCCTGATGGTCTCGATCCTGCTCCAGGCTCGGGGTACCGGCCTGTCCGGCGCGTTCGGCGGCGACAACGCGGTCTACCGGAGTCGCCGCGGCGTCGAACGACGACTGTGGCAGTTCACGATCGTCCTGATGATCCTGTTCGTCACGTTCTCGCTGGCCTCATTCGCGCTCTACACCACGACCCCGTCGACCTGACGAGCCGATCGCCCGGAGATGGGCGACCCGTCGGACGACGCGGCGTGAGCGCTCGTCGGAGGCCAACACATTGACCAATCGCGACCGCGGGATCGTCGCTGTCCTGGGTGTCCTGCTCATCGCCCTGTCGGTCGCCGTCGTGCTGCCGGGGTCGTCGAGCGGCACCGCCCAGACGGTGCCGCTCCCGGGTGAGTCCGCCCCACCGCCGTCCCTCGGGCCGACACCGGCCGCGGACGTGGTCTACCGGGAAGGGACGATCGGTCGCCCGAGCTCGATCAACCCGCTGACCGCCCGGACCCAGGCGGATCGCGACCTCGCCGCGCTCATCTTCAGCGGCCTCGTCGCGCTCGGCCCGGATGGCACCTACCGGCCCGACCTCGCGTCGGGCTGGAGCGTCGACGACAAGGGCAAGACGTGGACGTTCACGATCCGCGACGATGCCTCCTGGCAGGACGGGGTACCGGTGACCTCGGCCGACGTCGTCTACACCGTCAACGTCCTCAAGGATCCCAGCTACACCGGGCCGCTCGGGTCGTCGTGGCGCGAGGTGAACGTGACCGCCATCGACGACAAGACCGTCAGGTTCGAGCTCACGACCCCGATCGGAGGGTTCCTCCAGGCCGCGACCGTCGGTCTCCTGCCGGCCCATCTCCTGGACGAGGCTCCGATCGAGACGCTGGCTGACGATCCGTTCAGCCTCCAGCCGGTCGGTTCGGGCCCGTTCGTCCTGACGTCGTGGAACGCCGGATCCGCCAGTCTCGTCCCGGCCAGTGCGGCCGACATCCCGGCGGCGGACCCCGGCGCCGGATCCGACACGCCGAGCGGCGAGGCGAGTCCGACACCGGTCGCAGCCACGCCCGAGCCGACGCCGACGCCCGAGCCCACGTCGACCGCGACGCCGGAGCCGACCTCGACGGCGAAGGGTTCCCCGAAGCCCGCCGGTTCGCCGCAGGCCACGCCGAGGCCCACTCCGGCGCCGACGCCGGTCCCGACGACGCGACCCGAGGCTCAGCTCCCGGGCATCGAGATGTCGTTCTTCCCGGACGCGGCGGCTCTCGCCGACGCGTACCGCGCAGGACTCCTCGACGCCGCCTCGGGGCTCCCGCCCGACGTGGCGGCTCAGCTCGCGGCGCAGCCGGGCAATCGCCTGCTCAGCTATCCGCGAACGACCCTGACGGCGATCGCGCTCAACCTGCGACCCGGCAACGGCGAGCTTCGATCGCCGCTCGTCCGGCACGGCCTGCTCGCGGCGATCGACCGCGCGACGCTCATCGACGACGTCTTCGGCGGTGCGGCGTCACGGGCCGACTCGCTCATCCCGCCGTCGTCGTGGGCGTTCGACGCCAAGACGAGCCGCCCGGTCCGGTTCGATCCCAAACGAGCGGCCGCCGATCTGAAGGCGGCCGGCTGGAAACGGCTGGCCGGCGGCTGGGCCGTCCCGGGATCGAAGAAGCCCTTCCAGATGGAGCTGATCTCACCCGATCGAGCCACGAACCCGACCGCGATGGCCGCGGCCGAGGCGGTGGCAAAGGACTGGCAGCGGTTCGGGCTGCAGACGACGGTCACCGGTCTGCCGCCGACGGAGTTCGTCCAGGACCGGCTGCGGGCCGGCAAGTTCCAGTCCGCCGCGATCGACGTCACGATCGGGCTCGACCCCGACCTGTACCCGCTCCTGGCGTCCACCCAGGTCGCGAAGGGGGGCTCGAACTTCAGCGGGATCCAGGATGTCGCCCTCGACCGAGATCTGATCCATGCCCGCGCGCCCGGCTCCGAAGCGGCTCGCAAGGCGGCGTACACCAAGCTCCAGGCCCGGCTGGTGGCCAAGGACTACATCCTGCCGCTGGCCTTCCGCGACGAGCTCGTGGTGGTCTCCGATCGGGTCAAGGGACAGGCCATCCGCGAGCTCGGCGACGCCAGTGACCGGTTCTGGGACGTGCTATCATGGCGCCTCGCTGACGGCGGTTGAGCGCGCTCTTCCGTCGCCTGGGACTCTCGCCGAGGTGGCGGAATCGGTAGACGCGCTAGCTTCAGGAGCTAGTGTCCGCAAGGGCGTATGGGTTCAAATCCCTTCCTCGGTACCACCCTCGACCGAGCCTCAGACAGCGTGCGATGCCCAGGTGGCGGAATTGGTATACGCGTACGTTTGAGGGGCGTATGAGGCAACTCATCCGGGTTCAAGTCCCGGCCTGGGCACCACTCCCGCACTGATCCCGACGGCGGTCCGACCCGGACCGCCGTTCCGATTCCGGGGCGGGTTCGCGGATCGCGGGCGGTTCGAGGCTCGGGACCGCGGCGGTATCCTGCCCCTGCGGGCGGTTAGCTCAGTCGGTCAGAGCGCCTCGCTTACACCGAGGATGTCGGGGGTTCGAGTCCCTCACCGCCCACCGTCTTCTTGAGCGCACGTTCCGACCGCGCCCGGGCGCGACAGGTCGGCAGTCCGGCACCCAAGGGACCATCAGGTCGTGACGCCGACGGCGCCACTCGGGCAGCCTCCCAGCATGCGAAGCCTGCGGTCAACGACACGACGTCGCCGGCCAGGAGTGGGGGCGGTTCCACGAACCGCGTTCATGATGCTCGTTCTGCCCCTACTCCTGGCAGGCTGCATCATCGAGAGGCCGGTCGGGGTGACGATCCGGAGCGATCTGTCGGACCCGGTCGAGATCGTCTACCTGAAGGATGGCGAGATGCCCGGCGGCCGGCTCGAACCCGGAGCGACGAGGACCTTCTCATTCGACCTCGTCCGATGGGGCGTCCCGGCCGACGCATCGTGCACGACGGGAGACATCATCGCCCGCTCGCTGGACGGTCATCTGGTCGCCCGGATCCCGCCGCCCGTCTGCGTGGAACGGGCCATCCGGCTGTCCGACTGGGTGGTTCCGTAGCGCTCGACCCGGGCGCCGCCGGCGACTGGCGACTCCGGCAGGCAGGCCGTTGTCAGTCGTCCCAGCGGACCCGGACGGGCTGCCGGACACCGGGCAGTGGCAGTGAGGCAGCCTCCGCCTCCACGGCCGCACGCCGCGCAGGCGAGAGCGGGCGCCACGACGCGATCGTGACGTCGGCCTGCGCGCGTCTCCACGTCCCGGCGATCTCGCCATCCACGAGCACGGCGCCGGGCCAGACGCGGGGGGTCCAGAGCGCACGACGGTGGTCCGAGGTCAGGCACGAGGAGCTCCCGATCGGCTCCCTGCAGGAGGAAGTACGTGTCCCCGCTCGGGAGCAGTCGCACGAACGCCGCCGGTCCGTCGGGGGCGCCCAACGTCGGCTCGTCGCGGCTCAGGATCCACGCATCGCCGACGGGCGTCCGCACCGCAGTCAGGGATCCGACGAGCGCGTCGAACGCGGCGCGGCCGTCCGCCGGCCTGATCCCGGCCCACTGAGTGAACCCCGCGAGCGTCGCCGGACCGAAGATGTGCAGGTATCGTCGTGCGAGCTCGAGGCGCGCGTCGACGGGGTCGACATCCGGTGGCGGCACGGTCCACACGATGGGCTGGCCTGCCCCGTCCCAGCGGATCAGCACCGTACCAGTGGGCGCCGCATACCGGAGGCCGTTCGGGTGCTCACCGAGCCCGCGCCCCGCCTCCCCGTAGGCGATCCGTCGGCCGTCGAGGTAGGCGTCGAGCCGGCGGGCGGTGTCCTCCGCACGACGCCGCCCCGCGACGGCGTCCGGGAGCCGGCCGAGCGAGAATACGGCTAGATCGCGCGCCGCCACGACGTAGGCGCTGAACCGTGGCCCCCACAGCTGGACGAGCGATGGGTCCTCCCACGTGTCCGGTCCGGTCCCGTGGACACGGGCATGGATCGAGTGGAGGGCCGCTCGCGGCGTGCTGTCCTGCAGGCCGGCCCAGGCCGCTCGCCTGAGAGCAGCGGGACCCGATGGCAGCCGCTCGTCGAGAGCGTTGACCGAGCGTCGGTAGGTGAGGATCTGATCGCGCGTGAGCTCGAGCCGGGCCCTCGTCACGTCGTGCGTCTCATCTGCGCTTCAGGATCCGAGCGAGTTCGGGTCTCGCCTTGCGGCCCCGACAGGCTATCGACGGCGACGGACCATCGCGACGACGAGGACGATCGGCGCGACGAAGATCCCGACGATGAGCAGGATGATCAGAAGCTCGAGCGGACCGACGGTGGGCATCTTGGGTCGACTCCTACGGCCTGCCGTCACCGTACTCCCGCCGGCCCCGAGTCGCTGGGAGAGCCCGCGACTTCGGACCACCAACCGTGCCGCCGGTCGGCAGGCGGCACTGCGACCCGCGCGGCCCCTGCTAGACTCGTGAAGCGGCGTGCTCTGTCGCGCGACCCCGGAGGAGGACCATGACACCGCTCCTGATCATCGTCATCATCATCGTCGTCGCGATCGTCGGCTTCCTGATCGTCCTGTACAACGGGCTCGTCGGAAAGCGCAATCGGGTCGACGAGGCGCTCGCCCAGATCGAGGTCCAGCTCAAGCGGCGCCACGACCTCATCCCGAACCTGGTCAACGCGGTCAAGGGCTACATGGACTTCGAGCAGGACGTCCTGACCAAGGTCACCGAGGCCCGGGCCGGGGCGATCGCCGCGGGTGCCAAGGGGACCGCCGAGCAGGCCCAGGCGGAGAACGTCCTGACCGGGGCCCTGCGCTCCCTGTTCGCCGTCGTGGAGAACTATCCCCAGCTCAAGGCCAACGAGAACGTCCTCGCCCTCCAGGAGCAGCTGACCACGACCGAGAACCAGATCTCGTTCTCGCGCCAGCACTACAACGCCTCGGTCCTCGACTTCAACACCGCGATCCAGACGTTCCCGGCGGTCCTGATCGCGGGGATGATGGGCTTCCTCAAGCGCGACTTCTTCGACGCGGAGCCTGAAGCCGACCAGGTTCCGGCCGTCCAGCTCCGCTAGGGCGCGCATCCGGTCGAGGTAGACCGGAGGGCCAGTGGCTTCGACCTTCTACAGCCAGATCTCCGCCAACAAGCGGGATTCGTTCCTGCTCGGGCTCGGGCTGGTGGCGATCCTCGGCGTCCTCGGCCTGTCGATCGGCTACGCCCTCACGGGGTCGCTGTCGGGGGCGATCGGTGCCACGGTGGTCGCGATCGTCATCGGTCTGGCCGCCTCGATGGTCTCCTACTACAAGGGCGATGCGATCGTCCTCGCGGCGTCGGGCGCCCGGGAGATCACCGAGGAGGAGGCGCCCCAGCTGTTCAACGTCATCCGCGAGCTGACGATCGCGGCGGACATCCCGCCACCGAAGGTCTATGTCATCGACGACACGTCGATGAACGCCTTCGCGACCGGACGGGACCCGCAGCACGCGTCGATCGCCGTCACGACCGGACTGCTGACCAGGATGGACCGGGAGGAGGTCCAGGGGGTCATCGGGCACGAGCTGTCGCACGTCCGCAACTTCGATATCCGCTTCTCGCTGCTGGTGGGGGTGATGGTCGGGAGCATCGCGCTGCTGGCCGACTTCTTCCTCCGGTTCACGTTCTGGGGCGGTCGCGGACGATCGAGCAGCAGCGACCGGGGCGGGGGAGGCCTGCAGGCCGTCATCTTCGCCGTCGCCCTCGTCCTGGCGGTCCTGGCCCCGTTCTTCGCCAAGCTCGTCCAGCTCGCGGTGAGCCGGCAGCGTGAGTACCTCGCCGACGCCTCGGCGGTCGAGCTGACCCGGAACCCGATCGGCCTGGAGCGCGCGTTGGCGACGATCGCCGGCGATACCGAGGTCCTCGAGGTCGCCAACCGGGCGACGCAGCACCTCTACTTCACGAACCCGATCATGAAGGCCTCCGACGGCGGCGGCGAGCCGAGCGCCTGGTTCTCGACCCACCCGCCGTTGCTCGACCGGATCAACCGGCTCCGCGAGCTGCGCGGCCAGCCGCCGGTCGGCTCCACCGCCGAGGAGCTCGCCGCCCCGCGGGGGGATGCCGTCGGTTGAAGGCCGTTCGGAGCCCGTGGTATCCTCCGCCACGCCGACGGGCGGCCAGCCTGGTCAGGCCTTCGGGCCGAGATAGCTCAGTTGGTAGAGCACGCGACTGAAAATCGCGGTGTCGCCAGTTCGAATCTGGCTCTCGGCACCACATCGGTGGTGCACGGGCGGGAGTAGCTCAGTTGGCAGAGCGCAACCTTGCCAAGGTTGAGGTCGCGGGTTCGAACCCCGTCTCCCGCTCCAAGATCTCGTCCGACGCACGGTCGGGCCGGCCGGCCTTCGCCGACGACTCGCCCGATGCCCCTTCGTCCAGTGGTAGGACAGCGGACTTTGAATCCGCGAACCGAGGTTCGAATCCTCGAGGGGCAACGACCACGTAGACTGGCCGCACGACCGCCGTACCCCTTGCGGCGGACCGTCCCGGGGCGACGTACCCAAGTGGTTAAGGGGGAGGTCTGCAAAACCTCTATTCAGCGGTTCGAATCCGCTCGTCGCCTCCATTCACCCCGTGGCTATCCGGACCATCGGACCATGGCCGATCCGCGTCTGCGGCGCGACACTGGCCAGGTCATCATCCCCTTCGAAGGATCGTCCGATGTTGTTCAGGGTTCATGTGTTCCTGTCGAGTCTCGCGTTCCAGCTCAGGGCGTTTCGCATCGATTCCGGGCTCGCCCGTGGTCAGGGCCTCGCCGAATACGCACTCATCCTCGCGCTCATCGCCATCGTCGCCATCGTCGCCCTGCTCTTCCTCGGTGGTCAGGTCAGCAAGATCCTGAGCACCGTCGGCAAGTCCGTCTGACACGACACCCTCCTAAGGTATCGGTCTCCCCGACCGGATCCTGGCCCAGGGGTCCGGTGTCTTCTAGTGCGTCTGCACTAGCGCTCCGTCATGCCCTGACGACGGTCGTCAAGTCGGTCGGAGCCAGGCGCTACGCTTGCATCGGCCGAAGTGGCGGAACCGGCAGACGCGGCGGACTTAAACTCCGCTGACTCGCAAGGGTCGTGTGGGTTCGAACCCCACCTTCGGCACCACGTCCCAGGAGCCGGGCCGGCCTCGGCCGGATCGAGCTGACCCGCTACTGCGCCCATTCCTGCGCCCATTCGTGCGCGGACTGACGCGGAGCAACGGGGGTCGACTACGCTGAGGACGTGACAACCCGACAGGCGGCGATCCTGACAATCGTGGGCGGTGTGCTCGCCGCCGTCGGGGCTCTGCTCCCGTGGGTCAGCGTGACGACCGGACTCGGGTTCATAGGCGTGTCGGCCATCGACGGGGACGGGAAGTACATTTCTCGCCGCCGGTGCCTTCGTCGCCGTGCTCGGCTTCTTGAGCATGGAGCGGCCGACCGGCACGAAGCAACTGCTGATCCTGATCGGCGCGATCCTGATCCTCGCGATCGCGGCCTACGACTACCAGAGCACGTCCGACGTCATCGCGAAGGCGTCGAACGACGTCGTCCACGCAACGCTCGGCCCCGGCCTCTACGTCGCGATCACCGGCGGCCTCGTGGCGCTCGTCAGTTCGGTCTTCATCGCGTCGGCGAAGCGGAAGAAGAAGTCACCGCCAGCGGCCCCGCCGGAGCCCCCGGTCTGGCCCGAAGGCTAGCCGAAGACGGCCAGCGCGGCCTCCCTCATGGCCTCGCCGTAGCGGTCCTCCCACTCCTGACCGTAGCGCTCGATCGACGCCTGCCGGGCCTCTTCCCGAAGCGACCCGTCCTCGATCCGGGCGAGGAACTCGGCGACGAAGATGTCGATCTCGGCGTACTACGGGATGAGCGTGGGGTCCGGCGGATCAGCCAGCCTCGAACAGCCAGAGTGATACTTATCCGAGGGCCGGAGGGAGCGCCGCATGCTGCGGTCCGGAGCGGAGGACGGAAGGAGCACCCTTGACGTTCGCGGAGACTCTCGTCACAGACTCTGGCAAGGTCCCG
Organism: uncultured Chloroflexia bacterium; assembly: GCA_963744115.1. Lineage (GTDB taxonomy): Bacteria > Chloroflexota > Limnocylindria > Limnocylindrales > CSP1-4 > Chersky-267. The sequence goes on along the minus strand of CAVUSI010000003.1, from coordinate 1,697,951 downwards.
GTCGATGACTGGCCTCAGGTGGATGCGGCCATCCGAGCTCTCGACGGTTCGGGACGGTCGACGGTGCTCCTGATGGGACACGGTCGACAGTTCGCGACCGCCGGAGGGTCGAACGGCAACTATCTGTGCTGGTGGTCTGACGAGAGAGACAGGATCTTCGACCTGCGGAGGTCAGAGCCTCCTACTCCGGGTGACGAGGTCTCCCTCGTTGTTGGCGGACTGGAGGCCTGGTTCGAACCAGCTCATCTAGTGGACTTGAGCATCGCCTTAACGGCTGCCTGCGAGTTTGTGTTGTCGGGCGAACGAGCCCACGGGCTCATGTGGCGAAGGAAGGTCGCGGCCCGGCGGCACCCCGATAATGTGGTCCGGCCCGACCGGTAAGCGCGACCAGAAGCGCGACTACGCGTCTCACCCCTATCCCCTCTGGCGTGGATCGTCGCTCGACATGATGCGGCCGGGCCGGTCCCGAGCGTGTTGTGGATGGCAACCGGCAGGAGTCATCAGACAGTGCCGCGAAGCGTTACGCCTAGTCACGCCGTTCCGCGACGATGGACCTCAGCCTCACGAACTCGTCGAAGCGAGCCTCGTTGACCATTTCGCGCACGTCCTCGATCGACCAGATCCGCTCGTCACAGACGCCGATGGTGAGGACAGCATCGGGGCACACGACTCGATAGTCGCCACGGCACGGACTCGGATCGAGCGTCGCGAAGAGCGTCATGCAGTCGGGCTGCCCGCAACTACAGAGCGCCTCGACCCGAAGTGTGTCGATCGAGGCGGCCAGACCGGGTTCCTTCTCGCGGAGCAGAGAGGGCTTTAGGGCCGCCGCCATCAGTGGCAGGACGTCGGTCAGAAGTGGGGGCTGGGCCATTCTCGGAGTCTACCGGGGCGTCGGAACGGCCGTTCAAGCGTCGCCCCGGAGCCGGTCCCGAGCGGATCGTGGACGTGCCGGTCCGACCTACCATAAGCGGATGAACCGCCCCCAGATTGATGCGTGGATGTTTCTGGCGGTGGCGATCAGTCGTGGCGACGGCGGTTGCGCTTCACTGGAGGACATGATCGCGGCGGCTGACTGGATCAACCGAGCGATCCCGCTGGACGAGGAGTTGACCGGCGGGCTCAATCGGCTGATGGCGGCAGGGTTCGTCGGCAACACCGGCAACACCTTCACGCTGACAGAGTCGGGCGTCGCACTCTTTCTGAAGGTTCAGAAGCGCGCCGGGGTGTGGACGCAGTTCGAACGACTCGCAGTCGCGTTCGAGTCCCTGCCATCCCCAGCCACCCCGATGTGGACGCCACCTCCCGGCGCCATCGAGGCCGCCATCACCGCGTGGCACACGAAGGCCGCAGACATGATCAAGAGCATGACTCCGCCGGCAGAAAGCCCCGACGGACTCGGACGGCACCTGAGAGGGCGGCGAGTCTACCGGGGTGACGGAACGGCCGTTCAAGCGTCGCCCCGGAGCCGGTCGCGCGGGCTAGGCTGAGGGCTCATCCATAGGCGTTGCGCCGTGAGAACGCGGGATTAGGGAGCGACTGATTGCATCTTGAAGGGGACGGTGGCCGTTCATTCGATCTCTCCGTTGTCGGCTATCAATTCGCCGGGGGAGCTCCGGAGCCCGGCGAGTTCGACTTCGATGCGAACTGGCTGGTTGTGCATGGTCAGGCGAACGACGGCGACCGCGAGTGGCAATTCCGTTCCCCTTGCATGCTCACTACTGAGGCACGCCAGCTGACCGCGTGGCTGGAGGCCGTCGCCAGTGGATGGCGAGACCTCGACCCGACCGACTTCATCGAACCGATCCTAGAGTTCCGTCGCGTGTCGGCACCGGAGGATCCGCCGACTGTCCGCGTGACGTTCAGGCTTGAAGCGCGGCCGCCATGGGCTGACGAACTGATTGACGACGACTGGGACGGGATCTGGCTCGAATTCGATGTGTCGCCGGAGACACTCGCCACTGCTGCGAGCGACCTCAGAAACGAGCTCCGGCAGTATCCGGAGCGGTAGTCGCAATCGAAGGTACGCGGTCGGGTGGCGGTCGACGGCCGTCACGCGCTTCGCGCTCGACTTACGAGGCTCGCACTTCATGCCGGGCGATCACCCGCTCGAAGATCGCTTCGGTTCGGGCGTCCAGCTCAGCTTCGGATAGCTCGGCCAGCTCATCTTCGGGACTCGGCTCGACGAGCAGGCGATCCCGTGCCCCGTATACGTCGTTCAATGCGGCGTTCGAGCCACCACGCCGCCGCCTTCCACGAGCCCATCCCGGCGGCGGCCCTCGCCACCTCGCAAGGGTCGTGTGGGTTCGAACCCCACCTTCGGCACCACGTCCCGGGAACCGGGCCGGCCCGCCATTCGGGTGCTGCCCTCGCGCCTTCAGAGGGTATGGAGGTTCCGTGCTCGGCGTAGGACGAAGGTCCTGCTCGCCGCCCGGTACGTCCGTACCCTTCGCGCTCCGCGGACCCCGCGTTCTACTACACGAGTGGCGTCCCGTCGGCGGTTCTCCGTCGTTCGCGATGGCGCGTCAGCGGAGGCGGTCGTGGCCGCAGGGAGTGGGACGCGGTGGCGGCGGTGGTGACGACGATCACGCCCGGTGCGATCGGCCGCGACGCTCTCGCCCGCGTCCTGGCGCTCCGACCCGAACGAGACCGCCTGTTCGAGGCCACGATCCTGCGGACCCGAGCGGCGCACGGCCTCGCAGCGACGCCGACCGACCTGCTCAGCCGATGGACGAGCCGCCGGGTCGACCCTGACTCCGCGGGCGAGCTTCGTTACCCGTGGACGATCTCGCCGCGCTTCATCCGGGCGCATCCACCCTACGTCGGCTCGGCGGATACGTGGCGAGCCTGGCGTCCCGCGGAGACCGAGGTGTGGATTCGCGACCCCGGCACCTTCACCGCCCGGCTGATCGTGCCGCTGCTGATCACCGAGAACGTCGCCTGGCTGGCGGGTTCCATCGATGATCAGCATGTCCGGGTCGCGACCGAGGTGCTCGAGACCGTCGCCCCGACGATCCGGCGCGATCTGGCTGGGTATGTCGCCGATCGCCATGCCTGGGGCGATACCTGGGCCCTGTGGTGCCTCGCCCGACATCCGGAGACCCTGCGTCGGTTCTACCCATTCGCTCTCGCCATCGCCGACGGCTATGCGGCAAGGGCGCTCGCCGCCGGCGGGGTCGGGCTCGGGTCCCGCTATCCGTTCCACGACCGACCCCTCGTTTCCGTCAGCGCTCAACTCGCCCGTGGCCTGATCGGCCTCGGGATGCGGCCGAAACTCACCGCCGATCTCGTTCGGTACGTCGCCCGCGCCGAGGACTCTGACGGAGGCTGGGGTGACGCGGGCGGGCCCGTCGACCCGCTGACCACCTTCGTCGCGCTCGAGCTCCTGGGTGCCCTCGTCCCACCATCAGCATTCGATCCGCTGCCGGCCGCGGCGGCGCTCGCGCGGATGCGGAACGCCGACGGCTGGTGGCGAGCCCACGGCCCGGAGACCGCCTGGTTGACCGCGGAGATCGGACGGACGCTCGTCCAGCTCGATCGACCGTTCTCGGAACGCTGGCGCTGGCCCCAGATCAGCGTCGAGCACCGCGACCGTCGAACCGGACTTGCTGCCTATGCCTACGTCGACGACATCGGCCGCCTGTTCGCCGAGGTCCGCGGCCTGGCCGACGCGCCGGTCGAGGTCGCGTTCATCGACCTTGCCGGCTTCGGCGCCTGGAATACGACGTACGGGATGCGGATGGGCGACGAAGTGCTCGGCGCATTCGGGGAGGGGCTCCGAACGGTGTCGGGTTGTCAGGCCGTCCGGGACGGCGGAGATGAGTTCGTCCTGATCGGCGCCCCGACCGGGAGCGGGCTCGCCGGGCGCCTCGCGACCTTCCAAGGGGAGTGGCGAGAGCGCTTCCGATCTCGCTTCCAGGCCGTCGGCGGCGGATCCATCGCCCCCGTGCGCCCGCGGATCCTGGTGACCACGGTCGCGGCGCGCGATCTGGTCGCAGCGCGCGATGCCCTCGGGCTCGAGATCGGCCCGTTCAAGGCGGCCAATCCGGATCCACCCGAGACCGGGGTCATGGCTCGCGTCGACCTGCGCCGAGGATCGTGACGGATCGAGGTCGGGGGCTCCCCGTCGGTCCGAACGATCGGGGACTCGTCCCGGTCGACCGCGACGAACCTCAGGTGCGCTTGAGCAGGCCGCCCAGGCCGCGCGACTTCTTCTCCTCGACCGGGGCGCCGGGTTGGGCCGGCGTGCTGCCGAAGGCCGCGTTCGAGAGCTTGAGCATGGCGGCGGCCACCGGCGTCCGCGCCGCCCCGATGACGACCGGATTGCCCTCGTTGACGGCCTTGAGGTAGAGGAACGGGTCGTACGGGAGCGTCAGCGAGACCTTCGCCCCGAGCCCGCTCTCGACGTCGCGCATCTTGAGCAGCTCCTTGGCGAACATGCTGTTGAGCACGAACGTGGTCTTGGACGCGATCGACCCCGCCTCGTTCACGAAGTCGAGGAACAAGTGGACCGCCTTGAGCGCCGAGATCTCCGGATAGACCGGCAGCAGGACCACCTCGGCTCCCTCGAGGGCCGCCAGCGATCGCTCGTCGAGGGTCGAGCCTGCGTCGACCACCACCGCCTCGTAGGCCAGCAGCGCGGTCTCGAGGATCCGCTCGACGTGGGTCGCCGAGACCAGGTCCGCCAGCTCGGGTGAGCCCGGCGCGGCCAGCACGTCGAGGCCGGATGCCTCGTGGCGGGTGGCGTAGGTCCGGAGCAATTCCGGCTCACGCTGCGACTGCTCGTCGCGGGCGAGGTCCGCGACGGTCTGGCGCGGGGTCACGTTGAGGTGGGTCGCGACCTGGCCGAACTGGAGATCGAGGTCGACGATCAGGACGCGCCCGGGTCGCGACGCCGCATGGGCGACCGCCACGTTGACCGCGATCGTCGTCGTCCCGACCCCGCCCTTCGGGCTGTACACCGCGACCATCCGCCGCGGCTGTTCGAACAGCCCGCCGCCGATCGCCGAGATCGCTCCGCGCGATCGCTGGAACCGGACGAGGAGCGCCTCGACCCGTGCCTCGAGCTCGCGTCGGTCGAACGGCTTCGCCACGACGTCGTCCGCCCCGGCCTCGAGGAAGCGGATCCGCTCCTCGACATCGTCGGCCTCGGACATGCACAGGACCGGGACCGCCGCCAGGCTCGGCGTGCCGCGGATCTCCCGGCAGACGTCGGCGGCGGTCGTCGTCGGACCGGTGACGTCGATGATGACCATGGTGTGATCGGCGGCGACCCGGAGGGCCTCGCCGACATCGGTCACCGTGTCGACCGCGTAGCCGACCCCGGACAGGACGGTCCGGATGGCCTCGCCGGCGATCGCGTCGGTCTCGAGCAGAAGGATGGAGCTGGCGGGCACGTCGTCTCCGAGTGGGCGGCGGATGTCGAACGGAGGTCAGGATACATCGCGCCCGGCGGCGTCCGGGTCGAGCGACCCGCCGACGGCCCGGCCGGACCCGCGGTGCCGGCCGCCAGGGGTCTCCGTGGTAGACTGCGCGCTGGTTCCTTTCGGCTCCGCACTCGGATCCGGCGGGCGCGTCGCGCCTCGACCGACCGTTCAAGCGGGGCGTCCCCCACAGGAAGGAGTGAGCGCGGATGCGCCGCTACGAACTCATGCTCGTCCTCCGGCCGGACATCCCGGACGATCGCAGTCAGGCGATCATCGACCGGACCACCCGCCAGATCGCCGCGTCCGGCGGTCAGATCGTCAAGGTCGCCCCGTGGGGCCGCCGACGGCTGGCCTACCCGATCGACCGGCATCGCGAGGGCTCGTACCACATCATCATCTTCGAGGCCCCGCCCGAGGCGATCATCGAGCTCGAGCGCGGTCTGCTCATCACCGAGGAGCTGCTGCGCCACCTCGTGACGAGGGTCGAGCGTCCGGCCAAGTCGGCTCGCCGCGATGGCGAGGAGGACGTGGATCTCGAGCTCGACGAGGCGGACCTTCCGTCGGCGGTCGACGAGGAGGACGAGGAGTCCGGCGAGCACATCGACGAGTCCGAGAGCGAAGCCGCTCCGGCCGCGATCGACTGACGGCCAGCCACACGATCCGGAGGCGAGTGCCATGTCGCTGAACAAGGCGATGATCATCGGCAATCTCGGGCGCGATCCCGAGATGCGCTACACCCCGAGTGGCCAGGCGGTCACCCAGTTCACGGTCGCCGTGAACCGGAACTACAAGGGCCAGAACGGGGAGTGGCAGGAAGAGACCGAGTGGTTCCGGGTCGTCGTCTGGGGCCAGCAGGCCGAGCGCGCGGCCGAGTACCTGCGCAAGGGCAACAAGGTCTACATCGAGGGGCGCCTGCAGACCCGTCAGTGGGAGGACCAGACCGGCGCCAAGCGGTACACCACGGAGCTCGTCGCCAACCAGGTCACGAACCTCGAGCGGCGCACGCGGGACGAGTCCGACGGGCCCCGCACGCGGGACGAATCCGACGAGGGAGCCCCGGCGGGCGCCGCACGACCGGCCCGCCCGGCACCAGCCCCGGCTGGCGACGGCGGGGGATCCGGCGGCGAGAAGTTCGACGACGGCAACTTCGACGACCTGCCCTTCTGATCTCGACACTCACCCGACGACAGCACGGAGACCTGAACCACGATGCCACCCGTCACCCGAGCCAAGAAGCGAGACGACTACTACCGCGATCGACGCCGACGGAAGGTCTGCGCCTTCTGCGCCGACAAGACCGTCCAGATCGACTACAAGGAGGTCAACCGCCTTCGTCGCTACCTGTCGGAACGCGCCAAGATCGAGCCGCGCCGCAAGACCGGCACCTGCGCCGGCCATCAGCGCGAGCTGTCGGTCGCGTTGAAGCGCGCCCGCCACGTCGCGCTCCTGCCGTACGCGCCCCAGCACCTCCGGCCGTAGCGGTCGCGCGGGCGGTCAGCGCGGGTCGCCGATGCCGGATGCGGGCATCGCCCTCCTGATGGTCGCCGGCGGCGCAGCGGCCGGGTTGTTCGGGTCGCTCCTGGGCCTCGGCGGCGGCGTCCTGATCGTGCCGATCCTCACCCTCGGGTTCGGCCTGCCCCTGCGCGAGGCCGTCGGAGTCAGCCTGGTCGCCGTCATCGTGACGAGCTCGGCGGCCGCCAGTGTCTACCTCGAGCGTCACGTGGCCAACCTGCGCCTCGGGATGAGCCTCGAGCTGTTCACCGCGACCGGCGCCCTGATCGGTGGGACCGTGGCGTTCCTGCTGTCCGAGCAGGTCCTCGCCGGGCTGTTCACGGTCCTCCTCGTCTACACCGCCTTCACCATGGCTCGCCGACGCGAGCCGGCCCCGGGCGACGACCCGACCCCGGACGAGGAGCGGCTCCCGCCCGCGTCGGCGTTCACCACCGCGCCGGCTCACCCCGAGATCCCGCCGTATGCCATCCATCACCTGGGGTGGGGGATCGTCGGGAGCCTGTTCGCCGGCGTCGTGTCCGCCCTGCTCGGGATCGGCGGCGGCCTGATCAAGGTCCCGCTGATGAACCTGGCCATGGGCGTGCCCCTGCGGGTCGCCACCGCCACGAGCAACCTGATGATCGGCATCACGGCTGCGGCGAGCGCGATCATCTACCTCGTTCGCGGCGGCATCGACCCGTACGTCGCCGGTCCGACCGCGGTCGGGGTCTTCCTCGGGGCGTCGCTCGGCTCGCGCACGGCGCACCGGATCGACGTCCGCCTGCTGCGCCTGATGTTCGTGGTCGTCCTCCTTGTCACCGCCTGGCAGATGGCCGGGCGCGCGATCCGATGACCGGGGCCCGGCTGCCGTCGGCGACCGGCCGGCCCGGCCGCGATCTCGAGCGGACGATCGCCCGTATCCTGACGGGCGGGACCTACCTGAGCATCGGGCTGATGGCCATCGGCGTCGTCCTGATGCTGATCGACGGGGTCTCCCCCCTGGCGGTCGCGCCGCCGTTCGATCCGTCCACCATCCCGGCCGACATCCTGGCGCTCCGGCCCGTCGGGTTCCTGTGGCTCGGGCTCCTGGTCATCCTGGCGACCCCGCTCGTCCGGGTCGCGGCCTCGGGCATCGGCTTCGCCGCCGCCGGGGAGCGGAGGATGGCGCTGGTGGCGGTCGCGATCCTCGCAGTGATCGCGGTCGGGGTGTTCCTTGGCGTCGCGGTCGAGCACTGATCGTGGAGCTCGGCCTGCTCGTCATCGCCTTCCTGATCATCCTCCTCGGGGCCGAGCTGTTCACCAACGGGATCGAATGGTTCGGCCACAAGCTCGGCCTGGCCGAGGGGGCCGTCGGGTCGGTCCTGGCGGCGGTCGGCACGGCGCTGCCCGAGACGATGATCCCGCTCATCGCGATCCTGGCCGGGACCGGCGTTGCTTCCGACGAAGTCGGCATCGGTGCGATCCTGGGCGCGCCGTTCATGCTCGCCACCCTGGCCATGTTCGTGACCGGGACCGCGATCCTCCTGACCGCCGGACGGCGGACCGGCGCGACGCTCGACGTCAACGGCCTCGTCCTCGTCCACGACATGAAGTTCTTCGCGGTCGCCTACGCCCTGGCGATCGCGGTCGCCTTCCTCCCCGCGGACCTGACCTGGCCGCGGATCGGCGTGGCGATCGTGCTCCTGTCGATCTACGCCTACTACGTCCGGGAGCACTTCCAGGCGGAGGCCGGTGAGGGTGACCCCGATCTGGCGCCGTTGCGGCTCCATCGGCTGGACGTGCGCGCTCCCGGTCACCCCGAGCCACCCCGCCTGCGGATCGTGACGATCCAGGTGCTCGTCGCGCTCGCCTGCATCGTCGGTGGGGCGTACCTGTTCGTGGGCGCGGTGACGGACCTGTCGAAGTCGCTCGGGATCGACGAGGTGCTCCTGGCCCTGATCATCGCCCCGATCGCGACCGAGCTGCCCGAGAAGTTCAACAGCGTCATCTGGGTCCGCCAGGGGAAGGACACCCTGGCGATGGGGAACATCACCGGCGCGATGGTCTTCCAGAGCGTCATCCCGACGTCCGTCGCGCTGGTCTTCGCGTCGTCGAGCTGGGCCGTGACGAGCGACTCGATCCTGGCCTTCGCGTCCGCCGGGATCGCGTTCCTGTCGGCCGGCATCATCTTCCTGCCGCTCGTCCGGGGTCGGCCGCTCGGTGCCCGGACGCTGCTCGTCGGCGGACCGCTCTACCTGCTCTATGTCGGCCTGGTCCTGCTCAAGCTCGCCGGCGTGACCTTCTGAGCCCCGGGAGGACCATCGCCTCGGCCGGGAGCGGTCGTGCCCGCTGGTATACTCGGCCGACGCCTCGCAGCCGACCCGCGCCCGCTCGCGGGACCAGCCGGAACCGGAGCCGCCGACCATGCTGACCGAGAAGACCACGCCGGACCGACTCGAATCCGCGCCCGCCGCCGTCAAGCCGGCCGTCCCGGTGGATGACCTGATCTGCTATTTCGAGGGTGCCCACGTCCCGATGCGGGACGCCAAGGTCAGCATCATGACCCACGCGTTCATGTACGGGACGGCGGTGTTCGAAGGGATCCGCGCGTACTGGAACCCCGAGCAGCACGTCCTCTACGGTCTCAAGATCCGGGAGCACGTCGAGCGGATCCGGCAGAACGCCGGGATGCTCCTGATGAACGACCTCCCGTCGGTCGACGGGCTGGTCGAGCTGATCCTCGAGACCGTCCGCAAGAACGGCTTCGCCGAGGATGTCTACATCCGTCCGTCGTTCTACAAGTCGTCCCGCCAGATCGGGGTCCGCCTCCATCACCTGGAGCACGAGCTCTACATCATCGCCCTGCCGTTCGGGAACTACATCGACACCGAGGCGGGCGTCCGGGTGATGTCGTCCTCCTGGCGTCGGAACATGGACGAGACGATCCCGGCCCGCGGCAAGATCGTCGGCGGGTACGTCAACATGGCCTTCCAGAAGTCCGAGGCCGAGCTGAACGGGTTCGACGAGGCTCTCGTGATGACGGCCGACGGGCACGCGTCCGAGGGCTCCGCGGCGAACCTGTTCGTCGTCCGGGACGGCGTCCTCCTGACGCCGCCGGTGACCGACGACATCCTCGAGGGGGTGACCCGGAAGGCCATCCTCGAGATCGCCGCCAACGAGGGGTTCCCGGCGGAGGTCCGCTCGATCGACCGCTCGGAGCTGTACATCGCCGACGAGATGTTCCTCGTCGGCACGGGCGTCCAGGTCTCCCCGGTGATCGAGATCGACCATCGGGCGGTCGGGTCGGGCGAGGTCGGCCCGATCTCGCGGGTCATCCGGGAGCGCTACTTCGCGGCGGTCCGCGGACGACTGCCGGAGTACCGCCACTGGCTGACCCCGATCGGCGAGGGTGGCTGAGGATCGGGCGTCGACCCTGACAGCGAGTCCGCCGGCGCTCACCGCGCCACCCCTTCCGGACCTCGTCGACGAGGCGCCCGCACCGAGCTCGGAGCGACCGGACTCATCCGCGTCCGCGGCGGTCGGACCCGTCTCCGATGCCGGCGACCCGACGCGTGCGCGGCTGATCCAACGCGTGCTCGAGATCGTCCCCGGGCTGGTCAGCTGGCTGCTCATCCTCAGCCCGCTGATCCTGTCGTTCCGGTTCCCTCAGATCGTCGCCTTGTTCGTCCTCACATTCGACTTCTACTGGCTGTACAAGGCGATCGTCTTGACCGGTAGCGTCTGCGTGACGTTCGGCCGGATGCGGCGAACGATGGCGGCGGACTGGCGGGCACGGGCCCTGGCGCTCGCCGACCCCGCCGGCCGGCTGGCCGATATCGAGCGGCTCGTCCCGCTCGTCCGGGCCAGGATCGACCAGCTCGAACGGGACGGCTGGTCGCTGGCTGCCGTGGGGGGACGGCGGGAGCTCCTGCGCCTGGACACGGAGCGGCGGGACCTGGCCCGGCTGCTCGCCGCGCGGCCGGACCTGGCGGTCGATCCGCGCCGGCTGTTCCACGTGGCCCTGGTCCCGACCTACACCGAGCCGTACGAGAAGCTGTACGAGACGGTCCGGGCGCTGGCGGAGGCCGACTACCCACGGGAACAGCTGATGGTCGCGATCATCACCCGCGAGACGGATCTCGGCGGCCGCCAGAACGTGGCCCGGCTCCGTGAGATCTTCGGTGACCGGTTCCTCCACTTCTTCCACATCCTCGATCCGCTCGAACCCGGGATCGTCGTCGGCAAGAGCTCGGCGATGGCCTACGGCGGCCGCTGGCTGTATCGCGAGCTGGTCGATCGTGGGTTCGACCCGGCCACGGTCGTCGTGACCGACCTGGATTCGGACTACCGGGTCCATCCCCAGTACTTCGGCTACCTGACCTACACGTTCCTGACCGACCCGGATCGGTTCCGTCGCCTGTATCAGCCGATCCCGATGTTCCACAACAACCTGTGGGACACGCCGCTGGCGGTCCGCCTGGTCGCCGTCGGCGCGACCCACGTCCAGATGTGGCGGTCCCTCACGCCGCGCAAGCTCGTGTCGTTCTCGTCATACGCGGTCAGCCTCCGGACGGTCCAGGAGGTCGACTACTGGGCGACCGATGCCATCCCCGAGGACAGCCGCTTCTACTGGAAGAGCTTCTTCCGGTTCAGCGGCGAGTTCGCGGCGGTCCCGCTGTTCATCCCGATGTACGGGGACGCCGTGCGCGCCCGATCCTACCCGCGATCGCTGGTCGAGCAGTACACCCAGATCCGACGCTGGGCGTGGGGGATCACGGACATCCCGTACTACATCCGGAACGCCTTCGCCCACTCGGAGATCCCGCGGGGACTCCGGGTCCGGCGCCTGATCGACCTGTGGATGGACCACATCAACTGGGCGATCGCCCCGTTCATCATCATCTTCGGGTCGAACCTGCCGCTCCTGCTCAACCCGGCGTTCGCCCAGACGACGCTCGGTCAGAACCTGCCGCTCTACGCCGCCTGGCTCCTGACCGGGGCGTTCTGCTGCCTGCTCATCCTGGTCTTCGTCGAGGAGCAGATCGCCCCGCCGCGGCCGGCCGCCTGGGGTTGGATCCGGCGTTCGACGTCGTACCTCCAATGGCTGGCGTTGCCGTTCGTGGGCCTCGTCTTCAGCACGCTGCCGGCGCTCGACGCACAAACGCGGATGATGGCGGGCAAATACCTCGAGTACCGGGTCACCGAGAAGGCCTGACGCCGTCGCCCGGGGGAGGATCAGGGTCCGGCCGGTGCCGCCAGGTTCGGGGTCTTGGTCCCGGTGGTCACGATGACGTCGACCGTCACCGACGGATCGTCGACGAAGGTCGCCTGGACGTTGAAGACGTTCTCGAGCAGGGCGATGGTCGCCGGCAGGTCCGCCTCGCGACCGTTATAGACCCGGATCTTGGTCTGGGTGGTCGTCCCGTCGGGGCGCTTGGTGGGCGCGCTGGCGGTCAGGCCGAGGTACTCGAGGTAGCTGGCGACCGACGTCGCCTGGCCGGCCTGGCCGGTCCCGTTGACCACCCAGATCACCCCGTCCTCGCCGGCGACCGCCTCGCGCTGTCTCTCGATGGTGGGATCGAGCTTGAACGCGGTCGCGACCGCCTGGCGGATCCGACTGACGTTCGGCTCGACGATGTCGCCGCGCTGGTCGACCGCATTGGACGCATAGGTCGGCGGGGCGAACACGAAGGACCGGATCTTGGTGGAGTCGATCTGGCTGGACAGGCCGATCAGCTGCGGCAGCTTGCCCTGCGGGATGTCCGTCTTGAACGACGTCTTGAGGTCCTTGAGCAGCTGGGTCAGGTTGCTCAGGATCGTCTGCGGGTCGGCCTGCTGGCGGATCGACAGGATGACCCGCTGCTGGCGCTGCGCCCGGTCGAAGTCGCTCGAGGTGTGGCGTGAGCGGGCGTAGACCAGCGCCTGGGCGCCGGTCATGTGCTGGACCCCGGCCGGGATGTAGACCCGGATGCTCGCCCCGTTCGGGCCGCCGGGATAGTGGTCGTCGAGGACCGGGTTCTGGACGTTGATGGTGACGCCGCCCAGGGTGTCGACGATGTTCTGGAACCCGTCGAAGTTGACCATCACGTAGTACTGGATGTCCAGGCCGTACAGCTCGCCGAGCGTCGCCTTGAGCGCATTGAAGCCGCGGGACTTGTCGTTCCCGGGGAAGGCGTCCGAGCGGTATCGCGAGTTCAGCCAGAGGCTGTTGATCTTGCCCTGGTAGACGGACCCGAAGACCGATCGGGCGGGCCCGGCCGGGATCGGCACGTCGACCGTGTCACGTGGAAGGCTGTACATCGCGACCTGCTTCGTCTTGGGGTCGATCGACACGACGATGAGGGTGTCGGTGTTGAACGTGCCTTCCTTGGGCCGCTGGTCGGCGCCGATGAGCAGGATGTTGAGCTTGTCCGTGCCGTTCCAGTCGGGCAGCGCAGCCGTCGGGACCGCGGTCCCGAGCGGCGGAGCCGTGGTCACGGCGGGGGTCGGGGCGTCGCTGGGGATGTCGCTGCCGGGGGCCTCGCTGGCCGCGGCGTTCGCGCTCGCGCCCGGGCTGTCGTCGGGGCTCGAGCTGTCGTCGCACGAGTAGTTCGGGTCGAAGACGCAGGCCAGCGCATCCTGGGCCGTGACGCCGTAGTAGGCCACGACGCCGTGCCCGCCCGCGATCACCAGGCAGACGGCCAGCAGCCCGGCGACGGACAGCGGGTTGAGCCGGAGGGACGGCCGGCCGAAGCGACCGCCACCCGAGGCATCGACGGCGTTGAGGAAGGCGGCCACCCGGTAGGCGTCGACCGCGGCGACGATCCGATAGACCAGGAACAGGACGTTGCCGATGAGGATCAACGGCAGATTGGCGATGAGCTCGCCACCGAACACCTGGATCCCCGAGCTGAGGGCGATCCCACCGGTCAGGGCGATCATCAGGATCGGGAGCGCGGCGAATCCCAGCGCCCGGGTCCAGGCGCCGGCATAGGCGTGCCCGAGACCGGGGAAGATCAGGGACAGGAAGGCGGCCGCGAATGCGGAGCGGTGTCGGGGTCTGGCTTCCTGCGGCGGCTGCTGCATCGCGGGTAGGATACTTTGAACCTCGTGGTGGCGTGCCGAGGGGTTCCGACGCCTCGCCCCGTCGACATGTGACGCCGACGGTCCGCCCCGCCCCAGCCCGCCCTCATCCGTCCAGTCGAGGTCCGATGTTCCGACCCGTCAGCCCCAAGCCCGATCTCGTGGCGATCGAGCACGAGGTCCTGGCCCGCTGGGCCGAGCGCCGGACATTCGCCCGGCTGCGCGCCCAGAACGCCGGCCACGAACGCTGGAGCTTCCTCGACGGGCCGATCACGGCCAACAACCCGATGGGCGTGCACCACGCCTGGGGCCGGACCTACAAGGACATCTACCAGCGCTTCCGGGCGATGCTCGGTCACGACCAACGCTACCAGAACGGGTTCGACTGCCAGGGGCTGTGGGTCGAGGTCAACGTCGAGCGGGATCTCGGCTTCACGAGCAAGCGCGATATCGAGGCGTACGGGATCGCCGAGTTCGTCAGCCTGTGCAAGCAACGGGTCCTGACGTTCGCCGCGCGCCAGACCGAGCAGTCCGTGCGGCTCGGGATGTGGATGGACTGGAACGACCCGCAGGAGCTCCGTCGCCTGCGCGATCTGCTGGCCGACGACCCAGCCCAGGTCACGACGATCGATGGACCCGCCGGGCCGGTGACCGACTCGGTCGAGATGCTCGTCGGCCGGCTCGGGATGCCCGACCTCGGCGGCAGCTACTTCACCTTCAGCAACGAGAACAACGATCTCATCTGGGGGTTCCTCGCCGAGTGCCACCGGCGCGGCTGGCTGTACAAGGGCCACGACACGATGCCGTGGTGCGCACGCTGCGGGACCGGGATCAGCCAGCACGAGATGACCGAGGGATACCAGGACCGGGAGGACCCCGGTCTGACCGTTCGCTTCCCCCTCGTCGACCGGCCCGGCGAGTCGCTCCTCGTCTGGACGACGACGCCGTGGACGCTGACCTCCAATGTCGCCGCGGCGGTCGGCGACCACCTCCGCTACGCCCTGGTCCGCCAGGGCGACGATCGGTTCTGGCTGGCGAAGGGGACGCTGAAGGCGGCCCTGTCCGGTCCGTTCGAGGTGCTCGAGGAGCGACCCGGCGCCGATCTCGTCGGGTGGCGCTACGAGGGCCCGTTCGACGACCTGCCGGCCGTCCGCGACGCGTTCGCGAAGGGCACGACCGAGGCTCCGGGAACCCCGTACGAGCACCGGGTCGTGGCCTGGGACGAGGTCGGCGAGGACGAGGGAACGGGCATCGTCCATATCGCCCCGGGCTGCGGAGCCGAGGACTTCCAGTTGGGCAAGCGGCTGGGTCTGCCGGTCGTCGCCCCGCTCGACGAGTCGGGCATCTTCCTCGACGGGTTCGGCTCGTTGAGTGGTCGGGACGTGCGCGACGTGACCGACCCGATCCTCGAGCGCCTCCATCACCACCACCGGTTCTATCGGCTGGAGCCGATCGTCCACCGCTATCCCCATTGCTGGCGGTGCGGGACGCCGCTCGTCTTCCGGCTCGTGGACGAGTGGTACATCAGCATGGGTGAGGTCTACGACCAGCCGCGCGCGACGCTGACGGCCGAACAGGTGGAACGGAGCCTGCGCTACCAGATCATGGACGTGGTCGATGACATCCGCTGGATCCCCGGCTTCGGCTACGAGCGGGAGCTCGACTGGCTCCTGAACATGCACGACTGGATGATCAGCAAGAAGCGGTACTGGGGACTGGCCCTCCCCATCTACGACTGCGGCGGCTGTGGCGCGGTGACGGTCGTCGGGGGGCGCGAGGAGCTGCACGAACGCGCCGTCGAGGGCTGGGACGCATTCGAAGGGCACACGCCACACCGACCGTACGTCGACGCCGTTCGGATCGCCTGCTCCGGCTGCGGCGCCCCGGTCGATCGGATCCGCGATGTCGGCAATCCGTGGCTCGATGCAGGGATCGTCCCCTTCAGCACGATCCACTATCGGGAGGACCCTGACTACTGGGCCCGCTGGTTCCCCGCCGACTTCATCACCGAGAGCTTTCCCGGGCAGTTCCGGAACTGGTTCTACGCGATGCTGGCGATGAGCACCGTCCTCCGACGCGAGGCGCCGTTCACCACGATCTTCGGTTTCGCCACGCTGTTCGGCGAGGACGGCCGGCCGATGCACAAGAGCGCGGGCAACGCGATCGAGTTCGACGAGGCCGCCGACCGGATGGGCGTCGACGTCATGCGCTGGATGTACGCGAGTGCGCGACCGGACGACAACATCCTGTTCGGCTGGCACGCGGCCGACGAGGCGCGTCGCGGCCTGCTCGTCCTGTGGAACGTCTACGCCTTCTTCGTGACCTACGCCCGCCTCGCCGGCTGGGACCCGGGGACGTCGGCGGCGGTCCCGATCGCCGATCGACCGGTGCTCGACCGCTGGATCCTGTCGCGGATGGCCGGGGTCGCGGCCAGGGCCGAGGAACGGCTCCGGGACTACGACGCGGAGGCGGCGACCCGGGCCATCGACGAGGCGATCGACGACCTGTCGACGTGGTACCTGCGCCGCTCGCGTCGACGCTTCTCCCGCTCCGACGACCCTGCCGACCGGGACGCCGCGTTCGCGACCCTCCACGCCGCGCTCGTGACGCTGGCCCGGGTCCTCGCCCCGATCCTGCCATTCATGACCGAGGGCATCTACGACAACCTCGTGGCGAACGGGGACCCCGCGGCGCCCGACAGCGTTCACCTGACGGCCTGGCCGGCCGCCGAGACGGCCGCTCAGCGAGACGTCCGGCTCGAGGCTGCGATGGCCACGACCCGGCGCGCGGTCGAGCTGGTCCGCACGCTCCGAGGCCAGGCCGGGCTCAAGGTACGCCAGCCGCTGGCGCGCCTGTGGCTGGCCCTGCCGGGTGCCGAGCTCCCGGAGCGCGGGGCGCTGCTGGCGCTCTTGGCCGACGAGGTGAACGTCAAGGCCGTCGAGCTCATCGGCGACGAGTCGGCGCTCGTCGAACGTCGGGTCAAGCCGTTGCTCCCGAAGATCGGCAAGAAGCTCGGCGGATCGATCCCGGCGGTGATGGCGGCCGCCCGGGCAGGCGACTTCGACATCCAGTCCGACGGCTCGGTCACGCTCGCCGGGGTGACCCTCGCCGCCGACGAGGTCGAGCTCCTCGTCTCGCCGCTGCCGGGCACCGCGGTGGCCCACGACGAGGGCCTGGTCGTGGTCATCGACACGTCGCTGACACCCGAGCTGCGTGCCGAAGGCGACGCCCGCGAGCTCCAGCGGGCCATCCAGGATCTCCGACGCGAGGCTGAGCTGGCCCTCGACGACCGGATCGAGGTGTGGCTCGAACCGCTCGCGGACCGCCTCGGGCCGTACTTGGCAGCCGTCGCCGCCGACACGCTGGCCGAGGCGATCGCACCGGGGCCGGGTCCGGCCGGGACCGCCGCCACCACGGTCGAGCTCGACTCGGGCACCGTCCGGCTCGCTCTTCGCCGGCTCGCGGGCTAGGCTGATGACCGGATCGACCCGACCCGATGGAGGCAGCGACCTGGACGAGACCGATGCGCCGCCCCAGGCCCAGGCGGCGACGAGCGCATCCGGGCGCCCGGCCTGGGTGCTGTTCTTCGGGGTCGCGGCGACCGTCCTCATCCTCGACCAGCTGTCCAAGGCCTGGGTGATCGCGAACGTCGTTCCGGGGACCGCGGTCCTGGTCGTCGGCGACCTCGTCCGGCTGATCCACTCGCGGAACGACGGCGCCCTGTTCGGGCTGTTCGGGACCGCCGCACCCGTCCTGGCGATCGCCAGCATCGGCGTCCTCGTCCTCATCGTCGGCTACCACGCTCGATCGGGCCGAAGCCCGGTGCTGTCGGTCGCGCTCGGTCTGCTCCTCGGCGGGGCCATCGGGAACCTGATCGACCGGATCCGGCTCGGGTACGTCGTGGACTGGGTCGACGCGGGTCTCGGCGGCGTCCGCTTCTGGACGTTCAACATCGGCGACGCCGCGATCAGCGTGGCCATCCTCCTGCTCCTCCTGCTGGCGGTCGTGCCCGGGCTCGCGGGGAGTGCACCGGGGCTCGGACACAAGGCGTCGGATGGCTGACGATCCGGCGTCGACGATCCGCACCTTCGTCGTTCCCGACGACGGCGAGCGGCGTCGGGTCGACCGGTTCGTGGCCGATGTCTCGGGACTCTCGCGCAGCTTCGTCCAGAAGCTGATCTCGGACGGTCGGTTGACGCTGGCGGGCGAGCCGATCAAGGCGAACGCGGTGATCGGGCCTGGGGATCGCCTCGAGCTCGACGTGCCGGCGGTCGTGCCGCTGGACGTCGCCGGCGAGGCCATCCCGCTCGTCGTCGTCTACGAGGACGACGATCTGCTCATCGTCGACAAGCCGGCCGGTCTGGTCGTCCATCCGTCGGCCGGGCATTCCAGCGGGACGCTCGTCAACGCGCTGCTCGGGCGAGCAGGCGGCGCCGAGTACGGCGGGATCGCCGGCGTGTCGCGGCCCGGGATCGTCCATCGGCTCGACCGGGACACGAGCGGCCTCCTGATGGTCGCCAAGGACGACGCCGCGCAGGCGAGCCTGATGGCCCAGCTGAAGGCCCGGCGGGTCAAGAAGACGTACCTCGCCCTCGTCCAGGGCAGCGTCGCGGCGAACGTCGGCCGGATCGAGGCACCGATCGGCCGCGACCCGAAGCACCGCACCAGGATGGCCGTCGTGCCCGATGGACGGCCGTCGGTCACGGGCTATCGCGTCCGCGAACGACTCGGCGCCTGGACGCTGCTCGAGCTCGACCTCGTGACCGGGCGGACCCACCAGATCCGGGTCCATCTCGAGGCGATCGGCCACGCCGTCGCCGGGGATCCGGTCTACGGCACGGGAACGTCCCGGCGCGGGCCCGACGGGCTCGATCGACTGTTCCTGCATGCCTGGCGGCTCGAGCTCGCCTCCCCGACGGACGGTCACCTGATCCGGGCGACCGCCCCGCTGCCCGCGGAGCTGGAGGCGGTGCTCGAGCGCCTCCGGGACGGCGATCGGCCTCGCGGCGTGCCGGTCGCCAGCGGTGCCGGCCGATGAGCGACCCGATGGCCGGCGTCGGCGTACCCGGCGCTCCGGGCGCGATGCTGGTGATCATCTCCGGGCCATCGGGCGTGGGCAAGGATGCGGTCATCGACGCGCTCCGCCGGCGC
Source organism: uncultured Chloroflexia bacterium (assembly GCA_963744115.1). Lineage (GTDB taxonomy): Bacteria > Chloroflexota > Limnocylindria > Limnocylindrales > CSP1-4 > Chersky-267. The sequence goes on along the minus strand of CAVUSI010000003.1, from coordinate 1,678,845 downwards.
GACGGGGAGCACGACTATCACTACGTGGTGACCTGCACGACCCGGTCGCGCCGACCCGGCGAGGTCGACGCGGTCAGCTACCACTTCCTCGACCGCGACCGGTTCATCGCCCTGCGGGACTCCGGGGAGCTGCTCGAGGCGAACGAGGTCCACGGCAACTGGTACGGGACCCCGCGGGCGCAGGTCCGGGAGGCGCTCCTGGAGGGCCACGACGTGATCCTCAAGATCGACGTCCAGGGCGCCCAGGTCGTCAAGGAGAACGTCCCCGACGCGATCCTCATCTTCATCGTGCCGCCGTCGCTGGAGAGCCTGTTCCAGCGCCTCAAGTCGCGGGCGACCGAGACGGCCGACGAGCTCGAGATCCGCCAGCGCAACGCGGCGATCGAGCTCGCCCGCCAGGACGACTACGACTACATCGTCGAGAACCGCGACGGCGAGGTCGAGGCGACGGCCGAGCGGATCGACGCGATCCTGGCCGCCGAACGAGCGCTGGAGCCGGGGCGTCGCGTCCGCGTCTGACGGCGCGAGGGCGGCGCGATCCGGGAGTCGATCCATGACGGCGGAGCTGACACGGGCGCCTGCCAGGATGATCGGGCGATGACCATGCCCGGCGACCCCGACGCGCTCCATCGCCCGGTCGAGCTCGGACTCGGGCTGGAGCTCGGGGGCGAGCCCGCGGGGCGCGACGAGGCAGGGCGGCTCGTCGAGGTCGCGGTCGACGCCCCGGGCGCCGGTGCGCGCCGCTACACCTATGCGGTCCCGGCCCGCCTGGACGATCTCGAAGCGGGCGAGGCCGTCCTCGTCGACTTCGGCAAGCGACAGGCGCTCGGGATCGTCCTCGGATCGCCGGACGAGCGGATGCCGCCGGAGGGGCGACCGGCCGCCGGTCCGGCTGCCGGGACGATCCGCCCGATCGTCGACCGCGTCCGGGCGGACGGCCCGCTCCTGCCCCCGCTCAGCCTGGCGCTCGCCGAGCGGATCGCCGCGACGTACCTCGTGCCGCCCGGCACGGTCATCCGGTCGATGCTCCCGCCCGGCCTCCTCGAGCGTCTCGAGCTGGTCGCCGAGTCGCGCCCGAGCGCGGAGGCGGGCCTGCCGGAACCGGACGGTCTCGAGCCGCCCGATCGAGCCCTGCTCGCCCGGCTGGCCGAAGGCCCGCGCCCGGTCCGGGACCTGGCTGCACCGGAGGGTCGGGCGGGCCTCCTTCGGCGGCTGCGCGCGCTGGCGGCCACCGGCCGGATCGACCTCGACTGGACGCTGATCGCGGCGACCGGTGGCCCGCGCTACGAGCGATGGGCCCGGTTGACCGACGAGGGACGGACCGCGGCGACGATCGTCCGCTCCGGCGGCCGCGTACCCGGTCGACCGCTCGGCCCGCGCCAGCTGGCCCTCCTCGAGGAGCTCCACGCCGGGTCGCCCGATCCCGCTGCGGACGATGGGCTCCCGGCGGCCATCCTCAGCGGTCGGCACGGCACCTCGGCGCTGGCCGGGCTGGTCCGACGCGGGCTGCTGGAGACGGAGGTCCGGGAGCGACCCCGGCACCCGCTGGGGTCGCGATCGGCGGGACCGCGCGGCGGCCGCCCGGCCGGGATGAGCCTGACGGGTCCGCAGGCCGACGCCGTCGCCCTGATCGAGACGGCGATCGCGGACGCGCGACGCGACGCCCTTGCTCCTCGACGGGGTGACCGGGGGCGGCAAGACCGCGGTGTACGCCGAGGCGATCCGGGCGTGCCTGACCGCCGGCCGGCCCGCGCTTGTCCTCGTCCCGGAGATCGCCCTGGCGATGCCGCTGGTGGACCGCCTTCGAGCCGAGCTGGACGCCCGCGTGGCACTCGTCCATTCGGCGGTCGGGGCGGGGGAGCGGACCGACGAATGGCGGCGCATCCGGTCGGGCGAGATCGATATCGTGGTCGGGACGCGGCTGGCCGTCGTCGCGCCGCTGGCAGACGTCGGGCTCGTGGTAGTGGACGAGGAGCACGAGGCCACCTACAAGAGCGACCGGACCCCTCGGATCCAGGCCCGCGACGTCGCGCTCGAGCTCGGTCGCCTTGCCGGCGCCGCGGTCGTCCTCGGGAGTGCCACGCCGGCGGTCGACACGATGGGTCGGGCACGGGATGGGACCTATCGCCGGGTCGTCCTGCCGGATCGCCCGACCGGTCTCCCACCCGTCGTCGAGATCGTCGACCTGCGGGCCGAGCTGGCCGCCGGCAACCGCGGCCTGCTCTCGGCCGAGCTCGGTCGCGCCCTCGCCGGGCTCGACCCGGGCGCCGGGGAACGGGCGATCCTCGTGATCAATCGACGCGGCACCGCCTCCGTCGTGATGTGCCGGGATTGCGGTCACGTCCAGGCCTGCTCCGAGTGCGAGCGACCGCTCGTCTACCACGCCAGCGGTGGATCCCTGCGCTGCCACCATTGCGGCTCGACCGCCCCGATGGCGAGCCGCTGCCCGGCCTGTGGCTCGGCGCGGATCCGATACCTCGGCGGCGGCACGGAACGGGTCGAGCGTGAGGTCCGCGACCGGTTCCCGGAGCTCCGCGTCGGGCGCCTCGATCGCGACGTGGTGGAGCGCAAGGGGGCCGCCGAGCGTGTGGTCGATGCGTTCACCGACGGTCGACTCGATGTCCTCGTCGGGACGAGCCTCGTGACCAAGGGCCTGGACATCCCCGAGGTGACGCTGGTCGGCGTGGTCAGCGCCGATGTCGCCCTCAACCTGCCGGACGAACGCGCGGCGGAGCGGACGTACCAGCTGCTCGCCCAGGCGGTGGGTCGCGCCGGTCGAGGCGACCGCCCGGGTCGGGCGATCATCCAGAGCTACCAGCCCGACCACCCGGCGATCCAGGCGGTCGCCGGTGGGGACCCGGCGGCGTTCTACGATGCCGAGCTCGACGCGCGGCGGCGGTTCGGCTCGCCGCCGTTCGGTCGCCTCGTCAAGCTGACGGTCGGCCTTCCCGATGCCGACGGCGCCGAGCGTGAGGCTCTCGCGATGGCCGAGCGACTGCGGGCGCGCGCGCTCGAGCGGGACGCGTCCGTCGCGGTCATCGGTCCGGCCCCGGCCTTCATCCGACGGCGCGCCGGGCGATGGCGGTGGAACGTCGTCCTGCGCGGTCGGGCGCCGGCCGAGCTGCTCGACGGTGGGCTCGAGGCACCATGGTCGGTCGACGTGGACCCCGAGTCGCTGCTCTGAGCTCGACCCGGGTGGTGCGGTCCGGGGTCGTGTGGTCCGTTGACACGCCCGAATCGACCACGTACGTTCGAGTCGCCGGCGCGCGTGGCTCGTCGGAGCGTGGTGAGCACATCGGAGACGAGCGGGGGATGCCCGACCAGTTCGACCCGTACGCGATCATGCAGGTCGCCCAGGACGCGTCCCAGGACGACCTCCAGGCCGCCTATCGGGCGCTGGCTCGACGTCTTCATCCCGACCTGTCGAGCGATCCGGCCGCCGGCTCGAGGATGGCCCTCCTGAACGCGGCGTGGGAGACCCTCGGCGACCCGGAGCGACGGGCCGTCTACGATCGGACCCACCTGGCCGGGGTCATCCTCGACTCGACGACGCGGACCGCCGCGGCGACACGTCCGGCCGCCGCGGCCCAGGCGACCCCCGGACGCTCGGGATCGGCGACCACTGACCGTCCGGTCGATCCTTCGCGTCCCATGTGGCGCCGCGGTCCCAACGGCGAGGGCGGCGCCGGACCGCCCCCGGGCAACCCGTCGGGCACGGTGCTCGACTTCGGCCGGCACATCGGCTGGTCGATCGGCGAGATCTCGCGGGTCGACCCCGGCTACCTCGAATGGCTCGACAAGCAGCCGCAGGGGAGCCGGCTCCGCGAGGAGATCGACCGGACGCTCCGCGCTCGCGGGCTCCGGATGGACACCGAGCCGGCGAAGACATCCGGGCGCGGTCCACGGCGGTTCGGCCTGTCCGGTCGCTGAAGGCCGGCGCGGCCGGCCCGCCGGCGCCGCACCGCCCCGGGGTCGTCCCTCCCGAGCGCGCCGTCGGTCTCGGTATACTCGGGTCATGAGTGTGAGACCGATCGTCCTCCTGGGCGACCCCCGATTGCGCCTCAAGGGCGAACCCGTCGACAGCTTCGGCAAGTACCTTCACGAGCTGCTCGACGACCTGACCGACTCGATGCGCCACGCCCCCGGCGTCGGTCTCGCCGCGCCGCAGCTCGGCGAGCCGAAACAGGCGTGCGTGATCGAGGTCGAGAGCCGGCTGTACGAGCTGGTGAACCCGAGGATCGTCCGAGCTGCCGGCGACGATCGCGACCTGGAGGGTTGCCTGTCGATCCCCGGCTACGTCGCCTACGTGACCCGCCACGAGAAGGTCTGGGTCGTGGCCCAGGATCGCCACGGGAAGAAGTACAAGGTGGCCGGCTCCGGCCTTCTCGGCCGCGCCCTCCAGCATGAGCTCGATCACCTCGATGGGAAGCTCTACATCGACTATCTCGAGTCGATGGACGAGCTCATCGCGGTCGGCGGCCCGGATGAGGACGACGACGGCGAGGACGGCGGGGCGGACGCCGCCGCCATCCGCGAGGCCCAGGGCGCGCTGGCCTGAGGCCGACCGCCGTCGACGGCCGGAGATGCAGGACGGCCCAGCGATGCTGACCGGCGGGTCCCGACCGTGACCCACGACGTCGTCCGGACCGTGTTCTTCGGAAGCGGCGCATTCGCCGTCCCGATCCTCGAGGCGCTCCTCGCGGCGCCGGAGGTCGACATCGTCGGGGTGGTCTCGGCCCCGGACCGACCGGTCGGTCGACGTCACGAACCGATACCGACCCCGCTCGCCGCCCACGCCGCGGCGCTCGGCCTGCCCCTGCTCCGCCCGTCGAGCATCCGCGACCAGACGGCGATCGACGCCGTGGCCTCGCTCCGGGCGTCGCTCGGCGTCCTCGCCGACTACGGCCGGATCGTCCCGCCGGCGGTCCTCGACCTGCCGCCACGAGGGATCCTCAATGTCCACCCGTCGCTCCTGCCGCGCCATCGGGGTGCGACGCCGATCCCCGCCGCCATCCTCGCCGGCGACGACACGACAGGGGTGACGATCATCCGGATGGACGCCGGTCTCGATACCGGACCGATCGTCGCGAGCGAGGCGTGGCCGCTCGACGGGACCGAGACCGCCCCCGAGCTCGAGGCTCGGGCCGCGGCCGTCGGTGGGGAGCTGCTGGCCCGGATCCTCCCACGCTGGCTGGACGGTTCGATCGCCGCCCGGCCGCAGGACGAGGACGCCGCGTCCCTGACCCGCCCGCTGCGCCGTGAGGATGGACGGCTCGACCCGTCCCGACCGGCAGCCGTTCTCGCCCGGCAGGTCCGGGCATATCAGCCCTGGCCGGGGAGCTACCTCGAGACCCCGGGCGGTCGACTCACCGTCTGGCGTGCCCTGGCCGTGCCGTCGGAGGGAGTCGACGTCCCGGGACGGCTCGCCCGGCACGGCACCCGCCCGGCGCTGACCACGGCCGCCGGCCGCCTCCTCCTCGAAGAGGTCCAGCCGTCGGGCGGGCGGCGGATGACCGGCGACGCGTTCCTTCGCGGGCGGACGCTCGATCCGATCGTGCTGCCCGGCGGATGACCCGCGTGCCACCGCACGCCCCGAGCGCGGAGGGGCCGCGTGCGACAATGCCCGGCGTGACCGACGCCCAGACGCCAGATGCCCGGTCAGGCTCGCCACCGTCGACCCTCGGTCCGGTCCGCGATCCACGTCCCGGACTGTCGGGTCTCGAACCCGACGTCCTGGCCGCCTGGTTCGCGGATCGCTCCCAGCCGGGGTACCGGGTCCGCCAGGTCGCGGATGCGATCTGGGCGGGTGGGAGCGGCGGGGCGCAGGCCGGGGCCGAGGTCCGGACCCTGCCGTCTGCACTCCGCGACCAGCTCGATGCGGCGTTCCGGTTCGACACCTTGACCGCGACCGACGTCCGACCGGGCGATGGCGGCCAGACCGAGAAGGCGCTCCACCGGCTGTCCGACGGTGCCCTGGTCGAGTCGGTCCTGATGCATTACCCGGCCCGCGGCGCCAATCGCCAGCGCGACACGGTCTGCATCTCGAGCCAGGCCGGCTGTGCGGTCGGCTGCCCCTTCTGCGCGACCGGTGAGCTGGGGTTCTCGCGGGATCTCGAGACGGCCGAGATCGTCGACCAGGTCCGGTCGGCAGCCCGCCGGCTGACGGCGGCGGGTCGTCGCCTGACCAACGTGGTGTTCATGGGCATGGGCGAGCCGCTGCTCAATCTCGATCGGGTGATGGAGGCCGTGACCGCCCTGTCGGACCCGCATCGGTTCGGCCTCGGCGCCCGCCACATCACGGTCAGCACGAGCGGGGTCGTGCCGGGGATCCGCCGCCTGACCGCGCTCGGACCGCAGTTCACCCTGGCCGTCAGCCTGCATGCCGCCCGCGATCCGCTGCGGGACGTCCTCGTCCCGCTCAACCGCCGCTGGCCGGTCGCCGAGGTCGTCGCCGCGGCGCGCGACCACGCCGAGGTCACCGGGCGCCGGATCTCCTACGAGGTCACCCTCATCGACGGGGTGAACGACACCCCGGCCGACGCCGCCGCGATGGCCGACCTGCTGCGCGGGGACCTGTGCCACGTGAACCTCATCCCGATGAACCCGGTCGCCCACACGCCGTGGCGAGCCAGCCCGATGGACCGGATCGAGGGGTTCGCGGCACGGCTCCGACAGGACCGGATCGCGGTCACGATCCGGCGGAACCGCGGCCAGGAGATCGGCGCGGCCTGTGGCCAGCTGGCCGCGGAGCGGGCGGGCGAGCCGGCTGCGCCGGTCGTGGCTCGCCGGCGCGAGCTCCTCGTGCGCGACAGCGCCGCAGCGCTCCGGGCGGTCGGCGGCTGACCGGGATGGCCGGCGGTCGGGCTCGCGTGGCCGCGAGCATCCTCGACAGCGACCTGGCGAACCTCGGCCATGCCGTCCGCCGGGTCGAGAAGGCCGGCGCCGACCGCATCCACCTCGACGTGATGGACGGCCACTTCGTCCCCAACATCACCTTCGGCGCCAGGACCGTCAAGGCCCTTCGTCCGCGGACCGAACTGCCGTTCGACGTCCACCTGATGATCAGTGAGCCGAGTCGCTACGTCGAGGAGTTCATCGCGGCGGGCAGCGACTCGATCACGTTCCACGTCGAGATCGATGAGCCGATCGAGCCGACCCTGCGCCGGATCCGCGAGGCCGGGCGGGCCGCGGGGCTCGCGCTCAAGCCGAAGACGCCGGTCCGGGCGCTCGCCCGCTACCGGGAGCTGATCGACATCGTCCTGGTGATGACGGTGGAGCCGGGCTTCGGCGGCCAGTCGTTCATGCGCGACGCCGCCCGCAAGATCGTCGGTGCGCACGACCTCCTGAGCTACCTCCCGCTCGGTGGCGAGGTCCACGTCGACGGCGGGATCAACCGCGAGACCGCCGAGTACGTCGGCGGGCTCGGCGTCGACATCCTCGTGGTCGGCTCGGCCCTGTTCCACAAGGGGCACGACATGGGCCGCGAGATCCGCCTCGTGCGAGCCCTGGCCGACGAGGGCTACGCCTTCGAGCTCAACCACGGCAAGCCGCCGGTCCCGCGTGACGAGTGGCGGAGCATCGCCAGCCTGCCGCTGCACGTGGGGACGAAGCTGCGGACGGTCATCGAGGACGGCGGGATCCCGGTCATCATGCTGCGGGCCGACGGCCGGATGAACCCGGACGGAGTGCGCGACTACGAGCTGATGGTGCCTCGCCAGGTCGAGACGCTCACCCTCGAGCGCTACGCGACCGAACGCGCCGCGGCGTACGAGGAAGCCGACGCCTGGCGGAGCTCGTACGCGGCTCCCGCGTCGTGACCGAGGCGACGGACGCGCCCGAGACCCCCGAGGCCGCCCGGCTCGGGCGGCGGAACGAACGCATCCTGATGTGGGCGGTCGGCGCTTACATCGTGATCCTGTCGGCGCTCATGCTGGTCCGCGGGGTGTCGATCACCCCGGATGTCCTCCTCGTCGCATTCGGGCTTGCGGCCGTGCTGCTCGGCCGCGGGCGGCTCTTCCTCCGGGACTGGATCCCGTTCATCGGCCTGTTCTTCGCCTACGAGCTGATGCGCGGCTACGCGGACAACATCGGGTTGGCCGTCCACGTCACCGACATCCTCGCCCTCGAGCGCACGCTCTTCCTCGGCAACCTCCCGACCCAGGTCCTCCAGGACGCACTTCACCCGCCGACCGGACCCGACGTCCTCGCCTCCCTGGCGACCGTCTTCTACTTTCTTCACTTCCCGCTGCCGATCGCCGTCGGGTTCTTCCTGTGGCTCCGCCGCCGTCGCGTCTACTACGACTTCGTGGCCGCGCTCATCCTGCTGGCGATGGCGGGGTTCGTCACGTACGTCCTGCTGCCGGTCGCGCCGCCGTGGTGGGCCGCGGAGCACGGCTACCTGCCCGGACCCGACGGCCTGCCGGCGATCGCCTACCTCAAGGCGCAGGGCTTCGACCAGCTGGCCGGGCTGTTCGGGTTCCAGGGCAACTACATCTATAGCTACACGGTCTACGACATCAACCCGAACCAGGTCGCAGCGTTCCCGTCACTCCATGCCGGCTTCCCGTTCCTCGGCTTCCTGTTCGCCCGACGGGCGTTCGGCCGCGTCGGCTGGGTGCTCCTGGCCTACTCGGTCTGCGTCTGGTTCTCGATCGTCTACCTGGCCGATCACTACGTCGTCGACATCATCGGTGGGCTGCTGTATGCCTCGGCCGCCTATTGGGCGGTGATCCACGCCCCGGGCTGGTTCCGCCGGGCGGTCGACGATGCGGCCGACGACGAGCTGGAGGCGGGCGTCGAAGCCGTCGAGGCGGGGGACCGCGGGGCCCTGGGGCGGCTCGGCCGGCGCATCCGCTGGACGATCGTGGCCCAGGGACTGGTCGTGGCGGGGCTCGGCGGCGCGCTGGCGTACTGGATGAACACGACCGGTGGGCTCGGTGGCGGATCGACCGTGCTGTACCTCCTGCCGTGGCTGGCCATCCTCGGCGGGCTGTGGCGGAGCGCCGCCGGCCTGCTCAGCCGGTAGGCGGAGGAGTCCGCGGGTGCGCGCCCTGCTCCAGCGGGTCGTTCGGGCGGAGGTCCGGGTCGACGGCGTGTCGGTCGGCGCGATCGGGCTCGGCCTGCTCGTGCTGCTCGGGGTCGGGCCCGACGACGACGAGGGGGTGACGGACGCGCTGGCCCGGCGCGTCACCGAGCTGCGGGTCTTCCGCGACGACGAGGGACGGACGAACCGCTCGCTGGCCGACGCCGGTGGGGCGATCCTGGTCGTCAGCCAGTTCACGCTGTTCGCGGACACGGCGAGGGGCCGGCGGCCCGGGTTCACCGGAGCGGCTCCTCCCGACCTGGCCGAACGTCTCTACGAGCGCTTCGCCGCGACGCTCGAAGGCCTGGGGGTGACCGTGGCGCGGGGCCGCTTCGGTGCCGAGATGGCGGTCGAGCTGGTCAACGACGGCCCGTTCACGATCTGGCTCGACACCGCGGGCTGAGCCGGCGCGATGGTGCCGCGCGGAGTGGGCTAGCGGCTCGCCTTGGCGAGCGTGCGTCGGCAGCGGGTGCAGACGAGCTGCTTCTTCGCCTCGCCCTTGGGGGTCGAGACGATGAGCGGCTGGAGGTTCGGCTGATAGCGACGGTGGGCTCGCACGCGGTTCATCCCCGACGACTGCGGGTTGAAGCCGCCCATCGAGACCTTGCCGCAGACGGCGCAAGCGCGGGCCATGTCGGTCCTCAGACGGTGGTTCGGGTCTTGGCCACGGGCCGCGACGGGCTCGGGCAGGCGGTACGATAGCACATCGACCACGGGATCCCGAACGGCCGCTCGCCCCAGCCTGACCCTGGGCGGCCCACAGCGGAGGCAAGCCCCGCATGCCCGAGCCCTCCGTGACGGGTCGGTCGCTCGTCACCAGACGGGCGATCGACGAGATCGTCCGCACCGCCGTGCTCGGAAGCTACGGCGTCTCGGGCTTCGTCGACGATGGACCGCTCGGCTCGGTCCGACGGCTGGTCGGCCTTCGCGGTCGGGGCATCCGGGTCCGGACCGGGGACGCCTTCATCGTCGATCTCCGGCTGACCGTCGGGTTCGGCCTGCCGGTCGCCGAGGTCGCGCGACAGGTCGATTCGGCGGTCCGCTATGCCCTCCGTCGGGCGCTCGACCGAGAGCCGGACCGCCTGACCATCCATATCGGCGGGATGCGCTACGAGCCCTCCGCCGAGGGCCCGCCGGCCCCACCCGAGACGGACGGCCGGTGACCCGTCGCAGTTGCGACGGAGCGGGGCTCCTGGCGGCGTTCCGGGCCGCGGTCGCGAACCTCGAAACGCACGTCGACGAGATCAACGAGTTGAACGTGTTCCCGGTCCCGGACGGCGACACCGGCTCGAACATGTACGCGACCGTCCGCGTCGCGCTCGAGGAAGCCGAGGGAGCCGCGGGCCAGCCGGCGGACCGGATCGCGGCGGCCATCAGCTTCGGGGCGCTGATGGGCGCCCGAGGCAACTCCGGGGTGATCACCAGCCAGATCCTCAATGGGATGGCCCGCGGCCTGGCCCGCAAACGGCGCTTCAACGGCCTCGACCTCGCCCATTGCCTGGCCCTCGGCACGGAGACCGCCTACGCGGCGGTGAAGAAGCCGGTCGAAGGGACCATCCTGACCGTGATCCGCGAGGCGAGCGTCGCGGCCAAGATCGCGGCGGAGCTCGACGATTCGATCGAGACGGTCCTGGCGGCCACGGTCGACGCCGCCGAGAAGGCCGTCGCGAAGACCCCCAGCTTGCTCCCGATCCTGCGCGAGGCCGGTGTCGTCGATTCGGGCGGCCAGGGGCTCTACCGGCTGTTCCAGGGAGCGCTCAAGTTCGTCGTCGGCGAGGCCGTGGCGGGCGCCGTGTCGGGCCGGACCCACGACGCCGCCCGGCCGTCGGTCCTGGTGGCCCACGCCGACGAGGGGTTCGGCTACGAGACGATGTACCTGCTCCAGCCGCGCCCGGGCCACGACCTCGACATCGATGCCATCCGCACCCATCTCGAGACGATCGGGGAGTCGGTCGTCGTGGCCGGCGACACGCGTGCCGTCAAGGTCCACGTCCACAGCGACCGACCGGACGGGGCGATCGCCTACGGGCTCGGACTCGGTGCACTGAGTCGGATCAGCGTCGAGAACCTCGATCACCAGGCGCGGGACATCCGTGAGGACCGCGCGTCCGCATTCACCGGAGCCGGGGTCGTGACGGCACCCGGAGGATCGGACCCGGCGCCGGGAGGTTCGGGCGCGGCGCCGACGGGAGACGACGCCTCGGCTGCGACCGACGGTCGGGCGCCCGCCCAGACGACGTTCGCGCCCGGGGCCCTCGACGGCGTGCGCGTCCCCCTGGCGGTCGTGGCGGTCGCGGCCGGCGAAGGGCTCGCGTCGATCTTCACCGACTTCGGCGTGGCCGCCGTGGTCCGCGGCGGCCAGGCGGCGAACCCGAGCACCGGCGAGCTCCTCGCTGCGGTCGACGCCCTGAACGCCGACGAGGTCCTGCTCCTGCCCAACAATCCGAACGTCGTCCTCGCCGCGCGCCAGGTCGCCGAGCTCGCCAGCCGTCCCGTCCACGTCGTGCCGACCCGCAACGCCGCGGAAGGGTTCGCGGCGTTGCTGGCACTCGACCCCGGCGAGTCCGGAGCCGCCAACGTCCCGGACATGACCGAGCGCGGCCGCGGGCTGGCGACCCTCCAGGTCACGACCGCCGTCCGGGACGCCCGGGTCGGCGGACACAAGGTGCGCAAGGGCCAGACGATCGTGCTCGATCCTGACGACGGGTTGGTCAGCGCGGATGCCGACCCCGACAAGGCGATCCTGACCGCCGTCCTGACGCTTCCGGCCGAGACCGAGCTGGTGACCCTGTTCTACGGGGAGGATGCCGCGCTGGCCGACGCCGAGGCCGTCGCCGGCCGGATCGCCGAGGCCCGGCCGGGCGCCGAGGTCGAAGTCCGCCATGGCGGACAGCCGCACTATCGGTACCTCATCTCGGCCGAGTGACCGTGACCCCCGCCACTCCCCGTCGCGACCCGGTCCCGGGCAGGCCACGTGCCGTGGCCCGCCGGCCCGCGCCGGCTCCGACCGATCCGGTGGCGCTCCTGTCGACGCCGATCGGGGACAGCGGGCTGACGGCGGCGGCCACCTTGCGACGGGTCGGTCCGCGCCTGGGGATCGCCTACGTCCGCGACCTGCTGTTCCACTTGCCGCGCCGGTACGACGACCGCCGGGTGATGGAGACCATCGCCCAGCTGATGGCCCGCGCCGGCGGCGAGCAGGTCAGCGCCAAGGTGGTCGTCCGCTCCATCCGCGTCGAGCAGGGGTTCCGGCGCCGGATCCAGCGGACCGTGGCCGTGGTCGGCGACGAGACCGGCGAGGCCGAGGCGGTCTGGTTCGGGCGGCGCTACATCGAGCGGCGGATCGCCGCCGGCGACCACCTCGTGCTGAGCGGTCGGCTCAAGAAGCGCGGTTTCGCGGTCACCTTCGACGATCCCGAGTTCCAGCTCGAGGACGCCGAGGGCGACCTTCTCCACGCCGGGCGGATCGTGCCGATCTACCGGCTCACGGCCGGCATCGCCGCGGCCCGGCTGCGGGTCGCGATGCGCGAGGCGATCGACCGGGCCGGGCTCGCCTATCCGGAGTACCTGCCGGCGGACCTCGTCCGGGCCGAGACGCTGGTCGGGATCGGTCGAGCCATCGAGGGCGCCCATTACCCGGCCGACCCGGACGCCCTCGACGCCGCCCTCCGCCGGCTGGCGTTCGACGAGCTGTTCGCCCTCCAGCTCGGGATGGTCCAGCGTCGCCGCCAGCGCGTGCGCTCGACGGCTCGGCCGCTCATCGTCGACGACGCCCGCGACGCGGAGGTCACGACCGCCATCCGCGGGTCGCTCGCCCGCAAGCTCGGCCACGAGGTGGAGCTGACGGGCGATCAGCAGGTGGCCATGGCCGCCGTTCGGGCCGACCTCGGCCGGCCCGAACCCATGCTCCGCCTGCTCCAGGGTGATGTCGGCTCGGGCAAGACGGCGGTGGCGGCGTATGCGCTGGCGCTCGTCGCCGGGGCCGGGCGACAGGGCGCCATGCTCGCTCCGACGGACCTGCTCGCCCGACAGCATGCCGTGACCCTGGCCGACCTCCTGGACGACCTCGGGCTCCCGGTGACCCTGCTGACCGGATCGCTCAGCGCGGCGGGGACGCGGAGCGCTCTCGAGGCGATCGAGCTCGGACAGGCCGGCGTGGTCGTCGGCACCCACGCCCTGTTCCAGGACCGCGTCCGGTTCGGCGACCTGGGCCTGGTCGTCATCGACGAGCAGCATCGGTTCGGGGTCGAGCAACGCGGCCAGCTCGAGGCGAAGGCCGGCGGGACCGCGCCCCACGTCCTGCTGATGACCGCCACCCCCATCCCGCGGACGCTGGGGCAGGTCCTGTACGCCGATCTCGACGTCACCGACCTGCGCACGCCGCCCGCCGGACGGCTGCCGATCCAGACCCTGGTCCGCCACCCGGCCGAGATCGACCGGCTATGGACGTTCGTCCGCGCCCAGGCCGACGACGGCCATCGGACGTTCGTGGTGGTCCCGGCGATCGAGGACTCGGACGACGAGGGAGCCGTGGCCGCGAAGTCCGAGGCGGAGCGGCTGCGCGCGCTCCTCGACCCGCTCCGCGTCGGCCTCGTCCACGGCCGGATGAAGGCGACCGAACGGGACCGCGAGATGAGCCGGTTCCGGGACGGCGAGCTCGACGTCCTCGTCGGCACGACCGTGATCGAGGTCGGGGTCGATGTCGCCGAGGCCACGGTCATGGTCATCGAGGGAGCCGACCGGTTCGGCCTCGCCCAGCTCCACCAGCTGCGCGGCCGGGTCGGCCGCGGCACGGCGGCCTCGTACTGCGCCCTCGTCTCGGACGCGGCGGTGAGCACGGCGGCCTGGGACGACCTCGTGGCGGGCCGCACCTCGACCGAGACGACCGAGCAGGCGCGCCTGGTCGCCGTGGCCCGGACGCTCGACGGCTTCGAGCTGGCCGAGGCGGACTTCGAGCTTCGTCGGGAGGGCGACGTGCTCGGCCTGGCCCAGAGCGGCCTGCCCCGCCTGCGGATCGCCTCGCTCCAGCGGCTCGACCACCGGGTCCTCGCGGCATCCGCCCGCCGTCACGCGGAATCGATCCTCGACGACGCCGGCGAGCTGAGCGATCCGGCCCTCGACGCGCTCCGCCACGAGCTTGCCGCCGGCTGGCTCGAGGGCATCGCGGCGGGCGAACCGGCGAGCGGGACGTGAGGCGTCGGCAGCATGGCTGACGCGGGTCGGGTGATCGCGGGGACCGCGCGCGGACGGCGGCTGACCGCGCCGGGGGAGGGGACCCGGCCCATCGCCGACCGTGTCAAGCAGACGCTGTTCGCCGTCCTCGAGCCGGATCTCGCCGGGTCCGCCTTCCTCGACCTGTGCGCGGGCAGCGGGGCGGTCGGCATCGAGGCCCTGTCGAGAGGTGCAGCCCGGGCGACGTTCGTCGAGCGGGACCGCCGGGCGACCACGACCATCGCGGAGAACCTCGCGCTGACCCGTCTCGCGGGACCCGGCGCCCGGATCGTCCGCTCGGAGGCCGCGCGGTGGCTGGCGGCCGAGGGTCCGGACGACGGCCCGTTCGACCTGGTCGTGATCGATCCGCCGTACGCCGACACCGACCTGCTGATCCGCCTCCTGGGGATCCTCGGCGCCGATGCCGAGGGTCGGCTGCTCCGGCCCGGCGGGCGCGTCGTCGCCAAGCACTTCTGGCGCGACCGTCCGCCCGCCGTCGTCGGCCTGTTAGCATCCGAGCGCGACCGGCGGTTCGGCGAGACCGGTCTGACGTTCTATCGGCGGGAGGGCGGATGAGGCGCGCGGTCTATCCCGGCTCGTTCGATCCGATCACCAACGGTCACCTCGACGTCCTCCGTCGGGCGGTCGCCGTGTTCGACCGAGTGGTCGTCGCCGTCCTCGAGAACCCGCGCAAGGATCCGCTCCTCGGCACGGCCGAGCGGGTGGAGGTCATCCGGGCCTCGCTCGCGACCGCCGGTCCGGAGCTCTCCGAGCGGGTCGACGTCCGGACCTTCGACGGTTTGACGGTCACGTTCTGCCGCGCGGTCGACGCCGGGTTCATGGTCCGCGGCCTCCGCGCGGTGTCCGACTTCGAGACCGAGATGCAGCTCGCCCACAACAACCGGGTCCTGGCACGGGACGTCGACACGGTCTTCTTCATGACCTCGCTCGAGCACGGGTACGTGAGCTCGAGCCTGGTCAAGGAGATCGCCCGGTTCGGTGGGGACGTCAGCGGGATGGTCCCGCCGCCGGCCGCCGCCGCCCTCGCTCGGAGGGTGCCCGGCGGCTGAGCGCACCGTCGGCGCCGAACGGGTGCGATAATCCGACCACCGGGCGCCATCGGCGCCGGTCGACTACCGAGGAGGGCCGGTCCGATCGACATCATCTTCCTCGTCACCCGCATGCAGACGCTCATCGCCAACGGCAAGAAGCTGCCGATGACGAACAACGTGGTCATCGACAAGGACGCGGCGTTCGACCTGATCGACGAGCTGCGGGCGGCGATCCCGGAGGAGATCCGGGCCGCGAAGCGGATCAACAGCGAGGGCGAGCGGATCATCGAGAAGGCCCAGGAAGAGGCCGAGCGGATCGTCGCCAGCGCCCAGGAACAGGCGGCCTTCCTGATCGAGGAGCGCGGGTTGACGGCGGCGGCGGATCAGGAGAGCGGGCGGATCATCGGCCTCGCCCAGAGCGAGTCGGCGGAGGTCCGCCGGGGCGCCGACGAGTACGCCGCGTCCGTGCTGATCGGCCTCGAGGGCGAGGTCGTCCGGACCCTCCAGAGCATCAAGAAGGGTATCGCCCTCCTCGACGAACGGCGCCACGTCGCCGGGGCTCCGCTCGAGGCGACCGACGACGTGGTCGACGACGGCGGCGAGGATGACGGCTGGGGCGAGGAGCCCGAACAGGCAGAGGAGCGAGCGTCCCGGCCCGTCAGGTCGTGACTCGGGACGATCCCGACGCCCTGACCGTCAACGTCGCGGCCCTGCTCGGCGAACCCCGCGGCTCCGTCCGCGACCTGGCGTTCGACGATCTCGATCTGGAGCTCGGTGAGGAGCTGACGCTCGCCTCACCGGCGGACGCGCGCTTCCGCCTGACCCGAACGAACCGCGGATTGCTGGTCGATGGGGACGTCCGAGCCGTGCTGGCGGAGACCTGCAGCCGGTGCCTTCGTCCGACCGAGGTCGAGGTGCTGGAGGAGATCGACGAGGAGGCGCTGCCGAGCATCGACGTGGCGACCGGGAAGCCGCTCGATCCGGCGGTCGAGCCTGAGATCACCCGCCTGACCGGTCATCACGAGATCGAGCTCGAGCCGTTCGTCCGGGAGGCGATCCAACTGGCCGCCCCGATCGCTCCGCTCTGCCGGCCCGACTGCCCGGGCCTCTGCCCGGAGTGCGGCGAGGAGCTCGGGAGCGGGCCGCACGATCACGGGGACGCGTCGATCGATCCGCGTCTGGAGGCGCTCCGGGCCTTCCGAGTCGACGAGGACGGCGAGACGGCGTAAACTCTCCCGTCGGCCCCTCTTCCGAACGCGGCGCGTCCGCGGCCGGCGACGGCCCACGAACGACGACCACGCCCGAGCCCGCGCTGACCGCGCCGGCCCCGGGTCCGAAAGGAGCCAACACGAACCATGGGAGTCCCGAAGCGACGGGTGTCTCACGCGCGCCAGGGCGAGCGTCGCAGCCACCTCGCGATCGAGCTGCCGAAGCTCGAGGAGTGTCCGCACTGCCACGAGCCGAAGCGCCCGCACCACGCCTGCCCGAATTGCGGCTACTACGGCGGCCGTCAGGTCCTCGAGCCCAAGACGAAGTCGGGCGACTCGGCCTCCTGATCCGGTGGACCTGAGCGCCGTCCGGGCCACCTCGGAGGCACGTCGCGTGCGCGTCGCCATCGACGCGATGGGCGGCGATCACGCTCCCGAGGAAGTCATCCACGGCACTCTGGCGTACGCCGCGGAGCACCCCGAGGATGACCTCATCCTCGTCGGCGACAGCGCTCGGATCGGATCGATCGCCGGGTCAGGGCTGCCGACCGCGAACATCTCGATCGTCCACGCCTCGCAGGTCGTCGAGATGCACGAACATCCGGCGATGGCTCTGCGCGAGAAGAAGGACGCGTCGATCCTCGTCGCCACCGACCTGGTCCGGCGCGGCGAGGCGGACGCCGTCGTCACGGCCGGCCACACCGGCGCCGGCATGGCCGCCGCGGTCCTTCGCCTCGGCCGGCTGCCGGGCGTCGACCGCCCGGCGCTCGCGGTCCAGATGATCACCGAGTCCGGTCCGTTCGTGTTCCTCGACATCGGCGCCAACCCCGACTCGACGGGGGTGAACCTGTACCAGTACGCCGAGATGGGCGCCCTGTTCGCGGAGAAGGTCCTCGGTGTCGACCGCCCCCGCGTCGCGCTCCTGTCGATCGGCGAGGAGAAGGGCAAGGGTGACGCTCGGATCGTCGAGGCGACCGAGCTGCTCGACCGGTCCGACTTGCGGTTCATCGGCAACGTCGAGGGCAAGGACCTGGTCAAGCACATGGCCGACGTCGTCGTCTGCGACGCGGTGGTCGGCAACGTCGTGATCAAGTTCTTCGAGGGGTTGTCGACGTTCATCTTCGATCTCATCGAGACCGAGTTCCGACGACCTCCGCGCGGCCCGCTCGCCTATGCGCTGATGAAACCGGGGGTCGCCCGGATCCGGAAGGTCTTCGACTACGAGCGGTTCGGAGGCTCACCGCTTCTGGGCGTGAGGGGGACGGTGATCATCACCCACGGACGTGCGCGGCGGCGGATGGTCGGCTTCGCCATCGGGGTCGGCGCGGCCTCGGCGCGGGCCCGGATCCCCGACCTCATCGCCGAGACGTTCCAGCGGGAGCCGACCGACCGCGGTGACGAGGCGGCCGCGTCGGCCGCGGCCGGCGAACCGATCGACGGCATGGTCGGGCGATGACCGGGTCGGCGGACCTGAGCGTCGCCCGGAGCGTGGTCGACGAGCTCATCCGGCTCGCGGCGATGGAGATCCCCGGCGTGGTCCGGGTCGACGGGGCGGGCCGGCACTGGACGATCGCCCTGCTCGGTCGTCGTCCGGTCTGCCGGATCGACGGGCGACGGGTCGACGTCCGGCTGGCGATCGTCGCGCGCCCCGGTCATGAGCTCGTGCCGCTGACCCGTCAGGTCAGGGCCGCGGTCGCATCGGCGATCGAGCGTCTGGTCGGTCTCGAGGCGGGCCGGATCGTGATCGTCGTCGACGGCGTCGGCGTCTGAGGGTGGCCGGCTCTCGGACCCACGGTCGATCCGACCTGGCCCGGACCGCCCACGCGGGACGCCGACTGGCGCTCGCCGCGGTGTTCGAGGCCGAGTTCGGCCAGCGGACCCCGGCAGGCGATCCTCGAGCGACACCTGGCCGAGACGGAAGGGGACCCGGTGACGGCGGAGTTCGCCCGGGCGCTGGTCGCGATCGTGGTCGCCCGGCGCGAGGAGATCGACGCCCTGATCGAGCGGACCGCTCCGCAGTACCCGGTCGTCCAGCTGGCCCGGATGGACCGGTCCTTGCTGCGTTGCGCCATCGGTGAGGTGCTACACTCCGCGTCGACGCCGGCCCGAGTGGCGATCGCCGAGTGGGTCGACCTCGCCCGCACCTACAGTGGTGACCCGGCGCGACGCCTGATGAATGGCGTGCTGGGCAAGATCGCCAGAGATCGACCCGGCGCCTAGCCCGGGCAACCAGCTCCGAGGAGACAGTCAGTGGCCACCACCTACGAGCGCCTCAAGAAGATCGTGGTCGAGCAGCTCGGCGTCGAGGAGGAGGACGTCAAGCCCGAGGCGTCGTTCGTCGACGACCTGAATGCCGACTCGCTCGACCTGGTCGAGCTGATCATGAGCCTCGAGGAGGAGTTCGGGACCGAGATCAGCGACGAGGACGCGGAGAAGATCCGCACCGTCGGGGACGCGGTCGAGTACATCGACGAGCGCTCCTCCTAGCGGGGAGTCCCGCTCGCGCCCGATGCGTCCGGCCGACACGTTCGCGGCGCGACTCGGGCTCCCGATCCGCGACACGACGCTGTTCGAGCAGGCGCTGACCCATAGCAGCTACCTGCACGAGCACCGCGACACGGTCAGCGGTCACAACGAGCGCCTCGAGTTCCTGGGGGACGCGGTCGTCACCCTGGTGATCGGCGAGGCGCTCTTCCGTCTCCGCCCGGATGACGACGAAGGCGTCCTGTCGGCTCGACGCGCGGCGATCGTGAGCGCCCAGGGCCTCGCGCGGATCGCCCGTCGGATCGACCTCGGTGAGGCGCTCCGGCTCGGCGAAGGCGAATCGCGGCGCGACGGGCGGACGCGCGTGTCGCTCCTGGCATCGGGGCTCGAAGCGGTCGTCGGCGCGATCTACGTCGACCTCGGCTACGACGTCGCCCGAGACTGGCTGCTCGAGCAGGCCGCGCCGGAGCTGACCAGCGACGCGCCGCTGTCGAGCCTGAAGAGCGCCAAGAGCCGGCTGCAGGAGCACACCCAGCGGGTCAACGGCGAGCGGCCGTCCTACCGGCTCGTCGAGGCGACCGGCCCCGACCACGAGAAGCTGTTCCGGGTGGAGGTGTCGGTCGGCGGCCGGGTGCTCGGGACAGGCGTGGGACGGTCCCAGAAGGCCGCCGAGATCGCCGCGGCCGAGGCCGCCCTGCCCGGGCTGCGCGACGGCGCCTCGGACGGACCGAGCACGGGATGACCGCTCCCGCCCGGTTGCTCGCGCTCCGCCTCCAGGGCTTCAAGTCGTTCGCCGAGCGGACGGTGGTCGAGTTCGGGCCCGGGATCAGCGCGATCGTCGGTCCGAACGGTTCGGGCAAGAGCAACCTCGCCGACGCGCTCCGCTGGACGCTCGGCGAGCAGGGTCGCGCGTTGCGGAGCCGGAAGAGCGAGGACGTCATCTTCGCGGGCTCGGAGCGGCGGGCCGCCCTGGGGATGGCCGACGTGACGCTGGTACTCGACAACGCCGACGGCCTGCTGCCCGTCGAGTATGCCGTCCTCGAGCTTGGACGACGGTTGTACCGCTCCGGCGAGAACGACTACCTCCTGAACAAGCAGCGCGTCCGCCTCCGGGACCTGGTCGATCTGCTCGACTCAGCTCACCTCGCCGACAACGCCTTCCTGTTCATCGGCCAGGGCATGGTCGATCAGGCGCTCGCGCTGAGGCCCGAGGAACGCCGACCCCTGTTCGAGGAGGTCGCCGGGGTCCGCCGCCACGAACGCCGCCGGCGCAAGGCCGAGGAGCAGCTCGCCGAGGCCGAGGTCAACCTCGCCCGGGTCGAGGACATCCTGGCCGAGCTCCGGCCACAGGCCCGCCGGCTGGCAGCCCAAGCCGAGCAGCAGGTCAGTCGGGCGTCGGCCGGCGACGAGCTGGCGGCGGCGCTCGTCGTCGCGGCGCACGCCCGCTGGCACGAGGCGGCGCTCCGACGAGCCGCCACGGTCGAACGGCTCGGCCGGGCGCGGACCGAGGTGGAGCGGGCGTCGTCCGAGCTGGCCGGGGCCGAACGCGAGGCGGCGGCGATCTCGGCCGCTCGCGGCGCCCGGATCGAAGCCGAGCGGATCCGGCGCGAGGCGCACGAGGTCGCCCAGGCCGCCCACACCGAGCTCCAGCTCCGGGAGGCGCGGATGGCCTCGGATCTCGCGGGGCTGGTCCGCGACCGGGAACGATCCCGGACGGAACGCGAGGCGGCCGAGGCGGACCTCGCCGTACGCCGTCGCGAAGCCGCCACGCCGGTGCCCGAGCCGGACTCCGGGCTCCAGGCGGCGGTGGCCGAGGCGGAGCGTGCGCTCGCTGAGGCCCTCGAGGAGATCGGCGCCCTGCGAACGGCCCGTCAGGCCCACGGCGACGAGTTGGCGACCCTCCGCCGGGCGGAGGCAGCGCGGGTCGGTGAGCTCGAGCTCGCGCGCCGCCGGCTCGCCGAGGCCGAACGTCTCTCGGACGAGGAACGGCAGCGCGCCGCGGCCTCCGCTCAGGAGCGTTCGGCCGTGGAGGCGGCCCATGCCGAGGCGGTCGCGCTCGCCGCGACCGCCCTGAACGAGGAGCAGCTGGCGGTGGCGGCTCGCGAGGCGGCGCGGGCGGCCGCCGACCGCGCCGAGGGGGCGAGCCGGGCGTCGACGGAGCGTGCCACGGCCGCCGTGATGCAGGCGGCCGGTCTCCGCGGCAGCCTCGAGGCGCTGCGCGCGCGCCTCGCCGAGGAGGAGACGCGCGGGATCGCGCGAGCCGCCCGCCGGATCGGCGGCCGACGCCTCGACGAGGAGCTCCAGGTCGAGCCCGCGTTCCGGGCCGCCGTCGAGGCGGCGCTCGGGGAGATGGCCCGGGCGTATCTCGTCCGGCGCGATGCGGTCACCCAGCTCCGGTCGGAGCGCGGGACGCTCGTCGTGGACGACACGGGCCGGCCACCGGAGCGGCCGGAGCCCGCCTTCCACGCACGGCTCGCCGCGGCGGGGGGCGGCATCCTCGTCGACGCGATCCGGCACGATCCGGGTGGTGCGGCCCGCCGGATCCTCGCCCGAGCGGCGTGGGTCCCCGACCTGGCCGGGGTCGTCGAGCTCCAGGTGGAGCTGCCGGACGGCTGGATCGTCGTCAGCCGTGACGGCGGAGCGGTCGCCGGGTCGATCGCGATCGGTCTCGGCCGCGCCGAGGGACCACTCGAGCGACGGGCGCAGCTCGAGCGCCTGGAGACGCAGCTGGCCGAGGCCGACGCCGAGGCGGCGGGCCTGGAGCGCGCCGCCGGCCTGGCTGCGGGGGTCGCCACGGAGGCCCGCGAAGCGCTCGAGGCGGCTCGCCGGGCGGAGGCCGCGGTCGTGGCCCGGCGGCGGAGCGCTGAGGACGCCGAACGCGCGAGCGGGCGAGCCGCCGAACGCCTTGCGCGAGAAGCCGCCTGGCACGCCGCGCTGAGCGACCGTGCCGAGGCCGGATCGACCCGGCTGCGCGAGGCCGTCGCGCAGCTCGAGTCAGCCGCGGCGGAGCGATCCCGGGTCGCCGACGCCGCCGCTCGGGGGGGAACCGACGACCCGTCGGCGCTGGCGTCCTGGGAGGCACGGGCAGTCGAGCTGCGAAGCCGCCGGGATCGCCTGGCCGGCGCGCTGCTCACGGCCGACGGCGCGCGGCGCGAGGCCGAGGCGATCGTCGCTCGGGCGGTCGCCGCGGCTGCCTACGACCAGGAACGGATCGCCCGGACCGAGTCGGACGAGCGCGCTTCGTCCGTCCGCGAGGCCGAGCTCACCACGGATCGCGAGCGGCTCGCCGTCGACGCCGCGGCGGCGGACGCACGAGAGATCGCCGCTCGCGCCGCGCTCGAGGAGCTCCGATCGGCCGACGCGGTCGATCGCGATCGGTCGGAGGCCGCCGAGGCGGCGGCGACGGCCGCCCGCGATCGGCTCCGGGCGGCCGACGAGCGTGTCCGCGCCGCCGAGGTGGCGGATCTGGAGATGCGGCTGGGTCTCGACGCGATCCGCGAGCAGGTCCTGGTCGAGCTCGCGGGGATCGGGGCGGTCGGCACGCGCGCCCTGCGCGACGCGGCGAGCGACCTTCCCGAGAACCTCGCGAGCGATGGCGCGCCCGAACCCGGACCCGAGCACGAGCCCGACGACGACCTGGCGGACGGCCAGGACCTCGAAGCGATCCTGCCGTACGTCCTGCCTGCCTGGGAGGCGGCGCCGCCGACGGTCGATCCGCCCCCGCCCGGCCGGCTCGCCACCCTTCGACGTCGCTTCCACGAGCTCGGTGCCGTCAACCCGTTGGCGGTCGAGGAATACGCCGAGCTGAAGGCCCGTCTCGAGTCGCTCGAGACGCAGGGCGCCGACCTGCGCAGCGCGATCGTCCGGACCCGGGCCTTGATCGATGAGCTCACGACGATGATCGGCGACCAGTTCCGGACCACGTTCCGCGCGCTCGAGGCGGCGTTCGACGCACGGTTCAAGCAGCTGTTCGGAGGCGGGTTCGCCCGGCTCGACCTGACCGATCCGTCGGACCTGGCATCGACCGGCGTCGACATCGTCGCCCGACCGCCGGGCAAGAAGGCGCAGGCCCTGGCGATGCTCTCCGGCGGCGAGCGGGCGCTGACCGCCGTCGCCCTGCTGTTCGCGATGCTCGAGGTCCGGCCGGTCCCGTTCTGCGTCCTCGACGAGGTCGATGCGGCGCTCGACGAGGCGAACGTCGGTCGGTTCTCCGACGCCCTCCGCAGCCTGGCGGCCACGACCCAATTCATCGTGATCACCCACAACCGGGGGACGATCGAAGCGGCCGACGCCCTGTACGGGGTCACTGTCGGTGACGACTCCGTGAGCCGGGTGATCAGCCTCCGACTCGACGAAGCGACGGCGATCGCCGCCCGAGCGTCCGGGGACGGCGCCGGCGCGCTCGACCCGGTCGCGAGCTAGGCCAGCGGTGTTCTGGCGCAGGAAGCCGCGCGACGAGGCCGCGGACCTCGAGCAAGGCGATCAGGCGGACGCCCCGACCGCGACCGATGGATCGGGCACGGTCGACGGTCCGTGGGTCGATCCCGATGCCGTTCCGGTGGGCTGGGAGCCGGATCCCGCCGACTTCGACGACGTGCCGGGCGCCGAGCCGCCAGCCGCCGCCGTCTCGCTGGTCTCCGCGCCGCCCGAGCACGAGACCCCTCCCGAGGCGGAGCCGCCCGCGATCCATCCCATCGAGACTCCGCCCGCGCCGCCGGACCTGGTCACCGATCAGCCGCTCTGGGGACCGGCGGCCGTCCCGACCGTCTCGCCGGCCGGTGAGCCCGACGAGACGACCGGCGACCTCGCCGCCGGTCTCGAGAAGAGCCGGACCGGGTTCATCGGCCGGTTGCGCGGGTTCCTGGCCGGTGGCCCCGCCGGACCGTCCTGGGACGACGTCGAGGAGACCCTCATCGCCGGCGATGTCGGAGCGAGCCTGGCGATGGACGTCGTCGAGCGCGCCCGGGCCCGTCGTGACGCGACGAGCGCCGAGGCGGCCGTTCGCGCCGAGCTGGCCGCCCTGCTCGTCCCGCGCCAGCCCGGGGAGTGGCGACCTGCGCCCGCGGGACCGGGATCGCCCGCCGTCATCCTCGTCGTCGGCGTCAACGGCACCGGCAAGACGACGACGATCGGCAAGCTCGCCAGCCGCTACCACCACGAGGGCCGGTCGGTCCTCCTCGCGGCGGCCGACACGTTCCGTGCGGCAGCGATCGAGCAGCTCGGGACGTGGGCGGCGCGGTCCGGGTCGCAGATCGTGTCGCACGCTCCCGGCGCCGATCCCGGGGCGGTGGTGTTCGATGCCCTGGACGCCGCGGTCGCCCGCCACATCGACATCGTGATCGCCGACACCGCCGGCCGGCTCCACACCAAGGTCAACCTGATGGACGAGCTGACGAAGATCCGTCGGATCGTCGACAAGCGGCTGCCGGGCGCCCGACCGGAGACGCTGTTCGTGCTCGACGCGACGACCGGCCAGAACGGGCTGGCCCAGGCCGTGGCCTTCCATGCGGCCGTCGGCCTGACCGGTGTCGTCCTCACCAAGCTCGACTCGACGTCGAAGGGTGGCATCGTCTTCGCCATCGAGGACTCGCTCAAGGTCCCGGTCCGGTTCGTCGGGGTGGGCGAGAAGGTGGGCGATCTGCTGCCGTTCGACCCGGACGCCTTCGTCGCGGCGCTGTTCGCCTGAGCTACTCGGTCAGCGGCAGGTCCTCGCCGGGCAGGAATGCCCCGACCGGACGGGGCGGGACCGCCGTCAGACCGCGGATCGGTGAGAACCACAGGAAGCCGACGGCGACGACCCCGCCGAGAACCCCGACCGCCATCGCCGCGCGGAGACCGAGCGTCTCGGCCACGATCCCGCCGATGATGGTCCCGCCCAGCTGGCACAGGTCCTCCGAGAACCGGATCGTCCCGTTGACCCGGCCGAGCATCCGGTCGTCGACGATCGATTGGCGGAGCGAGACCTCGAGGATCTCGTAGGCGGCGCCACCGCTGTCGCCGAGCAGCTGCTGGCCGATGAGGAACGCCGCCCCGATGACGATCGCGCCCGACGGCGCCAGCGGGATGAGGGCGTTGCCGATCGTGAACGCGACCATCGTCAGGAGCATCGCCCGGCCGAGCCCGAGCCGGCGGCCCGTCCGCTCGGCGATAAGCGCACCGACCAGCGCCCCGATGCCGCCCAGCCCGGCGATGATCCCGATCGCGGCCGGCCCCAGACCGACGACCTGCGTCGCGAACAGGAGGAACGACGTCCCGAAGACACCCCACAGGACGTGGGCCGACGCCGTCGCCCCAGTGATCGCCCGCAGGATCGGCGAGCCGGCCACCACCCGCAACCCGGCCCGGATCTCGTCGAGGACGGGTTCGCGCTCGGCGACGGCCGGGCGTGGCGGCTCCGGCGCTCGGATCGTGCCGATCAGGACGGCCGAGGCGAGGAACGAGAGGGCGTCGACCGCGATCGCGACCGGTGCGCTGAACAGCTGGATGAGGAAGCCGCTGATGCCGAACGCCGAGAACTCGGCGATCGACGCGCTGGCGGTCAGCGCCGAGTTGGCCCGGACGAGCTGCTCGGGCTCGACGAGGGTCGGCAGGTACGAGCGGTCCGCCACGTCGAAGAACGTGGTCAGGAGCGCCGCCAGGAAGGCGACGAGGTAGACCTGTCCGATCGACAGCACGCCGAGCAGACCGGCGACCGGGATCGACCCGAGCAGGACCGCCCGGCCGAGATCGGCGGCGATCATGATCGGCCGGCGGCGCAGGCGGTCGACCCATGCGCCGGCGAACAGGCCGACGAGCAGACCGGCGATGAGCTGGAGCGCACGCAGGATCGCGATCTCGAGCGGCCCGGCCCCGAGGACGAGGATCGCAGCGAACGGCAGGGCGGTCCGGGTCACGAACGAACCGAACAGCGACACGCTGCTCGCCCACCACAGACGGACGAAGTCGCGGTGGCGCCAGATCGAATCCGTCGGTCGGCCTTCTGCAGTCATCGCGCCATCGTGCCCGGTCGGACGCCGCGGTGCTCGTCGACACCACTTCCGCGGTCGGGCCGCTGGGGGTCGGCGAGCACGATGCGCTACACTTCGGCTGCCTCGGCCCGCCAGAACCCGCGTGCCACCGGAACGGCCCCACCCGCCGTCCCGCCCGACCGAACGGAGTCACTCAGCCGGATGTTCGACACGCTCAGCGAGCGATTGCGCAAGACCCTCGGCAACCTCACCGGCCGCGGCCGGATCAGCGAAGCCGACGTCGACGCCGCGATGCGCGAGATCCGGCTCAGCCTGCTCGAGGCGGACGTCAACTTCAAGGTCGTCAAGGAGTTCATCGCCCGGGTCCGCGAGCGGGCGATCGGTGCCGAGATCCTCGCCAGCCTGACCGCCGGCCAGCAGGTGGTCGGGATCGTCCATGAGGAGCTGATCGCCCTGCTGTCGGGCGGCGACCGGACGTTCCACCTGCAGGGCAATCCTGCGGTCATCCTCGTCGCCGGGCTGCAGGGCTCGGGCAAGACGACGAGCTCGGCCAAGCTGGCGCGGCACGTTGTCAAGCTCGGTCGGCGACCCCTGCTCGTCGCCGCCGATCCCTACCGGCCCAACGCGGCAGACCAGCTCGAGACCCTCGGCACGAGCCTCGATATCCCGGTCTTCCGGGCTCCGGTCGGGACGTCGGTCGTCGACATCGCCCGCGACGGCGTCGAAGCGGCGCGACGACAGGTCCGCGACGTCGTCATCGTCGACACCGCCGGCCGGCTCACCATCGACGATGCGCTCATGGCCGAGATCGCCGCGGTCGCCGCGGCGGTCAAGCCGGTCGAGACGCTGCTGGTCGTCGACGCGATGACCGGCCAGGAGGCGGTCGCCGTCGCCGAGGCGTTCCACCGGACCATCCCGCTCAGCGGCCTGATCCTGACCAAGATCGACGGCGACGCCCGCGGTGGCGCGGCCCTGTCGATCAGCGCGGTCACCGGGCTGCCGGTCAAGTTCCTCGGGACCGGCGAGAAGACCGACGCGCTCGAGGTCTTCCATCCGGACCGGCTGGCCGGTCGGATCCTCGGGATGGGCGACGTGCTGACGCTCGTCGAGCGTGCCCAGGAGACGTTCGATCAGCAGCAGTCGGCCAAGATGGAGGAGAAGCTCCGCAAGGGCAGCTTCACCCTCGACGACTTCCTCGACCAGCTCCAACAGCTCCAGAAGATGGGTCCGCTCGGCCAGATCATGGGGATGCTGCCGGGGATGGGCGGGATGGCCAAGGAGGCCCAGGACGCGGTCGACCGCGGGGACCTGAGCCGGGTCGAGGCGATCATCCGCTCGATGACCCCGCGTGAGCGGCGGGACCCGAACATCCTCAACGCCTCCCGACGTCGCCGCATCGCGGCCGGTGCCGGGACGGAGCTGACCGACGTGAATCGACTGGTCAAGCAATTCGGCGAGATGCAGAAGCTGATGAAGCAGTTCTCGGGGACCGGCGGACGCCGGGCCGCCGCGAGCATGCTCGGACGCCGCTAGGCGAGCAAGGGGGTAGATCCGATGAGTGACGACGTGGGTCAGACCGGCAGCAACGTGCCCGAGTGGCGGCCGGACGCCATCCAGCCACCGATGCCCGGTGCGACGCCAGGGGCCGAGCCGACGCCCGACATGACGACGGCCGCGGCACCCGGCATCGAGCCGATGCCCGCGGTGGCGACACCGGTCAGCGCGCCGGATCCCGGATCGGCGTTCGAGCCGGCGGTCGCGACCGCCGCGCTGACGGCGCCGGTCGAGGTCCGGCACGGCCCGCGACCGTCCCGGGCCCGTTGGGCGGTCGCCGGGGTCATCGCCCTGGTGATCGTGGCCCTGTCCGCGGCCGGGCTGTTCGCGCTCGCCGGAGCATCCGGCAGCTCGCAGGTGGCGGCCTGGGCGCCATCCGACTCCATCGTCTACACCGAGGTCCGCGGGGACCTGCCCGGAGATCAGCGCCAGAACCTGGGCAGCTTCCTCGCCCACTTCCCGGGCTTCGCCGACCAGTCGAGCCTCGATGCGAAGCTCGACGAGGCATTCGACCGGATCGTCGGCAAGGCGAGCAACGATAAGCACGACTGGACCAAGGAGATCAAGCCCTGGTTCGGCGGCCAGGTCGGACTGTCCGTGTCGGACCTCCCGACCACCGCCGCGAAGGCCAAGGACACCCGCGCCCTGGTCGTGGTCAGCCAGAAGGACCCGGCCGCGGCGATCGCCTGGACCAAGTCGATCGCGTCGGGGACGGCGAAGGATGAGTCGTACAAGGGCGCCACGCTGACCGTGTTCGACACGAGCGATGGCGTCGCCGCGGCGGCCACCGCCACGGGTGGCGTCCTGCTCATCGGCGACGAGGCCTCGGTCAAGTCGGCCGTCGATCGTGGCGGCAAGGACGGCCTGACGACCGTCGCGAACTACAACACCGCGATGTCGTCGCTGAGCGGAGACCAGCTCAGCCGGACCTATCTCGACATGCACGCCTATTTCGCGGCCATGAAGGACATGGCCGGTTCGCTCGGCGGCGGCGCGACCATCGACGCAGCCGCCTTGGCCAAGCTCCCGGACTGGTTCGCCAGCGGGACCCGGGTCGAGAGCGACGCGATCGCCGGCGAGCTCGTCGCGCCGCTCCCGAGCGGTGCGACGAAGGTCGTCGACAAGCCGAGCGAGATCGCCAAGCATGTCCCGTCCACGACGCTGGCCCTGCTCGAGGCCCACGACGTCGGGACGACGCTGCAGACCGGTCTCGCCGAGGCCAAGAAGCAGACTGCCTATGCCGACTCGATCGCCCAGATCGAGCAGGCCGCGGCGATGCTCGGCGGGCTCGACAACGCTGTCGGCTGGATCGGCGACGCCGCGATCGTCGTCACCTCCGACGGGAAGACGCCTGGCGGCGGCCTGGTCATCGTGCCGACCGACACGAAGAAGGCCGACCAGTTCATCACCCAGGTCAAGAACCTGCTCGCACTCGCCGGTGGGTCGTCCGGGGCGACCGTCAAGGAGGAGCCCTACGGCTCCGGGACGATCACCACGGTCGACTTCGGCGATATCAACAAGCTCATGGGCGGCTCGGTGTCGGCCGCGGGCTCCCCGCTCACCGGGAACGCCGAGCTGTCCTTCACCAACCAGGGCGGCGTCGTGATCGTCGGTGTCGGTCCGGCCTGGGTCAAGTCGATCGTCGACGTCAAGCCCGGTTCGTCGTTGGCGGACCAGGCTCGCTACAAGGACGCGATGGCCAGGGTCGGCACGAGCAACGCCTCGAGCCTGTTCTTCGACATCGCGGCCACCCGCGTGCTCGTCGAGCCGCTCGTCGCGAAGCAGCCCGGCTCGACCTACGCGACCGACGTCAAGCCGTACGTCGCCCCGTTCGACGTCCTGGCGGGGGCGACCTCGACCAAGGGCGATACCGGCACCATCAAGTACGTCTTGACCGTCACCAAGCCGCAGTAGCCCGAGGATCGGGCCAGCACCGAGGAGGAGATCCGGCACATGGCAGTACGCATCCGTCTCACACGGGTAGGCGCGACGAAGCAGCCGACCTATCGGGTCGTCGTCGCGGACGCCCGCAACGCCCGTGACGGGCGGTCGATCGAGACGATCGGCCATTACAACCCACGGACCGAACCGGTCGAGATCGTGATCGACGCCGACAAGGCGAAGAAGTGGCTCGCCCAGGGAGCGCAACCGTCGGACACGGTCGCCCGACTGTTCCGGTCCACGGGCATCCTGCCCGCCACCAAGTAGGGGTCGAACGATGCCTGCCAAGGAACTGGTCGAGTACGTCGCGAAGTCGCTGGTCGACGACCCCGAGTCGGTCCACGTCGAGGAGACGCGGGATCGCGACGGGATCGTCCTCGAGCTCCACGTCGCCGAGGACGACATGGGCAAGGTGATCGGGCGCAACGGCAGTGTCGCCAAGGCCCTCCGGACGCTGCTCAAGGTGACCTCCGCCCGCGAGGGCGAGCCGGTCTCGCTGGAGATCGTCTGACCATCGCCGACCGCCTCGTGGTCGGTCTCGTTCGAGGCGTCCACGGACTCAACGGCGCCCTCCGGGTCGAGATCCTGACCGACCGCCCCGAGGCTCGGTTCGCCCGCGGCGCGGTGCTCTTTCGCGAGGGCACCGACGCGCCGCTGACGGTCCACGAGGCCGTCCCGGTCGAGGACGGTCCCGGCTGGCGGGTCCGGTTCCGGGAGATCCCGGACCGGACCGCGGCGGATACCCTGCGCGGTGCCTACCTCGAGAGTCAGGTGCCTCCCGCCGAGGCACCGGCCCGTGGCGCGGCCTACTGGCACGAGGTGATCGGCACCCCGGTCGTCGGCCTCGACGGCGAGGTCCTCGGCTCAGTGGTCGACATCTACCGCGTCGCCGACAACGACGTCTACGTCGTTCGTGGCGGTCCGCGCGGCGAGTTCGACGTGCCCGCCGTGCGCGACTTCGTCCGCATCTTCGCGCCCCGGCGGGGCGAGATCGTCGTGGACGCGGTCGCCCTCGACATCGGGCCGCCGCGTCCCTCCAAGCCGGCACGTCCACCCCGGCCGCGGAAGGGCGACAAGCGGGAGGCGCGACCGGACCCGACGGGACCGGCGCCGGCCGCCGGGCCACCGGCCGACGAGCCTCGTGCCGATGCCGAGCCTGCCGCCGACCCGGTCGCGGGCTCGGCCCTCCCGAGGGCTGACGCTCCGTGACGATGCTCGAGATCGACGTCCTGAGCCTGTTCCCGGCGATGCTCCAGGGGCCGCTGGCGGACAGCATCCCCGGGCGGATCCAGGAGCGCGGGCTCGCAGCGGTCCGGGTCCACGATCTGCGTGCCTGGGGGATCGGCCGGCACCGCTCGGTCGACGACCAGCCGTACGGCGGGGGAGCCGGGATGGTCATCCGCCCGGAGCCGGTGGCGGACGCACTGGCGACGCTGCGTCGGCCCGATTCGACGGTCGTCCTGCTCGACCCCGGCGGCGAGCCATTCCGCCAGGCGCGGGCGCTGGCATTGGCCGAACGGCCCCATCTCATCTTCATCTGCCCGCGCTATGAAGGGGTCGACGAGCGCATCCGCGCGATGGCCGACCTCGAGCTCTCGATCGGCGACTACGTGCTGACGGGAGGCGAGCTGCCGGCGCTGGTGGTCATCGACGCGGTCCTCCGCCTGCTGCCCGGCGCGATCGATGCCGAGTCGACGATCGAGGAGTCGTTCGCCGACGGCCTCCTCGAGTACCCGCAGTACACCCGACCGGCCGAATTCGATGGGGTCCGGATCCCGCCGGTGTTGACCAGCGGCGACCACGCGGCGGTCCACCGCTGGCGGCGACGCGAGGCGCTCCGGCGGACGCTCGAGCGGCGGCCGGACCTGCTCGTCGGGCGGCCGATGACCGCGCTCGAACGGACGCTCCTCGAGGAGATCCGGGCCGAGTCGGAGGACGCCGGCGACCGCTGACCGCCGCTCGCCCGGCGGGCTACGGCGAGGCCTCGTGCTATACTCCGCCGTCGGTCGTCCATGACGACCCGTTCCCGAACGCCCATCCCGCAGCCCGGGCTGCCCGACGAGAAGCAGGAACCATCCGTGAACGTACTCGACGAGATCGTCAAGGACCAGATCCGCACCGACCTGCCGGAGCTCGCCTCGGGCGACACGGTCAAGGTCTCGGCCAAGGTCGTGGAGGGCACCCGCGAGCGCATCCAGGTGTTCGAGGGCACGGTCATGCGACTCCGCGGCGGCGGCATCACCCGGACGATCACCGTCCGCCGGATCGCCAGCGGGGTCGGCGTCGAGCGGACCTTCAAGGTCAACAGCCCGCGGATCGAGAAGATCGAGGTCGTCCGCCACGGCGTCGCCCGGCGCGCCCAGCTCTACTTCCTGCGCAAGCGCGTCGGGAAGGCCGCGACCCTCCGGGAACGCCGCCAGAGCTGACGCGCGACCGGCCTCTGGGCCGATCGACCGAGGACCGACCCCGTCCCTGCGACGGGGTCGTTCTGATCCCGGCGTCCGGCAGCGGGCTCGCCGCTGCTCTACCCTTGCGTCCGATGGCTCCGATCGTCCCGACCCTCCGCTTCGAGCGTTCCCATTGGCGCGACGGTCGGGCTCGGATCGTCGGCGTCGACGAGGTCGGCGTGGCGCCGGCCTGCGGTCCGGTCATCGCCGCGGCGGTGATCATGCGGCCCGACTGCAAGCGGATCCCCGGTGTGCGCGACTCGAAGACGCTGTCGGCCGCCCAGCGTGAGCGCCTCGCCACGATCATCCGCCGACGGGCGCTGGCGGTCGGCGTCGGAGCGGCCTCGGTCGTCGAGATCGATCGGCTGAACATCTACCACGCCACCCATCTGGCGATGCGGCGGGCGATCGACCGGGCCGGCGAGCGCGACCACGTCCTGGTCGACGGGCTGCGGATCCGCGGTTTCGAGGACCAGGTCGGCCCGTATACCGCGATCGTCGACGGCGACGCGCTGTGCTACTCGATCGCCTGCGCCTCGGTCGTGGCCAAGGTCGTGCGTGACCGACTGATGACCCGACTGGCGGCTCGCCACCCGGGCTACGGCTGGGAGCGCAACGCCGGGTACGCGACTGCCGAGCACCGCGCCGCGATGGAGGAGCTGGGCCTGACGCCGTTCCACCGGCGGAGCTTCATCACGGCCCAGCGGGTCCTCTTCGGCGGCGAGCAGGTCGAGCTCGAGCTCGTCTGACCGGCACCGACGAAGGCCCGCCTCTGGGCCGAGGCGGGCCTTGGAGTGAGCTGAGGGCGGCCGTCCGGCCCGCCGGTCCGTCGTCTCCGGGCTAGGGCGTCGCCCCGGCTGTCCGGAAGTCGGCGGCGGTGACGTCGAGGAAGCCGGTGACGGCGCGGACGGTCAGCTTCGCGATCGTCGTCGCCCCGGGCGTCTTCTTCGAGACGTACGAGATCGTGCCCCCGCCGCCCGACTTGAACACCTGGCGGAAGGACATCGACGTCGTGAACAGGCCGGTCAGGATGTAGCCGGCGCCGCCCTTCGGCTCGGCGAAGACCGCGCGGGCGCCCGTCTTGAGGAAGCTGGCGGCGTAGTTGTCGATGCGCTGCTTGGCGACGAGCGTGGTCGGTGCCTTCCGGCCCGGCTCCGAGTTACCCGCG
Organism: uncultured Chloroflexia bacterium; assembly: GCA_963744115.1. Classification (GTDB taxonomy): domain Bacteria; phylum Chloroflexota; class Limnocylindria; order Limnocylindrales; family CSP1-4; genus Chersky-267. Next base: position 1,645,730 of record CAVUSI010000003.1, on the reverse strand, counting down.
GAGTAGCACAGGTGATTGAGGATCACCACCGCGTTGGGCGCGAGGTGGATCAGCTTCATGTACGCCGATCCGTAGTACTTGACGTTCGAGTTCCCGTGCGCGGCCAGGGCGTTGAGACCGAGCCCGTTCTTGGTCATCGTGCTGTAGGGGTAGGGGCTCGGGGAGCCGTTGCCGTGGCCCAGGTAGATCAGGATGTTCGCGCCCCGGGCAGCGGCCTTGACCTTGGTCCACGTCGCGTTCGGGCTGTAGATCGTCGTGACGGCCGCGCCGTACGACCGCGCCTGTCGCGCCAGGGCGTTGGCATCCACGATGTACTGGTGCGTCGTGCTCTCGACCGGCCCCACGACGATGACGACCTTGGTGGGGCTCGCAGCGCTGGCGGCGGTCGGGGCGAGGATGAGGGCCGTGACGGCGATGATGGCCGCGATGAGTGCGAGCAGACGACCCGACCGGTTCCGTTGGGACGCCCTCTGGGCGCCGTTTTCCACCACTCGCAATGTCTTGCCTCCTCACTGCCGGAACGTCGTGCGGGTGCACGACGACGGTGGGACTGGTCCGCCCAGGGCGAGGCAGGATGGGAAGCGGGGACAGACGCGAACCGGAAGCGGTGAGCGCGATCCGGGCCTGCCGTAGGGCGGTCGAGTGTTCGGTTGTCCGCGTCGACGCCGGAGCGCCAGGGCCCGAGTATGCCACCGCTGGGGTCGACCGCGCCACCGCCGAGGGTACCGTCGGCACCGAACGATGGGCCGGCGCACCGGCGCACCTCCGGTCACGCTCGACCGATCCCTCGCCGCTCGGATAACCGCGCGATGACCGGGAAGCGCCAGCCTTGCCGAGTGGATCCTTCGCACCCGACCGAGCGAACGACCGCCCAGCGGGCCGGCGATGCCGCCGAGCGCCTGGTCTCCGCGCACCTCGTCAGGCTCGGCTGGACGATCCTCGGCAGCAACGTCCGGGTCGGGCGGAAGGAGATCGACCTGGTCGCGCTCGACCCCGGACCGCCGCGCTGGCTCGTCCTCGTCGAGGTCCGCTGGCGCGCCCGGCGCGACTTCGGGCTCGGCGAGGAGACGTTCGACCACCGCAAGCGGGGCCATCTCCTGGCGGCCCTCGTCGGGCTCGCCGAGGCGCGCCGTCTGCCGGATGGCCGCCCGCTGCCGCCCGCGCCGCTCCGGGTCGACCTGGTCGTGGTCGAGCCGCCGCGGGATCCGGACCACCGTGGCGGTCCGCGCGACCGGCCCACGATCCGCCATCATCGTCACGCGCTCGGCGGATGACCGCGGGACGGGCTCGGGCGACCCCTGTGCTACACTCCCGCCCGGCTCGCCCTGGGTGAGTCGATCACGCCCGTCCCGTCAGGGGCGGAGCACACACGCGCGACCGTTCCGACCGGGGCGGTGCCGGGCCCACGGGCCCGGTCCCCGGCGACGAGGCCGTGCGGAGGCAGAGCAACCGAACCTGGAGGTCCATCCCCGTGCCGACCGTTTCCATGCGCCAGCTGCTCGAGGCGGGTGTCCACTTCGGCCACCAGACCCGCCGCTGGAACCCGAAGATGAAGCCGTACATCTTCGCGGAGCGCAACGGGATCCACATCATCGATCTGGCCCAGACCGTCAAGGGCCTCGAAGTCGCGCTGGCGGCCGTCTCCGATACCGTGGCCCGGGGCGAGCAGGTCCTGTTCGTCGGGACGAAGAAGCAGGCCCAGGAGCCGGTCGCCCAGGAGGCGGCGCGGGCTGGTCAGCCGTGGATCAACAAGCGCTGGCTCGGCGGGATGCTCACGAACTTCGTCACGATCAAGAAGCGGATCGCCCTCATGGAGCAGCTCGAGGCGCGGCAGGCCAACGGCGACTTCGACCGGATGTCCAAGAAGGAAGCGGCGAAGCTGACCGAGGAGTTGACCAAGCTGTCCGGGACGCTCGGCGGGATCCGCAAGATGAAGCGGCTGCCGGGGCTGATCTTCATCGTCGACCCGCATCGCGAGCGGATCGCCGTGACCGAGGCCAACAAGCTCGAGATCCCGCTCGTCGGGACCGGGGACACCAACGTCGACCCGGATGAGCTGACGTACGTCATCCCCGGGAACGACGACGCGATCCGTGCGATCCGCTTGCTCTGCTCGCTGGTCGCCGACGCTGCGATCGAGGGCGCCAGCGACCGGGCCGCGCGGGCGGCCGTCGAGCCCGAGCCCGAGGTCGCGACCGCCGTCGAGCCCGAGATCGAGGAAGGCGAGCCGTCCGATGCGCTCGTCGCCGCGCTCGCCGGGGGAGCCGCGCTCACCTTCGAGCCGGATGCCGACGAGGACGATCTCCTCCCCGGTGCCCGTGGCGCCGCGGCGGCCGCCGCGCTCGAACCGGCTCCGGCCGAGGCGTCGGCCGACGAGATCGCAGCCGAGCTGGCGCGCGAGGCGATCGAGAAGGCCGAGTCGAGCGAAAGCGGGATCGCCGGCTGACGGCCGCGGCGCCGCGCGCCGACCGAGTCGACGGATCCCGAACGAGTCGGGCCCGCGGCTCACCTCGCCGGATCACCACCCGACAGACACGGAACAGGAGCACAGGACAGGCATGGCGGACATCTCGGCCCAGGCGGTCAAGGAGCTGCGCGAGCGGACCGGCGCCGGGTTCATGGATTGCAAGCGCGCGCTCGAGGAGACGGGCGGCGACGTGGAGGCGGCGGTCGTGCTCCTGCGCGAGCGCGGCCAGGCGGCCGCCGCGAAGAAGGCCGGCCGCGAGGCTCGTGAGGGCCTGGTCGGGAGCTACATCCACACCGGCGGCCGGATCGGGGTCCTCATCGAGGTCAACTGCGAGACCGACTTCGTGGCCCGCAACGAGCAGTTCCAGAAGCTCGTCCGCGACCTGGCGATGCAGGTGGCCGGGATGCGGCCCTTGTACGTCAGCGTCGATCACATCCCGGCCGACGTCCTCGAGGCGAAGAAGGCCGAGCTGCTCGCCGACGTGGCGACCCAGAAGAAGCCGGAGGCCATCCGGCCCCAGATCGTCGACGGCCAGCTGAAGAAGTGGTTCAAGGAGGTCTGCCTCCTGGATCAGCCCTTCCGCGACACCGACCAGACGATCGCCGGCCTGATCACGGACGCGATCGCGACCATCGGCGAGAACATCCGCGTCCGACGCTTCGAGCGCTACGAGCTGGGTGAGGAGCTGTGAGCGAACCCGGCCGGGCCGCGACGAAGGACGCCCCTGGCGGCGTTCGCTACGGGCGGATCCTGCTCAAGCTGTCCGGTGAGGCCCTCCTCGGCTCGCGCCAGTACGGCGTCGACCCGGAGTTCTGCCGGATCATCGCCGAGCAGGTCGGTCGGGTCCGCGCGCTCGGCGTGGAGATCGGCATCGTCGTCGGGGGCGGGAACATCTTCCGCGGCCTGGCGGCGTCCGCGCGTGGGATGGACCGGGCGACCGGCGACTACATCGGGATGCTGGCCACGGTCATGAACGGGCTGGCGCTCCAGGACGCGCTCGAGAAGGTCGGCGTGCCGACGCGGGTCATGACCGCCATCGCGATGCACGAGGTCGCCGAGCCGTATATCCGGCGTCGCGCGGTCCGCCACCTCGAGAAGGGCCGGGTCATCATCTTCGTGGCCGGGACCGGCAATCCCTACTTCACGACCGACTCCGCGGCGGCGCTCCGGGCGGTCGAGATCGGCGCGGAGGTCCTGCTCAAGGCGACCAAGGTCGACGGCGTCTACGACAGCGACCCGCTGACGAACCCGGACGCCCGGCGCTACGCTGAGCTGGAGTACGCGGACCTCCTGCGCGACCAGCTCAAGGTCATGGATGCGGCGGCCGTCTCCCTGTGCATGGAGAACGACCTGCCGATCGTCGTGTTCGATCTGACCGATCCCGCCAACATCGTGCGGGTCGCCCTGGGCGAGCCCGTCGGGACCCTGATCTCCGGAGGTAGACGCTCATGAGCAGCGACGTCCTCAGCGCGACCGAACGGAAGATGGCTCGTGCCGTCGAGGCGATGGAGCGCGACTTCCAGGGCCTGCGGACCGGCCGCGCGTCGACCTCGCTGGTCGACCGGCTCGTGGTCGAGTACTACGGCACGCCGACGCCGCTCAATCAGCTCGCCGGGATCAGCGTGCCCGAGGCCCACCAGATCGTCATCCAGCCGTGGGACCGCGGCGTCCTCGGCGCCATCGAGAAGGCGATCCAGAAGAGCGACATCGGCCTGATGCCGAACGTCGACGGGGCGGTCGTCCGACTGAACATCCCGCCGCTGACCGAGGAACGTCGACGCGACATCGTCAAGTCGGTCCACAAGCGGATGGAGGAGGCTCGGGTCGAGATCCGCAATCTCCGGCGCGAGGCGAACGACACCATCCGCAAGGAGGAGCGCGACGGCGACCTCGGGACCGACGCGGCGCACAAGGAGGTCGAGACCCTACAGAAGGTCACCGACCGCTTCGTGGCCGAGGTCGATGCGGCCGGGACGCACAAGGAGCACGAGGTGATGGAGGTCTAGTGCCGCGATCGCCGCTGGCCCGCCCGACCGACGCCCCGCCCGTCGCGCACGCTCCGACCGAGGGCGTCGCCAGTCTGCCGATCGCCGCCTCGCCGGCCGCTCCTGAGCGGCTCGTCCCGCTCGAGGAGGCGCCCCGTCACGTCGCGATCATCATGGACGGGAATCGCCGCTGGGCCCGCGCGCACGGCGTGTCCGAGCTCGAGGGTCACGCCGCCGGGGTCGAGGCCATCCGCGGGCTCCTCCGCCACGCGGTCCGGCGCGGCGTGCCGGTCCTGACGCTGTACGCCTTCAGCCGCGAGAACTGGGCCCGACCGGACGACGAGGTGACCGGCCTGTTCGGTCTGCTCGAGTCCGCCGTCAGGAGCGAGACCGACGAGCTTCGCCGGGAGGGTGTCCGGATCCGCCTGCTGGGACGGATCGAGGAGCTCCCCGAGGAGACGCGGCGCTCGCTCGGGACCGCCCTCGAGGCGACCAGCGGGGGAGACCGGCTGCTCCTCAACATCGCGTTCAACTACGCCGGCCGGACCGAGCTCGTGGACGCGATCCGCCGCCTGGCCGCCAGCGGCATCGATCCGCTCGAGATCGACGAGGCGGCCGTGTCGGGCGTCTTGTACACCGCCGGCCTGCCGGACCCGGACCTGGTCATCCGGACCGGCGGCGACGAGCGCCTCAGCAACTTCCTGATCTGGCAGTCGGCCTATGCAGAGTTCTACGTCAGTCCGTCGCTCTGGCCCGACTTCGACGAGGCGGCCCTCGACGCCGCGCTCCTCGAGTTCGCCAGCCGCACCCGTCGCTTCGGCCGCTAGGGACCGGCGGATGCGAGAGCGCGCGATCAGCGCGGCCATCTTCGTCCCGGTCCTCATCGTCGCCCTGCTCCTCGGAGGGCCGTGGCTGGCGGCGCTCATCCTCGTCGCCGCCGGGGTCGCCTCGCTCGAGGCGATGCGCCTGCTCCTGGCGGCTGGATACCCGGTCCTCGTCGGGCTGGGCGTTGTCCTGACCCTGGCGATCGTCGCCGACGCCGCGGTGCCCGTCGACCTGGCCGGCTCGTCGGCGATCCTCATCGCCGTCGCGGTCATCCTGGCTGCGGTGGGGGCATTCGCGCGGCTCGACCCGAAGGAGGGTCTGGCGACGTGGGTGGCGACCGTCTTCGGCGGCGTCTACGTCGGGATGCTGGGATTCATCCTGAGGCTCGGCCACGGTGCGCCCGACATCCCGGCCGGTGCCCCGCTGGGATCCGCGCTGGATGGCGCGCGGGCGTGGGTGATCGTCCTGGTCCTCGCGGTCTGGGCCTACGACACCGGCGCGTACCTCATCGGCAAGACCTTCGGCCAGCGCTTCGGTGAGGCCACCGGGCTGACGAGATTCCTCACCCACCTGTCGCCCTCGAAGACCTACGCCGGCCTGTTCGGCGGCCTCGCCGCGACGACGATCGTCCTGGGGCTCGGGATGTGGCTGGTCGGCGCCCCAGCGTGGCACGCCCTGCTCATCGGACCGATCCTCGGCTTGGCCGCCCAGGCCGGCGATCTGGCCGAGTCGATGCTCAAGCGGGCCGCCGGGATGAAGGACTCGAGCCAGCTGATCCCCGGTCACGGCGGGATCCTCGACCGAGTCGATTCCTTCCTGTTCGCCGCGCCGGTCCTGACCCTGTACGTCCTGACCGTCCTGCGATGAGCGTGCCCGGGCGCGAGGTGGCGCCCATCAGGGTGGCCTTGCTGGGCTCCGGAGGATCGATCGGCCGCCAGGCGGTCGACGTCCTGATCGGGCTCGGACCGGCCGTCCGAGTGGTCGCCCTCGCGACCGGTCGCCAGGCGGACCTGCTCGAGGCCCAGGCCCGCCGGCTCCGACCGGAGGTCGTCGCGCTCCCGGGGGATCCCGAGGCGGCAGCCCGCCTGGACCTTCCGGCAGGCACGCTGGTCGAGGCCGGTCCCGACGCGCTGGTCACCCTGGCGACCCGGCCGGACGTGGACCTGGTCGTCGTCGCGACCGGCGGGATCGTCAGCCTGCTGCCCATCCTCGCCGCACTCCAGGCGGGCAAGGTCGTGGCCACCGCGAACAAGGAGACGCTCGTCGCGGGCGGGCACCTGGTGATGCCGCTGGCGCGGCGCCTGGCTGGGTCGGTGGCTGCTCGGACGCCGGCCGATCCGCTGGCCAGCCCACTCGCCTGGCTGCGTCCGATCGACTCGGAGCACTCGGCCATCTGGCAGAGCCTTGCCGGCGAGTCGCCGGCCGGCGTCGCGCGGCTGATCCTGACCGCCTCGGGCGGACCGTTCCTTGACGCGACTCCGGACGAGCTGACCGCGGTGACCCCCGAGCGCGCCCTGCGTCACCCGACCTGGTCGATGGGCGCCAAGATCACGATCGACTCGGCGACGCTCGCGAACAAGGGCCTGGAGGTCGTCGAAGCGCACTGGCTGTACGATGTCGGCTACGACGCCATCGACGTCGTCATCCATCCCCAGAGCGTGGTCCATTCGGCGGTCCTGTTCGTGGACGGATCGCTGAAGGCACAGCTCGGAACCCCGGACATGCGACTCCCCATCCAGTACGCCGTGACCTACCCCAGCCGGTACCCGTCGCCGGCCGCACCGCCCGACCTGCTGGCGACGGCCCGACTCGACTTCCGGGCCCCCGACCTCGCCCGCTTCCCGGCCCTCCGGGTCGCTCGCGATGCGGGACGGATCGGGTCGCGCGCGACGACCGCGCTGATCGCTGCCGACGAGGTCGCCGTCCACCGGTTCCTCGACGGATCGCTCGACTTCCTCGGCATCGCCCGCACCCTCGAGGCCGCGGTCGAGCGGTTCGGCGACGGCGCCGACCAGGCTCCGGACGTGGACGAGCTGATCGCGCTCGACGCCGACGTCCGCGGCGCCTATGCGGCCGGGAACCCCGTTCGATGACGCCGGTCGTCCAGAGCGCGATCACGATCGTCATCTTCATCGTGATGCTCGGGGCCCTGGTCGTCATCCACGAGCTTGGCCACTTCGTGACCGCCCGGCTGGCCGGCGTCCGGGTCCACGAGTTCGGGATCGGCTTCCCCCCGCGGGCCAAGGTGATGCGCTCGCACGGCGAGACGCTCTACACCCTGAACTGGCTGCCGATCGGTGGATTCGTCCGGCTCGAAGGCGAGGATGGGGACTCGGACGATCCCCGTTCGTTCGTCCGGGCACGGCTGCCGACCAAGCTGGTCATCCTGATCGCCGGGGTCGCGATGAACATCGCCCTGGCCTTCGCGATCTTCTTCCTCATCGCCTGGCTGGCCAATCCGACCGTGGGGCTGACCTTCGCCAAGGTCCAGGCCGACAGCCCGGCCATGGCGGCCGGCCTCGTCGCCGGCGACCGGATCGATTCGATCGACGGCCGGATCTTCGACGCCTTCGAGGCGGTCCCGGGGCATTCGGCGATCGCCGATGCGCTCAAGGACCAGGCCGGTCGGACGGTCACCCTCGGGATCACCCACGCCGGGGGTGGGAGGGCAGCCGTGCCGGTCGCCCTCCGCTCGACCGACCAGATCGACGTCGGGCATGGGGCCCTCGGGATCGAGCAGCTCAAGGGATCGCCGACCGGCGACTACTTCCAGCGCACCCCGCTCGAGGCGGCCCGGATCGCGGTCGTCCGGACCGGACAGGCCCTCACCCTCATCTGGAACGGCCTTGGTCAGCTGGTCGACTCGATCGTCAACCATCCGACCGAGGCGCCACCCGTCCAGGGTCCGATCGGGATCGCCAGCCAGGTCGGCGACGTGTTCTGGCAGCTCGGGCCGGTCTTCACCCTGTACCTGGCCGGGATCCTGTCGGCCAACCTGGCCCTGGTCAACATCCTGCCGTTCCCGCCGCTCGACGGGGGACGGGTGGCGGTGCTCCTGCTCAAGGCGGTCGCCGGCGAACGGGTCAGCCTGCGCGCCGAGCGCCTGACGTACCTGGTCGGCTTCGTGTTCCTGATGACCTTCCTGGCCTGGATCTCGTTCTACGACATCACGGCCCCCGGCCGGGCGCAGTGACCGATCCAGCCGCGGGCCGACCGCGGCGCCGGGCGACGGTCAGCGTCGACGTCGGCGGCGTCCTCGTCGGCAGCGCTCACCCGATCGTCGTCCAGTCGATGACGAACACGGACACGGCGGATGCCGACGCGACGGCGATCCAGGTCGCCCGCCTGGCGCACGCCGGGAGTCAGCTCGTGCGGGTCACGGTCAACACCGACGAAGCGGCAGCGGCCGTCCCCGAGATGGTCCGCAAGGTCCGCGGGCTCGGGGTCGACGTGCCGATCATCGGCGACTTCCACTACAACGGGCACCTCCTGCTGACCCGCTATCCCGAGACGGCCGCCGCGCTCGCCAAGTACCGGATCAACCCCGGCAACGTCGGGGCCAAGCGCCACGACGAGAACTTCCAGACGATCGTCCGGGTGGCCGTCGACCACGACAAGCCTGTCCGCATCGGGGTCAACTGGGGATCGCTCGACCAGGCGTTGCTGACCGAGCTGATGGATGCCAACGCGCGCACCGCGGAGCCCCGCGACGCCCGCGACGTGATGATCGAGGCGATGGTCGAATTGGCCGTCCGGTCGGCCGAGCTGGCCGAGGCGACCGGCCTGCGCCACGATCGGATCATCTTGTCGGCCAAGGTGTCCGGTGTCCGCGACCTGGTCGACGTCTACCGCAGCCTCGCGCCGCGGACCGACCTGCCGCTCCATCTCGGCCTGACCGAGGCGGGGATGGGGATGAAGGGGATCGTCGGCTCGACGGCCGGCCTGGCCCTCCTCCTGACCGACGGGATCGGGGACACGATCCGGGTCTCGCTCACGCCCGAACCGGGCGCCGGACGCGAGCTGGAGGTCGAGGTCGCCCAGCAGGTCCTCCAGTCGCTCGGGCTGCGATCCTTCCTCCCGCAGGTCAGCGCCTGCCCCGGCTGCGGCCGGACGACATCCACCTTCTTCCAGGAGATGGCGCGCGACATCCAGACCTACCTGAAGGACCAGATGCCGACCTGGCGCGAGTCGTACCCCGGGGTGGAGGACCTGCGCGTCGCGGTGATGGGCTGTGTCGTCAACGGGCCGGGCGAGAGCAAGCATGCCGATATCGGGATCAGCCTGCCGGGGACGTTCGAGGAGCCCGTGGCGCCGGTCTTCATCGACGGAAAGCTCGATCGGACCCTGCGGGGGGATGCCATCGTGCCGGAGTTCCTGGCCCTCCTCGAGGGTTATGTCGAGCGACGATTCGGGGGCGTCGCCGCTCCATCCGTTTGAGGGGTCCACCCGTCCGGGTGTATAGTCCCATCTAACTGAACGGCCGCTCCGTGACGTGGGTGACCCCCACGTTTCTTTTTGGGCGGACCGTCATCCGGATTCGGCGGGGATGCGTCGGCAGCAGTCAGGACGGGAGGCGAACCATGAACCGTGATTTCGTGACTGCGCTCCTCCAGCTCAACGCCGAGAAGCAGGTCCCGCGGGACCAGCTCATCCGGACGGTCGAGGACGCCATCCAGTCGGCCTATCGGCGGACCGAGGGCAACGAGGACGTCCAGGTCCGGATCGACGGCGAGACGGGCCGGATCCGCACCTTCCGCGCACGGCAGGTGGTCTCCGAGATCGAGGACCCACTGACGGAGATCAGCGTCGACGACGCCCATGCCATCGATCCCGCCGCCGGCCTCGGCGACCTGGTCGAGACCGAGGAGCTCGACCCTGAGGCGTTCGGCCGGATCCACGCCCAGACGGCCAAGCAGGTCGTCCTCCAGCGACTCCGTGAGGCCGAGCGCGACGTGGCCTACGACCAGTTCGCCAGCCGCGAGGGTGAGCTCGTGACGGGGACGGTGAACCGGGTCGAGCCGCGGGCGATCATCCTGGACCTCATCGGCCAGGGCGGACAGGCGCGGGCGGAGGCCGTCCTCGCCACGACCGAGCAGTCCACCCTCGAGCACTACCGGATCGGCCAGCCGGTCAAGGCCCTCGTCCTCGAGGTCCGGCGCGGCCTGCGCGGACCACAGCTGTTCGTCAGCCGAGCCCACAAGAACTTCCTGCGTCGCCTGTTCGAGCTCGAAGTGCCCGAGATCCACAGCGGGACCGTCGAGATCAAGGCCATCGCCCGCGAGGCCGGCTCCCGGTCGAAGGTCGCCGTGTCCAGCCGCCAGGAGGGTCTCGACCCGGTCGGCGCAACGGTCGGCCAGCGCGGCGCCCGCGTCCAGGCGGTCGTGGCGGAGCTGGCCGGCGAGAAGATCGACGTGATCCCGTGGAACGACGATCCGGCGGTCTTCGTCGCCAACGCGCTGAGCCCGGCCCAGGTCCTCGACGTCTCGATCGACGAGGACCATCGCATCGCCAGCGTCACGGTCCCCGAACGGATGCTCTCGCTGGCGATCGGCCGCGAAGGGCAGAACGCCCGACTGGCGGCCAAGCTGACCGGCTGGCGGATCGATATCCGGAGCGATGTGTCCGTCGCAGAGGCGAAGGCCGCCGCCGCCGCCGAGGCCGCTGCACCGGCCGAAGCCGCGCCGATCGACCCGGTCCCGGCGACCGATCCCGCGGTCGCGCCGGCGGCAGGGACCGTCGCGGTCGCCGCTGCGCCGGCCAAGACGAAGGCGACCCGGGCGAAGAAGACCGTCGCTGAGGCGACCGCGCCCGCCGAGGTCGCCGCGCCCGCCGCGCCCGCCGCACCCGCCGCGTCCGAACCAGCGGAGCCGACCGCCGACGCGACGCCGAAGCCGAAGGCGGCCCGGGCGAAGAAGACGGTCGCAGTCGACCCGGACGCGGCCGACGCCGCCCGCGCCGGCCAAGCCGAAGGCCGTCCGCAAGACGAAGGCGGCCGCGGCCGACGAGGTGTCGTCGTAGCCCGGGCCGAGGTCGGCGCGGGACGCCGGTCCACGCCGACCAGGATGTGCGTCGCCTGCCGGACGACGAGCGCGAAGCGCGAGCTCGTCCGGATCGTCCGGACGCCGGACGGCCAGGTGCTCTTCGACCCGAGCGGCCGGATGGCCGGTCGGGGTGCCTATCTCTGCGCCGACGGCTCCTGCTGGGGCCGGGCGCTCGACAAGGGGGCCCTCAGCCGGGCCCTCGGTGTCCCGCTTCCGGCGGGGCTCCGCGAGGAGCTCGCCGGGCGGGCCGCTACGATGACGACGAACGAAGGAGGGACCCAGCGTGGCGAGGAGTAGGAGCGGCACCCGCGGCCGGCGCGGCCCGCGCAAGCCGCCGCGACGCGACGGCCAGGGGCAGTCGCAGGTCCAGGTCGCGGATCCCAGGGAGCGTGGCGCGCTCGAGCTGCCGCCGACGATCACGGTCAAGGAGCTCGCCGAGCTCCTGGCGGTCAACCCGGCCGACGTCATCCGCGAGCTGATCAAGAGCGGGATCTTCGCGACGATCAACCAGCTCATCGACCGCGATACGGCGGCGCTCGTCGCCGGTGAGCTCGGCTACGAGGTCGACGACACGGTCGCCGTCAGCGCCGGCGTGGCCGATGCCGACGGCGAGGAGACCCCGGACGAGGCGACGAAGGAGGTCCTCTACGAGGAGGACGATCCGTCGCTGCTCGAGACTCGGGCCCCGATCGTGACCGTGATGGGCCATGTCGACCACGGCAAGACGAGCCTCCTCGACGCCATCCGGACGACCGAGGTCGCCGCCGCCGAGCGTGGCGGGATCACCCAGCACATCGGCGCCAGCGAGGTCACCCGCGACGGTCGTCGGATCGTCTTCCTCGACACGCCGGGTCACGAGGCCTTCACCGCGATGCGTGCGCGCGGCGCTCGGGTCACCGACATCGCGGTCGTCGTCGTGGCGGCGGACGACGGGGTCATGCCCCAGACCCTCGAGGCGATCCACCACGCCCGGGCGGCGAAGGTGCCGATCATCATCGCCCTCAACAAGATCGACAAGCCCGACGCGAACCCGGACCGCGTCAAGACCGAGCTGTCCGAGGCCAACGTCATCGTCGAGGAGTACGGCGGCGACACGCCGCTCGTGCCCGTCTCGGCCAAGGCTCGACTCGGACTGGACGAGCTGCTCGACATGGTCCTCCTGGTGGCCGATCTCCAGGAGCTCAAGGCCAACCCGAAGCGACCGGCCATCGGCACGATCGTCGAGGCCGAGCTCGACAAGGGCCGTGGCCCGGTGGCGACCGCCATCGTCCAGACCGGGACGCTCCGGGTCGGCGACGTCATCGTCGTCGGCGAGACGTACGGGAAGGTCCGGGCGCTCGAGAGCTCGACCGGCAAGCGGATCAAGCAGGCCGGCCCGTCGACGGCCGCGGTCGTCCTCGGCCTGTCCGAGGTCCCGGAGGCCGGCGACATCCTGCGGGCCGTCGCCGACGAGAAGGAAGCCCGGGCGACCGTCGAGTCGCGGAAGCTGGCGGCGGCCGCCAAGAGCGGCGACGGCAGCGGTCGGGCGACGCTCGAGGACCTCTACCGGCAGATCCAGGCCGGCCAGGCCAAGGAGCTCCGGATCATCCTCAAGTCGGACGTGGCCGGATCGCTCGGGGCGATCACCCACGCGCTCGACCAGCTGTCGACCGAGGATGTCCGACTCAACGTCCTCCACGAGGGCGCCGGCGACATCACCGACAACGACATCATGCTGGCCACGGCCTCCGATGCGATCGTCGTCGGGTTCAACACCAAGATCACCGACACGGCCCGCCGGTCGGCCGACGCCGAGGGCGTCGATGTCCGGATCTACGACATCATCTACAAGCTGACCGACGACATCGATGCGGCGCTCAAGGGGCTGCTCGAGCCCGAGATCGTCGAGGTCATCGAGGGTCGAGCCGAGGTCCGCCAGATCTTCAAGGTCGGCAAGAGCACGGTCATCGCCGGCTGTTTCGTGACCGACGGCCGGATCGTCCGCGGCGGCGCCCGCGTCTGGCGCGGCGGCAAGGTCGTGGCGACCGACCGGATCGAGTCGCTCCGCCGGTTCCGCGACGACGTCCGCGAGGTCGAACGCAACTTCGAGTGCGGCATCGGCCTGGCGAACTACCACGACCTGGTCGAGGGTGACGTGATCGAATGCTTCAGCCAGAAGAGCGTCAGCCGGGCGGTCTCCAACTGACCCGATGACCGCGCGCACCGATCGGATCGACGAGCTCCTCCGCCAGGAGATCGGCTCGATCCTGACCCGTGAGGTGAAGGATCCGCGGGTCGGCTTCGCGACCGTCACCCGGGTCGAGACGACCCCGGACCTGGCCCACGCCCGGATCTGGATCAGCGTCATCGGCCAGCAGGGCGAGCGTACGCAGACGATCGCCGCGCTCGAGCGGGCGATGCCCTTCGTCCGTCACGAGCTGGGCGCACGGCTCCGCCTGCGGCGGATCCCGAACCTGCACGTCCACCTCGACGACACCCTGGAGCGTGGGACCCGGATCCTCCACCTGCTCGACGAGCTCGAGGCCGGCCGGACGCCGGACGACGAGCCGCCCGACGGCGAGACGCTGCCGACCCCGATCGTCCGGATGCGCCACGAGGGCGACCTGACCGACGAGCCCCCACCGGCGGCCGAGCCACCGTCGACCGCCCGGGTCCGCTCGAGGCGGCGACCGCCCGGGTCCGGATCGACGGGCTCCGGTACGAGGCCGCTGCCGACATCGAAGCCGCGGTCCGGCGCGCCGCGGCGGTGCCCGGAAGCCGAAGCGATGACGGTCGACCTGTCGCCCTGGGTCTCGGCCGTGCCCGACGCCGTCGTCGATGCGCTCTCGACGGCCAGAGATGTCCTCGTGGTCAGCCACGAGAACCCCGACGCCGACACGCTCGGCGCCTCGCTCGCGATCGCGCTCATGGTGGAGTCCCGGGGTGGCCGGGCCAGCTCGATCTGCACCGACCCGCCGCCCGCCCTGTATGCCTTCATGCCGGGGATCGATCGCGTCCGGATCGATCCGGACCCGGAGCGGCGCTATGACCGGCTCGTGCTCGTCGATTGCGGGTCGCTCGATCGGGTCGGCGCCGTCCGCCACCGGCATCGCGCCCTGTTCGCCGCCGTGCCGACGGTCGTGATCGACCACCACGTCTCGAACGAAGGTGGCGGCACGACCGACTGGATCGACCCCGCTGCCGCGGCGACGTGCGAGATGGTGACCCTGCTGGCAACGCGGATGGCCGTCCCGCTGACCGCGGGGGAGGGGAGCCTCGCGGGGGTACTGATGGCCGGCATCGTGATGGACACGGCGACATTCGCCCACCCGAACGCGACCCCGCGGACATTGTCGGTCGCCGCCGCGCTCGTCGAGGCGGGTGCGCCGCTCAGCGAGATCTCCCGGCGGCTGTACCGGTCGAAGCCGGATTCACAGCTCCGCCTGTTCGGCCGGGTGCTCCACCGACTCGAGGCGGTCGACGGGGGCCGGGTCGTCTGGTCGACCCTGACCGACGCCGATCTCGTCGCGACCGGGGCCGCCGCGGCGCACTCGGAAGGGATCATCGACCTCCTGTCCCAGGCCGACCAGGCCGAGGTCACGATCGTGTTCAAGGAGCAGGGCTCGGCGACGCGGATCAGCGTCCGGACGAAGTCGGGTGGCGTCGACGCGACGGTCCTGACCGGCCCGTTCGGTGGCGGCGGGCATGCCCGGGCAGCCGGTGCGACGATCCCCCTCCCGATGGCCGAGGCGCAGGAGGCGGTCCTCCAGGCCGCCCGGCGGCTGGCCGCCGCGGTCGACCGGTGAGCCGGTCGGGCAGGGCCGGCGGCACGGGGCTCGACGGGATCCTGGTGGTGGCCAAACCCGCCGGACCGACCTCGCACGACGTGGTCGCCCTCATCCGCCGGCTCGCAGAGACCCGCCGCGTGGGCCACGGCGGGACCCTCGACCCGTTCGCGACGGGCGTGCTGCCGATCTTCCTCGGTCGGGCGACCCGCCTCGTGGAGTACCACCTCGGCGATCGGAAGTCCTACCGGGCGACGGTCTGCTTCGGGGCGAGCTCGACGACCGACGACCTCGACGGCGAGCTGACCCCGGTCCGACGGGCCGGCCCCCGACCGGCCGACGATCGAGGCCGCGCTGGCCGCCTTCCGCGGGCCGATCGTCCAGGTCCCGCCGGCCTACTCCGCGGTCAAGCTCGGCGGCCGGCGCGCGTACGCCCTGGCCCGGGCCGGACAGACGCCCGAGCTCGCGCCGCGCGAGGTCACCATCGACCGGCTCGAGCTCGCCGAGTGGGACGGATCGGACCCGGACCGTCCGCTCGCCGTGATCGAGGTCGACTGTTCGGCAGGGACCTACGTCCGGTCGATCGCCCGGGATCTCGGACGAGCGGTCGGCAGCGCCGCCTACCTCGGTTCGCTCCGTCGCACGTCGTCGGGCGGGTTCGGCATCGACGAGGCGCATCCGCTCGACGAGGTCCGCTCGGCTGTCGCGGATGGTCCGGCCGGCCTCGAACCGCTGCTCCTGCCGATCGACAGCGGGCTCGACCGCTTCCCGCGGGTCGTCCTGAGCGGACCCGAGACCGTCGCCGTCGGTCGCGGCCAGTTCGTCCGCCCGGCGGCCGGCATCCCATCGAGGGTCGATCCCGCGGATCGGATCATCCTGGTCGACGATGCGGGCCGTGTCGTCGCGATCGCGGCCGTCCGGGACGGTCGGCTCGCGCCGGACAAGGTCCTGATCGATCCGCCCGACCCCGTGCCGGGGTCCGCTGCGGCGACCGCCCTGTCGAGCCCGGCCTGAGTCGCCCGATCGCCGGCATGGATGTCGTCCACGGGATCGGTCGGCTCGACGCCGCGAACGGACGCCTGTTCGTCGTCGTCGGGGTGTTCGACGGGCTCCACCGCGGGCATCGATACCTGCTCGACCGGCTGGGCCGCGCGGCGGCCCGCCACGGCGCGCGACCGGCGGTCATCACCTTCGACGCGCACCCCGACGAGATCGTCGTCGGGGCGGCACCGCCGCTCCTGTGCGACCCCGAGGAGCGCCTGGCGCGGCTCGCCTCCGCTGGGATCGCCGTGACGGTCGTGCAGCATTTCGACGCCGACGCTCCGGATGACGGAGTTCGACGCGTTCGTGGGTCGGCTGCGCGATCGGGTCGACCTCGCCGGGTTCCTGATGACGCCGGACGCGGCGTTCGGTCACGAGCGCCGGGGAACTCCGACGACGCTCGCCGAGCTCGGCGGCCGGCTCGGGTTCGATGTCGAGGTGGTGCCACCGTTCCGCCTCGACGGTCGTCCCGTCCGGAGCGCGGCGATCCGCGAGGAGATCGCCGCCGGCCGGCTCGACGTCGCGCGCCGATCGCTCGGCCGCTCGGTCGCCGTGACCGGCGGCCGGACCGATGACGTGGTCGACTTTGCGATCCCGGTCGCGCTGCCGCCCGACGGACGGTACGACGCGAAGATCGAGCCCGCCTGGACGGCGCTCGGCCGAGTGGCCGAACCTCGAAACGCCCGTGTCTCGGTCGAGGGCGGGGCCATCCGGCTGAGCCCGCTGGCGGCCGCCCGGACGGGAGCCCGAGTGCGGGTCACGTTCGGCCGACGTTTGCCGCCGAGGGCGAACCCTGCTATCCTCCGCCGGTCATAGAACAGAAGATCCATGGAAGTTCGTGTTCGGAGGACCGAGTGCCGCTCGTGCGGGAACAGAAGCAACAGGTCATCGGTGCGTTCGCCGTCAAGGACGGCGACACCGGATCCCCGGAAGTCCAGATCGCGCTCCTGACCGAGCGGATCAAGGAGCTGACGGCACACCTGAGAAGCTTTCCCAAGGACAATCACTCCCGCCGCGGCCTCCTCAAGCTCGTCGGTCAGCGTCGCCGCCTTCTTGCCTATCTGATCAAGAAGGACAACGCCCGCTACCGCACCGTCATCGGACGGTTGGGACTCCGCCGCTAGGCGTTCGCCGCTCCGGACCCTGGGTTCGCCCGGGGTCCTCTCGCGTCCGACACCGCACCGGCGGGCCGCGCGCCCGCAAGGTCGCTCCTCCTGCACGATAAGGAGGAACAGAACCCCGTGCCACACACCTTCGAGATCGAGTTCGGCGGTCGTCCGCTGATCATCGAGACCGGCAAGCTCGCTCGTCTTGCCGGCGGCGCCGTGACCGTCCGCTACGGCGACACCCTGGTCCTCGGGACGGCCAACCGGTCCGATCCCCGACCCGGCCTCGACTTCTTCCCGCTGACGGTGGAGTTCGAGGAGCGGATGTACGCCGCGGGCAAGATCCCCGGCGGCTTCATCAAGCGCGAGGCGCGCGCGTCCGAAGCTGCGACGCTGGCCGCCCGGCTCACCGACCGCCCGATCCGCCCGCTCTTCCCCGAGGGCTACAAGGACGACATCCAGCTCGTCGTGACGGTCCTCTCGACCGACCAGGAGAACGAGCCCGACGTCCTCGGCACCGTCGCCGCGTCGGCCGCCCTGACGATCAGTGAGATCCCGTTCGCCGGCCCCGTCGGCGCGGTCCGCGTCGGTCGGATCGACGGCGAGTTCGTGGTCAACCCGACCTTCACCGAGCTCGCCGATTCCGAGCTCGACCTCATCGTGTCCGGCACCCGTGACGCGATCATGATGGTCGAGGCCGGCGCCAAGCTCCTGCCCGAGGACGTGATGGCCGAGGCCATCCTGTTCGGGCATCGCGCCCTCCAGCCGCTCATCGACATCCAGGAGCAGCTCCGCGAGGCCGCCGGAAAGGCCAAGTCGACCCCGTTCCTCGAGGCCGGCACCGGGTCGGTCCTCGACTTCACCAAGGCGGCCGCCGGCGGGCGCCGAGTTCGTCGTCGTGGACGTCGAGACGACCGGCACGGACCCGAAGATGGCCGACCTCGTCGAGGTCGCCGCCGTCAAGGTCAAGAACGGCAAGATCGTCGACCGCTGGTCGACCCTGGTCAACCCCGGCCGGCCGATCCTCGGCCACCAGATGCACGGGATCACCGACGCCGACGTCAAGAAGGCGCCGAGCCCGGCCGAGGCCGCCAGGCAGGCCCTGGCGTTCGTCGGCGACTCGACGATCGTCGGCCACTCGGTCGGCTTCGACCTTGGCTTCCTGATCGCCGCCCTCGGCGACGGCACGACCATCGACCAGGGCCGCTACCTCGACACGCTGGTGATCGCCCGGGAAGGCTACCCGGACCTCGAGAACTACAAGCTCCCGACCCTCTCGAACTTCTTCGGCATCGAGCTCGCCCAGGCGCACCGGGCCGCGCCCGACGCCGAGGCGACCGCGAACCTGCTGATCTGGTTCGCCAACGACCTCCCCGGCCGGATCGCCGCGCTCCGCGAGGGCATCGCGACTTCCGTCCGGTCCACCCGGACCGGCGGCGACGCGAAGGCCATCCTCGAGGCGGCCAAGCGTGAGGCACGGGTCAGCAAGGCGCTGTTCAACCTCGTCTACAAGAAGACCTGTCGCGAGCTCGCGCTCGACGAGGGCATCCGGATGGACGGCCGCGGTCTGACCGAGCTGCGCCAGATCTCGGTCGAGGTCGGGCTCCTGCCGCGCGCCCACGGCTCCGGCCTGTTCACCCGCGGTGAGACGCAGGTCATGACGATCGCCACGCTCGGCTCTTCGTCCGACGTCCAGCGTATCGACACGATCAGCCCGAAGACCGAGAAGCGCTACATCCATCACTACAACTTCCCGCCGTATTCGACGGGTGAGAACAAGCCGATGCGGGGGCCGAGCCGCCGCGACATCGGGCACGGCAACCTCGCCGAGCGCGCGCTGATCCCCGTCCTCCCGAAGCAGGAGGACTTCCCCTACGTCATCCGGCTCGTGTCGGAGTGCATGTCGTCCAACGGGTCGACCTCGATGGCCTCGACGTGCGGATCGACCCTGGCCCTGATGGACGCCGGCGTGCCGATCTCCGCCCCGGTCGCCGGCGCGGCGATGGGCCTGATCAGCGAGCCCGACGGCCGGTTCGTCGTCCTGACCGACATCCTCGGCAAGGAGGACTCCGTCGGCGACATGGACTTCAAGGTGACCGGTACCCGTGACGGGATCACCGCCTTGCAGATGGACATCAAGGTCCAGGGCATCAACGAGGCGATCATCCGGGGTGGTCTCAAGCAGGCCCTCGCGGCCCGCCTCGAGATCCTCGACAAGATGGCCGAGGTCATGCCCGAGTCCCGCCAGGGGATGAGCGACTTCGCGCCGCGCATCGTCACGATCAAGATCAACCCGGAGAAGATCCGCGAGATCATCGGCAAGGGTGGATCGATGATCCGCAAGATCCAGGAAGAGACCAGCACCGAGATCAACGTCGAGGACGACGGCAGCGTCGAGATCGCGGCCGTGTCCGGCGAGAACAGCCGCAAGGCCATCGCCTGGATCGAGTCGCTCACCCGCGACGTCGAGATCGGCTCGCTCTACCTCGGCAAGGTCACTCGGATCATGGGCTTCGGCGCGTTCGTCGAGATCCTGCCGGGCAAGGAAGGCCTCGTCCGTATCGGCGAGCTCGCCGACTATCACGTGCCGACCGTCGAGGACGTCGTGTCCGTCGGCGACGAGGTGATGGTCGTCGTGACCGAGGTCGACCGCCAGGGTCGGATCAACCTGTCGCGCAAGGCGGCCATGCAGCGCCACCTGGCCAAGGAACCGGTCTGACCGACCGCCGGCCCCTTCGGCCGGTCCCCATCCGCCACCTCGGCGCGCCGGCGGGAGACCGCCGGCGCGCTGCTATACTCGCGCCGTGCCCGGAATCGATGTGATCGTAGTGGAGCCGTGCCCGGGATGACCTCGAAACCGCTGACCGTCGCGGTCGTCGGCGCCACCGGCGTCGTCGGACGGACGATGATCCAGGTCCTTCGCGAGCGACGGTTCCCGGTCGGCGAGCTGCGCTTGATGGCATCGGGACGCTCGGCGGGCGGCTCGATCTCGCTCGACGGGGTCGATCATCCGATCCGCGAGGCCGTTCCCGAGGCCTTCGACGGGGTGGACATCGCCCTGTTCTCGGCCGGTGGGACGGTGTCGGAGGACCTCGCGCCGCACGCCGTCGCGCACGGGGCCACCGTGATCGACAACTCGAACGCCTGGCGGATGACGCCGGGCGTGCCGCTCGTCGTCAGTCAGGTCAATCCGGACGACGCCGCGCTCCACGACGGGATCGTGGCCAACCCGAACTGCTCGACGATGCAGCTGGTGCCCGTGCTCATGGCGTTGCGCGACAGCGTCGGTCTCGAGCGGGTGATCGTCGACACCTACCAGAGCGTCTCCGGCACCGGGGCCGAGGCGGTCGCCGAGCTCGAGGGGCAGGTCCGCGCCTACGCCGCGGGCGAGCCGCTGACCGCCTCCGTCTATCCGCATCAGGTCGCCTTCAACGCCATCCCCGAGATCGACGTCTTCCTCGACAACGGCTACACCCGAGAGGAATGGAAGGTCGTGACCGAGAGCCGCAAGATCCTGCACCTGCCGGACCTTCGGATCTCGTGCACCGCCGTCCGCATCCCGGTGGTCACCAGCCACTCGGAGGCGGTCCACGTCGAGACCCGCGATCCGATCTCCCCGGAGCGGGCGCGCGAGCTCTTCGCCGCGGTGCCCGGAGTCGTCGTCCAGGACGATCCGGGTCGGCACGTCTATCCGCAGGCGATCGAGGCCGCCGGGCACGACGAGATCTTCGTCGGCCGGGTCCGTCGGGACCCGTCGATCCCCGACGGGCGCGGCCTCGCCCTGTGGGTCGTCAGCGACAACCTGCGCAAGGGTGCGGCCACGAACGCCGTCGAGATCGCCGAGCTGCTGGTCGAACGCGGCTGGGTCCGCCGCGCGTCGACCCGCCACCCCTCGAGCGCTGCCGTCGGGAGTGCGGTGTGACGGACCAAGAGCGCGGCGCCGCGCTCGAGGCCATCGCGGCCGAGATCCGCACCTGCACCCGCTGCCGTCTCCACGAGGGACGCGACAAGACGGTCCCCGGGGAGGGCAACCCTGACACCGAGGTCGTCGTCGTCGGTGAGGGCCCCGGCCGCGACGAGAACCAGGCGGGGCGACCGTTCGTCGGCGCCTCGGGCCGGCTGCTGACCGAACTCATCGAGTCGCTCGGCTGGCGCCGGGACGACGTGTTCATCACCAACGTGGTCAAGTGCTGGCCTCCCGGGAATCGCGACCCGCAACCCGACGAGATCGCCGCCTGCGCGCCATACCTCCAGCGTCAGCTCGAGGTCCTCGACCCCGCGGTGGTCGTGACCGCCGGCAAGCATTCGCTGAACGTGTTCATGCCGGGCGAGCGGATCGGCCGGGTCCACGGTACGTCGCGGCCTGCCGACCCATCGACCGGGGCTCGCGACGCGCTCGTCTTCGCGATGTATCACCCGGCCTTCGCGCTCTACGACGGGTCGAACAGATCGACCCTCCAGACCGACATCCAGGGCCTTCCCGGGACGCTCGAGGCATCCCGGCGACGTCGCGGGGAGCGGTCGTCGCTCGACGACCCCGGCGCGGCGATCCAGCCCATGGCCCTCGCCGAGCCGATGGCCCTCGCCGCGCCCGCGGCCTCCGTCGACGTGGCGGCTCCCGCCGATCCCGCGGTTTCCGCCGAGCCGCCAGCGGCCCCGCCCTCGCTCGCCGGCCTCCCGTCCGAACCGGACGCCGACCAGCTCACCCTGTTCTGACCCCATCGAAAAGGATCACATGACTTCATCCAACCATCCGCTCCGGATCATCCCGCTCGGCGGGGTGGGCGAGATCGGCAAGAACATGTACGTGTTCGAATACGGCGACGACATCGTCGTGATCGACTGCGGCCTGATGTTCCCCGACGAGGAGATGTTCGGCATCGACCTCGTCATCCCCGACATCACCTATCTCGTCGAGCGTCGCAAGAACGTCCGGGCCTTCCTGATCACCCATGCCCACGAGGACCACGTCGGCGGCCTGCCGTACGTCCTGCCCGAGTTCCCGGGCGTCCCCGTCTACGCCTCGACCCTTGCCCGCGGCCTGCTCGGCAACAAGGTCAAGGAGCACAAGCTCCACAACAACCCGTTGGTCGCGCTCGAGCCCGGGGACGAGGTCCAGATCGGCCCCTTCGGCGTCGTCCCGTTCCGGATCGGTCACTCGATCCCCGATGCGATGGGGATCGCCCTCCGAACGCCCGTCGGGACCGTCGTCCACACCGGCGACTTCAAGTTCGACCACACCCCGGTCGACGGCCGGCTGTCCGACTTCCACATCCTCGCCCGGCTGGGTGAGGAAGGCGTCATCTGCCTCTTGTCCGACTCGACCCGCGCCGAGAACCCCGGCTACACGCCGTCCGAACGGACGGTCGGCGAGGCCTTCCGCGAGATCATGGAGCCGCTCGAGGGCCGGGTCATCGTGGCCACCTTCGCCAGCAACATCGCCCGGGTGCAGCAGGTCCTCGATGCGGCCGCGTCGTTCGACCGCAAGGTCGCCGTCATCGGGCGCTCGATGGAGCAGAACTTCCGGATCGCCAGCGATCTCGGATACCTCAAGTACCCGCCGTCGCAGATCGTGTCCAAGGACCGGATCAACGACACGCCAGCCGACAAGCTCGTCATCTGCACGACCGGCGCTCAGGGCGAGCCGATGGCCGGCCTGGCCCGGATGGCCAACCGCGACCACCGGTTCGTCGAGATCCAGCCGGGCGACACCGTCATCGTCAGCGCCAGCCCGATCCCCGGCAACGAGGAGTACGTCAGCCGGACCATCGACAACCTGTTCAAGGCCGGCGCGAACGTCTTCTATCACACGATCAAGCGCGCGCACGTCTCCGGTCATGCCAGCCAGGAAGAGCTCAAGCTGATGCTCGGGCTGACCAAGCCGAAGTACTTCATCCCGATGCACGGCGAGTTCCGGATGCAGGTCCAGCACGGCCGCCTCGCGATCGAGACCGGCGTCGCGCCGGAGAACGTGTTCATCATCGAGAACGGCATCCCGATCGAGATCTCGGAGGACGGCTCGGCCAGGCGGGGGCTGCCGGTCACGGCCGGCTACGTGTACGTCGACGGCCTGTCGGTCGGCGAGGTCGGCGACATCGTCCTGCGCGACCGGAAGGCGCTCGCCAACGACGGGATGTTCATGATCGTGGTCACGGTCGACAAGCAGACCGGCTCGATCATCGGGCGACCCGAGATCATCACCCGTGGATTCGTCCACGGGAACGAGCAGGACCCGATCATGGGCGGGGCGATCGAGCGGATCGTCAAGTCCGTCGAGAACCCCGGCGAGCACATCAGCGAGATCGGCTTGCTCAAGGTCCAGATCAAGGACGGCGTCTCGCGCTATCTGTACGAGCAGACGAAGCGCCGGCCGATGGTCTTCCCGGTCGTGGTCGAGGTCTGATCGATGGCCACCCGACGGCGGACCGCGAGCCCGCGCAAGGCAAGCGGCGGCACCACCGGCACGAGCCGGCGGCGGACGACCGCCGCGAGCGCGACCCGCGGTCCGCGGATCAGCCCGGACGTCGCCCGATCGCTGGTCGGGATCGCGATCCTCGTCGTCGGGGTGATCACCTTGGTCGCCCTGATCCTGCCCGGTCAGGGTCGCCTGACCGACTTGTGGCGGAACGCCGTCGCGCCGTGGATGGGCGCCGGTCGCTGGTTCCTGCCACCGCTGCTCATCGTGGCCGGCGTCTACGTCCAGCAGGCCAAGGGCGTCGGTGGACGGTGGGGCGTAGCGTTGCTCGGTGCGCTGGGTGCGTACATCTGTTTCCTCGGCCTCATCTCGCTCCTCAACCTGCCGAGGGTCCACGGCGGCTACATCGGCAACGGGATCGAGTCGTTCCTCGTCGGGTCGGGCACCAAGCCCGGGCTCATCCCGCGTCCGGCGGCCTTCGTCCTGCTCGCCGCCGGGATGGTCGGCGGCATCCTCCTGGCCATCGACCGCTCGCTCCCGACGGTCCTCGCCCAGCTCGGGCGCGGGGCGCGGGCCGCTGCGGATACGCTCGCCCCACCGGCCGATCCCGAAGTGGTCGCCGCTGCGGCCGCGGCGAAGGCGGCAGCGGCCCAACGCGAGGCGAGTCGTCCGGTCCCGGTCGCGGCGGCCCCGGTCACATCGCGGGTCGCCCCCGACGACGCCAATGACGACACGCGGGCCAGCACCCGTGCACCAAGCCCGGTCCCGATGAGCCAGACGATCTGGTCGGCCAACGACGGCCCCGGCGGGGCGCCGTCCGGGGTGCGCGGCAGCGGACCGGCCGTCCTCGACCCGGTCGGCGTGACGATCGGCGTCGGTGCTGGGACGGCGGTCGGGGTCGGTGCTCTCGGGACCGCCCGGGCGAGCGCCGCGGTCACGGCCGCCGAGCCGCTCGTCGACGTCCGCGACCTGACGTGGGACCTGCCCCCGGCGTCGCTCCTCGAGATCCGCACCGCGACGACCGGTGGCGGCGAGATGAACCACGAGGAGAACACGGCGGACATCGAGAAGAAGCTGCGCAGCTTCGGGATCGAGGCGAAGGTCGTCGCGGTCAACAGCGGCCCGGTCGTCACCCAGTACGAGATCCGGCCCGATGCCCGGGTGAAGATCTCGCGGATCGAGGGCCTGGCCGACGACCTGGCGATGGCCCTGATGGCGCGCTCGATCCGGATCGAGGCGCCCATCCCCGGCAAGGACACGGTCGGGATCGAGATCCCCAACGTCAAGAGCGAGACGGTCGCGTTCCGGAACCTGGTCGACGAGACCCAGATGCTGGCCTCGACCAGCCGGCTGACGTTCGCCCTGGGTCGGGACGTGTCGGGTAAGCCGTATGCGGTCGACCTGGCGAAGATGCCCCACCTGCTCGTGGCCGGTGCCACCGGATCGGGCAAGAGCGTCTGCGTCAACGCGCTGATCACGAGCATCCTGATGCACGCGCGCCCGGACGAGGTCCGGTTCATCCTGATCGACCTGAAACGGGTGGAGCTGGCGCCGTACGACGCCTTGCCGCATCTCCTCCAGCACGTCATCGTCGAGCCTCACGAGGCCAAGGCGGCGCTCGGGTGGGCGGTCCATGAGATGGAGGAGCGCTACAAGCTCCTCGCCTCGAACACCGTGCGCAACATCGCCGCGTACAACGAGAAGGTCGGACCCGACGAGCACTTGCCGTACGTGGTCGTGATCATCGACGAGCTGGCCGACCTGATCATGCGTGAGGGCCGCAAGGTCGAGGACCCGATCGTCAAGATCGCCCAGAAGGCCCGTGCGGTCGGGATCCACCTCGTCCTGGCCACCCAGCGACCGAGCGTCAACGTCGTCACCGGCCTGATCAAGGCCAACGTCCCGAGCCGGATCGCCTTCGCGATGGCGTCCATGGTCGACAGCCGGACCGTCTTGGACGCGCCCGGGGCTGAGGACCTCATCGGTCGGGGCGACATGCTCTACCAACCGGTCGACCTGCCCCGGCCGGTCCGGATGCAGGGCGTTTTCGTCTCCGACAAGGAGGTCAGCGCCGTCGTCGACCATTGGAAGGCGCAGGCGCCGGAGCCGTTCTACGACGAGGCGCTGTTCGCCTATTTCGACGGCGAGGATGGTTCCGGCGGTACCCAGTTCGCGTGGCTCGCCAAGATGGCCGAGGACGACATGGTCGTCCGTGCGGCCGAGCTGGTCACCGCCAGTCAGAAGGCGAGCACGTCGATGCTCCAGACCAAGCTCAAGGTGGGGTTCTCGCGGGCGAGCCGATTGATGGATGAGCTCGAGCGCTACGGGATCATCGGTCCCCAGGACCTGCGCAATCCGGCGGCGCCGAGGATCGTCTACGGCCCGGACAACTGGCTCCGGAGTCACGACGACATCGACGATCCGGGGGACTGAGCGGGCCCGCCGTCCGGGCGGTTCGACACGAGAGGGTATCCTTGGCCCGACGATCCGGGCCGAGCGCCCCTCGCCATGACCAACGGGATCCACCTTCACTGACATGACGACCCGAGATGATGTCCGCCGCCGGACCGGTGGTGGGCGGGGCGGCAACGGCCGCCCATCGACGCCTCCCGAGCCGCAGACGAGCCTGCCGGAGCGGTTGCTGGCTGCCCGCGAGGCGAAGGGCGTGGACCTCTATCGCGCGGAGCGGGACACCAAGATCCGTGCCCGCTACCTCGGAGCGCTCGAACGCGGCGACTATCGCGAGCTCCCCGGCGCGGTGTACACGAAGGGGTTCCTCCGCAACTACGCGCTGTACCTCGGCCTCGACCCGGACGAGGTCCTCCTCCAGTGGCGGCGCGAGCGTGGCGACGGGGGTGCCCAGGGTGAGCCGACGATCAACGTACCCAAGCCGCTCAGCGCGCCGCGCAAGGGCTTCACGTTCTCGATCGGTCTCCTCGTCGCCGCGGCCCTCACGGTGGGCGTCCTGCTGTTCATCGGCTATCTCGGCTTCCAGGTCATGCGCTTCTCGAGGCCGCCCGAGGTCGCGGTGACGGATCCCTCCGCCGCGGTCACCACCGTCGACGACACGGCCACCGCGTATACGCTCCGCGGGACCTCCGATCCAGGCGCGACGGTCTCGATCACGGTCGCCGGCGGTCAGCCGATCCTGACCACCGCGTCGGCCGCGGGGACGTGGTCGGCCGACGTCGAGCTGCGGCGGGGCAAGAACACGTTCAGCGTCAGCGCCACCGATCCGCAGACGACCAAGACGGCCGAGAAGGCTGTCGACATCTTCATCACGGTCCCGTTCCCGGACGTGCTCGTTCCGACCCTGACCGTGGACCAGCCCGCCGACGGGGTCACCGTCCAGAACGGAGCCATCCTCGTCCAGGGTTCGACCTCGAATGCCAAGACCGTGACCGTGAGCGCCGCCTTCACGGGCGAGACGGCGGCAGGCACGAAGCCGACCAAGACGCCGGCGCCGCCGAGTCCGCAGACCGCGACCATCGCCGCCGATGGGACGTTCAGTATCCCCGTCGATCTGACCGCCGGTCACTGGACGTTGACGATCACCGCGGCGAGCTCCGAGGGGAAGACCACGTCACTCACCCGGAACGTGACCGTCAGCTACAAGGGCGTGAACCTCGTCGTCAGCGTGAAGGGCGGTCCGGCCTGGATGAAGGTCTGGGTCGACGGCCAGCTCGACCCGAGGGTCGGTGCGGGCAAGCTGTTCAAGGACGGCAAGACGATGGCGTTCCGCGGCACGGACTCGGTCGAGGTCTTCACTGGGTCGTCCGGCGTGACGTACTTCACCCTCAACGGGACGACGATCGGCAAGCTCGGGAAGTCGGGCATGCCCGAGACCTGGCTGTTCGCGCCGCCGCCGGCCGATCCGCAGCAGACGAACCACCGCTGACCCGGGCAGCGAGCCGATGGACGCCGACGACGCCGCCGACCGACCCGGCCTGCCCGGTCCGGATCGGTCCGGGTCCCGGAACGACCTCCGCGAGCTCGCGGAAGGCATCCAGGCGGTGTGCCTGACCAACGGCTGGACCGTCGCGACCGCCGAGTCCTGCACCGGCGGGCTCGTCGCCGACACCCTCACCGACATCCCCGGATCGAGCGGCTACGTCCTCGGCGGGATCGTGGCCTATGCGGACCGGATCAAGGCTGCGCTGCTCGGCGTGGATCCGGACCTGCTGGCGACCCGGGGCGCGGTCAGTGCCCACGTCGCGAAGGCGATGGCGCTGGGCGCCAGGGCCCGCTTCGGCACGACCTTCGCACTGGCCGTGACCGGGATCGCCGGACCGGGTGGAGGCTCGGCGTCGAAGCCGGTCGGGTTGACGTTCATCGCCGTCGCGACCCCGGCGCGCGTCGACATCCGACGCCACGTCTGGTCCGGTGATCGGATCCAGAACAAGGAGGCCAGCGCCCGGGCCGTCCTGACCCTGCTCCTCGGGATCGCCGAGAAGCAGTCCGCCCGGGTCGCCGGTCGGTGACCCGCAGCATCGAGGACATCACCCGCGGCCTCGAGCCGGCGCGTGCCCCGCTCCCGATCCCGGCGGGGGAGCGGATCCACGTCATCGGCGCCGCCGGATCGGCCGCATCCGCTGGGCTGCTCCTGGCGGATGCCGCGGGCGCGGATGTCAGCGGCTGCGATTCCGGCGAACCGAGCCGGTACAGCGACGCGGTCGCATCGCACGGGATCGTCTTGTCCTGGGAGCACGACCGACAGCACGTCGTCGACGCCGATGGTCGGCCGCTCGTCGATCGGATCGCGGTGTCGAAGGCACTCACCTCGGTCGATCCGGACCAGCCCGAGCTCCTGGCGGCCCATGCAGCCGGGATCTCCGCGACCAGCTGCCAGCAGCTCATCGCCGACGCCATCGCGACCCGCGGCGGCGACCTCCTGGCGGTGGCCGGGACGCACGGCAAGTCGACGACCACCGGATGGCTCGTCCATCTCCTCGTCCGAGCCGGGCTCGATCCATCCGCGTTCGTCGGGGCCATCCTCCCGGCCGAGCTGACCGGAGCCGAGCCGTCGGTCGTCCGCATCGGTCACGGGTCGTCGACCGTCGTCGAAGCCGACGAGTACGCCGGCAACTTCGACCCGTACCGGCCGGTCGTCGGTGTGTTGCTCAACGCGGATTGGGACCACCCGGACGTGTTCGCCGACCGCGCCGCTGTCGTCGCGACCTTCGAGGGCTGGATCCGACGGTTCCGCGGGGCCGTCGCCGGCGATGGAGGGTCGACTGCTCCGATGCTCGTCGCGAATGCCGGGGACGCCGGCGTCCGAGAGCTGCTCCCGCGGCTGTCCGACTGGCCCGGCCGGCTGGTCGCGTTCGAGGTGATCATCGGCGATGGAGACGATGCCGTGCGACGCCGGACCGAGCTGGCACGCGACTACCGGACGGCGCTCGGCTCGGCGTCGGCGCTCGTCGGGCGGTACGAAGCCGACGAGGACGGGTCGGCTCGGATCGTCGTCGACGGGATCGTCGGTCATGCCGGATCGGCCGTCGCCCACCTCCGGCTGGTCGGGCGGCACAACGCCGACGATGCGCTCGGAGCGGCGGGCGGCGCGCTGGCGTACGGCATCGACCCGGACGCCGTGCTCGACGGTCTCCGCTCGTTCGGAGGAGTGGGACGGCGGTTCGAGCTCAAGGGCGACGTCGGCGGGGTGATCGTCCTCGACGACTACGGTCACCATCCGACCGCGATCGGGGTCACCTTGGAGGCCGTCGCGCTGCGCTACCCGGGGCGGCGGCTGTGGGCCGTCTATGAGCCCCTGACGTTCCACCGGACGGCGGCGATGCTCGATCGGTTCGCGGAGGTCCTGGCGCGTGCCGACCGGGTGGCGATCGCCGACATCTTCGCTGTCCGCGACCCCGACACGACGATCGTCTCCGCCGCGGACCTCGCCGCCGCGGTCGAGGCTCGCGGGACCCCGGCCATCGCGCCCGGCTCGGTCGAGGCGACGGCCGCCGCGCTCCTTCCGCTCGTCGAGAGCGGCGATGTCGTCCTGGTCATGGGCGGCGGCCGCTCGTCGGTCATCGCGGAGCGGCTGGTGACGGCGCTCACAGCTCGCGAGTAGGTCGGGCCCGCGACGGCGTCGGCCCGTCACTGACCCCTGGGCCCGTCGCAGGCCACGAGGCCCGTCGCAGGCCGTGACCCGTCGCAGGCCGTGACCCCGTCGATCGCGCATGGTGCGCACGTTGGCGGATGAACCGTCACGGATCTTCAGGCGGGCAGGCCCGGAGGGCCTCTGACCAGGCCCAAGCTGAGCGTGCGGACGGCCTTAGGCCTCTCATGTCGAAGTCGTGTCGGGCGGCTCGCGTCCTCTTACGTGCGGGACATGCGCGCCTGACGGTCCGAGCGAGGGTCGGACCGCTTAACGTGCGGGACATGCGCGCCCGGCAGCCGAGGCTGTCCCCGACCGCGCCAACGTGCGAGACATGCGCGCCCGGCAACCGAGGCTGTCCCCCGACCGCGCCAACGTGCGAGGCCAGAGCGCCTGACGGTCCGTGCGGTGATCCGGTCGCGTAACGTGCCCGCGGGAACCGTCGGTGCGCGTACCCGTTCGCGCCCGGCCGAAGCCTTCAGTCGCCGGCGGCCACCGCCACGACGGCACCCCCGGCCTCGGCGACCGCGGCCAGGGCCACCAGCTCGTCCTCGGTCAGCCGCCGAGCGGAGATCTCGTGCCCCTCGGATGTGAGGCAGCGGCCCGACTCGAGCTCGTACTGCCAGCCGTGAAGCGAGCAGGTCAGGACGCCGGACGCGTCGACGGACGCGAACTTGGTGAGATCCGCCTTCATGTGCGGGCATCGCCGCTGGACCTCCCAGCCGTCGATGACGAACGAGCCCTCGGTCTTGGCCTTCTCGGCGTAGAAGCCCTCGGCGTACTGGAGACGCTCGAGGTCGAGGCACTTGAACCACGTGTACAGGTAGTCGTTGTACGGTCCCTTGCGGGCGGCGCTGAAGCGGAGCGACAGGAACAGCGAGTTGACCCAGTCGACCTCGTGTTCGCGAACCAGCACCTCGACCAGCCGACGGTCGATCCGGAAGATGTACCGGCACGCCTCGGCGCCATCCCAGCCGCGGACCTTCTGGTCGACGAAGTCGAGGACGATGCCCTCCGAACCGAGGTCGAGCAGGACCGCGGCCGCGATGCCGGAGCAGATCTGCTCACCGAAGCCCATCAGCGGCTCGAACCAGGCCTTGAGCTCGGCGAGCAGGTCGAGCGGCTCGTCGTCCGGCGCAGGCTCCCAGCGGGCGTGCTCGGCGTCGAGCAGCGGCCGCTTGCGTGCCTGGTACTCGCGCAGATACGACTCGCGCTGCTCGAAGATCCGGTGGACCTCGGCGTCGGGGACCGTGTGCCGCACGTCGAAGGCGGCCGGGCTCAGCTCGCCCCACGAGCCCGGCAGCATGAGCCGACCTCCGTCGATCCCGACCTCCGCGAGGTGCTCGAGGAAGACCGTCTGGTCGGGGAAGATGTTGGTCGGGGACCGATCGAAGTCGTTCTGGCCGAACAGGGCATCGTCGAGGAAGCACGGCGGGCCGGCGCTCGGGACGATGAACGTGGGGTCGAGGATCTCGATGTACCGCTGGGTCCGGGCCAGCTGGACGACCCGCTTCTTGTGCGCCAGCGTCTCCTTCGCCTTGACCGGGAACTCGTAGACCATCGGGTACCAGATCGCACCCGAGAACTGGAGGAAGAGGAGGTCGAGCGGACCGAAGGCGAGGAGCTTGTCCGGGTCGGTCGGTCGCGAGTCGTTCATATTGAGCAGGCGTGTCCGGCCGTCGTCGACGAGCAGCGCCGAGTCTCCGAGCGGGCCGTCGGTCGGGGCGTCGAGGGCCATGACCATGATCCGCAGGCCGCCAACGAGCTCGAACGGCTCGCAGTCCGCCGTCTCCACGAACCGCCGGAACCCGAGGTCGTGGAGCTCGTGACGCAGGTCGTTCACCGGGTAGTCGGGCAGGATGACGGTGGCATCCTTCGAGCAGTGCTCGGTCAGCCAGGCCGGATCGTAGTGGTCGTGGTGGAGGTGGCTGACGTAGAGATACGTCGGTGAGCCGATCGAGCGCGGGTCGATCCCATCGTTGGCCGGGAACGGGAACCACGAGCCGAAGTACGCCGGGCTGAACCACGGGTCGCAGAGGATGCTGCCGGCGTGGGTCTCGATGTACAGGCCGGCCTGGCCGAGGAACGTCACCTTCATGGCCCGATGGTATCGGAGCGGGCGGCTTCGGATCGGATCCGGCCTGTCCGGGCCGCGAGCGACCCGCGCGCGGTACCATGACGTCCCCACAGGCCACAGCGGAGGAGGGTCGATGGCCGGCGACGTCTCATTCGACGTGGTGAGCGACTTCGACGAGCAGGAGCTTCGCAACGCGCTCGATCAGGTCCGCCGCGAGGCCGTCCAGCGGTACGACCTGAAGAATGCCCACATCGACATCGAGCACGGCAAGGGTGAGCTCGTGATCACGACCGACGACGAGTATCACGCCGGCGTCGTCAAGGACCTGATCGAGTCGAAGGCGATCCGCCGGAGCCTGTCGCTGAAGATCTTCGACTGGGGCAAGGTCGAACCCGCCGGCGGAAACAAGGTCCGCCAGCAGGTCACCCTTCGGCGCGGCCTCCCCGAGGACGTCGCCAAGCGGATCACCAAGCTCATCAGGGACGAGTTCCCGAAGGTCAAGTCGCAGATCCAGGGCGACGCGGTCCGGGTCTCGGGCAAGAGCAAGGACGACCTCCAGCGGGTGATCGTCCGACTGCGAGAGCTCGACGAGATCGTGCCGCTCCAGTTCGAGAACTACCGTTAGCGAGCCCGGGCTCACGATCGGGGACGAGGCCCCGGAGGAGCTCCCGACCGAACCCACCGACGCCGCTCTCAGGGCCGAGGCCGAGCCACCGGCCGCCGCCGAGGTCGAGCCGACGGCCGAGACCGAACGACAACCAGCCGACGAGCCCACGGCCGAGACAGTCGCCCCCGACGAGCCCACGGCCGACGCTGTCGCCCCCGACGAGCCCACGGCCGAGGCTGTCGCCACCGACGAGCCGACCGCCGAGGCCGAGCCGACCGCCGAACCCGAGCCGACCGCCGAACCCGAACCGACCGCCGAACCCGAACCGACCGCCCCTGCCGAGCCGGTGCCACCGGTCCGCCACGTCGAACCGAGGACGGTCGGCCGCCTGATCGCCGACGCGCTCAGGTCGGCCGGCGTCACGACGGCCTTCACCGTCCCCGGCGAGAGCTTCCTCGGCCTGCTCGAGGCGCTGCCGCAGGTCGGGATCCGAGTCGTCGCGACCCGTCATGAGGGCGGGGCCGCCTTCATGGCCGAGGCGCACGGCCAGCTGACCGGTCGGCCGGCCGTCTGCCTGGGGACGCGCGCGGTCGGTGCGGCGAACCTGGCGATCGGCATCCACACGGCGCGCGCTGACTCGACGCCGATGTTCGCCATCGTCGGCGGTGTCCGCCGCGAGCATCGGGGCCGCGAGGCGTTCCAGGAGGCGGACCTCGCCGGATCGATCGGCCGTCTGGCCAAGTGGTCGGTCGATCTCGACCCGCCCGGGCGAGCGGAGGCCCTCGTCGCCGAGGCGGTCCGTCACGCGGTCGCCGGGCGACCCGGTCCGGTCGTGATCTCCGTTCCCGAGGACGTCCTCGACGAGATGGTCCCCGGCGCGGCGGAGGAGCCGCAGCCGTTCCGGCCCACCCGGATCGAGCCCGGACCCGACGAGACCCGGACGGTGCTCCAGATGCTGGCGGGGGCGCGTCGACCGGTCATCCTGGCCGGAGCCGGCGTCCTCCGGTCGCGGGGGACGGCCGACCTCGTCCGTCTGGCCGAGATCCTCGAAGTCCCCGTCATCTCGTCGTGGCGCCGCGGCGATGTCTTCCCGAACGATCACCGGCTGTATCTCGGGATGACGGGCCTCGGGTCGCCATCGACCGTCCGGGAGCGCCTCGACACGGCCGACGCCCTGCTGGTGCTGGGCTGCCGGTTGAACGAGATCGCCTCGTACGAGTACAGCCAGCCGCGCTCCGATGTGCCATGGGCCCACGTCGACCTTGAACCGCGACCCGGGCACGCCGGCTTGGCCGCTCCGACGCTCGCGGTGGTGGCCGACGCTCGGACGTTCCTGCGCGTCGCCCGACGCCGGATCTCCTCGGGAGTGCTGCTCGCCGAGCCGTTCGACGCCCGGCGCGCCGCGAACGAAGCGGATCGCGTGGCCTTCGAGGCGGCAAGCGTCGTCGACGACATCCCGTGGAACGGCCCCGGCGTCCATCCCGGCCGGATCGTGGCGACGCTCAACGAAGTCTTGCCGCCACAGGCGATCATCACCACGGATGCCGGCAACTTCGCCGGCTGGGCGGCCCGCGGCTATCGCTTCCGCCGACCCGGCACCTTCCTCGGTCCCACCTCCGGGGCGATGGGCTACGGACTCCCCGCGGCGATCGCCGCCTCGCTCGAACATCCCGGTCGTCCCGTCGTGGCCCTGACCGGGGACGGTGGGTTCGCGATGACGATGAACGAGCTCGAGACCGCCGTGCGCGAGAAGAGCCGGCTCGTCGTGATCGTCTTCGACAACGCCAGCTACGGGACGATCCGGGTCCATCAGGAGGCGCGCGGGATCGACGTCGGCCGGGGGACGGACCTCGGCCCGCTCGACCTGGCCGCGATCGCCCGAGCCTCCGGCGCGCACGGGATCCGCGTCGACGACGACGCGGCCTTCGGTCCAGCCCTGGTGGAGGCCCTGGCCGCCGAGGTCCCGACGGTCATCCAGGTCGCCGTCGATCGGCGCTGGAAGGCGGTCGGACGGCTCGACCCGGGCTGAGAGCGCCGACGGCGATGCGCCCGACGTTCCACCTGGCTCCCGCCGACGCCTGGGCAGGACGCGACCCGACCGCGCCGATCGCGCCGCCGAGTCTGGCGGCCGAAGGCTTCATCCATTGCACCGACGGCGCGGAGGCGATCGTCGTGACCGCGAACCGGCACTACCGGGACGATCCGCGCGACTTCGTGGTCCTGACGATCGACCTGGAGGCGACCGGCTCGCCGTGGCGGTTCGACGATCCTGATGAGCGTTATCCGCACGTCTACGGACCGATCGATCCCGGAGCGGTCGTCGGCGTGGCCCCGATCGCCCGTACGGAGGACGGGACCTTCGTCGGGTTCGGCGCGAGCGGGGTCCCGGACGGGCTCCGGGTCGAGCGGATCTACGTCGTGGAGGCGGACTACAGCCCCGAGGCCGAGCGCCTGCGCCCGGCGGTCCGGCCCGAGCATCTGACCAGGGTCGCCCGCCTCATCGCGGACGGCGTCCTGATCGAGGCGGGTGGCTACCTGGACTTCACCACGGCGCTCCTGCTCGTACGGGCGGACTCCGACGTGGAGGCCCTGGACCTGTTCCGCGACGACATCTACATGCTGACCGGTGTGTGGACGGCCCTGCGCGCTAGAGCGTTCGGGCGGGTGGTCCCGGAGGAGCGGCCCTAGCGGCTCGTGGGGTAGCCCTCGAGCGGCGGGGCGTCGAACCACGGCTCGTCCTGCGATGGGTCGGACGTCGGCGCCGGGGGTCGGCCGACGAACCGTCGGATGCGGGCGACGAGGTCGGGCCGCTGGAGCGAGCGCGGTCGGATCGGTCCCGAGGCCATCGACCGGGAGATGGCCCAGGCGGCGAATACCTGCATCTGCTTCGAGCTCCTTGGTCCTGTCGGCTGGTCGATGTCGTGATCGTCGTCGTGACACGGACCGAAGGCCATCGACGAACGTCCCACCCCCGACCCGACGTTCGTTGACGTCGGGCGCGTCGCCGGCGGGCGAGGACCGGGGAGATCAGTCGGGCGAGTGCGGCGTGTCGCTGCGCTCGCGGAGGTTGAACGCCACCCCGTCGACCTCGAGGGTCTCCGGATCCCGGTGCGGGACCCCGGTCATCCGCCAGGTCGTCCCGTCCCGGTCGATCCACCGTCCGAGCGGCCGACCGCCACGGTAGACCGCGTCGAGCAGGGCGAAGGCCGAGCGATCCAGCCCGAGGACTCCCTCCCGTGCGGGCAGCCCGACGGCGGGCGCTCCGAAGGTCTCGACGAACGCAGGGTTGCCGTAGACGACCACGTGCCCGGGTCCGCTGCAGATCGCGGCCGGGCGGGGCGCAAGCGAGATCCGGGGCCGCCGCTGAGGCCGTGTTCCGACCTCGTCGTCGATCATGGCTCGATCGTAGCGCCGGTGTCCAGCCTATCGGCGCTCGTCGGGCGTTCCTCCGCGCCTAGCGCCGCGGGCGCACCCGACGACCGACCAGCCCGAGCCCGAGGACGAGCCCGACGAGCAAGACGGCCGCGATCGGGACGACCGGGACGGTCGCCGGCTCGATGATCGAGCCGCTCGTGTCCGTCGGCGGCGGCGTGATCGTCGTGCTCGATCCGGGATCGGGCGTGCCGGTGGGCGTTGGCGTCGGCCCGGGTGTGGCCGTCGGGGTCGGGGTCGGCCCCGGCGTGCCGGTCGGCGTCGGCGTGGGCGTGGGCGTGGCTCGGGGTGGGCGTCGGCGTGGGCGCCGGGGCGATGGCGAAGCTGACGTCGTCGAGGAAGTTCCCGATCGACTCGTTGCCCGATGCGGTACTGACCGCCCGGAAGGCGAACCGCGTGCAGGTCTGGCCGGCCGGGACGACGTACGTGTTGGTGTGGGTACCCCAGGCCGCGGTCCCGTCGGTCAGACCGGGCGACGTGAAGTCCCAGCCGGTGTTCCCGTTCACATCGGCGACGGTCGCATCCCCGATGAGGACCTCCATCGTGTCGTTGCCGCTCCGACCGCGGTGCTGGAGCGTCCAACTCATCGTGTCACCCGGGTTGGACACGACATCCTGGTAGAGCGTCCCTGCCGAGTTCGCATTGATCTCGGCGAAGGCATTGCCCTGCGCGGCCGGAACGCCGAGGAATCCCGTCCCCCAGATCTCGATCTGGTTCAGGGAGTCGGTCGTCAGCCAGGGCGGGACCGACGCGGCCGGGAAGAGCGTGAACGTGTTCGGCGCGACCGGCGGCGACTCGAAGCCGCCGTCCTGGAGCGAGGTCATGCCGGAGCCGCAGGCGGCCAAGGCCGGTCGGGCGCCCAGGCCGGAGAGTGACGCGACGCACAGCACGGACACGGCTAACGCCGTGATCAGACCACGACGGTTCATCGACGAGCTCCCCGAGGCCGCGGATCGGGCGGAGGACGAGATTGATCGTCCGCCCGGGTGTCGCGATGCATGGTCTCACGTGTCGGCACCAAGCACCAGTCAATTCTTACTAGAGACCGGTCCGGACGGGCGGCCCGGTACCTGCGGCGGTGCGGCGTGGAACCGCCGTCCTAGGGACGCGACGACAGCGCTCCGGAACGATGGCGAGGTGTCAACGCTCCTCGAACATCGCCGGCTGTTCGCGCTCGTCGTCGTCGCTCAGCTGACGGATCTGGTCACGTTCCTGGCGGCGATCGCCGATGTCGGGATCCACGCCGAACAGAACCCCGTGGCGCGCGGCCTGTTCGGCTCGCTCGGCAGTGCCGGGCCGGCGGCCTACAAGGTCGTCGCCATCGGACTCATCGTCCTGGTCCTGTGGCGGATCGCCGTCCGGTTTCCCGGCTATGCCGGGCGGTCGGCCGCCCTGGCCGTCGCTCTCGGCGTGCTCGGGGCCTGGAGCAACGTCGCGTTCGGGCTGGTCCGCTAGCTAGACCGAGTTCCCGACATCGCTCAGGATCGAGCTGATCTGACCGCCCAGGAACAACAGTGCCGCGATCGCGACGATCGCGATGAGTGCAAGCAGCAGCGCGTACTCCGCCAGGCCCTGGCCGCGCTGCTCGCCGAGTGCGAGATGAGACCAACCCCCGATGGATCGCATGTCCGTACCCTCCCCATGGTCCGGTGCCCGGCCCAGACGAACGTACTACCACACTTTCGGGCAGGAATCCGAGATTCCGGTGCGTCTCGGCACCACCAACCCGCGGCCGGCGGAGGCCACCCCCGCCGGCTGATGCGGGATGATGCGTCGATGCCGTCGTCCCAGGTCCTGACCCGTCGCGCGCTGAACCGCGCGTCGCTCCAGCGGCAGGGCCTGTTGCGGCGGTCCGCCGGCTCGACGACCGACATGATCGAGCGGCTCGTCGGGCTCCAGGCCCAGACCCCGCATACCGCCTACGTCGGCCTCTGGACGAGACTCGAACGGTTCGACCCCGAGGACCTGTCGGACCTGCTCGTCCGGCGCGCGGTGGTCCGGATCGCGCTGATGCGCGGAACGATCCATCTCGCCACGGCCGCCGACGCCGTCGACCTTCGACCGCTCGTCCAGCCGGTCCTGGACCGGGCCCAGCGTGGCCAGTTCGGGCGTCGACTCGAGGACGTGGATATGACCGAGCTGGTCGCCCTCGGGCGAGCGTACGTGGAGGCGGAGCCACGGACGTTCAAGGCGCTCGGGGATCGCCTGCTGGAACGATGGCCGGGCCGTGATCGGATGGCGCTCGAGCAAGGCGTGCGGGCGGGCGTGCCCCTCGTCCAGGTGCCACCGCGAGGTCTGTGGGGCCGCAGCGGTCCGATCGCGCACACGTCGATCGAGGCGTGGCTGGGTCGTGATCGCCCGTCCCCGACGATGACGGTCGACGCGATGGTCTTGCGGTATCTCGCGGCCTTCGGCCCGGCGGGGGTCATGGATGCGCAGGCGTGGTCCGGGTTGACCCGCCTTCGCGAGGTCTTCGATCGGCTGCGCCCCGGCCTGGCGGTCTTCACCGACGGCGGCGGACGGGAGCTGTTCGACCTGCCGGATGCACCACGGCCGGACCCGGAGACCCCGGCGCCCCCGCGGTTCCTCTACGACTACGAGAACCTGCTCCTGTCCTACGCCGATCGGACCCGCGTGATCCCGCCCGGGACGGACGCTCGATCGTGGGCCCGCGACAACGAGCCCGTCAGCACGTACCTCATCGACGGCGAGGTGAGTGGGGCGTGGAAGGTCCTGCGGGCCGACGGGTCCGCACGACTCATCCTCCGGCCGGCACGGTCGATCCCGAAGGACCAGATGGCGGCGCTGGAGGCGGAGGGGCGGTCCCTGCTCAAGTTCCTCGCGCCGGACGCGGCCCGGCACGCCTTGGAGATCGTCCGAGGGTAGCGACTCAGGCCGGATCGGTCGGATCGGCCGGATCGGCCGGATCGGCCGGACGCGTCAGCGGCGCCGCGGTCGACCGGGCCCGCTCCGACCGGTCGCGGGCCGACGCCGATGGACCACCGGACGACGTCCGGTGGTCCTTCTTCGCTTCTCCGGCCGCCCGGGCCTGAGCATCCAGGATCTGCTTGAAGACCTTGCCCATCCCGGGTCGGAGGAGGGCGCGGGTCTGCGCCGCGGCGTCGCGATCCCGGCGCCGCGCGCGGGCAGCCTCCTTCGGATCCAGCTCGTCATCCATCCGGGTCTGTCCCACGTCCGTCTCTCAGCGGCCCGACTTGAACCGATCTGCGCTGCCGATGCTACCGGCTCGTGGGTGGCGCGACGATGGTCAGGGGGCGGCTACGCGTCCGACTGGGGTATGGTGGACCCGAACGCGGCGGCCAGCGGTCGGAGAGCCGCCCCACATGGAGCCCGACCATGCGCATCTCCCCACGAGCGTCGCTCCTTCCGCTCGGTCTGCTCGCGGCGCTCCTCATGGCAGCCGCGTCCGCCCCCGTCGCCGCGGCTGCGTCCGCACCGAACTCGCGGTTCGACGTCTCGGTCGTCGGGACGGTGGCGACGTTCACCGATACCTCGACCGGCGAGCCCGCGACATGGGCCTGGGACTTCGGCGACGGCGCGACGTCGACCGACCAGAACCCGGTGCACACCTACGCGCCCGGGAAGTACACGGTGACGTTGACCGTCGCCAACGATGCCGGGTCCGACCACACTTCCCATGGCGTGACGATCAAGCAGCCGCCACCCGACCGGACGTATAGCCGCAACCTGTACAGCGGTCTGGTCCGCTACCAGAACCCGGACATGACCTCGTGCGTCGCCGCGTCCACCCTGATCATGCTCAACGAGATCGCGACCAAGGGCCACCAAGGCGACGGCTTCGCCTGGGCGACGTCGGTGGCCCTCGGTCGCCAGCGCACGATCATGCGCTGGGCCCGAGCCCACGACACGCTCGAGATCGGGCCCGGCGGGACGGACCCGAACGGCTGGCGCAACGCGCTCAACCAGTACGGCTGGGGTGACTACCAGGATCCCGCCAGGATGAGCTACCAGGTCTACGCATCGACCTCCTACGGAGCCACGGTGAAGGCCGCGATCGTGGCGATGGCCCGCTACCACCGCCCGGTCGGCATCCTCGCCTGGGCGGGCGGCCATGCCCAGGTGCTCAACGGCTACGTCGTCTACGGTCAGGATCCGGCAGTGTCGAACGACTTCACGGTCCAGTACGTGTACATCACCGACCCGCTCAAGCGCGACCTGCTCCGCAACAAGAAGATCTCCTACGCGAACCTGATCCACGGCCCGCTCAAGTACCGGCTCCGCAAGTACCGCCAGACCGACAGCCCGCGCGACGACCCCTATACACCCGGGTTCCTGGCGGCCGATGATGCCTGGTACGGCCGCTACGTGCTCGTCCTGCCGGTCAGATAGGCGGACGCCGGCCGCGGTCCCTTGGAGGGTGCTCGATGGTCACCGAGACACGGCTTGATGCGCTGCGCCTGGCCGTCGGCGGGGAGGTCATCGACCCATCCCATGCCGCCTTCGACGATGCCCGCTCGACGTTCAACGCGACGATCGATCGGCGTCCATCGGTCGTGGTCCGTCCCGACAGCACGCAGGACGTGGTGGCCGCCGTTCAGTGGGCGCGGGAGGCCGGCCTTCCGATCGCGGTCCGGGGAGGCGGGCACAACGTAGCGGGGCACGCCACCGCGGATGACGCGCTGGTGATCGACCTCCGGCGACTGCGCCGCGTCGTGGTCGATCCCGCCGCTCGCCGCGCGACGGTCGGCGGCGGTGCCCTGTGGGAGGACGTCGACGGCGCCACGACCGCCCACGGCCTGGCCATGCCGGGCGGGACCTTCGTCGACACCGGCGTCGGGGGCTTGGCACTCGGCGGGGGACTGGGCTACCTGATGGGCACCGGCGGGTTGACCTGCGACACCCTGGTTCGGGCCGAGGTGGTGACCGCCGACGGCTCCGTGGTCATCGCGGGTGAGGGTGGGGATCCGGACCTGCTGTGGGCGCTGCGGGGCGGCGGCGGCAACTTCGGCGTGGTCACCGAGTTCGAGTTCGCGCTCAGGCCCGTCGGACCGCTGTACGCCGGCGAGCTGTCGGTCCCGCTTGACTCGGCCGGTCTCGCTCTCGAGGCGATCGCGTCACTCGCCCGCGAGGCTCCGCCGGAGCTCGTCATCTTCGCGACGGGCCCGGCGGTCCTCGAGTCGGAGGCCGGTGCGGAGGTCGAGCCTGGGGCCGAGGCGGACACCGGAGCGGCCAAGCCACCCGTGTTCAACATCGCCATCGTCTTCCAGGGCAGCCCCGAGGACGCCCGGGCCGCCATCCGACCCCTTCAGTCCCTGCCGATCGTCGCCGACACCTTCACGGTCATGTCGTACCCCGAGGTCCAGGCGATGAACGGCCAGCTCCCGTTCGGCCTGCGCCACTACTGGAAGGGTCATTTCCTACGCGACATGGACGGTCCGGCGATCGACGCGATCGTCGGGGCGATGACGAGCGCGCCGGACACGAGCTCGTTCGTCCTGATCGAGGCGATCATCGGCGCGGCACGGCGCGAGCCCGCCGGCGGGGCAGCCTTCGGCCAGCGCGAGGCCCGCTGGAACGTCAGTGCGATCGCGATCTGGGAGGACCCGGCCGACGACGCCCGGCAGATCGGCTGGGCTCGCGAGTCCAACGACGCCTGGAGTTCGGCCTCGCTGACCGGCGCCGGCTACGCCAACTACGCGCCCGTCGACGAGTCGGCCGATCGGGTCCGCGCCGCGTATGGTCCGGAGCGCTTCGAGCGGCTGGTCGCGATCAAGCGCCGCTACGATCCCGAGAACGTCTTCCGGTTCAACCTGAACATCCCGCCGGCGTGACACCGTCCCGGACCCCTGGTGGGCCGCTGGACGGTCAGGCCCGTGGGTCGTCGATCCCGCAGGCACCCTCGAGTCGCAGCGTCGCGGCGAGCGCCCCTCGGTCCTGATTGCAGAGGACAACGACCGTCGTCGCGGTCGCGAGGTGATGGGAGACGAGCGCGGACACGCCGGGGTCGGAACCGCTGTGCCCGAGGATGACGACCTCTCCGTTCACGAGGGTCAGCGCCAGCCCGTAGCCGAACTGCTCCACGCTCGAGCTCGCGGGTCCCTGCGGGATCCGCATCGCCGCGAGGCTCGAGGGCGACACGAGCCGACCGCCCACGAGGGCCTCGATCAGGCGCACCAGGTCACGGGTGGTCGAGATCATCCCTCCGTCGGGCATACCGCGGGCGGTGACGCTGTAGATGTTCGAGATCCACGAGTCGGGTGGGTGGTCGTCCGAGGTCAGGTATCCGACCGCGAGTCCCGCTGGGTCGCGATCGAGCGATTCGAACGATGAGTCGACCATCCCGGCCGGTCGCAGGACCTCGTCGGTCACGGCGTCGGCGTACGGTCGGCCCGTCACCCGCTCGATGACGAGGCCGAGCAGGATGTAGGCCGCGTCGTTGTACTGGAACGCGGTCCCGGGCGGGAAGACGGCCGGAAGGTCCACGAACAGCGGGAGCATGTCTGACGGCCGTCGCATCCGATAGCTCGGGATCCGGTCGAAGATCGACGTGAACGACGTCCACGTCGGATCGTCGTCATCGTGGTAGTTCGCCAACCCCGAGGTATGGGCCAGGAGGTGGCGGACCAGATGGTCGGTCGTGACCGCGGCCGGTCGCTGGTCGGGCGGGAGGAGCTCGATCACGGGCTGGTCGAGGCGGATCTGAGCCTCGCTCGATGAGCCTCAGGATCGCGATCGCCGTGACCATCTTCGTGACCGACGCGACGGCGAACCTCGTGCGGTGGGTGATCGGGACGCCGAGGCCGCGATGGGCGAGCCCGCCGGCGTATTCGTACACCGGCCCGCCGTTCCTCCAGGCGAGCGCCACGCCGCTGAACCGGTGATCGGCCACCCGCTCGTCGAACCACTCGGTCAGGGCGGTCGGATCCATGGTCGGCCATCTTAGAGGTCGGTGGGCTCGGTTGCCGCCGGAGGAACGGCGGTGCACGATGTGGCGCAAGCCGCTCGAGCGGCGGCGCGTGCTCGTCCTCGAGGTCGCATCGGAGCAGGGGAGGCGGAGATGGACATCGCGCTCGTCCACGGCTCGTATCACGGGGCCTGGTGCTGGGAGCGGCTGCGGCCGGAGCTCGAGCGCCTCGGGCATCGGGTGACGACGATGGACCTGCCGATCTCCGATCCTACCCTCGGCGCGGCGGACTATGCCGCCGCCGTCGACGCGGCCCTCGATCCGGACAGCGAGCCCCTGCTCGTCGGGCACTCGATGGCCGGCCTCGTCATCCCGCTCGTCGCGGCCCGCCGACCGGTCCGACGCCTCGTCTTCCTGGCGGCCTTCCTCCCCTCGCCGGGGAAGAGCGTCAACGACCAGCGGCAGGCCGAGCCGATCGACGGCAGGATCCCGCCCGCGACAGCCGAGTGGACGGACCTCGGCGACGACGTCTGGATGATCGGCCCGAACACGGCGACCGAGATCTTCTTCAGTGACGCTTCGGCCGCGGACGCACGATGGGCGACGGCCCGGCTGCGCCCCCAGTGCTATCGGGTGATGAGCGAGGCGACGCCGCTCGAAGCGTGGCCGGCTGTCGAGAGCAGCTCGATCGTGTGTCGCGACGACCACGCGATCGATCCCGCCTGGGTCCGGACCGCCGCCCGGGATCGCCTCGGCACTGAGGCGATCGAGCTCGATGGCGGCCATTCGCCGTTCCTGACCCGCCCGACCGAGCTCGCCCGGGTGCTCGACCGGCTCGCCCGGGACACGATCGCGCCGGGATGACGGATCGCGACCCGCGGATGAGTGCGCAACGAGGCTCCGAACCCAGATCCGCGGCGGATGTGGACGCCTATGTGGCCGGGCTCGCGCCCGCGGAGCGCGAAGCGATCGACGGACTCCGTCGGACGATCCAGGCGGCCGCCCCGGCGGCGGTCGATACGTTCAGCTACGGGGCTCCGGCATTCAGGTATCGAGGCCGTGCACTGGTCGCCT
This sequence comes from uncultured Chloroflexia bacterium, assembly GCA_963744115.1. Classification (GTDB taxonomy): domain Bacteria; phylum Chloroflexota; class Limnocylindria; order Limnocylindrales; family CSP1-4; genus Chersky-267. The sequence continues at coordinate 1,601,910 of CAVUSI010000003.1, read as the reverse complement.
ACCACGCCCGTAAGAACCACTGCTCCCTGTTCGTCATGAGCCCCGCCCTGATCGTCGCCCACCGCGATGAGCTCGCCTCCTTCGACACGTCGAAGGGCACGATCCGGTTCACCCCCGATCGGCCCTTGCCGGACTCGCTGGTGACCGCACTCGTTCACGAGCGGATGGCCGAGATCGACGCGAAGGTGAAGACGTAGGCGCGGTCGGACGACGATCCATGACCCGGCTGGGGCGCTGGTGCACAATCCCCGGATGAGCGAGACCCAGCCACCGGTCCTCGAGGCGACGCCGGATCCCGTCCAGGCCGGCCGGGAGGCGATCGCCCGCCACGACTGGTCGCAGGCCTTCGAGCAGCTGACGCGCGCCGACGGTGACGGCCTGCTGGCCGCCGCCGATCTCGAGTCCCTGGCGCTGGCCGCCTTCTTCACCGCGCAGGCGGATCTCGTGCTGAGCGTCAAGGAGCGGGCGTTCAAGGCCTATGAGACCGCAGGCGACCAGGTCCGGGCCGCCTATCTCGCGCTCGACATCGCGCGGAACTACGGCTATGCGGGCAAGCGCTCCATCGCCTCGGCGTGGACCCGCCGGGCAGAGAAGATCATCGGTCCGGGCGACGGTGAGACCTACGCCCACGGGTACCTGGCTCTCGTGCGAAGCGAGGCAGCGGGGGCGGCCGGCGACCTCGATGTCGCCGTCCGCGAAGCAGAACGTGCGGTCGAGATCGGCGACCGTGCGGCGGACGTGGACCTGCATGCCTACGCGTTGTCCAACCTCGGCGCGCTCAAGATCGCAACAGGTGCGACGGCGGACGGCGTCGAGCTGATGGAGGAGGCGTCGATCGCCGCGGTCAACGGTGAGCTGTCCCCGTTCACGACCGGGGTCACCGCCTGCCGGATGATCGGAGCGTGCCGCGATCTGACCGACTATCGTCGGGCCAGCGAGTGGATCGAGGCGACCGAGAAGTACTGCGACCGGCAATCCCTGTCCGGCTTCCCGGGTGTCTGTCGGGTCCATCGGGCCGAGGTCGCGGCGATCGGCGGGGCCTGGGAGCGGGCCGAGCATGAGCTCGAACGGGCCACGGTCGAGCTTGGTGCATTCAACGCCACGCCGCCGCAGGCCGACGGCTTTTATGCGATCGGCGACATCCGCCGACTCCGCGGCGACTTCGCCGGGGCGGAGGCGGCGCTCCGCGAGGCGCACGCTCGCGGCCGCACCCCGCAGCCAGCCCTCGCCCTGGTCCGCCTGGCCGAGGGCAAGGTCACGGCTGCGGTCGCGGCGATCGATGCCGCGGTCGCGGACGAGACGTGGGATCGATGGGCGCGCGCTCGCCTGCTCCCAGCCCAGGTCGAGATCCTGATCGCGGCTGGGGAGAAGGGGCGGGCGCGGATCGCCGTCGACGAGCTCAGTGAGATCGTCTCGGGGTATCCCTCCCCGGCGCTCGAGGCGGGCCGCCTGGTCGCGCTCGGGCGCGTCCTGCTCGGCGAGGACGATGCTCCCGGGGCGATCCGCGAGCTGCGCGCCGCGATCAAGGGTTGGCGTGAGGTCGGGGCCCCATACGAGGTGTCGCGCGCTCGGGCGCTCCTCGCCGATGCGCTCCGGACCGTTCATCACGACGACGATGCGGATCTCGAGCTCCAGGCCGCTCTGGACGACTTCCGGCGTCTCGGAGCGCGGATCGACATCGAGCGAGCCGAGCGGGAGCAGCGCGACGTCGAGGACCGCCGGAGCGGCCCGGTGTCGACCCGCAAGACCTTCATGTTCACCGACATCGTCGGGTCGACCAACCTCGCCGAGGCGCTCGGGGACCAGGCCTGGGAGCGGCTGCTCCGATGGCACGACGACGTGCTGCGCGGTCTCGTCGGGAGCGGGGGAGGGGAGATCGTCAACTCGACCGGGGACGGGTTCTTCGCGGCATTCGAGTCCGCGCGGGCCGGGATCGACTGCGCCGTCTCGATCGAGCGGGCCCTGCTGGACCAACGGATGACGGGCGGGTTCGCGCTGTCCGTTCGGATCGGCCTCCACACGGCCGAGGCCAGCCGCCGCGGGACCGATTACAGCGGGAAGGGCGTCCACGTCGCCGCCCGGGTCGCGTCGCTGGCGCGCGGTGGGGAGATCCTGGCCACCGCCGAGACGCTGGCCGAGGCCGGCGACGTGCGGACCTCGGACGCGCGACGAACGCCGGTCAAGGGGGTCGCCGAACCGGTCAGCCTCGCCGCGGTCACCTGGGAGTAGTCCGGAGGGATCCGATGGTTGTCAGCGCACCGCCGTTCACCGGCTTCACGACCGAAGGTATCCAGTTCCTGGCGGATCTCGCCCAGAACAACGACCGGACCTGGTTCCAGCCACGCAAGGGCGACTACGAGCGCCTGCTGAAGGAGCCGCTCGAGGCGCTCTGCCTGGCGCTGGCCGACCGGTTCGCCGCCCACCGGATCCCGCTTCTGGCCGACTCGAAGCGCTCACCGTTCCGCATCTATCGGGACGTCCGGTTCAGCAAGGACAAGTCGCCGTACAAGACCCACCTGGGGGCGAGCTTCCCGTGGATCGAGGCGGACGGTTCGGGTGCGGCGACCGTCGACGCCGGCGCGCACGGGAATGGCGGCTACTTCAACTTCCAGCCGGGCGAGATGTACGCCGGCGGCGGGATGTGGATGGCCGAGAAGCCGCGTCTCGACGCCCTCCGGAGCGCGATCGTGGAGACACCCGAGCGGGTCACATCGGCGATCGAGGATCCGGCATTCGTCGCCTGGTTCGGCGGGGTCCGAACGCACGAGTCGCTCAAGCGGGTCCCTCCCGGCTGGCCGGCCGACCATCCGATGGCCGACATGTTCCGCTGGAAGGACGTCGTCTTCGGCCGGCGCCTGTCCGACGCGGACGTCTGCTCTCCGGACCTGCCGGACCTCCTGGTCGAGGGCTACGCGACGGCGATCCCGGTGTTCCGTTTCCTCGCCACGCTGAGATGAGCGCCGCTCCGGCCGGATCGGCGCCCCTCAAGCGACTCGGCGGCGGACGCTGGCAGACCAGGGACGAGCGGTTCACGATCGAACCGCAGTCGGGGACGTGGGTCGTGGTCGATGCCGAGCAGACGGACGACCTGGGACTGCCCCTGGTCCGCGGTCCGTTCGGCAGCCTGACCGCCGCGAAGGATGCGATCGAGGCCGCGCGTGGTGCGGCTGCAGTCGCCTCGCCCCTGGAGGCTCGGGTCGTCGCGTCGCGGCAGGGGCAGCCGGGCGACCAAGCGTCCGGGGCTGAGCCGGCGGCGCCGTCGCCCTCCCAGCCGGCCGTCCGGCCGACCCCTTCGCCGAGGCACGCGCGAGCCGTTGCCGCGCCCACCGTCGAACGTGCTCCGGCGCCGGTCGAGTCGGTCCGACAGACGGTCGAGGCCGCCGAGCCCGTGGAGCCGCGCTGGTTGACGGATCTCGAGCCCGCCGATCGACGACGCGCCCGGGGGCTGATCAAGACGCTTGTCGCCGACGGCGCCCGCGATCCGCAGGGGATCGTCCGTCGCGACGTCGTAGGGAACGTGGCGACGACGGCCGCCCACGCGGTCCGGACGGCCATCGAAGGGCTCGATCGGGCGGCCTCGCCGGCGAGGCTCGCGCGCCTGCTGGCCGAGGGCCGCGACGATCGTCTCGGCGTTCGGTGGCGCCTCGTCGACGATCGCGGCCGGCCGATCCCGCTCGACCTCGACGCGCTCGACCGATGGGTCGCGAACCCGTCGGAGGCACCCGACGAGGCAGCGCCGCCGAAGGGCAGGGGACGATGACCGAGGAGGGGCACGAGGCCGGATCGCCGGCGCCGAGGATGCTCGATGCCCCGGTTCGGACGCTGTTCGAGCGGATCGCCGGTCCGGTCACTGACGCGGTTCCTGACCTCGAGACGATCGGATCGGCCTTGCTCGGCCTCGCTTCGGATCTCGACTACCTCGCCCCCTGGATCGCCCGCCTCGGCGACACGAGCGGGGCGTTGCCGATCCATGCCCCGGCTCGCGGGCCCCGGCTGATGCTCGTCCACCGCCGTGAAGGCCAGATGGGCGCCGTCCACGACCATGGGACGTGGGTCGTCATCAGCCCCGTCGTGGGCTTGGAGACGCACCGTCGATATCGGGTCGTGGGGGAACACGCGATGGCTCACCCGGTCGTCGCCGAGACGGTCGCCCTCGAGCCGTCGGACGTGACGACCCTGCTGCCGCCCGACGATCTCCACGACCACGGGCATCTCGCCGGTCATGGGAGCCCGGCCTACGTCCTGATCATGACCGGGGACGACCAGCTGCGGTTCACCCGGAACGAGTGGGACCTCGCGACGGGTCGGCACCGGCTGCTCCGCCCGGGTGACGGCGGCCGTTGGCTCGCTGCCGAACCGATGCCCACGACTTGATCGGGAGGCTCCGAGATCCGAGCCGGCTCAGCCCGTCCCATCCGGATCGGCCTCGAGCTCCTCGACCGCGGCGGCCGCCTGCGGGGGCAGGTGGCCCGCGGCGACGAACCGTCGGATGTGCTCCGCCGCGCGCGGCTCCGCCCGGCGGGCCTCGGCGAAGAGTCCGCGCGCTTCCGCGATCCGGCCTGCGCCGGCGAGGAGGATCGCCGTCCAGAGCGTGATCTGGTCGTCGTCGGGTGCGAGCTCGTGCGCCTCCTCCATGAATCGCCGACGCGGTGGCAAGGTCGCCTCGCCTGACCGGTTCCTCGGTCCGGTCGAACGCCTCGTACGCCCTTGCGATGCGGAGGAGCCGGGCGAGCTCGTCGAGCGGTGCGCGATCGTCCTCGACCCGCAGGTCGTACGTCGTCGTCCATGCGGGCCCGGCCGCCGGAACGACCAGGAGGGCCGCGGACTGGCGGCCGCGGATATCCCCGCCTTCGGCCTCCGCGGCGCGAAGCGCGGCCAGGAGCCGGTCCGCCAGGGGGCCCTCGGTCGACCCGAAGGCGTGGGCCATGGCGGGCCAGACAGTGGGACGTTCCATCATGTTCGCCTGGACCGACACGTCGGGCGCAGCGAGGTGACCGGCCTCGGCCACGCACCGCGCGCCGGTGAATGCCGCCGACCGACCGGTCGCATCGATCATCCCGACTTGCCGGACCTCGCGACCGTCATCCGCGGCCAGCAACGCGTCCAGCGCCTCCGGCGCGGGCTCGCCAGCTCGCATCCGGGCCAGGCCGAGCGGGCCGTAGCTCGGTTCCGAGAACGACTGCGTCGCGACCGCTCCGACGCCCGCCTCCGCCCATGGCACGCCGTTCCCCACGTTGAACCAGCGGGTCTGGACGGCGACGCCGAGTTCCCCGCTGACAGGATCACGGGCGACGATCGAGTACGTCACGGGTGGGTGTCGATCCTCCTGCGATATCGACCGGGTGAGGCTCCGCCTTGGGGGGTGACCCTCGAAGGCTACTCTCCGTCGGGGGACTCGCAAAGAGACGACGCGACCGAGGCCCTTGTCGGGACCGCTGAACGGGTCCACTCTGGACGTCCACGCACCGCAGGAGGGATGACCCGATGGGCGATACGCAGGAAATGGCGGCCAGGTTCGAGGAGGTCCTCCGGTCCGGCGACTTCGGTCGGCTAGGGGCGCTGCTCCAGGAGTACGGGACCGACGACTTCGTCGAGGAGTGGCCGCAGTCCGGGGAGCGCCTGACGAAGGCGGTCTCGGCGCGGATGGCCGAGAGCTACCCCGAGATGTCCGGGACGACCCCTAAGTTCACGTACAGGCGGATGCTCGGTGGCGGGGATGTCTTCGTCGTCGAGGGCACCGTCGACTACGGCGATGGCATCCCGGTCAGCTACGTCGGGATCGGCGAGCTCCGAGGCGGCAAGGTGTCGCGGATGACGGAGTACTTCGCCAACCCGTTCGAGCCGCCGGCCTGGCGCGCCGACTTCGTCGAGCGGATGGAACCGGCCAAGGCGTAGACATTTTGGCGTCGGGCGTTGCCCCCGGGCGGCGCTCGACGCGCTCGCGGATCAGAGCAGGAAGAACACGCCCAGCAGGACGAGCCAGAGCGACCAGACGATGTAGGCGATCGGCACGATCGTCCCGGCCAGCGGCCAGCCGTCCCGCTCATTCGGGCCGACGAACTCGAGCGTCCCGACGAGCAGCGCGATTCCGATCGGCACGGCAGCCGCGCCGAGCCAGCCGGGCAGGGCGGCCGTCGACAGGATCGAGACCCCGACCACCAAGGTCCAGAGGCCGGTGAACAGATAGCCGAGGTGCTCCCCGATCCCCACCCCGAGCAGGCGGTGGAGCGTCGCGAAGACCACCTCGACGGTGCGGCGGGTCGCGTCGCCGTCGGGTCCGGCCGGAGCCGCGAGATAGCGGCGGGCGAGCTCGGGGACCGCGAACGGCCAGCGCACGAGACCGAGGGTCTGGACCAGCGCCGCCGTGACCCCGATCACGATCGCCAGGGCCGTCAGGGCCGGCGGGGCGGCCAGCGCGACGGCGAGGAGCGCCGTGAGCGGCACCATCAGCAGGGCGCTGAGAAGCAGCGCCTGCCAACGGAGGAGCAGGCCCGTGCCCCCGGCGGCGAAGCGGCGCAGGATCTCGTCGGGTTCCTTGCGCAGGATGTTCGGGTAGTCGAACGCTCGCCCGAGCTCGAGGAACGCCAGGTTGAAGGCGATCGGCACGGCGATCAGCAGGACCGCCGTGAACATCTCGATGCTCATGGGTGGGACCCCGGGAGCGATCCTCGATCCTGTGTCATCGATCGACCTCCAGCGTTGAGGGGACTCGGCGGCACACGGCGACCCGCACGACCCGCTCGGGCGCGACGATCGCCGGGTGGCATGAGCGGGTAGGGTACGCGATGGCCGACCCGGTGCGGGACCCGGTCGACCAGGCAGCGTACCTGCGCCCGACTCGCCGAGCCGTCAATCCTCGCGGGAGAAGATCACGACGCTGTACGGCGCCAGCGCGACGAGGCCGCTCTGCTGACAGCCGTCCAGCGGCGGTCCGTCGGCGTCGAGGTCCAGGGCGTCGTGACTGCCGAACTCGTGGGCGTACGTGCTGGCGTCGGAGTTGAACCGCACGTTCCAACGGCCCGGGGCCGGGAATCCGAGCCGGAGGTCGTCGACCGTCCGATCGGCGAAGTTGGCGACGACGACCGTGTCGTCGTGGGGCCCGCCGTCCATCCAGCGGTGCATGGCCAGGACCTTGTCCTGGGGGTCTGCCCGGAGGATGGTGACGTTGGAGCCCCGGAGTCCGAGCGTGGCGCCGTCCCGAGCGCGTCGCAGCGCGATGAGGTCCCGGTGGAGGCGGAGGATGCCACGATTGGTGCTCGCCTTCTCCCAGTCCAGGGCGACGGTGTCTTCGAACCAGCGATCCTCCAGCAGCTCCTGACCCTGGAACAGCATCGGGATGCCCGGTGACGTGAGGACGAGCGCCGACCCGAGAACGGCGCGCTTCTTCGCCCACCAGTTATCGGCATCGCCCGGCGAGATCGCCTCCGGGACGCGAGTCTGGCCGTTGGCGACATCGTCGTGCGACTCGGTGTAGATGACCCGACTCAGGGCCGGCCCGCGGCCTTCGCCGACGATCGCGGTCACCACGTCGTCGATATCCCGGGCACGATCGTCGTGATCCACCAGGGCCGGCCTGACCCGGTAGATGAACCCGGCGTCCCATTGGGCCACGAACCCGGCGCCGCCTTCAGCGGTCGGGGTGACGACGGTCGGATCGTCCCGCATGTCTTCGGCGATCGTGATCTTCCACGGCTGCCGGGTCCGGACCTCGTCGTTGAGCCAGGCGAGGAAGGACCACCCGTCGGACAGCTCCGAGGCAGGGTCGGTGGCGTCGCCGTCCACGGTCCGGACATAGACGGTCGCATCGAAGCGGAGGCCGTCACAGCGGAACTCCTCGAGCCAACCCATCGCGCTGTCGCGGAGGAACGTGCGGACCTCGCCGCGTCCGTAGTCCGGTCGCGTCGCCCCCCATGGCGTGACGGCGCGCTCGTCGTTGTAGAAGTAGATCCCGCCACCCTCGTCCTCGAACCACCCGTCGAAACGCCAGAGGTCCAGGTCCGATGGCCCGAGGTGGTTGTAGACGACGTCCAGGATCACGGCGATCCCGTGGGCATGAGCGTCGCGGACGAACCGTTTCAATGCATCCGGTCCCCCGTAGCCCGACTCGATCGCGAACAGATGGGCGGGGTTGTAGCCCCAGGAGATGTCACCGGCGAACTCGAACGGGGGCATGACCTGGACGGCGGACACGCCGAGCCGCTCGAGGTAGTCGAGCCGACGCCGCGCGGCGTCGAATGTGCCGCGCCGGTCGGCGGTCGCGGCGAAGGTGCCGATGTGCATCTCGTAGATGACCAGGTCGTCCCAGGTCGGCATCCGGAACTCGTCGTCTCCCCAGTCGAAGCCGGCCGGGTCGTAGACGATGCCGTTGCCGACGGAGCTCGTGACGTGCCGGGCGTACGGATCCATCCGGGATAGGTCGCCGTCGCGGGTGCGGATCGTGAAACGGTACTCGGCGCCCGGGGCGACGCCAGGGACGTCGGCGGACCACGTGCCGCTCGAACCATCGCCGTCCCGGCCGAGCGGGGTTCGGTCGCGGGCCCAGTCGTCGAATGTGCCGGTGACGAAGACGGCCGAGGCGTGCGGCGCCCAGACCCGGAAGGTCGTGCCGTCGCGGTGGGGGAGAGCGCCCATCCCGGGACGACGCGACGGGGTGGCGTTCCTCATGCCCGCGACGATACCGCTTGGCCTCCCCATCGTTTGGACCCGGCGACATCGACGCCCGCCCGCGTCGTAGACTCCCCGGACCGTGGACGAGGCGCTGCGCAGCAACCGCCGGCTCTGGGACGCCTGGACGAAGATCCACGTCGCGTCCGACTTCTACGACGTCGCCTCGTTTCGGGACGGTCGGCGGCCCATCCGGATCGCCGACTACGAGCGCGAGGAGGTGGGGAGCGTCGAGGGCAGGACCCTCCTCCACCTCCAGTGCCACTTCGGGCTGGACACCCTCTCCTGGGCGCGCCTCGGCGCGATCGTGACGGGGATCGACTTCAGCGAGGCCGCCGTCACCGCCGCGCGTGAGCTCGCCACCGAGGTCGGCCTCCCGGCGCGGTTCCTCGTGTCCGACATCGACGGGCTTCCCGACGTGCTCGATGAGCGGTTCGACATCGTCTACACCTCGAACGGCGTCCTCGGCTGGCTGCCGGACATGGCGAGCTGGGGGCGAGTCGCAGCGCGCTTCGTCCGGCCCGGTGGCTTCCTCTACATGACCGAGATCCACCCCGTCGCCCAGGTCTTCGAGAACGAGGACGTCGAGCCCGGGGAGCTCCGGCTCGCCTACCCGTACTGGTCGCAGCCGGAGCCTCTCCGGTTCGAGGTCAAGGGCTCGTACGCCGACCGCGACGCACCCACGGACGGGCTCGTCGAGTACGGCTGGGATCACTCCCTCGGCGAGATCGTGACCTCACTGGCCGACGCCGGTCTCCGGCTCGAGTTCCTCCACGAGTTCGATTTCGTCCGCTGGCCGGTCGACTTCCTGGTCGAGGGCGACGACGGTCGCTGGCGCCTGCCCGCGGACTCGAAGGGGCGCCTCCCGCTCTTCTTCTCGCTCAAGGCGACGAAGCCGGAGGGCTCGTAGCGCCCGTCGGCCGATGCGATGGCGGCGCGCTGGCTGCTCGTGCGTGGCGCCGGGCCCGGACACGCGTCCGTCGCCCGACGCCGTCCGATCGGATCGGACTAGGCGTCCGCCATGCGCAGCAGGCCGAAGATCGCCCCCTGGGGGTCGGCGACCATCGACATCCGGCCACCTGGGAAGTCCAGTGGCTCGAGCATCGCCTTGCCGCCCGCTTCGACGGCCTTGCGGGTCGACGCGTCGACGTCGTCGACACCGAAGTAGACCAGCCAGTAGTTCGGCATGGCGGCCGGTGCCAGCTCGCTCATCGCGGTCGCGCCGGCGATGCTCTCGCCATCGACCAGGAACTCGGTGTAGGCCATCTCCGGGCTGGCGCTCGGCTTGAGCGCCCATCCGAACACGTCGTGGTAGAACGGCAACGCCTGTTCGACGGCGCGCGAGTTGAGCTCGGCCCACGAATACGCGTTCGCACCCTCGGTCTGGAACCCGCTCATCGTGGTCGGCTGCCAGGCCGAGATGACGGCGCCGCCCGGGTCGGCGAAGACGGCCATCCGGCCCTGGTCCCCGACATCGAAGGCCGGCATGACCACCTGGCCGCCGGCCGCCTGCACCTTCTTCGACAGCGCGTCGGCGTCGTCGGTGCCGATGTAGATCGCCCAGGCCGTCGGCTGCTCGGGCGACATGGTCGGGCCGATCCCGGCGACGTCCTTGCCGTCGAGCAGGGCCCGCCCGTAGCCGCCGTACTGGGGGTCCGGACTGACCTGGATGTCCCAGCCGAACAGGGTCGAGTAGAACTCCCGTGCACCGGCGGCATCCGTCGTCCCGAGGTCGACCCACGCCGGTTTGTTCACGATCGCCGTCGCTGCGTTCGTCATCGACATGCACCTCCACGTGCTGGCGTCGCACCCTCGATGGGGCGGGGAAGGGCATTGTGCGCCTGATCGGTGATCCGGACCCATTCGGGCGGGTTAACAGTCAGGCCGTTGGATCGGCGGCATCGAAGCCGCGGTCCTCCATCTCCCACGCGTGATCCATGACGTGGTGGGCGGTGCGTCGCACGAGAAACTGGATCGGCCACGATCGAGCCGGCCTGCCGTCGGCGTTGTAGGCACGGATGGCATCGACGTAGTCCTGCCGATGCGCTGCGAGGCCACCCGGGGTGAGGACGACCTCGCGCGGCGTCCGGACCTCGACCTTGCGGGAGAACTGCTCGGGCTCGTTGGCGTAGACGTGGCGGATGATCTGGTCGCGTGAGCGCCCGGCGCTGCGAGGTCCAGGCCGGAGTTCGGCTGGGACGCGAGCTGCGACGTCATCGAAGTGGGCCCAGCAGGACCGCAGGAGCTCGAGCCGCTGCTCCAGGTCGGCCGTTGGCAGCACCTCGGCCTCGATCCGCGACGGTACGTGGGCGATGCCCCAGAAGTCGGTCGAGCTCGATCCGGGGACCCGTTCGACCACCTCCACGTCGCGCTCCGCGGCGAACGCGCTCGCCAGGCCGGCCCGCTCGGCGACGCCGGCGTACCGCGGGACGTACAACGACAGCTTCGCGAGGGCGTCGTCCTCGGACGTCCCCCAGCGATCGAGCCCGGGCCAGTCCATGGCACCCGCCACGACCCGGCGTTTCTTGCCGATCTCGAGGATCACGCGCAGCGGGTCGGTCATGCTCGACAGGCTACCTCGCCCGGTCGGACCAGGAGATCTGTCGCTCAGCTCGCGGCGAGGACCTCCCGCAGCTTCGCGGCGAAGCCATCCGGATCGCCGGTCTGGCCGTATTCGCCGCCGAGGAAGCCGCCGTGGTTGCTCGGGAAGATCACCGGCTCGGTGCCGAGCCGCTCGGCGACGGCGAACGCGCCGCGGGACGCCATCGTGCCCTCCGATTCGATGCCCGAGGCCAGCACGATCCGCGTGGAGGCCGACCGCAAGGCATCGAGATCGGGCTCGTAGTGGGTGCAGGAGATCATGTTCTGACCCAGGAGCGGGTCCGTCCGGCTGCCGTCGTCCTGCGTCGGCAGACCGAACATCGCCGGGTCGGGTGCCGGCTGGGCGGCATAGTCCAGGGTCATCGGCCCGGTGTAGCTCACGGCCGCGATGAAGTGCGCCATGCCGGCGCCGAACCCGTCGCGTTCGTATGTGTCGTGGATCGCCTCGGTGGTGGCCAACGCGCCCTCACGATCGGGCAGGATCGAGGCGAGCGGCGGCTCGTGCGCGACGAGCGTCCGGACCTGCTCCGGGTGCGAGGCCACGAGCGCGAGCGCGTTCACCGCGCCGCCGCTGCTGGCGAACAGGTCGACCGGCCCCGCGCTGAGCGCGGCGATGATCCGATGCAGGTCGTCGGCGTGCTGCTGAGGCGTCGACGAGCTGGCCGGATCCGCCTTCGTGCTGCGGTCGACGCCGCGCGGGTCGTAGGTCACCACGGTGCGATCGGGGAAGTGCCCGGCGAGGGTCTGGAACCCACCGGCGCCCATCGGCGAACCGATCAGCAGCAGCACCGGATCCGTCGGGGAGCCGCCGGACCGGACGTCGTAGGTCAGGACGGCGCCCGGCGCGTCCAGGGTGTTCGTGGTGGGCTGGGTCATCGTGGCCATGGTTCGTCTCCCTGTCGTGCTGCTGATGGCTTACGCCGAGCGGACGGCATCTTCGGCGAGGATCCCGTCGATCTGGCCGACGGCCTGCGTGAGCCCTTCCTCCATGCCCATCGCCAGGACCTGATCCATCGCCGCAGTGCTCGGAAAACGGCTCTCGATCGACATCCGCGTGCGACCCGTCCCGATCTGCTCGATCGTTACGCGGCCCTCGTTGCGTGGGAAGGCGTCGTTCGGCGTGCCGTCCTCGTTCGCGAAGCCGTCGAGGAAGACGAGCCGGCGCGGTGGATCGGCCTCGATGATGTCCCAGAAGCCGTGTGGCTGGTCACCGGTCGGCCCGGTCATGTGGTATTCGACGTGGCTCCCAGGCGCCAGGGCGTGGGCCGTGAAGGTGGCAGGGTACGTCGGCGGACCCCACCAGCGCTCGAGCTTGCGCGGATCCGCCCAGAGGTCCCACACGCGCTCCGGCGACGCGTCGAACTCGGCGGTCAGGGTCATGGTCAGGGCGTCGGGATCCTTGCGGACAGCGGTGACGGTCATGCGCCGATCTCCTCCGTGCTGGTGATGAGCGCGTCCATGCGCTCGATGCGGCCGCGCCAGAGCGCCTCGTACTGGTCGAGCAGGCCGCGCGCCAGGCGGAGCCCCTCGATATCGGTGCGAACGACCTTGCGGCGGCCGTCGCGCTGTTTCGTTACCAACCCGGCACGCTCGAGCACCGCGACGTGCTTCTGCACCGCCGCGAAGCTCATCGGGTAGTGCCCGGCCAGCTCGGCGACGCCCTCGTGGCCACCAAGCGCACGCAGGACGATGTCGCGCCTGGTGGCATCCGCCAGGGCGGCAAAGACGTGGTCGGCGTTGAAGGCGTCGCTCATTGATACAACCATACGGTTGTATCGACGAGTTGTCAAGGGCGTCGTCGGCCGCCGGCGGGCGACGCGGGCGAGCCGATCGGATCAGGACGCCGGTGACAGCTTGGGGCGGACGTCCCCCGCGATCAGTTCGAGCTGTTCGACCTCATCCTTCATCGGCCAGAGCAGGATCCGCTGCAGGCCCGCCGCTTGGTACCTCCCAAGGAGGTCGACGCAGGCCGCAGGGGAGCCGATCGGTAGCTGACCCTCGATGTCATCCACCGGGCGACGGAGCATCCGGCTGAGCCGGTCGAGGGCCGCCCGTGCCTCGGCCGGATCGTCCGTGACGCAGAGCCAGGTCGTCGCCATCGTGCACGGGAACGTCGAGGGATCCCGGCCCTCGGCATCCAGCATGTCGGCGAGCACGCGCCAGGTCGTGGTGAACGATTCGGGGGTGGTGTTGTAACCCGAGGCCAACCAGCCATCGGCCAGCCGCGCGACGCGCCGCATCCCCGCGTTCGACCCCCAGCTCCCGATCCAGATCGGCGGACCCTTCGGCTGAGCCGGGGGAGGCTCGAGGCGGACGCCGGTCGTGTCGTAGTAGCGCCCGACGAAGGGGGCCAGGTCGCCGTCCCAGAGGGCGCGCATGACCGCGACGGCTTCGTCGAAGCGGGCCCACCGCTCCTCGAACGAGAGCCCGACCAGGCCGTAGTCGGCCGGTGAGGAGCCCGGGCCGACACCGGCATCGAGACGACCGCCGGACAGGAGGTCCAGCGCACCCAGCGCCTTGGCAAGGGCGAAGGGTCCGCGCACCACCGGCAGCGAGACGCTCGTCATCAGCCGGACCGTGGGTGCTGCGTTGAGGATCGAGGCCAGGGCGATGGGGCCGTCGAGCCAGGGCCGGCCGTAGGTGAGGTGATCGTTGGCCGAGATGGTCCCGAAGCCGAGGCGCTCCGCAGCGGTCGCCAGCGCGATGAGGCGATCCAGCGACGGCAGCTCGTCCTCCCAGCCGATCTGCGGGAGATGCACCCCGAATTCCATCGTCCGCCCACTCTACGTCCCCGGGCCGGCCCCGTGCCTCCGCCAGCATCGAGGTCAGCCGCTGACTTGTCCCCGTCCGAGGCTCTGGGCTACCCTCCAGTCCGGGAACCGCGCTCTCGTCGGGCGGGTGATCCTGGTCGGAGGCGACAGGAGGACGGAGATGGGGCACGGCGCAGGCCTTCAAGATCAGGTATCCGTCGACTCGAGAGCCATCCGGCCCTTCCGGGTCGAGGTCGCCCAGGCGGACATCGACGACCTCCGCCTGCGGATCCAGGCGACGCGCTGGCCCGAGAAGGAGACCGTCGCAGATGGGTCGCAGGGCGTCCGCTTGGCGACGATCCAGGAGCTCGCTCGATACTGGGCCGCTGACTACGACCTCCGCCGGTTCGAGACGCGGCTGAACGCTCTGCCGCAGTTCATCACCGACATCGACGGTCTCGACATCCATTTCATCCACGCCAAGTCACCGCACCCCAACGCGTTGCCGGTGATCATCACCCACGGCTGGCCCGGCTCGATCATCGAGATGCTCGGCGTGGTCGGACCGCTCACCGACCCGACCGCATCCGGCGGAGACGCCGAGGACGCCTTCGATGTGGTGATCCCGTCACTGCCCGGCTACGGATTCTCGGGCAAGCCGACGTCGACCGGCTGGGACCCCGTCCATATCGCGGACGCCTGGATCGCGCTCATGCGCCGTCTCGGATATCCGCGCTACGTCGCACAGGGTGGTGACTGGGGCGCGCAGATCACCGACGTGATCGGTGCGAAGGCACCGCCGGAGCTGGCGGGCATCCACTCCAACATGCCCGGCACCGTCCCACCCGACGTTTCCAGGGCACTCACGTCGAACGTCTTCGGGACGGGGCACCCGGCGCCGTCCGGTCTGACGGCCGACGAACAACGCGCCTACGACCGGTTGAGCTTCCTGTTCACGAAGGGCGTCGGGTACGCGCTCGAGATGGGGAACCGCCCACAGACCTTGTACGGGCTCGCCGATTCCCCGGTCGCCCTCGCCGCCTGGATGCTCGACCATGACGCCTACAGCCTCGAGGACATCGCACGGGCATTCGCCGGCGACCCAGTGGATCACCTCACCCGAGACGAGGTCCTCGACAACATCACGATGACGTGGGTCACGAACACGGGCATCTCCTCGGGTCGTCTCTATTGGGAGAACACGCTCGGCTTCTTTGACATCAAAGGTGTCACCGTCCCGGCCGCGGTGAGCGTGTTCCCGCGCGAGCTGTATCAGGCGCCGCGGACCTGGACCGAGAAGGCCTATCCGAACCTGATCTACTTCAACGAGCTCGACCGGGGCAACCATTTCGCGGCCTGGCAGGAGCCGGATCTGTTCGCCAGGGAACTCCGGGCGGCGTTCAGATCACTCCGAACGGCCGACTGAAGGGACACGCCGATGTCCGCGGATGGTGGTGTCCTGCAGTCGATCGCCCACCGCCTGGCGGGCGACCCGGCGGACTTGCCGATCGAGGGTCACCTTCCGCCGTTCGACGCCGCGACCGGCTGGCTCAACTCCGAACCGCTGACGCCCGAGGGCCTTCGGGGACGCGTCGTGCTCGTCGACTTCTGGACCTACACCTGCATCAACTGGCTGCGCACGGCCCCGTATCGTCGTGCGTGGGCTGCGAGATACGCGGAGGCCGGTCTGACGCTCATCGGCGTCCACACGCCGGAGTTCGGGTTCGAACATGACCGCGACAACGTCGTCGCGCGATCGCGCGACTTCGACGTCGAGTACCCGATCGCGCTCGACAACGATTACGGGGTCTGGCAGGCGTTCGCCAATCACTTCTGGCCGGCGGTCTACATCTCCGACGCCGAGGGCCGCATCCGCTACCACCATTTCGGCGAAGGCGAGTACGCGATGACCGAGATGGTCGTGCAGCAGCTCTTGCAGGAGGCGGGTGCGCATGTCGATCCGGAGCTGGTGTCTGTCGAACCGCGGGGCTTCGAGGTCCCGGCTGATCGGCAGACCCTCAGGACGCCCGAGACCTATCTTGCCTACGGTCGAAGCGCCGGCTTCGCTTCGCCCGAGCGCGCGCGGTTCGACGCGCCGCACGACTATCCCCGGCCGTCGGGGCTCGCGCTCAACGAGTGGGCGCCGACGGGTACGTGGACCCTCGGGCCGGATGCCGCCGTGTCGAACGAGCCGGGCGCGCGCATCGCCTTCCGGTTCCAGGCCCGCGACGTCAACCTCGTCATGGGACCTTCGGCGCGGGGGATGTCGACCGCGTTCCGTGTACTGATCGACGGATCCGTACCGGACGACGCCCACGGGTTCGATGTGGATGCCCAGGGCAACGGCACGCTTGACGAGCAGCGGCTCTATCAGCTGATCCGCCAGCCCGGCCTCGGGTCCGAGCGGCTCGTCGAGATCGAGTTCCGCGACGCCGGAGCCGAGGCGTACTGCTTCACCTTCGGCTGAGACCGACCGGACCGTGAACGTCATCGATTGGTTGCTCGACGCCGATCCGGCGATCCGCTGGCAGGTCATGCGCGACCTGACGGGCGAGCCGGCGGACGTCATCGCCGCTGAGCGATCGAGGATCGCCACGGAGGGCTGGGGGGCTCGGCTCCTGGCGCTCCAGGCGCCGGACGGCAGGTGGGGCGGCCGGCCGTGGTCGCACGACTGGACCGACACCTTCCACGTCCTGGAGCTGCTGCGGCGGTTCGGGCTCGACCCCGAGGGCGAGTCGGGCAGGCGGGCGATCGGTCTCGTGCGGGCGCAGGTCACCTGGCGGGATCCTGACTTCGAGACCCCATGGGCCGACAATCGATTCTTCGAGGGCGAGGTCGAGCCGTGCATCAACGGCAACGTCGTCGCGACCGGCTCGTACTTCGGGGTCGACATGACCCGGCTCGTCGACCGTCTCCTCGGCGAGCAGCTTCCCGACGGCGGCTGGAACTGCGAGGTGGAGAACGGCGCCACGGTTTCGTCGTTCGGAACGACGATCAATGTCGTCGAGGGCCTGCTCGAGCACGAGCGGGCGACCGGCGGCTCGGCGGGGGTGCGGGAGGCACGCCAACGCGGCGAGGCGTACATGCTCGAGCGCCGGTTGTTCCGCCGGAAGTCGACCGGTGAGGTGATCGACCCGAACTGGCTCCGGTTCTCGTACCCGACCTGGTACCACTACGACATCCTGCGTGGGCTGGACTACCTGCGGGACGCCGGCGCCCGGCGTGACGATCGAGTCATCGAGGCGATCGGCGTCGTCGAGGGCAACCGGGATCCCGACGGCCGCTGGCCGCTCCAGAACGTCCACGAGGGCGACGTCCACATCCGGATGGACGACGGCGAGGGCCGGCCGAGCCGGTGGAACACGCTTCGAGCGATGCGGGTGCTCGCCTGGTTCGCGCCGGGTAGGGGAGTGCCCATATCGTCGGCCGACGCTGGCGGCCGCGACACCTAGCCGCGCAGCAGATCCTCGAAGGCCACCGGGTCGGAGAACGGGTCGGGAGGCAGTACGCCCGGCTGTGCGGCCATCACCACAGCGAGCTCCGTGGCGGCCCGCTCGATCCGCTCCACGAGGCTGCCGTCCGTCGCGACCTCGCCCTGCCCCCAGTCCTCGGTCGCGGCATAGACGCCGGTCGGGACCACCGCCGCCCGGAGATAGGCGAACAGCGGGCGGACCGCGTGCTCGATCGCGAGCGAATGGCGCGGCGTACCGCCGGTGGCGGCGATCAGGACGGGCTTGGCCCGGAACCCGTCGCGATCGATCGCATCGAAGAACATCTTGAACAGGCCGTTGTACGAGCCGCTGAAGATCGGTGTGACCGCGATGACGCCATCCGCCGTGAGGACGGCATCGAGCGACGCCTGGAGCGACGGGGTGGGGAAGCCCGTCAGCATCTGATTCGCGAGATCGACGGCGTGGGCACGCAGCTCGATGACCTCCAGGCGCGGCTCGAGACCGGCCTCGCGGAGGTGACGCTCGACGGCGGCCGCGAGCCGATCGCCCAGCAGCCGGCTCGACGATGGCTCGGACAGGCCGGCCGTCACGACCACGAGCGACCGGATCGTGGAAACGCTCATGCCGGCGTCGCCGGGACCGCCGGGCGGGACGCACTGACGTCGGCCTGCGCGGCCGCCACCCGCGGGTGGAGCGGCGGCCCCGCCGGCACGCCCGCGGGACGTCGCGCCTCGAACTCCCGGCGGAGCACCGGGACGACGTCGGACCCCAGGATGTCGAGCTGTTCGAGCACCGTGCTCAGCGGAAGGCCGGCGTGATCGGCGAGGAAGAGCTGGCGCTGGTAATCGCCGACGAACTCGCGGAAGCCGAGCGTCCGGTCGATGACCTGCTGTGGGCTGCCGATGGTCATCGGCGTCTGCGCCATGTAGTCCTCGAGCGACATGGCGCCGCCGTAGACCGGGGCGTGGTCGAAGTACGGACGGAACTCCCGGATGGCGTCCTGGCTGTTCCTGCGCATGAACACGTGCCCGCCGAGGCCCACGATGGCGTGGCTCGCGGGCCCATGCCCGTAGTGCTCGAAACGACGCCGGTACAGCTCGACCATGCGCTGGACGTGCTCCTTCGGCCAGAAGATGTTGTTGTGGAAGAAGCCGTCGCCGTAGTACGCGGCCATCTCGGCGATCTCGGGACTGCGGATCGAACCGTGCCAGACGAACGGCGGGACGCCCTCCAGCGGGCGAGGGGTCGACGTGAACCCGGTCAGCGGCGTGCGGAACCGGCCTTCCCAGTCCACCACGTCCTCGCGCCACAGCCGACGGAGCAGGTCGTAGTTCTCGATAGCCAATGGGATGGCGTTCCGCAGGTCCTGGCCGAACCAGGGGTAGACCGGGCCCATGTTCCCGCGGCCCAGCATCAGGTCCACCCGGCCGTCGGCCAGGTGCTGGAGCATCGCGTAATCCTCGGCGATCTTGACCGGATCGTTGGTCGTGATCAGGGTGGTCGCGGTCGACAGCTGCAGCCGCTCGGTCCTGCCGGCGATGTACCCGAGGAGGGTCGTCGGGGAGGACGGCACGAACGGGACGTTGTGGTGCTCGCCGGTCGCGAAGACGTCGAGGCCGATCTCCTCCGCCTTGAGCGCGACGGTCACCATGATCCGGAGGCGCTCCTCCTCGCTGACCGCGTGACCGGTGGTCGGGTCGGGCGTGACGTCGCCCACCGTGAAAACGCCGAATTGCATGCTGTGTCGCGTTCCTTGACGGCTCACCCGTCGTGCCGGCGACCACGAGCCGTGGTCGCATCCGGCCAGAGTATACGCGTCGTGTCGTTGCGCACGCAACTATCCTCGCTGGGTCGGCCCCAGCGCCGGCCGGCGACCTACGGGATCGTGAGGACCACGTTGCCCGCCTTGCGCCAAGATTCCACGTAGCGGTGTGCCTCGATGACCTCACTCATCGGATACCGCCGATCGATCACGGCCCGGAACTCACCCGCCTCGATGAGCTGCTTCAGGAACAGGATGTCCGGCTTGTTCCGCCGAGCCGCCGCGATGCGCACCCGCCTCGAGCCGAGGAACCGGGTCACCACGAGCCAGGCGAAGGTGTCGAGCAGGAATCGCCCGCCGTCCGTGGCGACGTAGATACCGCCGGGCGTCAGCGCGCGTCTGCCCCGACGGAACGAGTACTTGCCGACGGCATCGATGATCGCGTCGTATGTCTGGCCACGCCTCGTGAAGTCCTCCTGTCGGTAGTCGACGACATCGTCCGCGCCGAGCGATCGGACCAGCTCCACATGCCGCGTCCCACAGACGGCGGTGACGTGCGCACCGAAATGCTTCGCGAGCTGGACGGCCGCGCTGCCAAGGGAGCCGGACGCGCCGTAGATGACCAGACGTCGACCCTCCGCGGCGCCTGCCAGGCGCAGGGCCGACAGGGCCTGGGCGGCCCCGTCGCAGACCGCGCCCGCCTCCTCGTAGCTGATCCCCTCGGGCTTGTGCGCCAGCGGCGCGCTCGCCCGGACGCAGACGTACTCCGCGTGGGCGCCGACCCAGGTCGACGGGTGGCCGAACACCGCGTCGCCGACCGTGAACTCCGGCACGTCCGCGCCGACCGCTTCGACATCGCCGGCGAACTCGACCCCGAGGGTGCGCCATCGCGGCCGGCGGAGCCCGACGAGCAGCCGCCACAGGAACGGGTCGGCACGGCGGAGATGCACGTCGCTCTGCGAGACCGTGCTGGCGCGCACCCGGACCAGCACCTCGTCGGCTTTCGGGACTGGCCGCTCGACCTCCTCGATCCGGAGGACCTCCGGCGGTCCGTAGCGGTCCTGCACGACGGCTTTCATGCCGTTGGATCGTGGACGTCCGTGGCCGGCCGATGCCGGGCTTGCGTCGCGGCGAGCCGATCGTGGGCCTCGGCGATGAGCGGCAGGACGACGTCGTCGAACGTCGCGTGACTCGGGTTGAGGATCGAGATCCAGAGCTGCTTGGCGTAGACGGGGTGGGGGAGGAGCCGGTCGTACGCGGCGGAGTCCGGCGACTCCATCGAGCCGACGAGCCGCACGAACGTGTCGCGCCCGACCCCGATGTTCAGCCGGAAGGCCCCGGAGCGGGCGAGATCGGAAGGCGCGCCCTCATCGTGCTCGTCCGTCGTGACGATCGTCGCGTAGTTCGGCCAGCCCTTCTCGTCGAGGGAGAAGAAGGTCGCGCCGAGCGCCTCCGCGACGAACGTCTCGGGATAGCGCTCAAGGATCACCGCGCGGATCGCCTCCGGAGTCGGCCCGGTCGGCGGTGTCGAAGGACGCATGGCTCGACCGTACACCCTGCTTGTCAAGCGATCTGACGGTCGGAGACTGAGCCTGTAGCCCGGTCGGCTACGGCTTGGGATGCTCGACCAGGAAGCGGATGACCGCGTCCGCGAATGCCGGCGTGAGTGCGGGGACGTGCGTGTCGTTCGGGATCGTCCAGAGCTGGACGCTCGCACCGGCGTCGCAACCCGACCACTCCTGGACGGACGTCTCCGCCGGATCTGAGCCGTCTACCAGGTTCGCGTCGACATCGATCTTCGTGCTCAGCGCTGACGCCTTCCCGCCGCACCCGTCGTTCTTCGCCCATGCCGCGGCCGTCGCTATGGCGCCCGGGTAGGGCCCGGTGCTGTCGCTGAGCGGCGCCGCCACCGTCGAAGTTGATCACCTCATCCGCGGTGCCCTGGACCTGGACCACGGAGACCGGCTCGCTTGGCGTGCAATCGGCTGGATCGGCGAAGGTCTCGCCGGCCACGCTCACGATCGCGGCAACCAGGTCGGCTCGTTCGCAGGCCATGCGATACGCCATGAACCCGCCGTTCGAGTGCCCGACCACCGCGATCCGCTTCGGGTCGATGGCGAGCTTGCTCTCGATGTCGGCGATCACGCTGGACAGGTAGGCCACGTCGTCGACAGTCGCGTGACCGAAGTTGCAGCAGGCGTCGGTCGCGTTCCAGAAGCGGTCCCCATGGCCATCCTTCGTGCCATCGGGGGTGACATAGACGAACCCATATCGTTGCGCCGCAGCCGCCAGGTCGAAATAGGCATCAACGTCGTTGCCGGAGGCTGTGTAGCCGTGCAGGAGGACCACGAGCGGGACGGGCCGGCTCGCGTCGTAGGACGCCGGCACGTGGACGGCGACCGGGCGATCCCCACCGACGATGAGCTCTGCGGTCGAGCTCGCGGTCGCTGACGGCGTCAGCGCTTGCGCCGTGGCGATCGGAGCCGAGGCGGTTGGCGCCGCCGATGATGGCGCCGCCGCCGATGATGGCGCCGCCGATGGCGAACCCGAGCATGCGGCGACGAAGGCTGCCACGGATACGACTACGACAAGACCTCGCATGAACCCATCATATGGACAGTTCGGAGGGCTTCACAACGACGAGCGTTGACGCGTCACCGTCGGATCCCGGCCCGAGCCTCGTGCGGACTTCATCAGCGTGGATGGAGCTCGAAGACGACCCGACCCTCAGCCGCCTCGAGCGGGCGGTCGAGATCGGTCCCGTCGACGGTCCGGACGAACCACATGCCGAACCGCATGTCGCGCGCGACCGGACCGAGCACGTCGCGGAAGAAACCGGCTCGCTCGTTCGTATCCAGCTCGGTGACCGCGACGTCCTCCTTCCGGCCTCGGATCGTGATCGTCGCTTGCCCGGCGGCGCGCAGGTTGCGAACCCAATGGACATCGCCCCACGGTGACCAGACCCAGCGCCTGCCGGAGGCTTCGACGATCGCCAGCGGCGTGGTCCGGGGAAGGCCGCTGTTCCGGCCTCGGACCGTCAGGAGTCCGTTGGGCCCCAGCGGGACACCGGCGGCCAACAGGGGACGGGTGATCGGGGTGAACAGCGTCACCCAACGTGGCGCGCCGGTGGCGCTGCCGGCCTGTTCGCTCATGCGTGCGGCTCCTTCTTGCTCTCGGTCCCTTCGGGTGTCACACAGGGGACCCGCCAGAAGGCGAGGACGTGACCGCCGTCGATCCGGCGGATCCTCAGCCGGCGACGAAGGTGAGGTCCAGCTGCCGGAGTCGGTCCGGATCCGCGAGGACGTCGATCGCGACGACTCGACCGCCTCTGACCGTCAGGGCCACGACCGCGAACGGGCTCCCGTCCGGCGACCACGCGATGCCCCCGGGCGTCCCGTTGACGAGGATCCGCGTCGCGGTCGCGGCGAACCGACGGAACGACATCGCCTGCGTCGCGACGGCCTGGGCGCCGTGGGCCACCGACACCAGGCCCGGCCGCGCGATGCCCCCATCGGCTCGCACGACCACGTCGGGATCGAGGACCGCGAGGAGTCGGTCGAAGTCGCCGTCGCGCGCTGCCGCCAGGAAGGCGTCGACGACCGCCCACTGACCGTCCAGGTCGACGTCCGGCACGGGCGCACCCTGGACACGGCGACGAGCACGGCTCGCGAGCTGTCTCGTCGCGGTCGGTGTCCGGCCGACGATCGGTGCGATCTCGTCGAACGGCACGGCGAACACGTCGTGGAGCACGAAGGCGATCCGTTCCGCGGGCGCCAGCGAGTCGAGGACGACGAGCATCGCCAGACCGATCGAGTCGCCGAGCAGCGCCTCCTGCTCGGGATCGATCCCAGCCTCCGGACTCAGGATGGGATCCGGGAGGTGCGTCTCGAGCGACGCCTCACGGCGCGTCTTGCGCGATCGGAGCATGTTCAGGCAGACCCGACCGACGACCGTCGTCAACCACGCCCGCAGGTTGTCGACATCGCTCGTGTCGGTGCGGCTCAGGCGGATCCAGGCTTCCTGGACGGCATCATCGGCCTCGGTCAGCGAGCCGAGCATCCGGAAGGCGACGCCGCGCAGGTGGGAGCGGTTCGCCTCGAAGCGTTCGGCGAGCCAATCCTGGTCGTGCATTCGTCGACGTCCTGCGCTGGGTCCGGTGATGGCTTGACCCGCGAGCCCGGCCCGATGTGACCGCTCACGCGACCGCCCGAGGTGTCACGCACTCGATGCCCGTTCTAGAGTGACGTCATGCTGATCATCGTGCCGCCGTCGGAGTCGAAACGCCCGCCGCCGGATGACGGCAGCCCGGTCGTGCTTGACGATCTGTCGTTCCCGGAGCTGACCCCCATGAGGACCCGGATCCTCGACGCCCTCATCGCGACGAGTGGCCGGCCCGATGCCTTCGAGCGGTTGCAGGTCCGCCCGTCGAAGGCGACCGAGGTCGCCCGGAATACCTGGCTCCGCGAACTGCCGGCGATGCCGTCGCTCGACGTCTACTCCGGGCCGCTCCACGACGGACTCGACGCGGCGTCGTTCTCGGTGACCGCCGCCGAGCGCGCCGAGCGTGGTCTCGTGGTGACGTCTGCGCTGTGGGGTCTCCTGCGGCCGGCGGATCGCATCCCACCGTATCGGCTGCACGTCTGCTCGCGGCTCGTCGGCGTGGACCGCCTCGAGCCGACGTGGCGGACGGTCCTCGGCGACCAGCTCGCCGGTGCGGCCGGCTCCGACGGGATCGTGCTCGATCTCCGCTCGCCGAGCTACCAGGCGATGGGCATGCCGAATGGTCTCGGCGACCGAACCGTCGCGCTGCGTGTGGACCAGGCCACCGGCGGGGGAGGGCGGATCGGCGATGTCGTCGCCAAGCGGATCCGCGGGCAGGCGGCTCGGCAGCTCCTGGAGTCGGGCGATGAGCCCGAGGATCCCGGTGCGCTCGCCCGGATCCTCGCCGAGCGGTGGCCGGTGCGACTCCAGGAGCCGGCACGGCCGGGCAAGCCCTGGACGATGACCCTCACGGCCGACGACTGAGCTGCCTTGACGGAGACAGGACGACGGTGAACCCGCGCGTCACCGTAGGCGAGATCCCGCTCGGATCAGCCGACGGAACCTTCGAGATCGGCCGGGATGCGTTCCCGGAGTTCGCCCACTTCGAACGCCTCGGTGTGCACGTCCAGTCGGATCAGGTGCGGTTGGCCCACCCCGATCCGCAGTACGTCGAGACGGCTCTGGCCGCTCTCGGCGAGGCCTGCCGGCAGCTCGACGTGCCGGAGGCATCGATCGTCTTCCTCGACACGGTCGTGCCGCCGCCGGCCACCGGGCTCCGCTACGGCTTCAAGGGCGCCTTCACGACCGACTATCCGACGCTGATCTGGATCTTCGCGAACTGGACCACCCTGGGCGAGCTCAGGGAGACGGTCCGCCACGAGGCCGCCCACCTCGCGTTCGCCCGCACGCACACGGCCGAGGAGTCAGCCGGCCACGCCGGACCCTCGGAGCACTTCGCGCTGGCATTCGAGCACGCCGCCGCGGCGGATTGAGACGGTTCCGCCGGATCGGCGTGCGCTCGGGGCATGCTCGGACGCCGCCGGCCGAGATCCTGCCGGCGACGCGATCAGCCGAGCGGCTTGAGCCGGGCGATCGGGATGATCCGGTCGGTCTTCGCAGGGTAACCGGCGAACTGTGGGTGTTCCGCGACGTGCCGGTCCCATAGCGCGTCGCGGTCGGCCCCTTGCGCGACCGTGGCGCGCGCCTGGAAGGTCCGGTGGTCGGTCTCGACCGTCACGACCGGGTTCGCGACAAGGTTCGTGAACCACGCCGGATCCTCGGGTTCGCCACTCTTCGACCCGACCACGACGTAGTCGTCGCCATCGCGCGAGAAGCTCACGACGACCGTTCTCGGTTCGCCGCTCTTGGCCCCGGTCGTCGTGAGGATCAGAACGGGGCGCCCTTGGAAGTAGCCACTCGTGGGGCGGCCGTTGGCGCGGATGTCGGCGATCAGGTTCTTCGTCCAGTCGGCGTAGTCGGTCATCGGAAGATCCCCGGGCTCAACGACGTCATGCGGTTGCGTAGGCAACCATCCCATAGATCGGCGGTCTCCGCTCGACACGTTGTGCCAATGAACAGCCCGGCGTGTTGATCGCCGTCGACGTGCTTAGCTGGGCGGCGGTCTAGCCGACCGCCATCTCGAGTGTGAAGTCTTGGGATTCCGTCCTCGCGAATCCCCGAGTCGAGGCCAGGGCAGGGGAGCGCGGGTGATGAGCGTGGTGGACCGA
The DNA here is from genome assembly GCA_963744115.1 of uncultured Chloroflexia bacterium. Taxonomy (GTDB): domain Bacteria; phylum Chloroflexota; class Limnocylindria; order Limnocylindrales; family CSP1-4; genus Chersky-267. Next base: position 1,576,412 of record CAVUSI010000003.1, on the reverse strand, counting down.
CCGCTGGGCAAGCCGGCCGTCAGCCCGCCAGCTCGAGCAGCTTCATCGTCGTCGCCCAGTTGCGGATCGTCATCGACGTGTAGAGCGGCGATCCCATGGCCTTGCTCAGGCGGCTCCTCGTGCGCTCTGTGCTCAGACGCTGCGAGTAGATCACGCCGTCGCCAGGCCACACCGTGTCGACGCCGGGGCGCGGGTCGAATGCCCGCAGCGCGGTCGCCGCGTCGACCCCCATCAGGAAGATCGCATCGCTGTGGTAGGTGTCGGGGTGCTCGCCGAAGCCCGGCGGTTTCCGGTTGACGACGGCCTTGAGCTGGGCCCGGGTGAGGACGAGCACCTTGACGAGCTCGCTGTGCAGGCGGAAGGCGTTCGGCAATGCCGCTTCGATCTCCTGCTTGATGGCTTCCGGTTCGCGGTCGGAGGTCAGGATCACGTTCCCGCTGGCGATGTACGTGGTGACGTCCGCATAGCCCAGCTCGCCGAGCAGGTCGCGCAGGCGCGCCATCGGCACAATATTCTTGCCGCCGACGTTGATGCCGCGCAGGAGGACGACGTACCTGGTCACGCCGTCTAGGCTAGATCACCTGTGACCCGTTCCCGCACAACTCCCATCGGATAGTTCGGCATCGAACAGCCGGTGCCATCCGCAGCAGATTGCGGCCGGCCCGGGCAGATCGGCCCAGATCTCTCGGCCTGATCGGCTTCAGGCGGTTTCCAGACGCCACCGTTCGGCTCGAGGAGCCGATCACCGCGTTGATTGGTCGCAATGAGACCTCTGGCGTGGCGGAGACCTAACAGGGGGACGGTGCTGATCACCCCGTCCAGGCCGCGCGGTGCCGATTTCCAGGAGACTTCGACGAGACTTCAATGGCAACGCCCCTCTCGTGGAGGCGGACGAGACATAACTCACCTTATCGGCAGTGAGTTAGGGAGTTCGCGACGCGCCGCGACCCACGACGGGCTTGAACGCACCGGCTGACGCACCGGACTTCGTGCGTTCCCCTTGCCATGCCGATCGAGCGCGCCGACACTCGAGGGCCACCGGTCGAACGGATCCTGGAGGTCGGGGTTGCGCATCCGCTGGCGGTTCACGATCTTGTGGACCGTCATCTGCCTGGCCATCTTCGCCGTGCTGGTGAGTACCGCACTCACGCCAGCCGCACCGGGCTGCTTCGAGTACTGCTCGCTCAACGCGGACGTTGCCCGAGGCACGATGGTGATCGTCGTCGCCGTGTGGCTCATCGTCGCGGGGCTCGCCAACTGGTTGTGGTCGCTCGCGACGAGCACCGCCTGTCCTCGGTGTGGCAGGCGGGTCGAGAGGGCGGTCAGCGTGTGTCCGGCCTGTTCGTACGACCTCGGTGGGGGTCGGCCACCCGATGCCGGTGACCCGCCGACCGAGACGGGCTGATCGAGCTCTCGATCACGCGACCCGGCAGGCCAGGTAGACGTAGAGCGGCAGGTCGAGCGCGACGTGGATCGCGATCGGCAGGAACAGCGATCGCGTTCGGACGGTGATCAGCCCGGCGACCAGGCCGCCGGCGCCGAGCGCCAGGACCAGGATCGGCGCGGAGCCGATGACGTCCGGCCCGCCGTGGGCCAGGCCGAAGACGACCGCCTGGAGGCCGACGGCCGGCGCGAGGCCGACCACGCGGGCGGACCAGCCCATCAGCGCTCCGCGATAGGCGATCTCCTCCATGATCCCGTTCGCCAGTGCGAAGAGGAGTGCGGGCAGGAGCGCCGCGGGGTTCGACGTGTCGAGACCGAACGAGCCGAAGAACGGCCGTGCCAGGGCCGGACCGAGGACCAGTCCGAGCACGCCGAACAGGGCGAACCCGAGCACGCCGACCTCCAGGACGCGGACCGATGGGCGGAGGAGCCAAAGGCTCGCCGCGCGAGCGCGCAGGATGACCGCCAGGAACGCGACGGACGCGAGCACGATCGCCGCTTCGATGAGGCGCCAGACGGCCGGCGGGGACAGGACGTTCGCGCAGTCGGCGCCGTCCAGCGCCGCCGCCGGCGGGGCGATCAGCCCGAAGCACAGGCTGAGCGCCACGGGCACCGGCGCCGCCCACGCCCAGCGGACCGGGGCGTCTCGGCGGATGGCGACGAGCGTGCCCGCCACCAGGGCGACGAGGACCGCCAGGCGCGTCTCGCGGACGGCGGACGCGAGGATCAGGAGGGCGATCGGCAGGAGGGCGCGCGCGGCCCCGGCCGGATCCCGGGGCAGCGCGGCGCGAGCGGTCAAGCCGGGTCGGTCGTGGCGGCCGAGGGGACGTTGCTCCCCGTGACGATGACGAGCGCTGCGCCGGGAGCGGGGTCGTCGTCGGCCAGGACGGCCGCCCACGACGCCGCGGCGGACCCCTCGACCGTGACCCCGAGCTCGGCGGTCAGCTCGGCTTCGGCGACATGCAGCCGCGCTTCGGGGACCAGGCGCATGTCGTCGACCCGACCTACCATCAGGTCGAGCGCCTCCGGGACGGGCACCCGAGTCGCGATGCCGTCGGCGTAGGTCGCGGCGGTGGCCGTCTCGACGGGGCTCCCCTGCCGCCACGAAAGGGTCATCGACGGGGCGAGGTCGGACTGGACCCCGATCACCCGGCAGGCCGGAGCGGCGGAGCGCAGCCACGACCCGACCCCGACGATCAGGGCGCCGTTGCCGACCGGGACGTAGGCGGTCCCGAGCTCGGGCAGCGCGCCGGCGTCGATCGCGTCCGTCAGCTCGGCCGCGAGCGTCGCCGCCCCGGCCGCGATCCGCGGATCCTGTCCGTCGACAAGCAGCCGCTCTCCGGACGATCGAGCGTGCGCGCCCGCCGCCAGCCGAGCCTCGTCGAAGTCACTCCCCTCCTGGATCACCGTCGCACCGAGCGCACGCATCCGGGCGACCTTGAGCGGGTTCGCCGTCGTCGCGGCGAAGACGGTGATCGGGATGCCGAGCTCGCGGCCGGCGAACGCGACGCCCTGCCCGAAATTGCCGGCCGACGCGACGACCAGCGGACGGTCCCGGCCGATCGACCCCTCCCCCACCAGCTCGCGCACGGCGTGCCACGTCCCGCGGCCCTTGAACGACCGGATCGGGTTGACCGTCTCGACCTTGACCACGACCGTTCGACCGGCTCGTGCCGACAGACCGTCGTGGACGAACTGGGGCGAGCCGGTGAAGGCCGGATGCAGCGTGGCCGAGGCGAGCCGGATGGCGGCCGGTTCGAGCTCGTCGCTGGCTCGAGCCGGCACGCTGGACTCGGCTAGGGCGCCCGGCCCGCGCCGACCGGAGCGTCGGCGGCCGCGACCTCGGCCGCGATCGACGCGTCGGCCTCGCGTGCCGCTGCGGCCATCTCCGCCGGCGGGAGCTGCGCGCGGTGGCGCTCGACGAGCGTGGGGATCAGCTCCGACCAGTTGTGCCCGACGACCCGGACGCGGACCCGCCAGGCGCGCGCCACGGCCGTCTCGAGCAGCTGTCGCTCGCGCCTTCGGAGCGTGTCGTGGTCGAGGTCGCCGATCGCGATCAACGGGGCGAACGCGGCGAACGGGGGGAAGGTGTAGGCGTCATCGGTGTTCTCGATCAGGCGGTCGATCGTGAGGTCGAAGGCGGGCTCCTCGGCCAGCGGCGGCGTGCCGCGCTCCATCAGGACGATCGAGTCGATCGGCGCCCGATCGGTCATATCGCAGTCGATCAGCGACTGGACGTGGTACTTGGGCGGCGGGACGATGAGCTGGACCCACGAGTTGATCGTGACGATCGGGACATTGAGCCGACCGAGGGCATGCCCGGCGGTCCGGCCGCCCTTCGAGTGGACCCGGCTTCGGATCGCCAGCATGAACCGGTCGGCCCGCGGCAGCGCTTGGTCGTTGACCGCGCTCATCGTGTGCGAGCTCAGGGTCATCGGCTTGGGGTAGCTGAGGATCTCGCCCTCGGCGGTGAGGATCGCCATGTCGTCGGAGATGAAGCCCCAGCTCCGTTGCATCAGCAGACGCAGGACCGTGCTCGTCTTCCCCGTGTCGGTCTGGGCCGACATGATGATCGCGCCACGCTCCGCGTCGATCGCCGCGCAGTGGAGCAGGACGTAGCCGCGGGAGACGAGCCAGAAGCGGAGCAGCGGTTCGACCATGTTCGTGTAGAGGACGTGGTGCGACCAGGTCAGCAGCCAGTTCGCGTCGAGCTCGACCCGGTCGCCGATCCGGACGTCGAACGCGGCCGACAGCAAGCCGAAATGCTCCCGGTAGCGGATGACCCCGTCGGCCCCCTTGACCGTGGACACGTGAAGGTGCGGCCCCCCGCCGATCGCCCGGCGCGAGATGACGATATCCGGCTCGACCCGATGGGTCACGTTGAACGCGGCCAGCTCGGGGAGATGGACCGTGGAGGTGATCCGGACGATGCCGTGCACGTCGTACTGGTACGACCCATCGATCGGCACCTGGTCGCGCCGATCGCGTCCGGCCCAGATCCAGTTGTCGGCGACGAGGTAGCGGACGCCGAAGGTCAGCCCGAGGGCGACCAGGTTCGAGATCAGGTAGTGGATGCCGGCGATCTCGGTGAGGATGTGTAGCGTCGGCAGGCGGATGATCTGGGTCACGAGGTTCAGCAGGTTGAAGGTCAGGTACCGCCACAGCAGGTGGCCGCCGACCTCGCGACCACGGAAGACCCACAGCTCGATCAGGACGAAGTTGGTGAAGGTCGACACCTGCGACGAGAGGAGCGCGGCCCACAGGAGCTGCTGCTGGCCCATCGCCGTGACGAAGAAGTGCAGCGCGACCTCGTTGACGACGATGCCCGAGATCCCGACGAGAGCGAACTTCGAGGGGCTGAGGAGGGACCGGAAGAGACGACGAACCCGAGGTCGGCGATGCCAGCGCGTGGGCACCTGGGCGTTCGAATCGGACGTCGTCACAGATCCCTCGGAACGGGCGCGGTCGAACGGCATCGTAATCGAGGGGCGAACGGAGCGTCAAACCGGCAGCGGACACGGAAACGCCCGAAGGAACCAATCGATCCGCTGGTCCGTGATCGCCGATGCAAGCACCTGCGACTCGGTTCCATCGTCTCCCGGTCCGTCCTCGTCGCCGCCGATGCAAGCACCTGCGTCGCCGCTGCCGGTCCGTCATGGCCCCTTCGGGCAAGACCTACTGTATGGGCGGGCCGGCCACGCTGGCTATGGGGTTATCCACGAACTTCGGCAGCGGGTGGACCAATCCACGGTCGTTGTCCACGGTCCGTCCACGCCGTCGATCCGACCGAGCCCGGCAGGGGTCAGCCCCGCATGTTGGGTCCGACCGACGCCCGGTCCCCGTCAGGCGCGCATGCCCGGCACGTTGGGTGTCGTCGGCGACGGATCGGCACCAGGTTCGTGCTCGATCCACGCTCAGCTCCGGTTGCGATCGAGGCCGGTGATGCAGCGATCGCATCAGTTGGCCCTCTTACGTGCGCCGGGTGCGCGGATGACCAGGTCCCCGAGCGGACGCCTCGAGCAGGCACCCTCGAGCAGGCGGGCTCACGCCGAACGCACGCTCGAGCCCGATCTCGCGTCCACAGGTCGAGCCGACCCGGCGCGGAACACGAAGAAATGCCCGGAGGAACCGTCGGCCCTCTGCCGAGTCCCCTGAAGCAAGCTCCAGCGGTCTCAAGGCTTCGGTCCATCGGCCCCTTCGGGCAAGACCCACTATGGCCCCCGGCTCCCCCACCCGGCTAGCGGCTTATCCACGACCTTTGACATCGCAGGCCCCGAATCGGGACGGTTGTCCACCGCTCGTCCACCGCCTCGGCCCCGGATCGGACCCACAGCGTGCCGGCGTCCGGGCCAGGGTCGGTCCGGTCAGAACCGGCGCAACGGAGCGTCAAACCGGCGGCGGACATGGAAACGCCCGAAGGAACCAATCGATCCGCTGGTCCGTGGCCGCCGATGCAAGCACCTGCGACTCGGTTCCATCGTCTCCCGGTCCGTCCTCGTCGCCGCCGATGCAAGCACCTGCGTCGCCGCTGCCGGTCCGTCATGGCCCCTTCGGGCAAGACCTACTGTATGGGCGGGCCGGCCACGCTGGCTATGGGGTTATCCACGAACTTCGGCAGCGGGTGGACCAATCCACGGTCGTTGTCCACGGTCCGTCCACGCCGTCGATCCGACCGAGCCCGGCAGGGGTCAGCGCTCGAGGGGCCAGACGGCGTCAGGCGTCGTGAGCAGACCGTTCGGGTCGAGCGTCACGACGAGCCCGCCGTCGGGTCCCGCGCCACTCGACAACCGCCACGTGTGCGGTCCGAGGCGCTCGATCCCGATCGATCCAGGCGCCGGGACGAGGTCGTCATCGATCCGCAGCACGGCCACCTCGACCGACCGGGCGTGCTCCGTGCGGTGGCTGAGCCACGCGACCGCGATGGCCGTGACCGCTGGCGAGCCGTCGACCAGGACGACCCGATCGGATCCCCAGGCGAAGGCGAGGTGACGGATCCCGTCGGGCGTGACGACATTCCCGTGGAGGGTCGTGCCGGCTTCGTCGGGATGGACCGTCAGCAACCCGGCCGCGGTCGACATCTCGAGGCGGTGGAGGCCGCCGTCCGGCTCCGTCTCGACGAGGACCGTACGCACGCCGACGCCGTCCCGGGAGGTCGATTCGCGCCAGCGCCGTCCGCGCCTGCCGTCCGCGACCGACCAGACGACGACATCGCCCGACGGCAGGTCCGTCCGCCCACCGAGCCGGGTCGGCTGAGCGCCGGCCATGGTCAGACCCGGGCCGCCTCGGCGGCCTGTGCAGCGACCAGCTCGAGCTCGCCGGCGAGCGCCGGAGCCACGCGGCCGCGGACGTGGACCCCGTCGGACCGGTAGTCGATGTCGACGGCGCCGCGCTCGCGCAGTCGGGCGAGCAGGTCGCCCGCGGCGTACGGCACGTCGAGATCGACATCGACCCAGAGCGAGGCGAGGACCGCCGCCAGCTCGGTCCGCAGCGCATCGAGTCCGAAGCCGGTCACGGCGCTGATCGGGACCGTGCCTCCGACGATCGGCGACGGCGTGGCCGCGTCGGTCCGGGCTCGGTCATGGAGCAGATCGACCTTGTTGAGCGCGACGAGCCTGGGCTTGTCGCCTGCGCCCAGCTCGTCGAGGACCGCCTGGACGGTCTGCCGATGCTCGGCGGCGTGGGCGTCCGACGCGTCGACGACCTCGAGCAGGACGTCGGACCGGTTGACCTCCTCGAGGGTGGCCCGGAAGGCGTCGACGAGCTGGTGCGGGAGCTTGTGGATGAACCCGACGGTGTCGGTCACGATCGCCGTTTGCCCCTCGCCGAGGCGGACCTGGCGGCTGGTCGGGTCGAGCGTGGCGAACAGCTTGTCCTCGGCCAGCGCGACCTCGCTCCCGACCAGCGTGTTCAGCAGCGTCGACTTGCCCGAGTTGGTGTAGCCGACGATGCCGACGGTCGGCATCAGCCGCCGGTCCCGGACCCGGGCGGCGGTCTCCCGCTGCTGGCGGACCTGCTCGACCCGCTCCTTCATCTTCTTGATGCGCTCGCGGATGAGTCGCCGGTCCGTCTCCAGCTGGGATTCACCCGGGCCGCGGGTCCCGATCCCGCCACCGGTCCGCGACAGGTGGGTCCACATCCGGGTCAGCCGGGGAAGCTGGTACTCGAGCTGGGCCAGCTCGACCTGGAGCCGACCCTCGTGGGTCTGGGCGTGCTGGGCGAAGATGTCGAGGATCAGGCGGCTCCGGTCGATCACCTTGACCTTGAGCAGCTCCTCGAGCGCCCGCTGCTGGCCCGGCGACAGCTCATCGTCCGCGATCAGGACGTCGAACCCGGTCTCGCTCTTGGCGGCCACGAGATCTTCGGCCTTGCCCTTGCCGACATACCAGTTCGGGTCGATATGGCGACGGTTCTGCCATTCGGCCCCGACGACATCGGCGCCCGCGGTCGTCGCGAGGCTGGCGAGCTCGGCCAGCGAATCCTCGACGGGCCAGCCGGCATCCTGACCGGTGTCCACGCCGACCAGGAATGCCCGCTCCACGGGCTGGGTCAGGTCGATCATGGACTTCGGCATCGCCGGAAGGATAGCCCTTCGGCTCGCGACGGACGTCAGCCGCCGGCGAGAAGCCGGGCGACGACCGTGCGGGCACGTTCGTCCGGCTCCTCGGCCTCACCGACGTCGAGCCAGGTGATGTTCGGCTCGGCGCGGAACCAGGTGCGCTGACGCTTGGCGAATGCGAGGTTGCGCGAGGTGTCGAGCTCGATCGCCTCATCCAGGGTCCGGGAGCCGTCGATCAGCTCCCAGGCCTCCCGGTAGCCGATCGCCGAGAACGCCGGGAGCGACGGGTCATACCGCTCGCGGAGGGCCTGAGCCTCCTCGACGAGGCCGTCCGCGAACTGCGCCCGCGCTCGGTCGGCGATCCACTTGGCGTGGACGGCGGGCGCGGCGCGGAGTCCGATCCAGACGATCGGACCCGGGTAGCCCTCGGGCACGGGCAGCGGGCGGTCGCCCTGGAGCTCCGCGATCTCGAGGGTCCGTACGACGCGCCGCGGATTGCGCAGGTCGATCGGCGCGGCCAGGGTCGGAGCGAGGGCCCGGAGCCTCGCGGCCAGCGCCGGGAGACCGTCGCTGACCAGCTCGGCCTCGATCCGTGCGCGGACTGCGGCGTCGCTCGGCAGCGCCTCGGTCGCGATCCCGCGCCCGATCGTGCGCAGGTACAGGCCGGTCCCGCCGACCAGCAGCGCGACTCCCCCTCGCTCGGCGATCCCGGCGAGCGCGAGGCGCGCATCGGTGGCGTACTCGGCCACGCTGAACGGTCGATCCGGATCGACCAGGTCGAGGCCGTGATGCGGGACACGGGCCCGATCGGCGCGGCTCACCTTGGCCGTCCCGATGTCGAGACCGCGGAAGACCTGACGGGAATCCGCCGAGACGATCTCCGCGGGGCGACCCTGGGCGAGCAGCCACTCGGCGAGGCGGATCGACAGGCCGGTCTTGCCGGTCGCCGTCGCGCCGGCGACGACGATCAGCGGGGGCGCGCTCGTCACGCCCCGACGACCGTTCCCCGCAGCGAATACGGTCCGGCGTGGTCGATCTGCGCCGTCACCAGCCGCCCGACGAGCTCCGGACCGCCCGCGAGATGGACGAGCTTGTGCTCGCGCGAGCGACCCGACACGGACGCCCGGCTCCCCTGCCCCATCGTCGCGCCCGCGGCACCATCGCCGGCCGGCTGGTCGTCGTGGCCGTGCGTGCGGGGCGGCACGACGCCCTCGACGAGGACCTCGATCGTCCGACCGGACCACGCCTGGTTGCGCTCCAGCCCGATCGATTCCTGGACCGCGAGCAGCTCGTTGAGCCGGCGGCGCTTGTCCGCCGGCGCCACGTCGTCGGCCAGCCGACCGGCGGGTGTGCCCGGACGGACCGAGTAGGCGGCCGCGAAGACCTGGTCGTAGCGGACCTCCCGGAGGAGCCCGACCGTGGCCTGGAACTGCGTCTCCGTCTCACCGCAGAACCCGACGATGACGTCCGTCGAGATCGCGATCCCCGGGACGGCGGCGCGGATGGCCGCCAGACGCTCGAGGTAGTGCGCGATCGAGTACTGGCGCCCCATCGTCCGCAGCACGGCGTCGTCGCCCGACTGGACCGGAAGGTGAAGGTGCTCGCAGACCGACGGGCAGTCGGCCATCGCGGCGATCAACCGGTCCGACAGGTCCCACGGATGCGAGGTGACGAACCGCAGACGCGGGATCGCCGGCACGCCGTCGGCGGTCCGGATCGCGTCGATGGCGCGGATGAGCTCCGCCAGGTCCGGCCGGCCACCCAGGTCGAGTCGGCGGCCGGCCCAGCGTTCGGTCGCGACGTGCGCGAAGCGCTCCTCGACGGGAAGGTCGTGGCCGTAGGAGTTCACGTTCTGGCCGAGGAGCGTCACCTCGCGATACCCGGCGGCCGCCAGCGACCTCGCCTCGGTGACGATCTCGTCGAACGGGCGGCTGCGCTCCGGGCCGCGGCTGAACGGGACGATGCAATACGTGCACGTCTTATCACAGCCGTAGACGATCGGAAGCCAGGCGCTGACCTCCGACCCGCGCGCCACTCGGCCCTCGGCCACGGCCGCCGCCCGGGTCGCCGCGAGACCATCGGCCGCCCCGACGATCGTCCGGCCCACCCGTGTCGTCGTCCCGACCATTCCGGTGTTCGGCATCGTCCCGATCCCCGCCTGGGCGGACGCCAGCCCGAGTCGATCGACCAGCTCGGGCTCTTCATCGGGTCGGAGGAACAGGTCGACCGCGGGGTAGCGTCGGCGGAGGCCCGCCCGATCCGGCTCGCGGACCGCGCAGCCCGTCAGGACCACCCGGAGGCCGGGCCTGTTCGCTTTGAGCCGGTTGAGGTGGCCCTGGCGCCCGATGACCTTCTGCTCGGCGCCTTCGCGGATCGCGCAGGTGTTGATCACGACCAGGTCGGCTTCGTCGAGGCTCGCCGCCTCCGTGCAGCCCGCGGCCAGCAACCGGCCGGCCATCTCCTCCGAGTCGCTCCGGTTCATCTGGCAGCCGAGGGTCCAGAGGTGGAACGCCGGGAGGGCGCGAGGGTCCGGCAGGTACTCGGTCAGGCGTCCGTCGTCCGGCACGTCGGGTCGCCGGGCGGCCGCACCCGGCGCCGACGGCGGGACGAGGTCGAGGATCGGCAGCTGGCGGGTCATCAGGCGGGGTTCGGTCCATCATCGATCGAGGTCGGGCGAAGGCCGAGCGCTGCCGCCAGGCGGTCGCCGACGTCGGGTGGGACCCACAGCGCTGCGTGGGCCTCGGCGTACGAGCCGGTGTCGCCATGGTAGTCGGAACCGCCCGTCGGGACGAGGCCGAGCTCCTCGGCGACCGCTCTGACCGAAACCACGGTCTCGCGATCGAACGACCGGTAGTACACCTCGAGGCCACCCAGGCCGGCGTCGCGAAGATCGCGAACGACGGAGATCCGCTGCGCCGCTTCGGAGAAGTGGGCCAGGGCAGCGAGGCCGCCGGCGGCGCGGATCGCGTCGATCGCCTCCAGCGGGCCGATCCCGTCGCGCGGCACGTACGCGGGTCGGCCGCGCCCGAGGTACCGCGCGAAGCCATCTTCGACGCTGGTCACGTACCCCTTGGCCTGGAGCAGCCGGGCGATCGTCGGCCGTCCGAGCGCTGCCGTCTCGCCCGGATCGAGCTGGTCGGCGACGTCGTCGACGGACAGTCCGAGCTCGCGCAGCCTGGCCAGCGTTCGATCGAACCGGACCCGGCGTCGGGTGCGCTGCTCGGCGAGGGTCGCCTCGAATGACTCGTCGGTCGGGTCGACCCCGAGCCCGAGGATGTGCAGCTCGCTCTCCCACAGGTCGGGTAGGGCGCCGGTCAGGCAGTTGATCTCGACGCCGGGCAGGAGGGTCAGCCCACGGCTGACCGTCGGCGTGCCGGGGCGCCCGACGAGCTCGCGGTAGGCGGACAGGTCGTCGTGGTCGGTGATCGCGAGCAGACGCACGCCGACGGCGGCAGCAGCCGAGACCAGCGCGGCCGGCTCGAGGACGCCGTCGGACCGGATCGTGTGCGCGTGCAGATCGATGGTCGAGGGGCCGGGCGGGGCGACCGGATCGTCCGCCGGATCGTGACGCCGGCGCGGCACCGGGCTCAGACCTCGACGAGGCGTTGGATGCGCTCGATCGCCAGGGCACGCCCGGTCGCCGGGTCGACGTCGATCTGGGTGGCGTTGAGGATGACCGACCCCTCCCCCACCTCGAACCGCGTCGGCAGCGCGTTCAGGAACCGCGGCAGGACGGTCTTGGGGTCGAACCCGATGACGCTGTAGATCGGTCCCGTCATGCCGAGGTCGGTCTGGTAGGCGGTCCCCCCGGGGAGGATCCGCTCATCGGCGGTGACGACGTGGGTGTGGGTCCCGACCACGGCGCTCACCCGCCCGTCGAGGTACAGCCCGAGGGCGTTCATCTCGCTGGTGACCTCGCAGTGGAAGTCGACCAGCCGGACGGGCGGGAGCGGGTCGGCTGCTTCGTCGAACAGCCGATCCGCCTCGGTGAACGGGTTGTCGATCGGCTGCATGTTCGTCCGGCCCTGGAGGTTGATCACCGTGATGTCGGTGCCGTCGAGAGCGCCGTGGACGACCATGCCCCGGCCGGGCACGTCGCGGGTCCCGTAGTTGAGCGGGCGGAGGACGCGATCGGAGGCATCGAGGAACGGATAGATCTCGCGCTTGTCCCAGATGTGGTTGCCCGACGTGATGACGTCGACGCCGGCCGCGAACAGCGCCTCGGCGAGCGACGGCGTCAGGCCCATCCCACCAGCCAGGTTCTCACCGTTCGCCGTGACGAAGTCGATCCCGCGCTCCTCGCGGAGCTCGGGCAGGAGGCGCTCGAGGGCGTGGCGGCCAGGCTTCCCGATCAGGTCGCCGACCATCAGGACTCGACAAGCGCCTGCCGGACGGGGTGCGTCGCCGTTGGGCGGGTTGCCCAGACGGGTCCGTCCCGCGGTCGTCGATGGTTCGTCGGTCACGTCGCGATACTAACGGCCCGACCGGTGAGGTCGCCGAACGTCGTCCTACTTGGCGTACTCGACGGCGCGGGTCTCGCGGATGACGGTGACCTTGATCTGGCCCGGGTAGGTCAGCTGCTCCTCGATCTTCTTGACGATGTCGCGGGCGAGCCGCGTCGCCGTCAGGTCGTCGATCTCCTCGGGGCGAACGAGGATCCGGACCTCGCGGCCGGCCTGGACGGCGAACGACCGCTCCACCCCCGAGAAGCTCTCGGCGATCGCCTGGAGGTCCTCGAGACGCTTGACGTAGGTGTCCATCGACTCACCGCGGGCCCCCGGCCGCGAGGCGCTGATGGCGTCCGCGATCTGGACGATCGGCGCCTCGACGCAGGCGTACTCGACCTCCTGGTGATGGGCGGCGATCGCATTGACCACCTTCATCGGCAGGTTGTGTCGCTGGGCGATGGCCGCGCCGATGGCAGCGTGCGGACCCTCGACCTCGTGATCGACGGCCTTGCCGATGTCGTGGAGCAGACCGCCCATCTTGGCGATCTGGATGTCGGCCCCGGTCTCGGCGGCGATGACGGCCGCCAGGCGGCTCGTCTCGACGACGTGGTTGAGGACGTTCTGACCGTAGCTCGTCCGGTACTTGAGGCGCCCGAGGAGCTTGACGATCTCGGGCGGGAGTCCCGGGACACCCGCGTCGTACGCCGCCTGCTCTCCGGCCTGCCGCATGACCAGGTCGACCTCGGCCCGGGCCTTGGCCACGACCTCCTCGATCCGGCCGGGGTGGATCCGGCCGTCGCTGATGAGCTTGGCGATCGCCAGCCGGGCGATCTCGCGGCGGACCGGGTCGAAGCCGCTCAGCACGACCGTCTCGGGGGTGTCGTCGATGATCAGGTCGATCCCCGTGGCCTGCTCGAGGGCCCGGATGTTGCGACCCTCGCGGCCGATGATCCGGCCCTTCATCTCGTCGGACGGCAGGTGGATCACGGTCACGGTGTGCTCGGCGGTGTGATCCGCCGCGACGCGCTGGATGGCCGTGACGATGACGTCGCGCGCCTTCTCGTTGGCGTCCTCGCGGGCCCGTCGCTCGATCGCCCGGGCGATCTTGACGGCGTCGTGCTCGGCCTCCTCGCGGACGGCCTCGAGCAGGATCCCCTTGGCCTCCTCGCCGGACAACCCGCTGACCCGTTCGAGCGCCTCGACCTGCTCCTGGTGGGTGCGTGCGACGTCCTCGCGGGCCTTGTCGATCTCGCGCTCGCGGTCGATCAGCTTCCGGTCGCGACCCTCGAGCATGTCGGCCCGCTGGTCGAGCTGCTCGTCCCGCTGGAGCAGGCGGCGTTCGAGGTTGGCGAGCTCGGAGCGCTTGGCGCGGGCCTCGTCCTCGGCCTCGCGCTGGAGCCGGATCTTCTCCTCTTTCGCCTCAAGGATGAGGTCCTTCTGCTGGGTCCGCGCCTTCTCGACGATGAGCGCGGCCTTCTCCTCGGCTTCCTTCATCGAGCGGCTCGCGAACCGGCCGCGTACCGCGAATCCGAGGACGACTCCTCCGGCGAGGGCCAACAGGCTGGCCGCCGCCACGACGAGCGGTTCCATCGTGTCTTCCTCCCGTCCGACCGGCATCGGTCGAAGGTGTGTTCATCTACGGTGGCGGTCGTGGAGGGCGAAAGAGAGTGGGCTTCGCTCCCCCGTGCCGGCTGTTCCGTTCGAGGCGCCGCAAGGGCCCGCGGCGCGACTTCTTCTGTGCGTAGCCTACGGCCGGGCGGGAGGGCTGGTCAAACGCGGGACGACGGGCGACCGATGACCCCTGCTCAATCGTCCTCGGCGGGACCGTCGGTCGACGTCACGCCGAACGCGGCCGAAAGCCGTGACGCGATCTCCGGTCCGAAGCCGTTCCGGGCGAGCAGGGCGTACGCCCGTGCGCGGCGCTTGCGCGGGTCGGTCACCCGTTCCAGATCCCGGCGGCGACGCTCGAGCAATCGGACGGCAGCGGCCTCGTCCGGGGCGGTGCGATCGGCATCCGGCTCGTCCGAGGCGGGTCGGTCGGGACCGAACGGATCCTCCGCCCCGCCTGTCGCGCGGTCTGCAAGGACCGTGGTGATGAGCTGGGGATCCACGCCTCGGAGCCGAAGCTCGCGCTTGAGCGCGATCTCCCCGCGTGGTCGAGCCCGGTCCCGGGACTCGACCCAGTGCCGCGCGAAGGCCTCGTCGTCGAGCAACCCGATCTCGAGCAGGCGCGCGATCGCGCCATCGATGAGCTCGGGTCGGTACCCGGCGTCGCCGAGCCGACGGCGCACCTCGGTGACGGAGCGGGCCCGCGCCTCGAGGAACCGGAACCCGGCAGCGAGGACGACCTCCGGATCGTCGATCCCGGCCCGCCGGGCACGGCGCTCCGCGTACGACTCGCGCGGCGGCCGCCGACCTGGCGCGGTCACCCGCGGTGGGCCGTCGCGACCGGTCACTCGGCCTCTTCGATGCCCTCGACCGGGACCTTGACCTCGTCGATCCGACCGCGGATGCGGCGGTCGATCTCGCCGGCGATCTCGGGGTTCACCTTGAGGAACTCCTTGGACGCCTCGCGGCCCTGTCCGAGCCGCGTCTCGTCGAAGGTGAACCAGGCCCCGGTCTTGGTCACGACGTCCATCGCCACGCCGACGTCGAGAAGTCCGCCTTCCTTGCTGATCCCTTCGCCGTACATCACGTCGAACTCGGCGACCCGGAACGGCGGCGCGACCTTGTTCTTGACGACCTTGACCCGGACCCGGTTGCCGACCGACTCGGTCCCGGTCTTGATCGTCTCGATCCGCCGGATGTCGAGACGGACGCTGGCGTAGAACTTCAGCGCGCGGCCACCCGGGGTCGTCTCCGGATTGCCGAACATCACCCCGATCTTCTCGCGCAGCTGGTTGGTGAAGACGAGCGACGTGTTGGAGCGGCTGACCGCGCCGGTCAGCTTGCGCAGGGCCTGGCTCATGAGCCGAGCCTGGATGCCCACGAACGAGTCGCCCATCTCGCCTTCGATCTCGGCGCGCGGCACGAGCGCGGCGACCGAGTCGAGCACGACGCAGTCGACGCCGCCCGACCGGATCAGGGTCTCGGTGATCTCGAGGGCCTGTTCCCCGGTGTCCGGCTGGCTGACGAGGAGCTCGTCGACGTTGACGCCGCAGGCGCGGGCATAGCCCGGATCGAGGGCATGCTCGACGTCGATGAAGGCGGCGACACCGCCGCGCGCCTGCGCCTCGGCGATGACGTGCTGGCAGACGGTCGTCTTGCCCGACGACTCGGGGCCGAAGATCTCGGTGATCCGACCGCGCGGGATGCCGCCGACGCCGAGGGCGAGATCGAGGGCGATCGAGCCCGTCGGGATCGAGTCGACCGATTGTCGCTCGGCCGACCCGAGCTTCATGATCGAGCCGCGCCCGAACTGCTTCTCGATCGAGAGGATCGCCGCATCGACGGCCTTGGTCCGCTCGCCGAGGGACTTCTCGCCGTTGCGCTCGAGCTCGCGGTCGCCGGTGATCGTCATCGTCCTGTCGCTCCTGTCGTCATGGCTCGACGGAACGGAGCGATGGCGCCCGCCCGATCGATCAGTTCTCCTCGGACTCCTCGGCCACGGGCTTCGGCTTGCGTGGCTTTCGGATCAACTCGACGTTCTGCGGCGGATCCATCATCGGCTGCAGCTTCGGCGCGCTCTTGTCCTTGGGCTTCTTCTTGTGTTCGCGGCTGGGGCGATCCCGGGAACCCATCGACGAACCTCCGCGATGTGGTGGACGGTACGGCTGACACCTTCACGCCGACTGCACAGCCGCTTCTCCGGCACTTATCCGGCCTGCGCGCGACCGCAGGTCCGGGAGCAGTCCTGGGAACGTTCCGGCGCGCAGCGCGGAGCGGATCCTGGCCATGAAGTCTAGGGTGAAGGTCAGGTTGTGACAAGTCGCCAGACGGTACGCGAGGAGCTCCTTGGCCCGGAACAGATGGGCCAGATACGCCCGGGAGAAGCGCCGGCAGGCGAGGCATGGACAGCCGTCCTGGATCGGGTCGGCGTCGTCGAGGAAGCGCTGGTTCCTGAGGTTCAGGCGGCCTTCGGGGACCCAGACCTGCCCGGTCCGGGCGACCCGGGCCGGGAGGACCGAGTCGAACAGGTCGACACCCCGATGGACCGCCTCGAGCATGTCGAGCGGCGAGCCGAGACCCATCAGGTAGCGGACGCGCGGATCGTCGCGGAGGATCGGGACCGATACGTCGAGCGCGGCATTGCGCTCGTCGGCGGTCTCGTCCCCGGCCAGGCCGCCGAGGCAGATCCCGTCGAACGGCAGCGACGCGATGAACCGGGTGCTGTCCGCCCGGAGGTCCGCCTCGAGCCCGCCCTGGACGATCCCGAAGATCGCCTGGTCGGCGCGGGTATGGGCGGCGATCGATCGCTCCGCCCAGCGATGGGTCCGCTCGGTGGCTTCGGCGACCGCCGCCCGCGAGGACGAGCCGGGCCGGACCGGCTGGTCGAACGCAAGCGCGACATCCGACCCGAGCGCCTGCTGGACGTCGATCGCATGCTCCGGCGTGAACCGGTGGAGCGACCCGTCGATGTGGCTCCGGAACGTGACCCCGTCGTCGTCGACGACCCGCAGCTCGCCGAGCGACACGACCTGGAAGCCCCCGCTGTCGGTCAGGATCGGCCGGTCCCAGCCCATGAACCGGTGAAGGCCCCCGAGCCGCTCGATCCGCTCGTGGCCAGGCCGGAGGTAGAGGTGGTAGGTATTGGCCAGGATGATCGACGCTCCGACCTCGTCGAGATCGTCGGGGTGGAGCGCCTTGACGGTCGCGTTCGTGCCGACCGGCATGAATTGCGGTGTGTCGATCACCCCATGGCCGACCGTCAGTCGCCCCAGCCGTGCCTGGGTGGCACCGTCGACGGGCGGCGGGACGAGGACCTCGAAACGAGCGGCAGGCACACTCATGAGGGGGTCTCGGACTCCTCGAGGACCGAATTGTCCCAGAGCGGCGGCATATCGGCTTCGGGTCGACGTCGCGGTGGGACCTCGTAGCCGAGCCGCCTGAGGTGGGCCCGCCCGCCCTCCGTCAGGATCCGGCCCTGCGGCGTCCGATCGAGGAATCCCTGGCGCAGCAGGTACGGCTCGTAGACGTCCTCGATCGTCTCGACCTCCTCGGACAGCACGGCGGCGAGCGCCGCCACCCCGACCGGGCCGCTACCGAACTTCTGGGCGATCGCGGCCATCAGCTTGCGGTCCGTGGTGTCGAGGCCGGCGTCGTCGATCTCCATCGCCTGGAGGGCCACGTCGGCGGCCGCCTCGTCCACTCGCCCGTCCCCGTGGACCTGGGCGTGGTCGCGCGTCCGCTTGAGCAGGCGATTGACGACGCGCGGCGTCCCCCGTCCGCGGCGGGCGATGGCGTGCGCGGCGCCGCGGGTGATCTCGACCCCGAGGATCCCGGCCGACCGCTCGACGATCGCGGTCAGGTCAGCCTCATCGTAGAAGTCGAGCCGGTAGGTGGCCCCGAACCGGTCGCGCAGAGGGCTCGAGATCCGGCCGGCGCGGGTCGTGGCGCCGACGATCGTGAACGGCTTGAGGGTCAGCCGGAGGGACCGGGCGGAGGGTCCCTTGCCGATCATCACGTCGAGCGCGTAGTCCTCCATCGCCGGGTAGAGGATCTCCTCGACCGCCCGGTTCAGGCGATGGATCTCGTCGATGAACAGGATGTCGTGCTCGTCGAGCGCGGTCAGGATCGCCGCCAGGTCCCCGGCCCGCTCGATCGCCGGTCCGCTGGTGTACCGGACGTTGACCCCGAGCTCGCGGGCGATGATCGTGGCGAGCGTCGTCTTGCCCAGCCCGGGCGGGCCGTACAGGAGGACGTGATCGGCCGCCTCTCCCCTGCCCCGCGCCGCCTCGAGCAGGACGGACAGGTTCGCCTTGACCTCGCGTTGACCGACGTACTCGTCCAGGCTGCGCGGCCGGAGGGTGCCCTCGACCGCCCGATCGGCGTCGTCGAGAAGGTCGGCCGCGAGGATGCGTTCGGCGTCGTCGGTCATCGAGCGGATGCTACCACGACCGAAGGCGATTTCGCACGCCTGTTCTACAACGTCACCGGGACCGCGGCGGCTCCCGCCTAGCCCCGGACCGGGATATCGACCACGGCTCGCTCGACCGGTGGAAAGCAGACCCCGCTCGATGTACAGACCATGAAGGTGACGATCACGCGGGCCGACGGACCCCCGTCGGCCGACGTCCGGTGGATCGGGAGGCGGAGGGTCACCGGGCCGTCGGGGTAGAGCGGGAACGGGGCGCTGAACCCCGGGAGGACCTGCTCGTGGGCCGGGACGGACTCGACCGCTGGACCGGCGACCGACCACGCACCAGACGCGAGCTCGACCAGGGTCGGCCGACCGGCGCCATCGATGCCCGTTCGCGGCATCGTCGACCCGTAGAGGTGGCCACCCGGGACGGTCGGGCTGAAGGTGACCTCGACCTCGGCGTCGGTCGCGCCGGTGGCTCGGGCCGAGGCCGACAGGTGCACTCGATTGACCGGGAAGTCGACCTGCGTCGCGCCGGTCCGATCGCCGTCCGTCCGGAGGAGGACGGCCGTCACGGCGCTCGTGACGACGACGGCGACAGCGACCCCGACGATCGCCACCGCGACGGGTCGGCGGGTCAGTGGACCCACCGGCCGAGGTAGTCCAGGACCTGGCTCATCGACATCGTCCGGGCGTTGGCGAGGGCACCGTCGGCGGACGTGCCGGCGACCGAGCCGTCAGCGTTGACGACGACCACGGCCGGGATCCCCTTCTCGATGACATTGTCGTAGTCCCTTGCGACATCGAGGTTGCGATCCCAGTTCCCCACGTCGATGCGGACGATGTGGGCGCGGTCGCCGATCTTGGCCCGTCCCTCCGGCGAGTCGAGGTAGGCCGACAGGACGTGACAGTCCGGACACCAATCGGCTCCGAAGTCGAGCAGGACGGGCAGGCCGTCGGCCTTCGAGCGAGCGAGCGCGTCCGCGATGTCGGCCCGCGCGTCCGCCGTCGGGTCGTAGAGGAAGGACGACGCCGGCCCGGCGACGGACGTGGAGGTCGGCGCCGGGGTGACCGTGGCCGTCTCGGGCCGTTGGCTCGGCGGGGCTGCCGCTCGCCCCGGTGCAGGCGGCCAGGGTCGCCAGGAGCGACATCGCGATGATGCGACCGAACCGTGCGTGCATCCGTCCACGATAGGTCCGACCTATCAAGCGGCTGCGACCCAGGGGTACCGGTCGGCCTGGGCGCGAGGTCCCCTCGGCGGTCAATCCCGGAGGAGCGTCCGGAGCGCGGCCTTGACCCGCTCCTCGAGGCTGGCCTCGCCGGCACCGGGCTCGGCGAGCGCCGCACGCGAGGCGTCGCGCGCCTCGGCGAGCGAATAGCCGAGCGCCTGGAGGGCGGCGACGACCTCGCCCTCCCCGGCCCCGTCGATCCCGCCCGCGGACCTTGCGGCGACGCCGGCGGCGGCGACCTTCTCCTTGAGCTCGAAGATGATCCGCTCGGCCAGCTTCTTGCCGATCCCAGGGATGCTGACGAGCATCGCCTGGTCCTGCTCGATGATCGCCAACTGGAGGTCCGCGACCGGGCGACTCCCGACGATCGCCAGCGCGACCTTGGGCCCCACGCCGGTCACGGTCAGGAGGAGCTCGAAGAACCCGAGCTCATCCGCCGTCCGGAAGCCGTACAAGGCTTGCTGGTCCTCTCGGACCAGGTGGTGGGTGTGGAGCTTGAGGGTGGTCCCGGGTCGAGCGACCGACAGCACGGCAGGAGCGGCGAACACCCGATAGCCGATCCCCCCGACCTCGAGGACGAGCGAATCGGCCGCGACGGCACCGACCGTGCCTTCGACCGAGGCGATCATCGACCCGGCTTTCCGCCCGCGCCGGTCCGCTCGGCGCGCTCCCGGGCGACGGCCTCCCGCACGGCGCGGTCGTAGGCGCTCTCACCGCGAGCGATCGGCGCGATCGCCGAGCGGTCCAGGATGGCGGCGCCCTCCGGCCCGCCGACCCGTTCGCTGTTCGCGATGCAGATCGCGACGGCCAGGGCGTCCGCCGCATCGTCCGGCGTCGGCACCGTCGGCAGCCCGAGGATCGTGGCGACCATCCGTCCGACCTGGGTCTTGTCCGCTGCACCGTACCCGGCGACCGCGCTCTTGACCTCGTTCGGGGTCGCCTCCCGGACGTCGACATCGTGCTGGGCGGCGGCCAGGATGACGACGCCGCGCGCCTGCCCGACGGCGAACGCCGTCTGGACGTTCTTGCTGAAGAACAGCCGCTCGACCCCGACCAGGTCCGGCCGGTGGGTCGCGATGAGCTCGCTGACCGCGTCGTGGATGATCCGCAGCCGCTGGCCGAGCGGGAGGTCGGCCGAGGTCACGATGCACCCGACGTCGAGGGACCGGAGCGTCGCGCCGTCGCGCTCGACGACGCCATATCCGAGCGCGGCGGTCCCGGGGTCGATCCCGAGGACGATCATCCCGCGACTTCGGCGAAGACTTCCTCGGGGATGTCGAAGTTGGCCGTGACCCGCTGGACGTCCTCGAGATCCTCGAGCAGCTCGACCAGCCGGAGCGCCTGGCGCGCCCTGGCGACATCGAGCTCGACGGTCTGCTTGGCGATCATCGCCGACTCGGCCTGGTCGACCTCGACGCCCGCCGCCTCGAGCGCCCTGCGCACGGCCTCGAGGTCCGCCGGCTCGGTGTAGATCTCGATCGGGTCGGCCGTCGTGTCGACGTCACTCGCCCCGGCGTCGATCGCGGACAGCGCGATCGAGTCGGCGTCGTCGCCGGTCGCCGTGATCAGACCCTTGGGTTCGAACTGCCAGGCGACCGCGCCGGACCCGGCCAGCTGACCGCCGGCCTTGGAGAAGATCGAGCGGACCTCGGCGGCCGTCCGATTGCGGTTGTCGGTGGCCGCCTCGACCAGGATGGCGACCCCGCCGGGGCCGTACCCCTCGTAGACGATCTCCTCGAACTGCTCGCCGTCGCCGCCGCCGGTCGCCTTGTCGATCGTGCGCTTGATGTTCTCGGCCGGCATGTTGACCGAGCGGGCCTTCTCGATCGCCAGTCGCAACCGGTAGTTCGCGTCGGGGTCACCGCCGCCTTGTCGAGCAGCGACCGAGATCTCCCGTGCGACCTTGGTGAAGAGGGCGCCGCGCTTGGCGTCGTTGGCGCCCTTCTGGCGCTTGATCGTGGACCATTTGGAGTGACCTGACATCGCGGCGGAGTATAGCGGACTATGATGGCCGGACTGCCGCTGGCCCCTCTCGATCGGGCGCGTCGCGGCCCCGCCGCCCTCGGTCCAGCGTCCGTCGATCGCATCACGAGAGGACCCGCTGCATGACGACGAAGAGCGTTGATCTGGCCCACCTCCGGAGCGTCGTCCTGGCCGGCCATTCCGGCTCGGGCAAGACGACCCTGGCCGAGAACCTGCTGTTCAAGACCGGCGCGATCGCCCGCCTGGGCAAGGTCGACGACGGGACGGCGGCCCTCGACTACGAGCCGGAGGAGCATCGGCGCAAGGAGTCGCTCAGCGCGGCTGTGGCGACGTTCGACGACGACGGGACGATCGTCACGATGGTGGACACGCCCGGCTATCCCGACTTCGTCGCCGAGGTGGTGTCGGCGATGGGCGCCTGCGACGGTGCCCTCCTCGTCGTGGATGCGTCGGGTGGGGTCGAGGCGGGCCTCGAGGCGGCGGTCGCCCAGGCGCGCTCGTGGGGCCGGGCGGCGTGCTTCTTCATCAACAAGTGCGACCGCGAGAACGCCGACCCGACCTCGGCCCTCGATGCCTTGCGCACCTCCTTCGGGCCGAAGGTCGCGCCGCTGCAATTGGCCATCGGGGCGGCCGAGTCGTTCAGCGGCTATGTCGACCTGGTCCATCGGCGCGCCTGGCAATGGGACGGCCGGCAGGAGGTCGAGATCCCGATCCCGTCGGACATGGATGCCGAGGTGAGCCGACGCCGGGACCAGCTTCTCGAGGCGGCTGCGGAGGCGGACGACACCGTCCTCGCCAAGTATCTCGAAGGCGAGGAGATCAGCGACCCGGAGCTCGAGGCGTGCCTGCGCAAGGGGGTCAAGGAATCCGTCCTGGCTCCGGTCCTGGTCGGGAGCGCGACCAAGGGCATCGGTCTCCGCGGACTGCTCGACGCGTTCATCCGCTACCTGCCGTCTCCCGCCGACGAGCCGCCGACGGTGGCGAGCGAGCCGAAGTCGGGCGACGAGATCCGGGTCGAGCCCGATCCCGACGGACCGCTCCTCGTCCGGGTGTTCAAGACGGCGGCGGATCCGTACGTCGGGCGGTTGACCTACCTGCGGGTCTACTCGGGGACGCTCCACGGGCAGGGTCACGCCTGGAACGCGAATCGGGACGAGGACGAGCGGATCGGCCAGCTGCTGCTGCTCCACGGCAAGGACCAGGAGCCGACCGGTGACCTCAAGGCGGGTCAGATCGGCGCCGTCGCCAAGCTGACGGTGACCGAGACGGGCGACACGCTGACATCCAAGGACCGTCCGCTCGTGCTGCCGGCGATGGACTTCCCCGAGCCGACCCTGCCGGTCGCCATCGAGCCGCAGACCAAGGCGGACCTCGACAAGATGGGCGCCGCGCTGCAGCGGATGCTGGAGGAGGAACCGTCCGCTCGGGTCGAGCGGTCGGCGACCGGCGAACAGCTCCTGGTCGCGCTCGGCGAGGCGCACATCGCGGTGATCGCCGAGCGGCTGAAGCGCAAGTTCGGTGCGGCGATCGTGACGAGGACGCCACGCGTGCCGTACCGGGAGACGATCCGCGGCAAGGCCCAGGTCGAGGGCAAGTACAAGAAGCAGACCGGCGGGCACGGGATGTTCGGTCACGTCTGGATCGAGCTCGAACCGAATCCGGGCGGTGGGTTGATCTTCGCCGAGCGCGTCGTCGGCGGGTCGGTACCGAAGGGCTTCTTCCCCGGCGTCGAGAAGGGGATCCGCGAGGCTGCGGCCGAGGGCGTGCTCGCCGGATATCCGCTCAACGACTTCCGGGCGACGCTCTACGACGGTTCGTTCCACACCGTCGACTCGAACGAGCTGTCGTTCAAGATCGCCGCCTCCATGGCCCTCAAGAAGGGCGTCATGGACTGCAAGCCGGCGCTCCTCGAGCCGATCATGACCGTTCGGGTCTCGGTCCCGGAGCAGTACATGGGCGACGTCAACCGCGACCTCAACACCCGGCGTGGACGGGTCCTCGGGATGGACACGGCCGGTGACGGGATGCAGATCGTCTCGGCCCACGTCCCGCAGGCCGAGCTGTTCACCTACGCGATCGAGCTCCGATCCCTGACCCACGGGCGCGGGACCTTCCACGCCGAGGTGGACCACTACGACGAGGTCCCGGCGCACGTCGCCGAAAAGGTCATCGCCGCCCACCGCAAGGAGCTCGAGGCCGCGGGCGTCCACGTGGCCGGGGGGCACTGAGCCTAGGTCGTCGCTTCCGTGCGCAGCGTCGTGAGGGTCTCGCGGAGATCGAGGCGGCCCTCGTAGAGCGCGCGTCCCACGATCGCACCGGCACAGCCGGCGTCTCTGGCAGCGAGCACGTCCGCCGTCGAGCCGATCCCGCCCGACGCGACGATGTCCGCCGCCTCGAGGGCGACCAGTCGACCGAGCAGGTCGAGGTCCGGCCCGCCGAGGAGGCCGTCGCGCTCGATCGCGGTGACGACGAGCGTAGCCACCCCCTGCTCCGTGATGCGAGTCGCCGCATCGACGACGGGGACGCCGCGCGCGCCGGCCCGCCAGCCCGAGCCGATCGCGTCGCCGTCGCGGACATCGAGCGCAACGGCGATCCTCTCCACCCCGTGACGCCCGACGAGTCGCCCGGCGAACCGCGGATCGTCGATCGCCGCGGTGCCGACGACCGCTCGAGCCGCCCCCGTCGCCAGGACGGACGCGACGCTCGTCTCGTCGCGCAGCCCGCCGCCGACCTGGACGTCCAACCGGTCCCCCGACGGCCTCGACGATGGCCGCGATGACGACGGCCTGCTGTGGCGAGCCCACGCGAGCGCCATCGAGGTCGACGACATGAAGCCACCTCGCGCCCAGTTCGGCGAACCGGATCGCGACGTCGACGGGCGCATCGCCGTAGATCGTCTCGCGATCGAAATCACCCTGTCGGAGACGAACGACCCGCCCACCACGGAGGTCGATCGCCGGAAGGAGCGCGAACGGCTTGACGGGTGTCATGCTGCTATTGTAGCGTTTTAGCACGCTACTATGCTAGTAGGCGCGGGAACGGACGGGAGATCGGGAACGACGATGGCGACCCAGAACACCTGGCTGAACGATGACACGAGAGCGCTCCTCGAGGCGATCGTCGTCCTCGACGATGCCGACGAGGCGGCTGACTTCCTGCGCGACCTGTGCACCCTCGGCGAGCTCCGCGACATGAGCCAGCGCTGGGCTGTCGTCCGGTTGCTCGATGCCGGCCTTCACTACGGGGAGATCTCGCGGGAGACCGGCGCCAGCACGGCGACCATCACGCGGATCGCCTCATGGCTGTATCACGGCGAGGGAGGCTACCGCCGGATGCTCGACCGGCTGGCTGAGCGCAGCAAGGCCGGGACGAAACCGTACCCGGCGGGCACCGAACGATGAGGGAGCGGCTGCGGCTGGCTGTCCCGAACAAGGGCCGGCTCGTCGAGCCGACGCTGGCACTGCTCCACGATGCCGGGCTGGTCTTCGAGGAGCACGATCGCAGCCTCGTGGCGCGCGTCCAGAACTTCGACCTGGACATCCTGTTCGTGCGGACGAACGACGTCATCGAGTTCGTCGGCGACGGCGTGGCGGACCTGGGCGTCACGGGCATCGACCTGCTCTCGGAGACCGGGTCGGGGCTGCCGATCGTCCGCGAGCTCCGCTACGGTCGCTGCCGTCTCGCGGCGGCCGTCCCGACCGACTCCCCGATCGCGACCGTCGAAGGGCTCGCCGGGCACCGCGTGGCCACGGCCCACCCGAATACGACCCGGCGATACTTCGCGGAGCGAGGCATCGCGGTCGACGTCATCCCGATCTCGGGCGCGGTGGAGGTCGCTCCACGGCTCGGCCTGGCCGAGGCGATCGTGGACCTCGTGTCGACCGGTTCGACCCTCCAGATGAATGGCCTCCGGCCGATCGGCGACGTCCTTGCGTCACAGGCCATCCTCATCGCCAACCCCGACGCGCTGGTCGAGCGGGAGATCGATCTCGGCGCGATCGACACGATGCTCTCCGCCGTGCTCGCGGCACGCGGTCGGAAGTACCTGATGATGAACGCCCCCGCGACGAAGCTCGACGAGCTGAGCGGTCTGCTCCCCGGGCTCGAGTCGCCGTCGGTGATCCCGCTCACGCACCAGGGCATGATCGCGATCCACGCGGTGGTCGATGCGGACGCCGTCTGGAGCCTCCTCCCCCGCCTCAAGGCGGCCGGGGCCTCGGGCATCCTCGTCCTGCCGATCGAGAAGATCGTCGCATGAGCCCGACGCCCTTCACCATGAGCGATCCCGTCGCACCGACCGGCTACAGCTGGGAGGCGACGAGCGAGCAGGTCGCCGCTCGATACGGCATCCCGGTCGATCGCGTCGTCCGGTTCGACCTGAACACGAGTCCGACCCCGCCCGACCTCGCCGCCCGGATCCTCGCCTCCGGCGAATTCGAGACGAGCCTGTCCGAGTACCCGCCCTCGGACTATCGCCGGCTGACGGAGGCGGCCGCCCGTCGGTACGGCGTCCCGATCGAGGAGATCCTCGTCGGAGCCGGCGCCGACGAGATCCTCGACATCGTCGCCAAGACGTTCCTTCCGGCCGGAGGGGTGGCGATCGTCCCCGTCCCGTCGTATGCCATGTACCGCGTCTTGACCGAGCAGCGAGCGGCGCGGCTGCTGGCGATCCCCCGCCTCGGGGCCGCTGCCGGCTACGCCATCGACGTGACACGGATCCGGGCGGCGGCCTCAGAGGCTGATCTCATCTGGCTGTGCAGCCCGAACAACCCGACGGGCCTGCCGGAGCCCGACGGGACGATCGCCTCGCTCCTGGCCGCGATGCTCGATGACGCATCGGCCGACGGTCGCACCGCTCCCGTCGTGGTGCTCGACGAGGCCTACGCCGAGTTCACCGGTTCGAGCCTCCACCCGCTCCGCGCGAGCTACCCCCGACTCGTCGTGGTGCGGACGCTGAGCAAGGCCTATGCCCTGGCCGGCCTTCGTGTCGGCTTCGCGCTCGCGGCGCGACCGGCCATCGCCGCGATGGAGCCGTATCGCCCACCAGGCTCGGTCTCGACGGTGTCGGTCACCGTCGCGACGCATGCGCTCGAGGACGACGCGATCGTCCGGGAGGCGGTCGAACGGGTGGCGTCCGAGCGCGACCGCCTCACGTCCGCGCTCGAGCGGGTCGGTTGGCATCCCGGCCCGAGTCGGACGAACTTCCTGCTGGTGGCTTTCGCGAGCCCGGAACGAGCCGCGGAGATCGCTGAAGGGCTCCTGCGTCGCGGGCTCGTCCCGCGCACCTTTCCCGCGACCCACCCGCTGGCGGACCACCTGCGACTGACGGTCCGGTCGACCGACGAGGACGACCGCCTGATCGCCGCGGCTGCCGAGCTCGAAGCCCAACGCGAGGGGACCGCTCGATGACGACACCATCCGGCTCGGGCAGCACGATCGTCACGGCGCGTTCGGGACGGCGGGTGAGCCTCGATCGCACGACGCGGGAGACCACCATCTCCCTGACGCTCGACCTCGACGGGACCGGTCGATCCGAGATCTCGACCGGGATCGGGTTCTACGATCATCTGCTCGGCTCGCTCGCCCACCACGGCCTGTTCGATCTCGAGGTCCGGGCCAGCGGCGACCTCGAGGTGGACGAGCACCACACCGTCGAGGACGTGGCGCTCGTCCTCGGGTCCGCCTTCGCCGAGGCGCTCGGGGATCGGGCCGGGATCGCCCGGTTCGGCGACGCCCGCGTCCCGATGGACGAGTCCCTCGCCGGTGTCGTCGTCGACATGGGCGGACGGCCCTATGCCGTGATCGATCTGCCGTTCCGTGGCGAGCGCGCCGGGCAGCTCCCGCTCCAGCTCGTCGAGCACGCGCTCGAGGCGTTCGCCCGGACGGCCGGGGCCACCCTCCACGTCACCGGCGTCGGCCGCAACGACCACCACCTCGCCGAGGCCGCCTTCAAGGCGCTCGGACGGGCCCTCCGAGAGGCGTGTGCCCCGGACCCGCGGCGGACCGGTGTCGCCTCGACGAAGGGCAGTCTCGGGTGACGCCGGACATCCGCGTCGCGGTGGTCGACTACGGGGCGGGCAACCTGGTGAGCATCGCCCGGGCGCTCGAGTCCGTCGGCGCCGAGGTGACCGTGGTCAGCGACGGCGCGACGTTGGCCCGGGCGGACGCACTCGTCGTTCCCGGGGTGGGAGCGGCGGCACCGGCGATGGCCCGTCTTGCCCGCCATCGGCTCGTCGACCCGATCCGCGCCTGGATCGTCGACGACCGCCCATTCCTCGGGATCTGCCTTGGCCTGCAGCTGCTGTTCGAGGGTAGCGATGAGGACGGGGCCGAGACGCTCGGCGTGCTCGCCGGTCGGACGGTCCCGCTGGTCGACGCACCGACGCTCCCCCACATCGGGTGGAACCAGGTCGAACGGCGGCGGCCGCACGCGCTGCTCGAGGGCATCCCGGACGGCGCGGACCTGTACTTCGTCCACTCGTATGCGGTCGCGCCGACGGATGAGACGCTGGTCGTCGCCGAGACGGCCCACGGCGGTCGGTTCGCGAGCGTGGTCGCCCGAGACCGCCTTCTCGGGGTCCAGTTCCATCCCGAGCGAAGCGGCCGCGACGGTCTCCGGCTCCTCGCGAACTTCGTCGGGCTGGCGGGCCGATCGACGGATCGCCGGCCGACCGGCACCGTCGCAACGCTGGGACCTCGCTGATGCTCCGGCGGAGGGTCATCCCGTGCCTCGACGTCGCCGACGGGCGCGTGGTCAAGGGCACCCGCTTCGTCGACCTCGTCGACGAGGGTGATCCGGCGGAGCTCGCCTCGCGCTACGCGGCCGAGGGCGCCGACGAGCTGGTCTTCCTGGACATCACGGCGGCCCCGGAGCGACGCGGGACCCTTCTCGACGTGGTCGAGCGGACGGCGCGGGAGGTCTTCATCCCATTGACCGTCGGGGGTGGGGTCCGCTCGGTCGACGACATGCGCGCCGTCCTGCGGGCCGGCGCCGACAAGGTCGGGCTCAACACGGCGGCGGTCGCGGACCCGGACCTGATCGCACGCTGCGCGGCCCGGTTCGGTCGCCAGGCCGTCGTCGTGGCGATCGACGCCAGGGCCCGCATCCCGGGACCGGGCTGGGAGGTCGTCGTCCGCGGCGGGCGCGACGCGACCGGCCTCGACGCGGTCGGCTGGGCCGTTCGGTCGGCCGAGCTCGGGGCCGGCGAGCTGCTGGTCACCTCGATCGACCGGGACGGTACCCAGAGCGGGTTCGACACGAGCCTGCTGCGAGCGATCGTCGACCGGGTCCGGGTCCCGGTCATCGCGTCGGGCGGAGCGGCCGGGCCGTCCGACTTCGTCGACGCGGTCCGCATCGGCGGCGCGGACGCCGTCCTCGCGGCGTCCGTCTTCCACCACCGGATCCATGCCATCGGCGACGTCAAGGCGGCGATGGCCGCCGCGGGGCTGCCGGTCCGGATCGCCCGTGAGGCGGTCGCGTGAGCGCGTCCGGCCCGGGGCCCAGGCCCGCGACGGCATTCGACCCCACTCGGGTCGTCTACGGCCGGTCCGATGGGCTCGTGCCCGGGGTGGTCCAGGACCGCACCGACGGGCGGGTCCTGATGGTCGCCTACCTCGATGCCGAAGCGCTGGCGGCGACCCTCGCCACGGGACAGGTCCACTTCCATTCGCGCTCCCGCGGAGCCCTCTGGCGCAAGGGCGAGACGAGCGGGAACGTGCTCGAGCTGCGGTCCATCGCGCTCGACTGCGACGGCGACGCGCTGCTCCTGACGGTCGACGCCGGCGGCCCGACGTGCCATCGGGGGACCCGGAGCTGCTTCGATCCCGATGGATCCGCCGATCCCGGCCGGACGGATCGTGAGGATCGGGCCGGTGAGGCCGCCGACACCGCGGGAGCCACGACCGCGGAGCCTCCCGGCGCGGATCAGGGCTTCGTCTGGCTCGAGACGCTCTGGACGACGATCGTCGCGCGCATCGAGAGCCATCCGGCCGACTCCTACACCGTCCGGCTCCTCGACGGTGGAGTCGATGCCGTGGCGCGGAAGGTGACCGAGGAGGCGACCGAGGTGCTCATCGCCGCCAAGGACGACGCCGCGATCGCCGCGGCCGGTGGCGACCGCCACCCGACCCAGGCCGCCCTGGCCGGGGAGGCGGCGGATCTCCTGTACCACAGCCTTGTCCTCCTGGCCGAGCGGGGACTCGCCCCGCGCTCGGTCATCGACGCGCTGCGCGCCCGCCACACCGCCTGAGGTCCGTCGCGCTCCGGCGACGCCGTCGAGCTCGTCCGGCGCCATCGCGCCGGCGTGCGTCCGGCAGCTCGACCCCTACCGCTCAGGCCCGTCGACGCGGACGATCCGGTACGTCTTCTTGCCGCTGCGCAGGATCAGGTAGCGGCCCGCGATCGGAGCCGGGATCGCGGCGTCCGGGCCCGACAGGCGCTCCTCGTTGACCGACACGCCACCCTGGCTCAGCGCCCGTCGCGCCTCGCCGTTCGAGCTGAACAACCCCGCGGCGACGGTCAGGGCGATCGGCCCAGCAGCGACGTCGCCGGGTCGGACGATGGCGTTGGGCAGCTGCTCGAACGCGAACGCAAGGGTCTTCTCGCCCAGCTCCGGCAAGCGACGGCTGAAGACGGCCTCGCTGACCTCCTCCACGCGGCTCGCGACATCCACACCGTGGACCCGGGCGGTCAGGTCGCTCGCGAGCGCACGTTGGATGTTCCGGCGTTCGGGCGATCGGTCCGCGTCGGCCTCGAGCGCCTCGATCGCGGGCCGATCGAAGAGCGTGAACAGGCGGATCAGCCGTCGGACCTCGATGTCGTCGGTGTCGAGCCAGAACTGGTAGAAGGCGTACGGAGACGTCCGCGTCGGGTCGAGCCAGACCGCTGTCCCGTCGGCCGTCTTGCCGAACTTCTGGCCGTCGCCGGCGAGGAGGAGCGGGAAGGACAGGGCGTGGGCCAGGTCCTCCGCCTCGCCCGAGCCCTCGACCCGCCGGATGAGCTCGAGACCGGCGGTGATGTTGCCCCATTGGTCGGCTCCGCCGGTCTGCAGCTCGACGTCGAGCTCGCGATACAGGTGGAGGAAGTCCGCGGCCTGCAGGAGCATGTAGCTGAACTCGGTGTACGACAGGCCGCCGTCCATCCGGTTCTGGACGGAATCCTTGGCCAGCATGTACGGGACCGTGAAATGCTTCCCGACGTCGCGCAGGAACTCGAGCATGCCCATCGAGCCGAGCCAATCGAAGTTGTCGACGACCTTCGCCTGGGCGGGCCCCGGGCTGAAGTCCAGGAAGTGCTCGAGCTGGGCCTGGATCGCCGCGGTGTTGGCGACGATCTGGGCGCGGTCGAGGAGGTTGCGTTCCGAGGATCGTCCGGACGGGTCGCCGATCATCCCGGTCCCGCCCCCGACGACGACGACCGGCATCCCGCCGTGACGCTGGATGTGCATCAGCCCGAAGATCGGCACAAGGTGGCCGGCGTGGAGGGATGAGCCGGTCGGATCGAACCCGTTGTAGGCGTTGATCGGCCGCCCGCCGGCCAGTCGAGCGTCGAGTCGGGGGGTCCGATCCTGGATCAGCCCGCGCCAGCCGAGCTCGGCGAGCAGGCCGTCCGGATCGGGGGCGCCCGCGACGGGACCCGTCACAGGGCGATGGAGCGAGGCGTCAGAACGCGAGGTGGGGGGCCGAATCTGTCCATGTCCTCCCCTATGCTATCGTGACCCAGCTCATGCAGACCAGCCTCGCGCGGCGTCGGCGGCACCGTCGGAACGGTGGTCGACCCCGGAGTAGCGGCGTCGCCTCGAAGGTGGCCATCGCGCTCCCCTTGTTCCTGTTCGGGACCTTCGTCGTCCTCGGCCTCGTCGGGGCCAGCGCGGCGGTCGGTGCGTACGGCTACTACAGCCAGGGTCTCGAGGACCCCAAGAAGCTGCTCGAGTCGCTCGATTTCGCCGAGGAGACGGTCGTCTACGACCGGACCGGGACGGTCGAGCTTGCGCGCTTCGGCCAGGTCAAGCGCGACGTCGTCGACTACGACACCATCCCGGCCTGGTTGATCGATGCCACGACCTCGACCGAGGACAAGACGTTCTGGGACAACGCCGGGTTCGACCCGGTCGGGATCGTCTCGGCCGCGATCGACACCGCGCAGGGCAACGAGCGTGGCGCATCGACCATCACCCAGCAGCTCGTCCGCGCCAGGCTGCTCCCGCAGAGCGCGTTCGCCGGCACCCGCTACGAGCGCAAGGTGCGCGAGATCATCCAGTCGATCCGGCTGACCCAGGAATACCAGGGGATCGACGGCAAGAAGAAGATCATGGCGGCCTATCTCAACCAGAACTTCTATGGCAACCGGAGCTATGGGATCAAGGCAGCCGCCAAGGGCTACTTCGGGATCGACGACTTGTCCAAGCTGACCCTCGCCCAGGCGGCGATCCTCGCCGGCATCCCCCAGTCGCCGACCTCCTACGACCTGATCAAGAATGCCGAGGAGGTCTGCACGGTCCAGGTCGCGGCGGGTAAGGACTGCCCCGACGGCAAGACCGTCCTCCAGGTCCCCGACGACTCGCCGATCGTCCAGCGCCGGGACAAGATCCTCGACCTGATGAAGACGCGCAGCGTGCTGACGGTCGGCCAGTTCACGGACGCCGACTTCGAGGCGGCCAAGAAGGAGCCGGTCATCCTGACCCCGCCGGCGAGCGCGAACTGGCTCGCCCCCCACTTCGTCTGGCAGGTCCGTCATCAGCTCGGGACGATCCTGTGCGGCGAGGACCAGGCGGACACCTGCGAGGCCGTCGACACCGGCGGGTACAAGGTCATCACCTCGCTCGACTGGAAGCTCCAGAAGAAGGCCGAGAAGTGGGTCAAGGCGGCCGCCATCGCGCCGAACCGCGGAAACACCTCAGCCTACCTTCGCAGCATCGGCGTGTCCTACGCGGCCTGGATCCGCGATCTCAAGGGCCGCGGCATCTACAACGCCGCGCTCGGCGCCGTCGACTACAAGACGGGCCAGATCCTGGCCTACGTCGGCAGCGGGTCGTACTACGAGAAGCCGCACGGCAAGAAGTTCCAGCCCAAGTTCGACGTTCTGGGCGACGGCTGGCGCCAGGCCGGATCCGCGTTCAAGCCGATCAACTACCTGACGGGCATCGAAGACAAGACTCTCACGGCGTCGTCGCTGTTCATGGACGTCGTCACGAACTTCGGTGGCGGCTACGCCCCGGGTGACGCCGACCTGGCCGAGCGCGGTCCGCTGCGCCTGCGTCAGGCCATCCAGCTGTCGCTGAACATCCCGGCCATCAAGGCCGCCCTGATCAGCGGACCGGACCACGTCTACGAGTTCGCCAAGAAGCTCGGGATCCAGTGGCAGTCGACCAAGAACCCGGCCGGCGGCTCGATCGGCATCGGGACCGTCGAGCTCCATTACATCGACCTGATCAGCGCTTTTGGCGCGATCGCCAACGGCGGCGTCCTGATGCCGCGGACAGCGATCCTGTCGGTCCAGTCGACCGATACCAAGGGTGCGCCGCTCACGGTCTGGCCGACCACGACAAAGAAGCCCACCGGGACGCAGGCGATCA
The DNA here is from genome assembly GCA_963744115.1 of uncultured Chloroflexia bacterium. Taxonomy (GTDB): domain Bacteria; phylum Chloroflexota; class Limnocylindria; order Limnocylindrales; family CSP1-4; genus Chersky-267. The sequence continues at coordinate 1,543,161 of CAVUSI010000003.1, read as the reverse complement.
GCGCCGGCGGCGCCTGGATCATGCAGGACATCCTCCAGTCGAACACCGATCCGCGGAGCAACCCGTTCTGGTCGCGGCGCGCGTTGTACAGCGGTGGACGGCGTCGACCGGCCGCGCTCAAGACCGGAACGACGAACGACGAGATCGACCTCGCGGCGATGGGCTTCGTGGCCGCCCCCAAGGATCCCAAGCAGCCTGCCCTCGTCGTCGGAGCCTGGATGGGCAACTCGGACAACAGCGCTCCGCCTCGCGGAACAGTGGCCCTCGAGACGGCGGCCAGCCTGTGGCAGGCGTTCTTCCAGGATGCCCTCAAGGGCGAGCCGATCGCCCAGTTCGAGAGCAAGCCCAAGAACGTCATCCAGGTCGCGGTCGACGCCAACAGCGGGATGCTGCCCGGTCCGTTCACCCACAAGACGTTCAAGGAGTACTTCATCCAGGGGACCGCACCGAAGCAGGCCGACGACACCAAGAGCGGGATCGCGATCGACAAGGCCACCGGCAAGCTGTGGCAGGACGGCTGCCTCGGTCCGAAGGTCACCAAGGGCTTCATGGACCTATCCGGCGTGGAGGCCGGTTGGCCGAACTGGCAGAAGTTCGACCGGGCCTGGGCGGCTCGGGCGGCCAAGGGCGTCGGTGTCCGCGGCGGACCGAAACACACGCCGACCGAGTACTTCGGCTTCGGGAGCTACTTCCCGTTCGGCGCGACCTGGGGTGCCCCGTTCGCACCGACGAAGATGTGTCCTATCGGCGGTCCGCAGCCCACGCCTCCCCCGTTCCCCAGCGGCAGCCCGTTCCCGACCGAGAGCCTCCCCCCGGCCCAACCCTGACGCCGTCGACCGACCGTCACAGGCTGACGATCGTCGCCCCGTCTCCGCCCTCGCCCCGCTCCCCGGGCCGGAGCTCGCGGACGAGCGGATTCGCGGACGCGCTCGCGCGGACCGCATCCCGCAACGCGCCCGTGCCCAGGCCATGGACGACGGTCACCCGATCGAGCCCGGCCAGCGACGCGTCGTCGAGATAGCGATCGAGGACCTCGAGGGCCTCGTCCACCCGCGCTCCACGCAGATCGAGTGACGAGGCGACCGACCGGCTCCGCGGCGCCGTGACCCCGCCGCTGGGACGACCCCGATCGGTCGACGGATCGGCCGACGAACCTGCGGACGGCCGTTCGCGCGGCTCATGACGCCGGGACGCGCGCATCGCCGAGCGCTCGCTCGGCCAGATGGCGGCCAGCGTCTCCTCGACAGGGATCGCCGGCTCCTCACCTGACGACGGCTCGAGATCCCCGGCATCGACGGTGATCCGCAGGCCCCCGGCTTCCAGCGTCACGCGCTTGCCGTGGCGTTCGAGGGCGGAGATCCGGCCCTCCCACCCCTGGCTCCGGCTTCGGGCACGGTCGCCGAGCTGCCACTCGCGCGGGACGTCGGCAGCGACCGGTTCGACGGGCCGCGCGACCACCTCCGGCAGGGCCGCGAGGAGTGCCTCCGCATCGCCGATCGCGCTGTCGAGTGCCTTGGCCGTCACGGTCTCACGCTCCAGCGCCTGACGTGTCGACCGGATCTCCTCGCGCAGGTCCGCCACGCTCCGCTCGGCCTCGGCGCGGGCAGCGGCGACGACCTCGTCGCGTTCACGCCGGGCCGACCGCCGCTCGTCCTGTGCCTGGCGCAGCGCGTCGAGCGCGCGGACCTCGGCGGCGCGGGCACGTTCCAGCGCATCACTCGTCTCGTCCTCGGCCGCCCGCAGCGAGGCGAGGGTCGCCTCGAACGTCCGCTGGTTCTCGGTCAGGCGGGACCGCGCATCGTCGACGATGGCGCTCGGAAGGCCGAGGCGCTCGGCGATCGCGAACGCCTGGCTCCCGCCCGGGAGTCCGATCGTCAGCCGGTACGTCGGCGTGAGCGACTCGAGGTCGAACTCCACCGACGCGTTCCGGGCGGCGGGCGTCGTGTGGGCGTAGGCCTTGAGCTCGGCGTAATGGGTCGTCGCGGCGACCAGCGCACCCGCCCGGATGAAGTGATCGAGAAGTGCCTGGGCGAGCGCCGATCCCTCGGTCGGATCCGTCCCCGCGCCAAGCTCGTCGAGCAGGACCAGGGTCCCGGGTCCGGCGGAATCGACGATCCGGATGATCGATCGCAGGTGTCCGGAGAAGGTCGACAGGCTCTGCGCCACCGACTGCTCGTCGCCGATATCCGCGAACACGTCGCCGAACACCGGGAGTCGCGAGCCAGCCTCAGCCGGGACGTGGAGCCCGGCCTGGTGCATCAGGGCGAGCAGCCCGAGGGTGCGCAGCGTCACGGTCTTGCCGCCGGTGTTCGGACCGGTGACGACGAGCGCGGTGTAGCCATCGCCGAGCCGGATGTCGATCGGGACGACCCGGCCCGATAACCCGGGATGGCGGGCGCCGAGCAGGATGACCTCCGGTCGGTCGGCGGTCTCCGCCCGGATCCCATCCATCTCGGCGGCGAGACGCGCCTTGGCCGCCCACAGATCGAAGCGGGCAAGGGCGCCGAGCGACGAGCGGAGCATCACCGCGTTCGCGGCGACGAGCGCCGACAGCTCATCGAGGATCCGTTCGATCTCCTCGCGCTCGGCGGCCTGCGCTTCGCGCCAGGCGTTGCCGAGCTCGACGGCGACGAGGGGCTCGACGAACAGGGTCTGGCCGCTCCCGGACGCGTCGTGGACGATGCCCTTGACCCGGCTCCTGGCGTCGGCCCGGACCGGCACGACATAGCGGCCGTTGCGCAGGGTGATGATCGGCTCCTGGAGCGCCCCAGAGGCGGTCTCGGACTGGACCAGCGCGTCGAGCCGACGTCGCAGGCGGTCGTAGGCGACCCGGACCGCGGCGCGCAGGCCCCCGAGGCGGGGCGACGCGCTGTCGAGCACCTCGCCGACGGGGTCGAAGCTCCGGGCCAGCGTGCCGCGCAGTGCAGGCAGCGGATGGAGCTCTCGGCCGAGATCGTGGAGCAGCGGTCGCCGCTCGTCGGCCAGGGCCGTCCCAAGCCGACCGACGGCGTCAAGGGTCTCGGCGATCTCGAGGAACTGGCCGGGATCGAGTCGGCCACCCCGGGCGGCCCGTTCGATCCACGGTCCGATGTCGTGGGCCGCACCGATGCCGACGGTCGACCGCTCCTCGAGCAGGGAGCGGGTCTGGTCGGTCTCGTCGAGTCCGCGGGCGACGAGGACGGGATCGTCCCATGGCGCGATGGACTCGGCCAGGCGTCGGCCGGGCGGGAACGTCGTCAGCCCGGCCAGGCGCTCCCGGATCGACGGGAACTCGAGGAGCTGGACGGACTTGTCATCCATCGTGGGCGTGGCGACTCAGCGGGGAGGGTCGGACAGGGCCCGACTCCCGCTCGCCACGTAGCGCCACGGCACGCTCGTCCACGGCTCCCCGGCATACCCGATGCCCACCCGCGGTGTCGCCTCGACCACGGCGGGCGTGGCGGGCGTCGCACCCGAGCCTGCCGGCTCGAGGCGCAGGCGGGACGACGGGTCGCACAGGTCGAGGCCGTTCGACGAGGCGTCCAGCCCGAAGGCGGCGCCGACGAGGCCGGGGCCGGCCGCCAGCCGGTCCGCTGGGAGCGTCTCGATCCGTCGGAGCTCGCGAGCCAGCGCCGCAGCGTCGGGCACCTGCCGCCGGCGAGTCTCGGCGCGGCGGACCCGCAGGGTCCGGGCGGCGTCGATCCCCATATCGAGCTCGACCGCGCGGATGAGGATCGCTGCCGGATGTCCGGTCGGTTCGGTCACGACGTTGAGACAGGTGTGCATGCCGTAGACAAGGTACAGGTAGGCGTGACCTGGGTCCCCGTACATCACCGCGTTCCGGTCCGTCCGTCCGAACCTGGCATGCGATGCGCGGTCCTCCTCGCCGATGTACGCCTCGACCTCGACGATCCGTCCGCCGACCCGACCGACCGTCCGATCGTCGACGACGAGGCGCGACCCGACGAGGGCCCGCGCCGCGGCCAGCGTCGAGCCGGCGAGCAGATCGCGAGCGATCGTCGGGTTCGGGCTCAGGATCGCGGGAAGAGTGCGCGGATGTCCGAGGGGACGAGCGGGCCGGTCACGGCCACGAAGATCGGGATGAGGGTGTCGCGGAAGACCGACGCGGTGCCCGACGCGTTGATCGCGCCGTACAGGTCCTTGAGCTGGACGACCTGCTGGTCGCCGATCCCGATCGGGAGGCGGAAGAAAGAGTCGAGGATGGCGATCCCGCAGCCGATGATCAACAGCGCTTCGACGACGCCAAGGACCCCGCCCAGGAGCTCGTCGACGATCGGCCATTTGGCCAGGATCGGGGTCCGCTTGTAGAACGACTGGATGGCGATGGCGAAGACCACCGCGAACACGACGAACATGACCCCGAAGGCGATCATGTACGAGTACTCCCGCGGGAACTGCGTCCAGCTGTCGGCCAGGAACGAGCCGAGCGTGTCGCGCAGGTTGGCCGCGAGCAGGAACGAGAAGGCGATCGAGGCGATCCCCAGGAGCCGTCGGATGACGCCTTGGGCGAAACCGACGACGAACATCAGGACGCAGAAGCCGATGACGAGCCAGTCGAACGTCGCCGTGTTCGTGATCGTCTGGACGATGTCCACGAGGTCTCCCTAGAACGGATCGAGACTCGCGGCCCGTCGGCCAGGCTGCGAGGCGGCGCAAGGGTAACGCGTGACTATCGGCGCAACAAGCAGGACGATGGTCAGGTGCGCAGGCGCGACCCGACCCGCTCGGCAAGCGCCGCGGTGATCGCGCCGAGCTCGGCATCGATCTCGGCATCGGTCAGGGTCCGGTCCGCGGCCTGGAACACGAGGCGTTCCGCCAGGCTCTTCTCTCCGGCCGCGAGCGGGGCCCCGCGGTACACGTCGAACAGCCGGACGTCGACCAGGAGCGGGCCGGCCGCCGCACGGATGGCGGCTTCCACGGCGCCCGCTGCGACCGCCTCGGCGACGACCACGGCGAGATCCCGCTCCACGGCAGGCTGCCGGACGATGGGAGCGATCCTGACCACCGGCAGCTGCCCGCTGGTCAGTCCGGCGATCGAAAGCTCGGCGACGATCAGCCGATCGACCCGGAGCTCCCACCGTTCGACCAGGGACGGGTGGAGCTCACCGACCCGTCCGCTCAGGCCGAGCCTGCCGTCACCGGTGAAGGCCTCGACCGATGCGGCCCGGCCGGGATGGAGGATCGGCTCGTCACCGAGGGGCGTCCAGGACGGGCGGCCGAGCCCGGTCCGGGCCGCCAGCAGCTCGACCAGGCCCTTGACGTCGTCCAGGTCCGCCTGACGGCTCGGTCGGTTCCAGGCGGCCGGTTCACGATCCCCGGACAGGCCGATCGCCAGGCGCCACCACTCGGATGCCGTCGCGTGATCGCGACCGTACCCCTTGCCGATCTCGAAGAGGGCGAGGTCGGCACGACCGTTCCTGGCATTCGTGGCGACGACCTCGGCGAGGCTGCCGAGCAGCCCTTGGCGCATGACCGAGTGGTCCGGTGCCAGCGGGTTGAGGACCGCGATCGGCGCTCCGCCCTCCGGGACCTCGCCGTCGGCGGGCCCGGCCGGCGAACTCCAGCCGAACGCCTCGAGCTGGCGTGGCGACACCAGCGCATGGGTCACGATCTCGGTGACGCCGGCCCCGACAAGGATCTCGCGGACGGCGTCGCGAAGCTCGAGCGGACTCGGACTCCAGGGTGGTGGAGCGGTATCCGGGATGGTCGGCGGGATGGACTCGTATCCGTGGACCCGGGCGATCTCCTCGGCGATGTCGCCCTCGATCGCGAGGTCCCGGCGCCAGGTCGGGATCCGTGCGATCAACACCTCGTCCGCTGCGACCAAGACCGTGAGTGGGTCCGTTCCGCCGGCCACGGCGACGGTGGTCGGGCCGGTGGCTTCGGCGGTCTCGATCGCCGCCCGGGCGAGGACCGTCCGCTGGGCCTCGGGCGCGAGGTCCAGACCGAGCAGACGTGACACGCGTCGAGGGCGGAAGGCGACCGTCTGCTCGACCGGCTCCTCGGGGGCACTGTCGACCCGTCCGACGCCGAGGGTCCCGCCGGCCCAGTCGAGGATCAGCTGGGCGCACCGATCCGCGCCGATCCGGGCAAGACGGTTCTCCTGGCCCTTCTCGAAGCGCAGGCTGGCTTCCGACCGGAGCCCGTACCGTTGGCCCGTCCGACGGATGCTGATCGGGTCGAAGATCGCCGACTCGACGATCACCGCGGTCGTCCGTTCCGAGATCTCGCTCGAGACGCTGCCCATGACCCCGGCGATGCCGATCGGGCCGTTCGCGTCGGCGATGATGAGCGTCTCCGGATCGAGCATCCGGGCCACGTGATCGAGCGTCTCGAGCCGTTCCCCCGCCGTCGCCCGTCGGACGACGATGCGCGCCTGTCCACCGTCGTCGCGCGCCACCGCCGCGGCATCGAACGTGTGGATCGGCTTGCCCAGCTCGAGCATCACGTAGTTGCTCGCGTCGACGACGTTGCTCACCGGGCGCATCCCGGCGGCCAGCAGACGCGACTGGACGGACCGCGGTGACGGTCCGATCCGGACGTCGCTCAGCCATCGGCCGACGAACCGCGAGCAGAGCTCGGGCTCGAGCACCGTCACCGCCAGGCGGGCCGCTGTCGGATCGGCGGTGTCCTCGAGCAGCTCGATGACCGGCGGGCGAACAGGCGCCCCGGTGACGATCGAGATCTCGCGTGCGAGGCCGAGGATCGACAGGCCGTCGCCGCGGTTGGGCTTGACGTCGATGTCGAGCACGACGTCGCCGAACAGGTCCCCGAGCGGGGTCCCCAACGGGGTGTCGGCCGGGAGGATGAGGATCCCGTCGGCATCGGCCGTCAGCTCGAGCTCGTCGCCCGAGCAGAGCATCCCGGAGCTGACGATGCCCATCTTCTCGGTCCGCTCGATCCTGCGGCCGCCCGGGAGGACGGCGCCCGGCAACGCGACCGGCACGCGCTGCCCGGGTGCGATGTTCGTGGCCCCGCAGACGATCTCGAGCGGTTCCCCCGAACCGACGGTGACCCGGGTCAACGACAGGCGGTCGGCGCGCGGGTGCTTGTCGACGGCGAGCAGCTCGCCGACCACGACATTCGACCACTCGGTCCCGCGCCGCTCGATCCCCTTGACCTCCATCCCGAGCATCGTCAGCCGCTCGGCGAGAGGCTCGGGTTCGAGATCGACCTCGATGTAATCCCGCAGCCAGGACAGCGGGACTCTCACCGGAATTGGCCGAGGAAGCGCAGGTCATCGTCCATGAACAGGCGCAGGTCGGTGATCCCGTGCTTGAGCATCTTCATCCGCTCGGGGCCCATCCCGAACGCGAATCCCTGGTAGCGCTCCGGATCGAGGCCGCCGGACCGAAGGACCACCGGATGGACCATGCCTGCCCCGAGGATGGTCATCCAGCCCGTCCGCCCGCAGGCCGGGCAGCCGACGCCGCCGCACACCAGGCATTCGACGTCGAATGCCACCGACGGCTCGGTGAACGGGTAGTAGCCCGGCCGGAACCGTGTCTTCCGACCGGCTCCGAACATCGCCCGGGCGAACTCGTCGAGCAGACCGCGCAGGTCGCCCATCGTCGTGCCCTCGTCGACCATCAGGCCCTCGACCTGGAAGAACTCGAAGCCGTGCGACGCATCGACGGCCTCGTAGCGGAAGCAGCGGCCGGGAAGGAGCGCCCGGATCGGCGGTCGGGTCGCGCGCATGACCCGGATCTGGCCCGGCGACGTGTGAGTCCGCAGGAGGTGACCCGGGAGGTCGACGTAGAGCGTGTCCCACAGGTCGCGGGCCGGGTGATCCGGCGGGATGTTGAGGAGCTGGAAGTTGGTGACGTCGTCCTCGATCTCGGGCGACTCGTAGACCGTGAACCCGAACCTGGCGAAGATGTCCGCGATCTCGCGCATCGCCTCGAGACTGGGGTGGAGGGTCCCCCGCGCGACCGGTCGGCCCGGCGTCGTGACATCGACCGCCTCGGTGCGCAGGCGGTCCTCGAGTGCCCCGGCGTGGAGCACGGCGTCCCGCTCGGCGAGGGCCGTCTCGATCGCCTGGCGGACGGGGTTGGCGATCGCGCCGACCTTCGGACGGTCCTCCGCCGGGAGGGCTCCGATGCCGCGCGAGACGAGCGTCAGGCGGCCTTTCTTGCCGAGGATGTCGACCTCGAGCGCCTGGAGCGACGCCCGATCCGGGGCGGTCGCGATCGCCTTGAGCGCGTCGTCGCGCAGCGTCTCGAGGTCGTGGGTGAGGTCGGCCAGGTCCACCGGGCGGGATCTAGGCGGTGCGCGCGGCCTCGGCGATCTTCCCGAAGGTCGCGGCATCGCGGACGGCAAGGTCGGCGAGGATCTTGCGGTCGATCTCGATGTCCGCCCGCTTCAGCCCGGAGATGAGCGCGCCGTAGGTCAGACCGTTGAGGCGTGCGGCCGCGTTGATCCGGACGATCCACAGCTCGCGCATCTGACGCTTGCGCTGCTTCCGGTCGCGGGTCGCGTAGGCGAGCGCGTGAAGGGTCGCCTCGCGCGCCGGCTTGATCAGGCGCGACTTGGTGCCCTTCCGGCCCTCGGATGCGTTGAGGAGGCGCTTGTGGCGCTTGTGGGCCGTGACGCCCCGTTTGACTCGTGCCATGAGGTCGGTCTGCTCCTACTTGCCGAGATACGGGAGCAGGCGTCGGACCTGTTTCGCATGCTCGGTCCCGATGACCGTCTTGCCGGCGTAGCGTCGGGTCCGCCGCGACGACTTGATCTCGAGGTGGTGGCCGCGCCAGCTGTTGACCCGGAACGCCTTGCCGCTCCCGGTCACGCCGATCCGCTTGGCAGCCGCCTTGTGTGTCTTCATCTTCGGCACGGTCGCCTCACTCTCCAGCTGTGGCCGGGGTGGCTGCCCCGGGTTCGGTCGTCTTCCTGGTTCGAGCCGGCCTCGGCGCCGGCGTGGTCCCGGCCGCGGCCACCGCGGCCGGGCCGTCCGTCGTCCTGGTCTTCGGTTCCGCCTTGGCTCGTGGTGTCTTCGGTTCGGCCCGCGCCGGGAGTGTCGTCGGCTTCGGCTCCGGGGTCTCGATCGGTGCGGGAGCCTCGACCTCGGTCTCGGTGGCAGCAGCCGCGGGTCCGGGAACCTCGGGCTCGGCGACCGGAGCCGGAGCTGGGGCGGCGGCCGGGGCCTCGGCTGGGGCCGCGGCCGGAGCCGGGCTGGCAGCCGGAGCCGGAGCCGGAGCGTCGGCATCGATCTCGGTCGGGTGCTTCGAAACGTGCTCGACGACCTTCGGCTTGTGGGTCGACGCCACCGTGATGTGCATCGACTTGCCCTCGAGGAGCGGTGCCCGTTCGACGGCGCCGTGGTCCTTGATCTGGTCGGAGAACCGCGCCAGGAGGGCCCGCCCGATCTCCGGGTGGGTCAGCTCACGACCGCGGAACTGGACGGCGACCTTGATCCGATCCCCCTCCTCGAGGAACTGGATCGCTCGCCGGACCTTCGTGTCGAAGTCGCCCACGCCGATCTTCGGCTTGAGCCGGACCTCCTTGAAGGTCACCGAGCGTTGCTTCCGCTTGGCCTCCTTGTCACGCTTGGTGAGCTCGTACTTGTACTGCCCGAAGTCGAGGAACTTGACCACCGGCGGCGATGCCATCGGCGCGACTTCGACGAGGTCCAACCCCCGTTCCTGCGCCATCTCAAGGGCCTGTGGCGTCGGCATGACGCCCAGCTGGGCTCCCTCTTCATCCACGACCCGAACCTGTGGGATCCGGATCATCTGATTGACTCGCAGGTCTCGGCTGATGGTCGAACCCCTTCGTGCGTGCTCGGTCGATGCGCGGACAGTCGCGCGGGCGCGGCTCGGCAGGGCCGAGGTCGCAAGCGGCGAGGATAGCACAGGGGTTCTGCCGCGGCCAACCGCGGGTCAGAGCTGCCGGCTGGCGGCCTCCGCGGCGAGGCGTTCCGCGAGGATCTCCCAGCCGATCGCCTCCTGCTGCTCTCCGCGGGCAGCGCCGCGCGCCCGGGGCGCGGCCGTCCGAGCCTCGACCTCGCGGTCGCCCAGGACGAGCATGTACGGGACCTTCTGCTCCTGCGCCAGCCGGATCTTGTTCTGCATCCGGTTGTCGGACTCGTCGACCTCGACGCGGAGGCCGCGCCCACCCAGGATCCCAGCCAGCTCGCTGGCGGCCGGGATGTGCCGGTCCGCGATCGGGATCACGACGGCCTGGACCGGCGCGACCCAGAGCGGCAGCGCACCCGCGAAGTGCTCGATCAGGATCCCGATGAAGCGCTCGAGCGAGCCGTAGATGGCTCGGTGGATCGCGATCGGCCGCTGGGGTTGGCCGTGCTCATCGATGTAGGTCAGGTCGAACCGCTCCGGGAGCATCGTCAGGTCCGCCTGGATGGTGGCCATCTGCCACTCCCGGCCGAGCGCGTCGTCGATGTAGATGTCGATCTTCGGCGCGTAGAAGGTGCCGTCCTTGGGCTTGACCGTGTAGCTCACCCCGGAGTCGTCCAGGGCCGATCGGATCAGCGTCTCGGCGCGCTCCCACAGGGCTGCGTCTCCGATGGCTCCGTCCGGCTTCGTGGCGAACGCATAGCGAGGCTCGAGACCGAACCAGCCGTACGACTCCTTGACCATCGACAGGAGCGCGCCGATCTCGTCGGCGAGCTGGTCCGGGCGCACGTAGATGTGGGCGTCGTCCTGGATGAAGTGTCGGACGCGGGTGAGGCCATGGAGGACGCCGCTCCGCTCGTTGCGATGCAGCCGGCCGTACTCCGACAGCCGCAGTGGCAGGTCCCGGTACGACCGGGTCCGGGCTCGATAGATGAACGTGCTCTCGGGACAGTTCATCGGCTTGAGCGAGTAGGCCTGGCCCTCGATGTCGAGGATGAACATGTTGTCGCGGTAGTGGTCCCAGTGGCCGGACTGCTCCCACAACCGGTGGTTGACCAGGATCGGGGTGGAGATCTCCTGGTAGCCGTGCCGGTCCTGCAGCTCGCGCATCGCGCTCTCGAGCGTGCGCCAGATCCGCTGACCCTTCGGGTGCCAGAAGGCGGAGCCCGGCGAGACGTCGTGGAAGCTGTACAGGTCGAGCTGGACACCGAGCCGGCGATGGTCGCGCTTCTTCGCCTCGGCCCGTCGCCACAGGTACTGGTCGAGCTGGTCCTGCGTGCCCCACACGGTGCCATAGATGCGCTGGAGCATCGGGCGCTTCTCGTCGCCGCGCCAATAGGCGCCGGCCACGCTCAGCAGCTTGTACGGGCCGATCATGCCGGTACTGGCGACATGCGGTCCCTTGCACAGGTCGACGAACGGACCGTGCCCGAAGGTGGACGTCGGCGGCATCGGCTCGCCGCTCGCCTCCGCCTTGGCCGCCAGGTCATCGAGGATCTCGACCTTGAACGGCTGGTCGCGCTCGGCGAAGAACGCCCGACCCTCAGCGGGCGGGAGCTCGTGTCGGATGATCGGATGATCGGCGGCGATGCTCGACGCCATCCGTGCCTCGATCGAGACCAGGTCGTCGGGTGTCAGCGGGCGGGGCAGCTCGAAGTCGTAGTAGAAGCCGTCAGCGATCGCCGGACCGATCCCGAGCTTCGCGCCCGGGAACAGGTCCATGACCGCCTCGGCCATCACGTGGGCAGCGGAGTGACGCATCGGCCCGAGCGCGTCGATCGCTCCTGCGTCGAGGAGCTCGTCGGCCGAGCCGCGTTCCGGCGCTTCGAGGAGCTCCTCCTCGTCGTGTGCCTCGTCCGTCATCGTCGTCCCTCCGAGAATCATGAAGCCTCTCGCCTTCGACAGGACGAGAGGCTCAGCTCCCGCGGTCCCACCCGCCTTCGCGACGACGGACCCGGACGGTCCGTGCGGTCGCACGCTCGTACCGCGCTAACGGGCGGATCCCGGGCCGGTTCTCCGGTCGCTCGCGGGTGGTGCCTCCCGGGCTCGGACGTCGCGACTCTCAGCGCTGCCGCGGCTCTCTGGTGACCCGTCGGTCCCGGGTGCGTGTCCCGCTCCAAGCGTTCGATCTGGTGGGCGACACTGGGCTCGAACCAGTGACCTCTTGCATGTCAAGCAAGTGCTCTAACCAACTGAGCTAGCCGCCCATGCGGCGCGGTTCCGTCGCGCCGCCCGGGAATGATACCGCAGCGTCGCGCCGTACCTGATGCTCAGGGCGTCGGCGCGCCGGGCCGCGGGTGGGTCGGCTGATAGAGGCCGATCTCTGAGCCATCGGGGAGTCCCAGGGTCGTCACGCGGCCCCACACCTGCTCGCGGACAGGTCCGACCGGCCGCACCCCCTTGGCGACCAACTCCGCGATCGTCGATTCGAGGTCGTCGCTCATCAGATAGAGCTCATGTCTCGACGCCTCGCCCGGGTGAACCGCGAGTTCGGCTGGCGGTAGGGCAAAGACAAGCCAACCGCCACCCGCGTCCACATGTTCGAGGCCCAGGGTGTCCCGGAAGAAGGCACGCACCTGATCTGCCGCCTCGCTGAAGACGATGGCGTGGACACCGCTGATCATGGCGCTCGTCTCCTCAGGCCGTGGGTCGATGCCGGGGCATCACGATACCGTTGCCGGGCATCGTGATCCCGCCCGAGCGCGCCACATTGTTGGGATCGCGAGCGCCGTCCCCCCGTCGACGACGCTCCCGACCCGTGGGACGACTCGTTACGGAGCCGCGATGAACCAGATCCCCCCGACGCCCTGGCCGGTGCTGTCGCCGGCCTTCGTGTCGGCAGCGTAGTAGTAGAGCGGCGCTCCGTTGTAGGTGACCTGGTCGGAGCCGTCGTCGCGCTTGATCGTCCCGAGCTTCCCGGTGACGCCGGCGCCCGCCTTGAGGGTGGCGGCGGAGGTCGTCGTGAACGGCGGCCAATTCGTCGCGCAGGTGCCGGTGCAGGCGCTGGTCCCCGGCGTGGTGTCCTTCTTGAAGATGTAGAGGGTCTTGCCACCGTCGCCGACGAGGGACGCTCCGGCGGTGACGGTGGCCATGTCGACCTCGTTCGATCCGCCAGCGGCAGCCGATGCCGGCGCTGCGGAAGGTGGGGCCGCCGATGCCGGGGCGGCCGACGCGGGAGCCGCGGTCGGGGCAACGGTCGGAGCCGTGGTGGCGACCGGGGTCGGAGTCGCCCCGCTGCTCGAGCAGGCGGCGACGAAGACGAGGGTGGCCGACGCGAGGGCCAGCCCTCGGAAGAACCCACCTGGGCGGTCGATCGTGATCATTCGTGTGTTCTCCGCTGCGTCGCCGGTCCTGGAGCGCCGGCGGATGACAGCGGTACGTCACAAACGATCGGGCGGTTCCCGCCGGCGCGTCACGGTCGGGCTTCCGTCACCATGTCGGGATGGACGACGCGGCCGCCTACCGCTTGCTCGACATCGGTGAGATGCGCCGGTTGGAACGATTCGGCGATCGGATCGTCGACCGGCCGGCCGTGGCCGAGGGCGGGTTCCCCGTCCGCGATCCCGCCTCTTGGAGCACCGCCGACGCGCGGTTCGAACGGGACGGGGACACCGGCGCGGGTCGATGGATCACGGTCGACCCCTCGGTGGAGTCGCCGTGGACCGCGGTGGTCGGCGGGCTGAGCTTCGAGCTCCGCCTGACGCCGTCCGGCGGCGTCGGCTGCTTCCCGGAGCAGGCCCCGATCTGGACGTGGCTGGCCGACCGCGTCCGGGACGCCGGCGGCGAGGCGGCCGGCGATCCGGGTTCGTCCGAGCCACCCGGGGCTTCGTCGGGAGTCGCAGGTTCACCGCACGGACATCCGGTCGAGGTCCTCAACCTGTTCGCCCACACCGGCGGCGCGACGCTCGCGGCCGCCGCAGCCGGAGCACGGGTCGTCCATGTCGACGCCGGGCGGCCGTCGCTCTCGTGGGCGCGCCGCAATGCCGAGCTCAACGGGATCGCGGCCGCACCGATCCGCTGGCTGGCCGACGACGCCGCGGCCTTCGTCCGACGCGAAGCCCGTCGCGATCGGCGGTACGACGGGATCGTCCTGGATCCGCCGAGCTTCGGGCACGGCCCCGACGGCAGCGCCTGGCGCCTGGCCGACGACCTGCCCGAGCTCCTGACCGGCTGTGCCGGCCTGCTCGGCGGCGGACCGGCATTCGTCGTCCTGTCGGCCCACACCCCGGGGTTCGGTGCCGAACGCCTCGGTCAGGCGTTGGCCGACGCGCTCGGCCCGGATCGCGGAGGGTCGATCGAGGTCGATGAGCTCGGCCTCTCGGCCGACAGCGGGCGCGTCCTCGGGCTGGGGGCGGTCGCCCGATGGCGCCGATGACCGGACCGCGCGGCCCGATCGCCAGCCCGGCCAACCCGCGGGTGAGGGCCGCGGCCGCGCTGCGCGAGCGTCGGGAACGGGACCGCACCGGGAGGATCGTCATCGACGGAGCACGCGAGCTGCTCCGGGCGCTCGACGCCGGGGTCACGCTCGAGACGTTGTTCGTTTGCGCCCCGCTCTGCCGATCGCCCGCCTGCCACGACCTGCTCGAACGGGTCGCGCCGACGGATCCGCGTCACGTGCCGGTCACCGAGGCCGCGTTCGCGAAGCTCGCCTTCGGCGATCGGGCGGAGGGCGTGGTCGGGATCGCGCTCCGACCCACGCTCGAGCTCTCGGCGCTCGATCCGCCCGAGGCTCCCCTCCTGGTCGTCGTCGAGGCCGTGGAGAAGCCCGGGAACCTCGGGGCGATCCTGCGCAGCGCCGACGGTGCCGGCGCGGACGGCCTCATCGCGGCGGATCCCACGACGGATCTGTTCAACCCGAACGCGATCCGCGCCAGCCTCGGCACGATCTTCAGCGTCCCGGTCGCGGCGGCGACGACGGCCGCGACCCTCGCCTGGCTGCGGTCGCGCCGGATCCGGATCGTCGTCGCCCGCATCGACGGGTCCGAGCTGTACACCCAGACCGACCTCACCGGCCCGATCGCGATCGTCCTCGGCAGCGAGGCCGGCGGCCTGACCGCCGCGTGGTCCGGTCCGGGCGTCCGCGCGGTCCGGCTGCCGATGGACGGGTCGGCCGATAGCCTGAACGTCTCGACGGCGGCCGCCGTCCTGCTGTACGAGGCTCGGCGCCAGCGGGCGCCCACCACGGGCTGAGCGTGGGTCAGGCTTCGAAGATCGTCCGACCGTCCACGAGGACCAGGCGCGGACGAGCCGTCGTGAGCGGCCCACCGACGACGACCGGCTCCTCCAGCGCGGCGGCCGGCAGGACGACCAGGTCCGCCCGATGCCCCGCCACGAGCCGGCCGCGGTCGGGTTCACCGGCGACCAGCGCGGCGTCGAGACAGGCCGCCCGGATGGCCCGGGCGAGGGTCAGCGACTCGTGGGGACCGAACGGCGTGCTGCCCGGCGGCCAGGAGGAGTCCGCACGGGTCACGGCGATCGCGATCCCGGGCCACGGATCGAGCGGTTCGACGGGTGCGTCGGTCCCGAACGGGATGAGCGCACCCGACTCGGCCAGCGACCGCCAGCGGTAGCTCGACGGCTCCGCGCGCGGACCCCACAGGCGGCGAGCTTGGGCGGCGTCGCTCCGGAGGTGGATCGGCTGGATCGACGCCGCGATCCCCTGCCGCGCGAACCGCGGCATGTCCGCCGGGTCGACGAGCTGGACGTGCTCGACGCGCGGGCGGAGCGGGAGACGTCCGGCGTGCGGTCCGAGGGCATCGAGCGCCGCCCTCAGGGCCGCGTCCCCGATCGCATGGATCTGCGTCGCGATCCCGGCGCCGGCCGCACGCGCCGTCAGCTCGGCCAGGACCGAAGGGAGCGTGATGAAGATGCCTCGCTCGCGACCGGGTCCGAGCGGACGGTCCGGTTCGACGGTGAACGGTTCGAGCAGGGCAGCGGTCCGCGACCCGAGCGACCCGTCGGCGAACAGCTTCAACCAGCCGACGCGGACTCGGCCGTCCGTGGCGGAACCAAGCCTCATCCCGCTGCGAAGCCCCCGATCGGTGGCGGTGCCGAGCGCGTCCTGGCGCAGGCTCGCATGGACCCGGATCGGGAGCGAACCGGCGTCATCCAGCCGGGCGTAGGCGGCGAAGGCGCCGCTCAGCGTCGCATCCGTGGCGAGGTCTCCGGGATCGTGGACCGCCACCACCCCGAGCGCCACGAGCTCGCGCGCGACCGCCGGGATCGACGCGACGAGGTCGTCCGCCGTGGGCGGAGGGATCCGGCGGGCGACCAGGCTCGCCGCCGCTTCGTGGAGGACGCCGGTGGGCGTGCCATCGGCTCGGCGCCGGATCTGGCCGCCGTCCGGGTCCGGCGTCCCGTCGTCGACCCCGGCCCGCTCGAGCGCGGTCCGGCTGGTCCACAGCGAATGATGGTCGTGCGCCCACAGGGCGATCGCCCGACCGGGCGCGACCGTCTCGAGGTCATCGGCCGTCGGCCAGCCGCCCCACCGATCCGACTCCCAGCCGTGGCCGAGGAGCCACGCCCCCGGGTCGGCGAGCGCGAGGTGCGCCGACCGGATCCGTACCAGACCGACCCCGAGGGTGGGGTCGTCCGACAGGTCGATGCGGGAGGCTGAGACCGACGCATCGGCCAGGTGCAGGTGGGCGTCCGTCAGGCCGGGAATGGCCACCTCGTCCGGACCGAGGACGAGCCGTCGTGTCCGGGGGCCGCCGGACGCATCGACCGTGGCCCGCGGGCCGGCCGCCACGACCCGCCCGGCCGCGATCGCGACGGCCTCGGCCCAGCCGAACCCGACGTCGCCGCCCAGCGTCGCGATCCGGCCCTCGACGATCAGGTCGGCCGGGACCCTCATCCCGGGTCGGCGGGGGCCGGCGGTCCGGCGATGAACCGCGCGAGTCGGTCTCCCCGCAACCCTGCCCCGAGGCCGACGGCGAGGGCGATC
Source organism: uncultured Chloroflexia bacterium (assembly GCA_963744115.1). Lineage (GTDB taxonomy): Bacteria > Chloroflexota > Limnocylindria > Limnocylindrales > CSP1-4 > Chersky-267. The sequence continues at coordinate 1,526,370 of CAVUSI010000003.1, read as the reverse complement.
CGAGCCTTCGGTGCGCTGAGCGTCCCGGCGAGCATCGCACCCGCCCGGACCCACGTCGCGCCGCCCCCGGGAAAGGCGTACCCGGTCCCTGCCGGACCGGCCGGGGCCCGACTCGCGAGGACCACCGGGATCCCGGCGGCGATCGCCCGCTCACCCGCCGCCAGGAGCTCCGGGGAGGTGTTCCCCGAGCCGGTCGCGGCGACCACGATGCCGGCCGGCTGGAGGCCGATCACCGCGTCGAGGATCGCCGCGTCCATGCCGACCGTCGCGGTCACGATCGGGATCGGCTCCGCCAGGCGCCGTGCCTCGACGGGTTCGCGACGGGCACCCCGGGCACGCTCGACGACGACCGCTCCGTCGACGATCCGCCCGAGCCGGCCGAGATTGAGGCTGCGGAAGGTGTCGATCGCGGTCGCATGCGTCTTCGTGACGTCGTCGGCCGGTTCGATCGTGCCGGCGAGCACGACCACCACGCCCATCCCGGCGAGATCGGTCGACGCGGCAGCCCTGACGGCGTCGCGGAGGTTGGCCGGGCCGTCGTAGTCGGGGGCGGTGGCGTTCCGCATGGCGCCGGTCACGACGACCGGCTTGGTCGAGTCGATCAGCAGGTCGAGGGCGAACGATGTCTCCTCGATCGTGTCGGTGCCCTGGACGACGACCAGTCCATCCGTGCGGTCGTCGGTGAGGAGTTCGCTCACCTCGCGGGCGATCGCCGACAGGTCCGCGAACGTCCAGTGGCTCGCGGGCTTCAGCCCGCGGTCGACCGGGACCACCTCCGCGATGGCGTCGAGACCGGGCGTCCGGGCCAGGATCGCCGCGCCATCGAGCGCGGGCACGGCGCCGCCGGCCACCGGATCGACGACCATGCTGATCGTCCCCCCGGTGAACACGACGGCGACACGGCTCAGCGCACCCACTCCCCCTCGCCACCTCCGACATGCGGCATCTTCTCGTAGCCCACGCTTCCCCGCCGGGTCGCCAGGCGCCACATCGCGCCCGGGATGGCGCCCAGCCAGATCGCGTCGAACAGGCCGACGCGAAGCGCCCGCCGGGCGCGCGGTCCCGGCGGGACGGGTTCGCCGTCGGTGCCGGTCTCCCAGCGCAGGCCGTCCCAGGCCAGGACGCTGCCGACGGCCAGGTACGTGCCGACGAGGACGATCGCCGGTGCAGGTCGACGTCGGAGGAGCCCACCACCGACCGCGCCGAGGATGAGGGGTGCGACCGCGAGCTGACCGGCGTACGTCGCGAAGTCGGCGCGGGCGTACCAGCCGAGATGCCGGCTGCGCAGGACCGCCGGGCCGTGCTCGAGGACCCGGCGCAGGCCGCCCTCCGCCCAGCGCAGCCGCTGCTGCCACAGCGCGGCGACGCTCCGGACCGGCTCCTCCCAGACCTCGGCGTCGATCGCCCAGGCCACCCTGACGCCGGCTCGGGCGGCGAGCCGGCTCGACAGGTCGAGGTCCTCGGTCAGCGCCTCCGCCCGCCATCCTCCGACCGCGGCGAGCAGGTCGCGTCGGACGACGATCCCGTTGCCACGGAACTCCGAGCAGCCGCCGAGCGCCCAGCGGCCGCGCTGGATGACGCCGTCGAGGGTCTGCTCGTCCGCCTGGGCGCCGGCCAGCCAGCCGGCGTCCGCGTCGATCACCCGGCGGCGGGCGGTGATCGCCCCGGCGCCGGCGTCGACGTACGCCGCCAGGCGGCGGAGGAACGTCGGGCCGATGCGTGCATCCGCATCGAGCACGACGATCACGTCACCACGGCAGGCCTCGGGCTGGACGGCGGTCAACGCCGCTCCCTTGCCATCCGGCAGATCCGGTCCGTCACGCCGAACGACGGTCGTGATCGCCCCGATCCCAGCCTCGCGCGCCGCCTCCAGCACCGCGGCTCCGGTCCCGTCGTCGGACCGGTCGTCGATGACGACGAGGTCGAACAGCGGCAGACCGCCGGCTGCTCGATGATCCTGGGCGGCGACGTCGCGGACGAGGGCGCCGACGACGCCGGCCTCATCGCGGGCTGCGACGAGGACCGTGAACGTGCAGCTCGCTGCGGCCGGATCGAGCGGCGCCGCTCCGGGGGCGATCGGTGGCCGACGACCCGCGAGCGCCAGTGGCAGGACGTAGCCACCGGCGACCGTCGCGGCCAGGACCACGAGCCGGCGAGCCCCGCCGACGGACCCGGCGGCGGTCCCGCAGGCGAGCCCTCCGGCGAGGACCCCGACGGACACCAACCGCCAGGCGGTCGGCGTCCGATCAGGCACCGGCGTCGGCGGACGCCGCTGGGTGGGGGCGGTGGGCGATGACCGACACGACTCCCGTCAGCGTCACCGCCAGACCGACGACCACCAGCACGACCGTCGTCCCGAAGTTGTCGGACAGCGGGCCGACGATGATGATCGGTACGAAGCTGGCGACCGACACCAGCATGTTCAGGACGCCGAACACCCGGCCCCGGACCTCCTCGGGGAGCTCCTCCTGCAGGCCGACCTGGGCCGGGATCGCGACGAGGGCGTAGGCGATGCCGGCCAGGAACCCGATGCCGACGACGACGGCCAGCAACGACACCATGCCCGAGACGTCGACCGGGCTGATCGACTCGGCTCGCTGGAGGAAGCGGGTGATCGGACCCGCTGCCGACAGGGCGGTCAGCAGCACGCCCAGTCCGACCAGACCGCCCTCCATCACCCGGCGTCGCGGGAAGTACTTGCCGTAGCTGTTGAGCAGCAGGATGCCCGTCACGATCCCCATCCCGAGCGGGAGGACGACGACCACGAAGTCCTTCGGGGCGAGCCCCAGCGCATCCGTGGCGAAGGCCGGCCCTAGGACGCCGAGAACCCCGATGAGCGACGCCGTGACCCCGAGGTAGATGAGCGACCAACTGATGTTCCGGTGCGTCCGGATGTAGCTGAATCCCTCGCGCAGCTCGGCCACGATGGTGGCGACGGCCCGCTCGGTGTCCCTGGCGGCAAGCCCCGACTTGGTTCCGGGCACCGATGGCAGGATGATCGTGAAGACCGACGCCACGAGGTACAGGCCGGCAACAGTCAGGATCAGCGCCTCGGGTCCGGCCAGGTTGACGACGAGCGGCCCGAGGAGCGCGAAGCCGAGTGCGAACGCGGCGTTCTGGGTGAACGTGAACAGGCCGTTCGCGGCCAGCAGCTGTCGCCGCTCGACGAGGACCGGGATCATCGCGGCCTCGGCCGGGGCGAAGAACGTCGTGACCGTCGAGATCGCGATGTTCAGGATGAAGATCGCCAGGACGTTCCCGGATGCGACGTAGACGAGGGCGAAGAAGACCGCCCGGAGGAGGTTGGTGACGATCAGGATCACCCGACGATCGAGCCGGTCGACATAGACGCCGGCGATCGCCGAGAAGAAGACCGCCGGCGCCAGGAAGGTGAGCAGCAGCAGGCTGACCGCGGAGTTCGACTTCGTGGCGGAGTAGATGAGGACGGTCAGGCCGTAGACGACCATGTTGCCGCCGATCTGGGTCGATGCCTGCGACAGCCAGAGGAGCAGGAAGTTGCGATTCCGGAGGACCGCCAGCGCATTGGAGCTGCCGCCGTCGGCCGGCTCGTCCTCGGCCGCGTCGTAGCGGGGGTCGGCCCGGGCCGTCGTCCCGTCGTCGTCGGGCGCCATCAGCCCGTGCCCGTCCGAGGCCGGTGGCGTCTCGATCGCCGACAACGGTGGCGGCGGGATGGTCGAGCGCTCGGGCGGGTGCAGGAGCTCGGCGTCGCGCTCGGTCACGTCGCCGCGTCCCGTGGATGGGGAGTGACGGCCTCGCTCCGCGCGACGTCGCCGCGTCCCTCGAATCCGACGAGTCGACGCTCGACACCGGACCTGGCGATGAGGACATGGCGTCCACAGGTCGTGCAGCGAAGTCCCAGGTCGGCGCCGAGACGGTCGACGAGCCAGGTCGACCCGCCGCACGGGTGCGGTCGGCGCAGCCGGACCACGTCGCCCAGCAGGAACGGGATCGGCCGGTGCTCAGTCATCTGCGGTTCGCATCGGCCGGGAGGGTATCAGAGCCGGGGCGTGCCGTGCGCCGGCAGGAGGTCCCGGGTCGTCCCCGGGATCTCGACGACGTCGACCGGCAGGACGGTGATCTGGACCTGGGGGTAGGTCGCCGCGAGCTGGGCGACGATGCCGCCGGCGCGGGTCAGCGAGCCGGTCAGCGTCGCCGGGTTGCCGAGCGCGGTGATCTCGAACCCGTTGGACAGGGCGGTGTTCTCGACCGACAGTGCTCCCGGCGGCCCCGCCACGACCGTCCCGGGCACGACCCGGACGTCGGCCACGGCCAGCGCCTCTGCCCCGGCGTTGTGCAGCTCGTTGAGCAGGTCCTGGACGCCGGTCCCGGCGATCATCCCGTCGACGGTCACCCGGACTCCCGTGCCGGTCACGGCGTCGAGGCCCGTCCAGGCGCGGACGCGCGCGAGGTCGAGGCGGAGCTGGTCGACGGACGACTCGCCGCGCGACCGCGCGCCCTGGAGGTCCGCCAGCTCGCGTTCGGTCGTCGCGATCTCGGTCCGAAGCTGATCGTTCCGGGTATTGAGGTTCGCGACGAGGACCGTCAGGTTCTGGGCGGACAGCGCCTCGAGCCCGGTCCCGATCGACTGCGAGCGGAGCTGGACGACGACCAGCAGCCCGAGCAGCATCGTGACCGCGGCGATCGTGAGCTGGCTGTTGCGCTTGCGCATGGCGTCAGGGACCCGGGCTCGACGGCGGGACGACCGGCCGCGAGTAGCGCAGGTTGATGGTCCCGGCGTAGGCCGGGATGAGCACGTCCTTGGGCTCGGCGAAGCCGACCTGGAGGCCGAACGCCTCGACCCGCATCCGGATGAAGTCCCGGAAGCCGGCCGAACCGTTGACCTGATCGAACAGGTCGGACGGCCCGATCGCTGAGATCTGGTATGGCGGCGATAGGTACGCGGCGTTGAGCAGCACCGACCCGCCGATGTCGATGATCGCGGTCGCCGACGCCACCCGCTCGCCGTTGACGGAGACCGCCTCCGCGCCGGACAGCCAGAGCTCCTCGACGACGGTCCGGATGTCCCGGGCGGAGACGAGGTAATCGGTCGGGTTGCCGCCCGGCGGCACGACGTTCGTCGAGTCGCGGAGCTGGAGAACGAGGCCCGGCCCCTGGAGCGCCGTCAGGCCCGCCTCGATCCGTGCCTGCCGCAGCTGGTCGTCGAGCTGCTGGACGGCCGCGGCGCTGCCCTGGCCCTGCGACTCCGCGCCCTGGATCGACGCCCGCAGGTCGAGCAGGTGCTGCTTGAGGGCGTCCTGCTGGGTCTGGAGACCCTGGGCCGTCTCGACCAACGGCACCCGTTCGTTCGTGGCGTAGCTGACCCGGGGCGTCTCACTCCTGAGCTGGGCGGCGATCAGGAACCCCAGCGACAGGAGCGCGACCCCGAGGGTGATCTGCCAGCCCGCGATGGATCGGAACCGGGTCGCGACGCTCACGGCTGGTCCCCGCTCCCGGGAGCGGCGTCTGAGCGACGACGCCGCACGAACTCAAAGCCGACGACGACGAGGATGATCGCCAGGACGATGAGCACCGCCGGGCCGACATCGTCTCCGCTCGACGGCGGCGTCGGCGTGGCCGGCGGTGTCCCGGGCGCGGTCGGGCCCGCGGCGGGTGCGGTCGGCTGGTCCGGTGCACCGCTCCAGCCCGACGGCAGCGGCCCCACCGGCCCGGGACGGGGCCCGACCGCCGCGGGCAGAGTCGTTCCGAGGTCCTCCAGCCAGCCCTTCTGGAACGTCGCCACGTCCCGACCGATCCCCGCCGTGAACGCCTCGTCATCGGTCACCCCATCGGCATACGACCGGACCAGCTTGACCAACGCATCACGTCCGAACGTCCGGACGAGGTAGTCGACGGCGGAGACACTCTCGCCGTACGCCAGGAAGAACTGGTCGCGGGTGGTGGGGAACTGCCCGGTCAGCCCATCGAGCGGGATGATCCCGTCGCCCCGGATCGCATCGTCGACCGCGGACCGCCACGAGTCGCCGTATCCCTCGGACAGGTAGACGGCGAGGCCCTCGTTCAACCACCGCGGCGGGAAGTGATACGGGTTCTTGACCGCGGTGTTGAAGACGAGGTGGGTCAGCTCGTGCGGGACGACCGTCGAGACCCACGTCGCGTCGATCTCATCGGGCTTGATCAGGGCGAACATCGTCCGGATGTCCGCGTGCGCCTCGCCCCCGACGTTCTCGCGGGTCCCCGGCCCGAGGGCATCGTAGAACGCCGCCTGGTCGGCGTAGATGTAGAAGTCGACCGGCTCGGTCTCGGTGACCCCCAGCAGCTTGGCGGCGTCGTCGACGCCCTTCTCGCCGATGTCGAGGGCGCGCTTGCCGAAGTCCGTCGGGCCGTCATACCAGTGGACGCGAACGACCGGACCGGTCACGGTCTTCCAGTCGAACCGGGTGTCCTTGTAGAGGACCGAAGTCGGCTCGCTGAGGCGGACGCTGCCGTCGGCGTCGGTCACCCGCCACTGCGCCGTGAACCGCGTGTTCGGGACGAGGTGCTCGTCGGCGTCGAGGAGGTCGAAGGTGAGCGTCGTCGGCTGGCAGCACGAGGGCGCCTTCACCGAGCTCACGAAGGGCCCGACGGTCCCAGGCGTGGTCACCAGGACCTCGACGCGCTCGACCTCGCTGGTCGGGGTGAACGGCTGCTCGAAGGTGACGCCTTTGCCGTACTCGGCCGATGCGGTCGGCGTCCCGAACGCAGGATCCGCCGCCGACACCGGGCCGGGCACGCCGGGCGCCAGCCAGACCGAAGCCGACGCGAACGCGACGCCCACGAGCCAGCCCACTCGACCGAGCCGTCGTCCAGGCATCACTTGTTCGCCCAGTCGAGGCCGGCAAGGCGCATGATCCCGAGCCCGCTCTCGGTCGCACCGAGCAGGCCGTCGCGCGCCAGGGCGTAACCGTCGCCGTAGGCGAGCGGGACGACGGGGACGTCGCGCTGGACGATCGACTCCGCCCGGTCGTACGCCGCTCGGACCGCGACCGGGTCGGTCGCGGCGGCTGCGTCGGCGATCGCCTGATCGAACTCGGGCGAGTCCCACCGACCGTAGTCGTTGGTGCTGCCCTTGCTGAGCAGGAGACCCAGGAAGTCGTTCGGGCCTGGGTAGTCGGCGACCCAGCCGAGGGACCAGAACGCCGGCGGATCGGTCCCGAGGCGCTGGAAGTAGTCGTCCCAGGTCTCGGACTTGAGGTGGATGCCGAGCTCGCGCTCGAGATCGGCGATGACCGCCTGGTCGTAGCCCGAACCGTTGACCAGGGTGACCTCCGGGAACCCGGCGCCGCCGGGGAATCCCGCCGCCGCGAGGGCGGCCCGGGCGGCCTCGGGGTCGTGCTTCGGGCTGAAGTCCTTGTCGCTCCGTCCGGGGATCCCGGGCGGGACCATGCTCGTCGCCGGGGTCGAGCTCGTGCCGTCCGCCAGCGCGACGATCCGCTTCCAGTCGACGGCCCAGGCGAATGCCTGGCGGACCCGCACGTCGTCGAATGGCGGCTTGCTCGCGTCGAACCCGAAGTAGGTGAGACCGGCCGAAGGGACCGTGCGCAGTGCCGGCCCGAGCGTCTTGTCGTAGCGGATCCAGTTGGCGTCGTAGTCCCCGATCGGAGCGTAGTCGATGTCGCCGTCCTCGAAGACCTGGACCGGGCTGCGACCGCCGAGACTGGTGATGAGGTGGACGGTCCCGATCGCGGGCTTGCCCGCCCAGTAGTGGTCGTTGGCCGTCAGGGTCAGCTCGGTCGCGGTCTGATCGGTCAGCCGGTAGGCGCCGCTCCCGACGAAGCCGTCGCCGGGCTGGACCGGATCGGCCCCGGCGCCGAGGCTGGAGGGGACGACCGCGAACGTCGGGCCCGAGGCGATGGCCGGGAAGTCGGTGGCCGGTCGGCTCAGCCGGACCTCGATATCGTTGCCGGTCGCCGTGAGCCCGACGGTCGATGGATCCGTCGACGTGCCGTGAAGATAGGCGTCGGCACCGGCGACGTCCGACATCAGCGAGGCGAGCGGGGACGGTCGCTTCGGATCGATGATCCGAAGCCAGCTCCGGACCACGTCGTCCCCGGTCAGCGGCGTGCCGTCGGAGAAGGTCAGACCATCGCGAAGATGGAAGACGATCCGGCGCCCGCCGTCGAGGACGTCCCAGGACTCCGCGAGAGCGGGACGAAGGACCAGTCCCGGGTCGAACGCGGTGAGGCTCTCGTACAGCTGGGAGCCGACGACCGCGCTGCCGATGTCGCCCTGGAGCGCGGGGTCGAGGTCGGCCGGCGTGCCGACGAGGATCTTGACGTCATCCCTGGCTGCGGCGGCGACCGCCGACGGTCCGCCGGCCGGACCCGGCCCAGCGCCGACGACCAGGCCGAGCAGGACGGCAGCGGCCAGTGGCCCGAGGCGCCTGACCGTGGAGCGGCGAAGGTGGCGGCCCCCCTGGCGGCGCATGGCCGGAGTGTAGCCCGTCAGGCTCCCCTGGGCCCTGGAACGCCTTCCGCAACGACGATCAGGTCGAGCCGCCGGCCGAACCGGTCGACCAGCCGGTAGAAGGCGCGCTTGTCGAGGCGCCTCCGCTCGCCCGGCCCGAAACCGTCGTCGTCGGGGTGGTCGTGATGGACGAGCGGCAGGTCGGCGAGTCGGATGGCGCGGCGAGGAGCGGTCCCCTCCCCCGCATCGCGCAGGACGAGACTCCACCACGCTTCGAGGTGGCGTCCCGTTCGGAACGCCTCGTCGAGCGGTCCTCGTGCGAGCACCTCGTCGCGCCGGAACGCGAGCACACCCCCGTCGATCACGGTGACATCCCCCGGAGGCGCCGCCGTGAAGCGTCGGAGGTCGGTCGTCGAGCTGCCCCAGGCACCTGCCACGGCGACGGTCGGATCGTCGAGCGCCCGGACCAGCGGCGAGATCGCGTCGGCGACCGGCTCGACCCGGGCGTCCAGCAGGATGACGATGCCGGTCCGAGCCCGGCGCATCCCGGCGTTGAGTGCGCCCGCGTCGCCGAGCCGGGTCGCCAGCCAGACGCATTCGAGATCCATCCCGCCGATGGGACCGAGGCCGGGACTCGACGGATCCTCGAGTCGCTCGGACTGCGACCGGGACGGGGCGTCGGCGACGACGACCGCCTGCGTGCCCTCCGGTGCGTGCGCGCGCAGGCCGCCGAGCGCCCGGTCGACATCGTCGGGATGATCGGTCGCCCGAAGGATCACCGTCGCGCCGATCGCCGCCGGCTCTCCAAGCCGCGACGGGACCGACGTGCTGGCCCCGTAGCGGACCCGGTCCGACTCGACCACGTCGGGTGGCGTGGCCGGCGACAGGCGAAAGCTCGTCCCGGCGTCGACGACCTTCCAGCCTGCACCCTCGATCTCCGTCCGTAACCGATCCGCCTCGTCCCAGTCGGCGGCTGCTCGGGCGGCCGATCGAGCCTCGGCCAGCGCCAGGATGTCGGTCGGCACCGCGTCACTCACGGGCCAAGGCTAGCAGTCGGCAGGCTCGTTCGACGTCGCTCCGGCCGGCGCGTGCGTGCACCGCCATCTCGGATCATCTCGCCGCCAGAGGTCCTACGGGCTGGACGCTCGCGCTATCGTCGTCGCACCAGGACCGGACGACGTTGTGCCCGCTCGTCGCCACCTGGCGCCAGCGAGCGGTCGGGACCCACCCGAGCACCGCCGGGCAAGGTTGGGAGGGTCTTCCATCGTGTGCGTCATCCTGAGCGCGGCCATCCTCGGACCGCGCGCCGTGGCCATCATCTGGTGGCTGCTCGATCCGGCCCGTTGGAGCACCGCGTTCAACAACGGCCTGTTCGCGATCCTGGGCTTCCTCTTGCTGCCCTGGACGACGCTCGCCTACGTCCTCGTCTCGTCGCCGACCGGGATCACCGGGTTCGGCATCGTCGTCGTGATCATCGGCCTGTTCATCGACATCGGGACGTACGGCTCGAGCGCCTACACCAAGAAGGACGACCTCGGCTTCCGCTGATCGTCACCGGCCCGCGCACAAGGCGAGGATCCCGCGAGGGGTCCTCGCTTCGCGTCCCGGCTACATCCGGGCGAGGAGCTCGGCCTTCTTCGCCTCGTAGTCCTCGGGCGTGATCGCGCCCCGGTCGCGCAGGTCGGCCAGCCGGACCAGGGCGTCCGCCGCATCGGTGGCGGCCGCCGGAGCGGGGGCCGGGGCTGGCGTAGCGGCGGCGGTCGCGACCTGCGCCGCGGCCGACGGCCGCGTATCGGCCGACTTCGCCAGCTCCATCTTGTGGGTCAGGATCGCGTTGCGGAAATCCTCGGGCTTCGTGATCGTCTTGAAGTGGTCCGAGCCGGCCGCGCCCGACTGGGTGAAGATCGACAGGTCGCCGTACGCGAGCGACTTGCCGAGGAGCCCGACCTTCGACTGGACGTCGCTGATCGAGGCGAGCAGCGTCGCCGACGAGCGCCGCGAGATGAACCCTTCCTCACGGACCACGCGCAGGTTGGTGACCGCGAACTCGGCGGTCCGCCAGACGATGACGTTGTAGACGATCCAGCCGATGGCGGCGACGACGAGCCCGATGCGGACGAGGTCGAGCACGTCCCCAACGGCACCGATGATCCCGTCGCCGTTCGGTGAGATCCAGCCGACGACGTACGCGGCGATCAGCATCAGGATCGCCCCCAGGGAGTCGCGCAGTGGAGCCATCCAGTGCTTCTCTGAGCTGAAGACGATCGCCTCATCGGCGATGAGGTTCTGGGCGACGGGCATGACGATGGGCTCCTCGACGATGGCGGGGCGAACGGGGCGACGCCCGGCGCCGGACCCGATGACGCGGAGCGGGGCCCTCGCGTCGTCTCTAGCGTAATCCGCGCCGCGGCCGGTCGTCGGCCTCACCGGCCTCCGCGGGTCCTCCGCCGGTCACCCGGCGAACATCGAGGCCGGGCCGGTCCGCTCGTCGCGATGATCCCAGACCGTGGTCAGCGGATCCCTCCGTCCCAGCATGGCCCAGGCGATCGGCGCCATCACGATCGTCAGGATCCCGGTACCCAGCAGGGCCTGCCGGAGCGCGTCGGTGAAGGCGGAGCTATAGGCCGCCAGATCGCTCGGGGCGATCGTCAGGGCGATCGGTCCCATCGCCGGGGTCCCGATCGCCTTGAGCACGTCCGCGAAGGCCGCGATCGCCGCGTCCCGCTGGCCCTGGTCGACCGCTCCGAGCGACGACCCGAAGGCGTCGAGCGCAAGGCGGGTCGTCACGACGGTCAGGACGACGAGGCCGATCCGGCTGCCGACCGTGACCGACGCCTGGTTGAGGGCCGCCGCAGTCCCGGGCAGGCCGCGTGGCACGCTGGCGAAGATGATCGCCGTCCGCACGGTCGTCGTGATCACGAACCCGGTCCCGATCAACGCGAACGACAGGGCCATCGCGACGTACGGCGCCTGCGGCCCGAGCACGAGCGCCGCCACCACGTTGCCGATCCCCACGGCTGCCAGACCGCCCGAGATCAGCGCCCGGGGACTGAACCGGACGAGCAGCATCCCAGCGACCGGACCGGCGACGATCAGGGCCACGATGAACGGCGCCGTCGCCAACGTCGCGCCGAGCGAGCCGTAGCGCATGACGATCTGGAAGAACAGGGTCAGCTGGAACAGCGGGCCGGCCTGCGCGAACCCGATCACGAGCCCGACTGCGACGGCGATGGTGACGGCCCGCCGCTCGACGTGCAGATGGCCGGCGTCGGGCTCCCCGCCTCGCCTCCGGGCCCAGACCAGGTACCCGGCCGCCATCACCGCTCCGATACCGATCAGCGCGATGCGGACCGGGTCGTTCACCCCGTTGCCGGTGCCGACGATCCCCGACGTGACGATGACGATCGCGAACGCCCAGACCGCGGTCGCCACGACATACGACCGCTCGTCGCGAAGCATCGCCGGCAGGTCGGGGGTCCGCCCCCACGCGATCCACAGGGCGATCGCCGCCGCCAGGGCGCCCGCCGCGAACGCCGGCCAGGTCGATCCGGGGCCCAGCAACGTGACCAACACCGGTGCCAGCGCGGTGGCTCCGCCGTAGACCGCGTAGACGATCCCGATCGCCGTCGCCCGGGTGATCCCGTGGTACATCGTGGCGACGAGCGCGAGGGCGAACGGCACCACCGCGTTGGCCGCTGCGGTCCCGGCCAGCCTCCCGGTCAGGAACAGCGGTCCGTCCGTCGCGACGATGCCGAGCAGACCGGTCGTGACCAGCAGGCCGAGCGCGCCCAGGAGGATCCCCCGGCGCCCGTCGCTGTCGCTGAGGACGCCGCCGACGAACAGGAGCCCGGCACCGATCAGGGTCGCGAGGAGGAGCAGGACCTCGACATCCGGTTCCGACCGGAGCGCTGCCTGGACGGACGGATAGCCGGGCGAGAAGACCGTCGGGTTGAGGCCGGCCGCCCCGATCGCGGCCGACGCCGCGACCAGCGCCCGGATCGCCCGCGGCTCAGCGGCGAGATCGGTCAGGAAGCTCGGGATCGTCAGGCGCTGCACGTGCGGCCGATCGTAGCAGCCGCGGCCGCCTCTCCGGACGCGCTGCCGGTCGGTCCCCGTGGGCTAGGGTCGATCGAGTCCGACGCTCCAGGAGCCGCACTTCGTCGACTTGACGACGAGCCGGTACGACGCCGGGAACAGGCCCGTCAACGCCACGGACGTCTGCGTGGTCCCGCTGCTGGCGTTCGATTCGACCAGCGGCGGTTCACCCTCGAGGCGAACCGACCAGACACAGCCGGACTTGCCTTTGACCTTCGTCGTCAGGACGTAGTCGCCCGACAGCTCGGTGTCCGGGCTGGTCTTGCCGGCGGTGCCGGACATCGTGAACGTGTCGACCCCACTGGCCCCGGTCACGCTGGCGCCTGCGGAGGGACCCGGCGCCGAGGGACTGGCGGTCGGGGTCGCGTCGCCCGAGCCACAGCCGACGACGATGAGCGCGACGAGGGAGACCACGGTCGCGAGCAGGGCGGATCGCATGAACGCCAGCCTACCAGCCGGACGACACCCCAGCCGGGCCGAATGGGCCCTACTTGAAATCGACCGTCTTGAGCATGTCCTCGAACGACGTGAGGAACGCGGTGTCGGGGATGTTCGCATCCGAGCGAGCCCAGGCAAGGAGCGGCTTTCCGCCGATGTCCATGACCGCCATCCGGAGCGCGTACTCGGGCTGGAGGCCGAAGCACCCTTCGCCCTGGTCGGCTCCGATGGTGGGACAGCCCAGCGACCCGTCGAGCGAGCGGCTGGTCTTCGCCGTGAGCAGCGTCACGGGTACTCCGTCCACCGCCGTGGTGGTCATGTCGGTGTAGATGGCACCCTTGCCGGCGAGACCCTGGACGTAGCCGAGGAAGTCGGCGGGCGGCGGCGTCGGAGCCGTGGCGTCGGGCGGATAGACCTCGGCCGGGATGAGGAATTGGATCCGGTTGTTGTCGACGACGGCCGCGGTCCAGCTCAGGAGTCCCGGGGTGTCGTCGGTCGGGGCGGACCCGAGACCCGGGGCGACGACCACGCTGAGCGGGATGCCGAACCTCGCAGTCGTGTAGCTCAGCCCGCCGGTCGATCCCGCGCTCGCGGCACCGCCGGTCGCAGCTGTGGATGACGACGCGGTCGATCCGCAGGCGACGACCACCGAGCCAAGGACGAGTGCCGAGAGGAGGACAAGGATTTGCATCTCGGCCAGGAATTTACCGAAGTCGTGTCTCGCGTGCGTCTCCTCCGACCTCGACCGGGCCTTGCCGTCCTTCGGTAACCTAGACGAGCCGGGGCCCGGCGCCGCGTGGTTATGGTGCCCCTGGAGGGAATTGAACCCCCGACGCAGGCCTTAGGACGGCCTCGCTCTATCCGCTGAGCTACAGGGGCGGTGCGCCGAAGGGCATGGTACCGCGACCCGAAGTGGCTATCGACCGCCGGCCCGGCCGCATGGTTCCATGAGGCCCGCCCGAACGAGGAGATCCAATGGGACCGTCGCTTCGACGAACGCGTCGCCCCGTCGCCGGCATCACGGCCGTACTGCTCGCTCTGGCCGCCCTCATGGGCTCGGCCGCTTCGACCGCCGCGGTCGCGCCGCCGCCCGACTTCAGCAACGTCAGCATCAACCTGAACTCGATCGCCACTGGCCTCAACGGGCCGGTCCAGGTCACGAATGCTCACGATGGATCGCATCGCCTGTTCATCGTCGAGCAGCGCGGCGTGATCAAGGTCTGGAAGAGTGGCAAGGTCCTCGGCCCGGCCTTCCTGGACATCCGCTCGAAGGTCAAGTTCAGCGGCGAGGAGGGCCTGCTCGCCCTGGCCTTCCATCCCGACTACAAGCACAACCACAAGTTCTACGTCCTGTACACCGCGAAGGGCACGGGCGACGTGACGGTCGCCGAGTTCCGCTCGAGCTCGACCAACAAGAACCACACCTCGACGACGACCTACCGCCGCCTGCTCTCGATCCGCCACCGCGCCAACACCAACCACAACGGCGGGATGCTCGCCTTCGGCAAATACAACGGCTACCTCTACATCTCGGTCGGTGACGGCGGCGGCGCCGGGGACGTCGACAACCACGCCCAGTCGCGGGGCAGCCTGCTCGGCAAGCTCCTCCGGATCGACGTCAATGGGCGGGCACCGGGCAGGGCCTATCGGATCCCGTCGAACAACCCGTACGCCAAGAGCTCCGTGGCGCGACGCGAGATCTGGTCGCGTGGGTTGCGCAACCCGTGGCGCTTCTCGTTCGACCGCGCCACCGGCGACCTGTGGATCGGCGACGTGGGCCAGGGCGCCTGGGAAGAGGTCGATCGGGCGACGCTTGCCAGCGGCGGCGGGCGCGGGCTCAACTTCGGCTGGCATGTCATGGAAGGCGACGCCTGCTATCAGCCGTCGTCCGGCTGCGTCACCACGGGGCTGACGACACCGATCGCCGTTTACGACCACGGCCAGGGGTGCGCGATCATCGGCGGTTACGTCTACCGCGGGCCGCAGGCGATCCTGACCGGCGCCTATCTGTTCTCGGACGTGTGCTCGGGGACCATCTGGTCGATCGTCGCGGCCGGACCGAAGCCGCAGACGCCGACCGTGATGGCGTCGACCGGACTCGGGATCACGTCGTTCGGCGAAGGCGAGAGCGGGACCGTCTACGTCACCGCCCAGGACGGTCACGTCTACCGGTTGTCGGCCGCCCTGCGACCCTAACCCTCGCCCGGCCCGTCTCCAGGGGCTGGCCCTCGCCCGATCGGCCCCGCCTGGAGGGTCGACTACAATCCCGGCGTATGGATGACGCCACCCCGATCGGGGCCGACGGCGGCGCCCCGACCTCGGTCGTCCTCTACACCCGGCCGGGCTGCGCCCTGTGCACTGAGACCCGCGCCCTCCTGGCGGCGGCCCTGGACCGCCGCACGGCCGAAGGCCGGCCGTCCGTCGCCTTGGTCGAGCGTGACATCGAGTCGGATCCGGCCTGGGAACGGGCGTACTTCGCGGAGATCCCGGTGATCGAGCTCGGTGACCGCCGGCTCCCGCTCGCCACCAGCCCGGCGCGTATCGAACGCCTCCTGCGCGAGGTCCTCGACGCGTGACCGGCGGCACGGATCTCACCTTCCTGGTCGCCGTCGCGGCCGGCCTGCTCAGCTTCCTGTCGCCGTGCGTCCTGCCCCTCGTCCCGGCGTACCTCGGGCAGCTGACCGCGGTCGCCGTGGCCGGCTCGCCCGCAGGAACGGAACCGTCCCGCTGGCTCGCGATGCGCCACTCGCTCGCCTATGTCCTCGGGTTCGGATCGGTGTTCACGATCCTCGGCATCAGCGCGACGTATGCGGGCGGGGCGCTGGGGCAGTGGCTCCCGCTGCTGCGCCAGATCGGTGGGATCGCGCTGATCGTGATGGGCCTGAGTCTCGCCGGCTTCCTCGACATCGCGCGGCTGCAGCGAACGTGGCGCCCGCTCGACCTCGGGGCCAGCACCACGGTGGCCGGCGCCACCGGCGGGATGGTCCTGCAGGATCCGGGCCGGTCGACGCCCGGTCTTGGCGACCGCATCGGTGGCCGCCTGGTCGGCGATGGGCGCGGCCTGGTCGCCTCGTTCGGGCTCGGGACGATCTTCGCCATCGGCTGGACGCCGTGCATCGGGATCATCCTGGGCGGGATCCTGACGCTCGCCGCGACCTCGGGCTCGACCGCCCAGGGCGCCATCCTGCTCGTCGGCTACACCCTCGGGCTGGGGATCCCGTTCCTGGCCATCGGCGCGCTCTACGACCGGGCTCCGGCGGTCCTTCGGCCCCTCCAACGTCACGCCCACACGGTGTCCGTCATCGGCGGGTTGCTGGTCTCGGCGATCGGCGTGGCGATGCTGTTCGATCTCCTGTCGCTGATGCCCCGTTACTTCACGTTCCTGACCGGGATCTGATGACCGACCCGTCTCCCGGGTTCGAACATCGACCCGAGCGTCACGGCCTGATCGGTCCGTTCAGCGGCCGCCAGCTCGGAGTGGTCCTGGCGATCGTCGTGGTGGTGGCGGTGGTGCTCGTCGCGGCCACGCGTCCGCTCGGGACGACCGGCGGGACCGGACCGGGCGATCCCCATCCCACGGCGTACCTGGTCGGTTCGCCGACGACCGGGCTCGCGGTCGGCAGCCTGGCCCCCGAGCTGGCCGGCATCCGCCCGGATGGGACGGCCTGGCAGCTGACCGACGTGGACGGCAAGCCGGTCCGGCTGGCCGATCTGCGCGGCAAAGGCATCTGGCTGAACTTCTGGGCGAGCTGGTGTCCACCCTGCCAGTCGGAGACGCCGACCCTGCGCGACACCTACGCGGCCTACAAGGATCGAGGGCTCGAGCTCATCGGGATCAGCGTCCAGGAGACGAACCCGGCCGATGTCGGGGCGTACGCCGCGAAGTACGGGCTCGACTACACGATCGCCGCCGACCTGTCGGCCGACGCCTTCCACCTCTATCAGGTCTACGGCCTGCCGACCCAGGTGTTCATCGGGCCGGATGGCCGGATCCGGAAGGTCATCGCCGGGCCGCTGTCCGCCGCCGAGGCCGCCGCGAACGTCGAGGCGATCCTGCCGGCGCCGTCCCGGCACCCACCGCCGTGCCGCCCACCGCCGTCGCCATCGCCGTAGCGCTCAATCCGCCTCGTAGCGGAACCGATCGCGGTCCCGGACCAGACGACCGATGGGATGGAGCGCCTCGTGGGACAGGACGACGATCCAGCCCTCGTCGGCGGCCTGCGCGAAGAGCGACGCCTTGACCAGGACCGAATCGAGCGGGAAGTCGTCGAAGGCCGTGACCCAGCGCGGATTGGCGCTCCACGGTCGCATGCACAGGTCGCCGAAGAACGCCAAAGTGCGCCCGCCGGGCCCTGCGCCTCGGACGACGATCGCCTGGTGCCCGGCGGAGTGTCCGCCGGTCGGGACGACGGTCACCCCGGGCAGGATCTCCCGCTCGCCGTCGGCCCAGCCCGCTTCGCCCCAGGCGCGGACGAGCCGGAGCTCGGGCTGGACGTAGCTCGCCACGACCCGCGGATTGTCGCCGAGGGCGATCTCCCACTCGGCTCGTTGGGCGACGATCGTCGCCCGAGGAAAGGCACGCTCCCCCTCCGGGGTCAGCAGGCCGCCGGCGTGATCGAAGTGGAGGTGGCTCAGCGCGACGACGTCGATCGAGTCGGGCATGAAGCCGGCACGCTCGAGCGCGGGGACGATCCACGGGCCGTCGTAGCCGCGCATCGCCCGACCCTTGTCGTCGATCCGCCCCCCGATGCCCGTCTCGACCAGGACCCGTCCGGCGGGCGTCTCCACGAGCAGGCAGTTGAGCGCCTGGAGCAGCCGGTTGTCCGGATCGATCTCGTCGACGACGAGCCGGTCCCACAGCAACCGCGGGACTGGCCCGAACAGGGTCCCTGCGTCGGACCGGAAGGTCCCCGCCTGGACGAGCGCCACCGTGGTTCCAGCGCCGAGCGAGGCGGACCAGTGGACGGCCTCGTTCATGCCCACGGACGGCCGTCCATCACCCGATGCCGCGGTCCGGTCAGGACCGGGACCGCTCCTCCGTCCGGCCCGTGAAGTCGCGGTGGAAGGCCGAGGCGGTCGGCTCCGACTGGCCCTGGTATTTCGAGCCGAGCGTCGGCGAGCCGTACGGCCGCTCGACCGGGCTCGACATCCGGAAGAAGCTGATCTGCCCGATCCGCATCCCGAAGTACAACGCGATCGGCAGGTTGGCGACGTTGCTCAGCTCGAGCGTCAGATTGCCCTTCCAGCCCGGATCGACGTAGCCCGCGGTGGAGTGGATGAGCAGGCCGAGCCGGCCGAGCGAGCTCTTGCCCTCGAGCCGGGCCACGAGGTCGTCGGGCAGCTCGACCCATTCGAGCGTCTGCCCCAGGACGAACTCACCCGGGTGGAGGATGAACGGCTCGTCGTCGTCGATCCGCAGGAGCTCGGTCAGGTCCGGCTGGGGGGCGCGGACGTCGATGTAGGCGTAGCGGTTGTTGCGGAACACCCGGAAGCTGCGGTCGAGGTGGAGGTCCACCGAGGACGGCTGCAGATCGCTCGGGTCGTACGGGTCGATCCGCACGTCACCCGCTTCGATCGCGGCCCGGATGTCACGGTCCGCGAGGACGCTCACCGGTCGTCGCCGCGGCTGTCGAAGAGCGTATCGACCTCGCGCTTGAGGTCCTCGAGATCCTCGAAGCTCTGGTACACGCTGGCGAACCGGATGTAGGCGATCTGGTCGATGCCGCGGAGCTTGTCCATCGCCATCGCCCCGATCCGCGAGGACGGGATCTCGCTCGCGCCGGCTGACCGGAGCTCCGCCTCGATCGCATCCGCCGCCGCCTCGGCCGAGCCGTCCGGGACCGGCCGTCGGGTCAGCGCCTTGCGCAACCCACTGGCGAGCTTGTCACGGTCGAACTCCTGGCGAACGCCGTCGCGCTTGACGACGACCAGGCGCGCCGCCTCGACCCGCTCGTACGTCGTGAACCGCGTCGCGCATGCCGCGCATTCGCGGCGGCGGCGGATCGTCGCCGAGTCATCGAGGTCGCGCGAGTCGACGACCCTGGTCTCGCGTTCACCGCATTGCGGACAGCGCATCGGTCTCCCGGTCTGGGGCCCGGATGGCGGGCCGCCTACCACTACCGCTAGTGGTGTGGACCGATGGTACCACTACATACGGTGTCTGCCAGGCCCAAGGTTGCGGAACGGACCAAAGCGTCGACAGGTCATCCCTGCCGCCGCGACCGCCACTGACGCTGCTCGGCCGGCCGGCTCGAGGCGAGGTCGTCGGCATGCCGGGCGATCGCCTCCCGGGCGTGCAGGGTGTTGAGGTAGCCGCGCTTGATCGCCGTCTGCGCCTCGAGCTCGCGATGCCGACCCCCCGAGGCCGCCATCAGCGTGCACCCGTGGGCGACCATCTCGAGTGCCCGCGCCGCCCGATCGAGCTCCTCGAGCAGGCTGGCCCGCACGTCGTCGGCCGGGACCGGGCCATGGAGGCCGCTCGCCTCCTCGGCGTAGCGTCCGACGGCATCGTGGGCCGCCTCGAGGTTCGGCGCGATCGCGTCCGCGTCGAGCTGATGCCGGCGGACCGCGTCGATCCGCGCGATGACACCGGCCAGCGACTCATCGATCCGCTTGGCCAGGTCCTCGACCGCGCTCCGGAAGCGCTCCTCCTCCCGTGTCCGGGTCAGTGCCCGGGATGCTCGCCTGAACAGGACGATGAACGCCGCCGCGAGGACGACGAAGGCGACGAGCGGGATCACCAGCGCCAGGATGGTTCCCACGGGGCGGACGCTCTCCTCAGGCCGAGCGGACGCGGAGGGCGTCGAGGAGGGCCGGGACGACCTCGAACAGGTCGCCCACGACGATCACATCGGCGAAGTCGGCGATCGGTGCGTCCGGGTCCCGGTTGATCGCGACGATCGTCTCGGCGGTCTGCATCCCGACCTTGTGCTGGATGGCGCCCGAGATGCCGAGCGCCAGGTACAGGGCCGGCTTGACGATCTTGCCGGTCTGCCCGATCTGCTGGCTGTACGGGATCCAGCCGGAATCGACCGCTGCGCGAGACGCGCCGATGGCGCCGCCCAGCGCGCTCGCCAGCTCCTCGGCGATCCGGAACCCGTCTGGGCCGCCCATCCCGCGGCCGCCCGCCACGATGATCCGAGCCTCCTCGATCGGTGCCGCACCGCCGGCCTCGGCGACCCGCTCGAGGACGCGGATCGGCGGGATCCCCGCGGCCGGGTCGGCCGTGCCGACGGTGACCGTCCCGGTCGTCTCGGCAGGGACCGCCGTGACGACGTTCGGTCGGACCGTGACGATCCCGCCGCCGGCGGTGAACCCGGACCACGTGTCGAGCCGCCCGCCGAACACGCTCATCTCGACGATCGGACCGTCCTCCCAGCTCACGGCGGTCGCATTGGCGAGGATCCCTCGACCGAGCAGCGCCGAGAGGTAGCCGGCGACGTCCCGCCCATCGGGCGAGGCGCCCATGAGGATGACCTCGGCCAGGGCGCCCGACCGGACGGCTTCGGCCGCGACCCGCTGCGGAGCCACCTGATCGCGCAGTTCCGGGACGGTCACCGCCTCCACGGCGGGGAGGTAGCGAGCCAGCTCGGCGGCCGCGAGCGAGGGATCGGCCGCGACCACGAGGCCGCGCGCATCGTGCCCGCCGGCCTCGGCAAGGCCACGGGCGAGGGTCGCGACCTCGGTGCTGATCCGGGCGAGGCTGCCGTCTGCCAGGACCTCGGCGACGACGAGCAGGAACCCCATCAGATGAGCCTCCGCTCGGCGAGGAACTCGACCAGCTGCGCCGCAGCGACCGGGGCCGGCTCGCGGATGACGCGCGTCGCAGATCGGGGCGGCGGCGCTTCCGCCCGCAGGACACGGGTCGTCGCCACCGCCCCGCCGACCGTCGATGGATCGATCTCGAGGTCGGCCAACGACCAGGTCACGATCGACTTGGACCGGGCGGCCATGATGCCCTTCAGCGAGGGGTAGCGCGGTTCACCCAGCGCCTGGGTCGCGACCACCAGGGCGGGCAGCGGCGCCTCGAGCAGGTCGTACCCGGTCGGACTGATCCGGCGCACCCGGACCGAGCCTCCGTCCGGCTCGATCCTCGCTGCGTACGACAGGTAGGGCAGGCCCGTCAGCGCGGCGATCCCGGCAGCCACCGTCCCGCTCCCACCGTCGGAGGTGTCGGCGCCCGCCAGGACGAGGTCGTGGTCGATCCGGCCGAGGGCAGCTGCCAGGACGCGGGCGGTCGACAGCGTGTCCGAGCCGGCCAGCGCGGGATCGGTCACGAGGAAGCCCGCGTCGGCGCCCATCGCCAGCGCCTTGCGCAGGGTATCCGGGGCCGTCTCGGGCGCCATCGACAGCAGCGTGACCGAGCCTTCGCCGGCGGCCTCTCGGAGCTTGAGCGCCGCCTCGAGCGCGTATTCGTCATTCGCGTTGACGACCGTCGGGGACGCGACGCGGTCGACGCGCAGGTCCGCGCCCAGACGTTCCTGGCCGGTGGTGTCCGGCACGGGCTTGACGAGGACCACGATCCGCACCTGCGGGCAACCTCCGGTTTCGGGCGTCAGCGGTGGGCGGCGAGCAGCGATCGGGCGACGACCAGGCGCTGGATCTGCTGCGTCCCTTCGTACAACTGGGTGATCTTCGCGTCGCGCATCATCCGCTCGACCGGGAACTCGTCGAGGTAGCCGTACCCGCCGAGGACCTGGACCGCGTCGGTGGTGACCCGCATCGCGGCGTCGCCGGCGACCAGTTTACAGACCGCGGCCCAGCGCCCGGCGTCCCCATCGCCGGCCTCGATCGCGGCACACGCGGTGTAGAGCAGGCTGCGTGCCGCCTCCGTGGCGGCGTCCATGTCGGCGAGCAACCCCTGGACCATCTGGAACTCGCCGATCGGCCGCCCGAACTGGACCCGCTCGGTCGCGTACTTGGCCGCGACATCGATCGCGCCCTGGGCGATGCCGACGGCCTGCGCAGCGATCCCCGGTCGGGAGCGCTCGAACGTCCGCATGGCGAGGGCGAACCCCTCCCCCTCCGCGCCGATGAGGTTCGTCGCCGGGATCCGCACGTCGTCGAACATCAGCTCGGCCGTCGGCGAACCGCGGATGCCCATCTTGTGCTCGAGCCGGCCCACGCTGAACCCGGCGGTGCCGCGCTCGACGACGAAGCACGACAGGTTGCGATTCCGCTTGCCGGCCGGGTCGGTGACCGCGAAGACGGTGACGAGGTCGGCCACGCTGCCGTGGCTGATGAACCGCTTCGTCCCGTTCAGGACATAGTCGTCGCCGTCACGGACGGCCCGGGTCGCGATGGAGCCCGCATCCGAGCCCGCGCCGGCTTCGGTCAGGGCGAACGCGATGAGGGTCCGACCCGCTGCCAGGTCGGGCAGCCAGCGCGCCTTCTGCTCGGCGGTGCCGGCCATCACGATCGGGAGCGACGCCAGCTCGTGGACCGCCACGATCAACCCAGTCGTGGCGCACGCCGCGCTGAGCGCCTCGATCGCGAGGCAGCAGGTCAGGAGGTCGCCGCCGAGTCCGCCGTACTCGGTCGGATAGGGCAGCCCGAGGATGTCCTGGGTCGCCAGAAGCTCCTTCAGGTCCCACGGGAATTCGGCAGTCCGGTCGATCTCGGCCGCCCGTGGAGCGATCCGTTCCCGGGCAAGCTCGCGGACCGCGTCCCGCAGCTCGCGCTGCTCGTCGGAGAGCCGGAACGAGGTCACTGGATGACCGGCAGCTGACGGCCGCTCGGGACCGGTGCCAGGCCCTCCGCCAGCAGCTCGGCGATGTCGACCGCGCTGACGGTCCCGGCGCCGTCGGCCATCGCGGAGTCCAGTCCGTCACGCATCATCGTCATGCAGAACGGGCAGTTGGTGGCCACGGTGCCGGCGCCGGTCTCGAGGGCCTGGCGCGTCCGTTCGGCGTTGATCCGGGTGCCCCGGGTCTCCTCCATCCACATCCGTCCGCCGCCGGCCCCGCAACAGAACGAATCCTTGCCGCTCCGCTCCATCTCGACGAGCTCGAGGCCGGGCAGCGACCCGAGGACGGCCCGGGGCTGCGCGACGACGTCGTTGTAGCGGGCCATGTAGCACGAGTCATGGAACGTCACGGTCCGCGGCGCGGTGTCCTCGGCGGCGTCGGCATCGATCGTCCGCAGCCGGCCTTCAGCGAGCAGCCGCTGGAGGTAGACCGAGTGGTGGACGACCTCGTAGTGCCCGTCGAGCTGGCCGTACTCGTTGCCGATCGTGTTGAAGCAGTGCGGGCAGGCGGTGACGATGCTCTTGAGCTGATAGCGGTCGAGCGTGGCGATGTTCTCCGCGGCGAGCATCTGCCAGACGTAGTCGTTGCCCATCCGGCGCGCGGGATCGCCGCTGCACGACTCCTCCTGGCCGAGGATCGCGAAGCGGATGCCGGCGGCGTCGAGGCAGGTCGCGAACGACCGCGCCACGCGACGGTTGCGCTCATCGAATGCGGCCGCGCAGCCGACCCAGTAGAGGACCTCGATCTCGTCGAGGCGCCCTTGGGCGGCCAGCTCGGCGACGGTCGGGACGGCGAACGGGAGGCCCTTCGTCCAGTCGGTGCGGGCACTCTTGGGCTGGCCCCATGGGTTCCCGGCGCGCTCCATGTTCGTGAACGCCGCGGTCAGCTCCGAGGGGAAGCGGGAGTCCTCAAGGACGAGGTTGCGCCGGATCCCCACGATCTTGTCGACGTGCTCGATGAGGACCGGGCAGGCCTCCACGCAGGCGCCACAGGTCACGCAATCCCAGACCGCGTCGTACGGGATCGCGCCATCGACCAGCGGGGCCGCAAGGGCGGTCGCGGCGGGCTGCGTATCCTCGAGCCCGTAGGCATCGCGGACGATCGGCGAGTTGGGGATGAGATCGATCCCATGCTCGGCGTCCACGGCCATCTCGCGGATGCCCATGATGAAGGCCTTGGGGTTGAGCGGCTTCCCGGTGGCGTTGGCCGGGCAGGCAGCCTGGCAGCGACCGCACTCGGTGCAGGTGAACCCGTCGAGCAGGTCCTTCCAGCCCAGGTCCTGGAGGGTCCGCAGGCCGAACGTGGCCGTCTCGTCCTCGAGGTCCATCGCCGGGAGCTCGCCGCGCGGCGCGAGCTTCCGGAAGTACACATTGAACGGGGCCGTGGCGACATGCAGATGCTTGCTGTATGGCAGGTAGACCAGGAACGCCGCGACCAGGACGATGTGCGCCCACCACAGCACCGCGAACGCCGCCTCGGTGGCCTGCGTGCCGAGCGAGCGGAGCGGGACGGCCAGCGCGTTGGCGATGAACGCCCCCGGGATGTCGCCGTAGCTGGCGGCCTGGAACGCCTGGGCGAGCAGCTCGGCCCCGACGACCCCGCCGATCATCGCCAGGATGAGCAGGCCGGAACCGCTCAGGGTCAGCCGAGCGGGCTTCGTGACGAGTCGCCGGAAGAAGGCGTAGGCGATCGCCACCAGGGTGATGACCGCCACGACGTTCTGCATCGCCGAGACGGCCGTCCACAGCCCGCCGTCGAACGGCACCGAGATGATCGCCTCGACGAGCCCGCCGGTGACCATGTTGGCGGTCCCGATCGTCAGCAGGACGAACCCCCAGAAGATGCCGAAGTGCATCAGCCCGGCGCGCCGATCCTTGAACATCCTGGTCTGGACGAGGGCGTAGCGGATGAGGCCGGCCATCCGGCGCGGGACCTGGCTGAACGGGCTCGGGCCCTCGGCCCTGGCCGCCGCGAAGATCCGGAGGTGGCGGGCCATGACAAGACCGAAGACGACGACAGCGCCCCAGAACAACGGGAAGACCAGCGGATAGGCCGGGACCTCGGCGAACGCCGGGAACATCTACGTCGCGTCCGGGTCGGGTGTCGGGAGGTCCGGCCGGGATGCCCCAGCCGTGGCGCGGCCGTGGTCGAACGGGCCGTCGAGCGTCTCGAGGGCGTGCCCCAGGACCGGCACGATCGCCTCGAGCGACTCGAGCGCCCCACGCGGGCTGCCCGGGACGTTGACGATCAGGGTCCCCGCGCGCACGCCGACCACGCCGCGCGACAGGACCGCCATCGGCGTCGAGCGCCGGCCCTCGGCACGGATCAGCTCGGCGAGGCCGGGAACCTCGTAGTCGAGCGTGGCCGCCGTCGCCTGCGGGGTCACGTCACGCGGCGTCAGGCCCGTGCCACCGGTCGTCACGACGAGGGCCCGCCCGGGAGCCCCCGCGACGAGCGTCTCCTCGATCTGCCAGCCCTCGTCGGGGACCGCCGACCGTCCGACCTCGAACCCGAGCTCGATGAGCCGCTCCGTCAGGCGGTCACCCGAGTCGTCGTCGCGGTCCCCGGACGCGACGCCGTCGCTGACCGTGACGACGAGGGCCCGCCGACCGTCACCTGGCCTTCGATCGGATCCGCTCACCCGCCGCCCTTCTTGCGTCCGCCCCCGATCCGTCCGGCGCTCCGGTCGCCCGGTCGCACCCCCGGTCCCGTCCCGGACGCGGTCTTCGGCTTGTCGCTCGGCCGGGCCCAGTCGCCGCTCTTGCCACCGCTCTTCGACACGAGCCGGAGCGACCGGATCTCGACCCCGCGTTCCACGCCCTTGACCATATCGTAGACGGTGAGCGCGGCCACGGACGCGGCCGTCAGCGCCTCCATCTCGACGCCGGTGGCACCGACCGTCGCGGCCTCGGTCCTGATCCGCAGCCCGCCGGCGGCCCGGTCGGGCACGACCTGGACGAGCAGATCGGTCAGGGCGATCGGGTGGCACAGTGGGATGAGCTCGCTCGTGCGCTTGCCGCCCATCACCCCGGCCAGCTCGGCGACGGACATCACGTCGCCCTTGGGGTTCGCGCCGTCGATGATCAAGCTGAGCGTCTCCGGCGAACAGGCCACGAACGCCTCGGCGACGGCCCGTCGGGCGGTCGGGGGCTTGGCGCTCACGTCGACCATCCGCGGCCGGCCCGTCCGGTCGACGTGGGTCAGGCGCCGGCGCTCGGAGCGCGGGGCAGGCTTGCGATCCATCGGTGGCCTCCAGGGCTGGTCTTCCGGCGGTTTCGACCCGGTCATCCGCGATCGACCCAGATGAGCTCGACCGGCGAGCCCGCGGGCAGGGCGTCGACGGTCTCGGGGATGACGGCCAGGATGTCGGCCGCCGCCAGGGCGCTCAGGACGTGGCTCCCCTGCCGTCCGGCGAGGACGACCTGGACACGGCCCTCGGCATCGCGCACGGGGGCGTCGGTCGAGTCCCGACGTGCGACGGCACGGATGAAGGCGCGCCGACCGGGGGCCTTCGTGACGGGTTCGAGCAGCACACCCCGGTCGGACGGACGGAGCAGGCGCCGATGACCGCCGAGCCGCCGGATGGCTGGTCGGACGAACAGCTCGAAGGTCACGAAGCCGCTGACCGGGTTGCCGGGGAGGCCGAACAGGACGGACCCATCGGGTGTGATCCCGAACGCGAACGGCTTGCCGGGCTGGACGGCCACGCGCCACAGGTCGACGCGGCCCACGCTCTCGAAGGCGCGCTTGACCACGTCGTACGGGCCGACCGACACACCACCGGCGACGATGACGGCATCCGCTTCTGCCAGGCCACGGCGGAGGCGAGCCAGGACGTCCTCCAGCCGGTCACCAGCGATCCCGAGGTCGACCACGGTCGCGCCGGCCGCGGCGACCATCGCCCGCAGGCCGGGGCCGTTGGCGTCGGGGATGCCCGCGTCGCCGAGGGCCTCGCCCGCACCACGGACCTCGTCACCGGTCGCGAGGACGGCGATCCGCGGGCGCCGGTGGACCGATACGGTGGCGGCCCCGGAGCCCGCTGCCAGGGCGATCGCGGCCGGCGTCATCGTCGTCCCGGCGTCGAGCACGGTGGTCCCGGCTCGAACGTCCTCGCCCCGTCGACGGATCGAATCCCCCGGCTTGACCGCGACGTGGACCGCGCATCCAGCGGGCAGCGGCCCCGCAGCGTCCCGACCGCGCGGGCCGGACGCGCTCCCCGACGGGTCGAGCGGCGTCGTCTCCTCGACCGGCACGACGGCGTCCGCCCCGCCAGGGAGCGGCGCGCCGGTCGCGATCCGGACGGCGGTCCCGGCCTCGACCGTGATCGTGGCGACGCCGCCAGCGGGCACCTCGCCCACGATCCGCAGGCCGACCGGCCTGTCGTCCGTGGCGGCAGCGACGTCCGCGGCGCGGATCGCGTAGCCATCCATCGCGCTGTTGTCCCACGGCGGCAGGTCGGTCGCGGCGACGACCGACTCGGCGAGGACCAGGCCGAGGGCCGCCTCCGGGGCGTGCGTCTCGGCCGGCAGCGGGCCCCGGATCGCGGCCAGGACGCGCTCCTGGGCCGCCTCGACCGACAGGAGGTCGACGCCGCTCATCGGGCCGCCCTCGGCCGCAGCGCCCAGAGCGAGACGATCGCGCAGAGCAGGAGGATGACGACACCGACCGCCAGCGAGGTCTCCTCCCAGAACTGGATCGGGAAGAGCTGGACGAGCCGATCCGAGAGGGGGTCGAAGGTGTACGTCCCGCCGGCGAAGAACAGCTCATGGAAGGTCTCGAAAGCCTGGTCGAACGCCACGGCCGACACGAGCCCACCGACGACGATGCCCCCGGCGAGGACGAGCGCCCCGACCCCGGCACCGCGCCGGAACGCCCGACCCCCACGGGTCGCGACGCCGATCACGATCAAGACGATCGCGCCGATCAGGACCAGCAGCCCGAACGAGCCGAAGACGGATCGGACGTCGACGAGATGCGACCGCTCGCGGTCGTTGAAGACGGCCTGGCCGGCGACGGTCTCGGCGAAGGCAGGCGGCCCGACGACGAGGTCGCGAAGGACCTCCCCGGTCACCCGATCGACTTCGGCGCTGGGAAACCCGGTCAGGGTCGCCGCCCCACTCCTCCCCTGCTCGAACGCCACCCATTGCGGGGTCAGGAACAACGCGACCGACACGCCGGCGATGACGATGATGGTCGCCACCGCCACGACGATCGACACGATCGCCTCGCCGACCGGCGACGGTCGGGCCACCTCGTCGGGGCCACCTCCCGGCGCCACCGGCTCCGGGTCCCCCACGCTACTCGTCCTCGAGCGTCCGGGCCTGGTCCCACCAGCCCTCGAGCCGCAGGTCGTCCGGCGGGTCGGTCCCGAGCTCGGCGGACGCCTTGGCGACCCGGGCCCGGAACCCGTCGAGATCGAGGTCGAGGATGTCGCGCAGACCCTCGATGCCCGCCTGGATCATCAGTTGGTGCTCGTCCGACCCGAAGCTGGCGAGGTTCAGCATCAATCCCTCGTCGCGCCAGGTGCCGACCTCGTTGATCGTCGCGCCGACGTGGTCGGCGAGGTACTGACGCCGGGTCGGCGTCTCCGACACTTCGAGCAGGATCCCGGTCGTGAAGATGCCCTGCTTCTCGAGGCGCCCGAGGTAGACGGGCTCGATCCTGGTCAGCTCGGTGATCGGCGGCACGGGCGTTGAGCTCCTCTTCGGGGCCTCGGCATGGCTCGCGGCCCATTATCGGGCCTCGGCGCCGTCCTCCGCTCGGGTCACGCGATTCCAGGCCGTTCGGCACTGGTGGCGCGATCCGTCGTCGCCACCATTAGCCGACATCGGGGCGCGGTCACGGCCGGCCACCGGTCGGATCGCGGCCCACGATGGAGTGCACTGCCATGGTCCGAGTACTCGTCGTCGATCACGATGTGGACCTTGCCGATCTCAGGGTCGACACGCTCCGACGTGCCGGATTCGAGGTCGATCAGTGCGGCGGGCCGACGCATGCCCGCGGAGCCTGCCCGGTCCTCAACGGGCTGCCGTGCTGGCAGGTCGAGTGGGCGGACGTCCTCGTCTACGACGTATGGGCGGCCGGCTTCTCGGGTGAGGAGATGACCAAGGACCTGCTCGCGCAGTATCCCGGCAAAGCGATCGTCCTGACCTCGCCCGGCATGGACGTCGACTGGGTCCAGGGCGGCGTGGGTGCGACCGTCTCCGGTACGCAGGCACCCGGCTCCCTCGTCGCGGCCGTCGAAGGCGCGTACGCCGCGCGGTCCACGCCCGGCTGACCGTCAGGGCAGCGCGATCAGGCCGATCGCGGCCAACGCCAGGACGATCCCGGCGACGTGCGTCGGTGCGAGCCGCTCGTCGGCGAGCACTCGCGCGAGGACGGCGGTCACGGCCGGGTACTGCGATGCCACGACCGCGCTGACACCAAGGGCGCCCAACCCGGTCGACGCGACGAACAACGCGGTCCCGAGCATGTCGCCGATGCCGATGAGCGCCATCAGCGGGGTCGCACTTCGGACGGTCGTCTCCGCCCGGCGCAGGCCGATCGTCGTGATCACCGCGAGGCCGAGCACGATCGCCCGGCTGATCGCCACCGGCCACCACGTCTCCCCGCCCGCCGCGGTGCTCCGACCCATCGCGATGAAGAACACGCCGGCCCCGAGTCCGGCCAGGAGCGCGAATGGCAGGCTCGCGCGTCCGATCCCGATGTCGTTGGCCGGCCTGGCCACGAGCACGACCGCGACGAGGGCGACGGCGATCCCCAGCACGTCCGTCGGTCGGAGCCGGTCGCCCGTGATCGCGCCGATGACGACCGGGAATCCTGCGCCGATCACCCCGGTGAGGGCAGCGGCGAGTCCCATCGCCCCGTACGTCAGGCTGCGGTAGAAGCTGACCAGCGAGACGAAGGCCGCGACTCCGGCGACGATGGCCCAGCCGATCGGCTCGCCGCCCGGATACCGTTCGCCGAACACCCCGAGGGCGATGATCGCGACGGTCACCCCGACCGTCTGCGAGACCACGACCGTGGACAGCGGCGTCGCTCGGCGGCTCGCGACTCCCGCGCTGAAGTCGCTGACCCCCCAGCTCAGCGCGGCACCCACCCCGAACCCGACTCCGGTCGGGGTCACGCTCGCGGTTCGACGCGGATCCGACCGGGATCGACGGGCGTGCGCGACGGCGATCGGGTCATCCCGCGAGCCTACAGGAGTCCGATCCGGTCGATCTGGTCCCGTCACCGCCGACGAGACGAGCGGGTGCTCCGGCGACCTGGCCAGGGCGCCTGGGCGTGCCGGCTTGCCCGTGGCCGGCACGCTCGTTGGTCAGCCCACGGCGTCACCCTCGATCTCGAGCGAGCCCTGCCAGCAGTCCGTGGTGATGCCGTCGTGGTCGCATTTGATCTCGGCGTACCTGCCCTTGACCGGGCTGCCCTTCCGCCATCCGTCGGTGACCACGCCGGTGATCACGGCCTCCAGGCCGGTCTGCTCGACATGGACGAGGGCCGTGAAGGGATGGGCCGAGCCCTTGAACTGGTACCTCGCCTCGATCATCGTCGTCGGACCCGGGTTGTAGTCGAGGACCTTGCCTGCGTACGCGCCTTCGCCGGCAGCTCCGCCGACCTTGCCGGCCATCTCGGGCCCTTCGCCGACCATCCACTTCGTGAAGGTCGCGGTGTCCGAGTCCATCGCGATCCCGGTCGTCCCCTTGACGGCGGTCTCCATCTCCGATCCTCTCCGCGGCGTCCGTGGCGGGTCCTCGAGGAGTCCTGCGTCCGGCCGTCGACTGTCGGCACGGTAGTCCTGCCCCGTATCCGCGCCGTCTCGCGACGACCTGGATCGGCTGCGTCGGAGCCAGACGCCTAGCTGCCCGTGGGCTCCGGCTCCGGTTGCCAGACGTAGATCCGGGCCTCGACGTTCGCGGTCCACTGGTCGGTCCGGAGGTAGCGGCCCACGATCGCTTCGCGGCTCGTCAATGGACCCTCGGTCGAGGGCCACCGATGGACCACATACTCGGCGGGCCACAATCCTGCGGTCGATTCCCCGAGATCCTTCTGGACGCCATCTCGAGGACCGCCCCGGAAGTCGAGCAGGATGCGCTCATGTCCGGTCATGCGTTGCATCCTAGTCCCTGGGCGCCACCGACCCGTGCGCAGAGCGCGGTCGGCGCCTGCGGTCGTCTCCTCCGGCGCCGCGCCCAGGTCAGTCCGGCTTGGGACTTCGATCGACGGGTTCGTAGCTCGTGGTGCCCTTCCCGTCCGGGGACATCTGGGACTTGGCCCGGAGGACGGACTGCCGATAGGCGGTGTCCGTGTCGCGCTTGCCGTCGATATCCGGAGCCGAGCCCTGGCTTCCGATCCCGCCGTCGGGCAGAAGGCCCACGACCCCGTCGACCAGTCGCCGGAGCAGACCCTTCTTGTCGCTGGCCATGCTTCCTCCTCGATCGGTCGAGTCAGCTTCATAGAGCGTAGGCCCAGTCTCCGCCGCGACGGCACGCGGACGCCAGAGCCGCTTGGCACATCGTGGCGGGAGACGGGCGAGACGCGTCGCCCTCAGACTGTCGGGACTAGCACTGAGGAGGGTTCGTGATGCGGTTCATCCAGGAGTACGGCTTCACCGTGAAGGTCGGGCAAGAGGTGGCGCACCAGAAATGGCTCATCGAGAACCACGACGGTCTCGTCAGATCGCAGCCGAAGGGCACCCGTTACATCGGGACGTTCGTCGTCGTGCTGAGCTCCGAGAAGAACGCGGGCGCATACCGGGCGATCTACGAGATCGACAGCTACGGAGCGATGGACGTCCAGGCGTCGGATGCCAGGGACCCCGACAGCGCGTCCGCGAAGCTCACCGCCGAGTGGAGCGCGTTCTGGGATACGGATCTCGCTGCGCCGTGGAGCAATGCCCTCCTGAAGAACGTGGTCGACGCCACCATCTTCGACCCGAAGGCCTAGGCGTTCCTCGGCAGGAGCGCGACCTGCGGCGGATCCGTCCCACCCGAGCGGCGCGGTCGTCCTACCTTGGGTCAGGCGCCGGGCGGCGTCATGCCCAGGAGCTGCGCGAGATCGGGCCTCGTGAATGGGTCGTCCTCGACGATCTTGCCATCGGCTAGACGGTAGTAGGTGAGCCCGTGGGCCGGCAGCTTCTCCCCATCTGCTCGAGTGATCTCGACGGTGAAGCGAGCGACCACCGCATCTCCATCCGCTACGAGGTCCTGGATGGTGAACCGCATGCCGACCGCGGAAGCCGCCATCCCGGTCAAGATCGCCTTGAAGCCCGCCAGGTCGGCACCGCCCATCGCGGGGTTGACGTAGGTCGGGGCCAGCACCTCGTCGAGCACGTCGAGGTTGCCTCCCTGCAGAACCTCGGTCATGAAGCGGCGGACGACAGCCTCGTTCTGCTCCGTTGACATGTCGGGCCCTCCTTCGGGAACTGGATGGGCGACAAGTATGCTCGCGGCCGACGCCGATCCCGGCTTGTCGCCGAAGATCGTGTCAGGACCGGAGCACGCTCACGAGGGCATACAGACCGTCGGCGGATTCAGCGCCTGGCGCCATCCTTGGCGTTGAGATTCTTGCTCGTGACGACGTCCTTGGGATCGTCCGGTGTCCAGGACTGACGAAGGTGCCGACCCCGCGCAGGGTCATCCACCACGGTCCACGTGAACGCCTGTCCCTCAGTGTCGTTCTCATCGGTGTCGGTGGCCGGATCGATGGGCCCCTGGGTCGGGTCGGGCATCGTCGAACTCCTTCGTGATGAGTCTGGCGGCGCGATGGTACAGCGCCCGGGAGGTCCGTCGACGGCTCCTGCATCACCGAACGGATGTCGGCAAGGTGACACTCTGAAGCACGGTCCGCAAGGGTCCGGGTTCGCTCATCGGGGCGACCGGATCGGAAGCGACGACCACCAGTCCCGCAAGAGTGTGCTTAGCCAGGGATTCAGGCAGACCTCGGCAGCCTCTTGCCGATGGGTCCACGACTCCCGGCGCCCGGTACCTCCTGACCATGTCGACGGGCTCCAGCGCCACCTATGATCGGCGCATGGTTACCCCACGCCCCTGGCGGTCGATCGTCCCGTGGACGGTCCTTGCCTTCGTTGTGGCATTCCCGGTCGCGATCTTGTTCGGGCTTGGGGGGCGTATCCACAAGATCCTGGCGCCATCTGTCGAGACGAGTGGGCCGTACGCCGGGTACGTCCTCTCGTACCTCACCGACCCGCATTCGAGCGCGCTGGCCATCGTGGCCCGACTCGTCTTCATCTCGACCGTCATCCTTGCGATGTCCTATGCCGCGCGGGTCAGGAGACCCCGGATCGACCTCGTCGCCCTCGTGGCCTGGACGGTCGGGTTCGCCTACGTCGTCTTCAGCCCCGTGTCCTTCAACGCTGCGCCCAGGGCCTGCGGGCCCGACGACGCGGGTGTGCCCGCACTTGGGACCTGCTACATCGCGTGGGTTCCTGGCTGGGACCGGATGGCCCTCTGGGCCGTGGTGTCGGTGGCCATCCTCGTGACGGGCTACCTATTCCGGCGAGGGTGGTCACGCCAGATGGATACACAACCGGTCTAGCGCATGGATACCGTGCGCTCCTGGCGCGAGATCGTCCCGCTCAACGACGTCGCACTGGCCGTCTTGGTCGTCCTGTTCGTCTGGGTCTTCCCGCTCAGCATCCTCAACGGCCACGTCGGTGGTGGCTGTGTCATCGCCCCAAGCGGACAGGAGGGGGCAGGCTGGGCCTTCTGTGACCGTCAAGTGGACCCTGGAACGGGCGACTTGCAAGGGATCATGGGCCTCATCCTCGGGGCGAGCGTCCTCGTCGCCCTCGCGTACGCCGCCCGGCTCTCCGCCCGGTTCGGGAGGTCCAGGCCCGAACTGCTGGCTTTCCTGGGATGGACGATCGGCTTCTGGCACTCCGCCTCTACCCCGAACTACGCCTTATCGGACCGCGTCTGCATCGCCGGCCTCAACCCGGGCTTCATCGAGGAGGAGCCGCTGGGTCAGTGCTTCCTTCCGTGGGTTCCTGGCTGGGACCGGATGGCTCTGTGGCTCTTGGTCTCCCTGGCCATCCTCGGGATGGGCTACCTGCTCCGACATCAGGGCAGCCGGGTCGAAGTACACCCGGCGACCGGCTGAGGGCATGGATACCCCACGTCCCTGGCGAGATGTCCTGATCGCCGTCGTAGCCGTTGGCGTCGTGGCCCTGGCGGTCGTTGGGGTCGCCTCCCTTGGCGGGCACATCGGCAAGTGCGTCGGCACCGTTGAGAGCGGGCCGTTCGCCGGTTACACGATCTGTGGCGTGGTCCGTGACAACGAGGGACCGTACTTCGCGAAGCTGGTCCTCGCGGCTGCCATCACCCTGGCCATCGGCGGCCTCGTCCGCTTCAGGGGCAAGCGGCCAGAGCTGATCGCGCTCATCGGCTGGACCCTCATGTTCGCGGCCCTCGGGACCTACCCTTCGCACCCCTCCGTCGAGGACTGGGATTGTTCGCCAAGCGAAGCCACCTGCTACATGCCATGGGCTCCAGGTATCAACGGGATGGTCATGTGGGCCGTGATATCGGTCGCCATCCTCGTGGTCGGCTACGTGCTTCGACCTCGCGGATCACCTCACCATGGTCAAGTCGTGCATTGACGGCACGCCCCGGCCGCTCCGCGTCCGCTGGTGGCAGCGTGCGCCCGCGGAAGGTCCCGTCAGCCTCCTTTACGCTCGGATTTGGCGCGGTACTCCGGCTCGTCGCCGAAGATCGTGTAAGGACCGGAGCACGCTCACGAGCGGCTAAGGGCCGTCGTTCGTGCTTACCAGGGTCCAATCCGTCCGGCCGAGTCCAGTCAAACTGTGGACAGAATTGTGGTCACCCCCGGTCGCCGTCCGCTCGCTGTCACGACAGAGCGAACGCGCGGAGCCGGCGATGGCGAACAGGGCAAGAATCAGCGTGCACTCAGCGAGGCCCTGACCGTCCGGGTCGTCCATGGTCAGCGCGACCTGGGACGGGGTGACGAGGCGTCTGCCTCAAGCCTGGCGGCCGGCCCGTGCCACTTCCGCCTCGGCCACGCCCACCGGGAACCGCTCGCGCCTCATGGCTTCATGTCCGCGATGTCGAGTTGGCCCCAGCCGAACATGGTGGCCATCACCACGCCGGCGATCAGCATCCACACCCAGACCGGCACCCGTTGCAGGAACGGCTCCGGACCACGAGGCACGATCCACGGGTCGCGCTGCTTCTTCTCGCTCACGACAGGCTCGCCTTCTCAGGCGCTTCTATCGGCTCGTACGTCACGAACAAGTAGACCCTGGTGGTCATCGAGAACGTACGGACCAGCGCGCCACCAGGGCCCTCATGCTGCAACGTCATGGCTGCAACGTCAGGACGACGGACCAGCTCCCACTCGGCGCCATGACGTCGAGGTAGTACCGGCCCGGAGCGACCTCATAGACGTTCGCGCATCCCTCGTCCTCCCGCTGATCGCCCGGTCGGGGTAACGCGTCTTGCGGGGGTTTCGGTCGTCGGTATGAGCGTCGGCGGTCCGCGCGGAGCGCCAGGTGAGGAAAGGGACGTGCGGCACGATCGCCCGGATGGGACACTGGCCTTCATGAACCACTCCGACGTCCGCGTCCTGTTCGACCATCTCTACTGGGTTCGCGACCGGATCCTCGAAGCGGCCGATGCGCCCTCCGTCCTATTCGTGGATCCGCACCCGTCGAGCCTCCGTGACCTCCGGGCGACGCTGGTCCATGAGCTGGATGTCGAATGGAGCTGGCGGGAGCGTCTGCGCGGCGACGACCGGACCGCGTTCCCGCCCGACGATGTCGAGCTGGTGCCGGACGACTTCCCAACGCTCGAGTCCCTGCGCGTGCGTTGGGTGCGCGACGAGGCGGAGATGCGGGACTGGATTGCGGACATCTCCGACGCCGACCTGGAGGGACCCTGCCAGGTCGAATCGCGGGGCACACATCCGCTTTGGTTCCACCTCCAGCATCTGTATGCGCACGGGATCCAGCAGTTCAGCGACGCAGCCGTCATCCTCTCGCTCGCCGGTCGATCGCCCGGCGAGCTTGACTTCCTCAACTTCCTCGAGCGGCACGACCAGGTGCCGTAGGACGATCTCGGGGTCATAGTCGTTCAAGGTGAGTGACCGAAGCCGCGCCGACGTTTCGTCGTCGCACCCGTCGTCGTCGCGCCTGGGGTTGGGTGTTCAGCCCTCAGACGCGAGACGATGACGGGTCGATACCTCGACTCGTCCCTTGGCGTCACCAGCCGGATGCTCCACGAGGGCGATCAGTCGGGAGGTCATGAACCGACCCGTCCTGACCGGCACCCCGGTCCGCGTGACCTCGCGAACCTCGACCACGCCACGGCTGGTGATGACCTCGATCCGACGTCCCGCTCGGGTCGCAACGATGTCGAAGGTCTGAACGCCCTGACCGGTGTCGACCACCGCTTCGACGCGATCACCCTTCATGACCGTAGGGTAGCCGACTCCCTCGGCTTGTGGACCCGCCTACGCCGTCGGCTTGTCGCCGAAGATCGTGTAATGCCAGGGCTTCTCGGGCTCGCCGGTGAGCTCGATCATCACGTGCTTGACCTGTGTGTACTCGTCGAATGAGTAGCTCGACATGTCCTTCCCGAAGCCCGACTGCTTGAACCCGCCGTGCGGCATCTCCGAGGTGACCATCAGGTGGTCGTTGACCTGGACGTGGCCGAAGTTCAGGCTCCGCGCGGCCTCCATCGCCCGGAAGACGTCGCGGGTCCAGATCGAGGCGGCAAGGCCGTACTTCGTGTCGTTGGCCATGGCGAGCGCCTCTTCGTCGGTATCGAACGGCATGACCGTCAGGACCGGGCCGAACACCTCCTTCTGGACGATCTCGCTGTCCTGGGCGCAGTCGGCGACGATCGTCGGGCGGTAGAACGCGCCGTTCGGGAAGCCGGGCACGTCGGGTCGATAGCCACCCGCGGCGATCGTCGCGCCGGCCTGCTCCGCCCGCCGGACGAACCCGTCGACCCGCTCGACCTGGGCCTGACTGATAAGCGTGCCGAGGTCGGTCGTCGGGTCCATCGGATCGCCGACCCGGACGCCATCGAACAGGACGGCCGTCCGGGCGAGGAACGCGTCGTACACGGACCGATGCACGTAGGCCCTGGTGGCCGCGGTGCAGTCCTGGCCGCCGTTGATCAGCGCGCCGGCGGTCGCTCCCCGCGCGGCCGCTTCGAGGTCGGCGTCCGCGTGGACGATGAACGGCGCCTTGCCACCGAGCTCGAGATGGACGCGCTTGACGTTGTTCGCCGCCAGCGCCTGGATCCGCTTGCCGGTCTCGGAATCGCCGGTCAGGGAGATCAGGTCCACGTCCATGTGCGCCGCCATCGCCGCCCCGACGATATCTCCGCGACCGGTCACGACGTTGAGGACGCCGGCGGGCACCCCGGCCTCGACGGCCAGCTCAGCCAGCCGGATCGTCGTGATGGGCGTCGCGCTGGCCGGCTTGAGGACGATCGAGTTGCCGGCCGCGAGCGCAGGCCCGATCTTCCAGATCGCCATCCAGAACGGGTAGTTCCAGGGAGCCACCTGGGCCACCACCCCGATCGGCTCGCGCCGGATCATCGACGTATGGCTGCCGCTGTATTCGTACGCGGCTTTGCCTTCGAGATGCCGGATCTGGCCGGCGAAGAAGCGCAGGTTGTCCGAGGCGAAGGCGAAGTCCGACTCGCGCCGGAGTTTGTACGCGGTCCCGGTCTGCTGCGTCTCGATGAGGGCCAGTTCGTCGGCGTGTTCGTCGCACAGATCTGCCAGTCGGTTCATCGCCGCGACGCGGTCGGGCAGGCCCAGCCGCGACCAGCGGCCGTCCCGGAAGGCCGCACGGGCGGCCGCCACCGCGCGATCGACGTCCGCCTCGGTCCCGGCTGGGACCCGTCCGACCAGCTCGCCGGTCGCCGGGCTGTGGACCTCGAGCCACGCCCCGCTCAGCGAGGTGGCGGCGGCGCCGTTGATGAACATCGGGTAGTCGGTCGCGACCTTGACGGCCATCTCGGATCTCCTCGTGGCGCGGCCGCTCGACGGGCGGCGCGCTGGGTGCTCTGACGATCCGCTCGAGTCTAGCCCACGCTCAGTCGCCGGCGCGATCCCGCTCGCGCTCGACCAGCGTCGCCGCGAAGCCGGCCAGCAGCACGTCCTCGAGCGGCGGGTTGATCAGCCCGGCGCGCGCGTCACGGAAGGCGCGTTCGAGTGGACCCGCCAGGAACCCAGGACCGCCGGCGATCCGGAGTGCTTCGTCGGTCGCCTCCACGGCGGCCCTCGTCGCGATGGACTTGGCGAGGGCGACATCACCGAGGAGCGCGCCACGCTCGTCCGGTGCCGCTGCGTCCCAGCGGCGGGCAACGTCCCCGACGACGATCCGAGCGGTCCGGACGGCTGCATCGAGACGTCCGAGGCGGACCCGGACCGATGGGATGTCGGCGACCGCAGTCGAGCCGTCACCGGGCCGCCGATCGATCGCCCAGCGGACCACCTCGCGCCTGGCCTGCTCCCCTACCCCGAGGTAGACGGCGGCCACGACCATCTGGAACCAGGCACCCGGGGCCGGCCCGCGAGGATCTGCCTGATCCGCGCGCCGACGCACGACGAGCGCCTCGGACGGCACCCGGACGCCATCGAGCGCCAGCCGGCCGGACGCCGAGCCGCGCATCCCGAGGGCCTCGAAGCCGGGCAGCCGGGTGACCCCGACCGAACGGAGGTCCACCACGAACGCCCCGACCTCGGGGACCTCAGCGGGCTCCGCCGACGGATCCGAGATCCGCGCGCTGACGATCGCCAGGCGAAGGGCCGGCAGCCACGTCGTCCACGACTTCTCTCCGCTGATCGTGAACCCACCGTCGGACTCCACCATCGCCGTCGTTCCGGGGATCGCGCCCCGAGCCGGACTGCCGCCCTGGTCCTCGGTCGACGCGGCGTTGATCAACGCACCCTGGTCCCGGATCGCGCCGTAGATCGCCTCCCGGCGTCCGATCGCCCAGCCGCTCGACTGCGGCATCGACCCGACGACGTGGACGTGCATCGCGAAGCCGAGCCCGACCGAGCCGTCGATCGCCGCAAGCGTGGCGAGCAGTTCGACGGCCTCGAGCATCCCGAGCCCGAGCCCGCCGGCCTCGACCGGGACCGGGGCAAGGTGGAGTCCGGACGCGATCAGGGCCGCCGGAGCCTCGGGGTCGAAGACGTCCCCCAGCGGCAGCGCGCGGAGTCGGGTCGAAGCTTGAGTCAGCCGTTCGGACAGAGCATCGCGCATCCACCCATGCTAGCCGTCGGGACGACCATCGAGGCGACGGGCCTCCCGCCGAAGCAGGTCCCAGGCCCGTTGGACGTGCCGGGCCTCGGTCCGCAGGTTGCCCACGGACAGCCGGATCGTGAAGCGATCGTCCAGCCGGGTGTGCGACAGGAAGACCTCGCCCGTCCGGTTCACCGCGTCCAGGATCCCGGCGTTGCGGTCGTCCAGGAAGGCGCGGACGTCCGGCTCGTCGGTCCTGCCCGCGATCGCCGCCGAACGCCACCGGAAGCAGACCGTCGAGAACGGGACCGGTGCCAGCCGTTCCCAGTCCGGATCGGCATCCACCATCGCGGCGAACCCCGCGGCGAGCTCGAGGTGTCGGGCGATCCTCCGGCGCAGGCCGTCGAGTCCGAACCACCGGATCAGGAACCACAGCTTGAGCGCCCGGAATCGCCGACCCGAGCTGCGGCTGATACTCGCTGTAGTCCCGGACCGGACCGACCCGATCGAGCGTCCGCAGGTACTCCGGCACGAGGCTGAACGCCGACCGGATCGCCTCCATCCGTCGACTGAGCAGGAGCGAGGCGTCGAGCGGCGTGTACAGCCACTTGTGCGGATTGACGACGAGGGAGTCGGCGCGCTCCCAGCCGGCGAACGGGCGCCCGGCGATCGGGCAGCAGCGCGACCGCACCCGCATAGGCCGCATCGACATGCAGCCACAGGCCCTCTCGCTCGGCGACCTCCGCGATGGCCGACATGGGGTCGACCGACGTCGAGCTCGTCGTCCCGAGGGTGGCGACCACCGCGATCGGCCACAGCCCGGCCGCCCGGTCCTCCACGATCGCGGCCTCCAGGGCTCCGACCCGCATCCGGTACTGCTCGTCGGTCGGGATCCGCCGCAGGCCGACGCGACCGAGGCCCAGCGTCATACAGGCCCGCTCGACGGACGAGTGCGCCTCGGCCGAGGCGTACACCCTCAGGCCCGGGCCGAGCTCGTCCCGCCCGCTGAGTCCCCGCGCGGCGACGTCGGCGCCGCTGGCCTCCCGGGCCGCCGCGAGCCCGATAAGCGTCGACGTCGACGCGGTGTCCGTCAGCAACCCGTCGAACCCGTCCGGCAGGCCGAGCGCCTGGCGCAGCCAGTCGACCACGACGCCCTCGAGCTCCGTTCCGACCGGCGACGTCCGCCACAGCATGGCGTTCTGGCCCAGCGCGGCCGTCAG
Source organism: uncultured Chloroflexia bacterium (assembly GCA_963744115.1). Taxonomy (GTDB): domain Bacteria; phylum Chloroflexota; class Limnocylindria; order Limnocylindrales; family CSP1-4; genus Chersky-267. The sequence goes on along the minus strand of CAVUSI010000003.1, from coordinate 1,486,207 downwards.
CATCTCGCCCAGGATGCCCGGCCCGGAGGCCGTCGTCGCGAAGTAGGCCATGAACCCCGGGTGCTGCCAGTGCGTCGCGTTCGGCTCGACCAGCGTCCGGTAGTCGGCGAGGATCGCCTCGATGGCTTCCGGTGTGTCCGGTGGGGCGGCTGGAAACAGCGGGCGGAGCGAGCCGGGCTCGACCGGCGGCAGGACCGGGTAGGTCTCGACGCCCGCCAGGTAGTCGGCCATCAGGTCGACGACCGCATGGGCGGCCTCGCGGAACTCCTCCGGGTCCATGTCGAGGACGCCGGACACCTGCTCGGGATCGAGATCCGCGCTCATCCGGCCGAGTCTACATAGGTGGGACGGCGGGCCGGCCGTGGGACGAACGGGCGATACGGTGCGGCCGCCTTGCGTCGGCTATGGTGGGAGACATGATCGCGGCGCCATCCACGCGCGAACGACGCGCTCGTCTGCTGGCGATCGGTTGGGCCGCCGTGCTCGCCGCCGCGCTTCTCGGCGGGCCGCTGGCCGCCGGCGTGGCCGGCGCCGACCCGACACCCACCCCGACCGATGGGGGCGATCCGACCGCCACCCCGACCCCGACCCCGACTCCGTCGCCGTCGCCGATCGTCATCGCCTACCGGATGTCCCTCCTCCACGCCGGCGACTTCTCCCGGCAGTACACCCGGTTCCAGTGCGTCGGAGCCTCCCTCCAGACGATGCGGAACATGATCTGGAGCTACAACAACCGCGGTCCCAACCTGCAGCGGCGACTGTGGCGGATCGCCCGAGCCAACAGCCGCTACACCGCGGACGGTGGGGCCGACCCGTACGGCTGGGCGACCGCGACGTCCCTCGCCGGGCAGGGCCGATACGTCCTGATCGCCGCGCCGACGATGGCCGGTGCGGTCAAGGCCGCCGCCAAGGGCATGGCGACCACCGGGCGCCCGGCCGGGATCGTCGTCTGGCACGGCGTGCACGCCTGGGTCCTGACCGGCTTCGAGGCGACCGCGGACCCCACCCAGACGGACGACTACCGGGTCGTGACGGTTCGCATCGCGGACCCGCTGTGGCCCTACTACCGCGTCAACAAGTACCGGATCTACCGCCCGGGTACGCGGCTGTACATGAGCTCGCTCGCGCGGAACTACACCGCCTACCACGACGCCCGGCGGGACGACCGGATCGAGGGCCTGTTCGTGGCCATCGTCCCGCTCCCCGACGGGGCGGCCGTCCCCACGGGCGCGTGGGAACCGAAGGGCGGCGTCACGACCACGTCGACGCCGACGCCGACCCCCGCCACCCCGGCACCGACATCAGTCCACCCACGCCGACCCGAAGCACCAACGCCGAGTCCGACCGATACCCCAGTCCCGACGACGACGCCGACCCCGACACCCGCCCGACCGACAGCCCGGCCGTCGAGCCGACGCCGACCCCCTCCCCCAGCGCCTGACGTCCGTAACAGCCGCGGGCCGGGGCTCGTCACCTGACCGATGCGGTTCCGCCGGACGCTCGCCATCTTCCTGCCCGGCGCCGTCCTCGCGACCGCGCTGTGCGGGCTCGTCTACGTCGCCGTCCAGCAAGACCTGAGGACCGGCGCGAACGATCCCCAGCAGCAGATCGTGGAGGACGCGGCCGCGAAGCTCGATGGCGGAGCCGATCCGACGACCGTCATCGGTGCCACCACCGTGGACATCGCCCGGAGCCTGGCGCCGTTCGTCGTCGTCTACGACCCGGCGGGTGCGGTCGTCGCGACCGATGGCACGCTGGACGGCAGCGCTCCCCGAGTCCCCCGCGGTGTCCTCGACAGCGCACGAGCCAGCGGCCGAGACGCGGTCACCTGGCAGCCACGCGCGGGCGTGAGGGTCGCCACCGTCACCGTTCCGTGGAGCGGAGGGACCGTCCTGGCGGGCCGCTCGCTCCGGGTCGTCGAGGAGCGCGTCGCGTCGCTCGGTCTGCTCGTCGGCGTCGGGTGGGTCGTGACGCTCTTCGCCCTCGCGCTCGCCTCCCTCGTCGCCGCGACGCTCTGGCCCGAGGGAGCAGCTGACCACAGTTGACCAGAGACGCAGACGAGATGCGCGTCTGACCGCATCGTCGATGACGGGCGCCGTACAGTTCGATCGTGGCTTCTGGAGCATCCTGCCCGACATGCGGCTCGCCGACTCAGGTCGGTGCCCGGTTCTGCGCGAACTGCGGCACCGCCCTGGCCTCGGGCTCCGTCGCGGACGGACCCGCGGGTCCACGGCCGGAGCAAGCTCCGCCCCCGCAGTGGACCTCACCGCTTGGCGCAGGGTCGAGCGGCGGCGGCTCCGCCAAGCGAAACTTCGGCCTGGCCCTCGGGTGCGTCATCGTGGGGATCGTCCTGAATCGTCGGGATCATGGGCCTGCTCTACGTCGGCCTGACAACGTCGACGCCGTCCGAGAGTGTGCCCTCTGGGGTCATGCGGTGATCTGCGGCAACCGCTGAAATGCGGCGGACACCATCCGTCCTGCGCATGAGAAACCGCTAGGCTCCGCCCGATGGAGCACCACTCCGCCAGTGCGGCAGGCCAGCGGTGGCGACGGATCGCCGCCGCCATGGCCATCGGTGCAGGGATCTTCGTCGTCGAGGTCGTCGCCGGGATCGTCAGCAACTCCCTGGCTCTCCTCGCCGACGCCGGCCACATCTTCGCGGACGTCTCTGGGATGGCCCTGTCGTTGGCCGCGATCTGGGTCGCCGCACGGCCGCGGACCACGTCTCGCACGTTCGGGCTGTACCGCCTGGAGATCGTGGCCGCGACCGCGAATGCGATCCTCCTTCTGGGGATCGCGATCGTCGTGGTCCTCGAAGGGGTCCGACGGTTCGTCACCCCGCCCGACATCGAGTCGGGCGTCGTCATCGTCGTCGCCGCGATCGCCCTGACCGGCAACCTCGTCTCATTGCGCCTCCTTGCCGAAGGACGGCACAAGAGTCTGAACGTGCGGGCCGCCTATCTCGAGGTCGCCGGTGACCTCCTCGGGGCGGCCGCGGTCTTGGTCGCCGGCGTCGTCATCTTCGCGACCGGCTGGGCGCAGGCAGATGCCGTCGCCTCGATCGTCATCGGGATCCTGATCGTCCCGCGAGCGCTGACGCTCCTGCGGGACAGCATCGACATCCTCCTCGAGGCCACCCCGAAGGGCGTCGACCTCGACCACGTCCGAAGCCACATCCTCGAGGCCGCAGGCGTGGCGGACGTCCACGACCTCCACGCCTGGACGATCACAAGCGGCATGAACGTCGTGTCCGCCCACGTCGTGCTGACGCCGGACGGTCAGCCCGGGGAGGTTCTCGATGAGCTCGGTCGTTGCCTGACCGATGACTTCGACATCAGCCACTCGACCTTCCAGCTCGAGACGCCGGACCACGTCAGGTGGGAGGCCGCCTCGGCACAGCCGCGCCACTGACGGGGTCGGGCGACGCGGAGCGATGGCTGGCCGTGTCGTCCCCCGATCTCGCGCGGGCGCGAGCGAGACTGTCGCCCCGAAGGCCGACACAGTCGAGCGCCCAGAACGTCTCCGCATAGACGAGCGCCCCGCGCATCCAGGGCTCCCACCCAGGGAGCGGGACGGCCTGGCAGGCAGGCTCAGGGATCCTGGCGGATGGCGGCGTCACGCCCAGGTCGGAGGCGGGTCTCCAGCCGAGCCGCACGTAGTAGGCGGGGTCGCCCTCCAGGAAGACCGCCGGAGCGCCGGCACGCTCCGCCTCCGCCACGGCGTGGGCGACGAGCGCTCGACCGATCCCCCGGCGCTGCCACTCCGGCGCGACCGACAGGGGGCTGAGCACGAGCACATCGACCAGTCGCGCCTCCGAGTCGATCCAGCCTCGCGTGAGCCGGACGTGACCGACCACCCGGTCATCGACCAGGGCGACGTAGCCGGTGCTGTCGGCGCGCTGCGCCAGAGCCTCCTCCAGGGCGACGACCTCGGGCTGCCCCTCGAAGGCACGGCCGATCACGTCGCGGAGGGCGGTGGCGTCATCGGGCCTCTGGCGCCGGATCGCGGCGTGGGCGGGAGAGTTCATCGCCGAGAACAGTACCGCCAGAGGTCGGAACCGCCGAGTGGTGCGTCCGATGAGAAACCCCACCAGAAGGGGCACGAGCTCAGAGGTGGGGGTCGGGGGCACTCGGCGGCATGGACACGAACCACCGCGGATCTTGGCAGACCGGGGGCCCGCCTGGCACGGCCGGGCGCCACGCCACTCGCTAGTAGGACGGGGCGACCGGCGGGTACGACTCGATCGGCCTCAGGATCTTCGATACATGCCCATTGTTCATGAACGACATGGAGAAGAACAGGACGACGATGATCGCCACACCCATCACCAGGTACTCGAGCCAGGTCGGCCCCGCCGCGACGGCCTCGGTCACGCCAGCCGTCGGCGTCCGGTCAGGCTCGGCGATGCTGTCGGCGCCCGTCTGACGCACTGCAAACGCTGGCCGGCCCTCCAACCAACCAGGACGGAGTCGGGACGACACGATGAGGACCGCCGCGATCGACAGCGTCAAGACACTCGCGGCGACGGTGCCGGGCTCACGCCGGAACGTCGTCCACACCTCGTACTGGCCCCCATTGAACCACGCGGCAGTCGCCACGGCGGCGATGACGATCAACCGGACAGGGTCGATCGCGAACGAACGCCGACGCCCGCGGCGCCGATCCGCCAGTGCAACGACGCCGGCGACGATCACGAGGGCCCACGGCGACAAGATGAGTGCGACCACACCCATCCTCCCTTCGATGAGCCGGACGGTGCCTGCCCAGACGATCAGACCATAAAGCGCGACGACGAAGACGCCGAGCACGACCAAGCCGACCACCTCTCGCAACCTCGGACTCAACGTCGGCTCCCGACGGAGAACGAGATACAGCCCGGCATCGAAGACGATCCCGATGACAACGACTGCGACCACCCGCCGCGGCTGACCCACCATCGGTGCGAGCGTGAGCAGCAGCAAGGTCAGGGCGGCCAGGATCAGGCCCACGAGGAGCAGGGCGGGGGCTCGCCGAGATGTCCGACTGGTCACGCGGGCCAGCATGGTGGTCGACACGCGACGAGGCAATAGCCCGTCCGTCCGACCCTGCAGGAAGACGCAGAGCGGTGGCCCGCCGCCGGGAGGCTCGCGCCCGGCCACGACGTCGAACCAGTCGCGTAACACGACGCTGGATGCGCAATCCTAGTCGTCGACGAAGCCGCAGCGGCAGGGCAGGTTGGGCGACCTCTCGACTCCGGTGCTCATGGCGATGTTCCTGGTCGGCGCGGTCGCCACCTGGTTCGCGGGCGTCGCTCTATCCCGGACCACGGACGCTCTCGACGACCGACTGAACCTGGGCGAAGCCCTCGGCGGGGTCGTCCTGCTGGCCGTCGCAGGGAGCCTGCCGGAGGTCGCGATCACCGTCGCGGCGGTGTTGCAGGGCCATCTCGACATCGCGGCCGGGAACCTCATCGGCGGTATCGCGATCCAAACGATGGTCCTCGTCCTGTGCGACCGCGCGGTCAGCGGCGACAGGCCCTTGAGCTACCTCGTCGGCTCGCTCATCCCGGTGCTCGAGGGTGCCCTCGTCGTCATCGTGGTCGCGGTCATGCTGATGGGCACGGTCCTGCCCGAGTCCGTGTCGATCGGCGGTGTCAGCCCGGCATCGATCGGCATCGTCGCGGCGTGGCTCATCGGCATCTTCCTCATCAACCGGGTGCGTAAGCACCAGCCCTGGGAGGTGACGATGCCGGGCAGCAGTCCCGGGCGTCGCCATCGCCGGATCCCGCATCCGACGGCCAAGAAGCCGTTTGCAACGACGAGCACTGTCCGCATCGGTCTCATCTTCGTCGCCGCAAGCGTGGTCACCCTGGTGGCGGCGGTTGCGCTGGAAACCAGCGGTAGCTCGCTTGCCGACCGAGCCGGGATCAACGGCGTGGTCTTCGGGGCGACGTTCCTGGCCGCGGCAAGCGCATTGCCCGAGATCAGCACCGGCATCGAGGCCGTCCGGCTGGGCGACCACGAGTTGGCGATCGGCGACATCTTCGGCGGCAACGCATTCCAGCTGTGCCTGTTCGTCCTCGCGGACCTGCTCGCCGGCATGCCGCTTCTGCCGACGACGGGCAAGGCCAACGCCTGGCTCGGGGCACTCGGGATCGTCCTGACCGGTATCTACGTCTGCGCGATCATCGTGCGGGTCGAGCGGCGGCGCGCAGGCTTCGGGGCCGACTCGCTCCTGGCCATCGTCGTCTTCGGGCTTGGTATGTGGGGCTTGACGACGATCGTGCGCTGATCGCTCCGCCAGAGCCTGCCCGGTATGACGGCACTCGGGGGATATGGTCGGGGCGGCCGGATTTGAACCGACGACCACCAGTCCCCCAGACTGGTGCGCTACCAGACTGCGCCACGCCCCGACGAGAGGCCGAGTCTAGCAGACGGGCGGCTCAGGTCCGTTCGAGCGTGGCCATCCAGGTGCGGTAGTCGGCGAGCTCGTCGGTCGACTCACGGGCGAGCAGGTCGACGAGGCAACGTTTCGCGCTCTTGCCCTCGAAGAGCGCCCGGTGGACTTCGCGGGCGATCGGCATCTCGACCCCCAGGCGATCGGCCAGGGCGATCGCGGCATCGACCGTGTAGGCACCTTCGGCGACGCCGGGGAGATCCGCTTCGATCTCCGTCCAGCTCCGACCCCGGGCGAGCTCCACGCCGAGCCGGTGGTTGCGCGACAGCGGAGAGCCGCACGTCGCGATGACGTCGCCGATCCCCGCCAGGCCCGCGAACGTGAGCGGATTGGCACCCGCGGCGATCCCCAGCCGAGTCATCTCGGCCAGACCGCGCGTCATCAACCCGGCCTTCCCGTTGTCGCCGAAGCCCAGCTCCTCGGCTGCCCCGGCCGCGATCGCGATCACGTTCTTGAGGGCGCCGCACAGCTCGACGCCGACGATGTCCTCGTTGACGTACAGGCGGAATCGGCGCCGGCGAAGTCGGCCCTGGACCCGGGCGGCGAGCATGGGGTCCTCCGCCGCCACGACCGCCGAGGCCGGCAGCCCGCGCGCGATCTCGAGCGCCAGGTTCGGGCCGGACAGGGCCGCGATCCGCGACGACGCGAACGCGCCAGCGTCGGCGATGACCTGGCTCATCCGGAGGAGCGTCCCGGCCTCCAGACCCTTCACGACCGAGACGAGGTCAGCGGCCGGCGGCACGAAGGGCGCCACGCGAGCCACCTCGGCCCGGAGATGACCGGACGGGACCGCGAACACGACGAGCTCGGCCGACGCGAGCAGCGCGACGTCCGCCGACACCGTCAGCCAGGGCGGGAACGGGACTCCGGGGAGGCGTCGGAGGTTCGCCCGGTCCGCCGACAGTCGAGCGGCGGTCTCCTCGGAGCGAGAGAGGAGCAGCGTCGGCTCGCGCCTGGCGAGCAGGATCGCGAGGGTCGTGCCCCAGGCCCCGCTCCCGACGACCGCGACCGGCGGTCCCGCGGTCACGCCCGCCGGCTCCCCTTCGCGACCGGCCGCGCGGACTTCTTGGCGGTGGTCACGCCACCCTTGGTGTTGGCCTTCGCCCCGGCTCCACCGGACTTCCGGCGACGCGGCAGCTCGACGGCGCTGCGCTCGCGGAAGACCAGCCGGATCGGCGTGCCGTCGAAGCCGTAGGCCTCGCGCAGCTGGTTCTCGAGGTACCGGCGGTAGCTGAAGTGGACGCTGCCCGCCTCCCGGGCGAAGATCACGAACGTGGGCGGCGCGACGCCGGCCTGGGTGCCGTAGAAGATCTTCGGGCGCTTGTTCTTGACGACCGGCGGTGTCTGGCGTCGACCGGCCTCGACCAGCAGGCGGTTGAGCTCACCGGTCGAGATCCGCTTGCGACGCTCACCCCACACGTCGACGGCCGCCTCGAGGACGCGGCCCGACCCGCTGCCCGGTCTTGGCGCTGATCGAGACGACCGGGGCGAAATCGAGGAACGGCACATCCCGCCGGATCGTCCGGACGTACTCGTCGAAGGACCGGTCGGTCTTCTCGGCCAGCAGGTCCCATTTGTTGATCGCGACGACGAGCCCCTTGCCCTCCTCGGCGACATAGCCGGCGACGTGGGCGTCCTGGGCCGTCAGACCATCCACGGCGTCGAGGACGAGGATCGCCACGTCGCACCGCGCGATGGCTCGCAGCGCCCGGAGGGCCGAGTACTTCTCCGAGTCCAGGCCCGCCGGCCACCTTGCCGCGCCGGCGCATCCCGGCCGTGTCGATCAGGACGACCTCGCTCCGACCGTAGGCGAGGGTGGTGTCGATCGCGTCCCGAGTGGTTCCCGGGATGTCGCTGACGATCGATCGCTCCTCGCCGAGCAACGCGTTGAGCAGGCTCGACTTGCCGACGTTCGGACGCCCGACGATGGCGATCGCCACCGGGGTGTCCTCCGACTCGGCCGCGATCGCGGCATCCCACTTGCGGGCCTCCGCGTCGAGCGCCCGGTCGGCGCCGAAGTCCCCGCCGTCGATCTCGCTGCCGTCCGCGTCGTCGGTCTCCGCCTCTCCGTCGAGTGGCTCGTCGCCGACCACCTGCGGCTCGAGGAACCCCTCGGCGACGTCGCGCGCCCAGGCGTCCGCTTCCGCTTCCCGGGCCTTCCGGGCGATCTCGTCGGCCGTCTCCGGTGGCAGCGCCCAGACGATCGCGTCCAGCAGGTCGCCCGTCCCACGCCCGTGCGCCGCGCTGATCGCGTAGGTCTCGTCCCAGCCGAGGGAGTAGAACTCGGCCGCCTCGAGCTCGCGCCGGTCGTTGTCCGCCTTGTTGACCGCCACCAGGACCGGCGACGAGGCGCGCCGGAGGAGCTCCGCGGCCTCGAGGTCCGGCGGGGTGATCCCGCTCATCGCGTCGACCACGAACACGATCACATCGGCCTCGGCGATCGCCAGCCGAGCCTGCTCCTGGACACGCGCCTCGATCGGATCGTCCGGGTCCTGCTCGAGGCCGCCGGTGTCCACGATGATGAACCGACGGCCGTTCCACTCGCTCTCGCCGTAGAGTCGGTCCCGGGTCGTTCGTGCCCGGTCCTCGACGATCGCGTGGCGGCTCCCGAGGATCCGGTTGAACAACGTGCTCTTCCCGACATTCGGACGGCCGACGACGGCGACGATCGGCAGGGCGTTCACGACGGCGGTCAGGCGGCGCCGGCGGTCGAGGTCGAACCCGGTTCGCGGGCGGGAAGCGAGGTCGTCCGGCCCGCCGGGGTCGCGGCAGCGAGCAGAGCGGCCATCGCCAGGTCGTGGGCTCCCGCGGCCGCCTCGTCGGTCCCGGCCAGCCGCAGGATCCGCTCCGCGACGGCCTGGAGATCCTCGATCGGGGTCGAGGTCCCGCCGGTGACGCCGACGATCGCCGCCGACCCGAAGACCGAGGCGTCCTCGAGGTCGCTCACGCTCTCGATCTGGATCGCGTGCGTGCCGGCGATCTCGCACAGCCTGGTCAGCTCCTTGGTGTTGGCCGACGAGCGACCGCCCACGACGACCATGAGGTCGACCTCGCGGGCCGTCTCGAGGGTGTCCTCCTGGCGCCGGATCGTGACCGGGCAGACCGTGTTGACGATCTTGAGCTCGTGGCTGCGCGAGACCATGAAGCCGGCAAGCTTCTCGAACTTCCACGGTGGCTGCGTGCTCTGGGAGATGAGCGCCATCTTCTTCCGCCGCGGGATCAGGCCCCAGTCGCCTTCCTCGTCGACGACGATCGCGTCCGGGGCGAAACCGAGCAGCCCGACGACCTCCGGGTGCTTCGGCGTCCCGAGCAGGACGATGGTGTAGCCCTCCTCGACCAGCCGGACGAGCTCGCGCTGCTCCTGGATCACCCACGTGCACGTCCCGTCGATGACCTCGAGTCCGCGCGCCTCGGCCCGCTCCATGACCTCTGGGCGGACCCCGTGGGCGCGGATGACGACCGCAGCCCCGTGATCGACGTCATCGAGCGACTCGACCGTCTCGACGCCGATCTCCTCGAGATCGCGGATGACGCCCTCGTTGTGGACGACCTGGCCGAGGGTGTGCGTCGCCTTCCCGGCCGCCGCCGATTCCTTGGCCTTGTCGATCGCCTCGCGGACGCCGTAGCAGAAGCCGGTGCGCTTGGCGATCCTGACGTCTCGAACGGTACCCATCGCCTCGATTATCGCACGGGGTCCCCGTCCGACCCGCCCGGCGCCGCCGGTCCGAGTGACCGCGTCGGCATAGAACCCGCGCTGCTCGGGCGGGAGGAGCTCGGCGATCCGACGCATGATCTCGGTCGTGGCGGCGACCTGGGCGGCCCGCCGTTCGGCGCCGGCACCCGGGGCGCTGACCGTGAACGGCCGTCCGACGGTGAGGCTCACCCGGCCACGGATCGGGTGCGGGAGCGTCTGGCCCCTCGGCCAGACGCCGCGGGTCCCGGACACGCCGATCGGGACGAGCCGGGCACCCGTCCGGAGGGCCAGGATCGTCGTCCCTTCCTTGGCCTCCTGGAGCTTGCCCGTCGGACTCCGCGTCCCCTCCGGGAAGACGATGAGCACGTGGCCCTCGTCGAGGACCCGCTTGGCGCTCCGGAAGGCGTCCACGTCAGCGGCTCCTCGCTGGATCCCGATGACGGCGTTGTGCTCGATCAGGGCGCCCAGGACGGGCCAGTCGAGCGCCTCCTGCTTCCCCAGCCAGTAGATCCGCCGATCGAGGGCCGGCGTCACGAACGACCCGATGAGGGGCGGGTCGGCGTTCGAGATGTGGTTGGCCACGATGAGCACGGGCCCGTCGAGGCCGCGCAGATGCTCGAAGCCGCTGAGGTGGACCCGGGCGAACAGGCGCCAGACGATCCGACCGAACACGTCGGTCGCCCGGATGAACCACGTCCGTCCGTCGCCGAGGGGCTTGGGCCGAGCCTTGCCGGGAACGGGGGCCGGAGCCGGCGTCGGAGTGGGCGCCGACGCGGCGCCGCGTTCGCCCCTCGCGGCGGCCTCCGTCCGTCGTGCCTCGGTCGCGCGGATCGCGCCGATCACGGCAGCGACGGTCTGATCGAAGGTGTTGCCGTCCGTCGCGATGACCGTGGCGTCGGCGGCTGCCCGCAGCGGCGCGACCGCCCGGTTGCGATCGAGGTCGTCTCGCCGACGGAGGTCGGCCAGGATCTCGTCCGCCTCGGGTGAGTCCGGTTCGAGACCGCGCTCCTCGGCTCGGCGTCGGGCACGCTCCTCGGCCGAGGCGTCGAGGAACACCTTGAGATCGGCGTCCGGCAGCACGACCGTCCCGATGTCGCGACCGGCCATGACGATCCCGCCGTCGGCCGCGAGCGCACGCTGACGCTCGAGGAGGGCCGCCCGGACCTCGGGGACCCTCGCCACCTCGCTCACGCTCCGATCGACGGCCGGGCCCCGGACATCGGCCGTCACGTCGACGCCGTCGACCATCACCCGCGACAGGCGACCGTCGCCGTCGGACGCCAGCTCGACCTGGGCGACCAGCGGGACGAGGCCGTCCGGATCGCTCAGGTCGACGCCCGACTTCAGGGCGAGCCCGGTCAGCGCCCGGTAGAGCAGGCCCGTGTCGCAGAAGCGGTAGCCGAGCTCGCGCGCGGCGGCCGCGCCGACGCTGCTCTTGCCGGACGAGGCCGGGCCGTCGATCGCGACCGTGGGACGGGCGTCGGTCATCGGGGTGGCGCGACGCGGCCGGCCCCGAGCGAGCGGACCTCGGCGGCACTCAGCGGTCGGACCGCTCCGGCCCGGAGCGAGGCGAGGCGGACCGTCCCGATGCGCACCCGGGCGAGCCGGGCGATCGGCGCCCCGGTCGCCGCGAACATCCGTCGGAGCTGGCGCTTCCAGCCCTGCTGGAGCGTGGCGCGGTACCAGGTGAGGTCCGCCGGCGGCGGCGGGTCGAGCACCTCGACCAGCGAGCGGACCTCGACCCCGGTCATCGGTCGAAGATGGCCGAGGGTCGCGTGGCCCTCATCGAGCCGGATCCCCGACCGGAGGGCGGCGACCTGATCCCCGTTCAGCGGCGTGGCGAGCCCGACCGCGTACTCGCGCTCCACCCCGAACCGCGGATGGAGGACGCGGTCGGCCCACGCGCCGTCGTTGGTCATCAGGATGAGCCCCTCGGAATCCTGGTCGAGCCGGCCGACCGGGTACAGCCGACCGGCGCCGGCGAGCGCCCGCGGGATGAGGTCGACGACGGTTCGTTCGGCGTGACGGTCGCGCGTCGTGGAGGTGACCCCGAGCGGCTTGTGGATGACGAGGTGGACGAGGGCCGACGCCTCGCCGACCGGCCGCCCGTCGACCGCGATGACCGCGACCGCGGGCTCGACCGACTCCCCGAGCGTCGCGACACGCCCATCGACGGTGACGCGGCCCGCGGCGATCAGCCGTTCGGCCTCCCGCCTCGACGCGACGCCCGCCGCCGCGATGACCTTCTGGATCCGCTCCGGTGCCATCAACCGGGACCCGGGCCGACGGCGACGCCGGGCGACGACCCATCGCTCTCGCCGGCCGGGCCGGCGTCGGCCCGTCGGTCGTCCGCGTCGGCCTCGATGTCGTCCCCAGCGGCTCGTTCGGCGGCTTCCTCGACGAGTCGCGCCGCGACGTCGGCGTCGAGCGGCGGCAGCTCATCGAGGCTGGCGATCCCGAACCGCTCGAGGAACTCGAAGTCCGTCCCGTACAGGAACGGACGACCGGGGCTGTCCGAGCGGCCGAGCTCGACGATCAGGCGCCGGTGGAGCAGGGCGCGGATGGTGTAGTCCGAGTCGACCCCCCGGATGCGCTCGACGCCACCGCGGGTGACCGGCTGCCGGTAGGCGACGATCGCCAGTGTCTCGAGTGCCGCGGGCGACAGCCGGGTCGCACCGGCCCCGACGTAGCGGCCGATGAGCCGGCCCGCCTCGTGGGCCGTCGCCAGCTCGACCCGCTCGCCCGACACGACGAGCCGGATCCCACGAGCGGCCAAGCTGACCTCGAGGTCGCCGATCCGGGCGTCGACGGTCGCCCGATCGACCCCGGCGAGGGTCGCGATCTCTCGCCGATCGAGCGGACGCTCGGCGACGAACAGGAGCGCCTCGAGCGTGGCCTCTGTCAGGCCGAGCGGCTCGGCCGCGCCGTCCAGCTCCGTCATGCGAACGACTCGAGGGATTCGTCGATCGGGGCGTCGGTCAGGATGCCGCCCGCCGCGGAACGTTCCTCGGGCGTCGTGGAGCGGGCGATGATCGGTCCCCAGGGCACGTGCTGCTCGACGATGATCTCGCGGCGCTTCATCAGCTCGAGCATCGCCAGGAAGGTGACCGCGACGACCACCCGGTCGCGGACCCCGGCGAGGAGCTCCTGGAGGACGATCGAGTCGGCACCGCGCAGCGCGGCCCGGACGATCTCGGCCCGCTGGGCGATGGTGATCGTCCGGGCGACCGTCTCCGGCGGTGGCGGCGGCGGCGGGATGACCCGGAGCATCCGGATCAGTGCGGCCGCCAGCGCACCCGGATCCATCGGCCGCGGGACGACGACGGCGCCGGCGCGGCCCGACGCATTCGCCACCGCGGGCTCCCGCCGGAACAGCCCGACGCGTTCGACCGCGGCCGCCTGGAGCCGCGCCCCGGCGTCCCGATGCGCTCGGTACAGGATCAGCCGGGCGCGCAGCTCGGCCTCTGGGTCGGGCGCCTCATCGGGCGACACCACGGCCGGATCGATCCGTCGCGGGAGCATCGCCCGGCTCTTGATGAGGATGAGCTGGCCGGCGATCGCCACGAACCCGCTGACATTGCCGATCCGATCCGACTCGAGCCCCGCAAGGGCGTCGAGGTAGGCCTCGGCGAGCGCCCCCAGCGGGACCGTCATCACGTCGAGATGCCGCTGCTCGATGAGCGACAGGAGCAGGCCGAGCGGTCCCTCGAAGGCGTCCATCCGGACCTGGGTCGCGATCTCCGGGCGCCGGCCCTCGCCGAACACGACCGACGGAGCGACGGGCGGGCTGGCCTCGACCATCGTCAGTTCGCCTCGTCCGCCAGCCGCAGCAGTTCGCCGGCGACGGGGTCGGCCGGATCGGCCTGGTGGCGGATCAGCGCAGCCGTTCGCGGCGAGCACCCTGCCGCGAGCGCCATCCGGGCCGACAGCTCGGCGTGATCGCGGATGCGGTCAAGCGCGGGTCCGAACCCCGGCAGATGACGAGCGGCGGAGGTGACCCACGGTCCCCAGGCCTCGCCGAGCGACCAGGCGACACGGGGCAGCACGCCGACGTCGGGGCCCTTGGCGCAGTCGTGGAGGAGGCCGGCCAGGAGCAGGTCGTCATCGGTCGACCCGCCGGCCCGCAGGGTGGCGACGACATCCAGTCCGTGGCGCTTGTCCGCGACGTGCATGCCGTCGAACAGGGCGAGTTGCGAGGGAGTCAGCCAGCCGTCAAGGGCCAGCCGTTCGCCCGGCGCCACCCGGGCCGTGAGGTGCGTCCGGAACTGGCGGACCTTAGATCCCCAGGAGAAGGTCGGTGACGCCACCGATCGCGCCTCCGATGTACCGCCCGAAGACGAGCACGACGACGATCACGATCATCAGGCCGTATTGCGCCAGCATCGGGGCCACCTCGCGGGCGGTCTGCGGAGGCAGCAGCCGGAGCAGCACCGCCGATCCGTCGAGCGGCGGCACGGGGATCATGTTGAAGATCGCCAGGCTGATGTTGAACAGGACGAACGAGCCGACGATCTGCCACACGATCTGGGGAGGATCGAGCGCCAGGAAGCCGATCATGCGGAACACGATCGCTCCGATGACCGCCATGACCAGGTTCGAAGCAGGACCGGCCACGGCGACCAGGACCTCCCCGTTGCGGCGGTCGCGGAGGTTCCACGGACCGACCGGGGTCGGCTTGGCCCAACCGATGATGAAGCCGGCGCCGAGGAGCGTGCTGGCGATCAGCATCAGTCCACCGAACGGGTCGAAGTGGACGACCGGGTTCAGGGTCAGACGCCCGTACATCTTGGCCGTCCCGTCCCCGAGCTGGTAGGCGGTCCAGCCGTGGAAGAACTCGTGGATCGGGAAGGCGATGCCAAGGAAGATGACGATGAGGATCAGGTCCTGGACCAGCTCCGCGCCGGTCGGGAGGGACAGGTCGAACAAGGAGGGACGCTCCGATCAGCGGGTGGATGATGCCGGCGTATCGTACCGTCCGCGCGGGCGGCGGGCTCAGATGCGCTCCAGGAGCTCCGCCTTCTTGGCGTCGTACTCGGCGGCGCTGATGGCCCCCCGGTCGCGCAGGTCGGCGAGCCGATGGAGGGTGTCGGTCACCTCCTCCGGGGACATGGCCTCCGACGCGTCGGATCCCGCGGCGGCATCCGGAGCCGCCGGACCGGACCCCGAGGAGGCGGCCGCTGCGCCCGACGACGCGCCCTCGGCCGAGGAGGAGCTCGGGGCACGCAGCGGCGGGCCGGGCATCGGTGCCGTGACCTCGCGCTCGAGGGCGTACTTCGCGTTGAGCATCGCCTTCTTGAACTCGGCGGCCTCGTTGAGCATCTTGAAGTCGTCGACGGTCGTGTCCGAGGCCGTCAGGATCTCGAGGTCGCCGAAGTGGAGCATGCGTCCGAACAGGCCCTGCTTCAGGACGGCGTCGTTGATCTTCTCCAGCGAGCTGTCCTTCGAGACCTTGTTGACGATGCCCTCGACCTGCATCACCCGCCGGTTGGTGAGGATGTAGTCCTGGAACGACCAGCTGGCGTAGCGCCAGACGATCCAGACGATCGCCAGGACCAGCGAGATCAGGGCGATCCAGGCGAGCGGCTGCCAGTCGATGATCTGCTTGAGGATGAAGAAGCCGACGGCGATCGCGACCATCACCCAGAAGGCGACCGTGTAGGCGACGATCGAGAACCAGTGCTGGCGCGTCCGTACCAGGATGTGCTCGCCTTCGGCGATGAGTCCGTCCGCGTAGCGGGCCATGGACCGTCGTCCCTCCTCAGGCTCGCGGGTGGGCGCGAGCGTAGACCTCCCGGATGCGCTCCCCGGTCAGGTGGGTGTACAGCTGGGTCGTACTGATACTCGCATGTCCGAGCAACTCCTGGACCACGCGCAGGTCGGCTCCGCCCGCGAGGAGATGGGTCGCGAACGAGTGACGAAGGGTGTGCGGGGTGACCCGCTCGGGGAGGCCGGCATCGGTCGAGGCGTGCTTGACGATGGTCCAGGCCTGCTGGCGGCCGAGGCGTCGCCCGTGGCCGCTCAGGAAGAGCGGACCGCCGCGGACCGGCTCCACGTGGTGGAGGGCCAGCCACGCCGGCCGCACGTCGTCGAGGTAGCGAGTCAGCCATTCGAGGGCGACCTCGCCGACCGGCACGAGTCGCTCCTTGTCGCCCTTGCCGATCACCCGCACGAAGCCGCCGTCCAGCGACAGGTCCTCGCGGTCGAGACCGAGCGCCTCGCTGATCCGCAGGCCGGCGGCATACAGCAGCTCGAGGAGTGCGCGGTCGCGGATCCGGACCGGTTCGTCGGGCACGTCCCCGCTGGCAGCTTCGAGCAGGCGGACGGTCTCGTCGACGTCGAGCGTCTCGGGCAGCCGCCGGACCTGGCGCGGCAGATCGATCCTCGCCGCCAGGTCGGTAGCGATCAGCTCGTCGCCGTAGGCGAACCGGTAGAAGCCGCGGATGGATGCCGTCCGTCGACGGAGGCTGCTGGGCCGGATCGTGGCCGCCGACCGGGCCAGGTAGCGCGTCGCCGGCTCGGCCGATGTGGACCAACCGGCGGCCACGCCCGGCGCAGCGGCGAAGCCGGCCAGGTCGCCGCCGTAGGCCCGCAGCGTCGCCGGCGACAGGCCGCGTTCCACCCGGAGATGGAGGAAGTACGCCGCGATCGCCCGGTCGAGGGTCGAGACGCGGCCGCCCGTCACGCCGGGATCGCCCGGACGCCTGCGCCCGCGGTCCGCCGCCAGGTCTCGGCCCGGGAGAGGAGCTCCTCGGCGCCGGCGGTCGCCGCGGCGCCGCCGTCCGGTCCGCCGAGCATCAGGGCCAGCTCGGCGACGCGCTCGTCCGTCGCGTCCAGGCGGCGGACCTCGGTCACCGTCCGGCCGTCGCGCTCGCGCTTGGCGATCCGGAAGTGGACGTCGGCGTGGGCCGCGATCTGGGGCAGGTGCGTGACGCACAGGACCTGGTGGCGACGGGCGAGCGACCACAGGCTGCGGCCGACCGGATCCGCGCTCCGGCCGCCGATCCCTGTGTCGACCTCGTCGAAGACGAGGGTCGGGGTCGCGTCGGCAGCGGCCAGCACCTCCTTGAGGGCGAGCGCGACGCGGCTCAGCTCGCCGCCCGACGCGATCCGGGCGAGGGGGCGCGGCGGCTCGCCGACGTTCGGGGCGAAGCGGAAGACGACCTCGTCGATCCCGCTCGAGTCGAAGGCCACAGCATCGCCGCCGACCTCGACCGCCGGCTCGCCCTGGGCCGCTGGCCGGCGCCCGAGCGCGACGTCGAACCGGACGCGGTCGAACCCCAGCTCCTCGAGGACGACCCCGGTCGCCTCGGCAAGGCGACCCGCGGCCTCTGCGCGCAGGTTCGAGAGCCGCCCGGCCGACTCGGCCACGACCGCGAGGAGCGCGGCGTCCTCGGCGAGCCGGCGGTCCCGTTCGCCCTCGAGCCCGCGCAGCCGGATCGCTTCAGCGGTCATCGCCTCGCCATGCGCCAGGACGGCCGCCTCATCGTCGCCGTAGCGCCGTTCCAGGGCGAAGAGCAGCGACAGGCGCTCCTCCAGTCGAGCGACGTCCGCCGGGTCATGGTCGAGGCCGTCGACGAGCGCTCGCACCTCGGACGCGACATCGGCCACCTCCGCCTCGAGACCGCCCAGCCGCTCGACGAGCGGGCTGAACCGCGGATCGAACCGCGCCAGCTCCCGCGCCTGGTGGGTCGCCGAGCCGATCGCCTCCCGAGCCGGACTCCCCTCCCCGGCCGCGCCGTCGCCGAGAAGGACGCCGTGGATCGCCTCGGCACCGCGCGCGATCGCCGCGCCGTTCCGCGCCGCCCCGAGGCGCGCCTGGATCTCCATCGTCTCGCCGACGCGGATGTGCGCCGCGGCGACCTCGCCGGCCTCGTGCTCGGCCAGCTCGATCCGCCGAACGAGCTCGCGGGGATCGATCGTCAGCTCCGCCAGCGACGCTCGGTTGGCTCGCCACCGCTCGACCGCCGCGGCGACCGCCTCGCGGGCGACCCAGCAGCCGCCGTAGGCGTCCAGCAGGTCGCGCTGGACGCGCTCGTCGAGAAGTCGCTGCTGGTCGTGCTGGCCGTGGACCTCGACGAGGGGTCCGACCGTCTCGGCCAGGCGTGCGGCGGTGACCGCCTCGTCGTCCAGGCGTGCCGTCGAGCGACCACCGGCCTGGACCTCTCGCACGACGATGAGCGGCTCCGGGACGCGGTCGAACAGCGCCTCGACCCGGGCCATCTCCGCCCCGTGTCGCACGAGGCCGGTATCGGCCCGCGCGCCGAGGGCCAGGCCGAGGGCGTCGATCAGGAGGCTCTTGCCCGCGCCGGTCTCGCCGGTGATGACGTTGAGGCCGGGCCCGAGCTCGACGCGCAGGCGATCGATGAGGGCCAGGTCGACCACCGTCAGCTCGAGCAGGCGCCCGGCCGGGTCGTCGCTCACGACGGGAGGAGCTCCACCTTGCGTCGGAGGAGATCCCAGAACGGGATCGCCCCGGCCGGCTCGACGAAGCGGATCGCATTGGGACCGGCCGACACCTCGACGACGTCCCCAACCGACAGCGCGATGTCCTCGCGTCCATCGATGCTGACCAGCGCCTCGTCGGCCTCGACGACCCGCGCGGTGACGGTCTGGCTCGGGCTGACGACGACGGAGCGGATGGCCGACAGGTAGCCGGCGATCGGGGTCACGACCAGGTTCCGGCTGATCGGATCCAGGATCGGGCCGCCGGCCGAGAACGAGTATCCGGTCGATCCCGTCGGGCTGGCGACGATGAGGCCGTCGGCGATGAACGTCGCCAGGTGGCTCGGACCGATCGAGACGTCGAGCCGGACGACCCGCGCCAGCGAGCCACGGGCGACGACCACGTCGTTCAGGGCGAAGAACGCGCTGCCGCCCGCCCGGCCCGCTGGGCGGACGAGTCCGCGCAGGCTCATCCGCTCGTCCACGCTGTACTCGCCGGCCGCGATCTGGGCGAGGACGCCCTCGAGACCGTCGGCCTCGACCTTCGACAGGAAGCCGACCTTGCCGAGGTTGACCCCGAGCAGCGGGACGTCCACCTCGGACACGGCCCGCGCGGCGCGGAGGAACGTCCCATCACCGCCGAGGACGACGAGGATGTCGGTGGTCGGAAGCTCCCGCAGCAGCGTCTCGAACTCACCCGACGGCGCCGCCCAGTGGGCCAGCCCGCGGACGCTGCACCACCCCTCGGCTCGCTCCCGCAGCTCGTCGGCGGCATCGTTGGTGGGGTTGTACGCGAAGCCGATCCGCGTCACGGCGGTCATGACTCGGCGACCTCCACGAGGTGCTCGTCGGTCAGCGTGTCGAGGGCCGCGTCGCCGGCCGCGGTCCGGGCCGGACCGCCGACCTCGAGATGGAGCAGGAACTCGCGGTTGCCGTCGGGACCGAGGATCGGCGAGGCGAAGACGCCGCTCGCCGCGAGACCCAGGCCGCGCGCCGTCGCGACGGTGCGACGGAGGACGTCCAGGTGGACCGCCGGATCGCGGACGACGCCCTTGTCAAGGGAGCCCCGGCCGGCCTCGAACTGCGGCTTGACCAGCGCCACGAGCGGACCGCCGCGCGGCTCGAAGCAGCCGGCGATCGGGCCGAGCACGAGACCGAGCGAGATGAACGACACGTCGACGACGGCGATCCCGACGACCTCGGGCAGCACGCCCGGGCCAAGGGTCCGGGCGTTCGTGCGTTCCAACGACACGACCCGTGGGTCGAGCTGGAGCGCGTTCGCCAGCTGCCCGCGCCCGACGTCGACGGCGTACACCCGGACCGCACCGCGCTGGAGCAGGACGTCGGTGAAGCCACCGGTCGAGGCTCCGGCATCGAGGGCGACCAGGCCGGCCGGATCGATCCCGAAGGCATCGAGCGCCGCGGCCAGCTTGTGGCCCCCGCGCGACACGTAGGGCTCGGGGGCTTCGACCGTGATGCGCGACGCCGGATCGACGAGGTCCCCCGACTTCAGGTCGCGACGAGCTCCGTCGCCCTCGCCGACCCGGACCTTGCCCGCCAGGACCAGGGCCTGGGCCCGGCTCCGCGACTCGGCGAGACCGCGCTCGACGAGCAGCAGATCGAGCCGCTGGCGTGGCTGCCGGGTCATCGGGACGGTCTCCGCGCTCACCGGGCTATCGTGGCACAGCCCGCTGCACCGCGACATCTCTCGACACTGACCGGAGGTCCGAGCCGTCAGGCCTCGCGGATGACCGGGGTCGGTCGGTCCGTCGGTCCGGGAGCGGCCAGACCGAGTGTCGCCATCGTCTCGCGCACCTGGGCGGCGATCCCGCCCGCGTCGAGCCGGATGAGCTCGCGCAGATCCGCCACGGAGCCGTGATCGACGAACCGGTCCCCTGGGATCCCGACGATCTTCAGCGCGACGTCGCGGTAGGCGGGATCGACCAGCCTGGCCTCCTCGAGCAGCTCGAGGACCGCCGAACCGAACCCTCCGGTCACCACGCTCTCCTCGAGCGTCACCACAAGCCGCTTCCCGCGGGCCGCCCCGAGGATGAGCTCCCGGTCGAGGGGCTTGGCGAACCGGGCATTGATCGCCCCGACCGACCAGCCTTCGGCCGCCAGCGCGTCGGCCGCCTCGATGCCCCGGGCGATGATCGGCCCGAAGCCGACGAACAGGATGTCGGCGCCCGCCCGCAGGGTCTCGCCCCGACCGACCGGCAGGATCGACGGGGCGACCGGCGGGACGTCGAAGCCGGGGTCGCGCGGGTAGTGGAGCGCGAACGGATGGTCCTGCGCGAACGCGGTGTGGAGCAGCGACCGGAGCTCCTGTTCGTCCTTCGGGCTGGCGATGACGAGGTGCGGGATCTGGCGTTGCGCCGGCAGCGTGAACATCCCCTGGTGGCTCGTCCCATCCTCGCCGACGAGGCCCGACCGGTCGACGGCGAGGACCACCGGCTGGTCGTTCTGGCAGGCGTCGTGAACGGTCTGGTCGAACGCCCGCTGGAGGAACGTCGAGTAGATGGCGACGACCGGTCGCTCGCCGCCCATGGCCAGGCCGGTCGCCAGCGCGACCGCATGCTGCTCGGCGATGCCGACGTCGAAGAACCGCTCCGGGAACTCGGCCTGGAACCGGTTCAGCCCGGTCCCGGTCGGCATCCCTGCCGTGATCGCCACGATGCGACGATCGGTCCTCGCCAGCTCGACGAGCTCGGCGCTGAAATAGGCGGTGTAGTTGGGGGACTTCCTGGGCGCATCCGGGCGCGGCACCGCCGGCGTGGCGTCGTCGTCCATGCCGGGGTCGAGCGCCGGACGACCCGCTCCGTTCGCGCCCTTGGCCGCCCCGCCGTTGGCCGCGGCGCCGCTGGCCGCCGCGCCGTTCGAGCCGTTCGCGCCGTGGCTGCGGACCTCGTAGGCATCGGTCATCGGCGGGAGCGCCGCGCCGTGGAACCCGATCTGATCCGTCTCGGCCGGCCGGTAGCCACGGCCCTTCTGCGTCCGGACGTGGACGATGACCGGCTCGCGCAGCTCGAGGGCCTGGGCGAACGTCCGCTCGAGCGCCTGGAGGTCGTGACCCGGGACGACCCCGATGTAGGTGATCCCGAGGTCCTCGAACAGCTGACCCGGCTGAGCGAAGTTGACGACCGACTTGCGGAAGCGCCGGGACAGCTCGAGGGCCGTCTCGCCGACCACGGGCAGACGCTCGATCGCCCGATCGTAGGCGGTCCGGCTCTGCTGCCAGGCGGGCGACAGCTTGATCTGGCTGAGGTACTTGCTGAAGGCGCCGACGGTCGGGCTGATCGACATCTCGTTGTCGTTGAGGACGATCAGCATCTGCGTGCCGCGGTGACCGATGTCGTTGAGGGCCTCGAGGCTGAGGCCGCTCATCAGGGCTGCGTCCCCGACGACGACGGCGATGCGCTCGAAGCTGTGGCGGAGGTCGCGGGCCTCGGCCAGCCCCTGGGCGATCGACAGGCCCGTCCCGGCGTGGCCGCCGTCGAAGACGTCGTGGGGCGACTCGCTGCGGCGCGGGAACCCACCGACCCCGTCGAGCTGGCGGAGCGAGCCGAACCGAGCGAGCCGGCCGGTCAGCAGCTTGTGCGGGTAGGCCTGGTGTCCCGTGTCCCAGACGATCCGGTCGCGTGGCGACTCCAACAGGCGGTGGAGCGTGATCGCGACTTCCACGACCCCGAGCGACGAGCCGAGGTGGCCCCCGGTCGTCGCGACCGTCGAGATGATGACCTCGCGGATGTCCTCCGCGAGCTGTTCGAGCTGGGCGTCGTCGAGACCGCGCAGGTCGGCTGGACCATGGAGCTCCGACAGGATGGTCATCGGGCGGAGTCTACCCCGGAGGTCGAGCCGGCGGGGTTCGGCGCGCGTCCCCGTGCCGCGTCCGACGCCGCCGTCGCATCTCAGCGCGGGTCGGCGCCCTCGTCCGCCGGCTTGAGCTCCAGCGCCTCGATGGCACCTCCGGCGCGCTCGACCAGCCGGCTCACCCGGAGCTCGGCGTCGGCCAGCAGCGACGCGCACCGCTCGTGGAGCGCCACCCCGCGCTCGTAGAGGGCGATCGACGCCTCGAGCGGCGTCCCGCCCGCCTCGAGGGCCGCGACCACCCGCTGCAGCTCGACCAGCGCCTCGTCGAACGTGAGCTCGGACGGATCGGGCCCGCTCGACGGCGTCGTGCCTGCGCCATCGGTCGGGTCAGGGCTGGCGATCGTCACCGGACTCCTCGGGGGTCACCGTCTCGTCGCCGCGCTCCATCAGCCGGCCGATCCGCGGCGCCAGGAGCATACCAAGGGCGATCCCGGCCGCTCCGGCAACGACGACGATCCCGACCAGGACGATCAGGTCCCCGATCATCGCTGGCCCTCGATGCGATCGACCGTCGCGGCCAGCTCGCCCCGGGCGACCCGGATCGACAGCCCCTCCCCCGCCGGCGCCTCGGCGGGGTCGCGCACGATACGGCCGTCGGCGGAACGCCGGACGATGGCATACCCACGCTCGAGCGTGGCGGCGGGACCGAGCGCGCCGAGGGACGCGGCCGCGGCATCGACGGTCGCGTGAGCCGTGGCCAGGCGGGTCGCGACCGCGGGCCGGAGGCGCTGGGCGGATCGGCCGACCCCGCCCCGACCCGCCTCGAGGCGGACCTCGACCGCGCGGGTCGCCCGATCGAGCAGCAGCCCGGCTCTCTCTCGACTCGCCGCGAGGTGGGCCACCGGGCTCAGCGCATCGAGTGCCCGGCGCTCCGCCGCGGCGTCGCGCCCCGCCGCAGCGACGATCCGGGCGGCAGCCGCGCGAAGCCGGCGGGTCTCGGCGACGAGCACCCCGGCCAGCTCGACCCGGTCGGGCACGACGATCTCGGCGGCGGCGGACGGCGTCGGCGCGCGGCGATCGGCGGCGAAGTCGGCCAGGGTCACGTCGGTCTCGTGACCGACCCCGCAGACCACCGGGAGCGAGTGCCGGACGATGGCCCGGACGACGGTCTCGTCATTGAACGACCAGAGATCCTCGAGCGACCCGCCGCCCCGGGCGAGGATGGTCACCGATGGAGCGTCGCCGGGCCGCCCGTCCCGGACGCAGCGCTCGGCATAGCGGTCGACCCAGGCCAGCGCCCGGACGATGCTGGGCGGTGCCCCCGTGCCCTGGACCTGGCACTGCGAAAGGACGACCCGGGCCAACGGCCAGCGTCGGGCGAGGACGTTCCGGATGTCGTGCCAGACGGCGCCCGTCTCGCTGGTCACCACCGCGATCACGGCGGGGCGGTCGGGCAGCGGTCGCTTGCGCCCGGCGTCGAACAGGCCCTCCTCGCTGAGTCGGGCCTTGAGCGCCTCGAACCGGAGGGCCAGATCGCCGAACCCGGCCGGCTGGACCGAGCTGACGTAGAGCTGGTAGACGCCGTTGGCATCGAAGACGTCGACCCGGCCGTTGGCCACGACCCGGAGGCCCGTCCGCGGCTCGTACGGCGAGGCCATCCGATCGTCCCGGAACCAGACGCACTGGAGCTGGCTGCGATCGTCCTTGAGCGTGAAGTAGGCATGGCCGGCGCTCGAGACGGTCACCCGGCCGACCTCGCCCTCGACCCACACGTCGCGCAGGCGGTCATCGCTCCGGACGGCCTCACGGACCGCCCGCGTCACGTCCGAGACCCCGAGGATCGTCAGCCCGAACGTCCCCGCCGGCACGACTCGGTCGGCAGGCTCGGGGCGTGGCACCGAGCGGGGCTCCGAGCCGCCGGCATCGCGCCCCCGGCGCGGCGACGCGTCGGTCGCGTCCCATGCCGGGAGGGCCCAGTCCGGCGGTTCGCGGTCGGTCACCCGGCCACCTCAGACCCGGGTCTGGTACTCGCCGGTCCGGGTGTCGACCCGGATCGTGTCGCCCTCCTCGACGAAGATCGGCACGGTGACCACGAGGCCGCTCTCGGTCGTCGCCGGCTTGCGGGCGCCGGTCTGCGTGTCGCCGGCGAAGCCGGGCTCGGTCTGGGTGACGACGAGGTCGACCGTGACCGGGAGCTCGACGCCGATGGTCTCGCCCTGGTAGCTCGTCCGTTCCAGCGTCATCCCGTCGGTGAGGTAGTGGACGGCGGTATCGAGCTGCTCGGCCGACAGCAGGAACTGGTCGTACGTGTCGGTGTCCATGAAATGGAAGTCGTCCCCGTCGCGATACAGGAACTGGACGGGGCGGCGCTCCATCGACGCCCGCGGCCACTTCGTCCCGGCCTGGAACGAGCGCTCGACCGTCTGGCCCTTCTTGATGTTCCGGAGGGTGATCCGGACCTGGGCCGAGCCGCGACCCATCTTGATGTGGTGGTAGTCGAGGATCTGCCAGAGGTCGCCATCGAGCTCGATCGCGACGCCCTTCTTCAGCTCACCGGTCGAGATCATGCTGGGCGGGCTCCTGGGGCGGCTCGGCGGGCGCCGAGCGACGGACGGGTGGTCCCGAGGCGACGGCCGGGTCCGAGGTGTGTCGCCGGATTGTAGCGGCTATTCCCCGCTCAACTCGCGCAGCCGGATCCTCGACCGGGTCAGCCGTCGACGACGACGACCTCGCGCGGGAAGTTCGTGAGGCGGACGCAGCGTCCGGCATCGACGTCGATCGCCACGAGATCCTCGATCCTGACGCCCATCTCGCCGTCGAGGTAGACCCCCGGCTCGACGCTGAAGACCGTCGGGCTCGGGCAGCGGATCGTCGGTCGCCATCCGGCCGAGGCTTGGCAGCTCGTGGGTGGCGAGTCCGATCCCGTGACCGGTCCCGTGGCCGAAGTGCCCGCCGTGGCCGGCGGCATTGATGACGTCCCGGGCGAGACCGTCGGCGGCGCGTCCGCTCGGCAGCACGGCGCCGGTCCGGATCGACGCGGCGATGCCCTCGATCGTCGTCGCCTGGGCCTCGGCCACCAGCTCGTAGATCGCCAGGTCGCGCGGGGACGGCTCGCCGACGAACAACGTCCGGGTCATGTCACTGCGGTAGCCGTCGACCTGGGCCCCGAAGTCGAACAGCAGGACCTGACCGTGGGCCACGGCGCGATCGCCCGGCGACCCGTGGGGCAGCGCCGCCTCGGGGCCGGCCAGACAGGCGACGTCGAAGGCCAGCCCGTCCGCCCCGCCGGTCCGCATCAGCCATTCGAGCCGGAAGGCGAGCTCCCGCTCGGTGACCCCGACCCGGATCTCCGGCAGGAGCGCCGCGAGCGCGAGATCCGCGACCGAGCAGGCCGCGGCGATCCGGACCGTCTCGGCCGGCTCCTTGATCGCGCGCTGCGCCTCGATCCAGCCGGCGGCCGGGACGAGCTCCACGTCGGGGGCGGCCGCCGCGAGCTTCGTCCACGTCGCATGGCTGACGTGATCGGCCTCGACCGCGACCCGCCGCGCCCCGAGCGAGGCCATCAGCTCCGGCCAGCGCTTCTCGATGTCGCCGTAGACCGGCTCGATCCGAGCGCCGGGAGCCTCACGCGCAGCCTGGATCGCATACCGGCTGTCGGCGAACAGGACGACCTCGTCCGAGCCGACCAGGAACCAGCCGGACGATCCCGCGACGCGATCCTCGCCGTCCCCGAGGACGAACCCGGTCAGGTACCGCGCGTTCTCGCTCCGGACCCCGAAGTAGGCGTCGACTCCCGCCTCGACCAACCGCTCCCGGAGACGGTCCACTCGGGTCGGCCGCGAGATCCGGTCCGCCCTCGCCCAGGCGGCCCGGTCGGCGGCCGTCGGAGCCGGGGCGATGTCGTCCGGCCGCGGCGGTCGGTCGAGCCCGGGCTCCGTCACCGGTAGCCCGACGAGTCGCTTCGCGGCATGCTCGCCGGGAGCTTGACATGGCCCGATCCGCCGGCGATCGACTCCCGGGAATCGCCCAGGCTGAAGTGCTCGCGGCTGACAACCGGCACTTGACGCGACGAGTCGACCGGACCAGCGTTGCGCTGACGAAGGAGAGCGGCATGGCCCGGACCAAGCCAAGGCGGGCGGAACGTAATGCCGGGGCGTTCTACACGCCGGATACCGGCGGCGGCGGATTGATCCCGGTCCCGATGCGCACCCTCAGCGACGACTACCACGACGAGCCGACCGAGCCTGCGGACGATCGCGAGCCGGAGCCCGAGCCGCCGAGCCTCATCGATCGGATCATCGAGCGATTGCGACGACGACCCTTTCTCGGCCATTGACGCCGGCGGAACGGCTCGACTCCCGGCCCCTCCGAAGAGCTGCGGCCAATTACCCACGGTCTAGCGGTACCCGTACTTCTTGAGGTTGGCCTGGTGCTCCTTGTACGTCTTGGCGAAGGCCGTCGTGTTGGAGCCGTCGTTCTTGGCCACGAAATAGAGGTAGCCGCCCTTCGTGTCAGGGTCGAGTGCCGCGTCGATCGAGGCCACGGTCGGCGTCGCGATCGGACCCGGGGGCAGGCCCTTGTGCGTGTACGTGTTGTAGGCCGCGAGGTCGGCCGGGATCGTCGCGTCGGTGAGCCCGTCCTTGGGCGGTGCCCAGAACGTATAGCCCGTCCACTTGTCGATCGGCAGCTTGGCCAGCTGGAGCGAGTCGTTGAGGTAGAAGATCGAAGGATCCGAACCGAGGAAGCCGGCCGTCTCGGTCCCAGGCTGGAGCCGGTTCTGGTAGACGCCCGCGATCTGGGCGCGCTCCTCGTCGAGGAACGCTTCGCGCTCGACCAGCGACGCGAGGGTCAGGACCTCGTGGAAGGTCATCCCGCGCGCCTTGGGGACCTTGAGCCGGTCGGGCCCGACATCGGCGTAGAACTTGTCGAGCATCTGGCGGATCAATGCGTCCGGCGTGATGTCGGGCAGGACGCTGTAGGTGGCGGGCGCGAGGTACCCCTCGAGCGAGGCGCCCTTCGGCAGGTCCAGCCAGGGGTAATCATCGAGCAGGCTCTTCGGCGGCTTCGTCGCCTCGGCGTAGAAGTCGCTGACGTCCATCTTGAGCGGCAGCGTCTCGAGCTTGGCCGTGATCTGCTCGAGCCGCAACCCCTCGCGGAGCGGCACGCTGACGGCCAGGTCGTGGGACACGAGCAGCGCGGTCACTAGCTGATCGGGGGTCATGTTGCGGCGCAGGATGTAGGTCCCCGCCTGGAGCTTGTCGGCGAGGTCGCGGTCCGACGAGATGAACACGAACGACCGAGCGTCGGTCAGGAAGCCCTGCTCGGCCAGCCGTGCCGCGATCACGGCGGCCGTGTCGCCGTCGGCCACGGTGAACTCGACCTGCGCCGGGTCGGTCGCGGGCGCATCGGTCAGCGCCGTGCCGAGGTCCTCCTTGACCAGGCCCTCGACGAACGGCAACCGGAGTGCGCTCGGATTGTCGGCTGCCCAGCCGACGACCGCCCCGGCGACGACCGGGCGGAGGACGGTCAGCGACACGATCAGGACGATCCCGGCCAGGACCAACAGGAAGGCGATCAGTCGGAGCAGACCACCGAATCCGAACCCTCCACTCGCCCGCGGCGCCTGGGGCGGTCGCCCGCCGGCGCGGGGTGGCTCCGGCGATCGCCGGCCGCGGCGCGATCCCTCGCCGGGATCCGGCGGTCGCGCGTAGTGCTCCTCGTCGATCTCGACGTCCGCCAGGCCGTAGCCCTGGCTGTCACGGGGCCGACCCCCACCGCGGACGGTCATCGCCCGGCATCCTGACGGGCGCGGGCGTCGAGCTCGTCCTGGAGGATGATCGCCGCGGCCTCGCGGTCCACCCTGGCCCGATAGGCGTCGCGCTGGGACGCCGTCGGCGGACCGCCCGAGCGGCCGCGCTTCATCGGACCAAGGCGTTGTTCGGCGAGATGGCTGGAAAGACGCTCATCGCGGAGCGTGACGGGCAGGCGCACGAGTGGTGAGACGGACTCGACCCAGGCCAGCGTGACGTTCGCTTGGGTCCCGGTCTCCCCCGACGCCTCGAGCGGCAACCCCACCACGAGCTCGGCGGCATCGTGCTGGACGGCGAGGCGCACGATCGCCTCGGCGTCCGCGGCGACGTCGCGGGCCCGGCGGAGCGTGGTCAGCGGGACCGCGGCGCCATCGCTGTCCGCGACCGCGACGCCGATCCGCTTCTCGCCGAGATCGATCCCGAGGATCCGGGTCACGGGCCGCTGGCCGAGGGCAGCGGACCCGGCGATGCTCCATCGAGCCCGGTCACGGTCAGGTCGAGCCGGGCGTCGAGGGTCGGGATCGACGACACGAACCCGGGCCACGTGCTGATCGTCACCGACCCGTAGCGCTCGAGCAGCCGCTTGGCGTCGACGACCGACTTCCCCTTGATCTGCTCGCGCAGAACGGCGGCATCCAGGACCGGGATCGCCTGGGCGTTCGCCGTCACCCGGAAGTCGACGAGGTCGCCGTCCGCCTGTCCGCCGTCGTGCTGCGAGGTCACCGAGCCGTCCTTGAGAGCATGCTCCGACGGGACGTCGGCGGCGATCCTGCCCGCGGCGACCTGGTCGATGAGCTTCGTGTCGACGGCGACGACCGTGCCCGTCGCCGTGGCCGCCAGCTGGAACGTCGGCTGCTCCAGCCCGACGAGGGTCGCCGGGTCAGGCGTCGGGACCGGTGTGCCGAGATGGCCGGTCGTCGGGAACGCGGTCGTGCCAGGCGGCAGGTCGTCCGGTGCCGCGGCCCAGGCGTCGAACTGGGCGGCCAGGTCCTTGCCGAGCTGAGCGACCGCGGCGTCGACATCCTTCTGCGAGACCTGGGGGAACTCGTCGCGCTTGCCGCCGGTCATCGCAGCTGGATTGGTCACCTTGATCACGACCGAGTTCAGGTTGGTCGGGACGACCTTGATGGTGCCAGGCCCCACGTTGCCGCTCGGACCCGCCTTGAGCGCTCGCGCCTTGGCATCGCGCGACTGGCAGTTGAGTTGGAGATTGTCTGGCGGTCCCGTGATCGTGGCCACTGGGAGGAACACTGCCTCAGGGCCTCGAATCCGATCCCGCTGCCGGTTTGGGCCACGGCGCCGG
Source organism: uncultured Chloroflexia bacterium (assembly GCA_963744115.1). Taxonomy (GTDB): domain Bacteria; phylum Chloroflexota; class Limnocylindria; order Limnocylindrales; family CSP1-4; genus Chersky-267. The sequence continues at coordinate 1,456,713 of CAVUSI010000003.1, read as the reverse complement.
CCGGTACGGTATGGGAGGCTCCGGTATCGCAGTTCTTCCAGGCAAGCGTCCCAGTGGCCTTCGTCTGGACGACCCGCTTGCCCGTCGCGCTGAACTCGTCCGAGGCGGTGAAGTCCTGGCTCAAACGGGTCGCCGGGATGACCCCGCCATCGGCGTCGACCGAGGTCGCGTCCGGGTCGGCGCGGACGACGAAGTCGACCGGACCGATCGGCACGGCGACCGGGGTCACCACGACCGATGCCGAGGGGAGGAGGACATAGCCGATGACCGCGAGGATCACCAGGACCACGACCAACGAGCCGACGACGGCGACGAGACCACTCGGCAGGCCGCGCCCCGACCGGACCGGCGGGACGGACGCACCGGCCGCCGCGCTCGAACGGGCTCGAGTCTCGGCGGGCGGCATCTCCGGTCGCGGCGACACGTACGTCGACGACGCCTCCAGGCGGGGTCTCGGGCGGCGGAGGTGCCACGGGCGCCGCCACGACCGGTGGTGGCGAAGCGGGGGGCTCTGGGGCGGGGGTCGTGTCGAAGAGCCCGACCGTCTCGGGAGCCGCGGCCGCTCCCGCGGCGCCGGCCGCGGCAGCCCCGGCCGTCCGCCTGCGCGAACGCTTCGATGCGCTCGGAGCGCCACCGGCGGGAGGGCCGGCATCGACGGACGGTGCCGCGGGCGGCCCGACGGGCGGCGCCGGTGGCGCGATGGCCTCCTCGAACTCGGCGACGGTCGCGTGGACCGGCAGACCCGCCGATGCCGCGATCGCCCGGGCGGCCGGGTCGGCCGCGACGATCGAGAGCACGCGGTTGCGTTCGAGACCCTCTCGCGACAGCAGCCGGAAGTTGATCCGCGAGGTGGCCAGTCGCGAGCCCGGCGGCAGGACGAGGGCGACCTTGGTGTCGGTGGCCGTCCGGATCCGCGCGGCGGCGGTGGTGATCTCGTCGTCGACGTCGAGGTAGATGATCGAGGCCATCGCGCTAGACCTTCATCGCGCGGAGGACGCGCCGGAGGGCGGCGTCGAGGGGATTCTCGGTCGACTGGAGCTCGATCGCCTGGTGGGCCAGACCGAGCGGCGTCACGTCCTGCTGGTCGACCAGGAGCTTCGTCGCGTCGACGATCGAGGCGACCTGATCGGGCGACATGATCGTGACCTCGGGCCGTCGGGCGAACGGAAGATGCTTCCAGAATTGCTCGGCCTCGAGCGCCGCCAGGATCTCCGGCAGCCGCGAGCCGCCGCCGCACAGGTGGATCCGGCCGGGGAGGAGGTCGCCGCCGGACAGCTCCTCGATGACCAGCTCGACGCCCGCCGACCAGACGGTGACGTCGTCGGTCACGATCGCCTCGATCTCGTCGCGGCGGTCGACCGGGAGCCCCCGCGCATAGTCGACCTTGAGCGCCTCGGCCCGCGGGAACGGCAGGTCGAGCCGGTCGGCGATGGACTTGGTGAATGCCCGGCCGCCCAGGGCGAACATCCGGGTCCCCTCGATCCCGCCCTGGCGGACGAGCGCCACGTCGGTCGTCCCGCCGCCGATGTCGATGAAGATCGCCCCCGCCTGCTGGACCTGCTCCGCGCCGAGGACCCGGGCGACGGCATACGGCTCGGCGACGATCTCGAGCAGCTCCAGGTCGAGCTGGCTGGCCACGCTCTCGAGCGCGCCGAGGTGGACGAGCGGAGCGAACGCGTCGAAGATCCCGATCTTGACGTAGCGCCCGCGGAACCCGACCGGATTGGTCACCGCGTAGCCGTCGATGCTGGCCGAGGTGACCGCGGCATGGACCAGCCGCACGTCGACGTGCGGCAGGCCGGTCTCCCAGGTGATCGACCGCTCGGCCTCGCGGAGCGCCTCCTGCTGGACCGCGTCGATGAGCTTCTGGAGCTCGGCCTCGGAGATCGGCTGGTCCGGCTTCCGGCGCTCCTGGCTGTTCGTCGTCGTGAACCCCTTGACCAGCTCACCGGCGATCCCGATGACCACCTGCGTCGGCCGGAAGCCGGCCATCTCCTCGGCTTCCTGGAGGGCGACGGCGCAGTTGTCGACCACCGCCGCGATGTCGGCGACCGTGCCCGACTGCATGTGCGACAGGCCCTGGCGCTTGCGGCCGACACCCCGGACGGTCCCCTGTCCCTGGTCGTCGATCTCGAAAACGAGCGCCTTGGCGAACTCGGTCCCGATGTCGAGCGCCGTACATGCCGCCAGGGCGGGCAGGTCGTCGCGCTGCCAGAGGCGACGCCAGAAGGCCATCTAGCCGGACGCTCCGTTCGAGGCCGCCAGGGCGATCGAGATCGCCTCGAGCGCCGCGGGCAGGCCGTCACGCCGGGTGCCCTTGCCCTGGGCCATCTCCGGCCGGCCGCCGCCCTTGCCGTCGATGCTGCCGACCGCGGCCCGGACCAGGTCGCCGGCGCCGATCCCTCGTCCGACGAGGTCGTCACTGACGGTGACGAAGACCTGCGGCTCGTCGGCATCGAGGCCGAGCGCGAGCACCCCGGATGGGATCAGCCCACGAAGGTCCTTGGCGGTGCTCTTGAGGGTGTCCATCGACTCGAACGGTCCGGCATAGGCGACCAGCCGAATCCCCGGAGCCGCCTCCACCACGCGACCGGCGAGATCGGCAGGCCGGGGCGGCCCACCGGCCGCGGCCGCCGTCTTGAGCTTCCGCTTCGTCTCGCGCAGCTCGTCCTGGAGCGCCGCGATCCGGTCGGGTAGCCCGTCGACGGTGTTGGCCCCGGCGGCCTCGGTCGCCCGCTCGAGGGTCGCCAGGCGGCCGGCCAGGAACGCATCGGCACCGTCACCGGTCAGCGCCTCGATCCGGCGCATCCCGCTGCCGATGCTCCGTTCGCCGACGATGACGAAGCCGCCGATCTGGCCCGAGGCGCGGCAATGGGTGCCGCCGCACAGCTCGTGGCTGTAGCCCTCGACCCGGACCGTCCGCACCGTCTCGCCGTATTTCTCGTCGAAGAAGGCGTCCGCACCGGCCTCGATCGCCTCGCGCATGGTCATGGAGGACGGCGTGACCGGCCGGTCGTCGCGGATGACTCCCCGGACCTCGGCCTCGATCGCGGCACGCTCGTCGTCGGTCAGGCCGCGCTCGAACGGGAAGTCGAAGCGCAGGGAGTCGGGCGTGACCAGCGACCCGGCCTGCCGGGCACGCGAGCCGACGACGTTGCGCAGGGCCCGATGGAGCAGGTGCGTCCCGGTGTGGTTCCGCATCGTGCGCGCACGGCGTTCGGCATCGACCTCGGCCACGACCCGCTGGCCGACCCGCAGGCCGCCGCGGAGCGTGCCGTGATGGACGATCAGTCCGCCGAGCGGGCGCTGGGTGTCGTCGACCTCGAACACCACGTCGCCACCGAGCGACAGGACGCCGCGATCCCCGATCTGGCCGCCGCCCTCGGCATAGAACGGCGTCCGGTCGAGCACGACCTCGGCCGCCGCCCCGGCGGGCGCCGTCAGGTCGATGTCGCCGACGGCCTCGAGCTCCTCGTACTCGAGCCCGTCGCGGATGATCGCCATGACGGTCGCGTCGTCGACCCGGGTCGTCTCGTAGCCCTTGAACTCGGTGTCGCCGATCCTGGCCTGGATGGCCTGGTACAGCGCCGTCAGCTCGGCGTGCTGGGACAGCTCCGCCTTCCGACCGCTCCGGCTCCGCTCGCGCTGTTCGGCGAGGGCGGCGTCGAAGCCGGCCCGGTCGACCGCGACGCCGTACTCCGCGGCGAGCTCGACGGTCAGGTCGATCGGGAAGCCATAGGTGTCGTGGAGCCGGAAGGCGACGTCGCCACCGAGAACGGGCGCGTCCGGCGGCAGCTCCTCCGGGCGACGGCCGACGCTCCGCTCGGCCGATGTCAGCGGGATGAGCGCCTCCTCCAGCAGACCCTCGCCGGCGGCCAGCGTGCGGGCGAACTGGCGCTCCTCGAGCGCGATCACCCCCTGGATCTCGTCACGGCGCTCGAGCAGGATCGGATAGGGCTCCCCCATCGTCGCGATGACCGTCTCGGACAGGTCGGCCAGGAACGGTTCCGTCCGGCCGAGCAGGCGCCCGTGGCGGACGGCCCGACGGACGATCCGGCGCATGACATAGCCACGGCCTTCGTTGGACGGTCGCACCTCGTCGGCCGCGAGGAACGTCGCGGCCCGGACGTGGTCGGCGATCACCTGGTAGCTGAAGCGCTCGGCCTCGAACGTCCCCGGGTCGTGGCCGAGCAGCTCACCGAGCCGGGCGTGGATCGGCGTGAACAGGTCGGTGTCGTAGTTCGTCGGGACCTGCTGGAGGACCGCCGCGAGACGCTCCAACCCGAGGCCCGTGTCGACGCTCGTGAACGGGAGCGGGTGGCGGCCGTCGGGTCGCTGGTCGAACTCCATGAACACGAGGTTCCAGATCTCGACCCAGCGGGGACAGTGCTCGTCGTGGTCGGGTATGCACTGCGGGCCCTCGGAGAACTCGCTGCCGCGGTCGAAATGGATCTCGCTGCACGGTCCGCACGGTCCGGTCTCGGCCATCCGCCAGAAGTTCTTGTCGTCGCCGGCGTCGACGTCGCCCCAGCGCGCCATCCGCTCGGGCGGCAGGCCGATCTCGTCCCGCCAGATGTCCCAGGCCACCTGATCATGGGTGTAGGTCGTCGCGGCCAGCCGGTCGGGCGGGATCCCGAGGTCCCCGGTCAGGAACGTCCATGCCCAGTGGATGGCGTCCCGCTTGAAGTAGTCGCCGAAGCTCCAGTTGCCGAGCATCTCGAAGAACGTGTGGTGGCGGGGGGTCCGTCCCACCTCTTCGAAGTCGTTGTGCTTGCCGGCCACCCGGAGGCATCGCTGGTAGTCGACGGCGCGCTTGTAGCTGCGCGTCTCGGCCCCGGTGAAGACCTCCTTGAACTGGACCATCCCCGAGTTGGTGAACAGAAGCGTCTGGTCGCCCGCGGGAACGAGGCTCGCCGACGGGACGACCTCATGGCCACGCTCGTCGAAGAACGCGATGAAGCGCCGCCGGATCTCGGCGGCGGGCAGGGCCTTGATCCGGGGGTCGAGGGTGACGTCAGGGGTCGGCATCGGCCGTAACGGTACCAAACCCGGCCTCCCGACCGAAGGTGGGGGCTCGTCGCGACGCCCTGGGTCAGCCCCGATCCGGCCGTCGCATGAACCGAAGCCAGATCCGCGACCCGGCGATGGCGGCACCGACCAGGGCACCGATCGTAAGACCGCGCAGGAACGGCGTCGTCCGCCGGCCGGGATCGGCGTCCCTGCGACGGGTCACGTCCGGCCGTCCTGCGGTCCGAGCGCGGCGACCACCGACACCAGCCCGATCCCGAGCGAGGCCCCGAGGATCGCGGCCAGGAACCGGAAGTCCCCGAGCCGGATGATGTCGAAGCCGAGCCGCTCGCCGAGCGAGTCGCCCGCCCAGGCCCCGAGGATCGCGGCCAGGAGGAGGAGCGGCAGACGCCCTCCGACCGAGCCGCGGATCAGGACGTACAGCGCGGTCGTGAAGATCCCAACGAGCACCGCGAGCACGAAGGCCGGGCCGATCACGCGGCCAGTATAGGCTCGGGCGAGGGCCGGATCCTCGGCCCCGGCCCCCTGATCGATCGTCCCGCGGCGACCCTACGGATCGACGCGGCCGATGAACGTCCCCCAGTTGGCCAGCAGCGTCCGCGTCCCGCCGCAGGTCTGGTCGACCACGTAGGCATCGAACGTGCACGACTGGCCGATGTACTCAGCTTCGAACCACAGATGGCCCGTCTCATCGACCGCCGACCCGGTGTAGTCGCCCCAGCGAGGCTGCGGCTCCGGATCGGTCGGCGTGAGCTTGTAGCCGCTGAACCCATCCTGGGGGCCGACGCCGGCCGCGGCCACGTTGACCGAGCTGGTGCCGGACCGGCCCACCCGCACGAACGCCGCGCTCGGGAACCGGTGGGTGCTCGTCAGGGTGAACGCGATGAGGCCCTTGCCGGCGGCATTGACCGAGATCCCCGGATAGGTCACGTCCTCGCCGTTGACGGCGACGTATCCCTGGCTCACGACCTTCGCCTTGAGGCGACCGTGGTCGATCCACGGCTTGACCGCGAACCACGCGGCACCGTCGTGGACGGTCCCGTGCCGGTCGAACTTGACGGCCGTCGTCAGCGCACCCCACAGGAGTCCGTCGGCGAGCGATGCCGAGGCCATCCGGTCGTCCCCGCCGTCGAGCTGGGAGAGCGGGTTCTCCACCGGATCGCCGAGCAGGCCGGCGGCGAGCGCGTCGCGGAGCGGGGTCGGGCCGTCCTTCTGATCGACCATCGGCGGGAGGCCGTAGGTCTCGGATCGGATGACCCGGCTCTGGAGGATCGGGCGCGGATGATCGGCGCCGAGCGAGCTCGTGTTGGTCATCGCCCAGGCCGCGATCCGGTTGTCGTAGCCGCCGTTGAATTCGAGCGCGCTCAGGAAGTACGCCGTCCCGCGATTCCCGCGGTCGAATTGCGCGTTGGTCGATGGAGATGCCGGTTGGAGGCTGTACGACTGGCCCTCGGCGAGGGGGATCCGGTCGAACCAGACCGCCTTCGGGACCGATCCGCCGGCGGCCGCCCGGAGCAGACCGGCCTTGCTGATGGCATAGACCTGCGCGCCGTTGAACTCGTCTCCGAAGAACGAGAACTCATTCGTGCTGATGTAGAACCCGTAGGCATCGACCCCGATGAGGGGCTGGTCGCCGAGGCACGGGCAGCCGGGATGACCCGGGATGGTGCCGTCGCCGTTGGTGGTATCGATCCCGAAGACCGTGTACGCGCCGGTCGGGTCGCTGCCGGCGCTGACCGCCCAATCGACCGACGTCCGCCCGGTGAAATCGCCGGTGACCGGGTCCTGCTCCAGGTTGATCATGCTCAGGAACCAGCGGTGGGTCCCCGGGTCGAACAGGCACTTGATGTCGCCGGTGAACGGCCCGTACTCGCCGGTGGTGCGGTCGATCTCGGGCTTGAACCCGAAGAATTCGTTGAGCCCGATCGGGCCGGCGATCATGGTTCCCCTTGCGGTCATAGGCGGCCAGCGCACTGTTGACGATCTCGATCTCGCGGCCGGCACCCGCGCAGATCGCGCCGTCCGGGGGCTCGGTCGAGAACTGGTTGCCGCCCGACGCGGTCCGCTGGTCGAAGTGATCGAGTCCGACGAACCCGCGCGTCCCGCGGCCGGCGGATCCGACGGACGTGCCGCCGACCTTCGGGGCGTCGGTCGGGAGCGGCGCCGACGGCGGTGTCGCGGTGCCCGGACGCTCATGCTCCGGATCGTCGACGAACTCGTTGCCGGGAAGGCCGGACGCGATCCTCGGCGACGCGTTCGCGGTCACGGGGGCGCCGGCGAAGCCGTTGGCCGGGCCGAATTGGACCACCGTCGCCGATGTGCGATGGCCGGTCGACGGCGATCCCGCCGCCGTCGCGGAGGCGAGCGGACCGGCCAGCAGACCGACCAGCAGGGCCGCCGACCCGGCGAGGGCCGCCGCGCGACGGATCGTGGAACGACGGCGGACCGCAGGATGACGGACCGTCACGGGCTCGTTCGACATGCGCCCACTCCTCCTCCTCCGGGTCGGACAGCGGGCCCGGACTCGCCCGAGTATCCCAGAGGCAGTGGTCCGCGTTCGGCTCGTCGCGACGGCCCAAGCCGGGGTGGTGCCAGAACGCACCACGATCTGTCGACGTCGCCGTCGATCCGGGTCAGGCCCCGGCGGGTCCGATGCGGCCGCCGCCCAGGACGAGGTCGTCGCGGTAGAGGACCGCCGCCTGGCCGGGTGACACGGCCCACACGGGGGCGTCGGTCTCGACGACCCAGGCGCCGCCCCGATCGGCGGTGTCCGGGTCGATGGGACGGACGGTCGCGGGGACCGGGCGGGCACGATGGCGGATCCTGACCTCGGCCCGGAACGGCCGTGCCGATCCGGCGGGAGGCTCGCCGGCGACGAACGACACGTCGCGGAGCGCGACCGTGCGCGTTTCGAGATCCGCCCGCCGACCCAGGACGATCGTGTTCGTCGCGGCGTCGATCCGGCTGACGTAGCGAGGCTCCCCCACCGCGACGCCCAACCCACGGCGCTGACCGACGGTGAACCCGGCCGAGCCCCCGTGCTCGCCCAGCGGCGACCCGTCGGCGTCGAGGACCGCGCCGGGCGTGGGCGCCCAACCCGCGCGCTCGCGCAGGGCGACGCGGTAGTCACCGCCGGGGACGAAGCAGATCTCCTGGCTCTCGGGCTTGTCGGCCGTGGCGAGCCCGAGCGATCGGGCGACCTCGCGGACCTCGGGCTTGGTCAGCTCACCGAGCGGGAACCTGGCGTGCGCCAGCTGGTCCTGGCGAAGGCCGTACAGGAAGTAGGTCTGGTCCTTCTCGCGGTCGTTCGCCTTGAGCAGGCGCGCGTTCCCGTCCGGATCGGTGTCTCGACGCGCGTAGTGGCCGGTCGCGACCGCCTCGCAGTCGTACAGGTGGCGGGCTCGCCCGAGGAGCGCCCCGAACTTCACGTACGTGTTGCAGTCGACGCACGGCGAAGGAGTCTCGCCGCCGAGGTAGGCGGCCAGGAACGGACGCATCACCCCGGCGTCGAACTCGCGCTCGAGGTTCATCACGTAGAACGGGATCCCGAGCTGGCCGGCGACCCGACGGGCGTCGTCGGCCGCGTCGAGCGAGCAGCAGCTCTTCTTGAACTCCGAGTACGTGTCGGCGACGTCGTGCAGCCGCATCCAGACGCCCACCACCTCGTGACCCTGCTCGTGGAGCAGCGCTGCGGCGACCGACGAGTCGACGCCGCCGGACATGGCGACGAGGATGCGGCTCATGGGACGGTGGTCGGGTTCGTCGAGGTCATCAGGTGGGCATCCTACCCCGAGCGCCCGAGCGACCGGTCCCGGCCGTAGCGGTCCAGCGAACCGACCGGATCCCCTCACGCACTCGCCGAGCTCCGGACGTTGCGCGGGATCGGTGAGTTCACCGCCGAGGCCGTCCTGCTCAGGGGATGCGGCATCGTCGACGAGGTCCCCGCGTCCGATGCGATGGGCCCGGAGGCGGTCGCCGGGCTGTACGCCCTGGACGAGCCACCCGAATCCGCCGCCTACGCCGCGGTCACCGACGGCTGGCGCCCGTACCGGATGTGGGCGGTCGTCCTGGTCCGGGTGGGCTGGGGCCGGTCGCAGGTCCGGCCGGTCAGCTACCGCCGCGACCGGGGTCGGGCCTAGACCTGGAGCTCGGCCAGCGGGTCCGCGGCGAGGACCGCCTCGCCCGAGCGTTGGGCGCGCAGGACCGCTGGGATGACGGCGACCGCGGTGTCGATCTCGTCCGACGTCGTCGTCCGGCCGAGCGAGATCCGCAGGGCGCCACGCGCCTCGTCGTCCGGGTAGCCCATCGCCGACAGGACGTGGCTGACCTCGGCCGAGCCGGTCGCGCAGGCCGACCCGACGGACGTCGCGATCCCTTCGAGGTCGAGACCCAGCGCGACCGCGGACCCGTCCGTGCCGGTGGCCACGATCGACAGGAGGCCCGGCAGCCGCTCGCGGGGATGACCGGTGAGCTCCACCCCGTCGACCGCCAGGACGGCATCGCGCAGGCGATCGCGCAGGCCGCGAACGCGCGCCACGGTCGCCGGGCGCTCGGCACACGACAGCTCGTAGGCGGCGGCCAGCCCGACCGCCAGGGCCAGGCTCTCCGTCCCGGCCCGCCGGTGGCGCTCCTGCGACCCGCCGTGTTGCTGGGCGAGGAGGTGCGTGCCGTGCCGGACGTACAACGCCCCGACGCCCTTCGGACCCTCGAACTTGTGGGCCGCCAGGCTGACCAGGTCCGCCCCGAGCGCCTCGAGGTCGAGATCGACCCACGGAGCCGCCTGGACCGCGTCGACGTGCAGGACCACCCCGCGCCGGGACCGGACCCGCTCGGAGATCTCGGCGATCGGCTGGATCGTCCCGACCTCGTTGTTGGCCAGCATGACGCTCACCAGGATCGTCCGGTCGGTCAGCGCCGCCTCGACCGCATCGGGGTCCAGCCGGCCGTAGCGATCGACCGGTAGCTCGACGATCTCGAACCCGAACTTCTCCAGGTACCGGAGCGAGTGGCCGACCGCGTGATGCTCGATCGAGCTGGTCACGATCCGGTGGCCGTGGGCCTTGCCGGCCCAGGCCGCGCCCTTCAGGGCGAGGTTGTTGGATTCGGTGCCGCCGGAGGTGAACACGACCTCACGCGGTCCGACGTTGAGCCGGGCGGCCAGCCGCTCGTGCGCCTCATCGAGCGCCGCGCGCGCCCGTCGGCCGTAGGCGTGGGCCGACGACGGATTGCCGAAGACCTCGGTGAGGTACGGCAGCATCGCATCGACGACCTCAGGACGGACCGGGGTCGTCGCGGCATGGTCGAGGTAGATCGTCATGGGAGCCGTATCGTAGCCCGCCGGCGGCGCCGGCGAGCCGGACCATCCCGACCGCCCGGCTCCTCCGGGGCGGTGGGTCAGGCGGGCGTCGTCAGGCCTTCTTCTCGTCGCGCATGCTCGGCCACGTCTTGGACAGCGGCGGGAGCTCCTCCTCGGTCGGCTGCTTCGACCGCGTCCGCGTCTCAGTGGTCGGCTTGTTGCTCAGCACGTTCACGCCCATCAACAGGCCCATCGAATGGCCTTCGGTGTCGTCGGCGTCGTCTCCGGGCGAGGGATCGGGTGCGACACTGGCGGCGATGGGTTCGGTGCGCTCGTCCTTGGCCATCGGGATCCTCTTCGCTGCGGCGGGTCTCCGGTCAGGGTGACGGACGGAGGAGGCCGAAGCAACCGTGCGGCGCGACCCCTGGACTGTCGTCCGCGCGACATCGGGGTCCGGACCGGTTCGCCTCGAGGCGCTAGACCGGAGCCTGCTCGCCGGCGAGCCGGGCCTGCTCGGCCCGGCCCAGGGCGCGCCGCCGCTCGTGCTCCGACAGGAATCGCTTGCGCAGCCGGATGGACGTCGGGGTGACCTCGACCAGCTCGTCCTCGGAGATGAACTCGATCGCCGACTCGAGGGTGATCTGGCGCGGCGGGGTGAGCCGGAGAGACTCGTCGTGCGAGTGGGTCCGGATGTTCGTCAGCTGCTTGGCCTTGGTCGCGTTGACGTTCATGTCGCCGGAGCGCGTGTTCTCACCGACGATCATCCCCTCATAGACGTCCTCGCCGGCTCCGATGAACAGCTCGCCGCGATCCTCGAGGTTGAACAGCCCGTAGGCGTTCGAGACACCGGTCCGGTCGGCGACCAGGACCCCGTTCGTCCGGTGAGTGACGTCGCCTGCCCACGGACCGTAGCCCTCGCCGAGCTGGTGGAGCAGCGCCGTGCCGCGGGTGTCGGTCAGGAGCTGGCCGCGGTACCCGATCAGGCCGCGGACCGGGATGATGAACTCCATCCGGACCCGGCCGTCGGCGTCGGAGCTCATCTGCTCGAGGCGACCCTGGCGGCCTGCCAGGGCGGTCTGGACCTCGCCGATGTAGTCGGGCGGGATGTCGATCGTGATCCGCTCATACGGCTCCTCGACGCGGCCGGCGACGGTCCGCAGGATGACCTCGGGCCGGCTGACGGTGAGCTCGAACCCCTCGCGCCGCATCTGCTCGATCAGGATCGCCAGCTGGAGCTCGCCGCGACCCCGGACCTCGTACGTGTCGCCCGACTCGGTCGGGTAGACCTCGATCGAGACGTTGCCGAGCGTCTCCTTCTCGAGCCTCGCCCTGATCTGCCGGCTGGTGACGTACTTCCCATCGCGGCCGGACAGCGGCGACGTGTTCACGCCGAAGGTCATCCGGAGCGTCGGTGCGTCGACGTCGAGGCGCGGCATCGGGCGTGGATCGCCCGGGTCCGTCAGGGTGTCCCCGATCGTCACCTCGGGCAGGCCGGCGACGGACACGATGTCGCCCGGTCCGGCCTCGGCGATGTCGACCCGATCGATGCCGTGGGCGGTCTGGAGACTGGTGACCGTGCCCGACAGCAGGACGGTCCGCCCGGGCTCGACCCGACCAGCCGTGTCGCCTGCCTCGTCGCGCACGACCGTCACGCGCTGACCCATCCGGATCCGCCCGTTCCAGATCCGCCCGACCGCCATCCGGCCGACGTAGTCGTTGGCCGACAGGTTCGTGACCAGGAGCTGGAGCGGGTGACCCTCCTCGTAGGTCGGCGGAGGGGTGACCCGCACGAGGAGGTCGAGCAGCGGGGTCAGGTCCGTCCCGGGCTGCCCCGGGTCGAGCGTGGCGGTGCCGGCCTTGGCGTTCGTATAGACCACCGGGAAGTCGATCTGGTCCTCGTCCGCCCCGAGGTCGATGAACAGCTCGTAGACGGCGTCGAGGACCTCCGCCGGACGGGCGTCGCCACGATCGATCTTGTTGAGGGCGACGACGACGGGCAGGTGGCGGGCCATCGCCTTGTTGAGCACGTAGCGGGTCTGCGGCAGCGGACCCTCCGCGGCGTCCACCAGGAGCAGCACGGCGTCGACCATCAGGAGCGAGCGTTCGACCTCGCCGCCGAAGTCCGCATGGCCCGGGGTATCGACGATGTTCAGGCGGATCCCGGCGTGGTCGACCGTGGTCTGCTTGGCCAGGATCGTGATGCCCTTCTCGCGCTCGAGGTCACCCGAATCCATGACCCGGTCGACCAGCGCCTGGTTGGCCCGGAACGTCCCGGTCTGGCGGAGCATGGCATCGACCAGGGTCGTCTTGCCGTGGTCGACGTGAGCGACGATGGCGATGTTCCGAAGGTCGGACCGGATCGCGGATGGCGCGGCGGCGGGCACGGTGATGCGGATCTCCTGGGTCGATGGGGCCGCGACATTCTCGCACGGATCGGCCGAAGCCGGGGATGGGACGGCTCCGGACGCACGGACGCCGGCCCACGTGAAAGGGCCGGCGTCCGGATCGGTTCTCGTGAGGCCGGTCAGCGACCGGTCATCCCGGGGCCGTCAGTGGGCGGTCGCCGCGAGGAGCGGGACGAGCACGTTCGCCTTCGGGCTGCCGAGGCCCGTGACCGGGTCCCAGCCCCGGGAGGCATCGAACCCGTCGATCCCGGCGAAGTCGTTCGTCCCGGAGCGGACGTCGTGGAACGTCCCGGCGTAGGTGTGGGACGACCGGGCGAAGCGGTAGAGGTCGTCGTTGACCAGGCCGAGCCGATGCCCGGCCAGCTGGTCGGCGAGGGCGATCAGAGCGGCCCACTGGGGCGTCCCCGCGCTGGTCCCGCCGAACCGGAAGAAGAGGGTCGGATCGAGCGGATCCAGTCCGAGCAGCTTGAGGTCGACGCCGTCATGAACGAGGACTCCCCCGTCGACGCCGGCCGAGTAGGCGACGTCCGGGATCCCTCGCGCCGAACGGCTCGTGCCCTGGAAGCCCGCCTGGTAGGACGGTCGCCGGTAGCTGTCCGAGAACCCGCCGCCGCTGCAGCCGTCGCCGTCGGCGGTCAGGCAGGGGATGCCGATGTCCTGGCCTTCCGACCAGGCGGTCTCGCCCTTGTACCGGCCCTTGGCGCCGGCGTTGAGCGTCGTCCCGCCGACGCCGAGGACGAGCGGATCGGTCGCCGGCGATGAGGCATCCTTGAAGACCGCGTCGCTGCCGTCGCAAGCGAACTGGGCGACGCCATCATCGCCCGTCGCGGCGATCAGGGTGATCCCCTTGTCGGTCGCCCGCTTGAACAAGCGATGCTGCGCATCGAGGAGATCCGGCAGGACGCACGTCTCCCCTTCCCCGAAGCTCTGCGAGATGACGTCGCCGAGGTTGTGGTCGACCGCGTACTTGGTCGCCGCCAGGATGTCGGCGTCGTCTGCCGACTTGGCCTCGACGAGGACGATCTTGGCCTGGGGCGCGATCGCATGGGCCCACTGGACGTCGAGCGTGATCTCACCCGCCCAGCCGGTGTGGTCGGGGTTGTCGAAGTCGAAGTCCGGGACTCCCTGCGGCGCGATGACCTTGAGGATCGGGTCGGGCAGGCCGAAGGTGGCGTCGAAGATCGCGAGATCTGACTCGACATACGGGTTCGAGTAGGCGTCGATGATCACGATCGTCCGCTTCTTGCCGGTGATCCCGTGGGCGAGCAGGGCGTCGACGCCGTACGCCCGCTGGATCTGGCCCGGGTCGTAGCAGCGTCCGGCGCCGATCGGCCGGTCCTGGCAGCCGAAGTGCGCGGCAGCGGCCTTGTGGACCAGCGTTCGGTCCGGGTGGACCTGGATCCGATGCGGCACGACGTTGGCGGCGAGGGCGGTCGCCGGAGCCACCCCCGATGTGGCGAGGACCGCCGCGGCGCCGAGCGCGGCGATGCGTGAGGCGGTCGACCGAAGCAGGGTCGAGGTCAGATGCATGTGAAGTGCGTCTCCTTGGTCACCGGGGATGAACGTGGAACACGTCGATGAAGCCTGGGTTCGACCGGCCGGTCCGTGATCGGACCGCGAGTCGAGGCGACGCTGAGCCTGCCCTCCCTCCTCCGCCGATCTTGGTTCGGCGCGGTCCCAGCCGTCCCGGCGCAGGAGTCTCCGTCGGTAGCCGTCAACGTATCGGCCGGGAGGCCATCCGGTCAAGACCTACGCGGGTGATGTCGACTGGTAGATTCAGCCCATGACCGTCGCCGCCGTGATCCTGTCCGCAACCGCCGAAGGTTCCCTGGCCGACACGCTCGGCCAGCCCAGGGTGCGCCGGCTTACGGATCTCGCCTGGTCCGGCGGGGCGCTTCCGATCGTGGTCGTATCACCCGACCCGGATGGTGGGGTCGCGGCGGCCCTTGCCGGCACCGAGGCATCGTGGGGCTCGCCTGCTCCCGACGCCGCCGGCCCCGCCGGGCAGATGGTCCGTGGCGTCGAGCTCGCCGAGTCCGAGGTCGGCGAGACGTCGGCGGCCCTCCTCTGGCCCGGGCGGATGACCTGGGTCGGGCCCGAGACGATCACGTCGTTGATCGAGGCGCACGGGACGGATCCCGCCACCCTCCTCCGGCCGACGTGGCACGGCGAGGCCGGATGGCCGGTCCTGCTCCCGATCCGCCACCTCGACGCGCTGCGCGACATCGGCCCGGATCGGATGCCGCCGGATGTCGTCGCCGACCTGGCGGCCGCGATCCCCTCCCGACTCGTCGAGCTCGGGGACCCCGGCGTGGTCCACGGCGTCGACATACCGTTCGTCGACCTGCCCGCCTACGAGGGCCCACCCGATCCGCCCGCCGGGTCCGGCCGCGAGTGGGGCGCCGACGTCGCGGCCGCGGCCGGTCTCCCGGAGCCCGACCCCGCCGCGGAGGCGTGAGACCCGTCAGCGCTTCGGGACGACGATCCTGAACTTCCCGCCGACCTTCGAGAACGTGTAGTCGACGCGATCGTGGAACGTGTGCCTGCCCGCGGAATCCGTCCCGGTGAGGTCCACCACGAAGGTCGCCGAGACCGGCACGCCGGCGTCGGTGACGTAGAGGTCAAGGGTCATCCGATCGGGCTCGTAGGGGAACCGCACGAGCAGGCCCATCCGCGGGATGTCGGGCCGGTAGAACCGGTTGGAACGAAGCAGGTGGAGATGCCGGCCGTCGACCGTGACTGGCTTGACGTAGTCCAGCCAGGCCGGCATCTGGATGCACAGGAACGGCGTCAGCCGGAGCCCGCGGGTGCTGATCTGGAACCCGAAGCGGGGACCCTTGCCCTTCGCCCAGAAGACCCCGTCCTTGCGGGCGACCCGGGCCGTCCCCGCCGGGATCTTGTACGTGCCCGAGAACTCGTCCCCGACGACGTCGACCGACTCGGTGACGGCCACCTTCTTCCGGCGATCGAACTTGGAGGTGCCGTGGGCCGTCATGTGATAGCTCAGGTCCGGGGCGTTGACGACGGCCCAGACCTTGGCCAGGACCGCCTTGCCCGGGTCCGGGGTCGGCGACGGGGTCGGCGCCGCGGTCGGCTCATCGACGGCGCCCGCGCCCGTACTCGGAAGGCTCCCGAGGTTCGCGACCGGGACGCTGGGTGACAGGGCCAGCGCGCCGATGCCGATCGCGGCCGCCCCGATCGCCACGACGGCGACGACCGCCGCCATCAACGGGCCGCGGGAGCGCGGGGGCGGCGGCGGGGGCGGTTCCGGACGTCCGAACTCCGTCCCGCGGTACTTCTCGGCGTAGGACATCGGCGGGTCGCCGGCCCCGTGCGGATCGGTCATCGCGATCCGGGACCGACCTCGCGCTCGGACAGGCCCACGTAGCGCAGACCCAGCTCGGCGTACTGGCCGGGATCCGGTGGCGACGGAGCGTCGAGCATCAGGTCCGCGCCGGACTGCGTCTTGGGGAAGGCCATCACCTCGCGGATCGTCGTCTGATCGGTCAGCAGGGCCGCCCAGCGGTCGATCCCCGCGGCGATCCCGCCGTGCGGCGGTGCGCCGTACTCGAAGGCGTCGAGGACGGCCCCGAACTTCGCCCGCATCCCGTCGAGCGTCTGGCCCTGAAGCGCGAAGCTCCGCTCGAGCAGATCGCGTCGGTGGATCCGGATGCTCCCGCCCGCCAGCTCCCAGCCGTTGAGGACGAGGTCGTACTGGAGGGCCCGGGCGCGACCGGCCGGGTCGCCCGGGTCGGCCTTCGACAGGTCCCCGCTGGTGGTCGTGAGCAGCTCGAGGTCCTCGGGCACGACGCCGCTGAACGGGTTGTGGGTGGCGTCCCAGCGGGCGTTCTCGGCGTCCCACTGATACATCGGGAACCGATGGACCCAGGCGTAGGCGAGGACCGACGGATCCGCGAGGCCCAGCCGTCCGCCCAGCTCGGCGCGGAGCCGACCGAGGACGTCGGCCGTGACGGCGGCGGCATCGGCGACGACGAGGATGAGGTCATCCGCCCCGGCCGCCGCCCGGTCGACCAGCGCGGCGATCCGCTCGTCGCCGAGGAACTTGGCGATGGGCGATCGGACGGCCCCGTCAGCTCCGATGGCGATCCAGGCAAGGCCGCGGGCGCCGTAGCGTCGGGCGAGCTCGGTCAGCTCGTCCACCTGGGAGCGGGTCGCCCCGCCCATCCCCGGTGCGACGATCGCCTTCACCCGACCCTGGCCCGCGATGGCCTCGTCGAACACGCGAAACCCCGAGGTCGGCGCCCCGGCACCGTCGACCAGTGCCGGCGCGAGATCGACCAGCTCCATCCCGAACCGCAGGTCGGGCTTGTCGGATCCGTAGCGCTCGATGACCTCGTCGTAGGTGAACCTTGGGAACGGCACGGTCTGGAGCGGGCGCTCGGGCACGACCGCCCGTGAGACCTCGATCGCCATCGTCTCGACGAACCCGGTGACCGTGTCCTCGTCGACGAAGCTCATCTCCAGGTCGAGCTGGGTGAATTCGGGTTGGCGGTCGCCGCGGAGGTCCTCGTCGCGGAAGCACCGAGCGATCTGGAAGTAGCGGTCGATGCCGGCCACCATCAGCAGCTGCTTGAGCTGCTGCGGGCTCTGCGGCAGGGCGTACACGGCGCCCGGCTGGAGCCGGCTCGGGACGATGAAGTCGCGGGCGCCCTCGGGGGTCGACTTGATGAGGTCGGGGGTCTCCACCTCGACGAAGCCGTGGGCGTGATGGACCTCGCGGATCTTGTGGACGAGTCGCGAGCGGAGGAGCAGCCGGCGCTGCATCGGCTCGCGGCGGATGTCGAGGTAGCGGTACTTCAGCCGGAGCGCCTCGTCGACCGTGGCGTCCGGGTCGTTGATGTAGAACGGCGGCGTCTTGGACTCGCTCAGGATCTCGAATGAGGATGCCCGGAGCTCGATGTCGCCGGTGCTGAGCTCAGGGTTCTCCTTGCCCGCCATGCGCCGCTCGACCGTGCCTTCGACCATGACCACGAACTCGCTCCGGACCCGGCTGGCCGTCTCGTGCGCGGCCGGGGAGTCGGTGGCATCGATGACGACCTGGGTCAGCCCGTGCCGGTCGCGCAGGTCCAGGAAGATCAACTGGCCGTGGTCACGCCGGCGGTGGACCCAGCCCGCCAGGCGGGCGGCGTCCCCGACGTCCACCGGGCGGAGCTGCCCGCACGTGTGGGATCGGTACGGCGTGGCGAGTGAAGGCGGCGCGAGATGGTCGTTCATGGCGGGCGTATCGTAGACGACGACCCCCACCGCCCGGCGGGGTGTCGATGTCGTGAGTCGGATCGACAACCCTGGAGGCCCCCGATTGCTCGCTGAGCGACGCGTTCACGTCACCCTGCCCGTCGCCGATCTCGATCGGGCGCGGGCCTTCTACGAGGACACCCTCGGCTTCACGCCCTACTCCGTCCAACCCACGGCGGTCCTGTACCGGGCAGGCGAAGGTACCCTGTTCGCCGCCTCGAAGGGATCCGCCCTGTCGGCCGGGACGCACACCCAGATGGCGTTCACCACCGACGACCTCGAAGGCGAGGTGGCCGACGCCCGGGGACGCGGGGTCGTGTTCGAGGAGTACGACCTCCCCGGCTTCAAGACCGTCGGCGGGATCGCTCCGGTCGGTCCGAACCGAGCGGCCTGGTTCAAGGACAGCGAGGGCAACCTGATCGCGATCATCGAGTTCGCCGATCCCGACGTCTGATCGGTCTTACCCGTGCTGGTGGGTCTCGTCCGCCCGGGTGAGCTCGCGGACGAGGTCCGCCGACGCCACCGACCGCTGCGTCCCCGCCTGGAGGTCGCGCAGCTCGACGTGACCCTCGCGCCCCTCAGACGATCCGTCGACCCCGTCGCCCCCCAGGATGACCGCGAAGTGAGCGCCCTCCTTGGACGCCGCCTCGAGCTGCCGGCCCAGCTTGCGCCGACCGAGCTCGGCCCTCGCCCGGAGGCCGGCGGCCCGGAGCTTGGTGGCAAGGGCCAGGCGCTCGACGGTCGCGTCCGGGTCGACGCCCACGACGACCGCCAGCGGCCCAGCCGTACGCGCCTCCGACGCGCCCAGGCCCTGGAGCTCGAGCATCACCCGATCCAGCCCGAGACCGAAGCCGATCCCCGGCGTCGGCCGGCCGCCGAGCAGCTCGACGAGGCCGTCGTAGCGCCCACCACCGCCCAGCGCCGACTGCTGACCGTCCGCACCCGGCCGGTAGAACTCCATCGCCGTCCGGGTGTAGTAGTCGAGCCCGCGGACGAGGCCGGGCTCGAGCCGGTAGGCGATGCCGAGCGCCTCCAGGTGCCCGAGGACACCGGCGAAGTGGTCGGCGCAGGCGTCGCACAGCCGGTCGACGATCCGGGGCGCGGCGGCGTTGAGCTCGACCATCGCCGGATCCTTCGAATCGAGCAGGCGGAGCGGGTTCCGGTCGAGCCGCCCGCGCTCGAAGACGGGCAGCGCCTCGAGATGGTCGCGGTAGTAGGCGACGAGGTCCTCGAGATAGGCCGGCCGGCAGGCCGGGTCGCCGATCGAGTTCAAGCGGACCTCGACGTCGGGCAGCCCCGCTTCGCGATAGAACCGCAGGCCGAGCTCGACGATCTCCGCGTCGACCGCCGGTCCTGGATCGCCGATGGCCTCGACGTCGAACTGCCAGAACTGCCGGAAGCGTCCGGCCTGTGGCCGGTCATAGCGGAACATCGGGCCCGTCATCGTCACCTTGACCGGCTGCGGCCAGGTCTGCATCCCGTGCTGGATGTAGGCCCGGACGATCCCCGCCGTCGGTTCGGGGCGGAGCGCCCACACCTCGCCGTCCTCGGTCCGCGGGGCGAGTCGGAAGAGCTCCTTCTCGACGGCGTCCGTCGCCTCGCCCAGGCCGCGCTCGTAGACCGCGCTCTGTTCGAACATCGGGGTCTCGATCGAGCGGTAGCCGTAGCGCCCGGCGATCTCGGCCGCCAGACGTTCGAGACGGACCCAGGCGAGGCGCTCGTCGGGCAACAGGTCCCGGGTGCCTCGCGGGGCGCGGTAGGCGGGCATGGCCGGAAGTCTAGGCGAACAGTGCCCGGGCGATGACGTAGGAGACGACGAGGGCGACGACGAACGTCCCCAGCGCGGCCGCCACCCGGGCCGCGAGCGGCCAGGGCATCCGCAGGATCCGGAGGTTGGCCAGGACGGCGACCAGGCCGAGGAGACCGCCGGCGATGCCCGTCAGCCCGAGGAGGCCGAACGGAAGCACGGCGAGGATCAGTTCCCAGATCGTCAGCCGGCGTTCGAGCTGGATCGTCGATCCGTCCTCGACGATCGCATGGAGGCCGGTCATCTGGCCGGCGAAGGCGACCCGGCGAGTCGTGCCGTCCGCCATCGGGATCCGCCAGGCCGGCCGGCCGCGCTCCCGGAGCCGCGGCAGGCGCTCGCCGCCGACCGACACCCGCAGCCCCGCGAGCTGGCTCTGATCGACGGTGATCTCGGGGCTGCCCGGTTCTGGCAGGCGGAAGGCGTGCAGCATGTCGGGACGCGGTCCGGTCGTGCTCAGCCGAGGTCGCGCTGGACCGAGATGACGTCCTTGAGCTGCTCGATGCGGCCCATGACCCGGGCGAGCTGGCTGACCGAGGCGACCTGGAGCGTCGCGATGACGACCGCCATGTGGTCCTGCATCACGTTGACCGAGGCGGCCAGGATATTGACCTTGGCCTCGGCCACGACCTGGGTGATGTCCGACAGCAGGCCCGTCCGGTCGAACGCCTCCACCCGGATGGCGATCGGATACGTCTGGGCCGGCGCCGCCTCCCACTCGACCTCGATGAGGCGGCTGACCTCGCGCTCGTTCATCACGGTCGGGCACGACCGGAGGTGGACGGTCACGCCCTTGCCGCGGGTGATGAACCCCTGGATGGGGTCCCCCGGGATCGGATGGCAGCACTTGGCGAACCGGACGAGCAGGTCGCCGACGCCCTTGACCCGGACCCCGCCGGTCCGCTCCGGGACGTTCGACGGCGCGACCGTCGGCAGCGCCAGCTCTGCGTCGTCGACCACGCCGAGACGCATCACGACCTGGGTCGCGCCGACCGCGCCATAGCCGATCGCCGCGTAGAAGTCGTCGAGCGCGTCGAAGTTGTACTGCTTGCCGACCTCGGCGATCTTGTCGTTGCCGACGGACCCGATAGACTTGCGCGCGAGCCGGCGCAGCTCGCGCTCGAGCGATTCGCGGCCGTGGACGATGTTGTCGTCGCGTTCCTGACGCTTGAACCAGGCGCGGATCTTCTCGCGGGCGTGGCTCGTCCGGACCACGTTCAGCCAGTCCCGCGACGGGCCGTGCTCGCCCTTGGTCGTGACGATCTCGACGATGTCGCCGTTCTTCAGCCGATAGTCGAGCGGGACGAGCCGGTTGTTGACCTTCGACCCGATGCAGCGATGGCCGACGTCGGTGTGGATCCGGTAGGCGAAGTCGAGCGGGGTCGACCCGGCCGGCAGGTCCTTGACGTCGCCGCGCGGGGTGAACACGAAGACCTGGTCCTGGAAGATGTCGAGCTTGATGCCCTCGACGAACTCCGTGGCGTCCGAGACCTCGCGCTGCCAGTCCATGAGCTGGCGCAGCCAGGCGAGCTTGGCGTCGTATTCGCGGTCCGATCGGCTGCCTTCCTTGTAGCGCCAATGGGCGGCGATCCCGACCTCCGAGACCTGGTGCATCGCGTGGGTCCGGATCTGGATCTCAAGCGGCTTGCCCTCGTTGGCGATGACCGCGGTGTGGAGGCTCTGGTAGAGGTTGTTCTTGGGGACCGCGATGTAGTCGTCGAACTGGCCGGGGATCGGTCGCCAGATCGAATGGACCACGCCGAGCGCGGCGTAACAGTCCTTGACCTCCTCCACCAGGCAGCGGATGGCGTAGACGTCGTAGATCTCCTCGAACCCGGCGCCCTTGCGCTGCATCTTCTTGTAGATGCTGTAGATGTGCTTGGGCCGACCCTCCATCTCGGCCTCGATGCCGGCGGCCTCGAGGGCCGGATGCAGCTCGGCGATGGCCGACTCGATGAAGCCCTCGCGGCCCTTGCGCCGGGTGTCGAGGAGCTTGGCCAGCTCGCGGAAGCGCTCGGGCTCGAGCGCCTTGAAGGCGAGATCCTCGAGCTCCCACTTCATCTGCCAGATGCCGAGACGTTCAGCCAGCGGGGCGTAGATCTCCATCGTCTGACGGGCGATCCGCTGCTGCTTGTCCAGCGGGAGGGCCGACAACGTGCGCATGTTGTGGAGGCGATCGGCGAGCTTGATCAGGACGACCCGGATGTCCTCGGCCATCGCCAGGAACATCTTCCGGATGTTCTCGGCCTGCTGCTGCTCGTGGGTGTGGGTGCTGAACTTCGACAGCTTGGTCACGCCGTCGACGAGATGCGCCACCTCCGCTCCGAAGCGCTCCTCGATGTCCGACAGGTTGTACTCGGTGTCCTCCGGGACGTCGTGGAGGAGCGCGGCCTCGACCGCGATCGGGTCGATCCCGAGGTCGGCCAGGATCTGGGCCGAGGCGATCGGGTGCGTGACGTACGGCTCGCCTGATGCCCGACGCTGGTCGCCGTGAGCCTCGATCGCCAGGTCGAACGCCTGACCGACCGGGGTGAGGTCTGCCTGCGGATAGTGCCGCTCGAGCGCGGCGAGCAGGTCGCGCCGGAGGGGTTCGAAGCTCTTCCGCGGGGCCGGCTTGGTCGCGGCCTGCGCCGTGGCCCGACGCACCGCTGGGCGGGGCGTCTTGGGCGGGCTGCTGGCCGGTTCGATCGACATCGGCCCAAGGATAGCAGCGTGCCTGCGGACCTCAGTCGCGCGAGCCGGCGCCGACGTTCACGCTCAGTGGAGGCCAGGGTCGAGGCTCGCGACCAGGATCAGTCCCCCGTCGACGATCTTGTACGACTCGACCCGGACCGGGAGCTCGACACCCGGCGAGATCAGCTCGACCGAGCCGAGGTCGCTCCCGGACGGGGCGACCAGGTCGAGCGACCCGTCGTCGCCCACCCGCAGCCGTGCAGCCACGGTCAGGCCGCCGGCGGTCAGGCGGACATTGTCGGGCGACGTCAGCGAGACGCTCGACGGGGTGATCCCGACCGCGTTCTCGACGGCGGCGACCGCCAGCGCCTCGGCGTCGGCCTTCGGCAGGGTGAGCGTGGCCGTGACCTGGTCGGCCGTGCCGCTGAGCTCGACGAGCGGGACCCCCAGCTCCGCGCCGTGCTCGGGCTTGAACCGGACCCCCTTCAGCGACCCCTTGAGCGTCTTGAACGACTGGTCGACGACGGCGACGTCGCCCAGGGTGATGTCGGCCGACGCCGCCTCGACCCCGCGGAAAGCGATATTGGTCGCCCGGATCCGGAGTGCGTCCGCGGTCAGGCCCAGGAGCTTGAGGGGCGGGTCCGACTCGACCGTCACGGTACTCGTGTCCGCCTTGAACCCGGCCGCGACGAGCGCCCCTTCGGCGACCGTGCCGGCCAGCGGCGGAAGGAGGAACCAGGCGGCCGTGACCATCACCACGGTGAGCGCCGCGATCGTGATCAGGCAGCCCCTCATCGCCCGGAGGTCGACCCGTACCCGAGAGCCGTGAGCGCGTCCTCGGCGGCACGGCGCTCGTCCCACGGGGTCGGCCCGTCCGGGCCCTCGATCGTCGGTTCGTGGCCCTTCCCGGCGAGCAGCACGATGTCACCGGGTCGAGCGCGCCCGACCGCTGCGGCGATGGCGGCCGCGCGGTCGGGCACGACCAGCAGGTCCGAGCCCCGTCGCCGGCCGGCGGCCTCCGCCCCGGCCGCGATCTCCTCCAGGATCGCCAGGCGATCCTCCCCGCGCGGGTCCTCGTCGGTGACGACGACCAGCCGGCAGCGCTCACCGGCGACGCGACCCATCATCGGTCGCTTGGCCGTATCGCGCTCCCCGGCGGACCCGAACACGACGATCAGGCCGCCGAGCGACGCGGCCGCGCTCGGCGCCAGCTGGTCGAGGACGGTCTCGAGCGCGGCCGGGCTATGGGCGAAGTCGACGACCACCCCGAACGGCTGGCCGAGATCGACCCGCTCCATCCGTCCCGGTACGCCCGGGACCGACTCGAGCCCCGCCCGGACGGCGGCGAGGTCCAGGCCCCAGCCCACCCCCAGGGCGAACGCCGCCAGCGCGTTGTGGACGTTGAACCTCCCGCTGAGGCGGAGCGTGACGCGGCCGGTCCAGCCCTCCGTGGTCACCGCCATCGACAGGCCGTCGCGCTGCTCCTCGACGGCGTCGGCGCGGACGTCGGCATCGGCGCCCGTCCCGAAGGTCAGCAGCCGGACGCCGGCGGCACGGGTCGCCGCTGCGAAATCGACGGACGCGGGGTCGTCGGCATTGACGATACCGAGCCGCGGTCGGGCTCCCGGCTTGGCAGGTCCGCGCTCGGCCAATCGCTCGAACAGGCTGAGCTTGGCGGCGCGATACGCCTCGAACGTCCCGTGGAACTCGAGGTGCTCGTGGGACAGGTTGGTGAAGATCGCGGCGTCGTAGGCGATCGCGCCTACCCGTTCGGCGGCGAGCCCGTGGGACGTCGTCTCGATGACGGCGGCCCGATCGCCGGCCGCGACCATCGCCCGGAGGAGGCGCTGCAGACCGATCGCCCCGGGGGTCGTCACGTGGCCGGGCGTCCGGGCCCGGATCGCGCCGACGCGGGTCTCGACGGTCCCGACCAGCCCGGTCGGCAGCCCCGTCGCCTCGAGCGCCGCGGCGAGCAGGAAGCAGGTGGTCGTCTTGCCGTCGGTCCCGGTCACGCCCACGACCGACAGGTCCCGGCTCGGATCGCCGTACCACCAGCTCGCCGCCGAGGCGAGCGCGGCGGGGCTCCGGTCGACGATCAGCTGAGGTCCCGCCGCGCCGGCGACGGGGCGCTCGACGACGGCCGCGACGGCGCCCGCGGCACGGGCCTCCGCCACGTGGTCGTGCCCGTCGACATGCTCCCCGCGAACGGCCACGAACAGGTCGCCCGGACGGATCGTCCGCGAGTCGTCGCGGATCCCGGCGACCGATAGCGCTGCGATGGCTCCGATGTCCGGCGACCCGGTGCCGTCGGCGACCGACCGGAGGCGCGTCTCGGATCCCAGCCGTGCGATGAGCTCGCCGAGGGGCCGCGGGGCGTGGGGTTCGGCCGCCGCGAGCGCCTCGACGAGTCGTTCCGCCGCGGGATCCGGCGGGAGCCCGCTCACCGCTCTCCCGCCGTGGCCGCGGTCACCGCCCGAGGGGCGCGACGGCGGCCTTCGGCCAGCCGGTACGCCTTCCAGCCCAGGCCGCTCAGCGGCAGGTCCCAGGCGCCGATCAATCGGACCTCTCGACCGCCGAACCCCTCCTTGAACTGGCGGATGCCCGGATGGACGAGGCCCCACATGTCGTAGGACGTCGCGCCGGCTGCCCGGCTCGACCGGATCGCCTCCCATTTGAGGAGGTAGTTCGCCCGCCGCTGCGCCCCCGCCTCGGTCATCCCACCGTACGGCTCGACGACGCGGCTCCCGCACCGAACGAGCAACAGGACCGCGAGGACCTCGCCGGGCTCGTCGCGCGCGAAGAGCAGGCGGGCCCCTCCGCCCGGCCGGAAGGCGTCCCAGATGTCGCGGTACGCCGCCTCGGTCCGGATCGGGGTGCCTGTGCGACGAGACGTCTCGGTCATGATCCGATGGAACGTCGGGAAGGCCCGCCCGTCGGCATCGGCGTCGATGTCGTCGACCGTCACGCCACCCGATCGGGCGCGGTTGACGTACTGCCGCCACTTCGACCGGAGGTCGCCCCACAGGACCGCTTCGTCCGCCGTCAGGTCGACGACGCGGGTCACGCTGGGCTGGACCTCGGGCGCCGACCGCCAGCCGAGCCGCTCGAGGGTCGTCCGGGCGGCGCCGTCGATGTCGAGCGGTCCGTCGAGCTCGATCTCCGGATCGATCCGGACATGCGCCACCAGGGCGCCGTGGCCGAGGTCGCGTTCCCGAGCGGTCCGGAGCGCCTCGCTCCACGTCCCGAGCGACGCCTCGCTCCAGTCCGTGCCGAGCGGCCCGCGGGGCGCGTACGCGAACGCCCAGGGCACCGCCCGCGGACGCCGGATGAGGATCCGCGCGCCGATCCGCCCACCCTCACCGAGCGGAGCCTCGACGAGCCGGCTCGACCAGCCGTTGGGAGCCTTCACCCGCGCCCAGGCCGACGTCTGCAGGTAGGTCGCGAGCGGATGGCCGGCCACGAACGTATCCCAGGCATCCGGGACGATGGTCGGCCGGGGCTCCGTCCGTCACGACCGCGCGGGACGGCGGAGGGCGTCGGACATGAGCCGCACGATAGTGCCGAGCTCGGGGATCCGCAACGCACGACTCAGCCCGAGGTAGACCAGGCCCGCGAGCGCGGTCACCAGGCCGAGCTCGACGAGCAGGACGGGCCGACGTGGGTCCGGCCCGACCAGCCGCTCGACCGCCGACATCCCGACCCAGGCGACAGCGGTCGCGGCGACGGCGCAGGCGAGGGCCAGCGCACCGAGCCTGACCACGTCCGGGAGGTCGAACCCGCCGATCCTGCGGCGCAGGACGAGGACCAGGACCGCGACCTCGGCCCATGATCCGATCGCGATCGCCAGACCGATCCCGGCGAGCTCGAGGCTCGGCACGAACAGGACGGCCAGGCTGACGTTGATCGCCACGGCCAGGACCGCCGCCAGGACCGGGGTGAGCGTGTCGAGGTTCGCATAGAACGCCCGGGCCAGGATCGCGATGAGTGACTCGGAGGCGAGCGCGAGCGACATGAACATCAGGACGGACGCCGTCAGCTCCACGCCGCGCGCATCGAACCTCCCGTAGCCGAACAGCAGGGTCACGATCTCCGTCCGCAGGACGATCGTCAGGCCGGCCAGCGGCAGCATCACCCACAGGATGAGACGCAACGCCCGGCTGACCAGGCTGACGTAGCGGGCCGTCTCCCCGAGGGCGAGCTCGCGCGACAGCGACGGCAGCATGACCACGCCGATCGGGATCCCGATGACCCCGATGGGGATCTGGAAGATCGAGAAGCCGAAGGAGAATGCGCTGACAGCCCCGACCGCGATCGTCGTCGCGAGCGACGTCGCGACGAGGAAGGTCAGCTGGCTGGCACCGAGGCCGATCGCTCGCGGGACCATCAGCAGGAGCGCCTGACGGGCCGACGGGTCGCCGAGCTCGATCCGCGGTGTCCAGCGGAACCCGATCCGATGGAGCGGCAGGGCCTGGATCCCGAGGTGGCAGAGCGACCCGAAGACGACGCCGATCGCCAGCCCGACGACGCCGTACGTCGGGGCGAGGAAGATCGCCCCGCCGATGATCGCCAGGTTGTAGACGATCGGCGCCGCCGCGGCGGCGGCGAACCGTCCCTTCGAGTTGAGCAGGCTGGTCGCCAGCGACCCGAGCGCCAGAAGGATCGGGCTTGCCAGCATGATCCTCGTCAGGTCGACGGTCTGGGCCTGCTGCGCCTTGGTGAACCCGGGAGTGACGACCTCGATGATCTGGGGGGTCGTGAGGAGGACGATCACCGCGAGCACGAGCAGGATCGCCAGCATGACGTTGGCGACCGTCGAAGCCACCCGCCAGGCGCGCGACTGCTCGCCGGTCGCCAGCAAGCCGGACAGGACCGGGATGAGCGCCGACGACAGGGCGCCGGCCGCAACGAGCTGGAAGATCAGGTCGGGGACGCGGAACGCAGCGAAGAACGTGTCGAGCTGGCCCGATACGTTGAAGGTCGCCGCGATGACCACGAGGCGGACCCAGCCGAGCGCACGGGCGACCAGGAACGCGCCGGTGACGATCAGCCCGGCGCGGGCGAGCGAGCGGCCGGTGCTCACGTCGGACGGTTGGCGCTGCGAGCCCGTGGATGGGCGTCGAGATACGCCGAGCGCAGCCTGGCACCGGAGACGTGGGTGTAGATCTGGGTCGTCGCCAGGCTCTCGTGACCGAGCAGCTCCTGGACGACCCGCAGGTCGGCGCCGCCGTCGAGCAGGTGGGTCGCGAAGCTGTGACGGAGCGTGTGCGGCGAGACCCCCATCGGCAGGCCGGCCCGCTGGCGGAGCCGGTCGAGGCGGAACCGGAGCCCTCGGACGCCGAGCGGGGTACCGCGCTGGTTGAGGAAGACCTCCGACGGCGGCTCTGACCGCCCGACCCTTCCGGTCGACGCCCGGCGGGCGAGCAGGACCGGGCGACCGTCCGTCAGGTACTCCGCGATCGCCGCCCGCGCCGGCCGACCGAGCAGACCGATCCGCTCCTTTCGACCCTTGCCGACGACCCGGATCTCGCCGCGTCCGAGATCGACCGATCCGAGGCTCGCCGAGGCCAGCTCGCTGATCCGCAGGCCGGCGGCATAGGCCGTCTCGACCAGGGCCCGATCGCGCAGCACCAGCGCGGCGGTCAGCACCGGCGCTCGACTCGTCCCCGCGGCCACGCCGGCGCCCTCCTCGTCGATGACGGCCAGGAGCTGCTCCACCTCGCGGGCTTCGAGGACCTGGGGCAGCCGCTTCGGCTGGCGCGGTGTCGCGATCGCTCCCCATGGGTCCCCGGCGCACAGCTCGTGCCGGGTGGCGAAGCGATAGAACGACCGGATCGCGGCCAGGCGCTGGGCCACGGAGGTTCGCGAGCGGCCGTCGGACAGGACCTCGAGGTAGGCCCGCAGGTCGTTGCGCCCGGGGCGCCGCCAATCGATCCCGCGCTCCTCGAGCCAGGCGAGATACGCACTCACCGAGGTCGCGTAGGAGCGCCTCGTGTGGTCGGACGCATCACGGGCCGTGAGCCCGCCGAGGAAGCGCTCGAGGGCGTCCGCGCCGGTCACGCCCCGGGCGCGCTCTCGGTCTCGTCGGTCCGGGCAGCCGTGGACCGGGTGCCCGTCGCTCGGGTCGTCCTGGCGCGCGTGCCGCGACCCCCGCCCCGAGGCGCGGAGCGCGAGCCGCTGCGCCCTCCTCCGCCCCGGCCGGCACCGCCCCCGCGCTTGGGGCGGGCCAGGGCGGCCGGATCGGCCGGGCCACCCTCGACCTTCGCACCGGCGACGATGGCATCCGCCGCCAGCGTCATCGTCGACCCACAGACCAGGCACATGGCCGCATCCTCGCCCTTCCGCCCGACCGGACCGTCATCGACGTCATGAGTCGCGCCGAGCGGCTCGTGTGACGTCGTGAAGTCGCATTTCGGGTAGCGCGAGCAACCCCAGAAGACCGAACCCGTCCGGCGGGCACGGCGCGGGGTCAGGCGGCCTTCCTTGCACGTCGGGCAGACGACCTCGAACGGGAGCGGGTCCGGCGGTGGCGGACCGTCCTTCTTGATGAAGTCGCAATCGGGGTAACGCGAGCAACCGACGAACGGTCCGAACCGGCCGCGCTTGGCGACCAGCGTCCCGCCGTCGGTGGCCCCGCACTTCGGGCAGGTCTCGCCCACCCCGGGGAGAGCCGGGCCGTCCTCCTCCTCGCCCGGCAGCGGACGGGATTCCTTGTGCTCCGGATAGAGCGAACAGGCGAGGAACCGACCGTTCCGTCCGAGGCGGATGACCATCGGATGGCCTTCGGAGCAGACCTCGTCCGACGGCTCGGTCGTGAAGTCCTTGCGCCGCAGCACGGCACGCTTCTCGTCGACCAGCTCCTTGAGCGGTCCGTAGAACGCCCGCAGCAGCGGGACCCAGGCGCGCTCGCCCCGGGCGACCTCGTCGAGCTCCTCCTCCATCTCGGCGGTGAAGGCCAGATCGACGTACTTGCCGAAGTGCTCGACGAGGAGGTCCGTGACGACCTCGCCGATCGGCTCCGGGTGCAGCCGGCGCTCGATCGACCTTGACGTAGCCCCGGTCGACGATCGTCGAGATGGTGGCCGCGTACGTGGACGGACGGCCGATGCCGTGCTCCTCGAGCGACTTGATCAGGGTCGCCTCGGTGTAACGCGGCGGCGGCTCCGTGAAGTGCTGGGTCGGGAGGACCTCGGACACGGCGGTGACATCACCCTGGGCGAGCGGCGGCAGGGCCCGCTCGGCCTCCTCCGCGGCGTCGTCCTGGCCCTCGGTGTAGACCCGGCTGAACCCGTCGAAGACCGTCTTGGTCGCGCTCGCCCGCAGGCCGTACGATCCCGCGATCAGCTCGGCTGAGGTGGTCTCGAGCTCCTTCTCCTTCATCTGGCTGGCCAGTGCCCGCTGCCAGATCAGCCGATACAGGCGCGCCTCATCGCGGCCGAGGACGCGCTCGAGCGCCTCCGGGTCGCGGCGGAACGACGTCGGGCGGATCGCCTCGTGCGCCTCCTGGGCGTTGCGGGTCTTGGTCTTGAACGGCCGGCCCTTGGGCATCGTGTAGTCGATCCCGTAGCGGTCGCCGATGACCTCGCGCGCCTCGCCGAGCGCCTGGCCCGACAACGCCACCGAATCGGTCCGCATGTAGGTGATCAGACCCGTCTGGCCGTCGGGCGTCTCGACGCCCTCGTAGAGCCGCTGAGCGACCGACATCGTCCGCTTCGGGCTGAACCCGAGCTTGCGGCTCGCCTCCTGCTGCAGCGTCGACGTCGTGAACGGCGGTGAAGGGCTGCGCTTCGACCGCTTGACCGCGATCGTGTCGACGACCGGCCGGCTGGCGCGGAGCGCGGCGACGTGTCGGTCAGCGGTGTCGCCGTCCCCGATGACCGGCTTCTCCCCGTCGATCCGGACGAGATCGGCGCTGAACGTCGAGCCGTCCGGCGCGATCAGGACCGCCTCGACGGTCCAGTACTCGACCGCCGTGAACGCGCGGATCTCGCGTTCGCGGTCGACCACCAGGCGGACCGCTACGGACTGGACCCGGCCGGCCGACAGGCCCGAGCGGACCTTGCGCGAGATCAGCGGGCTGAGGGTGTAGCCGACCATCCGATCGACGATCCGGCGCGTCTGCTGCGCGTCGACCAGGTCCTGGTCGATCGACCGCGGATGGGCGAACGCCTCGCGGATCGCGGACTCGGTGATCTCGCTGAAGGTCACCCGCGCGGTCCGGTCCGGCGACAAGTTGATGGCCTCGGCGACGTGCCAGGCGATCGCCTCGCCCTCGCGATCGAGGTCGGTGGCGAGGTAGACGATCTTCGCGCCGCGAGCCGCCTTCTCGATCGCCGCGAGCTGGCGGTGGCGGTCCGGCGAGATCTCGTAGGTCGGGGCGAAGTCGTGCTCCACATCGACGCCGAGCTGCCCCTTGCCGGGGTTCTCGGGCAGGTCCCGGACGTGTCCGTAGGAGGCGAGGACCGTATAGCCCGGGCCGAGGTAGCGCTCGATCGTCTTCGCCTTGGCCGGCGACTCGACGATGACCAGATCCGACTTCATGACCTGCGGGAGTCTAGCACCGGCCCTTCATCGGACGATCCACCTCGCCAGTCCCTCGACCGCCGACCTTCGGTCGGATCAGACGTCGCGGACGCGGCGCAGGAAGTCCTCGTCGATGTCGAGGTCCGGTTCCGGCTCCAGGCTCGGCGCCGGAGCGGTCGCCGCCACGGTGGCACCCGCAGGCAGCCTCGGATGCTCGTCCGCCCCGTCCCGGTCGTCTCGCGGAGAGGGCGCGCTGTCGTGATGGACCTCACCCGTGTCCCCGATCGTCCCCGCCGCCATCTCGATGAACCGGAGGTGGACCAGCGGGAACAGGAAGACCGAGTCGATATGGTCGGCGAAGACCGGCCGCTTCCCGTTGAGCTCGCGGAGGTTCGTGCACAGGACGGCCACGTCCGAGGCGGCCGGGAGCGAGTACAGGTCGGCCAGCAGCGGCTGCTCGTTGTTGATATGGAGGACGACGTTCCGGATCAGCGGGGTTCAGCCTTCCCAGAAGTCGATGACGAGCCGGACGCGGCCGTGGGCCACCCAGACGCCGATCCCGACGTACTTCATCTTGGTCGACATGATGTTGGCGTAGTGGCAGTAGCCGCCGCAGGGCTTCTCGCTCTGGAAGTAGAGGTGGGTCCCGAGGACCGACGCGTACGGGTTGGCCGCCGAGCGGCAGCCGATGTTCTCCCGATAATCGCCCGGATATCCCGCTCGATGGAGACGATCGCCCGGGGTACCGTCCGCGAAGTGGTCGCAGATGCCGGTGTCGGCGAGGTACTTCGCGTACGGGCGCGAGACATGGGCGCTGATCCCCGAGCTGAGGATGAGCGGCGCGATGCCGCTCCCGCCGGGGCTGCTGCAATCGCCGCCGGAGGTGACCCAGCCGCCGCCGCGGGTGCAGTTCATGAGCCTGAGGTAGTAGGCCTCGACCGCCTGCCACGATCCGGATCCGACGCTGCCGCCGTGGCCGATGTGCGTCGTCCGACCGCCGCCGCCTCCGCCGCCGCCGACGCGAGCGGACTTGCGCGCGGGCGCCGGCTTCTTCTCGACGGTGAACGTGGCGATCTTCGGGGCCGCCAGCGGCGTTCCGTGGCGGTCCGTGGCGGTCGTGGCGACCTGCATCACGACCTTCGTCCCATAGGCGAGGACGGCGGCCGGCTCGAAGACGAGGACGGTATCGCGCTCCGCCCAACTCAGGGTGCCCTTGAGCTTCTTGGCCCCGACCCTGGCCGAGAACGCGGCCTCGGTCGAGGCGTGATCCATCCGGGCGGTGAAA
This sequence comes from uncultured Chloroflexia bacterium, assembly GCA_963744115.1. Classification (GTDB taxonomy): domain Bacteria; phylum Chloroflexota; class Limnocylindria; order Limnocylindrales; family CSP1-4; genus Chersky-267. The sequence goes on along the minus strand of CAVUSI010000003.1, from coordinate 1,424,446 downwards.
CGGACGGACAGCGGGGCGGTCCGCGACGCGTCATTCGTCCCGGCGATCGGACGGAACCGGACGACGGTCGGGCCCTTCGCGGTCCGGACCGCGAGCGCGGCCGGGACCGTCGTGGCCAGGCCGTCCTGGTCGAGGACGGGCCCGGCGATCGAGACGGTATACGCCGTGTCGGGGTCGAGGCCCTGATCGGGAGTGAACGTGACCGCGGTGCCGCCGGCCGGCGTCGATTCGGTGCTGAACGAGCCCTCGACCGCCGGATCGATGTGGAAGGCAGCCTTGACCCCCGTCTCGTCGACCGGACCCTCGTAGGCGACCACGAAGCCCGTCGCCGTCGGAAGGCGACCTGAGGTCGCGGCGTCGAGCGCGACGATGCGTCCACCGATCGCGGACCGGGTCGTGAAGATCGCGCGCGCCGGGGCCGACAGCTTCTGACCGGTGGCGTCGGCCGCCGCCGCCGAGATCGTGACCGAGTAGTACGTGCCGGCCTTCCAGCCGACCTTCGGCGCGACCGTCAACGCGCGACCGGCCGGATCCCAGGCGAGGGCGACCGGCGTCGACGGCTCGACGGTGAGCGCGGAAGCCACGCTCGCCGGGTCCATGGGCGAGCTGAACGACAGGCGGACGGGCTCCCGCAGGCCGTGGTGGGGCTCGATGCTGCCCGCGAGGGCGGCAGGGCCGACCGGGCTCGCGGTGACCGGAGGATGCGCCTGGATCTGGACCGGAGCCGCCAACCCGACGACCACGATCCCGCTGATCGCCAGGGTGCCGATGCCGATGCCCATCCGACCGGCGAGGATCCGCCGGGCGAAGACCGGTCCGTAGACCAGTGCGAGGATGGGCAGGGCAAGCGCCGCGGCGGCGAGCTTTCGCAATAGACAGTCTCCTGGCTCGTTGCCTGGGGTCAGCGGCTTCGTGCGGCTGTCTGATCATCAGGCGTCGCTGCCTCGACGATCGCCCCCAAGGGTAGCATCGGTCGACGACCGAGGGCAAACCTGGGAGCTGCCGCGGCGAGCGCCCCGGTCGGTCGGAAGCGTCCGTAGACGGACCCGACGAAGCCCCGCATCTCGAGGATCGTCAGCGTCCCGAGGACCGTCGCGACGGGTCGGCCCGTTCGAGTCGCGAGCTCGTCCACGGTCGTCAGGCCCTCGATCAGGGCGCCGGCGACCTCGGCCTCCACGTCGCCGAGGACCGCCAGTGCGGCCTCGAGCGAGACCGTCCCGGGCCGGCTCGGTTCCGCGGTGCCCGGTCGCACCAGTCCGAGATCGTCGACCAACTCGGCGACGCCGGCGACGATCCTCGCCTCGCCCGCGAACTCGCGAAGGAACGCCAGGCAACCCGCCGAGGCGGGGGCGTCGATCGTGCCCGGGACGATGAAGCAGTCCTTCCCCTGTTCCAGCGCCCACCGCGCTGTGATGAGCGCGCCGCTCCGCGGCGCTGCCTCGACGACGATGGTCGCGTCCGCCAGACCGCTGATCAACCGGTTCCGCCGCGGGAACGTCCCGGCGGTCGGCCGTGCCTCGGGCGGCAGCTCCGAGACGACGGCACCGCCACCGGCCACGATGTCCGCCGCCAGCCGGGCGTGAGCACGTGGGAAGAGGCGATCGTGACCCGATCCCAGGACGGCCACCGTGGGACCACCGGCGACGACCGCTGCCGCGTGGGCGGCGCCGTCGATCCCGACGGCGAGACCGGAGACCACGACCGACCCGAGCCTGGTCACCTGGTCGGCGATCCGAGCTGCGATCCGCCGCCCGGACTCCGTCGGTCGACGGGTCCCGACGATGGCCAGGGCGTGTGCCCCGGCCAGCGACGCCGGGTCACCGCGAACGAACAGGACCAGGGGCGGCTCGGCGAGCTCGCGCAGACGACGCGGGTAGGTCGGATCGTCGACGGTGATCGCGTCGATCCCCCGATCACGAAGACGGGCGAGGAAGCCCGGAGCATCGGTCACCGCGGTGCCGAGCGCCTCGATCATCGGCGCGGGCAGCCGGTCCCGGTCGCCGGTCGGTCCGTCGCGGATGCGGCGCCGGCCGGTCTCGGTCGCGGCGAGCTCGACCACGCGTCGCGCGGTCCCCTGCTCGGCCAGCATCAGCGCGAAGGTCCGCGGACCCAGTCCGCTCACCGACGCGAGGACGATCCACGAGTCGCGCTCGGAGAGCATCGCGTCAGCTCGCCATCCTGCCGGCCAACGGTCCGCTCGGGACCCGGAACCGAGCGGCCTCCTCGAGGTGGTGACGCTCCACCGTCGCGGCACCGTCGAGGTCGGCGATGGTCCGCGCGACCCGGAGCAGGCGACCGTACCCCCTGGCCGACAACCCGGCGGACCCGGCGATCGCCCGGGCGACGGCCTCGTTCGCCCGGGACGACCCGCACGCCGCGCGGAGTCTGGCGCCGTCGAGCCGCCCGTTGACCGTGCCGGTCCGGTCGGCGGCGATGCTCCGCGCCGCCGCGATGCGTCGAGCGACCTCGGCACTCGACTCGGCGATCGCAGCACCGATCAGCTGGGCAGGTGCGACCGGTGGCATCTCGACCCACAGGTCGATCCGGTCCCGGAGCGGACCCGACACCCGGGCGGCATAGCGTTCGGCCACGCCCGTCCGGCATCGACACTCGGCGTCGGCGCTGCCGGACCGGCCGCAAGGGCACGGGTTCATCGCGCCGACGAGCTGGAACCGGGCGGGCAGGACGACGGCGCCCCCGACCCGGACGATCGCGACGCGACCGTCCTCGAGCGGCTGCCGCAGCGCCTCGAGGACGTCGCGGCCGAACTCGGGGAGCTCATCGAGGAACAGGACGCCCTCGTTGGCCCGGGTGACCTCGCCGGGCGCCAGGCGCGGTCCACCCCCGAGCATGCCGGCGTAGCTGATCGTGTGATGTGGCGCCCGGAACGGCCGGGTCCGGACCAGCTGGTGGAGCGGGCCGTCGCCGGCGGCCGAGACGATCGCCGACGCGACCTGTGCCTCGCTGTCGCCGAGCGGCGGGAGGAGACCCGGGATCGTCCGCGCCAAGAGCGTCTTGCCCGACCCGGGCGGACCGATGAACAGCAGCCCGTGGCCACCGGCCAGGGCGATCTCGAGGGCGCGACGCCCCACGGCCTGGCCGCGCACCTCGGCCAGGTCGGGGACTTCGGTCGCTACGGCGACGACGCCGGCGCCAGGAGGCTCGGCCTCCCCGTCCACCCGCACGGCGGCCGTCGCGGTGAGCTCCACCCTGGCCGGGGCCGTGAGGCCGATCCCGCGGCGAGTGCCGGCGAGCCGGAGGGCGGCCAGGACCTCGGCCAGGTTCGCCGCGGGGTGGCACTCCGCACCAGGGGCGAGGCGCGCTTCCTCCACGACGTCGGCAGGGACGACCGATCGGCGGGCGCCCTGGGCGATCAGCGCTGAGACCATCGGCAGGACGCCCGGCACGGCCCGGACGTCGCCACCGAGCGAGAGCTCGCCGATGAACGCCCAGCGTCCGGCCGCCCGGATCTGCTCGGATCCGAGCAGGATCCCGACCGCGATCGCCAGGTCGAGCGACGCTCCCGCCTTGCGCAGGTCGGCCGGAGCGAGGTTGACGGTGATCCGACGCGGTGGGAAGGCCAGCCCGCTGTTCCGGATCGCGCCGCGGACGCGCTCGCGCGCCTCCTGGAGCGCGGTGTCGGCGAGGCCGACGATCGTGAAGCCGGGCAACCCCGGTGCGACGTCGACCTCGACCCGGATCACCCGGCCTTCGATCCCCTGGAGCGTCGCGGCATGGACCGTGGCAAGCACGGGACGGACCCTACCGGGGAGCCCTCACTCGGGACTTATCCACGGTCGGGGCACGACGTCGGCGAGGACCGGCGAGCGATCCGGCGCGCCGTCAGCGGGCGGGCGCGGCCAGCTGCGGGGCGTCCCCGGTGGCGGCGGTCTTGTCGATCGCCCGGGCGAAGTCGAGGAGCGACCGACCGAGGGGCGAATTGGCCTTGGTGAACATGAACGGCGAGCCGCTGTTCAGGGCGCTGATCGCGCCACGGTACTCGTTCAGCACCTGGTGATCGATCGGCCGCTTGAGGGCGCTCTCGGCGTTCTTCACGTTGATCCCGGTGAACGCGTTCGATCGGTTCAGGACGAGCCGGACCTTCTGCTGCTCGACGCCGAGGTGGCCGACCGTCTCGAGCACGAGCCGGACGTTCTTGAGACACGACAGGTCGGCGGTCATGACGACGTAGAACACGTCGGCGGCGTCGAGGATCTTGAGATTGACCTCGTCGAGCCGCTTGTCGATGTCGATGATCACGTAGTCGTAGAGCGTCCGCAGGTTCTCCAGGATGAGCGGGATGTGCTCCTCGGTCACCAGCTCGGCGGTCTCGGGCGACGGCGGGGCGAGGAGGAGATCGATCCCCGAGTCGTGGCGAACGACGACCGACTTGATGATGTCGGCGTCGATCGAGGTGGCCGTGACCACGTCGAGGATGCTCTTCCGGTCGAGACCGAGGTCGAGGAACACCCGGTGATCGCCGAACTGGAGGTTCCCGTCCACGAGGACGACCTTCCGGCCGAGCTCACGGTGGAGCGCGATCGCGGCGTTGATCGCGATCGTCGTCGTCCCGACGCCGCCCTTGGCGCCGTAGAAGGCAGCGACGCGACCGAGGAGCGGCCGGCCGACGAGGCCCTCGCGCGGGGCGAACCTGGCGAGCAGGCTCTTCATCCGGGCGAGCAGCTCGGCCTGGTGGAACGGCTTGATGAGGTAGTCGTCCGCGCCGGCCCGCAGCCCTCGGACCCGCTGCTCGATCTCGCGCTCCGCGGTGAGCATGATGATCGGGACGTGGGAGGTCGTCTCCTCCTCCCGGATCTTGGCCGCGACCTGGTAGCCGTCGAGCTTCGGGAGCATCACGTCGAGCAGGATGAGCGCGGGCTCCTCGGTGCTCCAGAGCTTGAACCCCTCGGCGCCGTCGCTGGCGACGAGGACGTCGTAGCCCTCCTGCTTGAGCGTGTAGGTAAGGACTCGCTGGACGTTCGGGTCGTCGTCGACGACGAGGATCTTGGCCGCCATGCGCTCCCCTGGCTGGGTCCGGTGCCGGGACGCACCTGCGCCCAGCGCCGATTATAGGCACAGCCGAACGGCACCCGGACATGGGACCGTCGTACGGGGTCAGACCGTCTCGTCCACCCCGACGAGCAGGTCGAACGCCAGCCGACTCCACGTCTCGAGTCGGTCGCGGACCGCCCGCACGTCGGTCGTGTCGACGAACCCGCCGGTCAGCTTGTGCGTCTCACGGACGGTCACCGGCCGGCCGGCGGCATCGCCGACGAAGACCGCACCGAGGTGGACCCGGCCGACATCGGTCGTGTCGTCGTTGAGCAAGCCGATGAACCGGCGCTCGGGGAGGAACGCGGCCACGACCTCCTCTCGCCACTCGCGGGCGAGCCCGCCGTCGAGATCCACATCCTCGGGATTGAGGTGGCCGCCGATCCCGATCGTCCAGAGATCGTGGAGTCGGGCATCGGTGCCGGCCCGGGTCCGGCGCATGAGGAACCAGCGCGGGCCGTCGCGAAGGATCAGGTACGGGATGATCTGCTTGTACCTGGGATCAGCCTCCATCGCGGGTCGAGGCTCGAACCGTCCCGCCGCGGCGATCGCGTCGAGCAGCTCGGCAGCGCCGACCGTGCGGATCCCGAGCCAGCCCGGGCCGTCGATGACCGCCTCGCGGGGGACGACGTAGACCCGCTCCTCGACCGGCTGCTCGGGCATCAGGGCCGGAGACGCTCACGCGCGGATCGGAGCCTCGCCTCGAAGTCGACCGGGTCCGTGTCGGTCTCGAGCGCGGCGATCCAGCCGTCGAGGGCCGTGCGGACCTCGTGCAGACCGATGGCGATAGCCGCTGCGTTCGTTGCTGCGATGCCGGCCCCCATGGTCGGGTCGCCGGCGGCCAGTCGAGACATGCTCTGCCAGCCGCCGGCCGCCAACCCTCGCGCCTCGGGCCAGGACGGGTCTGCCGTCATCGCCTCGACCAGCGCGGCGGAGACGACGAGGGGCACGTGACTCACCATCGCGGTCAGCCGATCGTGCGTCGCCGGATCCATCGGGATCGGATCCGCTCGGCACGCCCGGGCAAGCCCCACCACTCGGTCGGTGTCGCTCGGGGTGGCGTGACGGCCGGCGCAGATGACCCACGGTCGATCGACGAACAGGTCCGGTGAAGCGGCGTCGAAGCCCGATGCCTCGCGCCCCGCCATCGGATGCCCGCCGACGAACCGCAGCCCGACCGAGTCGGCCCGATCGCCGATCGCCCGCTTCGTGCTCGACACGTCGGTCACCGTGGCCTCGCGGCCGAGCGCGCCGCGCGCAGCGCCGGCGAGCATGTCCACGAGCGCCAGGCTCGCCAGGGGCGGGGCCGCCAGGACGATCAGGTCGGCCCCCTCGATCGCCGTCGACGGGTCGGGCGCCGCGCCATCCACGATCCCAGCCTCGAGCGCCCGGGCCGGTCCGTCGGGGTGCCGGCTCCAAGCGACCAGCTCGAGGTCCTGACCGAGGGTCGACGACCGGTCCGGGTCTCGCAGCGCGCGGGCGATGGACCCGCCGATGAGCCCGAAGCCGAGGATGGCGATCCGCACGCCGCCGATCATCGCAGGTCCGGATCTCCATCGCCGTCCCGTGCAGGAAGTCCAGTACGACTTGACTTCTGCGCGGTAGACTCATCGGGTGCCTGGCCGTGTCACACCCGGGACGGACCAACCGGCGGCCGAGAGCCGACCGGTCCCCGGTATCGAGCGATCCGCCATCCGGGTCCTGCTCGTCGACGACCATCGCGCCCTCGCCGACGCCCTGAGCCGCCTCCTTGCGACCGAGCCGGGGATCACCATGGTCGGCAGCGCCTACTCGGCCGCCGAAGCACGAGTGCGGCTTCGCCATCCGGTCGACGTGGTCCTGATGGACTACCTGCTGCCCGACGGGACCGGCGCCGAGCTCGCCCGGGCGTCGAAGGCCCGCTGGCCGCGCGCGCAGGTCATCATGCTGACCGCCTATGACGACGACGAGACCGTCCTCGAGTCGATCCAGGCCGGCGCGGACGGATTCCTCGCCAAGACCGCCTCGATCGACGAGATCCTGACCGCGGTCCGGGCCGCCCATGCCGGCGAGACCCTGCTGCCGCCGTCCGTCATCGCCAAGATCGCGATGCGGGTCAAGGTGGCCCGCGAACAGGGGGCGGACGCCGCTCCGGTCGAGCCCCTGACGACCCGCGAGCTCGAGATCCTCCGCCTGCTCAGCGCCGGCCGGACGACCAAGGAGATCTGCACCGAGCTGGCGATCGCTCCCAACACGCTCCGGACGCACGTCCAGAACATCACCGCGAAGCTGCACGTCCACTCGAAGCTGGAGGCCGTCGTGACGGCCCTCAAGCTGGGACTGGTCGATCCGCCGACGCCCGAGGAGCGCCTCTACCCGTAGGCCCCCGGATCAGTCCGTCCAACTCGCATCGTCCCTGCGCCCACCCGACGACCCGCCCGAACGCCGCTGGTGCGCGCGACGATCGTTGGCCCGCCGCTCCCCGGTCGGGTCGGGCGGACCAGGCTCGTCCGAGAGGTTCTGACGGCGAAGCTGCTCACGACGCTCCGCCTCGCGTCGCTCGGCGTTGAGGTACGCGCCGCAGCGTGGGCAGCGGCGCTCCTCGGCGAACAACGACTCGATCGGTGAGACCGTGTAGATCTGACGGCCGCACGACCAGCAGGCCAGTCTGGGCATGGTTGGATGCTACCCCCGATGCATCGCGTGGGGCGCGGTCAGACCTTCGGCAGCCCGGCCAGCGCCGCCTCGACCTTCTCCATCGGGTACTCGTAGTCCTCGAGGTTCCCGCTGAGATACCGCTCGTAGGCCGACAGGTCGAAGTGACCGTGGCCGCACAGGTTGAACAGGATGACCTTGGATTCGCCGGCCGCCTTCGCCTTGAGCGCCTCTTCGATGGCGGTATGGATGGCGTGCGTCGGCTCCGGCGCGGGCAGGATGCCCTCGGTCCGGGCGAACTGGACGCCGGCCGCGAAGCTGGCTCGCTGATGGACGCTGCGGGCCTCGATGAGGTCGTTCTCCTTGAGCAGCGAGACCAGCGGCGCCATCCCGTGGTAGCGCAGACCGCCGGCGTGGATCGGCTCGGGGATGAAGTCGTGGCCGAGGGTATGCATCTTGACCAGCGGGGTCATCTGGGCCGTGTCGCCGAAGTCGTAGGTGTAGACGCCACGGGTCAGGCTCGGGGCCGCCTCGGGCTCGACCGCGATGACCTGGTACTTCCGCCCGCCGCGGAACGTCTGGCCGAGCCACGGGAACGTCAGGCCGGCGAAATTCGAGCCGCCACCCGCGCACCCGATGATGACGTCCGGTTCCTCCCCGGCCATCTCCATCTGGAGGATCGACTCCTGGCCGATGACGGTCTGGTGGAGGAGGACGAAGTCGAAGACCGACCCGAGCGAGTATTTCGTCCCAGGGTGGGTGACGGTGTCCTCGATGGCCTCGCTGATCGCGATCCCGAGCGAGCCCGTGTTGTCGGGCGTCTCGTTGAGCACCTTGCGCCCGTACTCGGTGGCGAGCGACGGGCTGGCGACCACCTCGGCGCCGTATGTCTCCATGAGCATCCGGCGATACGGCTTCTGGTCGTAGCTCGCCCGGACCATGAAGACCTTGATCTCGAGGCCGAAGAGCGCGCCGGCGAACGCCAGGGCGGTCCCCCACTGCCCGGCGCCCGTCTCCGTGGCGATCCGGGTCGTGCCTTCCTGCTGGTTGTACCAGGCCTGCGGGATGGCGGTATTGGGCTTGTGGCTGCCCGACGGGCTGCCGCCCTCGTACTTGTAGTAGATGTGCGCCGGCGTATCGAGCGCCTTCTCGAGGCGGTGCGCCCGATAGAGCGGGCTCGGCCGGTACAGCCGGTACGCCTCACGCACCGGCTCGGGGATCTCGATCTCGCGATCCTGGCTGACGACCTGGGCGATGATCGCCATGGGGAAGAGGGGGGCGAGGTCGCCGGGCCCGATCGGCTGCCCGGTCCCGGGATGGAGGACCGGCGCGGGCGCAACGGGCAGGTCGGCCGCGATGTTGTACCAGCTCTTCGGGATCCGTTCCTCGTCGAGGATGAACTTGGTGCGCCGCGAGCTCGAGTCCGCCACGTCCCTGCCTCCGACTGTGTCCGATCCACCGTCCGGCGGACGGCCGATGATGGGGTCGATCCCTGCGCTGGGCCCCGAGCGCGGAGCGACGGGCTGCCAAGCCTACGCCGCGGCGGAAGGACTCCGCAACCCGGGGATCAATGGACGAGCGTTGCGCTGCCGATCAGGAGCGCCGCGACGACCAGCACCATGTTGACCACGGCGAGGCCGAGGATGACGCGGACGGACTGACGCGCGCGGTCGTCGATCATGGGCTCCTTCCGGGCACGGAAAGGGGCGAGGGTCGGTGGCCCGGAACGGTGCGGTCCGGGGCGGTCGATGCTAGCAGAGTGCGGTCCGGCCGCGCGTTCAACCTGCGCCGAGCGACGCCTCGCCGAGCGGGACGTAGCGAGCCGGACCGCCACCGGTGACGCTCTCGAACAGGACGATCCGATCCACCGTCCAGCGGGCTTCGAGGCTGTGCGCCGCCTCGATCAGCCGCTCGACCGTCCGCGCGCCCGACGCGATCCCGTCCGAACGGGCGAGGGTGAGGTGCGGTCGGAATGGCCGGGCATCCGGGGGCCAGCCCCGCTCGGCCAGCTCTCGGTCGATCGAGGCGGTCAGGTCCGAGAGCGGACCGACGCCGAGACCCAGGCCGAGCCACAGGGCGCGCGGTCGGTCGTGATTCGGGAACGCACCCGCGCCGTCGATCGCGACGTCGAACGGCGAGGCCTCCCGGGCGGCGGAGCGCAGCGCCTCCAGCGCGTCCGGGATCCGAGCCTCGAGGGTCGGCCCGATGAAGCGCAGCGTCACATGCAGGCCGTCGAGCCGGATCCAGCGGACCTCGCGCTGGCCCGGGTCAGCCGCCGCACGGATCGTCTCGACCAGGGACTCGATGGCTTCGCGCACGTCGGCCGCGACCGGTGCCGCGACGAAGATCCGCCGGCCCGGGATCCCGGCGTACGGGTCGCCCCGGCGAGCCATTCAGCCGGAGCTGGCCGACGACGCGATCTCGCGGTCCCAGGTCTCCCGATCGGCCCGCAGGATCTCCAGGGCGCGGTCGCGATCGCGCCAGCCGAGCACCTCGACCGTCTTGTCCTCGAGGAGCTTGTAGGTCTCGAAGAAGTGCTCGATCTCGACGAGGCGATGGGGTCGCATCTGATCGAGCCGGTCGATATGGGCCTGGTTCGGATCGCCCATCGCGACGCACAGGATCTTGTAGTCGGCACCCTTCTCGTCGCGCATCTCGAGGACGCCGACGGGACGGGCGAAGACGTGGACCCCGGTGAAGGTCGGCTCGTCGATCACCAGCAGGGCGTCGGTGTGATCCCCATCGTCCGCCCGGGTGCGCTCGATGAACCCGTAGTCGAAGTTGTAGAAGACCGCGGAGCTCAGGACGCGATCGAGTCGGAAGACGCCGGCGCGCTCGTCGTACTCGTACTTGTTCCGGCTCCCGCGGGGGATCTCGACCACGATCTCGACGATCCCCGGGAAGCCATCGGGCGATCCGCTCATCGCCCAACCTTACCCTGCGCGGCCGGCGACGACGAAGCCGCCGGCACGACGCCGCGGCGCGACCCACCATGCCGGTCGGCGCTCGGTCGTGCGCGGCTAGGCGCCGGCGAGCACGGGAGCGAGCGCACCCCGACGTGCGTGAGCGACGCGCGCAGCCGGCAACGACGCCGCGGCGCGACCCACATGCCGGTCGGCGCTCGGTCGTGCTGCGGCTAGGCGCCGGCGAGCACGGGAGCGAGCGCACCCCGACGTGCGTGAGCGACGCGCGCAGCCGGCAACGACGCCGCGGCGCGACCCAGCGCCGACTCAGTCGTTGTAGAGGCGCTCCTCGATCAGCTTCTCCTGGACCGTCCGCCCGTTGGGATCGAAGCAGGAGAACTCGAAGTGCTTCTCGAACTCGACGTCGACGTTGTCCTGTCCGCCGCGGTTCTTCTCGACCGAGACCACGACCCAGTCGCGGAAGCGCTGGGCCTGGTACGGGTTGAACTCGATGTTCACCTTGGCCACGATCTGGTACTTCTCGTTGAGGATCAGGATGATGTCGGCTTCGTAGTTGATGGCCGACGACCCGCGCAGGTGGTGGTTGCGCAGCCGGGCGGCCTTGAGGCCCTCCTTGTCGGCCGCGACGATCGAGATCATCGGGACGTCCTCGGACAGCGCGACGTCCTTGAGGCCGTTGACGACGTAGGTCACCTTCTCGGACTCGGTCGGCGGCTCCGGGTAGACGGGTACCTTCTGCATGTAGTCGACGACGACCAGCAGGCGCCGATCTCCCGAGAGCTCACGGTGCTGCTGGACGAGCTTGCGGATGTTGTCGACCGTGCTCGCCGTCTGGGTGCCGCGGACGAGGAACAGGCTCTGTCCGTAGCGGGCGATCCGATCGAGGGACGGCCGCAGACGCGGGTTGTTGGTCAGCTGGGCGGCGCCCTGACCCTCGGCGACCCACGACCCGAGGATCTCCTTGCGGACGTCCTGGATCTTGATGGCTCCGGTCTTGTGCGGGAGATGGGCCAGCGCCGACTCCATCGCGATGAGTCGGTTGAGCAGGTACTGCTCCTCGTGCTCGAAGCAGATGTACAGGACGTTGGCCTGGCCGCCGGAGGCGACGTTGCGGGCCATCTGGAGGGCCATCGTGGTCTTGCCGGTGCCCTGGGCGCCGCCGATCAGGAGAAGCTCACCTGCCCGGAGGCCGGTCCCGATGGTCTTGTCGAGCGGCGTGAACCCGAGCGGAACGGGCTGATACTCCCCGACCTTGCCGGTCGTCACCTTGTCGTTGAGGTCGACGAGCACGTCGAGCGCCGAGCGCGGGCTCATGCTGCCGTTCGGGGTATCCAGCCGCCAGGTCCCCTTGGGCGCCGCGGCGGTCCCAGCGGGTGCAGCAGCAGCTCCGGCGGGAGCGGCGGCGGTCGTGTCGGCTGCCTCGGTGGTCATCGAGTCGTGGTCCTCTAGGGGATGCCTTTGCCGGGACTCTAGCACCGGGTTCGGACGGCAACACCCGACCATTCATCACATAACCACCCACCCAAAAGGGCTATGGCGCGCTCGCGGCGAACCCATCGAAGACGCGGATCACCGCGCGGATGCCCGCCTCGAAGTTGTCGAGGTCCATCCATTCGTTCGGGGCGTGGAAGTTCCCGTCCGGGGGCATGAATCCCATCAGCACGACCGGCAGACCGAGCGCCTGCTCGAACGTCGCCACGAACGGGATCGACCCGCCCTCGCGGATGAAGAGCGGCGGACGACCGAACGTGTCCTCGAGCGCCTTTGCTGCCGCGTCGACGGCCCAGTGGTCGATCGACGACCGGATCGGGTGTCCGCCTCCCTGGGGCTCGACGCGCACCCGGACCCCGGGCGGAGCGATCTCCTCGATGAACGCCTTGAGCCCCTCGAAGATCCGGCCCGGGTCCTGGTCGGGGACGAGGCGACAGGTGAGCTTCGCGCCGGCCCGGCCGGGGATGATCGTCTTGCCGCCCTCGCCCTGGTACCCGCCCCAGATGCCGTTGATGTCGAGGGTCGGCCGGCCGCTCTTCCGTTCGAGCGTCGTATGTCCCGCTTCTCCGACCAGCTCGGGCACGCCGAGGAATTCGCGGTAGGCTTCGTCGTCGAACGGCAGCGTCGCGTACGCGACGCGATCGTCATCCGTGAGCGGGACCACGTCATCGTAGAAGCCGGGGATGCGGATCCGGCCGTCGGGCCCCTTGAGCGCGGCGATGATGGTGGCGAGCGCGTTGACGGGGTTCGCGATCGCCCCGCCGTAGACGCCCGAGTGGACGTCCTGGAACGGTCCGGTCACGGTGATCTCGGCCGACATGATGCCGCGGAGCGCGACGGTCAGGGCGGGCAGGTTGCCCTCGAAGAAGCCCACGTCGCTGATGATCGCGATGTCGCCGCCGAGGCGCTCGCGATTGGCGGCGAGCCAGCCCTCGAGGTGCTCCGATCCCGCCTCCTCCTCGCCCTCGAAGACGAACCGGAGGTTGACCGGCAGCCGACCACGGGTCGCCAGGAGCGCCTGGACGGCTTCGATGAAGATCGAGATGTTGCTCTTGTCGTCGCTCGCGCCGCGGGCCAGGATGCGATGCCCGACGACGGCCGGCTCGAATGGCGGTGAGGACCATTCGGCGAGCGGGTCCGGCGGCTGGACGTCGTAGTGCCCGTAGACGACGACGGTGGGTGCGCCGGCCGCGCCGAGCCAGTCGGCGTAGACCATCGGGTGGCCGCCCGTCTCCGACACGTCCACATGGTCGAGACCCGCGGTCCGGAGCCGCTCGCCGAGCCACTCGGCGGCACGGTGGACGTCGGCCGCGAACGCCGGATCGGCGGACACGCTCGGGATCCGCAGGAAGTCGCTGAACGTAGCGATCCGCCTCTCGCGACCGGCGGCCAGGTAGGACTCGACGGGGGTCTCGATGTCAGCCATGCGTCCTCCAAGGGATCCGATGGGTTGCAGCCGATCGTACCGGCGTGGCGATGGTGGCGTGCGTGCCGCGGTCCGGGCGCCTGCCCGGGGCCCGCAGAATCGACGAACGGGCCGCGTGGCCCGTTCGTCCGGTGTCTCGGTGGACCGTCCCCGTCGATCTCTCAGATCGGGGCGGGGTTCGGCGTCGGGGTGGGGCCCGGATCGGCCTCGCCGGGAGCGATGATCTCCGCGGCCAGCCCGTGGGTGTTCTCCTTCGGCGGGAGATCGCTGAACAGGGCCTCGAAGTCGGGGCTGTCCACGGTCTCCTCGGCGACCAGCTTCTCGGCCAGCGCCTCGAGCTTCGATCGGTGGGTGATCAGGGTGTCCATCGCGCGCTCGTAGGCGCGATCGATGATCGCCCGGACCTCTTCGTCGATCGTCTTGGCGACGTCGTCCGAGTAGTTCCGCTGCTCGCCGATCTCGCGCCCGAGGAACACGAGCTCGTCGCGCTTGCCGAACGACAACGGCCCGAGCCGATCGCTCATGCCGTACTCGGTGACCATCCGGCGGGCCCGGTCGGTCGCCTTCTCGATGTCGTTCGACGAGCCCGTCGTGGTGTCGCCGAAGATGAGTCGCTCGGCGGCGTTCCCGCCGAGCATCCCGGCGATCTCGTCCTCGAACTCGGTCTTGCTCTTGAGGTAGCGGTCCTCGCTGGGCAGCCCCATCGTGTAGCCGAGGGCCATCCCGCGGCTGATGATGGTCACCTTCTGGACCGGGTCGCACTTCGGCAGGACGCGCATCACGACGGCGTGGCCGCCCTCGTGGAAGGCGATGATCTTCTTCTCGGCGTCGCTGATCACCCGGCTGCGCCGTTCCGGGCCGGCGACGATCCGCTCGAGCGCCTCCTGGAACTCGGACATCCCGATCAGCTTCTTGTTCCGGCGCGCCGACAGGATGGCCGCCTCGTTGACGAGGTTCGCCAGGTCGGCGCCCGAGAAGCCGGGCGACTGCTTGGCGATCCCCTCGACGTCGACCGACTTGTCGAGCGGCTTGCCCTTGGTGTGGACGTTGAGGATCGCGGTCCGACCCCGGATGTCCGGTCGGTCGAGGATGACCTGGCGGTCGAACCGACCGGGCCGCAGCAGCGCCGGGTCCAGGACGTCGGGTCGGTTGGTGGCGGCCACGACGATGACGTTCGTGTTCGTGTCGAACCCGTCCATCTCGACGAGGATCTGGTTGAGGGTCTGCTCACGCTCGTCATGGGAACCGCCGAGGCCGGCGCCGCGCTGGCGGCCGACCGCATCGATCTCGTCCACGAACACGATGCACGGGCTGTTCCGCTTGGCCTGGTCGAACAGGTCGCGGACACGGCTGGCGCCGACGCCGACGAACATCTCGACGAACTCGGAACCCGAGATCGAGAAGAACGGCACCCCGGCCTCGCCGGCGACCGCCCGGGCCATCAGGGTCTTGCCGGTGCCGGGAGGACCGACCAGCAGGACGCCGCGCGGGATGCGCGCGCCCAGCGAGTTGAACTTCTCGGGGTACTTGAGGAACTCGACGACCTCCTGGAGCTCGGTCTTCGCCTCGTCGACGCCGGCGACGTCGTTGAACGTCACGACCGTCTTGTTGCCGAGGAACATCCGGGCGCGGCTCTTGCCGAAGCTCATCGCCTGGTTGTTGGTGCCCTGGGCCTGTCGCATCATGAACAGGATGAACCCGACGATCACGATCAGCGGCAGCAGGCCGGTGATCAGGATCCCGAGCCATGAGGTATCGGGCACGGGCTTCGCCTTATAGATGTCGGTCGGAAGGGTCAGGCCGGTCGTCTTGGCCGCCGCCTGCATGTCGGTCGGGTAGACGACCGTCAGGAGGCTCGGGACCGTGACCGTGTAGGTGTCGTTCGTGTCGGTCTTGGTGACGGTCAGCGTCTCCTGCTGCTGTTCCACGGCCTTGACCTTGCCGGCGGCGACATCGGCCAGGAACTGGGAGTAGCCGACTTGGGTGCTGGGGGTGCTGCTGCTGAGCCACGTCCACAGGAGCGCGAGCGTCCCGACGATCAGGACAAGCATCACGATCCCGTTCCGGGCGAACTTCGCGTTCAAGAAGAATGGCCTCCGGGTCGAGCTGGACTGACCGACGCTCGACGCGTCGGCCGCGCGACGAGTATAGCGCTCGGTCCCGGGATGACCCGATGACCGATGGCTATCGCCGCTCGTCCATCTGTACGGGCTGAAGGATCGATCGGATCGACCGACGCGCAGCCGACCCCGGGGAGCACGCTGAGGGGTTGGTAGCGGAGGGCGGATTTGAACCACCGACCAAGGGCTTATGAGTCCCCTGCTCTACCACTGAGCTACTCCGCCATGCGTCGCCGACGATCCGCCGCGGTTCGTGGCCCCCTCAGGATATCGATGCTCGCCCGGAGCGGCAACCGTGGGCGACGGGCGGCAGCGGCGCCCGGCCTCAGCGCGTCGGGCCGAACAGCAGGTCGAGCCAGACGTCGATCGGCGCGGTGTGGGCCGGACTGGCCCCGAGCCGGACGCCGGCCGACCCGGGTGCGTCCGTCGGGAGCGGTGACGCGTCGGGCCCGAGGGCGAACGTCCGCTCCCCCTTGCCGCCGAGCCCGTTGGCTCGCGCCTGCTGGACCACGAACGACGGCTGCTGGACGAGCTCGAGCTCCTTCTGGAGATCCTCGACCTGGCTGGCGAGGCCGGCGTTGTCGGATCGCAGCCGGTCCGCTCGATCGGCCGCCGCGCCGGCGTCGCCGACCTGACGGGCGAAGACCGAGACGATCCAGATCGACACGATCGCCGCCAGGATCCAGGCGACCCGGCGGCGGGTGATGCCGGCGATCGACAGGCCACCGAGATCGGGTCCGGCGAGGCGCGGCCGAGGATCGGGTCGGGTGGCGGGGGTCGGGCGCTCGGGGCGTTCGTCCGGGCCCGACGGTTCGGGAGCCCGGTCGCTCGGGAGGTCCATCCGGGCCACCCTAGCTGCCGGCAGCTGGGCTGTCAAATCGTCCCGCCGTGTCAGCCGAGCTGTCACCACCTCGCGCAAGGGTGCGCTAGACTCTGGGCGCTTTCGCACATCCGTTCGATATCGAGGAGGCTGACATGGTGCGCCGCTACGCACCCGCTTCGGTGGTCTCGGTGCTCGACGACCTCCTCGACGAGCCGTCGTTCGCCGCCGGCGTCCTCCACCATCGTGTCATCCCCGCCAGGACGGCGGTCACCGCTCCTCTCCCCGACTGGCTCGACAGCCGGATCGGCGCCGCCCTCGCGACGCGCGGGATCGACGACCTGTACATCCACCAGGCCGCGGCGATCGAGGCGGTCCGCGCCGGCGAGGACGTCGTGGTCGTCACGCCGACCGCGTCGGGCAAGACCCTGTGCTACGCCCTGCCGACCCTCCAGGCGCTCGCCGAGGATCCCTCGGCCCGGGCGCTCTACCTGTTCCCGACGAAGGCACTCGGCCAAGACCAGGTGGCGGAGTTCTCGGAGCTCGCCCGCGCGGCGGGCCTGGCGGTCTCGGCCGCGACCTACGACGGCGACACGCCGGCCCCGGTCCGCTCGGCGATCCGGACCGCCGGACAGGTCGTGGTCACCAACCCCGACATGCTTCACGCCGCGATCCTGCCGAACCACACCAAGTGGTTCCAGCTCTTCGAGCAGCTCCGCGTCATCGTGATCGACGAGCTCCACTCCTATCGAGGGGTCTTCGGCAGCCACGTCGCCAACGTGCTGCGGCGGCTCCTCCGGATCTGTGCTCACTACGGCTCGCATCCGGTCATCGTCTGCTGCTCCGCGACGATCGGGAACCCGGGTGAGCTCGCCGCGACCCTGACCGGCCGGCCGGCCCGGCTGATCGATCGGAACGGCGCGCCGGCCGGCGAGCGTCACCTGCTGTTCGTCGAGCCGCCACTGCTCGACGCGGCGACAGGGGCCCGCGGCTCGGCGCTGACCGTCGCCGATCGCTGGGCCCTGCCGTTCCTCCGCGCCGGACGCCAGACCGTGGTCTTCGGTCGGTCGCGGACCGCCGTCGAGATCCTCCTGACGGGGCTACGCGAAGCCCTCCGCGAGGGCGCCGGGCCCCGATCGCGCGTCCGCGGATATCGCGGCGGCTATCTGCCCAGCGAGCGCCGGTCGATCGAGCGCGGCCTGCGCGACGGCGAGGTCCTCGGCGTGGTCAGTACCAATGCGCTCGAGCTCGGGGTCGACATCGGTCGGCTCGATGTCGCCATCCTGGCCGGCTATCCGGGCTCGATCGCGGCGACCTGGCAGCAGTTCGGGCGGGCCGGTCGGCGCCAGGGAGTGAGCGTGGGCGTGCTCGTCGCCTCCGGCTCGCCGGTCGACCGCTATGTCGTCGGCCATCCCGAGTTCCTGCTCGATGGAGCCCCCGAGGAGGCCCGACTCGACCCGGACAACCTCCACGTCCTGCTGGCACACCTGAAGGCCGCCGCGTTCGAGCTCCCGTTCGAGCCCGGCGAGGTGTTCGGCCCGGCGCCGGCCGACGACCTCCTCGCGTTCCTCGCCGAGGAGGGCCATGTCCGTCAGGCCGGGGACGGTCGCTGGTACTGGTCGAGCGAGAACTTCCCGGCATCCGAGGTCTCGCTCCGGACGGCCGCCCAGGAGAACGTCGTGATCGTCGATACCACGCCGGACCGGCCCCGGGTGATCGGCGAGGTGGACCTGTTCAGCGCCCAGACCCTCGTCCACGAGGATGCGATCTATCTCCACGAGTCGGTCCAGTTCCACGTGGACACCCTCGACTGGGGTGAGCGCAAGGCCTATGTCCGGCGGGTCGATGTCGACCACTACACCCAGGCCGACCGGGCCGTGACGCTCAAGCCGCTCGACGTCTTCGCCGAAGCCCCGATCGCCGGCGGTCGCCGGATCCACGGCGAGGTGATGGTCGCGAGCCTGGCGACGATCTACAAGAAGCTCAAGTTCGTCACCAACGAGAACATCGGCTGGGGCCGGATCCACCTGCCCGAGATCGAGCTCCAGACGACGGCCGCCTGGATCGTCATCGGCCCGGATACCGCCGCTGTCGGACCGGGCGGAAGTTGGCGCAGGGACGAGCTCGATGTCGCCCTGGTCGGTGCCGGACGGGCGATCCAGACCGTGGCCAGCGTGCTGTTGATGGTCGACCCGCGGGACCTCGGGCTGGTGACCCAGGTCCGCAGCCCGCACCAGGAGGCGCCCACGATCTACCTCTACGAGGCCGTCCCCGGCGGTGTCGGGCTGGCCGAGCGGCTGTTCGGGCGCACCGACGAGCTCATCGCAGGTGCGGCGGAGCTGATCGCCGGATGTGGGTGCGACGGCGGTTGCCCGACGTGCACCGGTCCCCGACTCGAACCCGACGTCGACGCGAAGGCGCTCGCCCTGCGGCTCCTCCAAGCTCTCGGGGCGGACCTCCCGCTGGCCGAGCGGATCGGCAGCGGCGGACGCCGATGAGCGACGCGAACCGGCTCGGACGCCGGCTGGCCGACCTCCGACGACAGCGCGACGAAGCCGCGCGCACCGGCCGCCTGCCGCCCCGCCCAGATCGCGGTGCCCTCCTCCGCTCCAGCGCCGATCTCGCTCATCGACTTGCCCAGGCGGTCGATGGGGAGTGGATCCACGGGCCGGCCGGCGGATACGTTCGGGTCGAGCCCGCCTCCGTCCGGCTCCCCGTCGACCGCGATCGGCTCGCTGGGCTGCCGGGGGCCGCGCCCGCCGACGTCCCGCTGGTCTGCCTCGACACGGAGACGACAGGCCTGGCCACCGGAGCCGGGACCGTGGCGTTCCTCGTCGGGTTCGGAACCTGGCAGGGCGACCGGTTCCGCCAGGTCCAGCTGCTGATGCCGGACCACGCCGACGAGCCCGCGATGCTCGATGCCCTCGCCCTCGAGATCCCGGCCGATGCCTGGCTGGTGACGTACAACGGGCGCGGGTTCGACTGGCCGCTCCTCGTCAGCCGGTACCGGATGAGCCGGCGCGAGGCACCGGTCCATGCCGGCCATCTCGACCTGCTCCCGTTCGTCCGGCGCATCTTTCGCCATCGCCTCACCGACGCCCGGCTCCGGACGGTCGAGATGGAGCTCCTCGGGATCGCCCGAGGGCGCGACGTGGACGGCTGGGAGATCCCGGGCCGCTACCTCGACTTCCTCCGGGGCGGCTCCGCGGACGGCCTCGCCGAGGTCGTCCGCCACAACCACGAGGATGTCCGTTCGCTGGCCCGACTCCTCGCCCACGCCGAGGCGAGGCTCGGTGGTCCGGCCGATCGTCGCCTGGCACCCGCCGGCGACCTCGCCGGCCTCGCTCGCGCGTATCGGCGCCTCGGTCGGCCGGACGAAGCGCTCGACTGTCTCGAGATCGCCCTCGAGACCGGTCCCGTCGGACGCCACCCGACCCGGTCGTGGACGGCCCTGCTGACCACTCGCGCCGATGCCCTCGACTCCTCCACGCCGACCGCGCGGCTCGACCGGGACGGGCTCCTCGTGGATCGAGCGAGACTCCTCCGCCGGGTGGGTCGCGAGGACGACGCGTTGGCGGCCTGGCGCGACATCGCCGTCGGTGGCGGGATGTGGGCGGGGGTCGGCTGGATCGAGGTGGCCAAGATCCTCGAGCATCGGCGGCGCGACCCGGCGGGCGCGCTCGAAGCGTGCCGTCGGGCCGACGGCATCGCCGAGCGAGCCCGGTTCCTCGGCCGCCGGCTGCCACTCCTCGAAGCGGACCTCGCCCGCCGCCGCCGGCGGCTCAGCCGGAAGATGGCGGATCGCCGCGGTGATCCCCTCGGGCCGATCCCCATCCCGGCCTGAGCGGTCGACCGAGCGACCCGGTTCCGCTCATGCGTCGACCTCGGCTCGGGCGCGGACCGCGATGGGCGGCCGATCCGAGTCCAGGAGGTCGACCGCCAGGGCGAGCGCCCGTCGCACGGCGGACCGACGGTTGCGTGTGCCGGCACCGACGAGCAGACCGGCCGCACGCAGCTCGGCCAGCCGTCGCAGGGTCAAAGCGGGACCGAGCAGGGCCGCCCCGTCGGCGTGCGCCGCGCGGGTCAGCTCGACCGCAGGACCTGCCCGAAGGTCGTCGGTGTCGAGGAGCAGCACGGTCACGATCTCCGGCACCGCGGCACGAGCCGACCGGAGCTCGTCCGCGGAGAACCCGCAGATCGCCAACCGATCGGCAGCCGACGAGATCGCGATCCGGCGGGCGAGCGGTCCACCCGTCCCCGGGCCCTTGGCTTCGAGGATCGCGCCGAGGGGCGGGACACCCTCGATCCATTCCAGGAAGCCGTCGAGCGTCGGGATCCGCTCGCCGGCGAACCCGACGCCGAACCACGAGCCGGCGTCGAGCCTCGCGAGGTCGTCCGGACGCTGCCCGTCGACCGCACCGGACCCGTCGGTCGTCCGATCGAGCGTCTCGTCGTGGACCAGCACCAGCGTGCCGTCCACGGCCGCTCGGACATCGGTCTCCACGTAGTCGACACCTGCCGACCGAGCTGCCTCGAAGCCGGCGAACGTGTTCTCGGGGGCGAGCGCATTGGCACCACGGTGCCCACCGATCCAGGTCCCGTCGGGACGATTCCATTGCATCGGATACCACTCCGATCCGCGTGTCGTAGAGCACACCGATGATACCGCCCGACGGTCGTCGGTCGACCGCTGACCGACGACGTCCGAGGGTGTAGAGTCACCGGGTCTCGACCGGGTCCGACGATCGGGATGGGCATGGAGGATGACCCGTGGACCGACCGTCGCTCAGCCCACCGGCCGACCCGCCGGCGGCATCCCGGATCAAGGAGCGCGAGCGCCCTGAGCCGGCGCTCGATCAGGCGGGATTCACCGAGCTCCCGGCGTTGCCGGCACCCCGTCGCCTCGTCGAGGACGCGGCCGACATCCTCCGGGATCGCATCCTCGCCGGCGCCCTGGTCAAGGGCACCCACCTGGTCGAAGCCAGGATCGCCGCCCAGCTCAACGTGAGCCGTGGGACCGTACGCGAGGCATTCAGCATCCTGGCGGCGGAAGGGCTGATCGTCGAGGGCTCCCGCCGTGGGGCGTTCGTGGTCAGCCTGACCGAGGCCGACGTCCGCGAGATCTACGACGTCCGCGCCGCCGTCGAAGGGCGAGCCGCGCAGCTCATCGTTCGCGGCGGCCGACCGACCGTCCTGGTCGAGCTGGAGGGGATCGTCGGTGCGATGGAGGTCGCCGCTCGCGCCGGAGACACGGCCACCGTCCGCCGGCGCGACCTCGAGTTCCATGAGCGCGTGTGCATCCTGAGCGGGAACCGTCGCCTCCACGAGGTGTTCCTGCGCCACGTCCCGGCGGTCCAGACCTTGATCCGCCACGACGATCGACTCCTCGCCGGCGAGGCAACGACGGCGCAGCATCGCCCGCTCCTCGACGCGCTCCGCAGTGGGGATCCGGAAGCGGCGGGACGCGCCTTCCAGCAGCACTGTGACGAGGCGCGCGATCTGGTCGCCCCGTACTTCGAACGACCAGGGGATACGACCGGTCGATGAGCGGGCGGTCGGCCGGAGCGACGAGACGGCGGTGGACGCCGCGCGTGCTCAGCCGCGGCGAGCGCCGCAACCTGGCCATCGGCCTGGCCTTCATCTCGCCGTGGCTCATCGGGTTCGCCTGCTTCTACCTCTATCCCGCCCTCGCCTCGCTGTACTACAGCTTCACGGACTTCCGGATCCTCCAGGAACCGAGCTTCATCGGCCTGGAGAACTACAGCCGGATGCTGAACGATCCGATCTTCTGGAAGTCGCTGGCCAACACCCTGTACCTGACCCTGCTCGGGGTGCCGCTGGCGATCATCACGGCGCTCGGCGATCGCCTTGCTGTTGAACACCAAGAGCATCCGCGGGATCGGCATCTTCCGGACGATCTTCTACCTGCCGGTGGTCGTCCCGTCGGTCGCGGCAGCCATCCTCTGGATCTGGCTCCTCAACCCCCAGTACGGTCTGGTCAACGAGTTCCTGGCAAGGTTCGGGATCGAGGGACCCAAGTGGTTCTACGACCCCGACTGGTCGAAGAACGGGATCATCCTGATGACCGTCTGGGCGCGTCGGCGACGTCGTGATCATCTATCTCGGTGCGCTCCAGGGCGTGTCGAAGTCCGCTCTACGAGGCCGCCGAGGTCGACGGCGCCGGGCGCCTGGGCGAAGCTCCGCCACGTGACCATCCCGATGATCAGTCCGGCCATCCTGTTCAACCTCATCACGGGCGCGATCGGCGCGTTCCAGTACTTCACCCAGGCCTACGTCGATCAGTGAGGGCACGGTCGGGCGCGGCAGCGGCGCCGTCGGCGGATCCAGAACTCGCTGCTGTTCTACGGCCTCAACCTGTACAACAACGCCTTCCGCTACTTTCGAGTCGGCTACGCCTCCGCGCTCGCCTGGGTCCTGCTGCTGATCATCCTGATCACCACCCGGTCATGCTGCGCGCTCGCGCAACCGGGTCTACTACGAGGGCAACCGGTGAGGACGGCGGCGGTCGCCTCGGCCGTCCGGATCAGGCCGCATCGTCGGCGGCGACTGACGCCGTCGCGTCTGGTCGTCTACGGCGTGCTCGATGGTCCTTGCCGCCCTGTTCGTCGCCCCGTTCCTGTGGATGATCTCGACCTCGCTCAAGACCGGCCCGACGGCGATCGCCACTCCGCCGGTCTGGATCCCGACCGATCGGTCTGGTACAACTACCCGACGCACTCGCGCAAGATCAACTTCCCGGTGGCGCTCAGGAACACCCTGTTCTACGCGGTGCCATCGGTCGTCGGGACGGTCGTCTCGTGCTGCCTCGTCGCGTACGGGTTCGCGCGGGTCAAGTGGCCGGGCCGCGACATCGTGTTCGTCGTCCTGCTGGCGACGATGATGCTGCAACGACCAGGTCACGTTCATCCCGCTGTACGTCATCTACGCCAAGCTCGGCTGGGTCGGGACGTATCTGCCGCTCATCGTGCCCGACCTTCCTCGGCAACCCGTTCTTCATCTTCCTGCTCCGCCAGTTCTTCCTGGGCATCCCCACCGAGCTGTCCGACGCCGCCCGGATCGACGGCGCGAGCGACCTCCGGATCCTGCGCACGATCATCGTCCCGCTGTCCTGCCCGGCGATCATCACCGTCGCCCTGTTCACGTTCATCGACAAATGGACCGACTTCTTCAAGCCCGCTGATCTACCTCCGAGACCCGGAGCTCCACCCACTGTCGATCGCGATCCAGACCTTCCAGTCCGCCCACAAGACCGACTGGCCGCTGTCGATGGCCGCGTCGATCGCGTCATCACCGCGCCGCTCGTGGTCATCTACTTCTTCGCGCAACGCAAGTTCATCGAGGGCATCACCCTCACCGGCGTCAAGGGCTGAGAGGAGGTCCGGGAAAGCAGCTCGGCACGGCTCTCCCGCTCGACGAACGTCGACGGGCCATCGACAGGAGGAGGAACGATCCATGCGGAAATCCGGTACCTCGGACCGCTGCTCGCGGGCACGGTGCTCGCGCGTCGCAGCATGCGGCGGCTCCACGGCGACATCGGCACCGCCGGCACCGTCGACCGCGACCTCCGCCCCGGCGAGCGCACCGAGCGCCGCCGCGGCGGTCGACCTCGTCCTGCGCTACTGCTGGTCGGGCGAGGGCGAGGTCAAGGCGATGGAGCAGATCATCCGGCCTGGAACGCGAAGCATCCCGAGATCCAGGTCCGCGGCGTCAGCGGCTCGATCAAGATCGAGGAGATCGCGGCCGCCGTCGCCGGTGGCGCGCCACCCGACATGGTCATCACCTGCAACAACGAGGCGATCCCGGGATTCGCCCACGACCAGCGTCATCATGCCGCTCGACGATCTCCTGACGCAGATCGGAGCCGACACCAGCGACATCATCCCGGCCTCGCTCGACTGGGTGAAGTACCAGGGCAAGCTCTACGGTCTGCCGTTCCTCCAGGACGACTGGGGGTTCTACTGGAACACCGACGCCTTCAAGGAGGTCGGGCTCGATCCGGCCATGCCGCCGAAGACGCCCGATGAGCTCTGGACGATGGCCAAGAAGCTGACCAAGTACAACGCGGACGGCTCGCTCGCCCGAGCCGGCTTCATCCCCGACTACCCCGGCAAGAACCTGACCGAGCTGAGCCAGCTGTTCGGGTGCAAGTACTACGACGACGCGACGAAGAAGGTCACCGTCAACAGCCCCGAGCTGCGTCGCCTGGTTCGACTGGTACAAGAAGTACTACGACAAGTACAACAAGAACGACGAGCTGACCAAGCTGATCGCCAGCAAGGGCTCCGAGGACGAGGACCTGTTCTACACCGGCAAGGTCGCGATGGGCCTCTTCGGCGAGTGGGTCCCGGGTGCGGCCTATGCCCCGAACTTCGCCCCGACCCTCAACTACGAGACGGCACCGTTCCCGGCGATCAGCCCGGACGAGTACGGCGCCGGGTTCGTCAACGGCAATGCCTTCTTCATCCCGACGGCGTCAAGAACCCGGACGCCGCCGCCCAGTTCGGGATGTACCTGATGACCGACGATCCGTCACGAGCGATGGCCATCCAGAACGCCAGCGTCCCCCAGCTCAAGTCGCTGGTCACCGATCCGACCCTCACGGGGGTCAAGCACTTCGGGACGTTCCTCGACATCGCCAACCATCCCAAGACCTGGACCAACCCGATGATCTCCCAGTGGTCGGCGCTCCACGACGGGATGGACACCGCGCTCGACAGCGTGCTGACCGGCGGGGTGGCGTCGCAGAAGGCCCTCGACGATCTGGCCAAGACCATCCAGGCGGACATCGACGCCAACGGCCCCTGAGCCGTCGGCCGCCTGGCAGACCACGACAGGCCCGGCCTTGGCGCCGGGCCTGTCGTCATGTCGTCTCCGCAGGAGCCCGCGCGGCGGCGGCCGCGACGAGCAGGTCGGGGTGGTCGGAGTAGATCGCGTCGGGGCCCAGGTCGAGCGCTCGCTCGATCCCGACGACGGTGTGGGCGTCCCAGGCGAACGGGCGCAGGCCGGCGTCGCGCGTCCGTTCGATCAGCTCGGGCGTCCAATCGCGCCAGGTCATGTTGAGGACCTCGATGCCGTTCGCGGCGAGGAGCCGGAGTCGAGCCGGTACGCCTCCGAAGACCCGACGCGCCCGGGTCGAATGGACGAGATGGACGGTTTCGTCCAGTCGACGGACGGTCGCGAGCAGGGTCAGGTCGCCCGTGCAGGTGTACAGCCGATCGAGTGCCCCGACCTCGGTCGAAACGGCGATCACGGCCCGGGCGACCTCCGCGTGCTGGAGGTCGATGGAGATCGGTCGGGCGGCCCCGACGGCGGCGTACAGGTCGGCCAGGCTCGGGATCCCGTCCGCTCGCATGGCCGCAGCCGTCGACCGGGTCACGGCCACGCGCCGACCGGGCCGACGGTAGGTCCGATCGTGGACCAGCATCGGGACCCCGTCCGCCGAGAGCCAGGTGTCGGTCTCGAGGCCGGTCGCTCCGAGGTCGACAGCCAGCCGGAACGCCGCGATGGTGTTCTCGGGAGCCCGCCCGGATGCGCCGCGATGGGCGAACAGGATGGGCTGACCTGCGCCGCGTCGTCCGTCGCTGACGTCCCTCTCCGAGTGCCGGTCCACGGTTGACAGTCTACCGGCCGACCGACCAGATTCCGGCGATGCGCCTGACCGAACGGATCCACCTCGTCGGTAGCGGCGAGGCGGCGTGGGCGCTGACCGACCCGCTCGACTCGCAGGTCTACCTGGTGACCACCCCGGACGGCCATGTCGTCGTCGACAGCGGGACCGGTCGAAGCATCGAGGCGATCCTGGCCGAAGTCCGCCGGGATGGGCTGGACCCCGGGGAGATCGACTGGATCCTGCTCACCCACGCCCATGCCGACCATGCCGGAGGCGGCGCCGCCTGGCGTCGGGAGCTTCCGTCCATCCGGATCGCCGCCTCGGTCGAGACGGCGCCGTGGCTGGCGACCGCCGACGAGGAGGCGACCAGTGTCGATCGAGCCCGTGCGGCGGGGCTCTATCCCGCCGACTACCGGCTCGAGGCCTTCGACGTGGACCGGACGCTCGAGCCCAGCGAGATCGTCCGCATCGCCGACCTCGACTTCCGGGTGATCCCCTCCCCCGGCCATGCCGCCGGTCATCTCGCCTAC
Source organism: uncultured Chloroflexia bacterium (assembly GCA_963744115.1). Lineage (GTDB taxonomy): Bacteria > Chloroflexota > Limnocylindria > Limnocylindrales > CSP1-4 > Chersky-267. The sequence goes on along the minus strand of CAVUSI010000003.1, from coordinate 1,397,818 downwards.
CTGGTCGACGTCGATGGAGCCGCCACCTTGTTCTCGGGCGACGCCCTGTTCCCGGCCGGCCGGATCCTTCTCCAGGACACCTGGGATTGCGACCTGCAGGCGGCCCTCCGTTCCGTGGAGCGGCTGGCCGGCCTCGGCGCCGAGCGCTTGTTGGCGGGCCACCTCGAGCCGATCGTCGGCGCCGCGGGTCCGCATTTCGCCGCGGCTGTCGCGCGGATCGCCAGGCTGTCCGTGCCGGCCTCGATCGCATGACCCGCGGTGGCCTCGGTCCGGATGCGCTGGCCGTGCTCCTCGCCCGGCCGGTGGTCGGGCGGCTGGCGACGCTCGACCCGGACGGATATCCGGCGATCGTGCCGATCTGGTTCGAGTGGGACGGGGTGGCGGTCTGGATCGTCGCCCGGGCCCGATCGCGCTACGTCGACGACATCGGACGCGATCCGCGGGTGGCGCTGTCGATCGTCGATCCGGACGATCCGGACGTCCGGGTGCACATCCGCGGCCGGGCCGAGGTCGTGACCGGACCGGCACCCCTCGAAGGTGAGACACTCGCCCTCGCTCGTCGGCTGGCCGAACGGTACGAGGGTCCGGAGGGACTCGACTACATCGAGGACTCGCGCTCGTGGGCGCGCTGCCTCATCCGGATCGACCCGGACGGACTGACCAGCTGGGGCTCGCCCGACTGGCACCCGCGCTATCTCGACCCTACGCCCGATCCCGACCCAGGAGGGACCCGATGAGCCGCTTCGACCCGCTCGCGCTGCGCCCCGCGTTCCCGGCGCTGGCCCGCGAGCAGGATGGTCGCCCGGTCGTCTTCCTCGATGGACCTGGCGGGACGCAGGTCCCGCAGCCGGTCATCGACGCGATCGTCCGCTATTACCGCGAGTCGAACGCCAACGACGGCGGTGCCTTCGCCACGAGCCGGGCGAGCGACGCGATCGTCCACGAGGCGCACGCCGCGGTCGCCGACCTGCTCGGCGCGGCGTCGGCTGACGAGATCAAGTTCGGCTACAACATGACGACATTGACGTTCCACGTCAGCCGGTCGATCGCCGCGACGTTCGAGCCGGGCGACGAGATCCTTGTGACGACCCTCGACCACGAGGCCAACGTCTCGCCGTGGCGGGCGATCGCTGCGGACCGCGGGCTCACCGTACGGACCGTCGACGTGGACGTCCGAGACTGCACCCTCGACCTGGCCGACCTCGAGGCGAAGCTGTCCCCGCGGACACGGTTGGTCGCCGTCGGCTACGCCTCCAACGCCGTCGGCACGATCAACCCGGTCAAGCGGATCGTCGAGCTGGCCCATGCGGCGGGCGCACTGACCTATGTCGACGCGGTCCACTACGCGCCGCACGGCCCGATCGATGTCGGGGACCTCGGCACCGACTTCCTCGCGACGTCGGTCTACAAGTGGTTCGGGCCGCACCTCGGTGCGCTGTACGGTCGGGCTGAGGTGCTCGATCGTCTGCCGGCCTACAAGGTGCGACCGGCGCACGACCGGTTCGAGACCGGCACCCAGGACTTCGAGGCCATCGCCGGGGCGTTGGCCGCAGTGGACTACCTTCGGACGGTCGGCGTCGTGTCCGGGGCCGTGACCGCGGCCGACGTCGCCGGCGCCTCCCGTCGGGCGCAGCTCGTCGGGTCGATGACCGCGATCTCCGCGTACGAGCGGGAGCTGAGCCGCCGGTTCCTGTCGGAGATCTCCGGCGTCCCGGGGCTTCACGTCTGGGGCATCGCCGATCCGAGCCGCACCGCCGAGCGGACGCCCACCTTCGCCCTGACCTTCGATGCGATCTCGTCGCGTGCGGCGGCCGAGGAGCTCGGTCGGCAAGGCATCTACGCCTGGGATGGGGACTTCTACGCGCAGGCACTGATCGAGCGCCTCGGCCTGTTCGAGGGTGGCGGTGTCCTTCGGCTCGGGCTGGTCCACTACTCGACGACCGACGAGGTCGACCGGACGATCGAGGCGGTCAGCCGGCTGGCCGCGGGAGCGGTCGTCTCGGCGTGACTCCGGGCCGCCCGCCGCTTCGCGCCGCCGTGATCGGCGCGGGGTTCATCGGGCTCGATCACGCGGCGGCCTACGCTGCCGACCCGGGCGCCGAGCTCGTCGCGCTGGTCGACCCGGAGGTCGGTCGGGCGGCCGCCACCGCGGCGGTCCACGGTGCGCGCGCCTACGCGTCCATCCCGGCGATGCTCACGGGATCCGCGCCGGATGTCGTCAGCGTGTGCGTCCCGACCGCCCTCCACCTGCCGGTCGTCCGGGAGTGCGCGGCGGCCGGCCTGCACGTCCTCCTCGAGAAGCCCATGGCCGCCTCGGTCGTCGACTGTGACGCCATCGCCGAGGTCTGCCGGGCGGCCGGGGTCACCCTGATGGTCGGCCTCACCCACCGCTTCCACCGCGAGCTGATCGAGGCTCGCGAGCTGATCGCCGGCGGTGCGATCGGGCGGCCGACCATCGTCCAGGACGCCTTCGCCTTCGGCGAGCACGGGCCGTGGCCGGCCTGGTACTACGACCGCGGGCTGTCCGGCGGCGGTGAGCTGATGCACGACGGGGTCCACCTGGTCGACCGGCTTGCCTGGCTGATCGACAGCCCGATCGTGGAGGTCTACGGTCGGACGACCACCCGCGTGCGCGGGGTCGCGGGGGTCGAGGACGGCGGGGTCGCGGTCCTGTCCTTCGCCGACGGGACGATCGGTTCGTTGTTCGTGTTCGAGGCGAGCCACCCGCTCCGGAGCGATGGGGCCTCGGTCCCGATGCCGGGCCGGCTCGAGCTCGAGATCCACGGCGACCGTGGATCGATCCGGTACCGAACCTGGCACGAGCTCGTCGTCGACCTCGCCGGGGCCCCCAGCCGGACGGTGACCGACGTGGCGCGCGACGAGCTGCCCCGGGAGATCGCGGAGTTCCTGGCCGCCGTCCGAGAGGGGCGGCCACCATCGGTCGGTGCGGCTGAGGGTCGCCGAGGGATCGCGGTCGTCCAGTCGATCTACGAGGCGGAACGGATCGGCCGACCGGTCAGGGTCGACGAGCTCTTCCCGGCCGCCACGGGCTAGCCGCGACCGACGGTCTCGTCAGTCCCCGCCGACGGGCGCGGCTCCCAGCCACGACGGGTCGTCTCGTAGCGGTCCATCCGTTCGTGGAAGAGCGCCTCGGCGCCGGGGATCTGGACGCTGCGGTAGACGATCGGGACCATCCCGCGATCGACCAGGCGCTCGGCCGCCCCGACGACGATCGCCCAGGCCGCGGCGCACAGGACCACGCCCGAGGTGGGCCCGACCGGAGTATCGACCCCCGGCAGATCGACGATGCCGTCGCCCACCGTTCCGCCGATGTCGACGAGGATGTCCGCGAGATCGACCAGCTTGGCCCCACTCGGATGCTCGACGACGACGTCGTCCCAGCGCTCGTAGGCCAGGCAGGTGAGTCCGATGACCGTGCACCCCGCCGCGCGGGCAGCCATGGCGACCTGGACCGTGCCCGCGTCGGTGCCCGCATTCGTGCCGACGATCGCGACATCGCCCGGGGCGGGGCGGAACGAGCCGTCCCCGCGGAGCGCATCGTCCGACAGCCCGAGCATCGGCGTCGCGAGGTCGGGTGTCTCGCCCAGGGGATGGACCGCAGCGAGGCCGCCGGCCCGGAGGTAGAGCTCGGTGTGGAGGACATGGCTCGTCGCGGCGACCCACACCCTGCCCCCGTCGGCGATGGCGGTGGCGACCCGCTCGGCGGCAGACTCGATCGCCGCTTCCTGGCTCGACGCCATCGCCTCGAGGATCTCGAGCGTGCCACGAAGGTAGCGCTGGGCGGCGGTCATGCGTCCTCCCGGATGGGCGCCCGGGGGTCGGCGAGGAGCGATCCGATCGGCGCGACGGCGTGGCGATAGGTGATCCACGGGCTGAACCCGTGCGGACCGTAGTAGCCCAGGAGGGTCGTGTCGTCGATGACGACATCGGTCGACCCGAGCGTCCGCAGGCGGTCGAGCGCGGACACGAGGAGCGCCCGCCCGAGGCCTCGACCCCGGAGCGCTGCAGCAACTCCGATGGGCCCGAGACCGCCCGCCCCCGGGGCCGCACCACGCCAGAACATCGGCCAGCCCGGCGGGCGCGACGCGGGCAGGTGGATCCGGGCGAACCCCCGGATGGTGCGTCCGGCATCGACCAGCAGGAGCTCCTCGGCGGGGCTCCCGCCACCGTCCAGGAAGTACGTCGTGTCATGCCACCAGTCCGGACCGAACTCGGCGAGGATGAATGCCAGGAGGGGCTCCCGATCGAACGGCGTCGCCGGGACGACGGTCAGGCCCTCGGCCGCGAGGACCCGCTCCGTTGTCGGGTCGATCCGGACGTCCGAGACGTCGCCTCGAAGGTCGTAGGACACGTGCGGATCGAAGGCGAAACCGAGGGCTTCCAGGAACGGACCGGCGTCGGCCAGATCGTCGGGGACCCCCGGCCACAGATAATGGAGCCCGCCACCCGACTGGACCTCGGTCGCCGAAACGACCCGCCCGACCTCGACGACCGTGCCGACCAGCGCCCGGCCGAGCCCCTGCCGTCGTCGGTCCGGCGCGACCAGCACCGCCTGGAGCCAGGCCCGGTCGCCCAGGTCCTCCAGCTCCGGTGGCTCGCCCAGGCACGCTCCAGCGAAGGCGAACCCGGCGATCCGGTCGTCGACCTCGGCCACGGAGGCGCGGACGGTCGTCGTCGGATCTGCGGTGAGAGACAGCTCGAGCACGTCCCCGCGGAGCGGGTACCGCGCCCCGATCGAGGTCTCCCACAGGCGCAACACCGCACCGGCGTCGGCGGGGGCGAATGCGCGGATCCGCGCGCCGGCGGCCTGCACGTCGATCGGACGCGAGCCCGTCATCCTCGTGACCGAACCCGGTGGAACCCGTCCGCGACGACCTTCCAGGCCTCGTCCGGCCGGCTGCACTCGCAGGTCGACATCGCCGAGCAACCGTCGTACGACCAGGCGGCGATGTTCGTGGCACCGGCGTCGGCTGCTGCGTCGATGGCGATCCCGATCTCGGCTTCCCTGCCGGACGGCACCTCGAACGCCTGGACCCAGACGTGGTGGTCGAGACCGTGGCGGTCGGCGACCTCGACGGTCGCCCGAGCGTGCCGGCCGACGTACTCGGCTGGGTCGCCGCCGAACGAGTACCAGTACGGATCCGTCCCGAAGTTGTCGAGACCTTCGATCGAGGCGGCCCGGTCCCAGTCGGTGAAGCCGGGGTTGGTGGCCTCCGGCGGCATGATGCACAGCGCGTTCTCGATGCCTTTCGCCCGGGCGTAGGTACACGCATCGGACAGCAGGTCGGCCATCGAGACCTCGAGGAAGAGCTTGACCTCGGGCACGAACTCGACCGGCATCGCCGCGCCTGTCCGCTCGCGGAAGAGCGCCTGGCAGCGCTCACAGCGGCAGGACCACGTGCCGCCGCGGATCTCCCAGGTCGGCTCGTCCCAGAAGATCGTCTCGGCCCCAGCCACGGCCGCCGCGTCGACCCAATCGTGGACCCAGGCGCGGAACGCGGGCTGGTTCAGGCAGGCGTGGGTATTCGCCAGTCCGTTGGAGCCGATCTGGCGCGCCTCTGGATGGACCGCCCCGAACCGGGAGAACGGCTCACCGCCGAAGACCTCGCCGACGCCCCACGGATCGAGCCAGACCCCGAGGCCCCGCGCCCGCGTGTCCGCCACGAGCCGGCGCATCGAATCGGGTGCGTACTTGACGTCGAATTCCGAGTAGCAGTGGACGACGTAGGTACATCCGCTGTCGACCATGTCGTCGAGATCGCGTGACGTGTGGCGGGGGGCCCTGCCCTCGAAGTAGGCGACGCCGGTCTGGATGGTCATGCCCTCTCCTCGAGATGGATCGGATCCGCAAGGGCGAGGAGCGCACCATCCGCGGCACGCACCTCGAGGCGGATGAAACGCGGACGCTCAGCGGACGGGATGCGGAGCGTCCCGGACGCGTCATCGGTGTCGAGAGCGACCGACGCCAGGCCACCGAACGGACCGAGCACGCGGAGCTCGCCTCCGATCCCGGCCCGGACGCGCCAGGTGAGCGCGATGTCGGTAGTCGGCGCGCAGTCCAGGGTTTCCCCGATCCCCGCCGATCCCCCGCCGGGGTGGTCGGCTCGGGCGACCACATCGAGGTGCGGACCGGCCACCGTCCGGGACAGGACGACCCGGCCCGCCCGGAGTCCGTCCAGGATGCCGGCTCGGCTCGGGTCGGGCGCCTTGACCCAGGTGATCGGGGTCCCGATGGGCTGGCGATCGGCCGGGATGTCGTGCATGTCGCTCCCGCCGACGGCGACCGTCCGCCGCCCGGCCGCCAGCTCGTCCGCCCAGGACGAGAGGGCCGCCTCGTTGTGGTTGCGGCCGTCCCACGGACCGTTCCAGACCTCGATCGCGTCGGTCACCGGCCCGAACTCCCAGGGGGACGAGGTCGACGCGAGGTGGTTCCGGACCGTCAGGCCGCCGTCGTCGCGGACCGCGGCGGCCGCCCGTGCCATCCCCGTCGAGTCGATCTGGCGGAAGTCGACCCAGCCCGACGCCCCGAGCGCCCCCATGTGCCCGCGATAGGTCGTGACCTCCTCAGCCGGATGGAGAGCGATCGCGGCGGCGGCTCCGGCTTCGACGAGCTCGGCCCGATGACTCGTCGTGTTGTGGTCGCTGACGAACAGGAAGGCGAGGCCGGCCGCCCGGGCGAAGCGGGCGATCGCGGCGACGGTGAGCTGGCCGTCACTGTGCACCGTCTGGCAGTGGAGATCGCCCGGCCACCAGGGATCGGCGCCCGGATCGAGTCCGTCGCCCCGCCCGTGCACCGGTTCGAGGTCGACCTCATCCGACGACGCCGGCGGCGCTCCGGCGATCGCCACGAGTCGCCGATCGCCGTTCTCGAGGAGCTCGGCGGCCACCCGGTACCGACAGCCCACGGGCGCGATCTGGCAGAGCCCGACGATGACGTGCCAGCGTCCGGCGAGGATCGGGCCGGGGAGATAGCCGGGCGTCGCGTCGCGCTCCCCCACGACGACCTCGCGGCGCTCGCTCCCACTCCAGCCGCGGAAGGCGGGCGTCCCGAGCTCGAGCGAGCCGGGCTCGAACAGGCCGAGATCGAGGATGCTCCCGACACCGCGTCGATCGGTCGGTCCGGGATCGTCATAGGTCAGGGAGACGGCCAGCCCTGCCGCTCCTCGAGGAACCTCGACGGGGACGTAGACGAACGCGTCGGAGGCGGCATCACCGGGCTCCAGGACACCCTCGCGGGCGATCAGCCGCACGCCGCTCCTCACCTCGGTCAACGGTCGACAGTGTACCATCGGGCTCCCCCCACGGAGCCCTCGATGCCCTCGTCGACGACGGTCCATCTCGTCCCCCACACCCACTGGGATCGCGAGTGGTACCTGCCGTTCCAGACGTTCCGGATGCGGCTCGTCGGGCTGATCGACGGGCTGCTGGATGCGATGGAAGCCGACGAACGTCTTCGCTTCACGCTCGATGGCCAGCTGGCCACGGTCGACGACTACCTGGAGATCCGGCCGGAGGCGGCGGACCGGCTCGCGGCGCTCGTCCGGTCGGGGCGACTGGCGGTCGGGCCGTGGCTGATCCTGATGGACGAGTTCCTCGTGTCGGGCGAGACGATCGTCCGGAACCTCGAGATGGGCACTCGGCGAGCGCAGGAGCTCGGGCGGGTGATGGCCGTCGGCTATCTGCCGGACATGTTCGGCCACATCGCCCAGATGCCCCAGATCCTGCACCGGGCGGGGATCGAGTCGGCGGTCGTCTGGCGCGGCGTCCCCGAGGCCATCGATCGGCATGCGTTCTCCTGGCGAAGCCCGGACGGATCGGCCGTCCGGACCGAGTACCTGTGGGGTGGCTACGGCAACGCGCGCGACCTGTTCGACGATCCGAACCGGATCGACGCCAAGGTCCGGACCTACGTCGACGGCGTGGCGACACTGTTCGGCGCCGCCGACGTCCTGGCGATGTACGGCGAGGATCACTCGATCCCGCTCCAGGGCTATGCCGACCTGGTCGACGATTACAACGCCGGCCAGGACGAGTTCCGGATCGAGGTCGATACCCTCGATGCGTACCTTGCCGGCACGGAGGGCCAAGGCGGCGCGGACGGGGTCTGGGACGGTGAGCTTCGATCGAGCGCCCGGGCGAACATCCTGATGGGAGTCGTGTCGAACCACGTCGACGTCCGGGCCTCGGCGGCGACCACCGAGGCAGCGCTGTGGCGGACGGCCGAGCCGATCCTTGCCCTCCATGGCGCCGCTCGGTGGCCGGATCGCTACCTCGAGCTGGCTGCCCGGCGGGTCGTCGAGAACTCCGCCCACGACTCGATCTGCGCTTGCTCACTCGATCCGGTGGTCGACCAGGTCCTCGTCAGGTTCGCCGAGGCGTCGCAGATCGCCCTCGGCCTGGCCGGCGGCATCCTCGGAGGCTGGGCGGCAGCCCTGCCTCGCGCGGCCTGGGCCGTCTTCAACCCGAGCCCGTTCGATCGGACGGACCTCGTCGAGATCGACCTTGCAGCGGATGCCGCCGACGTCGACCGACCCCTCGTCGACCCGGCCGGGCGGGCCGTCCCGACCCAGGAGCGGTCCCGATCCCGGCGGTCCTTCGACGAGCGCGACATCGCCACCGAGGACGTCGGCACCTACCTGAAACGTCGCATCCACGGTCGCGAGCTGTACACCCGCCAGGTCAACGGCTGGACCCTCGACGGGGACGACGGCCGGGAGCTGACCATCCACGTCGACCGCGTCCCGGATCCCCCGATCCTCGATGTCGACGGCCTGGTCGACGACGTCGCCCGCGCGGCCGCGGCCGACCCGGGAGCCCGCTGGCGGTTGCGCGTGATCGAAGGCGCACGCCGGATCGTCCTCGCCCGAGTCGAGACGCCGGGGCTGGGTCTGACCTCGGTGGCTCCGGGTTCCGTGACTGCGCGGCCGTCCCCGAGCGCCGACGTCCCGATCGTCACGGCATCGGACCGGAGCCTCGAGAACGGGTCCGTGGCGGTGGCGATCGCAGAGGATGGGACGCTTGCGCTCACGGGCGCTGGCCAGCGGTCGACGGGGATCGGACGGCTCGTCGACGGCGGCGACGTCGGCGATACCTACAACTACGCCCCGCCGCCGGTCGATACCCTCGTCGACCGCCCGACGTCGGTCACGACGCGGATGCTCGAGGCCGGTCCGCTGCGGGGGATCGTCGAGATCGAGCGGCGCTATCGCTGGCCGTCGGGTCTCGCTGCGGACCTCGGCAGCCGGAGCGGGAACCTTGTCGAGGTCACGGTGACGACCCGGGTCGAGCTCCGGATGGGCGAGCCGTACGTCCGGCTCACCTTGACCTACGACAACCGGGCGACCGATCACCGTCTCCGGCTCCACGTCCCGCTCGCGCGGCCCGCCGATCGGTCCTTCGCGGAGGGCCAGTTCGCGATCGTCGAGCGCGGCCTCGACGCCGAGGCCGGCCACGGCGAGTATCCGCTGCCGACCCGGCCCGCCGATGCGTTCGTCGCCGCGGGAGGCGTCGCCGTCCTGGCCCGACACATCGTCGAGTACGAGCTGGTCGATGAAGGCCGTGAGCTGGCGATCACCCTGCTCCGTGCGACAGGGCTCATCAGCCGGGACGATCATCCCTTGCGGGACGAGCCCGCCGGACCGGTGCTCGCCACGCCGGGCGCCCAGCTTCTCGGGCCGAGGACGTTCGAATTGGCGATCCTGCCCTACAGCGGGTCTCGCCCGGGACCGGAGGTCCTGGCCGCCGCGGAGGTCTACCGCCAGCCGTACCTCGTGGCGGCCGGCGGCGGTCCGGCCGATGCGCCCCTCCTGGAGCGCTCCGGGCTGAGGATCGACGGACCCGGCGTGGTCCTGTCGAGCCTCCGCCGCCGCGACGGCTGGCTCGAAGCGCGGATCGTGGCCGAGCGCACTGAGCGCGTCGAGGCCCGGCTGAGCGGGTCGATCGTCGCCGCTCGATCGGCGGACCTGCTCGGCCGACCCGGTGCGTCGCTGCCGGTGATCGATGGCGCCGCGATCGTCGAGCTCGGGCCGTGGGAGATCCGCACCGTCCAGCTCCGGACGGCGTCCGACCGAGCCTAGTGCTCGATCACGTCGGCGCCGACCCGGCCGACCGTCGCCGGTGAGACGGCCCGCTTGATCCGGTCGCGGACCATCCGGGCGAGCACCGCTCCCCGATCAGGCACGGCCGTGAGACCGTGGCCCTCGACGACGAGCGCCCCGGCGGCCGCGGCGAACCGCAACTCCGGGTGGGCGCGGGCGCTCCGTCGCCCACCGAGCGTGTGGTGGACGACCGTGGACACCAGGGCCGCCAGGAACGTGTCGCCGGCTCCGGTCGGGTCGACCTCTCGATCGGACGGCGTCAGCCCGTAACGGAGGACGGCGTCGGGTCCCGACCCGCCGGTGACCAGCACGAGACCACCCTCCTCGCCCCGCGTGACGACGAGGCGCGACCCCGGCTTGAGCAGAGCCGTCAGCGCGGCGATGGGCGTCGCGGGGTCGACGTCGCGATGGCTGACGCCGACGAGATCCGCCCGACGCAGGATGGGCGAGCCGACCGGTGGGCGCCGGGCGACGGTCGTCCCGGCGATGAGGGTCCTGAGGAACCCCTGCCAGGCCACGCCGACGTAGGCTCCGGGCGGGATGGCGGCGGCCCAGGCATCGCCGATCTCGCCGGCGACGGGGGCCAGCTCCCAGGCCGGGGCGGCCTGCCACGACTCAGGCAGCGGCGGGATCGGCAACGGCACGCCCGGCTGGACGCAGGTCTGGACGCGTCCGGCATCCGTCTCGACGTTGTGGTAGATCGGCCCTTCGTCGAGCGGGACGAGGATGAGGTCGGCCCCGGCGGCCCGGATCAGATCCAGCTCGGAGGCGTTCCGCGCTTCGCGGTCCACGCCGACGACCGCGGCGGTCCGGAGACCGAGTCGAGCCGTCGTCAACGTCGCATAGGTGACGCCGCCGCCCAGTCGCCAGCCGCGCGGATCGTCCGGGGCGATGTCGCGGCAGGCCGACCCGACGTGGACGACCTCGGGTCCGACGGGCCGTCGGGCGGGACGCTCAGCCACCGTCGGTCGCCGGGGCGAGGTATCGTGACGCCATGTACTTCTACGAACTCCACGAAGGCGACGACGAGCTCTTCGGGGACCTCCTCCTCGCCCACGACGAGCTGTTCGAGCCCGACGAGTTCTTCGAGATGGTCCAGACGATCCGCCGTCGGGTCCAGGACGATTTCACGCACGATACCCTCATCGAGGCCATCGGCGAAGGGCTGGAGAACGAGTACGGCTTCACCCCGATCGACGATGACGAGCTGGCGGTGTCGCTGCTCGTCTCGCCGATCGACGAGGAGAACGCGATCGTCCCGACCGGCACGTTCTCGCCCGAGCCAGAGTGGGGCGACGATGACGACGACGACGACGGCGACGATGACGAGGAGGACGACGACGACGACGAGCCGACCATCGAGCTCGAAGACCTCCCGGATTTCGTGACGATCACCGCCGAGGTCAGGAAGACGCCCGGGTCGCTCCCGAACTGAACCGGACGCCCCGGCTCCGCGACCGGACGCTCAGCGACTGAACAGGACCTCGATCACGTCGCCGTCGCGGACGACGTAGGTCTTGCCCTCGGAGCGCAGCTTCCCGTGCTTGCGCGCCTCGGCCGTCGAACCCAGCTCGAGCAGGTCGGCATACGACACGGTCTCGGCGCGGATGAACCCCCTGGCCAGATCCGTGTGGATGGCTGCAGCGGCGTCGACCGCGTTCGAGCCGTCCGGGACCGGCCAGGCCCGGACCTCGTCGGGGCCCGCCGTCAGGAAGCTGATCAGCCCGAGCAGGCGGTAGGACAGGGCGATCACCCGATCGAGGCTCGACCCGTGGAGACCGAGCTCGTCCATGAACACCGCGGCCTCGTCGGGCTCGAGCTCGCCCAGCTCCATCTCGATCTTGGCCGACAGCGCGTCGACGAGGGCGTGATCGTGGGCATAGCGATCGGCGATGCCGGCGACGATCCCCGCCTCGCGAGGGATATCCCCCTCGCCGACGTTGAGCAGGACGAGGACGGGCTTCTGGGTCAGGAAGCGGAACCCCCGGATCGCCTTCTCGTCCTCGGGCGGAAGCGCGGTGTCGCGGATCGGGCGCCCTTCCACGAGGGCCTCGTGGATCCGCCGCAGGATGACCTCCTCGCGCTCGTTGGCGTCGCGCTCCGGCTGGGAGCCGTGCCGGCCGGTCGCCTTGAGCCGGTCGAGCCGTCGCTCGGTCATCGCCAGGTCCGCCAGGATGAACTCGAGGTCGAGCCGCTCGAGGTCCCGCCACGGGTCGACCGACCCCTCCGGGTGTGGGATCGACGGGTCCTCGAACGCGCGGACGACGTGGAGCAGGGCGTCCGAGTCGCGCAGCCGGGCGAGGTGCTCGGCCGGCAGCTCCTCGGTCCCGACCCGACCCTCGCTCGAGGCCGGCGGTGCGGGCAGGTCCACGTAGGTCACGTCGGCATGGACGATCTTCTTCGGCTTGAAGATCTCGGCCAGCCGGTCGAGCCGGTCGTCGGGCACCTTGACGACGCCGACGTTGAGCTGGATGCCGCCGTAGCCGCCGGTCTCGGCGTGGCCGCGGGTGAGCGTGTTGAAGACGGTCGTCTTGCCCGCAGCGGCAAGCCCGACGATGGCGATCTGCATCCGTTGATTGTGTCCGACCCGAGCGGTGACTGTCGGATCAGTACCCGACGCCCGGATCGACGACGTTGAGAAGCGGCTCGCCCCGGGCGTAGCGCGCCAGGTTGTCGCAGAACAGCGCAACGCTCCGATCGAGCACCCGGCCGCTCGACCAGGAGGTGTGCGGGGTCACGATCACATTGGGCAGGTCGTAGAACGGCGACCCGGGCAGCAGCGGCTCCTCGCGGAACGTGTCCAGGACGGCGCCCCCGAGCGGACCGTCGCGCAACGCCCGGAGCAGGGCTCGCTCATCGACGAGCCGTCCGCGAGCGACGTTGATGAGCCACGCACCGGGCTTGACCGAGGCGAGTGCCGCCTCGTCGATCATCCCCTCGGTCGCCGAGGTCAGTGGGGCCGCGAGGACGATGAAGTCCGACTCCGCCAGCAGGTCGGGCAGCCCCTCGGGACCGGTCAGGCGCTCGATGCCCGGCGGCGGCCCAGCCGTTGGTCCGGCGGCCTCGGCATCGTCCCCGCCGGTCGCCGTGGGCTCGTCCGGTGCCGACCGGCGACGGGTCGCGACGACCCGACAGCCGAACGCGGTCGCCAGCCTGGCGACGGCCGTCCCGATGGACCCGAGGCCGACGACCCCGATCGTGACGTCGTGCAGCTCCGCGCCCTCGAGCGGCTGCCACGTCCGCTCGCGCTGGAGCTCGAGGAGCTGGGGCAGCCGACGGCTGACGGCCAGGATCATCATCAGGACGTACTCGGCGATCGGATCGCTGAACACGCCTCGGGCGTTCGTCACGACCAGGCCACGCTCCCGGCCGGCGGTGGTCAGCACCCGCTCGACCCCGGCCGAGGCCGAGTGGACCCAGGTCAGCCGTGGAGAGCGCGCCAGGAGCCGATCGAACGCCTCGGCGGACAGGAACCCGCGGAGGAGCACCTCGACGTCGTCGAGCGGGCCGTCGGCGAGGCCCTCGATCGACACGGTGACCAGGCGGGCGCCCGGCGCCGCCGCCCGGATCCGCTCCAGGTCCCGACCGCGGTAGCGTGCCGACAGGATCGGGCTGAGGGCGATCGCCGCCGGTGCGCCCCCTGGGCCGCGTCCTGGGCCGGCCGTCCCGCTCGCGCTCATCGGTGGCGACTCAGTCGCCCATGACGCGGGCGAGCCAGCGATCCGGCGCCTCGATCTCGCCGTCCCGGGGCAGCGACTCCGGCCCGGCCCACAGCCGTTCAAGGGCCGGCTTGCCGCCCGCCGCGGCGATCGCCGCGACGAACCGCTCCCCCTTCTTGTACTGCTCGAGCTTCATGTCCATCCCGGTGAGCCGCATGATCGCCCGTTCGAAGCCGGACTTGCGCTGCTCGCGCCTCGCGTGGAATCGCTCGCTGATCCGCTCGACGTCCGGCACGAGGTCTCGACCGACCTCGTCCATGATGTAGTCGCTGAAACCCTCGAGCAGGCTCATGACCGCCTGGGTCTCGCGGAACAGCCGCCGCTGCTCGTCGCTCATCAGGCGTTCCATCCAGTGCTCGCCGGTGGCTTCGCCACGCAAGGACCGACCGAGCCGGCGGAGCATCTCGGGAGCGATCCGCTTCGTCCCACCCGAGAACCCGGCGAGCTGCCGCTCCAGCCGATCGGCAAGGTACGGCCGGAGCCAGGGGTGCGCCTCGAACTCGAACGCGTGGGTCGTCTCGTGGAGGGCGATCCACGTCCGGAACGCCTCGAGCGGCACCCCCAGGTTCCGAGCGGTCTGGCGGATGTTCTCCTCGACGAACAGCAGACGCCCCGGGGTCGTCTCGGCACTGAGCAGCGCGAGGTCGTACTGGCCGAGGACGCGCGTCCCCATGAATCCGAGCATGAACCCGATCTGGCGCGTCGTCACCCAGCGATTGGCGAGCGCGATGCTGGCCTGTCCGATCCCCCCGCCCGGGGGCAGGATCTGGTCGAGCAGCGTGCCCTCGAGCTTGCCGATGAGCTGGGCGAAGCTGGCCGAGTTGGCCCGCACCCAGCCGGCACGGTCGACGACCCCGGAGCGGGCGACCACGCCCGGCAGCTCGGTCCCGAGCTCGGCGCTCAGGCGGGGCACGATGCGGGCCATCGTCTCGGCGTAGGCGGGCTCGGCGGCGGCGAGCTCGGCCGGCGTCAGCGATCCGGGGGCGTTCCGCAGCCGACCGGCGGCGACACGCTCGGCGGCGGGCCAGTCGACCAGTCCGCGCCGCGCCGAGCGCTCCATCCGGCGGCCGACCACCGTCGCGGCGACGCCCAAGGCCGATCCGACGAGGAAGCCGGCTTGCCAGACCCGATCGTCGCGCGTGGCGCCCGGCCGGCCGGTCCCATCGCCGCGGCTCATGCCGCGGAGCCCTGGAGCGCGACCGTCTGGACGTCGGCGAAGCCCTCGCCGAACAGCCGCCGCGCCAGGTCGTGGAACGCGGCCGCGTCGCCGGTGGTCAGCTGGAGGTGGGTGGCCCGATCCCCTGGACGGGGGACATCGAGCCCGTTCATCGCCAGGAGGTCCACCAGCGCCGAGGCCGTCGCGGTCGCCGAGTCGACCACGGCGACGCGATCGCCCGCCACCGCCTCGAGGATCGGGCGCAGGAGCGGGTAGTGGGTGCAGCCGAGCAGGAGCGTGTCGATCCGGGCCGAGGACGGCAGCGGGAAGATGAACTCGCCCGACGCATCGCGTTCGCCGAGCAGTGGGGCGAGCGAATCCCGGACCGTGGCCTCGACGTCGCGTCCACTGAGCAGCCCGGCCTCGACCATCGGGACGAAGGCCGGCGTGGCGTGCTCGTAGACCTCGACCGCGGGGTTCTCCTCCTTGATCGCGTTGAAGTAGGCGTGCGATCGCACCGTCGCCGGGGTGGCGATCACGCCGACCCGCCGGACCCGGCTGGCGAGGACGGCGGCGGCGGCCCCGGGCCGGATGACGCCGAGGATCGGCAGCGGATAGCGCCGACGAAGGTCGGTCAGGGCGACCGCCGTCGACGTGTTGCAGGCGATCACGACGAGCTTCACGTCACGCTCGACGAGGGTGTCGACGGCCTGGCGGGTGAAGCGCAGGACCTCGTCGTCGCTCCGGATCCCGTACGGAGCGCGAGCGTTATCGCCGAGATAGACGGTCGACTCGGCCGGCAGACGACGGACGATCTCGCGGAGGACCGTCAGCCCGCCGACCCCGGAGTCGAAGACGCCGATCGGTCGCGGGTCCGTCACGTCAGTGACGTGCCCCGACGGCGGGTCGGTCGGCCACGAGGAGCGCGTTGGCGATGCCGATCACGTCCTGGCTGATCTGCGCCGACGGCTCGGCCAGGACGAACGGCACGCCCTCGTTGTTCGACTGCACGACGAGCCGTCCGTCCGACACGACGCGGTGCTCCGGGACCCGACCGATCGCCGCGGCCAGGTCCTGCTCGGCGATGCCGCCGGCGGAGTCGGCTCGATTGACGAGATAGCGCACCTTCGTGGGCGGGTAGCCGAGCGAGCGGAATGTGTCCGCCATCACCAGCGTGTTGTGGATCGTCGTCGAGTCGAACGTGACGATCTCGATGATCGTGTCCGATGCGTCGAGCAGGGCGAGCGTCCGTTCGTCGATGCCCACCGTCGTGTCGATCACGATCACGTCGTAGACCCGGCGCATCAGCGACAGGATCTTGTCCAGGTCGCGGACGCTGATCATCTCGTGCTGCTCGACCCGCGGCGGCGCGAGCAGGATGTCGATCCCGGAGGGATCGCGCCACAGGACGTCGGACAGGTCGCCCTCGGCGATCCGGTCGGTCGGCAGGTCGACGATGGACGGTGCACTCATCGGGACCTTCAGCAGCGCCCGCAGGTCACCGAACTGGAGGCTCCCGTCGATGAGCGCGGTCCGCCGCCCGGCCTGGCCGATGGCGACCGCGAGGTTGAGCGCGATCGTCGTCGTGCCCACCCCACCCTTGGGAGCGAAGACCGTGATCAGGCGGGAGTTGCCGACCGCCTGGGTCTCACGGAAGGCCGCCTGGACCCCATGGATGCGGCTGATCAGGTCGTACCCGGAGAACGGCATCGACAGGACGGCATGCACGCCGATGTCCGGATCCGGCTCGATCGGCTTCTGCGGCACGGTCAGCACGATGACCGGGACGCCCAGCCCGGCCGCATGGAGCTGGCCGATCAGCTGGGGGCCCTTGACGCGGCCCTGGAGGAGCGCGTCGACGATCACCACGTCGGGTCGGAGCTGGGCGATCTGGCCGGCGACCTTCGCCCCATCGGACATGACGTCCAGGAGCTTGATCTGCTGTTGCGAGTTCAGCAGGCTCCGGATGTACTGCCCGACCTGTGGGACGTCCTCGACGACAAGCAAGCGGACCTGATCGGATGCGGCCACGTTCGGACTATACCAAGCCGACGTCGGCGCTTGACTCGTACCCGGAGGTCATGGGTCGGTCCTCGGGACGATGACGTCCAGCGCGCCCCCTCGGACGGACGCCTCGAGCACGCCGGCCCCGTGGCCGTCCCCGTCGACCTGGCGGGGTTGGGCGGGCACGGCCTCGATCCGGATCACCCGGCCGCGAGCACGGAACGCCGCCCCGGACGGCGAGCCGCCGAGGTCGGTCCGATCGAGCAGCTCGAGCGCACCACGGATCCCCCCCGCCACGCTCGCGACGCGCAGGACGAGGAGGTCGAGCAGGCCGTCGTCCGGCACGATCGGCAGGCGGGGCCGGACGAGGCCGGGGATGAGCTCGCCCGCGTTGGCGACCAGGGCGACGGTGGCCTCGAGCTCGAGCCGCTCACCGTCGACATCGATGACGTACGGGGTGGGGCGCATCTGGCCGAGCAACCCGAGCGCCGAGACCCAGTAGGCGAGCCGGCCGAGCCGGTGCTTGTCGGATCCGGCCGTCGCGGCCATCACCCGCGCATCCCAGCCGACGCCGGCGGCCACGGCGAACAGGCGGCTCGGGATGGTCAGCGGCCCGGCCTCGTCGTCGGCCCCGGCCGCTCCGTGGTCCGGACCGCTATCCCCGGGCGCCGGCAGGAGCGCCGATCCGAGATCGATCGATCGTCGGACCCCGTCGGTCAGGGCGGCCAGGGCCTTCACCGGGCTGTCCGGGATGCGGAGCGCGGTCGCCAGGACGTTGCCGGTCCCGCCCGGGATGATCGCCAGCGGGATCCCCGACCCGGCCAGGTCGGCGGTCAGTGCCGCGACGGTCCCGTCGCCGCCGACGGCGATGACCAGGCCGGCACCCGACCGGACCGCATCCTGGCCTGCCGCGTCGATCGACCCGGCGTCCTCGACCCGGATCACGACGGGTGCTCCCCCGGTCGTGGATCGGACCCACGCATCGACCTGGGCCATGATCGCCTCGCCACGCCGGACGTTCCGGATGCGCGACGCCTTCGGGTTGACGATGACGATGGCCGGACCGGGCAGTCGGCGCGGGTCGAATGGCGCCCCGGTCACGGACGCATCGCGACGAGGATCGCCCGATCCGCGCCGGGACCCATCGGCTCGAGGTCGTAGTCGCGCGCCAGGAGCTCGACCTCGAGGCCGGCCGCTTCGGCGAAGAGGACCAGCTCCTCGGCCCCGACGAGCCGGATCCGGTCGGTCCTCGACCAGCGGAGCGGTGACTCGCCCTGGGCACCCTCGTCGTAGATCGTCGTCAGATGGACGGTCTGCGACGCGCCGTCGTGGAGCGCCGATCCCGTCTTGGTCACCGTGCGACCGGTCTCCGGGTCGACCCGGACGTATTCCAGGAAGATCCGGCCGTCGTATCGGACGAGGTCGTCCGCGTCCGGCAGCCACAGGTCGATCAGGCACAGGCCGCCCGGTTCGAGATGATGGGCCAGCGTCGCCACCGCCGCCGCCTGGGCGGTCCGGTCCCCGAAGACGAGCAGCGAGTTCAAGGCGATGAAGCCCAGGCGGTAGCGTGCCGGCGACCGCAGCTCGGCGGCGTTCGCCTCGACGAGCTCGAGGCGACCGGCCACGGTGGCCCCGGCCGCATCGGCGCGAGCGCGCGCCCGGCGGAGCATCGCCGGATCGTTGTCGACGCCCGTCACCGGCCAGCCCGCCACGGCGAGGGGCACCGCCAGCCGCCCCGACCCGACCCCGAGCTCGAGGATCCGACCGTCGGCCCGCTCGGCCAGGGCGAGGACGAGGTCGAGGTCGCCGGGGTCCTCGAGCAGATCGACGTCGTACAGGCGGGCAAGGGCGACGGCCGTCGGCGAGGGGGGAGGACGCATGATCCGATGCTACCCGCTGGCGCTCGCGGGGATCACCGCTCGAAGCGGACCGTCCGGCCGGCGCGCTTCTTGACCGCGAGTGCGCTGATCGCCTCGAGCGCGGCACGATTGGCCGCCATCGCCGTCGTCTCGGCATGGTCGTACGGCGGCGAGACCTCGACGATGTCCATGGCGCACAGATCGACGGCGCCGACGATCTGGCGGATCGCCCGAAGGACCTCGCGGGTGAGCATCCCGCCCGGTTCGGGCGTCCCCGTGCCCGGCGCGAGCCCGGGATCGATGACGTCGATGTCGAGGCTGAGGTAGATCGAGTCCGGGCCGTCGAGTGCCTCGGCGATCGCGTCGGCGATGACGGCGTCCGCGCCGCGCTCCTCCATCTCGGTCATGAAGTGGTATCGCAGGCCGTGGTCCTTCATCCACTCGAACACCTCGACCGGCGGCCAGTAGCCGCGCAGCCCGACCTGGACGAAGTTCCTCCCGGCGACCGCGCCCGACTCGATCAGCCGACGCATCGGCGTCCCATGGCCGGCGAGCACGCCCCAGTCCTCGTTGGCCGTGTCGGCATGCGCATCGAAGTGGACGATCCCGATCGAACCGGGCCGGCGGACCTCCGCGATCGCGGTCGCCGACGGCCAGGTGATCGAGTGATCGCCGCCGAGGACGATCGGGATGGCGCCCGTCTCGGCGACCTCGCGGACCTTCCGGTAGATCAGGGCGTGGGCCCGGTCGATCCAGGCCGGGATGACGTTGGCGTCCCCGGCATCGACCACGTCGAGCTCCTCGAACGGCTCGACGCCGAGCTGGAGCGAGTGGATCGACCCGGAGGTGTACTGCGCCTCGCGGATCGCCCGCGGACCGAACCGCGCACCGGGTCGGTGACTGACGGCGTCGTCGAACGGCGCTCCGATGATGGCCACGTCGGTCCGGCGCCGCCGTAGCTCGGCCGGGTCGGTGATCCACGGCAGCTTCATGAACGTGGTCGGCCCGACGTAGGTGGGCAGGTCGAAGTCGGTGTAGGTCTCGTACTCTCGATCCCAGCCATTGAGCGCGGCGAAGTCCGCCGCGGGACCGGGATCGTGGCGCTCGGACATGGAAGTCCTCCGGGAGACCAGCCGGCGCAGGCGGTCGTCGGACCGTCGCTCGGGCTCAGCCGTCTCTGGAGCGCCGCCGGTTCGCATCCAGCGTCCAGCGGGGCGCGCCGGCGGCGATGGTACCACCCGGTTCAGGCGTCGCCGCGGAACTCCTTCCAGGCCGCCTCGACCAGGGCCGGATCGGCGAACAGCTCGTAGGCGGTCTGGGCCACCAGCGTCGCCGCCAGGAGGGTGACCTCGTCGGCCCGCGGCGCAGCGGCCAGATCCCGGAACTCGATCGAGTGTCCCGGGACGCCCGGATCGCAGATCGCGATCGACGGGTGGATCGTCGGGACGACGAAGCTGACGTTGCCCATGTCGCTGGAGCCGAGGTTGTCGACGGGCGGGCGGTCCATCACCCCGTAGGCCTCCATGTTCGCCACGAACCGCCGGTCGAGGGTCCGGTTGTGGTGCATCGTCGAGGCCCCTCCCTCGAACACCACCTCGACGGTGCAGCCGGTCGCCAGCGCTGCCGCTTCGCACATCTGGCGGAAACGTTCGCGCATCTCGAGATACTCGTCCTCGCGCGGCGAGCGGACCATGAACCAGGCCTTCGCCCGGCTCGGGATGATGTTGGCGGCGGTCCCGCCCTCCCGGACGATCCCGTGGACCCGTGTGTCGGGGCGGAGCTGTTGGCGCCACAGTCCGACCGAGCTGAACAGGAGGATCAGCGCGTCGAGTGCGTTCCGGCCCATCCACGGGTCCGACGCGGCGTGGGCCTGCTCCCCGTGGAACGTGACGTAGATGTCCTCGCTGGCCAGCAGTCGGCACTCGACCCCGGTCACGTCCGACGGGTGGTAGAGCAGGGCGGCGTCGAGATCCGCAAACAGGCCGTCGCGGATCATGATCCCCTTGCCCGAACCTCGTTCCTCGGCCGGCGTGCCGAGGAACACGATCTCGCCCGGGAGCTCGGGGGCGAGGGTCGCGAGCGCGATGGCCGCCCCCACTCCGGAGGCGGCCATCGAGTTGTGGCCGCAGCCATGCCCGAGACCCGGCAGGGCGTCGTACTCGGCGAGGATCCCGATCCTCGGCCGGTCCCCTCCCCGACCGCCGGCCAGGCGGCCGCGGACCGCGGTCGCGAGGCTTCCGACGGGATGCTCGACCGCGAACCCGTGACGCGCGATCGCCTCCGCGACCCAGGCCGAAGCATGGATCTCCTCGAACGCCGGCTCCGGGTCGGCATGGATCCGCTGCGACAGCCCGACGATCTCGTCCCGGTTCGCTTCGACCGCGGCTGCGAGCCGACGCTTGGCGTCGGCGAACGGCTCGGCCGGAGCGGTCGTCAGGAAGTCGAAGCGGTCGATGGTCACGGGTGACTCCTCCAGGATCCGGCCGGCGATCAGCGCTCGGCCGACAAGGTCGCCTCGGCGACCGACACGATGACGACGACGAACAGGGCGATCGGCAGGCTGAACGCCCCCTGCAGGCGAAGCACGATGAAGACGGCCACGACGACCGCGACCCAGGCGCCGCGACGGACGGCACGGACCCAGTCTCCGCGATAGGCGATCCTGCCGTGTCGCCCGAAGACCACCAGCCAGAACAGCGGGATGCAGGTCAGCCCCACGGCGATCCCCATCAGGCCCGCCCCGAGCAGCCCGGCCGAGGGATCGGCCCGTGGGTCGCGCGTCGTCACGACGAGGCCGACGGCGACCCAGGCGATCGCCGCGAGGCCGAACAGCGCGAGGTTGATCGTGCGATCGCGTGGGTCCATCGCGCTGGAGTCTAGTCGGGCACGGGGTGGTGGCGTGGATCGCGGACCTCAGGCCAGCGCCTCCTCGAGATCCGCCAGCCGCTCGAGCCGGAGGTCCGCCCGGGCGCGACCGTCGCCGTAGCTGACCGGGAAGGGCGAGTCGCTCGTCTCGGCCGGCAGGTAGGCGGCCAGCCAGCCGGCCCTCTTGGCGCCGACGATGTCGGCCGCCCAGTCGTCCCCGACGTGGAGGATCGTGCCCGGCGGGGTCCCGAGGAGATGCTCGGCCGCGCGGAAGAACCGGGCGTCGGGTTTGATCGTCCCGACGCGCTCCGAGACGACCACGGCCGTCAGACGTGGCTTCCACCCGGCGACCTCGACGTACCGATCGATCGTCGCCGCCAGCGGCCAGTTCGAGCAGATCCCGAGGACGAACCGCGCGGCCAGCCGTTCGAGCATCGGTCCGACCTCCGGCGGGACTCGGACCGTGGCCACGAACGATGCGGTGTACGTCGCCAGCGCGAACCCCACCTCCTCCGGCGTGCTATAGGCGGCGGCGGCGATGTCGTCCCAGGTCGACCCTGCAGCCGGCACGGGCATCCCACGCATCCGGGCGAGGACCCGGCGGCTCCGCTGGGCGAGGTCCACCTCGCGCATCCGCGGGACCTCCTCGGCGAACTGGCGGTCGCGCTCCTCCGCCCAGGCCTGGGCGAAGGCCGCTTCGTCGAACGGCCCGCACCGTCGGGCGACCTCCGCGGTGGTCAGGTCCACGACGACCCGCAGGTCGGCTCTCGTCACCGGGACGAGGGTATTGCCGAAGTCGAAGCTGATCGTGCGGACCGCCTCCGACAGGCGGCCGGGCGTCGCGTCCGTCATCGAGCGACGCTCGACGGACAGATGTCGCGGAACGGGCAGTACGAGCAGGCCATCAGGTCCGGCGTCGCGTCGAAGGCGCGCGCCCGGATGCCGGCCGCGGCCGCGGCGATCTTCAGGCGGCCCTTGGTCAGCCGCTTGTCGTCGACGACCGCGCGCCCGATCAGGCCCGTCTCGAGGAAATGGAGCTGGACCGCGTCGGGTCGCTGGCCGGTCATCGCCTCATAGCCCATCGCGTAGATCGTCAGCTGCAGCGAGTCGCGAGCGCGCTGCCGTGCCTTGGCGGGATCGCGCACATCGCTCGACTTGTAGTCGGTGATCGTCACCCGCTCGCGCGGCAGCAACGGGAGGACCGGCTCGATCACGTCGGCGACCTCCGCGCTGGGGGACGGCGGCCCGGCGGCACCGTCTGCGAGCCGGTCGTCCGGGTCGATCGGCTCGACGTCCACCCGGTCCCAGCGACCCCGGATCCGGTCCCCGTCCAGGGTGAACGAGAAGTCCCGCTCCACGTACGCCGGCACGACGCTGCCCGGCCGGAGCTGGTCGGCGCGGAAGCGGCGCAGGGCCGCCTTGCCGGCCGCCAGCCGGGCGTCCTCGTGCTCGCGGGTCAGGAATCCTTCGCTCGTCCAGGCCGCGACGAGCGACGCCTCGAGCTCCTCCTCGCTCATGATCGTGCCCCGGGCCTGGCGCCGATGGAACTCCTGGACCGCGCGATGGAGCGCGGCGCCGTAGATCAGCGAATGGTGCGGTGCGACCGGGATCCGGGTGACGTGCGCGTACTTGTACTTGCGCGGGCAGGTCAGGTAGTCGTCGACCTGGTAGAAGCTGAGCGACAGCGGTTCGTCGACGGTGCGCCGGGCGGCCTCGACGGGTGCACCCGGCGCAGCGAAGCCGGCCAGGCGCTCCAGCGGACCGCGCAAGGTCGAGGCGCGCACGTCGCCCTCCACCCGCGGAAGGTCGAGCGCCTCGAGGACGAACGGCGAGACGCGTCGGACGCGGCGCCCGGCGTAGTCGGCCGCGCTGGTCATGACCAGCTCGTCCCGGGCTCGGGTCATCCCGACATAGAACAGGCGACGTTCCTCGCGCAGGTGCGCGTCCCCGCCGGCGATGGGACCCCCGCCCAGCAGCTCAGCGGGGACCGCCAGCGGGTCCCGTCGATCGGCGGCCGGGAAGCGCCCGTCGACCAGGCCGAGCAGGAAGACGGTCGGGAACTCGAGTCCCTTGGCCTTGTGCACGGTCAGCACGGCGACCGCGTCGGCACCGCCATCCAGCTCGACGGTCGGCGGGTCGTCGCCCGCCTCGACCAGGATGGCGAGGTGGCCCGCCAGGGACGAGCACCGATCGTCGGCCAGGAGCGCCGACCGGGCCCGCACGATATCGAAGAAGCGCGCCACGTTCTGGATCGCCTCGTCCGCGCCGGTGTCGTTCGCCGCGACCAGCTTGGCGAGGAGCCCCGATCCCTTCAGGAACGCGTAGAGCAGCTGACCCGCGGGCTGCTGGTGGGCGAGCTCGCTGTAGCCACGAAGGTCGGCGACCAGCCTCGAGACCGCGACCCGCGAGGCCGGGGCGAGGCGGAGCAGGCCCGGCTGGCGATCGAGCTCCTGGAGAACGTCCCACAACGACCGGTTCCGCCGCCGCGCCGATGCCGTGATGTCCGTGAGGTCCTCGCCGCTCAGCCCGTAGACCTCGGACGCCGCGAGCGCGTAGACGTCGACACTCGAGTCGAGATCGGCCATGACCCGCAGGAACGTCATGAGCAGCCGGACCTCCGGCCGAGCGTACAGTCCGGAGGTCCCGGAGAACCGCCACGGCACGCCGGCGACGTTGAGGCTGCGCAGGATCCCGTCGGCCTCCGCGTTCGAGCGGACGAGGACGGCGTGCTCGCCCGGCGCCGCCCCGGCCGCGATCCGCCCGGCGATCTCGCCGGCGACCCAATCCGCCTCGTCGGATCCGGTCGCGAAGGCCTGGTGCCGGACGGCGGCCGGGCGCTGTCCGGTGGGTGGCTCGGGGCGTTGGGCCTGGAGTCGCTTGTCGATCCCCGCCTGGACCTCGAGGCGCTCCGGATCGTTGAAGCGGATCAGTCGATGGCTCGCCGCGAGGATGCCAGCTCTCGATCGGTAGTTCCGCCGGAGGATGGTGATCGTGGGGCGCGGGCTACGGTCCCGGAACTCGATGAGGTTGCTCATCGCCGCACCGCGGAACCGGTAGATCGACTGATCGTCGTCGCCCACCACGGTCAGGTTCCGGGACGGTGCCGCGATCAGCTCGACGAGCTCGGCCTGGGCGCGGTTGGTGTCCTGGAACTCGTCGACCAGGATGTATCGGAATCGCCGCTGGATCTCCGAGCGAGCGACCGCCGAGGTGCGGACGAGCCGGAGGGCGAGCGACACCTGATCTCCGAAGTCGACGAA
Organism: uncultured Chloroflexia bacterium; assembly: GCA_963744115.1. GTDB lineage: Bacteria > Chloroflexota > Limnocylindria > Limnocylindrales > CSP1-4 > Chersky-267. The sequence goes on along the minus strand of CAVUSI010000003.1, from coordinate 1,372,837 downwards.
CCCGGCGGCCTCCATGAGCGCCTGGTAGCGCGCGAACGCACGCGCGAGCTCGAGTCGGCGAGCCGCCTGCTCGACCGCCGCCTCGGCCGCGTCCCGGGCATCGTCGTCGGGGGCGGTCTGGTCCGCGAGCTCGGCCAGCAGGCCGGCCTCGCCCACCGCTCGATCGGCAACGGCGAGGTAGGTCGCCGGGTCCACGTCCTCGTCCTTGAGCCGGCTGAAGTGCGTCGCGAGCGCCCCGAGGAACCTGGTCGGGTCCCCGAGCGGCCGATAGCGCTCGAGGTCGAAGTCGAACATGCGATCGCGCAGGAAGATCACGACCTCGGCCCGCGACAGGACCCGGACGTCCGGCGCGAGACCGATCTCGAGCGCGTACTCGCGGATGAGCCGGTCGCCGAAGGCATGGAAGGTGGAGATCGCGGTGTCCGTGTAGCCGTACGGAACGAGCCGGTCGACCCGCGCCTGCATCTCGGCGGCCGCACGGTCGGTGAAGGTCAGCGCGAGGATCTCCGATGGGCGAGCCCGCCGCGTCGCGATCAACCAGGCGATCCGCCGGGTGACGACCTGGGTCTTGCCGGTCCCCGCGCCGGCGACGACGAGCTGGGGACCGTCCCCGTGGGTCACGGCTCGGAGCTGCTCCGGGTTGAGCCCGCCGAGCAGGCCATCGAGGCCCGATCCAGGATCCGGGCGACCGTCTGCTGGGCCGTCCCCGATCGATCCGGCCCAGACCGGGATCTGCTCCAGGGGCCGGACCGCCCGCCGCCGGGCAGTGCGCGTGCTCACGCGGCCGGCCGATCGTCGGTCCGTGGTCGAGATACGAGGGGGCATGCGGCCACGATGCCGGGCGGTCGTGACAGCTCGCGCGTCACGCCGGCTCGGTCACCGCCCGCCGACGCCGGCAGCGGCGCGATCGGCCAGGGCGACTCGCCCCGCCACCGCGGCCCGGGCGAGCCGGAGCGCCTCGGCTTCCTCGTCGGACAGCGTCGCCTCCGGGCGGCCGCCCGCGACGGCCTTGGCGTAGATCCGGGTACCCCCACGAGCGTGGAGGCTGCTGACGATGACCCCGTCGTCGTCGGCGTCGAGCAACGCCAGGGCGAAGCTCTGGTTGCTCCCGGTGTCCTCGAACGGGTTGAACCGGACCAGGCCGATCCGCTGGAACGCCTTGCGACCGCTGGCCTCGAGGGCGCTCGTCCGACCCGTCAACCCGTCGACCGCCGCGGAGACCTCGACGACACGGCCGAGGTGTGCCTCGAGCACGGCCTGCAGGCTCCGCCCGTCCTCGCCCCGGGTCAGCGCATCGAGGCGCCGGGCCACGTCCGTGGCCCGGCGGACGGCGAGGACGGCGACGCCGAGCGCGACCAGCCACCCGATCACGAGCGCCGCGACGACGACGCCGAGGTTGTCCTGGATGAACGTGGTCACGGGGTCGTTCGCGCGCCTCCGGTGGGGATCGCCCGAGTCTAGCAGGTGGTCCGACTCGGGCGACCCCGCGGTCCGGTGGTATCCTCCCGCCGGCGGCCTCTCGGATGACCACGGTCCGGACGCCACATCCTCCGGAGGATCCTCGAGCCGATGGCCAAGCGAGCGCGCGGCGCCCCCAGCCGCCCCGGCCAGCGTCGCGCGACCCAGCGCAGCGGCCCACGGCCGACCACGGCGTCACCCGCCTCGAGCGCCGCGAGCCCGTCCCCGGCACCCGTGGAGGCCTCCCCGGGCGACGCCGCAGTCGCGGCGGCCGGGCCCCGGACCCCGACCCGCAACCGCGTCCGCCCGGCGTCGGTCGCCTCCGACGCCTTCGTGGCCGAGGAGACCGAGGAATACCGGTACGTCGTCGCGGACGTCCGACGGATCGTCGTCGTCGCGGCCGGGATGTTCGGGATCATGGCCGTCCTGTTCGTGCTCATCGACCTGACCGGCGCCGTCCACCTCTGACCCCGGTCGCGCGGGCATCGGCCGGCCGTCGACCAGCGCATCCCCCGAACGACCTATAGAACGCGACGATCGCCCACCGTACGGTCACGCTCCGCACCCTTCGTCGTCAAGAGAGCGTCGTGGCCAACCTCAACCCCGAACACGTCCGCCGTCGGTCGACCCTCCTCATCCTCGTCTTCGCGGCGAGCCTGACCCTGGTCGCGCTGACGGCGTTCGCCCTGGTCTGGATCGAGTCCGCGAACCTGACCGACGCCGCGATCGCGAGCTCCGTCGCGTCGGACAGCTCGCTCGTTCGAGGGTTCACCGCGGCGCTGGATCTCAAGACGAGCGAGCTGACGAAGGCCGGCGTCAGCGATGCTCGCGCCACCGAGGTCGAGCAGTCGATCGGAGCCATCATCGATCGATCGTCGTCCGGCATCGGGTCATCCGGCATCGTCCACGTGAAGATCTGGGCACCCGATGGGACCGTCCTGTTCAGCGAGCGTCGCGATCTGCGAGGCAAGTTCATCGGCGCCGACGAGGACATCACCGACGCCGTCGCGGGCGAGCCCGTGCCCACGACCATCGAGGACGCCGGCAAGGGCGAGGCGGCGACCTCCGACCTGCCCCCCGGGACGAAGGTCCTCGAGGAGTACATCCCGATCCCCCTCGGCGGGACCGTGTCGTCCGTCTTCGAGATCTACCGCGACGCCGCCCCGATCCTCGCCGCGGTCGACCGGAACCGTCGAGACGTCCTCGCCGTGACCTTCGGGGCGGCCGCGATCCTGTCGATCCTCCTGTTCCTCATCTTCCGCGCGGCCCAGGCCCGACTGACCCGCCAGACCGCTGCATTGCTCGAGGCCAGCCGGCGAGACGCGCTGACCGGCTTGCTCAACCATGGCACCGCGGTGGCGAGCCTCGCCGGCGCGCTGGAAGCCAGCCGCGGGTCGGGCGCCCCGGTCGGGGTCGCGCTCATCGATGTCGACAACTTCCGGCTCCTCAACGAGACCTACGGCCATCCCGCGGGCGATCGCGCCATGGTCGAGCTGGCCCGCATCCTCCGGGGCGAGCTGCCGGCCCGGACCACGCTCGGACGCTACGGTCCCGACGAGTTCATCGTGGTCACGGCTCCGCCCGACAGCCACGACCTCGAACCCGCCATCGGCCGGCTACGGGTCCGGGTGGCCGAGCTGGCGCTCCGGTTCGGCGCGTCGGAACGGCTCCCGGTCACGATCAGCGCGGGCGTCTGCTACTCACCGCTCAACGGCGAGGCGGCCACGGAGCTGCTGGCCGTCGCGACGGGGGCCCTGACGGAGGCCAAGGCGAGCGGCGGCGACCGGGTCCGCATCGCCCACCTCACGTCCGAGGACCTCGCGGTCGCGCAGCGCTCCAGCTTCGACGTCTTGACGGGGCTCGTCGTCGCCGTCGACACCAAGGATCACTACACCAAGCAGCACTCCGAGGATGTCGCCCGGTACGCGCTCTTCCTGGCCGACCGGATCGGGCTGCCCGCCGAGGAACGCCGCTCGGTCGAGCTCGCGGGACTCCTCCACGACGTCGGCAAGATCGGGATCCCGGACACGATCCTGCGCAAGCCCGGGCCGTTGACGACGGACGAGTACGCGATCGTCAAGCAGCACGTCGCCCTCGGCGATGCGATCGTCCGGGACCTGCCCGACCTGGACACCGTCCGGGCCGGCGTGCGGCACCACCATGAACGCTGGGACGGTGGCGGCTATCTCGACGGGCTCGCCGGCGAGGACATCCCGCTGATCGCCAGGATCGTGTCGGTCGCCGACGCGTTCAGTGCGATGACGACCACCCGGCCCTACCGGAAGGCGCTCTCGGTGAGCGAGGGGCTGGAGCGCCTCCGCGACGCCGCCGGGACCCAGCTCGACCCTCGCCTCGTGGCCGCCTTCGCGGCCGGGATCGAGACCTCCGACGACCCGCCGCTGCCCGGCGACGGCCGGACCGGCCGACGATCCTGGGCGCCGACCTCGAACGTGGCCTGACGGGGCGGCCGACGTAGACTGGCCGGGTGCCGAGCCGGAAGCCCCCGTCAGACCAGGTCGCCCTGTTCCAGCCGCCGCCGGGACGCCAGCCGCTGGCGGCGAGGATGCGCCCACGCGACCTGTCCGAGTACGTCGGACAGGACCATCTCGTCGGCGAGCGCGGCCCGCTGCGCCGCTCGGTCGAACGTGGCTATCTCGGCTCGCTGCTGCTGTGGGGTCCGCCCGGGACCGGCAAGACGAGCCTGGCCAGGCTCCTGTCGGCCGAGATCAACGCACGGTTCGTGAGCCTGTCCGCGGTCATGAGCGGCGTCGCCGACATCCGCTCGGCCGTCGCCGGCGCGCGCGACCGGCTCGAGCTCGACGGCGGCCGGACGATCCTGTTCATCGACGAGATCCATCGCTTCAACAAGGCGCAGCAGGATGGCCTGCTGCCCCACGTCGAGGACGGCACGATCATCCTCATCGGGGCGACGACCGAGAATCCCTACTTCGAGGTCAACGGGGCGCTCCTGTCGCGGCTCAGGGTGTGGCGGCTCGAGCCACTGTCCGATGACGAGGTCGCCACCGTCGTGCGGCGCGCCATCGCCGACCCCGAGCGTGGCCTCGCCGGCGAGCTCGGCCCGGATGGCGGCGTCCATCTCGACGACGAGCCCTTCGACCACCTCGTCGGCCTGGCCGGCGGGGACGCTCGCCAGGCACTCAACGTCCTCGAGGGGGCGGTGACCCTGGCGGAAGCAGAGGCCATCCGCGACGACGACGGCCGGGTCTCGCCGCGGCTGGCCGACGTCGAGGCGGCCGCTCAGCAGAAGATCCTGGCCTACGACCGGGCGGGTGACGGGCACTACGACACCGCGTCGGCGTTCATCAAGAGCCTCCGCGGCAACGACCCGGACGCCGCGCTGTACTGGCTCGCGACGATGATCGCCGCCGGCGAGGACCCCCGGTTCATCGTCCGTCGGCTGATCATCTCGGCGTCGGAGGACGTCGGCAATGCCGACCCCCGAGCCCTCCAGGTCGCGGTCGCCGCCGCCGCAGCGCTCGATTGGATCGGGCTGCCCGAGGCCCAGTACGCCCTCGCCCAGGCGACGACCTATGTCGCCACCGCGCCCAAGTCGAACCGCTCCGGGAGCGCCTACTGGGCGGCCGTCGCGGATCTCGAGGCGTCCGGAGCACTGCCGGTGCCGATGCCGATCCGGAGTGCGGGCCACCACGGACTCAAGCAGTACGGCTACGGCGTCGGCTATCGCTATCCGCCGGAGTTCGACGGCTCGGACATCGCCCAGCAGTACCTCCCGGACGCCCTCGTCGACCGGCGCTACTACCTCCCGAACGACCAGGGCTACGAGGCGACGATCGCGCAGCGGATGGCGGGCCGGAACGAGGCCCGGGAGGCGACCCGGCAGCGCGGCCGCCCCGAGCGCGAGTCGATCCCGGCGCCGAAGGCCGATCCCAAGGCCGGCGGTTCGATCATGCGCACTCGCGAGGAGAGCCGCCGCAAGCTGGCCGAGACCGAGAAGAGGGACGCCGAAGGGGCCTAGTCGGCCGTCGCCCGTGGCACATCTGCACCACCGTCGGTGCCCCGGCGCACCGTTCGGGACGTCCCCGGGGGCCCGTGCAGGGGGGTGGTGGTCGATCCGGTCCGGTTAGTGCTGGCCCCATCTGCTCCGACAGTTGGGTACCGGCGGGTGATCCCCCTCGCAGGACGCAAGGTCCACGGTAAGGGTCCACCGAAACGACCGGGCCGCTGCGCCCGACACGCGAGGAGGCCCCCCGATGTCGCGACAAGCGCATGAGGCCACGTCCGCCGCTCCCTCCGCCGCCCCTTCCACGTCCAGGTCCCATGGTCATCTCGGCCGGTTCGTCCGCCTCGGGCTGATCGGCGCGGCCGTCGTCCCGGTCATCCTCGGGGCTCGACTCGGGCTGGCATCGTCGACCCAGTCGGTCAGCGTCCAGGCGACCGCCGACGCCCAGGTCCGGTCCCACTTCCCGGATCGGAACTACGGCACCGGCGTCCGACTCCGGACACGGGTCATGGCCGGCGATCATCAGCGAACGCTGATCCGGTTCACCATCCCGACGGTCAAGGACCGGATCACCGGCGTGCAGCTCCGATTGTTCGTCCGCGACCGGAGCAACAAGGGCGGCGAGATCCACCAGATCGTCGGTCCCTGGAGCGAGACCACGGTGACATGGGCCAAGGCGCCGCTGATGGCCCCGGCCGTCGTCGGCAGGATCGGGGCCACGGGACCGGTCGGTCGCTGGATCACCGTCCCGGTCAACCTCACCGGCTTGAAGTCCGGCAAGAAGGTCGACCTCGAGATCGTCGGGACGAGCAGTGACGGCGCGCTCTTCGCGAGCCGGGAGACCGGCAAGGGTCCGATCCTCCTCCTGACCGTCGCCGCCTCCCCGACCGCGACCCCGAAGCCCACGGCGACGTCGAATCCGGATCCGACGACGGTCCCGACGCCGGGCCCGAACGACGGCACGAACGGTCCGACGCCGACCCCCGGCAGCGACGGGACCCCGGCCCCGACCGCCACCCCCGATCCCACCTCCAGGCCGACCCAGGCCCCGACCGCCACTCCCGATCCGACGCCGGCACCGCCCAGCGGCCCGACCGGACCCAAGAGCCCGTCGGTCGGAATCGTCATCAGCAAGGCCGAGCTGGCGTCCCTGCCCACCTCGGGCGCGGCCTGGGCCAACGTCAAGTCGTGGGCCGACGCTTCGGCCGGCTCACCCGATATCCAGAACCAGGATGAGGACAACGACCTCCACGTTTTGGCCAAGGCCCTGGTGTATGCACGGACCGGTGCAGCCAGCTATCGCGTCGACGTCCTGGCCAACCTCAAGGCGGCCGTCGGCAGCGAGGCCGGCGGACGCACGCTCGCGGCCGGTCGGAACCTGCCCGGCTACGTCATCGCCGCGGACCTGATCGACCTCGGGAGCTACGACCCGAGCTTCGACACCAACACCTTCCGACCGTGGCTCCGCAAGGTCCTGACCGAGAACCTGAGCGGGGACACGATCATCTCGACCCACGAGGATCGACCGAACAACTGGGGGACCCACGCGGGGGCGGCTCGTGCAGCCATCGCGCGCTACCTCGGCGACTCGGCCCAGCTCGCCCGGACCGCAGCGGTCTTCCACGGCTGGCTCGGCGATCGGGCGGCGTACACCGGGTTCAGCTTCGGTGACACGTCCTGGCAGTGCGATCCGGCCAAGCCGGTCGGGATCGACCCGAAGGGCTGCTCGAAGAGCGGCCACGTCCTCGACGGCGCCCTGCCCGACGACATGCGCCGGGGCGGCAGCTTCCAGTGGCCGCCGACCTTCACCAACTATGCCTGGGAGGCGATGCAGGGTGCCACCCTCCAGGCCCTCATCCTCGACCGGGCGGGCTACGACGCCTTCGGCTGGGAGAACAACGCGATCCTTCGCGCGGCGAACTTCCTGTACGACCGCGCCGGCTGGATCCCGAGCAGCGACGACACGTGGCAGCCCTGGCTGATCAACCACGCCTACGGGACCAACCTGTCCGCCCAGTCGCCGGCGCACGGCGGCAAGAACTTCGGGTTCACCGACTGGCTGTACGGCAACTAGCCGGCGGCGACGGTCGCCCGTCGCCCCGCCCGACCCATCCCGCCCTGAACGAGCCCGGCGGCCTCCCCACAGGAGGCGCCGGGCTCTTCCCGTCGCGCCATCCGCTCGATCGCGGGCTTGTGCCACCATAGGCGTGGCGCTGACGCCGGCGAGACCCGGCGCCCGACGCTCACCGGACCCGGTGCGATCCCGTGCATCTCCGAAGCCCAAGGAGGCTCCCGTGAACCGCTTCGAGCCGAACCTGCGGATCCCCGGCCCGACCGGCCTGCCGCCATCCGTTCGCGAGGCAGGCGGTCGCCAGATGATCAACCACCGCGGACCCGAGTTCGCCGCGATGATCGAGCGGGTCCTGGCCGGCATGAAGCCGTACTTCGGCACCACGAGCGAGGTCGCCATCCTGTCGTGCGCGGGGACGGGCGGTCTCGAGGCCGCGGTCGTGAACGTCCTCTCGCCGGGCGACCGGGTCCTCGGCGTGTCGATCGGCTCGTTCGGCGACCGGTTCGCCAAGATCGCCTCGACCTACGGTGCCGACGTGACCAAGGTCTCGGTCGAGTGGGGCCAGGCGGCGGACCCGGCGGAGATCCGGGCCGCCCTCGCGGCGGAGCCGGGTCCCGGCTACCGGGCCGTCCTGCTGACCCACAACGAGACCTCGACCGGGGTCATGAACCCGATCGCGGCCCTCGCCGCGGCGGTCCGCGAGACGTCACCCGACACGCTGATCCTCGTCGACAGCGTGTCCGGTCTGGGAGCCGTGCCGTTCGAGATGGACGCCTGGGGCATCGACCTCGTCGTGACCGGATCGCAGAAGGCCTGGATGGCCGCCCCGGGACTGGCGATGGTGGCCGCCTCGGAGCGTGGTTGGGCGGCCATGGAGACGGCCACGATGCCGCGCTTCTACCTCGACCTGCGCAGCCACCGCGAGGCGCACGCCAAGGGTCAGACTCCGTTCACCCCGGCGATCGCCGTCGTCTACCAGGTCGACGAGGGACTCGCGCTCATGGGGCGAGAGGGCGCCGCGGCGATCTTCGCCCGTCATGAGGCCTGTGCCGCCGCCGCACGCGCCGGGCTGACCGCGCTCGGGTTCGAGCTGTTCGCCGATCCCCGCTTCGCGTCCCGGACGGTGACAGCGGCCAACGTGCCCGAGGGTCTCGACTGGAAGACGTTCAACGGGGCCATCAAGGCCCGCGGACTCGTCCTGGCCGGGGGCCAGGGCAAGCTGACCGGACTGATCTTCCGGCTCGGGCATCTCGGCTCGGTGACCCTCGGGGAGATCCTCGACGCGATCGGGGTCCTCGAGGAGGTCTCGCTCGAGCTGGGGCGGCCGGTCGAAGCCGGCACGGCCGTCGCGGCGGCACAGCGCGCGGCCCTCGAGTCGCTCGGCGTCCTGGCACCCGTCGAGGCGTGAGGATCCTCGTCGCCGAACCCGTCGCCGAGGAGGGCGTCGCCCTCCTTCGCGTGCACCACGACGTCGACGTCCGGCCGGGCCTCACCCGGGAGGAGTACGTCGCCGTCCTGCCGGACTACGACGCGCTCGTCGTCCGCAGCCAGGTCCAGGTCGACGCCGAGATGATCGCGGCAGGAGGCCGACTGGTCGTCATCGGACGAGCGGGCGTAGGCGTCGACAACGTCGACCTCGACGCGGCGACCCGGGCCGGGATCGTGGTGGTCAACGCCCCGACCGGCAACACGATCGCCGCCGCCGAGCACACCCTGGCCCTGCTCTACGCCGTCGCGCGGCGGGTCGCGGCGGCCGATGCGTCGCTACGCCGCGGCGAGTGGCAGCGGAGTCGGTTCACCGGGGTCGAGCTGCGCGGCCGGACGCTGGGGATCGTCGGGCTCGGCAAGATCGGCCAGGCGATCGCCAAGCGCGCCCGGGCGATGGAGATGACGGTCCTCGCCGTCGACCCGTTCGTGTCGGATGAGCAGGCCGGGCACCACGGTGTGGAGCTCGTCGCGTTCGGCGTCCTCCTCGAGCGCTCCGACGCGATCACCCTGCACGTTCCGCTCAGCCGGGCCACCCGGCACCTGATCGGTGCCCGCGAGATCGCCCGGATGAAGCCAGGGGCGATCCTGCTCAACGTGGCTCGGGGTGGGGTCGTCGACGAGGCGGCGGTGGCGACCGCCCTGGCGGATGGCCGTCTCGGCGGCGCCGGGATCGACGTCTTCGAGCAGGAGCCGCCGACGGGCTCGCCGCTGCTGGACGCCCCGAACACGGTGCTCACTCCCCACCTGGGTGCGTCGACCGCCGAGGCCCAGGTGCTCGTCGCGGAGGAGGTCGCCTCGCAGATCCTCGACGTGCTCGACGGTCGACCGGCGCGCTATGCGGTCAACGCCCCGCTGCTGACCCCGGAGACGGCCCGGGCGATCGCTCCGTACCTCCCGCTGGCCGAGCTGCTCGGGCGGTTCTTCGCCCAGTTCTGCCGCACCGGCGTCAAGACGCTCACGCTCGAGATCGCCGGTGAGCTCGCCGGCCATGACGGCACACCGCTCATCGCGGCCGTCCTGCGCGGCCTGCTCGAGACGGCCACCACCGAGCGGGTCAACCTGGTCAACGCCGCCGCGTTGGCCCGCGCCCGCGGGATCACCGTGGTCGAGCGGAAGACCCCCGAGGCGGGCCAGTTCTCCTCCCTGCTGACCCTGTCGGGTGAGTCGAACGGATCGACCACCACGGTCGGCGGGACCGTCGCCGCCGGCGAACCTCGGCTCGTCCGGCTCGACGACTACTGGTTGGACATGGTCCCCACCGCGACGATGCTCGTGACCCGCCATCACGACCGACCGGGGACGATGGGCCGGATCGGGACGATGCTCGGCGAGGCCGACGTCAACATCAGCGCGATGCACCTCGCCCGGTCGGCCCCGCGCGCGGATGCGGTGATGGTCCTCGCCGTCGACGAAGAGGTCCCGGCCAGCGTCGCCGAGGCCATCCGCGGGCAGGAGGCGGTCATGGACGTTTGGACGATCCGGCTCGGAGCCGAGCACTGAGCGACGATCGACCGCCGACCGCCCCCGCCGTCCCCGCCGGCCTCGCCGCGAGCCTCGTCCTCCTGCGACACGGGGAGTCGACGGCCATCGTCGAGGGGCGGTTCCAGGGTCGCCTCGATACCCCGCTGTCCCCGCTCGGCGAGCGCCAGGCCGAGCTCGCCGGGATCAGGCTCGCCGGTCCGTCCGCTCCGCCTCGCATCCCGGTCCCGGATGTGCCGCCGATCGAGATCCGGCATTCGCCGCTCGGTCGGACGGCGGCCACGGCGCAGGCGGTCGCCGCTGCGCTCGGGCGGATCCACGGACCGTCGTCGGTGCCGGCCCTTCAGCCGGATCCGGGGCTCCTCGAGCTCGCCCAGGGTGAATGGGAGGGGCTCCACCGGACGGAGGTCTATCGGCGCTATCCGGATGAGCTCGAGGCCTGGCGCCTCCGACCGACCACGGCCGTGGCACCCGGCGGTGAGTCACTCCACGATGCCGCCGCCCGGGTCCGGCTGACGCTGGCGAACGTCCTCGACGAGCTGGCGGCCGCGGCGCCGGGCTCGGGACCCGACGGCTCAAGCTCGGGCGGCTACCCCGAGGTCCATGGACGGAACACGCCGTGGACGCTGCTCGTCGCCCACGACGGGATCTTCAAGGTGACCCTGCTGACGATCCTCGGCCTCCCACTCGACCACTTCTGGACGTTCCCGTGGGGGCTGACCGGGATCACCGTCGTCGAGTTCGTCGACGGACGACCCGTCCTCCGTGCCCACAACCTGACCGACCATCTCGGTCCACTCCAGGCCGAGGATGGGGCCAGCGGCGCGGCCGCCCGCGCGGCCGAGCTCCGGAGCGAGGCGGAAGCCGCCGAGCGCGAACGGACCGGCTCGCTGTAGCGGAGATCGTCAGAGCCGGCGGATCCCGCGGCCGCGACGCTCGCGGCGCTCCCGACGACGGAAGATGAGCCCGAGCAGGGCGACCCGGAGGCGGCGCTGGGCGTCGCGGACCGAATGCAGCCGGTCGTCGCCCAGCGTCGCCCGGCCGTAGGCCACCTCGACCTTCGCCCGGGCCACGGTCTGGAGGTCCGGTCTGGCATTCGGCAGGACCTCGCCGAGCGCGGCGCTGTACTCGAATACCGTCTGGTTGGGTCTCGGAGCGAAGCCGAGCCGGCGTGCGATCGAGACGACGCCGCGCCAGGCGGTCTCGGGCTCCGAGGCCGATCGCGGACCGCGCCGGTAGGCGGCGAAGGCGGCGCCGCCGACCGCGATCGCCAGGAGCAGGCCGATCACGATGAGCGGCCCGCTGCCGGGTCCACCGGCGCCGGTCGAGCCTGCCCCGGTCGTCCCGCCGGCGGCCGGCGGGATGCTCCGGGGTCGGTCGGGGCCGTTGTCGTCGCCACTGGTCGGGCGCGGGCTCCTCGGGCGCGGGCTGACCGCCGGACCCTCGGGCAGCGGCACGTCCTGGCCGATCTGGCCCCCGGTCGGGTCGAACTGGTACCAGCCGTAGTCCGGGAAGTAGACCTCGACCCAGGCGTGCGAGGCGCTCGCCCGGATCGTCTCGATCCCGGTCGGGCTTCGTTGCCCGGGGAGGAACCCCTGGGCCAGGCGCGCCGGGATGTTCTGCATGTGGAGGAGAACGGCCAGCAGGCTGGCGTAGTACTGGCAGTAGCCCTGCTTGTAGCGAGCGAAGCACTCGGACACGCTCATCCGGCCACACGGCACGCCTTGGACGTCCGCCTCGTAGCGGAAGTCGCCTTCGTGCAGGAGGTAGTCGGTCGCGGCGCGCGCGAAGTCGTACGGGCTGTCCTTGGCCTCGGGATGGGCGGCCAGGATCGCCGCGAGCACCTCCTGGGTGGCTGGGCCGACGATGCCCGGGTCAAGGGGCGCGAGGTAGAGCTTCTTGATGCTGTCGGGGTAGTCCGTGCCGGCCGCTTCGAGCTTGTGCGCGGTGAGGCCGTTCTTCGGATCGGCGTGACCGTCGATCGGGACGAGGGCGGTGACCTGGTAGTCGGGGGCGTTCGCCTGGATCCCGCCGAACGGCTGGGGCGTCGACGAGCCGACGGAGATGACGGTCGAGTCCACGTCGACCGAGATCGGGGCATCCGGCGCGAAGACCGCCTTCGGGTCGTACTTCGTCAGCTCGGTGACGGTGAACGTCGCCTTGCGTCGCCCGACCAGGTCGGTCGGGTCGTCGGCGCCGCCGGCCAGCAGCGGCTGCCCCGCGGCCACGTTCGCGTCCGCTTCCTTCGACCAGCTCCAGGCATGTCCGTCGAAGTGGTCGTAGGTCACCGCCCGCCAGTAGTAGTGACCGTCGTCCGGGGTCTTGATCTCGAGGACCGGGGTGTTGTCGGTCACCCACACGCCCGTGATCTGGGCCGTGCCGGCGAAGTCGATGAACTGGAACTTCGTGCCGTCGCCGCCGGCCGGGAAGATCCGCTGGAGCTGGCGGCCGATGTCGATGATGCCCTGGTCGGCGCCCGTCCACATCGCCGACAAGGGATCGGACCGAGCGGCGATCGTGAGGAACAGCGACGCCACGACGGCCGCGGCCACGAAGACCGCCCCGCCCTTCAGGTACATCCCACTGAGCGAACCGGCGTCGCCGATCCGGTGCCGGATCCAGAGCGTCCGCTCGTCGAACGAATGGAACCGGATCAGGAGGAACAGCGCGGCCAGGCTGAAGATCACCAGGTACCACAGCTGGTCGCGGGCGGTGAGCGCGATGTTGGCGACCAGCATGATCCCGACCACGATGACCGCGTTGAGCGGGCGATGGTGGTGGAACGTCACGTACCCGGCGAACTGGCCGGTCGCCCAGGTCAGCAGACCCAGCACGAGCAGGAAGTGGCCGATCTGCTGGGTGAGCTGCTTCTGGAAGTAGGTCAGGTCGAGGTATGCGTCGACGCTGTGGGAAGCCGTCGCCTGGAACCACTGGACCGGACCGCCTCCGTCGACGAGATGTGAGCCGACCATCACCGGCACGACGAACGCCGCGACGATGGCACCGAGCAGGTGCGCCAGCGGCCGCGACCAGCCGGCCTTGGCGCTGGCGAACCCCCACAGGACGCTGAGGACCGCAGCGAGCGCGAGGAAGTCCGTCAGCCCGCGCGGACCGGCCACCCAGCTGGCATCGTCGACGGACCAGGCCATCGTCAGGACCATCAGGATCAGCAGCACGAGGGCCGCCCAGCCTTCGCTCGGCGACAGCGGGAAGCGACGGGCCCGGAGGGCGTCTCCGCGAGCGATCGTCCCGAACGACATCGAGGTCATCGCGTCAACCCGCCAGCTGCTCGCCGAGGGGTACGCCGGCCAGGATCCGGTACGCCTTGAGGTCGTGCTCGGCCAACGCGTATCGAAGCGCCTTCGAGTCCGCGACCGCGGCCGGGGCGGCCACCGTCACGACGTCGCCGTGACCGGGAGCCCGGTACCGGTTGTCCGAGGCGACGCGGGCGCTCTCCGCGTCGACCAGCAGGACGACGCACGCGACGCCGCGGGAGCGGAGGCTCGCCAGCGGCCGGATCCAGTCCCGTTCCGTCGATGCGGTGACGATCACGGCCGTCATCCCCCGCCGAAGACGGCCGAGCCCGGTCACCAGCCCCTCGACGAGCGGAGCACTCCCGTCCGCGTCGACGGCGGCCAGCGTCTGCATGATCTTGAGGTGCTGCCGCCCGCCGCGATCGGCGGGCAGGACCGACATCCGGTGACCGAACGCGGTCAGGCCCACCGCCCGGTTCTCGGTCAGCGACCGGTCGACGATCGAGGCCGCCGCCCGGATGGCGATCTCGGTCGTCGACTCCTCGCCTGTGCCCGCCTGGACCCGACGCTCGAGGTCGAGGAAGATCCAGACATCGGCCGTCTGCTCGAGGTCGAACTCCTTGACCTGGATCTCGCCGTGCCGCGCGGTCGACTTCCAATGGATCCGGTTCATGCTGTCACCCGGGGCATACGGCCGGACCGTCGTCGCCAGCGGGCTCGTCTGGAGCGTCCGCTCGCGGGCGGAATGACTGCCTTCGAGGTTCGCCGACGGGAGACGCCACATGGGCAGCGCCTCGATCCGCGGATAGACGATCAGGGTGACCGCCTGGCCGACCGTCGCCGACGCCTCGAAGAACCCGAACGGATCGCCGGTCCGGACCTGGAGCGGCTCGATCCGGAAGTGGCCGCGCCGGGTGAGCGGGACCTTGGCGATCCAGCTTCGTTCCCCGCGCGGCCCGAGGGTGATCGCCCGTCCGGGGATGGCCACGGGCAGGCTGGTCGGGTTGTGGACCTCGAGCCACGCCTTGGGCAGTCGACCCGCATTGCGCAGGGTATAGGTGACCCGGAGCTGTTCGCCGACATGCCCCTGGAGCTGACCGACGGCGTAGCCCGCCTCCAGGTCGGCCAGGCCGAGCCGGGTCAGGACGTAGCTCCCGCCGACGACGAGCATCGCCAGGTAGAGCAGGTAGAACAGGAACGGCTGCCCGGTCGAGAACGCGGCCACCACCAGGACGATGGCGAGGACCAGGAACTCGATCCGGCGGATCATCGGGTCGGTCCGTGCCGCGTCGCGCTCAGCGCCGCGTCCCGCCCTCGGCGACCGGGGCGCTCGCCGGGATCGACCGCGGGCCGCCGGTGGCCCGGATCGGCTCGACCGGCAGGGTCTCCAGGAGCTCGCGGACGACCTGGCCGGCCTGGACGTCGTGGATCGTCGAGCTCGTCTTGATGATCAGGCGATGGGCCAGGGCCGCCTCGGCCAGGGCCTTGACGTCGTCCGGGATGACGTAGTCGCGGCCGAGCAGGCCGGCCAGGGCCTGGCTCGCCCGGTAGATCGCGATCGAGCCGCGGGGCGATGCGCCGAGGTAGACGTCCGGGTGGTTCCGGGTCCCGTTGACCAGGCGGACGATGTAGTCGCTGATCGACGACTCGACGTGGACCTCGCGGATGGCCGCCTGCATCTCTCGCAGCTCCTCGAGACCGACGACCTCCTCGAGCTCGTCGAGCGGATGGGTCCGCTTCTGTTCGTCGAGGATGACGATCTCGTCGATCGGCTGCGGGTAGCCCATCCGGATCCGGAGCATGAACCGGTCGAGCTGCGCCTCCGGCAGCGCGAACGTGCCCTCGTATTCGATCGGGTTCTGGGTGGCGATGACCAGGAACGGGTCCGGCATCTGATGGGTCACGCCGTCGATCGTGGCCTGCCGCTCATCCATGCATTCGAGCAGGCTGGACTGCGTCTTCGGGGTCGCCCGGTTGATCTCGTCGGCCAGCACGACCTGAGCCATGATCGGTCCCGGTCGGAACTCGAACTCCTGGGTCTTCTGGTTGTAGATCGACAGGCCGGTGACGTCGGACGGCAACAGGTCCGGGGTGAACTGGATCCGTCGGAACGAGCACCCGAGGCTTCGCGCGAAGGCCTTGGCCAGGACGGTCTTCCCGGTCCCTGGCACGTCCTCGATGAGCAGATGGCCGCGGCACATCAGGGCGACCAGGGCGAGTCGCACCTCGTTGTGCTTCCCGACGATCACACGTTCGACGTTGGCGACGACCTTCTCGCCGGTCTCCTGGATCTTCGTCGTCATCGGTCCCCCTCACGGGATGACGTGACGCCCGACGGTCTGGGCGCACGGTTGGTTGGTGGGGCGGCGCTGGTCCGGGCCCGGTCGGGCGGCCCAGGTGTCGGAAGATAGTACGTCCGGGACGCAGAAACGGTTCGTTCCTGTCGCCGCCACCATGGTCGACCCCCGGCGTCTCGCCGGCGTCGTGCCGCCCGGAGCGGGCGTCGATGCGGCCGGACGTCGGCCGTCGCGGATCGGTGGCAGGAGCGGAACGCCCCGACCGGCGAGATCAGCCGCGGAGGAGCGTCTGCGTCCCGACCCACAGCGTCATCAGACAGCCGACGGCGCCCATCACCGCGAGGAACAGCTCTCCCCCGCTGAACGCCGCGACCGCGACGAACCCGAACAGCCCGGCCAGGACGAGGGCGATCGCGGCCAGGCCGATCCGCTCGACGAGCGGCCGGCGCGGCGGACGGGCGTCTGCGCTCACTTGGCGATCGAGTCCAGGTAGCTGGCCATCAGCCTTCCGGCGATCGGGGACGCCTTCGCGGCGCCGCTGCCGCCCGACTCGACGAGGACCGCGATCGCGACCTGGGGATCGTTCGCCGGAGCGAAGCCGATGAACCACGAGTGCGGCTTGGCCGAACCGTCGAGCTGCGCGGTCCCGCTCTTGCCCGCCGTCACCACCCCGGGGACCGCCGCGCCCGGCGTGAACAGCTTGCCGGAGTCGCCCTCGACCGCGAGCACCATCGCATCGCGGATCTGGCCCGCGACCTCAGGCGACACGACCTGGCGCCAGGTCTCGGGCGCGATCGCCGTGGCACCGTCGCGGCCGGACAGCTGGGTCACGACGTGCGGCTTCATCAACGTCCCGCCGTCGGCCACAGCCGCGGCGACCAGGGCCATCTGGAGTGGGGTCGCCAGCGTCTCCCCCTGCCCGTATGAGGCGTTCGCCAGCTCGACGTCATCGGCGAATCCACCGCCGAACGATCCGCCGCCGTTGGTGACCTGGCTGGTCGCGGTCGGGACGTCGAACGGGATCGGCGCACCGAAGCCGAGCTTCGCGGCCCACGACGTCAAGGCGTCCCCGCCGGTCTGCAGCCCGGTCAGGGCGAAGTAGATGTTGCACGACACCTCGACCGCCTCGGGGAAGGCCAGCGGCCGGGCGCCGGTGAAGTCGTGATGGCCGTCCTTGATCCGGAAGCCGGATACCAGGAGCCCGGTCTTCTCGGCCGGTGGCTGCCGCGCAAAGCGGGTGCCGGTGCTGATCGCCCCCGAGCCGAGTCCGGCGACCGCGGTCACGATCTTGAACACCGAACCGGGCACGTAGCGGCCCTGGACGGCGCGATCGAGGAACGGTTTGGCGGGATCGGCGGCCGTCGCCGCGAAGGCCGCCGCGGCCGTCGCCGGGTCGGCGATGGCACTGGCGTCGTAGGTCGGGGTGGAGGCCATGGCAAGGACCTCGCCACTTCGCGGGTCGAGCATGACGACGGATCCGCGGTCGTCACCGAGGAGCCGGACCGCCTCCTTCTGGAGGTCGAGCGACAGGCTCAGCTTGAGGTCCTGCGGTCGATACCGATCGGTCGTGAACTTGGCCATCAGCTCGTCGACAGGGTCCGGGCCGCGGATGCCCGACAGCTCGGCGTCATAGGCGCGCTCGAGACCGGCCGTGCCGAACTGACGAGAGGCGTACCCGACGAGCGGAGCGACCGCCTTGCTCGGATAGACCCGGTATGGCTCGCCGTTGGCGTCCTTCTTCGAGGTGGCCAGGACGTGACCGTCGCGGTCGCGGATCTGCCCCCGGACAACGTCCCGCGCGGCGGCGATGAGGAGCGGGTCGTCGGGGCGCCCGACCAGGTCGGCCGACCGGGCCACCTGCCAGTAGCCCGCGCCCGCGGCGAGGATCCCGAACGCCGCCAGGAGGACGATCCCGAGCCGGACGATCCCCTGTCCGATGGGCGTCGACCGGGGCGGCCCTGCCCGACCCCCACCGCTCACGACACGCTCCGGCGCAGGAGCCGGTCGAATCGGCCGCGGCTCCGCCTGGGCGGCGGCGGCGGTTCGACCCCGCGGTCCGACAGCGCCAGGAGCAGGCCGACGACGACCGCGTTGGCCAGCAGCGAGGACCCGCCATAGCTGATGAACGGGAGGGTGATCCCGGTCAGCGGGATGAGCTTGAGGTTGCCCGCCGCGATGATGAACGCCTGGACCCCGACGACGAGGGCAAGACCCGCGGCAAGCAGCGCGCGGAAGTCGTCGGCGGCCGCGGCGGCGATCCGCAGGCCTCGCTCGATGATCACGAGGTAGACCCCGAGGATGGCCATGATCCCGATCAGCCCGAGCTCCTCGCCGAGGGCCGCCAGCGGGAAGTCCGTGTGGATCGCCGGGATCGGCAGCCGCCCCCCGACGAGCGGCAGCCCGCCGCCCAGGCCGGTCCCGAGCAGGCCTCCCCGGGCGAAGGCGATCAGGGCCTGGACGACCTGGTAGCCGTCGCCGGACGGGTCGGCGAATGGATCGAGCCAGATGTCGACCCGGATCCGGACGTGACCGAACAGGTTGTAGGCGGCGATCCCGCCGAGGACCAGCAGGATCAGCCCGATGACGACGTAGCTGACCCTTGACGTGGCCACGTAGACCAGGGCCAGGAAGACCGCGAAGAACAGCAGCGCCGCCCCGAGGTCGCGTTGGATCACGACGATCCCGAAGGCCAACGCCCACATGACGATCATCGGCAGGAGATACGGCAGGGGCGGCAGGCGGAGCGGGCCGAGCCTGGTGCTCTCCGAGATGAGGAGCGGCCGGAACTCGGACAGGTAGCCGGCCAGGAAGACGACGAGGATGACCTTGAGCAGCTCGGTCGGCTGGCCGCTGAACGGTCCGAGCCGGATGGTCAGCAACGCCCCGTTGGCCTCCTCCCCGAGGACGAACGTCAGCAGCAGCAGCCCGATCCCGGCGGCCGCCCAGGTGTACTTGTAGCGGCGGAGCCAGGTATCTGACCGGACGACGATCGACAGGACGGCGATGACCGTGATCGCGATGACCAGCCAGACGAGCTGGACGCCGGCCAGGCCGAGCGAGTCGCCGAACGCCGACCCGGCCAGGTCCTGGGGGAGACGCTCCATCAGCAACAGGCCGATTCCGCCGAGCAGGCCGACCGCCGGCAGCAGCACCTGGTCCGTCCGTCGACCGGCGAGGACCTGGGCCACGTGCGCCATCCCGAGGGCCGCGAGGTAGACGACGAGTCGGGCCGGGTCCCACGGCGCGAACGACGTCGATCCCTCGGCGAGGGCGCGAGTGGCGCCGAGAGAGACGCTGCCGACGAGGAGGGCGACCCCCACCAGGACCAGCAGGCCGAGCTCGCGCCGACGGAACCGTGGGCGGATCGGGCCGAACGACAGTCGACCGGGCAGCGCGGCCGCCACGCTCATCGGGTCATCCGCCCACCCGCTCGAGGCGGAACCGGACCCGCCCGACCTGGAGCTCGTCGCCGAACGCCACCGCCGCCAACCCGTCGATCGGCGAGCCGTTGAGGAACGTGCCGTTGGTGCTCCCGAGGTCCTCGAGGTACCAGGCTCGACCCCGGAACGACAGGACGGCGTGGTCGGTGCTGGCGAACGGGTCGTCGATCACGATCGTGTTGTTGACGTCCCGCCCGAGGGTGGCCACCGCGTCGAGCGGGAACACCGTCCCGCTCGTCGGCTCGTCGACCTCGGAGGCGACGACCCGCAGCCTTCCGAGGGCGGTGACGGGCTCGCGAGCGGCCGATCGCAGGTCGCGGAGGAGCACCCGCGCGACCCCGAACAGGAAGACGTAGAGCAGGGCCAGGAACAGGACGCGGACGAGCCAGATCGTGGCGATGGTCGGATCCATCAGTCGGCGGCGACCGCGTCCACCACCAGGACGGTGCCGCCGATCTCGATCCGGTCCCCCACCCCGAGCGCGACTTCCGACACGCGGACCCCGTTGACCCGGATGCCGTTCGTCGAGTCGAGGTCGCTCAGGACCAGCATCCCGTGTCGGGCTCGCAGCCGGGCGTGGTAGCGCGAGACGCGGCTGTCGTCCAGGGCCAGCCCGTTGTCCGCCGCGCGCCCGATCGTGAGGAGCGAGCCGTCGATCCGGATCTCGCGCTCGCGCCCGTCGCGTCCGACCTCGCGCAGGACCGCCGAGGGGGCACGCGGCGCCGGTGTGGCGAAGACCATCGTCGCGTCGGAGGGCGCGGCGGGGTCGGACGATGGGTGGGGAGGGGCGACCGCCACGTCGACCCGGACGTCGCCCGGCCCGATCGAGCCGTCCGCGAACAGCTCGACGCGGGGTCGGGAGGCCAGTGTGTAGCCGCGCCCGCGAGCGAACAGCAGGGTGGCGTCGGCGAGCTCGGCGGCGACCTCCTCGGCGGCGTCGCCGAACCCGGCCAGATCCGCCGGTGCGAGGTGGACGAGGTAGCGATCCGGGACCCGATCGCGGTCGACCCCGTGACCCCGTTCGCGCTCCATGGCGCGTTCGATCCGGTGCTGGATCTGGATCGGCTGGATCCGTGTCCGGAACAGGCGAGCAGAGGGGCGTTCCAGGAGGCGCTCGAGCATGCGCTCGACGCCGGACAGCGGTCGCATCGTCGGCCGGAGTCTAGCAGGGGGTGGCCGACAGCCCGGTCGGAGCGCCCCGATGGACCGCCCACCATGACCTTCGGGACCGTGCGGACGGTACCTGCGGCGGAGGGTCCGGCCAGAGGCCTGGGCTATACTCTCCACCCCAGCGGACCGGTTCGCCCCGTCCGTTCGTTCGACCTCGCGCGGGGGCAGCATGCCCGAGATCCTGACCGAATCGTTCTGCGAACGGTGTGGCACGCGCTACACCTTCGAGGCCGCCGCGCCCAAGGGCAAGCGATTGGGCAAGCTCAAGGTCCTCTCCAAGGGCCTCGCCAACTTCGTCACGAACGACAATTCCTCGTTCGACGAGGCCTTCGCCGACGCCCGCAGCGACGAACAGCGCGAGCTCACGAACCAGCAGCTCGATGCCTTCCACCAGACCTTCCAGTTCTGCTTGTCGTGCCGCCAGTACACCTGTGCCAACTGCTGGAACGAAGGGGAGAGCCGCTGCCTGAGCTGTGCCCCGAACCTCGGCACGGACGCCCTCGGGGTGGCCTTCCCGAACCTCGATCCGCTCGCCGGCATCGGCTTCGGATCGGCCACCCGCACCGACGCCACGAACGGGAACGGTCACGCGACCGACGCACCTCCGGTCATGGATGCCTGGCCCACGGCGGACCTGCCGGCCCTCGCCGATGGAGCCGAGGCCGAACGGATCCGCGAAGAAGAGGCGCAGCGCAGCCGGCAGGCCGAGGCCGACGCCGCGGCTGCCGCCGCCGCGCTCATCGCCGCGGAGCACGCCCGCCAGGCGGCCGAAGCCGAGGCGGAGCGGGTCCGGCTGGCCGAGATCGAAGCGGAGGCGGAACGCCGACGGCAGGCGGCAGCGGCCGAGGCTGAGCGGGTCCGTCTGGCCGAGGAGGCCGCCGAGGCCGAGCGGGTCCGTCAGGCCGAGGAGGCCGCCGCCGAGGCCGAGCGCGGCCGTGTCGCGGCAGCGGCCGAGGCCGAGCGCGTCCGCCTGGCCGAGGAGGCCGCCGAGGCCGAGCGGGTCCGTCAGGCCGAGGCCGATCGCCTTCGCCAGCAGGCCGAGGCCGAGGCCGAACAGGCCCGGCTGGCGGCCGAGGCGGAGGCGGAACGCGCGCGCCAGGCCGAGGCCGCGGCAGCCGCGGAGCAGGCCCGGCTGGCGGCCGAGGCCGAGGCAGAGCACACCCGACAGGCCGAGGCGGCCGCTGCCGCGGCGGCGGCGGCCCTGCTCGCGGCCGAGGAGGCGCGCCGAGCCGCGGAGGCCGAGCAGGCCCGCATCGCGGCCGAGGCAGAAGCGGAACGGGTCCGCCAGGTCGAGATCAAGGCCGAAGCCGAGCGTCAGCGCCAGGCGGCCGAGGCTGCGGCTGCGGCCGAGGCCGAGCGTCAGCGCCAGGTCGAGATCAAGGCCGAAGCCGAGCGTCAGCGCCAGGCCGCCGAGGCTGCGGCTGCGGCCGAGGCCGAGCGTCAGCGCCAGGCCGCCGCGGCCGAGGCCGAGCGGGTGCGCCAGGCCGAGGAAGCGGCCGAGGCCGAGCGCGTGCGCCAGGCGGCCGCGGCCGAGGCGGCCGAGAAGGCGCGCCTGGCGGCGCTCGCGGCGGCCGATGCAGAACGCGCCCGCCAGGCCGCCGAGGCCGAAGCCGAACGCCACCGCCGGGCCGCGGCCGAGGCGGCTGCCACCGCCGCGGCCCTGGCCGCGAACGCGGCAGGCACTGGGCCGCAAGCCGTCCCGGGTGCCACGCCCGCCGTCGATCCACTCGGCGCGACGCGACCCGCACCCGAGACCGACCCGCTTCCTGCGGCCGCCTCCGCGGACGGCCCGAGGGTCGACGGGATCGAGACCCCCACCTGGCAGATCGTCGCCCCCGATCCGACGACCGCCACGACGTTCCCGGCCGCGGGATCGAACGGCGCGGCGACCAACGGTTCATCGCCGGTCGCCTCGGGCGCACCCCAGTGGCCGACGCCCGCCGCCACCACCGCATCCGCGGACATGTGGGCGGCATCGAGCCAGGACGTCCTCGACCGCCCGGGCGTCGCCGGGGTCCAGGCCTGCACGAGCTGCGGCCTGCCCCTGTCGGCCAGCGCCCGGTTCTGCCGTCGGTGCGGGACCCAGCAGCACTGATCGGCCGTCGCCGGAGGTCCCCGGCGCGCGTCCCGCCTCGCTCGCCCGCCGAACCTATCGACTCGGCGGCGGCGCGATCTCGCTCGTCCGCCGATAGACCCACGCGGCACCGACCAGGATCGCCTGCGCGACGTACGACAGCCAGATCATCGCCGCGAACACCGCGACGAAGGCGCCGTAGACCTGGAGCGATCCCACCAGCCGCGGGGTGATGATCGCGTAGATGAGGGTGAACACGGCGAGCGCCAGCCCCACCGCAAGCGCCGGTCGGCCGATCGCGCTCCACGGCGGGGTGACCGTCGGGACCATCCGGTAGATCAATGCGATCGCGATCGCGAAGATGAGGATCGTGCCCAGCCCGGAACCGAGGGTGGAAGTCAACACCCGGATGGCGCTGTCGATGACGGCCACGTTCGTCTGGATCCCATCGAGGAAGCTCCCGAGAAAGACCGCCAGCAACACCGCCCCGAACAGGAGGAGCACCGACAGCACCCCCCGGACGCCGCGCTGGATCGGGTCGCGCCGGCGGCTGCCCTGGAAGATCCGCGCGATGGCGTCGTCGAGCGACTGGTAGAACCGGCTCGAGCCCCAGACCAGGCCGACGAGTCCGAGGACCGAGAACGACACGGCCCCCGCACCGAACTGGCTGAGCGCCTGGCGGAAGAACTCCTCGAGCGGCGGAAAGCGAGCGGTGAAGTCCCGGACGAGGGCGTCGAGTCGGACCGGATCGTTGAGGATCAGGCCCAGGATCCCGACCAGCAGCAGGATCGCGGGCAGGATCGCGAACAGCGAGTTGAACGCGAGCCCGGACGCGAGCAGGCCGCCGCCGGCCGCCCCGTAGTCGTCCATGATCGGCTTGAGCCAGCGGACCGGCGGCAGCTCCAGCACCCGGTCCGCGACCCGCCCGACAAGATCCTTCTTCGGCGGTGCGGCGCCGTTCACCCGGTCCAGTCTTCGAACAGTCCCGCCTGGAGATCGCCGGCCCGGACCGACCGGGGTGCGCTGATGAGCGCACGGACCTGGCCGCGCTTGACGTACCGGCGACCACCGAGCTTGATGCTCTGGAGCTTCCCGGCACGCGCCCAGCCGCCGATGGTGGACGGGGTGAAATGGACGTTGGCGGCCTTCAGGATGGCCGATGCCTCGGCCAGCGTGATCCAGTCGGCGGCGGATCCGGCCATCAGTCGGTCCCGGCGGTCGGGCTGG
Source organism: uncultured Chloroflexia bacterium (assembly GCA_963744115.1). Lineage (GTDB taxonomy): Bacteria > Chloroflexota > Limnocylindria > Limnocylindrales > CSP1-4 > Chersky-267. The sequence goes on along the minus strand of CAVUSI010000003.1, from coordinate 1,348,897 downwards.
ACGGCTTCGTCTTGGGCTCGGTCACCGTCGGTGCCCGGTCGGGCGATGACCCCGACCCGGATCCGCCGGCCGACGCCTGCACCGACGACGACGCCGACGACGACGATGGGGCCGACGACGGCGCAGCCGGGTCGCCGTGGTCATCGCGACCCGCAGTCGTGGCAGCGTCGCTGCCGCCCGCCTTGGCGGCTGCCTTCGTCCTCGCCGCGGCTCCCCGGTCCTTCTTGGCCCAGCCGGAACCCTTGAAGTGGACGGCCGGCGCCGCGAAGCCCTTGCGCAATACACCGCCGCACACCGGACATGCCTCCGGGCCATGGCCGTGGATCCCGTGGACGACCTCCATCTCGTGCCCGCAGGCAGTGCAGATGTAGTCGTAGGTCGGCACGGGTCGGGGAACCTCCTCGGAACGCGCTCGGTCGATCGGCTCGGCGGCTAGCCGCGCAGGAGGCGCATGCCGCACTTGGGGCAGTAGAACGCTCGCTCGTGGCCGGACGCGAAGCCGCAGTGCGCGCAGACCAGACCGCCGCGGCCGGCCGCCGGCACCGGCCGCTCGATCTGGGTGACACCCATCGCGTACTGGTTGGCCAGGATGTTGGTGAACAGTCCCGCCAGGATCCGCGACCCGATCCGGTCGGTATCCCCGCGGACTCCGCGCCCGCCCCAGCCCACGACGGCCCGGACGATCATGTCGCCGGTCGCCTCGTCCCAGTGACTGGCCACACCACCGACGACCGCGCTGTACTCGGGGTAGCCCGATGTGTCGATCTCACCGTCGAGGAGCGCGCACACGAACGTGTCGAAGGCCAGGTCCACGGCGTCGATCGACTCGAGGACGACCAGGGCATGTCGGGTGATCGGCGAGTGGACGTGGTGGGCATTGAGCCACTGCATCGCCTCGGACGGCCGGACGATCGTCGGCGTGGCCTGGCTGAATTCGATCGGCAGCGGCTCGACCACCTCGATCTCGCTCAGGGCCAGGCCGACGAGCATCCCCGGCAGCTCGTCCATCGCCCGTGGCCCGGCCTTGAACCGCACGCCTTCGCTGCTCTTGCCGGCGTAGTACAGCTTGAGGATGTAGTCCTGGGCGGACACCTCCTCGGGGATCGGCGCCGGCGCAGGCGGCTGGGCGTCGGACCCATCCCCCGACTTTCGCTTCAGGAATTCGAGCGGCACGAGCGGAACCCTCTGGCTGGCGGGACTGGACCGTATGGTAGCAGCGGACCGGTCGCGCTCGACACGGAACGGCCGGACGGTCCTCCGGCCACCGCCGGCACTTCCCGGGCGGGGCCTCGATCGGTCACGTAGCCAGGCGCCGCGTAAGCCGGGCGACCTGATCCTCGAGCTCCGCCGCGCTGGTCCGGGCGCCCGCCACGATCGCCGGCGGGGCCTTCGACGTGAACGCCTCGTCGGCCAGGCGGGCGCGCGCCGCCGCCAGATGCCGCTCGGCCTCGGCGAGCTCGCGTTCGAGTCGCGTCCGCTCGGCCCGATCGGCCGCCGGATCGGCGATGCCGGCCGCGATCCTCGCCTCGAGGTCGCCGGCGATGACGGCGAGCGAGCCGGGACGGTCCGCGGCCGTGAACGCGGCCCGGTCGGCGTGCGCGACGAGCGGCTCGAGCCGGGTCATCCGCCCGATCGCCGGGGCGAGGGCGGCGAACGCGGCGGTCAGCTCGGCTGGGACCAGGACGTCACCTGGTCGCCGCTCCGCCGCGACGATGCCGGCCGTCGAGCGGGCGTTGCGGACCTCGCCGATGAGGTCGCGGATGCGGTCGACCGCTCGTTCGCCGGATCCGTCGACCAGGCCGGACCAGGCCGCCGGGTCGGGCCAGTCGGCCACGATCAGGAGCTCGGGATCGGCCTCCCCGTGCGGGGTCGCCGCCCAGATCGCCTCGGTCAGGTACGGCAGGACGGGGTGGAGCAGGCGGAGCAACCCGTCGAGCACCTCGACGAGCGTCCACCAGGTCGCCTCGCGATCGGCATCGGACGATGTCGGGTCGGCGAGCCGGACCTTGGCGAACTCGAGGCCCCAGTCGCAGAACTCGTTCCAGGTCATGTCGTACAGCAGGCGGGTCGCCTCCCCGAACGCGAACTCGTCCATCGCCGTATCGACGCCGGCCACGGTGGCTGCCATCCGGGAGCGGAGCCAGCGGTCGGACGGTCCGAGACGGGCGGGGTCCGGCGCCCGGCGCGGCGCGTCCGAGGCGATGCCCGGCGGTCGGGCGCCGAGCACGAACCGCGCGGCGTTCCAGAGCTTGTTCCCGAAGTTGCGCGCATTCTCGAGCTTCTCGCGGCTGAACTTCTGGTCGTTCCCGGGCGAGATCCCGTGGATCAGCGCGAAGCGCAGCGCATCGGCGCCGATCTCGTCGATCGCGTCCAGCGGATCGACCACGTTGCCGAGGGTCTTGCTCATCTTCACCCCGGTCCCGGCTCGGACGAGGCCGTGGAGGTAGACGATCTCGAACGGCGCCTCGTCGAGGAAGTGGATCCCGAGCATCATCATCCGGGCGACCCAGAAGAAGATGATGTCGTAGCCGGTCTCCATCACCGTGCCCGGGTAATACCGGCGAAGGTCGGCGGTCTCGTCCGGCCAGCCGAGCGTGGAGAACGGCCACAGGCCCGAGCTGAACCAGGTGTCGAAGATGTCCTCGTCCTGGACGAGCTCCGCGGCGGGGCGTTCGCACACGTCGCAGGCGGCCGGGCCGCCGACCTCGTCGGACACGGTCACGTGCCCGTCCGGGCAGTACCAGGCCGGGATGCGGTGCCCCCACCACAGCTGGCGGCTGACGTTCCAGTCCCGGATCTCGGTCAGCCAGTGCTCCCAGACCTTGACGAACCGCTCGGGCAGGATCCTCGTCCGTCCGCTCCGGGTGGCCTCGAGGGCCCGGGCGGCGAGCGGCTTCGTCCGGATGAACCATTGGGTCTTCAGCCGAGGCTCGATGACGTCGTTCGACCGTTGGCACCGACCGATGATCATCTCGTGGGGCTTCGCCTCGACGAGGTCGCCGAGCGCCTCGAGGTCGGCCAGCACCCGCTCGCGGGCGACGTATCGGTCCAGCCCCGCGTAGGGTCCGGCGGCGGCGTTGAGGCTCGCGTCGTCGTCCATGACCGTGATCGACGGCAGGCCGTGGCGCAGGCCGGTGGCGTGATCGTCGGGGTCGTGCGCGGGGGTGATCTTGACGGCACCCGTCCCGAAGTCGCGCTGGACGACCGGGTCGGCGATGATCGGGACCGGCCGATCGACGAACGGGATGACCACCCGCTCCCCCACCACGGCGGCATACCGCGGATCGTCGGGGTGGACCGCCACGGCGACGTCGCCGAGGATCGTCTCCGGCCGCGTGGTGGCGACCGAGATCGTCCGGTCCGGGTCCACTCGACCGTCGGCGTCGAGCAGGTGGTAGCGGACGGTCCAGAGCGTGCCGGTCTCGGGCGTCGGGACCACCTCGAGGTCGCTGACCGACGTCCGGCAACCGGGGCACCAATTGATGAGCGCCTCGGTCCGGTAGGCGAGATCGTCCCGGTACAGCCGGGTGAAGGCCGTGCGCACCGCCTTCGACGAGACGTCGTCCATCGTGAACCGGGTCCGGCTCCAGTCGAGCGACGATCCGAACCGTCGGCTCTGGCGCAGGATCGTCTCGCGCGTCTCGGCGACGAACGCCGCCATCCGCTCGAGGTAGCGCTCCCGGCCGAGGCTCGCCCTCGACTCCCCGTTCGCGGCGATGATCCGGTCGAGCACGACCTGGGCGCCGATCGAGGCGTGGTCGAGGCCGGGCAGCCACAGCGTCGGGCGCCGGAGCATCCGCGCCCGGCGGATCATGACGTCCTCGATGTCGGCCGTGAGGGCGTGCCCGATGTGCAGCGCGCCGGTCACGTTCGGCGGCGGCTGGACGATGACGAACGGAGGCTTCGCGGGGTCCGCGCGCGACCCGGTGCCGTCCGGAGCGAAGACGTCGGCCGCCAGCCAGCGCTCGTAGATCGCGGTCTCGACCTCGGCCGGCGCGTAGGCCTTGGGAAGATCGCTCGGTCGCCCCGTCGCGCTGTCGGTCATCGTCGTCGCCTCGTGAGAATCGAACGCCCCGGTCGTCCAGCGGACGAACGGGGTCGTGGTACCACCTGCTGGTTCGAGCCCGGGCACTCGGCGGTCATCCCGCCGGCGACGTCCCGGTCTCCTCGGAGCGCGCTATCGGGCGCCATCCGCACGGCTCGCGAGCGACGTTCACGAATCGGTCACCCGCGCGGCTCGCACCGTCCCGCGCTCGCTTCGGGGTCCTGGTTCGCTACTCCTCTCGGTCACCACCGTGACGGACGGACTGTAGCACGGCCCGTGGTCCTCAGCGGCCCTCGAGGGCGACGAGCCAGCGGACCCCCAGCGGCGGCACTGCGATCGGCCGGTCGGTCGGCAGGTGCGCGCTGTCGAGGAGGTCGACCAGGATCCCTGACGGCGTCGCAAGGTCCGCGGCCTCGAACGTCCGCTCCGTCTCGGTGAAGTTGCTGACGGCCGTCAGGTCGCCGTCCGGGTGGCGGCGAGCGAACGCCAGGAGGCCCGCGTCCCCGCTGTCGAGGATGTCCAGGGGCGTCGCTGCATGGAGCTGTGGTGCATCGCATCGGGCCGCCACCAGGCGCTGCAGGTCGGCGAAGACGCGGCCCTCGATCGTGTCCGACCGGTGCCGCCGCTCGGCGACCCGCCAGTCCATGACGGGACGGTGGAGCCAGCGGTTGTCCGTCGCCCGGTCGGGGTCGTCGGCGTAGGACCGGTCGTTGAGCAGGCCCAGCTCATCGCCCATATAGATGAGCGGGATCCCGTCCCAGGCCATGATCAGGGCGTGACCGAGGCGGATCCGGGCGATCGCGTCGTCGATGAGTCGCAGATCGCCGTCCTCCAGCGCCGCCTCGAGGCCGGCCAGGCTGGCGAAGGTCCCGCTGACCCGGCTGTCGCCGGTCGCCGGGACGTGGTTGAACAGCTCCCCACGGGCGAATGAACCGGGGAAGGCGCCCGTGTAGAACGCCGACAGGAACGACCGGTGGGCCTGGCCGCCCCAGCCGACGCGGGCGGCATCTTCCTGGGTGATGGCCCAGCCGATGTCGTCGTGGCAGCGGATGTAGGTGGCCCAGGCGGTCGTCGCCGGCTTCCGGGGCAGACCGCGGAGGACCTCCGTCATCAGGCGGGCATCGCGCGTCGCGAGCGACGACCAGAACTGGACCATCAGGCTGTTGTGGTAGGCCATGTCCGAGACCCGGCCATGGTGCCGACCGAGCCCGAGGTAGGCGGCGAGGCGGTCGGGCGCGACGATCGCCTCGGCCTTCAGGATCACGGCCGGTGCCGCGATCCGCGCACAGGCGCGGATCGCCTCGAGCAGGTCGTGGACCTCCGGCTGGTTCTGGCAATCCGTCCCGAGCCGCTTCCACATGAAGGCCACGGCATCGAGCCGGAAGACCTCGACTCCGTGGTTGGCGAGGTCCAGCAACCCGTCGACCATCTCGATGAACACGCTCGGGTTGGACCAGTCGAGGTCCCACTGGAAGTGGTTGAAGGTCGTCCAGACCCAGCGTCCGTCGTCGAGCGGCGTGAAGTTCCCCGGGGCCAGCTCGGGGAACGCCTCGGGCAGCGTCCGCTCGTACTGGTCGGGCAGGGTCCGGTCGGGGAAGATGAGGTACATCGCCGCCGCCTCGGGATCCCCGGCCCGGGCGGCCGTCGCCCAGGCATGCTCTGAGGCCGTGTGGTTGAGGACGAGATCGACGCACAGGCTCATGCCCCGCCGGCGCAGCTCGGTGCACAGGTGGTCGAGATCCTCGATCGTGCCCAGGCTCGGGTCGACGGTCCGGTAGTCGGTGACCGCGTACCCGCCGTCCGTCTCGCCGTCGCGCGTCCTCAGCAGCGGCATGAGGTGGAGGTAGCGGATCCGCAGCTCCTCGAGGTAGTCGAGGTGCCGCTCGACGCCGGCGATCGACCCGGCGAACCTGGCCGGGTAGCAGACGTACCCGATCATCGACGGGTCCTGGAACCAGTCGGGTCGGAGGATCCGCTCGAGGTCGACGGTCCGCAGCGCCGGTCGTCGGTCGTGGTACCGCCGGGCGAGCGCTCGGATCAGCCGCTCGAGACCGGTCGCGCCGTCGGGTCGACTCCCGTACACGACGGTCCAGCTCTCGACGAGCTCCGGCCACCAGCGGGCCAGGCGCAGGGTGAACGGCTCCATGTCGCTCTCCCCCGATCCGTCAAGCTCCTCAGCGGCGATGGTCGTGGCGAGCGCGAGCGACAGCGGCGACGGCACGGGACCCGACGACCGCGCGCCGCCCGATGTCGTCGTCATCGACCGGGCACCGGCCCCGTGCTGAGGCGGACGACCAGGCTGATCTCCAGGACCTCGCGAAGCGGGGTCATCGGCTCGTCGTCGAGCCCGAGGAGCAATCGCTGCGCCGCGCGCGCGCCCGACTGGAAGAGCGGTTGACGGACCGTCGTCAGGTGGAGGTGATCGGCCAGGTCCAGGTCGTCGTAGCCGGTCACCGAGAGCTCGTCCGGGATGGCGATCCCGAGCGCGTCGGCCGTTTCGATGACGCCGGCCGCCTGGGTGTCGCTCGCACACACGATGGCCGTCGGCGGATATCGACCGACGAGCATCCGACGAGAGAGCTCCGCCGCTCGCGGACGGGAGTGGCCGCCCACCGCGACGAGTCGCTCGGGGGCCACCAGCCCGGCCGCCCGCATCGCTCGTCGGAAGCCGGTCAGGCGGAGACGACTCGAGGTGAAGGCCAGCGGCACCCGAGGGATGTCACCGATGAACCCGATCCGGCGGTGGCCGAGCTCGATCAGGTGCTCAGTGGCGAGCCGGCCGCCGCGCACGTCGTCGGTGACCACGCGCGGCAGCGCCCGATGGTGGGCATCGACCAGCACGGTGGGAAGCCCCGATCGCTGGATGCGCTCCAACTCGCTTGCGTGCGGCGACAACGACACCACGATCAACCCGTCCACTCGCTCGCTGCGTGGGAGATCGCGGAAGACGGCCTCCCGTCGCTCGGCGGTCTCGATGTTGAAGACGACCATGTCGTAGCCTGCTGCGACGAGCGCGAACTCGATCCCGCGCAGGCGTTCGACGGCGGAAGGTCGGGTCAGATAGGGCAGGATCACGGCGACCGTCTGGGTGCGGCGCAGGCTCAGCCGTCGAGCGGTGGGGTTCGGGACGAAGTCAAGCTCGCGGATCGCCGCCAGGACGCGCGCTCGGGTCCCGGGGTCGACGTTGGTTCGCTCGTTGAGGACGCGGCTGACGGTCCCGCGACCGACGCCGGCCAGGCGCGCGACATCCGCGATGGTCACGCTCACGCGACGGTCCTTCTACCCGCGGTCCGCGACCACACGCCGGCCCGGGGATCGGCGGCCACCTGAGCGCCCGCCATCAGACGAGGGGCGATGCGTTCGACCGTGCCACCGTCGAATACCACGTCGCGCTGGCCTTCGGGATCCGACGCAGCGTCCCGGGCTCCACGGCGACGAGCCCGAAGGTCTTCGTGTATCCGAACGCCCACTCGAAGTTGTCGAGCAGCGTCCAGACGAGGTAGCCCCGGACATCGACGCCACGGTCGAGGGCCGTGCCGATCGCCTCGATATGCGCGCGCAGGTAATCGATCCGCATCCGGTCGTCGTACGCGCCGGCCGGATCGGGCTGCTCGGCCAGGGCACACCCGTTCTCGGTGATCATCATCGGCAGCCCTGGGTACTGCTCGTGCAGTCCGGTCAGGACCGCCGTGAGCCCGGATGGCGCGATCCCCCAGCCCATCGTCGTCCGGCCCCAGCCCGGATCGGAGCGAGGCTCGGCGCGGGCCTTCAGCAGCGAGCCGTCGACATCGAAGGAGATCGACTCCGCGTTGTAGTAGTTGACGCCGAGCAGATCCAGCGGCTGGCGGATGTCCTCGAGATCCCCGGGGCGGACGTCGGGCGCATGGCGACCGATCCAGTCCATGAGGGCCGCGGGATAGCGGCCGTGGACGATCGGATCGAGGAAGAGGTCGACCGAGTTCGCCCGGACCCGGTCGCGGGCGAACTGGTCGGCGTCGGAGTCGCTCGCCGGCACGTACCACTGCGGGTTCAGGGCGATCCCGATCCGGCCCTCGCCACCGCTCGCCCGGAACCGTTGGACGGCCCTGCCGTGGGCCAGCAGGAGGTGGTGGGCGACCTGGTACCCGGCGGACCAGTCGCATCCCCCGGGCGCGTGAATACCCGTGGCGTGACCCAGGAACGCCTGGCACCACGGTTCGTTGTGGGTCAGCCAGGTCGCCACCCGATCGCCGAGGCGATCGAACATGATCCCGGCATAGTCGACGAACGCCGCGACCGTCTCACGGTCCCGCCACCCGCCCGACGCCTCGAGGGCGAGCGGCAGATCCCAGTGGTTGAGCGTCGCGACCGGGGCGATCCCGGCCGCCAGCAGCTCGTCGACCAGGCGATCGTAGAAGTCGAGGCCGGGCTCGTTGACGGGGCCCCGGCCCGCCGGGAGGATCCGCGGCCAGGCGATCGAGAAGCGGTAGGCGCCGATGCCCAGCGAGCTCATCAATGCCACGTCGTCCGGCATCCGCCGGTAGTGGTCGCAGGCGACGTCGCCGGTCGATCCGTCGACGATGTGGAACGGGCGACGGACGAAGGCGTCCCAGACGCTCAGCCCCCGCCCGTCCTGATCCCACGCCCCTTCGATCTGGTAGGCGGACGAGGCGACCCCCCAGACGAACCCGTCGGGAAACGCCACGACTACCCCTTCACGGAGCCCGCCAGGAGCCCTCGAACGAAGTAGCGCTGCAAGGAGAAGAACACCACCAGCGGCAGGAGCATCGACACGAAGGCGCCGGCGGTCAGCAGGTGCCAGGCGTCGCCGCGCGACCCGACGATCTCGACGAGACGCTGCGTCACCACCTGGGTGTCCGACTTGGTGCCGATGAAGATCAGGGCCACGAGGTAGTCGTTCCAGACCCACAGGAACTGGAAGATCGCGAACGCGGCCAGGGCCGGGACCGACAGCGGCATGATCAGCCGCCAGAACGTCTGGAAGTGCGAGGCACCGTCGATGAACGCCGATTCCATGATGTCTCGCGGGAGCTCGGCGATGTAGTTGTAGAGCAGGAAGATCGCCAGGGCCAGGCCGAATCCGGTGTGCGCCAGCCAGACCGCCAGATAGGTCCCGTTGAGGCCGATCGCCACGTAGTCGCGAAGGATCGGCACCAGCGCGATCTGGAGGGGAACGACCAGCATCGCCACGACGAGCATGAACAGGACGGCGCGTCCGGCGAAGCGCATCCAGGCGAACCCGTACGCCGCGAAGGCGGCGATCAGGATCGGGATCAGGGTCGATGGGATCGCCACGATCAGGCTGTTGAGGAACGCCCCGCTCATGTCGTCGCCGTGCACGGTCTGCACCGACCCGTCGGCCGCGGTGAGCTGGTAGTCCTTGCCGGTCAGCACCTTGGCGTAGTTGTCGAGGGTGAAGTTCGTGTTCATGATCACCGCCGTCTGCTGGACCTCGATCCGGCCGGCGCGCTTGTTGCCGATCCAGATGACCTGCCGGCCGTCGGGCGTCTTGATGCCGGCTCGGAACTGATCGAACGTGCCGCTGGCCCCCTCGATCGTCATCACGCCGCTGGTGTCGAGCCCGGCCGGGATCGGGATCTCCGACACCTTCACCTCGTCGGGATGCGGGAAGACCGTCCACCAGCCGCTGGTCTGGAGGTCGTCGGGCAGGCGGACGGACGAGACGAGCAGGCCCACGGTCGGGATCAGCCAGACGAAGCAGATGAAGATGAGCGCCGTGTTGATGATGATCGACGCGCGCCGTGTCCCCGGACGTTTCATCGGAAGCCCGCCTGGCTACGGAAGCGGCGAAGGTTGTAGATCATCACCGGGATCACCGCGATCAGGAGGATGACCGCGAGCGCGGACCCGACCCCGAAGTTCCGGTTGGTGAAGTACTGCCGATAGAACTCCGTCCCGATCACGCCGGTCCCGAACTGGCCGCCGGTCATGACGATGACGACATCGAAGATCTTCAGGGTCAGGATGATGACCGTCGTCGAGACGGTGATGATCGTCCCCCGGATCGACGGGATCGTGACCCGAAAGAACACCTGTCGCTCGGACGCTCCGTCGACCCGCGCCGCTTCCGTCAACTCGGCGGGGATGCCCTTGATCGCCGCCGAGAAGAGGACCATCGCGAAGCCGACCTGGAGCCAGACCATGATCACGATCAGGAACAGGTTGTTCCAGGGCTGCAGGAGTGTGGTCCACGGTTGCGGCTGGCCACCCAGGGCGGTGACCCCCGCGTCGAGCAACCCGATCTGCGGCTGGCCGGCCTCCCGATAGACGTAGACGAAGTTCCAGATGATGCCCGCGCCGACGAACGAGATCGCCATCGGCATGAAGATGATGGCCTTGGCCAGGGACTCGAACCGGCTCCGGTCGGCGAGGACCGCGATCACCAGGCCGAACCCGACCACGAGGGAGGTCCCGATGACGAGCCACAGCAGGTTGTTCCGGAAGACCTCGCGCATCGCCGGATCGTTGAAGATCGTGATGTAGTTGCCGAGCCCGATGAACTTCGTGCTGTCCGAGTTGAACAGGCTGATGTACAGCGTCCGGAGGGTCGGCAGCGCCAGGAACCAGATGAGGATGGCGAGGGCCGGTCCGACGAACAGGTACGGCAGGATGCGCGAGCCGACCCGCTCCGGGAGCCTGGCCAGGAACCAGTTCATCACCCAGTAGATGAGCGCGACCCCGCCCACGCCCCAGATGACGGCGATCGTCCCGGTGACCACCTTGGGGGCGTCGTTCTGGCGCAGGAACAGGAACCCCTGCCACAGGATCGCGAACGCGATCAGCGGCACGAGGATGGAGATCAGGACGCGCCCGGCGATGGTGAGCGCCCACAGCGCTCCGCGCACCGGCCGGTCGGCGTCCGCGGCGAGGTTCTCCGTCACGAGGTCCCTCCCAGATCGCCTTCACCGACCCTGAGGGTCGGCGTCAGAACCGTCAGGGGAATCGAGACCCTGGATCGAGGACGTGGGTCCCCGACCCAGGGTCGGTGATCGGTCGGTCGTCGCTAGGCGACGCCCGCCGCTACTGCGTCGGCCAGGCCGCGTCGATGTTCTTGAGCGCGGTGTCCAGATCCTCCTTGCCGGAGATCCAGCTGGTGAACTCCTTCCATTCGGCCCCGGAGCCGACGGCGCCCGGCATGAGGTCCGAAGCGTCGAAGCGGACGGCGGAGGCGTTCTGGATGGTCTTGCCGATGAACGCGGAGATCACGTCAGTCCCGTACCAGGCGGGATCCGCATCCTTCTGCGGGGCGATGGCGCCACCGGCGGCCATCCACGTCTTGAGGTGCTCGCCCTTCGTGAACCACTCCATCACGGCCATGGTCTCGGGCTTGTCGGTGAACGCAGCCCAGATGTCGCCGGCCACGAGGACCGGAGTGCCGTACTGCGGGTCGAGACCCGGGAGGTAGAAGACGTCGTAGTCGACGCCCGGCTTGGCCGAGGACGGGAAGAACGAGGTGATGAAGTTGCCCTGGCGATGGAGCCAGCACTTGGGCGGATCGGTGAACATCGCCTTGGGCGCGTCGCCGAAGGCGGTCGAAACGATGCCGGCCGCTCCACCGTTGACGAGCTTCGGGTTGAGGAACAGGTCGCCGACCTTCTGGGCCGCCGCCTTGACCTCGGGCGAGCTGAACGGCAGCTTGTGCGTGACCCAGTCGTCGTAGTTCTGGAGGCTGGTCGTGCGGAGCATGAACTCCTCGAGCCAGTCCGTGACGGGCCAGCCCGTCGCGGCGCCGGACTCGATGCCGATGCACCACGGCGTGTCTCCGTCGGCGACGATCTTATCCTGGAGCGCCTGGAGCTCGGCCCACGTCGTCGGGACGGTGTAGCCCGCCGCGTCGAAGGCCTTCTTCGGATACCAGACGAAGCTCTTGCCGTTCACCCGCTCCCACACGCCGGCCATGATGTCGCCGGCGGCGCCGGTCATCGTGGCCATGTCGAGCCAGGACTGCGAGTAATTCGCCTTGAGGGCGGTCTGGTCGAGCTTGTCGGCCAGGTCGATGACCTTGCCGGCCTTGGCGAAGCTCGCCAGGAGACCCGGCTGTGGGAAGTCGGCGATGTCGGGCGCGTTGTTGCCGTCGACCTCGGCCGAGATGACCGCCTCGAACTGCTTGGTGCCGGCGTAGTCGATGACGATGCCGGTCTGGTCCGTGAAGTCCTTGAACATGGCGTTCATCTTCACGGCATCGGCATCGACGGCCGGTCCGGTGGCCGTCACGTGCTTGCCCTTGAACTCACCGGCCAGGGCGCGCTCGAGGAACGTCCCGGTGCCGGCGGACGGAGCGGCGGACCCGCCGGCCGCCGCGGACGGGGCTGCCACGGACGGGGCTGCCGCGCTCGCGGCTGGGGTCGCGCTGGTCGCGCTACTCCCACAGGCTGTCGCGACGAGGGCGATCACGCCCAGCGCAGCGACGATACGGATTCTCACCTTTGATCCTCCTCCATTCACAACGACCGGTTCGCGTGGAACCGGTACCACGGCACCGTAGCACGGGCGTGGCCGTGGGCACAATACTAGACTCCGCGACCGTCACGAACCTGTCGATCCGACGGGCCGGTCGGCCCCAAATGGCGAGCCTTCCGGCAGGGTCGTCCACCGCGATCCGAGGCGCCGGATGCGCGCCGTCGCCCGTCGACTAGGCGGTCTCGCCCCGCTCGGCGAGCAGCTCGGCGTAGTTCGTCTCGTCGACGCCGCTGTCGATCTCGGACTTCGTCAGGAGGAGTGGCGTCCGACCCTCGCGGATGGTCTCCTCGGTGATGATGCACTTGCGGATATCGGTCCGCTCCGGGATGTCGTACATCACCTCGAGGAGCGACTCCTCGACGATCGAGCGCAGGGCGCGGGCGCCGGTCTTGCGGTCGAGCGCGACCTCTGCCGCGGCTTCGAGCGCGGCGGGCGTGAACACCAGCTCGACCTTGTCCAGGCTGAGGAATCGCTGGAACTGGCGGGTGACCGCGTTCTTCGGCTCGGTCAGGACCCGGACCAGGTCCTCCTGCGTCAGCGCCGACAGCGTGACGACAACAGGCAGGCGGCCGACGAACTCCGGGATCAAGCCGAACTTCAGGAGGTCCTCCGGCATCAGTCGGTCGAGGATCCGGCCACGGTCCCGCTTGGTCATCTGCGACTCGGCTCCGAACCCGATCGACTTGCGCCCGACCCGCTCCTCGACGATCTTCTCGAGCCCGTCGAAGGCGCCGCCGCAGATGAACAGGACGTTGGTCGTGTCGATCTGGATGAAGTCCTGGTGCGGATGCTTCCGGCCGCCCTGCGGCGGGACGTTGGCCACCGTCCCTTCGAGGATCTTCAGGAGCGCCTGCTGGACCCCCTCGCCGGAGACGTCGCGGGTGATCGACGGGTTGTCCGCCTTGCGCGCGATCTTGTCGATCTCGTCGATGTAGATGATGCCGCGCTGGGCCCGGGCGACGTCGAAGTCGGCCGCCTGGATGAGCCGGAGGAGGATGTTCTCGACGTCCTCACCGACATAGCCGGCCTCCGTCAGGCTGGTCGCATCGGCGATGCAGAACGGCACGTCGAGGACCCGAGCCAGGGTCTGCGCCATCAACGTCTTGCCCGAGCCGGTCGGTCCGACGAGGAGGACGTTGGACTTCTGGAGCTCCACCTCGTCGACCGAGTGGCCGGCGTTGATCCGCTTGTAGTGGTTGTAGACCGCGACCGACAGGACCTTCTTGGCGCGCTCCTGACTGATCACGTACTGGTCGAGCGCGGACTTGATCTGGCGCGGGTTCGGGAGCTTGGCGCTCTGAGGGCGCGCCTTGGGCGCCTCGAGCATCTCCTCCTCGATGATCTCCTGGCACAGGTTGATGCATTCGTCGCAGATGTAGACGCCCTGGCCCGCGATCAGCTTGCGAACCTGTTCCTGGCTCTTGCCACAGAAGCTGCAGCGGTAGGGGACCTTGGGTCCCTTGGAGCTGCTGGTGGTCGACATCCGCCCTTGGCCCGTGCCTTCCTAGTCCTTGCTCTTCTTCGACGGAGGCGGCTCGGCCTTGGGCTCGTCCGGCGTCGTGCCGCCGGTGAGGCCGAGGTCGCGCGCCTGGGCGATCAATGAATCGCCGGTCGCCGAATAGACCGCGTCGATGATGCCATAGTCCTTGGCTTGGTCACCACTCATGAAATAGTCCCGATCGGTGTCCTTGATCACCTTTTCGAGTGGCTGTCCGGTGTGGCGAGACAGGATCTGATGGTTGACCTCGACGAGGTGCTCCCATTCCTTCATCTGGATGATCGCATCGGCCGGGTTGCCCCGGAAGCCACCTGAACCCTGGTGGATCATGATCCGGCTGTTGGGCAAGGCGTAACGCTTGCCGGGTGCGCCGGCCGCCAGGAGGACCGCCGACATCGAGGCGGCCATGCCGATGCAGATCGTGCTGACCGGGGCGCGCACGTATTGCATGGTGTCGTAGATGGCGAGCCCCGACGTGACCACGCCACCGGGCGAGTTGATATACAGGCTGATGTCGCGCTCGGGATCCTCGGACTCGAGGAACAGGAGCTGGGCGATGACGAGGTTGGCGATGTGGTCCTCGATGGCGTCACCCAGGAAGATGATCCGCTCCCGAAGGAGGCGCGAGTAGATGTCGTAGGCGCGTTCCCCCCGGCTGGAGGACTCGATCACCATCGGCACGAGCATGCTGGGACTCCCTCGGGACGGCTGGACGGTCTCGGTCACGCCGGATCGGCGGCCGGGCTGGAGCTGATCGGTTCGGGCTCGGCGGAGGCGGCCTCCGCGTCGGCCGCTCCGTCCTCGCCCGCCTCAAGGACGATCGACGGGTCGGTCGCGCCGATCGCCGCAGCCGCGGCAGCGGTCGCATCGACCGCATCGGACTCGTCGTCCTGCTCGGCGTGCGGCAGGGCCGGGTGGTCGGGGTGGTCGGCCAGCCAGCGGTCGATCAGACCCTCGACGGTCCGGGTCCGGCGAAGGGTGCTCCGGATGAAGTTCCGGCCACGCTCGGAGTCGAAGTAGGCGATCGTCCGCGGGTCGTCGGCGTAGCGGATCCGGGCCGTCGCGATCTCGTCCTCGACATCGGCGTCGGTGACATCGGTGCCCTCGACCTCGGCGATCTTCGACAGCACCAGGAGCGTCTTGACCCGCGTCTCCGACCGCGGGCGGAACTCCGTGTGCAGATCCGCCTCCGTCTGGTTCATCGCCTTGAGGTAGGCCGGCTCGGCGATCCCCTGGCGGGCGAGGGTCGAGCGGAACTCGTCGTGCATCACCTCGACCTCCTGGTCGACCAGGATGTCGGGCAGGTCCACCGTGGCGTTCCCCACGGCGTACTCGATGATCCGGTCGGCGAAGCCGTGGCGGGCCTTGTCGAGGGCGTTGCGCTCGAGACGATGGCGGACCTCGACCTTGAGCGCCGCCAGGTCGGCGAAGTCGCCCATCGAGCGGGCGAACTCGTCGTCGAGCTCGGGCAGGACCTTCTCGCGGAGCTCCTTGAGGTCGACCGCGAAGTGGGCGGTCTGTCCGGCCAGGGTCGGCTCGCCGTAGTCGGCCGGGAACTCGATGTCGAACTCGGTCGAATCCCCGATCGACAGGCCGGCGACATGCGCCTCGAACCCGGGGATGAGCCGCTCCTCGCCGAGGATGAGCGGCATCCGCTCCGACGAGCCGCCCTCGAAGGGCACCCCGTCGCGCGTCCCGACGAACCCGATCACGGCGTAGTCCCCCGTCGCCGCCGGGCGGTCCTCGACCGGGCGCAGCGATGCGTTCTGGTCGCGCAGCTCGTCGATCACGGTCTCGACCTTGACGTCGTCGATCGGCTCGATCTCGGGCAGGAACTTGAACCCGGTGTAGTCCCCGAGGGCGACCTCCGGCGGGATCTGGACGGTCGCCGTGAACTTGAACGGCTTGCCCTCCTCGGCCTGGACGACGTCGACGCTGGCCTGGGCCAGCGGGACGATGCCCTTCTCCCGGATCGCGTCGCGATAGGCGTCCTGGAGGAGGATGTCGACGGCCTCGTCGAGGACCGCGGTCGGGCCGAGGACCCGCTCGAGCATGAACCGTGGGGCCTTGCCGGGCCGGAAGCCCGCGACACGGGTCTTGCGCGCCAGTCGGCGGACGGCCTCGTCCATGGACCGGTCGAGGCGATCGGGCGGCAGCTCGACCTCGAGGAGGACCGATGAGTGGGGGGCGGGCGTGGTGGTGACGATCATCGCCCGGAGATTATAGGTGCGACCGGCGGAGTGGTAGGCGAGGTCGGGGTCGAACCGACACGCCCCTCACGGGGCACCGGCTCCTAAGGCCGGCGCGTCTGCCATTCCGCCACTCGCCCGGGGACAGGGTACAGGGCCCGACCAGCCCGTCACGATCGTCGCCGCTCTGCTCGCCGCCAGGCCCGGAGGCTCAGGCCTTCGGGTCGCTCCCCGGCTCGGGCGTGGCCGATCCGCGAGTCGGGCGCTTGAGGTCCCCGGCCGTCCCCGCCGCGATCCGACGAACGAGCTCGATGGCCGCCAGCCTGCCTGCCGTCCGCATGGTCGACGCCACGACCTCGCTGCCGGCCCGGGAGACGTTCCGCTTGGCGTAGCTGCCCCGCTCGTCGAGGTAGTCGGCGAAGGACCGCTCGAGGGCGCCGCGGACCGCGTCGCCGTCGGGCCCGAGCGCCCGGACGGCCTTCTCGATCTCGTCCGGGAGCATCGAGTCAGGAAGGGCGGTCGGCTTGCCGAAGACGGCCCGCCTGGCGCGCCCCAGGACGCGTCCCGGACCGCCGACGACCAGGAAGGCCGCCGTGCCGGCGACCGCCGCCGACTTCATCGGGGCGCGCCGGACCTTGGCCGGGATGTCGACCGCCTCGCGGGTCGCCGGGCCCATCCGTTCGGTCTCCTGCGCAAGGGCGTTGCGCGCCGCTAGGACTTCCGCTTGAGCGGCGCTCGTTCGCGCACCCACTCGATCGTCTCCTTCGCGCTGTCGATGGACTTGGACGGATAGAACTTGCGGGCCCACTGCTCCGGATCGAAGTCGGCGCGCATCAATTCGAGCGCACACAGAGCGATCCACGCCCCGAGCAGGACCGCGATCCCGAGGGCGACCGCGACGTTCCAGGCGAACGTGATCGCACTGAACGCCCCGAGCGCCGCCCCGGCCAGGCCGCCAAGGATGAAGCTGGTGATGGCGCTGCCGATGACCTGTCCCGCGGACCGACCCCCGCCGGTCTGGGTGCCGCCGAGCACGCCGACGACCGCGCCGAGAACGGCGCCGACAACGACCCCGACGACCAGCGGCCGGGTCGCCGGGTCGAGCCCCGGTGCGACCGCCACGCCGATCGCCTCCCACAGCCGATTGAACACCCAGAACCCCGCGAGCAGGGTGACGATCACGCCGATGACCGTCGAGACGAGCAGCCCGCGGCTCAGATGCCCGGCCGGGATGTCGAGCGCGATCAGGACGCAGACCAGGGCGACCGCCGCGGCAAGCTCGGTGAACAGGAGGATCCCCCAGCCCATCGAGCCGAACAGCCATTCGCCGACGAACAGGCTCGACCCGACCGTGACGAGGATGATCGCGAAGATCGCCATCGCGACGGCGACGCCGACGAGGGCCGCCACATGGCCGATCTCGGCCATGATCTCCTCGAGCTCAGCCCTCGCCAGCTCGATGTGCGCCGCGATCAGCCGTTGGGCGGCATCGATGGTGGCCCACAGCTGCTCGCGGAATCCCCGCTTCGGCCCGCGATCGCGGGGTGGCTTGCGCCCACCCGGCGCGCCGGCGCCGGGAGAGCCGCTCGGGGGCGGCGGAGAAGGCTCGTCACCGCCGGCGCCGCCCATGTCGGCCGGGGGCGGCGGCGGCTCGTTCGCGGCGGGGGGCTGGTCGTCCAGGGGACTGGCTCCAGAGGCGGTGCTTCGGACTGGCCAGCCGATGATACCAGCGCGGTTCAGGCCGCCGGAGGGAAGGTCCGCTCGTCGAGGCGCTCGGCGGCATCGAAGAAGGCGTATGTGCGGCGCACGGCCGGATCGACCCGCCGGACCGGGACCCCGGTGGCCATCCGCCACAGCTCCCGTTCCAGCTCCTCGATCCGATCCACCAGCTCGGCGGGACCGCGCGGCGTCGGGATGTCGGCGTAGGTGGGCCGGCGACCTGGGAACCGCACCTCGCTCTCCGGGACGCTGGGCAGGAAGGCGAACACGATCCGGGCGTGGTCGAGCGCCGCCATCGATCGGGTGTCGACCGGGGTCACCCGCGGACCGAGCTCCATGACCCGGAGCCGCTCCCGATCCGTCTCCGTCCGGGCCGCCTCGACCTCGCCGGGGTCCGCCGGCGGGTCGACCCGTCCTTCGGCGATCCTCCCGACGAGATAGCGCAGCTCGGCCAGGTCGGCCATGTCCGACCGGAGCCAGCCGCGGACGCCGGCCTCGATCGCCTCGACGTGGGGCAGGGTCGCGTCGGCGAGGTAGGCCGATCCGCCGGCCGGGAGGTGTCCGGCCTGGAGCAGCTCATCGAGGACCAGGCGCGTGCTCCTGATGAGCTCGAGCACCCGATCGAATTCCCAGAACCCGCTGCGATCCATCGCTGTCTTGCACCACGCTGTGGTAGTCCGGCGGGCCCGCGAACGCGGTGGCGGATCCGCCGGTGTGGGGAGCCTGCCGCCCTCGTCCGGGCGACGCACCTGCACGCAAGTACCAGCCGAGAGTACCGGTTCCCGGTGCTACGCTCCGGCCGATGGACCGCCAGCCCTCCTCAGTCGCGCGGCCGATCCTGACCGCCGAAGTGCTGTCGATCGGGTCCGAGCTGACGACCGGCGAGACGGCCGATACCAATGCCGGTGAGCTCGCCCGGTCGCTGACCGACAGCGGGGTCCGCGTCACACGGCTGACCGCGCTGCCCGACCGGCGGGACGACGTCGAGGGGGCCTTCCGAGCGGGCCTCGAGCGGTCCGACCTCATCGTGTCGACGGGCGGGCTCGGTCCGACCCCCGACGACCTGACCCGCGAGTCGATCGCGGCCGTCTGGGCCGAGACACCGTCGGTGGACCCTGGGCTGGAACGCTGGCTGCGCGGGCTGTGGGAGCGTCGCGGCATGCCGTTCGCGGAGATCAACCTGAAGCAGGCCTGGCTCATCCCGTCGGCCCGCGCCCTGCCCAACCCGAACGGGACCGCCCCCGGGTGGTGGGTCGATCGGCCCGACGGACGGGTGGTGGTCCTGCTGCCCGGTCCGCCGCGCGAGATGCGCCCGATGTGGCGCGCCGAAGCGCTCCCGTCGTTGCGGGAGCGGGGACTCGGCTCGGAGCAGGCGGTCCGCACCCTCCGTCTCGCGGGGATCGGCGAATTGGCCGTCGCCGAGCGTCTCGGGGACGCGATCCTGCGGGCGACGAACCCGGTCGTGGCGACCTACGCCCGGGCCGAGGCGGTCGACGTCCGGCTGTCCGCCGTCGGCCGGCCGGCCCAGGACGGCGCCCGAGCGCGCTCCGCCGACGAGCTGCTCGACGAGGTCGAGCCGGTCGTGCTGGCCGCCGTCGGAGCGTTCGTCTGGGCCCGCGGCCCGACGACCTGGGCGGAGGCCCTCGGGGCGGCGCTCGACGCCCGCGGATGGTCCCTTGCGACGGTCGAGATCGCCACCGGCGGGTCGCTCGTGTCGCTGTTCGGGGCGCGCGACTGGCTCGTCCGCAGCGAGACGGTCGGGGCGGCGCGGCAGCCCGGCGGCCCGGGCGAGCCGGCCCTGTCGGCCGCGCGGATCCGGACCGAGGCAGGGGCGGACGTCGGCCTCGCGGTCGCGGTCCGTCAGCGAGGTGCCGACAGCGCGGTCTCGCTCGCCGTCGCCACCCCCGACCGAGTCGTCCGTCGCCGGAGCATTGCCTTCCTCGGCGGTGACCAGGGCCGACTCCGCTCGGCCCTCATGGCGGCGGCCTTCCTGCTCGAGGTCCTGCGCGCCGAGCCGTAGCCCGAGCGGCGCCGGACGATCACCGAGGTTGCGTCAGCGCCGGGCGGTGCGTTCGAGCCCGGCCGGGTCGATGATGACGATCGCATCCCGCTCGAGCCGGATGAACCCGTCGTCGACGAACTGGCCGAGCAGCTTGTTCACGCTCTGGCGGGTCGCCCCGATCATGGCTGCCAGGTCACCCTGCGTCCAGGACCCCGTGACCCTGATCGTGCCGTCGTCCTGCGGGACGCCGGAGCCCTGCGCGAGGCGAAGCAGCCGCGCCGCCATCCGACCGGTCATGTCGAGGAAGTGGAGCTCCTCCACGTGGTCGGTCAGCCGCCGCAGCTCGCCGGCCAGCGCCGCGAGCAGGGCGTCGCGGGTCGCCGGCTCGGTGTCGATGAGCAGCCGGAAGCGCTCGCGCGGAAGGACCAGCGTCTCGGTCGGCTCGAGCGCGACCGCCGTCGCCGAGCGGGGCGCCCCGTCGAGCAGCGCCAGCTCGCCGAAGAAGGCCCCGGGTCGGACCGTGGCCAGGATGGCCTCGTCCCCCTCTTCCGACGGGAGCATGATCTTGACCGCGCCAGAGGTGACGATGAACAGGGAGTCGCCCGGGTCGCCCTGGTGGAACAGGACCTCGTTGCGGCGGAAGCGGCGCGTGCGCATCCCCGTCGCCAGACGTTCGAGGGTCGACCGGTCGAGACCGGCGAACAGCTGCACGCGCTCGAGCGCCTCGATCGCCGGTCCCACCCCGTCCATCGTGCGATGGTACCCGTCCCCGGTGTCGGCGGACCGACAGTTCCTACGTCGTCCTGCGGTTGCCGGACCACCCTCGAGCCCCGATACTCGGCGGGTGACCTGCCTGTCCCGGGCCGCGCTCTGTGCCGACGTCCGATCGCCGTGCGACTGACCGTCCTCGGCTGCGGACCCGCCTCCCCACAGCCGGATACCCCCGCCTCCGGGCTCCTGATCGAGTCGGGCCGGACGGCGATCCTGCTCGACTGCGGACAGGGTGTCGCCGGTCGCCTTGTCCGCCGGCTCGAGCCGGCGCGGCTGAGCGCGATCGTCATCGGCCACATGCACGCCGACCACTTCATCGACGTCTCGGCGCTCCGCTATCGCTTCGCCTGGGCAGGTCGAACGACCGCCCGCGTTCCGCTGCTGCTGCCGCCCGGCGGGCTGGCTCGATTCGCCGAGCTGGCCGGCGTCGTCAGCGAGCGAGCGACCTTCTTCGACGACGCCTTCGAGATCCGGGAGTACGACCCGTCGACGCCGGAACGGATCGGAGAGGTGGACGTGACCTTCGTTCCGGGGCAGCACTACGTCCCGGCCTGGGGCACGTCACTGACCGGGCCGGACGGGTCGCGGATCGTCTATGCGGGCGACACCGGCCCGAACCCCGGGCTCGTGGCGGCCGCCACCGGCGCCGATCTGCTCGTCTGCGAGGCGACCCTCGCCTCGACGGTCGAGGATGACCCGGACGCCCGCGGGCACCTGACCCTGGACGAGACGCTCGAGCACGGGCGGGCGGCCGCGGTCAAGCGACTCCTGATCACCCATTACCCCTCCGCTCGACACGCCGCGATGGCGGAGCAGCTCGATCCTCTCGGAGGCTGGGCCGCCCTCGCCCGGCCCGACCTCGCAGTGACGGTGGCACGAGGGTCGGCCGGAGGGTCGGCCGGCTCGTCGGGGCGCGGCGGCCGGGCGGCCGACCGTGGGTCGATCCGCGCGGCACGCTGAGGACGCGCGGCGCGTCCGGTCGCGCTAGGAGATCGACAGGACCGGGGCCTCGTTCTGGACGGCCGCGACGCTCATCCGGGCGGCGACGGTCCGGGCCAGTGTCGTGAGCGCCACCGCGGCCGGGCCCGGTTCGCGCTGCGCCACGACCGGGATGCCGACGTCGGCGCCCTGGCGGACGGTCACGTCGAGCGGGATCGAGCCGAGGAAGACGATGTCGTGCTCGAGCGCGTATCGTTCGCCGCCGCCCCGGCCGAAGATCTCGGTCAGCTCGCCGCAGTGCGAGCAGACGAAGCCCGCCATGTTCTCGACGATGCCCGTCACCGGCACGTTCATCCGCATGAGCATCGCGTGCGCCTTCTGGACATCGAGGAGCGAGACCTCCTGCGGCGTGGTGACCAGCACGGCGCCGCTGATCGGCACGGCCTGGGCGAGCGTCAGCTGCGCATCGGATGTCCCCGGCGGGAGGTCGATCACCAGGTAGTCGAGCTCGCCCCACTCCACGTCGCGGAGGAACTGCTGGATGGCGCCGCCCACCAACGGTCCACGCCAGACGATCGGCTGTCCCTCCGGCACGAAGAACTGGATCGAGATGGTCTTGACCCCGTACCGCTCGAGCGGGGTGATCTTGTTGCTGGCGCTGGCCACCGGCTGACCCTCGAGGCCCATCATCAGCGGGACGTTCGGACCGGTGATGTCGGCGTCGAGCAGACCGACCGACGCGCCGGCCTCGGCGAGCGCGACGGCCAGGTTGACGCTGACCGTGGTCTTGCCGACGCCGCCCTTGCCGGAAACGACGGCGATGACGTTCTTGACCCCCGGCAGGAGCGCTTCCGGAGTGGCGGCGCTCGCGCGACGGACCATCGCGCCCCAGGTGATCGCGATCGACTCGGTGCCGATATCCACCAGCGCCGCCCGGACGTTGGTCTCGATCTCGTCCTTGAGCGGGCAGGCGGGCGTGGTCAGCTCGATCGTCAGGGAAACAGCCCGGTCGTCGATCACCAGGTCCTTGACCATCCCGAGGCTGATGATGTCACGGCCCAGCTCGGGCTCCTGGACGTGGCTCAGCGCCTCATTGACGGCGCGTTCGGTCAGGGCGGCGGTCATCGGTCGTCGCGATCCCTCATGCACGCCGGCCTTGGGCGATTTCTGGCGGGCGGCGCGTCGATATCCTACCGCCGCTCGGTCCCGGCCGCCCGCGGCTCGCCGGTGACCTGTCGGCCCTGATCCGAACGGCGATCCGGATATCCGGGTTCGACACGAGATTCGTGCGTAACAGGCCCGATTCGTGCGGGATTCCGCACCGGGACTGGCGCGTTGACACCCTTTCCGGTGTGGCCTACCATCCGGCCACCGGTCGGGCGCGTGAGGGGCGCGAACCCCGGCGCGCTGGGAGCGGCGCCGCTGATCCCCCGGTCGCCACCGGGGTCGGACCTGTCCATCCGGGAGTGCGAATCGCCGTGCCGACCGTCGACGTCAGGCTCGTGGATGTGGTCAAGATGTTCGGCGACGCCGTGGCCGTCGACCACATCAACCTCGAGGTCGAGTCCGGCGAGTTCTTCGCCCTGCTCGGTCCGTCCGGCTGCGGCAAGACCACGACCCTGCGGATGGTCGGCGGGTTCGAGGCCCCGACATCGGGCCTGATCGAGCTCAAGGGCCAGGACGTCACCTGGCTGCCGCCGTACAAGCGTCATGTCAACACGGTCTTCCAGAACTACGCGCTGTTCCCGCACCTGTCGGTCTACGAGAACGTGGCGTTCGGTCTCCGCCGCTCGAAGGTCGACGACGCCGAGGTCCGTGTCCGGGTCGGCGAGATGCTCAAGCTGGTCGAGCTCCCTGGGTACGAGCGCCGCAAGCCGACCCAGATCTCCGGCGGCCAGGCACAGCGAGTCGCGCTCGCGCGCGCGCTGATCAATCGACCCGCCGTCCTCCTGCTCGATGAGCCGCTCGGCGCGCTCGACTCGAAGCTGCGCAAGCAGATGCAGGTCGAGCTGAAGCGGATCCAGCAGGAGGTCGGGATCACCTTCATCTTCGTGACCCATGACCAGGAAGAAGCGATGACGATGTCCGATCGCATCGCGGTCATGAACCACGGCCGCTACGAACAGCTGGGGGACCCGGCAAGCCTGTATGAACGGCCGCGGACACGCTTCGTCGCCGGCTTCCTCGGGGTGAGCAACCTGCTGCCGACGACGCCCGAAGGATCCGAAGGCGACTATGCCGTGGCCCGCCTCGTGGACGGGTCGGCCGTCCGCGTGCCGACCGCGCTGACCGAGGGCTACGACGCCTACGAGATCGGTGTCCGGCCCGAGAAGATCCGTCTCAGCGAGCTGACCGACACTGTCCCCGCCGGATTCAACCAGATGGTCGGCACCGTCAAGGACGCCTCCTACCTCGGCGTCTCGACCAGCTACGTCGTCGAGACGCGGGGCGGCGGCACGGTCACCGTCTATGAGCAGAACGTCGAGCGAGCCACTCGCGCCGAACTCTGGGAGCCGGGCGAGGAGGTCCGCCTGACGTGGTCGCCGGACCACACCTTCGCGGTCGAGACCGGCGGTGCGCCGCCGCCCGATGTCGTCACCGCGGCGGCCCTCGCGGCCGGGGCAGCTCCGATCCCGGAGGAAGCCCCGAAGGGGACCTCGCGACGCGCCTTCCTCGTCGGTGGCGCGGTGGTCGCGCTCGGCGGCATCGCGGCGTTCCTCGCCCTGACGCGGGGCGGCACGACCGCTCCCGCCGCGGCCGCCTCGGCCGCCCCGTCGGAGGCCTCGGTCGCTACGCCCGTGCCGAGCGTCGGACCCACGACCGCAGCGTCCGAGGCTCCGACCTCGGCCGTCGCCCTGGTCCCGACGGGCCCGCTCAACTTCGCCAACTGGGACGCCTACATCGACCTGACGACCGTCCCCGGTCCGGACGGCAAGCTGGGCACCGACGACGACGAGTACGACCTGCCGTCACCGACCCTGGACGAGTTCACCGCCAAGTACGGCGTCGAGATCAACTACAAGAACGCGGCGATCGACGAGAACGAGTCGTTCATGGGGACGATCACCCCGCAGCTCACGGCGGGCCTCGATACCGGCTGGGACCTGATCGTCATGACCGACTGGATGGCGTCTCGGATCGTCACCGCCGGATGGGCCGAGAAGATCGATCATGCCCAAACCCCGACCGCTGTGGCCAATATCCGCGACGAGCTCAAGAACGCGCCGTGGGATCCGAACTTCGACTACCACTTCCCGTGGCAGTCGTTCGCGACCGGGGTCGGCTATAACGTCAAGTCGACCGGGCGTGAGCTCACCAAGATCGCCGACCTGTTCGATCCGAAGTTCGCCGGGAAGGTCACCCTCCTCCAGGACCCGCACGACTCCTTCCCGCTCATCCACCTCATGCTCCAGGCCCAGGGCAAGGCGTCGGCGACACCGGCCGAGGCCATGACCGCCGACGACGGGCAGGTGGTCCACGACTACCTGAAGCCCTACGTCGAGAGCTCGCACATCCGGGGATTCACCGGCAACGCCTACCTCAAGGACTTCGCCAGCGGTGACACGTGGGTCGCGTTCGTCTGGTCCGGCGACCTCGCGTCGTCCGGTGGCGAGAACGACCGGTTCATCTTCCCCGAGGAGGGGTCGATGATCGCGACCGACAACATGATGATCCCGAAGGGCGCCCAGCATAAGTACACGGCCGAGCTGATGATGGACTGGGTCTACGACGTGAAGCGGGCGGCAAGGCTGGCCGACTTCATCTTCTACATCTCGCCGGTCAAGGGCGTCTCCAAGGCGATCAAGGCCCTCGATCCCGAGGCGGCCACCAACCCCCTGCTGTTCCCGCCCCCGGACGTGGTCGCGAAGCAGCACCCCCAGCCCATCTGGGATGAAGCGACCGCCGCGAAGATGAATGCGCTGTACGCCGACCTGAGCGGCGTCTGACGTTCGTTCCACGCCTGACGACAGGAGGACTTCGGAAGGTTGACCCGGCATCGCTGGCTGATCCCGTATCTGCTCCTTGCGCCGGGGCTGCTGTGGCTGGCGATCTTCTTCGTCCTGCCCAACATCCAGATGTTCCTGATGTCGCTTTCGACCAAGGGGACCGGTAGCGGGCTGACCCAGCAGTACGAGTTCACGTGGGCCTGGAACAACTACTTCAAGGCCTTCACGGAGTTCCCCGATCAATTCATCAACTCGCTGATCTACGGCGGACTGGCCACCCTGTTCTGCCTCCTCATCGGGTATCCCCTCGCCTACGGGATCGCCTTCCGCGGTGGCAAGTACAAGAACCTGCTCCTCTTCCTCGTGATCGCGCCGTTCTTCACGAGCTTCCTGATCCGGACCATCTCGTGGAAGATCATCCTCGGCAACGACGGAGCATTCCTGTCGATCATCCGCGACGTCCTCGGCCTCGTCCCGCACAACTTCAGCATCCTGGGCACGCCGCTCGCCGTCGTGTCCGGACTGACCTACCAGTTCCTGCCGTTCATGGTCCTGCCCCTGTACGTCTCGCTGGAGAAGATCGACCGGCGCCTGATCGAAGCGGCGCAGGACCTGTACGCCGGCCCGCAGCGACAGGGTGGCGCGCTCATCGGTGCCGTGGCCGGGGGCCTGCTCGCCGTCGCGGTCATGGCGGGCCTCAACTACCTCCCGCTCGCGCCTGACCACCTGCTGTACATCGCGCTCGTCGCCGTGTTCGGCGGCCTCGCGGGAGCGGTGATCATGACCCTGCTGGTCTCGGAGTCGTTCACCCGCGTCATCCTGCCGCTCAGCCTGTCCGGGATCTTCGCCGGGTCCATCCTGACGTTCATCCCGGCGATCGGGGACTACGTCAACGCCGAGCTGCTGGGCAACCCGAAGACGCAGATGATCGGCAACGTCATCCAGAATCGATACCTCGCCCAGAACGACTACCCGACCGCGGCGGCCCTGTCGTTCCTGCTGATGGCCGGCATCCTGGTCGCGATCTTCGTCTACGCCCGGGCCCTCGGGCACGGATGAGCTGACGGGCGGTGCCGGATGACCGCGGCGACGACGCCCGTGCCCGAGGGAGCCACCGCGGGTGGCGTCAGCGTCGTCCGACGGACGACCAAGGCGATCGATCGGTGGCTGATCCCGATCTACGTGTTCCTGGCGCTGTTCTACCTGATCCTGCCGATCCTGGTCATGATCGCCTTCTCGTTCAACGACCCGCCCGGCAAGTTCAACTTCGTCTGGGGCACGTTCTCACTGGCCGCCTGGGAGAACCCGTTCGGGCGACCCGGGCTCCAGGGCGCGATCACGACCAGCCTCCTCGTCGCGCTCGTGGCGACCGCCATCGCCACCGTCCTCGGGACGCTCATCGCGCTGGCCCTGTCCCGCTACAACTTCCGCGGGCGGACCGGGACGAGCCTGTTCATCTTCATCCCGATGGCGACGCCGGAGATCGTGCTCGGCGCGAGCCTGCTGACGTTGTTCGTCGGGACCGCGAGCGAGCCATTCAAGACCCTGACCGGCGGTGCGTTCTTCCCGCTCGGCGTCCAGACCATCCTGATCGCCCACATCATGTTCGACATCAGCTTCGTCGTGGTCACGGTCCGGGCCCGGATGCAAGGCTTCCCACGTCACCTGGAGGAGGCGGCGATGGACCTTGGGGCCACCCCGTGGCCCACCTTCTGGAAGGTGACGTTCCCGCTGATCCTGCCCGGGATCATGGCCGGCGCCCTCCTCGCCTTCTCGCTCTCGATCGACGACTTCATCGTGACGAACTTCACCTCGGGCACAGCCACGACGTTCCCGATCTGGGTCTGGGCGAGCATCAAGAACAACCTGCCTCCGCAGGTCCACGTCATCGGGACGATGGTCTTCGTGGGGGCGGTCGGACTCGTCGCGCTGGCCACGCTCTGGGAGCGCCGCTCCGAGCGTCGCGATCGACAGATCGCCGCCCAGGAATCGCGACGCGAGGTTGCGGCGCTCGGCATCCAGCCCTGATGGGTCGGCCGTGATCCGATGATCCCAACGTCGCCCGATGTGCCCGCGGATCGCGTGGCCGAGCTCCCCGACCGGAGTGTCGTGCCCTCGGTCTGGAGCCGGGTCACGGACCTCACGGTCGAGCGCGGCGAGGGCTCGTGGCTGATCACGACCGACGGCGAACGCTATCTCGACTACTCGTCCGGGATCGGCGTGACCAACACCGGTCATGCCCACCCACGAGTCGCCGCCGCGGTCGCCGCGCAGGCGGTCAAGCTGCTCCACGGCCAGCAGAACATCGTCTACCACGAGCCTGGGCTCCGCCTGTACGAACGCCTCCGGCACGTCCTGCCGGGGGGCGGCTGGGGCGCCTTCCTGTCGAACAGTGGAGCCGAGGCGGTCGAGGCGGCGGTCAAGCTGGCCAGGGTCGCGACGGGCCGCCCGGTCGTCATCGCATTCCGCGGTGGATACCACGGCCGAACGGCCCAGACGATGGCTCTGACCACCGCCAAGGACGTCTACCGGGCGGCGTTCGAGCCGCTGCCGGGGTCCGTCTACCACACCGCCTACCCGTACTGCTATCGGGCCGGACATGCGATCGACGCCTGCACCTGCGACTGGGAGGCCCAGCTCGACCTGACGTTCCACCAGTTCATCTACCCCGACAAGGTCGCGGCGATCATCGTCGAGCCGGTCCTCGGGGAGGGCGGCTACATCGTCCCGCCGCCGGGCTTCCTGCCACGTCTCAGGGAGATCACCCGCCAGCACGGGATCCTGCTCATCGCGGACGAGGTCCAGACCGGCTTCGGGCGGACCGGCAAGATGTTCGCGGTCGAGCACTGGGGCGTCGAGCCCGACATCCTGACGATGGCCAAGGGGATCGCCTCCGGGCTGCCGCTGTCCGGGATCATCGCCCGGCGCGAGCTCATCGAGCGCTGGGCGCCCGGGACCCACGGCGGGACCTTCGGCGGCAACGTGGTCAGCTGCGCGGCGGCGAACGCGACCCTCGACGTCATCCGGGACGAGGGGCTCGTGGCCAACGCCGCCGCCCGTGGGGCCCAGTTCCTGGCCGGCCTGCGCCAGCTCGGCGAGCGTCATCGGTCGATCGGCGACGTCCGCGGCCTCGGGCTGATGCTCGCTCTCGAGTTCGTCAAGCCCGGCGAAGGCGACGGACGGGTCCCGGACCCGGAGCTGGCCAAGCGCGTCCTGGCCGAGGCGCTCGACCGGAAGCTGATCGTCCTGTCCGCCGGGACCTACGCCAACGTGGCCAGGATCATCCCTCCCCTGGTGACGACATCCGACGAGATCGGGCTGGCGCTCGAGGTCCTCGGCGAGAGCCTGACCGCCGCCGGAGCCTGAGCGGGTCGGTGACCGACCGCGACCCGTCGGGGCCACCCGGCGTCGTCGTCCGTCCGGCGACGTCCGAGCGCTGGGACGATGTCGTGACCCTGCTCGGCGGCGCCGAGCGCGGCTGCTGGTGCCAGTCGTGGCGCGGTTCCGACTCGCCGCTCGGCCGCGGCCGGCCCGACCGGAACCGTCTCCTCCTGCGGGCGCAGGTGGACGGGCCGACCGCGCCGGGCGTGATCGCCTACCTCGACGGCGAGCCGGTCGGCTGGTGCGGCCTCGGACCGCGCGAGGCGATGCCGCGACTGATGAACTCGCGGACGATCCCACGGGTCGACGACGCGCCGGTCTGGTCGATCGGCTGCTTCGTCGTCCGGCCGGGTCGTCGCCGGCAGGGGATGACCCGGGTCCTGCTCGACGGGGCCGTCGCCTACGCCCGCTCGATGGGGGCGAAGCAGATCGAGGGCTATCCGATCGACCCTGCCGGGACGCGCGTGTCGACCGCGTTCGGGTTCGTCGGGTTCACGTCGACGTTCGAGGCGGCCGGCTTCCGGCGGGTCACCGAGACCGACGCCCACAGCGCACGCCTGCCGCGCTGGCTGATGCGCCTCGACCTGACGACGGCCGTGACCGACCCTGGTCCTCCGTGACCGGACGGCTCGCCGGCCGTCGTGGTGGCCCGCTCAGTCCTCGGTGAGGGACGCCTGCGCACCGGACCCGTCGGGCGGCGTCGGGAACAGGGCGTGGGCCCGTGCCTGTCGGCCGATCGCAGCCCGAAAGCCGAAGGTGAACCCGGCCAGCATCATGACCCCGAAGGCGAGACCGGCGATGACCAGGACGGCTGGCACGGCCAGACCGGCGGCCAGGGCGATGACCGCGCCGAGCCCGCCGGCGACGAGCGAGGTGATCACCCCGACCATGCCCGGGGTGGTGGACAGGCCGTGGCTGATCATGGCGGCCCGGCTCGGTTGTGCGGCGATGCTGCCGTACGCCCTGAGCACGCCGGCGGCGTCGTCGTGGATGCCGGCGACGAGATACGGCGCCAGGCCGGGGACCATCTCCACGTAGGCGTGACGGATCCGGTTCATCCCCCGGACGGCCTCGAGCTCCTCCTGGCCGGCATCCGTGAGCCGGATCAGCGTCGTGACGCCGATCAGCAGGTTCGCGCCGAGCAACATGGCAGCGATCAGGGCGTAGGTCTCGGACAGCCCGAGCGGACCGACCAGGAAGCCGAGGACGACGAGGCTCGCCGACAGGAAGGTGAGGAACATCCCCGCCCGGGTGAAGGCCTCGTTGTAGGCGAGCGAGCGCGCCGAGAGCAGACTGAAATGCTCGGTCGACAGGATCTGGAGCGCCCGCGGATCGTCGACCGGTCGGGTCGAGTCCGTCGCATCCGAGACCGTGCCGCCGCGTCCGGCGCCGATCGGGACGCCCGGTTCGGACGGTCCGGTCCCAGGCAGTCGCTCGTTCATCGTCCCTCCTTCGTCACGCTCCGCGCAGGCGGGCCAGCAACTCCTCGTGGAGCAGGCCGTTCGAGGCGATGGCGCTGCCGGAGTCGATCCGGCGACGGCCCTCGAAGTCGGTGATCCGGCCGCCGGCCTCCTCGACCACGATCACCGGAGCGGCGAGGTCCCACGACGACAGGTCGACCTCGACCATGCCTTCCGCGGCCCCCTCGGCCAGGAGGGTGTAGCCCCAGAAATCGCCGAAGCCGCGCTCTCGCCAGACCGCGCCGCACAGGGCGCGGAACCCGGGCGCCCGCCCGGAGGTCTCGATGTCGTGGCCCGACCCGTACAGCAGCTGGGCATCCGTGACCGCGCTCACGCGCGAGACGTGGATCGCCCGCGGCCCCTCGCCGCCGGCCGCGCCGACCGCCCACGCTCCCCCGCCCCGTCGGGCGTACCAGCGTTCGCGGAGCGCGGGCGCGGACACCACCCCGAGCTGGACCTCGCCATCGATCTCGAGCGCGAGCAGGGTCCCGAACAGCGGCACGCCGCGGATGAAGTTGTGGGTCCCGTCGATCGGGTCGATATACCAGCGGACCCGCGCGTCGCCCGCCTCGGTGCCGTACTCCTCGCCGACGAGCCCGTGATCCGGGAAGGCCGTCGCGACGCGCTCGCGGATGAGCCGCTCGATCGCCTGGTCGGCGACGGTCACGTACGATCGATCGGGCTTGGTCATCACCTCGAGATCGCGGCGGAAGTGGCGCAGGGCGATCTCGTCGGCGGCGTCGCAGGCGGCCTGGGCGAACGCCAGCCAGTAGTCGAGCTCGTCCGCCGACGCCCGTGCCCAGCTTGCGCTCCACGCCGGGCCGAACACCGCCTCGAGCTCGGCTCCCGGCTCCCAGGGCGGCGGCCCGCCCGCAGCTCCCCCGTCGTCGACCGGTCCGTCTCCGTCCATCACGATCGGATCCTCGCTCCCTTCGGGTCGTAGAGCGGCTCGACGGCGACCTCGAAGCCGACCCACCGACCGAACACCTCGATCTCGCCGCGGGTGCCGATCGCGGCCCGGTCGGGCGGCAGGTAGGCGTAGGCGATCGAGCGCTCGACGGCGAAGCCATAGCCCCCGCTCGTGACCCGCCCGACGATGGCGTCGTCGACCCGGACCGGTTCGTTGCCGAGGGGGATCGAGCGAGGGTCGTCCAGGACCAGGCAACACAGCCGCTTGCTCGGTCCCGCGGCCTTCGCCGCGACGAGGGCGTCCCGGCCGATGAATCTCGCCCTTGTCCAGGCGGACCGCGAACCCGAGTCCGGCCTCGAACGGGGTCTCGTCGGGCGTGATGTCGCTCGACCAGACGCGGTAGCCCTTCTCGAGGCGGAGCGCGTCGATCGCCCGGTAGCCGGCGGCGACGAGACCGTGCTCACGGCCGGCCGTCCACAGCGTGTCCCACAGGCCCAGGCCGTACTCGGTCGGTGGGTAGAGCTCCCAGCCGAGCTCGCCGACGTAGGTGACCCGGAGGGCCAGCAGCGGGACATTGCCGACGGTGATCCGGCGGGCGGTCAGGTACGGGAACCCGGCGTCGGACACGTCGTCGCGGGTACAGGCCTCGAGGATGATCCGGGCCCGCGGTCCCCACAGCCCGAGACAGGCCATGGCGCTCGTCCGGTCCTCCACCGCGACCTCACCGTCCGCCGGGGCCCGGTCGTCGAGCTGCCTGCGGATCCAGCCCAGGTCGTGGTTCCCGAAGGCGGTCCCGGTCACGATCAGGAAGCGGTCCTCCGCCAGTCGCGTCACCGTGAAGTCGCATTCGATGCCGCCGTGCCGGTCGAGCATCTGGGTGTAGACGATCGATCCGACCGGCCGGTCGATGTCGTTCGCACAGAGGCCCTGGAGGAACGCACAGGCACCGGGCCCGCCGACCTCGATCTTGCTGAAGCTCGACTCGTCGAACAGGGCTGCGGCGTTGCGCGCCGCCAGCGCCTCCGCGCCGATGGCCGGCGACCAGTGCTCACCGGCCCAGCCGCGGGGCCGGAGGCCCTCGTCGCCCGCGCTCGCGTTCGACTCGAACCAGTTGGGCCGCTCCCAGCCCGACTTCTCGCCGAAGGCCGCTCCGAGCTCGGTCAATCGCGGGTAGGTCGGCGAAAGGCGCAGCGGGCGCCCCGCCAGGCGCTCCTCGTTCGGGTAGTGGATGTCGTAGTAGGTCGAATAGACCTCGACCGTGCGGGCGAGGGTGTAGGCCTGGCTGCGGTACTGCGCCCCGAACCGGCGGATGTCCATCTTCCACAGGTCGAGCTCCGGTTCGCCGTCGACGATCCAGCTGGCGACCTGCCGACCGATCCCACCGGCCCCCGCGATCCCGTGCGCGCAGAACCCCGCGGCCACGAAGAATCCACGGACGGCGCTCTCGCCGAGGATGAACTCGTTGTCGGGGGTGAACGCCTCCGGGCCGTTGATCATGCGGCTGATCCCGACATCGCCGATCGATGGGACCCGCCGGACGGCACCGTCCATGATCTCGGCGAACCGCGGCCAGTCGGGAGCGAGGAGCTTGCCGTTGAAGTCCGGCGGCACGCCGTCGAGCGACCAGGGCGCCGGGTGACGCTCATAGCCGCCCATGCACAGGCCGCCGACCTCCTCGCGGAAGTACACCAGGTTGTCCGGGTCGCGCATCGTCGGGAGGGTCGGGCTCACGCCGTCCATCCGCTCGGTGAACAGGTATTCGTGGGCCATCGGGATGATCGGGACGTCGACCCCGGCGAGTCGCCCGATCTCGGGTGCGAACATCCCTCCGGCGTTGACGACCAGCTCCGTCCCGATGGTCCGCTCCTCACCGTCCCGGACGACTCGGACCCCGCGGACACGGCCGGCATCCACGTCGAACCCGACGACCCGCGTGTGGGTCTCGATCCGGACGCCGCGCTTCCGCGCGCCGGCCGCCATCGCCTGGGCCAGCCCGGACGGATCGAGCCAGCCGTCGGTCGGCAGGTGGACGGCACCCAGCACACCGTCGAGCGACATCAGCGGGAACATCGCCTGCGCCTCGGTCGGCGAGATCGACTCGAGCGGGAGCCCGAAGGTCTTGGCCCAGCCGGCCTGTCGCGTGAGCTCCTCCAGCCGCGCCGGCGTCGACGCCAGGCGGAGCGACCCGACCTCGTGCCAGGAGGGATCGACCCCGGTCTCGGCGGCGAGGCGCCGGTACAGCTCGACCCCGTACATCATCATCCGGGTCAGGGTGACGCTCGAGCGGAGCTGTCCGACGAGGCCCGCCGAGTGGAAGGTGGACCCCGACGTCAGCTCGGCGCGATCGACCAGGACGATGTCGGTCCAGCCGCGCTCGGCGAGGTGATAGGCGACGCTCGTCCCGCCGACGCCGCCGCCGATGACCACCGCCCGGGCCTGATCCATCCGCGCGTCCACTCCCCGTCGCACCGTCTGGGACTCCCGGGCCGTAATGTAGCGGCTCGGTCTGTCCCCCGCGGGGCGGTCGCACCTAGTGACAGGCAGCGCTGCCGCCGTCGCTGAACGCCCCGGCGGACGTGCCGATGAACTGCCACGAGTACCCGCCCGGGGCGAGATCGAGCCGCAGCACGCCATAGGACGAGGCGTTGCGAACCTCGGAGTTCGGGGCGATGTTGTGGAACAGCCGGAGCGACTTGCCGCCCGTCCCCACGACGATCTCACGGATGCCGTCGACCGGGTCGGCGAGCCCGGCGGGCGTCTGCGGTGCGAACCGCTCGTAGTCGTGGTCGTGGCCGTTGAGGATGAGGTCGGCGTGGGCGCTGAAGAGCATCTGCCAGAACGGATCGGAGATGGGGTTGTCGCCGTGCTCACCCGATGAGAAGCGAGGATGGTGCCAGATCGCCAGGGTGCACACGTCCGGATGGGCGGCGAGGTCCGCCTTCAGCCACGTCAGCTGGCGGGAGCCTTCGCCGCAGCCGCCGACCGTCCGGCAGTTCGAGTTGAGCACGATGACATGCCAGGTCCCGGCCTGGTACGAGTACCAGCCCTCGTACGGCGGACCGGCCGCCGCGCCGAAATAGGCGAAATACGGCTGCCCGTCCAGAGTGAGTGCGTCGTGGTTGCCGATCGCCGGATAGGTCCGGTCGCGGAACCGTCCCCAGCTCGGGTCGTAGCACCTCCGGAACTGGGCCTGGGTCCCCGATTCGTAGACGTTGTCACCCGTCGTGAACACCGTGCCCGGGATCGCCGCGACCAGGGCGGCCGTCCGCTCGTCGTTGCCCGATCCGCAGGCCGCGATGTCGCCCGCTCCGACGAGGACCGCCGTGGGTCCGGTCGGCGCCGGGCTCGCAACCCCGATGCTCGGTGCGGGTGCGGCCGAAGAAGGGGCGACCGTGGGTGGAACGACGCTCCCGACCGCCTGCCGAGTAGCGAGCCTCGTACCCGGCGACGACCCCGGTCCCGACCAGGCCGATGGCCACGGGAGCACGACCACGACGCGCAGGAGACGTCGCAAGCGCCCCGGGCGAGGAGCGGCGGCGTCCGGTCCGGTCATCGCGTCCTCGGCTTCGTCGTCCCGGCCGCCTTCGTCCTCCGGCCCGGTCATCGTACGCCCGATCCGTTCGACGACCCGGTTGCGCTACCTCCCGGGGCGGGGCGTCGGCCCTACTCGCCCGCGGCTTCGCGGAGGGCACGCTCGAAGACCGGGGTCGACGCACCCGACAGGAGGCGCTCGAAATGCTCTCCGGCGTAGGCTACGAAGTCGACGTCGAGCGTGCTGATGCCCTGCTGGAGGACGCCCCACATCGCCTCACGGAAGTCCGAGACGACGCGCATCAGGACGATCCGTGCCAGCCGGTCCTGCCGAGCCGTTCCACCGTCGTACGCCTCGAGCAGAAGGCGGTCCTCGTCGGGGGCGAGCTCGTGGTTGATGCTGAAGTTGCCGAGGTCAAAGAACGGGTCGCCCATCCCGGCGTACTCCCAGTCGACGATCCGGATCCGCGTCCCGTCGTCGATGAAGTTGGCATTGAGCAGGTCGTTGTGACACGGCCGCATCTCGAGCGGGTTCGATAGCAGGGCCAGCTCGATCCGACGGCCGATCGCCCGGCTGAGCTCGTACTCCAGCGGGATCGGGACGCCTCTGGCGACGGCGAGGGCGCGGTACGCCTCGACGATCCGGAGCGGGATGAACAACCCGGGGATCGCCGCCCCGTCGTGGACGCGCCTGATCGAATCGGCGACGCGCCGGATCGTCTCGGGTCGGTGGACCGCCTCGTCCGAGACGCCGATCCCCTCGATGAACCGGGTGACGAGGTAGCCCTCCGGCCGGATGAACGCGGTGACCTCGGGGCCGACGCCGACCCCGGCCGCCGCGACCGTCGCCGCCAGCTCGACCTCACGACTGATCCCGAGCAAGTGCGTGTCGTTGCCGGCCAGCCGGACGACCCAGCGGATGGGGGTCCCGTCTGCCTCCACGAGGAAGTTCCGGTTGGTGATCCCGCCGCTCAGCGCGGTCAGGCGCAACGTCAGGCCCGCCAGCTCGGGCACACGCCCGAGCGTCGCGACCAGCTCCGTGTGGAGCTCACCGTGATCGGACTCGCCGAGCGGGCTCGAGTCTGACCTCATCCACGTGCTCCAGGCTGTGTGCGCAGGGCGAAGACACGATGATGGCGCGGCGATGCGCAGCGACGGCTCGCTGACCGGGCCTCAGCCCGCGGCGACCCCGCGGAGGGCGTCCGGCGACGGCCGATGGGACTCGACCGGGGTGACGTATCGCCCGACCATGTCACGGGTCCCCGTCACCTGGAGCTCGGCGAACAGGAAGCCGATCTTGCGCCGTTGGGATGCCAGGATCTCGTCCTTGGTCGGCAGATCCCACAGCTGGCGCTTCAGCGGCCCGATCGACTTCTTCCGGCTCGAGTAGACGAACTGCTCGTCGGTCTGGTCCTTCTTCCGCTCGTCGAGGGCGTTCGAGAAGCACCAGTCGTGGATCTCGGCGTGGAGCTCCGCCGGGAACGCCGGATGCTCGAAGAGCAGGTTCTGGAACCCCGTGGCCAGGTGGATCTCGGCGGCCTCGACTGCCGGGAACCGGTGGAACAGCTCGTCGGGCAGGGTGCTCGCGCCGTGCTGGACGCAGCCGGCCAGTCCATAGGCCCGGGCGACCTCACCGAGCCGGCGGATGACCTCGAAGTCGAGCTTGACCTCGGCGATCGACCCGTCCGGCAGCGGGATGCCGCCGTGGCTCGTCCCGGTCTGGACGCTCACCTTGCTGATCCCGGTCGCGCCGGGGCGCAGGCGATCGAGCTCCCGCCGGTAGCCGTCGAGGTAGGCGCGGAGCTCCGCTTCGGTCGAGTTCTGCTTCCCGACCTCGCCGATCTCGCCGCCGACGCTGACGGTCACGCCCTCGGGCTCGAGCTCGCGGATAAGGGCCGTCAGCTCGGCCGCCCGGACGTAGTTCTCGTGCTGCTCACGGTCGACGTCGGGCTGCGACAGATCGACCAGGGTCGAGCTGTCGATGTCGATATTCCGATAGCCGACCGCCAGCGCCTGGCGGCAGGCGCCGCGGATCTCCTCGGTCATCTTCTCCGGGTCGGCGGCGTACTTGGCGGCGTTGAACTGGTAGTGGTCGCCCTGGATGAAGACCGGCCCGTGCCAGCCAGCGGCGACGGCGCCGGCGAGGACGCTCGCGACGTAGTCGACCGGTCGCTGGTAGGTGTACGTCTGCTCGCTCCGGGCGAGCTCGAGGATCACCGCTCCGACATCCGCCGACGACGCGGTCTCGTAGATCGTCCGGGCCATGTCGAAGGTCTGGGCGCGGAGGTTGATCGCCGGCACGGTGAACCCGTGGACCTCGCCGCGGGCGCGCGCCAGGTAGAGGTCCTGGATGCTGGCCGACCGGGCGCCCAGCTCCTGGCTGGCTTCCCAGATGAGCCAGCGCGCCACCTCCACGGTCGGCTCGTCGGCGGAGAACGCAGCCGTCCAGGCGAGATCGCGGATGGTCCGCTCGCGGAAGGTCGGCTCGTCGTCGACGACCAACCGCTCGCCGTCAAGGTGGGCGGTGCCCGCGAGCAGGTCGATCAGCTGGGTGACGGAGGCGGCGACGGTCGACATGGGAGGGCTCCGGGGTCGGGGGTGTGGACGCCCTTCGATGGTACCGCGCCCAGCGTGACGCCGGGCGTCACTGCCCCGGCTTCACCACCATGAGGAAGACGATGACGATGACCGACAGACCCAGGATCATCCCGCCCTGCCGGATCTTGGCCCCGGTCGCGACCACCTCGGGCGGAGGACCGCCCGTCGCGCCGGGGGGCGGCGGGGTCGACGTCAGCTCGATGATCTTGAGCGTCGCCGGTCGCTGGACGAAGTACGAATAGAGGACCGCGAAGACGTAGATGACGATCGCCGCAGCCAGCCAGGCGGACTTCGTCAGATCTCGACCGGACGCGATGATGATCAGGATCCCCGTGACCGGCATCGACAGGACGAGCGGGAAGACCAGTCGGTCGCTGACGACGTGGTTGGCGCGGGCCATGAAGTTGGCGTGCTGCGGTTCCTTGCCGGCCTGCGCGCCGTAGATGGCGAAGGCGAAGGTCGGTCCGAACGCGACGATCGCACTCAGGATGTGGAGGAAGAGCAGCCACGGAACGAGCCAGGCCATCGGGTCCCTCGGTTGCGGACACGCCCCGACCGTCGCTCAGGGACGGGTCGCGGGGCCGCCGCGCGTCGAGAGGATACCCTTCTCGGGACCCCGTTCGTCAGTGCCGGTGCGTCCCGACCTCGGCGCCTCCGACCGAGCGCTGAAGGTCGAGCCAGGCCAGGACGTCCGTCCGGTCCGCGCGGTCGTCGGCCGCCGCCAGGGCGGCGAGGACCCCGGCCCGTCGGTCGCACTCCGCCTCGAAGTCGCCGGGCCGGCGTCCGACGCGCTCCGCCAGCTCGGCGGCGATCCCCCAGGCGAAGTGCTCGAACCGGCCGATGCGCCCGTCCCAAGTGGCAAGGACCGCCGGCGGAAGGCGTTGCGTGTGCCCGTGGGCGTCGCGTGCCAGCGGACGGACGTAGTGCGCAGCCACGACCCGCCGCGTGGCCGCGGTCCCCTGATCGTCCGGCTCCTCCGTGGGCGCGGTCCCCCGGTCGTCCGGGTCGTCCGCGCCTGATCGGCCGAGCACCAGGACGATCCCGAGATTCGACAGCTCGTCATCGGTCAGGAAGATCGGCCGCCGCCGCAAGCCCGCCAGGACCTCCTCGAGTCCGGTCGCGTCGATCGTCGCGATCAGCCCGAACCCTCGCCCGAGCGCCCGAACGACCAGTCGGACCCGGTCGCCGCTCAGGTCGGCCGGCGGACCCGTTCCGAGCTCGCCGCCGACGAGCGTCGTGAGCGGCGGCTCGGCGGCCTGGGGATCCGCGGGGCTCGAGCGCACCCAGCCGAGCCGCTCGGCATCGGCCAGCCACGCGAAGTCCTCCGATGCACCGGTCAGGACCAGCCGCCGCCGTGTCGACGGAACGAGATCGAGGACCGCACCGGCGAGGTCGGTCCGGATCGCCCGCCGTTCGGCCACGTCGGTCGCGGCGCCGCCGGCCACGATGACGGGCACCCCGCCGTCGACGAGCACCCACAGCCGGCCAGCGAGCTCCGCATCGAGGAGGCCCTCGCGGACCGCGTCGACGATCGTCGACGCCTCGCCGGACGACCGTCCGGTCGTCGGGGCCGGGTCCGTTCCGTGATCCACGTCGGCAGCCTACGGGCGCCGTCCGTGGAGCGTCAAACCGGGCGACCCCGACGGCATGGTCGCGGCTTCCGCCTGGAGCCCGAGAGGGACCCGGTGCCGCCGCGCAACGAACGGGACGTCCGAGGGGACGGGACGGTACGACCGGATGCGTTCGCACCCGACCCGCCCGCCCGTATCGTCGAAGCACGACGCGGGGTGTGACCGCGCCGATCATGGCGAGGGTCCCGACCGGGTGGACTACCGAAGCACGTTCTGCGAGCGCTGCGGGCTGGACAGCGACCGACTCGGCTCGGCTGGGGCGAGCGACTTCCGGGTCTGCCCGGACTGTTCGAGCACGACATGCGCCAATTGCTGGAACCAGGTCGCGGGCCGCTGCCTGGCGTGCAGCCCGTTCCGACTCGAGGGCGCCACCCTGGTCCCGGCCGCCATCATCCGACCCCCGGCCCCGGAGGCCGCCCCGAAGAGCTCCCGGACGATCCGCCCGACCCGCGCCTCCAAACCAAAGCCGGCCCCCGCGCCCGTGGCAGCCACGCCTCCCGTGAAGTCCACGCTGGCCGCGACGATCGCGTCGGCCTCCTCCGCTGCGGGCGACCCGGGATCGCGCCGTGGGATGGGTCGCGCCGCGCGGATCGGGCTCGTCGCCGCCGTCATCGTCGCGGTCGTCATCGGAGCGCGAGCCGTGACGCTCACCGGCGGGACGGTGGCCGCCCAGGCACCCGGGTCGACCGAGACGTTCGCGCCCGAGTTCCCGGCCCAGGCCGCACCTGGTGTCATCGATCCGACGGCATCGGCGCCGACCGCGACCGACGGCGGATCCACCGGCCGTCCCGGCGGCACGGGCCACCCAGGGACCGGGACCGGTGGGGCGGGCGCGGGAGGCGGCGGGACCGGGAGCGGGACCGGCGGGACCGGGGCGGGGACGACCGGCTCCGGGACAGGAGGCGGCGGTGGAGGCGGCGGCTCGACCCCCGGCATCACTCCCGCGCCGACGTCGACCCGAGGGCCCGTCGGAACGCCCGACACCGACCTCCACGCCGACATCCGACGGCTGCTCCCACGCCGACCGATACGCCGGCGCCGACCGATACCCGGCGCCGACCGATACCCCGGCGCCGACCGATACCCCGGGACCGACCGATACCCCGGGACCGTAGTCGGCCCTCGCCCGACTGGGCGGCGAACCGGGATCCTCGACGCGGTTCATGACGGCTCCTGGCACATGGGGCGAGCCATACTGGCCGCGTGAGCCAGGACCCGACGTCGCCCACCCTCACGGTCGTCCCGCTGACCCACGCCGACTGGCCCGGTCTGGCGGCCCTGTTCAACGAGGGCGGTGATCCACGCTGGTGCTGGTGCATGTACTGGCGAGACCGGAGCACCGTGTCGGCGACCAAGTCGACGGCGGTCAGGCGCTCCGAGCTCGAGGCGCTGGCGGCGGGCGACCTTCCTCCCGGCGTGGTCGCCCGGGAGGACGACCGGGTCGTCGGCTGGTGCTCGATCGGACCACGGACCGACTTCCAGCGGCTCGAACATTCCCGGACGATCCCCCGGCTCGACGACCGACCCGTGTGGTCGATCGTCTGCTTCGTCGTGGCGAAGACCGAGCGCGGCCGGGGGCTGACGAGTCGCCTGCTCGACGGCGCCGTCTCGTTCGCCGCGAGCCATGGCGCGCCGGCCGCGGAGGCGTATCCGGCCGATCCCGGCGAGGCCCGGATGACCGATGCGTACGCCTATACCGGAACCCTTCAGACCTTCCTTGCGGCCGGCTTCGAGATCGTGGCGCCGACGACGTCCAGGACCGGCGGACGGCCCCGGGTGGTGGTTCGGAAGGAGCTCGGCTGAGCCGGCGTCGCCCCTCGCGAGTCTCCACCCGCCCGGGAGTATCACGGGTTGACATCCGGAAACTTCCGGGCGTACCATCCGACCCGCGCTCGCCGAGCGCCTCGTCATCGACCGATGGGAAGGAGTCGACCAGCATGTGGAACGACCTCTTCATCCGACGCGTCACGCCGCCCGTTGGGGCAGGCGTTCGCGGGAGATCCGCGCCCATCTCGAGGTGACCTGAGGCGGCTGAGCCGCCATCGACGAGAACCACGAGCCGTGGGCCGGATCGGGCCCCACGGCTTTTTTCATGCCCGTCCGAGGGCGTGACCCAGGAGCCGCGAGGTCCCGCGACGAACGTGTCGCAGCCGGCCCGCGGCTCTGTCGATTCCCGGGCCTCCCAGCAGGTCGTTCCACCCTCCAGTCCATCCGTCCAGGAGTCCACCGTGACCACCACCACGACGCCACAACCGAATACCCGCCGACCGGCCGTCGTGTCGTCCGAGCGACCATCCACCTCGACGATGGACCGGCCCATCGACGATGCCCGGACGGGCGTGCCGGCCTTGCTCGTGGACCACGTCACGAAGCGGTTCACCTTGGGTCGCGGACGCCCGCCGGTCAGCGCCGTCGACGACGTGTCGCTCCGGCTCGAGCGCGGCGAGATCCACGGGATCCTCGGCGCCAACGGGTCGGGCAAGTCGACCCTGATCCGGCTGATCTGCGGGCTCCTCACCCTCGACGAGGGTCGGGTCGAGATCTTCGGTCTCGATCTCGAGCGCGACGAGATGGCGGTCAAGCGACTGATCAACCGGGTCAGCGTCGACGCCGCTTTCTTCAAGAAGCTCAGCCCGCTGGAGAACCTCAGCTTCGCCGCCCGCCTGTACGGCCTCGACGCCGGGACCGGCAAGCGCG
The DNA here is from genome assembly GCA_963744115.1 of uncultured Chloroflexia bacterium. Lineage (GTDB taxonomy): Bacteria > Chloroflexota > Limnocylindria > Limnocylindrales > CSP1-4 > Chersky-267. The sequence continues at coordinate 1,307,098 of CAVUSI010000003.1, read as the reverse complement.
AGGCGATGGCGATCCTGGCCCGGCTCGGGATCGGGGAGAAGCGTGTCGGACGGCCGATCGAGCAGATGAGCCGTGGGATGCAGCAGAAGGTCGCCATCGCGCGAGCGCTGCTGACCTCTCCGTCGCTCCTCCTGCTGGACGAGCCCACGACCGGACTCGACCCCCGCTCGAAGCTGGAGGTCCAGGGGTTCATCGAGGAGCTCCGGACGACGCACGACGCGACGATCGTCCTGACGACCCACGACCTGGCCGAGGCCGAGCGCCTGTGCGATCGGATCTCGATCCTCAACGACGGGCGCGTCGTCGCAGCGTCGACACCCGATGGACTCAAGCGGCTCGTCGCCGAACGACACGATCAACCGGCCACCCTCGAGGCGGCCTTCATGACCTGGACCGGTCGCTCGCTGGACGACGACCTTGAAGCAGAGGAGGACGGCGATGACGAGGACTAGCGCACACACCGGCGGGGCCTCACGGCCCCTCCCTCACTCCCACCGACCCCACACGACCCCGACTGGAAGGAATCAGATGGTCCTAGATCCGACCTTCGCCCGCGTGATCCACGCGGAGCGAGCGGTCCGCTGGGCGGCCGAAGCCGAGGTTCCTCGGCTCCTCGACCGGCCTCCGCGCCGCCCCATCCGGCAGCTGGTCGGGCGCTCGATGATCCGCATCGGCGCTCGGCTCGCCGCCGATCGTTCGCTCGACGTGGCCGGGTCCCGCTGAGGGATCCGGCCCGTCGAGGCCACCTGGAGACACTCCGTTGACCACGATGACCCGCGAGCTGAGGGCGAGCTACGCCTTCGTCGAACGCAACTTCTTCCTGACCCGCCGCTACTGGGGCTGGGAGCTGGCGTTCCTCGTCTACTCGGTCGCCGGCGCCCTGTCGATCTCGCTCATCGGCGTCGAGCAGGGCAGCCCCACGCTGCTCCTGTCGCTGATGATCGGGGCGATCTTCTGGAACTACCTGTCGGTGGTGTTCAGCTGGATCGCCGAGACGATCGCCGTCGAGCGCTGGGAAGGCACCCTCGAATACACGTTCATGGCTCCCGTCCGGCGCTGGACCCAGCTGCTCGGGTCGTGCTCGTATGCCATCGTCTATGGGCTGGTCCATACAGCGGCGATCCTCGTCGTGCTCGTCCTGTTCTTCCCCCAGCTCCACCTGTCGCAGGCGAACCCGGCGACGGCGGTCACGTTCATGGCCCTCGGCTCGTTCAGCTTCGTCGGGATCGGGATGATGGCGGCGATCCTTCCGCTCCTGTATGTCGAGCGCGGCGCGCAGATGTGCTTCGTCCTCCAGTCGTGCCTCCTGCTCGTCAGCGGCGTCTACTACTCGGTCGACATCCTGCCGCCGTGGATGCAGGCGCTGTCCCGCCTGTCGCCCGCGACGTACGTCCTGGACGGGGTCCGCCAGGGCCTCATCGAGGGCACCCCCGTGACCGCGCTGTGGGGCGACATCTGGCCGCTCCTGATCATGGCCGTCACGTTCATCCCGCTCGGGATCTGGGCGTTCGGGCGGGCCGAGCGCTACGCCAAGCGGACCGGCAAGCTGAAGCGGGTGGGCTGATCCGATGACCACGATGGACGATCGATCGCGGACGTTCGGGTCGGCGCCCGTTCCGGCCCGCTCCACCGCGGACCGCCCGGTCCTCCGGCCCTATCGCGGGTCGGAGGACCACCCGGCGCTGGTCCGGATCGCGAACGCGGCCCGCGCCGCCAACGGCGACCCGGACCGGGTGACCGTCGCCCGGATCGACAACGACTATGGGCACCTCTCGAACTGTGACCTGCCGCACGACTGTGCCGTGGTCGAGCTCGACGTGCGCGAGGTCGCCTACGGTCGGACCTTCTGGGTGGACCGGAACTCGGGCGAGCGCACGTACGAGGGCCGCATCTTCATCGATCCGGCGGTCGCGGGGCGAGGCGTCGAGGCGGCGCTGCTCGACTGGCAGCTGCCGCATCTCGAGGCACTGGCGGCTGCGCATCCGACCGGTTCCGGCGACGTTCCGACCTTCTTCGTGGTCTACGCCCTCGGCCGCGACCACGCCTCGCGCGGGCTGCTCGAGCGCGCCGGCTTCGCCGTCGTCCGGCGGGGTGCGACGCTGGTCCGTCCCGACCTCGAGGCGATCCCCGACCTGCCGCTGCCGGACGGGTTCGAGTTGCGCCAGATCGATCCAGCCGATCGCGCGATGCATCGGCGCGTCTTCGACGCCGATATCGCCGCCTTCGCCGATCATTGGGGCGACAGCGTGAGCGACGGGTCCGAGAGCAGCCTCGAGGCGTTCCTGGGGGATCCGCTCTTCCGCCCGGACCTCTGGCGAGTCGCATTCCATGGCGACGAGATCGCCGGCCAGATCCTCAACTTCCTCGAGCCGGCCCGCGACGACAGGACGGTGATCGGCTGGACGGAGGCGATCTCGGTCCAGCCGCGGTTCCGACGTCGGGGCCTCGCCCGGGCGCTGCTCGCCGAGAGCCTGCGCACGGTGCGCGACGCGGGTGCGACGCGAGCGGCCCTCGGGGTGGACACGGGCAACGTCCGGCGGGCGCTCGACCTCTACGAGAGCCTCGGTTTCCGGATCGTCTCCGAGTCGTTCGAGTACCACCGCCCGGTCAGCGGTGCTTCCCCGGCCGCCGACCGGACCGCGACGGCCGAGGTGGACCGATGAGCACCGGACCCACGCTCACCGACTGGGGCTGGGACGACGCTCACGCGACCGAGTTCGCCCCACGAGCCCTGACCGGGCACGAACCCGGCCGGGTCCTGGTCGAGGATCGCGGATCGTATCTCGTCGCGACCGCCGACGGGGACTCGCGCGCGACCGTGTCCGGTCGGTTCCGGTTCGATGCGGAGCTCGAAGGTCAGCCTGGGTTCCCGGTCGTCGGGGACTGGGTCGCCCTCCAGCCGACGGGCGACCCCGGCCATCGCCTGATCCAGGGCCTCGTCCCGCGCCGGACCGCCGTCATCCGCCGGGCGCCGACTGACCGGAGCTCGCCCGACCAGGTCCTCGCCGCGAATGTCGACCTGCTCCTCATCGTGACCTCGTTGAACGCCGACCTGAACCCACGACGACTCGAGCGCTACCTGGCCGTCGCCTGGAGCTCAGGCGCCCAGCCGCTCCTCGTCCTGAACAAGGCGGACCTCGCGTCGGATGTGGAGTCCGCGGTCGCGAGCGTGACCCCGATCGCGGGTGGAGCGCCCGTCCATGCGGTCAGCGCGACGACCGGGACCGGGCTCGCCGAGCTCGCTGCCCGGTTCGGCGACGGCCGGACCGCCGCGCTCATCGGTTCGTCCGGGGTGGGCAAGTCGACCCTGCTCAATGCGCTCGCCGGCGCCGAGGTCGAGGGGACCGGCGTCATCCGCGAGGACGACGACCGCGGCCGTCACACCACGACGAGACGCCACCTCGTGCACGTCCCCGGGCGCGGGCTCATCCTCGACACGCCGGGGATGCGCGAGCTCGGCCTGGCCGACGACGACGGGGGCATCGACGCCGCGTTCTCGGACATCGACGAGCTCGCGGCCGGATGTCGCTTCCACGACTGCCGGCACGACCGCGAACCGGGTTGCGCCGTCCGGGGGGCGATCGCCGCCGGCTCGCTCGATCCGGCCCGGCTGGCCAATCGGCGGAAGCTCGACCGCGAGGTCGCGCGGGCCGAGGGCCAGAACGACCCACGGGCGCGAGCCGAGCGACGGCGCCAGTACCGGATGATGCACACAGCGGTGAGCCGACACATGAAGATGAAGTACGGAGACGATCGGTGACCGGGGACGCGCGGACGCCGCTCGTCGCGATCGCGGACGCCCCGTCGATCGTCGGGTTGTCGTTCCGTCCGTACCGCGGCGAGGTCGACCTGCCCGCGCTCATCGAGGTCATGAACGCCGCCGAGGTGGCGGACGAGTCGTACGAGATCTACGGGCTCGATGCCGCCCGCAACTGGCTGGCCAATCTGAACGACTTCGAACCGTCCCGCGACATGCTGCTCGCCGAGGTCGACGGCAGGGTGGTCGCGGCGTCCCACGCGACCTTCTCGGTCCGCGACGGCAGCCGGATGTTCGAGACCTTCGGCTGGGTCCATCCGGACTGGCGGAGGCGAGGGATCGGGCGAGCGCTCCTTCGCTGGGGCCAGGATCGGCAGCGACTCCGGGCCGCGGCGCAGACCGAGGCCGGTGACCTGCGGCCGGCGTCCCTCGGCTCATGGACCGTCGAGACCGCCGCCGGGGCCGTCGCCCTCCTCGTCAACGACGGCTACGAACCCGTCCGCTGGTTCTTCGAGATGCTCCGTCCGGATCTCGACGACCTGCCGACCGTCGCCCTGCCCGAAGGCCTCGAGCTCCGGCCGATCACCGACGACCTCGCGCGACGGGTGCTGGCCGCCGATTCCGAGGCGTTCCAGGACCACTGGGGCGCCCACGAGATGACCGAGGCCGACGTCCGCCGGACGCTCGGCGACCCCGACAACGACCTGTCCCTGTGGCAGGTGGCGTGGGACGGGGACGAGGTGGCGGGTTCGGTCCTGCCGATCATCTTCCCGACCGAGAACGCGGTCCAGGGCATCGAGCGCGGCTGGCTCGAGCGAGTCAGCGTCCGCCGGCCCTGGCGACGCCGTGGCGTGGCGCGCGCGCTCATCGTCGCCGCCCTCCACGCGCTCCGCGCTCGAGGCATGGAGGCGGCCTCGCTCGGCGTGGACGCGGAGAACCCGACCGGGGCGCTGGGTCTGTACGAGCAGGTCGGGTTCCGCGTCGACAAACGAGCAGCGGCGTACCGCAAGGCGTTCTGACGGGTCCGGTGGCGGCTCGCACCGACCGGGACCATCGGATGCGGGCGAGGCGAGGCGACCGACGCTAGCATCGGGACATGCGCGTCCACGACGGCCGCCAGCGCGGCGCCCTGAAGGTCAAGGTCGCGCTGTGCCTTGCCGTCGTCGCGATCCTCGGCGGCACGGTCGAGGGAGCCCTCGCCAAGTCACTCCCGGGAGCCCCGGGCTGTCCGATCTTCCCGGCTTCGAACATCTGGAATCGCCGGGTCGACCAGTTGCCGGTCCGGGCCGACTCGGCGACGCTGATCGCCTCGATCGGTCTCGGTAACGGGTTGCACCCCGACTTCGGGTCCTACAGCGGCTACGGGATCCCCTACTCGATCGCGAACCACCTGACGCCGAAGAAGACCGTGACGTTCCAGTACAAGTCGGAGTCGGACAAGGGGCCGTATCCGATCCCCGCCAAGGTCAAGCGGGAGGCGGGCTCGGATCATCACATCCTCATCGTCGACAAGGACGCCTGCAAGCTGTACGAGCTGTTCGCGGCGTCCAAGTCGGCGAGCGGCAGGTGGTCGGCGGGCTCCGGGGCCATCTGGAACCTCCGGCTGAACCGGCTCCGGCCCGACGGTTGGACGAGCGCCGATGCCGCCGGTCTGCCGATCCTGCCCGGCCTGGCGCGCTACGACGAGGTCGCGGCCGGGGTCATCGCCCACGCGCTCCGGTTCACCGCGCCGACGACGCGATCCGCCCACATCTACCCGGCCCGCCACGACGCCGGCGATGGGGCCGATCCAGCCCTTCCGCCGATGGGCCTGCGCGTCCGCCTCAAGGCCTCGGTCGATCTCAGCGGATTCAGCGGCCAGGCCAGGGTCGTGCTCGTCGCGCTCCAGCGCTACGGGATGATCCTGGCGGACAACGGCTCGCCGTGGTACGTCACCGGGGCGCCGGACCCGCACTGGAACGACGATAACCTGCACGGGCTCGGCCAGATCACCGGCGACATGTTCGAAGCGGTCGACACCACGGGACTGACGAGCTCCTCGCCCTACCCGTAGGCGCCGTTCGCGTCAGGGCAGGTACGGCGACGTGAACTGGACGTCGACGGGGTCGAGCTGGCCCGCGATCGCCCGAACGGAGCCGTCGCTGGCGTCGTAGACCGTCACCGATGCGCCGTGCATCGCCTGCGGGATGTCGATGCCCGCCTGCGATGCCCCGGCCGCGTAGACGAAGCGTCCATCGGCGCTCACGGCGAGCGACACGAAGTCGGCGGTCGGGGCCCAGTGGCCCAGCGGCTCGAGGGTGCGCCGGTCGAAGACGAACACGCCGGTCGATCGCGGCTGAGCCGCATCTCCCGTGCCGATCCCGAGGGCGTAGACGACCGAGCCGGTCCCGGGTGCAACGACGATCCCGGGGTCGAGGAAGACCTTGGCCGACGCCGAGGGTGCCAGCCAGCGTCCGAGCGCACCGATCGGGTCGGGGCCGGAGCGGTCGGTCGCGGTCGGCGGCGGTGCGCTCCCCGACGACGTCTCGCCCGTCACGAGGTCGACCCGGTCGATCGTCCGGCTGGCCGGCGTCCAGAGGTAGATCGACGATCCGGAGACGGCCCACGTTCCGCCCTCACCGGTCGAGTCGACCTGGATGTCCGGGAGGACACCGCCGTCTTCGGGCACCCGACGGACCGTCAGCACTCCCCCATCGCTCGCCCAGCACAGGAACCAGGCGAGCCGCCCCTCGGTCAGGCCGGCGTCCGCCTCGCCGTCGGCGCACGAGCGGTCCACGGCGAATGGCGTGGTCGTCGGCTGGGACCGGCCGCTCGCGGGCATCAGGTAATGCTCGGTACCGCTGTGGTACGCCCCGGACGCATGCTCGACCGAGTAGGTCGGCCGCGACACGAGTGCGACGTCGCCGTCGGGCCCGACCGCCACCTTGGCCGCCATCACGTTGACCGGCTGATCGTCCGGCCCGATCGAGACATCCGGCAGGCCGACTCGTCCGGTCACCGCGCCGGTCTCCAGGTCGACGATCAGGATCCCGCCCTTCCAGCGGTCGCCGTCCCGAAGGCTCCAGCCGACGTACCCGAGGGACCCATCGGCTGCATACCTCACGGCGACATCGACGTTCGGTGGCTGATCCATCCTCGCGCTCGGCCGTGGATCGAGACCGCCCGTGTAGTCGCCGATCCCCACCGTCGCGGTCAGGCCGCCATCGGCGTCGTAGCGGCGGAGGTCCACGACGGCATGCGTCGGCGACCCGTTGACGTCGCCGTCCATCGTCACGCACAGGCAGGCGTAGGTCCCGTCGGCGAGGTGACGCACCTCGCTCAGGGCGGTCGCGCCGTCGAGCGGCGGACCCAGCGACCCCGTCGCGAGGTCCGCCACCGCGTATCCGCTGCCGACCCGGAGCAGGACACTCGACGGCCGCGGCAGATCGCCGTTCAGCAGGACCTTCGGGAACGCGGTCGCACTCGGTCCCGAGGTCGAGGTCGCGCTCGCGCTCGCCGACGACGACCGCGGCGAGGCGGCGGCGATCCCGGTCCGCCCATCCGGCGCCGAGACCCAGACGGCGACGAGCGACAGCCCGACGGTCAGGGCGACCGCCAGCGCACCGGCACCGACCCATCGACCGAGCCGGCCCCGGCTGCGACCCGTGCGGGAGTGGTCGCTGGGTGCGACGCGGTCCCGCCACGTCGCTGCGTCCAACCGCCGCGGTGGCAGGTTCCAGTCGTCGGCGACGTCGCGGACGAGTCGCCCCAGTGTGGCCTCGTCGATCGGATCGACCTCGTTGGTCATCGGAGCACCTCACGTGCGGTGGCGGGCGGGGTGGCCGGTGCGTCGGCAGCGGGGATCGCGGCGAGGCGCTCCCGGAGGGTCGCGTGCGCTCGCGACAGGATCGAGCCGACGTTGCCCGGGCTCGTCCGCAGGAAGACGGCGATCTCGGCATAGTCGTAGCCGTAGTAGTGGCGCAGGACGATGGCGGCCCGGGCAGCGGGCTTCAGACCGGCCAGACCCTCGTCGACGACCTGGCGGCGGACGACCTCGAGCGATGGGTCGCCGCCCCCTCCCGGACCGTCGGTCCGTGCGGCGTCGATCCGGCCAAGGGCCGGCGCCGCCAGCTGGCGGACGCGGCGGCGGCGGAGGGCGTCGAGCGCGACATGGGTGACGATGCCGTGGAGCCACGCCCGCACGGGGCGGTTGGCGTCGTACTGGTCCCAGCGCTCGAACGCCCGGGCGAAGGTGTCCTGGGTCGCGTCGACCGCCCCATCCGGGTCGCGCAGGATGGCGTAGGCCACCCGGTAGACATCATCCGCGTGGTCGCGGTAGGCCCGGTCGACGGACTTGATGCGGAGATCCCGATCCATCACGCCCCTAGTACGTCCGGGGGCCGGCGAACCTTGCATCCGTGGTCAGTCCGGTCAGACGAGCAACCGTCCCTGTCCGACGACCAGGTCCATCCACGGCCGCTCGCGGCGGATGGTGGTCGTCGCGCCGTGGCCGGGCAGGACGCCGATATCGTCGCCGAGGCCGGCCAGTCGCTCGATCGAGGCCGCCATCGCCTCGGCCGACCCGCCCGGCAGGTCGACCCGACCCCAGCCCCCGGCGAACAGGGTGTCGCCGCTCAGGAGCGTCGCCTCGTCCGGCAGCAGCAGGCAGACCGAGCCCTCGGTGTGGCCCGGCGTGTGGAGGACCTCGAGCCGCACGCTGCCGAAACGGATGACCCCGCCCTCGGCGAGCTCCACCGCCGGGACCGACGGCGGGATATCGAACGGCGCGTTCAAGGGTACCGGGTGGACGAGTCGGTCCCGGTCTGCGGCGTGGACGGCGATCTCCGCGCCCGTGTGTCTGGCCACCGCCGCGTTGTCGCCGATGTGGTCCCAGTGACCGTGGGTCGAGACGATCAGCTTGAGCGTCCAGCCCCTGGCCGCCAGCTCCTCGGCGATCCAGTCGAGCGACGGGATGGCCGTATCGACCGCGATCGCCTCGCGGCTCCGTTCGTCGGCCACGATGTGGACGTTGGTGGCGATGGGTCCGACGACCCGGCTCACGATCTGCACGCGACCATCATGCCGGACGAAACGACCGACGGATCGTCCCTCAGCGCCTGACACGGCGCGGGTTGGCAAGCCAGCTGACGTGCGAGAGGCCAGGGCCGACCGGCCGTGCGGTCAGGGTGCCTCGAGCTTGGTCTTCATGCACACGAATGTCTGGGCGATCAGCTTGTTGGCGGTGCCTTCGATCAGCCGGGCACCGACGCTCGCCAGCGTCCCCGAGATGTTCACGTCGGCGGCCCAGTCCATCCGGGTCGATGCTTCGTCGGCACCCGGCGACAGCTTGATCGTGGCGACGGCGTCGGCGGCGCTTCCCGGGGCTTGACCGTGGACCTTCACCTCGGCGTGCTCGGGGGCCGTGATGATGATCATCTCGCCGTCCGACACGAAACGCGCGCTGATGAACCCGATCCCGACCTTCGCCTTGGCCTTGAAATGGGTGTCGTCGATCGCCTCGACCGACTCCACCCCCGGGCCGCATTGGCCGACCTGGGTCGGGTCGATCACGAACGACCAGACCTTGTCACGGGGCGCGGCGATGTCGACGGTGCCTTCGAAGTGCATCGATCCTCCGGTCAGCGACGGGATCAGCCGCCGGTCTTGGCCCCGGCTCCGACGTAGGCCGTCGGCTCCCGGACGAAGCTCGACCGGCAGGCGATCGAGCAGAACGCATAGACGACCCCGCCGTGCTCGGCGAGGTGACGGACGGTGGCCCGGTCGACGGTCATCCCGCAGACCGGGTCGAGCAGGACGATGTCGTCGCTGGGGCCGAGGGTCAGCGTCGGTTCGACGGCGGTGGGACCGGCGAGCGTGGCGGGCCCGGGTGCAGCCACGAACGCCGCGCGGCCGCGCCGGACCGACACGAGCTCGGCCAGGATCGAGACGGCGACCTCGGCGGCCGTCTCGGCCCCGAGGTCGATCCCTGCCGGCGCACGCATGGCGAACACCCGGTCGGGTTCGACCCCTTCGTCGAGCAGCCAGGTCCGGACCGCCGCGGCCCGGGTCGGGCTGGCGACGAGGCCGACATAGGCGACGTCGAGGCGGAGCGCAGAGACCAGCGCCTCCTCGTCCCAGGTCCCCTGGCTGGCGACGACCACGTACGGTCCGACCGTCGGCCAGTCGAGGGCACCGAGATCGTCGCCGGCGACGACCCGGGCGCCATCCGGCAGGAGGCCGGCATCGGCGAACGGATCGATCATCGTGACGTCGAAGCCCATCCCTGCGCCGAGCTCGGCCAGCGCCGCTGCGATGGGTGTCGTCCCGGCGATCCACAGGGCCGGGGCCGGTAGATGGGGTTCCACGTAGATCTCCAGCGTGCCACCCGAGTGGCAGGTCATGACCTCGTCGACGATGCCGTCCCCGCGGCGGCTCTCGGACGGAAGCTCCTTGCTGATCCGGAGCAGCCGAGGCTGCCCGTCGGCCAGCGCCCGAAGGCCCTCGCGGACCACGAGCGGACGAGCGCAGCTGCCTCCGACGAACCCCTCGATCGAACCGTCGGGATGGATCAGCCCGCGCGCGCCGGGCCGGGCCGAGGTGGGCCGCCGGACGGCGACGACCGTCGCCATGGCGTACGGCTGCCCGCTGCGATCGAGCTCGACCGCCCGCTCCAGGAGCGACACCGGCGGGGTCATCGCGACGACCCCGCCTGTTCGGATGCGGCTACGCCGTGACTCCCTTCTCGCGGAGGATCGCCCAGATCTTCTGCGGGGTCATCGGGATGTCGACGTTGCGGACACCGAGGTGCCAGAGTGCATCGACGACGGCGTTGGCGATGGCCGGCGGCGCGCCGACGGTGGCCGACTCACCGACGCCCTTGGCCCCGATCGGATGATGCGGCGAGGGGGTGACCGTCTTCCCGGTCTCCCAGGCTGGCGTCTCGACGGCGGTCGGGAGGAGGTAGTCCATGAACGTGCCGGCCAGGTTGTTGCCGAGCTCGTCGTAGGTGATCTCCTCGTACAACGATGGGGCGAAGCCCATCGTCAACCCGCCGTGGATCTGCCCGTCGACGATCATCGGGTTGATGATGTTGCCGCAGTCGTCCACCGCCACGAAACGGCGGACGGTGACCTGGCCGGTGCCCTTGTCGATGTCGACGACGCAGATGTAGCTGCCGAACGGGAAGGTCAGGTTCGGTGGGTCGTAATAGTCGACCGCCTCGAGACCGGCCTCCATCCCCTGCGGGTGGTTGGTGTAGGCCGCGAAGGCGATCTCCTGGATCGTCTTCGACTGCTCGGGCGAGCCCTTGACCGAGAACTTGCCGTTGGTCCACTCGAGGTCGTCCTCGCTGGCCTCGAGCAGGTGGGCGGCCAGCTTGCGGGCCTTGTCCTTGATCTTGCGCGAGGCCATCGCCGTCGCGGCACCCGCCACCGGCGTCGAGCGCGAGGCATACGTGCCCAGGCCGTACGGCGCCGTGTCGGTGTCGCCGTACTCGATCTTGATGTCCGCGACCGGGAAGCCGAGCTCCTCGGCGATGATCTGGGCGAAGGTCGTCTCGTGGCCCTGGCCCTGGGTCTGGACGCCGATGCGGGCCAGGACCTTGCCGGTCGGATGGACCCGGATCTCACACGAGTCGAACATCTTGAGACCCAGGATGTCGAAGTCGTGCGACGGGCCGGCTCCGACGATCTCGGTGAAGCTGCTGATGCCGATGCCCATCAGCTCACCGCGGGCCCGCTTCTCCGCCTGTTCCTTGCGCAGCCCCGCGTAGTCGATCATGTCCATCGCCTTCTGGAGCGCCGCCGGGTAGTTCCCCGAGTCGTACGACCAGCCGGTGGGGGTCTTGTACGGGAACTGCTCGGGCTGGATGAAGTTCTCCATCCGGAGCTGGGCGGGGTCCTTGCCGATCTGGTGGGCCAGGATGTCGACCATCCGCTCGACCGCGTGGACCGCTTCGGTCACCCGGAACGAGCAGCGGTAGGCGACCCCTCCCGGCGGCTTGTTGGTGTAGACCCCGTCGACCTCGACGAAGGCGTTCGGGAAGTCGTACGAGCCGGTGATGACGTTGAACAGGCCGGCCGGGTACTTCGATGGATCGGCGGCCGCGTCCGAGTAGCCGTGGTCCGCGATCGTCTTGGCCTTGAGCGAGGTGATCCGACCGTCCTTGGTCGCGCCGATCTCGGCATGGATGTGGTAGTCGCGGGCGAACGAATCCGCCTGGAGGTTCTCCGAGCGGTCCTCGATCCACTTGACCGGCTTGCCGATGAGGAATGAGGCGGCGACGGCGAGGACGTAGCCCGGATAGACCGGCACCTTGCCGCCGAACCCACCGCCGATGTCGTGGGTCTTGACCCGGATGTTCTGCTCGCTGATCGGCAATCCCGCACCAGCGGCGACAAGCGCGAGGACGGTCCGGATGGCGTGGGGTGCCTGCGACGTCATGTGCAGGGTGAGCTGCTGGCGGACCGGATTCCAGTCGGCGACGCAGCCGCAGGTCTCGATCGACGCGACGTGGATCCGCGGGATGTAGATGTCCTGCTCGATGTGGACGTCGGCCGCCGCCAGATCGGCGTCGGTGGCCGCCCGGTCCCCGGACTCCCAGTGCCAGATGTGGTTGTTGGCCTTGTCGGGGCCGCGGTCCGGCCGGAGGACGAACGCGTCCGCCTCGAGCGCCTTGAACGGGTCGACGATGACCGGGAGCGGCTCGTAATCGACCACGACGGCCGCGACACCATCCGCGGCGGCGTAGCGGGACGTCGCGATGACCGCCGCGACCTCCTGTGACTGGTACATGACGGTGTCCACCGGGAGCACCATCTGCATGTCGCCGGCCAGCGTCGGCATCCAGTGGAGCTTGTACCCTTCAAGGTCCTTGCCGGTGACCACGGCGGCGACGCCCGGGACCTTCAAGGCCTCGGTCGCGTCGATGCTCTTGATCGTGGCGTGGGCGTACGGGCTGCGGACGATGTCGAGCCACAGCTGGCCGGGCAGGTTGACGTCGTCGATGTACTCGCCCTGACCGCGGATGAACCGCGGATCCTCCTTGCGCTTGACGGAGTGGCCCATCCCGCCGACTTCGGGAGTGGTCTGGAGCGCCTCGGTCGTCATCTCGTCACTCCCCGCTCAACCGGCCGCGACCGGCGAACCGGTCTGGGTCTCGGCGGCGGCGGCCATCTCGGCGGCCGCCTGCTGGATCGCTTTCACGATGTTCACGTAGCCGGTACAGCGGCACAGGTTGCCGCTGATCCCCTCGCGGATCTCGTGCTCGGTCGGCGTCGGGTTCTCGGTCAGCAGCCAGGACGCCTGCATGATCATCCCCGGGGTGCAGAAACCGCACTGGAGGCCGTGCTGGTCCCAGAACGCCTGCTGGAGCGGATGGAGGGTGGCGCCGTCGGCCATCCCCTCGATGGTCTTGATCTCGCGGCCGTCGGCGCTGACCGCCAGCATCGTGCACGACTTGGCGCTCTCGCCGTCGATCAGGACGGTGCAGGCACCGCAGTTGCTCGTGTCGCAGCCGATGTGCGTGCCGGTCAGGCCGAAGTCCTCGCGGAGCAGGTGGACGAGGAGGAGCCGCGGCTCGACCTCGGCCTCGCGGGCTGCGCCGTTGACGGTGAGCTGGACCTTCTGGGTGGTCATCACGCGCTCCTATCGCTGCCCGACCGCACGCCCGACGGCGGTGCGCAGTGCTCGGACCGTCATCTCCTCGGTCATCGCTCGCTTGTAGTCGACCGGGCCGTGGCCGTCCTTGGCCGGCCGCGACTCGACCGCGGCGGCCGCCCCGGCCGCGCGGAAGGTCGCCTCGGTCGGCTCGGCGCCGATCAGCGCCGCGACCGCGGTGGCCGACGCGAACGGCGTCTCGGCGACCGCCGTCAGGCCGATCCCCGCGTCGGCGATCCTTCCGTCGGGACCGATCACGACCATCGCTGCGCAGCCGACCGTCGAGAAGTCGCCCGCGCGTCGCTCCAACTTGGCGTAGGCGCCGCCGGCACCCTTCGGCCAGCGCGGGATCCGCACCTCGGTCAGCAGCTCGGTCGGCTCGAGCGCGGTCTGGAACGTGTCGACGAAGAAGTCCTTGGCGGCAACGACCCGCTCGCCCGTGCTGCTCCGGCAGACGACGCTCGCCCGGGTGGCGAGGAGGACGGCCGGCCAGTCGGCCGACGGATCGGCGTGGGCGCACGATCCGCCGATCGTCCCCCAGTTGCGGACCTGCGGGTCCCCGATCCCGCTCGCCGCGTCGGTCAGGAGCGGATAGCCCGCCCGGACGGTCGGATCCTCGAGGATCTGCCGATGGGTGGCCCGGCCGCCGATGCGCAGCTCGTCGTCGGCCTCGACGATCGAGTCGAGCCCGTCGACGTCGCGGATGTCCACCAGCAGCCCCGGCTGAGCCAGTCGGAGCTTGAGCAGCGGAAGCAGGCTGTACCCCCCGGACAGGACCTTCGCCTCACCTTCGCGCTCCGCCAGGATCCTCAGCGCGTCGTGCATGCTCGCCGGTCGAACGTAGTCGAACTGACCCGGGATCATCCGTCCTCCTTCGCGTCCGACGGACGGACGCTCGAACCTCGCCGCGGGGGCGGCGCACAGGCTGGTGGTCGACGACTCGAGACGGGAACCCGGAGCGGACCGAGATCGCGACTCGGTGGGAACCCGGGCGCTACGTTGGATGTCGTATCCCGAGGATAGGCATGTGTGATGGACGCGTCAACGAATACGTGGGCGCGGACCGGCCGGATCTCGACACTCAGGACGGCCGGCCGGGCGACCAGCTGACGAGGCCGACGTCCACGCTCGGCTGGGGCAGCGCCCAGCGCCCGTCGGGCCGTTCGGCCACCTGCCGGACGAGGGCTTCCAGTCGGCGGTCCTTGGCGCCGCCGGGGACCAGCCAGAGGTGCCGCCGGACGAACCCGTGGAGCTCCTCGAACGAGTCGGCGGTCCGCGGCGGACGGGGGAACAGCCGGACGGTCGGCTCGCTCCCGCGGACCCGCAACAGCTCCAGGAACTCGGGCAACGCGGGCAGGGCGACCCGCTCCTCGCCGTGGATCGGCGGCCAGAACGGATCCGCGATCGACGATGGCTGGCGCTCCATCAGGATCGCGACGCAGAGCCGGCCCGCGGCGGCCTCCATGGCATCGAGGAACGGCCCGATCGCCTCGATGTCGTAGCCGAGATGGGCGATCAGCGCCGCGTCGGCGTGGATCCCGGCGGCGGGACCCGCGACCATGGCCGGCCAGCGGTCGGCGACGGAGCGGACGTTGGCGATCCCGTGCTCGGTGGCCAGCTCCTCGAGCGCGGCACGCATCCCGTCGGACGGCTCGACGGCTACCACCTCGCGCACGTGGAGGGCCAGCGGCAGAGCGTAGCGACCGGCGCCGGCCCCGATGTCGAGCCAGGTGTCGTCGGGCCGCGCGAGCGCCAGCAGCGCGTCGAGGATCGGCTCGTCGGTCCGGCGTGGGTCGGCCCGGAACAGGCCGGTCACCGGTCGGTAGAAGTCCTCCCCGTCCGGTACCTCGCGGAACCGATCGACCTGGAGCCGGTCGCGCCGGACGCGATCCGCCCAGGCGAGCTCGGCCAGGTCGGCCCGGGTGTCGATGTCCGGGTTGCCACCACCGAGCGCGACCTCCGCGACCAGCTCCGGGTGCGCCGCGATGATCGGCCCGAGGCCGCGGTCGCCGGTCGTTGCGGCGATCCACGGTCGCCCCGCCGCCAGGACGAGCACCGGGTTCGTCGAATCGTCCGCGAGGTAGCGCGGGACGACGAAGCCGATCCCGTCGCGGACCTCTGCCTGCGCCAGGGCCCGGATGACAGCCGGGTCGACCATCGGCTGGTCGCCGAGGACGACGAACACGCCGGCGGCTGCGGCGCCGGCGTCCTGGTCGAGGACCTCCGCCGCCTCGAGCCGTTCGAGCGCCGTCAGCCCGGCCCGGAGCGAGCTCGACAGCCCGGCCTCGGGGCTCGGGTTGATCGTCCGGTGTTCGCCGTCCCAGGCGACAGCGGCCTCGACCAGGTCCGCGTCGCGTCCGAGGACGACGACGGTCCGGACGATGCCCGCGGTCCGAACCGCGCCGAGGACGTGCTCGAGGATCGGCCGACCGTCGAGCTGGGCGACGACCTTCCCCCCGCCGAACCTGGCGCCGGCCCCGGCCGCCAGGACGATCGCCTCGTAGCGGCGACTAACCGGATCCGTCACGGGCTCGCCGCGCATCGGCCAGGCAGCGCACGATGGCGGCGACCGATCGATCGCCGTCGGCCTCGGTCGTGGCCCAGTTCGAGACCGAGATGCGCATCGCCGCCCGCCCGTGGAAGACGGTCCCGCCGAGCCAGGCGGTGCCGTCGTCCTGGACGCGGGCGACCACGTCCCGGGTCAGCGCGTCATCGCCGTCGAACCGGACGAGGACCTGGTTGAGGACGACCTCGTTGAGCACGTCGACCCCCGGCTCGGCGGCCAGCCCGTCGGCCATCCGCCGGGCGACGGCGCAGGTCCGCTCGACCATCTCTGCCACGCCCGCACGTCCCAGCGACCGGAGTGCGGCATAGACCCCGAAGGCGCGGGCGCGTCGGCTCATCTCGGGCACGTAGTCGATCGGGTCGCGCTCGGCTCCCTCGGCCGCCGGGAGGTAGGCCGCCGTGATCCCCATCGCGGCACGATGAGCGGCGGCGTCGCGGACGAAGACCAGCCCTGAGTCGTACGGGACGTTGAGCCATTTGTGCGCGTCGGTCGTCCACGAGTCCGCCCGGTCGTGCCCGTCGAGACGTGATCGCATGCCCGGAGCCGCGGCAGCCCACAATCCGAACGCCCCGTCGACGTGGAGCCAGGCTCCGGGTCGGGTCGCGACCGCATCCGCGACCTTGTCGAGCGGGTCGAAGGCCCCGGTATTCACTTCGCCGGCCTGCGCGCACACGATCGTCGGACCCGGGGCGAGCTCCGCGAGGACACGCTGGAGCTCGGACGGTCGCATCCGACCCTCCTCGTCGGTGGGGATCCGGATCGCTCGCCCACGCCCGAACCCGACCATCCGGAGCGCCTTGACGAGCGACGAGTGGACATCCGCCCCGACGATGACCTGGATCGGCGGCGCCCCGCTCAGGCCGTCCTCCTCGACGTCCCAGCCGACCGTCCGAAGCACGCGATGTCGCGCCGCCGCGAGTCCCGTGAAGTGAGCCATCGTCGTGCCGGTCGTGAACCCGACCGAGCAGCCCGCGGGGAGCCCGAGCAGATCGGTCAGCCAGCCGCCGACGACCTCTTCGACGACCGCCGCCGCCGGACTCGCGAGATAGAGGTTGGCGTTCTGATCCCAGGTCGAGGTGAGCCAGTCGGCGGCCAGTGCGGCCGGTACGGAGCCACCGATGACGAACCCGAAGTAACGGGGCGAACCGAGCGTCACGAGACCCGGCTCGATCGCCGCGACCAACCCGTCGATCACGGCGCGCGGTTCCTCGCCGGCTTCCGGCAGCGGATGGCCGACCATCGCCCGGAGGTCGTCGGCCGTCACGCCCCGCGCCGGTCCGACCCGTCGACCGGGGATCGACGACCGGTAGGCGATCGCCACCTCGGCCGCGTGCCGAAGAAGATCCGGCGTGCCCGCCTCGGTCTCGGCCGGTGATCCGCTGGTCGTCGGTGCGGTTCGATCCATCTCGGGCCCCTCCCCTGTCCGGTCGATCGCCGTCCTCGAGGTCACGCCCGGGCGGCGGCGAGCTCGAGCATCGGCCGGCCGGAACCGCCGTGCCGGTCGGCGACGATCTCGGCCATGATCGCCAGCGCCGTCTCGGCCGGTGCGCGTCCGCCGAGGTCCAGTCCGATCGGCCCGCGCAGGCGGGCCAGCTGATCGTGAGTCACCCCGGCGGCCAGCAGCCGTTCGCGCCGATCCGCCTGGGTCTTGCGCGAACCGACCGCTCCGACATAGCGGCAGCCGCGGCGCAGGGCCTCGACGATGGCCGGCTCGTCGAACTTCACGTCGTGGGTCAGGACGGCGACCGCGTCGGACGGCCCGAGCCCGATCTCGTCGGCCACCTCGTCTGGCCAGCCGACGACGAGCCGGTCGGCGTGGGGGAAGCGCTCGGGTGTGGCGAACGCCGCCCGCCCGTCGATCACGACGGTCTCGTAGCCGAGCTCGCGGGCGAGCGCGACGAGCGGGATCGCGACCTGGACGGCCCCGACCACGACGAGCCGCGGACGGACCGGGAACGCCTCGACGAAGAACGATCGACCGGTCAGCTCGACCGTCCGCGACGTGCCGCTGGCGAGTGCCTCGAGGCCTGCCCGGATGAGCTCGGCATCGGCGGCCGGATCGCCCAACGAGCCATCGAGCCGCCCATCGTCACCGACCGCGAGGACGGCCGCCATCGGCTCCCCTGCCCCCGGCTCATGCGGCCCGAACTCGGGACCGGGCGCGTCGGCCGGAAGTGGGGTCACGATCGCACGCCCACGACTGGCATCCTCGCCGGCTCCGACGATCTCGGCCCGGACCGTCGGCTCGATGAGGACGTCGATCGTCCCGCCGCAGGCCAGCCCGACGTCCCAGGCCTGCTCGTCGCTGATCCCATAGCGGATGACCCGGCTGACCCGATCGTGGCGGGCCCGCTCGATCTCCTCGTATGCGGCACCCTCGACGCAGCCGCCGCTGACCGAGCCGGCGATCCGCCCGTCGGTCGCGGCGAGCAGGACGGCCCCCTCGGGTCGCGGCGCCGAGCCGAAGGTGCGGACGACGACGGCCCGGCCGACGTCGACGCCCTCGCTCCGCCAGGCCTCCAGCGTCAGGAGCAGCTCCCTCATCGTCGACGGTCCATCGCGACAGCCTACGCCGGACCGAGCGGTCGCGCCGTCGTACCCCCCGACCCGTCGTCGACCGGCGGGACGGCGGTGACCTGGTAGACCTCGGGTCGCGTGCTCTCGATCCGGGGCGCGTGCGCCGCGGAGCGAGCCCCTTCGCCGCCGAACCCCCGTGCCCGGCGAGCGGCCTCACGCCGGGTGGGTGCGTCGGACAGGAGCACGCCGAGGCGCTCGAGGCTGGCGAGCGTGCCGGCCGGGACGAAATCGTCGATGAACGGCATGGCCGCCGACATCCCGCCTGCCAGCGGCTGATAGCCCGGGGTCGAGGCGAGCGGGTTCAGCCAGATCAGCCGGTGGCAGCTGCGCTGGAGCCGGGCGGTCTCGCGGGCGACCAAGCCCGGGTCGCCACGATCCCAGCCGTCGGACACCACCACCACGACCGCGCTGCTCCGGAGCACGCGCCGGGCCCACTCCTGGTTGAACTCGCGGAACGACTCGCCGATCCGCGTCCCGCCCGACCAGTCGGTCACGGTGTCGGCGACCCGGTCGAGCCCCCGGTCGCGATCGCGGTCGCGGAGCAGCCGGGTGACCCGGGTCAACTTGGTCCCGAACACGAACGCCTCGGTCCGCACGGTCGACGCCGCGAGGGCCTGGCTGAACCGGAGGAGGACACGGGCGTGACGTTCCATCGATCCCGAGATGTCGCAGATGACGACGAGGCCACGCGGCCGGCGGACGGGCCGGCGCCAGACCCAGTCGAGGACGTCGCCGCCGGTCGCCAGGCTGCGCCGGAACATCACCCGCGGGGCGACGATCCGGCCGTGGCGGTGGAGCTCGCTCCGCCGGGTCCGACGTCGCTCGAGGTTCGGGATGAGCAGGTCGATCAGCCGCTCGGCGTCGCGAAGCTCGGCCGCCGTCATCCGGTCGAACTGACGGTGGCGGTCGACGGCGCCCGCGCTGTAGGCCTGCTCGCTGATGACCAGCCCCTCGATCTCCTCGTCGGTGTCCTCGGTATCGGTGTCCTCGCCCGGGATCGCCAGCCCCTCCTGGTCCGCGTCGACCATCTGGCGGTCGGTTCCCGATTCCGCCTCGACGCCGCCGGCCGCTTCCTCGTCCTCCTCGGCCTCGACGACGTCGACCGGGGCCTGATCGATCCCCGGCCCGCCCTCCGCCAGGCGCTGGCCATGCGCCCGCCAGAAGCGGGCGAAGACCTCGTCGTAGACCTCGAGATCGTCCCGCCGCCGGACGAACAGCGCGGCACCGGCCGAGCGGACCTGCTCGCGATCGCCGATCTCGACCAGCCCGAGTGCCCGGGCGAAGTCGATGGCCGCGCCGAGATCGGTGGTCAGCCCCGCCACGCGAAGCGCACGGGCGAAGCGGACCGAGCTTCCCGTGAACCGCTCGCCGTCGACGAGAAGGGCGGTCCGGCCACCCGGCAGCGGTGGCAAGATCCGCTCCGGATCGGGTGTCGGAGCCATACCCGCGTGTCCCCGGCTCAGCCGCCGGCGACGACCTCGTCGAGCATCCGCCGACCGGCCTCGCCCCGGATGTGCCGCACGTCCTCTTCGTACTTGAGCACGACCCCCAGCGACTCGTCGATCATCGCCGGCTGGAGCTCGGCCGCGCCGAGGGCGAGCAGGGCCGATGCCCAGTCGATCGTCTCGGCGACGCCGGGGACCTTGGTCAGGTCGGCCTCGCGCAGCCGGTGGACGAAGCCGACGATCTGGCGGGCGAGCCGATCGGGCGCCTCGGGCACCCGGGTCAGGACGATCTCGAGCTCGCGCTGGAAGGTCGGGTAGTCGATCCAGTGATAGAGGCAGCGCCGCTTGAGCGCGTCGTGGACCTCGCGGGTCCGGTTCGAGGTCAGCACGACCCGGGGCGTCCGCTCGGCGCGCACGGTCCCGATCTCGGGCACCGTGACCTGGAAATCGGACAGGATCTCGAGCAGGTACGCCTCGAACTCCTCGTCGGCCCGGTCGATCTCGTCGATCAGCAGGACCGGGGCGTGGCCGTCGGTCGATTCGAGCGCCTGGAGGAGCGGCCGCTTGATCAGGAACTCCGGTCCGAAGATGTCGTGGGCGGTCGCCCGATCCACCCGGCCGGCGGCCTCGAGGAGGCGGATCTCGAGCATCTGGCGGGGGTAGTTCCACTCGTAGACCGCGGAGTTGACGTCCAGGCCCTCGTAGCACTGGAGGCGGATCAGGCGCGTGTCGAGCGTCGTCGCCAGGACCTTGGCGAGCTCGGTCTTGCCGACGCCGGCCTCGCCCTCGAGGAGGAGCGGACGCCCGAGCTCGAGCGCCAGAAAGACCGCGGTCGCGAGCGAGCGATCGCAGATGTAGTCGCCGCTGCGGAACGCCGCGACGATCCCGTCGACCGAGCGAGTCCCCTCGGGACGATCGTCGGCGGTCGCAGCGGGCGGGGAGGCAGGATCGGACATGCAGCGGAGTCTACCCGTCCGGTGCGTCGAGGTCGCGCGCGTAGGCCGGGAAGCGGAACCGCATCGACCGGGTGAGGATCCCGCCGACGCCCAGGCGGGCGACCGTCGCCGGCGTGGCGGGCTCGCCCGAGAGCAGGCGCGGCAGCAGGAGGTCGGCCGCGGTCGCCTTCGAGTACGCCCCGCACGACGGCAGGCCCAGCAGGTCCGTCCGGCCGATCCGCGCCAGCCAGAGCATCGACCCAGGGTGAGCCGGGACGCCGTGGCGGACGACGCGACCGCCGAGGCGCTCGATCGCGATGTAGAACGGGTCCTCGGGATCGGTGCTGGCCGATCCGGCGGTCAGGACGAGATCGACCCGCTTCTGGCCTCGACCGTGGACGAGCGGCCCGAGCGCAGCGGTGACCGGGTCGGGCGAATCCGCGACATAGACGACATCGACGAGCTCGGACCCGAGCGACTCGACCTTGAGCCGGACGCTCGCCTCGAACCGCTCGCGCGCGGGGGCGTGGACCGACTCCTTGACCAGCGCGGCGACTCGCCGACGGGCGAACGACGCGACGCGGACGACCCCGCCCGTGCCCGCGCGAAGCGCGACGCGCTCGGCTCGCTCGACGACGTCCGACGGCACGACGTGCGGCGCGACCTTGACGCTCGCCACGAGGTCGCCGGCCCGGACCACCTGCCCGTCGAACAGGGTGAACACCTCGACCGGGTCGATCCGGTCCATCCGCTCGACCAGGTCGCCACGGACGTGGAGCAGCCCGTCGGTGGCGGCGATCAGGTCCACCCGGCTCTCGGCCGGGCCGCGCGTCGTCAGCCCGGGCCCTGCGACCGCCGCGGCCAGGCGGACGGCGGCGTCGTCCTCGTGGAGGTCCGCGCCCTCCGGGACGAGGACGGCGATCCCGGCCGCGGCGAGCGCCCGCGGCTCCCCGGCGACCCGGACGCCGGGCGCGCCGAGCGCGACAAGGTCGGCCGCGGTCAGCCGCCGACCCTTCGACCAGCGGTCCCCGTCCACGACAAGATCCCGGACGAGGACCCCGCCCTGGACGTCGGTCCGCGGTCCCGTCCCCGGGACGACCCGCTCGAGCCGCACCCGGTGGCCGAGGTCAGCCGGCGGCGCTCAGCGCCGCCTCGATCGCCCGTCGGACGTGGACCCTGGCCATCTCGGCCCGGTAGATCGCGTCGGCGTGGATGTCCGACCCGACCGCCACCCCCTCGGCGGCGTGGGCGGCCGCCGCCGCGATCGCGGCTTCGTCCCCGCTGCTGCCGATGAGGGCGGCCTCGACCGCGGACGCGCGGTAGGCGGCGTCCGCGACCCCGGTCACGCCGATCCGGGCGGTCGTGACCGAGCCGCCGGTCCGGCCGACGACCGCCGCGACGCCGGCGATCGAGTATCCCGACGCGAGCTGCTCGAGATGCCGATACGCCATGCCGACCCCGGCCGGCTGGGCGGGGATCCGGATCTCGGTCAGGAGCTCGTCCTCGGCCAGGTCGGTCACGAACGCGCCCTCGAAGAACGAGGTCGCCTGGACGACCCGCTCCCCGCCGCCCGATCGAGCGACGATCGTGGCCTCGAGGGCGAGGACGACGGCCGGCATGTCCGAGGCGGGGTCCGCATGGGCGATCCCGCCCGCGACCGTCCCACGGTTCCGGACCTGGACGTCCCCGATATCGGCGATGGCCATCGCCAGGAGCGGGACCCGCGACGTGGCGAGCGCCGAGTCGAGGACATCGCGGTAGGTCACCAGGGCGCCGATCGCCAGCCCGCCGTCGGGCAGCGCGCGGATCCCCCGGAGCTCGGCGAGCCCCCCGATGTCGACGAGCCGTTCGGGTCGGGCGAGCCGGAGCCGCATCAGCCCGAGCAGGCTCTGGCCCCCGGCCAGGACCTTGGCCGTGCCCGGGTTGCGGGCGAGGATGTCGACCGCCTCGGCGACGGTCGATGGACGGTCGTACTCGAATGCGGCGGGGATCACGACCGGGCCTCCTGGGACTGCATCGCGCGCCAGACCTTCGGCGCGGTGAACGGCATATCGAGATGCTTGACCCCGAACGGCTTGAGCGCGTCGATGACGGCGTTGGCCACGGCCGCCGTGCTGGCGATCGCGCCGGCCTCGCCGACGCCCTTGACCCCGATCGGATTGACCGGCGATGGCGTGACGGTCTCATCGAGCTCGAGGTTCGGCATCCACGACGCCCGCGGCATCGCGTAGTCGAGCATCGAGCCCGACAGGAGCTGTCCGTCGTCGGCGTAGATGGCCTCTTCCCAGAGCGCCTGGCCGGCGCCCTGGGCGATCCCGCCATGGAGCTGGCCGTCGACGATCATCGGGTTGATCTTGTTGCCGACGTCGTCGACCGCCACATACCGGACCAGGTCGACCTTGCCGGTGTCCTCGTCCACCTCGACGATCGCGATGTGCGTCCCGAACGGCCAGGTGCAGTTCGGAGTGTCGTGATAGGCGGTCTCGTCGAGATATGGCTCCATCCCCTCGGGGAGGCTGAAGCCGAGGTCGAGCGCGAAGGCGATCTCCTGGAGCGTCTTCTTCTTCTCGGGCGAGCCCTTCACCCGGTATTCGGCGCCGATGACCTCGATGTCGTCGACCGACGCCTCGAGCATGTGCGCCGCGTATCGGCGTGCCTTCTCGCGGACCTTCCCGGCGGCCTTGATCGCGGCGGTGCTGCCGACCGACGATGTCCGGCTGCCGTATGAGCCGTAGCCGAACGGGGTGCCGAGGGTATCCGAGTGCTGGACGATGATGTCGTCCATCGCCAGCCCGAGCTCCGATGCGATGATCTGCGAGTAGGTCGTCTCGTGACCCTGCCCCTGCGGCTGGGTACCCATCGTCAGGATGACCTTGCCCGTCAGGTGGACCTTGAGGTTGGCCGACTCCCACATCGCGGCGCCCCAGCCCTCGCCGACGGCGCCGATCCACTTGGACGGGGCGACGCCGCACACCTCGATGTAGGTCGACAGCCCGAGACCGAGGTATTTGCCGCGAGTCCGGGCTTCGGCCTTGGCCTTGTCGAGGTCGTCGTAGCCGACGGTCGCGAGGGCCTTGTCCAGGGCTGGCTCGTAGTTGCCCGAGTCGATGTAGATCTTCTCGCCGTTGACCGCCGTGCCGAGCCCGGACGGGTTGTCGTACGGGAAGGCATCCGGCGCGATGAAGTTCTTGCGCCGGACGGCGGCCCGGTCCATCCCGATCTCCGCCGCGAACAGGTCCATCGCCCGCTCGACGACGTAGGTCGCCTCGGGCCGGCCGGCGCCGCGGTAGGCGTCCACGAAGGTCGTGTTCGTGTAGACCCCGGTCACCTCGCAGTAGACGTTGGGGATCTTGTAGCAGCCCGACAGGACGCGGGCATAGAGCGTCGTCGGGATGCCGGGTCCGATCGTCGACAGGCGCCCGCCGAGGTTGGCATACGTCTTGACCCGGAGACCCGTGACCTCGCCGTCGCGCTTGCCGGCGATCTCGAGATAGGTCACATGGTCGCGACCGTGGATCGTGGACTGGTAGTTCTCTCGGCGGGTCTCGACCCACTTGACCGGGCGTCCGCCGATCAGCTTCGAGGCGAGCATGACCAGGGCCATGTCGGCGTAGCAGAAGATCTTCGTGCCGAAGGCGCCGCCGACGTCCGGCGAGATGCAACGGACCTTGTGCTCCGGGATCCCCGTCACGAATGCGGTCAGCAGCAGCCGCTGGATGTGCGGCGTCTGGCTCGACATCCAGACCGTGTACTCGTCCGTTCCGGGGTTGTACAGCCCGATGTCGCCGCGAACCTCCATCGGGTTCGGGATCAGCCGCTGGTTGACGATCCGCTGGCGGACGACCACCTCGGCAGCCTCGACGGCGGCGTCGGTCCCGGCCTTGTCACCGACCGTCCACTCGAACACGATGTTGTTCGGCGCGTTCTCGTGGAGCTGCGGCGCGCCCGGCTGGGTGGCCTTCTCGGTGTCGACGACCGCGGGCAGCGGCTCCCACTCGACGTGGACGGCCTCGACCGCATCGGCCGCCTGCTCCGGCGTTTCTGCGATGACCGCCGCGACGCCTTCGCCGGTCCACTTCACGTCGTCGGTCGCGAGCGCCCGGGGCATGTTGATGTTGTTCTGGATGCCCGAGGAACCGCCCGCGGGCCAGGCCATCGGGAGCGGGTTGTACGGGACGTCGGCGCCGGTCAGGACCAGGATCACGCCCGGCATCGCCTTGGCCGCCGAGGTGTCGATCGACCGGATGTTGGCGTTGGCGTACGGGCTCCGGAGGATGGCCATGTAGGTCATCCCGGTCATCTGGATGTCGTCGAGGTAGCGGCCCTTGCCGGTGATGAAGCGCGGGTCCTCGACCCGCTTGACGGATGAACCGAGGACGTCGGTGGTCATCGCACGGTCTCCTGTCAGGCGTTGGCGGCGGTCGGCACATCGGTGCCGGCGCGCAGCGTGGAGGCCGCCTCGCGGATCGCCGCCACGATGTTGTGGTAGCCCGTGCAGCGGCAGATGTTGCCCTCGATCGCGTGGCGGATCTCGTCGTCGGTCGGGTCGGGGTTGCTCTCGAGGAGATCGGCGGCCGACATGATCATCCCGGGGGTGCAGAAGCCGCACTGCAGCCCGTGCTTCGCCCAGAAGGCAGCCTGGATCGCGTGGAGCCCGCCCTCGGGCGCCATCCCCTCGATCGTCGTGACGACGTGACCGTCCGCCTGGACCGCCAGGACCGTGCACGACTTGACCGCTCGACCGTCGAGGTGGACGGTGCATGCCCCGCATTGGCTCGTATCGCAGCCGACATGCGTCCCGGTCAACCCGAGGTCCTCGCGCAGCGTCTGCACGAGGAGCCGCCTGGGTTCGACCTCCACGTCCCTCGGGACGCCGTTCACCGTGAGTCGGACCTGCTCAGTCACCAGTCGACCTCCTGCTGGGTGCCTGCCGAGGGAGACGGAAATGGGCGGCCCCTCCGAGCGCGCGGCGCCGACGAGGGTGAGGACCGATGGTCGCACCGGAGCGCGACGGAATCAAGCCGGATCCGCGACGCCGATGCGGCTGGCGGGGGCGGCGGGTGTGTCGTCGGACGCGACCGGGTCCGGCGGCAGGCCACGGAGCAGGGTGACGGCACCCAGTTCGGTGAGGATCGACCGAGCTTCGGCGGCTGCGGCGGCCGACCCGGGGTCGTCCGGGGCGAGCAGCGCTCGAGCTCGGGCCAGGACCGCGAGGTCGAACCGGGCGCCCTCGCCACGGAAGACGTCGGCGCCACGATCCATCGCCTCCAGCCCGGTGCGATCCCCGTCGAGCGCGAACCGGGCTGCGACGAGCCACTCACGGACCACCCGAACGAGGCGTCCGGGGTCGAGCCCGCGTTCGGCGACCTCGACCCCACGGGTCGTCATCGGCCCCGACGATACCTCCGCCAACGGGCCGTGCTGCCGCGGGGAGCCCTCCGATCCACCCTCAGCCGCCGGGTCGTCGCTCGGGCGGCGGCGTCCAGCGCCCGAGCGTCGCGCTCCGGCTGTCGACGGCCCGCGGATCGAGCGACGCCGCGATCGGCTCGACGTGGCGACGGTCGATGAGCTTGACGACGCTGCCCAGGAGGTCGATCTTCCGTCTCGCGTCCGCCCGGGAGAGCCCGGCCAGGCTGCCCGCCGTGGCGATGCCGACCCGGGACTCCCCGCGCCCGCCGCTCGATGCCGCATAGCCGACCGCCCACAGGATCAGCTCCGGCCCGTCGACGGCCGAGGTCCGGTCGACGACGCCCAGGACGATCCCCCGATCGGCCGGAGCACGGGTGATCAGGCGCCAGTTGTCCGGTCCGTCGATGAGGTCGAACAGGTAGCTGTCGTACTCGGGGGCGAAGATGGTCTCCGGCTCGGCGGCATCGGCGCTCCCGCCGACGATCGCCAGGGACAGATGGGGTCGGCCCGGCGTGCCCCGCCGCTCGAGTCCGGCGAGGAGCCGATCCTGCGCCTCGACGAAGCGTGTCCGCTCGTCGGTGTCGACCCCGATCGAGACGGCGGCCCCCTCGTCGATCTGGATGAACGGGCAGCCGGCGGCGGCCAGGTCGGCGAGCTCGCCCGCGAGCGCGTCGGCCAGGATCATCGTGAGGTCGTGCCGCCGGGTCTTCGTCGGTGCGAACCGGCGCCCGAGGGTGTACGGCCCGGGCAGGCACTGCTTGACGGGGACGCCGGAAGCCGCGTCCGCCGTCCGGATCCATGAGTCGACCGTCAAGGGTGCGGCGCGGACCGGCCGGCTCGAGCCGCCCAGCCGGGCGAGGATCGTCGCCCCGGCGTCGTCGGTCCGGACACCGCCATCGGTCAGCAGGCCGAGGCCGGCGTCCCGCTGGTCGTCGAGGACTCGCCGGACCAGCGACTCGACATCCCGATCGACGACCTCGTCCGGATCCGTCGCCGGATAGGCGCCGTGAAGGGTCGCGAACATCGGCCGATCGTAGGTCATCGTGCCGAGCGTCGGTAGGCGGGCCGTGTCGCGCGCCCCCACGACGCCGGTTCGCCTTACGTCCCGCTTACATCACCGCCGACCGGGCCCGATGCCGGGGGATATCCTCCGCTGGATGAAGACGATCCTGGTCATCGACGACGAGCGGAACATCGTCGAGCTGCTCCGGCTCTACCTCGAGAAGGAAGGGTGGGCGGTCATCTCGGCGGGCGATGGCGAGACCGGTCTGGAACTCCACCGGCGCCACGAGCCGGACCTCATCATCCTCGACCTGATGCTCCCGCGCGTCGACGGGCTCGAGGTCTGCCGGGAGGTGCGCCGCCGCGGCGAGACCCCGATCCTGATGCTCACCGCGCGGGATGACGACGTCGACTCGATCGTCGGCCTCGAGCTCGGGGCGGACGACTACGTCACCAAGCCGTTCAACCCGAGGGCGCTCGTGGCGCGGGTCAAGGCCATCCTCCGACGGACCTCCGGCAGCGCGCGCACGGGCCGGCCGATCGAGGTGGGCTCGCTGAGGATGGACCCGCGCCGGCGCGAGGCGACCGTCGACGACCGCCAGCTCGACCTCCGAGCCCGCGAGTTCGACCTGCTGATGGCGCTCGCCCGCGACCCCGGGGTCGTGCTCACCCGCGACGCCCTCCTCGAGGATGTCTGGGGGACGGACTTCCCCGGTGAGACGCGGACGGTCGACGTCCACGTCGCCGAGGTGCGTCGGAAGCTGGCCGACGATGGACCGCGGATCGAGACGGTTCGGGGCGTCGGGTATCGGCTCCTGCCACCGGTCCGCGAGCCGATCCCGGACCGCGGCGCCGTGGGCGACCGGGCGCCGGGCTGAACGCGGGCATGCCCGACCGGCTGAGCACCCGGATCGCCCTGGCCTTCGTCGGGGTCGCCCTGGTGACCGTCCTCGCCACCGGCGCGACCCTGTTCGTCGCCTTGCGCGGACTCCACCAGGACGCGGCGCAGGCCGCGCTCAGCCAGACCAGCCAGCCGCTCGTCTTCCAGCTGCGAGCCGCGGCGCTCACCGGGGACCTGCGCAGCCTGCTCGCCGATCTTCGTCAGCAGGTCGCCGCGGACGGCGTCTCGGTGGACCTGCTGGGCAGCGACGGTCGGGTCGTCGATCTCACCGGTGACGGTGCGCCGGTCGACCGCATCCCGATCGACCCGGCCTCGACCCGCGGCACCGTCACGACCGGCACCGCGCGATTCGCGGATGGTCGGGACCACGCCTATGCCGCCACCACGCTGCGCGGGCCGAACGCGGCCGGCCCGACCCGGGCGATCGTCCTGTCGGAGGTCGACACGTCGGCCGGCGACGCCATGCGCGACCTCGTCCGGACGCTGCTGATCGTGGTCGTGGTCGTGGCGGCCGCGGGGATCCCGATCGCGTTCGTGCTCGGTCGTTCGGTGACGGGCCCGCTGCGGCGGCTGGCCCGGGCGACCGCTGACCTCCCGACCGGGGATCTCGACCCCCTCCCGGTCGAGGGCCCGGCCGAGGTCCGGGAGCTCACGAGTCGGTTCAATGCGATGGCCGCCGAGCTGGCTGAGACCAGGGCGCGGGAGGCGCGGATGCTGGCCGATCTGCGCCACGACCTGCGGACGCCGCTGACGGTCATCGCCGGGTTCTCGGCCGCGCTCGCCGACGGGACCGCGGTCGGCGACGACGCAGCCACCGCGGCCCGGGCGATCGGCGAGGAGGCGGCTCGCCTCGAGCGGCTCGTCGCCGAGCTCGAGGCGATGGAGCGATTGCGCGAGGGGCCCGACGGGATCCGACCGGAGCCGCTCGACGGCGCGGAGATGCTGGGCGAGACGGTGACCCGGTTCGGACCTGCCGCGGCGGCGGCCGGCGTCGAGCTGAGCGCGCTGCCGGCGGACGAAGGAGCGGACCTGCGGTTCGCGGCGGACCGGATGGCGATCGAGCGGATCCTGGCCAACCTCGTCGGGAACGCGCTCGCGGCCGTCCGAAGCGGCGGCCACGTCTGGCTCGCGGCGCGGTCCGTCGGGGCGAGCGGGCCGAACGACCGACCGGGCATCGTCCTGAGCGTGACCGACGACGGCCCGGGCTTCCCGCCGGGGGACGTCGACCGGGCCTTCGAGCGGTTCTATCGCGGGGACCCGAGCCGGGCGGGGTCCGGCACCGGCCTGGGGCTGGCCATCGTCCGCGAGCTCGCCCGGGCCCACGGCGGGGAGGCGCACGCCGAGAACATCGCCCCACACGGGGCACGCCTCAGCGTGGTCCTGCCCGTGACTCCCCTCCCGCCCGGCGCCTGACGACATCCGCGCCGGCGCCGCGCTCGAACCGGTCGCGTTCTAGTCGGCTCGGGCCGAGCCCGGAGTAACGACGGTCGCGGTCGTCGCGGCCGTCACGGAGCCCGGGCCGCCGCTGCGACTTCGGTCCGTGCCGATCGTCACCGCCACGATGATCACGGTGGCCAGCGCCGCGATCGCCAGGATCCGGACGAGGTAGAGCAGCCGCCGGTCGACGGCCGCGGCCGCGGTCCGGTCCGCGGACCCACCGCCACCGGGCATCTGCCACAGCCCGCGCAGGGTCTGGACGTTGCCAGGTACGAGGATGAACCCGAGCCAGAGCCCGGCGAGCAGGCCGCCGATGTGCGCGGCGTTGTCGATGTTCCCGCCGCCCGTCCCGTTGATCCCGAAGCCGATCACCAGGTTGATCACGATCAGCATCCCGATCTGGCCGGTCAGGGCTCGTCCCCGCCGGTCGAGGATCGGGTTGTGGACCCGGGTCGCCGCCAGGACGACGCCGAACAGCCCGAAGATCGCCCCCGACGCGCCGACCGACGGGACGTGCGGGTCACCGAACACCAGACTGGCGGCCGAACCCGCGGCGGCGCACAGCACGTACATCAGCCCGAAGACCTTCCAGCCGTAGATCTGTTCGACGATCGGCCCGACGAGGTACAGCGCGTACATGTTGAACAGGAGGTGGAGCAGCCCGGCATGGACCAGGGTGACGCTCAGCAGACGCCACCACTCGCCGGAGGCGACGGCACCGTTCTTGAGCGCCAGCGCCTCGAAGAGGTCGGCTCCATCCGGCGTCGACGCGACGAGCGAGACGATCACGGTCAGGCCGATGATCAGGTAGGTGAGCGGGATCGGGAGGCCCGACGTGCCCCGGCTCTGGGCGAAGTAGCGTCGCGCCCCGCGGGTGTCGCCGGTCTCCTTGGCGAGCCAGCCGAGCCGCGAGGCGATCTCGGCCTTGTCCTCGGCCGGGGCTCGACGATCGGCCTCGCGATAGGCCGCCGCGGCCCCGCGGAGATCGCCGTCCCGCACCAGGGCCGCGGCGATCTGGCGCCAGGCCGGGTAGGCGCTCGGCGTCTCTCCGAGCTTGACCACCTCGCGCCAGGTCGCCAGGGCGTCCGCGTCGCGGTCGAGCCGGTAGAGGACGTTGGCGACCCCGAACATCGCGGCCGCGGTCACGGCCCGGTCGTCGAAGCCGACGACGCGCTGGTAGTACCCGCCGGCCGCCTCGATGTCACCGGCCGCCAGGAGCCGATCACCGATCGACAGGAAGGCCAGCGCGGTGTCGCGGTCGAGCGGCCCGGACGTCCGCGGATCGACGGCCCGCGGGCCGGCCGAGGTGCTGGGAGCGGCGACGGGTCGGGGCACGATCTGGCCCGGGGCGGTGGGGTCGGCCGCCGCCTGACCATCCGGGACGAGTGGGTCCATCGCGTGGACTCTAGCAAGGATTACGATCGAGCCATGTGCGGGCGATTCACCCAGCAGCGACCGACCGCCGAACTGGCCGAGCTGTTCGGCGCCGAGCCGCTGACCGACGATCCGGGCGGGCACTACAACCTGGCGCCGACCGACCCCGCCTCCGTCGTCGTCGAGCGAGGCGATCGCCGCGCGATCACCACATACGCGTGGGGTCTGATCCAGCCGTGGGCCAAGGACCCCCGGGTCGCCTCGCGCCAGATCAACGCCCGAGGTGAGACCGTCGCGACCAGTGGCGCCTTCCGGGACAGCTTCCGGCGCCGTCGCTGCCTCGTCCCGGTCGACGGGTTCTACGAGTGGCGCCGCGACGGATCGGCTCGGCGGCCGTTCCTGATCCGGCGCGTCGACGGGGCTCCGATGGCCCTCGCGGGACTGTGGTCCGGCTGGCGCGACCCGGCGATCGACGCGGTCCGTCGCACGTTCACGATCGTCACCACGACCCCGAACGCCCTCGTCGCCCCGCTCCACGACCGGATGCCGGTCATCCTCGAGCCGGCTGACTGGGCGCTGTGGCTCGATCCGACGCTCGACGACGTCGGCGAGCTCCACGGCCTGCTCCGTCCGGCACCCGCCGATCCGCTCGAGATCCTGGCCGTCAGCGACCTCGTCAACAACGTCCGCAACGATGGACCCGAGCTGATCCGCCCGATCCCCGCCTGAGGGACGTCAGTCCACGCTGCGCTCCCAGCCCGCCGACCCGACCGCGGTCGCGAGTGCCGCCGCGGGATCCGCGCCCCGGTCGAGCGCGACCGCGAGCGACCCGACGGTACGCGCGAAGATGCCGTCCGGGTCGCCGGGCGGCGCCTCGAGCACGATGGCGCCCTCCGGCAGCGGCTCGCCGGCATCGCCCTCGGCGACGATCGCGACGAGCCGCGCTCCGCCATAGGCCGCCGCCTCGGCGGCCACGTCGAGCCCGGACCGCGAGAGCGGCTCCGCCACGACGATCACGCGGAACCCGTCGAGGTACCGGAGCGCCAGACCGACGTCGTCGGGATCGAGGGTCGCGAGGTCCCCGGGTCGCATCGACGTCCGGTCGTCCATGGGCGCGTCGGCGACGTCGCTGAACGGGTCGTCATCGGGGGACGGCGACGGATCGACCGTGATCGGTGCCGGTTCGACGGGCGTCGGTCGGGCCGGGTCGCGCAGGGTCGCCACGTGTCCGATCCCGAGGTCGGTCAGCGCCAGCAGCGTCGCGTCCCCGGCCGGATCCTCCCCCACTCGACCGACGAGCTGGACCGACCCGCCGGCAGCCGTCGCGGCGGCCGCGATGCCGGCTGCCAGCCCGGCGACGCCCGACGGCCGATCGACCGAACCAGGGCGATGGAGAGGCGACCCGATGACGACGATCATCCCAGGAGCGTAGCGCCTCGGGACCCGGGTGGGGTTACGGGTCGCCCGATGATCCCGGATCCTCGGTCGGCTCGCCGCCACCACCACTACCGCCACGACCGCCGCCCCCGCTGCCGTCGCCGCCGCCGTGGTCGTCGGTCTCGGACGGCCTCGGGGTGCGGTTCGGCCGCGGTGTCTGGGTGCCGCGGCCGTCGCCGCTCGACTTGTCCGTCTCGGTCGCCTCGGGGGTCTCGCTCGGCTCTTCGGATGCCTCCGGCTCTTCGCTGTCGGTCGGTTTCGGTGTCGCGGTCGGGCCGGTCCGGTCGGACGGCTCGATCGAGGGGTTCCGGTCGGGCTGGGGCGCGGTCACCACGGGGACGCTCGGCGGAGGCGACGCCACCTGGCTCGGCGCCGGTTGGAGGAGTCGCACGGCACCCACCGCCGCGATCCCGCCGAGCGAGCCCATCGCCACGACGACGATCAGGACGAAGGCCGCCGCCTGGGCCCGCACGGCGAACGGCCGGCCGCCGCTGAAGGCCACCCGCCAGCTATCGGCCAGGGCGGCCGCCATCGCGCCGAGCCGCCCGCCCCGCAGCGCGGTCCCGGCCGCGATCGCCGGCTGCGGCAGCGGCTCGAGGGCGACGGCGCCCATGACCCGGTCGACGAACGTCGCCGACGGGTGGACGTCGCCTGCCGCGAGGTTCGCCTCGAGATCCCGAGCGACCGTCAGCGCGTCCGCCAGCTCGGTGGTCGTCGGACCGCCGCCGTCCGCGTCCGACAGCTCGCTCGGGTGGAACGGTCCGGTCATCGTCGGGTCTCGTCCGCGGTCATCGTCGCCCGGAGCCGAGCCAGCCCGCGGAACAGATGGGTCTTCACGGTGCCGATCGGTCGGTCGGTCTCGGTCGCGATCTCGGCCAGCGAGAGCTGCCCGTAGAACCGGAGCATGACCGTCTCGCGATAGGGCTCGTCCAGCCGACCGACGGCGCGCCGCAACTCGTCGGCGTGTTCCGCGCGCAGGGCGACGACTGCCGGATCCGCCCCACCGCCCGCGGCCGACCCCAGGCCACGATCAGGATCCGTCGGGTCCATCCGTGTCACCGGTCGACGGGCCTTCGCCCGCCGGACGGCGTTGCGGACGGCGATCCGGCCGAGCCACGCACCGAACGAACCCTCGCCGCGCCAGCCCGCCAGCGAGCGATAGGCGATCACGAAGGTCTCCTGTGCGGCGTCCTCGGCCTCGTGGAGATCGCCCAGGACGCGATGACAGGTCCGCACGACCGAAGCCGATTCCCGCTCGACGAGGATCCGGAAGGCGTCGCGATCCCCGGCCAGGACAGCCTCGACCGCCCGCCGGACATCGTCATCCGCGGGCGGTCGGTCGAGGCGTTCCTCGGCTGCTGTCTGGTTCGTGATCGTCCCTCGCCAGTGGCGTTCCAGGTCCGACCTTGCGACCGACCCGTGCCGGTCCGATGATGCATGAGGTCCAACCCTTCGTCGCGGGTCCGATGGTCAGGTCAGGGACCCGCCGGTCGGTCAGTCGTCGCCGCCGCTGTCGTCGGAGCCACCGTTGCCACCGGATCCGCCGTTGTCATCGTGGCCGTTGTCGTCATTCGACGCGTCGTGGCCGGTCTGGGTCCGGGTCGCGGTCGTCTTCGGGTGCTCGGTCTTCTTCGGCGCATTCGCCGTGGCTGGCTTGGTCGCATGCTCCGGCGCCTTGGTCGGCTCGGCGGTCTCGGTCGGCTCAGCGGTCTCGGTCGGCTCGGCGAGCTGGTCCCCGCCGGTCGCTTCCGGCGTCTCGGTCGGAGCGACATTCTCGTCGGCGGCCAGGATCATCGGCGCTGCAGGCGCCCCCGGCGTGTGCATGATCGCGTCCGCGCCGAGCGCGACGCCGGAGATCATCAGGACGGCCACGCCACCCGCCCCGACCACCTTGAGCCAATTCTTGCCATCCACGGATCCAGCCCCTTCCGTTCGGTCATCGTCATGCGGTCTGTGCCGCTCAACTCCCCCGAGACATGACCGGGCAGGAAGGTTTCAGCGCTCGCGCGTGGATCCGGCGATCAGCCCTCGGTCGGGGCCTCGTCGTCGCGGATGACCTCGGCCGGGCCGAATCCGACGGTCCCGACGCTCGCGGCGATGATCGCCGCGTCGCCGACCAGCACGGCGACCGCCCCCTCGACGTCGACGTGCGCGCGGGCCGCAGCCAGGACGTCATCGACGCTCACCGCGTCGATCCGGTCGCGATAGGTCGCCAGCTCGTCGTCGGGCAGATCGTGGACGATCATCCCGGACAGGGCCTGGACGATCGGTCCAGGGGTCTCGAACCGGAGCGGGAAGACACCGATCAGGTAGTCGCGGGCCGCCCGTAGCTCGGCCGGCGTGACCCGCTCCGAACGGATCCGCTCGAGCTCAGCGAGGAGATCGCCCAGCGCCGCGGCCGTGACCTCCGTGTTGACGGCCGCCCGGGCGGCGAACGGGCCGGCCGCCCGACGCAGGTCCCACCCGGCGTGGGCTCCGTAGGTATAGCCCTTCTCCTCGCGCAGCTTCATGTTGAGCCTGGAGTTGAACAGACCGCCCAGGATGGCCCCGAGGACCGACAAGGCGTGGAAGTCGGGGATGCGGCGAGGCACGCCGACGTGCCCGACGCGGATCTCCGTCTGGGGTGCCCCGGGCTTGTCGACAAGCCGCAGTCGCCGGCCGCCCGGCGACGGCTCGGCCCTGATCGGACCGGGTGTCTGCGCGCCATCGGCCCGCGGGCGATCGGCCATGAGCTGCTCGACGAGCCGGACCGGTTCGACCCCGTCGAGGTCGCCGGCCACGATCATCGTCATCCGGGCGGGATCGACGCCCCGCGTCCAGGCCCGAGCGAGACCGGCGCGATCGAGCGGCTCGACCGTCTCGCGGGTCCCACCGGACGGTCGGTGATACGGGGAGTCCTCCCGGTAGATCGTGGCGTTGAACGCCTCCTCGACCCGTCGTCGGGCATCGGCCCTGGCCTGCAGGATGTCGTTGAGGCGCTCGTCGCGGATCCGTTCGACCTCGGCATCCGGGAACGTCGGATGGGCGACCACCTCGCCCAGCAGCTCGAGGGCGGGACCCAGACGGGACGCGGGGACTTCGACCCCGACCGAGTAGGCGTCCCAGCTGGCGTCGGCGTGGAGCGACGCGCCGAGTCGCTCGGTCGCCTCGACCAGCGCGATCGCGTCGTAGCGCTCCGTCCCCTCGGTCAGCGCGCGGGCGGACAGCACGGTGGCTCCGCCCTCGGCGGAGGGCTCGTCGGCGGCGCCGTTCCGGAGCAGGAGCTGGGCGCTGATCAGGGGTCGGCCGGGCAGATGGACGGTCAGCACCTCGAGGCCGTTGGCCAGCCGTGCCCGCTCGAACGTCGGGAACTGGTATGGCCGGGGATGACCAGGCGTGGGCCGGGTCGCCTCGACGATCGGGTCGACCGCGTCCGTCACGCGACCGCCTCCCCGTCGATGGCTTCATCGTCGCCGTCGACCCCGTCTTCCGCATCGAGCGGACCGGGCGTCTCCTCGGCCGGCACCGCGTCGACGGGCGGGAGCGCCGGAACGTAGGTCATGATCACCCGGTTATCCGCCCGGAAGACCTCGCCCGCGACAGCCTGGATCGCCGCCGGGGTGACCGCCAGCATCCGTCCCAGCATCCGGTTGATGAGGTCCGGGTCGTCGAACAGGCAGGCATACATCGACAGGCGATCCGCCCGTTCCTCCACCCGCTGGAGGGCGCCGAGCTCCTCGGTCTCGATCAACGCCATGGCCCGGGCCAGCTCGTCATCGGTGACCGGTTCGTGGACGAGCCGATCGAGCTCCTCGAGGAAGACGGCCTCGACCCGCTCCACCGGGACGCCGGGGCGGACCGTCGCCCAGCCGGCCCAGATCGATGCGCCGGCGACGAATCCCAGGCTGAACGCGACCACGTCCTGGGCGATCCGCTCATCGCGGACCAAACGGCGATGGAGCCGGCTGCCCTTGCCACCGGCCAGGACCTGGGTCGCCACATCGATGGCATCGAGACGCTCGTCCCCGAGCTGAGGCGCCCGGAATCCGAAGAAGATCCTGGGCAGTGGGACCCTGTCCTCGACGACCTCCCGCCGTTCCTCTCCCAGGATCGGCGGGAGGCTGACATCCCCGAGCGGCGGGATGTCCGGGTTCGGGGGGATCCGCCCGAAGTACCGCTCCGTCCACGCTCGGGCGGCGGCCGGGTCGACATCACCGACCAGCGAGATCACGGCGTTGTTCGGCGCGTAGTAGGTCCGGAAGAAGTCCGAGACGTCCTCGACCGAGGCCGCGTCGAGATCCGCCATCGACCCGATCGTCGGGTGGTGGTATGGGTGCTCCGCCGGATACAGATGCGCCTGGAGCTTCTCCGACCAGCTGCCGTACGGTCGGTTGTCGTACGACCAGCGCTTCTCGTTCTTGACGACCTCGCGCTGGTTGTCGAGGTTCTCCTGGGACAAGGCATCCAGGAGCGTCCCCATCCGGTCCGCCTCGAGCCACAGGGCCAGCTCGAGCTGGTGCGACGGCATCGTCTCGAAGTAGTTCGTCCGATCGAGCCAGGTCGTGCCGTTCATCGTCCCGCCGGCCGCCTGGACCAGCGCGATGTGCTCGGCCTTGCCGACATGCCGGCTGCCCTGGAACATCACATGCTCGAAGAGGTGGGCGAAGCCGGTCTTGCCGGTGACCTCGTGCTTCGACCCGACGCCGTACCACACGTTCACCGCGACCACCGGGGCGAGGTGATCCTCGGCGATGATCAGGCGGAGGCCGTTGGCGAGACGCTCGTCGGTGAAGGTGACGACCGGGATCGACATCGTGCCGATCGTAGCAGCCGCGACCGACGGCGTGCCAAGGGTCTTGACACCGGCCGCGTCCATGTTAGATTGTTGTCTAACACCTGTTAGGAGACGCTCGAGTCCGATGGTTCGCAGCCCCGCCCGCAATCGCGCCGCCGACGCGCCCGCCCCCGCCTCCCGGGCGATCGTCCGGGACTTCTCCCGGGGGGATCCATCGTCGTACGACGTGGAGTTCGACGTCCGGACGCTCTACGACTTCCTGTTCGGCCTGTCGGACGATGTCGGATCGACCGAGGACCTGCCCGCGGCGGATCGGACCTGGCTGACCGAGTCGAAGAAGCAGCTCCGGGCGAAGACCGGGGACGACCTCGACGTCGAGGCCGAGCTGTGCGTCGTCCTCACCGGACTCGCGGTCGATCGGCCGGACGTCCGCGATGCCGCCGATTTCGTCGAGCTGATCCACGGGCTGGACGACGCCACGATCATCCGGACGATCGTCGCCCACGACCTGCGCGATCCGGACCGGAAGGCCCTGACCGAGCAGGCGATGGCCGGCGACGAGGCCGCGGTCCGCGAGCTGCTCACGATCCTCGGTCACTCCTACCCCGAGGAGAAGCTGGCCCGGATCGCCCGGATCTATCGCGACCCGGATTCGATCATCGAGCCCGCGCGCCGGGTCCTGACGGAGTGGCTGCCGCTCTACCGTGCCATCGAACCGCGGATCGCGGCGATGATCCGGCACGATCACGACGGCCGCGCCCGGGCGATCGCCACGCTCCCGCCGACGGACCTCATCGAGGCGACGACGGGCGGCATCCGCTGGCTCGCCGAGCCCGGCGTCCGCCGGGTGATCCTGGCGCCGTCGTACTTCGCCCGTCCGTACAACTTCGTGTTCGGCGGGGATGACTGGCGGATGTTCGGCTATCCGATCGCCGACGAGGCCCTCGACGGCGGGGATCCGCTGGCGCCGCCCGCGGCGGTCGTCCGACTCCACCGCGCCCTGGGCGACGAGACCCGGCTGCGGATCCTTCGACTGCTCGTGAGCCGGGACCACTACCTCACCGAGATCGCCTCGGCGCTCGATCTCTCGAAGCCGACCATCAAGCATCATCTCGCCCTCCTCCGCGCCGCCGGCCTGGTGACGCTGACCGAGGAAGGCGGGCTGTCCTATTACAGCCTTCGGCGGGGCACGATCGAGGCGAACGGAGCCGGTCTGATCGACTACCTGCTCGCCTGACCGCCGGACCCAGGCTGCGACCGATCGGTCGCAGCCGTCCTTCGGCCCTCGTGTTAGATGAATGACTTACAGGAGGACGAAGTGAGTAGCACAGGAGGGACATCGATGCAACCCGACTTGGACCTGTTCGTGGTCACCCGGCGGATCGCCGCGGACCACGACCGGGCTCGCGCGGAGCGGCTCGCCGGGGAGAGCCGGGCGGGCGCCAAGCGCGCCGGGCCCAGGGCCTGGCTGGGCCGTCAGCTCATCAGCGTCGGCATCCACGTCGCCGGCGGACCGACCCCAGCGGAGCGGCGGACCGCGGCCGATCACCCGTGCTGAGCCGGTCGGGGGGCCGGTCCGCATGGGCCGAACGTACGGTCTCGAACCGACCAGACGGGCGATGGGAAGACCGTTCGTCTCCTGACACGATCGGCCGGTGCCCCAGGATGCTGCCTCACTCGATCGACACGCCCGCGACGACCGTCCTCGGCCGCCCGGCCCGGGCGCGCGCCTGCGGCGCCCGCTGGTACGCCTCCTCGTGGCCGTCGCCATCTGCGCCGGCCTGCTGAGCGTCGTCCCCGCGCGACCCGCCGAGGCCGCCTGGCGCGCCAGCGCCATCACCGGGGAGTACACCCCCCAGCGCGTCTGGCAGATGAAGAAGAACTGCGTCTGGGCGGCCGGCGAGATGCTCCTCGACAAGTGGACCCACGGCGCGGTGCGCGTCAGCCAAAGCGTCCTTCGCCGCGCATCCCACGACAAGAAGGGCGGCTCGAGCCTGTACGACCTGTCGCGCGGGATCGCCGCCGTGACCGGGATCCATATCCCGTTCTCCCCGGGCTACGGCGACACGATGGCCTGGTGGCAGCTGCTCGATCGTCTCGAGCACGGCGGCGGCGCCGTCCTGATCGGCGAGTACCGGGACCTTCCGGCCCACTACACCCGGTGGGGTCGAGCGTTCGCGAACCGCCGCAACACCAGCCATGCCGTCTACATCCAGACGTACGACCGGGTCCACGGCCGCGTCTGGCTGATGGACCCGCTGGCCGACGGCGACTACCCGGGCGAGTGGATCAGCGTCAAGGCGCTGCACCGCTTCGCGACCATCGAGGACGGCAAGGTCATGGCGGCCGCGACGCCGGCCCGGAACCATCCGCAGACGGCACCCCTGACCGACCGCGCCTACCGACTGACCGGGCCGCGGCTCAGCGGCGCCCCCGTCGCCGGCTCGACGATCCGCGTCCAGGTCGGCCTGGCGATCACGGAGGGCTTCCCGGCGCCCGCCGCCCACCGCGTCGTCGCGCACTGGGTGCCGATCGTGCCCCCGCCCGCGCCGGCCTCGACCCGCTCCCGGGTGGTCTTCGACACCGCTCGCTCGCCAAGCGCGATCCTCCCGCCGATACCGGTCGAGGCCGCCACCGCCTCCGATCCCGACCGCGCCGGGCGGCACGGCTTCTCGGCGAGCCTGCCGGTCCCG
Source organism: uncultured Chloroflexia bacterium (assembly GCA_963744115.1). Classification (GTDB taxonomy): domain Bacteria; phylum Chloroflexota; class Limnocylindria; order Limnocylindrales; family CSP1-4; genus Chersky-267. The sequence goes on along the minus strand of CAVUSI010000003.1, from coordinate 1,267,155 downwards.
ACCGTGCCCGGTCGCTACCGAGTGACGCTCGGGTTGGCCGAGATCGGCCACCGGACGGTCGCCCGATCCTTCAAGACGATGACCGTCGAGGTCGTCGCACCGTACGCCGCGACGTTCGTCGCGCCGAAGCGGGCAGCCGTCGTCACCGGCCAGGCCTTCTCGTTGAAGGTGACCGTCGCGAACGTCGGGACGGTCGATTGGCGCACCCCGCTGGTCCCGACCGAGGGATCGCGACCGGTGGTCCCGGCCACCCAGACGCATCTGGTGCTCACCTGGCGCTCGGCGCTCGGCGACGTCGTCCCGGCAGCCCAGGTCCCCGCCGAGATCGCACCGGGCCACAGTGCCCAGCTGGTCGTGCCGCTGGTCGCTCCGCCCGACGCCGGGGCCTGGACGCTGGACGTCGACCTGGCGAACCTCGTCGAGGGAGCCATGTCATCGACCGGTCGCGACGTGCCGAGCATCCCGGTCGTGGTCACGCCGAAGGCGCTGGTCGACGGATCCTGATCGACTGGTACGGGTCGATCCGCCGGCTCAGATCGGCAGCAGGGCGAAGGCGACGGCCCCGACGACCGCGATGGCCGCGGACCGAACAAGCAGGCCGCGGGCGTGTCGACGGTCGGCGGTCCGAGGCGCGTCATCCTCGATCCGATGGACGGTCCCGAGCTCCTCGAAGTTCGTGATCCCGGCCGCGGCGAAGCCGACGCAGAAGCGGTCCCTCGCCTGGATGAAGCCGATCGCCGCGATGTACAGCGGGAGGGCGAGCAGGAGCCGACTCCAGGCCGGCGTCCCGAGGACGACGAGCGCGACGCCCAGGACGAGCGACGCCGCGAGCCCGATCCAGCCGGACCGGCGTCGCCGGGCGATCTCGGCCGGACCGATGTTGCAGGCACCCGGGACGTAGCCTCCGGTCGGTTCGATCGGCGCGATCGACGGGAGCCCGCCGGGCGCCGGGGCGGAGGCCGCGTGGCCTGAGGTCAGGATGGTCATCTCGATGGTCCCTTCGAACGGGCGGCGATCCCGGACGGAGGCGCTAGACTCCGATCCCGTGAGCGTTCCGCCGACCGATCGCCAGCGCAGCCTTGCCGGTCGGATCGGCGAGCCCGTGCTGGCGTCCCTGGCGCTGGCCCTCATCGGGCTCGCTGCGCCGGCGATCGCGTCGGCGCACCAGTTGACCGGTCGTTTCACGTCACCGATCCCGCTCGGAGCGTACCTCGTCGGCGCCGCGCTCGCCGTCGGCGTGTCGTTCGCCATCCTGTTCGCCCGTGGCGACGGGTCGCCCGACGCCCCCGACGCCACTCTCGCCGCCAGTGCCGTCGATCACCAGACGGTCGGCGTCCCGCGGCTCCTTCGTCGGACGATCACCGTCGTCGGCCTGCTCGCCTGGACCTGGATCGTCGTCCAGGCGGTCCTCCTCGGCGGGCACTCGGAGGGCGACGTCGCGTCGCTCTTCCTGTGGACGTACGGCTGGGTCGGTCTTGCCCTCGTGTCGGCATTCATCGGTCCGGTCTGGACGTGGCTGGACCCGTTCAGCTCGCTCCACCGCCTGGCCGCCGGTGCGATGTCCGGCCTCGGGCTATCGGGCGGTGCTTCGGCACCGTACCCGGACCGGCTGGGCCGTTGGCCCGCCATCGTCGGCTTCAGTGTCGTGATCTGGCTCGAGCTGGCGATCCCGGCCGCCCGGAGCGGCCAGGGTCTCGGGATCATCCTCGTCGGCTACACGGTGATCACCCTGATCGCGATGGCCCAGTTCGGCCGGGAGCCGTGGCGTCGCAGCGGCGAGGTGTTCTCGGTCTGGTTCGGGCTGATCGGGCGACTGGCGCCGCTCGCGCTCCCCCACGGCCACGACGACGCGCGGACGGCCGGCGACCCGAGGACGGTCGAGCGGCTGCGGGTCCGGACCTTCGCGACCGGCCTCCTCGAAGCGGACCATCGGCCGGCGAGCCTGGTCATGGTGGCGCTGTCGATCGGTGGGATCCTGTACGACGGGCTGTCGCAGACGCAGGTCTTCTTCGAAGCCTTCGGCGTCCCCACGATCGTCGAGCAGAGCCTGCTGCTGTTCGGCTGGCTTGCGATCGTGGTGGCGATCGCCCTGTTGGTCGCCCGCATCGTCGGCTACCCGGCCTTGACCGCCGGCCTGATCCCGATCGCCATCGGCTACCTGATCGCCCACTACCTGACGTTCATCCTGTTCGACAGCCAGCGGATCCTGCTCGCGCTGACCGACCCGCTGGGCCTGGGCGGCACGGACCTGCTCGGCCTCGGGGGCTTCGAGCCGGGGACGACCTGGCTCCCGGGTTCGGTCGCCTGGAGCCTGCAGCTGTTCTCGGTCGTCGGCGGCCACGTCGTCGGCGCGTGGGCGGGCCACGCGGTCTACGTCCGGGAGCGGTTGGCCCGAGAGCGAGGTTCCACGTCGCCATCGCGTCGCGATCCGCGCCTCCGCGAGGTGCCGCTCGCGCTGCTGATGGTCGGCCTCACCGCCCTGACCCTGTGGTCCCTCGGCCAGGCGATCGTCACCCAGTCGGAGACGCCCGCCGCGTCGATCCCCGCGGTCGTCAGCCGCTGACGCCCACCGGCGTCCCCTCGGCCGGCGCGGCGTTCGGGGGCCCGGGCACCCATTCGGTCAGTGAGGTGACCTCGGCCAGGCGGTCGATGAGCGCCGGATCGAGCGCCTCGGCGGCCGCGACCGCCGTCTCGATCGCGGTCAGGCAGAGGATCCCTTCGGCGGTGGCCGCCAGGCGGATCTCGGCCGCGTCGCGGACCGCGCCGGACTGCGGTGTCGGCGTGTTGACGACCAGGCGGACCTCGCCCGACTCGATGAGATCCAGGATCGGCGTTCCCTCCGCTCCCGGGACGTCGACCGCTCCCCCGCCGGCCAGGTACTTGAGGACCGGCCGGGACTCGTGGCCGAGAGCGGCCAGCGCGCCGGCCGTGCCCGCGGTGGCCGCGAAGCGGTAGCCCGCGCGGGCGAGGCCTGCCGCCAGCCGCCCGAGCAGCGGCTTGTCGCGATCGGCGATCGACAGGAGGGCGAGCGCGCCATCCGCGCCGGGTCGCGGCGGGACGAGCGCCGCGCCGAGCAGCGCCTTGGCCAGCGCTACGCGCGGATCGCGGTGGATCCCGATCACCTCGCCGGTCGACTGCATCCCGGGTCCGACCGATGGATCGACGCCGCGGAGCTTGGCCGTCGAGAATGCCGGCGCCTTGACCGCGACGAATGCCGGCTCCGGCAGCAGCCCACCGCGCCAGCCCATCTCGTGGAGCGTCTCGCCGAGGGCGATCCTGACCGCCAGGTCGACCATCGGCACGCCCGTGACCTTGCTCAGGAACGGGACCGTCCGCGACGCTCGCGGGTTGACCTCGATGAGGTAGACGCCGTCGTCGCGGACGATGAACTGGGCGTTTACCAGGCCGCGGACGCCGAGGGCCAGGACGATCCGTTCCATCGTCGCGACGATGAGGTCCGAGTCGCCCGGGGAGACGGTCTGCGGCGGGAAGACCCCGACCGAGTCCCCGGAATGGACCCCGGCCCGTTCGACGTGCTCGAGCAGCCCGGGGATGAGCACGTCGGTCCCGTCCGAGACGGCATCGACGTCGACCTCCAGGCCCTCGAGGTAGCGGTCGATCCGGACCGGCCGGTCGGGGTCGACCACGGTGGCCATCGCCAGCTGCCGGACCAGGTCGCCCGGTGAGTAGGCGAAGTCGATGGCGAGGCCGCCGATGACGAACGACGGCCGGACGATGACCGGGTAGCCGATCCGTTCGGCCAGGGTGAGCGCCTCCTCGACGCTGTGAGCCATCCCGCCCTCGGGCTGTGGGATGCCGAGCCGGTCGAGGAGGGCGGAGAACCGGGTGCGCTCCTCCGACTGGTCGATCGCCTCGAGGTCGGCACCGAGCAGCGGCACACCCGCGGCGGCGAGTGGGGCGGCCAGGTTGAGCGGGGTCTGGCCGCCGAACTGGACGAAGGCCGGCAGGCGCTCGCCGCCCGGGAGGGTCTCCGCGTCGACGACCCCGAGGACCGATTCCGGGTCGAGCGGCTCGAAATACAGCCGGGTGCTCGCGTCGAAGTCGGTCGACACGGTCTCGGGGTTCGAGTTGATCATCACCGCCGACCACCCCAGCCGCCGAAGCGACTCCGCCGCCTGGACCGCGCAGTAGTCGAATTCGATGCCCTGGCCGATCCGGACCGGGCCGGAGCCGATGACGAGCGCTGCCGGGCGGGCCACGGGTGGCGCTTCGGGCGGCGACCCCGCCGCCGCGTAGGTCGCATAGAAATACGGCGTCTCGGCCGCGAACTCGGCGGCGCAGGTGTCGACCATCGCGTAGCCGGGTCGCAGGCCGAGGGTCTGGCGGGCGGCACCGAGCGCGGCCGGATCGACTCCCGCCAGCGCTGCCAGCTCGCGATCCCCGAAGCCGGCCCGTTTCGCCGTCGACAGGAGGGTCGCCGCGGCCGCATCGGTCGGGTCCGCCAGCCGGTCAGCGCACCCCGCCACGTCGCGTTCCAGGCCGACGGCCCGCCCGAACTCGGCGAGGAACCACGGGCTGATCCCGGTCGCGGCGTGGATCGTCGCCTCGGGCACGCCTCGGCGAAGGAGCGCCAGGACACGCCACAGGCGCGTATCGGAGGGCGCGAGGAACCGCTTCAGGACGAGCGGGGCCGCGGTCCGCTCGGCGTGACGGGTCGATTCGCAGGCCGCGCCGTCCGCGCCGACCCAGCGGATCGGCGCGTCGTCGTCGGCCTCGTCCTGCGCAGGGGCGTCGTCGTCGCCCGGAGCAGCGGGCAGGGCGGCCGCGAGATAGTCGAGGCTCGGTGCCCACTCGGGGTCCTCGGCGAGCGGACCCACCCCCGCCTGCTCGAGGCCGCGGAGGGCCTTGTTGAGGGCCGACCCGAAGGTCCGGTCGATCGCCATCACCTCGCCCGTCGCCTTCATCTGGCTGCCGAGCGACCGGTCCGCGGTCGGGAACTTGTCGAACGGGAAGCGGGGCAGCTTGACGACGACGTAGTCGAGCGCCGGCTCGAACGCGGCGACGGTCGTCCCGGTCACGACGTTGGGGATCTCGGCCAGCCGGCGTCCCGCGGCGATCTGGGCCGCGACTCGCGCGATCGGGTAGCCGGTCGCCTTGCTCGCCAGCGCCGATGAGCGGCTGACCCTCGGGTTCACCTCGATGACCGCGTAGTCGCTGTAGTCCGGGCTCAGCGCGAACTGGACGTTGCAGCCGCCCTCGACCCCGAGCGCGCGGATGATGGCCAGGGCGGCACTGCGCAGCCGCTGGTGGACGGGGTCCGGCAGGGTCTGGACGGGCGCCACGACGATCGAGTCGCCGGTGTGGACCCCGAGCGGGTCGACGTTCTCCATCGAGCACACCGCGATGCAGGTGTCGTCGGCGTCGCGCATCACCTCGTATTCGATCTCGCCCCAGCCGACCAGGCAGCGCTCGACCATCACCTGGCCGATCGGGCTGCTGCGGAGCCCCGTCCGGACCCGCTCCCGGTAGGCCGCCTCGGTCTCGACGATCCCTCCGCCCGTGCCGCCAAGGGTGAACGCGGGGCGGACGATGGCGGGCAGGCCGATCTCGCGCAGCGCCGCGTCGGCCGAACGGTCGCGTTCCTCGGCCGTCGCGCCCTCGACGATCCACGACGGCGCGTAGGGCTGGCCGAGCCGGTCGAGGAGGTTCCGGAACAGCTCGCGATCCTCGGCCATCTCGATCGCCTCGAGCGGCGTCCCGATGAGGCGGACGCCGTGCCGCTCGAGGACGCCGGCCCGGGCCAGCGCCACTGCCAGGTTGAGCGCCGTCTGCCCGCCGAGTCCGGCCAGCAGGCCCTCCGGCCGCTCCCGGACGATGACCGCCTCGACGGCCTCGACGGTCAGCGGTTCGAGGTAGACCGCATCGGCCACGGTCGGGTCGGTCATGATCGTCGCCGGGTTGGAATTGACGAGGATGGTCCGGACCCCTTCAGCCCGGAGCGCCCGGCACGCCTGGGTGCCGGCGTAGTCGAACTCCGCCGCCTGACCGATGACGACCGGCCCGGACCCGAGGATGATGACCGACGCCGGGGGCCGTCCGCGGGCGCCGCGCACCGCGCCCTCGATCATCGTCCGCCCCGGTGGGCGTCGCAGGCGGCCACGAACCGGTCGAACACGGCGAGCGCGTCGAGCGGTCCCGGGGCGCCCTCGGGGTGGTACTGCACGGTCTCGATCGGCAGCTCGCGGTGGCGCAGCCCCTCGACCGACCCGTCGTTGAGGTTCACCTGGCTGACGTGGAACCCACCGCCGGCCGGAAGCGTGTCCCCGACCACCTGGACCTCGTGGTTCTGGGCCGTCACCTGGACGAGCCCGGTGTCGACATCCCGGACGGGGTGGTTCGCGCCGTGATGACCGAACCGCAGCCGACGCGTCTCGGCGCCGGCGGCGCGCCCGACGATCTGGTGGCCGAGGCAGATCCCGAGCAGCGGCCGACCATCCGCGATCGCCGCGACCGCCAGCGCGACCGGCCCGGCCAGCCGCGACGGATCGCCGGGCCCGGGTGACAGGACGAGACCGTCGACGTCGGGGGCGAAGGCCTCGCCCGGCGAGATCGTGTGGGGAAGGATCCGGACGCGGGCGCCGCGCCGCCGGAGCGACCGGACGATGTTCGCCTTGAGCCCGAAGTCGACGATCGCGACGAGCGGACCACCGGCCGACGGATCGCCGACCTCGCGCGGCTCGTCGGGCGAGACGAGGTCGACGAAATCCTGGTCCTCCCAGCGCGGCAGCGCCCGCGCCGCGGCGACGGCCATTGCGTGATCGGTCTCGCCGGGTGCCGTGACGATCCCGGGGATCGAGCCGTGCGTGCGCAGGTGCCGGGCCAGGGCCCGCGTGTCGATCCCGGCGATGGCCGGGATGCGCTCGTCTCGCAGCAGCGCCGCGAGCTGGGCGGCCTTGTCGACGACGGCCGCGGTCGCATTGGCGACCACGAGCGCGCGGAGCCACGGTCGTCCCGACTGATCGTCGTCGCGAAGCCGCCCATAGTTCCCGATGAGCGGGTAGGTCATGGCCACGACCTGGCCCGCGTAGGACGGATCCGTGCAGACCTCCTGGTAGCCGGTCTGGCTGGTGTTGACGACCAGGTCGCCGCCCGCGGCGGTCGGGGACCCGAAGGCGATCCCGGGGAAGACCGTCCCGTCCGCCAGCGCCAGCACGGCCGGCCCGAGATCGCCGACGCGGGGATCGACGATGGAGTCCGGGAACGGCAGCGGCGGGAGCGGCATCAGGCCGGCCGAGCCATCGACGGGAAGAGCGACGGGAGGGCGATGAGGTCGCGGCGAAGCTGCGCGGACACGCTCGATCGAGCCTCCCTTCCGGCCTCACGGGACCGGTACGCCGGTCTCACGGGACCGGCTGCAAGGACCGGCCCAAGGGTACCAGAGGCGGACGGTCGGGTCGCGGTGCCTAGGGGGCGGTCAGGGTCGGGGTCGGCTCGACGGTCGGTGTCGGCTCAGGCGGCGTCGGGGTCGGCGTCGGCTTCTTGGTCGGCTTGGGGGTCGGCTTCGGCGTCGGCTTCGGCTTGGGCTTGCTCGGCGCCGAGCAGCTCGGCGCGGCCTGGGCCGGGCCCTTGGCGGTGCTCGTCGGTGGCTTCGACTGGTACTTGTCCGCCGGGCGGGTCCCGACCGGGGTGAACATCGCGGCGCCGAGCGCGGCGATCTTCTTGAAGTCGGGCAGCTGGATCGACCCACGCTGGTCGAAGCCGGGCCGGACGAGCGGGTGCGTCACGACCATCTTGTAGATGTCGTTCGAGCCGATGTCGCTGGCGAGCGGCGCCAGGTCCCGGACGACCGACGGCGGGATGTTCGTCTGGACCGTCTGGCCGATGGCCTTGAGCAGCCCGAGTGGGTCCTGGAGGAACCCGCCGCGGACGACCTTGTCCTTGAGCGCCACCACGACCTGCTGCTGGCGGGCGGCCCGGGTGAAGTCGCTCTCCCCGGCCGACTTGCGGATCCGGGCGTAGGCCAGCGCCGCGTTGCCGTTCATGTGGTGGCGACCCGCCCCGATGGCGTAGCCGTCATAGCCGTACTCGTTGTATCGAGCGTCGCACAGCGAGTGATCGACGCTCACGTCGACGCCGCCGACGGCGTTGACCGTCTGGACGAAGCCGCCGAGGTCGACCTGGGCGTAGTAGTCGATGTGGACGCCGAGGATCTTGCCGAGCGAGTAGGCCAGGACCGCCTGCCCGCGGCCGTTGTAGCCGGGAAACTGGTCCGGGTGCCAGCGGACGTACGCCACGAGCCCGTTGATCTTCGCGCTGAACGTGCCGCCCTTCGGGAGCGGCGCGTTCACCATGTCCCGCGGGATCGACACCATCGAGACGGTCTTGGCGACCGGGTCGAGGCTGGCCACGATCATCGTGTCGGTCGAGGCGGTCGACCGGCCGACGCCGGAATCGACGCCCAGGAGGAGGACCGTCACCCGCGGTGGCAGGGCCGGCGCGCTCGGCGCGACCGACGGCGAGGTGTCGGGGAAGAGCGAGGACCCCGGGAGCTCCGTCGCCGGGGCGGTCGAGGCATCCGGCTCGGCGCTCGGGAACTGGACCGGGTCGAACACCTGGGCCTCTGCCCCCTGGACCGCATAGGTGACGACACCGAGACCCGCCTGGGGCAGGATCACCAGCGCCAGGATGACCGCCAGCCCGGCGCCGTCCACGACGCGGAACCGGGGGAAGGCGCCGTCGATCATCGACGAGACGACGGCGATCACCCGCCAGACGAGGAACAGACCCTCGAGGACCAGCAGGGCCTGGACGACCGACGGATCGATGAGCGAGGCCGCCAGCGACAGCTTGTCGGTCGTCAGCGCGAGGACCACGAGCACCACCAGGGCGACCACCAGTGGCGCCACGAACAGGGCCGCCAGCCGGCGCCGGCCGGTCACGAGGTGGCCGAGCCCGGGGACGAGCGCGCTCAGGACCCCGGCGCCGAACCTGGCGAGACGTCCGCGGCTCGGCGCCGACGAATGTGGCGGCTCGAGCGGCGGTCCTGCGGACAGGTCGGATGACAGGGTCGGCTCGACCTCGGGGGTCGGATCGTCGGGGGTCAGGGTCGGCTCCTCTGCGCGGCGGGATCGCGGCGATCCTGCTCCGTTGGAACGGCCGGCCAGCGCGCCGTGTGGCGCCTGGCCCGCAACCCGAGTCGGGCCTCTCGGCCGCGAACCCCTCGTCCGCGGCGTCCGGTCGGAAGCCTACACCAAGTCCCCGCGAGCGACCGGTCGCGGGTCAGGCCACCATCGGACGGTCGATCGACGGGTCGTCGCGGTCCGGTCCATCGGCCGGCCCGACGGTGGCCGCCCCACTCGGGACGGTGGTCGTCGACGACGTCCCTCGAACCGAAGCGGCGGCGCCAAGGTCGACGAGGCGGGACGCCGGCGAGAGTCGGATCCACAGGGCGCCGACGACCCCGCACGCCGCCGCGGCCGCCAGTGCCGCCCGGGGTCCGAACGCGCCGGCGAGCGCGCCGCCGAGCAGCGAGCCGAGCGGCAACGGGCCCCAGTCGATGAACAGGAACGTGGCGTTGACCCGACCCATGATCGCGTCGCCGACCCGCGCCTGGCGCAGGCTCAGCGCATTGACGTTGAACCACGGCGCCGCGACCGCCCCCACGAACCGGCCGACCAGCAGGAGGACGACGCCGAGCACGCCGCCGGCCAGGGCGATGAGGACCATCGCGAAGGCCCCGACGTACGTCGACCAGGCGAACGCCCGGCCGATCCCCGCTCGGCGGGTGAGCGCCCCGACCGTGATCGCCCCGACGATGAATCCGAGGTTGCCCACCCCATAGACGAGCCCGAACCCGGCGGCGTCGAGGCCCAGGTCGCCGGTCGCGAACAGGACGACGACGGCGAGGAGCATCCCGGTCCCGAGGTTGAACATGCCGGTCGATCCGGCGAGGTCGCGCAGGACGCGATCCCCGGCGACCCGGCGCAACCCCTCGCCGATCCCGGCCACCAGGCCGACCTTGGCGGCGTCGGTCGCCTCAGGCGTCCGTTCGACGAAGTGCGACGGCCGTGAGCGCCAGATCGCCACGGCCGAGACGAGATAGGACAGGCCGTCGACGGCCGTGGCCAGCGCTCCTCCCGCCAGCTGCATCAGGGTCCCGCCGACGCTCGGGCCGATGACCTGCGCTGCCGAGTCGGACAGCTCGAGCCGCTGGTTGCCGGCGACCAGCTGATCATGGTCGAGGATCGTCGCCACATAGGTGCTGTAGGCGACGGAGAAGAACACACTGAGCGACCCGACGATCAGGGCGACGACGCACAGGACCTGGAACGTCAGGACGCCCGCCACCATCGCCCCGGTCGCCGCGAGGAGGATCGCGGCCCGGCCGAGGTCGCACAGGATCATCGTCAGGCGGCGGTCCGCGCGGTCGACCACGACACCGGCCGGCAGTGACAGGACCAGGTACGGGACCGTCTCGAGCGCCGCGAGGATCCCCAGCTCGAGCGCGCTCACATGGAGGACGAGTACGGCGATGAGGGGCAGTGCGACCATCGACACCTGCGTCCCGATGGCGGACACGGTCTGGCCGAACCAGAGCGCCTCGAAGGCGCGGCCGGTGACGCTGCTGCTGCGGTCGCGCGCGGTCACGCGGCCGTCCTCGGCGGTCACGCCGCGGTCCCCTGATCGTGACCGATGGCCGGGCGGGCGGCGGGGCGGTGATCGTGGTCGTGCCCGTGGTCGTCGTCGGGAGCCTGCCCGTCGTCGTGGTCGTGTCCGTGGTCGGGTGCGTGGTCCTCCGGCGCATGGGGATCGACCGTCAACCGGCCGGCGCGGAGCAGCGTCAGCATGGCCGCGACGACCGCCGGGTCCCACTGGGTGCCGGACCCGACCTCGAACCGCTCCATCGTCTCCTGGACCGACAGCGCCACCCGGTACGGTCGGTCGGACGTCATCGCGTCGAAGGCGTCCGCGACCGCGACGACCCGCGCACCGAGCGGGATGGCCTCGCCGATCAGGCCGTTCGGATAGCCGCTCCCGTCGAATGCCTCGTGGTGGTGGAGGACGATCTCGGCGCCGGACCGGAACAGGTGGAACTGGCGCAGGATCCGGGCCCCGATCTCCGTATGGAGCCACATCGTCAGTTGCTCATCCGCCGTCAGGGGACCCGGCTTGAGCAGGACCCGGTCGGGGACGCCGATCTTGCCCAGGTCGTGGACGGCGGCTGCCTGCCCGATGAGCTCGATCAGCTCCTGGTCGAGCTCGAGCTCGACGGCCAGGGTGACGGCGTAATGGGCCACTCGCTCCGAGTGATGGAACGTGGTCGAGTCCCGATCGTCGACGACCTGGGCCATCGTCGCCACCGCCGAGCGGGTCTCGCGCTCGAGCTGGCGGATGTACTGGAACGCCCGGGCGATGACCGCGGCGGGGATCGTCAGGAGCGTCGTCCAGAGCGGCTCGACGAGCCAGATCAGGGCGAACAGCACGCCGAGCATCGCGGCACCGGCCTCGGCGAACAGCGTGCTCCGGCCGTTGGCGCGGATGAGGTAGATCAGCGGTCGACCGGTCGCCAGCGCCATCACGGCGTCGGTCAGCAGGTCGTTGACCAGGTGATAGACGAGGGTGATCGCCACGACCATCACGACGAGCTGGAGCTGGGCGCGCTCCTGGACCAGGACCGCCGGGTCGCCGATGACGCCGACCACGAACGACGCGAGCGAGATCGTCAGGACGTGACACGAGGTGTTGAACGCGATCCGCTGGAGGGGCCGTCGGTGGACGACCTCCTCGACCAGGACCGCCGAGCCGACGGAGATCGCCGCGAACGGCGGCGGGACGAGCAGGATCGTGGCGATGTGGCCGATCGTCGCGACCGAGACCACGCCGCCTTGCGGGAGCTCGACGGCGACGAACTCGAGCGCGATCGACAGGATCGTCAGGACGATGAAGGCGAACTGCCAGGAGGTGTCCGTGGCGACCCACGCGGCGCGGGGCAGGAACAGGCTGGCCGCGGCCGCCACTGTCAGGATCCAGACGAACGTGCCGACATCGAGGCGGAAGCGCGGGCCGGTCCGCGGCGCCGGCGAGGACGATTCGCGGGGGATGGCCAACCGGGAACCTCGATGCCACCATCGGGACGCGACGGTGCGATCGACGCCGCCGGCCCCGGTGTGGGTCCCATTCCAGCGTTTCCGGGTCCCGTCGACCCCCCCACGAAAGTCCCGGTCGGGGACCACCCTGACCATCGAGCCAGGGACCGGACCGGCACGCGGCGAGCACGATCCCGCCGGCGATCGAGCTTGGAACGGAGGTCACATGACGCGCACCGGGGTCACCGCAGCGTTGCTCCTGATGGTGGGCGTGCTCTCCGTGGTCGCGGCGGGCTGCTCGGGATCGGGAGCGAGCGCCCCGTCCTCGGCCGCACGTCCGGCCGGTTCGCCCGTCGCGTCGGCCGGCGGCGCCTCGGCTCGTCCGAGCGTGGACCCGGACGTGGTCGCCGCAGCAGCGGCGTACAAGGCCGCCGCCGATGCCTACAACCGGACCGTCGACAAGCTGGCGGTCGACTGGGTCCGCGCGATCGTCTCGCAGCCGCAGACGGCCAAGGTCCGGGCCCACTACAAGGCGATGGCGGATGCCGAACGGACCTTCGCCGATGCGATCCGCCCGGTGACGTTCCCGAAGGGCATGGCCGGGCACATCAAGGCGCTGCTCGAGGCCACGGACAAGGCCGCCGCTCTCGACCTGAAGGCGACCAAGGTCGCGATGGGCGCCCAGGTCGACTCACGGGACATCTTCATCGCCGAGCGGATCTCGTCCGGCGCGGCCGACCTCGTCCGGAAGGACTTCAAGGTCCTCGGCGTCGAGCTCTGACGGTCGGCGGCGGGACCGGCAGGTCAGTAGCTGATGACCCGGTCGACCTCGAACGCGAGCTCGACGAGCCGCGCCGGCGGAGCCATCGTCACGACCAGGCCTCCGAGCGATCCGACGGTGAGCCCACGGGCCTTGCTCGAGAGCCCTGAGACGTAGAAACGAGCGCCACCAGCGACGAGCGCATCGACGTGCTCGCGTAAACTCCCGGTCCCGATGCCGTTCGCCACGTCGAGGGTCTCCGGGCGCAGGATCGCGACGCCGTCGCCCGCGATGAACAGGTCGACCGCGTGGCCGGCCTCGAGAGCGGTCCGGGCCACGAGCAGCCCGAGCGCGACCCGGGTCGGGTTCTCGGGACCAGTGGCGATGTGAACGAGCAGCCGGCTCACAGGAATCCCTCCCGTGCATGATCTCCCGCCGAAACCAGTCCATCTTGGACCGTCGGCAGGCACACCGGCAGGCGGGATGACAGGATCCGACGAGGTCCTGCGCCCACCAGGGTCCGGTGAGCGTCGCCGCGCTCCGCCGGCACGTCCGGGATGATCCGCGCCGAATCACAAGACCCCCGGAGGTGATCCGAGGGTCTCGTCCTGCGTGGCAGAGTGGTGAGCCGGGAGAGATTCGAACTCTCAACCAGCTGATTAAGAGTCAGCTGCTCTGCCGTTGAGCTACCGGCCCGCGGCGATGGTAGCGCATGCACCTTCCGGACGTCCTCGACAACCATCGGATGGCCCCCTGGGGACCAACGGGTGGTGGCGGGCGTCCCCCCGTTGTTCGAGCCTCGAACCCAAGGCCGCCCTGGCCCTCCGTGTCCCCGTTGGGCGACCATCGAACGGAGGCGCGCCATGCCCGGGATGAAGCGGTGGGTTCGTCCACTGACCGAGGGTCCGCAGGGCTCCTGGCACTGGACGAGTGGCCCGACCCTGTCGACCCAAGGCCGCCTTCTGGTCGCCTGCGGACGCGCCTTCCTCGATCCCGCGTACGACGTCTACCGTGCCGATAGCTGGGACGTCCCCGCGGCGGACCGGTGCTCGGCGTGCGAGGTCATCTACGAAAGGGTCCACGCTCCGGCCGTCGTGGGGTAGCGGAGTGAAGGACGGGCCGACTGGCCCGTGCGGATGCGACGAACGGAACATGCGGCTTTCGACCGGACTGTAGACACTCACCGAGAGTGCGATCGCGGGATGGACGGAGCGGCCCGTGACGTGGGCCGGGGCATCCCGCAGGCTCCTCGGTTGGAGTGTCGCGACTAGGTGGCCTCGAGCGGGCCGCATGGCGTCGTCGGCCGTCCCCCGCTCCAAGCGAGGCGGAGTCGATGCGTTACCTGCGAAACCTGGGGCGTCGCCCTGTCAGGACGGTCCTGACGATCCTCGGGATCACCATCGGGATCTGGGCCCTCGTGGTGTTCGGATCGATGGCCAACAAGATCAACGCCCTCGTCGCCGGCGGCTCGGGGTATTACGCCGACAAGGTCACCGTTGCCGACGCCAGCGGTCAGCTGGGCGGGTTCGCCAGCGCGCCGATGTCGCTGTCGACGGCCGACAAGCTCCTGGCGGTCGAGGGTGTGAACGTCGTCGACTCCGCCGTGATGATGCTCATGGACGATCAGGCGAGTGCCGTGTCGATGGGCGTGCCACCGATGATCTCCGGCAGCGTGCCCGGCTCGGACCAGGGACTCGAGAAGTTCAAGACCACGATCGCCGAAGGCCGGGCCAGGACCGCCGCGGACGAGGGCTCGAACGTCACCGTGCTCGGGTCGGACATCGCCCGAAAGTACGACAAACACCCCGGCGACACGATCGTCCTCAAGGGCGTGCCGTTCACGGTCATCGGGGTCCTCGAGCCGACGCTCACCGCGCCCGACCAGGCCGCGCAGATCCCGCTCGCCGCGGCCCAGCAGCTGTTCATCAAGACCCTGCCGCCGATGATCCAGGGCAAGCTCACGGCCTCGGACCTCGCGACGTCGATGGTCGTCTATCCGAAGCCGGGCCAGGACGTCGAGGCCCTCGCCGCACGGATCAAGGCCGAGGTCCCCGGAGTCTCGACGATGACCGGCAAGGACTTCGACAAGCAGATCGGCAGCGCGACGTCGATCCTGAACTCGATCCTGGTGGGGATCGCACTGATCAGCCTGCTCGTCGGCGGGTTGTCGGTGGTGAACACGATGGCCATGTCGATCGCCGAGCGGACCCGAGAGATCGGGATCAAGCGCGCGATCGGCGGCAGTCGGTCGCGGATCGTCCGAGAGCTGGTCATCGAGTCGGCGCTTATCGGGTTCATCGGTGGGGCCGTCGGGCTGATCCTCGGCGCGATCGTCGTCACCGTCGTCAACGAAGCGGGTCGGTCGTCGGGCACGGTCCTGTTCGAGCTCACGACCGGCACTGCGATCACCGCCGTCGCCTTCTCGACGATCCTCGGCGCACTCGCCGGCTTCGTCCCGGCCCTCCACGCCGCCCGGCTCGATCCGGTCACGGCACTGCGCTACGAGTGACTGCCATGACCACGCTCACGGAAGATCGACCTGCCCGACTGCTCGCCGGGCATAGCCTGCGCAAGACTTACAAGCTCGGCAGGCACAACGAGGTGCAGGCGCTTCGAGGTGTCGAGTTCGCCATCGATGCGGGCGAGATGGTGGCCATCATGGGACCGTCCGGTTCCGGCAAGAGCACCCTGATGCACATCCTGGGGCTGCTCCACGCACCCGACCTCGACGACGGCCCACGGCCCGAGCTCACGTTCGACGGTCGGGACGTCGTCGCCATCAGCGACCGCGAACGGACGAGGATCCGCGCCCGAGAGATGGGGTTCGTCTTCCAGGACTTCAACCTCGTCCCGACGCTGACCGCCGTCGAGAACGTCGTCCTCGCGGCCGATTACGCCGGCAATGGTGGCGCAGCGGGACGCGCCGCGGCCGTCGAGGCGCTCGACCGGGTCGGGCTCGCCGACCGGGCGGCCCATCGGCCGTCCGAACTCTCAGGAGGCGAACAGCAGCGGGTCGCGATCGCGCGAGCCCTGGTCAATCGGCCTCGTCTCGTGCTTGCCGACGAGCCGACCGGCAACCTCGATTCGGAGCGGTCGGCCGAGGTCCTGGCACTGCTGCGGCAATCCAATCGCGAGCAGGGCCAGACATTCATCCTGGTCACCCACGATAGCGACGTCGGTGACGCATGTGACCGCATCGTCCGGATGCGCGACGGCGTGATCCGTCCGCCCGCACCGGTCGCCCCGCCGGTCGAGCCGGCGATGATCGAGCGGCCGGTCCTCGTCGGCGCGGGGGCTCGGTAGGTCGATCTCCCGCGCCTGCGGTGGCAGCGCGACCATCCAGGACTCATGGTGAGCCAATGTTCGCCGGTCATGCTGCCTTCTCAGACACCCATGGAGGCGGCGGATGAGTCAGCGCGATCGCGCCCAGCGTCGGAGATCGCCCCGCGACGCGGAGTACGTCGCGCGGGATCGACCGTCGCGCCCCGGCGCGTCCCCGGACGACTCGTCGTGGGCGGACGGCCCGCGGGCCCCGATCGAGGCCTCACCCCGGCAAGGGGTCTCCGGGATCGCCCTCGTTCCGCTGCGGATCTTCCTTGGCGTGACCTTTCTCTACGCCGGCCTCGACAAGCTCATCGATCCGGCGTTCCTGCGCGACGCCGGACCGGGATCCATCGCCGCACAGATGGCCGCCTTCGTCCATACGTCGCCCCTCGCGCCGCTCGTGGTCGCCTTCGGTCAGCCCTTCCCCATCGCGGTCGGTGCCGGGATCGCCCTGCTCGAGATCGCCATCGGTGTCGGGACGCTGACAGGCCTCCTCTTTCGGGTCTGCGCGGCAGCCGGCGCGGCCCTCGCGATCCTCTTCTGGCTCACGGCGTCGTGGGCGATCAAGCCGTACTACTACGGCCCGGACCTCCCCTTTGCGATCGGCTGGATCACCCTGGCCCTTGCGGGGACCGGCGGCATGTTCACGGTGCATGCCTGGCTGCCCTCGTCCAGCTCGGAGGGCACGCCGCGCGAGCAGCGGCAACGCCGCCTTGCCGCTGCTCGGGGACGGCCGATACCTGAGGCCGATGACGGCGTGACGCGCCGGGCCGTGCTCGAAGCTGGGCTGATCGGCGCAGCGGCGCTGGTCCTGGCCTCGTTGGGGGCGGTCGTCGGACCGATCGTGCGCGGTCGGGACGGATCCGCTCTCGGCTCGTCCTCGGGACCCTCGACCGGGCTCTCGGGCGCGTCGGCAGCGCCGGTGACCACCGCCGACGCGGGAACGGCGGTCACGACTCCGACGCCGACATCGTCCACCGTCGCGCCGACCGGTCCGACCGATCCGACCGCGGGCACCCCGATCGGCAGCCTGACCCACCTTCGGGCCGACCGCCCGATCGGGTTCACCGATCCGACGACCGGCGATCCGAGCGCCGTCCTCCTCCTCCCGAACGGGAAGGTCGTCGCCTACGACCTGACCTGCACGCACGCTGGCTGCACGGTGGAGTACGACCCGTCGTCGGGGCTGCTCATCTGCCCGTGCCATGGCGCCACGTTCGACCCGACCCATGGCGCCCGCCCGATCGCCGGCCCCACGGATCAGCCGCTCGCCGCGCTGTCGGTCCATGTCGATCGCGCGACTGGGCAGATCTCGCTGACATCGTCATAGCGCGTGGCGTCGGTCCAACGGCTCTGGTCGTCGACGTGCGCCGACCGAGCGACGCAAGCCCGCTCTGGTCGATCGGCCTGACCGGGCCACCCCCTACTCCGCGTCAGCCTCGTCGACCGGCTTGCGCCATCTGCCCCATGCAGCCCTGAGCCTGGCAGCAGGCGAACGCCGAGGCTCGTCCGGTGCCTCCCGGTCTGGTGCCCCGCCGGGATCTGCCCTTCCAGCCACGGTCGGACCTGGAGGCAGTTCGGCGTTTCGGGAGGGGCCGAAGCGCCTCCTCCAACGGGCACCGCCGACGACGATGAACCCCGCGAGGAACCCGAACCTCGCGTTGATCGAGTCCGCCAGTGACCGCGGCCTCACGCTGCGGCCCATGATCACGGCGACGATCAGGCCCACCACGGCGGCTGCCCCGACGGTCACGACCAACCACCGGATGAGCGGCTCGCCCGGTGATGGGGACGCATCCTCGGGTACGGAGGATTCCCGGTCGACCGATAGTTCAGCGGATGACGCCATGGCTGCACGCCCCTCTCGAGCAAGGTCCGACCACGAGTCGCTGAGTCTAGCGGTAGACCGTGGGCGGTCCCGTCCTCCTGATGCGCGCTGAGGCCCCGAGCCCGGGAAGTGCGCTAGAGCTCAGTCGGGCTGGTTGTCGATCTGAGCCCGCTGGAGGCGGCCGCTGAAGTCGACGTAGATCGACTTCCACTCGGTGTACGTGTCGAGCGCCGCGTGGCCGGCCTCGCGATGGCCGTTCCCGGTGTCCTTCGTGCCACCGAACGGGAGGTGGGTCTCGGCGCCGATCGTGCCGGCGTTGACGTAGACGATCCCGGTCTCGAAGTCGCGCATCGCCCGAAAGGCGGTGTTGGCGTCGCTGGTGAAGATCGCCGATGACAGGCCGTAGCGGGTCTGGTTGAGCGCGGTGACCGCGGCCGGGTAGTCGGGCACCGGGACGACCGACAGGACCGGCCCGAAGATCTCCTCCTGGGCGATGACGTCCATCGGCTTGACGCCGGCGAAGATCGTCGGCTCGAAGAAGTGACCCGTGCTCGAGACCCTCGCCCGTCGCCCGCGACCCGCCGACGACCAGCTCGCCGTCGCGTCGCCCGACCTCGACGTACGAGGCGACCTTGTCGACCGCGCCGTCGTTGACCAGCGGGCCGACGTCGGTCGCGGCATCGAGGCCCGAGCCGAGCCGGAGCGACCGCGCCCGGCGCTCAAGGCGCTCGAGCAGCGGCGTGACGACCGCCGCCTCGACGATCACCCGCGAGCAGGCCGTGCAGCGCTGCCCCGTGGTCCCGAAGGCGGACCACAGGATCCCGTCCGTCGCCAGGTCGAGGTCCGCGTCGGCCAGGACGACGATGCCGTTCTTGCCGCCGAGCTCGAGGCTGACCCGCTTCAGCCGCCGCGCGGCGATCGAGGCGATCCGCTTGCCGGTCTGGGTGTTGCCCGTGAAGCTGACGATCTGGGTGTCGGGACTGGCGACCAGCGCATCCCCGACCTCGGACCCGGGACCCGTCACCAGGTTGACCGTCCCGGGCGGGAAGCCGGCCTCCGCCATCAGCTCGACGAGCAGCGTGGCGCAGTGGGGCGTGTCGCTCGAGGGCTTGAGCACGACCGTGTTCCCCGCCACGAGGGCGGGCATCATCTTCCAGCACGGGATCGCGATCGGGAAGTTCCACGGCGTCACGATGGCCGCCACGCCGAGCGGCTCGCGGACGCTCATCGCCCACTTGTCGGGCAGCTCCGACGGGGTCGTGTCGCCGAACAGCCGGCGGCCCTCCCCGGCCATGAGGAAGGCGATGTCGATCCCCTCCTGGACATCCCCCCGCGTCTCGGCCAGGACCTTGCCCATCTCCCGGGTCATCGCTCGGGCGAGCCGCTCCTTGTGCTCGGCCATCAGCGCTCCGAAGGCGTACAGGATCTCGCCCCGCTTCGGGGCCGGCGTGCGCCGCCAGGTCTGGAATGCGACCTCCGCCGCCCGGATGGCCCGTGCCGCGTCGGTCGCATCGCCCGCCTGGAACTGCCCGATCAGGTCCCGGGTGTCGGCCGGGTTCCGGCTCTCGAAGGTGCGCCCCGCCGTCGACTCGACCCACTCGCCGCCGATGAACAGGCGGAACGTCGGCGCGGTCGGGGCAGCGGTGCCGCTGCTGGAGGTGGCGGTCGTCATCGGTCAGACCCGCTCGAATGCCATCGCGACCGAGCCGCCCCCGCCGAGGCACAGCGTCGCCAGGCCGTAGCGACCCTGGCGTCGCCGCAGCTCGTGGAGGAGCGTCGCGACGACCCGGGCACCGCTCGCCCCGATCGGATGGCCGAGCGCGATCGCGCCGCCGTTGACGTTGACCTTCGACCAGTCGAACCCGAGTTCGCGGCCGTCGGCCAGGACCTGGGCCGCGAACGCCTCGTTGATCTCGATCAGGTCGAACGCATCGATCGACAGGTCGATCCGCTCGAGCAGCTTGCGGACGCCGGCGATCGGCGCGAGGAACAGCCACTTCGGCTCGACCTCGGCCTGGGCATAGCCGACGATCCTCGCCAGCGGTCGCAGGTCGTATTCCTCGACCGCCCGTTCGCTGGCGACGACGGTCGCGGCGGCGCCGTCGGTGATCCCCGGGGCGTTGCCTGCCGTGACGGTCGCCTCGGGCAGGGGTCCTCCGCCTTCGGGCTCGGGCAGGTCGAACGCAGGACGGAGTCGGGCGAGCGCCTCGGCCGTGCTGTCGCGTCGGGGCCCCTCGTCGACCGCGACGACGGTCTCGCGGCCCTTGACGTCGCGGACGGTCACCGGAGCGATCTCGTCGTCGAACCGGCCGCCGTCGATGGCGGCGATCGCCCGCCGATGGCTCTCGAGGGCGAATGCGTCCTGGTCGGCGCGGCTCACGTGATCGTGGGCGGCGACCCGCTCGGCGTGCGTCCCCATGTGGCAGTCCTCGATCGAGCACCACAGGCCGTCGAGGACCGTGGCGTCGCGGACGACTCCGTCGCCGAGCCGATACCCGAATCGGGCGTTCGGCAGGAGATACGGGGCGAGGTTCATGCTCTCCATCCCCCCGGCGACGGCGACCTCGGCATCGCCGGCCCGGATCTCGGCGGCCGCCAGCATGATCGCCTTGAGGCCCGACCCGCAGACCCGATTGATCGTCGTGGCGCTGGTGGTGACGGGGAGTCCGGCGCGGAGGGCGGCCTGGCGGGCGGGAGCCTGACCGACCCCGGCCTGGAGGACCTGGCCCATGAGGACCTCGTCGATCGGTGTCCCATCGGGCAGGTCGGCCTGCTCGACCGCGGCTCGGATGGCGACGCCGCCGAGCTCGACGGCCGGGGTGGTCGACAGGAGGCCGCCGAACTTGCCGATCGGGGTCCGCTGCGCGCTGACGAGGTAGACGTGGCCGTTCGGGCCGGACGATGGGCTGGGCATGACCCGAATCTACGCCGTTTCGTGGACCGGGTCAGTCGAAGGTCGGCGGAACGCGCCGAGCGTACGATAGGTCCGTGGCCGAACTCGACGCGCCTCCGGCGCCGTCCGATCCCGACCCCAACGACGCGGCGACCCTGGCCCTCCTCCGCAGCCTGGCCGCGACCGCCGCCGACGCCCTGATCGTGACCGACCTCGACGCACGAGTCAGAGTGTGGAATGCCGCGGCGGAGCGGCTCTACGGGATCCCGGCGGACGAGGCTCTGGGCCGGGTCATCTACGAGCTGACCGACGCCCTTGTGGTGGGTGAGGTCGTCGTCCCGATCCGCCAGCCCCGCGAGACCGCGCTGGCGAGCGGGTCGTGGCACGGCCGGGTCGTCGAACGGGCGACGGTCGGGCGTGCCGTCGGGCGCGAGGTCGTGGTCGAGACGTCGCTGAGCCGGCTCGAAGCCGCCGACGGGACCGTCCGAGGGGTCTTGAGCATCAAGCGCGATATCACCCCGTCCTATCGGCTCGAGCTCGAGCTCGCGACGCTCGGCAGCCTCGCGACGGCCACCGGACGTGCCCGGACCCGGACCGAGATCGCCCAGACCGCGATCGATCTGCTGTGCACGGCGACCGCGTGCCCCGGCGGGCATGATCTTCGGCCTCGAGGGTGTCGACGCCACGGTCGAGGCGACCCATGGGGTCGACCCCGCCGATGGCCTGCACGCCGCTGCCCTCGCGGTGCCGGCGAGCCCGGTCCATGCCGCGGTCCGGGCGCCGGGTACCGTCTTCGTCGGGTCGATCGGCGAGCTGCCGGTCGACGACGAGGCGCAGACCTGGATCCGATCGCTCGGGGTCGCCACGATCGCCCTGGTCGGGATCCATCGCGGCGACGAGCTCGTGGCGACGCTCGCGCTGGGCTGGACCGACCCGGACGCCCCACGCCCGTCGGCGGCGGTCCTCCTCCAGGCCGGGGCGCACGTGGGCAAGGCGCTCGAGAACGCCCGCCTGCTCGACGAGATGACCGTCCGGACGGAAGCGGAGCGGGCCCTCATCCGTCGACTCGACGTGCTCGATGAGCTGACCCGGATCGGGCAGGCGGTCCAGACGGCCGACGAGCTCGCGGAACGCTCGGCCCAGCTCGTCGGCGAGGCGCTCG
Organism: uncultured Chloroflexia bacterium; assembly: GCA_963744115.1. Classification (GTDB taxonomy): domain Bacteria; phylum Chloroflexota; class Limnocylindria; order Limnocylindrales; family CSP1-4; genus Chersky-267. The sequence goes on along the minus strand of CAVUSI010000003.1, from coordinate 1,245,141 downwards.
AGGCCGTCGGGACCGCCTACGGCCTGCTCACGCCGGATGGATCCGCCTACGCGACGTCGTCCTTCGTGGGGATCCCTGAGCCCCTTGCTGAGTGGCTCAGGACCTCGCCACCGCTGGAGCGCTCGGTGTTCCGCCGCTGGCGTTCCGGAGAAGGCAGCATCTTCGCTCCGTTCGAACCGGGCCAGGTGTCTGCCGAGACCCTCGAGCTCGCCGGGGCGACCGGGGTCACCGCCTACGCCGCGATCCCGATCCGGATCGAGGAGGAGCTGGTCGGCGGCATCGTCGCCTACTTCGATCGGCCCCTCGACCAGCTCCAGGTGAACCATGCCGCGCTGGATTCGGTCGCCCGGATCGTCGGCATCTCGCTCGCCAACTTCCGTCATCGCGAGCAGCTCGAAGGGTCGGAGGCGCGCTACCGCACCCTGTTCGACGCCTCGCCCGACGCGTTCCTGCTGTGCGACGTGGACGGGGGGATCCTCGACAGCAATGCCGCCGCCGACCGGCTGTTCGGCGGCCCGCTCGTGGGACTGCCCGTCGCCGAGTTCATCGATGTCGACCCCGTCGAGGCCGGACTCCGGCGCGAGGCGGTCGACCGTGGCGAGCACCGCCGTTACACCGGGACCGCCCGACGGGCCGATGGCTCGCGCTTCCCGCGCGAGAGCGAGGCGTCGCTGGTTCGGATCGGCGAGGAGCCGCGCTACCTGGTGGTCGTCCGCGACCTGACCGAGCGCCAGCGGCTCCAGACCGAGCTCGTCCAGGCGCAGAAGATGGAAACGGTCGGGATCCTGGTGTCCGGCGTCGCCCACGAGCTGAACAACCCGATCGCCTCGATCGTCGGTCTGAGCACGCTCATCGGCCGCGACCCCGGCCTGTCCGACGACCTGCGCGAGAGCGCCGGCCTGCTCGTCGATGAGGCCCATCGTGCCGGACGGATCGTGCGGACGTTCCTCGACTTCGTGCGATCGCGGCCCCCAGAACGGCATCCGACCGCGATCGGGCCGCTGCTCGAGACCGTCCGTGAGCTCCAGTCGTACAGCCAGAAGGGCCGGGTCGAATGGGTCATCGACGTCGAGCCCGGCCTGCCGAGGGTCGCGATCGACCGCTCGCAGATCCAGCAGGTCCTCCTCAACCTGACGACGAATGCCGTCCAGGCGATCCTGTCGGACCGTCCGACGGGCACGCTCGAGATCGCCGCGCGGTGGGGATCCGGGGCCGAGGACCGGCCGACGATCCGGATCAGCGTGACCGACGACGGACCCGGCGTCGCGGCCTCCGACCGGACGAAGCTGTTCGTCCCGTTCTTCACCACCAAGGCGCCCGGCGAAGGGACCGGCCTCGGCCTACCGGTGTCGTTCGACATCGTCCGCCGTCACGAGGGACGACTGCGTTACGAGCCCGCCCCGGGCGGGCGGGGCGCGCGCTTCATCATCGAGCTGCCGGTCGACGTGCCGGCCTCGATCCAGCCGGACCGGTCAAGAGACGGATCGCTCCGGGCCTCGGAAGCGGCGACGGGCGCCCGGCAGCCGCCGGCTGGTGGACGACCGGCGGACCCGGCTGGCCGGCGGCCGCGAGCCCTCATCCTCGACGACGAGGAGTCGATCCGGACGTTCCTGCGCAAGGCCCTGAACGCGGCGGGCTTCGACACGGTCGTCGCGGCCGACGGCGAGACCGCGCTGAGCGAGATCCGGTCGGGGCCGATCGACGTCGCCCTGGTCGACCATCGGATGGCCGGGATGACCGGGGTCGACGTCTACGACGCGGCGATCGGCGCCCGGCCGGCGCTCGCCGAACGCTGGATCTTCATGAGCGGTGACGTCCTGAACCCGGACCTCCACGCCTTCGCGGAGGCGCGCGAGATCCGGCTCCTGGCCAAGCCGTTCGACCTGTCGACCGTCACCGCCGCGGTCACGGCGATCATCGAGCGATCCGGCCTGCTGGATTGACCGTCGCAGGTCGGGTCGACCGTTCGGTCGCTCGCGGTGGCGGCCGCCCCGGGCGGACCTCAGCGGGGGTAGGTGTGGAACCCGCGCCCGGTCTTCTGGCCAAGGTGGCCCGCCGCGACGAGCTCCTCGAGGATCTGCGGCGGTCGGAACTGCTCGTCGCCCAGGCCACCGTGGAGGACGCGCAGGACGCCGAGACAGACGTCGAGTCCGATGAAATCGGCCAGCTCGAGCGGTCCCATCGGGTGATTGAGCCCGACCCGCGCCCCGGTGTCGATGTCGTCCGCGGTCCCGACGCCCTGCTCGAGGGCCCGCATCGCCTCGGCGAGGAGCGGCATCAGCACCCGGTTGACGATGAAGCCGGGGCGATCGGCCGAGACGATGACCTCCTTGCCGAGATCGGCCGCGAGCGATCGCATCGCCGTCTCGGTCGCCTCGTCGGTGTCGCGACCGCGGATCAGCTCGATGAGCGGCATGACCGGGACCGGGCTGAAGAAATGGAGCCCGAGGAACCGCGCTCGGCGCGGCGCCCGGACCGCCTCGGCCAGCCGATCGATCGAGATCGAGCTGGTGTTGGTGGCGAAGATCGCCGAGGCGGGTGCCAGCGCGTCGAGCTCCGACCACAGCGCCGACTTCACGGCGATGTCCTCGAACACCGCCTCGATGACGAGGTCCGACCCGGCCACCCGCCCCGGGTCCGCGGTCGCGACGACACGGTCCAGGGTCGCTGCTCGGGCCTCGGCCGTGAGCTTGCCCTTGGCCACCGCCCGCTCGAGGTTGGCCGCGATCCGGTCCCGGCCCGCCGCGGCGCGGGCGAGATCCGGCTCGTAGAGGACGACCGACCTGCCGATCGCGGCGTGGACCTGGGCGATGCCGTGGCCCATCAGCCCGGCCCCGGCCACGAAGACCCGCTCGATGCTCACGACGCGATCTCCCGCCCGATCGCCGCCAGCAGGCGATCGGCGGCGGTGAAGGGATCGACGCGATGCTCCGCGACCGCACGGAGCGTCGCGGCCGCGTCATCGGCCAGTGGAGCGGCCCGAAGCCGGTCGGCGACGCGATCCGCAAGGATCGCCCGCACCTGGGCATCCGCACGGGCGAGGCGCGCGGCGGTCGGCGCGCCGTCCTCGGTCGGCGCCCTGGTGAGTCCCGCCCGGTGCCGGTCGAGGGCGGCGAGGAGCTCCGGGACGCCCTCGCCGGTGGCCGCGGTGGTGATCAGGACCTCCGGGCGCTTCGGGCGCGGTCGGTCCGCGTCGGCGGCGTCGACCGGGTCGGCACCCACGACCGGTGCCGCCACGAGCATGGCCCGGAGCTGAGCGGCGGTCCGCTGGGCTCCGGGACGGTCGCCCTTGTTGACGACGACGAGGTCGGCGACCTCGAGCAGGCCGGCCTTGATCGCCTGGACCTCATCGCCCATCTCGGGCGCCTCGAGGACGACGGTCGTGTCGGCCGAGGAGGCGACCTCGACCTCGCTCTGGCCCGTCCCGACCGTCTCGACGAGGATGAGGTCGAAGCCGACCGCATCGAGCACGGAACAGGCCGCACCCGTGGTCGAGGCCAGGCCTCCTGCGTGGCCGCGCGCAGCCATGGATCGGATGAACACGTCGCGATCGGCCGCATACGCCTGCATCCGGACGCGGTCGCCCAAGATCGCTCCGCCGGTGATCGGGCTCGACGGATCGACCGCCACGACGGCCACCGACCGGCCGGCCGCGCGGACCTCGGCGATGAGCGCCGCGACGAGCGTCGACTTGCCGGACCCGGGCGGTCCGGTGATCCCGACCAGGTGCGCCCGACCGGCCGTGGGGTAGAGCCGACGGAGCGCGGCCTCGGCGACCTCGGTCCGGTTCTCGATCGCGGTCAGCAGGCGAGCCAGGGCGTGGCGATCGCCGGCCACGGCCGCGGTCGCGAGCTCGGTGGCGCGGGTCAGCGGGTCGGCGCCGACGGCCGGGGCGCGGGCGACCGGATCCTCGCCCACGCTAGTCGCGCGGACGGACGTTCGCGCGGATGAACGTGGCGACCTCACCGATCGTGGTGCCCGGCCCGAACACCGCCGCGACGCCTGCGGCCTTGAGCGCCGGGACGTCGTCGTCGGGGATGATCCCGCCCGCCGTGACCAGGACATCGTCGAGTCCGGCTTCACGGATGAGCGTGCAGATCCGCGGCAGCAGGGTCATGTGTGCACCCGACAGGATCGACAGTCCGACGACGTCGACGTCCTCCTGGAGCGATGCCGAGGCGATCATCTCTGGTGTCTGGCGGAGCCCCGTGTAGACGACCTCGAAGCCCTCGTCGCGCAGGCCCCGGGCGAGCACCTTGGCTCCGCGGTCGTGCCCGTCGAGCCCGGGCTTGGCGATGAGGACCTTGATCGGCCGATCGGTCATGGCTCGATTGTAGAGGGCCGGACAGGGGTCGCGAGGTCGTGCCGCCGGCCGCCGATCCGGATCAGGTCCGAGCCCCGCCGGAGACCGTGACGACCTCTCCGTTGACGAACGAGTTGTACGCCGAGCCCAACCACACCACGACCCGGGCGACGTCGTCGGGCAGTGCCAGGCGGCCGATCGGGACGCCCCGAACCATCGTCGCCTGGCGCTCGGGCGGGACCGACGGGACACCGTCCCGGTCGGTCACGATCGTCGTCGGGGCGACCGCATTGACGAGGATCCCAGCTGGGCCGAGCTCCTTGGCCAGCGAGCGGGTGAGGCCGACGATCCCGGCCTTGGCGGCGGCATAGTGGGAGGCCTTGGCGGCTCCGACCGCGCCCGAGCGCGAGGCGATGTTGACGATCCGCCCGAAGCCACCAGCGGCCATCCCGGGCGCGACAGCGCGGCTGACCCGGAAGGTCGCCCCGAGCATGTCGTCGATCACGCCCGCCCAGTCGCCGTCGTCGATGTCGCCGAGGGCCCCGGTCCGGAACGCGGAGGTCCCATTGACCGCGACCGAGACCGGACCCAGCTCGCGCGAGATCCGCTCGACCATCGCCTCGATCGCCGCCCGGTCGCCCAGGTCGCAGCCGTAGGCGGCCGACCGGCCTCCGGCCGCCACGATCCCGGCGGCGACCGCCTCGGCGCGATCGACGCTCGTCCGGTAGTGGACCGCGACCGCGGCTCCCTCGGCCGCGAACGCCGAGCAGAAGGACGGGCCTGCGGCGCCGCCGCCGCCGGTCACGAGCACGACTCGGTCGGTCAGCCCCGCATCCATCCGCGTGCCTTCAGACGCCCGGGGCTCGACGCTCGATATGGGCGAGGAACTCGGACCGGGTCTTGTCCCGTGAGCGGAACAGCCCGAGGACGGCACTCGTGGTCATGATCGTGCCGGGCTTCCGGACGCCGCGCATGACGGCGCACAGATGAGTGGCTTCGACGACCACCCCCACGCCCTGGGGCTCGAGGTTGTCCTGGAGGAAGTCGGCGATCTGCTGGGTCAACCGCTCCTGGACCTGGAGCCGGCGGGCATACATCTCGACGATACGCGGGATCTTCGACAGGCCGATCACCCGACCCCTCGGGATGTACGCGACGGAGGCCACGCCGAAGAACGGCAGGAGGTGGTGCTCGCACAGGCTGTAGAACGGGATGTCCTTGACGACCACCATCTCCGAGTAGTCGACGTCGAAGATCGCCCCGTTCATCAGCCGGGCGGGGTCCACGTGGTAGCCCGCGGTCAGCTCGGTGTACATCCGGTGGACCCGCGCCGGCGTGCCGATCAGACCTTCGCGATCCGGCTCCTCGCCGACCTCCTCGAGGATCTCCCGGACCGCCGCCTCGACGCGGCCGTTGCCCTCGTGGCCGCGGAGGCTGTCGCCTTCGATGGCGGCCCGGGCGTCGGCGGGCTCGTCGCCGATCTCGGTCTCGATCTCGGCGACGATCTTCTGGACATGGTCGGGCAGGACGGTCATCGATCACCTCTACGTCGTCGATGGTAGCGCCGGTTCCCCGGAGCGACCCTCGACGCCTCGCAGCCAGGTCCGCGCGTTCTCGCCCAGCGTCGGCCGATGGTAGCCGCCCTCCTGCAGGACGACCAGTCGTCGCCCCAGTGCGGCGACCCGGTGGCCGATCTCGTGGTAGGCCGTCGTCGTCAGGGCGAAGTCGCAGATCGGGTCCTGCCGGTAGGTGTCGAAGCCGAGCGAGACGACGACGATCGAGCCCGGAGTCGCGGCGATCGCCTCGAGCGCCCGGTCGAGCACCTCGAGGTAGCGGCGATCGTCCACGCCGGCCTCGAGCGGGAAGTTGAGATTCGCCCCCGCCCCGGGGCCCTCACCCGTCTCGTCGGCGCGGCCGAGGACGTAGGGATACTGGCGGTCCGGGTCGGCATGGATCGACACGTACAGGACGTCGCCACGGCGCCAGAAGATCTGCTCGGTGCCGTTCCCGTGGTGGTAGTCGAGATCGAGGATCGCCACGCGCTCCCCCGTCCGCCGGACGATCGACTCGGCGGCGATCGCCGCGTTGTTCAAGAAGCAGTAGCCCGCGTACATCGACCGCGCCGCGTGATGACCGGGCGGACGGCACAGACCGTACACGGTGGGCTCGCCATCGTCGATGACCAGGTCGACGGCGGTCAGCGCCGTGTCCACGGCCCAGCGGGCGGCGACGTAGGTCCCGGCCACGATCGGCGTCGACGAGTCGAGGCCCCAGAAGCCGGCCCGCCCGGCGATCGCCACCGGTTCGCGGACAAGGCGCATCCCCTCGGGCCCGAACCCCTCGGCCAGCCCGCGGACCGCCCACGTATCCGGGATCACGGCGTCGCGGTCGATCCCCTCCCGCGCGGCCTGGGCCCAGGCCTCATCGAGGAACCGAACGAGCCCCGGGTCGTGGACCGCGAGGATCGGATCGAGGCCGTGCTCGGTCGGGCCGACGAGCTCGAATCCGCCATCGGCGACGAGCGCGGCGCGAATCAGCTCCGCCCGTTCGGGGACCTCGTAGGCCGACGTCTCCCGGCCCATGACCGTCTCACTGACGGGGTCGTGACCCTGGTGGGCGGGCGTGTAGACGACGCGCATCGAGTCCTCCGGGCGGGTGGTCTGGCGCTGATGCTAGCGGTCGGCGAGCCGGCGGATCGCCCCGGCGAGCTCGTCGGGGCGGTAGCGCGGGAGGTTGTGGCCGTCGTCGGGGAACCGCATCACCGCGATCTCCGGACGTCCGGCCGCCGCGCGGGCCCGCTGGACGTCGGCCAGCGCTGCGCTCTTCGACCCGTCCTCGTCGTCGACAGCGACCAGGGCCTCGATGGGCGCGTCGAGCTCGGCCAGGCTGGCGATCGGGAGGTACTGGAAGATCGCCTCGACCGAGCGCTCGAAGGCGTGCGGCCGGACGGCCGGGACGACATGCCCGGCGGGCACCTCCACGACCGTCGCTCGCGCAGCGTGCTCCTCGTCGGCGTCCCAGTGCGACGGATCCCAGGCCCGACGGTCGGCGAGGAAGGCGTCCATCGACGCGAGCACCTCGGGCGGCTCGGCCAGGTCCCGCAGGAACTCGGCGGGCGTGAGGCCCGTCTCCTCCGCGACGTCCTGCCAGCCGCCGTCGACGAGGACCAGGCCGGCGCAGCGGTCGCCGAGCAGGTCCGCGGCCCAGGTCGCCACGATCGCGCCGTAGCCGTGGCCCGCCAACACCACCCGCTCAGCACCGGCGGCGTCGTCAGCGGAGGCGCCGTCCGGGACCCGTCCACCGAGCAACCCGGAGCCTTCGGCCACGGCGACGACGTCCTCGGCGAGGGTGGTCGGGTCGTACTCGGCGGTGGGGGCGTCCGACAGCCCATGGCCGCGCAGGTCCATGGCGACCGTCGGGACGACCCGGCGCAGCCGGCGGGCCACGGCGGTCCAGCCCCACGCCGTCCCGCCGAGACCGTGGATGAGGAGGACCCCGTGGCCGACCCGCGTCGGGGGTCCACCCCAGTCAAGGAAGTGGATCCGCTCGCCGGGGGCCGTCTCGACGACGAACCCGTCGGGAACGGCGGTCGGGTCGGGCTCCGGGGACAGCGCGGCGAGGCCGGCGGACGACAGGTCCATCCGGCCTAGGATAGGGCGGCCATGGCCAAACGCCGCCGGGGTGCCCGGTCCGCCTTCGCCCGCCGCCGCGCCGAGACCGACCGTTTCGAGCGGCTCGTCGAACGTGCGCTCGACACCATCCCGGCGCCGTTCCAGTCCGCGCTCGACGAGATCGCCATCGTCATCGAGGACGACGCGAGTGACGAGCAGCTCGAGATCTCGGGTCTCGGGCCGGACGAGGCCCTCTACGGTCTGTATGAGGGGACCCCGCGGACCGCCTGGGGAGCCGAGTCGGTCCCGTTCCCGAACAAGATCAGCCTCTTCCGGATCCCGCTCGAGGAGGATTTCCCGGACCCCGACGACCTCGCCGACGAGGTTCGGATCACGGTCATCCACGAGCTCGCCCATCATCTCGGGATCGACGACGACCGGCTCGACGAGCTCGGCCTGGACTGACCGGCGGCCTCCTCGGCACGATCGACGGGCGGGCCTCAGCTACCGGCGGACGGCAGCGGCGCCGCCATCGCCAGCAGCTCGCCGAGACGGTCCACGGCGATGTTCCCGCCCGACGCCACGACGCAGACCGTCTCGCCGTCGCGCACGGGGACGCGGCCGGTCAGGAGCGCGGCCAGCGCCGCCGCGCCGGCCGGTTCGAGGACCTGCTTCATCCGTTCCAGCGCGAAGCGCACGCCGGCGAGGATCGTCGGGTCGTCGAGCAGGACGATCCCGTCGAGGTAGCGACGGCACATCGCCAGCGTCCATTCGCCGGCGAACGGCGCGCCGAGACCATCGGCCACGCTCCTGGGCTGGATCGTCACGACCGCCCCGGCCTCGAGCGCGAGCGACATCGCATTCGACTCCGTCGGCTCGACGCCGTAGACGCGGACCGACGGGCGCAGCTCCTTGAGCGCGGCCGCGACGCCGCTGATCAGCCCCCCGCCGGCGATGCCGACCACGACCACGTCGACCTCGGGCAGGTCGTCCAGGATCTCGAGGCCGAGCGAGCCATGCCCGGCGATGACGTCGGGGTCGTCGAACGGATGCGCGAAGGTGAGCCCGCGCTCGTCACGGATCGCCTCCATCCGCCCGAATGTCTCGCCGACGTGTTCGCCGTGGAGGACGACCTCGGCGCCGTATCCGAGGCAGGCCTCGACCTTCGTCTCGACGGCGCCGGCGGGCATGGCCACGACGACCGGTACGCCGAGCTCGCGTCCGGCCCAGGCATAGGCCTGGCCGGCGTTCCCGGCCGACAGGGTGATGATCCCGCGCGCCCGCTGGTCCGGGGTGAGGGCCGCGACCCTGGCGGTCATCCCGCGGGCCTTGAACGAGCCCGTCTTCTGGAGATGCTCGGCCTTGAGGTACAGCCGGCCGCCGGCGAGCGCCTGACCGGTCGCCCCGGCGACGCGCGCTGCGGTCGCCGAGCTCAGCATCGGCGTCCGGTGGACACGCGGCGCGACGACCTCGCGGGCCGCCAGGATGCGGTCCAAGGGGACGAGGTGCTCGGACATCGCGGCAGTGTCGCACATGCCCACGACGCGGCTCCGCACGGCCTGGGTTGCGTGCTTGCGCAATCAATGTGATAGGATGGACGGGTGCTGGTAACGCCCGTGACCACCGACGACGATCGACAGCGGTTCGCCGCCGTCGGCCGCGCGCTGGCGGATCCGAAGCGCTTGTGCGTCCTCGAGTCGCTCGCGATCGGCGAGCTCTCGGTCGGAGACCTGTCCACCCGCGTCGGGTGCCAGGTCCCGAACATGAGCCAGCACCTGGCGGTCCTCCGCAGCGCCGGGTTGGTGACGACCCGCCGTGAGGGCAGCACCGTCTACTATCGCCTCGCCGACCCGCGGGTCCTCGAGGCCTACCGACTCATCCAGACGATCGCCCGCTAGGGCGTGGGTTCCCGCGGAGCGGGAGAAAGGATCCGGGCCAGATGGCCGAGATCAAGGCAGTGACGGACGCGACCTTCGAAGAGACCGTCCTCAAGAGCGAGCGGCCGGTCGTGGTCGACTTCTGGGCGGTCTGGTGCGGCCCGTGCAAGATGGTCGCCCCGGAGATGGAGAAGCTGGCCGCCAAGTACGACGGGCAGGTCGACGTGGTCAAGGTCGACGTCGACGCGAACCCCGGCCTCTCCCGCGCGTTCAACATCATGAGCATCCCGACGATCGCGTTCTTCAAGCCCGGTGCCCAGCCGCAGGGCGTGGTCGGGTTCCGGCCGCTCGAGCAGCTCGAGCAGCAGTTCGGCCTGGCCGAGTTCGCCAAGCCGGCGGTCGTCGAGCCGCAGGCCTAGTCCGTCGATGGAGTCGAGCCCGTCCCTGGGCGACACTCACCCGAAGACCCCGGCACCGCCCGGGGTCTTCTCATGTCCGGCCGGACCGGTCGGCGACGAGGCCGCCGGGAAGATGGACCCGAAGGGCCTGATCAGTCTCCTGCCGCCAGCCGGCGCGCGCTGTCGAACCAGGCATTCATCCGGTCGATCGCGTGCGCGTCGAGCTCCGACGGGCGGATCGTCACCCAGCCCGCTCCGCGACCGGACGGCACGACGTCGGGGGTCCTGACCGCTGCCGCCGCCACGGCCGACGACAGCCGGAACGACGCGGACTGCCCTCCGGCATCAAGCGCGGCGAACGGTCGGCCTGTCAGGACGTACTCGAGGCCCCCGTCATCCGATGGCTGTGCGCTCACGGCCGGCTCGCCGCGGGCCGCTGCCGCCAGCGTGTCGGCGATCGTCACCGCGGCCACCTCGGACGGTCAGTCCTGCCCGACGGACGCGAGGACGGCGGTGAGGTCGTCCCGGTGCGACTCGTAGTGGTCGATCGTCTCGTCCAGGAAGAACGTCTCGTATTCGGCGCTCTTGATCCAGCGCGTCTCGGGCACGACGGTGAGATAGCCGCGGAGCTCGCCGGGGACCGTCCGGAACCGTCGCCGGACCTCGTCCATCGGCAGGGCCAGCCAGCGTAGCCGGATCTCCTCGTTGATCTCGTCGCCGCGTGCGTCCCAGTCGGCATCGGCGGCCGCCTTGATCGGGCTCGTGTCGTTGACGGCGAGCTCGCGGGCGACATCGAGGGCCACCTCCTGCCAGGCCACGAGGTGGGCCATCAGGTCCCGACCCGACCATCCGTGGACGGACTCGAGCTGGGGTGCAAGCTCGGCGTCGGTCAGCTCATCCAGGGCTTCGAAGGCGCGCCAGCCATCGCGCTCGTCCTCAAGGAACGACAAGGCGTCGAGGTACATGGGCGAATGGTAGCGGGCTCGACCTGCCCCCACCCGGCCGCTCCGACCCCGGACTCGCGGACCGCCGGTGGACCGGACGACCGGTCAGACGGCGGCGGGCTCGCGGTACTCGCCGAAGACAGCGCGGAACACCCCGCAGATCTCCCCGAGGGTGGCGTAGGCGGCCGCGCACTCGATCAATGCCGGCATGAGGTTGGTCTCGGTCGAGCCCGGACGGGACGCGAGCTCGCGCAGGCGCGCCAGGGCACCCGCGACCACCGCACCGTCCCGCTCGCGCCGGGTCCGCTCGAGGCGCGCGAGATGGGTCCTGAGCGAGGCCTCCGAGACCTGCAGGAGCGGGATCTCGAGGACCTCCTGCGGGTCATGGTGGAGATTCACGCCGACGATCGACCGGTCGTCGGCGTCCAGCTCGAGCTGGTAGCGATAGGCCGCGTCGGCGATCTCGCCCTGCGGGTAACCGGCGGCGATCGCCGCCACCATCCCACCCCGGCGGTCGATCTCGTCGAGGTAGCGCCACACGGCGGTCTCCGTCGCGTTCGTCAGCGACTCGACGAACCATGACCCGCCGAGCGGATCGACCGTGTTGGCCACCCCGGTCTCCTCGGCGATGATCTGCTGCTGGCGGAGGGCGAGCAGGGCGGCCTCGGCGGACGGCACCGCCCAGGCCTCGTCGTAGGCGTCGGTGTGGAGTGACTGGGTCCCGCCGAGCACCGCGGCCAGGGCCTGGATCGCCACCCGAGTCAGGTTGTTCAACGGCTGCTGGGCGGTCAGGCTGACCCCGGCCGTCTGGGTGTGGAACCGCATCCAGGTCGAGCGCTCGTTCTCGGCTCCGTAACGCTCGCTCATCAGCTTCCACCAGATCCGGCGGGCTGCCCGGAACTTGGCGATCTCCTCGAAGAAGTCGTTGTGGCTGTTGAAGAAGAAGCTCAGGCGTGGGCCGAAATCGTCGACCCGCAGGCCGCGGGCGATGGCCGCCTCGGTGTAGGCCATCCCGTCGGCGATCGTGAAGGCGAGCTCCTGGACGGCGGTCGAGCCGGCCTCGCGGATGTGGTAGCCGCTGATCGAGATCGTGTTCCAGCGGGGCGTCTCGCGCGTCCCGAACTCGATGGTGTCCGTCACCAGCCGGAGTGAGGGCTCGGGCGGGAAGAGGAACTCCTTCTGGGCGACGAACTCCTTGAGGATGTCGTTCTGGAGGGTGCCCTCAAGGGCGGCCCGCGGCACGCCTCGTTTCTCGGCGGCCGCGATGTACATCGCCCAGATCGGGGCGGCCGGCGAGTTGATCGTCATCGAGGTGCTGATCCGATCGAGTGGCAGACCGTCGAGCAGGACCTCCATGTCGGCCAGACTGGACACCGCGACGCCGCAGGTCCCGAACTCCCCCTCCGCCGCCGGATCGTCGGTGTCGTAGCCGTACAGGGTCGGCATGTCGTAGGCGATCGAAAGACCTGTCTGGCCGGCCGCCAGGAGCTGGCGGAACCGGGCGTTGGTGTCCTCGGCCGCACCGAAGCCGGCGAACATCCGCATCGTCCACGGTCGGGCGCGGTAACCCGATGGATGGACGCCGCGTGTGAACGGCGGCTCGCCGGGGAAGCCGATCTCGGCGAGCGGGTCGGTCCCCTCGAGGGACCACGGGCCGTAGAGCCGATCGACCTCGACATCGCTGATCGTCGAGAACCGGGTCCGCCGCTCGGGGGCGCGCTCGAGGGCGGGCTCGAGACGGGCGGTCTCCCAGGCGCGACGGCGAGCCGACCAGCTCATGGCGGCGACGATAGCACGGGCCGGCGACGGGCCGGCCGGCTCAGTGGAAGGCGTCGACCGCCGCCTGGATCTCGGCGTCCAGCAGGTCCGCCGCCAGGATCACGCGGACCCGTCCGTCGCGGTCGCCGGGCCAGACGAGGATCCGCTGGAACGACGAGTCACCGTTGAGGAAGTCGATCCGGTAGCCGGGCTTGCCGCCGAGCGTCGGCTGGGTCGGCGTGATGTCGTGGATCTTCGAGTTGCCCTGCGCGCCGGCCAGGTACGACTGGTAGACGGCCTGGGCGTCGAGACCGGCGGCCTCGAGGGTCACCAGGCTGACCCCCTTGCCGCTCCCGCGATCCCACGTCCCGGCGCCGTAATGGAGCTCGTCGATCCCGGCGTCGGCGAGCGTCCCGAGCGTGGTCGCTGAGCAGTAGCGTCCCGACTCACGGGTCGTCGCGGCGACCCCGGCGAGCTGGGTCGGGATCGTGGCCTCGAGGTCGGGATAGGCGCCGGCCATGCGCTGTTCGTCCGCCCCGGCGCACGGTTGCGCCGGGTCGAACGAGGCCGGCGCGGACGCATCGGAGCAGCCGACGAGGGTCACCATGGCGAGCGCGGCGACCAAGGCGCGAACGTGGAAGGGCACGTCCCGAATCTAGCGCGACCCGCCGGTTCCCGCCGTCGGGGCCCACCTTGCCGTTCGGTACCTCTGGTTGGAATGGTGCGTCGGTGCGCCCCACCATCGCCGCCCGCCGACGGGACGAGTCGGCTATTGGCTCGCCGACCCTTACCGCCTACCTTGTAGTCACGCCGTCGAACGAGCCGCGGGAGCGAAACCTGAGGCGTCGGTCACGGACCGGGAGTCGAACGAGCCGAACGTCGAGGATCGGTCAGGGCATTCGCCAGGACCTGTCGAAGAAGGCGCGACGACCCTCCGGCCACGAGCCGAGCAACCATGAGTTATCGGCCGGCAGGCCCGGGGACTCGGAAAGACGGCAGGCATTATCGCGATCCTTTCTCACGCTTCCCATACGATCGCCCCCGAGGGCACCGGGGGCGATCGTCATGTCCGGGACCCGCTGAGCCTCCCCTGACCGCCACGGCGAAGGCCCCTCGTCCCGGCGGGCCGGCGGCTCAGTCGGTCGGCGGCGCGGGCGGGACCCGTGAGGGACGACTGCGACGGACGATCCCTCGCCGGTCGAGGTCGTCGCGGAGGACGCGGGCGGCGGCGAGGAGATCCGGATCGCGCACGATCGTGGTGGCCATCCAGTCGACATACGACGGCTCGAACGCCGCGATCTCCCCGAGCGTATGGCCGTGGAACTTGCCGAACGGCATCTCGGTCGCCCGGGCGACCTCCAGGCTCGGCATCGCCGGCGGTCGGAACCGGCGGACGCGCGACCGGATCAGCGGACCGTTGGGGTCCGACGCCCGGCGCGGGCCCATCTCCGCGGCCCGCGTCCGGATCGGCGGCTGGCCGGCGGGATGCCCGCCGCGTCCACGCGACGTCGTCGCGTTGTGCGGATGGAGGACGTCGCTCATGTCGAGCCGGGCGGTCACCGGTCGGGTCGGCTTGGGTGGCGGTGGTCCGGACGGTCGGCGAGCGTCCGATCCGTCGGCCCCCGTCCCGAGGCCACCGGGCCGGCGGTGAGCGTCGCGAAGGTGCTCGTACGCCGCGTTGATCTCGGCCATCCGCTTCGTCGCGGCACGTGCCGCGGTCGGGTCGTTGCCGACGACGTCCGGGTGGTGCTCGCGGGCGAGCCGGCGCCAGGCGGCCTTGATCGCGCTGGCCGACGCCCCGGGCTGCAAGCCGAGGACGGCGTGGGACTCTCGCCTCGTCACCGGTCAAGTCTAGCCGGGCTCGCTTGACAGTCCGTCCGGAGTGTCGTCCCCTTGGGTCGTGCCCACCGTTCGACGAGTCGGACTGATCGCCGGCCTGGCCCTCGCTCCGTTCGCGGCCGCGCTGCGGTTCGCCCACGTCTATCGCCAGCGCGCCGGGTTCCCGCACCGGCGCCCACCGATGTCCGGCCCGACCGAGCTCGGTCTGCCGTACGAGGAGACCGTCGTCGAGTCCGACGCCGGAGCGCTCCCGGCGTGGTTCATCCCCGCCCGTGGCGGCGCACCGGGGCCCGGGGTCGTCCTCGTCCACGGCTGGGACTCCGCTCGCGACCGGACGCTGCCCAATGCGGTCTTCCTCCACGCCGCGGGCTTCCATTGCCTCACCTTCGACGTCCGTGGCAACGGCGCGAACCCGGCCGAGAGCCTGCCGGTCTCGGCCGGCGAGTACGGGGCCGATGCGTCCGCCGCCTTCGTGGCGCTGCTGGCCCGTCCTGAGGTCACCCGCGGCGCGATCATGGGGCACTCGATGGGCGGGATCGGGGCGATCCTCGCGGCCGCCGCGGACCCGCGCGTCGGTGCCGTCGTCAGCGTGTCGACCCCGTCCGACCCGAGCCTGATGGTCCGCCAGACGTTCCGCCTCGCGAGGCTCCCCTTCCCCGGCCCGATCGCGACCCCGCTGTCCTGGATCACGACCCGCGTGTTCGTCCGTCCGCGCGGCCACGCCCTCCGGGCGATCAGCGCCCGGCATGCCGTCCGCCGCTACCGGGGGCCGATCCTGGTCGCCCACGGGCGGGACGATCCGATCATGCCGGTCGAGCACGCCCGGCGCATCGCCTCCGCGGCCGTCGAGGCCCGCCGCGGGACGACCGATCCGGCGCCGGTCGAGCTGCTCGTCGTCGACCACGGCGGGCACAGCTGGCTGTACGAGGACGAGGCCTTCCGGCGGTCGGTCGCCGGCTTCCTCGCTCGCGAGCTCGGCGGACCGCTCAGCCCCGAGGCGGCGGCCGACGCCGCCGGGAGCGCCGACGCCCGGCGGCTGCCCGACCTCGAGACACCGCTCGTCGGGGACCGGGCCGCGGCACCGGCGCTGGCGATGGTCGGCCGGTCGAGCGCTCGCGAACCGTGACCGCCTGGGACGCGATCCGGGCCAGACGGGCCATCCGCGAGTTCACCGACCGGCCGATCGGACCGGACGCCGTCGACCGGATCCTGCGGGCCGGTCGACGGGCGGGCAGCTCGAAGAACAGCCAGCGCTGGGACGTCATCGTGATCCGCGATCGTGCCCGGCTGGTCGAGCTCGGAACCGTCGGACCGTGGGCCGGCCATCTCGCCCGTGCGGCGCTGGGCGTCGCCCTCATCACGCCCGACCCGCGGGCGGACGGCCAGCCCCTCTCGGTGATGTTCGACCTGGGCCAGGTGGCCGAGAACATGATGCTGGTCGCCTGGGAGCTCGGGATCGGGTCGGTGCCGGCGACGGTCTACGAGCAGGACACGACCCGACGGATCCTCGGTTACCCGGCGGACCGCTGGTGCGAGTACATCCTGTCCTTCGGATACCCCGCGGACCCGGGCCGACTGACGGCGCCGCTCCGGCCCGGCGGCCGCCGGCCGCTCGAGTCGATCGTCCACGAGGAGCGCTGGTAGGGCGCCGCTACTGCCACTGGAAGCGACGGCTGGCGAAGCCGAAGCAGACGACCGTCCAGCCGACGAGGACCGCGACGCAGATCGACAGCGGGGCATAGGCCGCGCCGCCGACCATGACCTGGCGAAGCGCCGCCGACAGGTAGGTCAGCGGCAGGAACTTGGCGACGGTCTGGAGCGCGTCCGGCATCAGCGCGATCGGGAAGAACGTCCCGGACAGGAACATCATCGGGAACTGGACCGCGCTGGTCATCCCGTTGGCCGCATCCTCGGTCCTGGCCAGGGTGGCGATGACGTAGCCGAGCGAGGTGAAGGCGAGCGAGCCGAGGATCGCCAGGCCGATCATCGCCGGCCAGCTGCCGACGATCTCGATGTTGAACGCCAGGACCCCGACGCCGACGATCAGGGCGAACTGGACGAGGGCGATGATCATCCGCAGGATCACGTTCGCGCCGATCAGCTGCCAACGCCGCAGGGGCGTCGCGGCCAGGCGCTTGAGGATCAGCTTCTGCCGGTCGGCGACGATCGGGATCGCCGCGAAGATCCCGGTCTGCATGAGGGCCATCCCGAGGATGCTCGGGACCAGGTACGACACCGCGTTCAATCGTTCGGTCTGGATGGTCTGCGGCTGGCTGACGATCGCGACCGGCCGGCCGCCGAGGTTGACCTGGGCGAGGACGCCGTTGACATAGGAGGTCATCGCTCCCGACGTCGACTGCTGGGTCGGATCGATGTAGTAGGTGATCGTGGTCTGCCTGGCCGGGTCTGCCGCGTCGCCGGAGGCGACCAGGGCGTACCCCTTGGGCACCACGATGATCCCGCTGTTGGTGCTGTCCTTCATCGCGATCTGCGCCTGGTCGAGATCCTGGTCGACCAGCTTGACGTTCGGTGCCGAGGCGAACGCCTCGCGCAGCTGGGCCGACGCCGGGGTCTTGTCCTGGTCGACCCAGGCGACCGTGATCGTGTTGTCCCCGCCGGAGAAGATCGCCCCGAACAGCACGACGAAGATCAGCGGGAACGCCAACGTCCAGAAGAGCGCGCCGCGGTCGCGCAGATAGCTCCGGATGTTGGCCATGGTGAGAGCGGACAGCGCCTTCATCGGTCCGCCGTCAGTCGCGCAGGGCTCGACCGGTCAGGTCGAGGAAGACATCTTCGAGGGTCGCCTTGCGCACGCCGAGATCCCCAGGCTCGAGACCGCGCGCCTCGGTCAGGGCGAGGAGGGCCCCGATCGTCGTCGGGACGTCACCGGTGTAGAGCGACGTCCGGCCGTCATCGTGCTTGACCGACTTCACCGCCGGGAGCGCGATCAGCTCGGCGTCCTCGACCCCGGGCAGCGCATCGAACCGGACCGCACGCTCGCTGAACCGCCGGTCGATCAGCTCCGCGGCGGTCCCGATCTCGAGGATCCGGCCGTGGTCCATGATCGCCAGCCGGTCGCACAGGTGGTCGGCCTCCTCCATGTAGTGGGTCGTCAGGAGGACGGTCTTGGCCTGCTCGCGGAGGCGCTCGACCAGGTCCCACAGGGACCGGCGGGCGGCAGGGTCGAGCCCCGTCGTCGGTTCGTCGAGGAAGACGACCTCCGGGTCGTTGACCAGGGCGAGGGCCACCGCGAGGCGCTGCCGCTGGCCGCCCGAGAGCTCCCTGGTCAGCGCCTTCCGTCGCTCGCCGAGATCGAGGAAGTCGATCAGCTGATCGGTCGGCAGGGACCGCGTGTAGAAGCTCCGGAACAGGTCGATGACCTCGGTCACGGTCAGCTTGGGGTAGAGCTCGGCGGTCTGGAGCGTGACCCCGATCCGCTGCTTGAGCGCATCCGGCTGGCTGTCCGCGTCGATCCCGAGGATCTCCAGCTCGCCGCTGTCGGGCTTGCGCAGGCCCTCGAGCATCTCGACCGTGGTCGTCTTGCCGGCGCCGTTCGGGCCGAGCAGCCCGAACACCTCGCCGCGGGCGACCTCGAACGACACGCCGTCGACGGCGCGGACGTCGCCGTAGCTCTTGCGGACATCACGGACACGGATGACGACGTCGGTGGAGACGGTCTGGGACATCGGACCTGAATCATGCCACGAGCCGGTCAGGTCGGGTCCGCCTCCGGTGCCGGCGCGCCGATCGACAGGTAGGACATGACCGCCCGCTCGAGGCCGACGTCGCGGCCGGCCTCTTCGGACAGCAGCCACTTGTGCTCGAGCACGTCGCAGTACGCCTGGACGAGGTCACGGTCCGGCCCCACGGCCGAGCGAAGCCGGGCGACCGTCGGCTCGTAGACGTCGTCGAGCCAGCGTGCGGCGCCCTCGGCCCGGTCGATCGGCCGCCGCTCGAACCACTCGAGCCAGGCCCGATACTCGCGCAGGTCGTTCATCAGGATCCGCGCCTGGCCCTCAAGCGCCACGATCCCCGTCCGCCGCTCGAGCTCTCGGGTGTGGAACCGACGGGTCGTGACCGCCACGCGCAACCGCAGGCGACCGGCCCGGTCGCCAGGCTCGAGCTCGATCTCGTCGATCGAGAAGCCCATGTCGTTGAGCCGACGAACGCGGGCGGTGACCGCATGGCGATCGTCGGCCCCGAGCAGCTCCTCGGCATGGAGCTCGTCCCACAGTCCGCGGTAGCGGGTCCGGACGCTCTCCGCGGCCGCGATCGCGTCGTCCAGGTCCTCCGGCCGCTCGCTCAGCGAGGCGAGATCGGCGAGGCCGAAGGCGACGTTCTCGACGAGGACGTCCAGGTCGTACGCCCGCTGGCCGTCGGACAGCGACGGATGGACCTCGCTCGTCTCGGCGTCGACCAGGTAGGCCTGGATCCGATCGCCGTCGCGCCGGAACAGGGTGTTGGCGAGCGAGCAGTCTCCCCAGTAGACGCCGCCACGGTGGAGGTCGACCAGGAGCGACGCCATCGCATCGAGAAGCCGGTCGCGATACGCCTCCGAGCGAGACGGCAGACGCATCAGGAGCCGTCGGTACTGGAGCGAGTGGGCGAGGTACGAGGTCACCAGGATCGCCTCGGACCGGTCCGGTGCCTCAGCCAGACCGATCGCGCTGACCGCCGGCAGCTCGGCCACCTCGAGCCCCCGCAGGACCTCGTATTCGCGACGGGCGATCGCAAGGGGCTCTTCCTTGAGCGCGTAGAGCGCGCCGTCGTCGACGACGAAGCGGACGAGATGACGGGACGGTCCGACCGGCAGCTCGCGGAAGGTCACGTCGGCGGACGACCAGTCGCCGAGCGGCAGCTCCCACGGCAGACCGAGGAGCACCGGCGACGCGGTCCGAAGGCGGAGATGCGGGAACGCGCCCGCGCCGTCGGTCAGAGCCGCTTCCGGAGATACGCGGTGACCGTGGCGTCGTAGCCGAGCCCTTCGTAGAGGTGGCGCGCCTCCGGCCGATGGTGGGCGGCGGTCACCTCGATGAAGGCAGCGCCGGCGTCGCGTGCGATCCCGTCCGCCGCGGTCATCAGGTCGTGGCCGACGCCGCGGCCACGGGCGCCGGCATCGACGACCAGGGCCAGGACCCGCCCGATCGTGTCGTCGTGCTCGAACCGGGGCATCAGGTGGATCGCCACGAATCCCAGCAGCTCGCCGGCGTCCTCGGCGACGAGGACGCGGCCGTCGGCGGCCACGAAGCGCTCGATCCGGGCGACGATCGTGGAGCCGGCGGCGGGGTAGCCCTCCTCGGTGAACAGGGCGGCGATCCGCTCGGCGTCCTCGAGCGTCGCCGGGCGAACGGTGACGGGTCGATCGGTCATGGTCCGGATGGTACCGCGACGAGGATGACCTGCGGTCCGGCGGAGGGCAGGCCGAGGACGACCGCGCCGGATCCGAGGGCCGTCCGGCCGGAGCGCAGGCGAGACCCGCCATGCGTCAGCCGGTCGACCGCGGCGGACAGATCGCCCACGGTCGGGGCGACATAGAGCACGGCCGGACCTTCGCCGCGATGGGCCAGCGAGGCCGCCAGCCGACCCTCGGTGGCGGGCTCGAGGAGGATCGACCGGATGCCGCCGGCCGACGCCCCGAGGATGCGCCCGCGTGCTCCGAGGAGCTCGTCCCGGAGGACCGCGTCGAGCGCCGACGCGGCGGGCGATCGCGGGGCCAGCTCGACCCAGGCCCGGTCCAGGTCGACGGTCGCCCAGCCGACCGCCACGACCCGGACGGCCAGTCCGGCCAGGACCAGTCCGGATCCGCTCGACACCGCCTCCCGAGGACCGTCGGCCAGCCCGGCTTCTCGTGCCAGCTCGTCAGCCAGCGCGGCGGGTTCGAGCGTCACCGGCAGTGACCCCGGTCCGCCGGATCAGGCCGCGCGGCGGGCGACGAAGACGGTGGCCCCGGACGGCAGGTCCACGACCGCCGGAACCGGGACGCCGGCCGAATCGAACAGGGCGCCGTACCCGGCGTGGTCCCACATCCGCGTGCCCTGATAGAGCTCGTCGAGCTGGATCCCCCACAGCATCGCGCCGTGGAGCGTCCGGGATTCATCGATGCTCGACGGCAGGCACCAGTCGAGGACCACCAACCGGCCGCCCGGCCTGACACAGGCCCAGGCCGAGCGCAGCGCCCCGACCGGGTCGGGGACCTCGTGGAGCGCGTCCTGGAAGTAGACCAGGTCGAACGAGTCGCCGTAGGGCAGATCGGTCGGGTCGCGGTTGTCGATCTCGATCCGGTCGGCCAGGCCGGCCTCCGAGACGTGGCGGATGGCCCGGCCCACGGAATCGGGCTCGTACTCGACCCCGACGAGCGCGGTCTCGGGGAACCGTCGGGCGACCGCGATGAGCCACCGACCGCCGCCGCAGGCCACGTCGAGGACCCGCCCGCCCGCGGCGAGCTCGGCCGCCAGGTCGGGCAGCTGGGCGAGGGCCTCCTGGAAGAACACGGCGATGTCCTGCGCGGTGACGGCTTCGATCGCGCGATGGAACCTGGCGGGACGCTCGGGGATCGTGCGGCCGGTCCGGAAGAACTCGGCCAGGCGCTCGTAGTCGAGGCTGCTGACGACGGTCGAGACGAACTGCCCGCCGAGGAATTCGGGCCGGTCGTCGGACAGGAGGATCGTCATCACGTCGTCGATCGGCCGGGCGCGTTCGCCGTCGTAGACGATGACGTCGACCGAATTGGCGAGCCGCGCCCAGACATCGACCGGGGCGGTGAGGGTCCCGGCCGCCGCGGCGAGCTCGGCCAGCGCGATGCCGTCACTGCCGGCGTCGCGGATCCGCGGGAGCAGCCCGAGCTCGAGCCCGAGATAGATCGTCCAGGTCCGGTAGAACCCGCCCAGGCTGGCCGCCAGGTCGTCGAAGCGCTGGTCGATCGACATCGCGGGATTGTCGCACGCCGTCGACGGCCGTCGCGGTTCCCGCCCCGTTCCGGTATCGTCGCGGGAGGGGCACGAGCCGAACGGTCGTCGAGCGTGCGATGGCCGTCCCCACGGGCCCAACCCGCGCGACTGGAGCGCCACCTGATGCGAACCCTCGCCCGGCCGATCGGACTCGGCCTCGCCGCCCGTGGGGAGATCGACGACGCCGTCGGCTGGACGCGCCAGGCGCGCGATGCCGGGCTCGAGTCGATCTGGATCCACGACTCGTACTTCGAGCGCGACGCGATCAGCTTCGGGAGCTCGATCGCGTCGGCCCTGGCCGCCGACGGCGAGAACGACGGCGAGGCCGGCTTCCGGATCGCGCTCGGCGCGGTCAACCCGTTCACCCGCCACCCGGTCGTCCTGGCGATGACCGGCTCCGCGCTGGATGAGATCCTCCCCGGGCGGATCGTCCTCGGGCTGGGCACCGGGCTACCGCTGCGGCTCAAGCAGATGGGCATCCCGTACGAGCCCGAGGCGGCGATCGAGCGCGTGTCGACGACGATCGATCAGCTGCGCGCCCTGTGGGCGGGCGAACGGCTGCCGTCGGCGACCCCGGGCCTTCCGCCGATCCAGCCGATGTTCCCGCCGACCCATCGGATCCCGCTGTTCATCGCCGCGTACCGCAAGGAGTTCGTCGCCCTGGCCGGGCAGAAGGCCGACGGCTACCTCGCTCGCCCCGCTGAGTCGATCCCATCACTGCGCGGGATCCTCGAGCGACTCCGAGCGTCCGCGGTCGAGGCCGGCCGCGATCCCGACTCGATCGAGTCGGCCGGCTACCTCCTCTCGCTGGTCGATGCGACCCGGCGCGAGGCGCTCAACCGGGCGAAGCGCGAGCCGTTCGTGATCTACATGATGTCGGTCCTGTCCGACGTCTCGCTCAAGCGCGCCGGGTTCGACGCGGACCTCCGCGATCGGATCGCGGCCGCCTGGCGGGCGGAGGACTACACGACGGCCGGGAACCTCATCCCGGACGAGCTCCTCGACGCGTTCATGCTGTGTGGGACGCGCGAGGATGTCGCGGCCAAGGCGATGGCCTTCCACACCGAGGCTGGCCTCGGGCTGCCGCTGCTCCAGCCGGTCCTCCAGGAAGATCGCCAGATCGACGAGCTCATCGCCGCGGCGGGGCTGTACGCGGCGGCGGCCAGCACCGTCGAGGGCCGCGCGACGGAGCGAGGGGTCGTCGTCGACCTCGGCGGCGACGACCCGTCCCGGACCGGGCTGGCGGACGACCGGCGGCTCGGGACCGGATCGCTCGTCCGGCGCAGATCGGCCGCAGTCTGGGAGATCCTCCGACCCTTCGCCTACACCGCGTCCATCATCCCGGTCCTGGCCGGTGGCGCACTCGCCGCGGTCGACGGACTGTTCGCCTGGGCGCCGTTCATCGCCGCCCTGATCGGGGGCGTCCTGATCCACTCGGGCACGAACATCGTCAACGAGATCTACGACGTCCGAAAGGGCATCGATACGATCACGTCGCCCCGGGCAAGCCACGCCATCGTGACCGGCCGCCTTCGCGAGCGACAGGCCTACCTGGTCGCGATCGGGGCCTTCGTGCTGGCCATCGTCGACGGGCTCTATCTCATCGCGCTGCGTGGCCCCGCGATCGTCGTCCTCGGCCTGATCGGGTTGGCCGGCGGGTACTTCTACACGGCTCCCCCGTTCCAGTACAAGTTCCACGCGCTCGGGGTCCCGCTCGTCTTCGTGCTGATGGGTCCGCTGATGGTCGTCGGTTCGTACTTCGCGATCAGCGGCGAGTGGTCGGTGACCGCGCTGATCGTGTCGATCCCGGTCGGCTGCCTCGTCGCGGCGATCCTCCACGGCAACGAATGGCGTGACATCGGCGAGGACACCCGGGCGGGGATCGTCACGCTCTCGTCGCGGATCGGCCGGGACTGGGCGCACTACTCGTACGTCGGGCTCGTCCTGGCCGCCTACATCAGCCTCGGACTGACGGTCGCGGTGGGGCTCATCCCGGCGACCACGATGATCGCCATCGCGTCGCTGCCGTACCTCGTCCGGGTCATCCGGGCCGCCGAGCTGGGCGCCGGCGGTCAGACGCGGGCGATCGCGATGATCGACCTGCGGACCGCCCAGCTCCACCTGGCGTTCGGCGGGCTCCTCGTCGCCGGGATCCTCCTGTCCGGGGTCGGGCATGGCTGATCGGGACGCGGCGAGGCTCGCTGCACGTCCCGACGATCGACCCGGAGCGCTGCCCCTTATCGTCGGCCTCGGCGCGGCAGCCGCGGCGTTCGCCGCGACGTTCAACGGGCCGCGCGACCGGTTCTGGAGCCGGATGACCGCCACCGGGCTGGCGCTCGGGAGCTGGGCGCTCCTGACCAGCCCGCCCTCGCGGCGGTTCGGGATCGGACCCGGCCGGATCCTGCTTGGCCTCCTGTCCGCGCTCGGGCTGTATCTCACGTTCGCGGTCGGGGATCGATTCGCCCGTCGCTACGTCCCCGGGGGCGACGCGGAGATCCGCGACATCTATACGCTCCGGACGCTCCGACCTCGCCCCGAGATCGCCGCTCGGCTCGCCTTCGTCATCGGGCCGGCCGAGGAGATCTTCTGGCGCGGACTCGTCCAGGAATCCCTCATGCGCCGGTTCGGGCGGTGGCCCGGGGCGGCCCTCGCGGCCGCCTGCTACGGCGGCGTCCACGTCACGACCGGCAACTTCACCCTGTTCGGGGCGGCCGGGATCGCCGGCGCGCACTGGTGCGCGCTCTATGCGGCGAAGGTCCCGCTCGGAGCGCTCGTCGTGAGCCACGTCGCCTGGGACATCTGGATCTTCCTCGTCCAGCCGACCGGCGAGACCGATGCGATCGGCCCCGACGGGCGGGTCGTCCGGCTGCATCTGGAACCGGTCGCCTGAGACGCAACCGGACGGTCGGCGACCGTGTTATGGACTCATGATGGACGAAGCGACACTCCTGGCCGCGCTCTCGGACGATGTCGACGCCGCGTTCGAGAGACTGGTCCGCGCCCGGCAGGACCGCCTCTATTCGATCGCCCTTCGGATCCTGGGCGAGCCCGCGGAGGCCGAGGACGCGGCGCAGGACGCGTTCATCCGCGCGTATCGAGCGCTCGGCGGCTGGGACGCCGAGCGGATCGGCGCGCTCCGGCTTGACGCCTGGCTGGCGACGATCGTCGTCAACGTGGCGCGGACACGGGCCCGTCGCCGCGCAACGACCGGTGGACGCCTGTCGCTGACGTTCGTCGACGAGCTCGATCACCCGAGCGCGACCTCCGCCGAGACCCCACACGGCCGGCTGGACCGCCGCCAGGCGCTCGAGGCCTGGGCGAACCGGCTGCTCGCCCTGCCCGAGCGCTATCGGGCGCCGATCGTCCTGCGTCACATCGATGGCCTTGGGTACGACGAGATCGCCGTCGCGCTCGAGCGGCCCGAGGGCACCGTCAAGGCGCAGGTCCACCGGGGCCTGGCGCTGCTCCGGGCGGCGCTCGAGGCCGAGTCCCGGATCGACCCACCCCTCCCCGGCACGAATCACACGACCCACCTCCAGGAGGTCCTCCGATGACCCATCCACACATCACGCCGACCGACGACGAACTGGCCGCCGAGCTCGGCGAGCTGCGCACGGATGCACCGTCCAGCCTCCTGCCACGGACGCTCGTCGCGGTCGGGCTGGCCGACGCGTACACCACGATGGCATCGCCGATCGGGCCGCTCTACGTGGCGTTCAACGGCCTCGGCGTGGTCGCCGTCGAGACGGCCGCGGACGGTCAAGCCTTCGAGCGGTCACACGTCGCACGCTTCGGACGCCCGGCCTACGCCGTGGCAGCCCTCCCGGCGAAGCTCGAACGGGCGATCGCCCGACGACTCGACGGCGACCGGCGGGTGTCGATCGAGCTCGACCTTCGCGGGCGGACCGGATTCGAGCGAGACGTCTGGACCAAGGCGCTCGAGATCCCTCGCGGAGAGGTCCGGCCGTACGGTTGGATCGCCGCCGAGATCGGCCGGCCCAAGGCCGTCCGCGCCGTCGGCACGGCGCTCGGACACAACCCGGTCCCGCTCATCGTCCCGTGCCACAGGGTCGTCCGGAGCGACGGGATGATCGGCCAGTACTCGCTCGGGGGCCCGGCCAACAAGCGGACGATGCTCGAGGCCGAGGGGCTCGACCCCGACGAGCTGGAGACGCTCGCCCGGGCCGGCATCCGCTACATCGGCTCGGACACGACGCGGATCTATTGCCTGCCGTCGTGCCACGCGGCTCGGCGGATCACCGATGCCCACCGCGTGCCGTTCCACTCGGCCGCCGACGGCGAGGGGGCCGGCTACCGAGCCTGCCGCCGATGTCGCCCGGCCGGGGTGTCGGCCGCCGCCTGAGGACACCCGGGATCCGACGTGCGCGGCGGGCTCCGGGGCGCTATGCTGCGCACTTGGACCAGTCGACTGAGCCAAGTGCACCGGTGACCCGTCGGCGGGCGGTCAGCCCCATCGCCATCTGGGCCGGGCTGTTCACGCTCTACTTCGTCTGGGGCTCGACGTACATCGGGATCCGCCTGAGCGTCGAGACCATCCCGCCGTTCCTGATGGCCGGGGTCCGGTTCCTGATCGCCGGGTTCATCCTCATCGCCTGGGAGATCGTCGCCGCCCGACGCCTGCGCGACGACCCGACCGTCGCCGAGATCGACCGTCCGCACCTGCCGACCCGGCGCGAGTGGCGTGACTCGGCGATCGTCGGTGGCGCCCTGCTGTTCGGCGGGATGGGCATGGTCGCGCTCGGCGAGACGATGGTGCCGGCCGGGATCGCCGCCATCTTCATCGCCACGATGCCGCTCTGGGTCGCCGTCCTCGGTCGGGTGTTCTTCGACGAGCGGCTTCCGACGGCGGCGCTCGCGGGGATCGTCATCGGCCTGGTCGGCGTCGTCATCCTGGTCGCCCCGCTCGGTCGACCGGGTGGGTCGGCGTTCGACCCGTTGGGAGTCTTCGTCCTGCTCCTGTCGCCGCTCTTCTGGGGGGCGGGGTCGGTCTACTCGTCACATCGCGCCCGGCTGCCGCGGCGTCCGCTGACCGCGACCGGGCTGCAGATGCTGTGTGGCGGCGGTCTTCTGCTCGTCGGCGCCGTCGCGGTCGGCGAGCTCCGGACGTTCGACGTCGCGAGCGTGTCCGCCCGATCGTGGCTCGGCTTGCTGTACCTGATCACGATCGGCAGCCTGGTCGGGTTCACGACGTTCGTCTGGCTGCTCCGCGTCGCTCCGCTGCCTCGGGTCGCGACGTACGCCTACGTCAACCCGGTCGTGGCCTTCGTCCTGGCGGCCCTCCTTCTCGGCGAGACGATCGAGCCGCGGACCGTCATCGCGGGGGCCGTGATCATCTTCGCCGTGGCGCTCATCGTCACCGCGCGGAGCCGGGCGTCGGGAGACGCACTCGAGGTCACGCCGGCGATCGACCGGCCCGTGGACGACGGCCCCGCCCGAGGCACCGACGCCGCCGAAACCACCCTGGGCGGCGCCCGCGCGATCGTCCCCGACTGACGCTCCCTGCCCCTGCCGCCCGCCGAGATCGGCGGCCCGTCGGGTCGTCAGGCCTCGGCGAGGACCGTTCGCGAGACGCGCCGGGCGAGCGCCATGACCGTCAGCATCGGGTTGACGCCGATGCCCGTCGGGAACAGCGAGGTGTCCGCGACGTACAGACCGGGCACGACGGCGTCGCGGCCACCGGCGCCGCCGCCGGCCCCGGATCGGACGCGTCCACCCGGATCGCAGGCGTGACGCTTCGGATCGGACCCGAAGCGCGCGGTCCCCATCTGATGGGCACTGAACACCGCACCGCGGTTCGGGCCGAAGTCGAACCGGGCGAGCCGCGCCTCGAAGGCCGCGAACGCCCGCGCCTCGTCGCCCGGTCCCGCTGCGAGCGGGCGGTGCCACAGCCCGGGCGTCCCGGCCGCGACCATCTCGAGGGCACCCGCCGCCCGGGCGATCCGGGCCATCGTCATCAGCCCGTGGCGCAGCGTGGTCACGCCGACCCGGTCCAGCCGGTAGTCGATCCGCGCCCCACCCGACGCCGTCGCCCGGACCCGGCCGGTCCCGCCGTCCCGGCCGACCGCGATGAGCGGCGCGACATGGCGGATCCGGGCCATCAGCGCCGCGTTCGCGGCGCGACCTTCCCAGGGGAGGGCGAGGGCGATCAGCCCGGGGTGACCCGGCGCGGACTCGATGACGTACCCATTGCGGCCACGAACGCCGTCGACGAAGGCGAGCGACCTCGCCCCCTGCGCCGGCCCCCTCCACATGTCGATCGGCTCGGCGAAGATCCCGGCCAGGACCGACACCGGGTGGAGCAGCAGGTATCGGCCGGCCGCCGGGTGACGGACCCCGGACCGCTCGAGGACCACCGGCGTCCGCAGGGCCCCCGCGGCGAGGACGACCTGCGGGGCACGGACGACGAGCCGGCGTCGAGGCACGGCATGACCGCCGGCTGCCACGGCGCGGCTGGACGGCGCTTCCCAGCCGACGGTCGCCTCGACCCCGACGGCCCGGCCGCCTTCGACGATCACGCGGTCGACGCGGACGTCGGGGATGAGCCGGGCGCCCGCCCGGCAGGCGTCCTCGAGGTGGGCTCGCAGTCCGGATCGCTTCCTCCCGGCACGGCAGCCGAACGGGCAGGAGCCGCACGCCTCGCAGCCGACGGCATTCCGTCGCGTCGGGCCCGCGTCGAGACCGCAGGCCTGGGCGCCCCGGATGAGCAGCGCGTCCTTGGGCGGGATGGGCGCGGTCTCGGTGATCCCGAGCTCGTCGCCGATCGCGGCGTAGTCCGCGTCGCCTTCGGCCCCGTCGAAGCCGTCGATCCCGTGGGCCCGGACCCATCCGCGGCGGACCGGATCCGGTGCGACGATCGACGTCATCCAGTTGATCGTCGTCCCGCCCCCGACGCCGGCCCCGGCCAGGATCGACACCGATCCGTCCCAGCTGGCCGTCAGGCCGTGATCGAGGTAGAGCCGGTCGAACGCGTCGAGCTCGGAGCGCGGCATCGCCGGTTCCGGCACGAACGGCCCGGCCTCGAGCACCACCACCGAGCGACCGGCCTCGGCCGCGGCACGTGCGACGACCCCGCCACCAGCCCCGGAGCCGACCACGACGACGTCCGCCTCGAGCATGACGGCTTCATCGCCATCCGCGCTCGGCGGCAGCGCGAACGGCACGATCGTCGTCGGCTCGACGGTCAGACCCGGGTCGTCCGGTCTGTAGCCGATCGTGGCCAGGTTCGGGTTCGGATCGGCGGCGTCGCCGGGGTCGCCGTACGCCAGGAAGCTCAGCAGCCGGCGGTACGCCGCGAACGCTGAGCGGCGCAGGCCGAGGCGCGACCGTCCCCAGTCGAGGAGATAGCGCTCGCGCGCGGCCGGGTCCAGGTCGCCGAACCTGACGGGTCGTCCGGCCAGCGCGAGGTTCGCCGGGCGCGACTCGAGCAGCCGCAGGACGAGCCGGAGCTGACGCACCTGGGACGGATCGAGGGCCAGGCTGAGCGCCTCCGCGGCCATCACCGCGCGACGCGCGGCGCGTCCCGCGACGAATGTCTCGGCCAAACGCGCCAGGGTCGCGATCTCCGCGGCGCTCCAGCCGGGCGGCACCGTCGACGCCTGGTCGTCGGCGTCCCCGTTGGCTCCCGGGCCCGGTTCAGCGTCGGTCGGCGCGGTCACCGACCGCTCGCGGTCCGCCGGACGGTCCAGAGGAACGCGCCGAGGAGGACGGTCGTCGCGGCGGCGAGCTCGACCCCGAACGTCGCCGCTCGGGCGTTCCCGCGCAACGAGCCGCCGACGATGTGGACGACCCCGAACAGGTCCGCCCCGAGGAGCCCCAGGCCGACGAGGACGATGGCGAACACGATGCCCGGCGGTCGACCGGCGAGGCCCGAGCGGCGCCGGATCCGCTCGCCGATCCCAGTCGCCGCCCGATCCGGGAGTGGGGTCATCCGGTCGCCCGGGGGTTCACCCGGTGGCACGGGGCACGCCGCGTTCCCAGCCCTGCGCGGGCCACGGCTCGCAGCGAAGCGGCCGATCCTCACGGTAGCCGAGGGCGTAGTCGGCCTGGATCAGCGTGTGGAGCTGGCTGGTGCCCTCGTAGATGACCGCCGCCTTCGAGTTCCGAAGGTAGCGCTCGACGGGGAACTCGTTGCTATAGCCGTTGGCACCGTGGATCTGGATCGCATCGAGCGCGGCCTGGACCGAGTGGTCCGTCGCATGCCACTTGGCCAGGCTGGTCTCCCGCGTGTTGCGCAGCCCCTGGTTCTTGAGCCAGCCCGCCCGCCAGACGAGCAGCCGCCCGATCTCGGTGCCCCGCGCCATCGTGGCGATCATCTGCTTGACCAGCTGGTGACGGCCGATCTCCTCGCCGAACGTCTGTCGCTCGTGGGCATACCGGACGCTCGCGTCGAGGCAGGCCTGGGCCAATCCCACCGCCCCGGCGGCCACGGTGTAGCGGCCCTGGTCGATGGCGCTCATCGCGATGAGGAAGCCCTCGCCCTCCTCGCCGACGCGGTTCTCGACGGGGACCTCGCAATCGTCGAGGTTGATCAGGCCGGTGTTGCCGGCCCGGATCCCGAGCTTGCCGTGGAGCGTGCCCGTGCTGAGGCCCTTGAACCCGCGCTCGAGGATGAACGCCGTCACGCCGCGATGCTTCCTGGCCTTGTCCACGGTGGCGAACACGAGGAAATGGTCGGCCAGGTCGGCCAGGCTGATCCAGATCTTCTGGCCGTTGAGGCGGTAGATGTCACCATCCCGCCGGGCCGTCGTCTGGAGGGACCCCGCATCGGTGCCGACCCCCGGCTCGGTCAGCCCGAAGGTCGCCAGCTTCTCGCCGCGGGCCTGCGGGACGAGGTAGCGCTGGCGCTGGTCCTCGGTCCCCCACTGGAGCAGGGTCAGCGAGTTCAACCCGACGTGGACGCTCTGGACCACGCGGAAGGCGGTGTCGGCTCGCTCGAGCTCCTCGCACAACAGGGCGAAGCTGATGTAGTCCATCCCGCCGCCGCCGTAGGCCTCCGGGATCGGCGCGCCGAGGAAGCCGAGCTCGCCCATCCGGCCGAAGACCTCGCGATGGACCTCGCCCTTCTCGTCCCACTCGCGGATGTGCGGCAGGATCTCGGCCTCGGCGAACGCCCGGGCGGCCTGCTGGACGAGCCGCTGCTCGTCGGTCAGGGAGAAGTCGATCACGACGCCATTCTGCCACCCGGCCCCGGCCTATACTCGGGTCTCACCCGACTCTCCGGCGCGTGCGCCGCCGCGCCGTCCCGCTGAAGGACCCCGACCATGGCCGCCGCCCTCTCCCATGACTCGCCGCACCTGTCGCCGGTGCTCGGTCGCTACTTCGAGCGCAGCTGGAGCCACGGAGAGGGCCACCGCCTGTACGACACCTCGGGGGCGGCCTACCTCGACTTCGCGAACGGGATCGCGGTCACCGCCCTCGGTCATCGCCACCCGGCCGTGACCGCGGCGATCCACGCTCAGGTCGACCGGCTGATCGGGCCGACCGGCGCGATGGGCTTCGCCGAGCCGGTGGCCCGGCTGGCCGGCATGGTCGCCGACACGCTGCCCGCGCCGATCGACACGGTCATGTTCCTGAACTCCGGGTCCGAGGCGATCGAGGCCGCGCTCAAGCTGGCCCGGCGGGTCACCGGCCGCCCGGGGATCGTCGCCTTCCGCGGCGGCTTCCACGGGCGGACGTTCGGTGCGGCGAGCGTCACGACGTCCAACCTCAACTACCGGACCGGCTACGAGCCACTCCTGCCCAGCGTCTACTTCGCCCCGTTCCCCGCCGTCTACCCGGACTTCGGGGGAGACGGCCCGGCGGCGTCGCGCGCCTGCCTGGCGATCCTCGCCTCGCTTCTCGAGACGGTCATCTCACCGACGCAGGTCGCCGCGATCCTGATCGAACCGGTCCAGGGCGAAGGCGGGTACTACCCCGCGCCGCCCGAGTTCCTGGTCGGCCTCCGGGCGCTGTGCGACGAGCACGGGATCCTCCTCATCACGGATGAGGTCCAGTCGGGCTACGCGCGGACCGGGAGGATGTGGGCCTTCGAGCACGCCGGGATCGTCCCCGACGTCGTGTGCATCGCCAAGGCCATCGCCAACGGCCTGCCGCTGTCCGCCATCGCCACCCGCCGCGAGCTCCAGGAACGCTGGGGACGGAGCGCCCACGGGACGACGTACGGCGGCAACCCGGTCGCCTGTGCGGCCGGGATCGCCGTCCTCGAGACCATCGAGGGCGAAGGCCTGATCGCCAACGCCGCCGCCCGCGGCGAGCAGCTGAGCGCCGGTCTGCGGCGGTTCCAGGCGGAGGACGGCCGGATCGGGGACGTCCGCGGGCCCGGGCTGATGGTCGGGGTCGAATTCGTCAGGGATCCGGCGAGCGGCGAGCCCGACGGGGCGACGGCCGACGCGCTCGTCGCCCAGTGCGCCGACGACGGCCTGCTGGTCCTGTCGTGCGGTCGCGCCCACCAGGTGATCCGCTGGATCCCACCGATCGATGTGTCGGCCGCCGAGATCGACGAGGCGCTGGCGATCTTCTGGGGGGCGCTCGGCAAGGTCTGAGACGTCGGCGCGACCGACCGCGTCGATCGGATCCAGGACGACGAAGAGCGCCCGTCGGCCTACGGGCGCTCTTGGAAGACGCGGAGGCTGGAGCGGCGTCCTACGTCCCGCGGACGCCGAGGTCCGATCTAGCGGTTGCGAGCCAGGAAGTTCATGACGTCTTCGTAGCGGAAGCGCCGATCACCTCGCTTGCAGACGCGGTAGAACGGGAGCTCGCCACGGTCGCCGAGCCGCTTCACGGTGTTGACGTGAAGGTGAAGCATGTCGGCGACCTCGCTCGCAGTGAGCATCGGACCGAGTTCATTGATGGCCATGGATGCCATTGGTCGATCAGCCTCGTCTGTGCGTCTTCCAGCCGGCTCCGTGCCCGTCCGGAGTTGACGGGTGGACTCTTGCCGACTGCTGAGGGGAGCGTAGGGGTGAGGCCACCCGACCGCCTAGCCGTACGTTGGTCCCATCCGGGGGTACCAGACCGCTCACGCTCGGTGCGTCCGCCTCAGGAATCGCCGACGCCCCCGCCGATGGACCCGAAGGTCCCGACGAGGGCGTCTGTGTGGCTGCCGCTATGCGGCGTTCTCAGACTGAGCTTCCGACATTACTGAGCATCGAGGAGAGTGTGCCGCCGAGGAAGATCAGGGAGAGGATCGCGACGATCGCGATGAGAACGAGGATAAGTCCGTATTCGACAAGGCCCTGACCCTGCTCTGTCGGCCGCCCACGAAGCCACCCCCTGATGACTCGCTCACGGACCGCGTGCATGACGCTCTCTGCACCTCCTTTCCGCCCGAAGTCCTCCCAACGGGAGGCTGTGGGGGCGGTGCGACCCCCGGGTGTTCAAGACCCGACCGAACAGCCCGCGATGGGCCCATCGGTCAGGCCATCGTGGCCGGGGGTCCTGGGGGTGTCAAGGCGCCGTCCGGGCTATCCGGTGCCGAGATGCCACGTACCAGAGTCCCATGCCGCCGGCGCGTCCACGCACCGGGTGGAGGGCAGGACGTCAGACCGGGGAAGCGCCGACGAAGATCGACCCGGGCTCGTCGGGCCGGCTGTCGATGGTGACCGCGCCGAAGACGGACCGGGTCTCGAGGACGAGCGTCGGCGCCGACGGATCGGCGGTCGAGGGATCGGTCGAGTCCTCCGTCGCCCCGAGCGCCGAGCTCGCGTGGACCACCACCGGCCAGGACTCGGGGACGAGGATCTCGACGCCGCCGAAGATCGCCCGGACGCGCAGGGTCGCACCCGCCGGATCCAGCGTCGCGCCCCGCAGGTCGAGCACCCCGCCCCCGTACCAGACGAGGAGCTCACCGCCGCGGAACGCGGTCGCCTGGCTTCGCGCTGCCAGCTCGCCGAAGATGACCGCGTGGTCCACCTCGTTCGCGTCCTCGTCGAACGGCAGCACCCCGTCGCGATCGCGCCGCGACTTCTCGAGGAACGCCAGGGTCGGTGGAACGGCCAGTCCCGTCACGGCGAGCACGCCGAGCAGGCCCGCGAGGCGCTTCATGGTTGCGAGGCTACCATGCGTCGGTGTCCAGCACCATCGCTCGGCCGGCCGCCCCGAGCCTGACTCGACTCGCTCCGGCGATCACCGGCGCCGTCGCGCTGGTCGTGTACGCGCGGACGCTGCTGCCGGGCCAGGCGTTCGGCGACTGGGGCGAGATGCAGACGGTCCCCCATGTGCTCGGTGTGGCCCACCCGACGGGCTATCCGACGTACATCCTGCTGGCCTGGCTGGCGGAGCTCGTGCCACTCGGGTCGGTCGCGTTCCGAGCCGATCTGCTGTCCGCCGTGCTCGTGTCCGCCGCGCTCGCGACCCTGACCGCGATCGCGATCCGCCTCGACGTCCGGCCCGCCCTGGCGATCGCCGCCGCCGTCGGCACCGGTGCCGTCGGGACCGTCTGGGCCGCGGCGACGGTGGCGGAGGTCAACCCCCTCCACCTGCTCCTCTGCGCACTCCTCATCCATCGGGCCCTGGTCTGGGCGGCGCGCCTTTCCGCCGTCGACCTCGCCCTGGGCGGTCTTCTGCTCGGGCTCGCCGTCGGGAACCACCTGCTGACCCTGTTCGTCGGTCCGTTCATCGTCGTCTACGTCGTCTGGGTCGGGCGTCGCGAGCTGCTCGCCCGGCCCTGGATCGTGCTTCCGGCCCTGATCGCCGGCCTCGTCGGCGTGTCGGTCTATGCCTACATCCCGCTCGCGGCCGCGCGATCGCCGGTCCTGCCGTACAGCCATCCGACCACGCTCGAGGGCGTCTGGTGGCTGGTCAGCGGCGAACAGTTCCGGACCCAGTTCGACTTCCTGTCCAGCAAGGGGCCGGGCGTCTTCATCGCGTCGCTCGGCGACCTGCGCGACCTCGCGATCGACCGGGCGACGGCCGTCCTGCCGCTGCTCGGGCTGGTCGGGATCGGGGTGCTCATCGTCCGGCGGACGGCCTTCGGCCTGACCTGCGCCGCGATCCTGCTGAGCGGCGCCTATGTCTGGGCGAACTACCTCCGCCTCGAGCACTACCTCCTCGTCCCGTGGCTGATCCTGGGGATCGGCACGGCGGCGGCGTTGGAGTGGATCGCCCGACTCGTCGCGCGCCTCGGCGAGCGCGACAGGGTGCAGGCGACGGACGACGGTGCCTCCGGGTCAGAGGCCACGGCCGGCACCGCGGACGCGGCCGAGCGGCGCCGGGTCGCGGGGACGAGCGTCGCGCTCGTCGCGCTCGGGCTGGCGGTCATCCTGGCCGGACTGAACTGGGCCGATAACGACCGGAGCACGGACCGGAGCGGCGACGACTACGTCTCGGCGACCCTCGATCTCCTGCCCAAGGACGCCGCGATCCTGTCGTACTGGGACACCTCGACGCCGCTGTGGCACGCGCTGTTCGTGGAAGGTCGCCGTCCGGACGTCCTGGTCGTGGACGATACCAACATCGTCTACGACGGTTGGGGGACCCGCGAGGCCCGGATCGCGTCGCTCATCTGCGAGCGTCCGGTCTACATCCTCCGGCTGTCCGAGCGCGATCTCGTCCCGACCCGGCAGGACTACGCGCTCACCCCCGTCGGGACGGTCCCCGTCGGCGCCGGCGGCCCGTCGGCCTCGACGACCCGCCCGATCTACCGTGTCGAGCCACTCGATCCGAGCACCTGCGGCGGCTAGGCGTTCCGGGCAGCGTTGGCGTCCCCGGAAGGGTTCGAACCTTCGACCTACCGCTTAGAAGGCGGTTGCTCTGTCCGCTGAGCTACGGGGACGCGGTTAGCTGCTCAGTCTACGCACGAACGCGGCCCATTTGGGCCGATCTCCTCGGTCCTTGGGGAAGGGTCTGAGTCGCGTCGGTCACGCGGTCGGAGTCACTCGCGCGCGCAAGGCCACGGCCGTTCGGGAACGCAGGCAACCTCGGCCCCGATTCTAATAGCGATCCGGCGATGTCGCGCCAGGATCCCAGGGACCGGCGGCAGACGACGAGGGTCTCCTAAGCGGCGATGTTCCGCCCGACGCAAGGCCCTCGCCGATCGGGACGGCATCGAGGAGCGCCAAGTGGGTGATGCTCGTCGGGTGGTCGGGGTCAGCCGAAGGGCAAGGTAGCCACCTCTTACGGACTCGGGGTGGTTCGACGAAGCGTCACGAGTCCGGACGGTCCGCGAGCATCCGCGCCTGCTCGAGCAAACGCCGCGCCGTCGCCGGACCTCGACGTCCGAGAGCGTGGAATTCTCGACCCTTGAGCTCGTTGTAGCTGACGAAGAACGACTCTATCTGATCGAGCAGACTCGACGGTAGATCTCGGAGCCGGCGAGGATCCCCACGTTCGGTCGAGCCCTCCGCCATGGCGATCAGCCGGTCATTCCGAATGGCCTTGCCGCCCTCGGTCTGCTCGGCTTCGATGACGCCGAGGAGGCGGACATCGACGATCGTGCCCGGAAAGGCCGGGGCATCCATCAGGATCAAGATGTCAAGCGGATCGCCGTCATCGCAGCGGGTACTCGGTATGAACCCGAAATCGAATGGGAAGTTCGACCCCGCTGGCAGGCTCTGACTCACCCTGAACGAGCCCGTCTCGGGCTCGTACTTGAGCTTGTTGCGGGTTCCCTGCGGCGACTCGACGACGGCCTGGACGCCGCCGTCCGCGTTGTGCGGTGGCAGTAGGTCTAGACGCATCGCCACCTCCATTGTTGCGACCGTTCAGGCGTGATCGACTCGGTCGCCGTGGATCTCACCGCGCCAGGCGCCGGTGGCATCCTCGCGTGACTCGATGAACGTCTTGAACCGTTCGAGATCGCCCTTGACGCGACGCTCCAGGAAACCGAGGTCGACTCCGATCGTCTCAACCGGGCCGTCGGGATCTGCGTCGAGCTTGAGGCGGATCCGCGACGCCATCGGGTCGATCTCCTTGAACAGGACCGCTCCGGCACTATGACTGCCGCTTGTGCTCTTCCAGGCGATCCGAACGTCCGGCGTCTGATCGGTGATCTCGGCGGTCCACTCCTTACGCTGCCCGCCGATCTCGGCGGCCCAAGTCAAGGTCTTGTCGTCACGCTGGACGACACTCTCGACTCCTTCCATGAAGCGCGGAAAGTCCTCGAATTGGGTCCACTGGTCATAGGCTACTCGGACCGGGACATTGAGATCGATCGAGTCTTCAAAGCGCGCCACCGTGGCCCCCTAGTCTTCCGGCGTCCGGGCCGGATCTGCGTCGATGTTGTCCGGCTCCCGATCGACGCCCGGCCGCGACCCGTAGGCGGCGATGCGCTGATCGCTTGGCTGGATTCCGCCGGGAATGGACTCGCCCTCCCGCTCAGGACGACTGCCGACGTAGGCCCCGGCCTCATCCGGATGGCTGAGCGGGTCAGTGGTTGGATCGGAGGCGTCGGACCTCATGCCGGCGATCCGGTGATCGCCACGTCGCCCTGGGCCTCGGCCTTG
Source organism: uncultured Chloroflexia bacterium (assembly GCA_963744115.1). Classification (GTDB taxonomy): domain Bacteria; phylum Chloroflexota; class Limnocylindria; order Limnocylindrales; family CSP1-4; genus Chersky-267. Next base: position 1,208,003 of record CAVUSI010000003.1, on the reverse strand, counting down.
CGCGCCGCCATGGCCTCGCCGAGCTGCTCCAGCTCCTGCTGGTCGAAGACCGCCCGGGCCTTCTTGAACATATCGCCCTCTTCCTCCTCGACGTGGTGCTCGATGTTCTCCTTCATGACCGTGAACTTGGCGCCCCAAGTCTCGTCGTCGTAGGGCAGTTCGGACAGCTCACCCATGAGCGTGTCGACAACGTGGTGCTCCTCGTAAGCCTCGAGGACGATGTCCTTGGCCCGGGGATGCTCCTTGAGGGTCGGGTAGAAGATCTCCTCCTCGATCACCTCGTGGACTGACAGCTCCGACTTGATCGTCGTGAACAGGCGCGCTCGGGTTTTGACCCCACGCTCGGTGGTGGTATCGAGTTCCTCGAGCAGGGCCTTGACCTTCTTGTGGTCGGCGAGCAGGAGCCGGATCGCGTCCATTGGTTCCTCCGAGCGACGCCGGCGGCGTCGATGGAGCGATCCTCGCGGACGCGACCCTTCGTCGTCCCGAGCTGGCGCCGCGCTGAGGTTGCAACGCCGTTGCACTGCCGCTGCTTGGCCCCCGCCGCTCACTCATCGCGAACATCGGGCGATCCGATCGCATCCCGCTCATGCAAGCACGTCGGACCGGGGGCACGCTGAGGACAGACGTCCCACGCCGACGGGCTTGTCTTCCCCGTCCGCCGCCGCGACACTCATGGCATGCTTCCGACCGGGTCCGGGGTCCTGCGCATCTTCACCTTCCAGCCGGTCCGGATCGCCTTCGACGCGACCCTCCGCCAGCACATGATCCCGGCCCTGCTCGAGTTGCCCGGGCTGGCCGACCTGTACGTCGGGCGACAGGGGCCCGAGGAGCTCGGGCCGCGCCTGGTCGCGACGATCTGGTCGTCCCGCGAGGCGATGACGGCCGCGGTCGGCGACTCGTTCGAGCGTCCCGTATTCCTGCCCGAGTACCTCGGTGAGACGCAGGATCGGACGCTGGAGATCGTTGAGCTGACGTTCGGCTATCGGTTCGCCCGGCCCGAACGGCCGGGGATCCTGCGGGTCCTGCACGGCGCCGTGCAGCCGAGCGACCTCGAGCGCTACGTGGACGAGGCGCGGGCCGGGACGATCGAGGACGCGGAGCACGGGCGAGGGCCGCTCGCCCTCTACCTGGCCCGGAACGCCCCCGATCGGTTCGTCACGCTGTCGGTCTGGAGCGACTGGCCGACGCTCCAGGCCGCGACGGGCGGCGACGTCGGTCGACCCGTCGCGACCCGCCACGCCCGGTTGCTGACCAGCTGGACGGCGGAGCACTACGAGGCGATCCCCGAGCTGTGGGCGATGACGCGCTCGGTCCCCCTCGGCGCGGCGACTCGATGACACCGGAGCGGGCACGATCCAGACCCTCGGGGCATCAGGACCGGAGTGGGTCGTCCGCGCGCCAGATGTAGGTCGGGTCGAGGTCGTGGCTACCGAGGGCGATGGCCAGCTCGCCGCCGTGATAGGCCTCGTGGGTCAGAAGGCGCTGCAGGATCGACGTCCGCGAGTGGACCTGGCGGACATCGCCGTACGAGCGCTCGACCGTGTCGCTCATCATCTCGTGCGTCCAGCGGTCAAGGACCGAATCGATGATCGTGAACGTCGCCTCGAGCGCACCGACGACGTCCGCCGCGCTGCGCGGGTGCTCGAGGTCATCCTCCCAGCCGTCCCCGTCCGAGTCGGCGAAGGGCGTGGTCTCGGCACCGGGCTCGCCGAGGATGTGGCACAGCCAGTAGACGCGCGTGCCGGCCACGTGGCTCGCGATCGCCCAGACCGGCCAGTGCTCCGGGGCGGCGCGGAGCTCCAGCTGCTCGGGGGTGAGGTCCCGGATCGACTCGACGAGCCGCCGCTCGTATTGCGGCCAGCGGTCATAGAAGAGCCGGATCGTCATGCCCCGATTCTACCGACGTGGGGCCGCCGTCCGTCGCGGCGCTCGTTCGCGGCTCCAGGACGACCAGCGCCGTCTGGCGGGACCGCAACGCCGCGCTCGCGTCGTTGAATGCGGAGCTCCCGAGGCCCACGAACCGCGCCCACAGCCGGTCGCGTTCGTCCCCCACCGCCGCTCGCGCCGTGACGTCGCGACAGCCGTCCGGCAGCTCGACGCTGGCGTCCGGACGAGCCTGCAGGTTGAGCCACCACGCCGGCTCGGGATCGGCCCACCCGTTCATCGCCGGGACGACGACGTTCGGCCCGTCGACGATGTAGCCGACGATCGCGACGCGCGCCTTCCCCGACCGGCGGCCGACCGTCATCAGCCGAAGCATCCCCCACTGCGTCTCGCTCGACCGGCGCAGCCCGAGCCGGCCACGGGTGATGGCGTACAGGGCGCGATGGCCGATCCAGATCGTTCGAACCAGCCAACGCGGGACGATGACGGGCTTGGCGGCGGACGCTTCGGTCATGGCTCGACTCCTTCGGGGCTTCCAGGGTCTACGGTGTAGACTACGCCGTAAACATAACGCTACACCGTAGACTGCGTCAAGGTCTCCGTCGACGAGAACGGAGACCGTCCGACCGCGAAGGAGCCCGAGACGAAGTGGTGACCGAAGCCGGCGCCGACGCCACCGAGCGCCGGGCGCCGCTGAACCGGGACCGCGTCCTCCAGGTCGCGATGGCACTCGCCGATCGCGAGGGGCTCGAGTCGCTGAGCATGCGCAAGCTCGGCCAGGAACTCGGGGTCGACGCGATGGCCCTGTACCGCCACGTCCGGAACAAGGACGACCTCTACGACGGGATCATCGAGCGGATCGTCGGCGAGATCGAGCGCCCGCCGCGAACCGGCGACTGGAAGACGGACCTGCGCGCGCAGGTGATGGCCGCGCGGCAGGTGATGCTGCGACACCCGTGGGCGCGCCGCGTGTTCGAGGCCCGTGGCACCGGCGGCGTCGCCGTCATCGGCTACATCGAGTCGGTCCTGGCGATCCTGCGCGACGGGGGGTTCTCGCTCGATCTCGCCCACCACGCGCTGCACGTGCTGGACAGCCGCATCTTCGGGTTCAACCAGGACCTGTTCGATGACAGCGGTCGGGCCGAGCCCGCACCGGACCTGGCCGAGCTCTTCGGCCCCGCGATGGCCGCCCGCTACCCGCGGGTGACCGAACTCGCGATGTCCGTGAGCCACGAGGGCGTCCTGGGTGCCTGCGACGATGACGTCGAGTTCGCGTTCGGGCTCGACCTCATCCTCGACGGGTTCGTGCGCCAGGTCCGTCGCGACGCCACGACCGCGCCGACGCCGACGGCCTGAGGCCCCCCGGGAGCGGCGGCCCCGCCGAGGACTCAGGCCGTGTGTTCCGGCGCGCGGGTGCGGTCGCTCGCTGAGAGGGCCGCTACCGACGACGTGACATCGCGGAAGCGGCCCGATGAGTCCTGGTGGCCTCTTCGCCGGCGATGCCGGACGGTGGGGACGGGCCCTCGCGGGTCGCTACGGGTCCCGAAGAGCGGCAGGGACGCCGTCCTTCCGGACCGATCGCGGTCGCGTGGTTCCGCACACAGCCTCGGACTCGCCACTAGGGTACGCCTGTTCGGGCCGATGGGACCACTTGAATCGTCGAACGCCCGTGCTATGCTCCGCCACCCGTCGCCCGATCTGGATCGCGGCGCGGATCGGAAGGACCGGGACCGCCCTTGCCCGCTCGTTCAACCAGCTCCGCCGCCGCTCGACCGCCTGCGTCGGGTACGGCCGACGGCTCCTCCGCGACCGCATCGGCGGACGTCGCCGGACATGCCGCAGCTGCCGCCGAGCCGCGCCCGGACGGGGCGGCCGCGGTGGCGCCCGAGCGCGAGCCGGCCCAGCTGGCCCTGGGGCTTCCGGAGCTCGTCCCGGCGGGGCTGCCCGCGCTCGAGATCGCCCCGGAGTGGAAGGACCAGCAGCGACTGTGGGGCCATCGGTTCCATCCGATGTGCTCCTACCTCGCGAGCTTCCCCGCCGCCCTGACCCACGCCTTCATCGCGCGCTACTCGCGACCGGGCGATGTCGTCCTCGATCCGTTCAGCGGACGCGGCACGACCCCGCTGCAGGCGTGTGCCGAGGGCCGGATCGGGGTCGGCAACGACCTCAACCCGTTCGCCCACCTGCTCACGGCCGCCAAGGTCGAGCCCGCCTCAGAGGCCGAGGCCCGGACCCGTCTGACGGCGCTCCGCGTGCGCTGGGCGGGCGAAGCCGAGGCCTGGCTGACCCTTGCCCTCCGCGTCCTCGGCTCGCCCGGGACGGACGGCGTGCGGGTGCCGGTCGCGGGCAGCGAGCTGCGGCCCGGCACGCCCGGAGCCGATGCCGAGCCGGTCCCGCTCGAGGTCGCCCTGTGCTTCGCTCCGCGCACCTTCGCCCAGCTGCTGTTCGTCCGCTCCTCGCTCCATCTCGACGACCACGTCGACCGGTTCCTCGCGGCGGCGATCACCGGCATCCTCCACGGCAAGAGCGCGACCTATCTGTCCGAGATCATGCCGAACACCTTCAGCATGGCCCCTCGCTACGTCCGTGACTTCGTGGCCCGGACCGGCTTCACGTCTCCCGAGCGCGACGTCTTCGGCTGTCTCGACGCCAAGCTCGGGCGGCTCTACCGCGAGCCGCTCCCGCCGGTCCGCGGCATCGCCCTGCTCGGTGACGCCCGCGATGCCGGCGACCGGACGCGGGCCGCGCTCCGGGCCCGGGGCCTGCCCGATCGGGCCCGGCTGGTCGTGACCTCGCCGCCGTACCTCCGGGTGGTCAAGTACGGCTACTACAACTGGCTACGGACGTGGTTCCTCGGGTTCGACGCGAACGCCATCGACGCGGCGCTCGACGATGCCCACCACAAGACCGCCTACCTCCGGTTCCTCGGGGACGTGCTCGAGGGCCTGCGCGAGGTCCTGGCCGACGACGCCGTGCTGGCCTTGGTCATCGGCGACGTCGAGGCCGATCGCGGGCGCAAGATCAGCCACGGCATCGGCCTCGCCGGTGCCGTCTGGGAGGCCGCGGCCGAGCCCGCCGGCTACCGGCTGGCCGGCATCGCCCTCGACGATGTCCACGCCGGGCGGAAGATGACCAAGCTGTGGGGCGACGAGGCCGGCCGCGCGACCAAGCTGGACCGCATCCTCATCCTCGGCGCCACGGAGGCGGGACGGCGGCGTGCCGTCAACGGCGCTTCCCTGCCGGTCGACTGGGAGTGGCCGCCCCGCCGCCTGCGCGCCGTCTAGAATTGCCGCCATGCAGCAGATGTACGATCCGGCCGACCTGGCGGCCATGGATCCGCTGGTCCTGATGAAGAATCTCGACCACGTCCGGATGACGAGCCGACGGCTGAGCTACATCCTCCAGCAGCAGGTCCATCTGTACGCGCCCGAGGCCAACCAGCTCCGCGACCAGATCGACCGTTACGTCGAGGCGGAGCGCCAGATCGAGGGCGAGATGGCGCGGCGCAGGATCCGCGCCTAGCGACCGGACGAACGAGACCCCCGGCCTCGCGGTCGGGGGTCCGTGGATGAGTCCGGTTCGTCGCCGATCCTCGGCGACTGGTTCAGCCGGCGCCGGCAGCGCTCCGGATGAGCGACGGCGACAGCGCGGGGCGGGACGGCGAGGACTCCCGGGTCGTGACGTCGACGATCCCCGGCGGATCGGTGGCCTGGTCGGCCGCGGGGACGCGGATCAGGACGTCGATGATCGGTTCGGGGTCGACCTCGATCGGGACGGCGACCGGCTCGGCGCTGACGATCGGGATCGCGATCTCGGTCCGGTCGGCGGTCGATCGGGCCGGGGTCTTGACGCCCGCCCGCCCTCGACGGTCCCCCTCCTCGAGGGCGACCTGTCCGGCGATCCGGGCCAGGTCGAGCGTCTGGTCGAGGCTGAACCCGATCCCGTGCTCCTCGAGCTCGGCGAAGTGCCACCCGTGGTAGAGCCCACGTCCGGCGACCGCGCACATCTCGTCGTACAGCTCCGGCCAGCCGACCCGGCGCCGCCGATAGCAGAAGCGGACGAACTCGATCGCGTCCGGCGACAGGCTCGGCGCCTCGACAGGCTTCGTGGGATCCATAGGCCGATCTCCCTCCTCTCCACTCGTGCAGGGCGCGCTCGACCGCGGAAGCGGGCGGTCCGACCGCAGGCTACGGGGTCCCGGCGACCCTCCTCCCCGAGGGTCCGACGCCGTTCGCCGTCTATCGTACGAGCCTCGCCGGAACGGCGGTAGTGGGTTTCTCCACCATCTCGTCCACCAACTTATCCACACGAACGGACGTTCGGCGGACAGGCGTTCGGAAGCGCCCTCAGACCCGCCGATCGACCCCCAGACCGGGACGATCGGTGAGCCGCCAGCGGCAGTCGTCACCGAGCTCGAGGCCCTCGAACGGATCCTCGGACAGGAGCAGGCTGCCGTCCAGATCCACCCAGTCGGCCAGCGACGCGACGGCCGCCGAGGCGGCGATCCCGACCGATGTCTCCTCCATGCAGCCGAGGAACGTCCTGAACCCGAGCTCGCGCGCCCGGGCGAGCATCCGCGCCGCCGGACCCACCCCGCCGCACTTCGCCAGCTTGACGTTGACGCCGGCAACGACGCCGACGAGGCGGTCCAGGTCGCGGATCGTGACGGCGCTCTCGTCGGCGACGATCGGCAGCGACGACTCGGCCTGGAGCGCAGCGAGGTCGTCGAGCCGGTCGGCCGGGAACGGCTGCTCGATCAGCTCCACCCCGAACCTGATGAGCTCCGGCAGCAGGCGCTTGCCGCCCTCGAGCGTCCAGCCCGTGTTCGCGTCGACCCGGATCGGCCCGTCGTAGACCGCCCGCACCGCCGCCAGGGTCTCGAGGTCGGCCGGCCCGCCGAGCTTGATCTTGAGAGCCGGGAAGTGGGCCGCCCGGGCGGCGCGCCGGCCGACGACCGGCGGCTCGTCGATCCCGATCGTGAAGTCGGTCGGCGGGATGACCGTCGACAGCCCGAGGAGGGAAGTGAGCGGGATCCCCTGGATCTTGCCCGCCAGATCGTGCAGGGCGATGTCCAGGGCGCATTTGGCCGCACCGTTGTGCCCGAGGCTCGAGTCGAAGATCGCTGCGGCCCCGGCGAGGACGGACCGGACCCCGTCGACCGAGCGACGGCCCCGGAGGTCCTCGTCGAGGAGCGGGATCAGCCTCAGCAGCCAGGGCAGGATCGCCGCCACGGTGTCCTCGGTCTCGCCGTAATACGCGTCGGGGAACCCCTCGCCGTAGCCGACCAGGTCGGGGTACCGATCCGACCGCAGCTCGACGATGACCGTCGTCGCGACGCCGCTGTCGTTGGACTCGTCGGCCCGGGCGATCCGGAACGGGTCGCGGAACGGGATCCGGTGCACCTCGTGGGCGAGGGTCAGGCTCATCGGCCGACGGTCGCCGGATCGAGCGCCGCCCGGATCCCGGCGAACAGGCTGGCCCCGCCGAAGCGGAACGGATCGTCGGTCGGCAGACCGGTCAGCTCGGCCGTCTCGGCGATGACCCGCCGGGCGGCGGCCTCGTCCGGGAACAGCGACGTGTTCAGGGCGACCGCCACCACCCGCGACGGCGCGACCAGGCCGGCGACCTGCTCGTGGAGCCGGATGAACCCCGGCAGCGGGTGGATCGGGAACGAGCGCTCGGGCAGGTGGGTGAACTCGTGCTCGTCGAGGCCCGGCTTGTGGACCATGACCATCGCCTCGGGGGTCGTCCCGTGGATCAGCCCGAGCGTCACGCTCGAGTAGGCGGGATGGTCGAGCGATCCCTGGCCCTCGACCAGGATCCAGTCCCCGAGCGACTCGGCCTGCTCGATCAGCCACTCGCAGGTCCCCTGGACGAAGTCGGCGACCAGGCGGTCGACCGCGACGCCCCAGCCCTCGATCATCATCCCGGTCTGGCCGGTCGGGACGAAGACGCCGCGCAGGCCGGCGTCGACCGCCGCCTGTCGGAGCTCGAGGGCGACCGACATCTTGCCGATCGCGCAATCCGTTCCGACGGTCAGGATCACGTGCTTGCCCGCTCCATGGAGACGGCCGATCGAGGTCTCCATCCGCTCCGGCGGACGTCGGTAGTCGACGATCGTTGCGCCGGAGGAGGCGGCCGCAACCGCGAACTCCGGATCGTCGGCGAGGAACGTGTGCAAGCCGCTCAGCACGTCGAGGCCGGCGACGAGCGAGGCAAGGATGACCCCCCGCCAGTCCGGCGGAAGCTTGCCCCCGGTCGGGGCGATCCCGATGAGCAGGGCGTCGACGCCCAGCGCCAGAGCCTCCTCCAGGGTGGCGACGGCCGGGACGTCGAAGCGCGGGTCGTCGCCGACGAGGTCCGCCAACCGGCGACCGACCATCCCGGAGTCGAGCAGGCAGACGACCCGGTCGCGCCCGTAGCGCATCACGCCGAGCGCCGTCTTCGCGTCGTGGACCTGGAACTGACCCTCGGTCAGGATCACCAGCCGACGTTCGGGCGACGGACGCATGGGACCTCGCGGACGGACCCGTCAAGGACGGGTCGACGGGGTGGGGCCGGTGGTACCGCATACCGGATTCGAACCGGTGATCTCCGCCTTGAGAGGGCGGTGTCCTGGGCCTCTAGACGAATGCGGCAGGGCGATGGACGTCCGGCGAGGAGCGCCGGGACCGGCCGGGATGATACCAGCGGCCCGCTGCTCCGGGCAAACGGCGGCGCGCTCCGGCGGGGGTCCGGAGGCTACAGCCGGTGGGTCTCGAGGAACGCCCGGATCGCCTCGGCGACCTGGACATGACTCGCCTCGCCGAGGACGAGGCCGTAGTGCGAGTGCGCGCCGAACGGCTCGTAGGGGGCATCGAGCCAGTCGGCCAGTCGCTCGCTGTCGGGCTCGGGGACCTGTCGGTCGAGCCCGGCCCCGATGACCAGCCGCGGGATCGCCTCGACCGCGCGTCGATCGATCGGCACCCCGGCCAGCATCTGGCGGCGAGCGGCACCGGCTTCGTGCGGTTTCTGGCCCAGCAGATGCTGGATGCGGAGGACGTCGGCCAGGCTCAGGTCGCGGTTCTCCCGCTGGAGCTTCTCCGGGAGCGTCTCCCAGCCGATGACCGACTTTCCGTATGCCTCGGGGATCTCGCGCAGCTCGTGCATCCGGGCCGGCGGGCGGAGGTCCCGCGGCAGCTCGGAAGACAGCAGGATGAGCCCGCCGATCTCGTGGCGTTCCGCCGCCTTGAGCGCGAGCAGGCCGCCCATCCCGTGGCCGACCACGACGACCGACGGACCGAACCGTTCGATCGTCGCGACGACGTCGTCCGTATAGGTATCGAACGAGAGGGTCGCCGGGTCCGCTGTCTGCGACCAGAAATGGTTGCGCAGGTTGAGCGCGTGGCCCTCCCAGCCGCGGGAGGCGAAGTAGCCGAGGTAGCGCTCCCACAGCCACGAGCCCGACAGCTCGCCGTGGAGGAAGAGGAGCGGCCGGCGCCTGGATCTCCGCTCCGGCAGCCACGATTCGATGTACAGGCCGCGCTCGACGAGCTCGATCTCATCCTTGCGGACCGGACGCCCGGCAGGCGTCGATACGGTGGTCGGTCGAGCGGAGAGGCGGAGGGGGGAATCCGCCTCTCCGCTCGAACCCGGAAGATCGTCCGGGGTCACCTGCGGCATGCTACACCTCGGCTGGCTGGCGGCGCGGGGCGCGGCCGGACCACGGCGGCCGCCCTCACCACTCGAGCGGGTTGATGACGAGCCCGGTCACGGGCTTGGGGTAGAAATAGGTCGACTTCTGCGGCATCACATCCCCGGCCACCGCGACGGCGGCGATATCGGCGACCGGTGTCGGTTCGAGCAGGAACGCGGCATCCGACCCGTCCTCGGCCCGATCGACCCAGCCGATGGCCTCGGCCGCAGCCTTCGTATACGCCACCCGCCCGCCGGCCGCGGTGGCTGCCGGGTCGACCCCGCACAGCCGATCGAGAGCGACCTGGAGCAGGACGACGTCCAGTCGGCGCAGGGCGTCGCTGCCGGGCGGCAGGTCGGCGGCGAACGCGTCGCGCCGGGCGACCAGGACGGCCCCACCGTCACGGGTCCACAGGCCGAATCGGCCGTTGCCACCAGCGGTCGCGGCCACCGCCGTCCCGAAGCGAGCCTCGAGATCGGCCGACGCGGCGATCCGCTCCACCTCGAACAGATCCGCGAGCCCGCCCCAGAGCGCCTCCACGCCCGCCTCCCCGAGCCCACGAACGACCCGGTGCGTCGGAAGCACCGTCAACGGTTCGGCGGTCGTCTCGAGGAACAGCATCATGAGGTAGTCGAACGGCGGATCCTCCTCGCACGATCGGCTCATCCGACGCTCGTCGCGGTAACGCAGCGCGGTCTCGTACCGGTGGTGCCCGTCGGCGATCGTGATCGGGGCGGCCGACGCAGCCGCGATCAGTTGCTTCACCGGTCCGGTCTCGTCGTCGTCGCGCGGAACGACCCACAGTCGATGGCGCACCTTATCGTCGTCCTCGAGGTCGATCGTCGGGGTCGTCCGGGCGATCCGTCCGAGCAGCTCCGAGGCGTCGCCGCTCCCATCCGCGTACAGCCCGACGACGGGGCTGAAGTTCGCCCCGGTGGCGCGCAGGAGCTTGTAGCGATCCTCCTTCGGGCCGGACAGCGTCCTCTCGTGGGGCAGGACGCCCCCGCCGGGCAACAGCGGCTCGAGACGAAGCCGGCCGAAGAAGCCGCGCTGCGTCCGCTCGACGTCCGTGCCGGGGACCCGGTACGTCTGCTCGTAGACATACAGGCTCGGCTTGGGGTCCTTCCGGAACGAGCCATCCGAGCGCCACGCGGCGAACGTCCGCGCGGCCCGTCGATAGCGGTCGTCGGGCTCGTCGCCCAGCTCGTCGGCCGGCAGGTCGAGGCGCACCACGTTGTGCGGGTCGCGCGCCATCAGGGCTCGCTGCTGGACGGGTGAGATGACGTCGTACGGAGGGCTGACGACGTTGGCGAGGTCGCCGACGGAATCCGGCTCGAAACGCAGGCCGCGGAAAGGGCGGATCTCGGGCACGGTCCTCCTCGGGTCGGGGTCGGCGGGAGCCAATCCTACGACAGCTGCCGACTCGTTGGCGACTTTCAGGCCTGTTCCCGCGGGCCCGGTCCAAGTACTCTCCGGGGAGCGTGCAACTTTCCGGGCCCCGGCAGCGTCAGAGTGCGCGACCTGCTTCACCCCACCGAGGAGCCTCCGTGCCGCGCCCGAGCCGCCGGTTCCCGCGCCCCCTCGGCGCACTCGCCGCCATCGTCACCGCGATCGGCCTCGCCTTCGGCCCGCTCGGGGGTGCCGGGCTCGCGCTCGCCGCGGGCGGCCCCGTGATGGATGCCCACCCGATGCTCGGCGGTCACGCTCGTGTCGGCGCCTGGACGGCGGTGGCGGTCGATCTCCAGAACGATGGTCCGCCGATCACCGGCGAGCTCCATCTGACGGGCGGGTCGAGCGGCCGCACGCGATTCGGCGTTTCGGTCGAGCTGCCGACCGGATCGCGCCAGCGGCACGTCCTGTACACCCAGCCCCCCGCCTTCGGTCCGATCGAGGTGACGCTCGACGCCGGAGGACGGACGATCGCCAGCCAGAAGGTCCCGGTCACCCTTCACGACCCGACGCAGCTCCTGGTCGGGGTCGTCGCCGAGCATCCGGATCGGATCCTCGAGGGCTTCCAGGTCGCGGCCAACCAGGGTGCCCAGCCGCCCGCGACGGTGACCCTGGCGCCCGAGGATCTCCCGGACCGGGTCGAGGCCTGGGCGCCGCTCGACCGCCTGATCTGGCAGGACGTCGACGCGAAGCGCCTGTCGGCCGAACAGATCGCCGCGCTCCGCGGCTGGCTCGCCGGCGGTGGGCGACTGGTCGTGGTCGGAGGCACGAACGGGCCGGCGGCCCTGGCCGGTTTCCCCGATGCCGTCCTGCCGTTCCGTCCGACGGCGACGGTTGACGCGCCGGCCGAGTCGCTCCGGAGCCTGCTCGGATCCATCCCCGCCGACGCCGGCACCGTCCCCGCCATCGGCGCCGCGACGAGCGACGGTCGCGTCCTTGCCAGCGTCGGATCGCAGGTCATCGCGGCGGAGCACGCGTACGGCAACGGCGCCGTCGCCGTCGTCGGGGTCGACCCGACCGCATCGTGGCTCGGCACCGACAAGGCCGCCAGCCGGCTCTGGCGAAGCCTCATCCCCGGCCGGGTCGGAGCCGGTTCCACCGGCTCGGACGACAGCCAGCTGGTCAACGCGGTGGCCAGTCTGCCGTCGCTCGCGCTCCCGCCGATCGGCGGCCTGCTCCTCCTCCTGCTCGGCTACATCGTGCTGATCGGACCGGTCAACTACCTCGTCCTCCGACGCCTGGACCGACGCGAATGGGCGTGGCTGACGATGCCGCTCCTGATCGCCGTCTTCGCCGTCGGGGCGTACGCCTTCGGGGCGGCCCTGCGGGGCAGCGACGTGCTCGTCAACGAGGTCGCCATCGTCCGGGGAGCCGGCGGCACCGAGGAAGGGATCGGGTCGGTCTACATCGGGATCTTCTCCCCGGGCCGCGGGACCTACCAGGTGCGGGTGCCCGGCGGGGCGCTGCTCAGTGCGCCGGTCAGCACGGAGCTGGTCGGCGGGCCCGACGCAGGCGGCGGACAACTCGACCTCCTCCAGGGGGACCCCTCCCGGGTCCGCGATCTGGCCATCGGGTTCGGCTCGCTGCGGACGATCCTGGCCGCGACGCCGATGGCCGTGCCACGGCTCGAGTCGGACCTCAAGCTCGAGGGCGGGAGCCTCGTCGGGACCGTGACCAACAGCTCGACGCGAGCGCTCGAGGGCGTATCCATCGTCCTCGGCGGCAGCGTGGCGATGCTCGGAGATCTGGGACCGGGCGAGCAGCACGCGGTCAACCTGCCGCTCGGGGCGGCCGACGCGACGTTCGGGATGAGCCTGTCCGACCGGATCTTCGGCCAGATGGGGTTCGACAACGGCCTCGGCGGTCCCGACGGCCAGAAGACGCAGGTCCGACGATCGGTCATCGACCAGCTCACCCTCGATCCGAACTACGGACCGACCGGTCAGCTCGATGCCGACGGCCCCGTGCTCCTCGGCTGGGAGGTCGGCGAGGCCCTGCCGGTCGCGATCGACGGCCAGACGCCGCGACGGTCGGGACAGAGCCTGTTCTATGTCCCGCTCGCGATGTCGGTCCACGGCCCGACGGTGTTCGGGTCCGGCCTGCTCCGCTCGACGGTCATCGCGTCGGACGCCGGCTTCGTCAACAAGACCCCGTTCGACATGTCCTTCGGACAGGGCAGCGTCACCCTTGCCTATCGACCGGTCGCATTCGACGGCTCGCTCACGCCGACGAGCCTGGTCCTGGCCATGAACACCGGCGGTCCGGGGGTCGTCCCGGCCGGGGCCCCGATCGCGCCGCTCCCGCCGCTGCCGCAACCCTCGGACGGATCGTCGGGCGGCGCGGTCGGCAACTTCGACGGGGCTCCGGACATCGAGCTGTTCGACCGGACGACCTCCGCGTACGTTCGCCTGCCCCATGTATCGGGCCAGGCGATCGCGGTCGATCACCCGGAGCGGTACGTCGATCCGGCGACCGGCACCGTCCTCGTCCGGCTGGTCAACAGTCGGGCCGACGGAGTCGGCTTCCAGTTCTTCGTCCGGATCGAGGGGGACGTGAAGTGAGCTCGATCGTCCGGGCGACGGGCCTGGTGAAGCGCTACGACCGGACGCTGGCCGTGGCCGGCCTCGACCTGGACGTCGCCGCCGGCGAGATCTTCGGGCTGGTCGGCCCGAACGGGGCGGGCAAGACGACGACGCTGCGGATGCTGGCGACACTGCTCGTGCCGACCGCCGGGGACGCGGAGATCGCCGGGGCGTCCGTTCGACGCGAGCCCGACGCCGTCCGGCGCGTCATCGGCTTCATGCCGGACACCTTCGGCGTCTACGACGACATGCGGGTCTGGGAGTACCTCGATTTCTTCGCCCGCTGCTACGGCGTCCCCGCGGCGCGCCGTCGGACCGCGATCGGCGACCTGCTCGACCTGGTCGACCTCGGGGACAAGCGCGATGCGTACGTCCAGGCCCTGTCGCGCGGGATGCAGCAACGGCTGTGCCTCGCCCATGCCTTGGTCAACGACCCCCAGGTCCTGCTCCTCGACGAGCCCGCGTCCGGTCTCGATCCGCGCGCACGGGTCGAGCTGCGCGAGCTCCTCCGCGAGCTCCGTTCGCTGGGCAAGACGATCCTGATCAGCAGCCACATCCTGCCCGAGCTCGAGGAGCTCTGTACCAGCGTCGCCATCGTCGATCGGGGCCAGGTCCTGGCCCAGGGCCGGGTCGCGGACATCGAGCGACGTCTGCGGGTGGGAGCCGTCCTCCGGATCCGGGTGCTCGCGGCCGATGGCGAGGCTCTCGAAGCGGCTCGCGGGTGGTACGCGACGGACTCCGACGTCGCCTCCGCGGAGATCCTCGACGACGGCACGATCGAGCTCGGGTTCCGGGGCGATGACGCGGCCACGGCCCGGCTGCTGGCTGCGTCCGTGGCCGCCGGGCTCGCGGTCGTCACCTTCTCCCGGGCCGCCAGCGACCTCGAGGAGCTGTTCCTCCAGGTGACCGACCGGGCCGAGCCGGACGGTCCGAGCGCCGTCGCTGCGAGCGCGCCTCCCCCGCCGACGACGCCGGGCACCCTGTGGTGAGGAGGCATCGATGAGCACGACGATCGAGCAACCGATCCCGGCCGTGCCGGGCGGACCGGGTGGCGGTCGGTTCGGGCGACTGACCCGATCGCTGGGGACGAGGGCGACCGGCTTCAGCGCGGTCGGGGTCAAGGAGTTGCGCGGACGGATGCGGGGCAAGCGCGCCTTCGTCCTGGTCACGCTGTACCTGATCATCCTGGGCGGCTTCGCCTGGATGGTCGAGCTCCTGCTCGAGCGCTCGTTCACCGGTGACTTCAGCTCGGTGACCTACGCGTCGGCCCAGATCGGCCGATACGTGTTCGTCGCGTTGCTCCTGCTCGAGACGCTCCTCGTGATGCTCCTTGCGCCGGCGTACACGGCCGGGGCGATCAGCATGGAGCGCGAGAAGCAGACGCTCGACCTGCTGGTCGCCACCCCGATCTCGTCGCTCGCCATCGTCCTCGGCAAGCTGGTCAGCGCACTGAGCTACGTCTTCCTCCTGATCCTGTCCTCGATCCCGCTGACCGCCCTGGTATTCGTCTTCGGCGGGGTCGCCCCGGAGGACGTGGTCAAGGGCTACCTGATGCTGCTGGTCACGGCGATCGGTCTCGGCTGCATCGGCCTGTTCTGCTCGGCGTTGTTCCGGCGGACGCAAGCGGCGACCGTGGTGACGTACTTCGTCGTGCTGGCGATCACGGTCGGCGCGTTCTTCATCTGGACCTTCTGGGGGGTCATGGCCGGCGGCTCGTTCGGACGCCAGCAGTTCGACGACAACGGCAACGTCGTCCCCGCCCGACAGGGGCCGCCGCCCGAGGCGCTCCTCTGGTTCAATCCGTTCGTCAGCGCGGTCGACGTCATGTGCGGGACCGAGACCGGGAGCTTCGGCGGGACGTGCTCGATCATCGACGTCGTGACCGGCGCACCCGACCAGACCGCGAACGTCGGCGGCGCCGTCGCCGGTCCTGTCCCGATCAAGGGCGGGGTCGGGGTCAACGGCGGGGTCGTCCAGGTCGGCCCCCAGCCGATCGTCGTTCAGCAAGCCGTCGCCCAGGCGGGTCCGGCCCGCGACACCTTCTGGCCGCGGGCTGCCGCCGCCTGGCTCGGCCTGTCGGTCGTGCTGATCCTCCTGTCGGTCAACCTCGTCAGCCCCACCCGTCGCTGGCATCGACCGCACCGTCGTCGAGGCGGTGGGGACCCGACCGTGGACCAGGGCGCCTCCCACAGCGCGCCGGGGTCGGAAGCGGCCCCGGGTCCGACGGTCGCCGCCGAGGAGGACAACGCTTGAGCCCGTCGATCCGCGGCCGCCGAGCGCCACGTCGCGACCGCCCCGAGGTCGCAGCGACGATGATCCCGGGCGACCCCGCCGCCGGGCCTGGGCCGCTCGACCCGGCGATCGCCGCGATCCGAATGGGATTGGTCCCGTATCGACGACGACTCTGGCTGCGCAGGATCGTGCGCCGGGCGCTCGTGCTCGTCGCGCTGGTGCTCGTCGGCGAGGTGGTCCTGTGGGCCGCCGCGAGGCTCATCCCGCTCGACGCCGCGCCGACGGTGGCCGCGACCCTGCCGGTGCTGGGTGCCCTCGTCCTGGTGGTCCTGGCCGTGGTCGCCCGACCGTCCATCGGGGAGACCGCGGTCGCCGTCGACGTGGAGGGTGGGCTGCGCGACCGCTTGACCAGTGCCCTCGCCCTCGCTGCGACGCCGGCTGAGGGGCCATCGCCAACGACCGACCCATCGTCGACGTCGGAGTCCGCTCGCGGATGGGAGCTGATCCAGCGCCAGCGGCGGGACGCGGTCGGGGCCTTGATGACCGCACCGCACGACCTCTTCCGTCCCCGGGCACGTCGCGGCCCGCTCATCGCGGCGATCGCGTCCGCCGTCCTGCTCGTCCCGCTGCTCCTGCTCCCGAACGCGATGGACCTCCGGATCGCCCAGGACCGCACGATCCGGGAGGAGGCCGCTCGCCAGGCCGACAGGATCGACCGGATCGCGGCCGACCTGGCGACGCGTGGCGTCGATCCGACCGATCCGAGGAGTCGGCTCGCCCGGGAGCTGCGCGACCTCGCGCTCCAGCTCCGCGACCACCCGGGAGACCTCGACACCAACCTGGCGCGCGTCGGGACGGTCGAAGGGGACCTGCGGGCGACGATCGATCCGGCGACGGAGCAGCGTGCCGCCGCCCTGGCCGCACTCAGCCGAGAGCTCTCGAGTGCGGCGACCGGGACGGCCGAGGCCAACCGCGACGGCGACCCGAACAAGGCGGCCGACGACATCCAGAAGGCGGCCGACGCACTGGACACGCTGACCCCGGCGCAGCAGGCGGAGCTGGCTCGTCGACTGACGGAGCTCCAGGGGACGGCCCAGCAGGCCGGAGGCGCGGCCGGCACCGCCGCTCGCGACGCCGCCCAGAGCCTGGCGACCGGCGATGCGGCCGGAGCCAAGGACGCGCTCGACCGACTGGCGGAAGCGGTCCGCGGGGCGGACCGCACCGTGGCGACCAACCGCGACCTCGCCGGCGCGGCCTCGCGCCTCCAGGATTCGCGGCGGGACCTGGCGAACGCCGGCAAACCGACCGACCAGACCGCGGCCGGGCCGAGCACGAGCCCAGGCGCCGGCCAGGCGCTCGGGAGCCCGAACCCGAGCGCCGGCCAGGGTCAAGGGCAGGGCAGTCCGATCCCGAGCGCCGGGCAGGGGCAGGGGCAGGGCCAAGGCCAAGGCCAGGGGCAGGGGCAGGGGCAGGGCCAAGGCCAAGGCCAGGGGCAGGGGCAGGGCCAAGGCCAGGGGCAAGGCCAGGGGCAGGGGCAAGGCCAGGGCCAAGGCCAGGGGCAGGGGCAGGGCCAAGGCCAGGGCTCGATCGGTGGCGGCGGGTCGAACGCCCGCTTCCTCGGGAGCGGTGTCGGCGGGACCGGAGGGTTCCGTGGGCCGACCCAGGGCAACAAGCCGGCTCTCGTCGGTGCCGACCAGCGCACCGTCTACGCCCCGTTCGATCGGCTCGGGCACCCGGGAGATCCGTCGTACGTCGCCGGCACGGGTGGTGACGGCCAGACCCAGCAGGGCAGCCAGACCGGGAGCGGCTCGACCAACCCGGTCCTCACGCCCTATGAGCAGGTCTACTCGGACTTCTACGACTACGCCCTGACGACCCTCGACCGGTCGTACATCCCGTTGTCCGCGAAGGACTTCGTCAGGGACTACTTCAGCTCACTCGACCCGTCGCACTAAGGAGCCGGCATGGACACTCCGCAGACCGCCACCCCCAACGGCCCGATGACCCCCGACGCCTTCGCCGAGCGTGCGCAGGCGATCGAACGCGAGGTCGGCCGCGTCATCGTCGGCCAGCGCGAGCTCGTCCGCCAGACGCTCACCTGCCTCCTCGCCAACAGCCACGTCCTGCTCGAGGGCGTTCCGGGGCTGGGCAAGACCATGCTCGTGCGGACGATCGCGGACGTCGTGGACTGCACGTTCAACCGGATCCAGTTCACACCGGACCTCATGCCCGCCGACATCACCGGCACCAACATCCTGGTCGAGGAGGACGGGCATCGGGTCTTCCGCTTCCAGTCCGGGCCGATCTTCGCCAACATGGTCCTGGCCGACGAGATCAACCGGGCGACGCCGAAGACCCAATCCAGCCTGCTCGAGGCGATGCAGGAGCACCAGGTCACCGTGGCCCGGAGCCGCTACCCGCTCGATCCGCCGTTCTTCGTCCTGGCCACCCAGAACCCGCTCGAGATGGAGGGCACGTATCCACTGCCCGAAGCGCAGCTCGACCGGTTCATGTTCAAGGTCCTCGTCCCGTTCCCCTCGGAAGAGGACCTCGCCGTCATCGTCGAACGGACGACGGGCACCGACGCCCCGTCGGCAGGCAAGGTCGCCAGCGCCGCCGAGCTGATCGAGATGCAACGCCTCGCCCGGGCGGTCCCGATCGCGCCCCATGTATCGGCCTATGCGGTCAGCCTTCTTGCGGCCACCCATCCCGACCAGCCACGAGCACCGCAGCTCGTCCGCGACTACGTCCGTTACGGCGGATCGCCACGCGGGGTCCAGGCGCTGGTCGCGGCCGGCAAGATCACGGCCCTGCTCGACGGACGGTTCAACGTGGCCATCGACGACATCCGCGCCGCGGCCATCCCGGCGTTCCGTCACCGGGTGATCCTCAACTTCGAAGGAGAGGCCGAGGGGATCACGAGCGAGGCGATCGTCCGCTCGATCCTCGACGCCGTCGCCGCGCCGACCGTCGAGTAGGGCGCCGGACGTAGCGCAGGCGGACCACATGGATCCGACCCCGCGGACCGCGTCGACCGAGCAGGCGTCGATGACCGCACGGGACGCCGCGATCGAACACCCGGGCAGTTCGGTCACCGCCGCCCACGCTCGACGCCCCGACCTGCTCCCAGCGGAGCTGGATCCGACGGTCTTCGACGAGGCGTTCCTGCGCCAGCTCGAGCGGCTCAAGCTGCTCCTCAGGCAGCCGGTCAGGGGCGGACTGAAGGGCGGACGCCGGAGCGTCAAGCGTGGTCGCTCGGTCGAGTTCGCCGACTACCGGGACTACGTCCCCGGCGACGACCTGCGGCAGCTCGACTGGAACGTCTACGCCAGGCTCGAGCGGCTGTTCGTCAAGCTTTTCGTCGAGGAGGAGGACGTCACGGTCAGCCTGTTCGTCGACGCCAGCGCGTCGATGGCCGCCGGCAGCCCGGACAAGCTCCAGTTCGCGAAGCGGGCCGCTGCCGCACTCGGCTACATCGGCCTGGCCTCCGAGGACCGTGTCCAGCTGACCGTCCTCGGCGGGCGCGCCGGCCGCCGGAGGAACGGGCTGCGCGGTTCCGGCCGGGTGTTCCGGCTGCTCGCCGACCTGTCCTCGATCGTCGTCGCCGACGGCCCGACCGACCTCGTCGCGGCCGCCCGACACGCGGCGGCGCAAGCCCGCGGGCGGGGCCTCATCGTCCTCATCTCGGACCTGCTCGACCCTGGAGCGGACAGGGTGATCCGCGAGCTGGCGGCGACCGGTTCCGAGCTGGTGATCCTTCACGTGCTCAGCCCAGAGGAGCTCGATCCACGGCTGGAGGGCGACCTCCGGCTGATCGACGTCGAGACCGGCGACGGGATCGATGTGACCGTCGACCTGGCCACCCTCGACGCCTACCGTGCCCGTCTGGCCGCCTGGCGCGAGTCCCTGGCCGGTCTTGCCCTGCGGCGGCAGGCGTCGTACATCCCGGTCGGATCGGACCTGCCACTGGCGGACCTGATCTTCGCCGAGCTCCGTCGCCGCCGGGTCGCGGGGTAGGTCGAGGTGCCGTTCGTCGCGCCGCTGGCGCTCCTCGGCCTGGCGTTCGTCCCGCTCGTCGTCGCCTTCTACATGCTCAAGCTCAGGCGGGACGAGGCGATCGTCCCGTCGACCCTGCTGTGGCAGCGGCTGATGGCCGATGTCGAGGCCAATGCCCCGTGGCAGCGCCTCCGCCGCAGCCTGCTGCTCCTGCTCCAGCTGCTGCTCGTGGTCGTCCTCGCGATCCTCGCCGCCCGACCGTTCCTCGAGCGGCCGGCCGGGCTGGCGGGGGATCTGGTCGTGGTCGTCGACACGAGCGCGAGCATGGGCGCGACCGACGTCGCGCCGACCCGCCTGGCAGCGGCGAAGGCGGCCGTCCTCGACGCCCTCCGGGACCTGCCAAGCGGCGGACGGGTCAGCCTGATCGAAGCCGCCGGAAGCGCCCGGGTCGCGGTCAACGGCACGACCGATCTCGGTCGGGTCCGCCAGGCGGTCGAGGGATTGACGGTGTCGAGCGCCCAGGGCGACCTCGCCGACGGCCTGCGCCTGGCGTCGGCCCTCGCAGCGCGGGCGAACGACGCCGAGGTGCTGGTCGCGACCGATGCGGCGCTGGCGTCCGTGCCCGATGCTCGGGTCGACGCCCCGGTCCGGGTCCTCCAGGTCGGCCGCGATGCCAGGAACCAGGCGATCGTGTCGGTCGCGGTCCGGACGGCGCCGTCCGCGGTGACCCGGTCCGTCTTCGTCAGCGTCGCGAATCTCGATGTCGAGGCCGCCAAGCGACGGCTCGAGCTGTACGGCGATGGGATCCTGCTCGAAGCGCGCGACGTCTTCCTCGATCCGCAGTCCCGGGCCGACGTGAGCATCGACGACATCCCGCACGACGTCGCGGTCGTCGAGGTGCGGCTGACCGGGGGCGACGTGCCTGCCGGAGCGGACGCCTCGACCGACCCGGACCATCTCGCCGCGGACGACCGGGCCTGGGCGATCGTCCCGCCCGACCGCCTCCATCGCGTGCTCCTCGTCAGCGACGGCGATCCGTACCTCCAGACCGCCCTGAGCTACCTGCCGTCGAGCGAGGTGTACGCCGTGGCGCCGGCGGACTACGGCCCGTCGACGCACCCGGAGCTGTTCGACCTCATCATCTTCGAGGGCACGCTCCCGTCCGAGCTGCCCAAGACCGCGATCCTGGCGATCGCCCCGACCGGCAGCAGCCCCCTCGGCGAGGTCACGGGCACCCTCACCGAGCCCGGCATCGGATCGCCGGACCCAGCGGAGCCGCTCCTGCGCTACGTCGACCTGTCGACCGTCCACGTCGCCGAGGCGAGCCGGCTGACCCTGCCGGACTGGGCGCGGATGGTCGTCCCGGGGCCGGGTGGCGCGCCGCTGCTGTACGCGGGCGACCGCGACGGGCTCCCGACGGCCGTCCTGGCCTTCGAGCCCCGGCGGTCCGACCTCCCGCTCCAGGTCGCCTTCCCGCTGCTGATCTCGAACCTCAGCGGTGAGCTTCTCGGGGGTGGCGAGGTCCCCGACGCGGCGGTCGCACCCGGGACGCCGGTGACGCTGACCCTGCCTCCCGGGGCGACCGGCTTCGCGGTCACCCGGCCCGACGGCACGGTCGTCGAGGCCGTCCCCGGCGCTGCCGGGGACGCGTCGGTGACGATCGACGCGACCGACCAGCTCGGGGTCTACGTCGCGACACCGCTCGGCATCGATGCCCCGACGGGCTCCGGACCGGCCGGGGTGCCATCGGGATCAGGGCCCACGAGCCCCGTGGCCTCGACACCGACCGTGAGCCCCGGCGCATCGACCCGGCCGAGCGCTCCCCCGGTCGACCCGAACGCCCCCGTCCGGTTCGCTGTCGACCTGTTCAGCGTCGAGGAGTCGACGATCGGACCCGGCTCCGCCGCGGCCATCGAGGCGCTCGGTACGGCTTCGGTGGGCCGGCCGGCAGCAAGTCCGGGAGCGAGTCCCGCGGCGACCGGGGATCCGGGCGCGGCCGCCGTCGCCGATCGGCGCCCTGCGCGCGACGAACTGTGGGCACCGCTGCTCCTGGTCGTCCTGGTCCTCCTGTGCGTGGAGTGGGCGGTCTACGAGCGCGACGGGTTGCGGCGGATCCGACGATCGATCGCGGCGAGGCTCCCGACAGCGCGGTGGCGCGGCTGATGGGCGTCACGTTCGCTGCGCCTGTGCTGCTCGTCCTGCTTCCGATCGCGCTCGCCTTCATCCTCGTGCTCCACGCCGGCGCACGCCATCGGCTCGGGACCGGCCGGCGACGCGCGGCCCTGATCGTGCGGTCGGTCGTGCTGGCTGCACTGGTCCTTGGGCTGGCCGGGCTCCAGCTCGTCCTGCCGGTCGATCGCCTCGCCACGGTGTTCGTCGTCGACCTGTCCGACTCGGTCGGCAACGACGGACGGGCGGCCTCGCTCGCCTTCGTTCGCGAGGGGCTCGCGGCGATGCCGCCGGGCGATGTCGCGGGCATCGTGGCGTTCGGCCGGGACGCCCTCGTCGAGCGATTGCCCGAGGAGGTCCGCGAGATCGACCGCCTCGCTTCGACGCCGGTGAAGTCGGCGACCGACATCGGCGGGGCGTTGCGCCTGGCCGGGGCGCTGTTCCCGGACGATGCCGAGAAGCGGATCGTCCTGCTGTCCGACGGGAACGACACGACCGGCTCGGGGACCAACGCCGCGGCGTTGGCGGCGGCGCGGGGGATCCAGATCGAGACCCGATCCATCGGCCAGAGCCACCCGCCCGAGGTCCTCATCGACCGGCTCACCAGTCCGTCGACGGCCCGGTCGGGCGAGCAGATCGAGGTGATCGCGCGGGTGACCTCGACGATCGCGCAACCGGCCACCGTACGGCTCTTCGCCGACGGGACCCTGGTCGGGACCGAACGGGTCGACCTACCGGCCGGAACGACGACGATCACCTTCCGGGTAACGCCGACGGAGGCCGGGTTCCACGTCTTCCGGGCCGTCGTCGAGGCCGCCGGTGACACCTTCAGCCAGAACGACCGGGCGGATGCCGACACCATCGTCAAGGGCGAGCCGCGGACGCTGATCGCCGCGGGCGACGCGTCGGTGGCCGCCGAGCTGTCGGCCGCCCTGACCAAGGAGCGCCAGCAGGCGGACGTCGTCGTCCCCGAAGCAGTCCCGGCCGACCTGACCTCGCTGGCCTCGTACGACACCGTCGTCCTGGTCGACGTCCCGCGGGCGCGGCTGAGCGATACGCAGATGGCGGCGCTCCAGACGTACGTCCGCGATCTCGGCCGCGGCCTGGTCATGATCGGCGGACCGCACACCTATGGCGCCGGCGGGTTCCAGGGCACGACGCTCGAGGAGAGCCTGCCGGTCGACATGGGCGTCCGGAACAAGCAGAAGCAGCCGGACATCGCGCTCGTCGTCGTGATCGATCAGTCGGGGTCGATGGCGGCCTGCCATTGCAACACCTTCGACCAGGGCGGCGGGACCGCGATCGCCGGCGTCCGCAAGGTCGACATCGGCAAGGAGGCGATCCTCCGCGCGGCGGCGGCGATGTCGGCGCAGGACCAGATCGGTGTTGTCGGCTTCAACGAGTCCGCGCACTGGGTCGTCCACACCGCGCCGCTCGGCTCCATCCCGGACCTCCAGGGCGCGATCGCCGGGATCGAGCCGGACGGCCAGACGAACATCTACGCGGGACTCGACCAGGCGGTCGAGTCGCTCAAGAGCACCACCGCGACCCGCCGGCACATCATCCTGCTGACCGACGGCTGGTCGCGGAGCGGCGACTACGGCGCGATCCTCGCCCGGATGAAGGACGCCGGGATCACCCTGTCCACGGTCGGCGCGGGCGGCGGGGCGGCGCCGGTCCTGGCCGAGCTCGCACGGCAGGGCGGCGGCCGCTACTACGCAGCGGCGAATCCATCGAGCATCCCTGACATCTTCCTCAAGGAGACCCAGCAGGTCGCCGGTCAGCAGATCGTCGAGGAGCCGTTCCATCCGATCCAGACCGGCTCGTCGCCGATCCTCCGCGGACTCGAGAGCGGCTTCCCGACCCTGCTCGGCTACAACGGGACGACCGCCAAGCCGGCGGCGCAGACCGTCCTCGTCACCGCGCGCGACGACCCGCTCCTGGCCCAGTGGCAGTACGGGTTGGGCCGGTCGGTCGCCTGGACGTCAGACTCGACCGGACGCTGGGCGAAGGACTGGATCGCCTGGCCCGGGTTCAGCCGGTTCTTCAGCCAGCTCGTGGGCTGGACGTTCCCGGGCGAGGAGACCGGTGGGATCGAAGCTCGCTTCGACACGATCGGCGAGCGGACGACCCTGCACGTCGAGAGCGTCGCGGCCGACGGCTCGCCACGCGACTTCTACCTCACCAACGCCCGGATCGTGGGTCCGGACCTCGCCTCGCACTCGGCCGACCTGACCCAGGTGGCGCCCGGCGTCTACGAGGCTCCGCTCGGCAGCCTCGATCCCGGCGCCTACGCGATCCGGCTGACCCAGACCAAGCCCGGCTCCGAGCCGCTCGGCAGGACCGTGGGCCTGGTCGCACCGACGTCGGCGGAGTATCGGCTGCTCGGCACGAACGAGGCGTTCCTCGGTGTGCTCCGCTCCGCGACCGGTGGGCACGAGGTCGCGCTGGCGACCGACGTCTGGCGCCATGACCTGACGTCGACCGACCGGTTCACCGAGCTGTGGCCGATGCTCCTGGTCCTCGCGCTCCTGCTCTGGCCGCTCGACATCGCCCTTCGGCGGGTCTCCGTCGGCCGTCGCGAGCTGGTCGACGCCCGGGCGTGGCTGAGCGGCGGATGGCGCCGACGCCGGTCGGCCGTGCGCAGCGACGAAGCGACCGCCATGCTCCGGGCGCGGGATCGAGCCGGCTCGGCCTCCGCCCGTTCGGCGCTGCTCCGCACTGACGCTGGCGCGGGAACGGCGCTCGAGCCACCGGCGGCATCCATGCCTCCGGCGGCAGCGACCCCCAAGGCCGCATCCGCGCCGCCGGTGTCGCCCCCGCCGCCGACCCCACCCGCGCCTGCGACGCAAGCGCCGACGCGCGCCGGATCAGCCCTCGACCAGGCGTCGGCGCCCGACGACACCCTGGCTCGGCTCCGCGAGGCGAAGCGGCGAGCCCGCGAGCGCTGACGCCGGAAGCGGCGCATCGCGGCCCGCGATGCTAGCCTCCACCCGTGCCGTACCGACGGATCGCCCCGGCGATCGCTGGCCTGCTCGCGCTCTGCCTGACGGTCTCCGCCTGCGGTGCCGCCGGCGGAGCGCCGTCGCCCACGCCGGCCGACTTTGCCGGGATCGTCGAGCAGCTCGCCAAGGTGGGCATCGGCGTCGAGAACGTCGTGTCGGGCGACGCCGGCTGCTCGGACCCCACGCTGGCGAAGACCGCGATCGCGTTCGACGCGAAGGGCCTGGACGAGGCGACCCCCACCCAGATCCGGGTCTACATCTTCGCGGATCGCGACGCCTGGCAGCGTCTGTCGGCATCCGTCGCCGCGTGCGCCCGGTCGTACGTGACCGACGAGACGACCTACGAGTCGCTGGCGCCCTCGCCGTTCGTCGTCTCGGGCCAAGGTCCGTGGCCGGCGAAGTTCGCGGCCGGATTGAAGACGGCCTTCACCGCCGCCGCCGGGACCGGGGGCTGACCATCGGCGACTGACGCACGGCCCGTCCGTCCCATCGCCACCGGGACCACCGGGCCAGGGTCACCGCGTGGGCCGGCGGCGACGATCGGGGCATGGAACCGATCAGCATCGGGCGCCTCCTCGGCCCCGCGCGCGTGGTGGCCGTCGCCCTCGCCATGACCGTCCTCAGCGTCGGAGCCACCGGCCCGACCGTCGCCGCGACGCCGGGCCCGATGCGGTCCGCCGCACCACCGTCGATCGGCGTCTCCCCCGCCCCGGCCGTGCTCGCCTTCGGACCGGGACTGCTCGCCGAGCTCGCCGTCGATCCCAGCCTCGTCGCCCGCCTCCAGCCGTCGACCGATGCAGGCCCGACCGCCGATGTGGTCCGAGCGGTCGCCGCACCGGCAGCGCGGGCCGTCAAGGCGACGCCGGCGCCCGCGAAGCCCCGTCGAGCGGCGTCCTCGACCCGGGAGCACCACGGGCGCAACCACGTCTGGAGCGCCAGTCTCGGCCTGGACCGCGGCGTCAGCTGGTTCTCGTGCAGCCGATCCCGGCCCCCGGACTACATGGTCTACCGCTGGGGCTGTGCCGGCCCGAACAACATCTACCTGTTCGCCCACGCCGGAGGTCCGTTTCGCCGGCTGCACGATCTATACGTGCAGGGACGCCTACGCAAGGGGATGACCGTCTCGTACGCCGACGCCGGGGGTCACGTCCATCGCTACTCCGTGGCCTGGTGGCGGGTCGTCCTGCCGACCGCCGGCGGGTTCGCCTATGCCGGACAGGCCCGCCCGTCGATGACCCTCCAGACGTGCGTCGGCCCGCATGACCGCGACCGGCTCATCGTCCGGCTCTACCGGGACGACTGAGTCCCGCTCAGACGACTCGCAGACCCAGGATCCGCCGCGCGATCACCAGTCGCTGGATCTGGCTGGTCCCCTCGCCGATCTCGGTGAGCTTCGCGTCGCGCAGGTAGCGCTCGACCTTGTACTCCTCGACGTACCCGTAGCCGCCATGGACCTGGATCGCGGCGTTGGTCGCACGCGAGCTGACCTCCGACGCGAACAGCTTGGCCTGCGCCGCCGCCAGGGCGAAGTCGCGACCCTGGTCCTTGAGCCAGGCCGCCCGCCAGACCATCTGCCGGGCCGCCTCGATCTCGGTGGCCATGTCGGCGATGAGGAACGCCACACCCTGGAACGTGCCGATCGGCCGGCCGAACTGCTCGCGCGTCCGGGCGTACGGGATCGCGGCGTCGAGGGCGGCCTGGGCCAGCCCGACCGCGAGCGCCCCGATCGAGATCCGGCCGCCGTCGAGGATCCTGAGGAACGTCCGGAAGCCGCCGCCTCGCTCGCCGAGCAGGTTGCCGGCCGGGATCCGCACGCCGTCGAAGACCAGTTCGCCGGTCGCCGAGGCGTGGAGACCCATCTTCTCCTCGAGCCGGCCGACGCTGAAGCCCGGCGTGTCGGCGGGCACGATGAAGGCCGAGATCTCCGCGTCGCTCGTCCCGGTCGTGCCGGTCCGCGCCGTGACGATGTACGTGCCGGCCTGCCCGGCGTTGGTGATGAACCGCTTGCCGCCGTCCAGGATCCACGTCCCGCCGTCGGGCCCGTTCTCGTGACGGGCAGTGGTCCGTGTCCCGGCGGCATCCGAGCCCGCCCCGGGCTCGGTCAGGCCATAGGCGCCGATGACCCTGCCGGCCGCCATCGGGACGAGGAATCGCTCCTTCTGCTCCGGCGTCCCAGCGAGATGGAGCGGTCCGCAGCCGAGGCTGGTGTGGGCCGCGACGATGAGCCCGAGCGAGCCCCACACCCGGCCGATCTCCTCGATCGCGATCGCATAGGCCAGCGTGTCGAGGCCGGCGCCACCCTCGTCCTCGGGGATCGGGATCCCCAGCCAGCCCATCTCGCCGAGGCGGGCGCACGATCGCACTCGGGAAGCGCCGCGCCCGCTCGTGCTCGTCGACGACAGGGTCGACCTCCGCCAGCATGAACTCGCGGACCGTCGTCCGGAGGAGCTCGTGTTCGGGCGCCAGGTCGAGGTCCACGGCCGCAGCGTACATCGCGGATCGGGGCGGCCGTCATCCCGGCGACAGCGCCGCGCCGTGCACGGTGCTAGCCTTCGGCCATGCCGGGTACCGAGCGCGCCCCCGAGCCGACCGTCAACGGCGCCGCTGCCGAGACCGTCGGAACGAACGGCCACCACCCTCCGCACACCCTCCGACGAGACATCCTCGTCCTGCTCCGCCAGCTCGGACCGTCGTCGCCCGATCAGCTGGCTGCGCGCCTGCACGCCAGCCGGACCGGGATCCTCCAGCAGCTTCGCGCCCTGGAGGCCGCCGACCTCGTGGCGCGCCGGCCGGAACGGCACGGGGTCGGGCGACCGCGCCACCTGTACGACGTCACGCCGCACGCCCAGGATCTCTTCCCGTCGAACTACGACGGCCTGGCCGCCGGGCTCCTGGCCGCCATCGACGAGGTCGGCGGCGACCACCTCGTCGATCAGGTCTTCAGCGCTCGCCGCAGCCAGGCGGCGACGTGGATGCGGACCCGGATCGCCGAGCGGCTCCCGGCGGGTGCCTCGCTCATCGAGCGGGTCCGCGAGCTGGCGGAGATCCAGGACGAGCAGGGCTACATCGCCCAGGCCGAGGTGACCCCGGACGGCACGATCCGCCTCGTCGAGCACAACTGCGCGATCTTCCAGGTCGCTCGTGGGACCGCCCGGGCCTGCGACGCGGAGCTGGCGCTGTTCAGCGAGGTCCTCGATGCGGACGTCGTGCGCGATTCGCACATCGCCGCGGGGGATCGCTGCTGCACCTACCGGGTCTCCTCGCGGATCGACTGATCGACCGCTCGAAGCGCCCGCTCGGTGGTGCGTCGACGCACCACTCCGTGCCCTCCCGCGCTCGACAGGAATCCTCCGCTCCGCCCACAATCGGACCACGGGGACGGTCGCCCGCGGCCGTCCGCGAACGAGGCAACGGCGGCGGACGGCCGCCATCGGACGGGGGCGCCTCTTCTTGATGGGATCGGACCTGGGACCCGCTGCGATCGTCCACACCGCGGACGTCACGCTCCCGGTGGTCGACCGCCGCGGGGATGGCCACCGCCTCGACTACGACGTCCTCGGGGTCGGATTGTCGGTCACGTCCGACCTGCCCGACGTGCTTGCCGTCGTCGACGCGACCTACGCCGCCTTCCGCGTCCCAGCCCCGGCGGCCACCGCCGCGACCTCGTCAAGCTTCCGTCTCGTCGATCTCGGCGAGGGCGGTCCGTGTCGCCTGGATGGTCCCGAGGGCCGGTCGAGCCGACTCGGATCGGCGACCGAGGGGCTGTTCGGCCTGCTCGAGGGGATGGTCGGGACGATCGTCGCCGGGCTGCACGCGACGGGGATCCTGGCGGCCCACGCCGGCGCGGTCGCCGGACCCGACGGGGCGATCGTCGTCGCCGGTCGCAGTGGGCAGGGCAAGACGACCCTGGTGCTCGGTCTGGTCCGGGCCGGTCGCGGACTCCTGTCCGATGAGCTCGCGCTGCTCGACCCGGTCGGCGATGTCGTGCGGCCGTATCGGCGCGCCGTCCACGTCCGACCGTCGACGCTCGATCTGCTGCCCGAGCTGGCGCCGCTCCGATCCCGACCGCTCGACGAGCTCGGCGGCGGGAGCGAATGGACGGTGAGCCAGGCCGACGTGGTCGACCTCCTCGGCGGTCGCCTCGCCGGGCCAGGGTCGCTCGGCGGCATCGTCCTGCTCGACGGGACGCCGGACCCGTTCGCCGCGCCGCGGATCATCGAGGTCTCGCCCGCGGTCGCTGCGGTCGAGCTGATGCGGAGCACCTGGGCGGCCTCGGTCGACTTCCCCGGAACGCTCGACGCCGTGGGTCGGATGCTGTCCGGCGTCCCGTGCCTGCGCCTGTCGGTCGGCCGCTTCGACGAAACCGTGGCGGCGGTCGGTTCGGCCCTGGAGCTGGCACGATGACCGGCACCCCTCGCGATCCGCGGGCGACGGCGCTGCTCGGGCTGTACCTCGGATATCGCGACACCGGCACCGAGGCCTGGCTCGAGACGCGCGGGACGAGCATGCACCCGCTCGTCGGCCCTGGCGGCCGGATGCTCGTCGCGTTCGGGGCTACGCCGTCGCGGGTCGGCGAGGTCGTCGTGTTCGAGCGCTACGACGGGATCGTCGCCCACCGCCTCGTCGGCAGCCGCCGGCGCGATGGCCGCGAGCAGCTCATCGTCAAGGGCGACAACGAGGCCTACTTCGATCCGCCACTGTCCGTCGATGACGTCCTCGGCGTGGTCCGCGGCGTCCGACGCGAGGCGTCCGGGCCCGTCCTTCGTCGCGGGCTCAGCGGGCGCTCGGCCAGGATCATCGCCGGCGTGTCGCGTTCGGCCGGTCGCGGCGCCCGGGTCGCCAGGCAGGTCGCCGAACACTCCCCTGCTCCCATCCGTCGGACCGCGTTGCGCGCGATCCCGACCCTCGCCCGGGTCCCGACCCGGCTGATGTTGGCACCGATCACCCAGGAATCAGGTGCGGGAAGGAGGTGAAGCCCATGGAGTACGAGAGCCCCGAGATCATCGCGACCTATGTGGAGGACGAGCTCGCTGCGGAGGCGGCGGTCTCGACCTGCTACGGTAATACGACCCCGGTCTGACGGCCGGACGAGTAGGAGGGAATCGATGGAGTACGAGAGCCCAGAGATCATCGCGACCTATGTCGAGGATGAGCTCGCCGCCGAAGCGGCGGTCTCGACCTGCTACGGCCAGAACGTCCTTCAGTAGCGCCCACTGACGACCGGCCCGCTGGCGACCGCGCCGACGGGCCGGTCGTTCCATGTCCGGCAGGCGGTCGAGCCGGTGTCCCGGGACACCACGACCTGCCGCATGCCCTCGACACGGCCGGTACCGATGGCGACAATCGGATGACCCGAAGGTACCGGCAGGGAGCTCCCTCGATGACCGTCGACGACCGTTCGCTCGTGGGCCCCGTCGCCCGGCCCGATGTGACCCTCCAGCGCGTGGGCCGCGAAGCGATCCTCCACGACGGACGGAACGGCAAGGCCCATGTGATCAACGGCTCGGCCGCCCAGCTCTGGGAGCTCTGCGACGGGCGCCCGCTCGATCGGCTCGTGGCCGACTTCGCCGCGCTCTATGCCCGGCCGCCCGAGACGGTCGCCCCCGACGTCGACCGGACGCTCGCCAACTTCGAGGCCCTGGGCCTCCTGGCGTGAACCCATCAGGGGGGCAGTGATGGGGGCGCGCGTCGACGACCGTGCGACGGGCTTGGCGACGTACCGCGTCCACGGCGTCGACCTCGTCGTCCGAGCGAACGACCCCGCGGTGATGGCCCGAGTCGACGACACCTACCGCTGGTTCGCGTCGGATGAGCGCCAGGGGGGCCCCGCGCGCCGGACGGTCGAGGTCGCTCTCGTCCGGGACACCCACGGCGGGACGACCATCGTGGCGGCCGACGGCCGGGCCAGCCGCTGGCGCGACGAGGACGAGCCACTGGTCGGGCTGTTCGATGCCATCGTCGGTGGGCTTATCGCCGCCCTGTCCGACATCGGTGTCCTGGCGATCCACGCCGGGGTCGTCGCGCTCGACGGCCGGGCGGTCCTGATCGCGGGCCGGAGCGGCCGGGGCAAGACGACGGTCGTGCTCGGGCTCCTTCGACGCGGCCTCGACCTGCTGTCGGACGAGCTGGCCCTGGTCGCCGAGGACGACCGGACGATCCTGCCGTACCCGCGGGGCCTGCACATCAGGCGCCCCGCCCTTGACCTGTTCGCCGAGTTCGGGTTCCTCGCCGACGTCGCCCCGCACGAGCTCGGCGGTGGGAGCGAATGGTCGGTCGGTCCCGCCGCGCTGGCCCAGGCGTTCGGGACGCGGGTCGCCGCGCCGGCCCGGTTGAGTGCGATCGTCCTGCTCGACGGCGATCCGGACGCCGGCGGACGCCCGGCGCCGAGCCCCGTCCCGGGTGCGATCGCGACGATGGAGCTCCTCCGCGGAACGCCCGCCGCGGCCTGGGATTTCGACGGGGTCATCGCCCGCCTGCCACGGGTCGTGACCGGAGTCCCGTGCGCCACGCTTCGATCCGCCGGTCTCGACGAGACGGTCGATGCCGTGATGGCGGTGTTGACCGGCGGCCCGGCCGGAACGTCTCGGGAGTCGCCCGAGTGACAACGGCACTCATGCCCTGGCTCGCCCAGGAGATTCGTGCGGAAGGGAGGTGATCCGATATGGAGTACGAGAGCCCGGAGATCATCGCGACGTATGTCGAGGATGAGCTCGCCCAGGAGGCGGCCGTCAGCACCTGCTACGGCATCAAGCCGGACTTCAGCCGCTGATCACGGCCACCATGGCCGGTGATAGCGTTCAAGGGGGAACACGAATGGACTACGAGAGCCCGGAGATCATCGCGACGTATGTCGAGGATGAGCTCGCCCAGGAGGCGGCCGTCAGCACCTGCTACGGCATCAACCTCACCAAGGGCCCAGGCTAGGTCGGACGGGCCGTTCGCGGCCCATCCGTCACCGATCCAGGGGGAGGAGCCGACCGCCTCGGTCGTCGACTCCTCCCACCCGGATCCGATCGCGCCACATCGGGGACCAATCGCGACACCATGACCTCAGCGATCGAGACCGAGAACCTCACCAAGCAATTCCGCCCGCTCCGGTCGTATCGCGACATCGTCCAGCCGTCGCACCGGGCCGAGCGGACCGCGGTGAGCGAGGTCAGCCTGCGGATGCCGCCGGGCCAGGTCTTCGGCCTGCTCGGACAGAACGGCGCAGGCAAGACGACGCTGATCCGGATGCTGACGACGCTGCTCATCCCGACCAGCGGGGTGGCCAGGGTCGCCGGCTTCGACGTCGCTCGCGACCCCCATGCCGTCCGCCAGCGGATCGGCCTGGTGAGCGGCGACGAGCGCTCGTTCTACTGGCGTCTGACGGGTCGTCAGAACCTGGAGTTCTTCGCCGCCCTCCAGCACCTTCCGAGCGCGGCCACGCCCGGCCGGATCGCCGACCTGGCCGAACGCCTGGGCATCGCCGACCACCTCGACCGACCGTTCGCCCACCTGTCGACCGGTCAGCGCCAGAAGCTGGCGATCGCCCGCGGCCTGATGACCGAGCCGGAGATCCTGTTCATGGACGAACCGACGCGGTCGCTCGACCCGATCTCGGCGGTGGCGATCCGCGAGTTCATCGCCGAACACATCATCGGCGAGCTCGGTCGGACCGTCGTCCTGGCGACCCATTCGATGCCCGAGGCCGAGGCGCTCTGCCGTCGGCTCGCGTTCATCCAGGACGGCCGGATCGTCGCCGAAGGCAGCGTCGCCGACCTCCGCCGGACGATCGGCTACGGGATCCGCTGCGAGCTCCGCCTGAGCCCCCGGATGGGGACCGCCGGGGTCGATCTCGCCGCCCTGCCCGAGGTCCTGGCCGTCCTGCCCGGTCCGGAACGGGACGAGCCGGTGCCGACCGAGGGCGAGACGCCCGTGATCGTCCGGCTCACCCTCGCCCACGATGAGGCGCTCGGGCCGGTCCTGCGCGCCCTCGTGACCGCCGGGGCGGACGTCTGGTTCTGCGAGACGCGCGACCTGTCGCTCGAGGAGATCTACGTCCACACCCTGGCCCCGGGGACCGCGTCGCCCCCGAGCCTCGTCCGCCAGGCGGTCGCCCGATGACGGCCGGCGCTCTGACCGCACGCGGTCCGCTCGGGGGCCTCGCCGACGCGGCGCGCGTCCCGATCGCGTTCTTCAAGCGCGACCGGACGATCGAGACGTCCTATCGGGCCGGCTTCGTCCTTCGCCTCGGCAGCGCCGTCGTGACGGTCGCGGTCTTCTTCTTCATCAGTCATTCGTTCGGCCTGGCCAACACGGCCGACATCTCGAAGTACGGCGCCGACTACTTCGCGTTCGTCCTGGTCGGCGTCGCCCTCCAGCAGTTCCTCGGCCAGACCGTCGGCGGGATCGGCGGGAGCCTTCGCGAGAGCCAGACCACCGGGACGCTCGAGCTGATGGTCCTCAGCCCGTCCCGACTCTCCACCGTCCTGATGTCGACGTCCATCTGGCTGCAGGTATCGGCCGCCATCGGTGCGGTGACCTACCTGGTCGCCGGGGCGCTGCTCGGGGCGGACTTCTCGCACGCCGATCTGCCGGCGACGGCCCTCGCCCTGCTCGTGACGATGGTCGGGTTCACCGGGATGGGCCTGCTGGCGGGCGGCGTCGTCATCGTCATCAAACGCGGGAACCCCGTCGGCTGGCTGCTCCAGGGCGCCTCGATCGTGCTGAGCGGCGTGTTCTACCCGACCGCCGTCCTGCCGGCCGGGCTGCAGGCGCTCGGGGAGCTGCTCCCGATGACCCACGCCCTGGTCATCCTGCGTGGATCGATCCTGCTCGGGACCGGGATCACCGCGGCGATCCCGGAGTTCGTCGCGCTCGTCGCCCTGAGCGCGATCTACCTGGCGGCCGGGCTCGTCTCGTGCTCTCTCGCCATCCGCTACGGCCGGACCGACGGCAGCCTGGCGCAGTACTGAGGAGCGAGGCCGGATGCGCAAGCTGACCGATCTCGACGCCGAGCTGCAGGCGCTCTGCCTCGGTGCGCGGACCCGTCTGACCGCGGTCGAGACGGCCGACCTGCGACGCCTGGTCGAGGCAGGGCTCGACTGGGACCGGATGTGGGATCTCGGCCACCGCCACGACGTCCTGCCGCTGCTCGCCGTCAGCCTGCCCCTGGCGGCGGGCGACGCGGTCTCGGGCCCCTGGCTCGAGCGCGCGATCCGTCGGCGCCACGTCACCCTGCTGCGCAACGGACGGATGGCCGACGCGCTCGGTCGCGTGCTCGACGGGCTGTCGGCCGCGGACGTGCCGGCGATGCCGGTGAAGGGCCTCGTCATCGCCGAGCGGCTGTACGGCTCGCTCGCCTCCCGCGGCGCCGCGGACCTGGACGTCCTCGTTCGCGAGCCCGACCTGACCGCCGCCCGGCGGGTCCTCGTCGAGCTCGGCTATCGGCAGGCGCAGGAGCTCACCTTCCACGCGCTGGTCCACGAGTTCCACGACCCGCCCTGGTACGTCGGCGACGGCAACGAGTCGGTCCGTCTCGAGCTCCACCGGAACCTGTGGGCGGATCGCTTCTTCCGCTCCGACATCGACGGCTTGTGGGACCGCTCCGTCCCCGGGATGCTGCTCGATCGTCCCGTCCGGCTGCTGAGCCTCGAGGACACCCTGATCCATCTGGCGATCCATCGGAGCCGGTCACCGCTGCGCCTGCGCTGGAACTGCGACATCGCGGAGCTGGTGCGGAGCCACGGCACGGAGCTCGACTGGGACGCGGTCGCCGACCGGGCCGACCGGATCGGTGCGCGGACCGCGACCTGGGTCGTCCTGTCGATGGCCGACCGATTCCTCGGGGCGAGCCCGCCCCCCGGCGTGCTCGCAGCGCTTCCGGATCCCGGCCGCCAAGCAGGAGCTGCTCGAGCGGACGTGCGGCGGTCGGGCGACGTTCCGGTCCGCTCCTCCCGGCGACATCGACCAGACGCCGCACCTGACCCTGCGGGTCTTCGAGCAGGACGGTGCCGGGCAGATCGCCCGTGCCCTCGGTTCGAGCATCCGCCGTTCGACCCGCCGGATCCTCCACCAGCGGGGCGTCCGTCGGGTCCGCCACGACACCGTCTGACCTGGGGCTAGGCCTCTTCGCGCTCCACCACGCCGCGGGGTGCGGGTTCGAGGACCGCGGCCGGGACATCCGAGACGTTCGGCACGAACGCCGCGGCGAGCGACGTCTCGGCCGCCCGCTGCTGGTCCTCGAGCGACAGGATCCCGAGCCGTCCGAGGGTCGCCAGCTCATCGCGGATGTAGGTCTTGAGCATCTCGGGGCCGTCGGTGTTGATCGTGAAGCGGACCCCGTTGCGCCGGAACTGGTCGAAGATCCAGCGGAACTCGTCCCATCCGGACACGACCCGGGTATTGAGGTTCGACGTCGGGCAGATCTCGAGGACGATCCCGCGATCGGCCAGCATCGCCATCGCGCGCGGGTCGTAGGCGGCCTTGACCCCGTGGCCGATCCGGTCGGGCTCGAGCAGCTCGATCACCCGGGCGACCTCGTCGATCGGACCGGACTCACCGGTGTGGATGGTCAGGCCCAGCCCGTACTGGCGGGCGCGGCGGAACAGTCGCTTGTAGTCCGCGACGCGGAAGGTGGCCGACTCTGGTCCCGCGATGTCGATCCCGACGACCCCGCGATCGCGCCAGTGGATGGCCTTCTCGACCAGGATCTCGTTGAGCTCGTACGGGAACGCCCGATCGAGGCAGAACAGCAGCCCGGGCTTGACCGGGTACTCGAGCGTCGCCTTGTCCATCCCGCGCAGGGCCGCCGCGATGATGTGGTCGAGGTCCTGCTCGCCGCCGCGGTTCCGCTTCATCGGGTTGAAGCGGAGCTCGATGGTCGTCACGTTGTTCTTGCGATAGGCCCCGCCGACGACCTCGTAGACCGCCCGCTCGACCGCCAACGGGCTGGACTGGATGAGCTCCGTCCAGTGGAACAGCTGGAGGTAGCCGTCGAAGCTGCGGGCCCGTCGCGGCGAGACGGTGATGAGGTCCCGGAACTCCCAGTAGTCCTTGGTCGGGAGCTTGATCCCCTGGGCGTGGGCGATGCCCCACATGATCGCCGGGGTCACCGCGCCGCCGAGGTGGCAGTGCAGCTCGGCCAGCGGGATCTTCCGGGAGAGCTGCGCCATCCGCTAGCTCGCCGCCGGGACGATCCGGCCCTCGGCGTCGAGCGTCGCCTGGCGACGGAGGCGGCGCAGCTCGGCACCGGGGACCTGGTCACGGGCGTGATAGCTCGAGCGGACCAGGGGCGCCGACTCGACGTGCCGGAACCCCAGGGCGAGCGCCTCGACCTTCATCTCGGCGAACTCGTCGGGGTGG
Organism: uncultured Chloroflexia bacterium; assembly: GCA_963744115.1. Classification (GTDB taxonomy): domain Bacteria; phylum Chloroflexota; class Limnocylindria; order Limnocylindrales; family CSP1-4; genus Chersky-267. Next base: position 1,171,662 of record CAVUSI010000003.1, on the reverse strand, counting down.
TAGTAGCGCTCCAGCGGCAGATGCTGGAGGGACGGCCGGAGGTACTGGCCGATCGTCAGGATGTCGACGTCGACCTCGCGAAGCGCCTCGAACGCCTCGGTCAGCTCAGGCCTGGTCTCGCCGAGTCCGACCATCAGCGAGCTCTTGGTATGCGCCTCGTAGCCGATCTCCGCGGCCATCTCCTTAGCCCGCCGCAGCACGTACAGGCTCCGGTCCCAGCGAGCCCGCTTGCGGACCGGTTTCTGGAGGCGCCGGACCGTCTCGAGGTTGTGGTTCAGGATGTCCGGACGAGCGTCCATGACCGTGCGCAGTCGCTCGTCGGCGCCGTCGAAGTCGGGGATGAGGACCTCGATGCCCATCCCTGGGCAGGCGGCGCGCATCCGGGTGATCGTCTCGGCGAAGATCCGCGAGCCGCCGTCGGGGAGGTCGTCGCGCGCGACGCTGGTCACCACGACGTGCTCGAGCCCCAGCTCGGAGACCGCCTCTGCGACCCGGCGCGGCTCATCGTCGTCGAACCACGTGGGCCGACCGGTCTTGACCGCGCAGAAGCCGCACGCCCGGGTGCACGTGTCGCCCAGGATCATGATCGTGGCGGTGCGCTGGTCCCAGCACTCGCCGATGTTCGGGCAATGGGCCTCCTCGCAGACGGTGTTCAACCCGAGTCCGCGGAGCAACCCCTTGAGGTCGTGGTAGTTCTCGCCTGACGGCATCCGGGCCTTGATCCAGTCCGGATGGCGACGGAGGTGCCCGGCGCCCGGGAGGTGCTCGGCGCCGTCGACGGCCTGGTCGTCGGCCGGTCCCCCGCCGAGCGCGATCGTGGGTGGGAGCGGAGTGGGATGGAGGCGGGCGGTCGACGCATCACCGGCCGGATCGAACATCGGGAGCTCACGCGCCATGGCTCGGAGTGTACGCTCGGTCATCCGCCGCCGCTGCCGGTCGCGGCCGGGAGGAACGTCGCCCGCAGCCCGTCCTCGAGCGTTCGTGGCGCGAAGCCCAGCTCGCTCGACGCCTTCTCGTGCGATGCCCAGTAGGTGACCCCGTCGCCTGCGGTGATGACCTCGGCCAGGTTCGCCGGGATGCCGAAGCGGCCGTGCAGAAGACCGGACGTCGGCGCCATCAGGCGGAGCACCGCGGTGGGCATCCGCAGTGGCGGGAGCCCGTGGCCGCCGAGGCGCGCCGCGAGCTCGAGCGCGTCGTTCATCCGGACCGGATCGCCGTCGAGGACGTACGTCTCGCCGGCGCGGCCCCGGTCGAGGAGGGCGACGAGACCGTCGGCGAGGTCGTCCACGTGGACGAACGACAACCCGACCTCTCCCAGCGCCACGTAGTGCAGCCGGCCGCGGAACGCTCCGTCCAGCTGCGTACCGACCGCCGAGTGGTCACCCGGACCGTAGACCTGGCCCGGCATCCCGATGACGATCGGGGCTCCGTTGGCGATCCGCTCCTCGGCGACGAGGTGCGCCCGGTATTTCGTGTCGTCATACCAGCTGAGATAGCCCTTGGCCGGGTCGCGCCGGTAGGTCTCGTCGACGATCGCCCCGTGGGTGTCCCCGAAGACGTTGACGGTCGAGACATACACGATCCGGGTCGCCCCCGCGGTCACCGCTGCATCGAGGACCCGAGCCGTGGCACCGACGTTCGAGTCCTCCATCGCCGGTCGCTCGTTCGCTGCGATCCCGACCCGGTACGACCCTGCACCGTGGATCACGGCATCGGCGCCGGTCATCAGTCCGACGAGCTCCGCGCTCGACGACAGGTCTGAGGCGACCAGGCGGCAGCCGAGCTTGGCGATGCCGCGGGCGCGGTCGGGGTCGCGGACCGCTGCCACGACCTCGTCCCCGCGAGCACGAAGCCGGCGAACGACCGCCCCGCCGACGAACCCGGCCCCGCCGGTGACGAAGATCCGCATCGGCTGCCGGCCCACGGTGCCGGGGTCGTCCCGCCCGGTCACGGGCCCCCTCGCTCGACCTGCTGCGCCGGGCTCGTGGCGCGCCGCCGGATCGTCCGGCAGGTCCGGATCGTCCTGCGGTTCCGGATCGTCCTGCGGTTCCGGATCGTCGCGCGTCCCCGGCTCAGAACAGCGCCGTGTCGGGCCCGACGGCCTCCAGCCAGGCCTTGATCGTCCGGAGGAATGCCGCACCCCCGGCTCCGTCGTTGGCGCGATGGTCGAGGCCGAGGACCATGTTCATGATCGGGCGGATCGCGATCGAGTCGCCGGTCGGCGATTCGACCACGACGGCGCGCTTGGTGATCGCCTCCATCGTCAGGATGCCGACCTCGGGCACGTTGATGATCGGCATGGTCATGTTCGATCCGAGCCAGCCGGTGTTGTCGATCGTGAACGTGCCGCCGCCGAAGTCGTCCAGCCGGAGCCGGTTCGCCCGGGCCCTGGCGGCCACATCCGCGATGGCGCGATTGAGACCGGCGATCGACAGGCCGTCGACGTCGCGGATGACCGGCACGATCAAGCCGTCGTCGACTGCGACCGCCACCCCGACGTTGATCCGGCGCTTGGCGAGCAGCCCGGCCTCGGTCCAATGGGCGTTGAACTCGGGATGGCGACGAAGCGCCTCGGCGCTCGCCTTGACGACGAACGGGACATAGCTCAGCGACAGGCCCTCGCGCGCCTGGAAGTCGCGCTTGGCCGACTCCCGCAGGCGGACGAGGGACGCCGCGTCGACCTCCATCGAGACGTAGGCGTGGGGGACGCTCAGCGACCTGGTCATCTGGGCCGCGATCCCCTTGCGCATCTGGGTCATCGGGACGAGGACCTCGTCGGCCCCCTCCGGGAAGACGACCGAGGAGGTCGGCGCGGCTGCCGGCTGCCGAGCGGACGCCGAGGCCGGCGCCGGCGCGATCGCCCCGCCGGCGGAGGTCGGCGCGTCGTCGGCGCCGCCCGAGGCCGACGAGGGTCGGGCCGCAACGCTCGTGGACTGCGCGCCGACCGGCCGACCGGTCCGGACGGCTTCGACATGGTCGATGACATCCTCGCGGGTGATCCGACCCCCGCCGCCGGTCCCGACGATCTGGCCGGCGGTCAGCCCGTGCTCGCGAAGGAGTCGTCGCACGGCCGGGGTCATCCGGGCGTCCGGGTCGCCGACGACTGGCGCCGCGGAGGCCGCCATGGGGACGGCCGTCGGGGCAGGGTCGGTGGGACGTTCGTCGGAGCCGGCCGGGCCGTGGGCCGAGCCGGCTCCGTCCGAGGGGCTCGTCGACGCGTGCGCCGGACCGCCGGTCCCGACAGCGGCGCTGGTCCCGTCGGCGGCGCCGGCCGGTCCGGTCGAGGACGGTGCCGTCGCGGCCGCTGGCGCGGCGGCCGGTGCCGTCGCGGCCGATGGCGCGGCTTCCGACCCCGCCGGTGCCGATGCGGCAGGTGCATCGGCGGTCTCGATGATCGCGATCTCGGCGTTGTTCGGGACCGTGGCGCCTTCCTCGACGAGGATCTGCGTGAGCGTACCTTCGAACGGGGACGGGACCTCGGCGTTGACCTTGTCCGTGATGACCTCGAGCAGGGGCTCGAACTTGGCGACGTGGTCGCCCGGCTGCTTGAGCCACTTCCCGATCGTCCCCTCGGCAACGCTCTCACCGAGCTGGGGCATCGTCACCTTGGCCACAGGTCCGTTCCTCCTCAGCGGGCTGGCGTGTTCGAGCTGCCGCTTGTTCGTCGATGGTCGCACCGAGCCCGTCGGTCGTTCGTAGTGTCGCCCATCCGGGCCAGCGGCGCGCACGACATCTTGCGGCCGGGTCGTGCCGGGCGCCGGGCCCGGCGCCCCGCCCACCGTGCTGCGTACCATGCGGCGATGACGCGCTGTCGACTGGGAGTCATCGCCGGGGCGACGCGATCGTGACCGGCTTCGGTCGCCTGCTGGCCGTCCGGCCCGACGAGGCGCGGCTCGTCGGACGGATGGCCATTCTGTTCGCGACCATCGAGGCGGCCCGGGGCGTGGGTGAGATCGGTGCCGATACGCTGGTCCTCGGTCAGCTGGGTGCCGCCGCCCTGCCGTACCTGTACGTCGTCCTCGGGATGCTGAGCCTGGTGGCGGCGCTGGCGTTCGGCGCCGCGGTCGGGCGGCTCCGGCGGCGTCCCCTGTTCGTGGCGATCTTCCTGGTCGTCGCCGCCGTCCTGGTCGCCGAGCGGGTCGTCCTGGTGAGCGGCGCGGCGTCCATCCTGCCGCTGATGTGGCTGACCGTGTACGTCGCCGGGGCGCTCATCGCGACGCTGATCTGGGCGCTGGCGGGCTGGGTGTTCGACGCGCGCCAGGCGAAGCGCCTCTTCCCGCTGCTCGCCAGCGCCGCGATCCTCGGCGGGGCTGCCGGGATGCTCGTGGCCGGCCCGATCGCCCAGATCGCGAGCGCCGACGACCTCGTCCTCGTCCAGGCGGGCCTGCTCGCGATCGCCGCGGTCCTGACCGCCGATGTCAGCCGATCCGGCAAGACGAGCCGGAAGCGCTCACCGACGTCGTCGATCGTCCGTGAGCTGCGGGTCGGTGCCGACTACGTCAGCGGATCCTCGCTGATGCGCCTGGTCGCGGTCGCCTATGTCCTGTTCGCGGTCCTCCTGTTCTCCGTGTCGTACCCGTTCCTACGGGCGATGAGGGCGGCGTTCCCGTCCGAGGCCGATCTCGCGACGGCCCTCGGGTTGCTGTCGGCCGCGGTGACCGTCCTCTCCTTCGTCGTCGCCCTGGCCCTCGCGAATCGCCTGTACGCGCGGTTCGGGATCGCGGTCGTCGTCCTCGCCCTCCCCGTGGTCTACGTGGCCGGTTTCGGCGTCTGGCTGGTGCGGTTCACGCTCGCGACAGCGGTCGGCTTCCGGTTCGCCCAGCAGGTGACCCAGCGCGGTCTGTCGAACGCCGCCTGGAGCGCGTTCTACAACGTCGTGCCGGGCGAGCGGCGCGCCCAGGTCCTGGCGTTCATGGACGGCGTGCCCGGCCAGGTCGGCATCAGCCTGGCCGGCCTGCTCCTCCTCGCCGCGGGGACGTTCCTGGACCAGACCGCGACCTTCGTGATGGGCGCCGTCGCCGCGGTGGCCGTCCTCGCGGTCGTGCTCCGCATCCGCCGGGCCTATGCCGCGAGCCTGGTGCGGACCCTTCGCGACGGGCTGGCGGAGCAGCTCCTGGAGGGTGGACCGGGCCTCGTGACCCTGACGCACGACCCGGAGGTGGTGGCGACCCTGGTCGCCGGCCTGTCCGAGCCGAACCCCGGGGTTCGCCAGCTGTCCGCGGAGCTCCTCGGACGGCTCGGTGCGACCGAGGCGAGCGATCGGCTGACGGGCGCGCTGCGCGATCCGGATCCCGGCGTCCGGCTCGCGGCGAGCCGGGCGCTCGACTCGCTGGGGCGACCGATCGACGAGGCGCACATCGCACAGCTGGCTGCCGGCGACGACCCTCGGCTGCGGGCCGAGGCGGCCCTGGCGCTCGAACGGGCGGGCGATCCCATCCGGTCCGGGTCGATCCTCGCGGCGCTCGCGACGAGCGAGAGCGCGACCGATCGGATCGCGGCGCTGGCGATCGTCGCGCGCTCGACGGCGACACCTCCCGACGCGTGCCGGGCGTGGGTCGATCGCGGCCTGGCCGATCCCCTCGCCGACGTCCGCGCCGCGGCGATCGACGCAGCGCTGTCGAAGAACAGCGGGGTCCTCGACCCGCTGCCGATCCTCGTGGTGGGTCTCGACGATCCGGCGTCATCCGTTCGCATCGCGGCCGCGCGCGGGCTCGGCGCTCGAGGGGCGCCGGGCCGGGAACGGGCCCTCGACGCGCTGGCGAACGGATCGGAGCGCGCCCAGGAAGCGGCCCTCGTGGCGCTCGAGTATCACGGTGTCGAGGCGCACTCGGAGCTCGTCGGCTGGGCGCTCGGCCAGGTCGACCTGGCGCTCACCGCCCGTCGCCAGAACGACAGCCTGTCGGGTGCCACCGACGGCGAGGTGCTCGGGTTCCTTCGCTTCGTCCTCGGAGCTCGCGAGGCGCGGATCGAGCGTCGACTGGCCCACGTCCTGGCGATCCTGAGCGCCCCCGATGACGCGGCCCTCGTCGAGCGTTCGCTCAGGTCGGACGACCCCGAGACGCGCGCCGTCGCGATCGAGGCGCTCGACACGATGGGCGACCGACGACTCGCCAAAGCGGTGGTGGATCTCCTCGAGGGCGAACCGGAGGGACGCCCGTCCGATACAGTCGAGACGCTACGCGTCCTCGCCGGCGATCCGGACCCGTGGGTCGGCCGGCTGGCCGCGACGGTGCTCGCGGAACGAGGTGATCCGATGCCCGATACCACCGGCACGCTCGACGGGATCGAGCGGATGCTGCTCCTCCGCCGCGTGCCCCTGTTCGGCCGACTGGAGCCCGAGGACCTGCAGCGGATCGCCGCCGGCGCATCCGAGCACCTGTATCCGGCGGGCGAAGCCATCGTCCGCGAGGGGGATCCTGACGACGAGCTCGTCGTCATCATCGACGGGACGGTACGCGTCGTGCGCGCGGACGGCACGGTCATCCGCTCCTACGGCCCTGGCGATCACATCGGCGAGCTGGCCGTCCTCCGCGAGCGGCCGCGCGCGGCCACCGTCGTCGCCGACCCACCGGCCGTTCGGGGGCTCGTCATCAGCGGCATCGGCCTCAAGGCCATCCTCCGCGAACGACCCGAGGCCGCGATGGCCATGCTGGCCACGCTCGCCGAGCGCCTCGGCACGCAGTAGCCTCGGGCGATGAGCGGGCGACCCGTCGATGCCCTGACGCTCCCCATCGGGACGGTCACGTTCCTGCGGACCGACGTCGAGGGCTCGATGGCGCTCGCTCGGACGCTCGGCGATCGGTGGGATGCGCTCAACGGCACCCACCTCGGGTTGATCCGGGCCGCGATCGACGCGAATGGCGGGGTCTGCGTGCGGACCGAGGGCGACGCGGTGTTCGGCGCCTTTCCGGAGGCCGGCGCGGCCGTCGATGCGGCGGTCGAGGCCCAGCGTGCCCTCGCCGGGCACGACTGGCCGGCCGACGTCGACGTCCGGGTGCGGATGGGCCTCCACACGGGCGAAGCCCATCTCGCAGGCGATGACTACGGTGGGTTCGACGTCAATCGGGCCGCCCGGATCTCCGCGGCGGCTCACGGAGGGCAGATCGTCCTGTCCGAGGCGACCCGGGCACTCACCGCGTGGCGGCTGCCCTCGGGCGTGGTGGTTCGGGATCTCGGCCGGCACGCTCTCAAGGACGTTCCCGATCCCGAGCAGCTCTATCAGCTCGACGTCCCTGGTCTACGGACGGACTTCCCACCCCTCCGGACGTCGAGTCCGACCGACGGCAATCTGCCCATTCGGTTGACGAGCTTCATCGGCCGGCAGACCGACCTCGACGAGCTCGATCGGCTGTTCGACACGAGCCGGCTGGTGACCCTGACCGGACCCGGCGGCATCGGCAAGACGAGCCTGGCGATCGAGCTCGCTCGGCGCAGATCCGTCCGCACCCAGGACGGCGCCTGGTTCGTCGCACTGGACACGGTCGACGACCCGGCGCAGATCGCGTCGACGATCGCCCGAACGCTCGGCCTGTTCGACGGTCCAGACCGGCCGGCCGCCGACGCCTTGCCGCGCTTCCTGGCGGAACGATCCCCTCTCCTCGTGCTCGACAACTTCGAGCACCTGCTCGAAGGGGCCACTGACGTGTCGACCATCCTCCGCGCCTCACCGGGCACGCGGATCGTCGTCACCAGTCGCGCGCCCCTCCACATCGCCGGTGAACAGGACTATCCCGTCCGGTCGCTCAGTGAGGACGAACCGTTCGACGGGCCCGCCGTCGGGCGAGCGGACGGCGGTGGCGTCGCGTCGGACCGCTTGTTCGTGGAACGCGCCCGAGCGGTTCGTCCTGGATGGGAGCCCGGGGATGAGGCCGCGACGGTGCGCGAGATCTGCGACCTGCTCGACGGGCTTCCGCTCGGGATCGAGCTCGCCGCAGCCCGGATCGCCCTGCTCCCCCTCGGAGCGATCCGCGATCGGCTCGCCGCCCACCTCCCCCTCCCCGGGACGGCCCCACGGGACGCGCCCGGCCGTCAACGCACCCTCGATGGCGCGATCCGCTGGAGCCACGATCTCCTGCCGGCTCGGCAGCAGCGCCTCCTGCGCCGGCTCGCGGTGTTCGAGGGTGGGTTCGACCTCGACCAGGTCCCGGCCGTCGCCGCGACGAGCGGGGAGGCGACCGACGCACTCGTCGACGACCTCGTCGCGCTCGTCGACCAGAGCCTGGCGACGGGTCGGTCGGTGCCCGGTCGAGGGCTGGGCGTCCGGTTCGGACTCCTCCGGACGATCCAGTCGTTCGCCCTCACCGAGCTCGCGGCGTCCGGCGAGGAGTCCGATGCGCGCCGACGGCATGCCCTGGCCTATCTCGCGCTGGCCGAGGAGGCCGTGCCGGACCTGGCGGCGTCGCAGGGAATGTGGCTCGACCGCCTTGCGATCGACGACGCGAACCTCCGCTCGGCCATGCGCTGGTCGATCCAGGCAGGCGATGCGCCGACGGCCCTGAGATTCGGCGCCGCGCTCTGGCGGTTCTGGCAGATCGACGGCCATCTGGCGGAGGGTCACGACCTGATGGACGCGGCCCTCGCCGTGCCCGGCGCCGAGGCGCCGACGCGCGAACGGCTGGCTGCCCTCGCCGCAGCGGGCGGGGTCGCCTACTGGCAGGCCGATTCCGCGACCGCCCGCCGCTATTACGAGGACCAGCTGGGCCTCGCGCGCAGGCTGTCCGATCGGCCGGCCGAGGCGGATGCGCTGTTCAATATCGCGCACACCCAGTTCATCGAGGGCGACGGCGCCTCAGCGATGACCACCATGCTTCAGGCGGCGACCGTCTACCAGGAGCTGGACGATCGGCGAGGCCTCGCTCGGATCGAGTGGGCGCGCGGGACGGTGCTGATGGCGCGCGGGGCGCCTCAGGCAGCGCTCGAGATCTTCGAAGCCGCGCTGATCCGGCTCGAGGAGCTCGGCGACGAACCCTATCGCGGCATGGCGATGGGGAGCATCAGCTGGGCCAACCTCGCGATCGGAGATCTCCGCGAAGCATTCCGCTGGACGGTCCGCGCCCTGGTCCAGGTGGTGGCGCTCCGCGACGTGACCTCGGCGACGGTCAGCCTCCAGGTCGCGGCGATCCTCGCGATCGACTCCGGGTATGCGGAGGAGGGCGCCGTGGTCATCGGAGCGTTCGAGGCACTGTGCGAGCGCTATGGCGTCCGTCCCCCGGCGGGTCTCGACCGGATGATCCGGTCTCAGGACCCGCTGGCCCGAGCCACCGGGGTGCTGGGTCCGGCAGCGCTCACGACCGCGCTCGAGCGCGGCTCGCGGATGGGTCTCCAGGACGCGATCGATCTCATCATCGCGGTGGCCGATCAGGTCGACGGCGCTCAGTAGGCCGCCAGCTTGCGGATCCCCGCGGCGATCTTCTCCGGGTCGACCATGAACCAGTCCTCCAGGACGTGGTTGTACGGGACGCCCGGGACGTCCGGTCCGGCGATCCTGGTGACCGGCCCGTCGAGATAGTCGAAGGCCTCCTCGGCGACGATCGCCGCCACCTCGGCGCCGTACCCGCCGAAGCGGTTGTCCTCATACGTGATCAGGCACTTGCCGGTCTTGCGCACCGACGTGAGGACCGTGTCCTTGTCGAGCGGCCGGAGGGTGCGCAGGTCGACCACCTCGACGCTGATCCCCTCATCCGCGACCCGATCCGCCGCCTCGAGCGCGTAGTGCGCCATCAGCCCGTACGCGATGACCGTGACCTGCGAGCCGGGGTGGGTCACCCGGGCACGACCGAGCGGCACCACGAACTCCCCGTCCGGGACCTCGCCGCGGACCGAGCGGTACATCTTCTTGTGCTCGAAGAACAGGACGGGGTCATCGTCGCGGATCGCGCTCCGGAGCAGGCCGCGAGCGTCGTGCGGGGTCGACGGGACGACCACCTTGAGCCCCGGGACGTGGGTGAAGAAGGCCTCCACGGATTGCGAGTGGTAAAGCGCCCCGTGGACGCCGCCGCCGTAGGGCGCCCGGATCGTCAGCGGCACGCCGACCGTGTTGTTCGACCGATAGCGCATCCGGGCCGCCTCGGACACGATCTGGTTGAACGCCGGATGGATGAAGTCGGCGAACTGGATCTCGGCGACCGGTCGCAGACCGTTGACGGCTGCGCCGATCGAGGCGCCGACGATCATCGACTCGGTCAACGGCGTGTCGATGACCCGGTCGTCACCGAACTCGGCCCACAGCCCGTCGGTCGCCAGGAATACGCCGCCCTTCCGGCCGACGTCCTCGCCCAGGACGATGACCCCCTCGTCGCGACGCATCTCGAGGGCGAGCGTGTCCCGGATCGCCTCGATGAACGTCATCAGGGCCATCAGTCGTGGCTCCCGTCGCCGGAGCCCCACGGGGGAGGTGTCTCGGCCGGCCAGTCCTCGGCGTAGACCCAGCGCATCGCCGTCGACGGATCGGGATCGGGCTCGGCCTCGGCGAACTCCGTGGCGTCGTGGACGATCGCCTCGATCTCCGCCGCGAGCGATGCCTCGATCGGCTCGGTCAGCACGCCGGCGGCCCGGAGCTGGTCACGGAAGTGCGGGAGGGCGTCGCGGCCCTTCGAGGCCGCCAGCTCCTCTTCCGAGCGGTACTTCGTCTGCTGGTCGTCCGACGAGTGGCCGGTGAGCCGGATCACCTTGGCCTCGATGAGGGTCGGCCCGTCGCCCGCCCGGGCACGGGCGACCGCGGTCCGGGCGGCCGCGTAGCAGGCGAGCACGTCGCCGCCATCGACGACGACACCCGGGATCCCGTAGCCGGCCGCGCGCATCGCGACGTCCGGGACGGACACCTCCATGGCGGCCGGGACGCTGATCGCGTAGCCGTTGTTCTCGACCAGGAAGATGAACGGCAGCCGATGGATGGCCGCGAAGTTGAGGGCCTCGTGGACGTCGCCCTGGTTCGACGACCCCTCCCCCATCGCAGTGAGCGCGACCTGGCCGGTCCCCCGGATCTTGGCCGCCAGGGCGATGCCGACGGCGTGCAGGATCTGGGTGGCGACCGGTGAGCTGACCGACAGCAGGTTGTGTCGGCGATCGCCGTAGTGGCCCGGCATCTGACGACCCCCGGACGACGGGTCGCTGGCCTTGGCGTACTGGGCGAGCATGATGTCGCGGGCGCTCATCCCGAACGTCATGCACATCGCGATCGAACGGTAGAACGGGGCGATCCAGTCGTGCCCGCGCTGGAATGCCCAGGTCACCCCGACCTGGGCCCCTTCGTGGCCCTGGCCGCTGATGACGAACGGGATCCGCCCGGAGCGGTTGAGGATCCACATCCGCTCGTCGACGGCGCGGGCCAGGGCCACCATCCGATACATCCCCAGGAGGTCCTCGTCCGACAGGCCGAGGTCCGCTCCGAGGCCGGCGCCCGGCGCCTTCGCCTTGGTCGGGTCGGTGGCCGTCATCGTCGCCTCCGTCGGGCTCGACCGTCTCCGGTCAGAAGTGGATCGCTCGTCCGTCGACGGCCAGGGCAGCCTCGCCGAGCACCTCGGACAAGGTCGGATGCGGGTGCGTCGCGCCGCCGATCTCGCCGGGCGTGGCCTCGAGCTCGAACGCCAGCGAGGCTTCCGCGATGAGGTCGGTGGCATGCGGTCCGATGATGTGGACCCCTAGGGTATCGCCGCTCTCGGTGTTGCCGATGACCTTGGCGAAACCTTCGTGCTCGCCGCCGATGACCGCCTTGGCGATCGCCTGGAACGGGACCTTGCCGACCTTGTACGGCAGCCCGCGCTCCTGGCACTGCTGCTCGGTCAGGCCGACCGAGGCGATCTCCGGCCGGCAGTAGGTCGCCCGCGGCTGCTGCACGTAGTCGATCTCGTGGACGTCCGGATCGCCGGCGATCGTGTGGGCCGCGACGATCCCCTCGTGTCCGGCCGTATGCGCGAGCCACAGCCCGCCGACGATGTCGCCGATCGCGTAGACGTGCGGCTCACGGGTGCGCATCCGCCCGTTGACCTTGATGACGCCCTTGTCGACCTCGACCTTGGTCGTCTCGAGCCCGATGTCCTCGACGTTCGCGGCTCGGCCGGCCGCGACGAGGAGGACCTCGGCGGCGACCTCCTCGGCGGCCCCGCCTTCCGGGCCGACCTCGAGTCGGACACCGGCCTTGCCGGCCTTGACCTTCGCAGTGTCGAATCGAGCGCTGGTGACGACCTTGATGCCCCGGCGGGTGAAGCTCCGTTCGAGGAGCTGGCTGACTTCGCGGTCCTCGAGCGGGACGATCGCGGGAAGGTACTCGAGCAGCGTGACCTGCGTGCCGATGTCGCCGAAGAAGCTGGCGAACTCGACCCCGACGGCGCCGCCGCCGACGACGACCAGGCTGGCCGGAGCGCTGTCGCGGCGGAGGACGTCGTCCGAGGTCACGATCCGCACCCCGTCCGGGACGAGGCCCGGCAGGCTCTTGACCCGGCTGCCGGTGGCGATGATGACGTCGGTCGCCTCGAGGATCCGCTCCCCGCCTGTGCCGGGCGTCCCATCCTCACCGGCCTGGAGGACGCGGATCCGGCCGGGTCCGTCGAGCCGGCCCCGACCCTGGACCCAGGTGACCTTGTTCTTGACGATCAGCGTCTTCAGGCCGGTCCACATCCGCTTGACGACCTGGTCGCGACGCTGGGCCATGACCGCGTAGTCGACGGCCGGCTCCCCGGGCAGGATCACGCCGTAGTCCTTGAGGTGACGGGCCCGGTTGACGGCCTCGGCCGACTCGAGCAGGGCCTTGGTCGGGATGCAGCCGCGGTGGAGACAGGTCCCGCCGATCTTGTCCTCGTCGACGAGGGCGACGCGGAGGCCGAGCTGGGCGGCCCGGAAAGCGGCCGAATAGCCGCCGGTCCCCGCGCCCAGGACGACGAGGTCGAAGTCGTTCGATGAGCCGACGGCCATGGGTCTAGTGGGCCTCAGAGACGCGGAGGGGCAGCGGCCGGACGGCGGCGCGGGTCACCGCCGGATGGTACGCGCCGGGTCGCACGGGGCGCAAACGGAGGCCCGGGCCGACCGGCGCGGACCCGGTGCTATGCTGCCGTTCGGGCGCTCCGGGCCGAGGCCCCGGGGCGACGCCATGGAGGTCGTGCGTCGAGCCGATGCAGCCCATCACCGCGATCGTCCTGATCGGGCTCGCCTACGTCATCGGGTCGATCCCGTTCAGCGTCATCGTCTCGCGGCTGACCGGCGCACCGGACCCCAGGACGATCGGATCGGGGCGGACCGGCGGCACGAACGCCCTCCGGGCGATGGGTCCGAGATGGGCTCTGATCGTCGTCGCCGGGGACCTGGCCAAGGGTGCCGTGCCGGTCCTCATCGCCCGGACGTTCTCGGGCGGCGAGCCGGCGCTCGAGGCGGCCTGCGCGGTGGCGGCGGTGATCGGGTCGGCCCGCTCGATCTTCCTCCGCTTCCATGGCGGGCGCGGGGTCGCGACCGGTGTCGGCACGATGCTCGTCATCCAGCCGATCGCGGTCCTGCTGGCGGCGCCGGTCTTCATCGGCGTGATCCTGGTCACCCGCTACGTGTCGCTCGGCTCGCTGCTCGGCTCGGCGGCGATGATCCCGGCGGTCGTCCTCGTCTTCCTCGTGGTCAACGGCACGGTCCCGCCCGCCTACCTCATCTACGCCGTGGCGGGAGCGGCCGTCGTCTGGATCGCCCACGCCGACAACATCGACCGGCTCCTCCACGGGACGGAACGCAAGTTCGACCTGGGGATGCTCGCCGGTCGCGGCCGCGGCGGCGCCTGACGAAGCCGCCGGCGGCGCTTCCCCCGGCTGCGCCTGACGTATCATCGAACGACCATCGGAGGCGAGACACGGGCCTGCTGCCACGGATGCCCGCTATGAGGCGGGTCCGCGCGCACGGAGCGGCGGGCCATTCGACCGTAGCCGGACGACACCGTCGTCGCCACTCTTGGTTTGGTGTGCGGGCATGGACCCGCGAGCATGCGAGCTGGTCCTGAAGGAGTAGTGCCATGGCTGACGATCGGGTCGTTCTAGCGTTCTTTGCAGATGAGGCGGCCGCAGACGATGCGGTCGAGTCACTGAAGGCCTGGGACAAGGCGGACGACGACATCAAGCTCGACGCGATCGGCGTCCTCGTGCTCGACGACAAGGGCCATATCAAGACCCACAAGCTCGGCAAGCGCAGCGTCGGCAAGGGTGCCGGGATCGGCCTCGTGCTGGCCGTGATCGCCCCGCCGACCCTCCTCGCCGGCGTCGTCGGTGGCGGGCTTCTGGGTGCCTTTCACCACAAGGGCCTCGGCTTCAACGCCGCGGACCGCGCCAGGATCGCGACCGACCTGACCGGCGGTAAGGCCGCCGTCGGTGTCCTCGCCAACTATGCCCAGTCCGTAGCCATCCTCGACAAGCTCACCCAGCTCGGTGGCGTCGCCGAGGTCCACGAAGTGACCGAGGAGGCCGTCGCCGAGGTCGCCGAGGCCGCGCCGGCGGTCGAGGCCGCCGAGGCGGCGGCGGGCGACGACCTGTCGATCCTGGACGGCATCGGCCCGGACTACGCGGCCTCGCTGAAGGCGGCGGGCGTGACCACGTTCGCCAAGCTCAGTGAGATGACCCCCGAGGCGATCGCGGACGTGCTGGCGAAGGCGGGGACGCCGCTGATCGCCGGCCACGACGCGAGCACCTGGCCGCGACAGGCCAAGCTGGCTGCAGCGCAGGACTGGTCCGCACTGAGGCGCTACATCGACTCCACGAAGAAGGTGGCCGCCGGGTAAGCCTCAAGCCGGCGGCTCAGCCGTCTGGATCGAACGACCCGGTCCGCACGTGTCGGGCCGGGTCGAACGATGTCGGGAGTCCAGGGGTCAGCGGGCCGCCGCCGAGAATCGAACGACCCGGTCCGATCATCTCGGGCCGGGTCGGTCGCGATCGTCAGAGACGAGCGACGGGGTCAGCCGCCGCTTTCGGGTTCGTCCATGCCGAACGCCGCCTTGACCTCGCTCGTGCCCAGGTACCACAGGATCAGGATCGGCAGGATCGCCATCCCGAAGCCGATACCGGTCCCCGTGAACTGGAAGAACGCCAGGACCGCCTCGAACAGCGCGAAGCCCGCGATGATCATCGCGAAGAGCCGCGCCCAGGGCTGGAGCGCCCACAGGCCGACCGCGGCCAGAAGCCAGACGATGCCGGTGACGATGGCCAGCCAGCCCCACAGCCCGACGTGCTCGAAGGCCGGCAGGTCGCCGAGGGCCCCGAACCAGTCGAAGCCGAGGACCCGGAGGCCGAAGAACAGGTAGCCGAAACCGGCGAGTGCCGCGAAGAAGCCGAGGATCGAGATAAGGATGGGCGGGTTCTTCATCCCGGGTGGTCCTCCTAGCGCCGATGGTTATCGTCCGCAGCCTATCTCACCCGCGCAAGGCCTCACGCCTGCGCGGCACAGGGCCGTACCGCTGAGAATCGAACGACCCGGTCCGAACGTGTCGGGCCGGGTCGGACGCGATCGTCAGAGACGAGCGACGGGGTCAGCCGCCGCGCATGCTCCGGAAGCAATCGCTGCAATAGACGGGCTTGCCGCTGGTCGGGCGGAACGGGACCTGGGCATCGCGACCGCAGTTGCTGCACGTCGCGGTGAACATCTCCCGCGGGCCGCGGTCGCGCGAGCCGTAGCTGCTGCTTCCGCCGCCGTAACCACCACCGCCGTTGCCACCGGCGCTGTACGAGCCGCCGGCGCCGTAGCCACCGGAGCTGTACCCACCGCCGGAGTCGGCGTTCCGAGCTGCCTTACGGCTGGCCCGACAGCTCGGGCAGCGGCGCGGCTCGGTGAAATTGCGCTGAGCGTAGAAATCCTGCTCGCTGGCAGTGAAGACGAACTCCTGACCGCAATCGGCGCAGGTCAGGTTCTTGTCGTTGTACACCTAAACGAAAACTCCTCTTTGTAGCCGCGCGATCCGTCGGTTTCTCGCGTCAGCCGTGAGAGGAGTCGGTCGTCGTGCTACGGGCTCTGGTCACGGCCCAGCCGTGACATTTGACCGTCGGAGTGTAGGCCCTCGCCTACGGCCTGTATAGGGGTGAAAATGGTCCCATCAGGATCGGGCGTCGTGGTCCGGCCGACCGTCCTGCGAGGGTCCGGCGCGCTCGCATCGGCGACGCCGGCTGCGAGGGTGCCGTCGGGCGCGACGGTGGTCTGGCGGGGCGACGGTGGCCGACCGGCGCGACGGTGGCCTTACCGGCGCGAGAGTGGCCTGCTCGGGCGCGACGGTGGCCTGACCGGCGCGACTGACGATCCTCATAGCACGGCCATTGCTACGGAACGGGGGCGAGGCCGGACCGCGGCGGTCAGGGTCGCCTGACGGGCGCGAGTGACGATCCTCATAGCACGGCCATTGCTACGGAACGGGGTCGAGGCCCGACGGCAGCGGGGAGCCGCCTGACCGCAGTGGGGAGCGTCGCCTGGCCGTGCGAGTGTCCGTCCTCGTAGCACGGCCATGACTACGGAACAGGGTACGGGGGGCCCGTCCACGCCGCCCAGGGCTCCGTAGCCCGTCTGAGGTCCACTCCTAGCAATGCCCGTTGTATCTGCTCACGCGGGACGCTCCGGCGCAGCTCGTTCACAGCAGCAGGGCCGTCCCTAGTCATGGTGGTGGTGCGGCGCGAACCGACGCGGGCCAGAACGGCGCGCCGCGCAGCCCGGGGCCCGAGGAGAAGCGAGCCCAGGACCGGAACGGAGCCTCGGCGCGGGCGCGACGCGGAACGGAGCCTCGGCGCGGGCGCGACGCGGAACGGAGCCTCGGCGCGGGCGCGACGCGGAACGGAGCCTCGGCGCGGGCCCGACGCGGAACGGAGCCTCGGCGCGGGAGCACGCCGCGCCGGCACCCGAGCCCACGCTCGTCAGGCGTCGGCCTCGACCCAGTTCCGGGATCGCTCGACGGCTCGGTGCCAGCCGTGAAGCAGCCGGTCGCGACGATCGGCCGCCATCGCCGGTTCGAATCGCCGGTCGATGTCGCGCTCCGCCGCGAACGCCCCGGGCGAATCCCACCAGCCGACGGCCAGCCCGGCGAGCGCCCCGGCGCCGATGGCCGTGGTCTCGACCTGGACCGGCCGCTCGACCGCGACGCCGAGCAGGTCGGCCTGGAACTGGCAGAGGCGATCGTTCCGGGAGGCGCCGCCGTCGACCCGCAGGACGTCCAAGGT
Source organism: uncultured Chloroflexia bacterium (assembly GCA_963744115.1). GTDB lineage: Bacteria > Chloroflexota > Limnocylindria > Limnocylindrales > CSP1-4 > Chersky-267. The sequence continues at coordinate 1,154,509 of CAVUSI010000003.1, read as the reverse complement.
GAGGGCGGCGTCCGTGCGCATCGCCTCGACCACGTCCGAGACCTGGTAGGCCATCGCATCGATCGCGGCCCGGGAGATCTCGGCCAGTCCCGTCCCACGGGTCAGACCGACGAGGGTACCGCGGGCATACGCATCCCAGTACGGCGCCCCGAGACCGACGAACGCCGGGACGAGGTAGACGCCACCGGTATCTGTGACCGTGTCTGCCAGGGCGGCGATCTCGGCGGCGTCACGGCCGGCCCGCAGCCCGTCGCGCAGCCATTGGACCGCCGCTCCGGCGACGAACGCCGAACCCTCCAGGGCGTAGGCGATGGGTCGATCGGGCCCGAGCCGCCAGGCGATCGTGGTGAGCAGGCCACTGGTGGAACGCACCGGGCGCTCGCCGGTGTTCATCACGAGGAACGCCCCGGTCCCGTAGGTGGCCTTCGTGGCGCCCGGCTCGTAGCAGGCCTGGCCGTACGTGGCCGCCTGCTGGTCGCCCGCGCAGCCGGCGATCGGGATCGCCGCCCCGAGCAGTCCGGCGTCGGTCGATGCGTAGACCTCGGACGAGGATCGGACCTCCGGAAGCAGGGCCATGGGAACACCGACGAGCGCGCACAGCTCGTCGTCCCACGACCCGCGATGGATGTCGAAGAGGAGGGTCCGGCTGGCGTTCGACACGTCGGTCGCGTGCAGTCGACCGCCCGTCAGCCGCCAGATCAGGAACGAATCGACGGTCCCGAACGCGAGCTCGCCGCGCTCGGCCCGGGCGCGTGCACCGGGGACCCGATCCAGGATCTCGGCGATCTTCGGGCCGCTGAAGTACGCATCGAGGGGAAGGCCGGTCCGCGCCTCGAACAGGGAGGCATGACCCGCGGCGCGCAGGGCGTCGCAGCGCGCGGCGGTCACCCGGCTCTGCCAGACGATCGCATGGTCGATCGGCCGACCCGTCGCCCGTTCCCACACGATCGTCGTCTCGCGCTGGTTCGTGATCCCGATCGCGACGATGCTCGAGGGCTCGACGCCCGACTCTGCCAGCACGCGCCGGGCGCTCCCGAGCTGGGTGGACCAGATCGCCTCCGGGTCGTGCTCGACCTCGCCGGGCGCGGGGAAGATCTGCGGAAGCTCCTCGGATGCCGTCGCGCGGATCCGACCGCGCCGGTCGAGCAGGATCGCTCTCGACGACGTCGTGCCCTGGTCGAGCGCCAGGATGAACGGGTCCTGTGCCGGGGTCATCGCGCCGGCGGGGGGACGTCGTACTCGCGGTGGGCTGCGGCCAGGTAGTCGGCGGTCGCGGCAGCCCGGTCGTCGTCGGTCCAGCCGAGCTCGACGGCCATCAGGTCGGCGACCCGTGGCAGGATCGACGCCCCACGATCGGCGCGCTCCTGGGCCAGCCTGGTCCGCCGGGACAGGACGTCGTCGAGGGTCAGCGCGCCCTCCGACCTGACGGCCCGGACCACCTCGACCTCGAGCTGGGAGATGTCCGGTGCAAGCGGTCGAAGCAGGTCCAGCTCGCGGCCGAGCGCCACGACGTCGGTGGCCTCCGTCCCGTGCCGGTCGACGAGGCGCCTCATCCCGACGGGATCCAGGCCCGTCTCCGTCGCCAGGCGGGCAGCCAGGGCGTCGAGCTCGACCCGCGGGGCCGCGCCGAGCAGCGTCAGGTCCTCGGTCGCCGACGGTCGGCTGCGGGCCAGGTCGGTCCCGATCGCCGCGTCGACGGTCTGGGCGGCCATGACCCGATAGGTCGTGTACTTGCCGCCGCCGATCCGGACGAGGCCGTTGGGATCGGTCCGGATGCGGTGCTCGCGGGAGGCCTTGACGGTCGATCCGGGACGGCCGCCGGGGTCGGCCGCGAGCGGTCGCAGGCCGGTGTACGCACCGACCAGGTCGGACCTGGTGAGGTCGATATCGAGCGTGGCGTTGACGTTGCGCAGGATCTCGTCGACCTCGCCCGTCGACGGGGTCGGACGGTCGGGCGGTCCGTCGTCGTCGAGGTCGGTGGTCCCGATGACCCAGCGGTCCGGCCACGGGACGAGGAAGCAGACCCGGCCGGGGATCCGGAGGGTCAGCCCCTGGGCGCTCGGGATGCGGTCGCGGGCCACCACCAGGTGGGTGCCGCGGCTCGGCCTGATCCGCGCCGCGTCGGCCGCGCCGGGGAACGGACCGTCGGCCCGCCCGGACCAGACGCCGGTCGCATCGACGACGCGCTCGGCGAGGACGTCGAACTCGATCCTGGTGAGCTCGTCGCGAACGGTCGCGCCCGCGATCCGGCCGTCGTGCTCGATCGGCCGGGTGGCGACGACCTTGGTCAGCGACAGCGCCCCCCGACCGCGAGCGGTACGTGCCACGGCCAGCGTGTAGCGGGCATCGTCCTCCTGCGCGTCGTGATACACGAACGCGCCGCGCAGCCGTTCACGCCGGAGGACCGGCGTCGAGTCGAGGGCCTCGTCGATCGACAGGTGGCGGTGGCGCCCTCCGTCGGACGCGGCCCCGAGCAGGTCGTACAGGGTCAGGCCGGCGTCGAAGAAGGGCCGGGTCAGCGGACCGCCGTAGATCGGGAACAGGAACGGTTCGAGCCGGACCAGGTGCGGCGCGAGCCGGAGCAGCCGGCGTCGCTCGGTGAGTGCCTCCCGGACGAGGGTGATCCGGAACTGCTCGAGATAGCGCAGCCCGCCATGGATGAGTCGCGACGAACGACCGCTGGTCCCGACCGCGTAGTCGTCGCGCTCGACGAGCGCCGCACGCAGGCCGCGACTCGCGGCATCGAGCAGGATGCCCGAGCCGGTGATGCCGCCGCCGACCACCAGCAGATCCCATCGTTCGGAGGCGAGCAGCTCGAGATCGCGCCGCCGCTCGGCCAGGACGGCGGTCATCGGTCCGGGGGTCGTCGGACCAGCCGGACCAGGACGAGGGCCGTGCCGACGACGAGGATGGCGATCAGGAGCGGGGTCCGGAACACGATGCGTTGCGCGTCGGCCGGCAGGAGGCTCGTGACGACCGCAAGGCCCAGCACGATCCCGACGACGGCGACGGCGACCAGGACGACCTGCCGGAGCCCGACGGCTCCCGCACGCTCAGCCACGATCGGCCTCCGAAGGGATGCCGATCGGCGCGACCAGGACACGACCCGCCAGGGCGGCGCCGCGCTTCGTCAGCAGACCCGTCTTCGGCCGGTGGAACGTCACGGTAAGGTCGGCCCGGACGGCGGGATCGGACGGCTCGCCGCTGGTCAGGTCGACCGCCGTCGGCGTGTCGACCGCGACGACCGGGACCTGGACCTCGCGCGCCCGGCGGACGAGGTCGACGGCAGACCGGATCGGCTCTCGGAGCGCGCCGCGCACGCCCGTCCCCAGCAGAGCGTCGACGACGACGGCGGCACGCTCGATCCCCTGGGCCACGATCGCGACGTCGCGCGAGGTCGCGGCGTGGATCCGGTTGATCGTCGGTTCGGCGGCCAGCCGATCCCAGTTCCGGGCGGCTTCAGGCGTCCGGGGTCGGTTCTCCGCGGACACCAGGACCGCGACCACCGACAGCCCCGAGCGTGCGAGCTTCCGGGCCGCGACGAACCCGTCCCCGCCATTGTTGCCGGGGCCGCACAGGACGAGGATCGGTCCGATCTCGAGTCGGTCCTGATCGGCCGCGACCGCGCGGACCGCGGCCGCGACGGCGACCCCGGCGTGCTCCATCAACCGGCCCGCCGGGACGCCCATCGCCTGGGCGCGCCGGTCGGCGCCGGTCATCGCCTCCGCGCCGATCGGCGCCCGGTCCCGGGTCGGCGACCACCGCCGACCGAGCTCGCGCAGGTCGGCCGTCATGATGGTCGGGTCGTCGGCGGGGAGCGGGTCCGCGGTCGATGGCTCGGCGGACGTCTTCACGCCACACAGCGTAGCCCAGTCACCGGGCCGACGAGGCCGGCCCTCAGGCCGGCGGCAGGCGAGCCCGGGTGGATGCGCCGGCCCCGTCCGTCGAACCGTCATCGGGTGCGAGCTCGACCAGCCCCTCGTTCGTGAGCGCTCCGAGCGCCGCCAGGACGGCGTCTCGATCGTGCACCCCGATCGGCTCGCCGAACACCAGCCACCCGTCGCCCTCGACCGCCCGGAGACGGTCGAGGATGCGCCCGCGCAGCCACCGGTTCGTCCGGTCGAAGGCGATCGTGGGCGACCCGGCGAGCCGAGCCGACTCCGACCGCCGCGGACCGGGTGACGACCCGGCGGATCCCGTGGAACCCAGCGCCAACCCGCGAGCGGAGTGGCACAGGCCGGCTACCGGGCAGGCGTCGCAACGCGGGGCCCGTGGCCGGCAGACCGTCGACCCGAGGTCCATCACGGCCGCCGTCCAGTCCCCGGGGCGCTCGACCTGGGCGAGGCCGTCGGCGAGGTCCTGGAGGGCTCGCTCCGTGGGCTGGAGCTCGCCTGCGAACGCCCGGCCGAGGACGCGCCGGACATTGGTGTCGACCGCGCCGACCGGCAGACCGTAAGCGATCGAGGCCACCGCCCGGGCGGTGTACGGGCCGACCCCGGGCAGCCGTTCCAGCCCGGCCACGTCACGCGGGAACCGGCCGCCGAGCTCCTCCACGACCATGATCGCGGCCCGTCGGAGGTTGACCGCGCGGCGGTTATAGCCCAGGCCGTGCCAGGCCCGGATGACGTCGGCCGGGCTGGCCCTGGCGAGGCTCTCGACCGTCGGGAACCGGGCGGTGAACCGTTCCCACGCCGGTCCGCCACGGGCGACCTGGGTCTGCTGCAGGATCGTCTCCGAGACGAGGACGAGGTACGGGTCGGTCGGACCGCGGAACGGGAGACGGCGGCCCTCGCGGCGGTACCACCCGAGGACGGACCCGTGGAACGCGACGAGCCGCGCCGGATCGAGCGCACTCCCGGCTCCGGGCGTCGCCGCTCGGCCTGCCCGCGCCTCGGCCGGTCCGGTCACAGGCGCTCGGTCGCGTCCGCCCGACGCCACAGCTCGGCGGCGATCAGGTCGGTCACAAGGGTCTCGACGAGCATCGACGCCGGCAGCCGATCGGCGGCCTCGTGGCCGATCCCCAGGCTGGCGCCCTCGACGGGTCGACCGATCACGACCAGCCGACCGCCCCGGTCGCTGACGACCCGGGCGATCTCGGCGTCATAGTCGGTCCCGCTGAACAGGATCGCCCGGATGCCGGGGACGGCGGTGTACAGCCCGACGTGCAACCAGTCACCGGCGTCGAAGGCGACCGCCCGGAGCCCGGGACCCTCGCGCATCACGAGCGCTGCCTGCTCGACGGATCCGTAGCGGGCGGCGTCCCCGAGGACGTGAAGCTGGTCGGCGCGGTCGAGGAGATCGGCCGCCTGGCCCTGCCACAGCGGCATCCGACTCACGAGGTCGTCGGCGGCGGTCAGGGCGAGGCGCACGGCGGGCGGGACGTAGCCGGACCCGGGGGCGGCCGTCGTCGATCGGTCGGCGAAGAGGAGCAGCGAGGCGACGGTGGCCACATAGGTCCGGCAGGCGACGCCGGCCGTCTCCTCGGCCTCGAGGAGCGGCACGACCGCCTCGGCGGCATCGGCCAGCGGCGAGTCCGGTCGGTTCGTGATCGCCGCCGCGAGGGCGGATCTGCCGCGATGCCGCTCGACGGCGGCGATGACCTCAGGGGTCGTCCCGGAGCTCGAGATCGCGACCACCGTCAGCTCGGGTGCCGGCGGGGTCGGGTGAGACGTCGACGCCATCTCCACCTCGACCGACAGCCCGCGGCCGCGGAGGAAGGTCGCAGCGGTCAGGGCCGCGTACCGCGAGCTGCCCATCCCGACGAGGAGGATCCGGCCGGAACGCCCGGCGAGCGCCCGCGCCGGGGCCCTCGGCAGGTCGGCCAACGGACCGTCGAGCCGGCTCATCGCGGTGTCGTAGGCCGCGAGCGTCGATGGCACGCCCAGGGCGTCGAGTCGGTAGGCGGCCGCTCGGTCCGCGTCGCTCACGGCGTACCTTCACCCTCGATCAGCCGACGCATGGCGGCCTGAGGCGCCCACAGCCAGTCCGGCACATATCTGGCCGCGTAGATGAACTCGGCACACTCCTTGGCGACCGCCAGCCCGTCGAGGAGTCCCTCGTCGAGGTCGATCCCGACGCCGGCCCGCCGGACCCCGGACCCCCATGCCCGGAGCATGCGCTCCCGCGAACGGCGTCGCCACGCCGCCATGTCGAGTCCCGCATGGTCACCCGGTGTCCAACCGGCGCTGGTCGCGCGCCGCTCGGCGTCGGTCGAGGCGTGATCGAACGACAGCAGCAGGCCGGCCACGTCGCGCAACGGCGATGCAAGGCGGCGGCGTTCGTGCACGGGTCTCAGCGGATCACCTTCGAAATCCACGAATACGAACCCGCCCGGGGTCCTGAGGACCTGCCCCAGGTGCAGATCGCCGTGGATCCGGGTGAGTCGCGGAACGCTCCGCGGGTGCTCGATCCGCGCCAGGCGATCCCGGATCGACGGCGCCCATGCCGCCAGCTCGGCCCGGTCGGCACCCTCTTCTCCGAGCTCCGCCAGCGCCGTGACGAGGTCGGCTTCACCCGTCGCCCGCCAGGTCGCCAAGTCATCGCTTTCCGCATCCCGCGGCGCGAAGTCGTCGAGATCGCCGGCGTCGGCCAGGGCCGCGTGGAGGTCGGCGAGCGCCGTCCCGAGCGCGGCAGCATCCTCCGTCGCGAACTCGAGGGCGACCACGCCCGGCGCGGCGATCCATGCGGCGAGCCCCGCGACCGTGGTCTCGTAGGCGTCCTCCGCATCCGGCACGAGCTCCAGGAGCACGGCCAGCGTCGCGACGGTGCCGTCCGGACCGATGTACTCGGCCGATCCGCCGAGTGCGGGAACGCTGTGGAGCCCTCGTTCCTCGGCGAGATAGGCGATCAGCTCGAGCTCCGGGTTCAGCCCTGGCGCGATCCGCCGGAAAGCTTTGAGCAGGAGCCGGTCGCCCAGGACGGACGATGTGTTGGACTGGTCGGCGCCGAGTGGACGTTCCTCCCACGCCGCGATCTCGGACCCCCCACCGGGAGCGAACGCGGACAGACCGAGCCCGGGGCGGCAGACGAGCGCACCGCCCCCCTCCGTCCCGACGACCCGACCCTCGGCGATCGCCACCGCAAGGGCACGCCAGACCCCGTCGCCGGGGTGTGCTTCGCGCGCCGGGCCACTCCCGGGACCCCTGATGAACGCCGACAGGTAGCGGTCCGCGACCTCCGCGGAATCGACGACCTCGACGATCGCGAGGTGGGCGACGTCCTCGTCGCCGGCATCGCGGCCGAGGGGCCCGAGGTCGATCGTGTCGACCAGGACGACCCGCTCGATCCTCCGACGCTTGCCGCCGTACCAGCGCCGCCCGTCGACCAGGTCGACCGACAGCGCCGCCTCGATCGCCGGGTTCAGAGCTTGATCATGACGTGCTTGACGACCGTGTAGTCCTCGATCGCGTACATCGACTGATCCTTGCCGTAGCCGGACTCCTTGAACCCGCCATGGGGCATCTCGGACACCAGCGTGAAGTGGTCGTTGATCCAGACGGTCCCGAACTGGATGGCCTTGGCGACCCGCATCGCCTTGCCGACATCGGCGGTCCAGACCGAGGCGGCCAGGCCGAACCGGACGTCGTTGGCCCAGGCGATGGCCTGGTCCTCGTCCTTGAACCGCTGGACCGTGACGACCGGCCCGAAGACCTCGTCCTGGACGATCTCACTCTTCTGGTCCGGGCCGGCGATGACCGTCGGCTCGAAGTACGCGCCCGGTCGGTCCGGACGATGACCCCCGGCGACGATCTCCGCGCCGCCTGGGCCGCGGTCGGCACGCTTGACCATGCCCTCGACCTTGTCGGCCTGGGCGCCGGCGATGAGCGACCCCATCTCGATGTCGTCGCCCTCGGCCGGGTCGCCCCACTTGATCGTCTTGACCTGGCCGGCCAGATCGGCGACGAACCGGTCGTAGACCTTCGGTCCGGCGATGACCCGGCACGGCGCGGTGCAGTCCTGACCGCTGTTGTAGTACGAGAACGTCTTGAGGTTGTCGATGACGGCGTCGAGGTCGGCGTCGTCGAAGACGACCACCGGGGCCTTGCCGCCGAGCTCGAGGTGGAGCCGCTTGACCTGGTCGGCGGCCGTCCGCGCGATGCGCTTGCCCGTGTCGGTGTCGCCGGTCACCGAGACCATCCCGACCTTCGGATGGGCGACGAGCGCGTCGCCGATCGCCGCGCCGGTCCCGGTGATGACGTTGAGGACGCCGGGGGGCAGGATGTCGGCCGCGATCTCGGCCAGGGCGAGGGCCGTCAGCGGGGTGCGGATCGACGGCTTGAGGACGACCGTGTTGCCGGCCATCAGGGCCGGGCCGATCTTCCAGCCGGCCATCATGATCGGGTAGTTCCACGGCGCGATCGAGGCCACCACGCCGACCGGCTCGCGCCGGATCAGGCTGGTGTGGCCGGCGACGTATTCGTTGGCTGCCTTGCCCTCGAGGACCCGGCCGGCCCCGGCGAAGAAGCGCAGGTTGTCGACGACGACAGGGATCTCCTCGATCGCGGCACCGACGGGCTTCCCGGCGTTCTGCGACTCGAGCCGGCCGAGCTCGTCGACCTTCGCCTCGATCGCGTCGGCGAGCTTGAGCATCAGCAGGCTGCGATCCTGGGGGGTCGTGTGCTGCCACTCCTGGAACGCGAGGGCCGCGGCGCTCGCCGCTCGGTCGACGTCCTCCGGGCCGGACGCCTGGACGTGGGCGATGACCTCCCCGTTGGCCGGGTTCTCGACGGGCAGGGTCTCGCCGCCGGCACTGTCGACCCAGGCACCGCCGATGGACTGCTGATACGTCTTGACTCGCGGCAGCGTGTCGGTCATCGGAGGGCCTCCATACGTGAGGACGTTGCGATCTCGGGCTCGGCTGGAAGTCTGATTGTGCGCTCGTCGGGGAAGCGCGTCTCAGCCGGCGGGCGGGACGGTCCGACCGAGGAGGTTGCGGCCGGACGACCGCGTCAAGAACGGCGCGCACGGGGGTCGACCCACGGTGCAGACTGTGGATGCTCCCGGCGGGAGTGACCGGAGCATGCCCCCGTCCGGGGCGACGTCGACAACAAGGAGAACGACCGTGCTGCAACAATTCATCGGGGTATCCCTGGGCGCCATCGTGACCTACGCCCTGCTCGTCCTGCTCAACATCGGATCGAACGAGGCGAACTATGCCACCGCCGTGATCGTCGGCGCGATCGTCAGCTTCGTCTGGCCGTGGTTCATCGCCTGGTTCCTCGTCCGTCGCCATCGGAACAAGCAGCAAGCTCAGATCAGCGCGGAGGTCGACCGGCAGGTCAAGGACCAGACCGGACAGTAGGCTCGGGTCCTCGTCGATCGTCGGTCAGCCCGCGGACCTGGTCCAGACGATCGACGATCGTGTCCACCGTATCGGCGACGGACCGCGTGCCGGTGTCGACCACCACGTCGGCGACGTCACCGAACCCGGGATCCCTGGCGGCAGCCTGGTCCGCGAGGAACCGGACGGGGTCTGGCCCATACGCGGGTCGATGGCCCGCCTCAGCGAACCTCGCGGCGAGGGTGGCAGCATCGGCCCGCAGCCAGACGACGAAGATGTCCGGTGCCCCGAGCGCGGCTCGACAGTCGGCGTCCTCGACCGTGCTCGCGGCCGCCGCGATCACGCTTCGATTCGGTGCCGCCAGGGCGTCCCGCAGCTGGTCGGCCTCGAGAGCATGAAGCGATGCCGTGCCCGACCGCTCGCGCCATTCACGCACGGTCTGGCCGGTGCTCGCCTCGATGACGACATCGGAGTCGACCAACGGCCAGCCGAGCCGGTCGGCAAGGGCGACTCCGACCGTTGACTTCCCACTACCCATCAGCCCGAGGATCGCCACGTGTCGCGGCTCGCTGGTGCCGGAGGTCATGGCCGCGTTTCCGACGTCTCCCCGTCCGATGCAGGCCGATCGATCGAGACCGCTGCTTGGTCCGCGTCGGCCGGCACATCGGTCGGCGGGCCTGAGCCGACCGACCCGAGGTGCGCTCCGATCCACACGGCGATGTCGGCCGCGACCTGCGGGCCCTCCGGCTCGTTGAGCATCTCGTGCCGAAGGCCCGGATAGACGCGACGTTCCACGCCGGGGACGGTCGCCAGGACCTCGGAGGACGCCGGGGGGATGAGCCGATCGTCGCCGCCGTGGACCACCAGCGTCGGGACGTGAAGGTGGGTCACGTTCGCCGTCGCCGTGCCCTGCGCGGCGAGCAGGACCCGGGCCAGGCCGGCCGTCGTCGAGTGGACGTTGAGCGGGTCGGCGACGTAGTCGACGCCGACGGCCGGGTCGCGCGACAGCAGGGTCCCGTCGAGGCCGTTCGAGAACGTCATCGTCGGGGCGACCCGGCCGATCGCCCGGACGACCGTCTTCTTCCAGCCCGGAAGGTCGTCGGCCAGGGCCGGTGAGCTCAGGACGAGCAGGTCCGGCTGCGGACGGTCGCCCTCGGCATAGGCCAGCGCGACCAGTCCGCCGACCGAATGCCCGAACAAGATCAGCGGACGACCGCCCGCCGCCAGGCGGCGCGCAGCGAGCCGCTCCGCGAGGTCGTCCAACCAGGTGTCGAGCGAGTCGACGTAGCCGCGCCGCCCGCCCGAGCCGCCGAAACCGCGGAGATCGAGGCCGACGACGTCAAGCCCCGTCGCCGCGAGGATCGACGCCGCCCGTTCATAGCGGCCGGTGTGCTCGCCGAGACCATGGGTCAGGAGCATGAAGCCGTGCGCCTCACCGACGGCCGGCCAGCGTCGCTCCTGGAGCAGGAGCCCATCCCGGGTCGGGACGGATTCGGTGGCGGAGGTCATGGCGCGATGATGACGCGCTTCGGATCGACCTGTGCGGTCCCGGCCGCCTTCGTCCGATCGGCCGTATGCTGAGACCTGGAGGCGAAAGCGACATGACCGATCGGGGGCTTCGGATCGCCCAGGTCGCACCACCGATGGAGTCCGTTCCGCCGGCCCGCTACGGCGGGACGGAGCGGATCGTCGCCGAGCTCGTGACCGGGCTCGGTCGGCTCGGGCATGCCGTGACCCTGTTCGCGGCCGGCGACTCGACCATCGACGCGGACCTGGTCGCGACCGTCCCGAACGCGCTCCGCCCGCTCGGGTTCAGCGGCGACCCGAGCGGCTACCTCGCTGCGACGATCGGCCAGGTCGTCCGCCGCCAAGGCGAGTTCGACATCATCCACGGGCACCTCGAGTGGTCCAACCTGATGCTCGCCCGGGCCGTCCGAACTCCCTTCGTCGGGACCTTCCACGGTCGTCTCGACCAGCCGTTCGCCGCGGACGCCCTGGCCGACCCGCTGGCCGGCATGGTCGCGATCAGCCGGGCCCAGGCTGCGACCCACCCGGCCTATCCGTGGGCGGGTGTGGTCTACAACGGCCTCAGCCTCGAGGGCGCGCCGTTCGGCGTTCATCGGACCGACGTCCTCTGCTTCGTGGGACGGATCGGCCCCGAGAAGGGCGTGGTGGACGCCATCGAGGTCGCTCGGCTGAGCGGACGCCCTCTCAGGATCGCCGCCAAGATCGGACCATCGGTCCAGGAGCGGGACTTTGCCGAGACGGTCTTCCGGCCGGCGATGGAGCGGGCCGACGTGGAGTTCCTCGGGGAGATCCCCGGCGCGGAGCGAGATGCGCTGATGGCCTCGAGCTACGCCCTGCTGATGCCGGGCACCTGGCCGGAGCCCTTCGGCCTGGTGGCGATCGAGGCGCTGGCGTGCGGGACGCCGGTCATCGGCCGCCGGGCCGGCGCGCTGCCGGAGGTGATCCGGGACACCATCGACGGATTCCTCGGCGACGATCCGGCCGACCTGGCGTCACTGGTGGAGCGAGTCGACGAGCTCGACCGCGCGGCCATCCGGGCCGCCGTGCTCGATCGATTCTCGGCGAGTCGGATGGTCGAGGGATACCTCGAGGTCTACCGTCGACGACTCGCCGGGATCGGTGGGACGGGCCGTCAGGCGACGGTCGTGACGGTCTCCGACACGGTCGACTCGTCGACGATCGGGATCCCGACGATGTCGGCCTCGGCGGCGTCCTCGGCGGTCGCCGTCATGCCCTCGTCGGACGCGCGGTCGAGCGCCGCGGCATCGAGCTCGAGCTCGCGCTCGTCTTCCTGACGCCGCAGGGTCGCGATCCGCTCGTTGCGGGTCCAGACGGCCGCGACGATCCCGACGACCATCGCCGTGAGCAGGCCGACGATCAGCGCGCGGACGAGCATCGAGGGACGGGGCATCGACGGACGCGTCGGCCGGGCCCGACGGATCGGCGCGGTCTCGGCGAGGCCGGCGACCACCTCGACGAGATCGGACGCGGATCGGCCGATCCCATCGGACAGCAAATCGCCGATCGCCTGGAGGCCGTGGCGGAGGGTCTGGCTGTCTGGTCTGGTCATCTGCATATCGCACCACCTTGGGCTGGAGTCGGCCGGACCTCCCGGTCGGACGGCGTCGCCGTCACCGGTAAGCCTGCCACGGTTCGCCCCGGAGCGGTTGGCGTCAGTGCAGCCGGACGATCCAGCGCCCGCGGGCCCGCCCCGCGAGGATCCCGTCGAGCGCACCGCCGAGGCCGTCGAGATCGACTTCGGTCACGGCCGCACCGAGCTCGCGCGGTCGCAGGTCCGACGCGATCCGTTCCCACAGTGCACGACGCTCGTCGATCGGGAGCTGGGCCGAGTCGATCCCGAGGATGGCCGCGCCGCGCAGGATGAACGGGAAGACCGTCGTGCTGAAGGCCGCCCCGCTGGTGTTCCCGCTGGCCGCCACCGCCCCACCCCAGCGCAGCGTGCGCAGGATGTACGGAAGCGTCGCGGCGCCGACGCAGTCGACCGCAGCGGCCCACCGCTCGCGCTCGAGCGGACGCGGGCTCTCGGCCGTGACCTCGTCCCGGGGCAGGATCCCGGTGGCCCCGAGCGCCAGGAGCTCAGCGTGCGCTTCGTCCTTGCCGGTCGCTGCCCAGACCTCGTAGCCACGCTCCGCGAGGATCGCCACGGCCGTCCGGCCGACGCCGCCGGTCGCGCCTGTCACGAGGATCGGGCCGGCGGTCGGTTCGAGCCCGCGCGCTTCCAGCTGGACGACCGACAAGGCCGCGGTGAACCCGGCGGTTCCGACGATCATCGACTCGCGCAGGTCCAGTCCGACCGGTCGCGGTACCGCCCAGGCCGAGGGGACGCGGGCGTACTCGGCGAACCCCCCGTGCCGGGCGACCCCGATGTCGTAGCCGTGGGCGATGATCTCGGACCCGACCGGGAAGGCGTCGTCGTCGCTGGCCACCACCGTGCCCGCCAGGTCGACCCCCGGGATGAGCGGGCTGATCCGGGCGACCTTGCCGTCGACCAGCGTCGCGAGGCCGTCCTTGTAGTTGACGCTCGACCAGGCGACCGCCACGGTCAGCTCGCCGGGTGGCAGGTCGTCGGCCGCGAAGGTCCGGACGCCGCGCTCGACTCGATCGTCGATCTTCTCTGCGACGTAGGCCCGGAACGTGGCGGACAGATGGGTCATGCCGGAGACGATACCCCGCCACACCTAGACCCTGATCGTCACCTCGAGCCGACCCTGCTTGCGCAGCACCTCGGCGCTGGTCGCCCCGCGCCAACGGTGGAACAGGAGGTCCACCGACGCGTCGCCGAGGCGCAGGTCGGTGACCGTCAGCTTGGTCAGCCAGTCCGGCAGGTGGGGGCGGACCAGCTCGAGCCGCGCGCCCGACGCGTCCGCCCGCATCCCCAGCATCGTCCGCACGAGAAGGAGCGGCGCCGCTGCCGACCAGGCCTGCGGCGAGCAGGCCACCGGATACGGCACGGGCACCGGGACCTCGCCGCGGTCGAAGCCGCAGAACAGCTCGGGCAGCCGGAAGTCGGGGAACTGCTGGGCGGCCTCGAAGATCCGCCCGGCCAGGGCGCCGGCCTCGACGTCGAAGCCGTAGCGCTTGAATCCCGCGGCGATCAAGGCGTTGTCGTGCGGCCAGATCGAACCGGTGTGGTAGCCGAGCGGGCTGTATCCGGGCTGCCCCGAGGCGTAGGTCCGGACGCCCCAGCCCGAATCCATCTCCTGCCCGGTCAGGCGATCGACCACGGCCCTGGCGCGATCGGGCGAGACGATGCCGCCCCACATCGCCTGGCCGACGTTGGAGGCCGTCGCGTCGGCGACCAGGCCGCCGGCACCGATCGCCATGGCATACCCGCCGAGCTCGTCCGACCAGAAGGCGGCCTCGAACCGCGCCTTGAGCTCGTCCGCCTCGCGGGTCAGGCGGGCCGCCAGATCCCGGTCGCCTCTGCGCTCCGCCAGCCGCGCCATCCGGCGCTTCGCATCGTGGACATAGCCCTGGACCTCGGCCAGCGCGATGGGCGGGTCGCTCCGCCGACCGGCGCGATCGCGGATGGCGTCGACCGAATCCTTCCAGCCCTGGTTGAACAGCCCCATCCTCGCCCGGCGCTCGTACGTCAGGAACCCGTCGGGGCCGGTCGCCCGGTCGATCCAACCGAGGGCGGCCATGGCAGTCGGCCACAGGCGATCGACCAAGGCGGCGTCGCCGGTCCAGTCGAACGTCTCGCCGAGGAGGATCAGCCACAGCGGCGTCGCGTCGACGCTCCCGTAGTACGCCGCGTACGGAAGCTCACCCGACCGGGCCATCTCCCCCGTCCGGTGCTCGTGGAGGATCTTGCCGGGCTCGGCATCCGCGGCCGGGTCGTCCGCGGTCGCCTGGCGTGCCGCGAGGACCTCGAGCGTGTCGACGGCGAGCTGGGGCCGGAAGGCGATCGCCTCGTAGGCCGAGATGATCGAGTCGCGCCCGAACAGGGTCGCGAACCACGGCACCCCGGCGGACAGGTAGCGCTCGCCCGGATCGGGACCGTCGTTGAGCAGGAGCCGGAGGTCGGCGACGCTCCGTCCGACCAGCTGGTCGAATAGCTCGTTGTCGGTCGCGATGGTCGCCATCTCCGCGGTCCAGGTCCGGTAGGCACGAGCACCGGCCGCCTCGTCGACCGTGGGCGGTGGACCGGGCGAGATACTCGGGGCCGCCGGTGGATCGTCGACGGGCGTCTCGTCGGCCCAGACCGTCCAGGCGATCTCGGTCTGGGCGCCGGGCGGGACCTTGCGGTGCCAGCGGAGCACCACGGCCGCGCCGTCGACCCCGCGGGCCCACGGCAGCTCCGTCGCCGGCACGACCTCGGCCGTCGGGAAGGCGACCTGGGTCCGGCGGAGCAGGCCGTCATGACCCACGTGACCGAACGCGATGCGATCGTCGGTCACGGCTACCGGCAGATCGGCGTCGCCCGCATAGCGCGCGTGGCCGCGGACCTCGAAGATGTCGGCCGCGTCCACGCCGAGGGTCAGCTCGATCGTCAGCGCCTCGACGTGGTCGGTGAAGTTCGCGACGACCATCCGCTCATGCAGCGCGCCCCCGAGCACCCGATGGCGGGTGATCCCGAGCGACTGCCTCGCCAGCGAGTGATCGCTGCTGACCTTGTCGGCCGGGTCGCGGCGGGTCTCGGCGTTGGTCAGTTGGATCGTCCCGCGGAAGTTCTCGTCGTTGTCGCCGCGGAGGAGCGCCGGCCGCGATCCGTCAACGCTCACGACCGAGCAGGACAACACCCGGGTGTCCCCGGCGTACAGGCCGAGCCCGCGCGAATTGGGGTGGATGTCACCGAACGAGTCGGTCAGCAGGAAGACGTCGCCGTGCTTGAGGACGCCGACCCCGCCGAGGTCGGTGGCGTGGACTACCACGCGGTCCGGTGGAGCGACGAGGCGGATCTCGCGCGTTCTCCGCGGCATCCGTGGAGTCTAGCCGCTGCCCCGGAACGAAGGTCGCGTTCCGGTGTGGGCGCTACGTCTTCCGGTTCGGGCTCTTCCCGCCAAGGTTGCCGGCGGCGTCGAACGCGCGCACGTAGTAGCTGGCTCCCGACCGCTTCTTGACGGTGACCGAGGTGCCCGCGACCGTCTTGACCGGCTTGGTCACGCCGACCCGGTAGACCTTGTATCCCGCCACGCCGAAGTCGTCATGGGCCGCGGTCCAGTACAGCTTGGTCGTCGAGGAGCCGACCTTCGCCTTGAGCGACCGGGGCGCGCTGGGCGGCGCGAGGTCGGTCCCCGCGGGCGGCGTGGTGGCGCCGGCAGCAGCAGGCGGACCCTGGTTCCCCGACGCATCGACGGCGATGACCTGGTACGCGTAGGCCGTCTTCTGGGTCAGGCCGGCATCGCTGAAGGTCAAGCCGGTCGGGCTGCCGACGTCGACCCCGCCTCGAAGCACGCGATAGTGGTTGACCCCGACGTTGTCGGTGGCGGCCGTCCATGTCAGGACGATGCTCGTCGCGCTCGCCGGCGTCGCCTTGAGGCCCGATGGCGCACCGGGGGCGATCGGGTCGACGACCTGGACCGTGGCCGTGCCGGTCCCGGCGGTCAACGTCGTGATCCGGAGCCCGGACACGGGATCGACCAGCGTCTGGCCCGGCGCGAGCGGGGCGTCCGCGTACGTCGTCGTGGCCGGGGTCGTATCCACGAGCTGCGTCTGGCTGACGCCCCAAGACGGGCTGGGCGCATCCGGTGAGATCCGGATCGTGACGCCGTTGACGGCCGGTGCGCTCGACGCGAAGTCGTCGAAGTAGGGCCCGTGGACGGAGCGCAGGTCCAGGTAGAACCAGGTCCCGTTGTGGCGGTCGATCCGGAGGAGGCGCTTGCTGCCGGCCGGTCCGTCGAGGACCGAACCGACGGTGTACGGGCCGCCCGGGCCGACCGTCTGGATCTCGCTCGTCGGGAGCCAGCCGAACTGCCCGAGGTGGGTCGCGTGGTCGTGCTCCGACGTCCCGCTGCCCATCACCGAGAACGGGTCTCCGTACTCGGACGAGGTGCAGGTCGTCGAGATCGACACGCGCAGGCCACCGGAGGTGCAGTCGAGGCTGCTGGCGTGATGGACGCCGAAGTTGTGACCGAGCTCGTGGGCCACCACTCGGAGCACGAACGCGCCGTTGTTCCAGCTCTGGCTGCCGGGCATCGCCCCGAGGCCCGCCCAGCCGCAGCTCGAAGCGTGCGGGAACGCGTAGACGATGTTGGTGAACTGGCTGAGGTCCGCCCCGGCGGCCGTCGCGGCGCTCTCCGCGAGCGGCGCCCAGGTGAACGGGTCGCAGGTGGCGTGGCTGGCCGCGATCGTGTACCAGCCGAAGACCTGGCCGGTCACGGTCACCGCGCCACGCGACTCCTCCTCGAAGAAGTTCGCGGCGGCGTTGCCGTTGCTGAAGGCGACGGCGGCGGCGGTCGCCGGGGTGTACGGCTGGCTCGTGTCGTCGCTGAAGTCGAACAGGATGACCGCGACATTCTTCGAGGCCGAGGCCAGGGGCGCTCCGGCGGCGATCGAGACGCCCTGTCCGTCGGCATCCATGGTGGCGCGGACCGCCAGACGGGGCGCCACGCTCAGTCGGACGAGGCTGTTCCGGTCGGTCGACAGCGGGACCCGGACCACCGAGCCCTCCCAGTTCCCGTCGACGCGGACCCGGGCCCCGTTCCAGGACTCGGGCACGGGACCCTTGATGTCGAGCGGGACGGTCCGCTCCGGCGTCACGACGGCGTAGGCATCGTGACCGACGCCATCGACGAAGTCGTCGACGTGGTACAGCTGGAGCGTGCCCTCATAGGTGACCGCCGGACCGATCTGGGCGGTGACCGGCGCGACGAGGGTCCCCATGTTCGTCGGGTCGTGGCCGGCGGCCGGTGTCGCCAGGGCCAGCGAGCAGACGACGCCGGCGACGAACGCGATCCAGCGGCGCATCGATCCCCTTCCCTGCACGTGACCCGTCCCGGTCGGGACTGGGAGTCAGTGTCGGGCGCCGGACCGCTGCTCCGGAACGGTCCGTTCGGGGTATCGAGCGACCCGCGATGGTCCGGTTCGTTGACGCCCTGCACCGCCCTCGCGGATCAGGGTCCCGATGGTGCCTCGGTCGGGGTGGGCTCCGGGGTCGCGGTCGGCCCCGGGGTGGCCGTCGGCTCGGGAGTCCCCGTCGGGGTCGGGGTCGGCGGTGGCTCGAGCGGGGCGGTCTGGAGCTGCCACAGGACCTGGCGGAGGGTCTTGCCGCTGGCGTGGACACGGGTGGCGATGTCCTTGCCGACGTAGCGGAAATGCCACGGCTCGTAGCGGTAGCAAGTCACCGACTTCTTGCCCGCCGGGTAGCTCATGACGAACCCGTAACGCCAGGCGTTCTTCTTGAGCCAGGCTCCCTCGCGGGTCCGGCCCCAGTCCGACGTCCCACGGGGCGGGACCGCCCATCGTCTTGAAGTCGATGGCCGTCCCGAGCTGATGCTCGGAGTGACCCGGGCGGGCGCTGCTCTCGAGGGCGGCCGCGGGGCCGCCGAGGCGGACCCATTTGGCGAAGGTCCAGACCTGCGTCGCATAGCTGCGATAGGTCGACTCCGCTGCGAGCCGGACGCCCGCCTTGCGGCTCGCCCGGACGAGGGCCCGAAGGTCCTTGAGCGCGACCCGGCGGATCGACCCGCCGCCGGGCAGGCCCGCGCTCCGGACGCTGATCATCCCGATGGGACGGTAGGTCTTCGGGAGACGATAGGTCGTGTCGAGGAGCGTCCGGTCCCAGTCGGAGCGGGTGTGGAGCTTCGTCAGCTTGTCAGCGATCCGACACGCTGGGAGGCCGGCGGCGTCGACCGGGCCCGCCGCGACACTCAGGCTGACCGCCACGAGGGCGACCGCCGAGATGAGCGCCGCGACACGACGGCGCACGTCGTGACCGGGCGATCGATCGATCTGGACGGGTTCCACGGTAGTCATCATGCGGGCTCGGTCGTCGGGGCGACCGTCACCCGATGGTACCCGCACCGCACCGGACTCCCTCATCAGGTCGGGTGACCTCGCGCCCGTCATCGGCTGCCGCCCGTCGTTGCGGTATCATCCCGACCGGTTCCACTGGCGAGTGGCCAAGCGGTAAGGCGCCTGACTCTGGATCAGGAGATCGAAGGTTCGAATCCTTCCTCGCCAGCCAATGCCACATGATGTTGGGGCATTGCTGAGGGCCGACCGCAACATGTAGTGTCGGCGCCCGTTGGTCATCGGGGCTCCCTGGACAAGATTCGCGGTCCCCGAAAATCAGGCGCATTCCATTTGAGCGTGAAACGGTCGCTTGTGCGCCTGACGCTTCCGAACTTTGGCGCCTGACTCTTTCCGACAAGTGCGCCTGATTCCATCTCTGTGACAACGGTTTCGGGCCGAGTGACAAGACCGCTCCCGGGTCGCACACCTCAGCGTGACGGAACTGGATGGCTGCGGGTACGCACTCGGACGAACCGGCGTCAGCCGTTTGGTCGGCGCGCTCCCACCAGGGTGATGGTCGCGATGATGCCAACGACGGCCGCGGTGCCGGTGAACGCGTCGACGAGGCGGAATGGGACGACCATCGTTCACCGGCTGTGGCAGAGGGACATCACGTGGACATCACGTAGAGTAGACCTCGATTGCACGTGCAAGGGCCGCCGTAGACCCACGCGCGGCCGGGAGATCAACCTCGCGTTGGACAATGCAGCTATTCCATCTGATGCCGGCGCCGGCTCCCTGAGACGTTGCGAGGAACTGCTGGCCGAGGCGTCGAGACGATTTCGCGTTAGCGAGTTTCGGTCTAGTGCCGACGCAGCGCTTGAGGCAGGCGAGCAAGCCAAGTTGGCGGGCCGACCGGACCTTCTGGCGGCAGCCGCGTTGACCGTCGTTGGAGTGCCCGACCCTGCAACTGCCCCGGCGGTCGAACGCCTGTGCCGAGACGCCCTCAGCCTGAGCCAACAGAGCGACGTGGCGGTCAGAGCCCGGCTCCACGCACAGCTGGCCGTTGCTCTCCACCACCGGGGTCGACTCGACGAGGCAGATATCGAGGTGGGCCGTGCCCTCGCACTGGCCTCGACGGCAGGCGACCCTCATGCTCTGGCTGCTGTATTCAACGCGCGGCAGCTGACGATGGCTGGGCTCGGATATGGCGAGGAGCTCTACGAGCTAGGCGGGCGGATGCTCCAGGCGGCAGAAGAGCTCGGATCCATTGACGTCGAGCTTCAGGCCCGCAACTGGCGGATCGACGCGCTCTTCCGGCTTGGAGATACGGCAGGCGCCGGGTACGAGATCGACACGCTCGATGTCCTTGGCGGGCGAACCGGTCTGGCACTCGTGCGCTGGAACGCCCGCCTTGCGCAAGCGGGCTTGGCCCAGGCGGTCGGCAGGCTCACCGACGCCGAGCGGCTCGCTCGAGAAGCCCGGTCCATCCTGCCGCCAGAGCAGCGGCCCCAGACAGAGCCGCTATTCATCGCCCAGCTGATGCTTATCGCCACCGACCGCGGCATCGAGCCTCCCGAGGTCGACCTCGCTCGCGGCTTCACGGTCGGAGGCCACGCGATCGCGGCTGCGATGGTCGGACGATACGACCTCGAGATGGGCGACCTGACGCGCGCACGAGCTTCGTTCGAAGCCATCCGACCTCGCTTGGAGGACATCCCTCTGGACCGTCGTGGATTGCCCACGCTGACAGCAAGCGCCGAGCTGGCCGTCGCGTTCGGTGATCTCCGGGTTGCTTCGGATCTGCATCGCCGCCTCGCCTCGTTCGACGGTGCCATGATCGCGAGCGCGATCGGCGCGGTCGGACCGGTTGCGTACTTCCTGGCTCGCATCGAGGGCTTGCTCGGGCGTCATGACCAAGCCCTCGCACACGCATCGGCCGCCATCGACCTTTGCGCTCGTGGTGATTTCGGCCCGTGGCTGGCTCGGAGCCGGCTCGCGCTGGCGGAGGCGCTGGTCCTCCAAGGCTCGCGTACTGACCGCGAGCAAGCCCGCCAGGCGGCAGACATGGCCGCCGTGACTGCCCGGACGCTCGGCATGCGAGCACTGCTCGGTCGCGCGCGGACGCTCGCCGACTACCTCGCCGACCAGCCACGACTCACGGATCGTCAGCGCGAGATCGCTCGCCTCGTCGCAACGGGTTCCTCGAATCGCGCGATCGCCGAGTCGCTCGGTCTCTCAGAGCGAACCGTCGAGACCCACGTCCAGAACCTGCTCTCCAAGCTCGGCTTCCATTCGCGCGCCCAGATCGCCGCCTGGGCCGTCGCGGAAGCCGGTTCGATGGAGGGACCTACGGGCGGACCGGGCGGTACGTAGGCGCGATTCCAGTACCACCCTCCGTGGATTCGACGATGGCAGGGCCGCGCCCCTCGTCTACGGTCTGGGCCGTGAACGACATGACCGACCACAGTTCCCGGGCTGCCGAACTGGTTCAGCGCTGGATCAACGTCTTCAACGAGCGCGACTTCGAGGCGTGTCTCGACCTCACGACTGAAGCCTACGTCGAGCACGCGGTCGCACCGTTCGGACGGGTCGAGCCGGGGGCGGTGAATGGGCCTAGGCATCTGCGCGAAGTCGCGGAGTGGCTGCTCGCGCAGTTTCCCGATCTTCGAATGACAACAGTGGCGTTGGCCTGTGAAGGCAGCACTGTCGTGGCAAGGGTTCTGAGCGAAGGGACGAATCGAGGGCGCCTGAATGGCGTGATGCCGCCCACTGGACGCTTCTTCAGCGCCGAGCAGACGCACTGGTTCCGGATCGACGATGGGCGTCTTGCCGAACACTGGGCGACTCGGGACGACCTCACAGCCATGCTTCAACTCGGCGTGATCGCGGCGCCGGGAGGTCCAGGGTCACAGGTACCTGGCGAAGGCGAAGCCCCTGATGCGGCCGGGCGACCCTCGAGCGGATGACCGTGCCGGATCGAATCACCGAGCCACGGTTGCTCTCGACCGGTGTTCGGTCCGAGCGTGCACCCGAGAACATGCCGAGCCCTGGCTTCGCGGCCGCTCCCCACCCGACGGCACTTCGGATGCAGGTCCTGACGACCGAGCACTGGTCGTTGTTGGCCTCGCGCGGGCTCGCCTGGAACGAGTCCTTCAGTCGCGCGGCGATGTACTTATCGACCCTCTCGGGCGCGATGGTGGCGCTCGGGCTCGTCGCTGGCATCAGCTCGCTCGGCCACCTCTTCACCGTTTTTGCTCTCGTGATTCTGCCGGTTGTCCTCTTCGTCGGCATCGCCACGTTCGTCCGAATGAGCGCCGTCAACTATCACGATGCGATGACGGTCATCGGGATGAATCGAATCCGGGGTGCCTACCTGGAGCTGGTACCCGAGCTCGAACCGTACTTCGTCATGGGCACGCACGACGACCCACCCGGCATTGCGATCACAATGGCGATCCCCCCGAACGGCCCGCGTGGCCTCCACGTGGTCTCGGCCACGCCATTCGTCGTCAACGTCCTGAACGGCGTCGTGGCTGCCGCGATCGCCGCCATCGCAGCAGCCGGGTTGCTCTCCATCGAAGTCACCCCGAGTCTCCTGCTCGCCGCTGCCGTCTTCGTGGCCATGCTCGGGGTCCAGCTTCGACTCGTCGCCGGCAACATGCGCCGCGGGCGCGCATCCGTCCGCCCACTGTTTCCGAGCCCTCGACCCGACGGATTCGACCGCGAGGTGCCCGAGGCGCGTCCAACGAGAGAGGGGTGAACGGCCACAGCGCAGGTTCGGTTTCACTCGCCGACCAATCGCGGAGGTATTCCGCCGATCATCTGAGACGCCTCAGCAGCGTTGGAGGACCGCGCAATGACGTACGACCTGAAGGCAACGGCCCGTCGGACATATGAGGAGATCTTTCCGGCATGCGACGTCGCGGGACTGGCCGAAGTGATCGCCGCGGACGTGATCCAGCACGGTCGACGGCCCGGCGAGGCTGAGGGCTTCGAGGGCGTCAAGCAGACGATGCTGATGCTGGGACGCGCCTTCTCCGACCAACGCTGGGAAATCCACCAGATCATTCGCGAAGGCGACATGGTGGTCATCCACACCACGCATCACGCCCGGCACACCGGCGAGTTGATGGGCATCCCACCCACGGGTCGCGAGGTCCACTACGACTATGTCCACATCGTTCGCTTCCGAGACGGAAAGGGCGCCGAGCATTGGAGCGTGCGTGATCAGTTCACGCTCATGCGACAGCTAGGTCTGTCGCCAAATCAGCCATCAGGCCCAGCCACCAAGTGAGCTTGTCGGCGTTTGACTCTGGATCAGGAGATCGAAGGTTCGAATCCTTCCTCGCCAGCCAGTTCCTCACGGTACCGGCCAGGGAATGCTCGGCCGGCTAGCGCCAGCCGAGCTCCGGTGCGACGAACCTCAGGATGCTCTCGATGGCGTGGGCGTTGTAGTCGACGCCGAGCTGGTTCGGGACGGTCAGAAGCAGCGTGTCGGCAGCCTGGATCGCCGTGTCCTTGGCGAGCTCCTTGACGAGGACGTCGGGCTCGGCGGCGTAGGAGCGACCGAAGATCGCCTTCGTCTGCGCATCGAGGTAGCCGACCTGATCGGCGTCCTGGTTACCGCGTCCGAAGAACGCGCGGTCGCGGTCATCGACCAGCGCGAAGATGCTTCGACTCACCGAGACGCGCGGCTCGCGCTGGTGACCTGCCGCGGCCCAGGCCTCACGGAAGAGGCGGATCTGCTCCGCCTGCAGCTCGTGGAACGGGATGCCGGCGTCCTCCGTGAGCAGCGTCGAGGACATCAGGTTCATGCCCTGCCGACCCGTCCATTCGGCGGTCGCGCGTGATCCGGCGCCCCACCAGATCCGGTCGCGCAAGCCGGGCGAATGCGGCTCGGGGCGGAGCAGACCGGGCGGGTTCGAGAACATCGGGGAGGGGTTGGGCTGGGCGAACCCGACACCGGACAGCGCCTCGAGGAAGACCTCGGTGTGGCGGCGGGCCATGTCGGCGTCGGTCTCGTTGTCGGGCGGCACGTAGCCGAAGTATCGGAAGCCATCGATGACCTGCTCGGGTGATCCGCGGCTGATCCCGAGCTGGAGGCGACCGCCCGCGATGAGGTCGGCGGCGCCGGCATCCTCGATCATGTAGAGCGGGTTCTCGTAGCGCATGTCGATGACGGCCGTGCCGATCTCGATCCGCTTCGTTCGCGCCCCGATCGCCGCGAGGAGCGGGAACGGCGAGGCGAGTTGCTGGGCGAAGTGGTGGACCCGGAAGTAGGCGCCGTCGGCACCCAGATCCTCGACCGCCTCGGCGAGCTCGATCGACTGGATGAGCGCGTCGGAACCCGATCGGACCTGCGAATAGGGCGACGCCGACCAATGCCCGAACGAGAGGAACCCTATCTTCTTCACCGACGGATTCTACGGTCGATCAGCCTCGGCGCCCGACCGATGTCGACGGACGTCGCTGCACGAGCGGCTTCAGCCGTCGAGGACGTCGATCTCCGACAGCTGGTCGCGGCGGCGGGTCAGGAGGGCGATCTCGGCGGCGTTGTCGGCCAGCTCGATGGCCCGGTCGTAGGCCACCCTCGCCTCCGCGTTCCGGCCGACCCGGAGCAACAGATCGGCGCGGGTCGCGTGGAAGGCGTGGTAGCCGTCGAGGTCGAGCCGGTCGACGGCAGCGAGCGCCACCTCGGGCCCGTCCAGCTCGGCGACCGCGACCGCCCGGTTGAGGCTCACGATCGGCGACGGGTCGAGACGGGCCAGCTGGTCGTAGAGCGCCACCACCTGGAACCAGTCGGTGTCACGGACGTCCTTGGCCGCGGTGTGGACGGCATTGATCGCCGCCAGGATCTGGTAGCGACCCGGTGGCGGGCCGCCGGCCGCGACCACCGCCAGCCGGGACCGCACCAGGGCATGCCCCTCGGCGAGGAGCTGCGGGTCCCAGGCGCTCCGGTCCTGCTCGTCGAGTCGGACCAGCTCCCCGGTCGCCGAGACCCGCGCGGCCCGCCGGGCCTCGATCAGGAGCATCAGCGCCAGCAGGCCGACCACCTCGCCGTCCTCGGGCAGGAGATCACCGACCAGTCGAGTCAGCCGGATCGCCTCGCTGGTGAGGTCGGCGCGAACGGGATCCTGGTGGGAGCCGGAGGACAGGTAACCCTCGTTGAAGACCAGGAAGATGACCGCCAGCACGCCGCCGACCCGCAGCGGCAGGTCCTCGGTCTCGGGGACCCGGTACGGGATGTGTGCGGCCCGGATCTTGTCCTTCGCCCGGGTGATCCGCTGGCCCATCGTGGATTCCCGGACCAGGAACGCCCTGGCGATCTCGGGGACGGTGAGGCCACCGACCATCCGCAGCGTCAGCGCGACCCGTGCCTCGGGAGCCAGCGCCGGGTGGCAGCACGTGAAGAGCAGCCGGAGCACGTCGTCGTCGATGGCACCGAGCGGCTCCGGCGGTGCGCCGTCGTCCAACGTTCGAGCCTCCCTGTGCCGGTCGTCGCGCTTGGACTCGCGGCGGTAGCGGTCGATCGCCTTGCGGGTAGCGGTGGTGGTGAGCCACCCACCGGGATTGGGCGGGATGCCTTCGATCGGCCAACGCTCGACGGCGACCGCGAACGCCTCGGCCGCGGCGTCCTCAGCGATGTCGAGATCGCCGAAGCGCCGGGCCAGCGCGGCCACGACCCGCGCCCACTCCTCGTGGTGGGCGCGGGTGATCGCATCGTCGACGTCGGTCCTCACACCCAGGGACCCGCCTACCCGACTCCCCGGCTCACTCGCGCGGCCCACCTTGGAAGGGCCGCACCTCGACCCGGCGTCGACAGGCGTTCGACCCTTCCGCGGCGAGCTTGAGCGCGATGTCGAGGTCGGGGGCTTCGATGATCCACAGGCCGATGACGTACTCCTTGGTCTCCACGTAGGGCCCGTCGGTGAAGATCGGGCTCGCACCCTGACCGTCGACCACGGTCGCGGTCTTCGGGTCGTGGAGCCCGTTGGCGAAGACGAAGTAGCCCTCGGCCACCAGCTTGTCGTTGAACTTCCCGATCGCATCCCAGGCGGCCTGGGCGGCCTCGGCCGACTCGTAGACACCGACCTTGGGGTCGGGGTTCGTTGGCCCGGTGTCGAGGACCGACAGCAGGTACTGGACCATGGCTGGACTCCTTGGGTCACGGCGGCCTTGATGACCGCCTCTCACTCTGGCTACGAACGGGTTCGACCGGATCCGACACGCTGGCCGGATATCTCTCAAGGATATTTCGGGCTGCCGGTGTCGCGGCGAGTCGCATCCGGCGGACCGTAGCGACCGGGCGTATCGTCGTCAGGTTCGTCGTAGCCGGCCCTGGTGGAGTCTGACTCGCGAACCGCAGAGACCAGTGGTCGAGCGCAGTGAGGAGGTTCACGAGCGCCATGGACCCGGCCCTCCAGGCGGTGCCTCAGACGGGCATCTTCGCCCTGGGGACGATGTCGCACGCGTACCTCGAGTTCGACGCGCGTCCTGGTCTCGCGGCGGCCGCGTTGGTCGAGACCGTCGCGAGCCTTCGAGAACCGCGGACGACGATCGGCGGCGTCAACCTCGTCGCGGGATTCCGTCCCGAGCTCTGGGCGACGATCGCGCCCGCTCACTGCCCTCCTCGTCTGCAAGGCTTCAACGCCCCGATCGTCGGGCCCGGCACCACGCTGCCGGCCACGCAACACGACGTCGTCATCTGGCTGGCGGGCGCCGCCTATGACGTCGTCTTCGATGCATCGCGCGGCGTGCTGTCAGCCCTCTCGATCGATGCGACCCTGGCCCACGAGATGGTCGGCTGGCCGTACCACCGGGATCTGGACCTGACCGGGTTCGAGGATGGGAGCGAGAACCCGACGTTGGTCGAGGCGACCCTCGAGGTGACCGTGCCAGCCGGGGCATCAGGGGAAGGCGGAAGCGTCCTGCTGCTCCAGCAGTGGCAACACGACGGCGACGCCTGGGAGGCGCTTGCCGTCGGCGAGCAGGAGCAGGTGATCGGTCGTCGCAAGGTCGGCTCGGAGGAGCTCGACCCCAGGCCCGAGACCTCGCATGTCGCCCGGACGGACCAGGACCGCTTCGGGAAGATCCTCCGACGGAACATCGGATATGGAACGCCCGACGATCACGGGACGATCTTCGTCGGCTTCGGTCGGGATCGCGAGCGGTTCGACGCTATGCTCGCGAGCATGGTCGGGCGCGACTCCGGACCGATCGACCGACTGACCCGGTTCGCGCATGCGCTCACCGGCGCCTACTACTTCGTCCCGTCGGCTGGCGCTCTTGCCTCGTTCGCCAGATCGGACGAATGACCCCTGCGCTGGATCAGAACTCGACCGGTAGGCTCTCGAAGAGGCGGTCCGAGGGCGTCGACGCGCGGACGGTCGGGCCGATCACCGAATAGGCCGGGATCCGCTTGAACAGCTCCTCGAAGGTGACCCGCGCCTCGAGGCGGGCGAGCGGCGCGCCGATGCAGTGGTGGATGCCTTCCCCGAACGAGACATGCCGGGCCGGTTGCCGGGTGATGTCGAGACGGTCCGGCTCGTCCCAGCGCCGTTCGTCGCGGTTGGCCGATGCCCAGACGAGGCCCACCCTCGAGTCCTTCGGGATCACCGTGTCGTACGCCTCCACGTCGCGGGTCGTCGTCCGGCAGAGCGTCTGGAGCGGCGCCTCGAAGCGCAGCAGCTCTTCGATGGCGAAGGCCATCCGATCCGGTTCGCGCCGGAGGAGGGCCTGCTGGTCGCGGAACCGATCGAGCTGGAACAGCGAGTTCGAGATGAGCCCCTGCGTCGTCGTGATGCCGGCCATGAACAGCAGCACGCAGATCCCGAGCAGCTCGTCGTCGCTGAGGCGTTGCTCGCGCTGCGCCGCGACCATGAGGCTCAGGAGGTCGTCCCGCGGCGCCGTCCGACGCTCCGCGGCGGCGACCCGGATGTACGCGTGCATGGCGTCCCGCGCGGCCAGGGCGGTGACCGGCAACGCCTGCTGACCAGGATCACGCGTGAGCATCTTGCCGAACAGGTCGGTCAGATAGGGATGATCCTCCTTCGCGAAGCCGAGCCAGCTGCAGACCATCTCGGCGGGCAGCGGCCGGGCGAGCTCGCGCGCGAAGTCGGCCGAGCCGCGATCCGCGAAGCGGTCGATCAAACGGATGACGGCCTCCCGGACGACGGGCTCGAAGCGCGCCCTGACCTCGCTCGGCTTGAACGCCGGATGGAGCACGGCCCGGATCCGCTCGTGGGTCGGCGGGTCGACCCCGGCCAGGTCGCCGGCCGGCTGGAACAGCTCTGCGCCGTTGTCCAGGTCGTTCCCACTCGCCGCGCCGCTTGAGTAGGTCGCCCAGTCGCGTGCGGCGCTCTGCACGTCGTCGTAGCGGGTGAACGCCCAGATGTCGCGTTCGTCATCGTGGTAGAGCGGCGCCTCATCCCGAAGGCGGCGATACGTCGGGTACGGGTCGTCGAGGACGACGAGCGGGTCCCAGCGAAGCGGTCCTGCGCCATGGGAGACGGGATGCGTGTCCACCATCTGCCGATCCTCGGATGCAAACGCTTGCAGCGATAGCCTACAGCGGTGCTCGCGTGTCGGATCGCCGTCGCGGACCTCGCCGCTGCCCCTGCCGCGCTGCCTCGAGGCGACCGAGATCGCCTCGGGGACGCGCTGTCGACGTCGTCTAGAATGGCGCTTCCTCGCCAGCCAACCACCACCATCCGGGATCCGATGTCGACCCCAGACCACCTGTCATCCCCGGGCGCGAAGTGACCAGCCGGACGCTGACCCTCGGCGACAGCAGCTACCCGCTGGTCCTCCCGAACATCCGCGATCCGCGCCTGCACGTCGCCGCGGTGATCATCACGATCCACGTCCTCGGGCAGGTCGGCCTGGGCTTCGCCGTGAGCGTGCCGCAGATCCTCGCGGCGATCCTGACGACCGCGATCATCGAGGTCGTGCTGACCTTCCGGCAGACCCGGTCGTTCGTCTGGCCCGCCAGCGCGATGCTCACCGGGAGCGGGGTCGCGCTCATCCTGCGCGTCGTCGGGACGCCGCCCGACGACCACTGGACCACCTACGGCTGGTACGTGTTCGCCGGCGTCGCCGCCTTCTCCCTGCTGACGAAGTACGTCATCCGCTATCGCGGATCGCACGTCTTCAACCCGTCGAACGTCGGGCTGGTCATCGCCTTCGTCGTGCTCGGGAGCTCGCGTGTCGAGCCGCTCGACTTCTGGTGGGCCCCGCTCGATCCGTGGATGATCGCGGCCTACTCGGTCATCCTCACCGGCGGTCTGCTGATCACCCGACGACTCCATCTCCTCGCGCTGGCGGCGACCTTCTGGGTCACGCTGGCGATCGGCATCGGGATCCTCGCCGGCTCAGGGCACTGCATGGTCACGAACTGGTCGTTCACGCCGGTCTGCGGCTACGACTTCTGGCGGGTGATCGTGAGCTCGCCCGAGGTACTGATCTTCCTGTTCTTCATGATCACCGATCCCAAGACGGTCCCGACCGGACGGGTCGGACGGGTGGCCTTCGGCGCCCTCGTCGCCGTGGCCAGCACGCTGCTGATGGCGCCGCAGACCAACGAGTTCGGGACCAAGGTCGGCCTGCTCGCCGGGCTGGTGGTCCTGTGCGCGGCGCGCCCGATCCTGGATCGTGTGCTTCCGGAGCCACGGTCGGCGACCGACGACATCGGCCGGTTCGCGTCCCGTCTGGCCTACGGCGGCGACGCCCGGGCCGGGGTCGCTCGAGGCGTCATCCGGGTCGGCCTCATCGTCGGCGCGATCTTCCTCGTCGGGGTCGGGATCGTCGCCGCCGGGACGCCGGCTCGCGGGACCGTCGCTCCGGACGTCGCGGAGGTCCTCGACCGGGTCCCCCACCACGTCGATCCGGCGACGTTCCCGACCATCTCGGTCGAACAGGACGTCCTGGATTTCGACCACACGATGGGCGGCCCCGCAGCGCAGCAGCTCCTGCAGACCCTGGCCGAGAACCTCGAGCTCGAGAACCAGGCCCTCCTCCGTCGCGACGGGAGCATCCTCACCGCCGTCGACCACGGGGATCGGCTGGTGGAGATGCAGGGTCGCCTCGCGACCGCGGTCGCGGCCGGGACCACGACGATCGCCCACTACAAGATCGACGCCGTGAGGATGTCGCTCCTGGTGCCCTTCGGACGCCAGGACGGTCTGAGCATCGGTCTCGATTCGCAGGGCACCGTCACCGAGGAGACGTACGACGCGGCCGGAGCGCTCCAGTCGCAGCAGACCTCCCCGTTCGCCCAGACCTTCGTCATGCGACGGGCGACGGGCGGGCGCTGGCTCAACGTCGCGGTCCTGCCGCCCGGCGCGGGGCGCTGACCGGCGACAGCCGGGGCTGGACGCGAACCCGCCGGATCAGACCCCGAGCGCGGTCGAGGCCAGCGCGTTCCCCTCGATCCTCGCCCGGATCTTGGCGAACGCGGTGTCCCGCGTCGTCGACGTGTCGTCGCCGAACGGCGAGAAACCACAGTCGTCGGTCGTCCCGAGGTGGTCCGGGTCGATGAACCGGGCGGCCTCGAGCACCCGGTCGCGGACCTCTTCCGGCGTCTCCACGCGGGGATCGAGCGGGTCGATCACGCCGACGAAGATCCGGCGATCCCCGACGGCGTGCTCCGCGAGGATCCCCAGGACGTGCTCGCGATCCGGCTCGCTGGCGAGCTGGACGAAGAACCGGTCGACGTTCATCCGGAACAGCCCGGGCAGGAGGTGGTGGTAGTCGATGTCCGCGCTGTGCGTCGAGTCCTGGTCCCCGCCGGGGCAGGTGTGGACGCCGACCAGCGCGCGTTCGTCGTCGGTGAGCCTGGCGAGGACCTGGTTGTTCAACTCGACGAACGAATCGAGCAGGCCCCCGGATGGATCGAGCTTGAGCGACAGGCGCGCCTCGGTGAGATCGATCTGGACGGTCGCCCCACGCTCGATGCAGCCGCGGATCTCGGAAGCCGCCTCGGACACCAGGTCGTCGATGAAGGCCTCCCGCGGATACCCGTCGATCCCATCCTGCGGATACATCAGGCTGATCGCCGAGGCCGAGATCACGGCCTGCTTGAGCTTCGCCGTGGTCTTCCCCCGGGCGCCGTCGAGATACGACCAGGCGTAGGTGGCATAGCGGAACGGGGCGGTGGTCAGGACGGGCAGCTGGCGCGTGTGGCCGTCCTCGAACGGGATCGTCACGCCGCCGGGGGCGAGGCTCAAGCCGGCGACCGGATAGGTCGCGAAGCTCGGCTTCCGCTGCTCGCCGTCGGTGACCACGGGCGATCCGGTCTCCTCGAAGCGTCGGAGCGTGTCGCGCACGGCGTCGTCGAAGAGGGCGTCCAGCTCGGCCGGCTGGATCTTCCCGGCAGCTGCGGCCTGCATGCCGTCCTGAAGGACTCGTGGTCGGGGGATGCTGCCGATCGGTTCAGTCAGGAGTGTCATCGGCGCATGGTAATCGACGACCCCGACGGCGACCAACCCGCCAGCCGACATGGCGCAGGGACTGCGGCATACTTGCCTCGACCACTGCGAACCGATGGGAGAAGCTGTCCATGGCACGCGACGACGAGCGCCTCGAGCGCGCCCAGGAAGATCCGATCGTGGGCGGCCTGCCCGAGGTCCCGGGGATCCTCGCCGCGATCCGGCTGACGCCAGGTCTCGGCGTCCACCTGCGCGGCCTCGCCGACGAGCTGCTCGTCAACGACTTCCCGGGCGCGACGATCGTGCGCGCCGAGCGTGAGATGCTCGCGACCGCCGTCTCGGCGGCGAACGACTGCTTCTACTGCATGGACTCGCACGGGGCGTTCGCCAACGCACTCATCGAGCGGACCGGCGCCACCGAGCTCGCACCGCTCATCGACGTGGTCAAGGTCGGATCCTCCGAGGGGTTCGACGACAAGATGCGCGCGCTGCTGCACATCGCCCGGACCGTCCGGCGCGCGCCGCGCGAGCTGACCGCGGCCGAGGTCGATGCCGCGCTCGACGCCGGCGCCTCGGATGCGGACGTCCAGCTCGCGGTCTGCATCGCCGCCGCGTTCTCGATGTACAACCGGCTGGTCGAAGGGTTCCGCGCCCGGACGCTGCCGAGCGCCGACGCCTACCGCGCCCGGGCGGCCGAGATCGCCGAGCACGGCTACAGCGACCAGCGGGTCACCGCCGTCCCGAGCTAGCGGTCAGCGACCTCCGGGGCTGAGCGGCGTCCTGGGCTGCCGGGGGTCGCCTCACAGCACGATCTCCTCGCGCGCCTCGGTGCGGACGCCGACGGACACGGGTTCGCCCGAGACCTCGCCGACCTCCTCGCCGGGCCGCGTCCTGGTCCGCCGCATGCTGATCTCGACCACGTCGTGGGCCAGGACCAGCTCGAGCGCCCAGTCGAGGGCGACCCGGAGACGTCGATCGCGGCTCGGGAGCCGGAGCAGGTAGTAGCTCCGCCAGAGGAACCAGGCGAGGAACCCGGACAGCTTGATCCCGAGCACCTGGCCGACGCCGTTGAACCGGCCGAGCGACACGAGCATGCCCTGCTGGCCGTAATCGAACGGCGTGGGCCGGGCGCCGTCCAGGACGGCCAGGATGTTCCGTGCCGCGTGCGGACCCTCGCGGACGGCATGCTGCGCCGTCGCCGGCATCGGCCGACCGGTCCGTGGGTCGAGGATCGACGCACAGTCCCCGAGCGCCCAGACCCGGTCGAGGCCGGGGACCGCGAAGGTCGCGTCCGGCCGGACCCAGCCGCCCTCATCGACGCCCGACCCGAGCCGAGCGACGACGGGATGGGGCGCGTTCCCGACGGTGCTGACGACGGTGGCCGTCTCGATCGCCGTCCCGTCGTCCAGCTCGACTCGATCCGCCTCGACCCGGACCAGGCGCCGCTCGAGGATGAGGCGCACGCCCGCCCGCGCGAGCTTCTTCGTGGCATAGCGACCGAGGCGCTCGCCGAACTCGGACAGCACGTGCGTCCGGCTGTGGACGAGGACGACCTCCGGCGCCGGGAGCGTGGTGAAGGTCCGGCGCGCGGTCCGGAGGAGGTCCTCGAGCTCCGCGGCGACCTCGACGCCGGTCGAACCGCCACCGACGACGACGAAGGTCAGGAGCGCCTTCTGCCGCACGGGATCCGCCTCGCTGGCCGCCTCCTCCAGCATCGACAGGGCGCGGTTCCGAAGATAGAAGGCGTCGCCGAGGCTTCGGACGCCGATCGCGTGCTCGGCCATGCCCGGCACGGTCCCGAAGTCCGTCACGCTCCCGAGCGCGATGACCAGCGCGTCGTAGGCCACGCTGAACCGATCGCCGGCCTGGCGTCGGCGGACCTGGACCAGTCGTCCGACCGGATCGATCTCCTCGACGTAGCCGACCTCGACGTCGGCGCCGGGGAGCATCCGTCGCAGCGGGACCACCACGTGGGTGGTCTCGATCGCGCCGGAGATGATGTCCGCGAGGAGCGGCTGGAAGACGAAGTAGTTGTCGCGGCTGACGAGCGTGACCGAGACCCTCGTGGGCGGGGGCGAGCCCGCCGAGGCGGTCGTCGACGTCGCCTGCCCGAGCCGGCCCGCACGGCGAAGCCGTCGCACCAGCTCCTGGGCCGTGGTGACACCGGCGAAGCCGCCGCCGAGGATCACGACCCGATGCATGTCGGGCGGGCCGGTCCGCGTGGCGGTGGTCGGATCGGACATCGCTGGACTCCTTCCCTTCGGCCGCGGCGTCAGGCCGTGCCGGTCCGCCGACGTTCGGCCGCGCGGGCCGGGACATACGGCACGTAGTCGGGCCACCAGATCGCGGCATCGACGTCGGTCTCACGACCGGGCCCGGCGACCGCGATCGCGACCCGGCGGGACACCTCGCGCAACATCGCGATCGGCGGGTAGAGCGCACCCGACGCCAACCGCTCGTCGGTGACCGAGTCGGCCAGGACGTGGGCCGCCCGCAGGAACATCGCATCCGTCAGGACGCGAGCCTCGGCCACCACCGCGCCGAGCCCGATCCCCGGGAAGACGAACACGTTGTTGGCCTGGCCGATCTCGTGCCGTCGCCCGCGGTGGGTCACCGGCGCGAACGGCGAACCGGTCGCGACCAGGGCACGTCCGTCGGTCCACCGGATCACGTCGTCCGGCGTCGCCTCGGCGGCCGACGTCGGGTTCGAGAGCGGCAGCACGATGGGCCGGTCATCGGCGGGGACGAGCGCGTCCATCGCCTGGATGACCTGCCGGCCGAACGTGGCGCCCACCCCTGTCGTCCCGACGAGGACGGTCGGGCGGCGCAGCGCGATCGCCTCGAGCAGGTCGGGCGTCCCGCCGGCCACGGTCGACACCGCGAGGTCCGACTTGGTTGGATCGAGGTCCGCCCGGCCCTCATGGACCAGCCCGGCGCTGTCGACCAGCGTGATCGCGGCGCGCCGATCCCATTCGGTCATCCCGACCTCGAGCATCGCCAGGCGGAGCAAGCGGCCGATCCCGATCCCGGCCGCACCAGCGCCGACCAGCATGATCCGGGCGTCGGCGAGCGACCGACCGGTCGCCCGGACCCCCGCCAGGACCCCGGCCACCACGACCGCCGCCGTGCCCTCGATGTCGTCGTTGAAGGACGGGACCCGGGCCTGGTAGCGGTCGAGCAGGCGCAGCGCGTTCCGCTGCTTGAAGTCCTCGAATTGGATCACGCAACCGGGCCAGACCTCCTCGACCCCGCGGACGAACGCCTCGACGACGGCGTCGTACGCGTCGCCCCGGAGGCGGGGAGCACGGTGACCCAGGTACAGCGGGTCGGCCAGCAGCGTCGGGTTGTCGGTCCCGACGTCGAGCGACACGGGAAGGGTGAGCGATGGGTGGATGCCGCCGGCGGCGGTGTACAGGGCGAGCTTCCCGATCGGGATGGCCATCCCACCCGCACCCTGGTCGCCGAGCCCGAGGATCCGTTCGTTGTCGGTGACGACGATCAGACGGACGTCCTCGAACGGACCCTGACGCAGGATCGCGGGGATCCGGTCGAGGTCGCCCGGGGTGATCCACGTCCCGTGGGTCCGTCGGATGATGTGGCTGAACTCGATGCAGGCCTGGCCCACCGTCGGCGTGTAGACGATGGGCAGGAACTCGTCGAGGTGCTCGGCGAGAAGCCGGTAGAACAGGGTGGCGTTGCGGTCCTGGAGCGCCGCGAGCCCGATGTAGCGCTCCAGCGCGTCGTCCTTCCGCCGCAGGTGCTCGAGCTCGAGCTCGACCTGCTCGTCGAGGGTGAGGATCCGGTCCGGCAGCAGGCCCTGAAGGTGGAAGTCCCGCCGTTCGTCCTCCGAGAAGGCGAGATCCTTGGTCAGGAGGCGGGCGCCGAGGAGGGCCGGTCCGGCCAGCGCGATCGATGCCGGCTGACCCGCCACGATCCGGTCGAACGGGGGGCGAAGCGGCTTCACCGCGGACCGGCCCGGACCGGATCGACACCTGGTGGCTGCCTCGACTCCGTCTCCATCGGGACAGAGGATGACACCGATCGGCCCGTTCGTGACGACCGCTGTCGACGTCCAAGCGCCCGTATCATCCGGAGATGCACCGGATCGTCGACCTGAGCCATGAGATCGTCGACGGGATGACGACCCACCCCGGCATCCCGCCCCCGGCGATCTCGGTCTTCCTGAGCCACGAGGCCTCGACCGCCCGCTATGCGCCGGGCACGACGTTCGAGATCGGCCGGATCGACCTCGTCGCCAACACGGGGACCTACCTCGACACGCCGGCGCACCGCTTCCCCGGCGGACCGGACCTGGCCGACCTGCCGCTCGAGCGCGTCGTCGATCTCGAAGGGGTCCGCGTGGACTGCCGCGCTGGACGCGAACGCGGCATCGGGCCCGAGGCGTTCGACGGCGTCGACGTTCGCGGGCGAGCCGTCCTCATCGGGACCGGTTGGGATTCGCTCTGGGGGACGCCCGACTACCTCAGCGACAACCCGTTCCTTACGGCGGCAGCGGCCGGCCGGCTGATCGACGCCGGGGCCGCGCTGATCGGGATCGACTCGCTCAACATCGACTCGCTGTCGGATCCGGCTCGGCCGGCCCACACCGCGATCCTCCGTGCCGGCATCCCACTCGTCGAGCATCTGACCGGGCTCGACCGACTGCCCGCCACCGGCTGGCGGTTCTTCGCGGTCCCGCCCCGGATCCGCGGCATGGGCACCTTCCCCGTCCGGGCGTTCGCGATCCTCGACTGACGACTCGGGGCGGACGGCCATCGCCGTTCACACCCAGACGTAGACGACGGTCCCGGCGAGCAGCACCGCGAGGACGAGGCCCACGGCTCGGCGGGTCCGATCGCCCGTGATCAGGCGGCTGAGAGCACCGCCGGCGCTCGACCACAGGGCGGCCGTCGGGACGACCACGGCGACCATCGTCAGGGCGACGAGGAGGCTGCCGACGATCGCCGGATAGCCGGCGGGCCGGAAGGTCGTGACCGCGCCGAGGGCGAAGATCCAGGCCTTCGGATTGACCGCCTGGAAGCCCGCCGCCTGGACCACCCCGAGCGGACGGGCGAGCTCGCCCCGCTCGAGCGCCCGGGCGCCCGCGACCCGGTAGGCGAGGTAGAGCAGGTACGCGGACGCGCCGAGCTTCATGACGAACCCGACCTCCGGGACGGCGGTGAACAGGGTCCCCACGCCCGCGCCGACCACGAGGGCCATCGCACCGATCCCGAGCGCCGTCCCGAGGACATGCCGCACGGTCGCCCGGAACCCGAACGAGGCGCCCGACGCCCACAGCAGCACGTTGTTCGGCCCCGGCGTGACCGAGCTCACGAATGCGAAGCCGACCAGGGCCAGCAGCGTCTCCACATCGGCACGCTAGGCGGGCGGTCCGCGCTCGGTCTTGTACGATCCTGCGATGGCCGTCCATGGCAGTCCGTCGGCGATCCGCGCGTGGAAGCCGCCCGTCGCCGGCATCCGCGAGGTCTTCCACGCAAGGTTCACCGAGCACGCCTATCCGCCGCACACGCACGACGTCTGGACGCTGTTCATCGTCGACGACGGAGCGATCCGCTACGACCTCCACGGCCGACCCTTCGGTGCCGGACCGGCGATGGTGACCGTCCTGCCTCCGCATGTCGTGCACGACGGCCGGCCGGCGACCGACGCGGGGTTCCGGAAGCGAGTCCTGTACCTGGAGACGAGCGTCCTTCGCGAGGAGCTCATCGGTCCGGCCGTCGATCGGCCGATCGTCCCCGACGATGGGCTGCGTGATCGGGTCTCGGCGCTCCACGATGCCCTGGCCTGCGTCGACGATGCGCTCGAGGCCGAGGTGCGTCTCGCGTCGATCGCCGAGCGGATCGCGACCTCGCTTGGAGGGTCCGTGCCCGAGCCCGCGACCGCCGCGCCCGGCGCCCAGGCCGAGCAGCTGCGGGCCTTCCTCGACGCGCATCTGTTCGGGCAGCCGACCATCGCCGCAGCGGCGGTCTCCATCGGCGCGACACCGACCCAGCTGGCCCGGTCGTTCTCGACGGTCTTCGGCATCCCGCCACACGCCTATGTCCTCGGACGACGCCTGGAGGTCGCCCGCGACCGCATCCTCGGTGGGCAGCCCCTGGCCGACGTCGCGGCCGAGGTCGGCTTCTGCGACCAGGCCCACCTGTCGCGCCGGTTCAAGCGGTTCCTCGGGACGACGCCGGGACGATTCCGATCCGCCGGGCTGCGGGTCGACGACTTGTGACCTCCGGACCGCCGTATCGGGCGGTGCGGCCCTCTCGAGGGCAGCGGTCGAACGTCGACCATCGAGAGGTCAGGATCATCACGGCGGATGGTCGACGCTCCGGGCGCGCCTCCCGCGCCGATCCGGGGTGTTCACGACACGCCGCCGACGAGGATCCTTGAAGGGAGTCGCCGAACGTGGACCAGCGATACGAGTGCCTGGACGGCAACGAGGCGACCGCCCGGGTGGCCTACGCGGCCAGTGAGGTGATCTCGATCTATCCGATCACCCCGGCCTCCGGGATGGCCGAGCATTGCGACGACTGGGCCGCGGCCGGTCGACCGAACCTGTGGGGCAAGGTCCCGGACGTGGTCGAGATGCAGTCCGAGGCCGGCGCGGCCGGGGCGCTGCACGGAGCGCTCCAGAAGGGCGCCCTCGGGACCACGTTCACGGCATCGCAGGGACTCCTGCTGATGGTCCCGAACATGTTCAAGATCTGCGGCGAGCTCACCCCGACGGTGATCCACGTCGCCGCTCGGACCGTGGCCACCCACGCCCTGTCGATCTTCGGCGACCACAGCGACGTGATGCACGCGCGGACCACGGGATGGGCGATGCTCGCGTCCGGCTCGGTCCAGGAGGCGCACGATCTCGCGCTGGTGGCCCATGCGGCAACGCTCCGCGCCCGGATCCCGTTCATCCACTTCTTCGACGGCTTCCGCACCTCGCACGAGGTCGACAAGATCGCCGTCCTCGACGAGGCCGACATCCGGGCCCTCATCCGCGACGACGACGTCCTCGCCTTCCGTGCCCGCGGGCTGACCCCGGACGCGCCCGTCGTGCGCGGCACCGCGCAGAACCCGGACGTGTTCTTCCAGGCGCGCGAGGCGTCGAACCCCTACCACCTGGCCGTCCCCGGGATCGTCCAGGAGGTCATGGACGAGCTGGCCGCACGGACGGGCCGGCGGTACGGGCTGGTCGACTACCACGGAGCCGACGATGCCGAGCGCGTGATCATCGTGATGGGCTCGGCGACCGGGGCGGTCGAGGAGACCGTCGACACGCTGGTCGCCGCGGGCGAGAAGGTCGGGATGCTCCGGGTGCGGCTCTTCCAGCCGTTCCCCGCCGAGCAGATCGTGGCGGCCCTGCCGCGGTCGGTCCGAGCGATCGCGGTCCTCGATCGGACGAAGGAGCCCGGTGCGGTCGGCGAGCCGCTCTACCTCGGCGTCGTCGCCGCCCTCAGCGAGGCGATGGACAGCGACGCACCGCCGTTCGCGGCGATCCCGCGAGTGATCGGCGGCCGGTATGGGCTGTCCTCCAAGGAGATGACGCCGTCGATGATCAAGCCGGTCTTCGACGAGCTGGGTGCGGCCCGGCCGAAGCGCCACTTCACGGTCGGGATCTACGACGACGTGACCCACCTCAGCCTGCCGATCGATGCCGGGTTCCGGGTCCCCCGTCCGTCCGGCGAGGTCCAGGCGGTGTTCTTCGGCCTCGGCTCCGACGGCACGGTCGGGGCGAACAAGGCATCGGTCAAGATCATCGGCGAGAGCACCGACCTGTTCGCCCAGGGGTACTTCGTGTACGACTCCAAGAAGTCGGGGTCGGTCACCGTGTCGCACCTGCGCTTCGGGCCGGAGCCGATCCGCTCGACCTACCTGGTCGACGAGGCGGACTTCGTCGCCTGCCACCAGTTCGGCCTGCTCGGCCGGACGAAGGTCCTCGAGACCGCCAAGCATGGGGCGACCTTCCTGCTCAACGCCCCGTACGGGCCGGATGAGGTCTGGGACCACCTGCCCGGCGGCGTCCAGCGCCTGCTCATCGACAAGGAGATCGACTTCTGGGTGATCGACGCCCTGGCCGTGGCCGACGAGGCGGGCATGGGCAGCCGGATCAACACCGTCATGCAGCCGTGCTTCTTCCAGCTGGCCGGGATCCTGCCGCCGGACGAGGCCATCACCCGGATCAAGGGCTTCGTCGAGGCGACGTATCTCAAGCGCGGCACCGCCGTCGTCGAGCGCAACTTCGCGGCGATCGACCGCTCGCTCGAGCGCCTGGGCCACGTCACCCCGGGCGGCGTCACGAACGACCGCGCGACCACCCCGCCGATCCCCGACGACCTTCCCGACTTCGTCGCGCGGGTCACCTCCCGGCTGATCGCCGGCGACGGGGACCTGCTGCCGGTCAGCGCCCTCCCGGTCGACGGCACGTTCCCGTCCGGGACCACGAAGTACGAGAAGCGGGCGATCGCCCAGATGATCCCGATCTGGGATCCGGCGATCTGCATCGACTGCGGCAAGTGCGCGATGGTCTGCCCGCACGCGACGATCCGGATGAAGGTCTTCCCGGCCACGGCCGTGGAGACGGCGCCCGCGGACTTCCTCCACAAGGAGTTCCGCTCGCGGGATCTGCTCGACCATCGACTCACGATCCAGGTCGCCCCGGACGACTGCACCGGCTGCGGCGTGTGCGTCGACGTGTGTCCCGCCAAGAGCAAGACCGATACGAGCCACAAGGCCATCAACATGGCGCCGGTCGCCGACCATCGCGACGTCGAGCGGCCCCGGTGGGACTTCTTCCAGTCGATCCCACAGCTCGATCGGAGCCTGATCCCGCACGACACGATCAAGGGCAGCCAGGTCCTCGAGCCCCTGTTCGAGTTCTCGGGCGCCTGCGGTGGGTGCGGCGAGACCCCCTACCTCCGGCTCGTGAGCCAGCTCTTCGGGGACCGGATGATCGTGGCCAATGCGACGGGTTGCTCGTCGATCTACGGCGCCAACCTGCCGACCACCCCGTGGACGGTGGATGCCGCCGGGCGGGGCCCGGCCTGGGCCAACTCGCTGTTCGAGGACAACGCCGAGTTCGGCCTCGGCATGCGTCTCGCCCTCGACGCCCAGACCGACCAGGCCCGACGCCTGCTCGCCCGGCTCGAGCCGGACCTCGGGACCGAGCTCGTCCGCGGGATCCTCGATGCCGAGCAGGACGGCGAACCCGGGATCACCCTCCAGCGCGAGCGGGTCGGGCAGCTCCGCGAGGCGCTCACCCGCCTCGGCGGCCCGTCGAGCTCGGATGCACGACACCTGCTGGCCCTCGCCGGCGATCTCGTCCGCAAGGGCATCTGGATCATCGGCGGCGACGGCTGGGCCTACGACATCGGGTTCGGCGGCGTGGACCAGGTCCTCAGCTCGGGACGGAACGTCAACATCCTCGTCCTCGACACCGAGGTCTACTCGAACACCGGGGGCCAGTCGTCGAAGGCGACCCCACGGGGCGCCGTGGCCAAGTTCGCGGCGGCCGGCAAGGGCACCGCCAAGAAGGACCTGGGCGCCATCGCCCGGTCGTACGGCAACGTCTACGTCGCCCAGGTGGCGATGGGCGCGAACGACCTGCAGACGACCAAGGCCCTGCTCGAGGCCGACGCCTGGCCGGGCCCGTCGCTGGTCGTGGCCTACAGCACCTGCATCGCCCACGGCATCGACATGAGCAAGTCGATGAGCCACCAGAAGGACGCCGTCAAGAGTGGCTACTGGCCGCTCTACCGGTTCCACCCGTCGGAGGTCGAGGGAGGCCGGCCGTTCAAGCTCGACTCCACCGCCCCGTCGATCCCGGTCGCCGAGTTCGTCGCGACCGAGACCCGCTTCGCGATCCTCCAGCGGACGGACCCCGAGCGCGCGGCCGAGCTGGCGGCATTGTCCCAGGACGACGCCGACGAACGCTGGCACTACTACGCCCAGCTGGCAGGCATCGAACGGACGGTCCCGCACGTCCATCGACCGGACCGCGACATCGCGCTCGAGCCGGTCGGCGTCATCGGCGCGGGCGCCGACACCGAGGGGGATCCGGGATGACCGTCGACCTGCGCACCCGCTACCTGGGCCTCGAGCTCCGCTCCCCGATCGTCGCCTCGGCGGCGCCACAGAACGGGGAGCCGGCGATGGCCGGGCGCCTCGAGCGCGCCGGCGTCGGGGCGATCGTCCTGCCGTCGTTGTTCGAGGAGGAGATCCTCGCCGAGGAGATCGAGCTCAACCGCTCGCTCGAGCAGGGCACCGAGCACTTCGCCGAGGCGCTCGACTACTTCCCGGCGATGGGGACCTACGTCGGCGCGGCCGACCGCTACCTCGCCTCGCTCGAACGGGTCAAGACCGCCGTCGGTGTGCCGATCATCGCCAGCCTCAACGCGAGCACCACGCTCGGCTGGGTGCCCTACGCGCGACGGATCCAGGAAGCCGGGGCCGACGCGCTCGAACTGAATCTCTATCGCGTCGCGGCCGACCCTCGGCGGACCGGCGCCCAGGTCGACGCCCACGACCTCGAGCTGATCGCCGCCGTCCGCGCCGTGGTCACCATCCCGCTCGCGATCAAGCTCAGCCCGTTCTACTCGTCACTCGCCCACTTCGCCGCCGCGGTCGTCGCGGCCGGTGCGGACGGTCTGGTCCTGTTCAACCGCTTCTACCAGCCGGACCTCGACCTCGACACGCTCGAGGTCGTGCCGCGGCTGGAGCTGAGCGAGGCCGCCGAGGTCCGCCTCCCGGTGCGCTGGATCGGCATCCTGCGCCCCCAGCTAGGTGCGGCCGTGTCGCTCGCCGCGACGTCAGGGATCCGGTCCGGGAACGACGTGGTCAAGGCGCTGATGGTCGGTGCGGACGTGACGATGATGACGTCGGCCGTGCTCCGCCACGGTCCGGAGCATGTCGCCAACGTCGAGGCGGAGCTCCGGGCCTGGATGACCGACCACGAATACGTGTCGGTCGAGCAGCTCAAGGGCAGCGCCAGCCAGGCGACGGCCGACGACCCGTCGGCGTTCGAGCGCGCCAACTACCTCCAGACGATCCGTTCATGGGTCGCCCCCGGGGAGCTCACCGCGACGGCGCCGACGCAGCGGCGCGACTGACCGGATCGCCGGGCCCGGCTGACGCCCGGCCCGGCTGACGCCGGCCGCCTCGGGCGGGGAACCCTTCGCTACGGCCGGGACGCGCGTCGCTACGGGCGGAACGCGTCGGCCGCTGCGGCCGTGTCGAAGAACTCCTGGAACCGGCGGATCCTCCCGTCCCGGACCACGACGAGATGGACGAAGTCCGTTTCGTAGGTCCGACCGGTCGGCCGAGCGCGGACCGTCGTCCGGCCGATCACCGCCACCGCGTCGTCCTGGG
The DNA here is from genome assembly GCA_963744115.1 of uncultured Chloroflexia bacterium. Classification (GTDB taxonomy): domain Bacteria; phylum Chloroflexota; class Limnocylindria; order Limnocylindrales; family CSP1-4; genus Chersky-267. The sequence goes on along the minus strand of CAVUSI010000003.1, from coordinate 1,111,987 downwards.
CGATGAACCGACGCGGTTCGAACGCCAGGATCTCCTCGGTCCCGCTGCCGACGCGCAACCACTCGCGGACCCCGTCGACCCCGTGCCTCGTCCCCGAGGACGGGATCGCCGGGTTGTCGGGCTCACCCCACTCGACGTCGGCCGCGAGCAGCGCCAGCAACGACTCGATGTCGCGGCCCGCGAAGGCCCGGTACGCCGCCTGGACCACAGCGAGCGTGGCCGCCGTGACGTCTCGAACCGGGGTTTCCGTCTCCGTTCCGGTCATGGTCGTCGCTCCTGGCTACGTCGAGCTCATCGTGTCGATCCGGACGTCACGACCCGGCCCGCGTCACCTCAACCGTGGTGGGCGAGCTCCGCGGCGTCCGCGTCGGCCTTCGTCCGGTGGATCGTGCCGGGAGCGTGCTCGGCCGGGGAGTAGACGGTGTAGAGGCGAAGCTCCTCGGTCGCCGACGTGTTGATCACGTTGTGCTCGGTACCCGCCGGGACGACGACGGCCGTGCCGTCGGTGAGTGGATGGCGCTCCCCGTCGAGGATGGCCACCCCCTCGCCCGCTTCGATCCGGATGAACTGGTCTCGACCCTCGTGATGCTCGAGTCCGATCTCCCCGCCGGGGACGATGGTCATCACGACCAGCTGGCTGTGCGGGGCGGTGTACAGCACCGTCCGGAAGTTGGGGTTGGCCAGGGTGGCGGCCTCGATGTTCACGCTGTAGCCGGACATGGTCGTGGTCTCCTCGTCGGGTCACGGATCTGTGGGTCCGTCCCAACGGTGCGCGCGGTCGATCGCCGGCGCTAGGGCCAGAAGTCCCGACCAAGGGATCAGCCGCAGAAGTCGCGGATCGCGCCCTCCAGGATCTCACCGACGGCGACCAGCTCGGGTAGCGACACCCATTCATCCGGGGCGTGGAAGTGGTCGCCCGACGCGCCGACCGAGAGCGTCGGGATCCCCGCGCCCTGCATCAACGCCGCGTCCATCCAGGCGTTCTCGCCGGCCGCGACCAGCTCACCCCCGGTCACGGTCCGGGTCGCCTTGGCGAGCGCGGCCCACAGGCGCTCGTGGCCGCGAGCCTCGAACGGGTCGCGGTGAAGCTTGACCTCGACCTCGGCGGCGAAGTCCGGGCGCTCGGCCCGGATGGCCTCGAAGATGGCCTCGATGTCCGCCACTCGATCGGCGATCGTCTCGCCCGGCTGCGTCCCGATCTCGATCCCGATCCGACAGCTCGCGGGATAGGTCGCGTAGTCGCTGCCCCCGACGATGGTGCTGGCGTGATAGACCGTCGCCCCGTTCAGCGGGTGCGGCTCGGCGGCCCAGCGCGCGCCGAGGACGTCGAGGCGCTCCAGGACAGCGGCCGCGTGACCGATCGCGTCGATCCCCACATCGGGCGCCGATCCGTGGGCGGCGCGGCCGTGGACGACGATGTCGAGCCAGCCGAATCCCTGGTGGGTCACCGTCGCCCGCCCCAGCCCGAACGGCTCGATCACGATGGCCGCGTCCATCTGGTGACGGACGAGGAGATCCGACGTCCCGGTCGAGGTCGCCTCCTCGTCCATCGTGAACGCCGCGACGACGTCGCCCCGGAGCGGCCGGTCGGATCGCGCGAGCGACTCGAGGACCAGGAGCTCGATCGCCGCATGGCCCTTGTCGTCGGCGGCCCCGAGTCCGGTCATCCGATCGTCGTCGACCACGGGGACCATCGAGCGGTCCGGCCAGCTCGCGTCGCCGACCGTATCGATGTGAGCATTGAGACAGAGCGTCGGGCCGCCGCCCGTCCCGCGCAGACGCGCCACGACGTTGGGCCGACCCGGCGCGACATCGTCGACCGCGACCTCGACCGGGAGGGCGCGCAGGCGTTCGACAAGGTAGGCCGCGATCGCGGCCTCACCCGGCGTTCCCGGGATCAGCCACGGGTTCCGCGAGTCGATCCGGATGAGCTGGGCCAGGAGCGTCTCGAGCTCCGCGCGATCGATCGGCATGTCGGGTCCTCCGCTCTGATCGGTGGTCAGACGAGGGACCGGGCGGTCGCCTTGACCGCGTCCTCGAAGGCCGACAGGGTGGTGTCGATGTCGTCCGCCGTGTGCACGGTCGAGACGAACCACAGCTCGATGTTGCTTGGATGGACCATGACGCCGCGTCGGTGGAGCTCCAGGGCGAGCGCGGCGTACTTCGGGGAGTTCAGGTGGACGGCCGCGTCGCGGTAGTCGACGACGGGGGTCTTGCTGAACCAGAACTGGAACATCGGACCGACGCCCTGGACCTGGACGGGCACGCCGGCCCGCTCGAAGATCCCGGCGATGCCGAACATCAGGCGGCCGGACAGGTCGAACAGTCGCTCGTGGGTCCCGGGACGCGAGAGCACGTCGAGCGATGCGCTGGCGGCGGCGACGGCCACCGCGTTCGCGTTGTACGTGCCGGCATGGAGGACCGCGCCATCCGAGACCTGGTCCATGATGTCGCGCCGCCCGCCGAGGGCGGCGACCGGGAACCCTCCGCCGAGGGCCTTGGCCATCGTGGTCAGGTCCGGGGTGACGCCGTACAGCGCCTGGGCGCCGCCGAGTGCGACCCGGAACCCGGTGATCACCTCGTCGAAGATGAGGACGATCCCGTGGGCCGCCGTGATCTCACGCAGGAACGCGAGGTAGCCCGGCTGCGGGGGGATCACCCCGGTGTTGCCCATGATCGGCTCGGTCAGGATGGCCGCGATCTCGTCGCCGCGCTCAGCCACCAGGCGTTCGACGGCGGACTGGTCGTTCCAGGGCAGGACCGCCAGGGTCTGCCCGATGACCTCGGGGATGCCCGGCGTGCCCGGGCAGGGCCCGCGGGTGCTCGCGCGGCCCGGCGAGCGCCAGGTCGGGGTGGTGGCTCCACTCGAGCTGGTCGGCCCAGCCGTGGTACTGGCCCTCGAAACGCACGACGACATCCCGCCCGGTGAACGCGCGGGCGAGGCGGGTCGCATGGAGGACGACCTCGGTCCCCGAGTTCCCGAAGCGGACGAGCTCGACGGACGGGACCGCCGCGACGATCTTGCGGGCGGCCTCGGCCTCCAGCTCGTAGGGCAGCGCGAACATCGTGCCGATCTCGTGGATCGCCCGCGTGACCCGCTCGGTGATCTCGGGATGGGCGTGGCCGTGGATCATCGGCCCGAGCGCCAGCAGGTAGTCGAGGTACTCGTTCCCATCGATGTCCCAGAGGTGCGATCCGGCCCCGCGGGCGGCGACCGGCGGTCCGGGCACCCAGCCGGCGCCCGGGCCGCGGGCGCCGCTGTTGACGCCACCGGCGATGACTTCCTGCGCGGCCAGGTAGGCGGCCTCGGAGCGAGTTGTGGAGTACGGCATCGGTGAACCTCCTCGAGTGTCCTGTCAGGCCAGGGTGAGCGCCGGACGATCCGGATCCGAACGGACGAATGGGTCGAGGCCGGCCAGCCGGCGACGGGCCAGGGCGACCGCCATGGAGACGGCGCCGTGCAGGACGGCGGCGTCGTGGAGCGCGGACGGCACGATCCGCGGCGGATACGGCAGCGCGGCCCGGAGTCGCGCATCGAGCGGGGCGAAGACCGCCGGCCCGGCATCGATCAGGCCACCGCCGACCACGATCACCTCGGGATCCAGCAGGGCACCGACATCGACGATCAGGTCGCCGAGGTCCGTCAGCACGTCGGCCACGACGGCGATCGCGATCGGGTCGCCTGCGGCGGCCCGCTCGAACACCTCGCGGGCGTCGGTGACCGACGACTCGGCCGTCGCTCCCGTCCGGGCCGCCGCGTCGCGGTAGCGGATCGGGATCGCCCGTCCGCTGGCTCGCCGGTCGAGTCGCCCGGGCGCCATGAACCCGATCGCCCCGGCCGCGTTGGTCGCGCCGCGCACGGGCCGTCCGTCGACGATGACCCCGGCCCCGAGGCCGTACCCGAGGGCCAGGAAGACGACGTCGCGACAGCCCACGGCAGCCCCCGCCGACGCCTCGCCGATGGCAGCCAGCAGGTCGTCGTTGTCGATGGCCACGGGGATCCCGAGGCGATCCTCGAGCGCCGTCGCCAGGGCGAGCCCGGTCAGGCCCGGCAGGTCCGGCGACAGCAGGACCCGACCGGACGGGTGATCGACGATCCCCGAGACACCCGGCCACCAGCGCCCGGATGGCGCCGGGCGGCGATGCCTCGCTGACGTCGCGCGACCAGGGCGACCAGGTCGTCCACCAGGGCGTCGCGGTCGTCGGGGTCCCGAACCGGTCGAGCCGCCCGCATCCTGATCGACCCGGCCAGGTCCCCGGTCGCCGCTCTGAGCGTCCGGCTGCCGGCATCGATCCCCACCACGCCGACCATCCGATCGTCGAGCTCGACGACTCGCGGTGGTCGACCGACGCCCGTCGGGACGAGCGGTCCTTCGCGGACGACGCCGTCGCGGCGCAGCCGACCGACCGCCCGGCTGACGGTCGCCGCCGACAGTCCGGTCGCCGCGACGAGCTCGGTCCGCGATGCGCGGGTTCGCTCGCCAAGCACCTGCAGGACCGCCAGGGTCGGATCAGACATTTCGTTCCACGTTGAACGTTACTCCGGGATCGGCTCGGGCCCAGGCCTGTTCAAGGAGCATCCGGTGCCGCCGCCTGCACGTCGACGGCCGTCGCGCTGATGTTATCATCACACTGAGCCGAAGTCGTCGAGTTCCGGGCGCACCTCCTCGTCAAGGTCGTGCTCGTCCTCGGGGACCCGGTGAGGGACGACGGCCATAATGGGCCGGTACCGTTCCGGACCAACGGTCCGGTCGTGCCGCGGGCACCCGGGCCACGAACGAGGAGGAGTTCGGATGAGGCTCACCAGACCAGGTCGGCTCCTGACCCTCGGGGCGGCGGTCGCGATCGCCGCCGGCGCCTGCGCCGGTCAGGGCGCGACCACGGCCCCGACAACCGCCCCAACCACCGCACCGACGTCGGTCCCATCGGCGGCCGCCTCGACCGGGCAGAGCGCCGCGCCGTCGGCGGCGGCCTTCGACTGGAAGAAGTACGCCGGGACCGAGATCACGTTCCTGGCCAACGAGCACCCGTGGACCGACGGGATGAAGCCGCTCATCGACGAGTTCACCCAGGAGACGGGGATCAAGGTCAACCTCCAGCCGTTCTCGGAGGACCTCTACTTCGACAAGATGGAGCAGGTCCTGCGGGCCAGCCCCGCGACCGCCGACGTCTACTTCCTGCCGATGGACTCGACCGGCTTCTCGCAGTTCAGTGCGGGGCTGATCGAGCCGCTCACCCCGTATCTCAACGACCCCACCAAGACCGCTGCGGACTACGACCTCAAGGACTTTCCGCAGGGCTTCCTCGATCCGGGCACCTACCCGCCCGGCGACGCCTCGGCCCAGCTGTACGGGATCCCGATCTCGTTCGAGACCTACATCCTGTTCTCGAACAAGGACCTCGTCCAGAAGTACCTCGGCGGGGTCATGCCCACGACGCATGGATGAGCTCATCGCCGATGCTCAGAAGATCACCAAGGACGGGGCGAAGGACGGCGTGGTCGGAGCGCTGATGCGCGGCATCCCGTCGGACACGATCATGGACACGTTCTCCGGCGTGGTCTTCAACCGCTTCGGCGTGCGGGCCGCTCCGCCGCCGTACGGGCTCTGGTTCGACGGTGCCTGGGACAAGCCGAGGCTGACCGATCCGGACGTGTGCAAGGGCATGACCGACTACGCCAACCTGCTCGCGACCGGCCCCGCCAACAAGTTCTCGATCGACTGGTCGGATGCCAACAGCCTGTTCTCGCAGGGCAAGGCGGCCTTCTTCATCGATGCCAGCCTGTTCGGCCCGGCCTACGAGGATGCGAGCAAGTCGCAGGTCGCGGGCAAGGTCGGCTACTCGGCGCTGCCGCCGGCCACGGCCGGTGGCACCTCATACACGGGCCACTGGCTGTGGGGCCTCGGGATCCCCAAGAACGCCCCGAACAAGGACGCGGCCTGGTACTTCACCCAATGGATGACCAACAAGGCCAACACGGCCAAGATCGGCGCGACGACCGGCGGAGCGCCGCGACTCTCCTCGTACAGCGATCCGGCCTACACCGGGAAGCTGGTCCCGGAGTACGTGTCGGCCGTGAACGAGGCGATGCAGACGTCCCGGACCACGGTGGTCTTCAAGGAGGGTTGGACGGACGGCGCGCTGGCGATCGTCAACGGCATGCAGGAGATCGCGAACGGCGCCGACCCGACCGCAGCGTGCGCCAAGGCCAACGACGCTCTCCTCAAGGCCGTCAACAAGTAGTCATGGAGGCGGGTCGGCCGGTCGCCGCATCGACGTCCGACCCGCGCCTCGAACGCCCCGCTCCGCACCACGCGAGCGGGGCGTTCGACGGCCCGGGAGCGGCCGGATGACCGCCCGCCCCCTCCGCAGCCGATCGGGCGGGACCGACCGGGGCGGTCGCTTCCTCATCCCGCTCGTGATCGTCATGGGCCTCACGTCGCTGTTCCCGACGATCTACTCGATCTATATGAGCCTGTTCGACTGGAACTGGGGGCAGCGGTTCAACTTCGTCGGGATCGATAACTACGTCTCGCTGGCCGGCGACGAGCGGTTCAGGACGTCCCTGGTCAACACCTTCGTCTTCACGATCTCGGCGGTCGGAGTCGAGTTCCTGATCGGGCTGGGCCTGGCGCTCGTCGTCCACCGGATCCATCGGGGCGTCAGCGTCTTCCGGACGCTCCTGCTCGTGCCGCTGATGGTCTCGGGCATCATCGTCTCGGTGATCTGGAAGATCATGCTCGACCCGACCCTGGGGATCCTCAACTACGTGCTCCAGGCGATCGGCTTCGCACCGGTCGGGTTCTTCGGCGATCCGGGGCTGGCGATGGCCTCGATCGTGCTCGTCGACCTGTGGTGGCAGAGCGCCTTCGTGTTCATCGTCCTGCTGGCGGGCCTCGGCTCGCTGCCTCAGGAACCCCTGGAGGCGGCCGAGGTCGACGGGGCGGGCACGCTCCAGCGGCTGTGGTACGTCACCTTGCCGCTGCTCCGGCCGGTGATCCTCGTCGTCCTGCTGTTCAGGACGATCGACTGCCTGAAGGTCTTCGCGATCATCTTCGGGACCACCGGTGGTGGTCCTCTCGGAACGACCGAGTCGGTCCAGGTGCTGGCCTATCGGGTCGCCTTCAAGCAGCTCAACATGAGCCAGTCGATGACGATGATGGTGATCTTCTCGGTCATCGTCCTGGCCATCGTCCTGGTCTACCAGCGCTTCGGCACCGCGGCTGGAGCTGAGAGGTGACCAATCCCCTGGCCAGCCGGCGCACCCGGCGCCGGCTGGGCGACGCCACGGCGTACGCCATCGCGATCGGTGCGACCGTGATCACGCTGTTCCCGCTGTACTGGCTGTTCGTCATCTCGACCAAGCCCCCGCGCGACGCGTTCGCGTCGCCGCCGTCGCTCATCTACATCCCCGACTTCAGCAAGTACGTCTCGATCTGGAGCACGGCGGGGTTCGGTCAGGCGTTCATCAACAGCATCATGGTGGTCATCCTCGGCGTGACCTTCGCGATCGTCGTCGCCACCCCGGCCGCATACTCCCTGGTCCGCTTCCGGGTGCGGGCCGGCCGCTGGATCAAGATCTGGCTGCTCCTGGCCTATGCGATCCCGGAGTTCCTGTTCGTCATCCCGATGTACGTCCTGTACCAATCGATCGGCCTGTACGACACCCAGATCGGGCTGGCGCTCATCTACCAGGTCTTCGCCGTCCCGTTCGCGGTCTGGCTGATCCAGTCGTTCTTCATGGAGGTCCCCTCCGACCTGGGCGACGCGGCTCGGGTGGACGGTTGCTCGGAGCTCCAGTCCCTGCTCCGGATCTATCTCCCGCTGGCCGCGCCCGGGCTCGCTGCCACCGCGGTCCTGGTCGGGATCAACATGTGGAACGAGGTGACGATCGCCCTGTCACTGACCTTCGACCAGAGCCGGACCGTCCCGATCGCGGTCGCCGGGTTCCGCGGGTACGCCGCGATCCGGTGGCAGGAGATGGCCGCCGCCGCCGTCCTGGCGGTCGTCCCGATGATCTTCTTCGCCGCCCTTGCCCAGCGTTACCTGGTCAAGGGCCTCACCTTCGGAGCCGTGAAATGAGCGAGACCATCGACCTCGAGGGCCGCCGCGCCCTCGTCACCGGAGCCGGCCGCGGGATCGGACGGGGCATCGCCCTCCGGCTCGCCGCCGCCGGCGCCGACGTCGCCGTCAACGATCGGGATCCCGAGACCGCAGCGCGGACCGCCGCCGACGTCGCGGCCCTCGGCCGACGGAGCGCCGTGGCGGTCGGCGACCTGTCGCGGACGGCGGGTGTCCATGCGGTCTGCGATGCGGCCGAGGCCGCCCTCGGCGGCATCGACATCCTCGTCAACAACGCCGGGATCTCGCTGTACCGCTCGATCGTCGACTGCACCGAGGACGACTGGGATCAGCATCTCGACATCATGGCCAAGGCACCGTTCCTGACCATGCGCCGGCTCGTCCCGGCGATGATGGAGCGAGGCTGGGGCCGGGTGGTCAACCTCGGCTCGTACGTCGCCCAGGTCAACTGCACCACCAAGTTCTTCGGGCCGTACTGTGCGGCCAAGTTCGCGGTCGTCGGGCTGACCCAGGTGGCGGCCCAGGAGTTCGCGCCGTCGGTGACGGTCAACGCCGTCGGCCCGGGTGACGTGGACACCGAGATGATGGCGGCCGAGTGGGACCTCGAGGGAGCGCGTCGCGGCATGCCGGCAGCCGCTGTCAAGGAGGAGTACCGGGAGCGGCTGATCCTCGGCCGCCTGGAGCGACCCGACGACATCGCCGGAGCCGTCCTCTTCCTGGTCTCGCCGGCGGCCGACCAGGTGACCGGGAGCCACCTGATCGTGAGTGGCGGTCTGCCGTACCACCGATGACCACCGCCGCCGCGAACCTGCGAGAACGTGCCCGCGAGCCCAACCTGCGGTTCGTCGTGGGTGGCGCCGGCGCGACCATCCGGACGCTCGAAGGACGCGTCGCGCTGATCTGCCAGCCGGAGCCGCTCGCCGAGCTCGGAGCCAGCTCGGTCGACACCGTGGCCGCCACCCGGACGGTGTCATCGCTGTCCGACGAGGCGCTGACCGCCCTCGATGCGGGACTGCCGCCCGTCGACGTCATCGTCGGCCTTGGCGGCGGCACGGCGATCGATGCGGCCAAGTACGTCGCGTGGCAGAGGGAACTGCCCCTCGTCCTGCTGCCGTCGATCGTCAGCGTCGACGCCTGCGTGACCAACACCGTCGCCGTCCGGACCGGCGGCGGGGTCGAGTACCAAGGGTTCGTCGTGGCCGACGCCATCGTCGTCGACGCCGACCTGATCCGGCGCGCTCCCGCGAAGCTGAACCGCGCCGGCGTCGGCGACCTGCTGTCGATCCACACGGCGCTCTGGGACTGGCAGGCCGGCGATCGCGCCGGTCGGTCGACGTATCGGCCGGAGATCGCGGCGACGGCTGCAGCGGTCCTCGACCACATCGACGACATGGCGGACGAGATCGGCGACGTCTCCCCGGCCGCGGTCGAGGCGATCGTTCGCGGCTATGCGGAGGTCAATGCCCTCTGCCTGGACGTGGGGCATAGTCAGCCGGAAGAGGGTTCGGAGCACTACCTCGCCTACCGCCTTGAGGCGATGACCGGCCGCTCGTTCGTCCACGGGGAGCTGGTCGGGCTCGGGACGGTCACGATGGCCGTCGCGCAGGGCCACGACCCCGAGCGGCCGGTCCGGATCCTGGAGCGAAGCCAGGTGGCCTGGCGACCGGATGAGCTTGGTCTCGAGCCGACCGTCCTCGAACTGGCCCTGGCGGGACTGCCGGTCTTCGTCAGCGACCAGCGCCTCCCCTACTCGATCATCGACGAGACCGACCTGGCGACTCGGGCGGAGAGCATCGTGACCGCCGTCCTGGAGCTGGCCGACAGCGGGGAGAGGGCATGACCGACCGAACCGTCGAGACGGATCCCATTCCGGCCGAGGACCTCGTCCGCCAGCATGCGGCGATCGCGGACGAGCTTCGAGCGGCCTTCGAGGAGGTCCTGCCGGTCGGCAAGTACACGCTCGGCCGCCAGCTGGCGGCCTTCGAGGAGGAGTTCGCCGCCTACGTCGGGGCACGACACGGCATCGGCATCAGCAGCGGGACAGCGGGTCTCCATCGCCCTGCTCGCGCTCGGCGTGGGTCCGGGTGACGAGGTCGTCACCGTCCCGACGCGTCTGTCACGCCTCCCGTGCTCGACGATCGAGCCCTACCCCCGCGATGCCCGACGCACCGTGACGGCCGCAGGTGCAGCGCGGCCCGCTCGGGTCGAGTGTGAGGTGACCGACCTCTCCCGCAGCCCCGTGCGCTCCCCGGATGACGGTCCCACGAACCTCGACCCGGCCCGATGCCCGAGCTGACCGTGATGTAGGCGACGGGGTCCTCTCCCCGACCCGCACCAAGGACCGCCTCACCAAGCGCCCCGACGTTGGCGTCGTCGTCGAGCTTCACGGCAACGCCGAGTCGCTGTGCGAGCAGCGACCCGAGCGCGACGTCGCGCCAGCCCTGGTTGGGCGAGTGGACGATCAAGCCCCGGATGCATCGACGGGTCCGGGGGTCCCGACTCCGACACCGACGAGGGATCCGCCGATCTCATGCCGATGTACGGACAGCGTGGTCGAGATCAGATCGACGCGGTCCGCGCGGTTCGGGGGCGTCGCGATCCTCTGCCGCTCGCCAGCTCCCCAGTCGGTCACGGGAAGGCGGCGAGTCGCGATGAGGACTGCCGCCCACGCCCACGGTGCCGACCTCGCGCCGCCGATCCCGTCGGATCACAGCCTCGGCGAGGCCGCTCGGTCGTATCTCCGGTTGCTGCCCGAGCAAGCTGCTGGGCGCGCCCTGCGCGCATCCACGGTCGGGTCTCGCGTCTCGACTTCGACGCGAGCAGCGACGGCGGGCCGGCGGCCGCGGGTCGAGCGCGATGAGCCGCCAGGTCGCGAGCGAGGCATGGACCTCGACCACGGCCGCGCGGACGCCAAGCACGAGCGGCCATCGTTCGCGGTTCCAAGGACGGACCTCGTCGGTCCCGTTCACGAGCGCCTCGATGAGCTGCAGGCGGCGTTCCTCCGGGTGAAGCTCCGCCACCTCGACCCAGACCTGCCCGATCGCCGCGCCCGTGCGCACGGGTGGCGATCCGCTACGGCACGCTTCTCGAGGGGTTGCCTCTGCGACCGCCCGCCCACGACGTCACGGGCCGGCACGCCTACTACATGTACACGGTCCAGGCGCCCCGCCGCGGGGAGCTCGTCGCCTACCTGTCCGAGCGTGGGATCGGCACCCAGCTCATCTACCCGAAGCTCGTTCCCGACCAGGGCGCCTATCGCGACCACGCTTGGACGGCGGGCCGGCTCGATGTCGCGAGGTCGCTCGTCCCGACGCTCCTGTGCCTGCCGATGTTCGCCGAGCTGACCGACGCCGAGGTCGACCGCGTCGGCCTCACGATCCGTGCCTTCTACGGGCTGGACTGACGGCATGCGGCTGGTCGTCCTCGGTGGCAGCGCGGCCGCCACCCCGGACCTGATTGCACGACGTCGGCACCCGGTAGAGCACGTCGTGGTCCAGCTCGGTCTCGATCGCGACCGGCGGCCCGCCTGGCATCAGTCGGGCGCGACCCTCCGCTGCTACCGCAGCGAGCTTCTCCGCCGAGCGGCCGACGAGGACCACGGTGAGGGGAGGCCGGCGCTCGACGCCGCCCGGCCACGTGTTGAGTGCGTCGACCAGCTCAGGGGTCGACGACCCACTTCCGCCGACGACGACGAAGCGCACCTCAGGCGACTCCGTAGAAGTCGCGCACCGCCTGTCCGACGCGATCGACCTCCTCATCGGTCAGTTCCGCGAACATCGGCAGGCAGAGGAGGCTCGGCACCAGGGATCGGGCGACCGAGAGGTCATCTGCCGCACGCCATGGATTTGTCGCGTAGGCGCCCTGGTCCGGGACAAGCTTCGGGTAGATGAGCTGGGTCCGGATCCCGAGGCTGTCGAGGTACGCTCGGAGCCCTTCGCGCTTCGGGGCGAGCACGGTATACATGTAGTAGACGTGGCGTCCCGTCACGTCGTGCGCAGGCGCCTCCACGGGCGTGCCCGCGAGCCATTCCCCGTATCGGGCCGCGACCCGTCGCCGACCTAGGATCTGAGCCTCGAGCCCATGGAGCTTCACCCGAAGGAACGCGGCCTGAAGCTCGTCGAGGCGCTCCTGATAGCCCAGGACCAGGTGTTCGTGCTTGGTCCCCGCCTGGCCCATGTAGCGGAGCTGACGGACCTTCGCATCCAGCTCGGCACTGTTGGTCGTCAGCATCCCGCCATCGCCAAGCGCACCGAGCACCTTCGATGGGTAGAAGCTGAACTCCGCGAGCTCGCCGAGGCTGCCGGCCTTGCGCCCGTGTACGTCGCCCCGTGCGTGGGCCGCATCCTCCAGATCGCGATCCCGGGCGCCGCCGAGCGGATGGCGTCGATGTCGACACATTGGCCGTACATGTGGACCGGGACGATGGCCTTCGTCCGGTCCGTGATCGCGGCTGACACCCGGCGGGCGTCCATGTTCGCCGTGATGGGATCGACGTCGACGAAGACCGGAGTCGCACCGACGTAGGTGATCGCGAAGACCGTTGCCACATAGGTGTTCGGGACGGTGATGACCTCGTCCCCCGGCCCGACGCCGAGGGCGCGAAGACCAAGGTGCAGAGCCGCCGTCCCACTGCTGATCCCGATCCCGTAGGCCGCGTCGCTGTACGCCGCGAACTCGCGCTCGAAGCTCGACGCTGCGCACCAAGCGTGTATTTCCCGACGGAAGGACCGCCTCGAACGCGGCTCGCAGGTCATCGGCGATGGTGGCATGCCAGCGGATCACGGTCTCCGCGGGGATGTCGGGAGAATCGGCCTGTGCGGGTACGGTCCGACCTGGCTGCGTCGGCATGCGCTACCGACCTCCGACAGCACGTCGCCACCTCATTCCGCCCGGCGACGGAGGACGTGGAAGGTGAACAGGTCGCCCCGGTGCCAATCGTGCGAGTAGATCACCGGCTGGCCTGTCTCCGTATAGCTGGTCATCTCCGCCAGGAGCCACGGCGCGTGCACGTTGACGCCGACCCGACGCGCGCCGCCGGCGGCAGGGTCGCCGCGTGGATCCGGCAGCAGCGGAGACGAACTCCACCCCTCGAGATCGAGGACCTCCTGAGCGAGCCCGACCAACGATCGAGGCAGGGTCGTCGATCAGGCTCCCCGGTACGACGTCGATCGAGTAGATGCCAGCGGCTCGTCGTCCTGGTGGCGCAAGCGCTCGAGCCATCACCGGGGTGCCCGGTTCGAGACCGAGGGCCACGCCTCATCCAGGGACGCCGGGATCTCCTTGACCGACAGGACGCGGTTCGTGACGGAGTAGCCCAGACGCGCCATCATCTCGGTGACGCTCTCCAGGCGGGTGATCGGCGTCTGGACGCCAGGTACCGCCAGGACGAACCGACCCCGTCCATGTCGGACGCCGATCAGCCCGTCCTGTTCGAGCAGCTTGAGCGCTTCGCGGATCGTCGTTCGCGCGACGTCGAACCGGGTCGCAAGCTCCGCCTCGCTCGGCAGCTGGTCGCCCCGCCGAAGGCCATCCTGGACGATCATCTCGCGGATCTCGTCGCGGACCTGGAGCGGCAGCGATCGTCGATCGCGGGTCGGCACGCCTTATTCCTCTGACGTCTGACGACTGCGTCGAGAGCGTACGGTGGGCACACCCCCGCGTCAAGAAACGCTGATGTTGACATCCCTCTCGCCGGATGGTAGACAACTGTCAACGGACGTCTGACATCTTACGAGAGGGCGATGGACGACCTCCTCGGGCTCGCCGGACTCCCCATCCGGATCGTCGACCACGGGTTGGTCCTCGATGGATCCTTGCGGTCGAGGAGACCGCCGTCCGGCGCCTGTCCGAGCTCGCGCCCGTCGCCGAGGATCCGACCGCGGCGAGCGGCGACCAGATCCAATACTGGACGTACAACGGCGTGGCCGCCGAGGCCGACCTCCCCCGGCTCGGTCCCCTTTCGGTGCGGTACGAGCTCACCGCGCTGGCCGACCGACCGATCGGGCGCGAGCGGCCCAGTCGCTCGGCCACGTCCACGTCGGTGGGTTTCCCGAAGTCTGCGAAGTGCTCGCCGGGACCGCGGGGTTCCTCGTCCAGGACCTGCTGCCTGGACCACGCGCCACCTTCGCGTCGCTCGTCACCGTCCGTCCTGGGGACGGATCGTCCTGCCTCCGATCCTGCACCACGCCACGATCTCGCTGGCCGGCGATCCACTCGTCTTCAGTGACGTGATCGACCGACGCTCGGCTGGCGAGTACGCGACCATCGCGGCGGCGCGAGGCCTCGCCTGGTTCATCGGTGTCGACGGAACGGCATCGCCGAACCCCTACTACACCAGTGTTCCCCCGCTCCACCGCCTGGACGCGAGCGATTGGTCGGGGGCGTCCGAGGGTCCCCTCTACCGCGCCCTTGTCGATGACCCGAGCGCGTTCGACTGGCTGGGGGATCCACAGCTGTACCGTGCCCGCTTCCCCGCGCTGGCGGCTCGCATCGAACCCGTGCTGGCCTTACTGCCGGGCGATCCGTGATGCCGATCAACGCCCTCCCGGTCACGTCGAGGTTCGCCGAGCGAGTCGTCCTGACCCGAGCTCGCGGACTCGCTCGATCACGGGTCCCTCTCATGTGCACGACGCGACCGGCCGGTCCGGTTCGCCGGCGGCAGCGGCAGTTGTGGAGGAGTGCGGCATGACATCCACCGTGACACCTGGCGGCGGCGGCGCCGGCGGCGACGAGCGGCTGGCCCAGGGATCGCTCGGCTTGGTGTCGATCGTCTTCCTCGGATTGATCGGTGCGGGACCCGCCATCACGATCGCACTGAATATCGCATACGGAGCGTCCCTGGCCGGCACGGCGCTGCCCCTGGCGTTCTTGATCGGCTCGGTCGCCGTCCTGTGCGTGGCGATCATCGTTGCCCAGTTCTCGCGACACCTCCCGGCCGCCGGCGCGTACTTCACGTACACGAGCCACGGCCTCGGCCCGTCGGCAGGCTTCTTCACGGGCTGGGTGGCGCTTCTCTACGGGATGGTCTTCCCGGCGATCCCGACCCTGATCCTCGCGACGCTGCTGCCCGACTACTCGAACCGGATCCTCGGATTCGAGATCCCTTGGTTCGTCTGGGTCGTCGGCTTGCTGGTGATCATCTGGGCGGCCGCGTTCACAGGCGTCAGGGCGTCCGTGCGACTCGGAGTCATCCTCGGTTCGGTGGAGCTCACCATCGTCATCGCCCTCGTCCTCGTCACGATCATCCGCGCAGGCGGCGACAACTCCGTCACCCCGTTCACCCTCGGTGGGGAGGGACTCTCGCCGATCCTTGCCAGCCTTGTCTTCGTCTTCCTCTCGTTCGCCGGCTTCGAGGGCGTCGCCGATCTCGCCGAGGAAGCCCATCAGCCGAGGCGCAACGTCGGACGCGCGGTCATCTTCGCGGTGCTCGCCCTCGCAGCCGTCTACACCGCCGCGGCCTACGCGGGTGTCGTCGGGTTCGGCGGGGACGGAGCCAAGCTGGCTGCTGACGGCAACCCCTTCGACACGCTCATCCGCCAGATCTCCGACCCGCTCTGGATCCTCCTTGCGGTCGCCTTCCTCAACAGCGGGCTTGGGGGCGGGCTCGCCGGGATGCTGATCGCGACGCGCAACCTGTTCGCGATGGGTCGCGCCGGCGTCATCCCATCCGCGTTCGCTCACGTCCACCCCGACCATCGGACGCCGAGCAACGCCGTCCACTTCATGTTCGTGCTATCGCTCGTGCTAGCCCTCGGGCTCGGCGCACTGCTCGGGCCGGGCAACGCATTCGCGCTCCTCGGCACGACCTACACGGTCGCGGTCCTGGTCATGTACCTGATGTCGGCGGTCGCCCTGCCCGTCTACTATCGGCGTGAGAAGCCGTCCGAGTTCAATGTGATCCTCCACATCCTCGTCCCGCTGATCGCGGCGGTCGTCATCGTCGCGGCGCTCTGGTCGCTCGTAAACCCGGCGCCCGCTGAGCCGATCGTCTATGCGCTGCCGATCGCGGTCGTCTGGATGCTGATCGGTGTCGGTCTCGTCTTCTACCTGCGTGCCAACCGGCCCGACGACCTCGACCGCGGACGCCGGATCTTCATCCCGGAGGACGCTGACTGAGGTCTGAATGATGGAAGCGTTGCCGAAGATCCGTCTATACGCGTTCTTCGGCGGCTACGAGGTCGCGGACAAGAGCATGCTCACGCTCTTCCGCGGCCTCGGGGTCAGCCGGAAGATCCCGTTCCAGTACTTCCTGATCGAGCACCCAGCAGGGCGCCTGATGTTCGACACCGGGTCCAATCCCGCGGCGATCGCCGAGCCGTTCCGCTACCCGCCGATGCGCGACTTCGGATCGACCATCCTGGATGAGGACCTTGCCCCGAACCGGCTGGCGGAAGTGGGGCTGAAGCCCGAACAGATCGATCTCGTGGCGAACTCGCACCTCCACTACGACCACGCGGGCGGCAATCGTTTCTTCTCCGACGCCACCTTCCTCGTGCAGTTCGACGAGCTGCAGGGCGCGATGTGGCCCGAGATCTACGCCCGTGATAACTACTGCCGAGAGGACTTCGACCTCCCGGTCCGGTATGAGGAGCTCGAGGGCGACTACGACGTCTTCGGCGATCGGTCCGTCACCCTCATCCAGACTCCCGGCCATACGCGTGGTTCGCAATCGCTCGTCCTGCGCCTCCCTGATACGGGGACCGTCGTCCTCGCCCAGGATGCCGCCTACTTGCGGGAGAACCTGGATGACCTCGTGCTCGCCCCGACATGTTGGGACCAGCGCGCGATGCTCCGTTCGTTCAAGCGCCTGCGCGATGTCCGCCGGATCGAGGGTGCCGTCGTCATCCCGGGACACGACATCGAAGTGTGGGAGGAGTTGAAGCACGCCCCCGACCACTACTCGTGACCACCAACAGGCACGACGAGCCGGCCCCAGAACCGCGACAATCGAGCACTGGACGCACTCGGCGACGAGCGTAGGGATCGAAGGTTCCGCGGTCGTCAGATCCAGGCTGGCCGAGTCTGAACGGTAGCGAGGAATCCGACATGCCTGAGCTGTTCCAGACGGTCTACGGTCGAGGACTGGTCGCGGAGTTCAAGACGTACGTCAATCGGCCGTACCTGGTCGTGACGATGGAGGACCTGTGGCCGCGCTTCGCCGATGACTTCGACGACGGCCTGGTGGGTCCCCTCTTCGTCTCGTCGCTCGAGCGCACCGACCTCGAGCGGATCGTGGCCGGCCTCCCGGCGTGCGAGTCGGTCATCGGGCTCGGCGGCGGGCAGGCGCTCGACGTCGCCAAGTACGTCGCCTGGAAGCGACGACTGCCGCTCTTCCAGGTGCCGACCGCCATGTCGGTCAATGCGGCCTGGGGCCAGCGCGCGGCGGTCCGGATCGACGGCGTCATCCGCTACGTCGCCTACGCGGTCCCTGAGGCCGTCTACGTCGACTTCGACGTCGTCCGAAGCGCTCCGCCCGACCTCAACCGCTCGGGCGTCGGCGACATCCTGTGCTACTGGACCGGGCATTGGGACTGGAAGATGGCCGCGGAGACCGGGAACGTCGAGGAACGCTGGCCGTACGACGAGGCGCTGGTCGCCGAGGCCCGCGTAGCCCTCGATCGAGTGATCGACGCCGCGGACGAGATCCACGCCGTGTCCGACGCGGGGATCCGGGCCCTGGCCGAGTCCCTCCGCTGGGGCGGATCATCGTTCCACAACGCCGGCTGGAACCCACGCCATATCGAGGGCGCCGAGCACTTCGTCTTCTACAACCTGGAGTACCTGACCGGGAAGCACTTCCTGCACGGCCAGCCCGTCACCCTCGGCGTGCTGCTGATGAGCGACCTGCAGGGCAATCAGCCCGAGGTCATCAAGGCCGTCGCCGACCGGATCGGGGTGCGCTACCGGCCGTCGGAGATGGGCGTCACCTGGGACCAGCTCGGCGAGGCGCTGCGGAGCCTCAAGGCGTACGTGGAACGGGCCGGGCTCTGGTACACGGTCGCCAGCGAACGGCCGGTGACCGAGGACTGGATCGCCCGGATGCACGACTGGATCGGCGACTAGTACACCCACGGGATGAGTCGCTTCGTCCGTCGCTGGTAGTCGGCGTAGCCGGGGTGGGCCGCCGCCAGCCAAACCTCCTCGCGCCGGGACTTCCCGGCGAACAGCAGGAACAGGACGCCCGCCGTCACGATCGCCATCACCGAACCGGTGACGAGTCCCCAGCCGATCGCACTCAGCACGAGTCCGCTGTAGATCGGATGTCGGATGAGTCGGTAGGCGCCCGTTTCGACGAGCGGCGACCCGTCGATCGGGCGCGGGAACGGGCTCAGGGCGGCTCGCAGATCCCAGACACCCCGCAGCGCGAAGAATCCGCCGATGCAGATCGCCGAGAGCCCGAGGAGCGAAGCCGCCGGGCCCCACGGGAGCCAGGACCCGCGATCCGCGACCTCGCGGAACCCGGCGATCGCGATGACCGCGAACAAGACGAACTGGACGGCGACCCAGCCCTCTCCGCGGGGACCGAGCGCGGGAAGGCGAGAGCTCATCGACAGATGGTGCGCCGATGTCGGCGCGACCGCCGACCCGAGCCCAGGACGGTCGTCAGCTTGCGATGATCGTGGTCTTGACCGCGACCGGCTCGACCCACGCGTCGTCGGCGAGGAGCGGGATCAGGAAGCGTTCCTCTCGGTCGATGTGGGCCCGGAGGAGCGCCTCGAGCGAGAACATGTGACAGCGCAGCTCGGGCAGCCGCTCCTGGGTCGGATCCTCGTGGAAGAGCCGCTGATCGGTCCGCAGCCTGGTCTCCACGACCCGGATCTGCTGGTGGTCGAACCGCGCCGCGCGCGTCGCCCAGGGTGTCCCCGTTCGGGCGTCGATCTCGGGGTACAGCCACGACTCTTCCCAGGCGATGTGCGGCTCGAGCTCGCGATCCAGCCAGCCGAGGACGTCGAGGATCCGGACCGACAGGTCCGCGGGGACCCAGTCGCCGATCCCGCAGGCGACGTCGTGGATGTGATTGATCCCGCGGGTGAGCTCCCGATGCTCGTGCTCGGTGAATGACCAAACGGCCCCCGGAGCGCCTGCCTTGTCAGTCATCGTTCAGTCCTCGCTGGATCGGTGATCGGAGGATCCGTCGTGCGACTCCAACGATCGACCCGACGACGATCCGTCGGCAGTCTCGGAAGTCACGATCCTGCGGGCCATCCGGCCCATTGATCGGCGCCTCGCTCAGCGTCGGGTGCCCGGTCCCGGGTCCCGTGCCAGGCGGCCCGTGCCCGACCGTTCGGATGGCCCTGTCGCGCCGGTCGTCGAAGCGCTTCGATGGACGTGGGCCGTGTCCATCCGCCCGAGCGACGCCTTGCGACGGGCGCGGCAGGCCGGAGCGACGGAACGACGTGACAGGAGGGACGCTCGATGAACGTGTTGGTCGCCTACGCGAGTCGGCTGGGGTCCACGCGGGCCATCGCCGAGCGGATCGCCGAGCGGATCGGGGCGGATGGGATCACCGCGACGGCGCGCGACATCGTGACCGTCGACGACCTCATCCCGTACGACGCCGTCATCGTCGGCAGCGCCGTGTACGCCGGCCACTGGCTCAAGGAGGCCAGCCGGTTCGTGCGCAGCCATGACGCGCGCCTGGCGGCGCGTCCGGTCTGGATGTTCAGCAGCGGACCGGTCGGCAAGACCGCCACGACCCACGAGCCGGTCGAGTCGGACGAGGTCGCGGGGCTGGCACGGATCGTCGGCGCCCGGGGCCATCGGACGTTCGCCGGGTCGCTCGATCGCGCCACGCTCGACGGGGCCCATCTCAGCAGCGTGGAGCGTTTCGTCGCGAAGCGGTTCGTCGCGGAAGGCGACTTCCGCGACTGGCCGGCGATCGACGCCTGGGCCGACGACATCGCCCGAGCGCTCGGGGCTACCACGACCAGACCGACCGCGACCAACGCGACCGTCTCGGTCTAGGGCGGCTCCAGACAGGCGACCCTTCGGTCGGGCGGGAAGCTGGCGACGTGGCCGGCGCGAGACGGTTCAGGACTCGTCCCGGTCGGCCATCGCTCGGACGAGATCGCTGACCGACAGGACGCCGATGGGCGTCTCATCGTCCTCGGCCACGACGACGAGACGATGGATCCGGCGTCGCTCCATCAGTCGGGCCGCCTCGTCGAGGCTGACCGCGGAGGTCACGGTCACCGCCGGCGCCGTCATCAGATGACGCACCGTCAGGCCGGGCCACGCCTGCCAGAGGGTCCTCGTGGTCCGGGCGTGGAGCAGGTCCGTCTGGCTGATGACGCCGACGAGATACCCCTCCCCGTCGACGACCGGCAGGCCGCTCACACGGTAGAAGTCCATCAGCTCCGCGGCATCGGCCAGCGACAGGTCGGTGCTCGCCATCACGGCGCCGTCGGTCATCAGCTCACCCACGGTCCGGAGCGGGTCGACTGCAGACATCTCTCGACCTCTCACGACCTCGTCCTCGGGCGTCCAGCGAGGTCGGCTCCATGCTGAGCCGGACCGACCGCTCGCAGGAGGGCCGGACGGCCCGTCGTTGGCGTGCCACTGGCCCGTCCACGAGCGACGTCCCAGCCCCGGCTCCCCGAGTCCGGGCCGAACGGCATGCCAGCTGACGACCTCCCGCCCTCGCCCGGAGGCTGCGGCGCTCCCAGGCTTGACCACGACGGAGCAGACGAACCGGCGCCTGGGCGCCGCAAGGGATCGAGAGGTTGACGAGATGAAGGGCGCACCGATGACCGTGCGACCCACCGAGCCGGCGCCGCCGGCCGTCGGGTCCGAGGCCGTGGTCTGGATCGATCACGACCAGGCCCTCGTCGTGGCCAGCGAGTCCGACGGTCCGGCGACCTCGGACATCCTCGAGCGGGAGCCGACCGAGACCGAGACCGCCTTCGAGGAACGAGCGCTCGAGGATGTCCTCGAGGCGGACCGGGTCCTGGTCTCCGGACCGGAGAGCGTCCGGACGAGCTTCGAACGGGCCTACGTCGCGATCACCCATCGGCCCGATCGCCTGGTCGATGTCGGGTCGACCGTGCCGGAGCACCTCAAGGCCCGCCACGGTGGCTGACGACCGGAGGCTCGCCTTGACAGTCGCTGGTCGCACCCCAACCATCCGCTGATGCGCATCGTCTCCGCGGCCGAGGCCGTCTCCGGCATCCAGAGCGGCCAGCAGGTCTATGTCCAGTGCGCGTCGGCGACCCCGTCGGTCCTCCTCGACGCCCTGGTCGCCCGGGCCCCCGAGCTGCGCGACGTCGGGATGATCCACCTCCATATCGAGGGTCCCGGCCCGCACATGGCCCCGGAGATGGCCCCCCATTTCCGGGTCCGGGCCCTGTTCATGGGCCCGAACGCCCGGGCGGCGGTCAACGAGGGGCGAGCCGACTACGTGCCGGTCTTCCTGTCCGACGTCCCGCACCTGTTCGACCGGGGCGTCCTGCCACTCGATGCCGTCCTGGTCAACGCCACGCCGCCCGATGCGCACGGGTTCTGCTCGCTCG
This sequence comes from uncultured Chloroflexia bacterium, assembly GCA_963744115.1. Lineage (GTDB taxonomy): Bacteria > Chloroflexota > Limnocylindria > Limnocylindrales > CSP1-4 > Chersky-267. The sequence goes on along the minus strand of CAVUSI010000003.1, from coordinate 1,090,397 downwards.
GGGTGTCGGTCGAGGCGATCCACGCCGCGATCCGGGCGGCCAGCACCGTCATCGTCCAGCTCAATCGGGCGATGCCCCGGACGCTCGGTGAGAGCTTCATCCACGTCGACGACATCGACCTGGCCGTCGAGGTCGACGTGCCACCGTACGCTCACCCCGTCGGGTCGATCAGCGACGTCGAGCGCCGGATCGGCGAATACGTCGCCGATCTCGTCCCGGATGGCGCGACGCTCCAGCTGGGCATCGGAGCGATCCCCGCGGCGACGGCCCTCGCCCTTCTCGACAAGCACGACCTCGGGATCCACACGGAGATGTTCACCGACCCGGTGGTCGACCTGGTCGAGGCCGGCGTGATCACGGGCGCTCGCAAGGAGCGCAACCGGGGCAAGATCGTGACCGCGTTCCTGATGGGCAGCGAGCGCCTGTACCGGTTCGTCGACGACAACCCGATGGTCGAGATGCGCTCGGTCGACTTCACCAACGACACCCACGTGATCCGGTCGTTCAGCAAGATGACGGCGATCAACTCGGCCATCGAAGTCGACCTGACCGGCCAGGTCGTGGCCGACTCGATCGGCTCCCGGATCTACAGCGGCGTCGGCGGACAGATGGACTTCGTCCGGGGTGCGGCGCTCGCGCCGGAGGGCCGGGCGATCATCGCGATGCCCTCGACCGCGGCCGGCGACAGCATCTCGCGTATCTCCGCGACGCTGGCCCCGGGCGCCGGGGTCGTGACCACGAGGGCGCACGTCCGGACGATCGTCACCGAGTGGGGCGTCGCCGAGCTGTTCGGCCGGAGCCTGCGCGAGCGCGCCGCGGCGCTGATCGCGATCGCCCATCCCGACCATCGCGACCGCCTGGCAGCCGAGGCTCACCGACTCGGGATCAGCTGAGCCACCGGTGCGCGCCCTCCGCGTCGACCGGACCCGCCCGGCGGTCGACGACCCCCTCGAGCTCATGGACCTCGTCGAGCCGCAGCCCGGGCCCGACGAGCTGCTCCTGCGGGTCGGGGCATGCGCCGTCTGTCGGACGGATCTCCAGATCGCCACCGGCGACCTGCCAGCGCATCGATCGCCGGTGGTCCCGGGCCACCAAGCCGTCGGCGTCGTCGTCGAGGTCGGGTCCGAGGTGGAAGGCTGGGCGGCCGGGGACCGTGCCGGAACGACCTGGCTGGCTGGGTTCGATGGCACCTGCGGCTTCTGTCTCTCCGGTCGCGAGAACCTGTGTCGGGCGGCCAGCTTCACCGGCTGGGACCGGGACGGCGGATTCGCCGAGCTCACGACCGTGCGGGCCGACGTCGCGGTCCGGATCCCGACGGGACTGGCCGACCTCGCCGCGGCACCGCTCCTGTGCGGCGGCGTCATCGGGTACCGGGCGCTCCGCCTGGCCGGGGTCGCCGCCGGCAGCCGTCTCGGCCTCTACGGGTTCGGAGCGTCGGCCGGGCTGGCCATCCAGGTCGCCCGACACTGGGGCTGCGACGTCCACGTCGCGTCGCGCTCGGCACGAGACCTCGACCGGGCGCTGGCCCTCGGCGCCAGCTCGGTCGGCGGCTATGACGATCCCGCCTCCGACACCGCTCGACGCGGCCATCACCTTCGCCCCGGCCGGGTCCGTCGTGATCTCGGCACTCCGGGCGATCGATCGCGGCGGGATCGTCGTCGTCAACGCCATCCATCTCGACGGCATCCCGGCGTTCTCCTACGACGACCTTTGGTGGGAGCGCTCGATCCGATCTGTCGCGAACGTGACCCGCGCCGATGCCCGCGAGTTCATGGCCGTCGCCGCGGAGATCGGGATCCGCCCGGACGTCGAGGTCCACGACCTGGCGGACGGCAACCTCGCGCTGCGGCGGATCGAGACCGGCGAGGTCGTCGGAGCGGCGGTCCTGGTCCCCGGCTGAGGCGGCGGCGCGGACCGCGGTCGCCCGGCCGGATCCGGCGCCGGCGGCCGCAGGGCGTGTGACCTCCGGCCCTCGAGGCCGGGCCGGGCGGCACTTATCGCCGTCTGCGCATATGGCGATAGTCGGGCCATGGACGAGATCACGATCCTCCAGGCCGAGGTCCTCAAGACCCTCGCCAGTCCACGTCGTCTCGAGATCCTCCACGCGCTCGCGCGGGGACCGATCGAGGTCGGCCGGCTGGCGCAGCTGATCGGCGCCAGCCAACCGAACGTCTCGCAGCACCTATCGGTGCTCCGGACCGCCGGCATGGTCGAGGCCGAGCGCGAGGGGCGGGAGGTCCGCTATCGACTGGCCGACCCCGACGTGATGGTCGCCTGCGCCCTGATGCGGTCGGTCCTCGAACGACGCCTGACCCGACTCGGACGGATGGCGGCCGACGCGGCCGCGCCGTTCGCGCCGGTCTCGTCGATCCCGCCGATCGCCCCGGGCCAGCCCGGCGCGACTCGCCCCACACCCGATCCCATCCGAGCAGCGACGAGGTGACCGACATGGAAGAGCCCCTGAACCTGGTCCTGTTCTCCGGCACGGACGACAAGCTCCAGGCCGCCGCGGTCCTGACCGCCGGAGCCGCGGCACTGGGCAAGCCCGTCAACGTCTTCCTCCAGTACTGGGCGCTCGATGCGTTCCGCGCCGATCGGATCGACACCGACCATGGTCTCGTCGCCGAGGCCGGCGAGGTCGGGCGACAGGCGGTCCACGCGCTTCGCGCCGCGGGCCAGGCGAGCTGGGCGGAGACGCTCCGCCAGGCCAAGGAGCTGGGCGGCATCGACATCCAGGCCTGCTCGCTGTCGATGGACCTGCTCCAGATCGAGCAGACCGACCTCGACCCGCTGGTCGACGGGGTCGAGGGCGTGACCGCCTTCTACCTCAACGCCGGTGCCGGCCAGGTCGTCTTCATCTAGGAAGAAGGAGGCACGTCGCGATGACGCTCCAGATCACCACCCAGGTCGACGCACGCGGCCTGTCCTGCCCGATGCCGATCGTCAAGACGGCCCAGGCGATCAAGACGATCGCGTCGGGTGACCTGATCGAGGTCCTCGCCACGGACGCGGGGTCCGTCAAGGACTTCGCGGCCTGGTCACGGACGACCGGCAACGACCTCGTCGAGCAGTCAGCGGACGGCGGCGTCTACCGCTTCGTCCTGCGCCGGAAGTGAGGCACCAGCCATGACCCTGACCACCACCCCCACCGAGCTCCCGATCGCGCCGCCGGCCGACCCGCTCGCCCAGGCGATCGCCGATGTCGAGGGTCTGCCGGAGCCCGCTCCCGAGCTCGCGATCGACCAGCCGGTCAAGACCAAGGAGCTCGTCATCGTCAACTGGTCGGGCGAGCTCGACAAGGTCTGGCCGGTCCTGATCCTGTCGTCGACCGCCGCCGCCAGCGGCGTCCGCTGCAAGGTCTTCGTGACCTTCTGGGGCCTGCTCCCGTTCGTCAAGGACCAGAAGCGGATCGTCGGCGACAACTGGATGCAGAAGATGCTGACCCTGATGCAGCGACCCGGGATCGATCACCTGAAGCTCAGCAAGATGAACTTCATGGGGATGGGGCCCTGGATGATGGGCTCGCTGCGCAAGCAGTACAACGTCGCCAGCCCGCGTGAGCTGCTCGAGGCGGCCAACGCCCTCGGGCGTCGAGTTCATCCCCTGCCAGATGACGATGGACATGTTCGGCCTCAAGCGCGAGGACCTCATCGACGAGATGGGCGAGCCCGCCGGCGCCGCCACGGCGATCGAGATCATGACCGAGGCCGACGCCTCGCTGTTCATCTAGGAAGGACCGTCCGCCATGACCGACACCCTCGCCGCCCCGGGCCAGACCCGGACGGTCGACGCCCGAGGCAGCTACTGCCCCGGCCCGCTCATGGAGCTGATCCGGGCGATCCGCGAGAGCGACCCCGGACAGGTCATCGCCGTCTACAGCTCGGATTCGGGCAGCCGGACCGACATCCCCAAGTGGGTCGAGAAGGCCGGTCATCGGCTCGTCGAGGTCACGCCCCGGGACGGCTACGACGAGATCGTCGTCGAGAAGACCCACTGAGGCCTGACATGAAACGGATCCTCATCCTCGGCGGCGGCGTGGGCGGCACCCTCACCGCGAACCTGCTCGCCCGGAAGCTCCGTGGGCGGATCAAGGCCGGCGAGGTGACGGTCACCGTCGTCGACCAGACCGGGCAGCACGTCTACCAGCCGGGCTTCATGTACATCGCCATGGGTGGGGAGCGGGCCGACAAGCTCCAGCGACCCGAGCGCGGCCTGCTCGACTCGCGGGTGACCCTCGTCGTGGGCGAGGTGAAGTCGGTCGACCCGACGACGCGGACGGTCAGCCTGGTCGACGGCCTGCCGTTGTCCTACGACTACCTCGTCCTCGCGACGGGCTCGCGCATCGTGCCCGAGGCGATCGAGCACTTCGACACAGAGGCCGAGCACTTCTACACCGCCGAGGCGGCGCTCGAGCTGCGCAAGGCGCTCGACGCGTTCACGGGTGGACGGATCGTCATCGGGATCGCCGGGATGCCCTACAAGTGCCCGCCGGCACCGCTCGAGGTCGCCTTCCTGATCGAGGCCGAGCTTCGCCAGCGAGGCCTGCGGGACAAGAGCGAGCTCCACTTCTGCTCGCCGATCGGTCGCGCCTTCACCATCGAGAGCGTGTCCGAGATGGCCACCCCGATCCTCGAGGCCAAGGGGATCGAGCTCCACACGTTCTTCAACGTCGAGACGATCGACGCCGACCGCCACGTCGTCCAGAGCCTGGAGGGCGAGGAGCTGCCCTACGAGCTGCTGATCCTCGTGCCACCGCACAAGGGCCAGCAGTTCCTGATGGACTCCGGGTCTGGCACCCGCGCCCGGCGGCTGGCTCCCGACGGACCGGGCCACGCTCCAGGTCGGCGGCCGGCCGGACGTCTTCGCGCTCGGCGATGCGACCGACCTGCCGCTGTCGAAGGCCGGCTCGACGGCCCACTTCGAAGCGCCGGTGGTGACCGAGCGGATCGTCGCGGCCGTGGAGGGCCGGACGGTCGACCACAAGCACGGCGACTACCTCGGCAAGGTCATGTGCTTCTTCGAGATCGGCGACGGCAAGGGCACCCTGCTCCAGTTCGACTACGACCACCCGCCTCGCCCGCCAAAGCCGAACCAGCTCTGGCATCTCGGCAAGATCGTCTTCAACAAGACCTACTGGCACACCGTCCCGAAGGGCCGCGTCTGACCTGCGTCGTCCTTCTCTCACCACCCACTGCGGCCCCTGCCTCCCGCACCGACGGCAGGGGCCGCGTGGCACCGTCGGGACGGGCCGGAGTCGCCGGTTCCGTTCATCCCCCGTCCGTCGACGACGTCCGCACGGACGGATGTACAGTGCGACCCTGGAGGTGTGCGCTGCTCACGATGGCGGTCGGTCACAGTGACGACGTCGACCCTGGCGAGGCGATCGCCACGGCCATCGAGCAATGCCGGACGGCGCTCGCCGGGGCCCGGCCGCAGGCCGGGATCATGTTCTCGGCCTTCGACAGCTTCGATCCATCGATCGTCGCCGGCGGTCCGCGAGGCCTTCCCGGGTGTCTCGATCATGGGCTCGACATCGGCCGCCGAGATCTCCTCGGTCGACGGGTTCGAGGAGGATTCGATCACCCTCGCTCTGTTCGCCTCGGACAGCGTCGATGTCACCGTCGGCCTGGGCGCGGGTCTCGCCGCGGACGTCGACGCGGCCTGCCGCGCTGCGGTGCACCAGGCGATGGCCGCCACGCATCGCGAACCGAAGGTCTGCATCGTGCTGACCGAGGCGTTCGTGATCGACCCGCAGCTCACCCTCGATGCGATGGCCAGGGCCCTGCCGGACGGGGTCGTGATGCTGGGCGGCACGTCGGCCCGCCGAGACTTCGTCACCGTCTCGCCGACCTACCAGTTCTGCGACGACCGGGTGGCCAGCGACGGCGTCGCCATCCTGCTGTTCTCGGGCCCGGTCGCCCACTCGGTCGCCGTCGGGACCGGCTGGCGGACGATCGGGGTGACCGGGACGGTCACCCGGTCCGAGTACGGCCGGGTCAACGAGATCGACGGGCACCCCGCGCTCGAGTTCCTCGCCCGCTACCTCGACGTGACCGGGCCGGCGTCCTACGGGAACATGCTGGCGGTCGTAGAGGCCGGCGCCGACGAGGCCTACCTTCGCGCCATCCAGGGATCCGACCCGGCATCTGGATCGGTCATCCTGGCCGGCTCGATCCCGGTCGGGGCGACCGTCCAGCTGACGACCGCCGACACCGACGAGATCCTGGCCGGGACCCGGGCCGCCCTCGACCGGGCGACCTCCACGTTCCCGGCAGGATCGCATCCGGAGGCCGCGCTGATCTTCTCGTGTGCCGTCCGTAAGTTCGTCCTCGGGTCGAGGACGCGGGTGGAGGCCCAGCTCGCCAGGACGGTGTACGGGTCCGCGATGCCGCTCGCCGGGCTGTACTGCTATGGAGAGATCGGTCCGATCAGAGGCACCGCCACGAGCCGGTTCCTCAACGAGACGTTCGTGACGTTGCTGCTCGGCAGTGAGTGACCCGTCGGCAGCGCGCCCGGAGCCGGACGAGAGTCCGGAGCCGACGCCCTCGCCGGAGCGGCTGCGCAAGGACAACGCCCGGCTGGCGCGGCGGATCAGCCAGCTCGAGGGCACCCTCGACGCCGTCGAGCGGATCCGCGACACGAACGCCCGGCTCCTCGACCGCCTGACCGGCGAGCTCGAGGCCGAACGCGCCCGGTCCCACGGGCTGCTGCTCAACGTCCTCCCCCAGCCGATCGTCGACCGGCTCAACGCGGGAGAGCAGCTGATCGCCGATCGGTACGATGACATCGCCGTCGTCTTCAGCGACTTCGTCGGGTTCACCGGCATCACCGAGCGCCTGCCCGTCGCCACGCTCGTGTCGTCGCTCAACGCCCTCTTCTCGGCGTTCGACGCGAGCTGCGAGGCGCTCGGTGTCGAGAAGATCAAGACGATCGGCGATGCCTACATGGCCGCGGCCGGGCTCCCGGGCGGCCGGGGCGATCACGTCCGCGTGGCGGCGGAGCTGACCCTCGCGATGCGCGCGGCGGTCGCCGACGTCGGCGATCCGTGGCAGGTCCGGATCGGCCTCCACAACGGTCCGGTCATGGCCGGGGTCATCGGCACGACCAAGTTCGTCTACGACCTGTGGGGAGACGCGGTGAACGTCGCGAGCCGCCTCGAGAGCACCGCTCCAGCCGGTGGGATCCAGGTCTCCGGAGCGGTCGCACGGGCCCTCGAGGACGCGTTCGTGTTCGACCCGCGGGGCGCCGTCGAGCTCAAGGGCAAGGGCGCGGTCGAGACGTATCTCCTCATCGGACCGCGGACCGGCCGGCCCGCCTGACGGCGAGAGCGGGTCACGTCGGGATCGCGACCGCCGTCCCGGTCACCCGGATGCCCGCCTCGCCCGGGACGACGGACACCGCGATCCGACCTGGTCGCCCCATCTCGACTCCCTGGAGGACCTCGAACGAAGCCGGCGCCACGATGTCGCCCCGTTCGCGGAGATAGGCCCCGAGCGCCGCGGCGGCAGCGCCGGTCGCGGGGTCCTCGATGACGCCGCCGACCGGGAACGGATCGCGCGCCCGGAACCGGTCGGGCCCCTCTCGCCAGATGAGCTGGAGCGTGGTCAGGTCCGCCTCGTGCATCAGCGTCCGGAGGGCGTCGAACGGGTAGTCGAGCCGGACCAGGCGGTCGAGGTCGCGCGCGGCCAGGATCAGGTGCCGTGACGCCGGCGAAGGCGATCGCCGGGGGCAGATCTGGATCGAGCTCGTCGGTCCGCCAGCCCAGGAGCCCCAGGGCGGCCGCCAGCAGGCCCGGTTCGGGCCGGCGGACCCACGGCTCGATCGACGTCAGGGTCGCCTGGGTCGTGCCGTCGTCGTCGACCGAGACGACCACCTCGACCGGTCCGTCGTTCGTCCCGAGGACGATCCTCGCCGGACCCCCGTCACGGTCGGGCGGACCCGTCATGCCGCGCTGCCCGAGGGCGACACCGCTGGCGATCGAGGCGTGCCCGCAGAACGGGACCTCGGCCAGCGGGCTGAAGTAGCGCACCCGGTACCGGCCCGGCAGCCCGGATCCGTCGGGTGCCAGGAACGCGGTCTCGGAGTAGCCGACCTCCGCTGCGATCCGCTGCATCTCGTCGTCCGGCGGCAGGACCGTCCCGAACCAGACGCCGGCCGGGTTGCCGCCGGCCGGATCGAGCGTGAACGCGGCGAGTCGGAGGAGCGTGCCGGGCGTGGCGTCGGTCATGGCCGGAGTATGGCGTCCTTCGGGGCCGCGGAGCTCGCGCCGCGACCGCCGGTCGGTCGGTCCGTTCGGGCTCGTCCATGCACCAGTGCTTGCTACACTCAGCCGACAGGGAGACGTGACCGCGACTGCGAAGCGCGGTCGGTTCGCTATGGGCGGATGCAGGAGGATGGGACGTGGGCGGCGAGTTCTTCACCGATGTCACTGGACCGATCCTCTTCGGCGGACTGGGATCGACGGATCCGCTCACGTACAAGGTCTACGAGCCCGGACCGGATCGTCCTCGGCAAGCGGATGGAGGACCACCTCCGGATCGCGGTCTGCCTGTGGCACTCGTTCAACTGGCCGGGCTCGGACGTGTTCGGCGTCGGGGACCTTCGACCGGCCCTGGCTCGACGTCCGCGCTCGATCCGATGGTGGCCGCGACGGCGAAGCTCGAGGCCGCCTTCGAGTTCCTGGTCAAGCTCGGCGTCCCGTTCTTCTGCTTCCACGATCGCGACATCGCCCCCGAGGGTCGCGACGTTCGCCGAGATCGCAGGCGAACCTCGAGCGCGATGATCGACCAGGCCGAGGCGCACATGGCCCGCACCGGCGAGAAGCTCCTGTGGGGCACCGCCAACCTGTTCTGCCATCCGCGCTACGCGGCCGGCGCGGCGACCAACCCGGACCCGGAGGTCTTCGCCTACGCCGCGGCCCAGGTCAAGCTGATGCTCGAGGCGACCAAGCGGCTCGGCGGCGCGAACTACGTCCTGTGGGGCGGCCGCGAGGGCTACGAGACGCTGCTCAACACCGACCTCGCCCGCGAGGAGGCGCAGCTCGCCCGGTTCCTGCACCATGGTCGCCGAGCACAAGCACCGGATCGGCTTCAAGGGCACGCTCCTCATCGAGCCGAAGCCGCAGGAGCCGACCAAGCACCAGTACGACTACGACGGCGCGACCGTCCTCGGCTTCCTGGTCCGCCACGGCCTGGCCGACGAGTACCGGGTCAACCTCGAGGTCAACCACGCCACGCTCGCCGGCCACAGCTTCCACCACGAGGTGGCCTACGCGATCGCGCACGGGGTCTTCGGCAGCATCGACGCCAACCGCGGCGACTACCAGAACGGCTGGGACACCGACCAGTTCCCGAACTCGGTCGACGAGCTGTCGCTGGCGGTCTACGAGATCGTCCGGGCCGGCGGGTTCACCACCGGCGGCTTCAACTTCGACACCAAGCTGCGCCGCCAGAGCATGGATCGGACCGACCTGTTCCACGCCCACATCGGCGGCATCGACACGCTCGCCCGGTCGCTCCTCGTCGCGGCCGGCGATGATCGAGAGCGAGGACGCTCGAGCGCCGCGCGAGGAGCGCTACGCGGGCTGGTCGGCAGACCTCGGCCGGTCGATCCTGGCCGGGCGAGGCCTCCCTCGAGATCGCTCGCGGGACGCGTCGCCTCGGGCGAGATCGACCCGCGCCCGGTCTCGGGCCGCCAGGAGCTCCTGGAGAACGTCGTCAACCAGGCGGATCTGGGCCGCCGACGGCACGGCCCGGGTGGAGACGAGCTCCGGGCGCTGACCGGGATGGGTCTCGTCCTCGGGATCGACGTCTCGACCACGGCGACCAAGGCCGTCCTCATCGACGACGCCGGGGCGGTCGTCGGCGTCGGCGCGGCGGAGTACGGGTTCGACGTCCCGCATCCCCGCTGGAGCGAGCAGGACCCGCAGCTGTGGTGGGATGGGGCGGTCGCCGCGATCCGCTCGGTCCTCGCCTCGACCGGCGCGTCCGGGGACCGGATCGATGCGATCGGCCTGACCGGACAGATGCACGGTGCGGTCCTCCTCGGGGCCGACGGCGAGGTGCTCCGGCCCGCCATCCTGTGGAACGACCAGCGGACGGCGGCGGAGTGCGACGCCATCCGTCGAGCGGTCGGCCCGGAGCGGCTGATCGAGGTCACCGGCAACGACGCCCTGACCGGGTTCACCGCGCCGAAGCTGGTCTGGGTCCGCGACCACGAGCCGGACGTCTGGCGGCGGGTCAGGCACGTCCTCCTGCCGAAGGACTACGTCCGCCTGCGGCTGACCGGCGACTATGCCCTCGACAAGGCCGACGGGGCGGGCACGATCCTGTTCGACCTGGCCGCCCGGGACTGGTCGACCGAGGTCCTGGCCGCCCTCGGGATCGATCCCGCCTGGATGCCACCGACGCGCGAAGGCCCCGAGGTCACCGGTACGGTCACGGCCGAGGCAGCCGCGGCGACCGGTCTTCGAGCGGGCACGCCCGTCGTCGCCGGCGGTGGCGACCAGGCGGCCAACGCGGTCGGGGTCGGAGCCGTCAGGTCCGGAACGGTGGCCCTGTCGCTCGGGACGTCGGGGGTGATCTTCGCGACGACCGACCGGCCGCTCTACGAGCCGCGCGGCATCGTCCACGCGTTCTGCCATGCCGTCCCCGGCCGCTGGCACATGATGTCGGTGATGCTGTCGGCGGCGGGCAGCCTGCGCTGGTTCCGCGACACGGTCGCCCCCGGCGTCGACTTCGGCGAGCTCACGGCGCGCGCGGCGGACGTTCCTGCCGGCAGCGGTGGCCTCCTGTTCCTGCCGTATCTCAGCGGCGAGCGCAGCCCGCACCCGGACCCGCTGGCCCGCGGCGCCTTCGTCGGTCTGACCGTCGCCCACGACGTTCGGCACCTCACCCGGGCGGTCCTCGAGGGCGTCGCCTTCGGCCTGCGCGACGGGCTCGACCTGATGATCGCCGCGGGGATGCCGGCGCCCGACCAGATCCGGGCCTCGGGCGGTGGCACGGCGAGCCCACTCTGGCGCCAGATCCTGGCCGACGTCCTGCAGGCCGAGATCGCCACCGTCAGCACGACCGAGGGAGCCGCCTATGGCGCAGGCCTGCTGGCCGCCGTGGGGGCCGGCTGGTACCCGAGCGTCGAAGCGGCGACCGACGCGCTGGTCAGCGTCCAGCCCGTGGCCGCTCCCGGGCCGGAGGGGGAGCGCTACGCCCGCGCGCACGCGATCTATCGCGGCCTGTACCCCGCGCTGGCGCCGACCTTCCGCGCCGACTGAGCCGCGCGCGCCTCAGCTCAGCCGCGCAGCTCGAGCGCCTCGAGCTCGGTCTGGGTGACATCGCCGGGCTTCTTGCCCAGGATGATCATCCCGAGGATCTCGTCGGTGGTCACGTCGGCCTTGGAGACCGTGTCGACGATCCGGCCGTGATACATGACGCTGACCCGATCCGACAGGTCGTAGACGTCATGGATGTCGTGGCTGATCAGGAAGATGCCGATGCCCTCGGTCTTCAGCTGGCGGACCAGGTTCCGGACCTGGGCCGTCTCGGCCGGCCCGAGCGCGGCGGTCGGCTCGTCCATGATCAGGATCCGGGCGTTGAAGTGGACGGCGCGCGCGATCGCGACGGCCTGGCGCTGGCCGCCGGACAGCGACTTGACCGGCATCGTGAAGCGCTGGAAGTTCGGGTTGAGGCGGCCCATCACCTTGCGGGTGGCGTCCTCCATCGCGTCGTCATCGAGCGAACCCCAGCGGTTCACCAGCTCGCGACCGAGGAACAGGTTGGCCGGGGCGTCGAGGTTGTCGGCGAGCGCCAGCGTCTGGTAGATCGTCTCGATGCCGTAGGCCTTGGCGTCGCGCGGGTTGGAGATCGTCTTGGCGTCACCGTTGATGAAGATCTCGCCCGAATCCGCTCGATGCGCGCCCGACAGGACACGCATCAGCGTCGACTTGCCCGCTCCGTTGCCGCCGACCAGGCCGACGACCTCGCCGGCATGCAGGTCGATCGTCACTTCACGGACGGCGTGGACGCCGCCGAAGGCGACGTTGATGTCGCGCATCTCGACCAGGGGAGCCTGCTCGGGCATGGCCCGTACCTCCGCCGCGCTCATGACCCGCGCCGCTTGTTGTAGGAGTCCAGGCCGACCGCGACCACCAGCACGATCGAGACGACGATGTTCTGGATCGGCGAGTTGAAGCCCATGAAGCTGAGGCCGTAGGCCAGCGACTGCATGACCAGCGCACCGAGGATCGCCCCGGGGATGGTCCCGATGCCGCCGGCGAACGACGTCCCGCCGATGACGGCGGCGGCGATCACGTACAGCTCGTAGCCCTGGCCCAGGTCGAGCGTCCCGCCGTTGAGGCGCGCCGAGGCGATCGCCGCGCTGATGGCGCACAGGATGCCCATCAGGATGAACGTCTTCATGATCGTCCAGCGGGTGTTGATACCGGCCAGCTCGGCGGCATCCGGGTTCCCGCCGTAGGCGAACACGTTGCGGCCGAACCTGCGCCGCGTGGCGAGGAAGGTCATCGCGATGGCCACGCCGATGACGATCATGAGCGGCCACGGGATGCCCGCCTGGATCTGGAGCCCGCCCGGCGGCTCGGTGATCCCACGCGCCTTGGCGAACTGCGACGCGAGACCGGCGGGCCAGAGGTAGCTGTTGGCGACCCAGACCGCGCCGAGGACGAACAGGCAACCGATCGTGCCCAGCAGGACCTCGGCCCACATCGGGCGGACGGGGAAGCCGAACTTGCGCTGCTGGCGCCGTGCAGTTCCACAGCAGGAAGACCACGGCGATGCAGATGACGATGCCGACGATCCAGCTCATCGTCCCGCCGAGCGAGCCCGCGGGCCCACCTCCGATCAGGACGAACGTGGCATCGTCCGGCGCGACGGTCGTGCCGCCGCTCAGGACCCAGACGACGCCGCGGAAGCCGAGCAACCCGCCCAGGGTGACGACGAAGGACGGGACGCCGATGTAGGCGATGATGAAGCCCTGGAAGCCGCCGATGAAGGCGCCCAGGCCCAGGCCGATCGCGAGCGCGATGATCCAGCCGAGCGGCTGGTTGACGCCGATCGTCTTGGGGAAGACGTCGGCCATCAGCACCGCGTAGGTCATGCCGATGACCCCGACCAGGGAGCCGACCGACAGGTCGATGTTGCGGGAGACGATGACCATGACCATGCCGGTCGCGATGATCGCCACCGAGGCGCCCTGGACCGACAGGGTCAGGAGGTTGACCGGCTCGAGGAACTGACCGCCGGTCGCGATCCCGAACCCGATGAGGATGAGCGCGAGGGCCAGGACCATCCCGAACAGCCGCAGGTCGATCTCGGTCGCCCGGACCAGGTCCCCGATGCTCCTCCCGCCTTTTTGACCAGCAACCTGGTCTGGGGCGGTCCCGGCCACGTCAGTCATTCGGTCTACTCCTGGCCCGTCTGAATGGAAGCGACCTGCCCCGCGGTGATCGCGGGAGCAGGTCGCGTTCGATCAATGGAGGTCGGTGGTCAGCCGCAGACGGCAGGCACCGTGCCAGCGGCGACGTTGGCGCAGACCTGCTCCTTGGTCACCCAGCCGGCGTCGACGACATCCTTGAGGTTGTCCTTGGTGATCGCCGTCGGGGTGAGGATGATCGAGTTGACCGTGTTGCCCTTGGGGGTCTGGAACGCAGCTGCGTTGAGGGAGGCCGGGGCTGCGGCCGCCGGCAGATCGGACGGGGCCTTGACGTCGGTCATCTTGGTGCCCGCGCAGAGCTGGGCAGCCACGCTACCGGCGGTCTCGCCGAGCGCGAAGGCGTTCTTCCAGACCGAGACGGCCTGGGTGCCGAGGGCGACCCGGTTCAGCGCGGCGGTGTCGCCGTCCTGACCCGAGACCGGGACCTTGAGGCCGACAGCGTCGAGCGCCGCGACCACACCGGTCGCCATGCTGTCGTTCTCGGACAGGACGGCGTCGATCTTGTTGTTGTTGGCCGACAGGGCCGCTTCCATGTTGTTCTTGGCGTTGGTCGTGTCCCAGTTGTCGGTGTTCTTCTCGAAGACCACCTTGATCGGGCCGGCCGTGTCACCCAGCTTCGGGATCCCCGCCTCGGTCATGCCGGAGCGAAGGAACGCCGAGTTCGGGTCCGTCTCGGCGCCGAGGATGACGGCGTAGTTGCCCGACGGCTGGAGCTTCATGAGCGTCTGCGCCATGAGCGTCCCGACCTTCTTGTTGTCGAAGGTGATGTAGAAGGTGTTCGGGTCCTCGATGAGGCGGTCATAGGCGATGACCGGGATGCCCGCCGCCGTCGCCTTGGCGATGGCCGGCTTGATGGCCTCGGAGTCCTTGGCCAGGACGATCAGGGCCTTGGCGCCCTGGTTGATCAGGCTGTCGATGTCGGTCAGCTGCTGCTCGGCCTTGTCGTTGGCGTCCGCACGGATGTACGTCCCGCCGGCGGCCGCGATGGCCTTCTGCATGGCCGGCTCGTCAGCCTTCTTCCAGCGCTCCTGCGAGTAGTTGTTCCACGAGACGCCGACCTTGCAGCCGGTGCCCGACGCAGCGGCTGCGCCGCTCGCCGGTGCTGCGGTGCTGCCGGTGCTCGAACAGGCAGCGAAGAGGATCGCGGCGCCCGCGACCAGTGCTGCCACCTTACGAAAGACCATGATCTGCTACTCCTCCTACGTGTGCATCCATCCCCGTCGAATGCATTGGTCCGCGCTAGGCTACCACCCTCCTCAATGGCAGTTCCGCGTCCCGCGACGATTCGACGTCGCGTCGACGCATCCACATGGCCGGATCGGCCAGGAGTGGTTCGAAGGCGAGCTCGGCCGCGCCCCGGAGCGGGGCCTCCGCGCCGAGCGATCCGGCGACGACCCGGACGAGTCTGCGGGGCGCCGCGAGGGCGCGTCGATCGAGTTCTGCGTCGACGGTGTCGGCGACGAACGGATGGATCCGACCGAACAGCCCGCCGAAGACGACGAGGCGCGGATCGAGGATGTTGACCAGGCCGGCCAGCCCGATCCCGAGCCACCGCCCGGTCTCGGCGAGGGCCCGGAGGGCGGTCGGAGAACCGGCCTCGGCATCGCGCAGGAGGTCGTCGACCTCGGCGCGGCCGCCGTGCGGCGGACGCCCTGCTCGGCGCAGCAGGCTGACCGCTCCGACCTCGGTCTCCCAGCACCCGACCGAGCCGCAGCGGCAGGCGAGCCCGGCCGGGTTGATCGGCATGTGGCCGATCTCGCCACCGTAGCCGGCGACGCCGGCGAACGGCTGACCCTCCACGATCAGCCCACCGCCGACCCCGACCTCGCCGGACACGAACAGGACGTGATCGGCGCCCAGCGCCACCCCGCGCCGGACCTCCGCGAGGGCGCCCAGGTCCGCCTCGTTGGCGACGTGGATCGGGACCTCGCTCCCGAGGACCCGTTCGAGTCGCTGGCCGAGCGGGGCGTCGGTCCAACCGAGGTTGGGCGCCATCGACACGAGCCCATCCGCCCGGCGGACCACGCCGACCACGGCCACTCCGATCGCGATCTCGGACCGGCCGGACCGTCGGGCCCGGACGACGCCGACGAGCCCGCCGAGATCGTCCACGATCTGCTCCACGGACGAGTGGCCGCGCGGCCGATCGACCCGGATGTGGTCGAGGACCTCGCCGCCCAGCCCGACGACGGCCGCGGCGAGCGAGTCGACCTCGATGTCGAGCGCGAGAACGACCGCGCCCTCGGGATCCGGACAGACGAGCGGGGAGGGTCGACCCGGCATCCCGAGCGACGCGGCCGGGCCCTCGGTCACCAGGCCGCCCACGATGAGCTCGCCGATCAGGCCGCGGATCGCGCTCCGGGTCAACCCGGTCCGCGCCACGAGCTCGGAGCGGGAGAGCGGGCCCTGCCCATGGAGCTCGCGGACGATGGCGCTCAGGTTCGCCCGGCGGACCGTTTCGCTGCGCTGGCCGATCTCGTCGCGAGCGATCGTCACAGGGTTTGTGTTCCTCTTGTTCAAATGCCGGGCTCAGACTGGTACATTGCCCGGGCAGTGTCAAGAATCCGGGCGCTCCGGGGCCGGCTGAGCGCGCGATGGGAGGCTCGGATCGACCGATGAGTCCAGCGCCAGGGACCACGCTCCGGTGGGGCATCCTCGGACCGGGTCGGATCGCCCCCCGGCTCGTCCGCGCCGTCACCGCGGGAGCCCGCGGCGAGCTGATCGCCGTGGCCAGCCGGGATGCCGGTCGAGCCGCCGACTTCGCGGCCCGCCACGGCATCGCCCGGTCGTTCGGCTCGTACGACGAGCTGCTCGCGTCGCGGGACGTCGACGTCGTGTACATCTCCCTGCCGAACCATCTCCATGCCGAGTGGACCATCCGAGCGCTCGAGGCGGGGAAGCACGTCCTGTGCGAGAAGCCGCTGGCGCTGTCCGTCGACCAGGTCGACGCCGTCATCGCCGTCAGCCAGAGGACGGGGCGGATCGCGGTGGAAGGGTTCATGTATCTCCACCATCCGCAGATCCTGCGGGCGGTCGAGCTCGCCCGGAGCGGTGCCCTCGGACGGCTGGAGCTCGTCAACGGGTCGTTCTCGTTCTTCCTGACCTATCCGGACGACCCACGGGTCGACCCGACCAAGGGTGGCGGCTCGCTGTGGGACGTCGGCTGCTACCCGGTGACCTTCGCCCGGCGGATCGCCGACGAGGTGCCGGACCGCGTCGCGGCGTTCGCCCGGTTCGACGAACGCGGCGTCGACCGCACGTTCATCGGCCAGCTCCACTTCCCGGGTGGGCTTCTCGCCCAGTTCGACAGCGGCTTCGCCGCCCCCGACCGCGAGCGGCTCGAGGTCGTCGGGAGCGATGCCACGCTGGTGTTGGGCAGCCCGTTCCTGCCGGAGCCCGAGGGCCCGCCCCCGACGCTCACGCTGTGGCGCGGTCGTGAGGCGACCCCGATCGCCGTCGCGTCGGTGGACCAGTACGCCGCCGAGGTCGACGACCTCACGGCAGCGATCCTGGACGGGACGACGCCCAGGATGAGCCTCGACTTCAGTCGGGGTACCATCGCCACGCTCGTCGACCTCGACGATGCCGCGCGGATCGATGCCGGGCTGCCACGTCGACGGCCGCCGTCCGGGCTCCCCTGAGTCATCCGCCTCGTCGAGCGAGCCCTGGAGGAGAGACACCTTGACCCACCGAACGAGACTCGTCGCCGCCGTCGTCGGACTCGTTGCCGTCGCGGTCGTGGCGACCGGTCTGTTCGTCGTCCAGCCCTGGAACCAGCGACCGACGTGCCCGCCGGCCGCCGACCATCCCGACTGGTCCGTCGCGCGGCGCTGGGACGAGGCGCTCCTCGACGCGATCCGGCGGGCTCTGCCCGCTCCGACGGTCCACGCTCGGAACCTGTTCCACACCTCGGCCGCGATGTGGGACGCCTGGGCGACCTACGACCCGACGGCCGACGGCTACATCTTCAAGGAGAAGCACTCGGCGTCGAACGCGGATGCGGCCCGCGAGGAGGCGATCAGCTACGCCGCCTACCGGGTCCTCACGTCGCGCTACATCAAGGCGGTCGGCGGCGCCGATTCGCTGTCCGAGTTCGACGACGTGATGGATTCGCTGTGCTACCCGATCGCGGTCACGACGACCGACGGCGATTCGCCGGCGGCCGTCGGCAACCGGATCGCGGCCGCGGTCATCGCCTACGGGCTGGCCGACGGCTCGAACGAGGCCAACGGCTACGCGGACCCGACCTACACGCCGGTCAACGATCCGCTGGTCGTGGCGAAGTCGGGGACGACGATGACGGACCCCAACCGCTGGCAGCCGCTCCAGATCGAGCACATGATCTCCCAGAACGGCATCCCCGTCGATCAACGGCGTCCAGCAGGCCGTCGGGCCGCACTGGGGCCACGTCAAGTCGTTCGCCCTGCCGGACGCCGGCGCCGACGGCGTGCCGATCGATCCCGGGCCCGCCGCCGCGGCTCGGCGACCCGGCCACGGACCAGGCCTTCAAGGACCAGGCGGTCGAGGTCATCCGCGACAGCAGCCTGCTCGACCCGGCGGACGGCGGCGACGATCGACATCTCGCCCGGCGCGCGCGGCAACAACACGCTCGGCACCGAACGACGGCACGGGCCACCCGGTCAACCCGGTGACCGGCCAGCCGTACGCGCCGAACGTCGTCAACCTCGGCGACTTCGCCCGGGTGCTGGCCGAGTTCTGGGCCGACGGCCCGAAGTCGGAGACGCCGCCCGGCCACTGGAACGTGATCGCCAACCTGGTCTCGGACGAGCTCGCCCCGAACCTCCGGATCGGCGGCGCCGGGCCGAACGTCGATCGGCTCCAGTGGGACGTCAAGCTCTACCTCGCGCTGAACGGCGCGGTCCACGACGCGGCCATCGCGGCCTGGGGCCTGAAGGGCCACTACGACTCGGTCCGGCCGATCTCGATGATCCGCTACATGGGCGGCCTCGGCCAGTCGAGCGACCCGAGCCTGCCGTCGTACGACAAGGAGGGCCTGCCGCTCGTCCCCGGGCTCGTCGAGCTCATCACCAAGGCCGACGACCGCGCCCGGCCAGCGTCATGCCGCGCTCGCCGGCCACGAGGGCGAGATCGCGATCCAGGCCTGGGCCGGCAACCCGAAGGACCCGAAGACCCAGATCGGCGGCGTCGACTGGATCCTCGCCGTCGACTGGGTCCCCTACCAGCTGCCCGACGTTCGTCACGCCGGCGTTCCAGGGCTACGTGTCGGGCCACAGCACCTTCAGCCGGGCGGCGGCCGAGGTGCTGACCGGCTTCACCGGCAGCGAGTACTTCCCCGGCGGGCTCGAGCGAGCTACACGATCAAGGCCGGCTCGCTCAAGTTCGAGGCGGGCCCGACGACCGACATCACGCTCGAGTGGGCGACCTACTACGACGCCGCCGACCAGGCCGGCCAGTCGCGGCTGTACGGCGGGATCCACGTCCAGGCCGACGACTTCACCGGTCGGAAGATCGGCGCCGAGTGCGGCAAGGAGGCCTGGGCGCGGGCCCAGAGCTACTACGCCGGAGGGGCGACGCAGTGACCGACCCGACTCGCGGTCGATGAGGTCGGCGGATCGGTGATCCCGTGAGCCGGAGGCGGATGCTCGCTCGTCGGCGTCGCGGGTCGTCGTGGTCGTCGTCGGCGATCGGCGCGCTCGCCGTCAGCCGGCTCGGCGGGAGCACGCCGACGTCGGCCCTCGCGGCGCCGCACTTCGTCGACGAGACGGCGGCGGCCGGGATCGACCACACCTACGACGGCGGACTTCGTGTGCGGCGACCGGTGGCGGCGTCGCGGTCTTCGACTGCAACGGCGACGGGCGGCCGGACCTGTATCTTCGCCGGCGGGAGCAGCCCGGCGGCGCTCTACCGCAACGACAGCCCGGTCGGCGGCGCCCTGCGGTTCACCCCGCTCCCCGACCCGGTGACCGACCTGACCGGCGTCAACGGCGCCTACCCGATCGACATCGACGGCGACGGCAACGTCGACCTCGCGGTCCTGCGGGTCGGCGGGAGCGACGCTGCTGCGCGGCCTCGGCGACTGCCGGTTCGAGCCGCCAACGAGCGCTGGGGGTTCGACGGCGGCGACCGGCCTGGACGACCGGCGTTCAGCGCGACGTGGGAGGGCGTCGGCGGCCTGCCGACGCTCGCGGTCGGGCGACTACCTCAAGCTCGATGCGACGGGCGCCGCCGACCCTGGACTGCGACGACAACGAGCTCCTCCGGCCCGACCGCCGGCGGGACCGGCTACGCGCCCGCCGATCGCCGCTGGCGCCCGGGCTACTGCGCCCTGTCGATGCTGTTCAGCGACTGGGATCGGTCGGGCCGGCGCGACCTGCGGGTCAGCAACGACCGGCACTACTACGACCAGGTCGACGGCGAGGAGCAGCTCTGGCGGGTCGCCGCGGGCGAGCCGCCGCGCCTGTACACCGACGCCGACGGCTGGGTCCGCGATCCAGATCTGGGGCATGGGCATCGCCAGCTACGACGTGACCGGCGACGGCTACCCCGACGTGTTCCTGACCAGCCAGGGCGACAACAAGCTCCAGACGCTGAGCCGGGGCCCGACAAGCCGACCTACCGCGACATCGGGCTCAAGCGCGGCGTCAACGCCGCCGCAGCCGTTCACCGGCGGCGACGACGCTGCCCGTCGACCGCCTGGCACCCCGAGTTCCAGGACGTCAACAACGACGGGTTCGTCGACCTGTTCATCTCCAAGGGCAACGTCAGCGACGATGCCCGACTACGCGCAGAAGGACCCGAGCAACCTGCTCCTCGGCCAGCCGGACGGCACGTTCGTGGAGGGCGGCGATGGACGCCGGGATCGTCGACTTCGACCGCGGTCGCGGTGCGCGCCCTGGTCGACTTCAACCTCGACGGGCTGCTCGACCTCGTCGAGGTCGACTACGGCAGCCCGGTCAAGGTCTGGCGCAACGTCGGCAGCGGCGATGCGGCGAAGCCGGCGCCGATGGGCGGCTGGCTCGCCCTGCAGGTCTCGCCAGCCGGGCCCGAACCGCGATGCGATCGGGGCGTGGGTCGAGGTCAGGGTCGGCGACACGACGCTGCGTCGCGAGATCACGTCGGCGGCGGTCACTCGGGGGCCAGCTCGGCTGGATCGCACTTCGGCCTCGGACCCGCCGAGGCGGCCCAGGTCCGGGTACAGTGGCCGGACGGCGAGTGGGGGCCGTGGCTGGACGTCAAGGCCGACGGGTTCTACGAGCTCGAGCGCGGCGCGACCGTCGCCAGCCCGTGGCGACCACCCGGTCCGTAGCGGAGGACGCCGATGACCCGACCCCGCCTGGCCGACGTCGCGCTCCCCGACTTCGGGATGCCCGAGACGACGCCGGAGGTCCCGGCGCCGACCTACCGCGGACGCCTCGAGCGCGCTGCGCGAGCGGGCGGAGGCGGGTGGGTACGACCGCCTGGTCGTGTACGCCGACCGGGAGCACAGCGCCAACCTGGCCTTCCTGACCGGGTTCGATCCCCGCTTCGAGGAAGCCGTCCTCGTGGTCGGCCCGACCGAGCCGCCGCTCATCCTCGTCGGCAACGAGTGCTATGGCGTTGCCGGCGCGGCACCGCTGGCGATGCGTCGCGAGCTGTTCCAGGACCTCAGCCTGCCGAGCCAGCCGCGCGATCGTTCGCGACCACTGACCGACATCCTCGGTAGCGAGGGGATCGGGGCGGGCAGCAGGGTCGGGCTGATCGGCTGGAAGACCTACGCGGATCGGTCGACGATCGAGCTGCCGGCCTTCATCGTCGACGAGATCCGGCGGCTGGTCGGGCCGGGTGGCTCGGTCGAGAACGCCGGCCATCTCCTGATCGACGCGGGGGACGGGCTGCGGGTGATCAACGATGTCGACCAGCTTGCGTGCTTCGAGGCGGCGTCGTGCCGGACGTCGAGCGGCGTCGGTCGGCTCCTCGCCGGCCTTCGTCCGGGGCTCACCGAGCGCGAAGCCGTCCGGTCTGCTCGAGTGGGACGGTTCGCCGCTGTCCTGTCACCTGATGCTGACAGGCGGGCCGCGCGCGTCGTTCGGCCTGCTCAGCCCCGGCGACCGCCCGATCGAACGCGGTGACCGGTTCACTGTGGCGTTCGGCATCTGGGGCGCACTGACCTGCCGAGCCGGGTTCGTGGTCGCGGATGCGACCGAGCTGCCGGCGGGGATCCGCGACTACGTGGACCGCCTCGTCGGGCCGTACTTCGAGCGCGGTCGGCGAGTGGTACGGATCACTCCGGGTCGGGCAGACCGGCGGGGCGCTCCAGGCGATCGTCGACCGACACCTCGGCGACCCGTTCTTCGGGATCTTCCTCAATCCGGGTCACCAGCTCCATCTCGACGAATGGGTCAACTCGCCGATCCGGCCCGGGTCGACCGTCGAGCTCCGGTCGGGGATGGCCTTCCAGGTCGACATCATCCCGGCGACCGGCGGCGACTACTTCACGACCAACATCGAGGACGGCTTCGCGCTCGCCGACGAGACCCTGCGGGCGTCGTTCGCCGAGCGCTACCCCGGCGCCTGGGGCCGGATCCAGGCCCGCCGGCGGTTCATGGCCGACGGCCTCGGCATCGACCTCCACCCCGACGTCCTGCCGTTCTCGAACATCCCGGCCTACCTGCCCCCGTTCCTCCTCCGACCCGGTCGGGTGATGACCCTGTCCGGCTGACCTACTGGACGGCCAGCTGCCCGGTCATCTGGGTCGGATGGATGTCGCACCGGAAGTAGACCGTGGTGAGGCCGTCCGGGACGATGAACGGGAACGCCGCGGTCCCGCCGGGTGCGACCGACCCGGAGTCCGCCTTCGGGATCTTCGTCTTGAAGTCCGGATCGGAGTAGAAGGTCAGGGTGTGCGGGGTCGCGCCGTCGTTGGTGAGGACCACATCGACGCCCGGGGGACCCGGGTGGAGAGACGTCAGGTTCAGGCTGAACGAGAAGTCCTTGGCCGACACCTGGAGGGAGTCCACCTCCGTGCGGGGACCCGCCGAGGTCGCGCCGGCGGCGGGGCTCGAACCAGCCGCGGATGCGGCCGGCGGGTTCGACGATGGCCCTTCCCCGCCGCATGCCGTGGCGACCAGGGCCAGGGCGGCCACCGCCACGATGAGCCCTCGTCGGGCGGGTCTCGCGATCATCGGGATCCTCCTGCGATAGCTCGGCGCGGTGCCGACGGTGGGATGATGCACCCGGTCTGCCAGCGCTGATGGGCCGCGGGCCGTCGTCAGCCGGGCCGATCCACGAGGATGACGTCGAGGAGACGCGGGCCGTGGACGCCCTCGATCCGCTGGAGCTCGATGTCGCTGGTCGCCGACGGACCGCTGATCCACGTCTGCGGCCGGGTCGGGCTCGAGCCGGGCGAGCGCCTCGGGCACGGTGCCGACGACCTGGTCGGCGCGTCACCACGCAGACGTGGCAGATCGGGCAGGAGGCTGAGCGCCGCGTCGGCCCTGACCGGGCCCGGCGTCGAGGACGATCGTGCCGGTCTCGGCGATGGCCACCGCGCAGCCGGTGATCGACGCCGTCGATCCCGTCGAGCTCCGCGACCGAGAGCGGCGGGTCGTCGCGCGATCCGCTCGGCCGCCGATGCCCGCCAGCCAGGCCTCCGGGATCCCGACCGGGTACGACGAGCCGCGCGGATCCCGCGCTCCGCGAGCACCGCCGCGACGGTCGCGGCGAGGCCGGCCGCGGTCGGTCCGATGGACCGTCGCCCGGTAGTCGCTCGACCCGCTCGGCGAACAGGTCGAGCACGTCCGTCCCGGTCGGGCAGGCGCGTGCTCGTAGTCGCGCGGGATCGCGACTCGCGGCCGGCCCGTCGACGAGCGCCGCGCGGATCCGCGCCAGGACCTCGGCACGGCGCGCCGCCGCGTCGGCCGTGGCCGTGCACGGTCATCGCCGCCGTCCCGGCCGTCCGTCCGGCGCCACCAGCCGCGGAACGACTCGCGGGCCGGGCGTCCTGAGGTCGCGCGCCCGGAACCAGCCACCGATCGGGCCCGGGGCCGGGCATCCGTCGGATCCGCCCGCGACGCCCGAACAGCCGGCCGCCGAGCCCGCCGGCGCGCTCGGCGCAGGCCAGCCGGCGCGGCGTCCGGAGGGTCCAGCGCGGCCGCCGCCCATCGCGGCCGCCTCCGGCGTCGGGAGCCGATGGGTCGCCTCGGAGTGGCGGACGACCTGGCCGCGGAGGTGGACGAGCACCTCCGGGATGTCGATCCGGACCGGGCAGACGTCGAAGCAGGCGCCGCACAGCGACGAGGCGAACGGCAGCGACGCGGTCTGCTTGTCGACCGGGTGCTGGGCGATGCCCGCGCAGCTGCGGGGTGAGGATCGCGCCGATCGGTCCGGGATAGACCGACCCGTAGGCCTGACCGCCGGTCCGCTCGTAGACCGGGCAGACGTTGAGGCAGGCCGAGCAGCGGATGCAGCGCAGCGCCTGGCGTCCGACCGGGTCGGACAGGACGTCGGTCCGGCCGTTGTCGAGCAGGATGAGGTGGAACGTCCTGCGGCCCGTCGCCGGGCGTGACCCCGGTCCACATCGACGTGTACGGGTTCATCCGCTCGGCCGTCGACGAGCGCGGCAGGAGCTGGAGGAAGACCTCGAGGTCGCGCCAGGTCGGCACGAGCTTCTCGATGCCCATGACCGTGATCAGGACCTCGGGCAGGGTCAGGCACATCCGCCCGTTGCCCTCGGACTCGACGACCGACGACGGTGCCGGTCTCGGCGACCGCGAAGTTCGCCCCGGAGACGGCGACCCGCGCGCGCAGGAACTTCTCGCGCAGGTGGAGCCGGGCGGCCTCGGCGAGCTCGCGGCGGATCGTCGGTCAGGTCGGCCGGCGCGGGTCGCCCGACCTGGCCCATCTCGTCGATGAAGATGTCGCGGATCTCGGTCCGGTTGCGATGGATGGCCGGGACCAGGATGTGCGACGGCAGGTCGTGGCCGAGCTGGACGATCATCTCGGCGAGGTCGGTCTCCCAGACGTCGATGCCCTCCTGGCGGAGCGCCTCGTTGAGCTCGATCTCCTGGGTCGCCATCGACTTGACCTTGACGACCTCGGTCGCGCCGTGCGCCGCGGGCGACTCGAGCGACGATCGCGTTCGCCTCGGCCGCGTCGCGCGCCCAGTGGACGATCGCCGCCGGCCGCGGTCGACCGCCCGCCTCGAGCTGCTCGAGCAGCGCCGGCAGGTCGCGCAGGACCTCGTCCTTGATCGCGGCGCCGGCGAGCCGAAGCTCCTCCCAGTCGGCGCGCTCGGCGACGACGCGCGGCGCGCTTCGTCGCGGATCGTCGTCGGTCGCCCGGCCGCAGGTTCGCCCGGAGCTGGGCGTCGGCCAGGGCCGTCCGGGCGGCCTCCGGGAACGGCGGCGTGCCGCGGAACGTCGGCTCGGGCCGTCGGGCGGGTCGGCGGCCGGCTCGGCGGGCGCCGGCATGCCTCGGTCGCCGTCATGCGCCGGCCCCGGTCGCGGCCAGGATCTCGGCCAGGTGCATGACCCGGACCGGCGACCGGCGCCGCGACAGCAGCCCGCCGATGTGCATCAGGCACGACGTGTCGCCGGCGGTCAGGACCTCGGCGCCGGTGCCGAGGACGTCGTCGACCTTGTCGTGGCCCATCGCGACCGACGTGTCCGCGTTCTTGACCGCGAACGTCCCGCCGAACCCGCAGCACGCGTCCGACGCGCGGCAGGTCGACGCAGGGTCAGGCCGTCGACGGCGGCGAGCAGCCGCGTCGGGCCGATCGCCGACGCCGAGCAGCCGGATCGAGTGGCAGGTCGGGTGGAACGCGACGGTGTGCGGGAAGCGGGCCCCGACGTCGGTCAGCCCCGAGGACGTCGACGAGGAACTCGGTCAGCTCGAGGACCCGCGGCGCCACCGTCGGCGACCCGGTCCGGCAGGCCGGGGTCGCGCCCCGCGTCGCGGCGCCAGACGCGGCGACGACGCGGGTGGTGGTGGCGGACCATCGCGGCACACGAGCCGCGACGGGGTGACGACGGCGTCGTAGCCCGCGAAGCGCCGCGGCGAACCGCTCGACGAGCGGGATGCAGGCGTCCTGGTAGCCGGAGTTGAAGTGCATCTGGCCGCAGCAGGTCTGCTCGGCCGGGAACTCGACCTCGTGACCGAGCCGTCGGAGCAGCCGGACGACCGCCTGGCCGACCTCCGGGAAGAGCGCGTCGTTGAAGCAGGTGATGAACAGGGCGATCGCGCATCGCGTCAGGCCTACGCCGCTGGTGGCCCGGGCCCGTGGCTCGAATCGGCGGACGTCCTGGGTGGCCAGCACGAGCGCGCGCAGCGCTCGAGGTCTCCCGCGATCAGCCCGTGCGCGCGCGCCTGGACGAGCACGTTGCCGAGCGCGGTCGCCTCGACCGGGCCGGCGACGACCGGGAGCGCGCAGGCGTCGGCGGTCAGCTGGCACAGCAGCGCGTTGCGGGCCCCGCCGCCGACCAGGTGGACGACCTCGACGGTCGCGACCCGACAGGCGGGTCGGCGTCGCGGACCGTTCGTCGCGTAGGCGGCCGCCAGGCTGTCGAGGATGCAGCGGACGAGCGCCGGCCGCGTCGTCGGCACGGGCTGGTCCGTGGCCGCGACAGGCTGCCGCGATCCGCGCCGGCATGTCGCCCGGGCGGCAGGAACGACGGGGTCGTCGGGGTCGATGACGGGTCCGCCCGCCGGGCAGCTCGCCGGCGGCGATCAGCAGGTCCGGCAGGCTGCTCGGGGCTCCCATCCAGCTCCCACGTCCGGAGCGACTCCTGGAGCAGCCACAGGCCCATCACGTTGCGCAGGTAGCGGATCCGATCGTCGACGCCGCCCTCGTTGGTGAAGTTCGCCAGCCGGCTCTCCTCGGACAGGATCGGGCGCGTCCAGCTCGACCCCGACGAGCGACCACGTCCCGCAGGCGATGTAGGCGAATGGGCGATCGCCGGCCGGCACGCCGACGACCGCCGACGCCGTGTCGTGCGACCCGACCAGGGTCAGCAGCGTCGCGTCGCGACAGCCCGGTCTCCGCCCGGACGTCGTCGCGGAGCGGTCCGATGACCTCGCCCGGCGAGGCCGAGCCGCGGGAACAGGCCGTCGGGCAGACCGAGCGTGGCGATCAGCTCCGCGATCCCAGGTCCGCCGGTGGACGTCGAGCAGCCCGGTCGTCGACGCGTTCGTGACCTCGGCGACCCGGCCGCCGGTCAGCCAGTACCCGAGCAGGTCGGGGATCAGCAGCATCCGGGCGGCGCGGCCAGCAGCGCCGACCCGCGCGCGGCCGCGAGCTGGTAGATCGTGTTGAACGGCAGGAACTGGAGCCCGGTCCGGGCGTACAGCTCGCGTCGGCGGGATGACCGGGCGTGGACCGCCGCGACCGCGGCCGCGTTCCGATCGTCGCGGTAGTGGTACGGGTCGCCGAGCAGGACGCCGTCCCGATCGAGCAGGCCGTAGTCGATCGCCCACGAGTCGAGGCCGACGCTGACCAGGTCGCGGCGCCGCGCGGACCGCGCTCGCGCAGCCCGGCGAGGATCTCCCGATAGAGCCGGAGGACGTCCCAGTGGAGCCCGTCCGGCAGCCGGACCGGATCGTTCGCGGAAGCGATGGACCTCGGTCAGCTCCAGCTCGTTCGGGCCCGACCCGTCCGACCATCACCCGGCCGCTCGACGCGCCGAGATCGACGGCCGCGACGAGCCGGCCGGTCACCGCAGGAAGGCCGCCGCGACACCCGCGTCGACCGGGATGTGCAGCCCGGTCGTCTGGCTCAGGTCGCCACCGGTCAGAGCGAAGACCGCGGCTGGCCACGTGCTCCGGCAGGACCTCCCGCTTGAGCAGCGTCCGCTGGGCGTAGAACTCGCCGAGCTTGTCCTCCGGGATGCCGTACGTCCGGGCGCGGTCGGCGCCCCAGCCCTTGGCGAAGATCCCCGAGCCGCGGACGACGCCGTCCGGGTTGACGCCGTTGACCCGGATCCCGTACGGCGCCGAGCTCGGCGGCGAGCAGCCGGACCTGGTGGGCCTGGTCGGCCTTCGACGCGCCGTAGGCGACGTTGTTCGGCCCGGCGAACAGGGCGTTCTTGCTGACGATGTAGACGAGGTCGCCGCCGATGCCCTGCTCGATCATGATCCGGGCGGCCTCGCGGGAGACGAGGAACGAGCCCCGGGCCATCACGTCGTGCTGCAGGTCCCAGTCGGCCACGGTCGTCTCGAGCAGCGGCTTCGAGATCGACAGGCCGGCGTTGTTGACGACGAGGTCGACCCCGCCGAAGGCGAGGACGGCGGCCTGGAAGGCCCGCCGCGACCTGCGCCTCGTCGGTGACGTCGACGTCGATCGCGGATCGCGACGTCCGGGCCGCCGATCTCGCGCGGCGACCGTCGCGGCGCTGTCGCCGTCGATGTCGGCGACGACCACGCAGGCGCCCTCGGCGGCCAGCCGGATGGGCGATCGCCCGGCCGATGCCCGAGCCGGCGCCGGTCACGAACGCGACCCGGGCGGCGAGCGGCTTCGGCTCGGGCAGGCGCGCGAGCTTGGCCTCCTCGAGCGCCCAGTACTCGATCCGGAACTTCTCCGACTCGGGGATCGGCGCGTAGGTCGAGAGCGCCTCGGCGCCGCGCATCACGTTGATGGCGTTGACGTAGAACTCGCCGGCGACGCGGGCGGTCTGCTTGTTCGGCCCGAAGCTGAACATCCCGACGCCCGGGACCAGGACGATCGCCGGGTCCGCGCCGCGCATCGGCGGGCTGCTCGGCGTCGGCGTGGCGCTCGTAGTACGCCGCGTAGTCCTCGCGGTAGGCGGCGTGGAGCTCCTTGAGCCGGGCGATGACCGCGTCGAGCGGCGCGGTCGGCGGCAGGTCGAGCACGAGCGGCCGGACCTTCGTCCGCAGGAAGTGGTCCGGGCACGAGGTCCCGAGCGCGGCGAGCCGGGGATGCTCCGACGCGGGCGAGGAAGTCGAGGACGACCTCGCTGTCGGTGTAGTGACCGACCTGGGGCCGGTCGGTCGAGGCCAGGCCGCGGATGATCGGGAGCAGGGCGGCCGCCCGGGCGTGGCGCTCGGCCTCCGGGAGCGGTCCGTAGCCGGCGAGCAGCGGACCGAACGGTTCGGCCCGACCGTGGTCGACGATGAACGCGCTCGGCCGTCCGGATGATCTCGAGCGAGCGCGCCTCGCACTCGTCGGACGTGTCGCCCCAGGCGGTGATCCCGTGCCCGCCGAGGATCGCGCCGATCGCGTCCGGGTGCCGCTCCTGGATCGCGGCGATGTCCAGGCCGAGCTGGAACCCGGGACGTCGCCACGGCACCCAGGCGACCCGGTCCGCCGAAGCAGTCGGCGGTGAGCGTCTCGCCGTCGGCCGCGGTCGCGAAGCGCGATCCCGGAATCGGGATGGAGGTGGTCGACGTGGGTCGCGTCGACAAGGCCGTGCATCGCCGTGTCGATCGACGGCGCCGCCCCGCCGCGGCCGTGGAGGCAGTAGTCGAACGCGGCGACCATCTCGTCCTCGCGGTCGACACCCGGGTAGACGTCGACGAGCGCCCGGAGCCGGTCGAGGCGGAGGACGGCCAGCCCGGCCTCCGTGAGGGTCGCCAGGTCGCCGCCCGAGCCCTTGACCCAGAGCAGCTCGACCGGGTCGCCGGTCACCGGGTCGATCGACCGTCCCCTTGGCCGAGGTGTTGCCGCCGGCGTAGTTGGTGTTGCGCGGGTCGGCCCCGAGACGGTGCGAGCGCGCGAGCAGCTCGTCGACCGCCGGGTCGTCCGGCCGGGCTCATGCTCCCCAACCGGCCTGGTTGCCGCCGACCCGCTCGGCGACGATCCGCTCGGCGTAGCCCGATCGCGCGTAGGCGGCGATCGGATCCGGATCGAGCCCGTCCGTCGGAGCGCATGTCGGCGAGGAGCGGGCGGACGTCCGTGTTGTAGGCGTCCATGAGCACGGCGTTCGCCCCGAGGACGTCACCGCGCGCTGCGCCGCCGCGAGCGCCGCCGCGATCGACGAGACAGGGCCTTCGCCGTCGCCTCCTGGACGTTCATGACCGACCGGATCTGGCCCGGGATCTTGGGCTCGATGTTGTGGCACTGGTCGAGCATGAACGCGACCCCGCGCTCCGGGCCGATGGCGCCGGCCCGGACGACCTCGTGCATGATCCGGAACAGCTGGAACGGGTCGGCCGCTCCGACCATCAGGTCGTCGTCGGCGTAGAACCGCGAGTTGAAGTCGAACCCGCCGAGCTTGTCCGCGCGGAGCAGCAGCGCGACGATGAACTCGATGTTCGTGCCCGGAGCGTGGTGGCCGGTGTCGACCACGACCTTGGCCTTCTCCCCGAGCCGCTGGCAGTGGGCGAACGAGGTCCCCCAGTCGGGCACATCCATCGTGTAGAACGACGGCTCGAAGAGCTTGTACTCGAGGACCATCCGCTGGTCCGGACCGAGCCGCGCGTAGACCGCGGCGAGCGCCTCGGCGAGGCGATCCTGCCGATCGCGGATGTCGTCCTGGCCAGGGTAGTTGGTCCCGTCGGCGAACCACAGCTTGAGGTCGCGCGAGCCGGTCGCGTCCATGATGTCGACGCACTCGAGGAGGTGGTCGAGCGCCTTGCGACGGACCCGAGCGATCGGGGTGACAGACGCTGCCCGAGCATGTAGTCGTCGTCCTGGAAGACGTTCGAGTTGATCGTCCCGAGCGCGACCCCTGCGTCCGCGGCGTGGCGAGCGAGGTCGGCATAGTCGTCGACCTTGTCCCACGGGATGTGGAGGGCCACCGTGGGGGCGGCACCCGTGTAGCGGTGGACCTGCGCGGCGTCGTCGACCTTCTCGTACGGGCGTGCGTGGCACGCCCCGCTGGGCGAACACCTTGAACCGGGTGCCCGAGTTGCCGAACGCCCACGACGGCAGCTCGATCCGCAGCGACCGGATGCCGGCAGCGATGGCATGCTGATCCTGGCTCACTCGGGTCGCCTCCGTCGCGCTGGGCGTCATCCGTCGGCCACCGACCGGGCGGGCGACGGCATCGTCGTCGCCCGGAGGAGGTGGGCCACGATGATGCGCCGTCTGCCGGTCGGTCGGCGCGTCGTCCGGACGATGCATCGAGGCCCGTCCGAGCGCTCGCGTCATGGTAACGGATGCACCTTGCCACATCTTTCGTTTGGTTTCAATCTTCTTCTTGACAGTGCGTAAATGCTCCGACTAGTGTTCCGCAATCGAAACCCCTCGGTCCCTCCGATGATGCAGGGAGTCCCAACGTGCGCCTCGACGGACAGTCCGGCGACGTCTTCGCAAGCGAGCGACAGGATCGCATCGCGCGCATCGTCGAGGAGCACGGCCGCGCGCGTGTGAGTGCGCTCGCCGAGCAGTTCGCCGTCTCGTCGGTCACGATCCGGAAGGATCTTCTGGCGCTCGAGACGAGCGGCCGGATCGTCCGGACCCACGGTGGCGCGATCTCGCCCGACGCGAACGGCCCGGAGGTCGCCTTCGACATCCGGGAACGGCTCCAATCCGGAGAGAAGGACCGCATCGCCGCCGCCGCCGCCGGTCGGGTCCAGGAAGGCGAGAGCATCGTCCTCGATGCCAGCACGACCGCCCTGTACCTGGCCCGTCATCTCAAGCGGCGACGGACCTGGACGAACCTGACGGTGATCACGAACGGCCTGCGGATCGCGTCCGAGCTGGCCGGGCACCCCGGGATCACCGTGCTCATGCTGGGCGGTCGGGTCCGCTGGGAGGCCCTGTCGGTCGTCGGCCAGCTGGGCGACGGCCTGTTCTCGCGGATCAACGTCCAGACGGCGTTCGTCGGGGCCGCCGGGTTCACCATCCGGACCGGGTTGAGCGACGCCACCGACGAGGAAGCCCAGATCAAGCGCTCGATGGTGAGCGCCGCCCACGAGGTCGTCGCGATCGTCGACCACACCAAGTGGCAGCGCTCGGCCTTCTCGACATTCTGTCGGACCGACGAGATCGACGCCGTCGTGACCGACGATGCGGCGCCCTCTGCGATGGTCGGCGAGCTCATCGGGCGCGGGATCGACGTCCGTCTGATCGCGGACCCGGCTGCGACCGAGGCCGATCCGACCCGACGGCACGAGAACGACCCGAGCACGCCCGCCGAGCCCGACCGGATCGGATCGTGACCGGACCGATGGTCCCGGACGCGAGCGGGCCGATCGGCGGCGCGCGGGCCGTCGTGTCGCCCGCCGGCCCGGATGCCGTCGGGACGACGCCGGGGCGAGCCGAGCTGCGGGGGATCTCGAAGCGGTTCGGGGCGACCCAGGCCCTCGACGACGTCTCGCTCGAGCTGCTGACCGGGGAGATCCACGGGCTGGTCGGGGAGAACGGAGCGGGCAAGAGCACGCTGGTCAAGATCCTGGCCGGTGTCCACCAGCCGGACAGCGGCTCGATCCGGCTCGACGGCGAGATCGTCGAACTGCACGGCCCCGCGCATGCGCGATCGCTCGGGATCGCGGTCGTCCACCAGGAGCCCCAGCTCTTCCCGGACCTGACCGTCGCCGAGAACGTCTTCCTGGCCCACGCCCCGCGCGCCAGGCTCGGAACCATCGATTGGGGTCAGATGCGTCGGGCGGCGCGATCGATCTTCGAGGAGCTCGACGTCAAGGTCGATCCCGGCGACGCTCGTCCGCGGCCTGTCGATGGCCGACCAGCAGCTGATCGAGATCGCCAAGGCGCTCTCGTTCGAGGCGCGCGTCCTGATCCTCGACGAACCCACCGCCTCGCTGTCGGCCCACGAGGTCGACCGACTGTTCACGATCGTCCGACAGACCCGGGACAGGGGCGTCGCGGTCCTGTTCGTGAGCCACCGCCTGGAGGAGGTCTTCGGCCTGTGCGATCGGACGACCGTGTTCCGCGACGGCCGTCACGTCGTGACCGCGGCGACATCGGAGCTCACGACCGGGGACCTCGTCCGGTACATGGTCGGACGAGCCGTCTCGCTCTTCCCGAAGGTCGAGTCACCGGTCGGCGATGTCCTGCTCGAGGTCCGCGGCCTCACCCGCCAGGAGACGTTCAATGACGTCTCGTTCTCGGTC
The DNA here is from genome assembly GCA_963744115.1 of uncultured Chloroflexia bacterium. GTDB lineage: Bacteria > Chloroflexota > Limnocylindria > Limnocylindrales > CSP1-4 > Chersky-267. The sequence continues at coordinate 1,057,964 of CAVUSI010000003.1, read as the reverse complement.
CGGGCCGGTGAGATCGTCGGCATGGCCGGACTGGTCGGAGCGGGTCGGACCGAGGTCGCGCGTGTCCTCTTCGGCGTCGACCGGCCGGAACGGGGCGAGATCCTCCTGGGCGGGCAGCCCGTCAGGTTCGAGAGTCCGTCGGCCGCGATGGCGGCGGGGATCGCCTACGTCCCGGAGGATCGCCACCAGGACGGCCTCGTGCTCGACTTCTCGATCTCGTCGAACGTGACGCTGCCGATCCTGCATCGGATGTTCCCGGGCCTGTTCGTCCGCGCCTCCGCCGAGCGAGCCGTCGCCGACCGCTATGCCGATCAGCTCCGGATCCGGACGACCGGTGTCGACCAGACGGTCTCCGACCTGTCCGGGGGCAACCAGCAGAAGGTCGTGCTCGGCAAGTGGCTGGCCACCGAGCCGCGCATCCTCATCCTCGACGAGCCGACCCGCGGGATCGACATCGGAGCGAAGGTCGAGGTCCACCGGATCATCTCGGAGCTGGCCGCGTCGGGCCTCGGGATCCTGCTCATCTCGAGCGACCTGCCCGAGGTCCTGGCGATGTCCGATCGGATCCTGGTCATGCATGAGGGCGCGATCACCGCCGAGATCGACCGTTCGGACGCGTCAGAGGAGCGGGTCATGTTCGCCGCGACCGGCCAGGCGGACGACCGGGCGGTCGACGTGCCAGCTTCGAACGGCGGCGGCTCTGCCGCCGGCGAGGGCGCTCCGCATGTCTGAGCTCGCCGCGGCGCGCCCCGCCGCGGGACCCGGTCCGACCGTCCGGCTGCTGACCGTGGTCGCTCGCCAGCGCGAGCTGAGCCTGGTCATCGTCATGGTCCTCCTGGGCACGTTCGTCGCGACCCAGGCGCCGCAGTTCCTGTCGACGACGAACCTCACCCAGGTCACCGTCCTCGCCTCGATCATCGCGATCGCCGCGGTCGGCGAAGCGATGGTCGTCCTGACCCGCAACGTCGACTTGTCGGTCGAGTCGGTCATCGGGCTGGTGGCCTTCGTCGTGGCGGACATCGTCGCCCATCGGATCCTGCCGGTCCCGGCCGCGATGGCCTTCGGGATCGGGCTCGGGCTCGTCCTGGGCATGGTCAACGGCTTCCTGGTGGCGGTCCTCCGAGTGCCGTCGATCGTGGCCACGCTCGGCACGCTGTCGATCTACCGGGGCTTCGCGTTCCTCATCGCCGGCGGCAAGCAGGTCACCCTGATCGACCTGCCGGCGGGCTACACGGACCCAGCCGGGGCGACGATCCTCGGCGTCGTCCCGGTCTTCCTGGTGATCGCCATCGTGATCGTCATCGTTGCGGCGATCGCGCTGCGCCAGACACCGTTCGGCCGATCCATCTACGCCGTCGGCAGCAACCCGGACGCCGCCGAGATCCTCGGGATCGACTCGCGCGTGGTGACCCTCGTCGTCTTCTCGGTCTGCGGGATGCTCGGCGGGGTCGCCGGCATCCTCTGGGGCACTCGAGTTCGGGACGATCAATGCGACCGCCGCGTCCGGGGTGACGCTCCAGGTCATCGCGGCCGTGGTCGTCGGCGGCGTCAACATCTTCGGCGGATCGGGGACGGTCGTCGGGGCCGGCCTCGGCGCGATGTTCCTGGCGTTCATCTCGAACGCGCTCGTCCTGTTGAGCCTGTCGCAGTTCTGGCTCCAGGCGATCTACGGCGTCGTGATCCTGGTCGCGGTCGGGCTGGATGCGGCCCTCCTGCGTCGTGTCCAACGCTCGAATGCCCGGCGTCGGTCGGCATGACCGGAGCCGCGATCGTCCGCTCGCTCGCGCGCTGGGAGACGCTGCTCTTCGTGATGGTGATCGTCCTGATCGCCATCGGGGCGACCGTCTCGCCGGTCTTCCTGACCGCGCGCAACTTCTCCAACCTGATCGTCGCCCTGATCGAGGTCGCGATCATGGCCCTGCCGATGACCCTGATCATCATCGCCGGCGAGATCGACCTGTCGGTCGAGTCGATGGCCGGACTGTCGTGCGCCGTCCTCGGGTTCCTGTTCGCGGCGGGGGTTCCGGTCCAGCTGGCCATCCCGGTCGTCCTGGTGATCGGCGCCCTCGGCGGTCTGCTCAACGGCGTCCTGGTGACGGGCGCGGGTCTGCCGTCGCTGGTCGTGACCCTCGGCACCCTGGCGCTGTTCAGGGGCCTCGCCCTGATCGTGCTCGGTCCGCAGGGCATCAGCGGCTTCCCCGAGTGGTTCACCGACTTCGGCTTCGGGACGATCCCGGGGACGCCGTTCCCGTGGCCGCTCCTGATCTTCGTCGCGCTGGCCGTCGTCCTCGGGCTCGTCCTCCACGGGACCTGGGTCGGACGGCAGATCTACGCGATCGGCAAGAATGCCGCCGCATCCCGCTACTCGGGCGTTCGCGTGGCCCGGGTCAAGCTGCTCCTGTTCGTCCTGTCGGGCACCGTCGCGGCGCTCGCCGGCGTGATCCTGACGGCCCGCTTCGCGAGCGCCCGGGCGGATGTCGGGCAGGGCCTGACGCTGACCGTCGTGACGATCGTGCTCCTGGGCGGAGTCAACATCTTCGGTGGTCGCGGGACGATCCCGGGCGTGGTCCTGGCCGCGCTGATCCTGGCCATCCTCGGCAACGTGCTCCGCCTGACCAGTGTCTCCGCCGAGATCCAGAGCATCGCCGTCGGCCTGCTGCTGATCGTCTCGGTGGTGATCCCCAACCTTGCTCATCAGGTCAAGTCAGCGATCGATCGGACTCGCGGAGGTCGACGAACGTCGACCGGCCCGATCGGCCCTGGTGAGGCGGTCAGTCCATGACAGAGGAGGATATCGAGTGAACCTGCACCGGAACGGGCGGATCGCCGCCCTGTTCGCCACGGCCGTGGTGTTCGCGGCGTGCTCGAGCAGCGGTTCGACCGCCGCCCCGACCACGGCGCCGACGACGGCCCCGACCACGGCACCGTCGACCGCCGCCAGCATGGAGGCGTCCGCCCCGGCGAGCGCCGCGGCCGGCGGGTCGAACGTCGTCTTCATCCCGAAGGCGATCAACAACCCCTACTTCGACGCAGCGGCGAAGGGCGCCCAGGAAGCGGCCACCGCCCTCGGCGGGCAGTTCAAGCAGATCGGCGCCCAGACCTCGAGCGCCGCCGACCAGATCCCGTTCATCCAGGACGCCACGACCCAGGGGTACAACGCCATCGTCGTGTCGGCGACCGACCCTGACGCCATCGCTCCCGCGCTGAAGGCGGCGATGGCCGCCGGCATCAAGGTCGTCGGCTATGACTCCAGCCCCGCCGAGGGCGCCTACAACGTCTTCGTCAACCAGACCGACTTCAGCCTGATCGGTGGCTCGATGGCCCAGTGGGCCTGCGACCTGGCCCCCAACTGCGAGGGCGAGGTCGCCATCCTGTCCGCCACGGCGACGGCGCCGAACCAGAACGCCTGGATCAAGGACTTCAACACGGCCCTCTCGACGGACCCGAAGTTCGCCAAGCTCAAGCTGGTCGACACCGTCTACGGTGACGACAAGCCAGACGTCAGCACCACCCAGGCGCAGACGCTTCTCCAGAAGCATCCGAACCTCAAGGTCATCGTCGCCCCGACGACCGTCGGGATCGCCGCTGCCGCCAAGGTCGTCCAGGATGCGAAGGCCAGCGACAAGGTCAAGGTCACCGGCCTCGGGCTCCCCAACGACATGAAGGCCTTCGTGGCCGACGGCACGTCGCCGGAGTTCGGTCTGTGGAGCGTGCCGGACCTCGGCAAGCTCGCCTACTACGTGGCCGACATGCTCGTGAAGGGCACCATCAAGGGAACGCCGGGCGAGACGTTCTCCGTCCCGGGCCTCAACGGCGACAAGCCGTACACCATCGGCGACAAGGGCGTGGTCATCCTCGGTCCGCCCTTCGTCTTCAACAAGGACAACGTCAACAACTTCGACTTCTAGGCGAGTCGAGCGATCCGCGGGCCTCGGGGCGTCACGTCCCGGGGCCCGACGATTCTGGAGGACGCTGATGGAGCGGATCGGGTTCAGGATGCGGATCCAGCCGGGGCACGAGGCCGAGTACGTCCGCCGGCACGCGGCCGTCTGGCCCGAGATGCTGGCGGCGCTCAAGGCCGCGGGCTGTTCGGACTACTCCATCTTCCGGCAGGACCGGGACCTGTTCGGGACGATGAAGGTCGACGACTTCGACCGGTTCCGCGCGTCGATGGATGCCAGCCCCGTCAACGCCCGCTGGCAGGCCGCGATGGCCGATCTGATCGACCCGCTGATCGACCCGGCGACCGGGTTCCACCAGAGGCTCGACGAGGTCTTCCGCCTCGACTGACGCCGAAGCCGGGCGGCCCGCCGCAGCGGCCGGCGCCGCTCAGAAGTCGCGCCGTCCGGCGAAGTGGTCCTCGACCTCCGGGCGCGATCGTTCGTACAGCGCGATGCGCTGACCGCCGACCCCGCGGAACGACACGCACGGACCCGGCGGGATCTCGAGCGCGCCGACCGGCTCCCATCCGCGCCCGGTCAGCTCGGCCACGGCCGCCTCGAGGTCCGCGACGCGGTAGATGAGGATCGGTCGGTCGTCCTCCAGATGATCGGTCAGGAGGAGCCGCGGCGGCGCATCCGTGAGCTCGACCATGGCGACCCGCGTGCCCATCGCCTCGATCGCGAAGACGAGCCGGCCGCCGAGCACGTCGGTGAACCAGCGGGTGTCGCGGGCCACGTCGGCACTCGGGATGTACAGGAAGTCGAGCTGCTCGAAGGCGGCCATCCGTCGGTCCTGTCCGGGGATCAGCTCTTCGTGAAGAAGAGCTGGAGCTCCATGACCCCGTGATCCTCGATCGACAGGACGATGAACGAGCTGGGCGCCACGATGCCGTAGTCGGCGAAGACGATCGGCAGGCTGCCGGTCACCGCGACGACGTCCCCCGACAGCTTCGCTTTGAGCGGGATCTCCACGTCCTTGGTCACGCCGTGGAGGGTGAGCTGGCCCTTGGCGGTCACGCTGACCTCCTGGCCGTCGGTCGGGACCGTCCCGAGGTCGATCGGCGAGCTCAGCTTGAAGGTCGCGGTCGGGAACTGGCTCGTCTCGAGGCCGTGCTGGCGGAGCTGGCCGTCACGGCGCTGGTCGTCGCTCTGGAGCGCGGTCAGGTCGGCCTCGATCGTGGCATCGCTGATCTGCGTTCCAGCGACGGTCATCGAGCCCCTGACGGTCGGGGTCCGGCCGACCGCCGTGTTCGCGCCGACCGAGGCGAGCTGCTCGACGACCCGGTAGCCGACGAACGAGCTGGTGTTATCGGCGAACGACCCGATCGACGTGTCCACCTTCCAGGTCCCGTCGATCCCGCCGACGAGCGGCGCCGCTGACGCACCGGCCGGCAGCGACGGCAACGGGACGGACGTGGAGTCGACCGCCGCGGGTCCGGCCGGCCGGAGGAACAGGTACCACAGCCCGTATCCGCCGGCGATGAGGAGGGCGACCACGACGCGATCGCGATCAGGGTGACGGGTCGTCGGGTCTGGCTGGTCATCCGGGTTCCTCCTGGGCACATCGTAGGGCTCGACGCGCTCCGGGTGAGTGGGCGCTCGGTCGAGATCGTGCGGGTGCGAGCCTTTCGACGTGGTTACGACCACGGACCCAGGGTCCCGGGGGTGGTCGCTCCCCGGAGCGCCGGCGGGCGGGGGCGATCGGGCTCGGTCGTCGTCGCCGGATCGGGCGTGCGGGCGAGGACCACGAGCCAGGCCACGAGCAGGCCGACGAACGCGGCCATCTGACCGACGACCACAAGGACGACGACGGGCTCGCTCCGGGCGAGATCGGCCAACGGGAGCTGGATCGACCCGAACCGGACGCCACCGAAGCCGCCGAGGGATCCCCCGCCGAGTGATCCCCCGCCGGGCGACCCTCCGGCGCCGGGCGTGCGTCCGCCTCCTCCCCCGCCGACGCTGCCGATCCTCAGCGACCCGGCCAGCACGGCGTGGGCCGAGGTCGCTCGCGTACCCCTGGCTCGGGGAGACGATGTACGCGGCGACCAACCGCAACCCGAGGCCGAGCGCGACGACGATCAGCAGCGGCAGATGGCGTGCCGGCCCGGAGGTCCGGCCCTGGGTGTCGAGCGTGATGGATCCGTCCTTCGATGGGCTGCGTCTGGCGCGATCGGCCGGAGTCAGGGTCTCGCGCTCGACCTGTCGCTCCGATCACGGGCCCCAGACGGGTGTCACCCGAGCCATGGTCCGGGCACGCCGTCGGATGACCGGCAGCGGCCGCTGAAGGCCCGGACGACCGGCCCGCCCGGGCTGACCCCTTCGTCGGCTGGCGGCCGCGGCGCCGGCAGCGCACACTTCGAGCGATGCGTCCGTCGCGCCGTGCCCTTCCGCGCCTCTCCATCGCCCTGGCCGTCCTCGTCGTCGCCGGCCTCGGTGCGGCCGGCTCGGCCCGCGCGACGGAGTTCCCGAAGGGCTGGGAGGGCTATCACAGCTACACCGAGCTGACGACCGAGGTCGCCCAGGTCGCCGCGGCCCACCCGGACATCGTGTCGCTCTTCTCGATCGGCCAGAGCTACAAGGGCCGTCAGCTGTGGGCGGTCAAGGTCTCGGACAACGTCGGCGTCGACGAGAACGAGCCGGAGGTCCTGTTCGACGGCAGCCATCACTCCGACGAGCACATGGGCGTCGAGATGACCCTCCACATCTTCCACTGGCTCGTCGACGGGTACGGCACGGATCCGCGGATCACGAACATCGTCAACACCCGCGAGATCTACATCGTCTTCCTGGTCAACCCCGACGGCGCCGAGTACGACATCCACGGCGGCCGCTACTGGTTCTGGCGGAAGAACCGCCAGCCGACACCCGGTTCGACGGCGATCGGGACCGACCTCAACCGCAACTACGGGTATCGCTGGGGCCTCGGTGGCCGGACGAGCGCCAACCCGCTGGCGATCACCTACCACGGCCCGCGCCCGTTCTCGGCGCCGGAGACCCGGGCGATGCGCGCCTTCCTGGCCAGCCGGGTCGTCAACGGGCGGCAGCAGATCCGGGCCGCCATCTCGTTCCACGAGCTCGGTCGGCTGGTGATGTGGCCGTACGGCTACACCCTCACCGACATCCCCGCCGACATGACCGCCGACGATCACGCCGCCCTGGCGAGGATCGGACGGCACATGGCGACGACGAACGGCTATCGCCCCGAACAGGCCAGCGACCTGTACATCACCCGGGGGACGACCAAGGACTACGAGTACGGCACCTACCGGATCTTCGCCTACACGTTCGAGATGTCGATCAAGGACTACCCGGACGACTCCAAGATCGCCTCGGAGACGGGCCGCAACAAGGAGGCCGTGCTGTACCTGATGGAACGTGCCGGCTGTCCGTACGCGGTCCTTGGGGCCGCCCTGCGGATCGCCCGCTGCGGGGCGTTCGACGACGACCTCGAGGTCGCCCGCGGCTGGACCGTGAACCCCGACGGCACCGACACGGCACCCGTGGCCGGGCGGTTCGCCAGGGCCGACCCCGCGCCGACGAGCCGGTTCGGTCCCAAGCAGATCGGGACGGCGACGTCCGGCCGCGACGTCCTCGTCACCGGAAGCCGAGCGGGAGCGAAGCCGACGTCCGCCGACCTCGACGGCTCGTCGACCGTCCGGTCGGCCGCCATCGACCTGCCCGCGACGAGCGGCCAGCACCTGACCTTCCGCTACGTCTTCGCCCATGACGCCGCGTCGACCGCGGCGGACACGTTCAAGGCGATCGTCGAGGCCCAGGACGGGACCCGGACCGAGGTCTTCGGCGTGGCCGGGACGCCGGTCGATGCCGACGGGCGGTGGCGATCCGCATCGATCCCGATGGACCCCTGGGCCGGGCAGACCGTCCACCTCCGGTTCGAGGCCGCCGACGGCGGACCGGGCAACCTCGTCGAGGTCGAGATCGACGACGTCCGGATCACCCAGCCGAGCTGACCGGAGCCTCCGCCGACCCTCGATCGGGCGCCGCGACGGGTGGTCGCTCGACTACACTTGAGTCCATCGCAGATCGATCGATCCAAGAGGAGTGAGGCCCCATGCACACCAGTCCACTGATCCGATCCGGGAAGCTGCACCTGCGCCTGGCGGGGTTGGTCGGCGTCCTGCTGCTCGTCCTGACCGGCTGCTACTCGAACAACACGATCGGCACGGCGACGTTCGGGGACGTGCTGTGGACGATGATCGCGTTCTTCTTCTGGTTCATGCTCATCTGGATGTTCATCATGGTCTTCGCCGATATCTTCCGGCGGAACGACCTGAGCGGCGGATGGAAGGCGATCTGGATCCTGGCGATCTTCATCCTGCCGCTGCTCGGCATCCTGATCTACCTGATCACGCGACCGAAGATGACCGAGCAGGACAAGCAGATCATGGCCGAGATGGAGCAGCAGCAGCGACGCGCGGCGGGCTACAGCTCGGCCGACGAGATCGCCAAGCTCAACCAGCTCAAGGCGTCCGGCGCGATCACCGACGCGGAGTACCAGGACCTCAAGGCCAAGGCGATGTAGTCCGCGAGGACCGGCGAAGCCGTCGCCTCCCGACGCTGGTCGGGGCGCGGCGGCTTCTTCGTCTCCGGGGTCTACGATAGGTGTCCATGGACGAGACCACGTCGCTCATCGAGGCGATCCGGGCGAGCGTGATCGGTGACGACGCCGCCGTCGTCGGTCCGTTCGGGCTGCGGCGGGTCACCTACGCCGACTACACGGCGTCGGGGCGGTCCCTCGGGTTCATCGAGGACTTCATCCGCGCCGCGGTGCTCCCGCTGTACGGCAACACCCATACCGAATCGTCCGGGACGGGGCTCCAGACGACCCGCTTCCGCGAGGACGCACGCCGGATCATCCGCCAGTCGGTCGGCGGGACCCAGGCAGACCACGTCGTGCTGTTCGCCGGTTCGGGCTCGACCGGGGCGATCGACCGGCTGATCGACTGTCTCGAGATCCGCCTGCCCGCCGACCTCGCCGACCGCTACGACCTGGCCGCACGCATCCCGCCGAACGAGCGGCCGGTCGTGTTCATCGGTCCGTACGAGCATCACAGCAACGAGCTGCCGTGGCGCGAGTCGCTGGCCGACGTCGTGGTCATCCCCGAGGACCACGACGGCCGGATCGACCTGGCCGACCTCGAGCGCGAGCTGACCGCCCACGCCGATCGGCCGCTCAAGATCGGCTCGTTCTCCGCGGCATCGAACGTCACCGGCGTCATCAGCGACGTCCGGGCGATCTCGATCCTGCTCCATCGTCACGGAGCCCTGTCGTTCTGGGACTTCGCGGCCGCCGCGCCGTACGTCTCGATCGAGATGGGCCCGTTCGCCCACGGCGACACCGATCCCCTGGCCTACAAGGACGCGATCTTCATCTCGCCCCACAAGTTCATCGGCGGACCGGGCACGCCGGGCGTCCTCGTCGCCCGGCGCGAGCTGTTCCGGAACCGCGTCCCGTCGGTCCCGGGCGGGGGCACGGTCGCCTACGTCAACCCGACCGAGCATCGCTACCTGTCCGACATCGAGCACCGCGAGGAGGGCGGGACTCCGGCGATCGTCGAGTCGATCCGGGCCGGGCTCGTGTTCGGGCTCAAGGAGGCCGTCGGGACCGACGTGATCCGGGAGCGCGAGGAGTCGTTCATCCGGCGGGCGATCGACCGCTGGTCGCGCCATCCGAACATCGACATCCTGGGCAACCCCGCCCTGGACCGGCTATCGATCGTGTCGTTCGTGGTCCGCCATCCCGGACCCGACGGGTCGTCCCGCTACCTCCACCACAACTTCGTGGTCGCGCTGCTCAACGACCTGTTCGGGATCCAGTCGCGAGGCGGCTGTTCGTGCGCCGGCCCGTACGGCCATCGGCTGCTCGGGATCGACCTCGAGCGCTCGCACGAGTTCGAACGCGAGATCGCCCGCGGATCCGAGGGCATCAAGCCCGGCTGGGTCCGGGTGAACTTCAACTACTTCATCAGCGAGCCCGTGTTCGAGTTCATCCTCGGCGCCGTCGAACTCGTTGCCAGCGACGGCTGGCGGCTCCTCCCCCACTACCGGTTCGAACCCGACTCAGGACTGTGGCTCCATGCGGGCGGCACCGCCGAACCGCCGATGAGCCTCACGGACGTCGGGTACGTCGACGGGCGGATGACGTTCCCGCTCCACCATCGGTCCGAGCCGGAGTCGGCGCTCGCCGGATACCTCGAGGCCGGGCGGGCGATCCTGACCGACCCGCCGCTGCCGACCGTCGCGCCCGGCCATCCCGAGGTCGACGCCGACTTCGAGACCCTCCGCTGGTTCCCGCTGCCGGACGACGTGCCGGTGGCCTAGCCGAGCTGGGGGCGCCCCATCCGGGCTCGCCACTGCTCGTTGAACCAGAACAGGAAGCGGTCCTGGCGCGGGTAGACGCCGCGGGTGAACGCGCGCGACGAGACACCGGTCTGGGCCCGCTGGCAGACCTCCCAGTCCTGCTTGCTGATCAGGTCCCACAGCTCGACCACGGCCGACGGGTCGAACGCCGGGTCGGCGATCGTCTCGGGCCGGAAGAGGTACTCCGAGACGACCGTCGTATGGCCCGGGCCCCGCGGATAGAGGATGTAGTACATCGCGCTGTCGGGATGCAGGTTGAGCATCAGGTTCGGGAACTGGAAGGTCCCGTAGTACATGTGCTCGTCGTCCGGGTCGAGGCCGGGGAAGCGCGGCAGCGTCGAGCTGCCCGAACGGCTGAAGCTGGTCGCCCCGTCCGCCATCCGATTGCCGTCGTCGCGCGACTCCTCGTCCCAGACCTCGCCGAAGCGGAACAAGGGAACGAGCTCGACCAGCTCCGGATGGATCGTGGGGCAGTGGAGACACTCGTTGTAGTTCTCGACCACGATCTTCCAGTTCGCCTGGACCTCGTATGACAGCCGGACACCGATCCGCAGCTCGTCCAGCCGGTAGCGCTCGAAGGCGGCGATGGTCTCGGCGCCGTCGGTCAGCGCGTCGAGCAGCGGCCGGGGCTCGTCCCGGGTCAGGTCGACGAACAGGAACCCGGCATACTCGTCGACCGCGATGTCGTAGAGCGGATGGCGGTCGCGCTCGAAGCACTCGTCCTCGTGGACGTTGGGCGTCCCGATGAGCCGCCCGTCGAGGTCGAACGACCAGGCGTGGTATGGGCATTTGAACGCCTTCCGGACCCGGTCGCCCTCCACGGGCTCATCGAGGAACCGGGTCCCCCGGTGGCTGCACACGTTGTAGAAGGCCCGGAGCCGCCCCTCCAGGTTGCGGGTCACGAAGATCGACTCGCCGGCGATGTCGCGGACGATGTAGCGCCCCGGCTCGGCGACCTCCTCGGTCCGGCCGACGCAGATCCAATCGCCGAACCAGATCCGCTCGCGTTCCTCGGCGAGGACCTCGGGGCTGGCGTAGTCGGCGCTGCCGAGCGTGGGGCGCGGGACCCAGGTCGCGTCGGCCCCGGCGATCCTGGTGGTCTGGCTCACCCGACGCATTCTAGGGCCAGGCCCGGCATGCCGGCCCGGTCGTCCCCGTCCGTGGGACCCGCCGACCCGGTCGCCTGGTGTACCGTTGGGGACCGTGCGATACCACGGTGACACCGACGCTCGGCCGGCCCCGGTCCGCCGTCGGATGCTCGGCCGGTGAGGCTCCTCCATTTCTCCGATCTGCATCTCGATGCGCAGTTCGCCTGGGCGTCGCCGGCCGCCGCACGGGCCCGCCGCGAGAACCTGCGAGCCACCCTCCTCCGGATCGTCGAGCTCGCGCGCGCCGAGGGCGTCGACGCCGTCCTGAGCGGGGGCGACCTGTACGAGCACGAGCGGATCACCCCGGACACTGCGGGGTTCCTGCGGGAGGCATTCGCCCGGCTGGACCCGATCCCGGTCTATCTCGCCCCCGGCAATCACGACTGGTTCGGACCCGCCAGCGCCTACGAGCGGATCGACTGGACCCCGAACGTCCACGTCTTCGACGAGGCCCGACTGACCCCGGTCCCGCTGGCCGACGGACTGACCCTGTGGGGCGGGGCGCATCGGGCGCCGGCCAACACCGACGACTTCCTCGACGGGTTCAAGGTCGAGCGGTCCGGCGTCAACCTGGGCCTGTTCCACGCCGCCGAGCGTGGTGGGCTGGCCTTCCAGGAGACCGGCAAGGCGCCCCATGCGGCGTTCGACGCCTGGGAGGTCGAGGCCAGCGGGCTCGACCACGCGTTCCTCGGCCACTTCCACGCGCCGCGTGATGCCAAGCGCCACACCTACCCGGGCAACCCCGATCCGCTCACCTTCGGCGAGGACGGCGATCGTGGCGCGGTCATCGCGGTCGTCGGGCCGGACGGGTCGGTCGACCGACGACGGGTCGCGGTCGCGACGAGCCGGGTCCACGACATCGCTCTCGACGTCGGTGGCGCCGTCACGCGCCAGGAGATCAAGGACGCTGTCGCCCTCGCCCTGGTCGGGGTCGAGGGGACCGTCCGGCTGACCCTCAGCGGCGAGATCGCCGCCGACGTCGAGCTGTCGGCAGCCGACCTGGAGCCGCTGTTCGCAGGGCTGGACGGCACCGTCGTTCGGATGAGCGGCGTCCGCCCCGCCTACGATCTGAGCTCACTGCTCGAGGAGTCCACCGTCCGCGGTCAGTTCGTCCGCGACGTCGGGGCGGCAGAGCTCGATCCCGATCTCGCGGCGCGGGTCCTCGTCACGGGATTGCGCGCACTCGACGGACGCGACGACCTGGACGTCGCCTGAGCGTGCGGATCGAGCGCGTCGTCGCCCACGCCTTCGGCCCGCTGATCGACACATCACTCGACCTGGCCCCGGGGATGACCGTGGTCCACGGTCCGAACGAGGCCGGGAAGTCGAGCTGGCACGCCGCCCTCTACGCGGGTCTGTGCGGCGTGCGCCGGAGCCGCGGCGGGCTGACCGGCGAGGACCGCGAGTTCCGCGACCTCCACAAGCCCTGGGACGACGAGCGATGGGAGGCGGAGGTCCTCGTCCGGCTCGCCGACGGCCGCCAGATCGAGATCCGCCAGGACCTGGCGGGCCGGGTCGCCTGTCGCGCGACGGACATCGCGCTCGGCCTCGACGTCTCCAACGAGATCATGTTCGAGGGCAGCCCGGACGGCTCGCGCTGGCTGGGACTCGACCGCCGCGCGTTCCTGGCCACCGCCTGCATCGGCCAGGCCGAGCTGCTGGCCATCGCCCGCGACCCCGACCTCCTTCAGGAGCACATCCAGCGGGCGGCCGCGACGCGCGGGACGGACGCGACGGCCGCGGCCGCGATCGATCGACTCGAGGACTTCCGCCGGGCGCAGGTCGGCGAGGACCGAGCCAACAGCACGAAACCGTTGCGCCGGGCGCGGCTGGCCGTCGAGTCGGCCACGGATCGGCTGACCGCCACCCGTGAACGGCATGCCGCCTACCTCGAGCTGGTCGCGGCCGCGGACGCGGCTCGGGACCGGGCCGATCGGGCCGACGACCTCGCCCGGCCACTCGTCGCCGCGGTCACGGCCAGACGCGCCGAAGCGGCCGCTCGCAACGCCGAGCGAGCGACCGAGCTGGCGGCGCGGTACCCGGCTGGTGCCCCCTCCGGGATCGTCGCTCGGGACGAGTTGCGCGACCGCGTCGCCGCCGCGCTCGATGCCTGGGACTCGCGCCCATCGCCGGTCTCACTCGAGGGCGAGAGCGCGGACGACATGGAGCGCAGGCTGGCGAGCCTGCCGACCCAGCCGACCGGCGACCTCGTCCCCGCCGAGGAGGTGGTGCGGGCCAAGACCACCTACGACCGCGGGGTCGAGGCGCTCCGGCTGGTCGGCGAACGCCCTGAGCTACCGGTTCCATCGAACGACGCGATCCCGCTGCCCGAGCCCGGCGCGCCGTCCGACCGCGTCACCGGCCGATCCGACCGCCTGCTCGGAGGCGCCGCGGTCGTCGTCGGGGCGGTCGGGCTCGCGATGTTCGCCGCCGACCTGCCGCTCGTCGGGTTCGCGCTCCTGGCCGGCGCGGTCGGGCTGGTCGCCGTCCTCGGGCTCGCTCGGTCATCCGCGCGCCGAGACCGGGGCCGGAGCCCCGTTGCGACCGCACCCTCCCCGGTCGAGGCACTCGAGGATCGTCGGGCGGCATGGGACCGGCTGCACGCCGAGCGGACGGCCGCCTTGGCCGCTGCGGCGAGCGCGCTCGAGCGGCTGATCGTCGCGCACGGGACGTCGGCCACGGGTGGCGACCCGGACGTCGCCTTCGGTCAATACCTGTCCGACTGCCGGCTTCGGGCTACCCGGGCCGGCGAGGCGAGTGGGGCGACGACGCTCCGTGCGGCCGTCGCCGCGCGACGCGACCTGGAGCGCAACGCCCTCGACGTCGACGCCCGGCTCGCCAGGATCGAGGGCGATCTGCGGCGGGTGGCGGTGGAGGCGAGTCTGGTGGACAAGGCGACCGGAGAGGCAGGTGCACCGGCCGAGCTCGTCGATGAGCTCCGCGCGTGGCAGGCCCGGCGGGCCGCCGCGGGCGCCGCCGACGAGGCAGCCATGCGCGGATGGCAGGAGCTCGCGACGCTCCTCGATGGGCGCTCCGTCACTGACCTCCGGACCGAGGCCGATCGCCTCGCCTCCCGGGCGGCGGCGGCGGGCCGCGGCCTCGATCCGGCGGTCGTGGCGGGCGTCGATCCCGGGCCGGACCCCGAGGGCCGCATCGCCCGACTCGAGGGGGAGGCGGTCGCGGCCCACGCCGATGCCGATCGTCTCGCCGGGCAGCTGGCCGAGGTGGAACGCGGGCTCGACAGCGTGGCGGAGGCCGAGGAACGGCTGGCCGCCGCCGAGACGGAGCTCGCCCGGGTGACCGACCTCGACCGGGTCCTCCAGACGACGCTCGGCCTGCTCCGCGCCGCCGAGACGCGGATCCATCGCGACCTGGCGCCGGTCCTCGGCGCCGCGATCGCGGCGCAGCTCCCGCGGATCAGCGGCGGCCGATACGTCGAGGCGGCGGTCAATCCAGCCGACCTGGCGGTCCGGGTCAAGGCGGCCGACGGCGGTCGCTGGCGTGACGCCCAACGCCTGTCGCACGGGACCCGTGAGCAGATCTACCTCCTTCTCCGCCTGGCGATGACCGAGCAGCTGGTCACCCAGGGCGAGGTGGCGCCGCTGATCTGCGATGAGGTCACCGTCCAGTCCGACCAGGTCCGCGCATTCGAGCTGCTCGACCTCCTGCACGAGACCAGCCGAACGCGGCAGGTCGTCGTGTTCACCCACGACGAGCGCGCGCTCGCCTGGGCGGAGGCGAACCTGACCGGGGACGACGATCGACTCGTCCGTCTCGCGTCCGCGCCGGCGATGGCCTGACCCGATCCGCCGCCGCAGGGTAGTCCGAACGCCCTAGCGGGGCATGACCCACGGGTGGTGGCCGGGAGCACCGGGGAGCTCCGACACTCCGACCATGTCGACGACCGTGGCAGGCCGGGCGCGGACCGCGTCGCGCCCGGATCCCGCCCGAAGGCTGCGGCGCATCGTGCGACGGACGGCGGACGACCCCCACGTCCTGCTCGCGATCGGGCTCGCCGTCCCGACGATCCTCGTCCACGTCAGCGCTCCCCAGGCCGGCTCGACCGGGGTCATCGCCGTGGCACTCCTGTACGTCCTCGTCCAGGTCCTGCTGTCGGCGGCGCCGGTGCACGGTCGTCACGTGGGCTGGCTCACTCGACCGGTCCCACGCCTGACGCTGGCGCTGGTGTTCGTGATGGCGGTCGCCAACCAGACCGGGAACGCCGGATTCCGCCCGCTGACCGCGCTGGCCATCCCGGTCATCACGATGGCCGCGGCCTATGGCGGACGCGAAGCGGCGATCATCGCGTCGCTGGCCGCCGTGGCCTATCTCGGTCCGGCGCTGCTCACCGGCGAGGGGCTGGCGATGGCCGTCCAGCGTGGACTCGTCCTCGCGTCGGTCACCGCGATCCTCGTCGTCGGGACGCGCCGAACGGTGTCATCCCTCGAGCAGGCGCTCGGCCGCCTTCGCCAGACCCTGGCGGACGGGCGGCGACGGAACCGCCACGTGGCGGCCGTCGAGGCGGCCGGTCGGGCCCTGGCGGCGCGCGGGCCGGAGCACGAGGTCCTCGAGCAGGTCATGGACCTGCTCCACCACGAGCTCGGCTACCCGCACGTGTCGATCTACCTCGCCGACGGCGAGCGCGTCCGGCTCGGAGCCCAGCGCGGGTATGCCGACGCGATCGAGACGTTCGACGGCACGGCCGGTGTCATCGGTCGGGTCATCCGGACCCACCGCGCCGAGCTCGTCACCGATACGTCACGGGATCCCGACTTCATCGCGGTCGCACCCGGGGTCACCAGCGAGATCTGTGCGCCCCTCGTCGTCGACGACGACCTCCTCGGGATCGTCAATGTCGAGGCCGACGCCGATGCGCTCGACGAGACCGACTTCGGCTCGGTCATCCTCGTCGCCGATCGACTCGCGTCGGCCCTGGCCCTCGCCCGCGAACGCCGCTCGCTCGCCGAGCGCGCCGACCTGTTCCAGCGCCTGACCGCGTTCGGCAACTCGGTCACCGGCAGCCTCGTCACCGACACGGTCTATCCGACCATCGTGGCCGGCGTCCGACGCGTGCTCGACAGCGACATCGTGGTCCTGACCGTCCTCGACCGGTCGACCGGCCAGTACTTCATCCGGGGGATGAGCGGCGGCGACCTGAGCTTCCTGGGCGCCGAGATCCGGCCCGGCGAGGGAGTGTCGGGGCGGGCGATCCGGGAACGGTCGGTCGTCGTGGACGAGGCGCTCGATCGGGAGCGCTTCCCGTCGGACGTCCGCGGCGCCAAGGTCAACGACGTGCTGGCAGCCATCGCCCAGCCGCTGATCAGGGACGGGGTGGTGGTCGGTGCGCTGAGCCTCACCCGGAACGAGCTGGCCGCGCCGTTCAGCCGGATCGAGCGCGAGGTCCTCGAGGTCCTCGGGACCCAGGTCGCCCTGGCGATCACCAACACATTCCTGCACGCCGACGTCACCGAGGCGTCGATCCGCGACCCGCTCACCGGTCTGTTCAACCGGCGCCATCTCGACGCGTCACTGGACCGGTTCCTGGCCGCGCGTCGCCGTGACCCGGTCGATCGCCGGCCGGCCGCGGTGATCCTGTTCGACCTCGACCGGTTCGGGGCGTTCAACAAGCGACACGGCCATCGCGTCGGCGACATGGTCCTGCGTGGGTTCGGCGAGCTGCTCGACGAGCGGTTCCGGGCGAGCGATCTCGTCGCCCGCTACGGGGGCGAGGAATTCGTGGCAGTCCTCGACGGGGCCACGCTCGACGACGCGGTCCGGATCGCCAACGAGGTCCGCCTCGCCTGGGCCGCCCGCTCGTTCAATGGAGCGGACGGGGCGCCGCTCCACGCGACCGTATCGGCCGGCTGCGCCCGGGTCGAGGACTCGGCCCAGGGCGCGGACGACCTGTTCACGGCGGCAGACGTGGGTCTGGCGATGGCCAAGGCCGCGGGTCGGGACCTCGTCGTCGCCGCCTGAGGGTCAGGCCGGGCCGGCGATCGGAAGCCGGACGATGAAGCGCGATCCGCCACCCGGCCGTTCCGTGGCCGCGATCGTCCCACCGTGCTGTTCGGCGATCCAGGCTCCGATGGCCAGCCCGAGGCCGGTCCCTCCGGGTCGCGCATCGGGCGCCCGCCAGAACCGGTCGAAGACGCGCTCCCGATCCGCCGCGGGGATCCCCGGGCCGTCGTCGTCGACGGTCAGGGTCGCGTCTCGAGGATCGCTTCGGACCGCCACGGCGACGGTCCCGCCGAGTGGTCCGTGGCGGATCGCGTTGTCGACCAGGATCGTCACCAGCTGCCGCAGACGGGCCGCGTCGCCGACCACCTCCGCGGGCGCTGGATCGACGCTGATCCGGACCTGCGAGGCCGCCGCGAGCGGAACCAGCGCCTCACTCGCATCGGTCGCGACGTCGGCCAGGTCGACCGGCTCGCGGGCGAGCTCGACGGCCCCGGAGTCGCTTCGGGCCAGGAGCAGCAGGTCCTCGACCAGCGACGTCAGGTGGTCGACCTCGGCCGTGATGTCGTCGACCGCCGAACCGACCTCGCGGACCGGCCGGTCCGGATTGCGGCGCAGGTGCTCGGCGCTCGCCCGGACGACCGCCAGCGGCGTCCGCAGCTCGTGGCTCGCGTCGGCGGCGAACTCGCGCTGATGGCGGAGGGCATCGCGGATCGGGACGAGCGCCCGCCGGGCGTTCATCCCTCCGGCCACGAGCGCCGCCATGATCGCCACGAGGCCGCCGACGGCGAGGACCGTGATCAGCGTCGTCATGGTCTTGCGCTCGGCGGTGATGTCCTGGCCGACCTGCAGGATGTAGACGATCCCGCCTCGGTCGACCGGCTCGCTCAGGAGCCGGACCGGGGTGCCAGCCACGTCCACCGTCCGGATGTCGACGGCGCCGGTCAGGCGGGCGGCCGCGATCGCCGCGGCGTCGGGCAGCCCGGTGGACAGGTCGAGGCCGGCCGGGGCGATGATCGCTCCGCTCGGCGGGACGACGAACGCGAACGTGCCGGACGACGGGCCGCCGAAGGCGATCCCGACCGGCGGCCGTCCCGGGCCCGCCCCGCCGTCCGGGTCGTTGTGGATGATCCGGGTCAGGGTGGTCGCACGCTCGGCGAGCTGGGTCGTGCCGGTCGCCTCGAGCGAGCGCGCGACGGCGATCGTCAGGACGATCCCCAGGGCCACCAGCACGACGAGGACGATCCCGCCGCTCCAGGCCATCAGGTGCCAGCGGACGCGCGCGAGGAGCCGGGCGTCGCCGGTCTGGAGGGTGCTCACGCCGAGTCCTCGAGCCGGTAGCCGATCCCGCGCAGGGTCCGGATGCGGTCACCGGACGGTCCGAGCTTGTCGCGGAGGTAGTGGACGTAGGCGTCGACGGCGTTGGGCGTGACGGCCACGCCGGACGGCCAGACATGGTCGAGAAGGCGGTCGCGGGTCAGCGCCTCACCCGGATGCCGGAGGAAGTACTCGAGCAGCGAGAACTCGCGCGGGCTGAGCTCGACGCGCTTGCCGTCGGCGGTGACCTCGCGACGCGCCTCATCGAGTGCGATCGAGCCCACTTCGAGCCGGAGGCCCGAGCGGACCGCCTCGTGGCCGCCCGCCCGCCGCGCGAGCGCCCGGAGCCTCGCCGCGAGCTCCTCGAAGGCGAACGGCTTGACCAGGTAGTCGTCGGCGCCCGCATCGAGACCGGTGACCCGGTCGACGACCGTGTCGCGGGCGGTCAGGATCAGGATCGGGATGGTCGAGCCGGTCGCCCGGAGGCGCCGCGCCACGTCCAGCCCGGAGCCGTCCGGGAGCCCGACGTCGAGCACGATCGCCTCGAGCCCGCCGACCTCCTCGGCCAGCTCGAGCGCCGAGCGGACGTCGGTGGCGAGCTCGACCACGTGCCGCTCCTCCTCGAGCAGTCGCCTGAGGAGCCGGCCCAACCGCGGATCGTCCTCGACGACGAGCACGTGCATACCGGAACGCTACTCGGACAGGGTGGAGGCTGCTCGACCGACCCAGGTCGGCCGAGCAGCTGCCCGGGTCACTTCGGGACGACCGTCACGCTCGAGGCCGCACCGAGCTGCGGGGTCCCGCCGTTGCCGGTGCCGCCACCGTTGGCCGTGCCGCCTGCGCCGCGGGCCACCTGGACCTGGACGGTGCTGCCGGTCGTGACAGCGGACGCCGTCGCCGGCGACTGGGTGTTGTAGGTCGTCGTGCCGTTGAGGGCGATCTGGATCGACTGCCCGCTTGCCAGCTTGAGCGTCATGTGATCGGCCGTGATCTCGGTCACCTGGCCGCTCAAGGTGATGCCGAGCCCGCGGCCGAAGCCGCCGGTGCCGCCGGTCCCGCCCTGACCGCCGCCGAACTGGCCGCCGTTCGGGAATTCACCGCCGTTCGGGAACTGGCCGCCGTTCGGGAACTGGCCGGTGCCGCCATTCCCGAACTGGCCGGTGCCGCGACCTCCGGTCTGGGCGATCGTCGCCGCCGGTGCGGTGGCCCGACCGAGGGCGAACCCGACGCCGCCGACCGCGAAGACGGCCGCGATGACCAGGATGACGTCGACGATCCCGCGCTTGCGCGGCCCCGATCGCTGGGCCGGCACCGGCGAGACCGGTTGCGGCTGGGGCATCTGGTAGGCGGGCTGAGGCTGCGGTTGCGGCGGCTGGAAGGTCGGCATCGGCGGCGAAGGGTCCGGCGGCTGCGGCGACTGGAAGGTCGGCAACGGAGGCGTCACGGACGGATCCGGGGTCGGCTGGTTATCGGTCACGGTTCGGGTCTCCTACTCGTAGCGAAGTGCGGCGATGGGGTCGAGACGGGCGGCCTGCCGCGCGGGCCACACGCCGAAGATGACGCCGACGGCCAGGCTGAACAGCAGGGCCACGACCAGGGTCGCCGGGCTGAACACGAAGCCCCAGCCGGCGATGGCTCCGATGGCCGCGGTCGCTCCGAGGCCCACGAGAATGCCGATGAACCCACCGAGGACCGACAGGACGAGGGCCTCGATGAGGAACTGGAAGAGGATGTCTCGGCTCTTGGCGCCGATCGCCTTGCGGATGCCGATCTCACGGGTCCGCTCGCGGACCGAGACGAGCATGATGTTCATGATCCCGATGCCGCCGACGATCAGGGAGATCGAGGCGATCCCGGCCAGCAGGACCGTCAGCAGCCCGGTGATGGAATTGACGGTGGTCAGCAGCTGGGCCTGATCGAACACGGTGAAGTCGGCCGCATCGGCGGCCCCCAGCCCGTGGCGCGACTTGAGCCCGGTCGTGATCTCGGCCTTGACCAGGTCCATCTGGTCGGCGGTCGCCACGCTCACCCCGATCGACCGGACCGAGTCACCCGAGACGAAGTTGCTCTTCACCGCCTCGAGCGGGACGATGATCTGGTCGTCCTGATTGAGCGGCCCCGAGCCGCCCTTCGACTGCAGGATCCCGATCACCCGGAACGGGATGCCACCGATCGAGATGTCCGTCCCCACGGCATCCGCCCCGAGGCCGAGGTCGCTGGCCGTCGTCGCCCCAAGGACCGCCACCCGGAGGCCGAGGTCGGTCGCCGGTTCGGTCAGGAACGAGCCCTGCCAGATCGTCTGGTTGTGGACCATCCCATATTGCGCCGACGTTCCGATGATCGACGTCGTCGTGTTCTCCTTGCCGGCGATGACCAGCTTCTGGGTCGTCAGCTCGGGAGCCACGGCCGCCACGCCGGGGATCGTCGCGAGCGCGCCGGCGTCGTCGATGGTCAGGGTGGTGGCCGAACCGGCGGCGCCACGGGTCCCGAAGCTCGTCGAGCTCCCGGGGTTGACCGTCAGGAGGTTGGTCCCGAGGCCCTCGAGCTGGGTCGTGATGCCCTTGGTCGCGCCCTGGCCGACGGCGACGAGGGCGACGACCGAGCCCACGCCGATGATGACGCCGAGCATCGTCAGGGCCGCCCGGAGCCGGCTCGACCGGAGCCGGGCGAGGGCGAGACGGATGAGGTCGAGCGGGCTCATGCGACGAGCCGTCCATCGCGGACGTGGACCTGGCGGTCGGCGCGCGCGGCGACGTCCGCGTCGTGGGTGATGAGGACGATCGTCCGCCCGGTCGCGTGAAGCTCGCGCAGGATCCCCATCACGTCGTCACCGCTGGCGGTGTCGAGGTTCCCGGTCGGCTCGTCGGCCAGGATGAGGGCGGGCTCGGTCACCAGCGCTCGGGCGATCGCGACCCGCTGCTGCTGGCCGCCGGACAGCTCGGTCGGCTCGTGGTCGACCCGGTCGCCCAGGCCGAGCCGCTCGAGCGACGCCGTTCGCCCGGGCGAGGCGCTCCTTGCGGCCGACGCCCTGGTAGGCCAACGCCATCGCGACGTTGTCGAGCGCGCTCGTCCGCGGCAGGAGGTTGTACGACTGGAAGACGAAGCCGATCGACCGGCTGCGGACGTCGGCCAGGCCGTCGTCGTCGAGCTCCTCGACCGCCGTCCCGTCGAGGACGTAGCGGCCGGCGGTCGGCCGGTCGAGGCAGCCGACGATGTTCATCAGGGTCGACTTGCCGGACCCCGATGGCCCGACGATGGCGAGGAACTCGCCGCGCTCGACCGTCAGGTCGAGGCCGTCGAGGGCGCGGACCTCGAACCGGCCCGATCTGGTAGACGCGGCTGACCCGCTCGAGGGTGATGAGCGGCGCGCTCATGGCCGGGTACCCCCGTTGCCCCCGTTGCCGCCGTTGTTGTTGCCGCCGGTCCCGCTCCGCTGGAAGCCGCCTCCGCCAGGGAACCCGAAGCCGCCGGTGGTGGTCGTCGTCTGGTTCTGGGCCGCGGTCGTCCCGACGACGACCGCCTCGCCCGCCTGCAGGCCGCTCTGGATCTCGGCCTGGCTGGAGGTCACCAGTCCGACGGTCACGTCACGGGTCTGGACGCTCCCGTCCGAAGCCATCACGAGGACCGTGTAGGTGGGGGCGGATCCATTCAGGGCGACGGCCGGCACGGAGATGACCCCGGCTGCCTCCGCGGTCGTGACCGCGGCGTTCGCGCTCATCCCGGGTCGAGCCGAGGCCGGCGGGTCGGTCAGCTCGATCGTCACCGCGTAGGTCACGACGCTGCCCGACGAGCTGGCCGCCGACGGAGCGATCGCGACGACCTTGCCCGGGACGTCGGCATCGATGGCGTCGATCGTGACCGTGGCGGGCTGGTCGAGCTTGAGCGACGGCAGGTCCGTCTCGGTGAAGTCCGCCGTGACCTGGAGCGGGCCGCTGGCCAGGGTGATGGCCGGACCGCTCGAGAGGTCGGTGCCGGCGACGGCGGCGACCGCGGTCACGGTTCCGTCGACCGGGGCGACGATCGTCGTCCGCGCGACCTGCTTGCGGAGATCGGCCACGTTGCCCTGGGCCTGGAGGTACTGCGAGGCGGCGTTGTCGTAGCCGATCCGGGCCTGGCGCCGGGCGTCGGTCCCGACCGCCGCGTCGAGACTGTTCTTGGCGATCGTCTTTTGGCTCTTCGCCGCCTGGAGGCTGGACTCGGCGGCCGACAGGTTCCGCTCGAGCGTCGTCGCGTCCGCGGTCGCCAGGACGGCGCCCTTCTTGACGGTGTCCCCGACGGCGACCTTGACGTCCTTGACCGACCACGTCCCGGACCCGCTGCCGCCGGTGCTGGCGGCGTCGACCGCCGCCGGGGCGGCCCCGAAGTCGAGACCGTAGGTGGTCGCCCGGGTGAGGCTCCCCGTCGCGTCGACGGTCTGGGCGATATCCCCGCTCGTCGCCGTCGCCGTCAGGTACTGCGGTCCGTTGGCGCGACTCCCGCCGGGACCCCCGGTGATCGCGACAACGACCGCGCCCACACCGACCACCAGCAGCAGGATCGCCGCCGGCACTTTCCATCTCATCCGAGTCGCCTCGCGCTAAGGTTGGGGAGGAGGTTCGCCGACGACCGCTCGAGCCGGGCCCACCTGGACCCAGTACACCCATTCGCGCTGAGACGGTCATGAGAGCGACCTGTGGCCACGATGAAGAAACCTTCACCCATCCTTGGTCGATCGGGCCTGGGTTCTCAGAGACATCTCACATCCGACGGCCATCCTGAGGACATGACCCACAGCCCAGCCGGCTCCGCCGCGCCCCGGACGCTGCGACGGGTGACCCGGCCACGGACCTGGTCCCTGCGTGGCACCGACGTCGTCGCGCTGCTCGTCGGGAACGGCGTCCTCATCGCGGCGATGTGGGTCCGTCACGGGGGCAGCTCCGGGCTCGACACGGCCGCCGGCTTCCTGACCGCCGTCGGACAGCTGACGGCATTGTTCGGGACCTACCTCGTCCTGATCGAGCTGGTGCTCATGTCGCGCAGCCCGTGGCTCGAGCAGTCGTTCGGGATGGATCGCCTCGCGGCGGTCCACCGCTGGGTGGGGTTCGGATGCGTCTGGCTGCTCGGGATCCACGCCGTCACGACCACGGTCGGCTACGGGCTGGGTGATGGCCAGACCGTCGTCGGCGAGGCGTGGACACTGGTGACGACGTACCCGTTCGTGCTCTGGGCGGTGGCGGGCTTCGCGCTGTTCATCGCGGTGGCCGTCAGCTCGATGCGGGCGGCCCGGCGCCGCCTGTCGTACGAGGCCTGGCACGGGATCCACCTCTATGCCTACCTGGCCGTCGCCCTGACGTTCGCCCATCAGCTCGTGGTCGGGGCCGACTTCGCCGACGATCCGATGGCCCGCCTCTACTGGATCGGGCTGTACCTGCTGACCGTCGCCGCGATCCTCGTCTTCCGGTTCGGCCAGCCGATCAGGACGTCCCTGCGGCATCGACTGCGGGTCGCCAACGTCGTCCGGGAGGGCCCCGGGGTCGTCTCGATCTACCTGACCGGCCGCGACCTCGACCGGCTGGCGATCCGATCCGGCCAGTACCTCGTCTGTCGCTTCCTCGCCCGCGACGGCTGGTGGCGTGCCCACCCGTTCTCGATCTCCGCCGCGCCCAACGGCGAATGGCTGCGCCTGACGGTCAAGGATCTCGGTGACGACTCGGCCCGCCTCCAGGATGTCCCGCTCGGGACCCCGGTCTACGTCGAGGGTCCGTATGGGGCGCTGACCGGGGCGCGCCGGACGAAGTCGCGCGTCCTTCTTGTCGCCGGTGGCATCGGGATCACCCCGCTCCGAGCCCTGCTCGAGGAGCTCCCCGGCCGGCACGGGGATCTGACCCTGATCTATCGGGCGCGCCGGGAGGCGGACCTCGTCTTCAAGGCGGAGATCGACGCGATCGCCCGTCTTCGGGGCGCGACCGTCCACTACCTTGTCGGGCCGCGCGGAAGCTGGGACCTCCCGGCCGAGCCGCTCGGACCTGAATCGCTCTCGACGCTCGTCCCCGACGTCGTCGACCGGGATGTCTTCCTGTGCGGACCCACTCCGATGATGGACGCCACGCAGCGCTCGCTGCGCGTCCTCGGGGTCGCCGCCGAACAGATCCACTCCGAACGCTTCGTGTACTGACCCGAGGACCCTGATATGCCGAAACGCGCCGTCATCGCCATCTCCGCCACCGCCCTCGCCCTCGTCCTGCTGTTCAGCTTCAAGACGCCGGACGATCGACTGGGCACGACGGTCGGCTCGGCGAAGGGTCCCGTCGGCGTCGTGGCGGGCGCATCGGCCGCCCCGACCCGCGCCCCCGCCGGGCCGCAGGCGACCGGCGGAGCGACGAGGACACCGGCCGCGACCAGCGCTCCGGCCGCGACGGCCGCACCGGCAGCCGGCTCGTACAAGGACGGGACCGTCGCGGGTCCGGTCGTCGACACGCGCTTCGGACCGGTCCAGGTCCAGGTCACCATCGCCGGGGGGAAGGTGACGGACGTGGCCGCACTCGAGCTCCCGTCCGACCGCCAACGCTCGGAGATGATCAGCCAATACGCCGAGCCGATCCTCCAGAGCGAGGCCGTCCAGGCGCAGAGCGCGCAGATCGACCTCGTGTCCGGGGCGACCTACACGAGCATCGCCTACGAGCGGTCGCTCCAGGCGGCGCTTGACCAGGCCCATGGCTGAGTCCGCCGTGGCGCTGCGGCCGCCCGCGCCGACCGCCGTCGCGGGTCCCGCCCACCGCATCGAGCGGATCATGGGAACGGTCTTCGTGTTCGACGTCCGGGGCAGCGGCGTCCACCCCGACGCGCTCGACGAGGCGATCGGGCTGCTCCACGACATCGACGCGAGGTTCAGCCCGTACCGGCCCGATAGCGAGGTCAGCCGCCTCATCGGCGGCGAGCTCGAGGAGGCCGACTGCGCCGACGACCTCCGGGCGATCCTCGGCCTGGGCGAGGACCTGCGGCGGACGAGCGACGGCGCGTTCGACATCCGACGCCATCGAAGCGACGGCCGGCCCGATCCCACCGGCCTGGTCAAGGGCTGGGCGACCGAGGAGGCCGCGCTCGTGCTCGAGCGGGCGGGCGCCACGGACTTCGCGATCAATGCCGGCGGCGACATCGTCGCCCGGGGCGAGCCTGAGCCCGGACGAGCCTGGCGGGTGGGGATCCGCCACCCGCGGGTCGAGGACCGTCTCGCCGCCGTGCTCGAGGTCCGCGACCTGGCGGTCGCGACGTCGGGAGCGTACGAACGCGGCGAGCACATCGTGGATCCGCGGACCGGCCGCGCCGCAGACCGGCTCCTGAGCGTCACCGTGACCGGGCCCAGCCCGACCTACGCCGATGCCTACGCGACGACCGCATTCGTCCTGGGCCTCGACGGTCCCGCCTGGGTCGCCGGGCACGCCGGCTACGGTGCGTACGCGATCACGACCGACGAGCGGGCGATCTGGACCCCGGCGATCGACCGGCTTCTCATCCGTGCCGCGGACCACGACGAGGCGGATCCCAGCGTCGGCTCGTTCGCGGCTATCAGCGTTCCGACAGGACCTTGCCGGGGTTCATGATCCCGAGCGGGTCGAGCGCGTCCTTGATCGCGCGCATCAACGCGACCGCGCCGGCGCCGCGTTGACGCTCGAGGAAGTCGCGGCGCGAGATCCCGATCCCGTGCTCGGCGGTGACCGTCCCGCCGAGCTCGATCGCCGCGATGCACAACGCATCGGTCGCCCGCTTGAGCTTGGCCTCGCCATCCGGCTCGGCGCGGTCGAGGATGATGTTGGGGTGGAGGTTGCCGTCGCCGACATGACCGAACGTCGCGATCATCAGACCCTGGTCGCTCGCGATCCGCTCGATCGCCCGGAGCAGATCGGGGACCCGTCCGCGCGGGACGCCGACGTCCTCCATCCGGGCGACGCCGAGCTGCTCCATGGCGTTGAACGCCATCCGCCGGCCTTGTCGCAACCAGTCCGCCTCCTGCGGATCCGTGGCGATGATGGTGGTCGTGGCTCCGGCCCCGTCGCACGCCCGGGCGGCCGTCTCGAGCGCGATGCCGGCGGCCGCACCCGGTAGGTCGGACTCGATCAACAACATCGCCGCTGCGTCCAGGTCGAGGCCCAGGTGGTGGATGTCGTCGACCGCCCGGATCGTCGTTCGGTCCATCAGCTCGAGGGTGCACGGCTCCACGCCGGCATCGATCACGGCCGCGACCGCGCGACCGGCGTCGTCGAGCGCCGCGAAGAACGCGATCAGGGTCGCCTTGGGCGGCGGCGCGGGTCGCAGCCGGAGGGTCGCCTCGGTGACGATCGCGAGCGTCCCCTGGCTCCCGACGATGAGCGGGATGAGGCCGTAGCCGGCGACGTCCTTGACCGTCCGGCCGCCGAGCCGGACGACCGATCCGTCGGCGGTCACGATCTCGAGCCCGATGACGGAGTCGCGGGTCACGCCGTACTTGACGCAGCACAGGCCACCGGCATTCGTGCCGAGGTTGCCGCCGATCGTGCACGTCTCGTAGCTCGCCGGGTCGGGGGCGTAGAACAACCCCTCCGCAGCCACGGCCTTCTTGAGGTCCGCGTTGACGACGCCGGGCTGGGTCACCACGACGAGATCAGCCCGGTCGATCTCGAGGATCCGGTCCATCCGGGTGAAGGCGATCGTCAGGCCACCGTCGACACCGGCCGCGCCCCCGCTCAGCCCGGTGCCCGCGCCCCGCGGAACGACCGGGACCCGATGGACCGCCGCCAGGCGGACGAGCTCGGCGACCTCCGCGGTCGCCGTCGGCAACGCCACGCCGATCGGCAGGGGCGGCTCGAGATAGGCGGTCTCGTCCCGCCGGTACGACTCGCGGTCGACCTCGTCGGTCAACAACCGGAGCCCCGGCAGCGACCCCCGGACCGCGTCCAGGTACGCTGCCCGGTCCTCGAGGCTCGGGCGGGCCGGCGTGGCGGCGTCGATCGCGGACATCGCCGTCAGGATACTGGCACCATCACACTGTGAACGGCCGCCCCGGAGGACCACCAGCATGAACGATCGCACGTCCCATCAACTCCGGACGCTGTCGACCGGGCTGATCGTCTACGGGGTCGTCGGGATCGTCCTCGCCGTCGTCATGCTCGGTGCGGTGGTCGCGATCGGCAACCGGCTGGATGGGATCGCCGGCAAGATGAGCAGCCGGTTGACGACGATCTCGGCGACGGTCGACCGGACGGCGACGGCTCTCGAGCACGCCGGGACCACGTCGCAGAGCTTCGCCGGCACGCTCGACCAGGCCGGCCCGACCCTGACCCAGGTCGACACCGCCCTGTCCGACGTCGTGTCGACGCTCCAGGAGCTCCAGACGACCTCGGCGGCCCTGACCTTCCTCGGCCAGCAGCCGCTCGCCTCCCTGTCCGGACGGTTCGGGCAGATCGCCACCCAGCTCGGCACCCTGCAGACCCAGGTCGGGACACTCGGCACGAACCTTGGCGACAACAAGACGAACCTCGCCTCCCTTGGCGCCAGCCTGACCGACCTGGCCGGCCAGCTCCGCCAGGTCGACGACGTCCTCGGATCAGGCGAGATCGAGGCGAGCCTGTCCGACATCGTCACGGTCGTCCGCGCGGCATTGGCGCTGCTGGCGGTCTGGTTCGCGGTGCCTGCGATCGCGGCGCTCGGGTTCGGGATCTGGGTCCGGCGCCAGGTCCTGGTCGATCCGTCGCGAACGGCCACTCCCGCGGCCTGATCGTCGGGTCAGACGGTCGGGCTGACCGGGCGACGACCTTCGAGCAGGCTCAGACCCCCGCTCACCTCGGTGGCGACGCCGATGATCTTGCGGCGCTGGATGAGCGCGAACGGGAACCGTCCGGCGAGTCGTCGGTCGGCGAGCCAGCGGACCCGGACGTTGGTCATCGGCATGAACTCCGGGTCGGTCGAATCGACGAAGGCGGTCAGTGACGCCTGCTCGTGGAGGTAGGCGTAGCCGTAGATGATGTGCGCCCCGGTCGTCAGGACGAGGCGTCGCCGCTGCTTCGGGATGAAGCGGTCCTCCGAGGTCGACTCGCCCGGGTGGGCCTGCCCGACGATCG
This sequence comes from uncultured Chloroflexia bacterium, assembly GCA_963744115.1. Lineage (GTDB taxonomy): Bacteria > Chloroflexota > Limnocylindria > Limnocylindrales > CSP1-4 > Chersky-267. The sequence goes on along the minus strand of CAVUSI010000003.1, from coordinate 1,029,149 downwards.
CGATGTCGTCGAGGCGGACCCGGAAGTCCGGGAACGTGATCCGGGTCGGCTCACCGAGCCGCGACAGCAGGACGACGTCGTGGATCGTGAAGAACCCGTCGAGCAGGTTGACGTAGTCCGAGAGTCGGCGGAAGTTGCCGAGCTCGACCGCGCCCTCGGCCCGAAGGTGCGTCCCGATGAGATGGACCCGCGTGGTCGTCGCGGGCGGTGGGACCGCGATCCATGGGTCCGCGGCGATCGCATCGGTCGAGTCCGATCCGAGAACAAGGTCGTCGAGGACGGGCGACCCGACCTCTGTCGTCGACTCGAGCTGCGGCGCGAACGGCCTGGCCGGACGGGTGAATGGCCGGGGTGTGATCGCCGGCTGGTCAAGGACCTCGACCGAGGACGCAGCGCGCTCGCGCGGGTTCCAGATCATGCGTCCATCGTGCTCGCACGGGCCGGGCCGGTCCATCGCCTGTTGGTACTCCCCGCCGGGTACGCAGGTCGGTGGACGGTCAGGGCGCGGCGCCCAGCCGGCCGATCGCCTCGATGACGGCCGGGTTCTCCAGGGCCGACGTATCGCCCGGATCGAGCCCGAGCCAGGCGGCACGCGCCACCCGGCGCATGATCTTGCCGCTGCGGGTCCGCGGCAGGTCCGGGACTGCGACGACGGCCTTCGGGCGGACGGGCTTGCCCAGGTCGTGGACCACGAGGCCGGCGACCTCGGCGGCGACGCTCTCGTCCCAGGTCACCCCCGGGCGCGGGACGCACAGGACCACGATCGCCTCGCCCTTGAGCTCGTCCGGCACGCCGATCGCGGCAGCCGCGGCGACGGCGGGGTGGGCGACCGCGCACGCCTCGACCTCGGCCGGCCCGACCCTCTTGCCGGCGACCTTGAGCGTGTCGTCGGATCGGCCGTGGATGTACCAGTAGCCCTCGGCGTCGGTCGTCGCCCAGTCGCCGTGGATCCACAGGCCGGGGACCCGTCGCCAGTACGTCTCCAGGTACCGCTCGTCGTCCGGCTCCGACCAGAAGCCCCGGGTCATCCCCGGCCAGGGTGACCGGATCGCCAGCTCGCCGACCGTCCCGCGGACCGGCCGACCGGCCGCGTCGACGATGTCGGCCGCGAGCCCCGGGCACGGCCCGTTGAAGCTCGTCGGTCGGATGGGGCGGAGCAGTGAGCAGCCGACGATCCCGCCGCCGATCTCGGTCCCGCCCGAGTAGTTGACGATCGGCAGGCGGCCGCCTCCGACGACATCGAACGCCCACCGCCACGGGTCCGGGTTCCACGGCTCGCCCGTCGAGCCGAGGACCCGCAGGGAACCGAGATCGTGGTCGTGGACGGGCCCGTCGCCGTGGACCCGGAGCGCGCGGATGAGCGTGGGGCTGACCCCGAAATGGGTGACCCGGTGCCGGGCCACGAGCGACCACAGTCGACCCGGGTCGGGCCAGTCGGGAGCGCCCTCGTAGATGACCAGGCGCGCCCCCAGCAGGAGCGCCCCGCTGATCGCCCACGGACCCATCATCCAGCCGAGGTCGGTGAACCAGCACAGGGCATCACCGGCCCGCAGATCGAACGTGTGCGCCAGGTCCTGGGCCGCCTTGACCGGGAATCCGCCGTGGACGTGGACCGTGCCCTTGGGCCGTCCGGTCGTCCCCGACGTGTAGATGACCATGTACGGCGCCTCGGGGTCCGTGTCCGGCACCCGGTCGACGGACCGGTCGCGGTCGGGGCGGTCGGGCGCTGCAGGCGGGTCCCCCGCTGCCCCCGGCTCGGTGACCGTCGCGCCGTCCCAGTCGACGTCGCGCCCGGCGGTCATCGGCACGTCCGCGCGGTCGGCGCCGAGCCGGCGGACCACGACCACGGTCGTCACCGTCGGGGCGAGGGCCAGCGCCTCGTCGGCGACGGTCTTGAGGGGCACCACCGTGCCGCGTCGGTAGAAGCCGTCGGCGGTGATCAGGTGGGTCGCCGCGAAGGCCTCGAGGCGCGCCGCGATCGCCGGTGCCGCATACCCGCTGAAGATCGGCGTGAAGATCGCCCGAAGGCGTCCGAGGGCGAGCACCGCCAGGGCCGTCTCGGGCAGCATCGGCAGCAGGATCCCGACCCGCGACCCCTCCCCGATCCCGAGCCCGGCGAGGCGACGGGCCGTCAGCCGGACATCCCGGTCGAGCTCGGCCCAGGTCGACCGGTGGACGGCTCCGTCCTCGCCTTCCCAATCGAGAGCGACATCATCCGGGCGGGCGGCCGCCCATGGCTCGACGGCCGCGACCGCGTGGTTGAACGCTCCCCCTCCCCACCAGCGCGCCCGGGCGATCCCGCCACTCAGATCCAGCGTCGAGGTGGGACGCCGCTGCCAGGCGAGGCCGAGGTCGTCGGCGGCCGCCCCCCAGAACCAGGCGGGGTCGCGGACCGCGCGCGCCTGGAGCGCCTCGAGGCCGTCGCGGTCGTCGCCGCCGTGCCGCGCTCCGGCGGGCACCGCCTCGCGCACGAAGCGGGCCAGACGGGAGTCGGTGAGGTCCGCCGGCGTGGGCCGCCACGGTGCCGCGCTGTCGGATCGGGCGAAGGCCGGGTCGCTCACCCGCCAAGCCTAGCGCCGCCGAGCGGCGGTCGGTCCCCTCCGCCGGACCTGCGTCCGACGAACGGATTACCATTCCACGTTCTTGCCACCCGGAGGATGTATGCCCCTCGCGATCGAGGCCGTCGGCCTGACCAAGTCGTACGGCGACGTGCACGCCTTGGCCGGGATCGACCTGAACGTCGAGGAGGGGACGGTCCTCGGCCTGCTCGGTCCGAACGGCGCCGGCAAGACGACCGCCGTCAGGATCCTGACGACGTTGCTGTCGCCCGATGGCGGACGGGCCAAGGTCGCCGGCTACGACGTGGTCCGCGACTCGAGCGCCCTGCGCAGCGTCATCGGCCTGACGGGGCAGTTCGCCGCGATCGACGCGAACCTGACCGGTCGGGAGAACCTGACCCTGGTCGGTCGCCTGTACCACCTCCCTCGAGCCGAGGTCCGTGAGCGAGCCGCCGACCTGCTCGACCGGTTCGAGCTGACCGACGCCGCCGACCGCCCGGCGCGGACGTATTCCGGCGGGATGAAGCGACGCCTCGACCTGGCGGCGAGCCTCGTCGGACACCCGCGCGTGCTGTTCCTCGACGAGCCGACGACCGGCCTCGATCCGCGCAGCCGGATCGCGTTGTGGGAGGTCATCGGCGGCCTCGTGGCGGACGGGACCACGATCCTGCTCACCACCCAATACCTGGAGGAGGCCGATCGGCTCGCCGACAAGATCGCGGTCATCGACCTCGGGAAGGTGATCGCCGAGGGGACCCAGGACGAGCTGAAGAAGCAGATCGGGGGCGAGGTCGTCGAGCTCAAGCTGACCAAGGTCGCGGATCGTCACGGGGATCTCCAGACGGTCTACGACCTGCTCCGCGACCTCGCCGCCGCCGACCCCGTCATCGACCACGACGCCCACTCCGTAAGGGTCCCCGTCGAGGGCGGCTCGTCGATCCTGACCGAGACCGTCCGCCGGCTCGATGCGGCCGGGATCGAGGTCAGCGAGCTGAGCCTCCATCGACCGACGCTCGACGACGTCTTCCTGACCCTGACCGGCCATCACGCCGAGGCCGACACGACCGACGACGGCGAGACGCCCGGCCCATCCGGGCGACCCGGCCGGCCGATCGACCGATCCGGCCCACGCCCCGGAGGGACCCCCGCATGACCGCTTCCGTCCGCCCGATCCCGCCGCCCGGAGCGCCGGCCGATACCCGGCCCGCCCTGTTCTGGACGTTCGTCGACGCCATCGCGGTCACCCAGCGGAACCTGCTCCAGTACGTCCGGATCCCCCAGCTGCTGGTCTTCTCGACCATCCAGCCGGTGATGTTCGTGGTGCTGTTCGTGTTCGTCTTCGGCGGCGCGATCGCGGCGTCCGTGCCCGGCGGCAACTACGTCAACTTCCTGATGCCGGGGATCTTCGTCCAGACGGCGGTCTTCGGGGCGACGGCCACGGGCGTCGGCCTGGCCGAGGACCTCGGGCGCGGGATGATCGACCGGTTCCGGTCGCTGCCGATGGCCCGCTCCGCGGTCCTCGCGGGACGGACGTTCGCCGACCTCATCCGGAACATGTTCGTGGTGATCCTGATGACCGTCGTCGGCGTGCTCGTCGGCTTCGAGCCGCTGTCCGGCGGGCTGCCGGCCTACCTCCTGATGCTCGTGATCGTCGTCCTCTTCGGCTATGCGTTCAGCTGGATCTCGGCCCTCATCGGGCTGTCGGTCAAGGATCCCGAGTCCGTCCAGGCCGCCGGGTTCATCTGGATCTTCCCGCTGACCTTCGTCTCGAGCGCCTTCGTCCCGGTCGCCACGTTCCCGACCTGGCTCCAGCCGATCGCTGAGATCAACCCGGTGACGGTCGCCGTCAACGCCTGCCGCACCCTGCTGACGGGGACGGCCACGTTCGACACGATCCTGCCGCCGCTGTTCTGGATCGGGCTGATCCTGGTCGTCTTCATCCCCCTGTCGGTCCGCGCCTACCGCCGGGTCTGATGGTCTGCATCGGTGCCCTTCGGCCGGTCGGCTGAGCGGCCCTGCCGTCGCCGACGACCTCGCTCCAGCCCGACGGCGAGCCAGCCGATCAGCGCCGCACCGACCGCCCCGCCGATCCCGATCCCGGCCAGCGCCGGCGGGCCGACCGCGCTCGGCGCGGGCGACGGGCCATGTCCGTTGACCGAGCGGAGGAAGTTCACCAGGTTCCAGCGATCGGTCTCGGAGAGCTGGCCCGACCAGGCGGGCATCCCGCCGGGGAGCCCGGACGAGATCCAGGTGTAGATGTCCGCGTCCGAATGGAGGTTCAGGTGCCCGCTCCGGAGGTTGGAGGGCGCGATCTGGGTCGTCCCCGCGTCGACCCCGCCACCACGCGCGTCCACGCCGTGACAGCGGGCGCAGTTCGCCTCGTACAGCGTCTGGCCGGCGTCGACGGAGGTCACCGTCAGCGGGACCGGGTTGGTCAGCGCCACGTCACCCGCGCTTCCGGGTCCGAGGACGGCCGCGACGAGCAGCACACCACCGGCGAGCCCGGCGAAGACCGCCCCGACCCGCGCGACGCGGTTCCAGCCGGGACGACGATCCCGGACGTACCAGGCGAAGCCCCCGAACACGGCGGCCGCGATGAGGAGCTGGATCCCGACGACGAGGCCGACGGTCACACCGCCACCACCGGCGACGACCGGCGAGACGGACAGGAGGAGGCCCCGGACGATCATCGCGGCGTCCCCAGGATGAGCGCCGCGAACCCGAGGGCGATCCCGGTCAGGCCGGCCCCGACGAGGGCCGGCCGGCTCGCATCGGGGAGCGTGCGAGGCAGCACGCCGCCGGCCGCGGCGAACGCGACGGCGAGGACGCCAAGGACGAGGAGGCAGAGGGCCAGGACGGCGAAGGGATCGAGCGGCGGTGCGAGACGACCTTCGATCAACCCCGTCTGGTCGTAGGCGAACACGAACCGCTGACGCGCCACCTCCAGCCCGGAGGCCTCGGTCGCCGTGACCGTGGCGTCCCAGCGCGACCCCGGCGGGAAGCTCGTGTCGGTCACGAAGCGCGGCGTCGGACTGGTGAAGTCGGGCCGCATCGTGATCCGCGATGTGCCCTGGTCGGCATCGAGCCGCTGGAGGATGAGCTCGACGACGGTCCCCTCGACCGGCGGCCGGATCAGTCCAGCCGCGAGCCGGTTCGGCCCGGGACGGGACGGGAGGAGGTCGAGCGACACGGGCTCGGCGGAGACGACCGAGCTCGGAGCCGGCGCGATCGCGACCGGGCGGTCCTGTCCGACCGGCGAGCCACTGGTCAGGTTGGCGGTGATCGCAAGCACGGCCACGCCCAGGACGAGCTCGACGAGCAGTCGCCGCGACAAACCGAGCCGTCCACCGATCCCCCGTCCCCCGTCGAGGTAGTTCACCAGCCCGACCCCGAGCGCGGCCACGAACACGAGGATCTTCGCCAACAGGTCGATCTCGTAGGCCGACACGAACGACAGCGGGTCGCCGGTCTGGACCCAGTCCGCGTAGATCCCGGTCAAGGCGATGAGCGCGACCGACACGAGCGCCAGCGCCGAGAAGCGCGGGATGACCAGCCCGAGCGCGCCCGGGGCGAGCCGGCTCCGGCCCCCGAAATCGGTCAGCGCGGCAAGCAGCACGAGCCCGCTCAGCCAGATGCCGCCGGCGGCCATGTGGCCGATGTCCATCGCGACCGGCACGGGTGAGCTGTAGGCGGCCGCGTGACCGCCGAGCGCGGTGAGGACGAGGCCGACCACGCCGGCGACGCCCGCCAGCCCGAGGATGGGCAGCGCGCCAAGGCGCCGCCAGCCGAGTCGGGCCAAGCCCAGGACGAGGAGGCCAGCGGCGAGGCCGACGAGCAGGCGGGCCGTCAACAGCTGGCCGATGCGGCTGCCCGTCGCGAATCCCGCCACGTCCGGACCGGCCGCGCCCGTGGAGCCCACCGCGGACGGGGCGGAACCCGCTCCGACGACGAGGAGCAGCAAGCAGCCGGAGGCCCCGGCGATGAGCGCGATCCCCGCACCGTAGGCCGTGCCGCGCGGGATGCCCCCGAGGGCAGGTCGCAGGACGAGCCAGGCGAGGATCGCCAGACCGAACGCGAGCATCGACCCGCCGTAGGCCAGGACCTTGCCCTGGATCTCGGCGGCGGCGGTCCCCGAGTCGTGACCGGCATGGAGGTCCCCGGTCGTCGCGCCCGCGGCCACAGAGCTGTGATCGTGCTGGAGGGCGGCCACGTTGCCGACGCCGAAGGTCAGGAACCCCTCCGTGGTGTGGCCATCAGCCGCCGACAGGGCGCGCCAGTCGACGGTGAAGATCTGGTCGGGGGCGAGCACCGTGCCGGCCGGGACCGAGGCGACGAGCGTGCGCGGATCGGTCGGGTCCACGGACCCGACGCCGGCGAGCAGGGTCCGACCGGTCCCATCGAGCAGGTCGAGCGAGGTGTAGCGCGGGTCGATCGGCTCGCTGAAGACGAGTCGGATCTCGGTGGGTGCACTCGGGACGGAGTCGCCCGCGCCCGGTGAGCTCGACACGAGCTGTGAATGACCGAGGACGATCCCGTCGCCCACGGCGAGCAGGACGACCGCGGCCACCCCGAACGCGAGGAGCGTGCGCATGGTGGCCGCGGATCGTGGCATCGGGGCGAGCCGCTTACGCCGCCGGTCGGCGTCGGCCCGCGACGGCGACCCCGAGGGCGAGCACTCCGACGAGGAGTCCGATCCCGCCGACCGCCAGCGCGATCGTCGCCTGGTTGGCGGCATCTGCGCCCTTCTGCGCCTGTGCCTGGAGCTCGGCCTCAGTGGGCAGGGTGACCGGGAACTCCCCGGAAGCCGCCTCCTGGACCTCGTTGAACCCGGTCGGGCTCGAGGTGAACGACTCGTCGATGGCGGTGCCCTCGATCGTGCCGGTCAGGTGGAAGGTGTACTTGCCCGACGCCGTCGGGATGAAGACCGACTCATACCAGCCGGGGTCTTCCTCCCGCTCGACGAGCGGAAGATCGCGCGTCTGCGTGCCGTAGATGACCTCGGCCTTGATCGTCTGGTCGAGACCCGAGATGGGCTTGTCGTCCTTGGTGACGTGGAACTCGAGCCCGCTCCGATCGCCGACGAAGACGGGCTCGGCGATGAGCCCGACCTCGAGCGAGTAGCCGGCGACGTCACGCTCCTCATGGGCCAGGGCGTGACCCGCAAGGGTCGCCAGCAGCACGACAGCCAGGCCGGCGCTGCCGAGTCGCCGGACCGTGGTCCGGTTCGAGTCGATGGACAGATGCATCGGTGAACGTCACTCCTGATCGGTGCGCCATTTCGGGCGCACGGGACACGACGGCATCCGAAACGAGGGCGACTCGGATCAGATGCTGTCGGTTGGGGCGGTCAGGTGGCGAGCGGTGGGGCACGCCCGGCATCGAGCCGGACGAGGAACCAGGCGTGGGCGCGGATCGCGGCAACCTCGGCCCAGCGCGCGGAGGGTCGGCGCGTGCCGAGGCGCCGCCGCCGGACGACCGGCGGTCGACCGGCAAGCCGAGCCGTCAGCACCGTGATCCGCCAGCGGACGAGCGCCCCGACCGCTGCCGCAGCCAGCGTGACGAGTGCGAGGACGGGCAGCGCCAGCGGGTATTCGGGGCCGGTCAGCGCGCCGAGCCCGATGACGTGACCGTGCCCGGCGAAGTGCTCGACGTTCTCCTGCACGGTGAACACGACGGCGACGAGCGCGAAGAGCGGCGGCCACAGGCCGCTGAGCTCCCGGCGATAGCCCCGCTGGTGGGGCCCCGCTGTCGCGGTCACCGGCCCGATCGACCGATCCATCTCACGGAGGCGGCCGAGGCGGACCGCAGCGCGCAATCCAAGGACGGTCGCCGCGACCACCGCGACCATCGAGAACACGGGCCAGTACCCATCGTGACCGCCATCCCGCATCGCCTTGGCGAAGGTCGCGCCGAACCCGTATTGGGCGGCGAAGATCGCGTCGTGGGCGATCGCGACCGACACGAGGCCGAGCATCGCCAGGCGGACCGCCCGGAGCACGCGCGCCGTCCGCTGCGACGTGTCGATCGTCATCCCGGGGATGATACGGCCGAACAGTCGTCGACTGCGGGTGGTCGTCCCGTGCTCAGGGTGCTCCCGAAGGGCGTGGGCCCCACAGCCCGATCCCCGCCTCCCGGGCCGACCGCTGGGCCGCGACGAATCGATCCGCGTACTTGACGTCGGGAGGATCCGTCTCGACCTGCGCGAAGCCGCGCCCGACGAGCTCGAGGTCGACCAACGTCCATCGCTCGCCGTCGACCAGCCAGACATAGCGCAGGAGCCGGCCGAACCGGTCGGTCTCCGAGACGTCCTTCTCGAGGACGACCGTCCGCCCCTTGACGAGTGCCGAGTTCGCCCGACTCGCCTCGGGACCCATCCACTGGACGGGCGTGTCGGGCTTGCTTGGTCTCGGGCGTGTCCATCCCGATGTAGCGGAGACGCTGATCGCGGCCGCCGAGCCGGACGACGATCGTGTCGCCGTCGACGACACGGGTCACCCGGGCGGTCTCGGTCGGGCCGGTCGGTCGGAAGGCCGATGGGGAGCCTGGAGCCGAAGGCGTCGGACGCACGGACGAGCCGGTCGGCCCGGGTGTCCGGCGGGTCCCGGCGGTCGCGCTGCCCGGGGCGACCGGTGCGCCACAGCCGACCACGACGAGCGACGCGACGATCAGCACGGCCAGGCGGGCGGCGATGCCTCGCGACGGGCGGACCGACCGGACGACCATCGGTCGACGGTACTCCCGATCGGCGACCGCGACCTATCATTGCCGTCTCGTGCCCACCGTCCTGCTCATCCGCCACGGACTGACCGCGCTGACCCGATCGACCCTGGTCGGCTGGACGCCGGGCGTCCCGCTCGACGACGAGGGTCGCGCCCAGGCGGCGGCCGTCACCGCGCGGATCCGTCGGGTGCCGCTCGAGGCGGTCGTCAGCTCCCACCTCGAACGCTGCAGCGAGACGGCCGCGACGATCGTCGCCGGGCGCGAGCCGGCGCCGCCGTTCGAGCTCGACGAGCGGCTCGCCGATGTGCGCTACGGCGATTGGACCGGTCGCCTGTTCAAGGACCTCCAACGCGAGCGCGCCTGGAAGACGCTCCATACGGACCCCGGTTCGTTCCGCTTCCCGAACGGCGAGGCGCTCCACGAGATGGGCGCCCGGTCGGTCGCCGCGGTCCGCGACTGGAACGAGCGACTCGGGCCCGACGCGACCTACGCCGTGGTCAGCCATGCCGACCCGATCCGGGCGATCCTCGCCGACGCACTCGGGCTCGGCTTCGACGGCTACGAGCGGCTTGCGGTCGGGCCGGCGTCGTTGAGCGTCGTCCGCTACGGACCGGGTGGCTCCACCGTCCTGCGGGTCAATGACACGGGCGGCGATCTGAACGACCTCGTCCCGACGAAGAGACCGGTACGGGAGCGACGCGCCCGTCCGACCGCCGGCCCGGATGGCCGTCCCGCCAAGATGTCGTAGAGTCCATCCATGTCCCGTCGCGTCTACACCTTCGACGGTCCCGACCGGTTCGTCGCCGGCACTGTCGGCGAACCCGGCGACCGGACGTTCTTCCTCCAGGCCAGGAAGGGCGGCGACGTCGTCAGCGTCGCCCTGGAGAAGACCCAGGTGGCCGTGCTGGCTCAGCAGCTCGACGCCCTCCTCGACATCCTGGCCGACCGCGGGATCGACAGCGTGCCGGTCGCGGCGGACCCCGACCAGGTCGATACCGCACCACTCGGCGAGCCGCTCGTCGAGGCCTTCCGGGTGGGTGCGATGACCCTCGCCTGGGACGGCGAGCACGATCGTGTGGTCATCGAGGCGGCCGCGATCCCCGAGGAGGGCGAGGCGTCCCCCGACGATACCGAAGAGGGTCCGGACGGCCCGGATCTCGTGCGGATCCGGATCGACGGCCCGACCGCCCGGGCGTTCGTGGACCGGGCCACCCGGGTCGTGGCCGCGGGTCGGCCGCTCTGCCCGCGATGCGGTGAGCCGCTCGACCCGCAGGGCCACATCTGCGCCCGGCCGAACGCCTACCTGAACTAGGAGTGGACGCGCTCCGGCTCCTCCGGGACGGGGAGCTCGAGGTGCGAGGACGGCTGACGGTCTCGTCGAACGCCGCCCTGGTCGGGATCGTCAGCCTGCCGGCGGACGACGGCGGATCCCGGCCCGCCACCGGGCCCGATGGCCTCCTTGGCCGCCTCCTCGGCGACGACCCGCCGGGAACCGATCTGGCCCTCGCCGCGGTCGTCTACAAGCCGGTCGCCTTCGAGCGCCCCCTGTGGGACTTCCCCGACCGGACGCTGGCGAACCGCGAGGCCGCCGCCTACCTCGTCTCCCGGGCGAGCGGCTGGGATCTCGTCCCGCCGACCGTCCTGCGCGACGGCCCGGCCGGTCCCGGGATGGTCCAGCTGTGGCTCGACGAGGACCCGGCGGTCGACGCCTGGGAGCTGGTCCAGGACGCCGACCCCCGCCTCCGGCCGATGGCCCTGTTCGACGCGGTCGTCAACAACACCGACCGTAAGGGCGGCCACATCCTGCCGTTCGCGGACGGCGATGGGATCCGCCTCTACGGGGTCGATCACGGGGTCTGCTTCTCGGTCGACCCCAAGCTCCGGACCGTCCTCTGGGCGTGGCGCGGGGATCCGATCGCGGCCGAGGAGCTGGCAGCCCTCCGGACGCTCCGGACGCGCCTCGACGACGACCTCGGCGCGGCCCTGGCCGAGCTGCTCGAGCCTGACGAGGTCGAGGCCACCCGCGACCGGCTCGACGACCTGCTCGACAGCGGGTGCTTCCCGGAGCCGTCGGACGATTGGCCCGCGGTCCCCTGGCCACCCTACTGACAGGTACGAACGGATCGAACCGGCTGGTACGGCGGGGGTCTGGTGGCCGTCCCTCATCCGTGGGAGGGTGGGCGCCACGCCGGGGAGTTTCGATCGTGCCGATCCGGTTCGAAGCCTATACGTCCGAAGGCGTCCGTCGCGGCATCGCGACGGGTCACAGTCGACTGGGCGACCTGCTCGAGCTCGATCCCCACATCGAGGTCACCCAGGGCCACCTCGCCCCGCTCGACGGGTCCCCGGCGATCCCCGATCCGCCCGGGGGCGTCAACCTCGCGACGGACGACCTGTTCGTGGTCGTGGCGCCGGCCGACACCCCGGTGATCGTCCACCCGGCCTGGCACGACGTCCTGCTCGTGTGCGGGCCGTACGTCGTCTCCGGGCGGATGCCGACGATGCCCGGCTTCGACCCCGCCCGGGCCCTCGCCCGGCCGACGGGTTCGTTCGTCCTCCTCGACAAGGTGACGCTGTCGCTCGCCTCGCGACCCGACGGCGGGACGATCGAGCACGGCCTCGCGTGGGTCAACCGGTACGTCGTCGAGCGCGTCGAGAGCGACCTCGAGCTCGGCTTCTTCTTCCCTGGGGCGGAGTCGAAGATCGTCCAGGCCACGTACACGCCCGGTGCCGATCCGGGCCAGGCATCGGGCCCGGCCGCCTAGACCCGACGGATCCGGGCCCGCGGCGCCTCAGACCGGTGGCGGATAGCCGGTGATCCGGCGGATCGCTCCATACAGCGGCTTGAGCGCGGGGTACATCCGCCGATAGACGTCCCGGTAGAGCGCGTCGTAGATCCGATGGGCCGCCGGGTCCGGGTCGCGGACCTCGACGACCCGGGTCATCGCCGCGACGGCGGCCTCGAACGACGGGTGGATCCCGAGCCCGACCGCGGCGTCGATCGCCGCACCGAGCCCCGACGTCTCGTAGGTGTGCGGTCGACCGGTCGGCAGCCCGAACACGTCGGCGGTCAGCTGCACGGCCGACGGGCTCTGCGATCCACCGCCGGACACGCGGAGCTCGGTGATCCGCACCTTCGTCCGACGCTCGGTCCGCTCGGCACCGTCCCTCAGGGCATACGCCAGGCCCTCGAGGATGGCTCGGTAGAGGTGCGCCCGGGTGTGGACGTCGCCCCAGCCGATGATCGCGCCCTTGGCCTCGGGCCCGGGGATCCGCACGCCGGGCGACCAGTAGGGCTGGAGGGTCAGGCCCATCGACCCGGGCGGGACCGATCGGACGAGCTCGTCGAACAGGACCTCCGGCTCGATCCCCTCGTCCGACGCGCGAGCCACCTCCCGGTCGCCGAACTCGCGCTTGAACCACTCCACCATCCAGTAGCCGCGCATGACCTGGATCTCGAGGCTGTACGCGCCGGGGATGGCGGCCGGATAGGGCGGGATCATCGGGATGGCCTCGACATACCGTCGCTGGGTCGTGTTGAGGGTGGCGGTCGTGCCGTACGACACCGCTCCGATGTGGGGCTCCAGCGCCCCGCCTCCGAGGACCTCGCAGGCCTTGTCGGCGGCCGCCGCGATGACCGGCAGGCCGACCGGGATGCCGGTCGCATCGGCCGCCGCCGGGGTGATCTCGCCGAGGCGCTCCCCGGGACGGACGAGCTCGGGCAGCATCGCCGGGTCGACCGGCGCGACCTGCCATTTCCAGTCCCCGGGCGGACTCCAGCGCTGGCGCTTGTAGTCGAAGGGGAGGTAGCCGACCTGGGCCCCGACGGAGTCGACCATCCGGCCCGTCAGGCGCCGCGTCAGGAAGCCGGAGACGAGCAGGTAGCCCCTCGTCCGGGCCCAGACCTCCGGCTCGTGACGGCGGATCCAGTTGACCTCGGCGTCGGCCTGGAACGCCGCGACGGTCTCGCGCACGCCGAGCACCCGGAACGCCGCTCCGGTGACGCCGCCGATCGGGCGCAACCCGTCGGTCCGGCGCTGATCGAGCCAGATGATCGCCGGCCGGAGCGGGTCGCCCGCCTCGTCGACCAGCACGATCGATCCGCGCTGCGTCGTCAGCGTCACGCCGGCCAGCCCGTCGGCCGGCGCCGCCGGGTCGGCCAGGACCCGGCGGCACGCCTCCCCGAGCGCGCGCCACCAGACCTCGGGGTCCTGCTCCGCCCAGCCGGGCTGGGACGAGACGTACGGCTCGAACGGGACCCGCGCCATGGCCACGATCCCGCCCCGCGGATCCACGATCAGGGCCCGCAGGCTCTGGGTCCCGCAGTCGATCGCCAGGATGTGGTCGGCGGACCCGCTCATGTCCCGTCTTCGGATCGGCCGTTCGCGCCCAGGAGGACCTCCGGATCCATCAGCCCGCCCGGGTCGAAGCGGGCCGCGAGATCGCGGAGGGCGGCCATCCCGAGCTCCCCCTTCTCGACCGCCAGGTACGGCCCGTGATCGCGGCCCACACCGTGCTGGTGGCTGATCGTCCCTCCGTGCTCGACGATCGTCCGGCTCGCCGCCGTCTTCAGGGTGAGCCAGCGCCGGTACGTCCCCTCGGGTCGCGGCGATCGGCGGAAGATGTAGGTGACGTAGATGCTCGTGCCCGACGAGTAGACATGGGACAGGTGGGCGAAGGCGTGGACGCGCTCGTTCTCGCCGTCGAGACCGGCGTTCAGGGTCTGGACGAGCGCCGCGGCGAGCGCCGGCGCTCGGGTCCAGTCCGTCGCGGTCTCGAGCGTGTCGACCGCATAGCCGGCCTCCCACAGCGTGTTCCGGAGGTAGGGCTGGAGATAGCGCCCGGCGTCCCACTGGCGCCCGAACGCATCCGGCGCCGGCACGCCACCGTGGTGCCGGACGATCTTCGAGGCGAGACCGGCGGTCGCCTCGGCGATCCGGGTCTGGCCGGCGAGGCCGAGCAACAGCAGGCACGGGTCGGCACCGCCCCCGCGAAGACCGACCCAGCGCATGGCCAGACCCACCCGCCGCGCGACGGCCCGCCATGGCGAGGGTCGTCCGCGTCTCGTCCTGGGTCGACATGCGGACCATCGCCAACGGCAACCGGGCACCGGCCAGCTCGACCAGGATCTCCATCGCGCGCCCCAATCCGGGACGAACAGGGCGAGGGTCCGCTGGTACTCGGGGATCGGGACCGTCCTGACGGTCGCCTCGGTCACGATCCCGAGCCTGCCCTCCGAGCCGAGCACGACCTGCCGCAGGTCCGGCCCGGCCGCCGACGCCGGGTGGGTCGGCAGCTCGAGCGTCCCTGCCGGAGCCTCGAGCCGCCCGCCGGCGAACAGCGCCTCGATCCGACCGAAGCCGAGCGAGCGCTGCCCGGAGGAGCGCGTCGCGACCCAGCCGCCGAGCGTCGAGTACTCCCAGGACTGCGGCTCGTGGCCGAGCATCCGACCGTGGGCCTTCAGCGCCGACTCGAGCGCGGGGCCCGTGACGCCGGCGCCGAACGACGCCAGGCCGCTCGGCGCGTCGAACGCGCGCAGGCCGGCCAGGCGCTCGAGGTCGACGACGAGGACCGGCGGATCGCTCCCGTGCGGCGGACCGAGGTCCGACGGCGAGAGCCCACCGACGACGGTGGTGCCGCCGCCGTAGGGCACGACCGTGGCGCCGACCTCCCGGGCATAGTCGAGCAGCTGCCGGACCTCGGCCGACGACGAGGGGCGACCGACGCCGTCGGGGACTCGCCCGAGCGACCCGCTCCGCAACGCCACCCAGTCGCCGAGGCTCTGGCCGCGCGCGTGCCGGACGCGGTCCTCCGGGCCGGCTGAGACCAGTGGATGGTCCGGAAGCCGGCCGGCGGGCAGGACGCCGACCACGTCGGCGAGGGTCGCGTCGGGCGTCGGCCGACCGGGCCCGACCAGGCCCTCGAGTTGGGAGATCGCGCCGCCCGGCACCTTGCCGACGATCCCGTCGTCGCCCCAGCCGTTCCAGCGTCGGGTCATGCGGCCATGGTGCCGCATCGCGGCGCCGGGGGCGAGGCGTAGACTGCCGGCCATGGCGAGCTGCGACTGCTCGGGCCACCAGAACGTCTTCTCCGACCGGATGGCCGCACGCGACCTGAAGCGCTACATCGCGGACGGCCCGGACGGTCCGACCCGACTCCTGGTCGAGGCCATCCGGGCGCAAGGCATCGATGCCGCGACGGTGCTGGACATCGGCGGCGGTGTCGGGGTCGTCCAATTCGAGCTGCTGACCGTGGGGGCGTCCTCGGCCGTCTCGGTCGACGCATCTCCGGCGTTCATCGCCGTCGCTCGCCGCGAGGCCGAGCGACGCGGGCTGGCCGACCGGATCGTCCAGCGCGAGGGCGATTTCGTGACGCTGGCCCCGGAGGTCCCGACTGCGGACGTCGTGACGCTCGTCCGGGTGGTGTGCTGCTACGCAGTGATGCCCGAGCTCCTCGGTCGGTCGGCGCACCACGCCCGGCGGATGCTCGGCGTGGTCTACCCGCGCGACGCGTGGTGGACCCGGGCCGGGGCTCGGCTCTTCAACGTCGTCCACCGGCTCACCCGGGATGGCTTCCGGATCCACGTCCATCGAGAGATGGAGATGGATCGGCTGATCCGCGATGCCGGGTTCGAGCGACACGTGCTCCGCCGCGGCCCGCTCTGGCAGGTCGCGCTGTACGTCCGGGGTCCGGAGGCTGCGACGCGGTCGTAGGGCGCCTGTCGGCGACCCGGGACGAACAGCGCTGCCCCGGTACGCCGAACGGGGGATGCCGACGCCGGGCCGGCCCGGCTACGGTCGGGTGCGATGACCCTCCCGTCCACGTCCGCGCCGTCCACGTCGGCGCGATGCTGACCACTCGCGGCGAGCAGCCCTCGGCCCCTCGCGCCGGCGGCACCTCGTGCCGGCAGTGCGGACGGGCGCCGTCACGCCCCGGTGCGACGGTCTGCCCTCGCTGCGGCATCCCATTCGGCGGTTCTCCGCGTGATGACGTCGCGCTGCCGACCTGTCACGTCTGCTACGCCACCGTCGGCGACGACGGACTCCTGCCGTCGCTGGCCGGAACGGGGCGGAGCGTCCCGATCGCTGACCATCTCATCGAGCACGAACGCTACCCGGTCGGCGACGACGAGTGGCTCGAATCGCTCCGCCACGGTGACCGGATCCGGGTCGGCCGGTGGGACGCGCCGTTCGACATCGTCCGACGCTACCTGGTCACCGGGGTCTTCGACGCCGGCCGGCGGCGGGCGATCCAGCACGACGCGGTCGTGACGGCGATGAGCCAGCTCAGCCGCTGGGGCACGAGCGCGGCGAGCCTCGTCGGCGATCAGCCCGACTGGCGCGAGGCCCGAGACGCGGTCACCGCCCTGATGGAACGGTTCCACCGGCACTGAGCCGGCCTCGCGGTCCGCGACCCGCCGCCCCGGCGGCCCGCGTCGGGGATCCGTTCCTCAGCGATGGCGCTCGTCCGGGCGCCGGCCGACGGATCCGTCGTTCCGCGGGGCGGCCGCTCTCGCCAGGCGCTCACCGGGCATCGCGGTGATCGGACGCTGACCCACGGGGAGCGAGGTCGGGCCGTGGTGCGTCGGGCGGTTGGCGCGCGGTCCTTGCGGACCGTTCGGGCGGGACGACGGCTGCCGACCCGTCCGATCGTCCGACCGTCCGGCGGGCGCGTACGCGCCGATCGACTGCCCGGGCCGGCGCCCCGCTGCCTGGCGTCCGGCGGGCCCGTGATGCGGTCCCGAGGTGACCTCGCGCGGTCCGGCGGCAGCGTGATGCTGAGGTCGATGGGCGGGCGCGTACCCGGATCGGTTCGCGGGGGCGGGGCGACCCGACCGCGCCGGGGCCCCGCCGCGCCCGACGGCCGAACGCAGGACGATCGGCTGCGGACGGACCGAGCGATCGGGCTCGAAACCCTCGACGACCTCGACCTGGATCTTGGTCCGCAGGAGCGTCTCGATCTGCCACAGGAGCTTCTGCTCGTCGACGCACACCAGCGACACGGCATCGCCGTCCATCCCCGCCCGGGCGGTCCGACCGATCCGATGGACGTAGTCCTCGGGCGCCATCGGCAGCTCGAAGTTCACGACATGCGGGAGCGCGTCGATGTCGATCCCGCGGGCGGCGATGTCGGTCGCCACCAGGATCGCCGCACGGCCCGCCTTGAAGTCGGCCAGGGCCCGGTTGCGCTGCGGCTGGCTCTTGTTGCCGTGGATCGCCGCGGCGGCGATGCCGTCTCGCTCGAGCTGCTCGGCGAGCCGGTTGGCCCCGTGCTTCGTCCGGGTGAAGACGAGGGCCTGGTCGATCCGGCCCGACCGGATCAGGTGGCTCAGGAGCTCCCGCTTGCGCTCGCGATCGACCGGATGGACGACCTGCCGCACGAGCTCGACCGTCGTGTTCCGCGGAGTGACCTGGACGTGGGCCGGGCGGTCGAGGATGCCGTCGGCCAGGCGCCGGATCTCGTCGGAGAACGTCGCGCTGAAGAGCAGGTTCTGTCGACGCGCCGGAAGCAGGGCGATGATCTTGCGGATGTCGCGGATGAACCCCATGTCGAGCATCCGGTCGGCCTCGTCGAGGACGAGGATCTCGACCCGGGAGAGGTCGATCGTGCCCTGCCCGACGTGGTCGAGCAGCCGACCGGGCGTTGCGACGACGATCGGCGGGCCGGCCCGCAGCGCCCGGACCTGGGCGTCGAAGCCGACGCCGCCGTAGATCACCGCGGACCGGACGGGTCGGCGAGCGCCGTAGGTCCGGACGCTCTCCTCGACCTGGATGGCCAGCTCGCGGGTCGGCGTGAGGATCAGGGTCCGGACGGCCGGACGCGAGGCGTCGCGCCGGGCGCGGTCGCGCGGATCGGACGAGCCCTGGTGCGTGGCACCCGATGGCGTGGCACCCGATGGCGGCCGGCCGACGAGGATCTGGAGGATCGGCAGGACGAAGGCTGCGGTCTTGCCGGTGCCGGTCTGGGCGCCGGCGAGGACGTCGCGGCCGTCGAGGACCAGCGGGATCGCCTCGGCCTGGACGGCGGTGGGCACGGTATAGCCCTGGTCGGCGACCGCGCGGAGAAGCTCGGGCTCCAGCCCGAGGGGTGCGAAGGACACGATGAGACTCCTGGACGGGCCCTCCCGCACGGTCGCGGGGCCCGGTCAGGGCATCGGATGATCGGGATCGAACGGTGGGAAGACCGGGGCGCAGACCGGAGGCGCCCGACGAACACGAGGGCCGGAGCATAGCCGAGCTCGGCCGAACGCGCTCTGGCGAGGGCCGGATGAGCCGGCGCGGCTAGGATGGCCCGGTGCTCGACCTGCCGTCCGACCTGCTGTCCGACCTCGACCCCGCCCAGCGCGAGGCGGTCCAGGCGACGAGGGGGCCGGTCTGCATCCTGGCCGGCGCGGGGACCGGCAAGACGCGGGCGATCTCGCGCCGGGTGGCCTACGCCCTCGAGACCGGGGTCGTGGAACCCAGCCACGTGCTGGTCGTCACGTTCACCGACAAGGCCGCCACCGAGATGCGCGAGCGGCTGGCCGCGCTCGGCCGGACGGGTGTCACCGCCGCGACGTTCCACGCCGCTGCGCTCCGCCAGCTCCGCCATTTCTGGCCGCGGGTATCGGGCGGCGAGCTGCCGACGATCCTCGAGTCCAAGGTGGCGATCCTGGTCGACCTCGCCCGGACCCTGCCCGGTGGCTACCGCTACGTCGCGGTCCGGGACCTCGCCGGTGAGATCGAGTGGGCCAAGGCGCGGCGGGTCGCCCCGGCCCGCTACGAGGAGGCGACCGAGGCGGATGGTCACGACGGTCCCCTGCCGGCCCGATTGTTCGCCCCGCTGTACGGCCGCTACGAGGCGGCCAAGGCGCGGACCGGGCGGATCGACTTCGAGGACATGCTCGAGCTGACGATCCGGCTGATCGAGGACGACGCGGCGGCCGCCGACGAGATCCGGGCTCGCTACCGATGGTTCAGCGTCGACGAGTACCAGGACACGAACACGCTCCAACAGGCGCTCTTGGACGCCTGGCTCGGCGGTCGCGAGGACCTGGCCGTCGTGGGCGACGAGGACCAGACGATCTACACCTTCACCGGCGCCTCGTCCGAGTGGCTGACCGGGTTCACGCGACGCTACCCCGCGGCGCATGTCGTCCGGCTCGAGACGAACTACCGCTCGACGCCGCAGGTCCTCGACGTCGCCAACCGCCTGCTGGCCGCTGCGCCGCGGGGCGGCGGCGGCCCGCCGAAGCGGCTCCTGCCGACCCGGCCCGATGGTCCGCCCCCGATCATCCGGCAGTTCACCGACGGCGTCGATGAGGAGCTGGCGATCGCCGCGGAGTCGCGCCGACTCATCGACGCCGGCGTCCCGGCCGAGCAGATCGCCGTGCTCGTCCGGACGAACGCCCAGCTGGTCGGGTTCGAGGCGGCGTTCCGGGCCGCCGGTGTCGCCTTCCAGCTCCGCGGCGAGCGGTTCTTCGCCCGTCCGGAGATCCGCCGGGCGCTCGAAGCCGTCCGCTCCGCGCGCCTCGGCGCACCGGCGACGAAGCACGACGCCCAGGCCGACGACGCCGGGCCCGCCCCGCCGCTGACCGACCGGCTGATGGCGATCTGGGCGTCAGCGCTCGACTTCCGGCCCGATGTCGTGCCTCCAGGCGAGGAGGCGCGCCAGCGTCACGCCGCGCTTGGCACGCTGCTCGACATCGGGCGGCGCAGCCAGGCCGACGACCCGGCCGTCGGCCTCGACGACTTCCTGGCGGAGGTCGAACGCCGAACGTCCGACGAAGCGAGTGGCGCGACCGGCGTCGGCGTCGAGCTGCTGACCTATCACCGGGCCAAGGGGCTCGAATGGGACGCGGTCTTCCTCCCGGCGCTCGAGGAAGGGATCCTGCCGATCCGCCAGGCGACCGACCCCGCCGAGATCGACGAGGAACGGCGCCTCCTGTACGTCGGGATCACCCGGGCGCGGGTCCACCTGTGGCTGTCGTCGGCCAGGGTCCGGGACGGCCGCTCGACCCAGCGCCGGCGGTCGCGCTTCCTGCTCGAGGTCGTGCCGGTCGGGCTGCGCTCCTCGGGCGACCGGGGCGCCGATGCGAGGATCGCCGGTCGAAGCGGGACCACCGATCCCAGGATCGGGCGCCGCGCCGGGCGGACGGGCGGCGCGGACGCGGCGGGCTCGCCGCTGTTCGAGGCGCTGCGAGCGTGGCGCCTCGAGCGAGCTCGCGCCGACGCGGTGCCCCCCTATGTCATCTTCCACGACACGACGCTGGCGGCCATCGCCGAACGGCATCCTCGATCCCTGGCGGATCTGGCCGGGATCCCCGGGATCGGCCCGACCAAGCTCGATCGTTACGGCGAGGAGCTGATCTCGGTGGTCGTCCGCGCCGGCTGATCGGCGCGCGACCGTCTCCCTCGTCGTGCCGGGTTCCCGCTCGTCGTGCGGGTCAGGAGCCAGACCGCGATCGCCGTCGTGATCGGCACGGTCAGGACGATGCCGACGCTGCCGATCAGGGTCCGGACCACCTCGACCGCGATGATCTCCTCGTTGAGCGGGAACCCGAGCCCACGGACCTGGATCGAGAACAGGACGAGCAGCGGGAGGGCCGTCCCGAGGTAGGCGAAGACGAGCGTGTTGACCGTGGCGGCCAGGTGCGACACACCGACGTTCATCGTCCGCCGGTAGATCGTCCGTCGCCCGAGGGTCGGGTCGACCGCCTGGAGCTCCTCGACGGTCGCCGCCTGGCTGATGGCCACGTCGTTGAGCACGCCGAGACCGCCGAACACGACGCCGGCGAGGAGCAGACCCGACAGGTCGATCGTGTTGCCGGCCAGCTGGCCGATGGCCAGGATCTGGTCCGAGCCCTGGGCCGGAGTGAACCGTGCCATGACGGTCACCACGGCCGCCAGGATCCCGGTGATCGCCAGACCGGCCATCGTCCCGGCGATCGCCGACACGGTCGTTCGGGTGAGTCCCTGGGTGAGCACGAACGACACGATCGTGACCGTCGCACCGAGCCCGATGGCCAGGACCAGCGGGTTCCAGCCGGCGAGCAGGAGCGGGATGAGGACCCGGATCGCGAGGACGAGCGACAGCGCGAGGGCCACCACCGAGCGGACGCCCCGCCAGCCGGCGACCGCGACGGTCACGATCGCGAACAGCAGGGCGAGCGCGCCGATGAGCGGGAGTCGCCACCGATCGATGACCGAGAAGGTCGTCGTGCCGTCGGGCTGCCGATCGACCGCCGCGACGATCTCGTCGCCGACGGTGTAGTCGGGCAGCTGGAGCTGGCCGGACGGTCCCTCCAGCGTGGCCGTCTCGCGCTGACCGCGGCGAGGGCCCTCGAGGAACTCGACGATGGCGGTCGGGGCGTTCTGGTCCGTCGCCGGTGGCAGCTCGACGATGCGGGCGTGGATCCGCTCCGACACCAGGCCCTGGGCGGCGGTCGGGGTGAGGTCGGGGAGCAGGACGAGGATGGCCGCGACGGCGAGCAACCCGAGCGCGAACAGGACGATCTCCCGATCGGTCCGGCGGCGGTTCGCGCTGGCCCCGGTCGGCCGTCCGGTAGGCTGGCCCGGGCCCGTCGGAGCGGCAACTGCGGGCGGGTCGGCCGGCGCCCGATCGTCGTCCATCGGCGGGAGCCTACCACCGCCCGGGGCGACCCGGACCATCGGGCGTTTGACAGGAACCGGTCGGTCACCCATGATTCTTCCATCAACGCCAGCGCGGCGTCGCAGGTCAGAGCATCTCAACCTCCGCTCCCGCGACGCGCCAGGCACTCAGATCCAGCACCGCTCCGGTTTCGCGCATCCCGCGCGCCGAGCGGCCCAATCGGGTAGGCGCCGGACGATCGACGTCCGTGGCGACTCCCGGGAATCGACAGGAACCATGCTCTCGCGAACCATGACCCACACGACCTCGGCACGCGCCGGGTCCATCCGCCGGATGCGCCGGCGAACCACGGCGGCAACGTCCGGCCGGATCTTCTGCTCGACCAACGGCTGTCCCAGCTTCCTCGAGCTCGACCCGGCCAGCGGCGTCGCGACCTGCCAGATCTGCGGCTTCACCCGCCGGGTCGGCTGACCCGCGGGACGCGCCGCGTCCCGCTCCGCGACACCCCGGCCGACCGGTCCGGCCCACCGGGCGCAAGATGACCGTGCCGGCCGACGCCACGCCGGTCGAAGCGGAGGTCGCGCGTGCCCGCCACCCGAACCCTCGATCGCGCTCGGCTCGGACGCCTCATGGAGCGCGAGCTGTCGACCTTCGAGGCCGACCACCCGCGCTCCCTGGCGCTCCACGAGCGAGCCAAGGGGTCCCTCCTCGACGGTGTCCCGATGAACTGGATGGTCCGCTGGGCCGGCGGCTTCCCGCTATTCGTCGAGTCAGCCGGTGGCGCGCATTTCCAGGATGTCGACGGGCACGACTACATCGACTTCTGCCTTGGCGACACCGGGGCGATGGCGGGCCACTCCCCGGCCCCGACGGTCGCCGCGGTCGAGCGTCAGCTGGCCCGCGGGATCACGCTGATGCTGCCGATCGAGGACGCGATCGCCGCGGGCGACGAGCTGCGTCGCCGGTTCGGCCTCCGCTTCTGGCAGTTCACCATCACCGCGACCGACGCGAACCGGTTCTCCCTGCGGCTCGCCCGTCACATCACCGGACGGTCGAAGATCGTCGTTCACGACCACAACTACCACGGCACGGTCGACGAGACCTTCGCCTCCCTGGATGAGCACGGCCGGGTCGGGCCGAGCTACGGCAACATCGGACCCGCGGTCGACCCGGTCGAGACGACCAGGGTGGTCCCGTTCAACGACATCGAGGCATTGGAGCGTGCGCTGGCCGACCGCGACGTCGCCGCGGTCCTGTTCGAGCCGGCGCTGACGAACATCGGCATCGTCCTGCCCGACCCGGGGTACCACGACGCGGTCCGCCGGCTGACCCGGGACACGGACACGATCCTGATCATCGACGAGACGCATACGATCTGCGCCGGTCCCGGCGGGGCGACCGGCGCCTGGGGCCTCGACCCCGACATGCTCGTCATCGGCAAGACGATCGGCGGCGGGATCCCCGTCGGCACCTACGGCTTGACCGAGGCGATCGGCGACCGGATCACCGATACGCTCGAGCGCGACGTGTCCGACATCGGCGGGATCGGCGGGACGCTCGCCGGGTACGCCCTGTCGATGACCGCGGTCCGCGCCACCCTGACCGAGGTCATGACCGACGAGGCGTTCGCTCGGACGATCGAGCTCGGGAAGCGCTGGACCACCGGGGTCGAGGACGTCATCGCCTCGCGGGAGGTGCCCTGGCACGTCACCCGGCTGGGCTGCCGGGCCGAGTACCACTTCATCCCCCACCCGCCGCGCGACGGCGCGGAGCAGTACGCCGCGAGCGACCCCGAGCTCGAGCGGTTCCTCCACCTCTATGCGATGAACCGCCGGATCCTGATGACGCCGTTCCACAACATGGCGCTGATGTGCCCCGCGAGCACGGCGGCCGACGTCGACCGCCACACCGAGGTCTTCGCGGCGGCGGTCGACGAGCTGTTCGGCTAGATCGCCAGACGACACATCAGGGGACGCTGCGCGTCTCACTTTCGGCAGCCCAGCCGACGCCGTCGACTGAGCCCCAGGTCCGCCAGGATTCGCGGACGGGAGGGCGGGGTGAGCGGGTCGTCCATGGTCCCCGGATCGCCGGTCGACAGACGCCGCACAGCAGCGCTGGTGGTCGGTCTCGTGGTCGTCGCGGTCGTCGGCGGCACCCTGATCAGCGGCATGTCGGGCCGCCCGGTGACGACCCCGTCGGGGAGCCGCGGCGCCGGCCAGGCAGCAGCCTCGCTCGACCTCGGGGGAGCCTCCTCGCCGGCGGGATCCTCGTCCATCGAGCCGTCCCAACCACCCGACGGGAGCTGGGCCGGTGTGGATCTGCCGCCGCTCGCACCCGTCGCCGAGCTGCGACCCGTCGAAGCCGATGCGGCGGGCGTTCGGCTCGACACATCGTTCACCCTGACCAGCCTGTCCGGCGAGGATCCCCGCGCCCTGGCGGGCCGGCTCGAAGCGGACCCAGCGACCGCTCTGATCGTCTCGGCCGGACCGACCACCGCATCCGCCACCGTTCGCCCGGACCGTCCGCTGGTGGCGGGCCGGGCCTACCGGTTCACCCTCCGTGCCGCCGACGGCAGCGTCGCCGGCTCGTGGGCGTTCCAGTCGCGGGCGCCGCTCCACGTCGTCAACACCCTGCCCGGCGACAGCACGACCGGGGTGCCGGTCGACACGGGGCTCGAGGTGACCTTCGACCAGGACGGAGCCGGCGACATGGCCGGCTACTTCTCGATCTCGCCCGCGGTCAAGGGCCGCTTCGAGCGGCACGACCGGACGCAGGTCTTCGTCCCGACCGGGCTCCGCCGGGCGACCCTCTACACCGTCACGATCCGGCACGGCCTGCCGGTTCAGGGTACCGACCTGGCGCTCGAGCACGACGTCCGCTTCCGGTTCGAGACCGCCGCGACCGCGGCCTCACCGCCGTACCCGCGCATCGTCATGGGTCGTGACGTCCTGGAGTCCAGTCCGACGGACCGCCCGGTCCTCGGCCTGCAGGTGACCATGCCCGACGAGGGCGACGGACCGACGGTGAAGCCACCGGCCACGGCCGACGTCCGCGTCTACCGGTTCCGGTCGATCGACTCGACCCTCGATCGCCTGCGCGCCTTCCTCGACGCCCCAAGCTGGACGGAATGGTCGAGCCCGACGGTCCCGACGAGCGGGCTGGCCAAGGTCATGTCATTCAAGGCTGCCTTGCGGTCGATGCGGACCACCGCCGATCACGTCATCGTCTTCCCGACCCGCCTGCCGCGCGGCTGGTACCTCGTGGAGGTCGGGGCCGGCGGCCGACACGTCCAAGCCTTCCTCCAGGTGACCGACGTATCAGCGTGGGTCAGCGTCCTGTCCGATCGGACCGTGGTCTGGGTCAACGACGTGGCGCGAGGCACGCCGATCAGCCGGGCGGCCGTGAAGGTCGCCGGCGGTTCGTCGATCGGCCGGACCGGCGCGAATGGCCTGCTTGTCGCCGCGACGCCGGGCGAGCTCGTGCCCTCGACGACCGGCGTGCCGACCAGTGGCACATCGACCGCGGCGACCTCGCCGATCCTGATCGTCCGCGCTCCGGACGGCCATTCGGTCCTGGTCCCGTTCGACACCGACCGTCAAGGCGGCCTGTACCGCGGGGAGTGGTCGAAGGAAGGACCGGCCGAGGGCGGCCGCTGGTGGTCGCTCATGTCGACCGATCGATCGGTCTACCGCCGCGACGACCGGGTCCAGGCGTGGGGGTTCGCGCGCCGGCGGATCGACGGCCGGATCCCGTCGACCGTGGACCTCCGGCTCATCCGGCCGGAGAACCAGGATCAGGCCGATCCCCCGTCGGTCGTCCGGACCACCGTCCGGCCGACCGCGAGCGGCGCCTGGGCGGCGACCCTGTCGTTCACGGGCACGGCGCTCGGCGGGTACGTCCTCGAGGCGCTGGTCGACGGCCAGGTCGTATCGCGGACGTGGCTCGACGTCGGGATCATCCGCAAGCCGGCCTATCGAGCGGCGGTGACGACCGATCGCCATGTCGTCATCTCGGGCCAGCCGATCAAGGTCACGACGGAGGCCACCTTCTTCGACGGCCAGCCCGTCCCCTCCACCCCGTTCTCGATCCATGACGATTACGACGACACGCTGCGGCCGACGGAGCCGACCGGGTCGGATGGGAGAACGACGGCCGACTGGACCCCGACCCTCGAGGGTGACCCCCAGGGCTCGGAGCTGCGGACCGTGACCGTCGAGGCCGCTCGGCCGGAGGAAGGCGAGATCAGCGCCGATGCGACCGTCCTCGTCTTCCCGAACGCACTCAATATCGATGCCGAGGCGACGATCTCAGGCCGACGACTGACCGTCAGCGGATCCGTCCATGACGTGGACTTCGCGCGGATCGAGCGGGAGCGCGCGACCTCGACGGACCCGTATGTCGAGGTCGATCCGAACGGTCGACCGACCGCCGGGACCACGCTCAGCGCGACGATCACCGAGTACATCCCGATCCGCCGCCTGGTCGGCTACGACTATGACCCGATCTCCAAGCGGGTCGTCGCCCGCTACGACTACGACACGCGCGAGAGGGCCATCCGGACCGACACCGTCACGACCCGGGCGGATGGGTCGTTCCGGCTGATCGTCCGGGTGCCGAACGCCGCCCACGACTACGGCATCGAGCTGGTCAGCGTCGACAGCGCGGGACGGGCCGACCGTCGGACGTTCACCGCATCCCGCGCGGTCGCAGCGCCGCGCGACGACTCGCCGATCTTCGAAACGGTCGTCGGGCCGCGCGAACGCGACCTCGTCTACCGCATCGGCGACCAGGTCCGGTTGACGATGACCGACGGCAGCCGGCCGCTCCCCAGCGGCGGATCGAACCGCTACCTGTACATCGTCGCGCGGCAGGGTCTCCGTTCGGCGATCGTGACCGCGGGACCGCGCTTCCAGCACCGCTTCGCCGACGGCGACACGCCGGGCATCTTCATCATCGGCGTTCGCTTCACCGGGCACAGCTACGCGGCCAAGGCCGCTGCGTGGGCGGACTTCGACCCACGGCAGCGGCGGATCGACGTGTCGTTGACCGCCGACCGGACGAGCTACCGACCGGGCGACAGCGCCACGATCCGGATCCGCACGACCGGGCCGGACGGGCGGCCGATCCCGTCGACGGTGACCCTCCGCGCGGTCGACGAGAAGCTGTTCGCGATGGGGATCGCCCAGGAGATCGACCCGCTGTCCGAGCTCTACGTTCGGGTCGAGAGCGGGATCGTCCGGCTCACGGCGACCCATCAGCTGCCGACCGGGAATAACGCCGAGGGCGAGGGTGGCGCGGCCGGCGGTGGTGGCGACGGTGGCGGGGAGGCGCGCGATGACTTCCGCGACACCCTCTTCTTCCGGCAGCTCGAGACGGACGCCGATGGCCTGGCGACGGTCACCATCCCGATCTCGGACGACATCACGACCTGGCACCTGAGTGCCAGTGCCGTGACCGGTTCGCTCAAGGCAGGCGAGGGGCAGCTGCTGGTCCCGGTCGGTCTGCCCTTCTTCGTCGAGGCGACCATCGCGGACGAGTACCTCGCCTCGGATCACCCGATCATCCGCCTGCGCGGATTCGGCTCGGCCCTCCATGCCGGCGACACCATCGTGTTCAGCATCAGCTCGCCGTCGCTCGGGCTGGCACAGACCGAGATCCGAGGGGTCGCGTTCACGGACGTGTCGGTGCCGCTCCCGGCGTTGAGCGTCGGACGACAGTCGGTCACGATCGGCGCGGTCGCGACCGTCACCGGTGGTGGCACGCGGGAGGACCGGCTGGTGCGGACGTTCGACGTCGTCCGCTCCCGGTCGACCACGGCGTCGGTCGCCTCGGCGCTGGTCAGTGCGGACCTTCGACCCTCGGGCGGACCCGACCTGACGACCTACACGTTCAGCGATGCCGGACGCGGCCGGTTCGTCCCGCTGCTCCAGACGTTGGCGAGCGAGGAGGGCGCGCGGGTCGACCAGGCGCTGGCCCGGGTGATGGCCCGCGACATCCTCATCCAGCAGTTCGGGTACGACCCGGCAAGCCTCCCGCCGGCGAGGTTCGACCCGGCTGCGTACCCGGTCGGGTCGCAAGAGGACGATCAGGGAGCCACCGTGGCCATCGGGATCCCGCTCGTGCCGTATGGCGGGCCCGACGCCGCGCTGGCGGCGCGGATCGCGCTGCTTGCGCCCGACCGCTTCGATCGATCGGCCCTGCGGGACAGCCTCATCTCGATCCGGGACCTGTCGACGACGACGCGCGAGCTCCGGCTGGCCGCCCTGGCGGGGCTGGCGCGCCTCGGGGAGACGACCCTGGCCGACCTTCGGAGCGCCGCTCGCGCAAGCGACCTGACGATCCGCGAGCGGATCTCGCTCGCCCTCGGCTTCGAGGCGCTCGGAGACGATGCCTCGGCGCTGGCGATCGAGCGCGACCTGCTCGGCACCTACGGGCAACGACTCGGTACCTGGACCCGGCTCCGCGTCGGCACGGATCTCAACGACACCGTGGCTGCGACCGCGGACCTGGCGCTCGTCGCGGCGGGCGTCGGAGATCCCGTCGCGACATCGCTGGCGGCCTACGTCGACGCCAACCCCGCCCATGACACGCTCCACGTCCTCGATCAGGTCGGCTACGTCGAGCGAGCACTGACCCGGACCTCGTCTTTAGCTGCCAGCTTCGCCTACACCGTCGACGGGCGCCGCACGGTCCGCGACCTCGCGCCGGGCGACGCCTTCACCATCGTCCTGACCGCCGGCCAGCGAAGCGGCCTCCGGCTGGAGCCGCTCGGTGGGCAGGTCATGATGAGCGCGAGCTGGACCGAGCCGGTCGACATCGGATCACTCGCGGTCGATCCGGCGCTCAAGCTCGGCCGAACGGTCACTCCCGCCGGGTCGATCCCGGCCGATCGTCTGGTCGTGGTCGACCTCACCCCGACCTTCGGGAAGCTCGCGGTCGACGGCTGCTATCAGGTCGTGGACCTCGTCCCGTCCGGACTCGCCCCGGTGTCGAGGACCGACTCGTGGGTCGGCGACGACGGGACCATGGCACCGGACAGCATCGTCGGCCAGCGGGTCGAGTTCTGCGTCCCCAACGACCCGACGACGACCAAGGTGACCACGTTGCGCTACCTGGCGAGGGTCGTGACCCCGGGCGACTACACCTGGGAGCCCGCGGTCATCCAGCTCACGGGGGCGCCGGAGGCGATCGGGGTCACCCCGCCGGGCCGGGTGACGATCGCCGACCGCTAGCCGATCCGAACCAGCCGGATCACCGGGATGACCCGGTCCGTCTTCTTCGGGTACTCGAGGAAGCCGGCCTCGACCTCGGCGTGCTGCGCATAGAGTCGATCCCGTTCGGGGCCACCCGCAAGGGCGATCGCCCGGGCCCGGAAGATCTCGCTCCCGACCTCGGCGGTCACGACGGGGTCGGCGAGCAGATTCGCGTACCAGGCCGGGTGGGTCGGTGCGCCACCCTTCGAGGCGACGACGATGTAGTCGGCCCCGTCCCGCGAGTAGACCAGCGGACTCGTCCGCGGCTGACCGGTCTTCGCCCCGGTCGTGGTCAGGAGGATGATCTGTCGTCCGGCCAGCGGACCCTCGGAGACGTTCCCGCCGTTGGCGCGGAAGTCCTCGATCAGCGTGGCGTTGAAGGCCGCGTAGGCTGCCCGCGGGTCGGTTTCGGTGGTCTCGGTGGTCATGTCGGCTCCAGGTCGGTAGACGTAGCGGTCGTATTTGATTGACTGCGCAACGATAACAGACGTCTCCGGAGCCTGCTCGGGCGGCGTTCGAGGCTCAGCGACGCCGCAGGATGACTGCGCCGGACCCGATGACGGCGACGACCAGCAGACCGATCAGGATCAGCGGTGTCGATGGGTTCGACCCGACATCCGCATCCGATGCCGGCGCCGACCCCGCGAGGGTCCCGCCTGGCGTCGGCGAGGTCGCCTCGTCGAGGGCGATCCCGCCGGTCGATCCGACCGCGGACACGGACGGTGAGCCGGCGGGCGTCTCCGACGATCCACCGTCCGTCGCGATGGGCGTCGATGTCGGTCCGGATGCGGGCTTGGGTGTCGGCTTCGGCGTCGGCTTGGGTTGGGGTGCGCTGCCGGTCACCAGGACCGTGCCGCTGAACCCGTGGAGCGTGCAGGTGTAGTGGAACGTGCCTGGCGTTCCGAACGTGTGGGTATAGCGGGTGCCCGGCTCCATGTACGTCGTGCTGCCGAACGACGCGAAGGTCACGTTGTGCTGGGTGACGCTCGCGTTGGTCCAGCTGATCCGCGTGCCGACCGGGACGCTGATCGAGCGCGGGGCGAAGGCGAAGTCAAAGCCGCCGGTGTCGACGATCCTCACCGCGTGACCCGCCCCGAGCGTCGGGGCGGACAGCGGACCGATCAGCGCGCCGCAGAGGAGTCCGAGTGTCGCGATGCTGATCCACCATCGCCGGACGCGGCGGCCCACGGGTCGGACCGATCGGAAGCTCTCGGACAGGAGGTGGCGCGTCGTTCCCATGCAGGCGATACGGCGGGATCGGCGGAGCGGATGCTCGCGGACCGCTGGTCGCCCGGGATCGGCACGTCCGGATCGGTCGTCAGACGCTACCGTAGGCCCGAACGCCATGAGGAGGACCGATGCCGAAGCACGTCCCGGCGCTGCCGGGGATCCAGCCGTCGAAGTCGTCGTACAGCGCGGTGGTCGAGGCGAACGGCTTCGTCTTCATCGCCGGCCAGGTCGGTGACGACCACCTCACCGGCGATGTCGTCCCGGGCGGGATCGAGGCCCAGACGCGGGCGATGTTCTCGAACGTCGAGCGCTGCCTGGCCGCCGTCGGCCTCGGCCTGGCGGACGTCGTCAAGTCGACCGTCTATCTCGTCGACATGGACGACTGGGCCGTCTACAACTCGATCTTCCGCGAGGTCTTCCCGACCGATCCGCCGACCCGTGCGACGGTCGCGGTCAACGGGCTCGTGCCGCCCTTCCTGATCGAGGTGGAGGTGATCGCCGCGCGCTGATCGGGCGGCGCCGCGCCGGAGGTCGGGCGGCGCCACGCCGGAGCTCGGGCTCGATCCGCACGGTTGCCACCCGAGCTGACACGGACGCCCGCTAGGCTTGGCGTCCAACCCGCCCGGAGGGTCGATGCAGAAGCACGCGGATGGCACCGTCGTCGTCAGTGCCACGGATCTGGTGGGCTACCTGGCGTGCGACCACCTCGCGACGCTCGAGCTCGAGCGGATCGCCGGCATTCGCCGGAAGCCGGACCGCTACGACCCGGAGCTCGAGCTCCTCCAGGAACGCGGCGATCGGCACGAACGCGAGCACCTCGAACGCCTGCGCGCCGCGGGTCGGTCGATCGTCGAGATCCCGGAGGCGCTCCGGTCGGCGCGCGACCTCGTCGAGCTCCAGGCCGCGGCCGAGGCGACGCGCGCCGCGATGGCATCCGGAGCGGACGTCGTCTTCCAGGCGACCTTCTTCGACGGTCGGTGGCGAGGTCACGCGGACTTCCTCGTCCGGGCCGATCGACCGAGCCGGCTCGGGTCGTGGGCCTACGACGTGGCCGACACCAAGCTCGCCCGCCACGTCAAGGCCAGCGCGCTCCTCCAGATGTGCGTCTACGCGGATCTGCTCGCGCGGGTCCAGGGCGTCCCGCCCGAGACCCTGACCGTCGTCACCGGCGACGGGACCCTCCACGACCACCGGTACGCCGACTTCGCGGCCTTCCACCGGCTGGTCAAGGGGCGCTTCGAGGAGCGGGTGTTCGGCCCATCGACGGCCGCGCCCACGTACCCGGATCCGGTCGATCACTGCCGGGTCTGCGGCTGGTGGCTCACCTGTGTCGAGCGGCGCGAGGCGGATGACCACCTGTCGCTCGTTGCCGGGATGAGCCGGACGGCGACCGAGCGCTTCGTCGAGGCCGGGATCCCCACGCTCGAGCGGCTCGGCGAGACCCCCTCGACCACGTCGGTCGCGGAGATGGCGCCCGCGACCTTCGCTCGGCTCCAGGGCCAGGCGGCGATCCAGCTCGACGGACGTCGGAGCGGACGCCTCGAGTACGAGCTCCTGCCCCCCGATCCGGAGCGGCCGGTCCACGGGCTCGGAGCCCTGCCGGAGCCGTCGGCGCTCGACGTCTTCTTCGACATCGAAGCGGATCCGTGGATCGGCGACGCCGGCCTCGAGTACCTGCTGGGCTGGTCCGAGCTGGACGATGGCGAGGATCGCTACCACGCCATCTGGGCCCACGATCGGCCGCAGGAGAAGGCCGCCTTCGAGGCGTTCATCGACGCGGTCGTCGATCGACTCGAACGAGACCCCGCGATGCACGTCTACCACTACGCGGCCTACGAGAAGACCGCCCTCCGCAGGCTGGTCGGTCGCTATGCCACCCGCGAGGACGAGCTGGATCGGATCCTCCGGGCCGGCGTCCTGGTGGACCTCTACCAGGTCGTCCGGCAGGGGCTGCGCGCTTCGGTCGGCTCGTACTCGCTCAAGCAGATCGAGCACTTCTACCTTCGCGAGCGGGAAGGGCCGATCACCCGGGCCGGGTTCAGCGTCGTCGAATACGAGCGCTGGCTGGGCGACGGCGAGGGGCGACACCTGCGCGATCTGGCCGACTACAACCGCGACGACTGCGTGTCGACGCGCGGGCTGCGCGACTGGCTCGAGTCGCTCCGCGTCGAGGCGCAGGTCCAGTTCGGACAGCCACTCGCTCGCCCGTCCCTCGGGACCGGCCTCCCGAGCGAGGCCCAGGTCGCAGTCGCGGAGGACACCCGCCGCCGGATCGCCGCCCTGACCGGCGGCTTGTCGGTCGATCCCGCGGCCCGGTCGGAGGACGAGTCGGCGCGCTGGCTCCTGGCCGGCCTGCTCGACTGGCACCGTCGCGACGCGCGGCAAGGGTGGTGGGACTACTTCCGGCTCCGCGAGCTCCCGCTCGACGACCTGATCGGCGAGACGGAGCCCCTCGGCGGGCTCGAGTACGGGAGCGTGGTGGGCGAGGTGAAGAACTCGTTCATCCACCGATTGACGTTCCCACCACAGGACCACAAGGTGACTCCGGGGAGCGACAACTGGGAGGACGAACACGGTCGGGGCGTCACGATCCACGCGATCGACGACGCGCAAGGCACGCTGGAGATCCGGCGAGCGAAGAACAGCGACGTACCGCCACCGCGGGCGCTGCTGAAGGGCACGCCGCCCGATCCGAAGTATCTGCGGTCGGCGCTCGGCCGGGTCGCGGACGCCGTGATCCGCGACGGGATCGACGGGCCGGGAGGGTACCGCGCCATCCGTGACCTGCTGCTCCGGCGGCCGACCCGGCTCGGCTCGGACCGCGGTGCCATGCTCGACTCCACCACGGGTCCGGATCGCCCGATGGTCGACCTCGCGCAGGTCCTCGCGCCCCGCCTGCCCGACGCGGCGACCGTCCTGTCGATCCAGGGCCCCCCGGGAACGGGCAAGACGTTCACGGGCGCCCGGATGATCGTGGAACTCGTCCGCGCCGGGCGCCGCGTCGGGATCTCTGCGCAGGCGCACAAGGCGATCACCAACCTCCTCGTCGAGACGGTCCGAGCCGGGCGCGACGAGGGCCTCCGGATCCGCGCCATCCAGCGCGTCGACGCGGGCCAGGGCGCGGGCGAGCTCGACGAGGTGATCGAAGGCGACAACGACGACGTGATCAAGGCGCTCGCCGCCGGGACCGTGGACGTCGTAGCCGGGACGAGCTGGCTGTTCGCCCGCCCCGAGCTCGACGGCTCACTCGACGTCCTGTTCGTCGACGAGGCGGGCCAGCAGTCGCTCGCCAACACCGTGGCGGCCGCGACGTCGGCTCGTTCGATCGTCCTGTTGGGCGACCCGAACCAGCTGCCGCAGGTCAGCCAGGGGACCCACCCGGACGGTGCCGGCGCCTCGGCCCTCGAGCACGTCCTGGGCGATGCCCGGACGCTCCCGCCGGACCGCGGCCTGTTCCTGCCCGTCACCTACCGGATGCACCCGCAGGTCAACGACTATGTCTCCGAGCTGTTCTACGATCGCCGTCTGGAGACCGATCCGTCGACCGCGCACCAGGCCATCGCCGGCAGCGGGACGGGGATCCGCTACGTTCCGGTCAGCCATCCCGGGGACGGCTCGCGGTCGACCGCGGAGGCGGAGGTGGTCGCCGGTCTCGTCACCGCGCTCGTCGGCCAGGCCTGGACCGACCGCTTCGACTCGGTCCGTCAGCTCCGGACTCGAGGACATCCTGGTCGTCGCCCCGTACAACGCCCATGTCGCCGAGGTCCACGCGGCGATCGAGCGACGGCTCGGGCCCGGCGCACGCGTCGGCACGGTCGACAAGTTCCAGGGGCAGGAGGCGCCGGTGGCGATCTTCAGCACGGCGACGTCCAGCGCCGCCGAGCTGCCGCGCGACATGGAGTTCCTGTATTCGGGGAACCGGCTGAACGTCGCGGTCTCACGCGCACGGGGCCTGGCGATCCTCGTATCCAGCCCGGACCTGCTCCGGGTCGCCTGTCGGACCGCCGAGCAGATGAAGATGGTCAACGCGTTCTGCCGGCTCGTCGAGGTCGCCGCGGAACAGGGGTCAGCGCCGCGAGACGAGCGGGTCCGGGTCAGCCCGGGGTGAGCTCGCCCGCGAGCAGGTCCATCAGCAGTCCGTCGTGCCAGCGGCCGTCGCCGTGGAGCTGGTACTCCCGGAGCACGCCGACTCGCCGGAACCCGACCTTCTCGTAGGCCCGGATCGCGCGCTCGTTGTCGAGCGCCGGGTCGATGGTGATCCGATGGTGACCGCGCGCCTCGACCAGCCAGCGACACGCGCTTCGGATGGCCGCGGGTCCATGGCCTTTCCCCTGGTGCGCCGTTCCGAGGTACAGGTCCAGCCCCGCGTGGCGGAACTCCGGGTCGGCGTTCTCCCAGGCCTGGATGTAGCCGACGACCGTCCGATCGGGCAGGGCCAGGATCGCGAAGCCGAGCGCCTCGGCGTCCGGTTCGATCAGGCGCTTCTGGATCCATGTCGGTGGGTCGCTCCACCAGCGCACGACCGACGGCTCGGCGATCATCGACGCGAGCGGTTCGATGTGCTCGGGGCGGAGCGGCACGAGGACGATGCCGGCGCCGGGGAGCTCGGGCGGCTCGACCAGGCCGATCGGCGTCTCGGCCGCGCTCATCCGTCCGTATCGCGAAGGATCGGTCGGGTCAGGCAGGTCGGACCGCCCGAGCCGTTGATGCCGATCTCGGTCGCGGGATAGGTGTGGACCTCGCAACCGGCCATGGCCAGCGCGGCGGCCGTCCGCGGGTTGCCCTCGGCGACGATCACGACCCCGGGCCGGACCGCCAGCACGTTGCAGCCGAGGGTCGGGAACTCCTCGTCGGGGACCGCGATCGTCTCGATCCCGAGCTCCGCGAGCAGCCGCCACAGGCCGATCGGGAGCAGTGGAAGGTAGACGACGGCGAGGTCGTCGGCGACCGGGGAGATCACCGACAGGAGATGGACCAGCTCCGCCGGACCCTTCCAGAACGGGAGGTCGAACACCCGGACGTCGCCCTGGACGATCGCGTCCAGCTGGCGCGCGCCCTCGCCGTTCGTGCGCATCGTCCGCCCGATGCACAGCAGGTTCGGCCGCAGCCACAACGTGTCACCGCCCTCGATCGTCCCGGGGGCCTCCACCCTGGCGACGCTCGGGATCCCATGCGCCTCGAGCCAGGCCTCGAGCACGAGCTCCTCGCCCTGCCGGTTCGGCTTTCCGGCCCGGAGGGGGATCGCGCCGATGTCGGACACGAGCAGCGGATCGAACACGTAGACCAGGTCCGGTGAGGCCGTCTCGGTGCCGAGCTCGTGGACCGTCGGTCCCAGGGCCGACAGGAGCTCCGTGAAGGCGTCGTGCTCGCGCTGGGCGACAGCGAGATCGACCGGCCTCCGGAACCCGTGCGCCGGATCGTCGAACGCCCGCCCGAACGCCGGTCCCGGCCGCTTGACCAGCACCTCGAGGAGCGGCGCGGTCATGCTCTGGGCGCCGTACGCCCGGGCCGGGGTCTCCATCGATGCAGGATAGCGCCGCCGACGGGGCCTACCCGGGTCCGGGCGGGCCGAACCTGGCCGCGTCGAGCTCCGGCGGGATCGCCACCGGCTGCCCGAGGATCGCGGCCCCGACCAACCGTGCCGATGCCGGTCCGGTGGAGATGCCCCACGGTCCGTGACCGGCGGCGACGAACACCCCGGGCATCCCGGGGACGGCGCCGAGCAGCGGTCGCTCGTCGACCGATAGCGGCCGGGCACAGGCGCGCACCGAGACGATCGGTGCGTCCGCGATGGCGGGCACGAACCGCCGCCCACGGGCGACCAGGCGCGGGACCCAGGACCGAGCATCGGGTTCATCGGCCAGGAACGTCGAACCGAGGCTGCTCCGCCCGAGCGCCGTGACCAGGCTGAAGTCCGGTCGGTCGCCGTTCGCGTCCGGCCCGTCACCGAGGCGCCCGAGCGAGAACGACCGCTCCGCTGCGGGCCCACCGTCCGCCGCGACCGGCGTCCGAGCCGGATCGACGCCGACCAGCGCCTCCTCCATCCCCGACTCCTCGAGGACGTGCCGCGGCGGTTCGGCCAGGCCGACGTCAGCCACGACGCCCCAGAACGGACGGATCGGGCGCCACCGGCCGGTCGGGTCGAGTAGGGCCGGCGACCACGGGCCGGCGGCGACGAGGACGCACCCCGCGGCGAGCACCCGGCCGTCGGTCAGCCGCACCCCGCTGACCCCGCCGATGGCACCGTCGCGCGATCCTTGGACCAGGGCGACGGCACCGACCCCGGTCACGATCCGGGCGCCGAGCCGCCGGGCGAGCGCGGCGTAGGCCCGGGTCGCGGCGTCCGGCGGGACCGGGTACCCGATCGGGACGTAGCACGCCGCGACTTCCGGAGCGAGACGGGGTTCGAGGCGTCGCAGGTCGGCGCCGTCGACGAAGACCGGATCGAGCTCGGGCCAGGCGTCCCGAAGGGCGGTCGCGACGGCGCGTGGACCGTCCGCCGCCAGCGCCACGAGCAGGAGCCCGGCCGGGTCCGGCCCGATCGCGAAGTCGAGGTCGGCCTCGGCGGCCAGCTCGCGGTACCCGGCCAGCGTCTCGAGGTGGAGGTCGCGCATCGCCCGATCGAAGGGATGCTGGACGACGCCGGAGTTGCGCCCGGAGGCACCGGCGGCGACGTCGCCGATCTCGACGAGCGTCACCCGGGCGCCGGCGCCGGCCAGGAACGCCGCTGAGGAGCACCCGACGATCCCGCCGCCGACGACGACGACGTCCGAGGCGTCAGGGGTCGACGGGCTGGGACGGGGCATCGGCCCACGATACCCGCTCGAGGATCGGGCGCATGAACCCGGCCGCCTCCCGGACGCCCTCTTCGGCCGGTTGCCACTCGTCCTCGTTCTCGATCGACACGACGTCGTCGTAGCCGACCTCGACGAGCGCCGCGACGAACGCGGCCCAGAACGCGGCGCCATGACCGCGACCGATCGTCCGGAACCCCCAGGCGCGGGGGCCGGGGTCCTCGAACGGGTGCTGGTCGAGGACGCCGGCCAGGGCCACGTTCGTCGGGACGAGCTCGGTGTCCTTGAGATGGACGTGGTGGACCGCCGGACCGAGCGCCCGGATCACGGCCAGCGGATCCATCTGCTGCCAGAACATGTGCGACGGGTCGACGTTCGCCCCGATGACCGGTCCGACGGCCGACCGGATGCGCTCGAGCGTCGGCACGTTGTAGACGAGATAGAGCGGATGGAGCTCGAAGGCGATGCGTCGGATCCCGTGATCCTCGGCGAAGCTCGCCATCTCGCGCCAGAACGGGATCGCGGCATCCCACTGGCGTTCGAGCAGGGCCACGGCGTCGGGCGGCCACGGGTACCAGATCCAGTTGACGGTCGTCGCGTCGGGACCGTCCCCGGGGCAGCCCGACATCGTCACGATCTTGTCGACGCCGAGGAGCTCGGCCAGCCGGATGGTGTCCTCGATGCTCCGCCGCTGCTGGTCGCCGATCACGGGGTGGAGCGGGAAGCCCGAGCAGTTGAGCGCCGCGATCCGCAGGCCGCGTGTCGCGAACGCGTCGCTGAACCGCGACCGGGCGGCCGGGTCGGCCAGCAGGGAGGCGGTGTCGGCG
This sequence comes from uncultured Chloroflexia bacterium, assembly GCA_963744115.1. Classification (GTDB taxonomy): domain Bacteria; phylum Chloroflexota; class Limnocylindria; order Limnocylindrales; family CSP1-4; genus Chersky-267. Next base: position 991,176 of record CAVUSI010000003.1, on the reverse strand, counting down.
TGGGTCATCTCGGACACGCCGCCCACGGCGATCTCGATGGCGGTCGCTCCGACCGCCACGGCGAGGTCGAGCGCCGCCTCGAACGACAACCGCGGCACCGAGTCGGTGAACAGGCCGAGATCGATCGGACGGCTGGCCGGCCGATCGGCGCCGGCGGCGTCGGCCGCCCCGGTCCCCGCGCTCACCCCGCGCCCTGGAGCGCGCCGACCACCGTCGCCTTGATCAGGTACCGCCGGACGAGGAGATACAGGATGATCGTCGGGACCATGTAGACGACCGAGATCGCGGTCAGCAGGCCCCAGTCGACCTGGTTGCGGTAGCTGAACGCCTGGAACAGCCCGATCGAGATCGGGGTCTTGTCCGACGACGTGATGAGGATGAGCGGGGTCAGGAAGTCCCCCCATGACTCGATGAACGCGAACAGGGCGACGGCCCCGACGCCGGGCGCGGCCAGCGGCAGGACGATCCGGAAGGCGCTGACGAGGCGCGACGCGCCGTCGACCCAGGCGGCCTCCTCGAGCTCACCCGGGACGGTATCGAAGAACCCCTTCATCAGCCAGATCGCCAGCGGCAGCTGCTGCGCCGCCAGGACGACGATCATCCCCTGGTAGGTATCGACGAGCTTCAGGTACTGGACGATGAGGTACAGCGGAGCGATCGTCGCCGAGACCGGGACGATCCGGGTCATCAGGATGCCGAACATCAGCACGCGCCGGCCGCGGAACGTGAACCGCGACAGCGCGTAGCCGGCGAGGGCGCTGGTGAGGATGACCAGGACCGTGGACCCGCCGGCCATGATCATGCTGTTGAGGATGTAGCGGCTGAACATGGGATCGGTCAGGAACCTGGCATACGAGCTCAGGTCGACCGAGGCGGGGATCTGGAGATGGACCCCGGCGTGCGGGTCCACCGACGCCAGCAGGATCCACAGGAACGGGACGACGCAGAAGATCGCCAGGCCGGCCAGGAACAGGTAAACGAGCGGCAGGGCCCGGCTCCGATGATGCCGGTGATGCGTCGGGGTCACGGCGGCGACGGCGGGCGCGGCGGCGGTCCGAGCGGCCATGTCAGACCTGGGCCCGCAGCAGGCGGACGTAGATGAGCCCGATCCCGAGGACGAACCCGAGCATGATCACCGACGCGGCGCTGCCGAGCCCGATCTCGAAGAACTTGAACGCCCGCTCGTAGACGAAGATCGCGAGCGTCGTCGTGTCGCCGCCCGGGCCGCCCCGGGTCAGGAAGTAGATCAGGCCGAACACCGTGACGGTGCCGATCGTCGTCAGCAGCATGTACAGGACGATGGCCGGCTTGATCAACGGCAGGGTGATCTTCGTCAGCAGCTGGCGCGGCGACGCGCCGTCGACCGTGGCCGCCTCGTTGACCTCCTGGGGCACGCCCTCGAGGGCCGCCGAGAAGAGGATCATCGCGAAGGCGATCCCGCGCCAGACGTTGACGACGATGATCGACAACATCGCGTTGTCCTGGAGCCAGGCCACCGGCGCGACGCCGGCCAGGCCGATGACCCGGTTGACCGTTCCTTGGTCGCTCGACTCGAGCATGCTCGACCAGGCGAAGGCCGCGACCGTCTCCGGCACGACGAGCGGCATCAGGATCGCCGCGCCCCACAGCGCCTTGAGTCGCACGTCGCGACGATGGAGGGCCAGGGCCGAGGCCAGGCCGAAGACGAACTGGCCGATGATCGCCGAGAAGATGACGAACACACCGGTCCGGAAGAAGGCCGCCCGGAAGTCGTCGCTGGCCAGCAGCCGCCCGTAGTTGGACAGCCCGACGAGCTTCGGATGGAGCGCGGACGGGCCGGTCAGCCGCCAGTCGGTGAGGCTGAGGCCGAGGGCCCAGACCACGGGGGCCACGACGAAGATCCCGAGCAGGATCAGGGCCGGGGCCAGGAACCCGGCCACGATCAGATGCTGACGGAGGCCGCGCGGGCGACGAGCGATCATCGGGCGGCGGCCCAGGTCATCGGATCAGAGGTCTCCCACGGCTGGTGCGCCGGCGCCATCGACCCGGCCCGCCGGACGGCGGAGGGATCGATGGCGCCGATCGCGCTGGGTCGAGGGTTACTGCGACTCGACGGCGTCTGCGCCGAGCAGCTCGGTGGCCTGTTGCGCGAAGTAGTCGGCTGCCTGGTTGCCGTCCATCTTGTTGAGCAGGATCTGCTCGGTGGCGGCGCCCACGGCCTGCTGGATCTTATCGATCCCGACCTGGGCCTTGAAGGTCCGGCCGGACGTCAGCAGCTTCTCCATCTTGATCAGGTAGGGCATGTCCTTGTAGGGGGCGACGGTCTGGATGTCGTCCCGCGGGGCGAGGTTGCCCACGGCGGCCACGTCCATCGCCAGCGGTTCGCCGGTGTTCAGGCACTTGAGCAGCGCGAACGCCTCGTCCGGGTGCTTGGACTTCGCGGAGATCGTCCACATCCAGTCCTCGGCGGCCCAGACGAAGTTGTCGTTCGGCGCCTTGCTCGGGAAGGCCCACGTGTCGACCTTGCCGTCGTAGATCCCGGGGATCGGGCGGGCGCCGGTCGGCGCGGGACCCCAGTCGTAGACCCAGCCCCACGACCCCTGGGTCGTGATCGGCGGGGCGACGGGGATGGCCTTGCCGTCGGCGGTCGTGCCGGTGAAGCCGTCGTACTTGGTCGGCTCCCAGGGGTTCGGGTCGAGCAGCGCCTTGGTCGGCAGGAGCCCGCCCTTCTGGAGCTGGCTGTAGAAGTTGAACGCGTCGGTCAGGCCCTGGCTCTTGACGATCCACTTCTTCGCGGCGTCGTCGTAGAGCTTGCCGCCGGTGCCGTTGAAGATGTGGATGAAGCCCTCGTCGAACGTCCCGCCGCCCCAGGTCTTGCCGGCCGGGATGGTGATCGCCGGGAGGTTCGTCTTGGCATGGAGGGCGGTCAGCCGGTCGATCAGCTCCTGCCACGAGTTCGGCTGCTCGGTCGAGATGCCGTTCTGCTCGAGGATGTCCTTGCGGATGAAGAACTCGATGACCGTGCCGTGGCGGGGCATCGAGTAGTACTTGCCGTCGGCCTGCTGGGCCCGGTCACGCAGGACCTGATAGAAGTGAGCCTGCCAGTCCGGCCAGGCGGCGAGCTTGTCGCTGATGTCCAGCAGGTACCCGGCCGTCGCGAAGTCCGGCACCCAGGCGCCGGGATAGGACGTGATGTCGGGCGGGCTGTCGCCCTGGTAGAGGGTCGTCACGGTCTGCCGGAAGGCCTCGTCCTCGACGACATTGCCGGTCAGGTTGACCTTGACGTTGATGCCCTCCTGGGCGAGCGACGCCTCGCACATCGGGATGATCTTGGCGAGGACGTCCAGCCGCGGCTTCTGATGCTCGAGCAGGGTCAGCTCGACCGGCGCTGCGGCGACCGAGGGGGCGGCGACCGACGGGGCGGCGACGGACGCGGCGGGCGTCGATCCACCGGTCGAGGCTGCCGGGGTGCTGGCCGTTGACGAACAGGCCTGGAAGATGAGCGCCAGGCCGAAGGCGGCCGTGATGGCCCTGGATCTGCGCACGAGACTCCTCCTAGGACGGTTCGGCCGACGGGCCGCGACCGCTCTCTACGTCCCCGGGTTCGACCGGTGCCACCAGGCGTCCGCGTTTCGCACCGTGGAGCGTCTGTGCCCGCAAAGGAAACCCGGCGGCGAATCTACGCCGGGTCCAGCGGCGGTGTCAATGAAGGTTCGCACTGCGAAAACGGCGGTAACGGCGGAGCCGGATTGACGGCGGATCGACGCTCCCGTACGCTCCGGATACGTTCGACAGGAGGCACCGTGGTTGCGACCAATGGTCGCTCGGCCCGCCAGCGCCAGGCGGAACGCTACTCGATCGGGGCGGTCGAGAACGCGCTTGCATTGCTCGGGGCGATCGCCGAGCGCGACGTCCTGGGGCTCGGTGAGGCCGCCGAGATCGCCGGCGTGAGCAAGAGCACGGCGTATCGATTGCTGGCGACCCTCGAGGTGGCCGGTCTGGCCGAGCGACTGCCCGAGTCCGGCTATCGCGCCGGGGTCGAGGCGATCCGTTGGGCGTCCCGCCTGCTGGCCGGGCTGGACGTCCGGACCGTCGCCCTGCCCAGCCTCCGGAGGCTCCGCGACGAGACCGGGGAGACGGTCAACCTCGCGCTGCTGCGCGACTCCAGCCTGGTCTACGTCGAGATCCTCGAGAGCCCGGCCGCCTTCCGGATGGCTGACGTGCCCGGCTCGGTCGTCCCGATCCACGCGACCGCGCTCGGCAAGGCGGTGGCGGTCCACCTCGAGCCGCAGCGGCTGGCGGCGATCCTCGGGCCGGAGCCGTACGAGCGGTTCACGGCCGCGACCCCGACCACCTGGCAGGCGTTCAACGCGTCGCTCGCCCCGACCCGGACCACGGGCTACGGCGTCGACATGGAGGAGGTCTCGGCCGGCGTCGCCTGCGTCGGCGCGGCGGTCCTCGACGGCGGGCGCGTCGTCGGCGCCCTGAGCGTCTCCGCGCCACGCGCCCGGATGACCGACGCGCGGATCGAGGACGTCGGACGACGCCTCGTCGCGGTCGCGGCCGAGGTGTCGATGCGCCTGGCGCCTCACCCGGACGAGATCTCGAGGTCCGCCACGAGCCCGAGGTGATCGCTCGGATACAGGCCGGGATCGTCGTCGGCGGGCTGGTCGAAGGCGAGGCCGGCCGACACGACCCGCGCTGAGCCCCGAACGAGCAGGTAGTCGATGCAGAAGCTCGGGCCGCGGTAGATCGTCGGCGCGACCAGGCCGCTGCCGAACGTGCCCGGATCGCCGATGCCGGCCTCCCGGGTCGCCGACCGGAATCCCGCGTCGAACAGGCCGGTCAGCGACGGTTCGTCGGGCATCCCGTTGAGATCGCCGCCGAGGACCGTCGCGTCGGTGGGTTGCAGACCCTCGAGGAACCCGAGGATGGCTTGCGCCTGGCGGAGCCGGGCCACGTAGCCCGGCGGCCCATCGGGGTGGTGGAGGTGGGTGTTGGCCACCGTCAAGGTCGCCCCACCGGGCAGCCGCAGCCCGATCGCCTGGACGACCCGGAGGTGGGTCATCCGTCGGGTCTCGTGGAAGATGACCTCGCCGGCCGCCCGTCGCACGAGCAGGACGACCCCGTCCCAATGGCGCGGATAGCGGTCCCGGATGGTCTCCGAGGCGCGGTAGACCTGGTATCCGAGGTCCGGTCCGGCCGCCGCCGCGAGCGCGTGGTCCTGGTCGATCGAGCGGTTGACCTCCTGCAGCCCGATCACGTCCGGGGCGAGGGCGCGGAGCTGCGCCTCGACGAGCGGTCGCCGCTCCTTCCAGCGATCGCCCTGCGGGTAGTAGAGCAGGTTGATGGTGGCCAGTCGGATCCGATCGCCGGTCACCCTCGCCGCCGTCAGAAGATCGGCAAGGCCGGGACCCAGCCTGGCCGGTACGGGTCGTAGAACTCGTTGACCTCGGCGTTGTCGAGGAACTGGCGGTGGTAGAAGTCGAGCTTGTCGCGGTCGAGCTCGACCCCCAGCCCAGGGCCGGTCGGCAGCTCGAACCGGCCGTCGCGATAGACCCACGGCTCGGTGATGATGTCGTCGGCCTGATCGTGGTAGTGGCTGTCGATCGCGTAGCCCAGGTTCGGGATGGAGCAGGCGAGCTGGACCATCGCCGCGGTCGAGATCCCGAGCTCGCGGTCGCTGTGCATCCCGAGGCCCAGGTTGAAGGCCTCCACGACCGCGGCCATCTTGTGGTTCGCCCGGAAGCCGCCCCAGAAGTGGACGTCGGCCAGGATCACGTCGACGCTCCGCATCCGGATCCCGGGTGCGAGCTGGTCCGGCCCGATAAGGCACATGTTCGTGGCGAAGGGGATGCCGGTCGCCGCGCGAGCCTGGCTCATGCCCTCGAGCCAGTTGCACGGGTCTTCCAGCCATTGGAGCTCGAAGGCGTCCGCTGTCAGCCGGCGCCCGATCCGGATCGTCGTCTCGACCGACCAGGCCGCGTTCGGATCCCACACGAGCGGAGCGTCGGGGAAGCGGTCGCGGACGAGCCGCAGCGCCCGATACTCCTCGGCCGGCGGCAGGACCCCGCCCTTGAGCTTGTGGACCGTGTGACCGTTCCGCTCGACGAGCTCGACGGCGCGATCGAGGATCGCCTCGGCGGTATCGACCGCCGGCAGCCGCCCGTCGGCCGACGGATAGCGGTAGAACAGGTAGCTGGCGACGTCGACGCCGTCGCGGACGGCGCCGCCGAGGAGCGACGCCACCGACCGTCCGAGCGCCTTCCCGGCGGCGTCGAGGCAGGCCATCTCGATGCCCGCCCGAACGAGCGGCGGCACGCTCATCTCGTAGCCGATGCAGAAGACGTTCAAGCGGTGCTGGAGGACGCCGGTCTCGAGCGGATCGAGCCCGAGCAGGAACGGCTTGGCGATCTCGAGCGCCTCGACGGTCCGCGCCCCGCCGTACGTCTCGCCGAGACCGACGATGCCCTCGTCCGTGATCAGCTCGATGACGGTCCGGGTGGTGCCCGTCTCGATGCCCATGCTCCAGCGCCAGGGCGCCTCGGCCGGGACGGTCACGGGTGTGGCGCGCAGGTCGACGATCTTCACTTCGGGTCCTCGTACAGGTCGTAGAGCCGGCTGAGGATCCCGCCGTCCACCAGGACGTGGGTGCCGTTCATCGCCGCGGCGTCGTCGCTGGCGAGGAACACGGCGATCCGGGCGATATCGGCCGGCTGGGCGATCCGCCGATCCGGATACTCACGCTCGATCCGGGCACGGAAGGCGACCGGATCGGACTGGCTGGCGAAGTACTGCTGGTTGAGGTCGGTGTCGACGTCGCCAGGACAGATCGCCACGCAACGGATCCCGTCGGCCGCATAGGCGATCGCGGTCGACTTGGTCAGGCCGAGGATGCCGTGCTTGGTCGCGGAGTAGACCGGCAGCATCGCGTCGCCGACCAGGCCGAGGACCGACGACAGGTTGACGATGACGCCCGAGCGCTGCGCGAGCATCGCCGGGAGGACCGCCCGGCTGCACAGGAACGTGCCGAGCAGGTTGGTGTCGACGATGGCGTGGAAGTCGGCGACGGTCTGGTCCAGCAGCCGCGCCTCGACCTGGACGGCCGCGTTGTTCACGAGGATGTCGATCCGGCCGGCAGACTCGAGGACGGCCGCCACGATCTCGCCGACCCTGGCCTCGTCGGAGACGTCGCCGCCGAACCAGCCGACGGGTCCGGCGGGACCCGCGATCGACTCGGCGGTGGCCCGGGTGCGCGCGACATCCCGCCCGACGATGGACACCCGGGCACCCTCGGCCGCGTAGGCCTCGGCGATCGCGCGCCCGATCCCCCGCCCGCCCCCGGTCACGATCGCGACCCGTCCGTCCAGTCTGCCCACGCTCGTTCTCCTCGCCCTAGCCGTCGCCGCGGACCGTGCCGTCGATGCTCACGTCGGCGACCGAGCCGATCCCGTCGAAGGCGATGAACCTGACCTCGGTCTCGAGGCGCTCGCCGGGGCTCAGCGTCCGGGCTCGACCTGCCGCGATCACGTCGTCGAGGCGCGGCGGATGAGCTGTCCAGGCCTCGAGGGCGACCGCGTACAGACCGCGCCAGCCGCCGTAGACGCCCCACAGCCAGGCGACCGGGAAGACCGTCGGATCGAACGACATGGCGAACCCGGACCGACCGGCCGGATCGGTCACCGCCAGCCAGCCGGAGGTCAGCTCGTCGACGAACACGAGCTCCCACGACGGCGGGTCGGGCGGACGGGCGACGGACAGGTCGATCGACCCGCCGGCTGCCGGGAGCTGGGGCCACGGGAACCGGGTCCCCGCGGCCAGCCCCAGGTCCGGATGTCCCTCGTGGAACAGCGCGCTCCGGCCCGGGACCTGGATCCGGGCGCCGGGACGGATCGCGATCCCGGGATGGATCCCCCACATGAACGGGAACGGTTCGTAGCCGACGTTGGTCAGGCGATGGGTCGATCGGACGAACGACTCACCGGCGCGAAGCTCCATCCGGCGGTCGATCCGGAGCGGGGTGATGATCCCGCCGCAGGCGAGCTCCACGGCGACGGCGGACGGACCCTCGTCGACGATCCGGGCGGACCAGGCCTGGGACCAGAACTCGCCGAGGAATGGGAGCTGCTCGCCGCCGACCGTCGCCGCGTGACCGGTCGGAGCGATCTCGTCGATCCCACCGGTCCACCAGTCGTCGGCGTTGGCCCCGAAGACCGGCGGCCGGACGTCGAACCGCGGATGGTGATAGAGCAGGTCGCGATCGGACGCCTTCGAGATGAATTCGACGACCTTCGCGCCGTGGGTCGGCAGGATCGTCATCCGGACCCGGTCGTTCTCGAGCACGATCGCGGGGAGTCCGCGATACGCCCAGGCATCCGAGATCCAGGCCCCCGCCCCGAACGCCGGGCGGCTCAACCCAGCGTCTCGCGGGCCGCCTCGGCGGCGGCGGTGGCGGTCGTGTCGATGTCCACGTCGCGATGCGCCGTCGAGAGATACCACAGCCCTCGCGGGGTGGCATGGATCCCGCGACCGAGCAGTGCCTCGATGAACCGGGCGTGGGCGTCCGGGTCACCGCTGCGGTCCCTGATCGTCCGGACCACGTCCGGTTCGTCGACGGCAGTGTGGACGATCGGCCCGACCTGGCGGACCGTCAGTCGAGGCGACGCCGCGGTGAGCGCCGCCGCCAGCCGGACGCCGAGCCGGTCGAGCTCCGGGTAGATGCGATCCCGGCCGTCGATCAGGTGGCGCAGCGAGGCGACGCCGCTGGCCATCGCGACCGGATTGCCGTTGAACGTCCCGTTGTGGACCAGGCGTCCGTCGGCGATCGGGGCCATCACGCTCCGCGTCCCCGTTACCGCACTCAGGGCGATCCCGCCGGCGATCGCCTTGGCGAAGATCGCCAGGTCGGCGGTCACCCCGAAGCGCTCCTGCGCCCCGCCGAGCGCGAGCCGGAACCCGGTGATCACCTCGTCGAAGACCAGCAGGGCGCCGTGCTCGTCGGCGAGCCGCCGGACGGCCGCCAGGAAGCCGGCGACCGGCGCGATGAGGCCCCCATTGACGGCTACCGGCTCGAGGACGATCGCCGCGACCCGGCCGCGGTGCTCGGCAAGGATCGCCTCCACCGAGCCCACGTCGTTCCATTGGGCCACCAGCACGTCGGCGAGCGTCGAGGTCGGCATGCCGATGGTCGCCGGAACGGACGCCGGTCGGGCGCCCGGACCGGATCGCCCGGGGTCGAACCCGGTGCTCGCGAAGATCCCGTCGAGCCAGCCGTGATAGTGACCCTCGAACTTGACGATCAGGTCGCGGCCGGTGGACGCCCGGGCGAGGCGCAATGCCGCGGCGACCGCCTCGCTCCCGGTCGTCGCGAAGATCGCCTGCTCCGCTCCAGGGACGATCTCGACCAGCAGCCCGGCCAGCTCGGGCTCGAGCCGGTGCTGTGACCCGAAGGTCAGGTCCCGTTCGAGCTGGGCGGAGACCGCGTCACGGACGACGGCCGGGGCGTGGCCGAGGATGAGCGGGCCGTAGCCGAGCGCGTAGTCGACGAACCGGTTCCCGTCGACATCCCAGAGATACGGACCCTCGCCGCGTTCGAAGTACAGCGGATGGGGTCGTGCTCCGGCCCGGATGCTCGACGTGACACCGCCCGGGATGACCGTCCGGGCGACCTCGAAGAGCGCCTGCGAATGCGGGAACGGCGACACGGGCACCGGCCTTCACACTTTCGGACTTCGAAACGCCCGGTTGTAGGGACGAACCTCGCTCGGAACCTAGCATCGGCCGACGCGGCATGTCAAGGCGAGGCGGACCGGGTTGACCGGCGGTCCGACGTTTTCTATCCTCGAAGCGAGCGTTCACGCTCGTGAACCTTGCGACCCGATCCCCCGTCACCCCTGGAGGCCCTCGACCGATGCGCCTGGCGACCGATCGAGCGTCCGGGATCGAGGCCGCTTCGGCCACCGGGGCCAGGCGATGACGCCACGGAACGATGAGCCGCTGCGGGTCGGCCTGATCGGCTGCGGCAACGTCGCCCTGAGCGACCACGTCCCGGCGTACCTGTCGCTGCCCGAGCGCTACCGGCTCGTCGCGATCGCCGACCCGACCCCGGCCCGCCTCGGCCTCGGGCGGGAGGCGAGCGGTCTCGACCCGGCCGACTGTCACGCCGACTCCGCTGAGCTCATCGCCCGGACCGACCTCGACCTGATCGATGTCTGTACCCCGCAGCACCTCCACCGGGACCTCGTCATCGCCGCCGCGGAGAGCGGCCGCCACGTCCTGTCCGAGAAGCCGCTGGCCACGACCCCGCGGGACGCCTGGGCGATGGTCAGGGCGGCCGAGGCGGCCGGGCGCACCCTGGCGATCATGCACAACTACCTGTTCTTCACCGAGGTCGTCCGCACGCTCGAGCTGATCGCCGCGGGCGAGATCGGACCGGTCGAGGTCGCCATCCTCAACTGGCTGGCCGTCCGGGACCACCCCGGCAACGCGGCCTACCGGCCGGGCTGGCGGCACGACCCGCGCCAGGCGGGCGGCGGCGTGCTCATGGACATGCTCCACATCGTCTACCTCGCCGAGGCGCTCCTCGGCGCGCCGATCGAACGCGTCTCGGCGTGGGTCACCGCCCGGAACGACGACGCTCCCGTCGAGGACATCACCCTGACCCGGTTCGAGACCGCCACCAACGCCGCCCTGGTCAACGTCGGCTGGGGTGTCGGGATGGGCGGCTTCGCGGTGTCCGGTCCGACCGGTCGGATCGAGGTCATCTATGAGGACGGCGGGAACGGGGCCTTCGATCCGATCGACCGGCTCGTCGTCCACGGCCGGAGCGGTCGCGCCGAGGAGCTGGGGATGCCGTTCGAAGACGGAGTCCGGCCGCTCATCGCCGACCTGGCCGACGCGATCCGGGCGGGCCGACCGCCGATCGCCCCGGGCGCCCAGGGTGCGCACATCCTCGAGGCGACCCTGGCCGTCTATGCCAGTGCGGCGACCGGACGGACCTGGGAGCTGCCGCTCGTCGCCGGCGACCCGCTCTACGAACGCGGGGTCGCCGGCCTTGCCGACCTCGACCTGGCCCCGTCGAGCCCGATCGCCAGGAAGCGCATCTTCGGCCTCACCTGACACAGGAGCCTGCCCGGATGGACCTCTGCCTCTATACCGACTCGGTCGACAAGCTGTCGTTCGAGGCGGCCCTCGACCTCGCGGTCGAGACCGGCTGCGCGGCGATCGAGATCGCCGCCGGCGGCCAGTCGTCCGCGCCGCACATGCGCATCGACGAGCTCCTCGCCGACGCCGGCAAGCGGCGCGCCTTCGCCGCGGCGTTCACCGACCGAGGGCTTCGGATCGGCGCCCTGAACTGCTCCGCCTGGCCGCTCCATCCGGTCAAGGGGGCAGCCGAGGCGGACCTGATCCGGAAGGTCATCCGCCTCGCCGCCGAGCTCGGAGTGGACAAGATCGTCACGATGTCCGGCAACCCGGGCGACGGTCCCGGCTCGACGACGATCAACTGGGTCTGGTACCCGTGGCCGCCGGACGCCGTCGCCCTCCTCGATCGCCAGTGGGCCGAGGCGATCCCGTTCTGGCAGGAGATGGGCCGGTTCGCGCTCGACCACGGCGTGACCCGGATCGCCTTCGAGCTGCACCCGCTCCACCTCGCCTACAACGTCCCGACGCTCCTTCGGATGCGCGCTGCCGTCGGTCCGGTCATCGGGGCGAACGTGGATCCGTCCCACATGTTCTGGCAGCAGATGGATCCGCTGGCGGTCGTTCGCGCCCTCGGGCCGGCGGTCCACCACGTCCATCTCAAGGACACCCAGATCGTGCCCGAGCAGGTCGCCCTGGCCGGCGTCCTCGACCAGCGTCCGTTCGAGAACGCGGCCGAGCGCGCCTGGATCTTCCGGACCGTCGGTCGGTCGCACGACGCGACCTTCTGGGGCCCGTTCGTCCGCGAGCTACGGGCGGCCGGCTACGACGACGTCCTGTCGATCGAGAACGAGGACATCCTCCAGCCGCCGGCCGAGGGGGTCGCCGAGGCCGCGGCGTTCATGAGCGCCATCCTGCGGGCCGGCTGACCCGCCCGCCGATGGAGCCCACGCCCGAGCTCGTCGTCGATGCGCACGCCGAGCTGGCCGAGGGCCCGGTCTGGGACGATCGGCTCGACCGGCTGTGGTGGGTCGACCTGCTCGGCGGCATCGTCCACCTGAGCGACCCGACGAACGGCGACGACACGGCCATCCCGGTCGGTCAGCCCGTCGGCGCGCTCGCCCTCCGGTCGTCGGGCGGCCCGATCCTCGCGGTCCGCGACGGGTTCGCCACGCTCGACGTCCGGACCGGTCGGCTGGAGCTGGTCGCGCCGATCGCCCTCGACGATCCCGGGATCCGGATGAACGACGGCAAGGTCGGTCCCGACGGCGGGTTCTGGGCGGGGTCGATGGCCGCCGACGAGCGCCCCGGTCTCGGTCGACTCCATCGGCTCGATCCGGACGGGACCGTGTCGGAGGCGCTTGCCGAGCTGACGATCCCGAACGGGCTCGACTGGACGGATGACGGGCGCCAGCTCCTGTTCATCGACACGCCGACGCGACGGGTCGATCGCTTCGACGTCGACGCCTCCGGCCGATCGATCTCGGGTCGGCGCCCGGCGGTCGAGCTGCGCGAAGGTATCGGCTGGCCGGACGGGATGACCCTCGACGCCGAGGGCTATGCCTGGGTCTGCCTGTGGGACGGCTGGGCCGTCGAGCGCTACGGACCGGACGGGCGGCTCGATCGTCGGGTGGAGCTCCCGGCGGCCCAGGTCACCAGCTGCGCGTTCGGGGGTCCCGGCCTCGACGAGCTCTACATCACCACCGGGCAGGAAGGCTTCCCGCCCGGAGGCCGCCGCGATCAGCCGAACGCGGGTGGGGTGTTCCGGCTCCGGCCCGGCGTCCGGGGAAGGCCTACGCGGCGATTCGCGGGCTGAGCCCTATTTCTTGCAGACGGCCTCGGTCGCCAGCTGGGCGCCCGACTGGTCGACGATGACGACCTTGGTGTCGGCCAGGTTCGCCGCCTTGAGGTACGGCTTGATGTTCGAGCACATGAACAGCCCGGCCATCCCTGCCCCGGCGCCGTTGACGAGCGTGATCTTGAGGACGCCGTTCTCGACGGTCCCGGACACCATCGAGGTGCCGAACGCGGCCTGGGTCTGAGCGATGACCGAGTCATAGGCGCCGTTGTCGACCCCGCCCCCGCCGCCGCCGCCCCCACCGCCGCTCCCGTCGGCCGCGGCCGACCCACCGCACGCCGCAGCCAGGAGTCCCATTGCCAGGGTGAGCGCGAGCAGCGTGGGCGACCGCCGCCGCCGCAGGCGCTCGGGGGCCGGTGGAGATGGCATCGTCGACTCCCGTGCCGGAGGATCCTCCGGGCCGCTCCGGGCCGCCGGACGGCGACCGTTCCGGGGATGATAGGCGCGTTCGAGCCGACGGCAAGGGGGATCCTCCACCGGGCGGGGCGATCGAGACGAGGAGAGGTGCGTGGACTACCGCCGGATGCCGATCGAAGCCGAGTCGCCCGAGCAGTTCGGCTACGACCGGATCCGGTCCAACCTGGCCGAGAGCTCCGTGCCGGACACCCCGCTCCGCGACCTGTCGGTCGAGCTCGACGATCTCGTCCTGATGTACGGCGACCATCGTGGTCGGCCGGGGCTGCGGGCGGCCATCGCCGCGGACGGGCCGGGCCTCGGGCCGGACGACGTGCTCGTCACGCCGGGGGCGGCAGCCGCGCTGTTCATCATCCACACCTCCTTGCTCGGACCCGACGACGAACTGGTGGTGGTCCGACCGAACTACGCCACCAACCTGGAGACCCCGCGGGCGATCGGCGCGACGGTCCGCCATCTCGACGTCCGCCACGAGGACGGCTGGGCGATCGAGCCGGACCGGGTCGCAGAGCTGATGACGCCGAAGACGCGACTGGTGTCGCTCACCGTTCCGCACAACCCGACCGGCGCGGTGATGCCGGAGGCGGTCCTGCGGGAGATCGTCGGACTGGTCGAGCGGCATCCCAGCGCTCGATTGCTGATCGACGAGACCTACCGCGAGATGACCTTCGGTGGACCGCTCCCGCTCGCGGCCACGCTGTCGGAACGGGCGATCGGCGTCTCGTCGTTGTCGAAGGCCGACGGCCTGCCCGGCATCCGGATCGGCTGGCTGACCACGCGCGACCGCCCGCTGCTCGAACGGTTCCTGGCGGCCAAGGAACAGATCCTGATCACGGACTCGGTCGTCGACGAGGCGATCGCGCGAGGTCGCGTTCGCGCGCCGCCCCGACCGGATGCCGGCCATCCTGGACGGGATCCGGGCCGGGCTCGAGTCCGTCCGGACCTGGATCGGCGATCACGAGCTGTTCGAATGGGTCGAGCCGCGCGGCGGCGTCGTGGGCTTCCCGCGGTTCCGGGTGGACGTGCCGGTCGACGTCGACCGGTTCTACCGGATCCTGTTCGAGCGATACGGCACCGTCGTCGGGCCCGGCCACTGGTTCGACCAGTCACGCCGCCACTTCCGCCTCGGCTACGGCTGGCCGACGGCCGTCGACCTCGAGCAGGGCCTGGCGGCGCTGACCGCGGCCGGTGGAGAGGCGAGGGACCGCCAGCGGCCGACGTGACCCCGCGTCCCCGACTTCCCGCCGAGTCATTGCGCCGTCAATCAGTTGCGAGCCGGGGTATGATGCGCAGCGATGAGCAAGACCGCCGAGGCTGAGATCGTCCCCGACCACCCCCGGGCGCTCACCGCGCACGATCCGCGGCTGGCGCCGTGGCGAGCGTTCCTGACCGCCCACGCCCTGGTCAGCCGCCGATTGGACGACGATCTCCGGACCGAGCAGCAGATGACCCTCGCCGAGTACGCCGCGCTGGTCCAGCTGGCCGAGGCGGATGGCCGCCGGCTGCGGATGAACCAGCTCGCCGATGGGATCGTCCTGAGCCGGAGCGGGGCCACCCGTCTGATCGACCGCCTCGAGGCCGACGGGTTGGTCGAGCGCAGGAACTGCTCGTCCGACGGGCGCGGCGCCGAGGCCGTCCTGACCGATGCCGGGCTCGCTCGACTGCGCCAGGCGAGCACCACCCACCTGCGCGGGATCCAGGCCTACTTCCTCGGCAGCGTCACCCAGGTCGACCTCGACGCGATCGAACGATCGTGCTCGGCTGTCGGCGATCGGGTCCGAGCCGTCGGCCGCCCAGCGGCCTGCGAGACCGTCGAGCCCGGCACCGATCCGACCGACGCGCCGGAGTCGCGCGCAGCCGTCTAGGAGGGTTCGACCTGGGGCTGTTCATGGACCGCCACGACCTGCCGGGTGTGACCGCCAGGCAGGTGGCTGAAGCCCACCTGAGCGACCTTCGGTTCCAGGCGACGTATGGCGTGGAGTTCCTCGCCTACTGGTTCGATGGCGACCGCGGTGAGGTCTTCTGCCTCGCCAAGGCCCCGCGGCCCGAGGACATGCAGGCTGTCCATCGCGAGGCGCACGGCCTGATCCCGAACGAGATCATCAACGTCTCCGAAGGCGACGTCCTGCGCTTCCTCGGGCGGATCAACGACCCGGTCGATGCGACCCAACCGACGAGCGCCTTCCGCACCATCCTGTTCACGGACCTGAAGGACTCGACGTCGCTCCTTCGCGAGGTGGGCGAGTCGAGCTACATGGTCCTGCTCGGCGAGCACGACCTGATCATCCGACGCGCGCTCGTCGCCGCCCGAGGACGCGAGGTCAAGCACACCGGCGACGGGATCATGGCCTCGTTCGACGATGTCGCCCGCGCCCTCGACTGCGCCCGGGCCGTCCAGGACGGGTTCGATGCCCGCACGGCCGAGGGCGGGACGCCCGAGCTCCGCGTCCGGATCGGCCTGGCGGCAGGAGAACCGGTCGATCGGGACGACGACATGTTCGGATCGACCGTCAACCTCGCCAGTCGGATCTGCGATGCCGCCGAGGCCGGCCACATCCTCGTGTCCGAGCTCGTGCGGGATCTCGGCGTCGCCGGGGGGTTCGCCCTCGAAGAAGCCGAGGGACTCGTCCTGAAAGGGTTCCCCGGCGTGACCCGCGTGTTCGAGCTCCTGCGCACGCCGGCCGGCCGGGTCGGCGGTCCGATCGCGGCGACCGAGTCCGGCCCGACCTGATCAGCGCCCGACCGGTTCGATCCTGATCGCGGGCGCCAGCCGGGCGACCGCCGACGCATCCAGGCGGCCGGCACCCATCAGCAGGGCATTCGCGACGGCCGCCGCCGAGGCGAGGCGCACGGCGGGTTCGAGCGCCTCGCCGCGGAGCGTCGCTGCCGCCAGCCCGCCCAGGAAGGCATCACCGCTGCCGACCGGATACGGTCCCCGAACCGCGGGCTGGGCGACGTCCAGCACCCGCCCGTCCGAGGCCCGGACGATCGCCCCTTCGACTCCGCGGGTGACGATGACGGCGCCCCCCGTCACCGCGGCGACGGCGTCGGCCGCGTCGACGACGGACGCCGGATCCCGACCGACCGACCGACCCAGCGTCGCCGAGACCTCGGTCACGTTGAGCTTGACCAGCCATGGCCGATGACTGAGCGCGGCCATGAGCGCGGGGCCGCCGGCGTCGAGGGCGACCGGCACGCCGGCCGCGTCGGAGACCACGACGAGATCGACGAGGCCATCGGCGGGCGCGCCGGGCGGGAGCGACCCGGAGATCGTCACCAATCCGACCCCGCCGATCGCCAGCTCGTCGCGCAGGGCCTCGACCGTCGCGGCCCAGGCTGTCGCATCCACGGTCGGACCGGCCTCGTTGAGCTCGGTCAGGGTGTCGTCGGACGCATCGTGGACGGCGATGCAGGTCCGGGTCTCGCCGCTGATCCAGGCGAACCGCCCGGCGATCCCCTCCGCCGCGAGCGCCTCGGCCAGCCACCGCCCGGCGTGCCCGGCAAGGGGCGCGACGACGGTCACGTCCGCTCCCAGGAGGGCTGCGGCCCGGGCGACGTTGACGCCCTTCCCGCCGGCCAGTCGGACCTCCGTGCGTGGCCGGTTGACCGCGTCGCGTTCGAGTCGATCGAGGTCGTAGAGTCGATCGATCGCCGGGTTGGGAGCGACGGCGACGAGGCGCATCGGACGGATCAGCGGCCGGCGGCGACGAGCGCGTCCCGGGCCTGGGCGAGCGTAGGCTGGGCGGTCGTGCCGCCGATCCCGGTCACCGACAGCGAGCCGCAGGCGACCGCCAGCTCGAGCGTGTCGCGGAGCGGCCAGTCGGCGAGCGTCCCGTACAGGAACCCGGCATCGAACGAGTCGCCGGCGCCGGTCGAGTCGACCACCTCGACCGGCAGCACGGCGGCCTCGGCCACCTCGTATTCCCAGGCTCCGCGCATCGCGACCGCCCCGCCCGCCCCGTGCTTGACGGCGAGGGTGAAGGCGCGACCCGGCTCGCGACCGACGCCGGCCCGACGGAGGAGCTCGCTCGCCGCCGCCGGCGCAGCGGTCCTGGCGGTGATCCGCCGTGCCTCCTCGAGGTTGGGCATGAACAGGTCGGCGGCGCGCAGGATCGGGTCGATCCCCTCGTCCCAGGCCCCCGTCGGGTCCCAGTTGCAGTCGAACGAGGTGGTCAGGCCGAGCCCGTGTGCCTCCGCGAACAGGTCGGGCAGGTCGGCGGCGAGCGCCGGTTGGAGGTAGACGCTGCCGACGTGGAGGTGACGTGCGACCGCCAGCAGCTCGCGCGGGATGTCGTCGCCGCGCAACCGGTCGATCGCGCCGACCGCGGTCAGGATCGCCCGGTCGGCGCCGCGGCTGAGGATCACCGTCGCACCGGTCGGGACGGTCGGATCGATCCGGCAGCCCGACACGTCGATGTCCGCTCGATCCAGGGCATCGAGCACGAACCGCCCGAACGCATCGTCGCCGACGACGCCGACGAAGGCGACCCGCAGCCCGAGTCGCGCAGCGCCACACGCCGCGATCGCCGAGGAGCTGCCGATCTCCATCCGGATGTTCTCGACGATCGTCTCGGTCTGGCCGAAGACGGGTTCCAGCTTCGGATCGACGACCAGCAGGTCCGGGTTCAGCTCTCCGGCGACCAGCAGGTCGAAGCGGCGATCGGCGCTCATCCGCGATACCCGCGGTACCAGCCGTCGGCCGGTTCGCGGATCGGGACCAACGGGCCGGGGCGCGCGTCCCACGCGGTCCCTCGCTCATCGACCAGGTCGACCAGGCGGCGCAGCCGGTCGCGCCCGGCTCCCCGAAGGAAGGCGTCGCGGTCGGGCGCCGGGAGCCCGGCCGCCTCGGCCCAGACCGATCGCCCGACGAGGACGCCGCTGGCACCCACCTTGCAGGCGACCGCGACCTGGGCCTCGAACGTCGCGTCGTCCACCCCGCCCGACAGGACGACCCACGGCAGGCGCGATGCGGCGTCGAGCTCCGCGCACGCCTCCCGCCAGCGTCCCTCGTCGGTCACGCCGGGATCGTAGGGGAACTCCGCCTTCAGGATGTCGCCGCCGAGCGCGGTCAGCCGCCGGGCGGTCTCGACGACCACCGTCCGGCGCGCCTCGCCGGTCAACCGCGGGATCGCCGGATCGATCGAGAACGACAGCGGCTCGATGAACAGCGGCAGATCCGCCAGCACGCAATCGGCGGCGACAGCGGCCACGAGGCGCTCCTGGTCGGCGGCGTTCGCGGCGCCGGGATGGTAGTAGATGAGCAGCTTGGCGGCCGAGGCACCGAGCCGCTTCGCCTTGGTCACGCTCCAGCCATCGAGGATCCGGCTGACCCGCGCGGTCGACGGTCCGTCGTAGCCGGTCGCCTCGATGGCGACGAGCAGGCCGCGGCCCCCGGGCAGCGAGCCGTCGACCAGGCACTGCGCCGCGCCGATCTCGGGGTCGAGCAGGACGCCGGTCGCCGCCGGACCGAGCTCGCGTACGACCGCCCGCTTGAACTCGACCATCTCGGCGAACGTCACCGACCCGGGATCCGCCGGTCGGAGCTCCTTGCGCAGGTTCTGGCGGTGATCGAGGGCCAGGACACCGAAGGTCCCCCGGGCCGAGGCGCAGGCGCGCAGCCCGCGGATCCGGCCGACCGGGAGCTCGTCTTCCTTCGACATGATGGCTCCTCGCATGGCGGCGATCGTGGGGGCTTCCCATCGGCCGCCGGTCCGGTCTAGGATAGGACGTACGGACGTCCGGATGTCAGGACCAGTGGCCGACGGCGAACGTCCCCGGAGGAAGACTTGGTCCGGATCGTCCTCGTCGGCGCCGGCAGCGTCGAGTTCACCCGCAACCTCCTCGGCGACATGCTGTCCTCCCCCGCCCTGGCCCGTGCCGACATCGTCCTCCATGACATCGACCCGGACCGGCTGGCCACGGCCGAGCGGATGGCGCGCTGGACGGCGGGTGCGCTGGGCGCGACGCCGACCATCACGGCCCATCTTGACCGTCGCGCCGCGCTCCGTGGCGCCGACTTCGTCGTCAACACGATCCAGGTGGGCGGCGCCCGGGCGACGCGGGTGGACTTCGACGTCGCCGCGCGGTTCGGCCTGCGCTACACGATCGCCGACACGATCGGGGTCGGTGGCGTGTTCCGAGGGCTCCGGACCATCCCGGTCGTCCTCGGCATCGCCCTCGACATGGCGGAGGTCTGCCCCGACGCCTGGCTGCTCAACTACACCAACCCGATGGCGATCCTCGTCCGGGCGGTCGCCGAGGCGACGCCGATCAAGGTCGTCGGACTATGCCACTCGGTCTTCTGGACCGTCGACACGCTGGCCGGCTATCTCGGCCTCCCGCGGGAGGAGGTCGAAGCCGACACGGCGGGCGTCAACCACCTCGCCTTCATCCGCCGCCTCGAGCACGCTGGACGGGACCTGTACCCAGACCTGCGCCGGTTCGTCGAGGCGGGGCGCGTCCCGGAGAGCGACCTCGTCCGGGCCGACCTGTTCGTGCGACTTGGCGCGTACCCGACGGAGTCGTCGGAGCATCACGCCGAGTACAACCCGTGGTTCATCGGCAAGCGCGACGCGGCCGGCGACGCGGTCGAGCGCTTTCACGTCCCGATCGGCGAGTATCTCGATCGCGTGGCCCACAACCTGGATGAGTACGCCGAGGCGAAGCGGAAGCTCGACGCCGGTGAGCCGTTCGAGATCGAGCGCAGCGGCGAGTATGCAGCGACGATCGCCGAGTCGATGACGACCGGCGTCCCGGCCCGGTTCGTGGCCAACGTCATCAACCACGGCACGCTCATCCCGAACCTCGAAGCGGACGCCTGCGTCGAGGTGCCCTCGATCGTCGACGGTGCGGGCATCCATCCGCAGCCGATGGGCGACCTGCCGCTCCAGCTGGCGGCCTACATCCGGGGCGCTGTCGATATGCAGGGCCTCACGGTCAAGGCCGCTCTCGAGCATGACCGAGCGGCCATCGGCCAGGCCGTGATGACCGACCCGATCGTGCAGAGCCACCTGACGCTGGACGACGCATGGCGATTGACCGACGCGATGATCGAGGCCGAAGCCGAGTGGCTCCCGGCATGGCTCGGCGGCACGGCCGCAGGCTGACGAGGAGGAGATAGCGATGACGATGTCGGACCGGAACACGCGGGCGGCACGACGGCGAGGCCGCGGCCGCGCCTCCGCCCTGGGGGCACTGCTCACATCAGCCGCGATCGTCGCGGCGGCTTGCAGCGGGTCGGCCGCCACCGGTGGCCCGAGCGCGGCGGCTCCCAGTCAAGCCGCGCCGAGCGTCGAGGCTCCATCGACGGTGGCCTCTCCTGTCGCGTCGGATGCTGGCTACACCGGCCCACCGGTCACGATCAGCTACTCGACCTGGGGCGACGCGACCGAGCTCAAGTCCCAGCGGGCCATGGTCGACGCGTTCCAAGCGGCCAACCCCAACATCACCGTCAACGTGACCGAGTCCGACTGGGAGCCGTACTGGGATAGCCTCCAGACGGCCATCGCCGGTGGCGCGGCGCCCGATGTGTTCGCGATGGATGGACCGCTCTTCCCCGACTACCAGAGCCGCGGCGTCCTGCTCGACCTGAAGCCGTACATCGACCGCGACGGGTACGACCTCGGCCAGCTGGCGGACCAGGCCGTGGCCGACTTCACCACTCCGGACGGTCAGTTCGGCCTCCCGCGCGATCTCAACGTCGTCGCCCTCTACTACAACAAGAAGATGTTCGACGCGGCCGGGATCCCCTATCCGGACGGCACCTGGGACTGGGCGAAGCTGGTCGAGGTCGGCAAGCAGCTGACCCTCAAGGGCGCCGACGGCAAGACGAGCCAGTGGGGTCTCTACACCGAGACGACCGACATGGAGAACTACTGGTCCGAGTTGGTCTGGCAGAACGGCGGCGAGATCATCTCGCCGGATCACAAGACCACCCTTGTCGGGAGCGACCAGGCGGCAGCCGGGATCCAGTTCCTTCAGGATCTCATCTACAAGGACAAGATCATGCCAGACCCCACCATCTGGCCGGCCGACAGCGGCGACGCGTTCGAACAGGGCAAGGCGGCGATGGAGGTGAACGGATCGTGGCTCGTCGCGACCGACATCGCGGCCGGCCTCGACTTCGGGATCGCCCCGCTCCCGAAGGGCTCCGCCGGCCAAGCCACGTCGATCAACCCGACCGGCGCGGTCGTATCCAAGACGAGCAAGAACCCGGACGCCGCCTGGGCATTCGTGAAGTACCTGACCAGCCCCGCCGCCCAGACCCAGCTGATGCAGTTGAAGTCGTCGATGCCGGCCAACAAGGAGGTCCTTGCGGGGCCGTTCGCGACCTCGTTCGACGGGGCCCAGACCCTCGCCGACGCGATCGCCTACGCCCACCTCAAGCCGTCGTTCAAGGGCTACAACGAGTGGAACACCGCCCTTCAGACGGAGCTCGACGCGAACGTCTTCACCGACCCCACGAAGACCGCCAAGCAAGCGATCGCGGACGTGCTCTCGCAGCTCGACGGCATCCTCGCCAAGCAGTGATCGTCCTTCGTCCCGGCCGATCTCGGATGACGACTCGATGACGGTTGGAAGGCCCGCCGTCCGGCGACGCGGCGGCGGGCCGCTGGGCGGGGAGGGACGCTGGGCGCTCCTCTTCCTCGCCCCGACCCTGATCGGTCTGGCCGTCCTCTCGGCCGGGCCGATCCTGGCCACCCTCGCGATCAGCCTGACCAGATGGGACCTGCTGACCCCTCCGCAGCTGGCCGGCCTCGACAACTACACCGCGCTGCTGGCCGACGATCGGTTCATGAAAGCCCTCCGGAACACCTTCTTCTTCACGATCGTGTCGGTCCCGCTGGGCCTCGCCATCGCCTACGGTCTGGCACTGGCGCTCAACCAGCGGATCCGGGGCATCAGCTTCATCCGGACGGCCTACTTCCTGCCCGTGGTGACCTCGACGATCGCCATCGCCCTGGTCTGGCAGTGGATCTACAACGCCGATTCCGGCCTCCTCAATCAGGCCCTCGAGGTGGTCGGGATCAGCCCCCAGAAATGGCTCAGCAACCCGACCCTGGCGATGCCGTCGATCATCGCGATGTCGATCTGGCAGGGTCTCGGGATCAACGTGATCATCTTCCTCGCCGCCCTCCAGGGCATCCCCCAGGAACTCATAGACGCGGCCAACGTGGATGGCGCCGGCCCATGGGCAAGGAGCCGGAGCGTGATCCTGCCGCTGCTTACCCCGGCGATCTTCTTCACTGGGGTGCTCAGTCTCATCGGCAGCTTCCAGGTGTTCGACCAGGTCTTCGTGCTGGTCAAGCCGCGGCCGACCGACGCGACCATCACCGTCGTCTACTTCATCTACGAGAACGGCTTCAAGTTCTTCAAGATGGGCTATGCCAGCGCCGCGTCATGGATCCTGTTTCTCATCGTGGCGGCCTTCACCGCGATCTACTTCTGGTCTCAGAAGCGCTGGGTCCACTACCAGTGAGCGAGACGACGTCCGCCCCGCCTCGCCCGACCGGGCATCGCCTGCGATCCCTGCGCCGAGCCTTCCTGGTCGGGTTGCTGGTGGCCGGCGGGCTCCTGATGATGGTCCCGTTCCTGTGGATGATCATGACCTCGCTCAAGGCTCGGTCCGAGGTGTTCAGCATCCCACCGACCCTGTTCCCGAGCACGCCGCAGTGGCACAACTATCCGGACATGTGGAATGCCCTGCCGTTCGGGACGTTCTTCTTCAACTCGGTCAAGCTGGCCACGCTCAACACGGTCGGCCAGCTGATCAGCTGCTCGATGGCTGCCTATGCCTTCGCCGCCCTTCGTTTCCGGTTCCGCGAGCCGCTGTTCGGCCTGTTGCTGGTCACCCTGATCATCCCGTTCCAGGTCGTCCTGGTCCCGAACTTCATCTTGTACCGGCTGCTGCCCCACCCGACCAGCGCGAGCGGGAACTGGATCGGGACCCAGGAGCCATTGTGGGTGGGGGCGTTCCTGGGCGGCGCGTTCGGGACGTTCCTGCTCCGCCAGTTCTTCCTGACCATCCCGCGCGAGCTGGCCGACGCCGCCCGGGTGGACGGCGCCAATCCGTGGCAGATCTACCTCCGGATCTACCTGCCGCTGGCCAAACCGGCCCTGGCCACCCTGGCCATCTTCACCTTCATGTGGTCCTGGAACGACCTGATCGATCCGATCATCTACCTGCGCGACCTGCCGACCCTGACCCTGACCGCTGGCCTGTCCTTGTTCCAGGGCCAGTACGTCGGACGCTGGCCGCTGTTGATGGCAGGCGCGCTCGTGAGTGTCATCCCGATGATCATCCTGTTCATCCTCGCTCAGCGCCACTTCGTCCGGGGCATCGCCATGACCGGGATCAAGGGCTGACGATGGCCGCCATCGACGGACTCCCGCTGTACCGCCGGATCGAGACGGACCTGCGCGACCGGATCCGGTCGGGCGAGCTTGCCCCCGGCGCCCGGGTCGAGACGGAGCTCGAGCTGATGGAGCGCTACGGCGTGAGCCGGGCGACCGTCCGCCAGGCCCTCGGTGGGTTGATCGCGACCGGCACCATCGAGGTGCGGCGCGGCCTCGGCACGTACGTGGCCGCGGCCAGGTTCGAGCACACGATCGGCGGGTTCTACTCCTTCAGCCGCGAGATCGAGCGGGCGGGCCGTCGGCCCGGGACGCGGGTCCTCGACCTTCGCGTCGAACCGGCCGATGCGTCGGTCGCGGCCGCCCTCGGGATCGCCGTCGGAGCGTCGGTCGTCGCGCTGCGCCGCATCCGGCTGGCCGACACCGAGCCCTTGGTCGTCGAGACCAGCCGGCTGCCGGCCGAGCGGTTCCCGGGCCTGGAACGGGTCGACTTCTCGACCGTCCGGCTGTACGACACGCTCACCACGGCCTACGGCTGCAGGCCGACGCGAGCCCGTGAGACGTTCGAACCGATCCTGCTGACCGCCGCCGAGGCCAGGCTCCTCGACCAGCGTCGCGGTGAGCCGGCGCTGCGGGTCGAGCGGATCGCCTACGACCAGGACGACGACCCGATCGAGCATTGCCGGAGCACCGTCCGCGGCGATCGCTACCGGTACGCGGTGGAGCTGCGGGAGCGATGATGATCGTCCGAGCCGGGATCCCAAGGAGTCGCCGAACGTGACCGCTCCCCTGCCTTCTCTCGATCACCTGCTGACCTGGCGGGAGGCCTCGACATCCGGCGCGGCGATCGCATCAGCGCTCGTCGCAGGCCGGGCAGCGGTGGTCGGCCTCGAGCGGTCGGTGGCGGGCGCCGAGCGGATCGTCCTGACGGGCGCCGGATCGTCGTACTACCTGGCCCAGGCCGTCGCGCCGGTCGCTCGGGAGTCGACCGGCGCCGTGGTCCTGGCGGTCCCGCTGTCCGAGCTCATCCTCCGACCGTCGGGGGTCCTCGGCGTCGGGCCGGCCGAACGTCAGCCCATCGTCGTCGTCTCGCGCTCGGGTTCGACCTCGGAGGCGGTCGACGTCGCGACGCGGATGCGGGCCGCCGGTCATCCGACGGTCGCCCTGACCTGCCGGGCCGACAGCCCGCTGGCGGCCGCCGCCGATCGGATCCTCGTGTCGCCCGACGGCGACGAGCACGCCATCGTGATGACCCGCTCGTTCGCCAGCATGCTCGCGCTGCTCCTCCGGGCGATCGCAGGTGCGGCCACGGACCGGCGCCTGGCGGCCGACCTCGACCGAGCCTCGGAACGGTGGCCCGAGGCGGTGTCGGCGGCGGAGGTCGGACGACGACTCGGCACGACCGACTGGAGGCGTGTCGTCATCCTCGGCGGCGGCCCTGCCTACGGCCTCGCCGAGGAATGGGGCCTCAAGCTGACCGAGACGAGCCAGGTGCCCACATCGGTCTACGAGCCGCTCGAGTTCCGGCACGGGCCGATCTCCGTCTGCGAGCCCGGCGTCCTGGTGATCGGCCTGATCGGCGGACCGGGTGTCGAGCACGAGGCCCGGGTCATCCGGGAGGCAGCCGCCCTGGGTGCCACGACCTGGTCCATCGGATGCGAACCCGCGGACGTCGAGGATCTGCCCGGGACGACGTCGCTCATCGGTTCCGGGCTCCACCCCTCCGCGCGGCTGCCGCTGCTCGTCTATCCCGGCCAGGCGCTCGCGCTCACGCTCGCGCTGACACGCGGGTGCGACCCGGATGCGCCGCGCCATCTCGGCCAGGTGGTCATCGTCTCGCCGGCATGATCCGCCTGGACGAGTTCCGTCCGCGGACGGCGCTTCGCGTCCCGACCCACGAGGTCCTGCGACCGCGCTACCCGGTCGTCGACGCGCACAACCATCTCGGCTCGGACTTCGGCGGAGACTGGGCGGCACGGGGACTCGAGGCGCTCCTGGTCACGCTCGATGCCGCCGGCGTCGAGACGCTGGTCGACCTCGATGGAGGGATCGGCGACGGCCTGACCCGTGAGATCGAGCGGTGGCAGGCGCGAGCGCCGGACCGGCTGGCGGTCTTCGCCGGCCTGGACTACGACGGCTGGGCGGACGATCCGAGCTTCGGTGAGACCGAGGCGCGACGGCTGCAAGACGCGGCCGCCGCTGGTGCTCGCGGCCTGAAGGTCTGGAAGGTGCTCGGCCTGCGGGCCCGGGACCCCGCCGGGCGCCTCGTCGCGGTCGACGACGAGCGACTCGATCCGCTCTGGTCGACGGCCGCCGAGCTCGGCCTGCCGGTCGTCATCCATATCGCCGATCCGATCGCCTTCTTCCACCCGCTCGACCCGACGAACGAGCGCTACGAGGAGCTGTCCGAGCACCCGGACTGGCAGTTCTGGCCGACCCGCCCGCCCGGCCGGCCGGACGAGCCCGGCTTCCCGCCGTTCGATGAGCTCCTCGCCGCCTTCGACCGGCTCGTCGGCCGCCATCCGGCGACGTCGTTCGTCGGAGCGCACGTCGGCTGCGCCGCCGAGGACCTCACGCTCGTCTCGCGGATGCTCGACGCCCATCCGAACCTGTCGGTCGACATCGCGGCGCGGCTGGGCGAGCTCGGTCGCCAGCCCTACACCGCCCGGGCGTTCTTCGTCCGCTACGCCGATCGGATCCTGTTCGGGACCGACACGCCCGCCGACCCGGCGGTCTACCGGTTGCATTACCGGTTCCTCGAGACGTGGGACGAGTCGTTCGACTATGGGACCGACGACGTCCCGAGCCAGGGCCGCTGGCAGATCCACGGCCTGGGCTTGCCGGAGGAGGTGCTCCGGGCGGTCTACCGGGACAACGCCCGGCGCGTCCTGCGGCTGGATCGCTCGTCGTGAGCGGCACGCTGCGGGTCGGGACGAGCGGGTTCGCCTATGCGGCCTGGGCGCCGACGTTCTACCCGCCGGGCGTGCGGGGCGAGGATCTCCTGCGGTCCTACGCGGAGCGCCTGTCCGCCTGCGAGCTCAACAACACGTTCTATCGGCAACCCTCGGAACGTGCCATCGCCGGGTGGTTGGCGCGGACGCCCGAATCGTTCCGGTTCGCGGTCAAGGCTCAGCGCGGGGGGACCATGCGAGCGCTGATCGGCGACGACCAGGCCGAGAGCGTCGGCTGGCTCACCCGACCACTGGCCGGGTTCGGCGAACGGCTCGGCTGCGTCCTCTATCGCGTCCCCGGAGAGGTCTCCCGGACCGACGACCGCCACGATCGACTGGCCCGCCTCCTCGCGCTGTGGCCGGCGGCGTTCCCGCTCGTCCTGGAGTTCCAGGATCCGTCATGGCACGTCGACGAGACGTTCGCGGCGATGCGCGCCCACGGAGCCGTCCTGTGCGCGACCGACCTGGACGAGCTGGACGAGCCGCCGACCGTCCGGCTCACCGGCGGCTTCCTGTACGTCCGCCTGCGCCGGACGGCGTACACCGACGACGACCTCGACGCCTGGGCCGCGCGCATCGCGCCGTTCCTCGACGACGGTCTCGATGCCTACGTCTTCTTCCGCCACGACGAGACCGGCATCTCGCCGAACCGGGCGCTGGCGCTCTCCGCGCGACTCGCCGGCCGCTGAACCGCCGCCGCGAGCTCGCGTCAGCCGGAGCCGGACTGCGAGCCCTCGGCGGGTGCGAACACGACGATGATCTCGAGACGCTCGACGATGTCGTGGAAGCGATGCGGGACACCGGCCGCGACGTACACGACCGATCCGGGCTCGACCGGCCGGCCCTCGGCACCGACGGTGATCCGCGCCCGACCGGCCATCACCACATAGATCTCGTCCTCGGTGTGCGGCGATTGCCCGTCGGTCGCACCGGGTTCGAGCGTGTACAGCCCGGCGCTGAGCGCGGGCACCCGGAGGAACTCGAGATATGGCTGCGCGGTCGCCGCACGCTCCCCTTCGAGGGTGGCCAATCCGAACGCGTCCATCGACCGACCTCAGCTCCGTGGCGTGCGCTTGCGGGCCCAACGATAGCGGCTCGATTACCCTTCGGGCATGGTCCCAGGACCTCACCGTCGTCGCCTCTCGAGCCGAGCCCTGACCGCGGCCCTTGCGACCGCGCTGGGCCTCGCCGCGTGCGCGTCGGGCCCGGGTCCGACGGCGACAACGGCGATCCCCGCCGTGTCCCCGACACCGACGCCCGGCGTGACGACCGCGACCCCGACGGTCGCGCCGACGCCGACGCCCCGCCCGACCCCGTCACCCGTGGGGTCGCTGGCCGACTTCGACCCGGCCGGCCTGGCGATCCGGCTGTCGACCGTCGTCGGCGGATTCAACAGCCCGCTGGCGGTCGTCAACGCCGGTGACGGGAGCGGCCGGCTGTTCGTCGTCGAGCAACCGGGTCGGATCAAGATCGTCCGGGACGGGGCCGTGGTCGACCCGCCGATGCTCGACATCCACGGCCGGATCCTGGCTGGCGGCGAGCGCGGGCTGCTCGGTCTCGCCTTTGCCCCCGACTTCCCGACGGATCCGCGCCTGTTCGTGGACTACACCGACCTGAAGGGGAACACGGTCGTGTCGTCGTTCACGGTCCCGGCCGCCACCCCCGACCAGGCCGACCCGTCCAGCGAGCACATCCTGCTCCGGTTCGACCAGCCGTTCCCGAACCACAACGGCGGTGGGCTCGCGTTCGGGCCGGACGGCGACCTCTACATCGCCGCGGGCGACGGTGGCTCGGGTGGCGATCCGATGGGCAACGGCCAGAACCTCGACACGCTCCTCGGCAAGCTCCTGAGGATCCGGCCGGGCGCCGCCGACGGGTCGGATCCGCCGTACACCATCCCGCCTGATGCCCCCTTCGCGAACCATCCCGGGGCGCGACCGGAGATCCGGGCGTATGGCCTGCGCAACCCATGGCGGTTCTCATTCGACCGGGCCACCGGCGACCTGTGGATCGGCGACGTCGGCCAGGGACTGTGGGAGGAGGTCGATGTCAACCGGGTGACCGACCCACCGAACGTGGCCCCGAACTTCGGCTGGAACGTGATGGAGGGTCGCCACTGCTACAACGCGAGCACCTGCACGCAGGACGGTCTGACCCTCCCGGTCGCCGAATACGACCATGGCGACGGGAGCTGCGCGATCATCGGCGGGTATGTCGCACGGACGGCGGACGAGCCGACCATGAATGGCGGCTATCTCTACGGCGACTCGTGCAGCGGCGACATCTGGGTCCTGGACGCGGCGCAGCCGGGCTCGGCCAAGCCGCGACTCCTGCTCCGGTCCGGCCACTCGATCTCGTCGTTCGGGGAGGACGAGGCCGGCCACGTCTACCTCACCGACCTCGCCTCCGGCGACCTCCTCCGGGTCGATCCGGCGCCCTGACGCGATCCGGCGATGAGACGCCGACGGGCGGGAGCCGCCTCCTCCGGTCGGCTCCCGCCCTGGCGTCGAGGTCGTCGCGTCAGCGGATCAGGTAGCTGACCGCGACCGTGACGGTGACCTCGTTCGTGCCGGTCTCGACCGGCGTCGCCACGGACTTGTCCGGGGCCGCCAGCGCACCGGCGGCGTTGCCCGCGTAGTAGACCGGGTACGGGACCGGCGATGCCGTCTCGCTGATCGAGGCGACGCCGCCGATCGAGACGCCCGCCCCGCTGGCGAGGGTGTCGGCCTTCGACTTGGCCTGGGCCATCGCCGCCGCTCGGGCCTGTGCCTCGGCCTTGGCCGGGTCGTCGACCCGGAAGGTCACGCCGTCGAAGGTCGTCGCACCGGACGCGAGCGAGTCGTCGATCGCGTCGCCGACCTTGTCGAGGTCGCGGACCGTCACGGCGACCGCGTTCTGGAGCTGGTAGCCGGTCAGTCGCGGCGGGTTGCTGTTGGTCGAGTAGTCGTAGACGGGCTGGAGCGACAAGGTGGTCGTCTGGATGTCGGCATCGGCGATCCCGAGCTTCTTGAGGGCGGCGACGACGCTGGTCATCGACTCCGCGGCGGCGGTCCGGGCGGCCTTGACGGTCGGCTTCGTCGCGCTCACCCCGATCCGCAGGTCGGCCACGTCGGGACTGATCACGACCCGGCCGGTCCCGGTCACGCTGATCGTGTGCTCGGGGGCGGTGCTCGAGTCGGCGCCAAGGGCCGGCCGCGGCGCGAAGGCCGGACTGGCGATCGCCGCGACCATCAGGCCGGAGGCGAGGCCGACGGCGAGCCAGCGGGCGCGCTGGCCGGGGACCGGAAGGGTGATCGTGGTGGTCGTCATGGCGATCGCTCCGTCGTGTCCGAGCGACCGGAGGATGGTCGCGGTGGCCCCGAGACGCAGCGCCCCTCGGCACGGTTCCCTGCCACGCCGGACACGGTCCCGCGAGCCGGTGCGGGCGCGCACCGCCCTGGGTCCCGTCGGGCACGGCGATGTGTGCCGCGGGACCCGTCAGGCGATGGCGAACACCACGGCGACGCTGACGACGACCTCGCCTTCGCCGGCCTCGATCGGCGTCGGCGCGGACGTGGCCGCCATCGCCGCCGGGCCGCGGAAGATCGGCACCGGCCCGGCGGACGGATCGCGCTCGCTGATCGTGAGCACCGGTCCGAGCTCGACGCCCGCTTCGGCCGCGAGCGTCACAGCGCGCACCCGCGCGTCGCGATACGCCGCGACCCGAGCTGCGGCATCTGCGGCCGCTGCGTCCGCCGTCCGGAACGTCACTCCGTCGAGTGTCGTGGCGCCGGCCGCAAGCCCGCCGTCGACGACCTGCCCGAGCCGGGAGAGGTCGCGGACGGTCACCACGAACTGGTGGCTGACCGACTGCCCGCGGAGGGTCTGCGTGCCGTCGCGATAGTCGTACTCGGGCTGGACGATCAGTGAGGCCGTTCGGACATCGGTGCGGTCGATCTCGAGGGCGGAGATGGCGGCCACGATCCGCCCGGCGGCGACCGCCGCGACCTCTCGAGCCTCCGCCACCGTCGACCGGCTGACGGTCAGGCCGAGCCGGACGTCCGCGACGTCCGGGACCGTCGCCGCCCGGCCCGTCCCGTCGACGCTGATCGTCCGTTCCATCGCGACCCCCGGCTACAGCGCGAGCGGGTCGGTCTTGTCGGGGTCGATCCCGAGCTCGCGGAGCGCCTTCGCCGCGCGCTTCGCGGGGACCGCGCCCGAGCGAGACAGGCCCGAGATGGCGGCCGCCGCGATGCTCGGCCCGTCGATCTCGAACAGCGCCCGGAGGGCCTCGCGGGTGTCGCTCCGGCCGAACCCCTCCGTCCCGAGCGTGATCGTGTCGGCCGGCAACCAGGCACGCACGAGATCCGGCACGGCCTTGAGCCAGTCCGACGCGATGACCACCGGGCCGCCGTCCTCCGGAAGGACCCGGCTGACGTACGGGATCCGCGGTTCGGCATCGGGGTGGAGACGGTTCCAGCGGTCGACCTCGATCGCGTCGCGGCGGAGCTGCTGGAAGGACGGCGCGCTGTAGACCTCGGCGGCCACGTCGAACCGCTCGCCGAGGAGGCGCTGCGCCTCGAGGACCTGCTGCATGATCGAGCCGCTTCCGACGAGGCGGACCCGGCCGCCCTTCCCAGCGAGGCCGTCGGGCGCGGCCGCGAACCGGTACAACCCCCGGACGATCCCCTCATCGACGCCGTCCGGCTTGGGCGGCATCACGTGGTTCTCGTTGTAGATCGTGATGTAGTAGTAGACGTCGTCGCCCCGGACGTACATCCGCTCGATCCCATCCCGGATGACCGCAGCCAGCTCATAGGCGAACGCCGGGTCGTAGGCACGGATCGCGGGGATCGTCGAAGCCAGCAGGTGGCTGTGTCCGTCGTCGTGCTGGAGCCCCTCGCCATGCAGGGTGGTCCGGCCGGCCGTGGCGCCCATCATGAACCCGCGACCCCGCGCGTCGGCCAAGGCCCAGGCCTGGTCGCCGGTCCGCTGGAAGCCGAACATCGAATAGAAGATGTAGAACGGGATCGTCGCCGTGCCCTGGGTCGAGTAGGCGATCGCCGCGGCCTGCAGGCTGGCCATCGAGCCGGCCTCGGTGATCCCCTCCTCGAGGACCTGGCCGTCACGCGCCTCGCGATAGCTCAGGACGAGCTCGGAGTCGACCGGCTCGTAGCGCTGGCCGAGAGCCGCGTAGATCCCGACCTCCTTGAACAATGGGTCGAGGCCGAAGGTGCGGGCCTCGTCGGGAACGATCGGGACGATCCGCGGTCCGAGCTCCGGGTCGCGGATCAGATTGCGGAGGACCCGGGCGAAGACCATCGTCGTGCTGACGGCGGTCGTGCTGCCGGCGGCGAACTCGGCGTCGACCGCCGGCGCCACCGCGCTGAACAGCTTGGCCCGGACGACCCGCTTCGGGAGCGATCCACCCAGCGCCGCCCGCTGCTCGCGCAGGTAGCGGACCTCCTCTGAGTCGGGCCCCGGGTGGTAGTAGGGCGCGTCGTGCAGGTCGGCGTCCGGGATCGGCAGCTCGAGCCGATCGCGGAAGATCCGCAGCTCGGTCTCGGACAGCTTCTTCGCCTGGTGGGTGATGTTCCGTGCCTCGACACCCGGTCCGAGCGTCCAGCCCTTGATCGTGTGAGCGAGGATGACGGTCGGCGCCCCGACGTACTCGGTCGCCGCCTTGTAGGCCGCGAAGACCTTGCGCTGGTCGTGGCCGCCGCGACGGAGCTTGGCCAGGTCCTCATCGCTGAGGTGCTCGACGAGCCGGCGAAGGCGCGGGTCGGGCCCGAAGAAGTGCTCGCGGATGTACGCCCCGCCGGACACCGAGAACTTCTGGAACTCGCCGTCAAGGGTGTCGTTCATCTGCTCGACGAGCGCGCCGTCGACGTCCCGGGCGAGCAGGTCGTCCCACTCCCGCCCCCAGATCACCTTGATGACGTTCCAGCCGGCGCCGCGGAACAACCCCTCGAGCTCCTGGATGACCTTGCCGTTCCCACGGACCGGGCCGTCGAGCCGCTGCAGGTTGCAGTTGACGACGAAGGTCAGGTTGTCGAGCCCTTCCCGGGCGGCCAGGGACAGACCGGCGATGGACTCCGGCTCGTCCATCTCGCCGTCCCCGAGGAAGGCCCAGACCCGTGAACCCGAGGTGTCCTTCAGCCCGCGATTGGTGAGGTACCGGTTGAACCGGGCCTGGTAGATCGCGCTGATCGGTCCGATCCCCATCGAGACCGTGGGGAACTCCCAGAAGTCCGGCATGAGCCGTGGGTGGGGGTACGAGCTCAGGCCCTGTCCGGGCACGACCTCGCGCCGGAAGTGGTCGAGCTGGTCCTCCGTCAGCCGTCCCTCGAGGAACGCCCGGGCGTAGATGCCGGGGGCGGCATGGCCCTGGTAGAAGATCTGGTCGCCGGCATCCTCATCCTTGCCCCGGAAGAAGTGGTTGAAGCCGACCTCGTAGAGGGTCGCCGCCGAGGCGTACGTGGCCAGGTGGCCGCCGATGCCGGGATGGGCCGTGTTCGCTCGCAGGACCATCGCGACCGCGTTCCAGCGGACCAGGCGTCGGATCCGACGCTCGAGCTCCTCGTCGCCCGGGAAGAACGGCTCCTGCTCCGGGCTGATCGTGTTGATGTAGCGGGTCTGGGTCAGCGGGGGCAGCCCGACGTGGAGCTGGCGCGCCCGCTTGAGCAGCTTGAACATCAGGAATTGGGCGCGGTTCTCACCCTCGTCCTGGACGACCTGGTCGAGGGACTCGAGCCACTCCTCGGTCTCCGACTCGTCGATGTCGGGCAGCTGGTGCTTGAACTCGTCGAAATACATCGGTGCGGGCGGCTCCCTCGCGGTGTGGCAGCGGATCAGGCGTGGCTGGCCCCGGGCACTGTAATCCCGATCCGGGCGGACCGTCCCGCAACCTTGACGCCGGACGGGTGGCGGCCGGTCGGACGCGAGGTGGTGCCGTCGGTCACCAGACTGAGGTCCTGTCGAGCTCGTCTTCTGGGATAGCCTGTATCCTCGCCACTCGAGACGACCGGCCACGTTCTCGGTGGGCCGCCTGGATCTGAACGGGGAGACCGGATCACACCGTGGCACACGCGACGGCCATGCCATCGGCGGCCGAGGAACCGGGACCGATGATGGCAGGCCAGGTACCGGCGCCGATCGCGGCGGCGTTCGGGGCGCTGGACCGAGCCGGCGGCCCGTGGGCGCTGCTGCGCGGAGATTCCGAGTCGGCCGCCCCAGGCGGCGACATCGACCTCCTCGTGGCCGCCGATGCCCTCGCGACGACCGAGCGCGAACTGAGCTCAGCCGGGTTCCGTCGTCGTGCCGAGCCCGGGTCGGGGCTCGCATCGCTTCTTCTTCGCCTACGACCCGGCGACCGACGGCTGGGTGAAGCTCGACCTGGTCAGCCGTCTCGAATTCGGCCGATATCAGCAGTTCTCCACGGACATGGCGGCCGGGTGCCTCGCTCGCCGTGACGCGACGGGCCGGCCGCCCCGGCTCGATCCCGACGACGCGTTCTGGGCATTCCTGCTCCACGCCCTCCTCGATCGCGATGGACCCCGGCCGGCCGATCTGACCGCGCTGGCGGAGCTCGCGACGGGATCGCGCCACGACGGCCCCGCCGCGGCGGCGATCGAACCGTTCCTGCCGCGGAACTGGACGGCTGCCCGCGTGATCGAGGCGGCCGCGCACCCTGGCGACGGCACGGCCCTTGCCAGGCTCGGCCGGCGGCTCGACCGCAGCTGGTCGCTGCGGCGCCTGCCCTCGGTCACCGGCCGCCTTGCCCTTCATCGACTCCTCCGCCGGGCGGCGAGGGTCCTTCCGTTCCTGGGTGGACGAGGGCTGAGCGTGGCGCTGCTCGGACCCGACGGGGCCGGCAAGTCGACCCTCTCGGCGGCACTCGCGGACTCGTTCCCCGTCCCGGTCCGACGGATCTACCTGGGCGTCTACGGCCGGGGGCTCGACGGTGCGACGAAGGGCTCCGGGGGACGGCTCGGACTACCGGGCCGGCTTGTCTGGGTCTGGCGTCGGTCGCTGTCGGCCGCCTGGCAGCGGTCGCGAGGTCGGATCGTCGTGTTCGACCGACACGTCCTCGATCTCGCGCTCGGTGCACCTGGGAGCGGTCGCAAGGCGCGCATCCGGCGCCGCCTGCTGGTCCGGGCCGCGCCGACCCCAGGGCTGAGCGTGGTCCTCGACGTCCCGGGCGACGAGCTGTTCCGGCGCAAGGGCGAGCACGATCCGGTAGCGCTCGAGGGCCAGCGCGCGCGGTATCTCGAGCTGGCCGACCGACTCCCCTCGGCCGCGGTCATCGATGCCTCCGCCGACGCGGACACGGTCCGACGCCGGGTCATCGCCGCGATCTGGGCCGCCTACGGGAGCGCTCGCCGTGGCTGAGCTTGCGGCCGCCGGCGGCGGCCTCCCCGACAAGGGCGAGGTCCCCCTCCCGAAGCCGATCGACGCCGGCGAGGTCGACACCGAGACCCTCGAGGTCACGCCCGAGGTCACGGTCACCACGACCCACGACGGCAAGGACACGACGACCCAGATCCGCGGATCGAGCCTGCTCCTCATCGGTCGATCGCTGTCGATGGGGGTCAACTTCCTGACCCAGATCCTCATCGTGCGGGCCCTGACCAAGCCCGAATACGGCGCGTTCGCCTACGCCTTGTCGATCGTGGCACTGGGCCAGATGGTCATCACCCTCGGGCTCGACCGCGGCGCCTCGCGGTTCCTGACGATCTACGACGAGGAGGAGGACCACGACCGGCTGCTCGGCACGATCGTCGGCATCAGCGGGCTGATCCTCGCTCTCGGGACGCTGCTGATCGTCGGGATCTACTTCTTCGAGGACGTCGCGCTCGGGTCGCTCAAGAGCACGCCGAACGCCGCCCCGCTCCTCCTGATCCTGATCCTGCTCGCACCGATCCAGGCGTAC
Organism: uncultured Chloroflexia bacterium; assembly: GCA_963744115.1. Taxonomy (GTDB): domain Bacteria; phylum Chloroflexota; class Limnocylindria; order Limnocylindrales; family CSP1-4; genus Chersky-267. The sequence goes on along the minus strand of CAVUSI010000003.1, from coordinate 955,571 downwards.
GACCAGCTCCTGACCGGGCTGCTGACCGTGTTCGCCAGCCCGCGCTCGATCTTCTTCCGGAAGTACATCCTGGCTCCCGGACTGCGCCTGGGCGTGGTCATCTTCCTCATCGTGAGCCAGTCGGGGGTCCTGTTCCTCGCGATCGGCTACGTGGCCGCCGGCGCGCTGGGCGTGGCGCTCTACGTCGTCATCCTGTGGCAGGTCCTCGGCCGGCGCGGCACGCTGGGCAAGCTGCGCAAGGCGAGCATGAAGATCCCAGCCCGCGAGATCCTCGTCTTCACGATCCCGCTGGTCACCACCGACCTCGTCTACATCTTCATGAACTCGACCGACGCGATCCTGCTCGAGCATTTCAAGGGACTCAACGACGTCGCCGCCTGGCGGGTGATCCAGCCGGCGGCCGGGCTCAACCAGCTGGTCATGCAAAGCTTCGCGCTCCTGTTCACCCCCGTCGCCGCGCGGATGTACGCCCGGCGCGACACGCAGGGGGTCCGCGACCTGTACTGGCGGACGGCGATCTGGATGGCGGTCATCTCGTTCCCGTTGTTCGCCGCGACGTTCAGCATGGCCGGGTCGCTGACGCAGACGCTATACGGGCAGCGCTATGAGGCGTCTGCGATCTACCTCGCGATGCTGTCGTTCGGCTACTACTTCAGCACCGCCCTCGGGTTCAACGGGCTGACCCTCCGGATCTTCGGCGTCGTCAAGTTCGTCATCGTCGTCAACCTGCTGGCGGTCGTGGCGAACGTCGCCCTGAACCTCGTCCTCATCCCCCAGTTCGGCGCGTTGGGGGCGGCGATCGGGACCACGCTCACGATCGTCATCCACAACCTGCTCAAGCAGGCCGGCCTCCGGTTCGGCACGGGGATCAGCATCTTCGACCGCAGCCACGTCTGGGTCTACGTGAGCATCGTGGTCATCGCGGTCGGCCTCGCGATCGTCAACGCGGCGTTCAAGCCGCCGTTCCTCGTCCAGGGCGCCCTCGCTGCGTTTGCCAGCATCGCCGTCTTCCGGCTGAACCGCGGGTCGCTTCGGCTGTCCGAGACCTTCCCCGAGCTTGGACGCCTGCCGTTCGCCCGCTGGCTCTTCGGCGAGTGACGGCGGACGTGACGATCGGCCCAAGCGACCGGCTCGCCCTTGCCCGGCGTCTCGACTGGCGGTTCCTTCTCGCCGACCCACGCCTCGATCGGGTCCTGGTCGCTGGGACGCCGGACCGGGAGCTCGGCGCGGCGCTCGAGGCGTTCGCCGGCACGATCGTCGTCGATCCGACCGAGCGGGCCGACGTGGTCGTCGTCCATGCCCCGACCGCCGCTGTGGTCCGGGCCGCGATCGACCGGGTCGCGCCCGGCGGGTCGATCGTGATCGAGCTCGTCGGACGCGCCCGACCCGGCCGGACCGGGCAGCTGGCGGCCGCGTCGGCCGGGGACGTCGCCGAGCGCCTGCATCACGACGGGTTCATCGACGTCCACGCATCGTGGGTCTGGCCGGATCACGCCTCCGGTCTCGAGATCGTCCCGCTCGACCGGCCGGCGCTCATCAGGCTCAGCCTCGCCCGCCGCCGGAGCGGCCGCCGCGCACGACTCAAGGCCCGGCTCGTCGGTGCGGCGTTCCGGTTGGGGATGGGTCCTGCGCTCCTCGACGCGACCACGGTCGTCGGCCGCCGCCCGGACGTGAAGGTGCCGGAGAGCGGGATCCCTGCGGCGCCGCTGATCGACGCCTTCGTTGGTGCGAACCGCGCGCGGCTCGGGCTCGAGGGCCTCGGCGTCGGTGGGACCGCGAGCCTGCTCGTGACACCGAGGTTCCAGGCCTCCGCGCATGTCGTGGCCCTCGTCGTTCCGCCCGACGGCGAGGCACCGAGGATCGTCGCCAAGGTCCATCGACTGGCGGACGCGACGCGGACACTCGAGGCCGAGGCTGCCTGTCTCGGCCTGCTGGCGGACCGCTCGCCGGACGGAACGGCGGGCGTGCCACGACTGATCGCCCACGAGGCGATCGGAGGGCACGCCGCGATCGTCGAGACGGCCCTGGCGGGGCGGCCGCTCGACCCCACCGAGATCCGCCGCGGTCGGGATCGGGCGGTCCGCGATGTCGCCGCCTGGGCCAGGTCGCTCCACCGCCCGGATCCACCGGACGGCGCCGACGACCGTTGGGCGAGGCTGCTGGAGCCGTCGATCGCCGCCCTCGAGCACGCCCTGGCCGACGATCCGGCCGACCTCACACTCGTCGGCCGTGCGAGCGACTCGATCGCTCCGCTCGCCTCGGCTCGGCTCCCGCTGACCATCGAGCACGGCGACCTCAGCCATCCGAACCTTCTCCGGCTGGAGGCCGGCGCAGCGACGGGTCCGGGCGGCCGATCCACGCGCGCGGCGGGGTCGGACCGGACCGGCGCGATCGGAGCGATCGATTGGGAGCTCGGCGAACCGGCCGGCTACCCGCTGACCGACTTCCTGTTCTTCCTCGGCTACGTCGCCGTCGTGACCGGCGGGAAGGATCGGGCGACGACGCCCGACGAACACGCTCGGCGGGTCGGGGCGGCGTTCTTCGGCGACGATCGTTGGGCGACGGCGGCCGCCGAGGCGTACGCCGACGCGGCCGGGATCGACCGAGCGCTCATCCGCCCCCTCCTCGTCGCGACCTGGGTCCGCGCCCTGGCCCGGCTGGCGGGTCGCCTTGTCGGTGAACCGGACATCGAGCCGGCCAAGCTCGACGACAGCGTCGACGGGGAGCGACTCCGGGGCCATCGCTTTCACGCGATCTGGCGGACCGTGGTCGACGGCGCCGCCGGATGACCGAGCACCCCGCGAGCCTCCGCATCCTCTTCCTCGTCAACGGCTTCCCGTGGCCGCTGACGAGCGGCTACCTCCGCCACTACCACATGATCCGCGAGCTCAGCCGGCGGGGACATCGGATCAGCCTGCTGGCGATCGTCCCGGCCGGGTTCACGCCCGAGGACCGGGCCCACCTCGAGCCGTTCACCGAGCGGATCGTGACGGTGGACTCGCACCGGCGAAGTCGATCCCTGCGGCGGCAGGTCGAGCGCCGGCTCAGTGCGATCTCGGTCGGTGAGAGCGCCGTCCGACAGCTGCGCGACGAGGTGGTCACGGTGGTCGCCGACGTCCCGCACGACGTCGTCCTGTTCAGCGGCAAGCGGACCTATCCGGCCCTTCAGGCGGCGGCCGGGTTGCCGGTGGTCGCCGACGTGTGCGACGCGACGTCGAGCCGGATCAAGGGGAACCTCCGGTTCGCGTCGCTTTCTCGGATCCCGCTCCTGCTGGCCGAATACGTCGAGGTCCGCCGGATCGAGCGTGCCCTGCTCCGGCGCGGCTCGCGCCTCTTGTTCGCCAGCGTCCGCGACCGCGACGCGCTGATGGGCGACGGCGACCGATCTCGCGCCACCGTCCTGCCGAACGGCGTCGACGTCGGGTTCTGGCAGCGCTCCGCGGGGTCGACCCTCGGACAGAACGAGATCGTCTTCACCGGAGCGATGGACTACCCACCGAACAGCGACGCGGCCCTGCTCCTGATCCGCGAGATCCTGCCACGCGTCCGGGAGTCGATCCCGGAGGCGCACCTGTCGATCGTCGGACGGGATCCGATCGAGAAGCTCGTCCGGGCCGGCGCGACGCCCGGTGTCACGGTGACGGGCTTCGTCCAGGACGTCCGCCCGTATCTCGAGGCGGCATCGGTGTTCGCGGCCCCGCTCCGGTTCGGGGCGGGCATCCAGAACAAGGTCCTCGAGGCGCTGGCGATGGGCGTCCCGACCGTCGCCAGCGCCAACGGCTCAGCCGGGCTGATCACGACCGAGGGTGTCCGGCCCCCGTTGACCGTCGGGCCGGCAGCGGACCCGACGAGGTTCGCGGCCCTGCTGGTCGAGCGACTCCGGGCGGCCGCCGTCGACCCCGAACCGCCGTCGGACGGCCGCGACTTCGTCGAGCGGTACTTCACGTGGGAACGCGCCGGCGACCTCCTCGAGGGCGTCCTTTCCGACGCCGCCGCCGAGGGCGCCGGCCGCGGATAGCGACGAGAGCGGTTCCCGAATCGTCGAAGTGCGGTAGCCTCCGACGATGGATGACCCTCGCTACGACCGCGCGACCGCCCTCATCCTGGTCGACGTCCAGAACGACTTCGCGGACCCGGGCGGCGGGTTGAGCGTGGCCGGCGGCACGGACGTGATCCCGGTCCTCAATCGGGAGATCGCCAGCGCGCGGGCCGCCGGCGCCCTCGTGGTCTACACCCAGGACTGGCACCCGGCCTCGACTCCGCACTTCGCCAAGGACGGGGGCATCTGGCCGGTCCACTGCGTCGCGGGTTCCTGGGGCGCGGAGCTCCATCCGACGCTCGTCGTGGACGGACCGGTGGTCCGCAAGGGCGTCCACGGCGAGGACGGCTACTCGGGCTTCACGATCCGCGACCCGGCCACCGGCGTCGAGGCGCCGACGGGGCTCGAGGACCTCCTGCGCGATCATGGCGCCGAGCGGGTCGTCGTCGGCGGGCTCGCGACCGACTACTGCATCAAGGCGACGGCCCTCGACGCCGTCCGCCTCGGACACCCGACCGCCGTCCTTGCCGACGGTGTCCGAGCGGTCGACCTGGCGCCCGGTGACGGCGACCGGGCGGTCGCGGACATGGCCGCGGCCGGCATCCGGTTCTTCGAGGAGGGAGCGACATGATCCGACGGATGGTCCTTGCAGCGGTAGGCAGCCTGGCGGGTGCGTTCGTGTTGGATCGCTGGCTCGGCGGCCTGTCGGTCGACGGCGACGGGCGGCCGATCCGCGTCCCGATCCGGACGAGGGTGGAGATCGACGCACCGATCGCCGCGGTCTGGGCACGGCTGGCGGACATCGAGACGCAGCCGGACTGGATGACCGAGATGAAGCGCGTCCGACTGTCGACCGACGGACCGGTCGGCGTCGGGACCCGCGGCGAGGCCGAGGTACGGATCCTCGGCATCCCGGTCAGCGATCCGGTCGAGGTGACCGAGTTCAGCGCCCCGCACCGGTTCGCGATCCGCCACGAGGGTCGGTTCAGCGGGACCGGGCTGCTCACCCTCGACACGCTCGACGGCGGCCGCCGGACCCGCGTCGAGTGGGCCGAGACGCTCGTTCCACCCGTCCTTCCCAACCTCGGCGCGCTCGTCCAGGGTCCGATCCTGCAGCGTGTCTTCCAGGCCGATCTCGAACGGCTCAAGGCGCTCGTCGAGGCGGAGCGGGGCCCGCTGACCATCGCGACCGATGGCGCCGCCACGCACCCGGTCGCCCCCGTCGCTGCCGGTTCGAACGGCCACGGGACGCGGTCGGGCCGCTGATCGCCAAGCACGGCCCGGTCCCGACACCGCCCTGACCCCGGTGCGACTGCATCTGGTCGACGCGACCTATGAGCTCTTCCGGGCGTTCTTCGCCCCGCGACCGGCCGTCCTCGCCACCGACGGCCGGGACCTGACCGCGACCTGGGGCCTGGTCGAGAACCTGCTGGCGATCCTCCGCGACGAGGGCGCGACCCACCTCGGCGCGGCCACCGACCGGGTCATCGAGTCGTTCAGGAACGACCTCTACGGCGGCTACAAGACCGGGGCCGGCGTCGATCCCCGGCTGATGGCCCAGTTCCCGATCGCCGAGGCCGCGATCGAGGCGCTCGGGATCGTCCTCTGGCCGATGGTCGCCCACGAGGCCGACGACGCGATCGCGACCGCGGTCGCGCGCTGGGCGGACGATCCCGCCGTCGAGGCGGTCCTCATCTGTTCGCCCGACAAGGACCTCGCCCAGTGCGTCCGCGACGAGCGGGTCGTGCTGGTCGATCGACGCCGCCGGATCACGTACGACGAGGACGGGGTGATCGCCAAGTGGGGCGTTCGGCCGGAGTCCATCCCCGACCTGTTGGCGCTCGTCGGCGACGCCGCGGACGGGTACCCGGGACTGCCCGGCTGGGGTTCGAAGTCGGCCGCGACGGTCCTCCTCCGGTACGGCTCGCTCGACGCCATCCCGAGACACGCGGCCGACTGGGACGTCCCTGTCCGCGGCGCCGTGTCCCTCGCCGCGACCCTCGCCGATCGACGCGACGAGGTGATGCTCTACCGGACGCTCGCGCGACTTCGGACGGACGCCCCGCTGAGCCAGACCTCACCCGACGAGCTGCGCTGGCAGGGTGCGCCGCGGGAACGCTGGCTGGCGTTCTGCGACGAGATCCGCCTCCCCCGCCTGCGGTCGCGCCCGCATCGTTGGCGCGACGACCGAGCCTGACCCGGCTCAGCCGGGAAGTCGGACCAGCTCGAGCAGCTCGTCGTGATGAGCGGCCGGGGCCGCCACGACGCCGAACTTCGTCGAGCCGCGGTCGAGGTCGAGCCACGGCCCGCCGGTCCACGCCTCCGCCACCGTGGCGCCGGCGCGTTCGGCGATGAGCCCGGCCGCAGCCACGTCCCACGCCGACAGCCCGTACGTCTGGACGAAGGCGTCGAACCGGCCGCAGCCGACATAGGCGAGCGCGAGCGCGGCCGACCCGAGCCGGCGGGTCACCCGGATCGCCTCGTTGATCCGTGCGAGCCGCTCGGCCAGCGACGCTCCGTCGAGCGTCAGCGAGACGACGTAGTCGGACAGGAGCGCCTTGTCGCTCGCCCGGATCGGGTGGCCATCGAGCGTCGCCGGACCGTCGGCGGTCGCGGCGAAGGTCTCGCTGCGGATCGGGTCGCGGACCACGCCGACGGCCGGCCGTCCGTCCACGACGAGCCCGATCGCGACGCAGAACAGGGGGATCCCGTTGGCGTAGTTGATCGTGCCGTCGAGGGGATCGACGACCCAGACCCGACCGTTCCGGCCGCCGCTCCCACCCGACTCCTCGGCCAGGATCCCGTCCTCTGGGAACGCCGTCCGGACGGCACCCAGGATGAGCGCCTCGCTGAGGTGATCCACCTCGGTCACGATGTCCTTCGGGCTCTTGTGGCGGACGTCGCCGACCCGTCCGAGGCGATCGACCAGCAAGGCGCCCGCGCGATCTGCGAGCTCCGTGGCCAGGGCGAGCTCGGCCGCGAACCGGCCGACGGTCACGGCCCGGTGCAGTCGACGGCCAGCGGCCGGACGACCGATCCGAGGATCGCGACCTGCTGGGAGAACGAGATCGTCTCCCCCGGAGGGATGCGCGGGCTGGTGATGAACGCCGACTCGGGCCCGATGCCGGGGACCGACGGATCGTAGACGCGACAGGTCGACGACCCCGCCGTCGTGCCCAGGTTGGTCACGGTCAGGGTGACCGCCAGGCCCGGCGGAGCCGAGACGACGTTCCCGACCGCCCCCTTGAACGGCCCGATCCCGGCGATGGCGACCCGCCCGAGGACGGCCAGGAAGATGACCGCCCCGACGATGGCCAGGAGGACCGTCCCGTGGGCCTGCGAGGCCGCCGGCTGCTTGAGCCCGAGCGGGTTGCAGTTCTCGCACATCGAGGTCCCGAGCGGGACCGTCGCGCCGCAACGGACACATGACTGGGTCAGCTCGGCGGGCGGGGACGAGGGCGTCACCGGTGCATGGTGCCACGGACGGCGCGAGGGGTCGTTTCCGGCCTACCAGCGGTCGGCGGCCGCCACGAGCGCGTCGACGTCCGCGGTCGTTCGCGCCAGCAGGATGACGCCGTCCGCCCCGGCCTCGCGCCAGCGCGCCCAGGTGTCGCGCGGAGCCTCGACCCACGGGCTGCCGGCGATGCTGCTGTGCTCGGCCAGCCAGTCGTCGCCCTGGATCCCGACGAGGAGCCGCTGATCCGCCCGCCGTCGGCCGGCGGCCTCGAGCGCCTCCAGGTAGGCCGGCAGGTCCCGCTCGAAGGTCGAGTCGAAGGGCGACCAGCCGTCGCCAAGTCGACCGGCCAGGCGCGCGCCGGCGGTCGTCTCGCCACCGATGACGATCGGCGGTGGTGGGCTCGATCCGACGCTGACCACGGCGTCCTCGAGCGGATAGAAGCGCGACGGTCGACTGACCGGGCCGCCAGCCCAGATCGCCCGGATGACCTCGATCGCCTCCTCGAGCCGGGCGACCCGCTCGGGCGCCTCGGGGAACGGGATCCCGAGCGCCCGGTGCTCCGCCGGATGGCCGCCGATGCCGATCCCCAGGATGACCCGGCCGCCGGTCAGGTCCTGGAGGGTGGTCGCCATCCGCGCCAGGACGGCCGGATGCCGGTTCATGACGTTGGCGACGAACGTTCCCACGGTCGCTCGCTGAGTGAGGGCCGCCGCTGCCGTCAGCATCGTCCAGGCCTCGACCACCGGAACGGTCCGGTCGCCCTTGCCGACGAAGTGGTCCCAGGACCAGATCCCGGCATAGCCCGCCGCGTCGAGCCGGCGCGCCCCTTCGAGCCACCAGGCCGGGGTCGCCCGGATCGACCGGAGCGCGACCCCGATCGGCGGCGGGTCGGCTGTGGTCACGATGTGGGTCCGGCCCTCAGAGCCCGGTCTCGAACAGGCGGATGTCCTCGGGCGAGCCGGCATGCCCGTCGCCGCGGGTGAACTTGAGCATCTCCGCCGCCCCGAGGGCGTCGAGGTCCGCCGGGAAACGCCGGATCATGTCGAGGACGACCTTCTGGATGCGCGCCGCGTTGAGCTCGAAGACCTCCAGCACGCTCATCGCGTCGACGGCTTCCGTTCCCTCATGGACGCCGGCGTCGTAGTCGGTGATCAGGCTGATGTTGACGACGGCCATGCCCAGCTCGCGGACCAGGTACGCCTCGGGGTACTGGGTCATGTTGATGACCTCCCAGCCGGCATCGCCGAACCATCTCGATTCGCTCTTCGACGAGAAGCGCGGCCCCTGGATGACGACCACCGTGCCGCCGTCGTGGACCGTGATCCCGTGCTCGCGGATGACCTCGACCGCGATCCGGCGGAGCACCGGGTCGTAGATCTCGGCCGAGCTGACGTGGCTCACGATCGGCCCGTCGTAGAACGTGTCGGCTCGTCCGCTCGTCCGGTCGACGAACTGGTCGCACACGACGAAGTCCCCGGGCGCGACGCCGAGCTTCAGGCTGCCGGCCGCGCACGGGCTGATGACCGCCTTGACCCCGAGGGCCTTCATCGCCCAGACGTTCGCCCGGAAGTTGATCCGATGGGGCGGGATCGTGTGACGGCGGCCGTGGCGCGGCAGGAACGCGACGCTTCGGCCGGCGACCTCGGCCAGGAACAGGCTGTCGGACGGCGGACCGTACGGGGTGTCGATCTTGACCTCGCGGACGTCGTCGAGCAGCGAGTAGAAGCCCGATCCGCCGAACACCCCGATCTCCGCCTGTCCCGTCACGCCGTCTCCTCCTGGTGTCACGTCGCGGTCATCGTAGACCGCGCGGCGGCTGCGTAGACGGCCGGCCGGTCCGGGCGGATACTCGGCCCATGGACCCCGGCGCCGGACTCGAGCTCGCCGACTGGCGCCGTCGCGTCGCCGAGCTCTACGCGGACGTCCGGGCGATGGCCGCGGAGAGCCCGGAGATCGCCTGGCAGCACTGGGTCGCGACGCGCGAGGTCCTGTTCCGGACGCACCCCCAGTCACCGGTCCCGGCGGAGGACCGGTCGGCGTTCCGCGCCCGCCATTGGCCGTACGATCCGGACCTGCGGTTCGAGCTCCGGCTCGAGACGGGTCCGCCGGCCGCCCCGGACGGCGCCGCGAGCGGCGGCTTCGCAAGCGGAGGCCTCGCGACCGGCGGGCTCGCGGTGGGATCGGCCGCCCCGCTGGCGATCGCCCTCCCCAACAGCGGTGCGGACGTCCTGTCCTTCCACCGGATCGGGGCGGTGGCGATCCCGTTCGAGGACGGCGAGCGCCGGTTGTCCGTGTTCTGGATGGAGGGCTATGCCGGCGGCCTGTTCCTGGCGTTCCGGGACGCGACCAACGGGATGGAGACGTACGGGGCCGGCCGCTATCTCATCGACGCAGCCAAGAGTGCCGACCTGGGCGGCGACCCGGTCGAGGGGACCCTCATCCTCGACTTCAACTTCGCCTTCCAGCCGTCCTGCGCGTTCGACCCGAAGTGGGCCTGCCCGCTGGCGCCGCCGGAGAACCGTCTCGACCTTCCGATCCGCGCCGGCGAGCGGATCGCTTGAGCCACCCGTCCGACGCCCGCATGCGTGCGGCCACGCTCGTTGCGAACGCCACCAGATAGAGTAGGTCGGCGGCGGACCGCTTCGCCGAGACATAGCCGCTCCGCCTCGAGGATGGCGCAGGGAGAGACCCAAGTGGAATTCAAGCTCGAGCTGGTCGTGGTCCCCGTCTCGGACGTGGACCGGGCGAAGGCGTTCTACGCGGACAAGATGGGGTTCTCGGTGGACGTCGACCACCGCGCGAGCGATGCCTTTCGGGTCGTCCAGCTGACCCCGCCGGGCTCGGCCTGCTCGATCACCATCGGGGTGGGCCTCTCGACCGTGGAGCCGGGCACGTACCAGGGCCTGCACCTGGTCGTGCGCGACATCGAGGCGGCCCGGGCGTGGCTCGTGGAGCGTGGCGTGGAGGCGAGTGAGCCGTTCCACTTCGGGCCGGCCGGGCAGACGACGGGCGTCCATCCGGAACGGAACGACTACGAGACGTTCGTCTCGCTCAGCGATCCGGACGGCAACGGCTGGCTCGTCCAGGAGGTCGGCCACCACACCTAGGGCACCAGGTCCGCGATCGACGGCACGATCTCGTCCGCGTACGGCTCGAGCTGGGCCGGATCGCCGACCCCGGAGAGCACTCCGACGACGAGGCCGGCGCCGGCGGCCCGGCCCATCGCCACGTCCGATGCCGAGTCGCCGATCATCGCGGTCCGGGTCGGCTCGATCCCGAGCACCGCGCACAGGTGGAGGATCCCATCCGGGGCCGGCTTGACCGGCAGACCGTCGTCGGCACAGGTGATCGCGTCGACGAACTGGTCGATGCCCAGGCCGGCCAGCGTCGCCTCGGTCGGCGCCCGATCGTCCGCGGTGGCCACCGCGACGCGGATCCCCCGGGCGCGCAACCCGCCGAACAGCGCGCGGAGGTCCGCCAGCGGGTGAGCGAGCGCGACCGGATCTGGCGGATCCCAGCTCGCGGCCACCGCGGCCTCGGCCGCTGCCGGCGTCAGGCCGGCCCCGACCAGCGTCTCGACCGCCAGCGCCCGGAGGTGTCCCATCGGGGTCGCCGCAAGCGCGCTCCCCGGGACGATGCGATCCGCCGTGTCGAGGCCGAGCGCCCGGGACAGCGGCCCGACGAGCGACGGATCGGTCGCCTCGGCGAGGCGATGGACGAGCGCAGCCGACCAGCCGCTCCACATCCGGTCGAAGTCGATGAGCGTGCCGTCCTTGTCGAAGACGACGAGATCGATGTCCTCGAACCGGTCGGGCACCGGAGGCGGCTCGGGGGGCGGATGCTCCATCCCGCCGTTCGCCTCAGTCGATCCGGACGTGCTGACGCCTGAGCTCCTGCTGGACCTTCCCCAGGTCGAGGCGATCGAACGACTGTCCCGTCCGGAGCGACACGGCGGCCGCCACGCCGGCTCCCTGCCCACTGACGGTGCAGCACATCATGCTGCGGACCGCCGCGTGCGAGATCCTGTCACCGCCGATGCTCCGGCCGGCGACGATGAGGTCGCCGACGCCCTGCGGCACCAGCGAGCGGTACGGCACCTGGAAATAGCGGCCGGTCGTCGGCAGGACGAGGACCCCGTAGCCGTCGATGAACTCCGGGAAGATCCCGATCGAGTCCTCGAAGCGAGCCTGCTCGCGGACATCCTGCTCGGTCAGGTTGTAGAGCGCGTCGATCTTGCGGGTGTCGCGGATCCCGAGCGTCATCCCGAAGTTCCGGAGCTTCGCTTCCTCACACCCGGGCATGAACCTGCGGAGCGCCTCGATCGCGTGGATCGCCTGCCGGCGCCCGTCGATCTCGCCGCGGGTCAGGTCGTCCGCATCGGTCCCGTCGTAGCCGGACAGGTGGACGAGGTTGAGGTAGGTGAGGTCGCCCTGGTCCGTCACCGTGCCCCACGTCCCGGCGAGGGTGATCAGGTTCGGTGGGATGACGCCGGCCTCGACGGCCTGCTTGAACGGTTTCCGGAGGAAGGGCGAGAAGAGCTCGTCCTCCTTGCCGGTCGTCTCGATGTCCCACTCGGCGTTCCCGGCCCAGTCCCGGTAGGTCTGCGGATCCGCCTTGACCTCATCGAGGAACCGGCGTTTGTTGACCCCGGTCATCGAGAACATGACCGACGCCGAGAGCATCGCCTCCTTCGGCGTCTTCCTGGTCGGGGCTCCCGAGCGAGCCGCGACGTCGGCATCGCCGGTCGCGTCGACGACACGCCGGGCGAGGATCGCCTCGCGCCCGGACTTGCTCTCGGTGATCACCCCGCGGATCGCACCGTCGTCGACGATCGGCGCGACGAACTGGCGGTGCAGCATCGGCGTGACGCCGGCCTCCGCGACCACGACATCCGCGACGTACTTGAACATCTCGGCATCGAACGCCTGGCTGATCGACTGCGGCTCGTCCGAGGTCGCGCCCATCGCCTTGGCGCGATCCTCCAGCTCGCGGCCGATGCCCTCGCTGTCGATCGTCTGCTCGTGCCGGTACCAGGCGAAGCCCTCGACGCCGACCTGGGTGATGTTGCCGCCGAAGCAGCCGTTCCGCTCGAGGAGGGTCGTGCGAGCGCCTGCCCGGGCGGCCCCGAGCGCGGCGCCGAGCCCGCCCGGGCCGCTGCCCACCACGAGGATGTCGGTCTCGTGGATGACGTCGACCGTTCGGGCGGCCTCGCTCACCCGCTTGGGGTCGGCCGGCCGTGGATCAGTCATGAGCGTGGAACCTCACCTCTGCCGGCTGGACGGGTGCGCATCAGGATCGCGTCGTCGGTCGCCGGGCTCAGACCGCCACAGCGAAGACGGGCGCCGGGACGACCGTGACCCTGACGGCCGTGCCGGGAGCGAGACCCGCCACGTCGGTCGCCGGGACCTGGGCGACGACGAGGTCCCCGTCCGGCAGCTGGACCTGCACGCGGCCGAGGGATCCCAGGAAGCTGACCGCAAGGACATGGGCGTCGGCGCCATCGGCGGCGACGAGCCTGACGGCCTCGGGGCGGACGAGCGCCGCCACCGGACCGGGACCCGCGGAGCCCGCGAGCAGCGGCACGTGCGCGCCGAGGACCTCCACGACCCCGTCGCCAGCGACGCCCTTCAGTCGGTTGGTGAGCCCGACGAACTCCGCCACGAAGGCCGTCGCCGGGCGGTCGTAGAGCTCGGCCGGCGGGGCGATCTGCTCCAGCCGGCCCGCCGACATGACGCCGACCCGGTCTCCGAGCGCGAGCGCCTCTTCCTGATCGTGCGTGACGAACAGCGTGGTCGTGCCGACGGCGATCTGGATGCGACGGATCTCCTCGCGCAGCTGCCGGCGCACCTTCGCGTCGAGCGCCGAGAGCGGCTCGTCGAGGAGGAGCACCTTCGGCTCGATCGCGAGCGCCCGGGCGAGGGCGACCCGCTGCTGCTGACCACCCGACATCTGGTACGGGTAGCGGTCGGCCTGCTTCTCGAGGCCGACGAGCTCGAGCATCGCGCCCGCCCGCCTGCGCCGCTCGTCCTTGCCGACGCCGCGGAGCCGGAGCCCGTAGCCGACGTTGTCGATGCTCGTCATGTTGGGGAACAGGCTGTAGGCCTGGAAGACGATGCCCATCCCGCGCTTGCTCGCCGGGACGTGCGTCATGTCCTTGCCGTCCACGAGGATGCGGCCGCCGTCGACCTCGTCGAGCCCGCCGAGCGCTCGCAGCGCGGTCGTCTTGCCGCACCCGGACGGCCCGAGCAGGGCGACCAGCTCGCCGGGGGCGATGTCGATGGTCAGCCCGTCGAGCGCGTGCACCCGGCCGTACCAGCGGTGCAGGTCCTGGAACTGCACCCCAACGCCGTTGCGCTGGCTGGTGCCGGTCCGATCGGGTGCGACGGTCATGTCGTGGGCTCCTCCTCGGTGGTCCTCATCGCACTGCCCCCGTCGGCAGAGGTGTCGCCAGAGGCTCCTCCTCCTCGGTCACACCCTGGCCGCGCGACCCGGCACCCGGAGCGAAGCGGGCGATGACGATCAGGAGGACGAACGCGAACACCAGAGCCGACAGCGAGACCGCCACCGACGTGTACGCATCGCGCTTGCCGATCGCGAGGATGACGACCTGGAGCGTGTTGAACGAGAGCAGCGAGGAGATCGTGAACTCGCCCAGCACCAGCGCGACGGCCAGCACGGCTGCCGCCAGGATCCCACCGCGGATGTTGGGGATGACGACCTGGACGATCGCCCGCGGCCATCCGGCGCCGAGGCTCCGCGAGGCGTCGGTCAGGGTCGCGACGTCGACGCCGCGGATGCCCGCGTCGATCGCCCGGTAGGCGAACGGGAGCACGAGGACGATGTCGATGAGGGCGAGGGTGAGCGGCGACCCGCCGACGGCCCCAAGGTTCCGGCCCAGCCATTGGTAGATCGGGGCGATCCCGACGACGATGACGATGGCCGGGATCGCCAGCGGCAGGAGGCACAGGAACTCGACCACGCGACGCATCCGCGGGACGCGGACGACGGTCCAGATCATCGTCGGCACGAGCAGCAGGAGCATCCCGAAGACCGTCAGGACGGCGATCTCGAGCGACGTCACGATCCCATCGATGAGGTTGGGGTAGGTCAGGATGGCCGCGTACGAATCGAGGCTGCGGCTGCCGTAGTCGCCGCGCGTCGAGAACTCGAGCATCGCGACGAGCGGCAGGAGGAGGTAGCCGATGGTCACGACGAGGATCGCGACCCTCGATGTCGAGTGGAACCAGCTTCGCCGGCGGCGGCGGCCGCCCTTGGGCGGGACCGCGAGCGGGGTCTCGGCCGGAGCCGCGCCCAGCGGTGCGGACGGGCTGAAGGTCATTGCTTCACCCAGCGTGAGGCGCGGCGCTGGATCAATGCGTACAGGGTCATGACGAGGCTGACGATGACGATCATCCCGAGCGCGATGGCCTTGCCGACGTTCTCCCGGCCGAGGACGACCTCGCTGGTCAAGGCGTTCCCGATCTGGAGCGTGATGATCGGTGCACCCTGGCTGACGAGCGCGGCGGCCGTGGCGTAGGCGGAGAACGCGTTCGTGAAGAGGAGGAGCAGCGCGCCGAGGAAGCTCGGGGCGAGGATCGGGCCGCCGACATGGCGCCAGAACGACCAGCTCGATCCACCCAGGCTGGCCGATGCGTCGTACCACTCCTGACGAAGCCCGTCGAGGGCCGGCAGGAAGACGATGAGCATGAGCGGGATCTGGAAATACGTGTAGACGAAGACGAGGCCCGTCAGACCATAGACCCAGGACTGGTCGGTCAGGATCGCCATATGAGCGACGTTCTTGAAGAAGAGCGTGACGAGACCGCGGCCGGCGAACGTGGCGAGGAAGGCGAACGCGAGCATGACGCCGCCGAACTGAGCCAGGACGCCCGACGCGGCGACAACGAGCGGGCGCAGTACGCCGTTCGGGTCGCCGGTGGCGACCGCCCAAGCGAGGAGCCCGCCGAAGATCGCGCCGGCGATCGCGGTGATGACCGCCAGCTTGATCGACGTCGCAAAGGCGTCGATGATCACCTCGTCGGAGAACACCGCTTGGATGTTCGATAGGGTCGCCTGACCCTCGGCGGTCGTGAGCGCACCGACGGCGACGACCAGCGTCGGGAAGATCAGGAAGAGCCCGACGTAGGCGTGGAATGGGACCAGGGCGAGGTAATCCCGCAACCTGGATGCACGGCGAGAGCCGGCCCCGCCAGAGGCGGAGCCGGCTCCTTCCGATCCGGTCGACGCAGGGGTGAGAACCTGCGCGTCGGGCATGTGGACCCCTTCGGTCAGTCGGTCAGCACCATGTCAGCGCGGGCCATCACGATGGCTTCGGAGCGATGGTGATGAACTTCCAGTTCTGGGTCAGGTAGTCCGTGGCCTTCTTGACCTGGTCCGCCGTGAGCGCCACCGGCGCCTGGGCCGGACTGCCGATCGCTGCCAGTGCGGCCGCATCGACCGTCCCGGCCTTGACCATGGCTGGCAGGGTCACGGGTGCAGCGAAGCCCTTCAGCCAGGCGTTCTGGCCGGCCGGCGAGAAGATGTACTCCATCCAGCAGCGCGCGGCCGCCGGGTGCGACGCATCCTTGTTGATCGCGGAGTTGTAATACGCCGCGACCGGCGGGGCGTCTGACGGGACCACGACCTTCCAGTCGATGCCCTTCGGCGCGAGCTTGGCCGTCTGGGCTCCCTCGTTGTACGTCCAGTCGATGACGATCGGCGTCTGGCCCGAGGCGATCGTCCCCGGATCCGGGTCCACCGGGATGAGATTGCCCGACTGGGTCAGGTTCTTGAAGAAGTCGACGCCGGGGGCGATGTTATCGGCCGAGCCGCCGTTGGCGAGCGCGGCCAGGACGACGCCGTTGAAGCCGGCGGCCGCCTTCAGCGGGTCGCCGTTGAGCGCGACCTTGCCCTTGTACTTGGGATCGGTCAGGTCGGACATCTTGGTGATCGTGCCGAGGCTGCTGTCGTAGCTGATCGACTCATAGCCGGTGTAGTTGTTGGTCCACAGCCCCGTCGGCTCCTTGTTGCCGTCGGGGATGTCCGCCCACTCGGCGACCTGGTACGGGGCGAACATGGCCGTGTTGGCCAGGGCGACGGACGTCGCCAGGTCGAAGATGTCGGGCTGGCGGCCCGTGCCGGCGAGGTTGGTTGCTGCCTTGATCTCGGCCGCGCTGTCGACATCGGGCTGGTCAGACTGGACCTTGATCCCGGTCTTCGCCGTGAAGTCCGTGATGATCTGGCCGTAGTTCGCCCAGTCGGGCGGCGTGGCGATGAGGTTGACCTGGCCCTCGGCCTTGCCGGCCGCGCAGATGGCATCGACGCCGCCGACCGCGGCGGCCGACGTCGCGGTCTTGGCGTCGCCGCCGGCCGAGGCCGGCGCCGAGGCTCCGGTGGACGCAGCAGGCGCAGTCGACGGCGCGGTCGTCGGGGCCGCAGCCGACGGGGCGGTAGTCGCCGTGCCCGACGAACAGGCCGACAGGATCAGGATGGCGGTGGTCCCGAGGACCCCCAACCGGAGCGCGCGTTTGTTCAGCAACTCAGTGTCTCCCACTCAGATAGGTGAGGCGTCTCTGACCGCCTGACTGGAATGACGCCTGCTTCGCGGATCGACGTCGGGGACGTCTCCTCCTGGGACCCTGCTCTCGCTCGCGGCAGGCGACGGGGCCGGCGGTCCGCCGGCACACTCGCTGGGTGCATTGTGACAGTCCTGCGGTATGCCTCGTCAAGGTCCAGCATCAACATCGTGACAACGGTTCGTGAGCGTCTCCTGACGTCCGGTGACCGGGCAGCTCAAAGCGCTACCCCGCACCGTCTCGTACCATCCGCCGGGTGACGACCGACACCGCCCGCGCTCCGTTCCCGACCCTGACAGCGGAGGCGCGCGTGTTCCTCGCGGCCGAGCGATTCGGGGTCCTGGCGACCGTCGGGGTCGACGGCAGCCCCCACCAGGCGGTCGTCTGGTACCGCCTCGAGGGCGACGAGATCGTCGTCAACTCGGCCGTCGGGCGGCTGTGGCCGGCCGACCTCGTCCGCGACCCGCGGTTGATCCTCACCGTGCCCGACGGCTATCGCTTCGTGGAGCTGAGCGGGACCGTGACCGTGATCGAGGACCAGGCGACCGCCCAGGCGGATATCGCCGAGATGGCTCGGCGATATCACGCCGATGAGCCCGACGAGGCGGAGCGGCTCATCCGGGACCGCTTCACGCGACAGCGGCGGATCACCTTCCGGCTTCGCCCGACGCGCATCCGGGAGGACCTGTGACGACGGCGTTCGGGGCCCAGCTGTGGTCCCAGGCAAGCGGGTGGCCGCGGTTCCGCGAGGCCGCGCTCGAGGCCGAGGCCGGCGGCTGGGACTCGCTCTGGACCTGGGACCACCTGCTCGCCATCCAGGGCCCGTGGCGTCAGCCGATCTTCGAGGGCTGGATCACGCTCGGCGCCTGGGCGGTGCTGACCTCGCGGATCCGTCTCGGGCTGATGGTCGGCGCGAACACGTTCCGCAACCCGGGCCTGACCGCCAAGCTCGCCACGACCCTCGACCACATCAGCGACGGGCGGGCGATCCTCGGCATCGGCGGCGCCTGGTTCGAGCGCGAGCATGACGCCCACGGGATCGACTTCGGGACCGGCTGTCGGCGAACGGCTCGATCGGCTCGACGAGGCGGTCGGGCTCATCCGACGGTTGCTCGACGGCGAGACCGTCGACCACGCCGGACCCGCCTACCCGATGCACGAGGCCGCCCAGCTGCCGCTGCCGATCCAGGCCCGCCTGCCGATCCTCGTCGGCGGTTCCGGGCCGAAGAAGACGCTTCGGACGGTCGCCCGCTACGCCGACGCCTGGAACACGAACGGCAGCCTCGAGGCCGTGACCGGCGCCCTGGCGACGCTCCGAGCGCATTGCGCGGACGTCGGCCGGGATCCGGCATCGATCGAGCGGACGGTCAGCTTCCCGATGATCATCCGGGATCGTGCCGACGAGGCCCGCGCGGCGTACCGCTCGATCCTGGCCGGGAACGGGGTCGAAGCGGACCTCATCGGCGGGACCACGCCGATCCCGACCCTCCTCGGCTCGCCGGATGAGATCTCGGCGGTCCTGCTCCCCTACCGCCGGCTCGGGTTCAGCACGTTCATCATCCGGTTGCCCGCGCCGTACGATGCCGAGACCCTCGCCCGCGTCGACGAGGTCCGCCTGGCGCTCGACGGGCAGCTCGGCCGCGAGCCGGTACCGTGAGCGTCGTCCTCCTGGCCGGCGGGGTCGGTGGTGCCAAGCTGGCCTACGGCGTCCAGGCCCTGGTGGGGTCGGACCTGACGGTCATCGTCAATACGGGCGACGACCTCAAGCGCCACGGCCTCCTCGTCTGCCCGGACCACGACACCGTCCTCTACAACCTGGCCGGTCTCGACGACCGCGACCAGGGTTGGGGGGTCCGGGGCGAGACCTTCGCCGTGGCGGATCAGCTGGCGGTCTACGGCGAGGAGACCTGGTTCCGTCTCGGCGACCGGGACCTGGCCGCCCACATCGTCCGGACCGCCCGCCTGCGGGCGGGCGATCGACCGACCGAGGTCGCGCTGGGGCTGCAGCGCTCGCTCGGGATCGCGGCGCGGATCCTGCCGATGACGGATGGCGTCGTGATGACCGAGGTCCTGACCGATGACGGCTGGCTCGAGTTCCAGGAGTACTTCGTCCATCGGCACCAGGCACCCGAGGTCCACGAGGTCAGGTTCCGCGGCATCGACGTGGTCCGGCCGACGCCCGAGGTCAACGACGCCGTGGCCGCGGCCGGGGTCATCGTCATCGCCCCGTCGAACCCGATCGTGTCGATCGGCCCGATCCTGGCCGTTCCCGGGATGCGCGAGGCGATCGCCGCCGCCCGCGCTCGCGGTGTCCCGGTGGTCGCCGTCTCGGGCATCGTCGGCGGTCGTGCCCTGCGGGGCCCGGCGGACCGGATGCTGACCTCGCTCGGCCACGACTCGAGCGCCCTCGGCGTGGCCCGGCTGTACGCCGGCCTGCTCGACGGGTTCGTCCTCGACGCCGTCGACGCGGAGCTCGACGCCCATATCGCCGCGCTCCAGATGACGACGCTGGTCGTCGACACCGTGATGTCCGACGACGCCGGACGGGTCCGCCTGGCCCGCGACGTCCTCGACTTGGCCGGTCGGATCGCCGGAGGGTGACCGGCCGCCGCTCCGACGGCGCCGGTAGGATGTCGTCATGACCCTCGTCCGCGCCGCCGACCTGTCCCGCCTCGTCGCGATCGTCCCCGTCCGGTCGTTCGAGAGTGCCAAGTCGCGCCTCGGCGAGCCGCTCGACGCCGAGGAGCGGCAGACCCTGGTGGCCGGCCTGCTCGAGCGGACGATCCGGGCGGCGAGCGGCGTCGACGCGATCGAGTCGGTCGTCGTGGTCAGCCCCGATCCGGTCGTCCTCAAGGCCGCGGCCGCCGCCGGCGCGACGCCCGTCCGCCAGCCGGACGACGGCCTCAACGAAGGACTCCGTGCGGCCACCCGGTGGGCGCTGGCGGACGGCGCGACCGCGGTCATCGTCCTCGCCGCCGACCTGCCGGCGATCTCGGTCACGGCGATCGAGGCGGTGGTGGGCGCCGCCGCCGCCGCGCGCCGGTCGGACCGCGCCGTCGTGGCGATCGTCGCCGACCGCCACGGTCGCGGGACGAACGTGCTTCTGGTCAGCCCACCGGACGCGGTCGCCTTCCGATTCGGACCCGCGAGTCGGGGAGCGCACCTCGCCGAAGCCCAGGCGGCGAACGCGGTCGCGCTCGAGCTCGACGGTCCCCTGGCTCTCGACCTCGACCTGCCCGAAGACCTCATCCTGGCCGACGAGCTGGGCCTGCTCGACCCGGCGCGGGTCGGCTGAGGGTGGCTCCGGGCCGGGACCCGGCTGCGCGGCTCGAGGTCTTCACCCTCGAGGGGATCCCCGAGATCCAACCCGACGACGACCTCGCGGGGATGCTGGTCGCGAGGCTCGCCGAGTTCCACGGGACCCCGGAGGTCGGCCCGCTGCGCCCCGACGACGTCCTGGTCGTGACCCAGAAGGTCGTGTCGAAGGCGGAGGGCGCCATCGTCGACCTGACGACCGTCGAGCCGCGGTCCGAGGCGGTCGCGTTCGCCGAGCGCTGGGACCGGGACCCGCGGCAGGTCGAGGTCGTCCTGCGCGAGGCCCGGCGGATCGTGCGGATGGCGAACGGAGTGATCATCACCGAGACCCCGCACGGCTTCGTGTGCGCCAACGGCGGCGTCGACGCGAGCAACGTCGGTCCGGCGAGCGGGTCGATCGTGACCCTCCTGCCGACCGACCCCGATGCGTCAGCGCTGCGGATCCGGACCGCCGTCCGCGACGCCCTCGGCGTCGATCTGGCCGTCATCGTGTCCGACTCCTTCGGACGACCCTGGCGCTGGGGGATCGTCGACGTCGCGATCGGGGTGTCCGGGATCGACCCGCTGGAGGACCTGCGCGGCAGCCCCGACGCCGACGGGCGGGTGATGCGGTCGACGGTTCGCGCGGTCGCCGACGAGATCGCCTCGGCGGCGGAGCTCGCGCTCGGCAAGAGCGCCGGCCGACCGGCTGCGGTCGTCCGCGGCGCGCACCCGTCGCGCGGCGAGGGGACGATCCGCGACGCGCTCATCCCCGGCGAGATGGACCTCTTCCGCTGAGACCACCTCGCGCTCGAGCGTCTTGACGGCCTCGCTGACGAAGCGGACGCGGGGATCCAGTGTTCGATCCGTGTCGTACGATGCGCGTCCGATCCGGCGACGGGTCGCCGGCGGACTCGGGAGGCGAGGGCTGCGATGAGGGCAAGACGCGCATGACCGAAGCCACGGCCGGCCAGGTCCCGACAGCTCCCGCCACCGATCGGCGGCTTCCGCTCCTCCTGGCGATGGCGATGTTCGTCCTCGTCGTGGACACGTCGATCATGAACGTGTCGATCTCGGCGGTCGTCGCCGATCTTGGCACGACCGTGAGCGCCATCCAGTCCGCCATCGCTCTCGAAGCGCTCGTGTCGGCCGCGTTCATCCTGATCGGCAGCAAGATCGGTGACCTGTTCGGACGCAAGCGGGCCTACGTGCTGGGCCTGCTCGCCTATGCGATCGGCGCCCTGGCGATGGCCCTGGCCCAGAGCGTGACGGCGATCATCATCTTCTGGGCCATCATCGGCGGACTCGGAGCGTCACTCCTGCTGCCTGCGATGCAGTCGCTCATCCACGGCAACTTCGAAGGCGCGGCGCAGAAGGCGACCTACGCCCTGGTCGGGGCCGCGGCGGCGATCGCGGCGGCGATCGGCCCACTGATCGGCGGCTTCATCACGACGTTCCTCTCCTATCGCGTGGCATTCCTGCTCGAGGTCGTCGTCATCGCGATCGTCCTGCTCGGCAGCCGGCTCGTCCGCGACGTTCCCTACACCGGGCCGCGCCAGGTCGACATCGTCGGCTCGGTCCTCTCGGTCCTCGGCATGGGCGGCCTCGTGCTCGGCATCCTCGCCTGGCAGGAAGGTGCCGAAGCCGTCGGCCTGCTCCTGGCGATCGGCGCGATCTCGCTCGCCGCGCTCGCCTATTGGCTCGTGCGCCGGAAGCGCGCGGGGAAGCCGACGCTGATCGATCCGGACCTGTTCACGTCCAAGCTCTTCCGGTTGGGGATCTCCGGGCAGATGCTCCAGAACATCGCGCTGGGTGGCGCGATGATCACCATCCCGATCTACCTCCAGATGGTCCTCGAGTACAACGCCCTGCAGGCGGGCCTGTCCCTGGCTCCGCTGTCGCTCAGCATGTTCGCGACGGCGATCGTCGCCGGTCGGCGGTCCGGCGACCGGCGTCCGAGCAGCATCATCCGGGCCGGATTCGCCCTCCTGCTGATCGGGATGGTGCTGTTGATCCCGATCGTGCCGCGCGCCGACGCGGGCTGGTACCTGGCGGTCCCGCTGGTGATCGCCGGGATCGGCCTCGGGCTCCTCGTCTCCCAGCTCAACAACTACACGCTCGCGCCGATCGTCGAGGAACGGGTCAGCGAAGCCGCCGGCGTGAACTCGGCCGCCGGCTCGTTCGGGCTGTCGTTCGGCCTGGCGTTCGCCGGGGCGATCATGCTGGCCACGCTGGCCTTCAGCTTCACCACCCTGGCGGACGCGAGCACGGTGCTCGACCCGGCCCAGCAGCAGGTGGTCGCGCGACGCGCTCGAGCACGACGCGGAGGTCATGACGAACACCGATCTCGAAGTCCTGCTGGTCGGTCAGCCGCCGGAGGTCCAGGCCGAGATCATCCGGATCAACACCGAGGCCCGACCGTTCGCCCTGCAGGTGGCCCTGCTGATCCCGATCATCGCCAGCGTGCTCGGGCTGCTCGACTCGTTCCGGATGATGCGCCAGCCGGACCCCGTCTCGGCGGGCATCGAGGGTCTCGTCCTGGCCTGACCCCGCCTGCGCGCGTCGCCTCGGCCGGCTCCGACCTCCGCTTCTCGTTTACCCTGCAACCATCCGGCCGGCGCAGCCGGCCCGAGACGGGGAGTCGGCACGCGTGAAGCTCGGACTGCAGATCAACGCCTTCGACTGGCCCGGCGGACCGGCGGCCATCGGCCCGACCCTCGCCCGGCTGGTTCGGACCGCCGACGACGTCGGCTTCGACTCGATCTGGGTCATGGACCACTTCTTCCAGATCCGGTCGATCGGGCCGGAGGAGGACCCGATGCTCGAGGGCTGGACGACCCTCGGCTACATGGCGGCCCACACGACCCGGGCCAGGCTCGGCCTGCTCGTCGGAGGGGTCCACTACCGCCAGCCCGGGCTGTGGATCAAGGCCGCGACGACGCTCGACGTCCTGTCGGGTGGGCGCGCCTGGCTGGGCATCGGCGCGGCCTGGAACGAGAGCGAGAGTCGTGCCCTCGGCTTCCCCTTCCCGCCCCTCGGCGACCGGTTCGAGATGCTCGAGGACACGCTCCGGATGGCGCACGGGATGTGGCAGGGCGAGCACGGCAGCCGCGAGGACTTCCACGGCCGGCACACCCACGCCGGGCGGCTGCTCAATTCCCCGCAGAGCCTGTCCCGGCCACGGGTCCCGATCATGATCGGCGGCGGCGGCGAACAGAAGACACTGCGTCTGGTGGCCCAGTACGGCGACGCGACCAACGTCTTCGGCGACGGGCCGCGCATCGCACACAAGTACCGCGTCCTGCGCGAGCACTGCGAGCGGCTCGGACGCGACTACGACGAGATCGAGCGCAGCACGATGCAGGACATCGACCCGCAGCTCCACCCGACCGACCGGGGCCAGCCGCCGACGCGCATCGTCGAACGCCTCGGCGAGCTCTCCGACGCCGGCGCCCAGCACGTGATCGTGAGCGTCCGGCGGATCGCCGAGCCAACGGCGCTGGAGACGGTCGGCCGGGACGTCATCCCGCACCTCAGGGGCCTGTAGTCTCGGTCGCTGGTACGTTCGTACCATATCGACTAGGCCGGGCGTTCTGGGACGATCCCGGCCGTGAAGGCCTGGGGGGACCCACCGGTCCCGCGACGCAAGGCCCGGATGCCGGGCAGCGTCGTTCGATACCCTGCCTGGACCGGGGTCGAGAGTCCCATCGACCCGGGTCCGTACCCGCTCCTGCCCGACGAGGACGTCGGACCCCCGCCGAGCGGACGCGCGGCGCGCTCGGGCCAGGACGGAGCCCCTCGGCTCGGCCACCTCGACGACCGCCCGCGGCCCATCCGCCCGCGGCGTCTCGGTCGGCCCGGCGAGCTGGGCCCCGACGCGATCCGGCTCGGCACCGACGCACTGATCGGTCTCGGCGGCAGCATCGGCAAGAAAGAGCTCACCGACCCGATCATCGCGTCGGCCTACCGGTTCGCCCGAAGCCGGGGCGCCCGGGTCAACGTGACGCGCCTGCTCGCCGCCTACGACCGGGCGGGCATCCAGCTCGGGCGATCGGGCGGCTTCCCATGGACGTTCGAGCCCGGCGGCGGCCCCGGTTCCCCGATCTACGCTCGGACCGACGGCTCGCCCGCTCACTGGCGACCGCGCGACCGACGGCGGCTGGCGCTCGATCCTGTGGGCTATGCGCGTTGGTTCGTCGAGCCGATCGCCCAGGTCCAGGTCCTCGAGCTCCTCGCCGAGCTGACCGCCCGGGGCGATGCCCGAGGTGACGCCGCCGCGCCGATCCGGGCCCAGCTCCTGCCGCTGATCGAGGCTGACTTCGCGCTGCACGTCGCCGCCGACGATCCATGGCGCGACCTGTTCGCGCTGTGGCTGCTCGGACAGGCGCCGGCCACGCTCAACGACCTGTGGTACCTCGCCACGGCGATCGCCTACCGCTATGCCACGCTGGCGCGGCGGGTCGCCGGACCGGTCATCGGCACCGGTCCGTTCGACGGTGAGCAGCTGGTCTCGGCCAGCGCGGGGCTCGGGACGGTCCTGTGGCAGCTCCGGATCTACCCGTCGCTCGTGCCCGAGCTGGCGGCGTTCGTCGGCGACAGCTCCAATGCGGACGGCGGCTGGAGCGACCCGGGCCAACCGTCGGACGTGCTCACGACCCTGATGGCGGCCGATCTGATGCTCGCCCTCGACCCGACGTTCGACCCGCAGCCGACGATCGCCTGGTTCGCCCGCGCGCAGGAGCCGGAGGGCTGGTGGCGAGCGCTCGGACCCGAGGTCCCGTGGTTGACCGGCGCGGTGGTCGACTGGCTCGAGCGGGCGACCGGACCCGTCCTCGAGCGGTTCCGCTGGCCGGGCGCCCTGAAGCTCGACCTCGACCGGCGGACGCAGCTGCCGACCTTCGCCTGGTTCGCCGACCTGGTCCGGAGCGTCGCGGAGATGCCGGGATTGGCCTCGTCCGAGTGGGACATCGCGTTCATCGATCTGGCCGGCTTCGGGGTCTTCAACACCGAGCACGGCCAGGTCCGCGGCGACGACGTCATCGGCGCCTTCGGGCGCGCCCTCGCCCGGGTCCCGGGCAGCCGGACGATCCGCGACGGCGGCGACGAATTCCTGGTGGTCGGGACGCCGGGCGATGCCGGGCTGTTCGACCGGCTCGACGCATTCCGGGGTGACTGGCTCGGCGAGTTCGAGCAGACGTTCGGCAAGATGGCCAAGCCGGTCCGACCCCGGATCACCGTGTCACGCACGGCCGGTTCCGACCTCGCGGCGGCCAGAGAGCGGCTCGGCCGGCGGATCGGAGAGCTGAAGAAGGTGTCGGCCGACCCGCCCGACGACGGGGTCATCGAGCGGGCCTGATCCATCCTCGTCGGGTATACCCCCCTGGAGTATCCTTCTCGTGGTACGATGACGTTGTCCAGATCAGATGACGGCGCCCTCGAGGCGCGAAGGATCAGCGCGGCGATGACCGACGAACCCAAGACCACCCAGTCGACGAGCGACGATGACGACGCCGTTCCGGCGGCGGCGAGCCCGTTCGGCGGGCTGTCCATCGACTTCAGCGCCGACACCGGTGCCGTCCCGCTCGCCGCCGCGGTCACCCCGATCGCCTTCACGGCCGAACCGGTCGGTCCCGCGGGCGTCGACGGCGCGGTCAGTCTCAACGGCGCGGACCACGGCCGGACGAAGGCCAAGGTCGTCATCGTCGGGTCGGGTCCGGCCGGGCTCACCGCGGCGATCTATGCCGCGCGGGCCGACCTCGATCCGATCGTCCTGGCCGGCTCCGCGCCGGGCGGTCAGCTGATGATCACCAGCGATGTCGAGAACTACCCCGGCTTCCCGGACGGGATCCAGGGGCCGGACCTGATGGCCGCCTTCCGTGCCCAGGCCGAGCGGTTCGGGACACACATCGTCGACGTCGACGTCGAGCGGGTCGACTTCTCCGCGCGGCCGTTCCGGTTGTGGGCTCGCGGCGTCGAGTACCGGGGCGACTCGGTCATCGTCGCCACCGGCGCCAGCGCGATCTGGCTCGGACTGGACAGCGAGACGCGCATGCGCGGACGCGGGGTCAGTGCCTGCGCCACGTGCGACGGGTTCTTCTTCCGGGACAAGGAGATCGCGGTCGTCGGCGGTGGGGATACCGCGCTCGAGGAGGCGACCTTCCTGACCCGCTTCGCGACACGCGTCCACCTGCTCCACCGGCGCGACGAGTTCCGCGGCAGCAAGATCATGGTCGAGCGGGCGGCCCACAACCCGAAGATCGAGATCCATGTGAACACGGCCGTCGAGGAGATCGTCGGCGACGCCCACGTCGAGGCTCTCCGCCTGCGCGACACGGTGACCGGGGCCGAGCGGACGATGCCCGCCGAGGGCCTCTTCGTGGCGATCGGCCACAAGCCGGACAGCGAGGTCTTCCGGGACTGGCTCGAGGTCGATGAGAAGGGCTACCTCAAGGTCCACGACCACACGGCCACCCGGATCGAGGGGGTGTTCGTGGCCGGCGACGTCCACGACCATCGATATCGCCAGGCGGTCACTGCGGCCGGCGACGGCTGCCGGGCCGCGATCGACGCCGAGCGCTGGCTCGAGGCCCAGGCCGAGGCCGGCGCCGCGGTCCACGCTCCGACGGGGGCCCGTGCCGCCGCCGTCTGACGGCCTTCGTGCTAGCGTCCCCGCGATGACCCGACCCTTTGCACCTGCGCCTGACGGGGCCGCCTGATGGGGCCGCGCGGCGGGATGTACGGACGTTCCCAGGCGCCGAGCCAGCCGGTCCCCAAGGAGCGGCGAGCCCAGACGATCCGCCGGATCGCCGCGTTCTTCCGGCCATACCGACCGCAGGTCGCGGTCGTCTTCGTCGCGATCATCGTCACCAGCCTCCTCGGTCTGATCAACCCGCTCCTGCTCGGCGCCCTGTTCGACCAGGTCCTGGTCGGCAAGGACTACGCCCACCTCGGGCTGTACGTCGGGCTGATGATCGTCATCCCGATCGTGACCGGCCTGATCGGCGTCGGCCAGGCGTACCTCAACAACGTCGTCGGCCAGAACGTGATGCAGGACCTGCGCAACGCGTTGTACGCCCACCTCCAGCGGATGCCGCTGCGGTTCTTCACCGAGACGCGGACCGGGGAGATCCAGAGTCGTCTCGCCAACGACGTCGGCGGGGTCCAGGCCGTGGTGACCGATACCGCCGCCAACCTCACCAGCAACTTCGCGGTCGCCATCAGCACGATCATCGCGATGTTCATCATCAGCTGGCAGCTGACGCTGCTGTCGCTCGGGATGATGCCGTTCTTCCTGTACCTGACCTACCGGGTCGGCAGGGTCCGGCGGACGGTCTCGACAGAGACGCAGAAGTCGCTGGCCGACCTGTCCGCGGCGACCGAGGAGACGCTCAGCGTGAGCGGCATCCTGCTGTCCAAGACCTTCGGCCAGCAGCAGACCTCGATCGCCCGGTTCCGCGACCTCAACCGGCGGCTGGCCGCGCTCCAGATCCGTCAGGCGATGGTCGGTCGATGGTTCTTCATGATCATCGGCACGATCTTCAGCATCACTCCCGCGTTCGTCTACTGGCTGGCCGCGACGCTCGCCCAGAACGGCAACCCGTCGGCACCGAGTCCGGGCGCCGTCGTCGCCTTCACGACCCTCCAGAGCCGGCTGTTCTTCCCGCTCGGTGCTCTGCTCAACGTCCAGGTCGAGATCCAGGGGTCGCTGGCGCTGTTCGACCGGATCTTCGAGTACCTCGACCTCGAGCCCGGGATCGTCGACGCGCCGGATGCGCTGGTCCTCGATCCGGCGACCGTCCGCGGCCGGGTCGAGCTCCGCGACGTCTCATTCGCCTATCCGGCGCCGCCCCCGAAGCCGGTCGCCGCCGAGGCCGACGACGGCGAAGACGAGGCGACCGGTGGGGATGCCGAGGTCGCGACCGACGTGCGGCCGGCGGCGACCACCGCCGCGGAGAACGCCGAGCGGGTCGACGAAGTCGAGGAAACGGGCATCGCCGCGATCGAGGCCGGAGCGGCGGCCGACGCCGCCGCCCTGGCGGTCGAGGTTGCCGACGAGCGGGCCGCGCAACGTGCCGCCCTCGACGCGATCGGCGGCAGCCCGGCGATCGACCAGGCGATCGAGCCGGTCCTGGACGGCACGGATGTTCCCATCGGGCCGGCGGCCACCGGGTTCGCCCTCCGGGGGATCAGCTTCGAAGCGGCGCCGGGCGAGCTCGTCGCCCTGGTCGGCCCATCGGGCTCGGGTAAGACGACGACGACCTACCTGATCCCACGCCTGTACGACGTCGACGGCGGGGCGATCCTCATCGACGGCCACGACCTTCGGGCCGTCACCCTCGAGTCGCTCGGCAAGGTCATCGGCTTCGTGACCCAGGAGACGTACCTGTTCCACTCGTCGATCCGCGACAACCTGCGCTACGCCAAGCCCGACGCGACCGACGAGGAGCTCGAGGTCGCGGCCCGGGCAGCGGCCATCCACGATCGGATCCTCGAGTTCCCCGAGGGCTACGAGACGGTCGTTGGAGAGCGCGGGTACAAGCTGTCCGGTGGCGAGAAGCAGCGCATCGCCATCGCCCGGGTCCTCCTCAAGGACCCCAAGATCCTGATCCTGGACGAGGCGACCTCGGCGCTCGACACCGTCAGCGAGCGGTTGATCCAGGCCGGGCTGGAGCGTCTCGTCGAGGGTCGGACGACGATCGCCATCGCCCACCGACTGTCGACGATCCTGCGGGCCGACCGGATCCTCGTGTACGACCACGGCCGGATCGTCGAGCGCGGCACTCACGCCGAGCTCCTCGCCCAGGACGGCCTGTATGCCAACCTCTATCGCGAGCAGTTCCTGTCCGAACATCCCGCCGACCTGGAGCCCGTCCTGACATGACCACGATCCGGACCGCCGTCCTCCGCCACGAAGGCGCCCTGCGATTCAGCGCGGTCACCGGCACCGGTCGCTCGCCGGTCTTCGGCGACGCCGCCGGCGACGGTGAGCTGAGCCCGGTCGAGACCGTCGTCGTCGCGCTCGCGGCGTGCAGTGCGATGGATGTCGTCTCGATCGCGCTCAAGAAGCGCCAGGACTTCACCCGGTATGAGGTCCACGTCCGGGGCGACCAGCGCGACGAGTACCCCCAGGTCCTCACCCGGATCGACGTGACCCACGAGGTCGAGGGCCCGGGCGTGTCGGTCGCAGCGATCCGACGCTGCATCGAGCTGTCGGCGACGAAGTACTGCCCGGTCAACGCCATGCTGTCGGCCGGCGCGACCGAGGTCCATCACGGTTATCACGTGATCGGCACCGGCCCGCGTCCGTTCGACGAATTGGCCGAGGTCCTCGTCACCGGACCGTACCGCCGCCCGGACGTGCTGGCCGACCAGAGGCCCTAAGGGGCGTCACCGTCGCGCTCGCGCCCGCGACACCTTCCCACCGCCAGATGCGCATGCTCCGCACGTAAGTGGGAACAAGGCCCGATCCGCTCGCCATATGCGCATGCCCCGCACGGACTGGGGCTCGAGGCCCGATCCGCCCGCCATACGCGCATGCTCCGCACCTTCGAGGACCATTTGGGTTCGGTGCCGGCTCGCAAGCCCGGGTCTCGCGCCCGAGGGCCTCGAGGCCACGGTGGATCGGACCTCCCCAAGGCGGCCGATCGTGACGGTTCTTGCGCTTACGTGCGCACGGGGCGCAGGTGGGATCCGGTGCGCACGCCCGGTCCTATGGCACTGATCCGCGGCTCGGCGACGTTCCGCGGCTCGGCGACGTTCCGCGGCTCGGCGACGTTCCGCGGCTCGGCGACGTTCCGCGGCTCGGCGACGTTCCGCGGCATGGCACCGTTGCGCGCACGCGACGTCCCGCCCGCGCACGCGCCATCCCCCCAGCGACCGTCCCTTGCATGACTATGCGGAGCGGTGTATAGTCATGCATCCATGACGGCGATCCACCCCGGGCCCCGCACGAGATGGCCGACCGCGAGCGGCCGAACGCGCCCGTGAGCGCGAGTCTCGACGCGGCGACCGAGGAGGATCGCCGGCCTGGTGCCGTCTCGCCCATCCGGGTCGCCATCGTCGGCGCGACCGGGTACGTCGGCGCCGAGCTGGTCCGGCTGCTCGATCGTCACCCGGCCGTCTCCATCGTCGGCCTGGTCGGGCGTGGTCGCGATGACGAGGCCATCGGCAAGATCCACCCGCACCTGGCCTCGACGCTCCATCTCGTCGACGCCGACCTGCCGACCGCCGACGCCGTCTTCCTGGCCCTCCCCCACGGGGCGTCCGCCGAGCTCGTGCCCGGCATCGTCGAAAGTGGGGCGAGCGCGATCGACCTCGGTCCGGACTTCCGCCTCCGGGACCCGGCGGACTACCCGCGCTGGTACGGGTTCGAGCACCCTCACCCGGAGCTGCTCCCGCTCGCGGTCTACGGGCTGCCCGAGCTCCACCGCGAGCGGCTGCGCGAGCTCGAGGGCGAGACGATCCGGATCGTCGGGTCGCCCGGCTGCTATCCCACCGCCACCCTCCTCGCCCTGACGCCGCTGGTTCGCGCTGGCCTCATCGGCGACCTCGTCGTCGACGCCAAGAGCGGGGTCTCCGGCGCCGGTCGCGAACCCAAGGCCGAGCTCCACTTCGGCGAAGTCAACGAGAGCATCAGACCGTACGGCGTCGGCGGTCATCGGCACGTCGCGGAGATCGAACAGGAGCTGGCCGCGACGGCGACCGCTGCCGGTCTCGACGCTCAAGCCAACCCGGGCAGCGCCGGGGTCGACTTCCTCCCGCACCTCGTCCCGATGAACCGCGGCATCCTGTCGAGCTGCCACGTCCGACCGACGAGGCCGGTCGCGCAGGCCGAGCTCGACGAGCTCTACGAGACCGCCTACCGCGACGAGCCGTTCGTCGATGTCGTCGACACGGCGCCGGCGACCCGACACGTCCACGGCAGCAACTTCGCCCGCGTCCACGTGCGGCTGGACTCCCGGACCGGGCGGATCCTCGCATTCGGCGCCATCGACAACCTGGTCAAGGGCGCCGCCGGCCAGGCGATCCAGGCGTTCAACTTGGTCCACGGCCTGCCCGAGACGCTCGGCCTCGAACAGCTCCCGATCGCACCATGACGACCGTCGACCGGACCCTGACGACCGACCCGGAACCCGCCACGACCGCTCAGCCGACCGACCCCACGATGCTCCTTCGGCCACTGCCCTCGACCCTGCCGGCGGTCGAGCGGCGGCCGGCCGTCCCTGGCGGGTTCGCGGCCGGCGGGACCGCGGCCGGGATCAAGGCGTCGGGTCTGCCGGACCTGGCGCTGATCGTGGCGACCGGTGGGCCTGCGTCGGTCGCCGCGGTCTTCACTCCCAACGCGTTCGCCGCGGCACCGGTCCGCCTGTCGCAGCGGCACCTGGCCGCGAGCTCGGGGGCCGGCGGCGACGGACGCTCCGGGTGGGCGCAGGCGATCGTCTCGACCAGCGGGTGCGCGAACGCCGCGACGGGGGCCCTCGGCGACGCGGACCAGCTCGAAGTCGCGAAGGCGGTCGCCGCGACGGTCGGCGTCGACCTGGGTTCGACCCTCCTCCTGTCGACCGGCATCATCGGCACCCGCCTGCCGCTCGCCAAGGTCCGGGCCGGGGTCGCCGCCGTCTGGGCGGCCGGGCTGGACGCCACCGACGCCGGGCTCGAGGCCGCTGCGACCGCGCTCCGGACGACCGACTCGCGGACCAAGTCGGCGACCGTCGGGCTGACCCTCCCGGCCCAGGGGCGACCCCCGGTCGCCGTTCGCGTGACCGGGATCGCCAAGGGGGTCGGGATGATCCATCCGCGGATGGCGACGATGCTGGCGGTGGTCCTGACCGACGCGAACGTCGCGCCGAGCGTCCTCCAGGGCTTGCTCCGCCCGGCCGCCGTCCGGACATGGGATCAGCTCAGCGTCGACGGCGACACGAGCACGAACGACACGGTCTTCCTCCTCGCCTCCGGGGCATCGGGGTCGGACGAGGTCCTCGCCGGCACCCCCGAGGCCGAGCTGCTCGGACTGGCCATCGAGGCCGTCGCCCGGGACCTCGCCCGACAGCAGGCCGCCGACGGCGAGGGAGCAACGACGCTCGTGACATGCCAGGTATCCGGCGCGCTCGACGACGCCGACGCCCGGGCGGTGGCACGTTCGGTCATCTCGAGCAGCCTGGTCAAGGCCGCCGCCCACGGCCGCGACCCGAACTGGGGCCGGATCGTCGGTGCGGCCGGCAACGCCAGGCTGGCCGACGCGCTCGTCCTCGAGGCGGGCGGCCTGACCACGGCCGATGCGCGTCGGCGTGCAGGCGGACCGGCCGCGGTCGATCCCGATCGCCTTCGCGTCGCGATCTCCGGCTACCTCGTGTTCGACGGACCGGCCGGCGGTCCGATCACGTTCGATCGCGCCGGAGCCCGAGCGGCGATGGACGCCCCCGAGCTGCTCGTCCGCCTCGATCTGGGCATCGGTGACGGGACCGGCGAAGCATTCGGTTGCGACCTGACCGAGGCCTATGTGATCGAGAACGCGGAGTACACGACGTGAGCGAGGTCCTCGTCGTCAAGCTCGGGGGGACGACGATCGCCGACCAGCGCCAGGTGCTCGGCGAGGTCGCGGCGGTCGCCCGACGCCGTCCGGTCGTGCTCGTCCACGGCGGGGGCAAGCGGATCACCGAATGGCTCGACCGATTGGGTGTCCCGTCGACGTTCGAGGGCGGCCTGCGGGTGACCGACGCGGCGTCGCTCGAGGTCGCCGCCGCGGTCCTGCGCGGCGTCGTCAACAGCGAGCTCGTGGCCGGCCTGCGCGACCTGGGCGTCGATGCGGTCGGCCTGTCGGGCGTCGACGGCGGGATGCTCGTCGCGGAGCGCGTCCCGGGGATGGGTCTGGTGGCCCACGTGGTCGGCCTGCGGCGCGACCTGATCGACTCGCTCCTCGTGGGCGGGCAGGTCCCGGTCGTCGCCCCGCTCGCCCGGGACGAGGACGGGATCGTTTGCAACGTCAACGCCGACGATGTCGCCGCCGGCATCGCGGGTGGACTCGGGGCCCGCCAGCTCGTCCTGCTGACTGACGTCGACGGCGTCCGAGACGCGGACGGCCGGCGGCTCGACAGCCTGACCGCGGGGGAAGCCGAGGCGCTCATCGACAACGGCACGATCGCCGGCGGGATGGTCCCGAAGATCCGGGCCGCGCTGCTGGCACTCGGCTGGGACGGCGCCGAGGCGATCATCGCCGACGCTTCGGCCCCCGAGGCCCTCGCCCGCGCCCTCGACGACCCGACCTTCGGGACGCGTCTGACGGCCAGCCGCTCGCCCCGGGTCGGGGCGGTCTGAGGAGGCCACGATGCGCAACGGCACCTCGAGCGGGACCCGGGTCGATCGCCAGCGGGCGATCCGCGAGCTGGTCGCCCGCTTGCCGATCGGGAGCCAGGGCGAGCTCGCGGAGCAGCTCGGCCGGCGCGGCTACCTGGTGACCCAGGCCACGGTCTCGCGCGACATCGCCGAGCTCGGGCTGGTCAAGATCCCGCGCGGCGATCGCCACGTCTACGTGGCGTCGGAGGACCTCGCGGTCCGCCCGCCGCGGTCGGACGACAAGCTCCGCCGGATCCTCGCCGACATCCCCGTGTCGGTCGGGCGGAGCGGCTTGATCCTGCTCCTCGTGGCGACGCCCGGTACCGCGTCGACCATCGCCCAGGCGATCGACGATTCCTCGCTGACCGAGCAGGAGGGCACCCTGGCCGGGGACAATACCCTCCTCGTCCTGTTCGCCGATGAGGCTCGGCTCGAGCGCTGGCTCGAGCGGTTCCGGGCGATCGAGGCCCAGTCCGTCGCATCGTCGGAGGCGCTGTCATGAACAAGGTCGTCCTCGCCTACTCGGGCGGGCTCGACACGTCGGTCGCCGTCGCCTGGCTGCGCGAGCAGTTCGGCGTCGAGGTGGTCACGCTGACCATCGACGTCGGCGGCGGGTCGCTCCGGGCGGGCGTCGAGCGACGGGCGATGAGCGCCGGGGCGAGCAAGGCCTATGTCATCGACGCCCGCGAGCGGTTCACCACCGACTTCGTCTGGCCGCATCTCCAGGCGAACGCCTTGTACCAGGGGGCGTATCCGCTGGCGACCGCGCTCGCCCGCCCGCTCATCGCCCAGCTCCTGGTCGAGGTGGCGGCGCGCGAGGGTGCCGACGCGGTCGCCCACGGCTGCACGGGCAAGGGCAACGACCAGGTCCGCTTCGACGTCGCCGTCCATGCCCTGGACCCGGGCCTCGAGGTCATCGCCCCGATGCGGGTCGGGATGGGCCTGTCCCGGGACCAGGAGATCGACTACGCCAACGAGCGCGGGATCGAGATCCCGATCACCAAGAGCTCGCCGTACTCGATCGACGTCAACCTGTGGGGCCGCTCGTGCGAGACCGGCGTCCTCGAGGACCCCTGGGTCGCCCCGCCCGCCGACGCCTACGAGTGGACCGTCGCGCCGAGCGCCGCGCCCGACCCGGTCGAGGTGACCGTCGCGTTCGAGGGCGGCATCCCGGTCGCCCTCGACGGCGATCGACTGGCGCCCGTCGAGCTCATCGAGCGCCTCCACACGCTCGGGGGCGCCCATGGCGTCGGACGGATCGACCATGTCGAGGATCGCCTGGTGGGGATCAAGAGCCGCGAGATCTACGAGGCGCCGGCGGCGACGATCCTCCACGCCGCCCATCGGGCGCTCGAGGGCCTGACGCTGTCCAAGGACACCCTCCGGTTCGACCGCCTCGTCGCCGACGAGCTCGCCCAGCTGACCTACGACGGCCTGTGGTTCAGCGCCCTTCACCGCGACCTGCGCGGCTACGTGGCCTCGTCCCAGCGCGTCGTCAGCGGGGATGCCCGGATCCGGCTGGACCACGGCTCCGCGATCGTCGTCGGGCGGCGCTCGCCGCTGTCGCTGTACGACAAGAGCCTGGCGACGTACGACGAGGGCGACGCCTTCGACCACGCGGCGGCCGTCGGGTTCATCGAGATCTTCGGCCTGCCGCTGCGGGTCGAGGCCGCCCGTCACGGCGCCGTCGGCAAGCACCACGGCGCCGCCTGGACGTGGACGGATCCACTCCTCGACTCGCTCCCGACGACGATCGAGGAGGCCGCCGGGGCGACCAGCGCCTAGGGTCGCTCCGGCCCGACGCTCGAATGGCCGACCTCCCAATGGAAGGCCTCGAGGTCGCGGTCGACGAGGAAGCGATCGTCCTCGGGGTAGAACACCGCCGTCGCGATGTCCGGGCCGGCGAACCCGTGGACGTCGTCGATCGACGTCCACCACGACAGGATGAGGTACTCCTCGCGGTCGCCGGCCGTCCGGTGGAGGAGGAGCGTCCCGAGGTTGCCCGGCGTCGCCTCGTATTCGGGGATCCCGGTCCGCATCAGGTACTCGACGTAGGCGGTCGCGTCCGCTGCCCGGGTCGCGCCACGCCAGGTCCGGACGATCATCCGGCCGCCTCGCGCCGCAGTCGGGCGTAGCCCGGCTTGATCACCTCGTCGATCAGCCGGAGGCGCTCGTCGAACGGCAGGAACGCGGACTTCATCGCGTTCAGGGTCAGCCACTCCATCTCGCCGAGGCCGATCCCGAACGCCGCGTCGAGGGCGGCGAACTCGCTCGACAGGGTGACGTCGCTCATCAGGCGGTTGTCCGTGTTGACCGTGATCCGGAACCGGAGCCGACGGAGGAGGTCGATCGGGTGATCGGCGACCGACCCGGCCAGGCCGGTGTGGACGTTCGAGGTGGGGCACAGCTCGAGCGGGATCCGCCGATCCCGGACGTAGGCCGCCAGCCGGCCCAGATGGGCGCGGCCGTCACGATCGAGCTCGATGTCGTCGACGATCCGGACGCCATGCCCGAGCCGCTCGGCTCCGAGGTCGAGCGCCTCGCGGATCGACGGAAGGCCGTAGCCCTCACCGGCGTGCAGGGTGAGGTGGAAGCTCGCGTGGACGAGCCGCTGGAAGGCGTCCGCGAAGCGACCCGGCGGGAACCCTGCCTCCGGTCCGGCGATGTCGAAGCCGACGACCCCGTCGTCGCGATGGCGGAGAGCCAGCTCGGCGATCTCGAGCGCCCGATCCTCCTGGCGCATCGCGGTCGCGAGCGACCGGACGATGATGGTCCGCCCGGCCGCTGCCGCCCGCTCCATCCCGACCCGGAACCCGTGGGTCGTGGCATCGACGACCTGGTCCAGGGTGAGGCCGCCGGCCGTCGAGAGCTCCGGGGCGTAGCGCACCTCGGCATACACGACGCCGTCGGCGGCGAGGTCCTCGGCGCACTCGGCCGCGACCCGGCTGATCGCCGGAGCGGTCTGCATGACCCCGACCGTGTGCGCGAACGTCTCCAGGTACAGCTCGAGCGACTTGCGGTCCGCTCCGCGTCGGATCCAGGCGGCGAGCTCGTCCGCGTCGGCGGTCGGCAGGCCGGCATAGCCGGTCTCGGCCGCCAGCTCGACGATCGTCCTCGGCCGCAGGCCACCGTCGAGGTGGTCGTGGAGCAGCACCTTCGGCGCCGCGCGGATCGTCTCGGGCGACATCGTCATGGGCGGACTGTAGCGCGCCGATGCGGCGCCGAGGAGCCCTGGAGCGGGTTCGCGTGCACCTTGCAGGATCGTCCATGGACAACCGATGGGGGCGTGTTACCGTCGCGAGGTCGTAGCGATCGCGGCCGATGATCCGCGTCGGGCGACCTGGTGGAGGGGATCACCGATGGCTCCAGGTCGCTCGCTCCGGTCCGGCGCCTCGTTGGCCGTCGCCCTGGTCCTCGTGGCGTCTCTGAGCAGTGGCGCCGCTGCGGCGCAATCCGGGAACCTTCGAACCGGCTCGATTCGGCCGGCGGTCGCCAAGAAGGAGCTCGGGTCCCAACTGAAGCTGACCGACCGAACAGCGCAATCTCGGCACTCGGTCAACGTCAGGCGCCTAGCTACGAAGAAGCCGGCGAAGCGGCCGGTGGCGACCCTGCCGCGCCTCGGTCTATCCGGCACGGCCTCCGGCAGCAAGCCGAACCGGACCCCCAAGCTCGTGGGTCCCCCTCCGCCGACGGACGCCACTACGAATGGAGATCCTGCCGCAGCACAGAGCAGCTTCCCGGGTCTGGCGATGGCGAGCGGTCCCACCAACGGCGAGCCACCTGACCCGTGGGTCGCGGTCGGGCCGGAGCACGTGGTCCAAGCCGTGAACCTCGAACTCAAGTTCACGGATCGCCAAGGGGTCGATCTCGGTTCGGTCAGTCTTCCTGATTTCTTCGGATTGCCGACCAACCCGGTGACGTTCGACTCTGACCCACACGTCATCTACGACAGTCTGCACGGCCGGTGGTTGGCGACCGAGGTGAGCTGGGACTGCGACCAGAGCGGTGGCAACCTGTTCGGGACGGGATATATCGACTTCGCCGTCTCCCGCACCACCGATCCGACAGGTACCTGGGACACGAGCTACATCACCTTCAACGACAAGCTGCCGGATTATCCGGCACCTGGGACTTCGACCGACAAGGTCGCGTTCACGAGCAACGTCTTCGACATGGCCGCCGGGACGGACTGCGTCCAGAACCTTACGTTCGCTGGCGGTGACGTCCTGTATGCCGACTGGACGGATGTGCTCGATCGCAACGGGGCAGCACTCAAGGAACTCATCTCGCCCCTGCTGTTCACGCCGCGAGCGGCCGTCCAGGTTCCGGCCACGAGCGCCACGATGCAGACCATCGTCGGACTCGACGATGGTCTCCCTGGGAGTCTGAGCGCGTTCTATCTCACGACCGTCGGATCGGTCGTCAAGAACACGCTCGTGATCGATGCATTCTGGAATCTCACCGCAGACGACGTCGTCTCCGGATTCACAGATCCGCCCGAACCGACCCAGCCAGGCGGCGACATCGCGGAGGCGGTCGACCTGCGTCCGACCGATGCCGTGTGGCAGGGAAACAGACTGGTCTACGTCTCGACCTACCCTTGCTCGGGCCAGGACTGCGTCCGCGTGACCGAACTCGACACGACGGGCGCCGACGCGACGCATGAGCCAAGCCTGACCCAGGACTTCCTCATCGGCGAGTCGGGTAAGGACGACTACATGGGCGGGGTGGGGCTGACCGGCAACGGGACGCTCCACATCGGATGGACGCGGTCGTCGTCGACCGCCGGCGACTTCCCATCCTCGTACTCGGCTCACCAGGTCCCGGGTGACGCCCCGGGCTCCATCAGCGCCCCCGAGGTTCTCGGCGCCGGGACCGGTCCCTACCCTGGGTCCCGGTGGGGTGACTATGTCGGGATCGCCCAGGATCCCCAGGTCCCGAACCAGGCCTGGGATGCGAACGAGTTCTCGGCTGGCGCGCCCGGCTGGGCCACCAAGGTGACCCGCCTCCAGACGGCCGGCACGACGTACGTCCCGATCGCCGCGGTCCGTGTCCTCGACACCCGGCACAACGTCGGGCTGAACGGCGCCTTCACCGCGAACACCTCGCGGACGTGGCCGGTCGCCGGCGTGGGCGGCATCGATCCGGATGCGGTCGCCGTCACCGGCAACCTGACGGTCACCGGCCAGACCGCGGCCGGGTTCGTCGCGGTGACCGTCAACCCGACGACCAACCCACCGTCCTCCACGATCAACTTCCCGCTCGGCCAGACGCGGGCGAACAACGTGACGATCCCGCTCTCGGCGACCGGCACCTTGTCGGCCGTGTACAAGGGCGCATCCGGCAAGAAGACCGGGCTCGTGTTCGACGTGACCGGCTACTTCCTGGCCGACGACAGCGGAGCGACGTTCAGCACCGTCGGCCCCGTCCGCGCGCTCGACACCCGGCATGGCGTCGGCCTGTCCGGACCGTTCAGCGCGAACGTCGCCCGGACGCTCGTCAT
The DNA here is from genome assembly GCA_963744115.1 of uncultured Chloroflexia bacterium. Classification (GTDB taxonomy): domain Bacteria; phylum Chloroflexota; class Limnocylindria; order Limnocylindrales; family CSP1-4; genus Chersky-267. The sequence goes on along the minus strand of CAVUSI010000003.1, from coordinate 916,371 downwards.
CGGCGGCTCGACGCCGGGGATCCCGACGACGGCCATCGCCATCACCGGCAACCTCACGGTCGTCAGCCCGACCAAGGCCGGCTATGCGGCCGTCACCAAGGACCTCACCAACACCCCGTCCACCTCGACGATCAACTTCCCGGCAGCAGTGACCCGGGCGAACGGCGTGTTCGCTCCGCTCGACGCGAGCCACGCGCTATCGATCGTGTACAAGGCCGCGGCGGGCGGGAAAGCGAACATCCTGCTCGACATCACGGGCTACTTCGAGCCTGGGACGGCCGGTCTCCGGTTCGTCCCGATGGCGCCGTCGCGGATCATGGACAGCCGCTCATCGGCCGTCCTGTCCGGCATCCACGGTACGTTCAGCTCGGGCTCCCCGAAGACGCTTCCGATCGCCGGCCACTGGGGCGTGCCGGCGACCGCGCACGCCGTGATCGGCAACCTCACTGTCACCGGCCAGACCGCGGGTGGCTTCGTGTCGGCCACGCCGTTCGCGACCACGAATCCGCCGACCTCGACGATCAACTTCGTCAAGGGCGACACGATGGCGAACGGCATCGTCGCGCCACTGAATCCGTCGGGCAACAGCGCCTTCGTGTACAAGGGCTCGGCCGGCCAGAGGACGGACCTCATCCTTGACTTGTCGGGCTACTTCGAGTAGCCGGAAGCCGCGCCGGCGGCTTCAGGCAGCCGGCAGGCCGTGCTCAAGCGGGTCCAGCCGGCCGTCGGCCCGGAGCCCGCGCAACAGGTCGACCGTCTCGGCGATCGCCGACCCGATCGGGGTGACCGGCAGCGACCCGAGCGCGTCCGCTCCGGACGCATCGATCAGATCCGGGAACGGCAGCGGGTCGCCCGTGACACGGATGAGACCTGCCGCCTCCGGAACCGCCGTCTCGATCGCGGCGACGACGTCGGCGATGGCGGCGTTCGACCCACCGAGGTTGAAGATCCGCGCACCGTCGAGGCCGCCGCCGCGCGGCCATGACGAAGGAGCGCCCGACGTCGGCGGTGTACTGGAACAGGCTCCGACCGCTGAACCCGATCTCGAACGGCCGGCCGAGGAGCGCCGCGACGACCGCCCGAGTCGGGGCACTCGTCAGGCCCTGGTCGCGACCCACGCCGAACACCGTCATCGGGCGGAGGCCGACGCTCGCCAGCCCGCCCTCCTGCCAGTAGATCCGGGCGCTCCCTTCGTTGGCCTGCTTGTAGACGCCGTAGTGGGTCGTCGGGTGACCGGCGTCGCCGTCGGAGACGTAGCCGGTCTTCGTGTCGGCGTCCGCCGCGTCGAAGACGGCGATCGAGCTCGCGTAGGCGAGGCCGCGGACCTGGTCGAGGCGACGGCGCGCGGCCTCGAAGACGTTGACCGTCCCGACGACATTGACCCGCGCACCGAGCGGCGGGTCCGCCCGGCAGAACGGGATCTGGAGCGCGGCGAGATGGACGATGTGGGTGATCCCATGCTCGTCGAGCAGGTCCGGGATCGTCGACAGCCTCGGCGATGTCGCCCGTCGCGAACGTCACCGAGTCGAGCTCGGCGGGCGACATGATCAGCCGCAGCCGGCGCGGGTCGGCCGCCAGGTCGAACGCCACGACGGGCGTCCCCTCCCGGACGAGCTCGCGAACGGTCCAGGCGCCGATGCAGCCGAGGGCGCCGGTGACCAGGAATCGTTCGGTGGCAGGCATCGCGGCGGGTCTCCTCAGGTCAGGCCGTAGACGCGGGTCGCGGTCCCCCCGAGGATCGTCGCACGTTCAGGCGGGGACAGATCGCCCAGCGCGTCCACGACCGACCGGACCACCCGGTCGTACGTCGTGGCGAGGAGGCAGACCGGCCAGTCCGAGCCGAACATCAGACGGTCCGGCCCGAACATCTCGAGTGCCCGGTCGATGTACGGCGCAAGATCCGCGTCCGACCATCGCCCCCAGTCGGCCTCGGTGACCAGGCCGGACAGCTTGGCGGCGACATGGTCGCGGCCGGCCAGTGGACGAAGCAGGGACGCCCACGGCTCGATCGCGCCCGACACGATGGGCGGCTTGGCCAGGTGGTCGACCACGAAGTGGAGATCCGGATGCCGGTCGACGACGACAGACGCGGCCGGCAGCTCGCGCCCGCGCACGAGCAGGTCGAAGACGAGCCCGGCCTCGGCCATCGCGGCGAGACCTCGGCCGACATCGGGCCGGAGCAGCCACTCCGGGTCCGGCTCGTCATGGACGAGGTGGCGGATCCCGACCAGACGGTCACCCCCGGGTCGCCCCCGGAGCTCCGCCAGGACGTCGCCGATCGCAGGATCGGTCAGGTCGACCCAGCCGACGACGCCGGCCGACCGCGGGTCGCTGGCGGCGATGTCCAGGAGCATGTGCGTCTCGTCCAGGTCGTTGCACGCCTGGACGGCGATCGCCCGGTCGACACCGGCGGCGTCGAGGGCCGGCGACAGATCGCCTGGGAGGAAGGTCCGGTGGAGTCGCTCGTATGGGCCGGTCATCCACGGGTAGTCGACCCGCCCGGGGTCGAGGAAATGCTGGTGCGCGTCGATCACCGACGGCTCCCGTTCAGGACGGCCAGGACCCGCTCGCTGACCTTGCGCTTCATCTCCACGAGCGACTCCTCGCTGTAGAAGGCCGCGTGCGGGGTCAGGACGACGTTCGGGAGACCGATCAGCGGGTCATCGAACGGGATCGGCTCGCGCTCGAGGACGTCGAGCCCGGCCCCGGCGATCCGTTCGGAGCGCAGCGCATCGAGGAGGGCGTCCTGATCGATCAGCCCGCCACGACTGGTGTTGATGACGATCGCCGTGGGTCGCATCATCCCGAGCGCCTCGGCGTCGATCAGGTGTCGGGTCGTGGCATCGAGCGGGGCGTGGATGCTGACGACATCGCTCGTGCGGAGCAGCGTCTCGAGATCCACCAGCATCACGTCGGAGCGGCCCGAGCCGCGAGGGTCCGTTCCGACCACGTCGAAGCCGAGCGCGCCGGCGCGGGTGGCCAGGGCGGTCCCGATCCGGCCCAGCCCGATGATCCCGAGACGCTGGCTCGACGCTCGCCGCACGCGACCCGCCAGGCGGAAGTCCCACGTGCCCTGTCGGACACCGCGGTCGAGGGGGACGATCCCGCGGGTCAGGGCCAGGATGAGGCCCAGGGCGTGATCGGCGACCTCGTCGGTGCAGTAGTCGGGCACGTTGACCACGGCGATGTCGAGCTCGGCGGCCGTCGCCAGGTCGATCGTGTCGAGTCCGACGCCGTACCGCCCCACGACCCGACAGTCGGGCAGCGCGCGAAGCACGTCGCCGGTGATCGGCGCGTACTGGACGATGAGGCCGACCGCCGCCGACGCGGTCGCTGCGGCGATGACATCCTCGGCGGTCCGGCAGGTCGCGACGTCCAGCGCCAGCCCGGCTCCCTCGATGATCGCGCGTTCGACCTCGACCGTCGGATGGTCGCAATCCGTGATCAGGATCCGTCGACCATCCGTCATCCTTCGACGCCCGCGCGAGGGTCGACGAGAGCCTTGATGACCGTCCGATCGGCGACGGCGGCGAACGCCGCCTCCCAGTCGTGGAGCGGGAACACCGTCGACATCGCATCCAGGCCCGGCGCCGACCGCGCGAGGATCGAGATCGCCGGGTCCCAGGCCGACCCGCTCGAGCTCATCGAGAAGGTCATGTCGACGGCGCGGGTGATGGCCAGGTCCCACGGGACCGATACGGTCGCCCGGCCGCTCATCCCGATCGCGACGAACCGACCGCGGCGGCGGACGAGGGTGAGCGCGGTGGCGATCGCCTCCGCCGACCCGGACGCGTCGACGACGACGTCGGCGCCCCGTCCGGCGGTCAGCTCGGTGACGAGGTCGACCGCGCCGTCGGTGGCGGTCGCGAATCCGAGGGTCGCTGCGAACCGGAGGCGGTCCGACTCCGACCGCCCGACGACGAGGACATGCGCCGCGCCCATGGCCCGAACCGCGATCGCGCACAGGATCCCGACCGGTCCGGGGCCGACGATGACCACGGTGTCCCCGGCCTCGACCCGCCCGCGGGCCAGCGCGGTGACCGTGACGGCCATCGGCTCCGTCAGGGCGGCGACCCGATCCGGGAGCCCGTCCGGGATGCGATGGAGGAGGTGGGCGGGCATCGCCACGCTCCCGGCGAAGGCCCCGTCGATCCCCCAGCCCGGGGAACGCTTGGCGGCGCACAGCTCAGCGAACCCGCGCCGGCAGAGGTGGCAGGTGCCGCAGGCCAACGAGTGGGGCTCGCAGACGACCCGGGTGCCACGCAGGGTGGGATCGACGCCGTCACCCACGGTCTCGATCGTCCCACAGAACTCATGGCCCATGACGACGGGCGGCCAGTACGGGAAGTGATCGTGGAGGATGTGAAGATCGGTCCCGCAGATCCCCGCGTAGCGGACGGCGATCGACACCCAGCCCGGGCCCGGGATCGGGGTCGGGCGCTCCTCGAGCCGGACGTTGCCGTCGCCACGCGCGGTCTTGACCAGGGCGAGCATCAGACCGAGCCGGTCGAGACGAGGAACTTGACGCCGTCGCCGGCCCGCAGGCGGTCGAACGCGGCCGGGGCGCCGTCAAGGGCGACGACCTCGGTGATGAGTGGTCGGAATGACGCCGGGTCGTCGGCCAGGATCGCGAGCGCGGCGTCGATGTCCGCGGGCTCGTAGACGCGGTTCCCGACGATCGTGAGCTCCCTGAACAGGACGGCCTGGAGGTCCAGCTCCACTGGGCGCCCATAGGTCCCGACCAACCCGATCCGTCCGGCCGGTCGAACCAGCCGAGGCAGCAGGGCGGCGACCGCCGGCACGGCAGCGGCATCGAAGGCGATGTCGGCGAGCCAGCCGTCGGTCCGTCGAGCGAGGTCGGCGACCGGATCCTCGATGTCGAGGGTCTCGAAGCCGACGGCGGCGGCGATCGCCCGGCGGGCAGGCGCCGGTTCGCCGATGAGGATGGTCGCGGCGCCCGCCCGCCGAGCGGCCAGTGCCAGCAACAACCCGATCGGCCCGGCACCCATGACGACCACGCGATCGTCGCGACCGACCGCCGCCCGTCGGGTGGCGTGGACGGCCACGGCCAGCGGCTCGGCGAGCGCCGCCACGACCGGATCGAGCCCGTCCGGGACCGCGTGGAGCCGTTCGGGATCGACGACCACCCGGCCGCCAAGGCCTCCGTCACGGTCGATCCCGATGAGCCGGAGGTTCGCACAGACGTGCCTCGCTCCGAGCACGCACGCCGCGCACCGACCACAGGCGATGAGCGGATCGACCACAACCAATCGGTCGGCGGGTGCGCCCGTCCGCGCCCGGCCGACGAGCTCGTGCCCCAGGACCAGTGGGAAGCTCGCTCGCGGGTGCGACCCTTCGACGATGTGGAGGTCGGTGCCGCACAACCCGACCCAGCCGACATCGACCGCGACCTGGCCGGCGACGGCCTCGACGGGCGGACGTAGCTCGATGGCGAATTGGTCCGGCGCCACGAGGACCAGGGCGGGACGATCCGCAGGCCCGCTCATCGACGGACCCGGGCTCCGGCCCCGGCGATGAGCGCGTCGACCTCGGCCAGGGTGACCATCGACGTGTCTCCCGGTGTCGTCATCGCCAGGGCCCCGTGCGCCGCCCCGTACTCGACGGCCCGACCCGCAGGATGACCGGCCAGGAAGCCGTGGATCAGGCCCGAGGCGAACGAATCGCCGCCACCGATCCGATCGAGGATGTCGAGGTCCGCTCGCATCGTCGCACGGTGGACCGTCCCGTCCGCCCAGAGCATCGCGCCCCAATCGTTGCGGGTGGCAGTGCGGGCGACGCGCAGGGTCACCCCGATGGCCTGGAGGTTGGGGAACCGGTCGGCGGTCGCGCTCAACAGCGCGGCGTAGGCGTCGGGATCGAGCCGGTCGTACGTACCGCCGACCCCTTCGACCTCGAGTCCGAGCGCAGCGACGAAGTCCTCCTCGTTGCCGATCAGGACGTCGACCGCGCCGACGATCCCGGCGAGCACCCGCTGGGCCGCCTCGGTCCCGCCGCGCCCACGCCACAGGGAGTCGCGGTAGTTCAGGTCGAAGGACACGATCGTGCCATGTCGATGGGCGGCCCGGATCGCCTCCAGGACGACGTCCGGCGTGCCGTCGGACAGGGCGGCGAAGATCCCGCCGGTGTGGAGCCAGCGGGCGCCGTCCCGAGCCAGGATCCGCTCCCAGTCCACGTCCCCGGGCCGGAGCTGGGACGCAGCGGAGTTCGCTCGATCAGAGCAGCCGATGGCGGCGCGGACCCCGAAGCCCCGCTCGGTGAAGTTCAGGCCGTTCCGGACCGAGCGGCCGATGCCATCGGATGGGACCCAGCGCAGGTACGATCGGTCGACGCCGCCCTGGCGGATGAGATCCTCGATGAGTCTGCCGATCGGGTTGTCGGCGAGCGCGGTGACGATCGCCGTCTCGGCCCCGAAGCAGCGCGTCAGCCCGCGGGCGACGTTGTATTCGCCACCGCCTTCCCAGGCCCGGAAGTGGCGCGCGGTGTGGATCCGCTCCTCGCCCGGGTCGAGGCGAAGCATCACCTCGCCGAGCGCGACGAGGTCCCAGCGCACCTCCGAGGATGGCCGAAGTTCGAGGGTCATCTGGCGACGTCGGTCCGCACGGACCGGACGACCGCGGTCGCCTCCGCGGCCAGCCGTCCGACCGTCGCCCAGTCGCGCGCCGCGAGGAGCTCCGGTCGGACCATCCAGCTTCCGCCCACCGCGACGACCGACGGGACGCGGAGATAGGCCTCGACGTCAGCCTGGTCGATGCCGCCGGTCGGTACGAACGAGACCGACGGGAACGGTCCGGCCAGGGCGCGAAGGTAGGCCGGTCCACCGGCGGCCGAGGCCGGGAACAGCTTCGCGACCGACACACCGAGATCGACGGCCGCAAGGATCTCGGTCGGTGTATACACCCCGGGCAGGACCGGCACGGACCGGGCCTGGCAGCGGCGCACGACGTCAGCCTGCAGACCTGGGCTGACGATGAACAGCGCCCCGGCTTCGAGGGCACGGTCCAGCTGGTCGAGCGTGACGATGGTCCCGGCGCCGACAAGCACGTCGGGGACCTCGGCCCGGATCGCCCGGATGGCGTCAACGGCGGCGTCGGTCCGGAAGGTGATCTCGATGCAGGCCAGATCCGCGCCCGCGAGGGTCCGGGCCAGCTCGGGAGCGTCCGCGGCTCGCTCGATGCGGACGACCGGGACCAGACCGCTGGCGGCGATCTGCTCGAGGACGGTCAACTCAGGCGACGCCGGTCGCGCGCAACGCTACCCAGGCAGCCCCGTCGGGGTAGGCGTAGGCGGCCAGCGACGCTGGCTTCATCTCGATCGAGTACCCGGGGGCGGTCGGTGCCTGGTAGCGACCGCTGCGAATGACCACCGGATCGAGGAAGTGCTCGTGGAGATGGTCCACGTACTCGACGACCCGGCCCCGGAGGGACGCGCCGACTGCGATGTAATCGAAGATCGCGAGGTGCTGGACGTACTCGCATAGCCCGACCCCGCCCGCGTGCGGACAGACCGGCACGCCGAACTTCGCGGCCATGAGCAGGACCGCCAGGATCTCGTTGACGCCGCCCAGTCGACAGCTGTCGATCTGGCAGAAGCCGATCGCCCGGGCCTGGAGGAGCTGCTTGAACAGGACCCTGTTCTGGCCGTGCTCGCCCGTCGCCACGCCGATCCCGAACGGCTCGAGGGCGCGAGCGATGCGGGCGTGGCCGAGGATGTCATCCGGGTTCGTCGGTTCCTCGATCCACCACGGGCGGAACTCGGCGAGCTCGATCATCCAGGCGATCGCCTGGTCGACGTCCCAGACCTGATTGGCGTCGACCATCAGGGTGCGGTCGGGCCCGATCTCCTCGCGCACGATCCGGGCTCGTCGGATGTCGTCCGCCAGGTCGCGGCCGACCTTGAGCTTGAAGTGCGACCAGCCGGCGGCGACGCCATCACGACAGAGTCGGCGGACCTTGTCGTCCGAGTAGCCGAGCCAACCGGACGAGGTCGTGTAGGCGGGGAATCCGTCCGCGCGCATCTCGCGCTCCCGCTCCCCTTTCGTGGCGACGTTCCGCCGGAGCAGCTCGAGCGCCTCATCCGGGGTGAGGGCATCGGTGATGTAGCGGAATGGGATGCACCGCACGAGCGCCTCGGGCGTCATGTCCACGAGGAGCTTCCAGAGCGGCTTCCGCTCGACCTTCGCGAACAGGTCCCAGACGGCGTTGACGATCGCCGCGGTCGCCAGGTGGATCACACCCTTCTCGGGTCCGAGCCAGCGGAGCTGTTCGTCCTCGGCGATCGACGCCCAGAACGCCCCGAGATCCTCGGTCAGGGATTCGAGCGTGCGACCAACGACGAAGCCGCGGAGCGACTCGATCGCCGCGACGCACACCTCGTTCCCGCGGCCGGTCGTGAAGGTCAGACCGTGACCCTCCAGGCCGTCGGGATGATCGGTCCGGAGCACGACGTAGGCGGCCGAGTAGTCCGGACGACCGTTCATCGCATCCGACCCGTCGAGCGTCAGGGACGTCGGGAAACGGATGTCGTGGGTCACCACGTCGGTGATCGTCACGGGCACGGGTGGGCTCCTAGTCCGGGGTTCGATGGGTGGGCGGCGGCCGTGGAGGAGCCCCGGCCGCCGCCCTGCGCTGATCGGCTTACTGGAACGTCGCTGCGTTGTCCTTGGTCACCATCTGGGTCCCGGTGTCGACACTCTTCTCGACGGTCTGGCCCGTGGCGGCCTTCCAGGCGGTCTCGAGCCCGAGCGAACCCATCTTGGCGGGGAACTGGGCGACGGACGCCGCTTCGGTGCCGGCCAGGATCGCCTTGATCTCATCCGGCGATGCGTCGAATCCGACGACCGTGATCTTGCCGTCGGCGATCCCCGCGTTCTTGATCGCCTGGAGCGCCCCGATGGCCGGCGGGCCGCAGGCGGAGTAGATGGCGGTGATGTCCGGATTCGCGGTCAGGAGGTCACCCGCCGCATTCAGCCCCTTGGTCTCGTCGCAGTCCGTGGCCGGGCTGTTCGCCGACGACCGTCGCCGCCGTGCCGAGCGTTGCGAGCATGCCCGTCACCCGATCCTCGAGCGACGGGTTGCCAAGCCGGCCCTTCAGGACGGCGATCTTGCCGCCAGCCGGCAAGTTGTCCTTGAGCCAAGACCCGGCGAGCTTGCCGCCGGCGAGGTTGTCGGTGGCGACGACCGACGACTTGCCCGTCCAATCCGGGATGTCGTTGTCGATGAGGACGACCTTGATCCCGGCCGCCGTGGCCTTGTCGAGGGCCGTCTGGACGTTCGGGCTGGTGGGGGTGATGGCGATGGCCTTGACGCCCTGGGTGATCATCGACTCGATGGCCGCGATCTCGCCCTCGTCATCGGTCCCGCTCTTGCCCTGGGCGTAGACCACGTCGACATCCGGGTGGTCCTTGGCCCAGGTCTTGGAGGCGTCGACCATCGTGTCGTAGAAGTCGACCGGGAACTTCGTGATGAACCCGATCTTGGTCTTCTCGGCCGCGGCGCTGGCGGGAACTGCGGCACTGGCCGGGGCGGCGACGCTGGCGGGAGCGGCGGCGGTCGCCGGCGCGCTCGAGCTTGAGCTGCTCGAGCACGCGCCGACGATGAGGCCGACGGCGATGAGCAGACCGGCTGTCCTCTTGAACATGATCCCTCGCTTCTCCTGCGTGAGTGGCCGGGTGGTTGGTGGGGTAGGCCCGCGATGCATGCCGCAGCCGCGGGCGTGACGGCTCATCGACTCAACCTTCACCTCCGACGATCAGCGACACGATCCGCTGCTGGTTCTCGCGGGTGGGGACCTCCTCGCCGACCTTGCGACCGCGTCGCAGGACGACCGCGCGGTCGGCGATATCGATGACGTGGTCGAGGGCATGCGAGATCACGATCACGGCGTAGTTCGCCTCCCGCAGCCGGGCGATCAGGTCGAGCACGCGGCGCGACTCGCGCACGCCGAGCGCAGCAGTCGGCTCGTCGAGGATCACGACGTTCGAGGCGAACGCCGCAGCTCGAGCGACCGCCACGGCCTGGCGCTGGCCGCCCGACAGCAGGCCGACCTGGTTCGACAGGTTCGGAAGTCCGACCTCGAGCCGGTCCAGGAGCTTGCCCGTCTCAGCGGTCATCGCCTTCCGATCAAGGAAGCGCAAGCCGGCGGGCAGCCAGCTCGGTCCCGACAGCTCGCGTCCGGCGTAGAAGTTCGCGGCCGGAGGCGAGGTTGTCGAACAGGGCCAGGTCCTGGTAGACGGTCTCGATCCCGAGCGCACGCGCCTGGGCGGGTGAGTGGATGGCCTTCGGCTCACCATCCATCTCGATGACGCCCTCGTCGAGACGGTGGACGCCGCTGATGCACTTGATCAGGGTCGACTTGCCCGCTCCGTTGTCCCCGAGCAGGGCGAGGATCTCGCCGCGCCAGATCTCGAGGTCGACCGCGTCGAGGGCCAGCACCGCTCCGAACCGCTTGGTCGCGCCGCGGACGGCGAGCGCCGGCGGCCCGGTCCTGCCGGTGTGTGGGCGGGCGACGCTGGGACCAGTCGTCTCGGTCATGTTCGAGACGCCTCGGCGACGCGGAACCGCTCCTCGAGGTACCCCCGCAGGACGTCCGCCTCGACCGCCAGCACGATGACGACGCCGATGACGATGAGCTGGAAGTAGGCGTCGACGTCGAGCAGGTTCATCCCGTTCCGGATGACCCCGATCATCAACGCGCCGACCAGCGCGTTGACCACGTTGCCCCGACCGCCGAGGAAGCTGGCCCCGCCGATGACGACGGCGGCGATCGAATCCAGCTCAGCCAGCTCGCCGAAGGTCGGCGACCCGGCGTTCAGCCGTCCCGCCGTGATGATCCCCGCCACGGCCGGCGGCAAGCCCGCTCAGGACGTAGACCGAGATGAGGACCTTGTTGACAGGGATCCCGGTGCGGCGCGCCGCCTCGGGGTTCCCGCCGACCGCGTAGATCCAGCGACCCCAGACCACCCGCGTGGTTCCGACATAGACGACCACGGCGATGCCCAGGACGAGGACAGCGGAGACCGGGAACCAGCCGATCGTGCCGCCGCCGATCGCGTCGACGATCGGGGGCATCCCGCGGATCGGTTGGCCGCCGGACAGCCACAACGCCAGACCGCGCGCGATGCTCAGCATCGCCAGGGTGATCACGAACGGGTGGGGCAGCCGACCCTTGACGTAGACGATCCCGTTGACCGCCCCGACCAGAAGGCCGGTCGCCAGCATCGCCACGATCACCACGGCGCCGGAGTCGATGCTCGAGAATACGAGGGCGCCGACGACCGACGTGAGGGCCAGCACGGAGCCGACCGACAGGTCGATGCCGCGCGTCAGGATGACCAGCAACTGGCCCATCGACAGGACGGCGATCGCGGCGGTCGCGGCCATCACGTTGCCCAGATTGCGGGTCGTGAAGAAGAACGGCGACAGGACCGCCAGCACCGCGACGAGGATCAGGAGGATCAGCACCGGACCGATCCGAAGCAGCCGCAACCCAAGCCGGAGGCCGAGATAGTCGTCGGGTGTCTGGGGCACAAGACCTCCACATCTGGCGCTGCGGAGGTACGATAGCCACCAAGACATCCGATGTCTAGTGGTCAAATCAAGCAGACTCGACGATCCGAGGGAGGAACCGAGTGTCCGCTCCGCTGACCGAGGCCGTGATCCAGCGGGTCCGCGACATGATCGCCTCGGGCGAGCTGGTGCCCGGATCGCGACTGCCGCCGGAGGCCGAGCTCGCCGCCGAGCTGGGTGCGTCCAGGAACACCGTCCGGGAGGCCGTCCGTGCCCTCGTTACGACCCGCGTGCTCGACGTCCGTCGGGGCGACGGGACCTTCGTGACGAGCCTCCGCCCGGAGCTGCTCCTTGCCGGCATCGGCGCCGCGGCCGAGCTCTTCCAGGAAGGGTTCTCACTCGAGCTGATCGGCGTCCGGCGGATCCTCGAACCAGCCGCGACCGCGATGGCGGCCCTGCGGATCGACCAGGAGACCCTAACGGCACTCGGCAGCTGCCTTGCGTCGATGCAGGCCGCGGACTCGGAGGACGAGCTCCTCCGGTTCGACACGGAATTCCACGCCATGGTCGCCGCGAGCGCGGGCAACGAGACGCTGGCGTCGATGCTCGGAGGCCTGTCGAGCCGAACGCTCCGCGCGCGCGTATGGCGCGGCGTCCTCGAGGCGGATTCGACGGCCCGGACGATCGCTCAGCACGCGGACATCCTCCGGGCGCTCGTCGCCCGCGACCCTGCCCTGGCCGAGGCCGCCGCACTGGTCCACGTCGCGAACACCGAGGCGTCGCTCCGCCAGGTGCTCGAGGACGGGCGCCTGCCTCCCGGCGTCGGCCTCGAGCGCCGACGCGCGACTCCCACCCGAAACGGCTAAGCGGTCAGCCCGCGGCGACGTTCCGGTCGAGACGCGCGTGCGCCGCGGCCAGTGCGTCCGCGACCCGCGACGGCGCCGTCCCGCCGATCACGTCGCACGTCGCCAGGGCGCCGTCGATCCCGGCCGCCGCCCGGAGTTCGTCCCCGATCGCCGGGTCGGCGGCAAGCGCGACCGCCGAGGCGTCCCCGCCCTGCGCCAATGCCCCGCGGAACGCGTCGTCCTCGAGGTCCCAGAGCCGGACGCCCCGCAGCTCTGCCGCCGAGACGAGCGTCCCGACCACGTGATGTGCCGCCCGGAAGGGCATCCCGCGCCGGACCAGCGCATCGGCGACGGCCGTCGCGGTGATGAACCCCTCCTCCGCCGCGGCATGCATCCGGTCGCGGTCGATGGCCAGCGTGTCGACGATCCCGGCCATGATCCCGAGCGACGCCTCGAGCGTGGCGGCGGTCTCGAACAACGGCAGCTTGTCCTCCTGCAGGTCCCGCTGGTAGGCGAGCGGGCAGACCCTTGAGCAGCGTCAACAGCCCGGTCAGCGAGCCGATGACCCGGGCAGCTCGCCCGCGGACGAGCTCGGCGGGGTCCGGGTTCTTCTTGTTCGGCATCATCGAGCTGCCGGTCGAGAACGCGTCCGCGAGGCGGACGAACCCGAAGCGCGGGTTCGACCACCAGGTCAGCTCCTCGGCGAACCGGCTGAGGTGGACCATCGCGAGGGCCGCCGAGGCCACGAATTCGACCACGAAGTCGCGATCGGATACGGCATCGAGCGAGTTGGCGGTGACGCCGTCGAAGCCGAGCTCGCGGGCGGTCACCTCACGGTCGAGCGGGTAGCCGGCACCGGCGAGCGCACCCGAGCCGAGCGGGGACACGTTGGTGCGGCGTCGGCAATCCGCCAGCCGGCCGCGGTCGCGCTCCGCCATCTCGACGTAGGCGAGGAGGTGATGGGCGAGCAGGATCGGCTGAGCGGGCTGGATGTGGGTGGTCCCGGGCAGGACGGCGTCGCCGTCGCGATCCGCCAGCCCGACCAGCGCCCGCTCGAACCGGACCATCCCGTCGTCGAGCGCGTCGATCGTCCGGCGCAGCCAGAGCCGCAGGTCGGTCGCGACCTGGTCGTTTCGCGAGCGACCCGTATGCAGCTTCCCGGCGACCGGTCCGATGCGGGTCGCGAGTGCCGCCTCGAGGTTGAGATGGACGTCCTCGAGGTCGGGGTCCCAGGCGAGCGTCCCGGCGACGACCTCGGACCGTACGCCCTGGAGCCCCGCGACCAGGCTGGACACCTCGTCATCGGTGAGCAGGCCCGCCCGGCCAAGCCCATGGACGTGGGCGACGGATCCGTCAAGGTCGTCGAGCGCCAGCGCGGAGTCGACCTCGACCGAGCGGGTGAACTCGGCCATCCGAGCGTCGCTCGCCTCGCTGAACCGACCGCCCCACAGCTTCATCGGGTCCCTCCGTCCGTGAGGCCGTCATCGTAGACGGGTCAGCCGGCGGCGGGATCGCGCTCGAGCATGTAGTGCACCGGCGAGACGGACCGGAGGCGCGCCGCAGCGTCCTCGGCGCTCAGGTCGCGCTGGGTCTCGGCGAGGAGCTCGTAGCCGACGAGGAACTTCCGGACGGTGGCCGACCGGAGCAGCGGCGGGTAGAAGTGGGCGTGGAGCTGCCAGTGGTCGACCGGGCCGTCGATCGACGGCGCCTGGTGCCAGCCCATCGAGTACGGGAAGGGCTGGCGGAAGAGGTTGTCGTAGCGGCTCAGGAGGTCGATCAGGGTGGTCGCCAGCACGTCGCGCTGGACATCGGTGAGGTCGGGCAGCCGGCTCACCGCTCGCTTCGGGATGACCAGGGTCTCGAACGGCCAGACGGCCCAGAACGGCACGACCACGAGCCACTCGTCGTTCTCGACGACGACCCGCGGGTCCGGCGTGCTCCTGGACGGCGTAGTCGAGCAGGAGCGGTCGACCCTTCAGCGCGAATCGACGGCGCTGTCCCTCGTCCTCGCGCGCCGCCTCGCGCGGCAGAGCCGTGCCTGCCCAGATCTGCCCGTGAGGGTGGGGGTTCGAGGCGCCCATCGTCTCGCCGCGATTCTCGAAGACCTGGACCCAGCGGTAGCGGCCGGCGAGCTCGATCGACTGGTCCGCCCACATGTCGATGGTCGCCCGCACGTCCTCGGGCGACATCCGCGCCATCGTCAGGTCGTGCCGCGGTGAGAAGCAGATGACCCGGCAGGTCCCGGGCTCGCCCTCGGCGACGAGGAGGTCGTCCTCGACCCGGATCGCCAAGGAGTCGGGCTCGAGCGCGGCAAAGTCGTTGTCGAAGACGAACGTCCGATCGTAGACCGGGTTGGTCCGACCGTTCGCCCGGGTGTTGCCCGGGCACAGGTAGCACGTCGGATCGTACGAGGGGCGGGCGTCGGCCTGGCGAGGGTCGTGGCGGCCCTGCCATGGTCGCTGGGTCCGGCCCGTCGAGACGAGGACCCACTCGTCGATCAGCGGGTTGTGGCGACGGTGGGGCTGGGCGACCAGAGACGCCAGGTCGGCTTCGTCGTCGCCCGGGACGGGGCTGGTCGGGGCGGCCTCAGCCATGGAGTCCCGTCGCGACCGACGAGCCGGCGGCATCGGGCGCGTCGAACGGCGCGTCCGCCGCGGTCGGTCGGACAGCTCCCGGGGCGTCGCTCCGATCCGGTTCGACGACGATCAGCTGGCGCACCCGACCGGCGATGACCTCCCGCGCGCCTCGGTCGAGCCCGTCGTCGGTGATGAGCACGTCGGCCTCATCGAGTCGGGCGATCGAGCTCAGACCGACGACCCCCCACTTCGAATGATCGGCCACCACGACGAGCCGACGACCCGACTGGATCAAGGCACGATCAGTCTCCGCCTCGCTCAGGTTCGGCGAGGTGAAGCCCGAGTGCTCATCCATGCCGTGGACGCCGAGGAACACGAGGTCGAGATGGACGCTCCGCAGGGCGGCGACCGCGAACGGCCCGACCAGGGCATCCGACGGCGTCCGGACGCCGCCGGTCAGGATGATCGTCTGGTCCGAGCGGCCAAGCTCATGCAGGACGTCGGCGACCCTCGGCGAGTTCGTCACCACGGTCAGGGACACGACGTCGGCGAGCCGCCGGGCGATCCGGTGGGTGGTCGTCCCGGCTGAGATCCCGATGGCCGTGCCCGGCTCGACCAGGGCCACGGCCGCGTCCGCGATCGCGTCCTTCTCGCTCTGCTGCAGGGCCGACTTCGCCGCGAACCCAGGCTCGAAGAGGGCACTGCCGTCGAGTGCGGTGGCGCCCCCGTGGACCTTCTCGATCAGTCCGCGGTCGTGGAGCAGCTCCAGATCGCGCCGGATCGTCATGTCCGACACGCCGAGCTCACGGACGAGATCGGCGACGCGGACCCCGCCGTCCTCCCGGACCCGGTCGAGGATGTACCCCTGGCGCTGGCGCGCTAGCACGTGATCCCTCCGCGGCTCGTGCACGACGCGGGTCTCATCGTCGTCGACCTCGACGCCTGTCGAATGGCGGGTCGTCGACCTGGCGGCCCGTTCGTGTCGCGACAACAGTGCACCACCGAACCGACACAAGTCAACGAATCCGAGCAAGAAACAAAGAAATCCTTCCCTCGCATCTTGACAGGAGCGGTGTGGCGACCGGACAATCCGTTTGGTTGTGTCGGTTTCTGTTGGCCGCTGACCACGATGTCGGCACTGCACAGGAGGAGATCATGGTCGCATCCACCCCGCGCCATAGCCTGGCGCTCAGGGGCCTCGCGTTCGGAGCCGTGGCCCTCATGCTGTTCTCCGCGTGTAGCTCGTCCGGCAGCACGCCCAGCGCCGGTGCGGCCGCATCAGGCGCAGCGGCCGCATCGGCCCCACCGGCCGTGCCCCCCAAGTACACCTCGGGCCCGGCCACTGCCGGCACGCTCGGCACGACGACGATCCGTTCGAACGAGCACGAGACGGTACCGGCGTCGTCCGTCAAGGCGATGGTCGACTACTGCACCAACAAGGCCGGGGTCCAGGCAACGGTCTCGACCTCGGTCCACAACGACTTCCAGGACCAGTTCAACTCGTTCATGCAGGCCACGCCCGAGGACATCGTGAAGTGGTTCACGGGTGAGCGCCTCCGGTTCCCGGCGCGAAACAGCCTCCTGACGGCGATCGACGACGTCTGGCAGACCATCGGCGCGAACTACACGGACGGCATGGCCAAGGCATCCCAGGGTGACGACGGCAAGAAGTACGCGGTGCCGATCGTCTCCTATCCGTGGGTCGTCCTCTACCGGAAGAGCTTCTTCCAGGAGAAGGGCTACACCGTCCCGAAGACGTGGGACGAGTTCGTGACCCTGGCCAAGAAGATCCAGGCCGACGGCCTCATCCCGCTCGCCTTCGCCGACAAGGACGGCTGGCCGGCCATGGGCACGTTCGATATCCTCAACATGCGCATGAACGGGTATCAGTTCCATGCCGACCTGCTGGCCGGCAAGCAGAAGTGGACGGATCCCAAGGTCCAGGCGGTGTTCAAGAAGTGGGCGGAGCTCCTGCCCTACACCCAGCCCGACCCGCTCGGCCGGACCTGGCAGGAAGGCGCCCAGACGTGGGCCAACAACAAGGCTGCGATGTACTTCCTGGGCACGTTCGCGTCCCAGCAGGTGCCGGCCGCGGACCTGGCCGACGTCGACTTCTTCCCGTTCCCGACCCTCGGGACCCAGTACGACTCCGAGATGGGGATCGACGCCCCGGTCGATGCGTGGATCCTGAGCAAGGCTCCGAAGAACCTCCCGGCCGACAAGGCGCTGCTCGCGTGCTTCGCGACGCCTGAGGCACAGTTGGCCTTCCTCGGCAAGGACCACAGCCAGATCCCGGCAGCGAAGGTGACGGACACGAGCTCGTTCACCCCGCAGCAGACCAAGATGGCCGAGATCATCGGGGCGTCCGGTGGCGTCGCCCAGTTCCTCGACCGCGACACTCGCTCCGACTTCGCCGGGGCGCAGGGCATGCAGGCACTCCTGCAGGATTTCATCAAGAACCCGTCGCAGGACCTGGCCGCCTACACGGCCAAGATCCAGGGCGTCTACGACTCGCTTCCTGCACAATGATCCGGTGAACCGGATCGAACGCCGTGACGTCTGACGTTGCCGGATCCGCAGCCCCGACCCCGGACGGGGTCGGGGCTGCTCCCGTTCCACCGCGGCTGAAGGGTCGCGGCCTCCTCACCCGCCGCGACTGGATGGTCCTCGCCCTCCTGCTGGGGATCCCCCTCTTCGTCCACGTCTTCCTGGTCTGGATCCCGACCCTGTTCTCGATCGTGCTGTCGTTCACGAGCTGGAACGGGATCGGCGGCCTCGACCGGATCAAGTTCGTCGGGATCGACAACTACCGCGTGCTGGTCACGACGTATCCGCCGTTCTGGCCGGCGATCACCCACAACATGATCTGGCTCGGGGTCTTCCTGTTCATCGCGACGCCGCTCGGGATCTTCTTCGCGGTGCTCCTCGACAAGGAGATCCGCGGCACCCGGTTCTACCAGGGCGCCCTGTACCTGCCGGTCGTCCTCTCGCTGGCGATCATCGGGTTCATCGCCCAGCTGTTCCTGTCGACCGACCAGGGGCTGGTGAACGGGGTCCTGGCGGGCTTCGGGGTGAAACCCGTCGACTGGCTCGGGAACTCCAGCCTGAACCTGTGGGCCATCCTCGTCTTCGCGAGCTGGCGCCAGGTGGGATACGTGATGATCCTTTACCTCGCGGGACTGAAGGGCGTCGATCCGACACTCCGTGAGGCCGCCAAAGTCGACGGCGCCACGGAGAGCCAGACGTTCTTCCGGGTCGTGTTCCCGGTCATGCGGCCGATCAACATCGTGGTCCTGGTGATCACGGTCATCGAGTCGCTCCGGGCGTTCGACCTCGCCTTCATCATCAACCGCGGCCTCAACGGACTCGAGCTGCTCTCGGTCCTGGTCACGAACAACATCATCGGCGAGGCGAGCCGGATCGGGTTCGGTTCGGCCATCGCCGTCGTGCTGCTCGTGGTCGCCGTCGGCCCGATCATCCTCTACCTCAGCCGGACGTTGCGCGAGGAGTCCCGATGACCGCCGTGAGCTCCGAGGTAGCCGCCGTCCAGGTCCAGAAGAAGACGGGGATCCGCTGGAGCCGGATCGGCCTTCACGTCTTCCTGTTCACGATGGCCGTGGTCTGGCTCTTCCCACTGCTCTACGCGTTCTACACGTCGCTCCGACCGTACGACGACACCTCCAGGCTCGGATACGCATCGATCGGCGGGTCGTACAACTTCGACAACTACGTCAAGGCATTCACCACCGGCCAGCTCCCGTCGTACTTCTTGAACACGGTGATCGTGGTGGTGCCGGCGGTCTTCCTGACCCTGCTCCTCGCCTCGATGGCGGCGTTCGTCCTGTCCCGCTTCAGCTGGCGGTTCAACCTGGTCTTCCTGATGATCTTCACGGCGGGCAACCTGCTGCCCCAGCAGGTCATCATCACGCCCCTGTTCCGGCTGTACCTCCTCCTGCCGCTGCCGGCGCCCCTGAGCGACAACGGCATCTGGTACGACCAGTTCTTCGGCGTCATCGCGATCCACGTGGCGTTCCAGCTCGGGTTCTGCACGTTCGTCCTCAGCAACTACATGAAGACGCTGCCCCATGAGATGACGGAGGCCGCGGTGGTCGACGGCGCGGGCGTGTTCCAGATCTACCGCAAGATCATCATGCCGCTGGTCCGACCGGCGTTCGCGGCCCTGGTCGTGCTCGAGACGACCTGGATCTACAACGACTTCTTCTGGGCGCTGATCCTGATGAAGAGCGGCGAGCGGATGCCGATCACCTCCGCGCTCAACAGCCTCAAGGGCAACTTCTTCGTCGACAACAACCTCATCGCGGCCGGCGCGATCATCGTGGCCCTGCCCACGATGATCGTGTTCTTCGCCGCCCAGAAGCAGTTCATCAGCGGCCTGACCCTGGGCTCGACCAAGGGCTGACGTCCCGGTCGGTGACGAGGCCCGCCCCGTCGGTCGCCCGGACGGCCCAGACGCGCGGCGAGCGACCCGTCCGAGCCGGGTAGTCGCGCTCGACCCGCGACCGGAACGCCCCGACCGCGTCCGGACGGACCAGCGACACGGTGCATCCTCCGAACCCGGCCCCGGTCATCCGCGAGGCCACGACGCCGGGCGTCGACCAGGCGAGCTCGGCCAGCGCATCGAGCTCGGGCGAGCTCACCTCGAAGAGGTCGCGCAGCGAAGCGTGGCTGGCCGCGAACAGCCGACCGACCTGTTCGAGGTCGCCGGCGCCGAGGGCTGCCTCGACCGCGACGACCCGGGCGTTCTCGTCGACGACGTGCTCGGCCCGCCGGTAGGCGATCGGGTCCATGAGGTCCCGGCAGCGGGCCAGCATCGGGCGATCCACGTCGCGGAGCGCACGGACCGTCGGTTCGCGGGTCGCGATCGCGGCCACCGCCCGCTCGCAGTCCGCCCGGCGGGCGTTGTACTCGGACGTCCCGAGCGTCCGAGGCATGCCGGTGTGGGCGACCACGAGGACGATGTCGGCGGGCAGTGTCACCGGGCGATGCTCGAGCGACCGGCAGTCGAGCAGGACGGCGCAGCCGGCGACGCCGCTCGCCGACGCGAACTGGTCCATCAGCCCGCACTGGACGCCGACATAGCGGTTCTCCGCCCGCTGGGCGATCCGGGCCAGCGTCAGCGGATCGGCTCCGGGACCGGTCGGCGGCGACAGGGCCCACGCTGCGGCCAGCTCGAGCGCCGCCGACGACGACAGGCCGGACGCCTGTGGGATCGAGCTCGCCAGGACGCCGTCGAAGCCCACGATCGGCAGGCCGGCCTGCGATCATCTCGAGGGCCGTCCCGGCCACGTAGTCGAGCCAGACGCCGCTCGGGGGCCCGATCCGGTCGAGGTCGAGCTCGGCGACCTCGCCGGTCGCCGCGAGCGCGAGGCGGACGCGTCGGTCCGATCGGGGGCGCCGCGCGATCCGGAGCTCGAGGTCGATCGCCACGGGAAGGACGAGCCCCTCGTTGTAGTCGGTGTGCTCGCCGATGAGATTCACCCGGCCGGGGGCACGGACGACGTCGAGCTCGTCGCCGGCGTCCGCCTCGGGGAACGCCGCGACGAAGGCGTCGGCCAGGGTCACCGGGTCGAGGGCGGCTGCTGCGGCTGCCTGCGGATCCACGACTCCTCCTCACCGGCCGGTCGGCCCGTGGACGCATGGTAGCGACCGGGATCGAGCCCGCGTCGCGATGCAACCGGACCCGGCTCGAGGCGGTTGTACCGGCATGGACGTCCACCGAGAGCGCTCTTCCCCGGTCGCAACATTGGACTATCCCGGTAGGCCAATCTTCGGTATCATCCGGCGATGACCCGACCGACGACCCGCGACTGGCTCCTGTTCGGGTTGATCTCGCTGTTCTGGGGCAGCAGCTACCTGTTCATCAAGATCGGGGTCCAGACGCTCCAGCCGTTCACCCTGATCGCCCTGCGATTGTTCTTCGGCGTCCTCGTCCTGTCGGTCGCGCTGCGGCTGTCGCGGGCGCCGATCCCGCGCGACCGGTCGACCTACGGGAAGCTCGTGGTCATGGCCGTCTTCAACATCGTCGTCCCGTTCAGCCTGATCACCTGGGGCGAGCAGTACATCGACTCGTCGCTGGCGACGATCCTCCAGGCGACGACGCCCCTGGTCACGATCGTCATCGCGTCGCTCGTCCTCGCCGACGAGGCGATCACCGTGGACCGGCTGGTCGGGCTGATCGTCGGCTTCGCCGGCGTCATCGTCCTGCTGAGCCACGGGCTGAGCGGCGGTCGTGGCGACTCGACGCTCGGCGAGCTGGCGATCCTCGGTGCATCGGTCTCCTACGCGGCTGGAAACGTCTTCGTCCGCGCCAGGATGCGCGGCCACCATCCGACCGTCCCGGCGTTCTTCCAGGTCGGGATCGCGCTGGTGATCATCACCGTCCTGATGCTGGTCTTCGAGTCGCCGGTCCAGCTGCCGACCACCAGCCAGGCCTGGTTCGCCGTCATCTGGCTCGGTGTGTTCGGGTCCTCGCTCGCGTACCTGATCTACTTCCGGCTCATCCACCGGCTCGGACCGACCCGCCTGTCGCTGATCACCTACGTCATGCCGATCGTCGGGATCGTCCTGGGCGTGGCCGTCCTCAACGAGACGATCGACCTGCGGACGCTGATCGGGACGGCGATCATCCTGGGCGGCGTCGGACTCGTGAACAGCGGCCGCCGTTCACGCCGGCTCTTCGGGCGCGCGTCCGTGCCCGCTGAGGCGCCGCCGAGCACCTGAGCGTCCCGAGCCGCGGGCTACGCCTCCACGGCGAGGAGGATCGCCCCGACCACGATCATGGCGGCCGCGGCCAAGCGACCCAGACCAGCGCGCCGGGTGGCCGCCTCCCCGAGCCGGAACGATCCCCAGCCCGAGACGAGGACGATGGCCGACTCGCGGACCGGGGCGACGGCGGTCAACGGCGCGAACCGGAAGGCGACGAGCACGAGCAGGTAGGCCCCGACGGTGATCAGCCCACCGACCGCCGCGCGGCCCCAATCGTCGGATCGGAGCAGGGATCCGCGCTCACCCCCGCGGGCGGGGGCGGCGGCCGGCCGACCCACCGTCGGGTCGTCGAGGATGGCGACGCCGTCGGTCTCGGTCGCGACGGCCACCGAGGCCAGTGCCAGGCCCACCGACACCCGGGCGCGCCGGTCGACGACCGCGATGCCGATCAGCAGGATCGCGGCGGTGAACCCCCAGATCATCGCCACGTACAACCACGGATCGACGATCCGGGCCCCGTTGAGGTCGACCGCCGAGTACGACGCGATGGTCACGCCCGTGGCGACCGCCAGCCAGGCCGCCTGACGCATCCTCGGCGTCAGCTCCGACGATCGGCGGAAGACGGCCCACGGCCGCTGGAGCGACAGGATCCCGACGAGCAACAGCGCCACGCCGACGGTGCCCACGGGACCGAGCCGCTCACCGAGGAAGAGGATCCCGATCGCGACCGCCAGCACCGGAGCGGTGCCCCGGGCGATCGGATAGACCAGCGACAGGTCCCCGCGGGCGTAGGCCGCCGAGAGCAGCGAGAAATACAGCGCCTCGAGGCTGCCCGAGGCCAGCGCGATGGCCCACGCCTCCGGGGGGATCGCCGGACGACCGGTGACGAGCCACCCGACGGTCGCGGCCGGGATGAGCACGGCCGACCCGACGACCATCCCCCGCCCCGCCGTTCGTAGCGGGTCGTCGGCCGTCTTGAGCAGGATGTTCCAGCCGGCATGGAGGACAGCCGCGGTCAGCAGCAGCACGAGGACCGCGGGCGGCATCAGCGTTGACCGCCCTCGGCCATCTCCTTGAGGATGCGCAGGTTCGTCTCGACGATCGTGGCGGCCGATCCACGCCCGACCCGGACGAGCAGCGCCACCGACCGGCCCACCGTCCACAGGTCCGCCCGGGCGACGATGCGCGTCCCACCGCCGGCACCGGGTTCGAGCACCCACGACCGTTCGAGGTGGATCCCGTCGCCGACCAGGATCGTCCGGAAGCGGGTCTCCGGGCGGGCCTCCAGGCTCTCCAGCCGAACGCTCGTCCGGAGCAACCCGAGCCGGAGACGGGCCGACCGGGTCGCGCCGGCGGCCGGCCAGCTCGGGGCGGGCGGCCCGAGGGTCAGCTCCGGGTAAAGCACGTCCTGGGCGGCCGGGTCGTGGAGGGTGGCCCAGACGGCGCGCGGGTCCGCCTTGACGTACGTCCGTCGCTCGACACTGCCGGTCGCGGTCACGTCGCGGTCGGTCGGGTCACGCGCCGATCGGATGCCAGACCGTCTTCATCTCGAGGAAGGCCGCGATCCATTCGGGGCGCTGTGCCGCCCGGTCGTCGGTCCAGTCGAAGCGCTCGTCGACGACCCCGCGGGGACGCCGAGCGACCCTCTTGACGCTGTCCGCCGCCGAGCTCTCGACGTCGGCCTGGCTGGCCGGGGCGATCCCCCATGTGTCGATGGCGTCGACGTCGACGTGCGCCGCGAGGACCGGGACGAGCTCGGCCTTCCGGCCGGTCAGGAGATTGACCACCCCACCGGGCACGTCGGACGTGGCCAGGACCTCGGTCAGGGTGACGGCGGCGAGCGGCCGTGTCTCGGACGCCACGACGACGACGACGTTGCCCCCGACGAGGGCCGGAGCCAGGCGGCTGATCAGCCCGAGCAAGGACGAGCGCTCGGGAGCGACGATCCCGACGACGCCCGTCGGTTCGGGGATCGTGAAGTTGAAGTACGAGCCGGCGACCGGGTTGGAGCTTCCGAGGACCTGGCCGAGCTTGTCCGACCAGCCCGCATACCAGACCCATCGATCGATCGCGCGGTCGACCGCCTCGCGGGCACGGGCCGCGTTGAGACCCTCCCCCGCCGAGATCTCGGCGACGAACTGGTCCCGCCGGCCCTCCATCAGCTCCGCGACGCGGTACAGGATCTGGCCGCGGTTCATCGCCGACCGGGCGGCCCACGGTTCGAACGCCTTGCGCGCTGCGCGGACCGCATCGCGGAGGTCCTTGCGCGACGCCTGGCAGGCATTGGCGAGCGGGTCGCCGCCCGGCGTCGCCACCGGGTAGGTCCGGCCGGACTCGGTCCGCGGGAACGCTCCGCCGATGTACAGCTTGTAGGTCTTGCGGACGTCGATCCGGGCCGTCGGGCTCGAGCCGAGATGGACCGACGGCATCTCAGCGATCCTCGAGCCGGACGTAGGCGAGCAGGCCGTGGAGCCCGCCTTCGCGGCCGTAACCGGACTCCTTGTAGCCACCGAACGGGCTGGCCGGGTCGAACTTGTTGAACGTGTTCGCCCAGATCACCCCGGCGCGGAGACGCTGGGCCATCATCAGGATCCGGCTGCCCTTGTCCGTCCAGATGCCCGCCGACAGGCCGTACGGAGTGTTGTTCGCCTTCTCGATGGCCTCTTCCGGCGTCCGGAAGGTCAGGGTCGACAGGACCGGCCCGAAGATCTCCTCGCGGGCGATCCGATGGCTCTGGGCGACGTTCGTGAACAGGGTCGGGCGGAAGAAGAAGCCGCGGTCGGGAAGCTCGCAGGCGGGCTGGTAGAGCTCGGCGCCCTCGGCCACGCCCGACGCCACGAGCTCGGTGATCTTGTCGAGCTGGGCCTTCGAGTTGATCGCCCCGACGTCGGTGTTCTTGTCGAGCGGGTCGCCGACGCGGATCGTCGCTAGGCGGTCCTTGAGCTTGTCGATGAGCGGACCCGCGATCGACTCCTGGACGAGCAGGCGCGACCCGGCGCAGCAGACCTCACCCTGGTTGAAGTAGATCCCGTTGACGATGCCTTCGACCGCCTGGTCCAGGGGTGCGTCGTCGAAGACGATGTTGGCCGCCTTGCCGCCGAGCTCCAGGGTCAGGCCCTTGCCCTGGCCGGCGATGCCCTTGGCGATGAGCTTGCCGACCTCGGTCGAGCCCGTGAAGGCGACCTTGTCGACGCCCTCATGGCGGACGAGGGCCATCCCGATCTCCCCGGGGCCGGTCAGGATGTTGACGACCCCTGCGGGCAGGTCCGCCTGGCGGCAGACCTCGGCGAACAGCAGCGCGGTGAGCGGCGTCGTGCTCGCCGGCTTGAGCACGACCGTGTTCCCGGCCGCCAGGGCCGGCGCGATCTTCCAGGCCAGCATCAGGAGCGGGAAGTTCCACGGGATGATCTGGGCGGCCACGCCCCGCGGCTTGGCGATCCGGCCCGGGAACGCGTATTCGAGCTTGTCCGCCCAGCCGGCGTAGTACCAGAAGTGCGCCGCGGCGAGCGGGATGTCGACGTCGCGGCTCTCCTTGATCGGCTTGCCCGAGTCCATGCTCTCGAGCACGGCGAACTCGCGGCTCCGCTCCTGGAGGATCCGGGCGATCCGGAACAGGTACTTGGCCCGCTCCCGGCCGGGCAGCCCGCCCCAGCTCTTGCCGGTCGCTCGGCGGGCCGAGCGGACGGCCTTGTCGACGTCCGCCTCGGTCGCCCGGGCGACCTCGGCCAGCGGCTGCTCGGTCGACGGGTCGATCGTCACGAACGTGCCGCCGCCCTGGGCAGCGACGTCCTTGCCGCCGATGAACAGGCCGTAGCGCGGCTTCAGCTTGACGATGTCGCGCGACTCCGGCGCCGGCGCGTACTCCCACGGGACCGCCTGGCCGTCGCCGAGACCCCAGCTGTTGGGGGCCCGTGGGCCGGTCGTCGTCGGGGTGGTCGTGGTCGGCTCGATGTCGGTCGTCGTCGACCCGGTCTCGGTCGTCATCGTCGGCATTATGGCACCGGGGCTCGCGGCGGCCGATGCGGCGAGTCGCATCGCCGGGAAGAGCCGGTCCGGAGCCCCGGTCGATCCGTGATGCTGCTCGGTGCATCGCCGTCTGTGCGTGTCACGACCGATGCGGCGAGTCGCATCGTCGGGAGGACCCGGTCCGGACCCGGGCGGTGCGACGGGCTCCCGGGGCCCACGACCACGGTGAACCCGGAGTAGACTCACCCGACAACCGAATACGCCTCCGGGGAGCGCGAACGCGCTGAGAGTGTGGCCGAGGCCACAGACCCGCCGAACCTGATCCGGCTCGTACCGGTGTAGGAAGCAGGCCGTCCGTCGACTCGACGCCGTTCCCCACTTCGGGAGCGGCGTTCTTCGTGTGAGTCGGAGGTCCAGGTCCAGCGTGAATCATCGCCAGCTCCGCACCGCGATCGCGATCGGCTCGGTCGCCTGCATGCTCATCTCGGCGTGCTCGGCGCCCGGGTCGGCCGCGACGCCCGGGTCGGCCGCGACGCCCGCTTCGTCGCCCGTCGCTTCGCCCGCTGCCACGCAGCTTCCATCCGGGACCCCGGCCACACCGAAGCCCGCGACGGCCACGGTCCGACTCGCCCTCGACTGGACCCCGAACACGAACCACACGGGGTTCTACGTGGCCCAGGCCGACGGCACCTATGTAGACCAGGCGATCGACCTGCAGGTGATCCCGTACGCCACCACGAGCCCCGAGATCCTCGTGTCGTCCGGGGCGGCCGAGTGCGGGATCAGCACCCAGGAGGGCGCGACATTCGCCATCGCGGCCGGCGCCAAGGAGCGCTCGGTGATGGCCATCCTGGCGCACACGGCCACCGAGATCGCGACCCGCGACGACGGATCGGTCACCCGCCCGAAGGACCTCGACGGGAAGCTCTACGCCGGCTTCGGCCTGCCCCAGGAGGTCCCCGAGCTCCAGGCCGTGATCAAGCACGACGGCGGTACCGGGAAGTTCAAGGTCGCGACCCTCGACACGGCCGCCTACGAGGCGCTCTACAACGGCAAGGCCGACTTCACGATCACCTTCACCGCCTGGGAGGCGCTCGAGGCGAAGGAACGCGGGATCAAGCTCAAGACCTTCGCCTTCACCGACTACGGCCTGCCCGACTCCTACGCCGTCGTGCTCGTCTGCAACGACGACTGGCTGACGGCCCACCCCGACGTCGCACGGCGATTCCTCGCCGCCACGGTCGCCGGCTTCGAGCAGGCGGCGACCGACCCGGACGGCGCGGCCGCCAAGCTGATCGCGGCCAACCCCGGAGTGTTCGACGCGAACCCGGCGCTGCCGCTCGACTCGGCTCGCTACCTGGCCGAGCACCAGCTGTACGGGGCGCCGGGGGCGGTCGGTCGGCAGGCCGCGGAGACCTGGACGGACTATTCGGGGTTCCTGTTCGACACGGGCCTGCTGGCCGGACCGGACGGGAAGCCGCTCTCGGCTCGACCCGACTTCGGGACCTACTTCACGAACGACTTCCTGCCATGACCGACGGCGACGATCGGCCACTCGGGCCGGCCACCGAGCACGGCGCGCTGGCGCGGGTCGGGCCGGCCGTCGGGCTCGTGGCGCTGATCCTCGTTGCCTGGGAGCTCGCGTGTCGGGTCCTCGGTGTCGATCCGCTGACGCTGCCCGCCCCATCGCGGATCCTGACCGCGCTGTGGGACAGCCGGGCGGTCGCCGCCGGCCATGCCCTGACCACGCTGGGCGAGACGGTCGTCGGGTTCGGCCTGTCGGTCGTCTTCGCCGTCGCGGCTGCGCTGGCCATGGACCGGTCCGAGTGGGTCCGCCGCGCCCTCTACCCCATCCTCATCGCGTCGCAGACGATCCCGATCGTGGCCGTTGCGCCGCTGTTCGTCCTGTGGTTCGGGATCGGCCTGCTTCCGAAGGTCATCGTCGTCGTCGTGGTCACGTTCTTCCCGATCACGGTCGCCTTGCTCGACGGGCTGGCGATGGCGAGTCGCGACGCCACGGACCTCCTCCGTTCGATGGGGGCGAGCCGGAACCAGCAACTCCTCAAGCTCCGCCTGCCGGGGGCGCTGCCGTCGTTCTTCACGGGCCTGCGGATCGCCGTGACCTATGCGGTCGTCGCGGCGATCTTCGGCGAGGCGGTCGGGGCGGTCGACGGCCTCGGCATCTGGATCGTCCTGTCGAAGAACCTGTTCCGGACCGACCTCGTCTTCGGGGCGATCCTCGTCACGGCGGTCATGACCATCGCCCTGTGGCTCCTCGTCGGCCTCATCGAGCGCCTCGTCATCCCGTGGCATCGTGCGGCTCGTCTGGCGGGCCGCTGACCGCGATCAGTCGATCGTGAAGTGGTCGGGCCCCTGGTAGCGGCCGGTCCGCTCCTTCTCGATCTGCATCAGGACGTCGTTGAGCAGCGAGGACGCGCCGAAGCGGAACCGTTCCGACGTCATCCAGCGCGGGCCGAGCGTCTCGTACAGGACGACCAGGTACTGGATCGCCTCCTTGGCCGTCCGGATCCCGCCGGCCGGCTTCATCCCGACCGCCCGACCCGTTCCTCGTTCGAAGTCGCGGATCGCCTCGAGCATGACCAGGGTCACCGGCAGGGTGGCTGCCGGGGTCACCTTGCCGGTCGACGTCTTGATGAAATCCGCACCGGCGGCCATCGCCAGGATCGAGGCCCGGCGGACGTTGTCATAGGTCTCGAGCTCACCCGTCTCGAGGATGACCTTGAGATGCGTCTCGCCGCAGGCATCCTTGACCGCGACGATCTCCTCGAACACGGTGAGGTAGTCGCCGGCGAGGAACGCTCCGCGGTCGATGACCATGTCGACCTCGTCGGCGCCGGCCTCGATCGCCTGGCGCGTCTCGGCGAGCTTGATGTCGAGGAAGGTCTGGCCGCTCGGGAACCCGGTCGCGACGCTGGCGACGCGGACCCCCGACGTACCCAGCGTCTCGCGGGCCTCGGCGACCATCGCCGGGTAGACGCAGATCGCCGCGACGTGCGGGATCGTCGGATCGCCGGGCTGCGGGTGCATCGCCTTGACGCACAGCGCCCGGATCTTGCCGGGCGTGTCCTTCCCCTCGAGCGTGGTCAGGTCGATCATCCGGATCGCCAGGTCGAGGGCCCACAGCTTCGAGGCCTTCTTGATCGAGCGCTTCTTCAGGGCGTCGACCCGCTCGTCGACGCCGACCTGGTCGACCGGGCTGACCCGCCCGAGCAGCCCGCCGAGCGAGCCGGCGCCCCCGTCGAACGCCCGGATCAGGTCATGGGCGCGCTCGCGAGTGAGGCTGTCGGGATGCCGGATGGTGGTCATCGGTCGGTCAGGATACACCGCTCCCCGGGCGTCGCCGCTCGCTGGGCGTCGCTGCACCCCGAGTGTCGCTGCGCCCGCCGACGCGAGCGGCGACCTAGCCGGACGGCGTTCGGTCGCTCTCCGTCCGACCGCTCAGGACGAGCGCGCCCGCGCTGACGTACCCGAGCAGCGCCGAGCCGAGCATCGCTGTGGTCAACCCGACGGTCACCGACATGAAGCCCATGACCGGCGGATAGACGATCGAGCCGATCACCGCCGTCCCGGCCAGGAACCCGCTGACGGCCGCCGACCGGTCCGGGAACCGGTCGCCGCCGATGGCCATGATCAACGGATAGATGGGTCCGGATGCGAAGCCGACGAGAGCGAACAGCGCGATCGACAGCTCGAGCGACGGTGCGATCAGCGCGACGACGATCGTCGACGCCGCCACGAGGCTCGAGGCGATGGCCAGGCGGAGATGGTCGAACCGATCGGCGTACCGAGCCGAGACGAGGCGCCCGAGCAGGTTGCCTGCCCAGAACAGCGACAGGGCAGCGGTCGCGGTGCTCAACGGGGCCGCGCTGAGGTAGCGCACGAGCCAGCTCGACACCCCGATCTCCGAGGCCACGTAGCAGCCGATCGCGACCGCCAGCAGGATCAACGGAAGGGCGTAGCCGATCGATGCCGATGCGGCTCCTTCCGGTCGATGGTGCCGGCCGGACGGGAGTCCGGAGAGCGCCAGCAGGATCGACAGGGGGAACGCCACCAGCGTGGTCCCGAGGATCACGGCCTGCCACGGGACCCCGGCGTCGACGAGCCGGCCGACGATGAGCGGTGAGGTCAGGGCGCCGAGGCTGAAGAACAGGTGGACGCGGTTGAGCGCCTGCCCGCGCGACGTCGGATAGAGGTCGATGTAGAGCCCGTTGACGCCACCGTCGATCGCCCCCGAGCCGAGCCCGAGGGGCAGCGCGGCGAGCAGGAACAGCGCCCACGACGGCACCGTCCCCATCGCCAGGAGTCCGACGCCGACCAGCGCCGCGGCGAGGGAGAGGACCGCCCGCCGACCGAGCCGCTCTGTGGCGTATCCGCCGATGAGGGAGCCCGTGACGTACGCGACGGCGTCGACGAAGTAGAACAGCCCGATCCCAGCATCCGTCTGGCCGAACCCGCCTTCGACCGAGCGGATGAGCGACGGGACGAGCAGCCCGGTCCAGCCGATGAGCAGGAAGCCGAGACCGCCGAGCACGGCGGCGGTGCTCCGGCGCTGCAGGAGGGGAAGGGTCACCCGCGAATCCTAGCGACCGGCGGACCCGGTCGAAGCGCGACCGCTACCTCCCCGCGCGGACCTTGGGCAGCGGCGGCAGGCCGCCCTTGCCCTCGACGAGGTAGTGACGGAACCAGGCTCCGACCTGGACCAGGTTCTCGACCCTGCGGAACGGGGTCCCGGAGCGGGTCAGCTCGTGGGTCTCGTCCGGGACGCGCATCATCCGGACCGGTCGCCCGAGCGAGCGGAGGACGGTGAACAGCTCCTCGCCCTGCCCGATCGGCGTGCGGAGGTCCTTCTCCGAGTGCTGGATCAGCAGCGGTGTCCGGATCTCTTCGGCATAGGTCAGCGGTGACAGGTCGCGATAGAGCGCCGGGTCCTCCCACGGCGCCGCACCGAACTCCAACCGACCGAACTCGGGACCGGCGATGTCGCCCGTCATCATCTGGCTCACCAGGTCGTTGACAGAGCGGCAGGTGATGGCGGCCTTGAAGCGCTGGTCGTGGCCGACGATCCAGCTCGTCAGGTAGCCGCCGTACGAGCCACCGGTGACCCCGAGCCGATCCGGGTCGGCCACACCCTCCGCGATGAGCGCCTCGACGCCCGCCAGCACGTCGTGGGTCGGGCCGTGACCCCAGTCCCGGTGGTTCGCCGCGTTGAACTTCTGGCCGTATCCCTCGGAGCCACGCGGGTTCGCGTACCACACCCCGATGCCGGCTCCCGCCAGGCACTGGAACTCCCATGACGGGGACCAGCCGTACAACGTGTGCGGACCGCCGTGGATCTCGAGCACGAGCGGCGCGGCGCGGCGCGGCCGACGGCCGGGGTGGGCGACGTCGGACGCCGGCACGTGCCAACCCTGGACCGGGCGGCCGTCGACCGTGGACCAGCGGGTCTCGGGCTCGGCGAGGGCGATCCCGTCGAGCGCCGCTGCGTTGATCTCGGTCAGGCGCCGGAGCTCGAGCGGTCTCGTCAGCCGACGCGCGGGTACGTCGAGCACGTAGACGTCGGGGGGCGCGGTCGGCGCGGAGCGGATGACGGCCAGGCGAGTGGAGCCGCTCGTGCGACCGGGCACGGCATCCCAGCCCGACAGGTAGTGGCGCCCATCGGTCAGGCGCTCGAGCGCACCGTCGGCGACGGCGATCCGCCACAACTCGTAGGCGCCGTCGATCGGGGCCGTGAACAGGATCGAGCCGCCGTCGGCGGTCACCGCCAGATGGCCTTCCTCGCCGATCGTGAGATCGCTGTTCATCGAGGAGCCGGGCATCAGGTCGTGCCGACCGGACAGGTCGCGACCGCCCCGCGGACCGCTCTCCGATCCGTCGGCGGCGAACAGCCAGATGTCGTTCCGACTGCCCGCGGCGGCCGGGAACCGGTGGCCCAGAACGGCCAACGACCGGCCGTCGGGCGCCCAGGCCGGCGAGCCGAAGAAGCCGCGCCCGCCGGTCACCCGTGTCCGGGCGCCGGTCGCGACATCGACGACGAAGACGTCGCTCCGCCAGCGGATGTCGCGCTCGGCAGCGGGATCGGCGGCGTACGCGATGCGGGTCCCGTCCGGGGACCAGGCCGGCTGCTCGACCCCACCGACCACGTCCGTCAGACGACGCGCCGAGCCGGTCGCCACATCGACGATCCAGAGCTGCGGGAGCCGGGCGTAGGTGAAGCCCGCACCATTGAGCATGACCCGGAGCCGGTCGATGTAGTGGTAGTCCGCTCGCGGGGGATCGCCGGGTGCGGGCTTCGCGCCGGCCATGCCGCGTCGCCGTGCGTCCTCCTCGCGGGTCGCCCCGTGCGACGAGCTGAGGACCGCCAGGTGACGGCCGTCGGGCGACCAGGCGAAGCCGTCGACACCGCGCGGAAGGTCGGTCAGGCGGCGCGCCTCCCCGGGCCCGTCGAGCGGCAGGAGATGGACCTGGCCGGCGTCCTCCCGATCGTCC
This sequence comes from uncultured Chloroflexia bacterium, assembly GCA_963744115.1. Taxonomy (GTDB): domain Bacteria; phylum Chloroflexota; class Limnocylindria; order Limnocylindrales; family CSP1-4; genus Chersky-267. The sequence continues at coordinate 884,226 of CAVUSI010000003.1, read as the reverse complement.
GGCGCGCCTGGGAGCTCCTCGACGGCGAGGCGGCGATCCGACACGAACGCCAGCGTCCGGCCGTCCGGCGAGAAGCGCGGGTGACCGTCGCGCTTGGCGCCGATCGTCAGCTGGCGCGCCGCCGCCGAGCCGTCGGTCGGCACCGACCAAAGCGCCTGTCGATAGCCGTCCTTCGACGGGGCGACGGTCTGCAGGGAGAACACCACGCGGCTCCCGTCGGGCGCCACGCGGGGGCCGGTCGCGACGCGGAGCGCGTACAGATCGTCGGGTCGCGGGGCACGGAGCACGGTCGTCTTGGCCATGGCCGCGAGTCTAGCCGGTACCATCGCGGGCGATGACGTCATCCGACGGCGACCAGCTGAGCTTCCGGATGGATCCCGAGCGTCCCGGCCCGCCGGCGGCGCTGAGGCACATGCTGGCCCGCACGGTCGAGACGCCGTTCGACGACGCGGACGACCTGTTCGAGCCGTGGTGGGGCGGCGAGCGTGCCTTCGCCTACGTGGACGTCGATCCGTCCAGTGGGGAGGGGTCGGTGCGGATCGTCGACCGGCGCGGTCGCGATCGCGCCAGGGTCCTTCCGGAGCTGACCGGGACCGGTGGGCTCATCGGCCGTCTGGGCGGTCATGCCGCGGTGCTCGACGGTTCGCTCGTCGTGGTCGACGCGGCCGGTCGGACGGACGCGGCCGGCCTTGCCGATCGGCTCGCCGGCCGGCCCGGCGGGATCGTCGTGTACCTCGCCTTCGACCTCGTCGCCCTCGACGGGGTCCCGCTCCTGGCCGAACCGCTCGAACGGCGCCGCGAGCGCCTCGAGCGGACGGTCGAAGCCGGCAGCTCGGTGCTCGTCGTCCCGGCGATCCGCGGCGAGGGTCGAGCGCTCCATGCGGCGGCCAGTGCCCAGGGCATCTCGGCGGTCGTCGGCCGGCATCGACGCAGCCCATACCTGTCGGGCGTCCGGAGCCGTCTGTGGCGGCTCGTGCCAGCGGATCCGTCGGCCGCCGGCGATGCCGGGGCGCCGACGGCGGAGGGGACCGGCTCGGTCGACCCGGCCGAGGGTCCGACGCCTCCGGCCGGCACCACGCCGATCCTGGCCCTCATCCAGCGACTCCCGCTCGACCTCGGCGACTGAAGGCGGTCAGCCGATCGCCGTCCGAGCGGCGCGGAGGAAGTCGCGGATGCCCGGGCGCTGCCCGTACAGCAGCACACCGGTCGCGTAGATCCGCGAGGCGAGGACGAGGACGACCGCGCTCGACGCCGCCAGGATCCCGGCCGACAACAGGATCTCCCATGGTTCGACCCGTCCGACCAGGATCCGCGACAGCATCACGAACGGGCTCGAGAACGGCACGAACGACATGACGATCATGAACGTCGAACCGACCGAGGCGATCCCCGTTACGGCGATGATGTAGCTCGCCATCGAGATGAGGCTCAGCGGAAGGGCGAGCTGCTGGACGTCCTCCTGGCGGCTGACGAGGGAGCCCGCGGCCGCATAGAGCAGGGCATACAGCACGAAGCCGAGGACGAAGAACATCAGGAACGCCGCCAGGATCGGCAGCGTCAACCCCTGAAGCGGCGCCTCGCCAGCCGGCCCCGGGCCGAGCAGGAGCGTCGACAACGGCTCCTGGAGAAGGACGACGATCGCGGCCGGCAGCAGGATCGCCACGTACTGCGTGAGCCCGGCGCCGCCCACGCCGACGACCTTCCCGACCAGCAGCTCGCGGGGGGTCGCCGCGCTGATCAGTAGCTCCATCACCCGGGTGCTCTTCTCGGCCGCGACGCTCGTCGCGACCCACATCCCGTAGATCGTCAGGGTGATGAAGATGAGGATGATGAGGATCGTCGACAGGACCGCTCGGCTGGCCGTCGCCTGGGCGCCGATCGGGCGGCCGGCGTCGGTCGCTCCGGTCGTCGACTCGACCGTGAAGTTGGGTGGGCGGAACTGGGCACCGGCATCCAGCACGCCGACGCCGAACGAGGCGAACTGCATCACCTGGCTGATCGTGCTGTCGGATGCACCCGACGTCCGGAAGGTGAAGTCGAGGCCCCGGTCGGCCGCCCTGGAGACGGTCAGGACGCCGCGGAGGTCGCCTTCGTCGACGCCTCGTGCGGCCGCGCCGGCGTCGGCGAGCTCGACGAAGGCGTACGGCTTCCGCCAGGTGGCCGGGTCGCTGCCGTCGGGGACCTTGTTGAGGATGCCGTCGAGGACCTCGATCGACTTCGTCCGCAGGTCCGGCTCGGCGCTGACGATCCCGATCCGGACGATCGTGCTCCGGTCGATGTAGCGAACGGCGATGGGGGCGAGCGCCAGGCCGACGGCGACGACGACGAGAACCATCGTGGCTGCCAGGAAGGTCCGCGTCCGGACCCGGTCGAGGTATTCGCGTCGGGCGATCAGGGCGCCGTTCTTGCGAAGACCGGGGCTGGTCCGGCCGGCGCCGCTCATGACGGGACCGCCTCCGGGGTGCCGCTCGGGGTGAGCACCAGGTCGTCGGGATCGCCGGGCCGGATCCCGACACGCTCGATGAAGATCTCCTCGAGCGACGGGTCGGCGATCTCGAACCGAGCCACCCGATCGCCTCGGTCCAGCACCGCCCGGAGGATCTCCTGCGGATCGACCCCGCGGGGCACGGTCAGCTCGACGTAGTCGGCGCCCGGCCGGGTCAGCCGAGCGCCCTGGAACCCATCGAGCCAGGCGAGATGGTCGGGCCCGTCCGCCCGCCCGTCCTGGTCGAGGGCGATCCGGACGACCTGGCGTCCCGACGCGCGCTTGACCTCGCGAACCGCTCCGCCCACGACGACACGGCCGCGGTCGACGATCACGATCGACTCGCACAGCGCCTCGACCGTCTCCATCTGGTGGGTGGAGAACACGAGGGTCTTTCCTCGCCCGCGCATCTCGAGGAACGCCTCGCGCATGATCGAACTGTTGACCGGGTCGAGGCCGCTGAACGGCTCGTCCATGATCAGGACCTCGGGGTCGTGGACGATCGCGGCGATGAACTGGACCTTCTGCTGGTTGCCCTTGCTCAGCTCGTCGGTCCGGCGATCGGCGGCCGATGGGATCCGCAGACGCTCGAGCCATTCGCGCACCGTCCGGGTCGCGTCGGATCGCTCGACGCCATAGAGGCCGGCGAAGAAGACCAGCTGATCGAGGACGGCCATCTTCGGGTACAGGCCGCGCTCCTCGGGGAGGTAGCCCCACGTCCGGCGCGGAAGCTCGTCGGTCGGGCGGCCGAGCCAGGTCGTGGTCCCTTCGTCCGGCTTGAGCAGGTCGAGGACGATCCGGATCGTGGTGGTCTTGCCCGCCCCGTTCGCGCCGAGGAATCCGAAGATCGCGCCGCGCTCGACCCGGAAGTCCATCCCGTCGAGGGCGACGACCGGACCGAACCGCTTGACGAGGCGGTCGATGACGAGGGCCATCCCCGGAGCATACCCGCGACCCGCGGACCCGTCCCCAGGACGTTCGGTGCGGTGCGGACCGGGACCGAACGGTGGGTACAATCAAGGCGTGACCATCCACGATCCAGCCTCGGGCTCCGGCATCGCCGCCACCTCGGGCGCCGCGACCGCGCCGGCCAGGATCCACGCCGATCGCGCCGCGGGCACGCTCGAGATCGACTGGCGGGATGACCACCGGACCGTCGTACGACGCCGTGACCCTTCGCTGGCTGTGCCCCTGTGCGTTCTGCCGCGGCGAGGCCGGTCTGCCGGGCTGGCTCGACTCCGCACCGAAGCTGACCTCGGAACAGACCCGCCTTGTCGACATGCAGCTGGTGGGCCAGTACGCGATCGCGCCGACCTGGGGTGACGGACACCACACGGGCTACTACACGTTCGCCACGCTGCGCGACATGTGCCCGTGCGACGCCTGCACGGCACGGCGATCGACCGAGGGTCGGGCGACCATCGGCCGGCCGGATCATGCCGGCCACACCGGCGACCCACCCAGCGAACCAGGAGACGACCGATGATCATCGCCACCACCCCGTACGTCGCCGGTCAGCGCGTCGCTGAGACCAAGGGCCAGGTCTTCGGGCTGGTCGTCCGGAGTCGAGGTCTGGCCGGCAATCTCGCCGCCGGGCTGCGTTCGCTCGTCGGCGGCGAGATCCACGAGTACACGACCCTGCTCGAGGACACCCGCCGCCAGGCGATCGACCGGATGGTCGAGAACGCGACGCTCGTCGGGGCCAACGGCGTCCTGTCGATGCGCTTCGACTCGTCCGAGCTCGGCGGGACGATGTCGGAGATCGTGGCCTACGGCACGGCCGTCGTGCTGGTCCCGGACGCGAGCGCCACTCCGAGCGTCGAGTAGACCGGGGCGCACACATGCTCGGGACCGCTCGCGTCATCCTGGTCGCCTCGGGGCTGGTGTCGATCGCCGGGGGCTTGGTCATCCTGGCCGCCGGCGGCCGGGGCTCGTTCATCGGCGCGCTCTCGCTGATCCTCATCGGCCTCGCCCTGATCGGGTCGGCCGCGCTCGAGCGCCTGCGCTACCGCTCGAACGCCCACGACACGAGGGCGGCCGTCCCCGGGCCCGCCGGCGGTGAGCCCCCCGGCCCGCTCGAGCCGCGCTTCGAGCCGACGGATGAGGTGTTCGTCGACCCCACGAGCCGGCTCCGGACCAGGGTCTTCCTGGACCGGCGGACCGGCGAGCGTCGCTACCAGGCCGAGGAGTAGCCCGCCGGCCCCCGCGGGACTCACGGGTCGGCCGCCGACAGGACGTCCGACCCAGTCCGGAGGTCCCGGGGGGCCGTGCTACGCTTGGTGGCCACATCGATGCGCGCACGATCCATCGACGTTCGTGTCGACGCGTCTCAAGAACAACCGGGGAGCCACACGTTCGATGTCAGCCGCACGGTCCGCCCGGGCCGAGAACCGTCCGACGCGACTTCGGCGCGTCCCGACCAAGGCCGGCCTGCGCTACATCAATCGTGAGCTGTCGTGGCTCGACTGGAACGCCCGCGTCCTGTACCAGGCCCAGGACGCCAGGAACCCACTGCTCGAGCGAGTGAAGTTCCTGGCGATCTTCGCCAACAACCTCGATGAGTTCTTCCAGGTCCGCATCGCCGGCCTTCGCCAGCAGGCCGCTGCCCGCTCCGCCAGGGAGTCGCCCGACGGCCTGTCGGCCGCGCGTCAGCTCGAGCTCATCCGGCCGGTCGTGCGGCACCTCGTCGCGGAGCACTCGACGGCCTTCGCGGAGATCCGCAAGTCGCTCGCCGAGCAGGGGATCTCCATCGTCAAGTACAGCAAGATCCCGGAGCACCACGCCCGCCTCCGGGAGCGGTTCATCGACGAGATCTTCCCGGTGCTCACGCCGCTCGCCGTGGACCCCGGTCACCCGTTCCCGTACATCAGCACGCTGAGCCTGTCGATCGCGGTGGGTCTGCGGGACCCGGAGAGCGGCGAGCGCCGCTTCGCCCGGGTCAAGGTGCCGCCCGTCCTGCCTCGCCTGATCGAAGCCGAGCCGAACACCTGGGTCCTGATCGACCAGGTCATCTCGAACAACCTCGACCTCCTGTTCACCGGGATGGAGATCACCGACGCGCACCTCTTCCGGGTGACCCGCAACGCGGACCTCGAGATCGAAGAGGACGAGGCCGGCGACCTGCTCCTGGCGATCGAGGAGGAGCTCCGGCGCCGGCGCTTCGGCGAGGCCGTCCGGCTCGAGGTCGAGCGGAGCATGCCGCTCGCGACCCGCCAGATCCTCCTCGACGGGATCGGCCTCGGCGCCGAGGACTGCTACGACATCGCCGGGATGCTCGACCTGACCGGTCTGTTCGAGATCGCCGGCCTCGACCGGCCCGATCTGCAGCTGCCGACCTGGACCCCGGTCGTCCCGCCGCGGCTGGTCCCGCCCGACGAAGACGAGCCGACGGATGTCTTCGCCGCCGTCCGGTTCGGCGACATCCTCGTCCACCACCCGTACGAATCGTTCGCCGCCTCGGTCGGACGGTTCATCACCCAGGCGGCGGAGGATCCCGAGGTCCTGACGATCAAGCAGACCCTCTACCGGACCTCCGGCGACTCGCCGATCGTGCGGGACCTCATCCGGGCCGCCGAACGCGGCAAGCAGGTCGTCGTCCTGGTCGAGATCAAGGCGCGCTTCGACGAAGAGGCCAACATCGTCTGGGCGCGCAAGCTCGAGCAGGCCGGCGCCCACGTCGTCTACGGACTGGTCGGTCTCAAGACCCACTCGAAGGTCGCGCTCGTCGTCCGCCGCGAGGGCTCGCTCCTGCGTCGATACGTCCACATCGGGACCGGCAACTACAACCCGAAGACCGCCCGGTTGTACACGGACCTCGGGTTGATCTCCTGCCGCCCGGAGCTCGGGGCGGACGCGACGGACCTGTTCAATGTCCTGACCGGGCTGTCACGCCAGCGCGACTTCCGCCGCCTGCTCGTGGCCCCGCACAGCCTGCGCAATCGGATCCTGGCCCTGATCGAGCGCGAGATCGAGTTCGCCAAGGCCGGACGCGAGGCACGGATCGTCCTGAAGTTGAACGCCATCGTCGACCCCGAGTCGATCTCGGCGCTCTACCGAGCCAGCGAGGCCGGCGTGGACGTCGACCTGATCATCCGCGGCATCTGCTCGGTGCGTCCCGGCGTCCCCGGTCTGTCCGAGCGCATCCGGGTCCGTTCGATCGTGGGCGAGTTCCTCGAGCACTCTCGCATCTTCGGCTTCGCCAACGGTGGCATGCAGGAGTGGTACATCGGTTCGGCCGACCTGATGGAGCGGAACCTCGACCGACGGGTCGAGGCCGTCGTCCCGATCGAGGACGCCGAAGCGGCCGCTCGCATCGAGGCGATCGTCCGGACGATGCTCGCCGACGACCGCCGTTCCTGGCAGCTCGGGACGGATGCCGTCTGGCGGCGCACCGAGGAGCTGACCGGTGTCGAGGGCACGGTGGATACGTTCGCCGAGCACCGACGCTTCGCGCTCGAGGCCGCGCGCGAGGCGAACGCGCCGCATCGACCGGGCTCGATCCTCGGCTCGCTGGATCCCCGGGCATGACGGTCGAACGACCGCTCGAGATCGAGCTCAAGTACGCGGTCGTCGACCGGACCATCGGCGAGCGGCTGCTCGACGCCGACACCCTGGCCGGGTTCCGGGCGGTCGGGGCAGCGCGGCCGACCCAGCACGAGGATCGCTACATCGACTCCGCCGACGGGGCCCTGGCTCGAGCCGGCTACGCGGCTCGCCTGCGGACCTCGTCGAGCGGGACGGTGGTGACGGTCAAGTCGACCGAAGAGGGCGAGGGATCCCTCCACCGGCGCGAGGAGCTCGAGGGACCGGCCGACCGGACCCCGGAAGCCGCGGCCTGGCCGCCGTCGGCCGCACGCTCGCTCATCCTCGAGCTGTGCGGAGACGCTCCCCTGCTCGAGCTCGTGACGATCCGCCAGTTCCGCCGGAAGCGCGATCTCGAGTTGCCGGATGACGACGCGGCGGTCGAGCTCAGCCTCGACGAGGTCGACGTCGTCTCGCGTGGCCGGGTCGTCGAGCGCTTCCTCGAGCTGGAGCTGGAGCTGACCCGCGGCTCGGTCGCGACCCTCGCACCCCTCCAGGCCCTGCTCGACGGGCACCACGGACTGACGTCGGCCCCCGGGTCGAAGCTGGCGCGTGCGCTCCAGGCGGCGCGTCCCGCCGCCGCTCGATCGACGACCCGGGCCCGACAGACCGAGCCGGCGACCCGCCGGCCACCGACCCGAGCCGCGCAGTCCCGGACATCACCGCCGCCCGAGCCCGCGACCATCCCCGAACCGGAACCCGGATCGGCGACGGTCGCCGAGCCGCCGGCCGAGTCGGGAACGACGACGGGTCGGACCGAGCGCGCCGCACCCGCCGATGTCGTCGAGGCCAGCGAGCCCGCCACGGCCGAGACCCCGATCGGCGATGGCGCCGAGCCGGCGACCGCCGCGGGCGACGACCGCGAGCCGTCCCCGCCCGAGCCGGCCGAAGCGTCACCGATGACCTCGGAGGACGGTCCGGTCGAGGGTGCCGTGATCGACCTGGAAGCGCTCGACGACACGCCCGAGCTGATCGAGGAAGCCGAGGCGGTGCCGGCGCCGATCCTCGGGGCGCCGTCGAACGTCGAGCTCGTCGGGATGATCCCGGTCGGCAAGACGCCGGGGGTGGGCGCGGACGACCTCCACGCCGAGGCGGGACGCAAGGTCTTCCGGTTCCACCTGGCTCGGATGCTCGCGCGCGAGGAGGGGACCCGCGAAGGCACGGACCTCGAGGAGCTCCACGCGATGCGGGTCTCCACGCGTCGGATGCGCGCGGCGTGGCGGGTCTTCGGCGACGGCTTCCGCCCGGACCGAACGGCGAAGTACAAGCGCCGGCTGCGGACGATCGCGGCTCGACTCGGAACGGTCCGCGACCTGGACGTGCTCATCGAGGCGACGACCGCATTCGCGGCTGCGTTGCCGAGCGGAGAGCGAGACGGGCTCGACCCGCTCCTCGACTCCTGGCGCGAGCAACGGGAAGCAGGCCGGCGGCTGCTTATCCGCGAGCTCGACTCGAGCGGGCACCGTCGCTTCGTCGACGACTACAGCGAGTTCGTGGTCACTCCCGGTGCGGCCATCCTGCCCGTCGACCCGACCAGCCCGCATCGCGTTCGCGACACCGCGGGGTCACACATCTGGCGGGCATACGAGCACGTGCGGGCCTACGAGTCGGTCCTGAAGTGGGCCGATGTGCCGACCCTGCACCAGCTCCGGATCGAGGCCAAACGCCTTCGCTACACCCTCGAGTTCGTGCGGGAGGCGCTCGGACCGGAGGCGCCGGCGCTGATCTCGAGGGTCGTCGCCCTCCAGGACCATCTCGGCGCGATGAACGACGCCGAGATCGGCGCGCACATGGCTCGGGCCTACCTCGTCGAGCACGCCGGCGACCTGACCGACGCCCAATCCTCGGCGATCAGCCGCTATCTCGTGGCGCGCGAGCGCGAGGTCGCTCGACTCAAGCGAACGGTCGGCGTCCCGTGGCGGAGCGTGGCGGGCCTGACCTTCCGGCGCGCCCTGGCGCGGACGATCGCGGCGCTCTAGGCGGACCGCTCCCCGGTCCTGCGGACCAGGCGATCGCGCCACGCTGGACCGTCGCGGAGGATCGCCCGGATGAGCCCCTCGCGGATGCCCAGCTCGGATGCACGGATGCGCTCGATCCTATAGCGGGAGGCGAGCGACGCGACGATCGCGGCACCGGCGGGCATGATCCGGGCCCGGCGCGGGTTCAACCCGAACAGCTCGGCGAGGCGGTCCGCTCGCTCGCTGCCTGACATCGCGACGGCGAGGGCGATGCCGGCCTGGTCGAGTACGCGCTCACCGACGCCGGGACCGGTCGCGACACGGGCGACGCCGTACGCGGTCCCGCCGACCGCGATCACCTCGCCGAGCTCGAGGTCCGGCGCGGTCGACACGATCCGGTCGGCCTCGCGCCGCAACGCGAGCACCTGGGACCGAGTGGGCGGGTCGTCCACGCCGACCGTGGCCGTAAGGCGTGAGGCCCCGAGGGGCAGGCCGATAACGAAGCCGGAGCCGTCGGCGCGCGCCACGATGATCTCGGTGCTCCCTCCGCCGATGTCCACGATCGCCAGGTCGTGGTCGGGCGGCCCTCCGGTCACGCCGCGGAGGGTGAGCGCCCCTTCCTCGTCCTGGTCGAGGACATGGACCGGGACCCCGGTCGCACGCTCGATCTCGGAGCACGCACGGGCGGCGTCGGCAGCGTGCCGAAGGGGGTCGGTTCCGACGATGACGATCGACTCCGCCTCCAGGCGGCGACTCTCGTCGACGTACGCGACGAGCGTGCGCACCAGCTCGCCGCGCGCCTCTTGGCCGAGCAGCCCGGCACCCGCGATGCGTCCACCGAGCCCGAGGATCTCGGACAGATCGAGCACCGGCTCGACGACGCCGTCGACCAGGTCGCCGATGAGCAGATGGACGGACGTCGAGCCGATGTCGATCGACGCTGCGCGGCGAGCCTGACTCACGCCCCTTCGGCCGGCGGCTCGCCGGTCGGCGATCCCGGCGGGGTCGGCGGTACCGGCGGGGTCGGCGGTACCGGCGCCCGCTCGGGCTCGGGCGACGGCCGCTCGAGCTCGCGCAGAGGCTCGGGCGTCGACGGGCGGCTCCAGCGTCGGATCGGGCTCCGGCGTCGGCACGGGTTCCGGTGTCGGCACGGGCTCAGGCTCCGGCGTCGGCACGGGCTCCGCTGCCGGCGTCGGCTCGGGCTCCGGCGTCGGCGTCGGCTCGGGCTCCGGCGTCGGCACGGGCTCGGGCGCCGGCGTCGGCACGGGCTCGGGCGTCGGCGTCGGGCTCGGGCTCCGGCGTCGGCACGGGCTCGGCGTCGGCACGGGCTCGGGCGCCGGCGTCGGCTCGGGCTCAGGCGTCGGCTCGGGCTCGGGCTCCGGCGTCGGCGCTCGGGCGCCGGCGTCGGCTCGGGCTCAGGCGTCGGCTCGGGCTCAGGCGTCGGCTCGGGCTCGGGCTCCGGTGTCGGCTCGGGCTCAGGCTCCGGTGTCGGCTCCGGCTCGGGCTCCGGCTCCGGCTCGGGCTCCGGCTCCGGCTCCGGCTCGGGCGTCGGCTCCGGCTCCGGCCCGGGCGTCGGCTCCGGCTCGGGCGCCGGCACGGGCTCAGGCACCGGCGTCGGCACGGGCTCAGGCACCGGCGTCGGCACGGGCTCGAGTTCCGGTGTCAGCTCGGGCTCGGGCTCCGGCGTCGGCTCGGGTCCGATCGGTTCGTCGGCGAGGGCTTCGGCGGAGAGCGCTTCCGTCTCAGTGGGGAGGCGGCGCGGCCGATGATGCCGGTTGCGAGGACGGGTCGCGGGCTCGGGCTCGCCAGCCAGCTGCGGCTCGACCGCCTCGGCGGGGACCGCCTCGGGCTCGGGCTCCACGGCCGCCTCAGGCTCGAGCGCCTCTTCGGGGGATGCCTCGGTCGGTCCCGCTTCCGTCTCGGCCGGACGGCGGCGCGGCCGATGATGCCGGTTGCGTCGACGGGTCGGCAGGGTCGGCGGCTCCGCCGCCTCCTCCTTGATCTCGGCAGCGACCGCGGTGGCCATGTCCTTGACGGTCTGGCCCCCGGAAGCTCGCGCGTTCGCTGCCATCAGCTCCGATAGCTCGGTCAGCAGCCCCTCGATCTGGGTCACCTCGGATCGCGCAGCCTCGAGCTGGGACCTCCGCTTGGCCGCATCGGGCCCCGTTCCGTCCCCGAGCTGGCGGACCCGCTTGCGCTCCTGCTTTCGGGCTCGCTCGAGTCGACGCTCGAGTCGCCCGAGCAGCTTCCAGGCCTTCCTGAACGCGCGGTCGGCATCGTCGGCGTCGTGCTTCGCGGCTGCTTTCGCCATCCCGACCTCCATGCGGCTGTGCCGTCAATCGTGACACGACGGCGCGGGGTGTGGGTGGACGAAGCGTCACGGTCCAGGCGGATGGCCCGGATCGTTAACAAATGGCGAATGCGGCAATGATGGCCTGTTCATCCACGCGACCCAACCTCGACCCATAACGACCAAGCCACAGGCGGGCCGCTGATGTCCGCCGCCCGGAGGAGTCCATCGACGTGACCATCACGACCCCGAAGCGCTTGGCTGCCTTGGCCTTCGTCGCCGCCCTCGCGGCGGGCGCGTGCTCGAGCTCCGGCTCGACGGCCGCTCCGACCACTGCCGCGACCACCGCCGCGACCCCAGCTCCGACGGTAGCCGCGTCTACGGCCCCGGCGTCGGCCGCGGCGTCGGCTGCTATGACACTCCCGGAGCCGGTGTCAGCGCCTATCACCCTCCAGGGCGCCGGGGCGACGTTCCCCACGCCCCTCTACAACTCCTGGTTCGAGGCCTACACCGCGAAGTACCCCCAGGTGCTGTTCAACTACCAGTCCATCGGATCGGGTGGCGGCGTCAAGGCGTTCACCCAGCAGACGGTGGACTTCGGGGCATCGGATGCAGCCATGAAGGATGAGGAGATCTCCGCGTTGCCGAGCGGCACGAAGGTGCTCCACGTCCCGACCGCGCTGGGCGCCGTGGTGGTCATCTACAACCTCGACGGGGTGGACAAGCTCCAGCTTGACAGCCAGAACGTGGCCGACTTGTTCCTCGGCAACATCACCAAGTGGAACGACCCCAAGATCGCAGCGAACAATCCCGGCGTGACCCTCCCCGATGTCGCAGTCAACGTCGCCCACCGATCGGATGGATCGGGCACCACGAATGCGTTCACGACCTACCTTGATACCGTCAGTCCCGACTGGCACACCAAGGTCGGAGCGGGTAAGGAAGTCCAGTGGCCGGTCGGTCAGGGAGCGGCAGGGAACGATGGAGTCGCCGGCGCGGTGAAGCAGATCCCCGGTTCGGTCGGTTACGTCGAGCTTCAGTACGCGACCCAGGCCAAGATCGCATCAGCATTGATCAAGAACGCCGACGGCAACTACGTTCCGGGCTCGACCGATGGCGTGACCGCCGCGGCGGAGGCGATCGCAGCGAACTTCCCGGCCGATGCGCGCCAGGCCCCGATCATCAACGGGGCGGGCCCCACGACCTACCCGATCGCTTCGTACACCTACCTCCTGCTCTACCAGGATCAAACCGATAAGAACAAGGGTCAGGATCTCGTCGCCTTCACGGCATGGGCCCTGACCGACGGACAGGCGATGGAGGCGGGCCTGGGATACGCTCCGCTCCCGGCACCGGTCCAGCAGCAGGCGCTGGATTCGCTCCACACCGTCACTTCGGGCGGCGCCCCGATCTGGCCCTGACGATCGCGCGCCAATAGACGATAGCCCCGCCCGGTCGGCGGGGCTATCGTTCGATACCCGGCGGGTCGAGGGCCGACCGGCCGCCGTAGCCACGTTCCGCCCACACGCAGACCAGGAGAGTCCGAGGTGACGACGCTCAGGCAATCCGGCCGCCTCACGTCTGGGTCGAGGTCGCGCTGGCTGAATGCCGACCGGTTGTTCCGAGGTGGGTCGGGGGTATTCGCCTTCGGGATCATCGTGCTCCTTGGGGGGATCGGCACTCTCCTGTTCATCAGCTCGATCCCGACGTGGCGGACCTTTGGGCTGGCATTCATCACGGGAACGGTCTGGAACCCGGTCACATCGGTCTACGGCGCACTTCCGTTCATCGTCGGGACGCTCGAGACCTCGTTCATCGCTCTCCTTCTCGCTGCCCCGCTCGGCCTCCTCACGGCGATCTTCCTTGCCGAGCTGGCTCCGCGACGGGTCTCTGTCCCGGTCAGCTTCCTGATCGAACTCCTGGCCGCGATCCCTAGCGTGGTGATCGGCCTGTGGGGCGTCTTCGTCCTGAGCCCATTCCTGCGCGGAACGATCGAGGCCGGGATCTCGGACACGATCGGCAAGTACGTGTCGTTCCTCGCAGGTCCGTCGTTCGGTGTGGGGATCTTCGCCGCCGGCGTGATCCTGGCGATCATGATCCTGCCGACGATCGTGTCGATCTCGCGGGAAGTCATCATCGCGGTGCCGAACAATCAGCGTGAGGCGATGCTCGCCCTCGGTGCTACCCGCTGGGAGACCGTGACGAAGGCGGTGATCCCGTTCGCGCGGTCGGGGATCATCGGGGCCATCATCCTGGGCCTCGGACGAGCCCTGGGCGAGACCATGGCGGTCACCATGGTGATCGGCAACAACACACGGGTACCAGCTCGACTGTTCGACCAGGGGCAAACGATCTCGTCCCAGATCGCAACGACCTTCAACGAGGCGGGCGTCGGGCTACAGACGTCGGCCCTGATCACGCTCGGGTTCATCCTTCTGATCATGACGATCAGCCTGAACATCGTGGCTCGACTCCTAGTGCGGCGCGTCGCTGGCGACGGCGTCGGCCAGGCCACGGGAGGCTGACTGATGGCCGTCGCCAGTCGCGCGATCCCAGCGTCGCTCGTCCGCTCTGGAGCGGATCGACGCCGCGCCTTCATCGACCGCTTGTTCCGCGGCCTCGCCTTTGTCGCCGCCGTGATCTGTGTCATCCCGCTGTTCCTGATCGTGGCCTACGTCGTGATCAATGGGATCGGCGCACTGAACCTCGACCTCCTGACGAAGGCGCCCAAGGCCCTTGGGGTCGGCGGTGGGGCGGAGGCGGCGATCCTCGGATCGATCCAGATGGTCGCACTCGCATCACTCATCGCGATCCCGGCCGGCATCCTCGCGGCCGTCTACGTGAGCGAGTTCAGTCACCGCCGATCGGCGACGGTCATCCGCTTCTCGGCCGATGTCCTCGTCGGCATCCCGTCGATCCTGATGGGGATCTTCGTGTTCACGTTCCTGGTCCTGCCGTTCCACCAATACAACGCATTCGCAGGCGCCGTGGCGCTCGCCTTCCTGATGATCCCGATCATCATGCGAACAACAGAGGAGATGCTCCGGCTGGTGCCGGGCGATCTTCGCGAGGCGTCATTGGCGCTCGGCGTGCCGACCTGGCGCACGGTCCTGTCGGTGATCCTGCGCACCGGGTTGCCGGGGATCTTGACCGGGGTCATGCTGGCGGTCGCTCGCGCAGCGGGCGAGACTGCACCGCTCCTGTTCACGGCCCTTGGCAGTCGACTCGTCAACGTCGGGGACTGGTCGAAACCGATGGACGCCCTCCCGATCTTCGTCTACACGAACGCTCGCCAGCCGATCGCGGCCCTCAACGAGCAGGCATGGGGCGCCGCCCTCCTCTTGCTCATGTTCGTCCTCACCATCAACATCCTCGTCCGAGCTCGAACCTGGAGCACGCGCTCCCGATGAAGGAGATCCCAAGATGGCCATCGAATCGCTGGACGAGGCGGGCGAGACCGCCGCGGTGACATCACTGAGCGGTGAGCCGTCGAGCGGCGCGGAGTCGGCCACCCGGGACGCCATCGCGCCACGACCACCGGTGGCGACCGCTCCGACGAGTGTCCCAACGGGTGCCATGGCGGTGCGAGCGCTCAACGTCTACTACAGCGCGTTCCGCGCCGTCCGCGACGTGTCGCTCCCCATCACGCCGCAATCCGTCACGGCATTGATCGGTCCGTCAGGGTGCGGCAAGAGCACCTTCCTGAGGACCCTGAACCGCATGCACGAGGTCATCCCCGGGGCTCGAGTCGAGGGGACGGTGACCCTCGACGGGGTCGACGTGTACGACCCGCAGATCGACCCGGTCCAGCTCCGGCGGGTCATCGGCATGGTGTTCCAGCGGCCGAATCCGTTCCCGACGATGTCGATCTACGACAATGTCGTCTCCGGTCTGAGGCTCACCGGGCGACACTCGAAGGCGACCCTCGACGAGGTCGTGGAACGATCGCTCCAGCGAGCCGCCCTATGGAACGAGGTCAAGGACAAACTGCGCCAGAGCGGCGTCTCCTTGTCCGGCGGACAGCAGCAGCGACTGTGCATCGCCCGGGCCCTCGCCGTCGACCCAGAGGTCATCCTCATGGACGAACCGTGCTCGGCGCTCGACCCGGTCGCGACGCTCAAGATCGAGGAGCTCATCAGCGACCTCCGCGACCGGTACACGATCGTCATCGTGACCCATAACATGCAGCAGGCGTCGCGTGTCAGCGACCAGACGGCCTTCTTCACGATGGGTGAGGATCGCGCCGGATACCTTGTCGAGATGGGCCCGACGAAGGAGATGTTCACGACCCCGAAGAACCAGCTCACCGAGGACTACGTCAGCGGCCGGTTCGGCTGAGAGGATTGTCATGACCACCGACCGCGAGGGCACCGATCTCGTTCGCGACCAGGTCGCGACGATCACCCAGGACACCGGGCACTCCGTCCGACCCGAACTCGACCGCGGCCAGCGCGAGATCAAGGACGGCGTCCTCCGGATGGGCGTGCTTGTCGAGGACCAGATCCTGGCCGCGCTCGAGGCGCTCGTCCATCACGACGCCGAGATGGCGCTGACCGTCATTCGCGAAGATCGCCACATCAATGAGGCGCAGGCCAATCTGTCGGCGCAGATCGCCACCGTCATCGCCACGCAGCAGCCCGTGGCACGCGACCTGCGCTTCCTGCTGTCGCTCGACCACGTCAGCTATGAGCTCGAGCGGATGGGCGACCATGCCGCATCTGTCGCCAAGCAGGCCCGCAAGCTCGCCCCATTCCCACCCCTCGGCGACTACCAGGATCTCCCGGAGATGGCCCGCCTCACCGCGTCGCTGGTGCGCGGCATCCTGAACGCGCTGGTCGATATCGACGAGGTGGCAGCGCGAGCCGTGGCGGCGCGCGACGACGACGTCGACCGGCTCTACCACAAGACGTTCGACGAGACGCTGGAGCTGATGCGCGCCGATCCCGCCAACGTCGACCCGGGGACGAGGATCCTGTTCGCCGCGCACTACTTGGAGCGGATCGGGGACCGGGTCACGAACATCGCCGAGGACATCGTGTTCCTCGCGACCGGGGAGATCGTCGACCTGAATCCGTGACATCGTCGACCTCGATCCATGCCATCCTGACGGGATGACGATCGAGCTGTACCTGCTCCGGCACGCCCATGCCGGTGACCCGATGAAATGGGAAGGGTCCGACTTCGACCGGCCGCTGTCGGCCAAGGGCCGCGATCAGGTCGAGCGGCTCGGGTCTCACCTGGCCGGTCTCGGGTTCGACGCGGACGCCATCGTGACCTCACCGCGTCTGCGGGCGCGCGAGACGGCCGAGCTGTTCGCGGCCCACTTCGGGATCCGCCCGGTCGTCGACGATCGGCTGGCCGAGATCCTATCGCCGGCGACGATCGACGACATCCTGACCGATGCCGGTGACCCGACCTCGGTGGTGCTGGTGGGGCACGACCCCGATTTCAGCGAATCGCTCGGGCTGCTGACCGGCGCCCTGGACATCGTGATGCGCAAGGGCGCGATGGCCAGGATCGACATCGCCCGCCCGCTGGCGGCCGGGACCGGCGTCCTGCGCTGGTTGCTGCCTCCCGAGCTGCTCCGCCCGCCGAAGTAGCGTCAGCCGCCCGGGTCGCCCGGGCAGGCCCCCGGCGCCGTCAGCCCGTCGGAAGCGCCGGGAAGGGCAGCGCGACCGCGTCCGGCGCGATCCGGCTGCGCCCGTCCGCATCGAACCGGTCCAGCCCGAGATCGGTGAGGTCGACCAGGTCGGTCCGGCCGGTCGCCACGAGGTCCGCCGCCACCCGGGACACGCCGGGGCCCCACATCATCCCGTGGCCGCCGGGCGATGCGACCCACAGCCCCGGGATCGGGGCTCCGCCCGGATCGAGCCCCGGACCGAGGATCGGCAGGTGATCGGGAGTGAAGTCGATCGTGGCCGCCCACGCACGGCGCAGCTCGAGGCCGCGGGCGGCCGGCACGAACCGATCGAGCCGGCGCCGCATCCGCCGCAGGTAGGGCCAGTCGATCCGGGTCGCCGGTCCCGGTGGCTCATCGGGATTGCTCATCCCGAACAAGAGGCCGCCGTCCTCGAGCCGCCAGTACAGGCCGCGGGCGAGGTCGAAGACCATCGGCTGCCGGGCGACGTCGAACGCCGGGTGGGGCTCGGTCACCGCGACCTGGTGGCGGACCGCACCGGCCGGGATGCGGACGCCCGCGATCCGTCCGACCTCGCGTAGGGTCGGACCCCCGGTCAGCAGGACGCGCTGCGCATCGATCGGGCCGGTGCTCGTGTCGACGCCGACGACCCGGCCGCTCTCGAGACGAAGGCCGGTGAAGGCCGTCCGCTCGCGCAGCTCGACCCCCGTCTGTCGCATCGCCAGCGAGTAGGCGAGGACGTTCCGCGGCGGATCGATCGCGCCGTCGGTCGAGATGAAGCTGCCGCCGCGATGACCGTCGGAAGCGAGCGTCGGGACCTCGCCGCACGCCTCGGCGGGGCTCAGCCAGCGGACGTCGAGACCGACGCCGCGCTGCATCGCCACTCGGGCCCGACCGTCGCGCTCGTCCTCGGCGGTGACCGCCAGGATCAGGTAGCCCAGCTCGCGGAACCCCGAGTCCGTCCCGTAGCGTGCCGCCTGGCCGTGGTAGAAGTCGATCGTCCAGCGCCCGAGCGCGACCGTCGCCGGGGTGCCGCCCTGGGCGCGGACGATCCCCGCGGCCCGGCTGCTCGCTCCGCCGCCGGCGAGGCCGCGTTCAAGGACGACGACCCGCCCGATGCCGTCCTCCCGGGCGAAGGTCGCCGCCCAGCCGCCGATCGTCCCCGCGCCGACGACGACCAGATCGGCTCGCTCACGCCGGGCCATGCCATCCCTCCACCTCCGCGATCGTGGCGAGGATACGGGCGCTCCGCATCCGGCGGACGCGGACGTCCCGGCCCACGCATCGGCGGACGTCAGGCCGTCAGCGCGTCGTCCTCGACACAGATCGCACCGACCCCGAGCTCGACGAGACGGGTGTACGTGGACCGCTTGGTGACCGTCCACGCCGCCACCTGCAGTCCGGCGCCGCGCGCCGCCCGGACATTCGCCGGCGTGAGCGACGACCACTCGATCGAGACGCCGATGCAACCGCCGTCGACGGCCCGCCCGATGACGGCCCGGTTCAGGGTCCGGGCGTTCAGCCAGCGCGGCCAGGTCGGTACCAGGCCCTCGATCCGGACCAGGACCGCCGGGTCGAACGCCGAGATCACGGCGTCCCGCAGCTCGGGCCCGCGCCCGGCGGCGAGGACCTCGATGAGCGGACGCCCGAACGACTCCTTCAGCTCGACGTCGAGGAAGGCGCGGCGCGGCAGGGCGGCCAGGACGGCGTCGAGTCTCGGCACGCCGAGCCCGTCGAGCTCGGCGGCGGTGAGCGCTCCGATCGCCTCCGGTCGGCCGTGGGTCCGTTCGAGCGTCTCGTCGTGGAGGAGCATCGGCACCCCGTCGGCGGACGCCCGGACGTCGAACTCGACGCCATCGCAGCCGGGCACGTCCATCGCTCCGAGGATCGCTGCGAGGCTGTTCTCCAGGTGGACCCGATGGTCGCCGCGGTGGGCCAGGCGGAGCGCCGGGACGACGGCCATCAGCCGATCCGAAGGTGAGCGGACAGCCCCAGGTGATCGGACGGGTAGAGGGTCGGGTCGTCGACGGCCGGTCGGTCGAAGGCCAGGCGACAGTCGTCCACCGCGACCGTTCCGCGGACCCAGATGTAGTCGAGGCAGTCCGGGTCACCGTCGGTGTCCATCGCCGGGGCCTGCAGGCCGGACGGCCAGGTGATCGCCGGCTCGGCGCCGTTGGCCTCCAGGAACGACGAGCGGAAGCCGGCCGCGGACATCCGGGCGTAGGCAGGTTCGCGTGGATCGGCATTGAAGTCGCCGACCACGATCTGCGCGGTGGTCGTGGGCGCCGCGTCGAGCCACGCGACCAGCGCCCCTGCCTGTTCGTCACGCTCGGCTGCGGCCGGGACCGCGTGGTGGAGGTGGGTGACCGCGAGGAGGACCGTCGCGCCGTTCGGCAGCGCCACGACGACCCGCTGCGCGGAGCGCTCGAGCCCGAGATCGAGCCGCTCCGCCATCGTCGGTTCGATGTCGGCGCGGATGAGCAGCGCGTTGCCGTACTCGGGGCGGCCGGCCCAGCCGCGGACCGATCGGTACTCCCCCGCCCCGGCGGCGCCGATGAGCCGGTCCTGCTGCATCACGTAGACGACCTCCTGGAGCCCGATGACGTCGGGCTGGAGCGCCGCGAAGTCGGCCAGGATGAGCGGCAGGCGCTCGTCCCAGCGGTCGGCCAGGTTGAGGATGTTCAGCGTCGCGACGTGGAGTCGGTCCATCGCCGTCAGACGGCCGCAGGGATGACGATCGGCACGGAGAAGGAGAACGTCGAGCCGCGACCCTCGTGGGAGTCGACCCGGATCCGGCCGCCGTGCGCCTCGACGACATGCCGGGCGATGGCCAGCCCGAGGCCTGTCCCACCGCCGCGCCGGCGTGCCTTGTCGGCCATGTAGAACCGTTCGAAGATCCGCGATTGATCGGCCTTGGGGACCCCGATGCCGTGGTCCTCGACGGACACGACGACCTCTCTCGTCGTCGCCCGCACCTGGACGACCACGACGCCACCGTCCGGGCTGAACTTGACCGCATTGTGGAGCAGATTGACGAAGACCTGACCGAGGCGATCCTCGTTGCCTCGAACGGTCGGCAGCCCCTCCGGTACGTCGGTCTGGAGGTCGACATCCTGGCGCTCGGCGAACAGTCGCAGACGTTCGACGGAGGCGGCCGCGAGCCGTCCGAGGTCGACGTCGTCAAGCATCGCGAGGGGTCCGCCGGACTCGATCCTCGACAGGTCGAGGAGTTCCTGGACCATCTGCACGAGGTGGTCGGTCTCGACCTCGATCTTGCCGATCCGATCACGCATCCGGGCGGGGATCGCCTCGCCGGCGTTGTCGGCCTCCCGGACCAGCGTCTCGGCGAGGAGACTGACGGTCGTCAACGGCGTCCTGAGCTCGTGCGACAGGTTGTCGATGAACTCCGCCCGGATGCGCTGGAGCCGGCGGAGCTCGGAGACGTCCTCCATGATCAGCCAGACCCCGGAGTCCGCCGAACGGCGAGCCCGGACGACCAGCGTCGGACCGTCGTCGCGACGCAGGGTCAGCTCCCCGTTCGCCGACCCCGAATCGCGAGCACTCCTCGCGATGCCGTCGATGATCGGATCGATGAACGCCTCGATCGCACTCCGGCCGAGCAGCGACCCCATCGGGCGTCCCAGGAGCAGATGGGCGGTCTCGTTGGCGAGGTCGACGACCAGCCCGTCGTCGAGGTGGACGATCCCGACCCCGATGATGTCGAGGAGAGCCGTCCGGTCCCGGGTGATCCGATCGGCCTGCGCCTCGGCGTCCCGCATCCGGTCGATCAGCGCCGCGACGACCGGCTCAGCGTCGCCAGCGGACGGATCCAGGACCGGACCGCCCTGCTCAGCCGAGGCGGCGAGCGCCCGGATCCTCGCGAGCTCACGGCCGCGAGCGTTCAATCGGATGACGGCCGCTCCGAGCACGACGGCCATCACCACGACGAGCCCGACCCACACCGCATCCACGCGTGGAGCATCGCACACGGACCCCGGACTCGTGCAGGGCGTGAGGTGGTCGGATGGTCGATCAGCCTCGGACGGCCGCCCCGGGCGATCGCCAGCGCCACTCCATGGTCGCCGTCAGCGGACGGCCGGGCTCGACGACCACCGGCCGGATGTTCAGGGCGTCTGGCGGGCCCGTCTGCGGCTCGACGCAGATCGCGTGGTCCGGCTCGGTGTAGACGACCCACTCGGACGCGTCCGATCGCAGCTCGAGCTCGAGCACGCCGGGCCAGCGCACGATCGGGTCGGATCGCAGGTCGGTCATGCAGTCGTCCCATGGACCGGCGGACGGTGGCACGAGCGTCCCGGTCGGGATCCCGTCCGCATCGCGCACATACATCGAGCCGGCATCCAGCTCGAGCTGCGCGCCGGCCGACAGCCCGTCAGCGGCCGCGTCGCCGAGCTCGAGTCGGCGGCGGAACCACGGGTGCCACCCGAGCATCGCGGGCATCCGCTCGGCGGCGTGGAGCTCGAGGGTCAGGGTCAGCCTGCCCGGCTCGAGGTCGACCCGCTGGACGACGCGGCCGGCGAACGGCCACGGCGGTCCGAGGTCGATCGACAGCGTGGTCGCGTCATCGGCGCGCCAGGGTCGGTCGTACACCACGCCGTGGATCGCGTGCGGTGGCAGTCCGAGTGGCAACCGGTAGTCCCGGCCCGCGAAGCTGAACCTGCCGTTCCGAACGCGGCCGGCGTACGGGGACCATGGGATAGCAGCCCCACTGCATCGGGTCGGTCGGACCGGTCACGAGCAGCTCGCGGCCGCCGACGGCGAACGAGGCGATCCGGCCACCGTTCGCCGGGCTGATCACGAGCGTCGCATCGCCGGCGCTCAGACGCATCGGCCCCGCCGATTCGACGCTGCTCACGATCGGCGCCCCATCGAGTGCCTAGCCCGACCCGGTCAGCCAGGCCTCGACGTCGGCCAGCGGACGGACCGACCGCTCGCCGGTCGCCCGGTCGGTGACCTCCGCGCCACCGGCCGCCAGAGAGCGCGGGCTGACGGTCACGATCCAGGGCATCCCGAGCAGCTCGGCGTCGGTGAACTTCACTCCGGGCGACTCCGGCCGGTCGTCCCACAGGAGCTCGCGACCGGCCGCGGCCGCGGCATCGTGGAGGCCCTCGGCGATCTCGTCGACGCGCGGCTCCTTGTTCGCCCCGATCGACACGAGATGCGCCGGGTACGGGGCCACCTCGACGGGCCAGACGATGCCCTTCTCGTCGTGGTGAGCCTCGACCACGCAGGCCACGTTGCGGCCGATCCCGATCCCGTAGGAGCCCATCACGATGAGGTGCTCCTTGCCGTCCTCGCCGAGGTAGCGGGCGTCGGACGCCTCGGTGTACCTCGTGCCGAGCTTGAAGATGTTGCCGACTTCGATGCCGTTGCGCAGGATGACCGGCGAGCCGCAGGTCGGGCAGGGATCGCCGTCCTGGGCGTTGTCGATGTCGGCGACGACGTCGGCGCTGAAGTCACGCCCGACGTTGACATTGCGGATGTGCCAGCCGACCCGGTTCGCACCAGCGACCAGGTTCGGCGATCGCGCCGCCAGCTCGTCGACGACCACGACCGTGCCGGTCGCCCCGATCGGCGACCCGTAACCGGGCTCCATCCCCGCCGCCTTGATCTCCTCGACCTGGGCGGGTCGGATCCCGCCGCTGGCCCCGACGGCGTTGACCAGCTTGGTCTCGTTGACCTCCCGATCGCCGCGGACGATGGCCGTGATCAGGCGCCCGTCGCCGGTCACGAAGAAGGCGGCCTTGGCCGTGCCCGACGGATCGATCCGCAGGAAGGCGGCGAGGTCGGCGATCGTGGTCGTCCCGGGCGTCTCGACCTCCTCCATCGGCAGAAGGGCCGCCGGAGGGACGTCGGCGGAGCGGACCGCGGCGACCTGGCGGTTCGCCGAGTAGTCGCACGTCGTGCACAGGACGAGGACGTCCTCACCGGCCGGGTTGAGGACCATGAACTCGTGGGCCTGGGACCCGCCCATCATCCCCACGTCCGACGCGACCGGGATCGCCTCGAGACCCAGGCGCTCGAAGATCCGGACGTAGGCCCCGTACTGGAGCTGATAGCTCACCTCGAGTCCGGCCTCGTCGAGGTCGCAGCTGTAAGCGTCCTTCATCACGAACTCGCGCACGCGGATCAGCCCGCCTCGCGACCGAGGCTCGTCCCGGAACTTGGTCTGGAAGTGATAGACCATCAGCGGCAGCTGCCGATAGGACCGGACGATGTCGGCGAGCAGCCCGGCGACGACCTCTTCGTGAGTAAACGCGATGACCATGTCCCGGCCGCCCCGGTCCTTGAACCGGGCCAGCTCGGGGCCGATCGCGTCGTAGCGTCCGGACGCCCGCCAGATGTCCGCGGGGTGGACCACCGGCATCGACATCTCCTGGCTGCCGATCCGATCCATCTCCTCGCGGACCACCTGCTCGACTCGCTGGCTCACCCGGTGACCGAGCGGCAGCAGGCTATACAGGCCGGATCCGAGCTGGCGCACGTAGCCGGCGCGGACGAGCAGCCGGTGCGACGGCATCTCCGCGTCGGCGGGGTCGTCGCGGAGCGACGTGAAGAACAGCTTGCTCAAACGCATGGCGGGAAGGATAGGGCCGGGCGCCACTCCGCGCCGAGCGGGGTTGCCGGAGCGAGCCGTCCGTCAGGTCGGGCGGCGGAAGACGTACCCGACGCCGCGGACGGTGTGGAGGAACTCCGGGTTCGACGGATCGGTCTCGATCCGGCTGCGGAGCCAGTGGACATGGACATCCACGGTCCGGGTCTCACCGGCGTAGTCGTAGCCCCAGACGTGCTCGAGCAGCTGATCGCGGGTGAACGCCTGACCGGGATGCCGGAGCAGGAAGGCAAGGAGCTCGAAGGCCTTCGGCTTGACCGGGACGGTCCGGCCGTCGCGCAGGATCCGGTGGCCCGCCAGGTCCACCTGGACGTCGCCGAGGTCGACGACCGCCGGCGGTTCGCCCTCGGCGACCCCTCGCTCCGTCCGTCGCAGCAGGGCGCGGATCCGGGCGATGAGCTCGCGCAGGCTGAACGGCTTGGTGACGTAGTCGTCGGCGCCGAGCTCCAGTCCGACGACCTTGTCGACCTCCGAATCCTTGGCGGTCAGCATCAGGATC
Source organism: uncultured Chloroflexia bacterium (assembly GCA_963744115.1). Classification (GTDB taxonomy): domain Bacteria; phylum Chloroflexota; class Limnocylindria; order Limnocylindrales; family CSP1-4; genus Chersky-267. The sequence continues at coordinate 860,144 of CAVUSI010000003.1, read as the reverse complement.
GGCACCGGCGATTCGGCCCGGATGATCCGGCAGACCTCGACCCCCGACAGCTCGGGCAGCATCAGGTCGAGCACGATGAGGTCCGGCCGCGAGGCGCGGAACCGTGTCAGGGCCTCGCGACCGTCGCCGGCGGTGACCACCGTGAACCCCTCTGCCTCGAGCCCATCGGCGAGGGTCTCGCGCAGGGTCGGCTCGTCGTCGACGACGAGGATCGTTCGTGCCATCGGGACCGATGGTAGCGGTCCGCGGTTAACGGAGGGTCAACGGGCAGCGAGACGGCCCCGGGAGCGCCGGCCTGAGGCGCTAGGCCTGTGGGCGCTTGTTGTAGTACTCGACGAAGCTGCGGCACCGACCGTCGGCATCGAACTCCAGGAGCCAGCAGTTGTCGTAGATCCGGGCGGGCGCCGACTCGGTCGCGTCGTAGTCGCTCGTCCCGTAGGCCACCGCCCGGTCGCCGACGACGAGGAACGGCTCGTACCGTGCCCGCCAGGTCCCGGGGGCATCGCGCTGGGCGGGGTCGCCGCCCGGGTTCAGCCAGTCGGCGACGATCGCCTCGCGGCCGACGATCGGGTCGTCGCCCGCGTGGTAGCGGTAGGTGGCTTCCTCGCTGAACAGGTCGCCGATCTCCGCCGGGTCGTAGCTCGACCAGGCGGCGACATAGCGGTCGAGCCAGACCTGCACCTGTACGTCGTTCACGTCGGGTCCTCCGGAAGCAGGGCGATCGCGGCCTCGAGCCGGGCGAGCGTTCGCTCGGGTCCGAGGGCGACCAGCGTATCGAACAGCGGTGGCGTGGCCGTCCGGCCGGTCACCGCCACGCGGATCGCCATGAACAGGTCGCCGGCCTTCCAGCCGCGAGCCTCGGCCAGGGCGCGCAACGGCGGCTCGAGCTCGTCGGCCTCGAAAGCCACGGAGCCCGCGGCGGCGATGACCTGGTGCGCGGCGACCAGCCCCGAACGGGTGGTCGCCACGTCCCAGCGCTTCGGGATGAGCAGCGCTGGATCGACTTCGAGTCGATCGACGAAGAGGAAGCCGGCGAGGTCGCCGATCGCCCCGAGGACCGGCAGACGTTCCTGGACGAGCGGGACGAGGGCCAGGATCTCGTCCTCGGATGGCGCGCGGTCGATCCGTCCGGCGACCCGCTCCGCCTCGAGGAACGGCTGGAGCCGCCGGACGAGCTCGCCGGGTGTCAGCCTCCGGATCCACTGGCCGTTGAGCCACTCGAGCCGCTCGCGGTCGAACACCGCCCCACCCTTGTGGACCGCCTCGAGCTCGAACCTGGCGCACAGCTCCTCGAGACCGATGACCTCCTCCTCGGTCCCGGTCGACCAGCCGAGCAACGCCAGGTAGTTGACCAGACCCTCGCGGATGAAGCCCTCGGAGATGTAGTCGCCGATCGCCGTCTGGCTCTTGCGCTTGCTCATCTTCGTCCGGTCCGGGTTCAGGATCAGCGGCAGATGGGCGAACCGCGGGATCCCCTCGCCGAGCGCCTGGAACAGGAGGATGTGCTTGGGCGTGTTGCTGAGATGATCCTCACCGCGGATGACGTGGGTGATCCGCATCGCGGCGTCGTCGACGACGACCGTGAAGTGGTAGAGCGGGGTCCCGTCCCCGCGAACGATGACGAAGTCGCCGCCGATGTTGGCCACGTCGATCTCGACCCGGCCGCGGATCATGTCGTCGAACCCCACGACGCCCTCGCCGACCCGGAACCTGAGGGCCGCCCAGCGGCCCTCGGCGACGAAGGCGGCCCGTTCTGCATCGGTCAGGCGCGCACACCGGCCGCTGTACCGCGGCGGCAGCTTGGCCGCCTCGAGACGTTTGCGCTCGGCCTCGAGCTCGTCCGCCGTGCAGAAGCACGGGTAGGCCAAGTCTGCGGCGCGGAGACGGTCGGCCGCCTCGGCGTAGCGTGGCAGGCGCTCCATCTGGCGGTATGGGCCGTAGGGCCCCCGAGCCTCCTCCCCGGCGACGCCCGGGCCCTCGTCCCAGGTGAGGCCGAGCCAATGGAGGCCGTCAAGGATGTCCTTCTCATAGGCCAGCGACGAGCGAGCGACGTCGGTGTCCTCGAGGCGCAGGACGAAGGTGCCCCCGACGTGCCGGGCGAACAGGAAGTTGAACAGGGCGGTCCGGGCCGTGCCGATGTGGAGCGGACCCGTCGGACTCGGGGCGATCCGGACCCGGACCTCGGGCACGGGCATGGCGGGGTCGGTCATCCGCTGATGGTACCGGGCCGATGACCGGTCAGGACGCGGGCCGGTTGTAGATGAGGTCCGACAGGGCCGGGAAGGGACGCGGGCTGAACACCGCCTCGATCGGCAGGCCGAAGTGGTCGGCGATCGCGAAGGCGAGGGCCAGGCTGGGGTTGTACTCGCCACGCTCGAGATAGCCGATCGTCTGGTAGTTGGCCCCGACCGCGTCGGCGAGGTCCTGCCGGCTGAGCCCCCGCTCGGCGCGGAGGACGGCCAGGCGGTTATGCAGGGTGGGCTCCGTCCGCTCCGGAGACCTCGCCATTCAGTCGTCCTCCGGCAGGTCGGGCTCGAGCCAGGCCAGAGCGGCGACCGGGACGAGCGGGATCAGGGTGCCGGTGCACAGGGCGACGGCCGACATGAGGTTGGGATCGAGCGTCACCACCCGCTCCATCCCGAGGACCAGGACGGCCAGGACTCCGACCAGGGCGACGACGACGGTGCTCAGGATCCCGTAGCTGAGGACCCAGGCCCGGTCGCGGAGCTGACGCTGGCGCTCATCGAGCGCTGTCGAACCCAGATCCGCCCGATCGCGGACGAAGCGATACAGGACGAGCGCTCCGATCGCGGTCAGTCCGATCAGCAGGAATGATACGGGGCCCCAGATGACGTTCGGGATGGACGTTCCGAGCCAGTACGACGACCAGATGAACATCGCCGGCAGCCCTGTCAGGGTCGCCACCGCGACGATCCGCCGCGTCCGCTGGGAGAGTCGGTCGATCCGGGTTGATCGTGATCGGGTCGTCACGGGCATCATCGGTACGTCCTTCCTCGAATGCTGTTCTCCTGCTATTGAATGTAGCAGTACTACAACAGACTGTCAAGTGTCTACGACACGACGAGCCAGGAAGGAACTGGCGATCGCGTCCGCGGCTCGAGCCGCCGAAGGTCGTCAGGCGGTCGAAGGCTTCGCCACCCGGTGGAACAGCGCGGGATCCGCCTCGCCGGGCAGGATCCGGATGAGGGCCGCCGGCCGAAGCCCGAGGGTGGCCCGGCCGCGCGGGCCGTCGAGCGTCAGCGAGTCCAGCGATCCGGAGCGCGCCAGGATCGTGACGTGGGCACCGGGCGTCAGCGCCCGGGCTTCGAGATAGGACAGCAGGCCCGCGTCTTCCTCGGCTTCCTCGGTGATCCGATAGATCGTCGCCCGGTCGCCGGCCTCGGCCGAGCTGAGGGGGATGCCGGGTGGGCGGCGACGCGCCGTCGCCGCGTCGATCGGGTTCCCGTGCGGGCACGTCTCAGGATGGCCGAGCATCTCGTCGAGTCGCGCCTCGACGCGGGGCGAGATCGCGCCCTGGAGGCGTGCGGCTTCCTCGTCGGATTCGGCCCAGCCTAGGCCGACGACCGAGGTCAGCAACCACTCCAGGAGCGCGTGCCGGCGGAAGATCGCGTCCGCCGCCGCGCGTCCGGCGTCGGTCAGGACCAGCTCCCGACCGCCGGTCTCGGCCGGATGGCTGACCAGGCCGTCGGTGGCGAGACGGCGGAACATCTCGCTCGCCGCCTGGGTGCTCACGCCGAGATGACGGCCGACCTGCGACGCCGTGACCCGGCTGCCGTCGACCGCCATCACGCGGAGCGCCAGGAGGTACTCCTGGGCGGCGCTCGAGATCTCGGTCGGGCTGTCGGTCCGGCGGCTCACCCGGTCATCGTACGCGACGGTGCCGCCACGGTGGGAGGTCGACCCGGCCGCTGAGGGCGAGCGCGACGCCAGCCAGCCAGGCGACGACGAGCACGACGGTCAACGCATCCGCGGTCCCGGCCGGGGTCTGCGATCCACCGAGCGCGAGGAGCACGGGGGTGGCGATCAGCCCGACGATGAAGAACGCCAGCGAGCCGATCGCCGCGATCCAGCCGAGACGCGGGACGGCCACCAGCACGGCGATGATGGCGAGATCCACCATCCACACGCCGCCGGTCAGCGGATCGTCACAGACCGTTCCCACGTTGCAGACCGGTACCGCCTCGGTCAGGGCGGCCAGAGCGATGGCGAACGGGATCCAGCCGACCAGCGCGACGACGATCCTCCCGGGCGGCGTGGATGCGGCCCGCTGCAGCTCGCTCGAGCCGGACCGACCCGGCGACCCGGCGACGCCAGCCGCGGTCGCGTATGGCCCGGGCGGAGGCGGCGACGGACGCTCAGGGCGCAGGGCGGCCGCCGGGGGGGCGGCGGGCACCGTCCTCGGGTCCCCGCCCGACGACCCCGCCGACCGTTCCGAGGCCTCCGGCGAGAGCCCGCGGCCCGATTTCGGTCGCCGACCGCGAGCCTCCGACCCGGTTCCCGAGGCCGCAGCTGCCGCGGTCTCAGTCGCGGCTTCGGTCGTCGTATCGGCGGGCGCGGATCCCGGCATCCCCGGTGCGGCATCACCCGGCGGCGTCGCCTCACCCGAGCCGCCGGTCGCGCGACGAGATCGGGCGAGGTACTCCGGACCGTGCTTCCGCGGATCGGCATACTCCTTCGGGTTGATCGTCCAGTACGTCCCACTCCCGGCGCCGTACCAGGTCGCGCCCTCCCAGGCCGGGTCGAACGGCTCGCGGTCGGCGCCGTCGTAGCTCGTCGATCCGATCGTGGCCTTCGTCCGCCGACCGGGCCGCCTGGGCCGACCGGCACTCCCACCGGCGGCGCCACCCGCGGGATCCGACTCCCCGCTCGCGCCGCCTTCCGGTCGGTCGCCTTGGGCTCCGCCCTGTCCGGTCCGGGCCGATCCGGCGTCCGCGCCGGCCGCCGTCCCCGGCGATCCGGCGCCGCGTCGCGTCCGCGCCCGGTACGCCTCACGGGTCGCACGCGCCCGTGATGCGTCGGCCTGCCACGCCGGCGCCGGCGCGGGCCGGGCGGCGGATCCGCGGACGACCGTTCGCGGTCGGCCCGGCTCGTCGACCAGCATCTCGTAGGCGACCTGGATGGCGAGGAACCGCGACAACGCCCGCTCACCGGCTGAGTCGGGGTGGTACAGCTTGGCCAGGCGTCGGTAGGCTCGCTTGATCTCCGCCTGCGTCGCCCCGGGCGAGATCTCGAGCGTCCGGTATGGGTCGATCGCCGTCAACGGTCGATCCTTCGCCGTGCGGTCCGGCCGGTCATCCGGTGGGTCCTCAGCCGATCAGCTCGCCGACCGGCGCCAGGTCGAACTCCGCGATCGCCTCGGCGCCGATCCGGCCGTGCGGGTCGAGCAACACCGGCCGATGGTATCGACCGAGCTCGCGGAGCGGTCCGTCATCGAGGACGGCCGCCTGGCGGACGGCCTCGATCGTGGCCGCCCAGGTGGCTCGGTCGTACCCGTCGCCGTCCTCGATCTTGATCGCCATCCCGGTCGCCCCATGGGCCGCCCGGCCGTTGCCCGCTCGAGGGCCGGCGAGGATCCCGAGACCCCGCAGGGCTTCCATCCCGCCCTTGCTCACGATCCGCCCGGGCAGGGCCTTCATCAGCGAGGTGTCGAGTCGATCGTGGATCCCGCCGATCATCTCAGGGTGGGCGAGCATCGAGTCGCGGACGAGCGTCAGCGATGGTGCGAGGGCACTGCGCTGATCGCTTGCCGGGACCGCGGATGGATCGGCCAGGACCGCGTACGCCCGGGCGACATCGCGCAGCGGGAAAGCGTAGGTCGGGATCCCGCAGCCGTCGATCGCGGTCAGGAGCCGATCGGCCTTGGCCCCGAACGCGGCGGCCACGGCGGTCCGGTAGGCGACCTGGGATGGGTGATCGTCGTGCCAGTAGTCGTCGAGCGACCAGCCCTTCAGCCGGGCGAGGAGGATCATCGACGAGTGCTGCCCGGAGCACATGTGGCGGACCGGGCCCGGCCGTTCGCCGTCGCGGGCGAGGCGGGCCGCTGTCAGCGCGTCGAGCGGCATCCCCTCGGATCCACAGGCGAGGACGGACTGGCTCACGCCGGCCCGCCGGTAGATGCCCTGGATCGTCCGGACATGGATGTCCTCGCCGGAGTGCGAGCTCGCCATGATCGCGATCTCGGGCGGCGTCAGTCCGAACGCGGCGACGCCGCCGGCCTCGATCAGCGCGAGCAGCCCGAACGGCTTGACGCACGACCGGAGGGTGACCATCCGGTCCGGGTCGCCGAGCAGACGGACGATCCGACCGGCCGCGTCGACCTCGACGACGTCGCCGCGATGGGTGCTCTCGACGATCCCGTTGCGCGTCTGCCGGACGAGGACGGGCGGGGCGCCTCGCCGGATCGGCACGACCGCGCGAGCCGACGCGGGGCGAGGACGCGAGGTCGCGGGGCGGGTCACGGTCACGTCGCCGAGGATACCGCGCCCGGTCGGTCGGCAGCGTCGACCCGACCATCCCCCGGACGGGGCCGATGCTACGATGCCGGAGATGTGCCCCAGCGAGCCCTGAGGACCCCGGTGAGCGACCCCTCCCCCAGCGTCGATCGACCGAACCTCCATGTCTCGTACCACCCCGCCGTCCTCCACAAGCTGGCGATCCTGCGCAGCACGTCGACCGAGCCGAAGAAGTTCCGGGAGATCGTCCGGGAGCTGTCGTGGCTGCTCGGGCACGAGGCGCTGGCCGACGTCCGGCTCCGGCCGATCGAGATCGAGACGCCGATCGAGCGGACGCAGGCGTTCGAGCTGGCCGACCGGATCGGGCTCGTCCCGATCCTTCGGGCGGGCCTCGGGATGGTCGATGCGATGCTCGAGCTGATGCCGACCGCCGAGGTCTGGCACCTGGGGCTGTTCCGCGACGAGCGGACGCTCCGTCCGGTCGAGTACTACAACAAGCTGCCCGACCAACACACCGTCGACCTGTGCCTGATCCTCGACCCGATGCTGGCGACCGGCGGCTCGGCCACCGCCGCGATCGAGGTCCTCAAGCGCTGGGGCGCGATCCGGATCAAGCTGATCAACCTGATCGCCGCTCCCGAGGGCGTGGACGCCGTCCTGGCCGCCCATCCCGACGTCGAGATCTACTGCGCGGCGCTGGACCGCCAGCTCAACGACAAGGGCTACATCATGCCGGGCCTCGGTGACGCCGGCGACCGCCAGTTCGGGACGGGCCACGCGGACTGATCCTTCGGCTGGAAGCGACGGTCGATCGTTTCGCACGCCTACTGAAGTGGGACTTCGCGCCACAATGAGGCGAACGCGCGATCCCAGGATCGCGCTTGCCTACACGTGGGTATGGGGCTGGCGTTCCGTAGCGCCCCGTGGCCGGCGAGCGGCGCGGCGCGCCCGGAAGCGGGCAGCCTGGACAGGGCCGTCAACCGCCGCGGAGCGCCTCCATCGGTGGCAGGCGCGACGCCCGCAGGGCTGGGTAGGCACCCGACACCGTCCCCACCAGAACCGCGACAGAGATCCCTGCCAGGAGCAGCCACGGCGGCAGGTCGACCCGCCACTGGTTGACGACCGCAAAGGCGATCGTGAGCGTCGCCCCGAACAGGCAACCCGCCACGCCCCCGATCCCCGCCAGCAGCACCGCCTCGCCGAGGAACTGCGCGGCGATGTGCGCGCTGCTGGCGCCGAGCGCCCTCCGGAGCCCGATCTCCGGCCGCCGTTCGAGCACCGCGATCAGCATTACGTTGACGATGCCCACGGCTGCGACGAGCAGCGCGACCAGGCCGAGAGCGATGAGCAGGTACGTGAAGGTGTCGTTCGCGGCCGCCTGCGCGGCGAGCGCATCCGACGGCCGGCTGACAAGCACCTCCGACGGGTGCTCCGGGTTGGCCGTCCGCGAGAGGATTCCCTGCACCGTCACGACGTGGTCCTTTGCGGCGCGGACGTAGATCGTGGTCGGGCTGGGGTACAGGCCGAACCGGGTCGCCGCAAGCCCCCAGCCGACGAGGGCCGCCCGATCGACCTCCGGCGCAAGCGGCACCGGTTCGAGGATGCCGACGACCAGGTAGGGCTGATCGCCGATCCACACCTGGAGGTCGTCGCCCGTCGTCCCGATGCCGAGGTGGGCCGCCGCCGACGCGCCGAGCACCACGACCGGGTAGCGCGAGGTTGCCGCGTTGAGGAAGGTGCCCGAGCGCAGTCGGGCGTCGATCGCCGTGAGCAGCGCCGGGTCGGCAGCGCGGACGCCGATGCCGCCACCCTGGAACCGCGGGATGAACGGCGAGCGGCGCACGGTCGCCGCCGGGATCGTCGCTACGCTGGCCGCTACGTCGACGAGCGGGATCCGGCCGATCATCCCGAGCGCTGCGGGTGACAGCTCCGCCGCGTCCCCGCCCAGTCCCTTGCCCGGCTCGACCGTGAGAAGGTTGGTGCCGAGCCGGTCGAGCTGGTCCATGAGGTCCGCCCGCGAAGAGGCGGAGATCCCGGTGACCCCGACGATCGCCGCGATGCCGATCGCGATCCCAAGAGCGGACAGCACCGTCCGGAACCGCCGCATCCGCAGGCCGACCAGGCCCAGCCCGAGGCCGTCCAAAGGCCGCAGCCGGCTGCGCGGCATCGGCTCGCCGCTCATGGGGCGACCACGGGCGCCCGCCCGGGCTCGCTCGGGTCCGCGATGCGACCGTCGAGGATCCGAATCTGGCGATCGGCGGCCACCGCGACCGGCTCGCTGTGGGTGATCAACGCGATCGTTGTGCCCGACCGGTTCAGTGATCGCAGCAGGGCGAGGACCTCGGCGCCCGCGATGCTGTCGAGGCTGCCCGTCGGCTCGTCGGCAAGGACGATCGCAGGGCGCCCGACGACGGCCCGCGCGATCGAGACGCGCTGCCGCTCGCCGCCCGAGAGCTGGCCGGGCCGGTGCATCAGCCGATGGCCGAGGCCCACCACCTCGAGCGCGACGATCGCCCGTCGCCGGCGCTCAGACCCCGGGACGCCCTGGTACAACATGCCCTGCGCGACGTTCTCCCACGCGGTCATCCCGTCGAGCAGGAAGAACTGCTGGAAGACGAACCCGATCGATGCCGAGCGGACACCCGACAGCGCGGCATCTGACATGGTCGTGATCTCGCGGCCACGAAGGCTGACCCGCCCCGACGTCGGCCGTTCGAGGGTGCCCATGATGCCGAGGAGCGTCGACTTTCCGGACCCGGACGGGCCGACGATGGCGACGAGCTCCCCATCGAGGATGTCGATCGAGACATCGGACAGGGCGACCGTCGGGGGGTGGCCCGGGTACGCCTTGGACACGCGGTCGAGCCGCAGGACGGGTTCCCCAGCACCCATCGCGGTCACGCGCCCGGGACCACGACCTGGTCGCCCTCGGCGATCCCGTCGCCCTCGACCTGGACCATCGTCCGGTCGTAGATGCCCGGGGTGACCCGGATGAACTGGGTCGAGCCCGCGGACGCGACCTCGACACCGAAGCTGCCGTCGCCCAGGACGACCAGCGCCGCGACCGGCACCGCCAGTGCGTCGGGCGCGGTGCCCGTGATGACATCGGCCGTGAGCGTCAGCCCGTCGAGGCCGGCGAGGGTGGATGGATCGTCCGCCGCGGCGATCACCTCCACCTGCAGCTGCCCGCCCGGCCCACCGGAGCCGTTCTCGGTCGAGACGGCGGGCTCCCCCACGCTCGTCACCGATCCGGGGATCTCCGTCCCGTCCGCGGTCCGGAATCGGATCGAGTCGCCGGCATGGACCGATGGCGCCAGCCCCGGATCCAGCGAAATGGCGACGACCTGGTCGGTCGAGGCGACGTCGAGCAGCGGCGCACCCGCCTGCGGCGTGGCCCCGAGGACGACGTGGGCGGCCGTGACCGTGACCGTTGCCGGCAGGACGGCAACGTCGCCGAGGCGGACGACCCCGCTGGGCTCGAGCCCGAGCGACGCCTGCCACCGGCGGACCGCGTCGGCCACGCCCGCGTCGAACCGGCCGTCGGTGCGGATGCCCGGCGACCCGCCGAACCCGAGGGCGACGAGGTTCGCCTCGAGCTGCGCCACGTCCGGTCCCTCGTCCTCTTCGCGAAGCGCTCGCCAGGTCGGAACGTCGCCGATGAGCAGGGCGGTCGGGCGTCCGTCGATGGCGTAGAACGCCTCGCCCCTCGCCACGCGCCCGCCGACGGGTGCCATGGAGGTCAGCGTCCCGCCAGGGACAGTCTCGGTGCGCCGTCGCGAGGCCAGCAGCCGCTCCGCCGCCGCGAGCGCGCGCCGCGCGTCCGCGACGGCCGCACGGGCCTGGGCCACGGCCTGGCCCTGCCCGATCCGATCGAGGCGGCGGGCGCGGATCGCCTCCGTCCGGGCCGCCCCCGCCGGGGCGTGTGCGACTGCGGCGTCGCCGCGGGCCTCGACCACGGCCCTCGTCTGCGTCGCGGCCGTTAGCGCGGACCGGGCCGCCGCGAGCTGGTCCGTGGAGCTGGCCACGCTATCTGCCGCCGCCGCGACCTCGTCCGGGGTCGAGCCGCCCGGAACGCCGATGGTCCACGTTGCGGAGGAGGTCACCTGCCCGGAGACGGGTTGGGTGGCGATCAGGGTGGTGCGGACGACGGGGACGAGACGCGTCGACGGGCTCGCGCTGGCGGCGGGCGAACCCACCAAGGTCGCCTGCCGTGACAAGACCAGCGCGGCACCCGCAACCACCACGATCGCGACGACCCCGATGGCGACGGAGATGGGCCGCCTCACGGGGCGGGCGACGGTGACGCCGTCGTCTCCACCAGGAGTCGCTCGCAGGCGATGAGACCCGCGTACACCGTCGGGTCGGCCTTGTCGTAGCCCGGCGGCATCCCCCCTTCGAGATCGTTGGGATCGGGGTCGGGCCAGTCGGTGAGGCCGTGCTCCCGCATGCAGGCCGCGTTCGCGAGCTCGGACTCGTACGTGTACGTGGGCCGATTGCGACCCTTGCCCGCCTGATTCACCGCGGCGATGACCGGCCCGCAGGCGGCCTGGACCTGGGGCATCGTCATACCTGCCTTGATCACGTCGGGATTCGTCCAGACCGGGTCTCCGTTGTCGTCCACCTCGGGATCGGCCACCTCGACTCCGTGCGCGCGGAGACACGCCGCGAATGCGGGCCATGCCTCGGCGGGATCGGTGAGTGCCCCGGACGCCAATGGGCTCGCTGCCGCAGCTGAAGAACCAGCGTCGGTCGCGGATGCGGGGTCGGCCATCGGCAGCGCGGTGGGCAGCCCGTAGGCAGGGGGGCTACACGCGGCCATGCCGGCCACCGCGATCGAGGCGAGGATGAGGCTCCGGAGCGCTCCGGCACCTGGTCGGCACATCGTGGTACTCCGCAGGAGGCAGCAGTCCGCCGTCGCGACGATTGGAGCGCCTCGGCATGTGGTTGCCGGTTGGTTTCGATGTGGGATCGGTGTGAACGGGCGGGCATCGGGCCGTTTCACACGCGTCTCACATGAAGAGCGGCGACAATCCCGGTCACCGATGACGGACGAGCAGCGCCACGCATCCGAGCAGCACGCGATCGCCCAGGAGCCGCGCGTGCTGATCGTCGACGACGAGCCGCACATCGCGGACCTCCTGGCGATGGCATTCCGCTACGAAGGGTTCGAGCCCACGATCTGCCACCGTGGCGACGCCGTGATCGACCTGGCGGTCGACCTGCGGCCCGACGTGATCCTGCTCGACGTCATGCTTCCCGACCTCGACGGCTTCGAGGTGGCCCGCCGAATGCGCCAGCTCGGGCTGCGATTCCCCATCGTGTTCCTGACCGCTCGTGACGCGCCTGCGGATGCCGTGCACGGCCTGACGCTCGGTGGCGATGACTACATCCGCAAGCCGTTCAGCCTCGAGGAGGTCGTCGCAAGGGTCCGCTCCGTCCTGCGGCGAACGAGACCGGGCAGCGAGCGCGGGCCGCTGCAGTACGCCGATCTCGAGCTGGACGACGATACGCACGAGGTGCGGCGCGGCGGAGTCCTGGTCGAGCTGACTCGCACCGAGTACAGCCTGCTCCGCGTATTCCTCGAGAATCCGCGCCACGTCCTGACCCGCCCGCAGCTCCTCGACCGCGTGTGGCGCTACGACTTCGACGGCAACGGCAATGTCGTGGATCTGTACGTTGGCTACCTCCGGCGCAAGCTCGATCCCCACGGGCCCCCGCTCCTGCGGACCGTCCGCGGCGTCGGCTACGTGCTGCGCCAGGACTAGCGATGTCGCTGCGGGCCCGGCTGACCCTGGTCACGGTCGCGGTGGTGGCGATCGCGCTCGTCGCCGCGGACGTCGGCGCGTATTTGGCGCTGCGCTCGTTCCTGCTGGAGCGCGCCAGTCAGGACCTCGCCAACGCGGCGACGACCTCGAAGGTGTCCATCAACGAGAAGATCGGGCCCACGGACGCTGCCGCGATCATCCTCGGCGGGAGTCCGAACGTCGCGTACGCCATGTACGACGCATCCGGCACGCTGATCGGCCAGGCAGCCGCCGTCGGGAACGACAAGGTCGCTTTGCCGCGTCCGCTCCTGCCGATGCCCGCGACCGTGCCGCGACTTGACCCGGGCGAGCATGAGCCGATCGTGACGTCCGACGGCTCCAGCGTCGTCGTCCCCGCAGCATCGGGCGGCTTCGACTACCTCGTCACGAGCCTGGAGTCCAAGGACGGCGCCGATCCTCCTCGTCGCCTATCCGCTCGACCGCGTTGCGACCACGCTGGGCCAGCTCGCGATCATCGAGGTGCTGGTAACCCTCGCCGTCCTCGCGTTCGTGGCCATCGCCTCGACGCGACTCATCGCACTCGCATTGCGACCCCTCGGCGGGATCGAGGACACGGCGTCGAGGATCGCCGCGGGCGACCTCGGGCAGCGGATCGCGCCCGTCGACCCTCGGACGGAGGTCGGGCGGCTCGGGATCGCGCTCAACACGATGCTCGCCCGGATCGAGGCCGCGCTCACGGCCCGCGACGCCTCCGAGCTGCGGCTGCGACGCCTCGTGACCGATGCCTCGCATGAGCTGCGTACCCCGTTGACCTCGCTGCGCGGCTACGCCGAGCTGTTCCGGCGTGGCGCAGACGCACGACCGGCCGATCTGGCCAAGGCCATGCGCGGGATCGAGCTCGAGTCGGAGCGGATGGCCCAGCTCGTCGATGAGCTGCTGCTCCTCGCTCGCCTGGACGAGGGCCAGCCCCTGCCTGCGAGTGACGAGGACCTCGTCCTGATCGTCGAGGCCGCCGTGGATGCCGCTCGGGCCGTCGAACCGGATCGACCGCTCGAGGTCCACGTACCGGCCGCGGCCGTCGTCCGGGCGGACGGAGCCCGCGTGCGGCAGGTCGTCGACAACCTGCTGGCCAACGTGCGCGTTCACACCCCGCCTGGGACCCAGGCCTCGGTGACCGTGAGAAACGACGGCGATCGGGTGATCCTGGAGGTCGCCGACAGCGGTCCGGGCATGAGCGAGATGGCCAGCGCCCGCGCGTTCGAGCGCTTCTTCCGGGCGGATCCCTCTCGGTCGCGGGACAGCGGCGGAGCCGGCCTCGGCCTCGCAGTCGTCGCCGCGATCGCCCGCGCCTACGGGGGCGAGGTGGCCGTCCAGTCGGAGGTCGGCAGGGGCACGACCTTCAGCGTCGACTGGCCGGCGGGAGGCCGGCTCGACGCGTCGGCCCTTCCTTCGCCGGGCATGCCAGCCTGACGGCTATGGCGGAATGCGCCAGCCTGCGGCATACGTGGACAGATGCCCGCCGCCAGGGACCTCTATCCTGAGTTGAACCCTCAGCCGCGCCATGCCACGGAGATGCCCGTTGACGAGCCCGAGAAGGAGCGGTCGACACCCGGTCGACGGTCGGACGCCGGCCGAGAACCGCGCTTCCGCGGGCGTGGGCCCGGTCGATCCAGCGGTGTTCCCGGACCTGGCCACCCGACGGGCGATCGACGCCGGAGCGGCGGCCGCGGCCTGGGAGGCGCTCCTGGCCGAGGACGGTCCGATCCTGGCCGACGGGGCGATGGGCACGATGCTGTTCGCGGCCGGGCTCCAGTTCGGCGACCCGCCCGAGGTCTGGAACCTCAGCCACCCGGACGTCGTCCGGCGGATCCAGCGGGGCTACCTCGAGGCCGGTTCCCGGATCCTCCTCACCAACACGTTCGGCGGGAACCGCCTCCGGCTCGGTCTCCACGGGCTCCAGGATCGCGTGGCCGAGCTCAACCGGACCGCGGCGATCCTCGCCCGAGCCGAGGTCGACGCCGCCGGCGGTCGGGCCCTCGTGGCCGGCGACATCGGGCCGAGCGGGGAGATCGTCGCGCCGCTCGGGACCCTCGCCTACGAGGTCGCCGTCGACGTGTTCGCCGAGCAGGCGGCCGCGCTCGTGGCCGGGGGCGTCGACCTGATCTGGATCGAGACGATGTCCGACCTCCAGGAGATCAAGGCCGCCATCGAGGGCGTCCGGCGGACCGCGCCCGGGATCCCGGTCATCGCCACGATGACCTTCGACACCCGGGGCCACACGATGATGGGCGTCTCACCCGAGCAGGCGGTCGAGTCGCTGACCGCCTGGGGCGCCGATGCCATCGGCGGCAACTGCGGCAACGGACCCGACGAGATGCTGGCGGTCATCGAACGGATGCACGCGGTCGCGCCCGAGGCGCTGCTCGTCGCGAAATCCAACGCCGGGATGCCCGAGCTCGTCGACATGCAGGCGGTCTACCGGGCCGACCCCGCGACGATGGCCGATCAGGCCCTCGCCATGCGACAGGCCGGGGCGCGGATCATCGGCGGGTGCTGTGGCAGCACGCCGGCCCACCTCGCCGCGATCGCCGGCATCCTCGCCGAGGGTCGCTGACCGTCAGCCCTGCGCGGGTGCCGAGCCCGCCGCCCTCGACCCTTCGGTCGGGTCGAAGCGCCGGAGCGCCTCGCGGACCTCGGTCACCAGCTCGAAGTACCGCGGCGACTCCCGGGTGTCGACGTCGCGCGGCAACGGCAGGTCCACCTCGACGACACGGGCGATCCGTCCCGGTCGCGGGGTCATGACCACCACCCGGGTCGACAGGAAGACGGCCTCGGGGATCGAATGCGTCACGAACAGGATCGTGGTCGCCGTCGCTCGCCAGATCCGCATCAGCTCGATGTTCATCCGCTCGCGGGTCATCTCGTCGAGGGCGCCGAACGGCTCGTCCATCAGGAGGAGCCGCGGATCGAAGGCGAGGGCGCGTGCGATCGCGACCCGCTGCTGCATCCCGCCCGACAGCTCCCACGGATAGCGGTCGCCGACGTCCGCGAGCTCGACCATGTCCAGCATCCGGGCCGAGCGGGCGGCCCGCTCGACTGCCGGGAACCCCATGATCTCGAGCGGCAGCTCGACGTTGCGGGCGACCGTCCGCCAATCCATCAGGACCGGAGCCTGGAAGACCATCCCGTAGTCGCGATCGAGGCGGGCGCGACCGGCCGGCTTGCCGTTGATCCGGACGGTCCCTGTCGTCGGCTCGGTCAGGTCCCCGATGACCCGGAGCAGCGTCGACTTGCCGCACCCGGACGGCCCGATGAGCGAGATGAACTCACCAGCACCGATGCGAAGGTCGACCCCATCGAGGGCCGCCACCATCGAGGGACCTGCGCCGAACGTCTTCCGGACGCCGGCCAGCTCGACGACGGCGGTGGCATCGACCGCGACGGCCATCTACGCCCGGACCGCCTCGTCGGCGATGTCCAGGGCACGGTCGATGATCGCGAAGCCCTCGGCCAGCTGGTCCTCGTTGATGCACAGCGGCGGGTTGGTGTGGATCGAGTTGTTGGCGATCATCGTGTACAGGTCGTTGTCGCGGAGGAACGTGCCGATCGCCTTCATCTCGTCCGAGGTCCCGTTGAAGCCGGTCATCGGGATGTATGGATCGCGGCTGCGGACCAGGTCGATGATCCCGAACAGGCCGAGGTTCCGGTGCGTGCCGACGCTCGGATGCTTGGCGTACAGCGCCTCGTGGTGGCGGCGCATGACCGTCCCGAGCCGGGCCGCGTTCTCGATCAGGCCGTCCTCCTCGTAGACCGCGAGCGTGGCGACCGCGGCCGCGCAGCTGACGGCATGGCTGCTGTAGGTCAGGCCGCCGTAGAACATCTTCGTCTCGAACGCCTCCGCGATGTGGTGGCGCATCGCCACGGCGCCGAGCGGGAGGTAGCTCGAGGTCAGGCCCTTGGCCATCGTCATCAGGTCCGGGACCGTGTCCCAGTGATCGATCGCGAACCAGCGGCCCGTCCGCCCGAAGCCGGCCATGACCTCGTCGGCGACCATCAGGATCCCGTGCCGGTCGCAGATCTCGCGGACGCCCTGGATGTAGCCGTCCGGCGGGATCAGGATGCCGTTCGTTCCGACGATCGTCTCGAGGAAGACCGCGGCGATCGTGTGGGCGCCCTCGTACAGGATCACGTCCTCGAGGCCCTGGAGCGCCTCGGCCACCGGCCGCGGCTCCTTCTCCCCCCAACGATGGGTGTCCGGGTAGCGGACGACCCCGACGATGCCGGGCTCGTTGGCCCAGCGACGCGGGTCCCCGGTCAGCGTCATCGCGCCGAGCGTCGCGCCGTGATAGCTCCGGTAGCGGGCGAGGATCTTCGGCCGGCCGGTGTAGTGCCGGGCGAGCTTGATGGCGTTCTCGACCGCTTCGGCGCCGCCGAGCGTCAGGAAGACCTTGTCCAGGTCGCCCGGCATGATCTCGGCCAGCTTCGCTCCGAGACGGGCGCGCGGCTCGCTGGCGAATGCCGGCTGGACGTACTGGAGCTTGGTCGCCTGGGCGGTGATCGCGTCGATGACCCGGCGGTCCCCGTGACCGATGTTGACGCTCATCAGCTGGCTATTGAAGTCGATGATCCGGCGCCCCTCGGGCGTGTACAGGTAGATGCCTTCCGCTCGGTCGATCGCGATCGGATCGAGCGCTCCCTGGGCCGACCACGAGAAGAACGTGTGCTCTCGGGACAGGCGGACGATCTCCTCGGAGCTCATGGTCCCGGGGGCGGTGCTGGTCGACATCTCGGGGGCACCTCGGCTGCGATGGACGCGCGGGGGTCGGGCCCGCATTACATCACATCGAACGGCAAGCGACCCCGGTCCGTCGAGCGGACCGGGGTCGCCCAGGTGCCGTGAGCCGGCCCGTCAGGCCAGGCGTCGGATCACGAACGGGTTCTCGAGCGGATGGTGGCCGAAGCGACCGACCCAGATCCGCCAGATCGACAGCTTGTGGCCGTTCATGTGAGCCCCGAACGCGAGCCGCGTCGCGCAAGCGGTCGTGAAGTCGAGGCCGTCGATCCGGCCGTGATTGACGAACCGGTAGCTGACCGACTTGCCGTCGGCGCTCAAGGTGAAGGTGTCCTGGCTCTCGAGCCTGACGCCCTTGACGGTGAGCGCGACATCCGAGCGGATCGTCCCGCTGAAGACGACCGCCGCGCTGCCGGGATGGGTCACCCGCAGGTGCCAGCCGCTCGCGTCATGCCAGATGTAGTCGCCGGCACGCGAGCCGACGTGGAGGCTCGGTCGACCCTGGACCGAGCGCGGCCAGTGACCGGTGCAGGTCGTGGTCGTCGGCGTCGCGACAGTGGCTGCGCTCGCCGGCGCCGCGGCAGCCACGCCGACCGGAGCGGCGAAGGCGATCCCGAGACCGCTCAGACAGAGCAATCCGGTCCCGAGGATGCGGCCGACGCGGTCCGCGATCGAGGTTCGTGGGTGGAGCATGTCCTACCTCCGAGTGTGGATCGAGTCCCGGGATCCCCGGGTGCGACTCGACCCTATGGGCACCTCGGTCGATGGTCGCACCGCCCGCCCGCCGTGGGTGTAAGACGACGGTAAGGAGGGTCCGCGCTCGCGCTCCGATCCCCGATTCGGTGGTGCGCCGGCGCACCACCGAGCGTCAGCTGCGCAGCACCTCGAGGTTGCTGGCGCCCCCGCCGAACGAGATCTCGATGCGGTCGGCCGCGCTCGTGAAATCGTCCGACCGGAGCTCGAGGTCCCCGGAGGCGGTCCGGACGCGCTGGTCGTCGAAACGGACGTGCGAAGCGCCGCCGCGGATCCGCAGCGCGACCGGCACGCCGCGCGGCCGCTCGAACCGGACGTTGCTGGCGCCGCCGGCGACCGCGACCCGGACCGTCCCGTCGGGGGCGGGCAGGCGGAGCCGCACGTGGTTCGCGCCGCCGCGCACGGTCAGGCCGGAGAGACGGATCCCGCGGAGGTCGCCGACGAGGTCGGTCAGGCCGCCGTCGACCTCGATGGACCACGGCACGTCCCCGTTCAGCGCGACCCGCGCGGACCGGCTCTTGACGTCGAGCAGCCGGCGTCGATAGCGCATCGTCACGAGCCCACCGGCGGCGCGGATCTCGGGGTGCGGACCGGCGAACCGGGCGCGCACGAGCTCACCCTCGGGCGCGACACCATCGAACGACAGCCGCGATGCGCTGCTCTCGACGACCACCCGTGCCTGCTGGCCGAGGGCGGCCGCGTTCATCGACAGCCGTGACGCCCCGGACGAGAAGACGAGGCGACCCGTCGTCGCGTCGCCGAGCGGGGCCACGAACGTGTCGCCGATGAACCCGCCGCGGACGGTGACCCTGGCCCGGACGATCTCGGCCTCGAGCGCGTCCCCCACCCCGACGAGGTACGCGGTCAGCGCAGCCCTGGCGTCGGGGGTCCAGTTCGCCAGCAGCTCCGACGTCGCCGCGAGGAACGGCGCGTAGAGGGCGGTGATCTCCTTCGCGCGCTCGGGATCGACCCGGACCACGACCCGGCGCCGGTCGTCCGGGTCGGCCGCCCGGCGGACGATCCCCCGTCGCTCCAGCCGGTCGAGGACGCCCGTGATCGCCCCGCTGGTGAGGCCGGTCAGCTCCGCCAGTCGCGTCGGCGTGATCTCGTCCTCGCCGACTGCGAGCTCGAGGCACTTGAGGTCCGTCGCGTTGACCCCGAGGCGCTCGGCGACCGCTTCGTGGAAGACGAGGGCGCGAGCCACGAGCCGTCGCCAGGAGTCGCCCGGATCGAGGTGAGTGGTTGACATGATCATCTCCATCGGTTCATGATGCATGTATCTTAGCAGCTAAACGACTTAGGAGGTCAGGATGATAGGACCACAGTCTAGCGCCGGTCCGGCGATCGCCGCCGAGGCGCTCGTCAAGCGCTATCCGCACGACGTCGTCGCCCTGGACGGCGTGAGCTTCGAGGTCGAACCCGGGACCGTGTTCGGGCTGCTCGGGCCGAACGGCGCCGGCAAGTCGACCACGGTCCGGATCCTCACGACCCTCGCCCGGGCCGACGGTGGCAGGGCGACGGTTACCGGGATCGACGTCGCGCGAGACCCGGTCCGGGTCCGCCGGACGATCGGCGCCGTCGGCCAGCGGGTCGCGGTCGACCCGGAGGCGACGGGCCGCGAGAACCTCGTCCTCGAGGCCCGGATCTACGGGATGGGCGGCGCAGCCATGCGCGTTCGCGCCGGCGAGCTGCTCGAGCGGTTCGGGCTCACCGAGGCGGCCGACCGGCTGGCCAAGACCTACTCGGGCGGGATGCTCCGCAAGCTCGACGTGGCGATGGGGCTGATCCATCGACCGACGGTCCTGTTCCTCGACGAGCCGACGACGGGCCTCGATCCCGCGGCGCGCGCCGAGCTGTGGGCGGAGATCGGCCGGCTGACCCGCGAAGACGGACTGACCATCCTGCTGACCACGCACTACCTCGAGGAGGCCGACCGGCTGGCCGGTCGGCTGGCGATCGTCGACCGCGGGCGCGTCGTCGCCAGTGGCACGCCCGACGAGCTGAAGGCCGAGCTCCACGGGGACGCCATCCTGGTCGAGTTGCACGAAGCCGCCGGTGGACCACGCGCCGCCGCGTCGCTGACCGGGATCGCCGGGCTCGACGAGCCCGTCGTCGACGGACGCTCGCTGCGCGCCAGGGCGACCCACGGGGCGACCCTCGTCCCGGCCGTCCTGTCCGCGCTCGATGGCGCCGGGATCCCGGTCGCCTCGATCACCGTCGCCCGTCCGTCGCTCGACGACGTCTACCTCCGCCACACCGGGCGAGCGTATCGCCAGCAGACCGAGGAGTCCTTCGCATGACCGCCGTCGCGCAGTCCGCCTTCATGACCCAGCGCCACGCGCGCGTCCTCGTCCGCCAGCCGTGGTTCCTGGCGATCACGCTCGTCCAGCCGATCATCTGGCTGCTCCTGTTCGGAGCGCTGTTCCGGAGCGTCACCGAGATCCCGGGGTTCGGCTCCGGGAGCTCGTACCTCGACTATCTCGTGCCCGGGGTGGTGGTCATGACCGCGCTGTTCTCGAGCGGCTGGAGCGGGATGGGCATCATCGAGGACATGGACCGCGGGCTGATGGACCGCTTCCTCGTGTCGCCGGTCCACCGCAGCTCGCTCATCGCCGGCCGGGTCGCCTATGAGGCCATCGCCCTGGCCCTCCAGGCGACCATCATCTGCGTGCTCGCCCTCCTGCTCGGTGCGCGGTTCGAAGGCGGACTGGTCGGGTTCGTCGTCCTCGTCCTGTGCGCGGTCCTGCTGGCGGCGTCGTTCGCGTCGCTGTCGGATGCGTCGGCGCTCCTCCTCCGCCAACGCGAGTCGGTCATCGGGATCAACACCCTGATGGTCCTGCCGCTGACGTTCGTCTCGGCGGCGTTCATGCCGCTGGCCCTCGCCCCGGAGTGGATCGCGACGCTCGCCAAGATCAACCCGGTCAACTGGGCCGTCGAGGCGGGCCGAGAGGCCCTGGTCGCCGGCCCGGACTGGAGCTTCATCCTGCCCCGGATGGGCGGTCTGGTCGTCGTCGCGATCGCCTGCCTCGCGCTCGCGACGCGGGCGTTCCGGAGCTACCAGCGCTCGGCCTAGACGCCGGTCAGCCCGCCCGACCGCCGGTCCAGCCGGGGCCGGGCGGGCGCTCCGCCTCGCGGTGTACGCTCGCCGTCTTCGCACCGACATCGCTAGACGTGAGGACCGAGATGCCGCGCAACGTCCGAGGGGCGCTCGTCCAGGCCACCTGGACCGGCGACAAGGAGTCGATGATCCAGAAGCACGAGGCGCACGCCCACGAGGCGGCGAGGCAGGGCGCCCAGGTGATGCTCTTCCAGGAGCTGTTCTACGGGCCCTACTTCTGCCAGGTCCAGGACGCCAAGTACTACGACTACACGGAGCACATCCCGGACGGCCCGACGACCAAGCGGATGCAGGACCTCGCCAAGCAGACCGGGATGGTCCTCATCGTCCCGATGTACGAGGAGGACGGGACCGCGACCGGGATCTACTACAACACGGCGGCGGTCATCGACGCGGACGGGACGTACCTCGGCAAGTACCGCAAGACCCACATCCCCCACGTCAAGGGATTCTGGGAGAAGTTCTACTTCCGACCCGGGAACCTCGGCTATCCCGTCTTCGAGACCGCCGTCGGCAAGGTCGGCGTCTACATCTGCTACGACCGCCACTTCCCGGAGGGCGCCCGCGCGCTCGGCCTCAACGGGGCGGAGATCGTGTTCATCCCGAGCGCGACCAGCCGTGGCCTGTCGGAGTACCTGTGGCGGGTCGAGCAGGTCAGCCACTCCCTGGCCAATGGCTACTTCGTCGGCACGATCAACCGGGTCGGGATCGAGAGCGAGTTCGGTGACGACGACTTCTACGGACAGAGCTACTTCTGCGACCCGCGCGGCCAGTTCATCGGCGAGGTCGGCAGCGCCCACGACGAGGAGCTCCTCGTCCGCGACATGGACCTCGACCTCATCGCGGAGGTCCGCCAGACCTGGCAGTTCTACCGGGACCGCCGGCCGGACGCCTACGCCGATCTCGTCCGACCCTAGCCGATGCGTGCGCCTGAGTCGCCCGTGGACGAGCCGTTCGACTACCGGACCGTGACGGCGGATGGGATCCGAGCGGCCGCAGACGCCGGATTCGCGGCCGCCGACGCGCTGATCGCCGAGGCGTCCGCCTCGGCCGCCACGGACGACCCCCGGTTCGCGGACGTCGTCGGCCGGATCGACCGTGCCGAGAGCGATCTGTGGACGGTCGGCGGTCGCACGGGGTTCCTGGTCCGGGTCCACCCCGACGATGACCTCCGAGCCGCGGCGCAGTTGATCGAGGAGCGCCTCAATGCCTGGCGTCAGGAGCTGGTCCTGCGCGATGACGTCGCGACCGCCATCCGGACGTACGCCGACTCGACCGACGCGGCGAACCTCCTCGGCGAGGAACGCCGGCTGCTCGACCGCTGGTTGCGCGACCTCCGTCGCGCCGGTCACGGGCTGCCCGACGATGAGCGGGCCGAGATCAAGGCGATCACCGAACGGATCGTCGTCCTCGAGTCATCCTTCGAGCGCAACCTCGGCGAGTGGTCGGACGGGATCGACCTCGATCGCGACGACCTGGTCGGACTGCCTGCCGCGTACATCGATCGACTCGGGCCCGGGGCGGCACCCGGGACGCTTCGGGTCAGCCTCGACTACCCGGACTACTACCCGTTCATGGAGGGCTCTCCGCGGCGCGACCTGCGCCGGATCCTCGCTACGAAGATGGCCAGTCGGGCGGTCGCGGTCAACCGGCCGATCCTCGAGGAGACGCTGGCCCTTCGGCGGCGGAAGGCGCGACTCCTCGGCTATCCATCGTGGGCGCACTTCCGGATCGAGCCGAAGATGGCGGCCACGCCGGAGCGCGTCGCGGCGTTCCACGACGACATCCTCCCGGCGCTCCGGACGCTCGCGGAGGCGGAGCACGCGACGATGCGCAGCCGCCTGCAGCGCGATACCGGCGAGACCGATCTCGCGCCGTGGGACATCCCCTACTACGACCAGCGGATCCGCACCGAGGACTACGGGGTCGGCCCCGACGAGGTCTCTGCCTACCTGCCGCTGGCGGCCACCATCGACGGGCTCCTCGGGCTGACCGGGGACGTCTTCGGCCTCGACTACGTTCGGGTCGCCGAGTCGATGGCGTGGCATCCCGAGGTGCCCCGGTACGAGGTCCGTGACCGGGCGACCGCCGAGTCTCTCGGCTGGTTCTACCTCGATCTTCACCCACGGCCGGGCAAGTTCGGTCACGCGATGGCCTGGCCGATCCGCCTGGCCCACGAGGACGGGAACGGCAACCGGGTCGGCGGGATCTCGGCGGTCGTGGCCAACGTCCCGCGCGCCTCCTCAGACGACCCGGGGCTGCTCCGACACGACGACATGGTGATGCTCTACCACGAGTTCGGCCACGTCCTCCACGAGGTCATCGGCAGAAACCGCCTATTCCGCCTCTCGATGTGGGACGTCGAGCTCGACTTCCCCGAGGCCATCTCACAGATCATGGAGAACTGGGCGTGGTCGCCAGCGATCCTCGGCCGGGTCACCTGCCACCACGCGACGGGCGAGCCGATGCCGGCCGCGCTCGCCGACCGGTTGGCCGCGTCGCGCAACGTCGACATCGGTTCGGAGTACCTGCGCTCGTTCGGCTTCTATGGCGACTTCGACCTGCGCGTCCATGGACCCGAGCCGGTCGATCTCGACGAGGCGAAGACGGCCGCCGACGCGGTCCGCCTGTTGCCGAGCATCCCCGACTCGTTCTGGCCCGCTGGGTTCGCCCACATCGTCGCCGGCTACGATGCCGGCTACTACGGCTATCTGTGGTCCCAGGTGTACGGCGACGACCTGTGGAGCCGGTTCGAGGCCGATGGCGTCGATTCGCCGGTCGTTGGCGCCGAGTATCGGCGCGAGCTGCTCGAGCCCGGCGCGACGCGGGACGCCGAGGACATGGTCGCGCGGTTCCTCGGCCGGCCGTCATCGAACGCCGCGTTCATGCGTCGGACCGGGATCGGCGCGCTCACCAGTTCGGCCACCTGAGCGGAGCGGTCGGGATGCAGTTCGGGTTCACGCTCAAGCCCGAGCACGACGTCGAGCGGACCCTCGGCGCTCACCCGACAGGCCGAGGCGGCCGGCTTCGACTACGGCTGGCTGTTCGACTCGCACGTCCTGTGGCGGGACCCGTACCCGCTTCTGACGCTGATGGCCGGGGCGACCGAACGGCTGCGGCTGGGGACATGCGTGACCAACCCCGCGACCCGCGAGCCGAGCGTGACGGCCTCGACACTGGCCGTCCTCGACGAGCTCAGTGGCGGGCGGATGGACCTCGGGATCGGCCGCGGGGACTCCGCCCGGCGGGTCCTCGGCAAGCCGCCGACCACGATGGCCACCCTCGAGGAGGCGATCGTCGTCATCCGCGACCTCGTCGAGGGCCGGTCGGTGACGTACGAGGGCACCGAGCTCCGGTTCGGCTGGACCGGCCGCTGGAAGCTGCCGGTCTGGGTGGCCGGCTACGGCCCGATGGCGCTGGCGATGACCGGCCGGGTCGCCGACGGGGTCATCCTCCAGCTGGCCGATCCGGACCTCATCCGCTGGTTCGTCGGGCAGGTCCGCGAGGCCGAGGTCGCGGCCGGACGGGCGCCGGGCTCCGTCCGGGTCCAGGCGGCGGCGCCGGCCCACCTCGGCGACCTCGAGCTGTGCCGGGCGCGGACCCGCTGGTTCCCGGCGCTCGTCTCGAACCATGTCGTCGATCTCGTCAACAGATACCCGCGCGAGGCGCTGCCCGAGGCGCTGACCGGCTACATCACCGACCGGACCGGCTACGACTACCAGCACCACGCCGAGGTCGGCTCGACCAACGCCGGGTTCGTCGGCGACGAGGTGACCGACCGGTTCTGCGTCCTCGGCTCGGTCGACGATCACATCGCCAAGCTCCACGAGCTGGCGGCGGCCGGCGTCGACCAGTTCAACATCTACCTGATGAACGGCGACGAGGAGTCGATCCTCGAGACGTACGGCCGCGAGATCGTGCCGGTCCTGCGCGACGTGCCGGCGGCCGCCGGCTGACCGTCGATCCGAACCGAGGAGACGCGATGCGCACGTTGATCACGAACGGGACGATCGTCACGGCCGAGGGCTCGATCGCGCGGCCGACGTCCTCGTCGACGGCGAGACGATCGCGCCGATCGGCCGCGACCTGGCGGGCGCAGGGCTCGTCGGCCGACGAGACGATCGACGCCGCCGGCAAGTACGTCATCCCGGGCGCGATCGACGTCCACACCCACATGGAGCTGCCGTTCGGCGGGACGTTCGCCAAGGACACGTTCGAGACCGGGACACGGGCCGCCGCGTTCGGCGGGACGACGACGATCGTCGACTTCGCCGTCCAGTCGCGAGGCAAGTCGCTGCGCGAAGGGCTCGACGCGTGGCACGCCAAGGCCGAGGGCAACGCGGTCGCCGACTACGGCTTCCACATGATCATGAGCGACGTCAACGACGACACCCTGGCCGAGATGGACACGCTGGTCGCCGAGGGCATCCCCGACTTCAAGCTGTTCACCGCCTACCCGGGCGTCTTCTACAGCGACGACGGGGCGATCTTCCGGGCGATGCAGCGGACGGCCACGAACGGCGGGCTGATCATGATGCACGCCGAGAACGGGATGGCGATCGACGTCGTCGCGGCCGACGAGGTCGCGGCTGGCCACACCGACCCCTACTACCACGGGATCGCCCGCTACCCGATCTTCGAAGGCGAGGCGACGAACCGGGTGATCCGGCTGGCCGAGGCGGCCGGCGTCCCGGTCTACATCGTCCACCTGTCCGCCCGCGAGGCGCTGGACGAGGTCCGCCACGCTCGCGACCGGGGTTCGATGGCGTTCGCCGAGACCTGCCCGCAATACCTGTTCCTGTCGCTCGAGGACATGGGGGACGGATTCAACGGCGCGAAGTTCGTCTGCTCGCCGCCGCTCCGCTCGGCCGACCACCAGGCAGAGCTGTGGACCGGCCTCGTGAAGGACGACCTGCAGGTCGTCTCGACCGACCATTGCCCGTTCGACTTCCACGGCCAGAAGGAGCTCGGCCAGGGCGACTTCCGGAAGATCCCCAACGGGCTGCCGGGCGTCGAGGACCGGGTCGACCTGCTCCACGACGGCGGCGTCGTGGCCGGGCGGATCTCGCTCGAGCGCTGGGTCGAGGTCATCTCGACCGCGCCGGCCCGGATGTTCGGGATGTACCCGCGCAAAGGCTCGATCTCGATCGGCGCCGACGCCGACCTCGTCGTCTACGACCCGAACGCGCAAGCGGACGATCAGCGCGTCGACCCACCACATGGACGTCGACTACTCGTGCTACGAGGGCCGGACGGTCCAGGGCCGCTCGGACGTCGTCCTGTCACGCGGCTCGGTCATCGTCCGCAACGGCGAGTTCACCGGCCGCAAGGGTCACGGCCGGTTCGTCAAGCGCTCGACGGCCGACTTCGCTCGCCTCGGCTGACCGTCATCGACCGATGATCAGACTGCTCGCGGACTGGTCGTCACTCGTCCTCGCAGGCTGCGTCCCGTTCGCCGGGGCGTCGCCCAGGGTGCCCAGGTCGTCTGGATCGCCGGTCGCGTCGGCCGCCCGCGACGGGCAACCCTTCCCCGACGCGAGGCCATCCTGCGTCGTGCCGAGCCGCGGCGATCGTGAGCCCACGTCCGGAGAACGCCCCCCTCGAGCGCGCTGCCGTCATCGACCGGGCTGCGAACAGGCGGCAAGCCCGACCTTCACCACCGACTTCGGCACCTACCCGCCGCCATTCGGACGACCACCATCGCCTGCCATCCTCGATTCCGGAGCCGGGTCCCGATCACGATCGCCTGCGAACCTCGCCATCCCCGGCCTGGAGGAACTGCTGCCGAGACGGGTCCCGCAGGATCTTAGCGAGGTCCTGACCCTCAAGGACGATCGCTCGGACCGCCACGGGATGAGGCTGTACTACGGCGTCGGTGCGATCGGCGATACGGCGACGCTCGATGACTTCCTCGCGACCGGAGGAGTCGACTCGTGCAACCAGTGGAAGTCCGACGGATCAGATCGCCCAGACCGTGTTCGACTCCGTCGGCAAGCGAGCTGTCCCGGTCGCAGTCGGTCCGTATCAGGCCGCGATGGTCCATGGCGATGAGATCCAGACCAAGATCAGGCCATTCGGGCTGTACTGGTCGGACGGGACGCGCGACTGTCTCGGTGCCTGGCCGGCGTGGACCGACCCGAGACGGTCATCGATCTAGCGAGATCGATCTACTGCCCCTGACCGAGACCTGTGCCCGGCTGGACGGTCCCGGATCAGCGGTTGCGCGGGAAGCCGAGGTCGACCTTCGAGGTGCCGGGGTCTGGCCAGCGCTCGGTGATGACCTTGGTCCGCGTGTAGAACTGGATCCCGTCGGGGCCGTACATGTGGAGGTCGCCGAACAGCGACGCCTTCCAGCCGCCGAACGAGTAGTAGGCGACGGGCACGGGGATCGGGACGTTGACGCCGACCATCCCGGCATTGACGTCGAACTGGAACTGGCGGGCGGCTCCCCCGTCGCGAGTGAAGATCGCCGTCCCGTTGCCGTACGGGTTGTCGTTGATGAGCTTGAGCGCCTCGTCGTAGGTGTCGACCCGGACGACGGTCAGGACCGGCCCGAAGATCTCGTCGCGGTAGCAGTCCATCTCCGGCGTCACGTCGTCGATCAGCGAGACGCCGAGGAAGAAGCCGTCGCCGCGGTAGACCGGGTCGTCGCGCCCATCGACCACGACGCTCGCGCCCTGCGCCTTGCCGCTGTCGAGGTACGAGGCGACCTTGTCGCGATGCTCGCGGGTGACCAGCGGGCCCATCTCGGACGATGGGTCGGCACCGGCCCCGACCTTGATCTTCGGCAGCCGCTCGCGGATCGCCTCCACGAGCGGGTCGGCCACCGATCCGACCGCGACGAGCGCGGAGATCGCCATGCAGCGCTCACCGGCCGAGCCGTAGGCGGCCGAGACCGCGGCGTCGGCGGCCATCGAGATGTCCGCGTCGGGTAGGACGATCATGTGGTTCTTCGCCCCGCCGAGCGCCTGGACACGCTTGCCCGCCTTCGTGCCCGTCTCGTAGATGTAGCGGGCGATCGGGGTCGAGCCGACGAACGACACGGCCTGGATCGTCGGGTGGGCGAGGATCGCGTCGACCGCGACCTTGTCGCCGTGGACGACGTTGAACACGCCGTCGGGCAGTCCGGCGTCCTTGAGCAGCTCGGCGATGAGCATCGACGCGCCGGGGTCCTTCTCGGACGGTTTCAGGATGAAGGTGTTCCCGCAGGCGATCGCGTTGGCGAACATCCACATCGGGACCATCGCCGGGAAGTTGAACGGGGTGATGCCCGCGACGACGCCGAGCGGCTGGTGGATCGAGAAGACGTCGACGCCGGTCGAGACCTGCTCGCTGAAGCCGCCCTTGAGGAGGTGCGGGATCCCGCACGCGAACTCGACGTTCTCGATCCCGCGGGCGACCTCACCGAGCGCGTCCGCGGTGACCTTGCCGTGCTGCGAGGTGAGCAGGGCGGCGAGCTCGGCGCGATGCCCATCGAGCAGCTGGCGGACGCGGAAGAGGATCTCGGAGCGCCGCGCCAGCGAGGTCGCCCGCCAGGCCGGGAACGCCGCCGCGGCGGCCGCCACCGCCTGATCGACCTCGTCGACGCTGGCGAAGTCGACCGCGTGCGTCCGCCGGCCGGTCGCCGGATCGTAGATCGGTCCCTCGCGCCCGGACGTTCCGGTGACGATCCGGCCGCCGATCCAGTGGCTGACCCGTCCGATGTCGGCGGGCGACGCGGGAGACGGAGCCCCGCTGCGAGGTTCGGCGATCTGGGCCATCGGGTGACCTCTCCATGGCGAAGGTTCGGCCATCGAGGATACCGCGTCCCGCTCAGAATCGACGACGGGTCTCCGGGTCTGGCCAGTCCGGCTCGGCGAACGGAGTGGGCGGCGCGGGTGGCGTCCCGCTGGTCGGCGGCGGCCGCGACCCACCCGCTGGGACGGTCGGTTCGTCCCAGATGTACGGCGCCGGCGGCTCGACCAGCACCTCCGTCGCGGCGGGCGCCGCCGACGAGATGGGAGCGACAGGAGCGACGGGACCGACCGTAGCGACCGGAGCGGTCGACGGCGGCGCTTCGTCGACGGCCCCCGCCCCACGCCGGCGCGTTCGGACAGAGATCGCGACATAGACCACGATCGCGATGGCCATGATCCCGAGGTCGAGGAGCTGCTCGGCCCGGAACAGACCCAGGACCGTCGGATCGCGCCAGGTCGCCGCGACTCCGAACCTCACGACCGCCCATCCGCCGAGCGCGACGGCGAACGCGCGCCCGTCGCGACTCCGGAATGCGCCCAGCGCCCACGCGGCGACCATGAACCCGAGCAGCACGCCGACCCCGATCGCCTCGTAGGCCTGCGCC
Source organism: uncultured Chloroflexia bacterium (assembly GCA_963744115.1). GTDB lineage: Bacteria > Chloroflexota > Limnocylindria > Limnocylindrales > CSP1-4 > Chersky-267. The sequence continues at coordinate 830,902 of CAVUSI010000003.1, read as the reverse complement.
GGGATCGACGGGACGTCCGGGCCGAGACTGCCCCACGGCCCGGGTCCGAGATAGCGGGTCGCCTGGTCGAGTGTCGACGGAAGGCCCTGCCCCGTCCCGCCGAGGACGTTCGCCGCCTTGCCGAGCGACAGGGCGAGCAACATCGGCACGACCGCGACCCAGTACCAGCGCGCGACCGGGGCGTCGAACAGCCTGGCGACGATGCCGCCGGTCAGGGCGCCCAGGAGGACCGCCCCCGACAGCGCCAGCCCGCCCGTTGCGGGATCGACGATCGTGGCCGGGAATCGGCTGAAGTAGTCGAGGTGGAGGGCGACGTAGGCGATCCGGCCGCCGATGACGGCACCGGGCACGATCCCGACCGCGATGAACAGGATGTCGTCCCGCCGGAGGTGGCCGAACAGCTCGCCGGTCCCGTGAGCCGGCACCGGGACCCGGCCGGCGACGACCGCCGCAACGACGAGGGCGATGAGGATCGCCGCCGCGATCCCGATCGTCTCCCAGCGGACCGTCCAGTCGCCGATGCGGAGCAGCGGGTCGAAGGTGAACGTGATCACGGCGAGCGGCACCGCGGCAGTGTAACGAACCCGCCCCGGAAGGCGTCGTCGCGGGACCGCAAGGTGTCGGCTGGCCGACACCGCTCTTGTCCGCTGGCCGGTGCTGGGCCATCCTACCGGGATCGATAGTCGAAACCGACGACGTCCCGCACAGGACGTCGGACCGATGGTCGGGGGGCGGTGAGCTGGGGCTCACCGGCGGATCGTCAACGTCGCTCAGGCCGATGCGCGACCCCGCAGGGGGGAGGTCGGGTATCGGCCCGGGCGACGATCCGGGAGCACGGTGGAGACAGCGGTGGCACGACCCAACCCCGCGACCGACCGGCAGGATGGTCCGGCTCCGGTGCGACCCGACCGACTCAGCCCGGTCGTCACGCCCATCACGACGACGACCTGTCCGCTCGAGGTGCGACTGCTCGGTCGCGTCGAGCTGTCGGTCGCCGGTCGCGAGATCCGACTCGCGTCGCGCAGCGCGCAGGCGCTCGATGGCGGTCCTCGCCCTCAGGCCGCGGGTGCGGACGCGCGAGGCCGTCGCCGCCGAGATCTGGCCGGACGCCGATGGGTCCGGGACCTCCGCGTCGCTGCGCCAGGCACTGTGGCTGGTCCGGTCGGCATTCGCCAGTGCGGGGGTCGGCTTGACCGACTACCTCGATATCGATGCCGAGGTGATCGGGTTCAGGTCCTGCGCGCCGCTCGACGTCGATGTCGTTCGTTTCGAGGCCGCGCTCCGCGACCCGGCGAACGGTCCCGAGCCGGCGATCGCCCTGTATCAGGGCGACCTGACCGAATGCCTCGCGCTGGAATGCTTCGCGGTCGACCGGGAGCGGTTGTCCGACGCGTTCGAGGATGCGCTGGCCATGGGCGCCGAGCGACGCCTCCTGGCGGGTGACCTCGGCGGGGCGCGCGACGCTGCCGACCGCCTGCTCGCCCGCGATCCCCTGCGCGAGGAGGCGCACGCCGTCCTCCTGCGGGTCCACGGCAGGCTCGGCTCGCGCTCGCAGGTCATCCGCCAGTACCGAAGGGTCAGCGAGCTCCTGCAACGCGAGCTCGACGTGGAGCCGCTGCCCGAGACGGATGCCGCCTACCGCGCCGCGCTCGCCGATGCCCTCGAACGATCGCGTGTCCGCGCGACGAGCGTCGCGTTCGGTGGGAACCCCGTCCGGGCGCCCCGCCCCTCCCGCCCGGACGACGGCATCGGGTCCATCGCTCACCCCTGACGGTCGGCCGACCGCGAGCGCCGGAACCGAACGCAGGCGCGTCGCGTCAGGGCGTGGCAGACTCCGTCGATGACCGTGAGGCCCGGATGACCCGACTGGCGCTCCTTCTCCTCGTCGCCGTCCCGATGGTCATCGCCTGTTCGTCCGCGGGGACGTCGCCGGCCGGGCCGACCGCTGGCTCGCCGTCCGGCGCCGGCCGGCCGACCACCGAGCTCAGCCCGCCGTTCGCGACCGCGCCCGCGACGGGCGCCCCCGTGACCGGCGAGGTGCCGGCGAGCGTCATGGCCAAGGTCACGGCGGACCTGGCCCAACGGACCGGACTCGACCCGTCGACGTTCACGGTGGTCCGCTCCGAGCAGGTCCAGTGGCCCGACGGCTCGCTCGGCTGCCCCGTCCCTGGCCAGATGTACACGCAGATGGTGACCCCGGGGTACTGGATCGTCGTCGAGGCCGGCGGCACGGCGTACGACTACCGGGCGACCGGCGGCGGCGACGTCCGCCGGTGCGATCAGCCGAACCCGTTGCGGCCGTCCGGCTGAGCCGCGCCCCGGCGCGAGCCGCCCAGCGGCGACGATCGACCCGTCCGTCTTGCGGCCAGCGGCGGCCGGACCAGCCTACGGCCCGCCGGTCACCTGGATCTGGAGCGCGTCGTTGCCCTTCGGGGAACCGCCGCGGATGGTGCCCCGGCTGGCGTTGAGGATCAAGAGGACGCCCGACTCGCCGGGGTTCGTGTCGACCGTCCCGAAGTCGACGATCGACAGGTCGCCGGTGGCGGATCGGGCGATGTCGCCGGAGGCTTGACCGGTCCCGTCGAACAGGCCGAAGAACCGTTCGCCGAGCGGCGCCACGGTCAGGCCTTCGACGACGTCGGTCAGGCGGCCGGTGTAGTAGCCGTCGAACGCCCCGACGTCCATCGCCATCGGCGAGAAGAACGCCGTCGCGTCCAGCCCGATCTGGTCGCCGCAGAACGGCAGGACGATGTTCGAGTCGTTCGTCCCGTGGTCGGCGTAGAAGTCGGCCGTGGCTTCGTCGGTGGCAAGGTCCTGGACCCAGGTCAGGGTGCGCACATCGCCGGTCGTGCCGGCACCGGTGATCGGGGCGTTGAACACGACGTAGTCGGCGGTCCCGTCGGTGTCGGTATCGAGGAATGCCTCGAACACGCCGGGGTACGACCCGATCGTCTCGCGCTCCCAGTCGCTGATCGCGATGGCGTACACGAACGATGCGTTGGCTCCGCAGTAGCCGGCCGGGACCGGGTACGTCTGGACGCCCACGCCCTTGATGTCGATGACCGGCTGGTTGGAGCCGCGTGCCGCCGCCGGCAGCCGCGGGCTCGTCGCCACGAGCGAGTACTCGTCGACGTGGGCGGTCCCGACGCCGTGGTTCGTCAACGTGGTGTCGGCCGCGGGGAGACCGTCGAAGTCGCCACCGGAGATCGTCCCATCGGCCACGAGCGAGGTCGAGGCCGCGGTCACGTTCCCGGACAGGCGCGGCAGGACCTGCCAGGCCAGGTGCAGGGGGTGCAGGTCGTCGCGGTGGGTGCGGGTGTCGTTGAGCGTGATGTACCCGTCGTACTCGAGCCGGTCGAGCACCCGGGCATCGAGCGCGGCGGCGCCCGAGTCGAGCGCCCAGGCACGGAGCCTCAGCCCGTTGATCGTCAGGCTGACCTTGAACGTCCGGATGGCGTGGGGGGCGAGCGTGATCGACGCCGGGGCGGTGATCCTGACCGCGCCGTTCAACCGGTCGTTCGCGTAGCGGAACTTCGGGGTGATCGCGTAGCGCAGGGTCCGGTTCGAGTAGTTGCGCACGCGGACCCACCTCGTGAGCGTGGTCCGCGGCTTGCTCGCATCGACGAATCCGAACGACAGGTCGCCACTCTTGCCGTCGCGGTCCCAGGCCGCCGCCGGCGAGGTCAGCGCCCGGTTCACCCGGACCTCGCCGCCGCCGATCCTGGTGATCGGCGCGAGGTAGCCCGGGGTGTTCGCGGTGTTGTTGTAGATCTTCGTCTCGGCGGTGTCCATCAGCAGCGACTTGAGCTCGGACACCGTCCGGTGCGGATACGCGTCGAGCAGGAGCGCGGCCGAGCCGGTCACCATCGGCGTGGCGCCCGACGTGCCGCCGAAGGCTGCGGTCCCGGTCCCGGATCCGGCCACCGCCGAGACGGACGCACCGGGTGCGCCGATCTCGGGCTTGATCAGGTTGAGGTCGATCGACGGGCCGCGAGAGGACGATCCGGCCATGCTCCCGACGAGCTTGATGCTGACGGCGGTCGGAGGCCGTCACCGTGACCGGCGCCGCGATGTTGGCCTTGATCGAGTCGCTCAGGTCCTGGGTGATGACCATCGACGGGACGAACGTGTCACCCCCGCCGAGGGAGAAGGACACCGCGTCGCCGGGGGCGACGAGCCCGATCAGCACGGCCGTCGCGCCGGCCTTCGCGGCGCGATCGACCTTGAGGCTGACCGCACAGCCGCCGCGGTCGATCAGGGCGACCTTGCCGCTCGGATCGGCGTCATAGGGATCGGCGCCGGGTTGGCCGGTGACCGAGCCGGCGGGGCAGCCCCGGCCGACCTCGGCGACCTCGCCGGAGAACCCGCTCCCGAGCGGGGCGAAATCGAGGGTGGCGGTGTTGGCGTACGACCCGGCGATCGCCGCGGGCGAGTCCACCACGAGCGGGAACGCGCGGGCGCTGGGGACCTGGGTCTCGGCCACCGCCAGCGCGGTCCTCGCCGCGGCCGGAGAACCCGAGACGTACGGCTTGTCACCGCCATTCCCGGCGGCGGCGACCGTCAGGACGCCGACCCGGCTGGCCTGGTCGACCGCCAGCGCCAGGTCGTCGATGTAGCCCGAGGTGTAGTCCGCGCCGAGCGACATGTTGAGGATGTCGAGATGATCCCGGGTGTCGCCGTCGTGGTTCGGATCGACCGCCCAGTCGACCGCCTCGAGCAGTCCGACGCCGGAGCACCCCGTCGCGACCGCCGAGCAGACCTTGAGCGCGTAGAGCTTCACCCGCGGGGCCACGCCGAGCCTGCCGCCGATGATGTCCGCCACGTGCGTCCCATGGCCCTCGAAGTCGATCGGGTCGGGATCGGGATCCTCGATCCCGTCTCCGCCCGGCCAGCTCTCGCCGACGAAGTCGTAGCCGCCGGCGACACGGGCCGTCGGGAACAGGCCGTCGAGCGTCGTGTTCTTGGGGTCGCTCGGGCCGCTGCCGTAGGCCGGCGGCATACGCGGCCGGGGTGCCGGCGCCGCCGAAGGCGACGTGGGTGTAGTCGATCCCGCTGTCGATGACGCCGACCTTGATCCCGAGACCCTTGAAGCCGGCCTTCTGGACGGCGGTCGCACCGATGTAGGGGACCGTCTCGGACAGGGCAAGCTGGTAGTCGACGACCGGCGTGATCGACAGGACCGACGGATCCTTGGCCAGCTTCTTGAGCGTGCTGCTGTCGATCCTCAACGCGACCGTGTTCGAGGCTCGGTCGGTCCGTCCCAGGACGCGCACGCCGCCATCGAGCTGGCGGGCCTGGGCGATGAGACGGGTCTGCTGCGAGCGATTCACGCGGACCTGCGACATGACCGCGGCCGCTCCGCTCGCCGAGGACTCCGCCGCCGGCGCGCTCGACAGGCGAACGAAGACGCGGACCTTGCCGTGAGCCGCCTCGAGCGACGTGGCGATCTTCGCCTTCTGGGCGACCTTCGTGTCGTGCAGCGGCTGGGGCAGCCTGGCGCCCTTGATCGACGCGGGCAGCGGTGCGTGCGGGCGGACCGGAGCCTGGGCGACGACCGCGGCCGGGACGAGGGTGACGAGGAGCAGCACGGATGCGGTCAACGCGCCGATCGAGCGTCTGATCATCGGGCCAACCCTAGCCGCGCGGGACGGGTCGGGTCAATCGCGAGAACGGCAAAGGCGCCGGTAAGGTGCCTCGCGATCGACGGGTCGGCGAACGGTGGCGCGTGGAGCCGACCCCCGGTCAGGCGAGCTTGTCGACGAGGTCACGGACGGCCGCGACGGAGCGGTCGAAGGCGGTCCGCTCGTCGGTCGTCAGCTCGATCTCGAAGACGCGCTCCAGGCCGCCCTCGCCGAGGACGGCCGGGACGCCGACGAACAACCCGTCGACGCCGAACTCGCCCTTGAGCAGCACGGCGCACGGGAGAACGCGCTTCCGGTCGCGCAGGATCGACTCGACCATCTCGAACGTGCTGGCGGCCGGGGCGTAGAACGCCGATCCGGTCTTGAGCAGGGCGACGACCTCGGCCCCGCCGTTGGCGGTCCGCTCGCAGAGTGCGGCCACCCGCTCCGGGCTCAGCAGCTCGGTGATCGGGACCCCGGCGACGGTGGAATAGCGCGGCAGGGGGACCATCGTGTCGCCGTGGCCCCCGAGGACGAACGCGGTGGTGTCCTCGACCGACACCCCGAGCTCCTGGGCGATGAACGTCCGGAACCGCGCCGAATCGAGCACGCCGGCCATGCCCAGGACGCGTTCCCGTGGGAAGCCCGAAGCCTGGAAGGCGACGTGACACATCGCGTCGAGCGGGTTCGTGACGATGATGAGGACCGCGTCCGGCGAGTGCTTCGCGGCCTGCTCCACGACCGAGCGGACGATCCCGGCGTTCTTGGCGAGGAGGTCGTCCCGGCTCATCCCCGGCTGGCGGGCGAGGCCGCTGGTGACGACGACGATGTCGCTGCCGGCCGTGTCGGCATAGTCGTTCGTTCCGACGACCCGGGCGTCGTGACCGACGACCGGAGCCGCCTCGGCGAGGTCGAGACCCTTGCCCTGCGGGAGGCCCTCGACGATGTCGATCAGGACGACATCCGCCAGGCCGGCCTCGGCGATCCGCTGCGCCGCGGTGGCGCCGACATTGCCGGCGCCGACGACGGTGACCTTGTTGCGCGACATCGGCGATCTGCTCCTTCGGATCGGGGGGTCAGGGTCGGCGTCGGGGCTCCCAATCGTATACCGCGCTCGGGAGGGTCGACATTCGTGGGGTGGGCGATCGGACATCGGTCCGTCGCGCCGGCGCGGTCCGAGTGCGAGGCTGACGACGTCAACCGGAACCACCGCACGGAGCCAGTCAGATGGAGACCACCTCGACCCGAGGCGAGCTCGTCGTTCTCGGCCTCATCCTCGTCGCGCTCGGGCTGCTGTCAGGACCCAACCCGGCGATGATCGTCGTCGGCGGCCTGGCCGCGGTCGTCGGGATCCTCGAAGGTCGGGCCACCTGGACGACCCGCTGACGAGGGCTCGGCCGCCGAGGTCAGCCCTCGACCCGTGGGCCTGCCGCGCGCACCCCATCGGACGCGCCGTCGTGATAGTTGGCGAAGTTCTCGGCGAACATCCTCGCCAGCCTGGCCGCCTGGCGGTCGTAGGCGTCCGTGTCCTGCCAGGTCGAGCGCGGCTGGAGGAACTCCGCCGGGACATCGGGGCAGGATGTCGGGACCGCCACCCGGAAGATCGGGTCCTCGACCGTCGGGACCGCGTCGAGCCGGCCATCGAGGGCCGCTCGCACCATGGCCCGCGTGTGGTCGATGTTCATCCGTTCGCCGGTCCCGTACGGGCCCCCCGTCCAGCCGGTGTTGACGAGCCAGACCGGGACATCCCATCTGGCCAGCCGCTCGACCAGCATGTCGGCGTACTCCCCCGGGTGACGTGGCATGAAGGGAGCGCCGAAGCAGGCGCTGAAGGTCGCCCGGGGTTCCTTGATCCCGATCTCGGTGCCGGCCAGCTTCGCCGTGTAGCCGCTGATGAAGTGATATGCGGCCTGGTCGTGGGTCAGACGTGAGATCGGGGGCAGCACGCCGAATGCGTCGGCGGTCAGCAGGACGACGTGGGTCGGCTGCCCGGCCATCCCGGTCGGATCGGCGTTGCCGATGAAGTCGAGCGGGTAGGCGCCCCGCGTATTCTCGGTGAAGCGGTCCGAGTCGAGATCGAGCTCGCGCGTCCGTGGATCGAGGTCCACGTTCTCGAGGATGGTCCCGAATCGTTTGGTGGTCTGGAAGATGTCCGGCTCGTACATCGGCGACAGGCGGATCGTCTTGGCGTAGCAACCGCCCTCGAAGTTGAACACGCCGTCGGGGCCCCAGCCGTGCTCGTCGTCGCCGATCAGGCTCCGGAGCGGGTCGGCCGACAGGGTGGTCTTGCCCGTCCCCGACAGGCCGAAGAACACGACCGGGTCGCCGGCGGCGCCGACATTGACGGCCGAGTGCATCGGCAGGACGCCTTCGTCGGGCATCAGGTAGTTCATGACGGTGAAGGCCGACTTCTTGATCTCGCCCGCGTACTCCGTACCGACGATGATGATCTCCATCCGCCGGAGATGGACGAGGATCGCCGTCTCTGTCCGGGTGCCCTCGGTGGCGGGATCGGCCTTGAACGACGGCACGTCGATGATCGTGAAGTTCCGGGCGAACGTCTCGAGTTCGGCGGCAGTCGGCCGGCGGAACAGGTTCCGCGCGAAGATGCTGGCCCAGGCGGTCTCGGTGTAGACCCGCAGGCTGCGCCGGTGGGCCGGATCGGCGCCGATGAACACGTCCTGCGCGTAGAGCGCCTTGTCCGCCAGGTGGTCGACCAGGCGTGCGCGGAGCCGCTCGTAGTCCGCCTCGCTGATCGGGCGGTTGACCGGGCCCCACCAGATCCTGTCGCGGCTGCCGGACTCCTCGACGATGAACTTGTCCTCGGGGCTGCGGCCGGTGTGCTTCCCGGTCCGGACGACCAGCGGCCCGGCGGCGGCGACCAGACCGTCGCCGGCGCGGATCGCGTCCTCGTAGAGCTCGGCCGTGGACAGGTTGGCTCGGACCATCCGTCCGAGATCGGGCGGCGTCTTCGAGGGGGTTCGCAAGGCGGTCACTGGCGGTCGCTCCCTGGTCGGCGTCGGAGCGGGTCGATCCCGCGCCCGGGTCATGGGCCATCGGTCCGACCGGCCGCGCGTGACTCCGGTCCGCTCCAACGAGCACGATCGGAGGGAGTCGGCTTTCGCAGTCCGCTAGATGCTACATCGGCTTCCGGGTTGCGGCAAGGTTGCGAGGAGATTGCGCGGTCGTGGTGCCGACCGACACCGAACGGACGATCCGGGTCGGCCCGGTCCGATGCGACCCTTGCCGCGACACACCACGTGACGATCGGAGACCACGCTCCGCCCGGACCCTGACCAGGATCCGATCGTGGCGCCATCCCCGATCGCCACCGTATGATCGTGGCGGCAACCCAGCCGCCTGCGAGTCCGACCACGGAGGTCCACCACCGAACGTGCCAGCCCCGAAGCGCAAGACCGTCTACCGGAAGCCTCCCCCACCGAAGCCGCCGATCCCGGGCGTCACCGCTCCCGAACCGTACGTCCGGCCGACCGTCGCGGAGATCAACACGGCCGCGCGACATGGTCGGACCGACCTGGCCGTCGGCGACAAGGTCCGGATCAACGGGACCGGCTTGTTCAACGGGGAGATCGCGGTGATCGAGCGGTTCGGCGGTGCGGTCATCCCGACCGCCCATGTGCGAACCGAAGGTGGCGGGACCCGCCAGGTCCGGACGATCGACCTGGAGCCGGTCGACTAGTCCGGCGAGCGCGCCGGACCGCGAAGGACGCACCGTGAGCGGCGACGCTACGCGTCGTCGAGCGCGCGCCCGAGGTCGGCGATGAGGTCGCCGACCGACTCGATCCCGACCGACAGCCGGATCAGCGCGTCCTCGACCTGTAGGCTCGAGCCGGCGACCGAGGTGTGGGTCATGAGGGCGGGCAGCTCGATCAGCGATTCCACGCCGCCGAGTGACTCGGCCAGGGCGAAGATCCGGGTCCCCTCGCAGACGGCGACGGCGCGCTCCCCGGCCTCCCGCGCATACCGGCCGCCGGCACGTGGAGCGAACGACACCATCCCTCCGCCGGACCGCATCTGGCGCGCAGCCACGTCGGCCTGCGGATGGGCGTTCGGCCCGTCGACCAGGCCGGGGTAGCGGACCCAGTCGACATCGTCGCGGGCCGCCAGGAAGCCGGCGACCGCGGCGGCGTTGGCGGCGTGCCGCTCGACTCGCAGCGCGAGCGTCCGCAGCCCGCGAAGGACGAGGAAGCAGTCGAACGGCCCCGGCACGGCCCCCATCGCGTTCTGGAGGAAGCGAAGGCGCTCTTCCACATCCCCCCGGTCCGTGACCGCGATCCCGCTGACCACGTCCGAGTGACCGGCCAGGTACTTCGTGGCGGAGTGGAAGACGATGTCGGCCCCCAGGCTCAACGGGCGCTGGATCGCCGGCGAGGCGAAGGTGTTGTCGACCACGAGCAGCGGCCGCTCCCCGCGGGCACCGGCGTGCGGATCGAGCCGCTCCGCCACGGCTTCGATGTCGATGACCTTGAGATGCGGGTTCGACGGCGTCTCGAGCCAGACCATCCGGGTCCGCGCGTCGAGCCCGTCGCGGAGCGCGGCGACCGGGTCGGTCGCCAGGTCGAGCCAGCGGGTCGTCACGCCGCGCGGTCCGGCGACCCGTTCGAGGTAGCGCCACGTCCCGCCGTACACGTCGTCGCCGGCCAGGATCGTCTCGCCTGGGGCGACCATCTCGGCGATCGCGGCGGTCGCCGCCGAACCGCTGGCGAACGCGATCCCGTGGCGGCCGCCCTCGAGTCCCGCGACGGCCCGCTCGAGCCGTTCACGGGTCGGGTTCTGGCTCCGGGCGTACTCGTAGCCACCTGTCGGCCGGCCGACGCCTTGCTGCGCGTACGTGCTCGTCTGGTAGATCGGGGGCGCGACCGCCCCGGTCAGCTCATCGGGCTCCTGACCGGCATGGACGGCCAGGGTCTCGAAGCCGGGCGCCTCCTCGCGGTGTTCGTGGCGCATCGACGATCCGCCTCTCAGCTGGGGTCGGACGGGTGGTGGGTCAGGTACTCAAGCACATCGAGGCGCGTGACGATCCCCAGCGGTCGGCCGTCGCGGATCGCGAGCAGAGCCGCCGCTCCCCCGGTGAGCTGGGCGAACGCCTCGGCGAGCGACGCTTCGACGGCGACGGTCGGGAGCGGTCGATCCATGATCTCGCCGACGGTCCGCTCGACGGCCTCGGGGTCCCGGAACGCCCGATCGAGGAGACCCTTCTCGGAGATCGCTCCGACGATCGACGCGAGGTCGTCGCCGCTGGGCGCCTCCGAGACCGGCATCTGACTGATCCCGAAATCCTGCAGCGTGGCGATCGCCTCGCCGACGCGTTGGGTGGTCCGGGCCACGACGAGATCCGGCCGGTCGCCCCCGTGATGGCGGTCGGCGAGCAGTTCGGAGACGCGGGTGACCGCGCCGGGTCGGTCCATCAGGCCGTTGACCCGCATCCACTCGTCGTTGTAGAGCTTGGACAGATACGAGCGACCCCCGTCCGGGAGGATCGTCACGATGACCCGATCCGGGGCACGGTCGGGCTCGTCGGCCATGATCCGCCGCGCCTCGGCGAGCGTCGCGACCAGCGCGGTCCCGCACGATTCACCGGCCAGGATGCCCTCCTCGCGGGTCAGTCGGCGGGCGGCCGCGAAGGCATCCCGATCCGAGACCCGGACCCAGCGATCGACGGTCGAGGCGTCGTAGGTGCCCGGGAAGAAGTCCTCGCCGACGCCCTCGGTCAGGTACGGCCGCGCCGTATCGCCGGACAGGACGCTCCCCTCGGGGTCCGCCCCGACGACCACGACCGCCGGGTTCTGGCGCTTGAGGTATCGGGCGGCTCCGGTGATCGTCCCGCCCGTGCCGACGCTCGCGACCAGGTGGCTGATCCGGCCGTCGGTCTGCCGCCACAGCTCGGGGCCGGTGGTCGCCTCGTGCGCGTCCGGGTTCTGCTGGTTCCAGTACTGGTCCGGCTTGAACGCGCCCGGGATGTCGCGCGCGAGCCGGGCGGCCACGGAGTAGTAGCTCTCGGGGCTGTCCGGATCGACATTGGTCGGGCAGAGCACGACCTCAGCGCCGTAGGCCCGAAGGAGCTGCTGCTTCTCGGCGGACTGCTTGTCGGCCATCACGAAGATGCAGCGGTAGCCCTTGAGCACCGCGGCGATCGCCAGGCCGTGGCCGGTGTTGCCGCTGGTCGGCTCGATGATCGTCCCGCCCGGCTTGAGGAGCCCGGCCCGTTCGGCGGCCTCGATCATCGGCAGGCCGATCCGGTCCTTGACCGAGCCGCCGGGGTTCATCGTCTCGAGCTTGGCCAGGATGAGCGGCTGGCGCTCGACCGGTCCCAGCTCGCGGGTGACCCGACTCAGACGGACGAGGGGGGTGTTCCCGACGAGGTCGAGGATCGATCCGGCGTACTCCATCGCGGGCGAGTATAGGTGCCCGGTCGGCGGGACGGCCGCGCCGGCGCGAGGCGCTCGGATCCGGCGACGCTCGCGGCCCTCAGCTGGGCCGGCGGCATCAGTGGAACAGGTTGGTCAGGCGGCGGAACGGCCGTCGGGCGCCGGGCGGCGGCTCGACGAGCCGGTGACACTCGCTGACGTGCGGTGCGACCATGGCCTCGAGCGCGGCCACGACACGATGGGCCGCCGCACGGTCGGCCGCCGCATCCGCGGGGTGCGTCACGCCCGACCGATCGCTCCCGACGCCGTCGCCCACGGCCGTGCCGTCCGGACCGGAGCCCCTGAGGAGCGACTCGGCGGTGACCGGTGGCAGAACACGCAGGACGATCCGCCGACCGACGAACAGCTCGTGCGTCCCGCCGAGGATGAGCGGGACGACCGGCGCGCCGGTCCTCAGTGCGAAGTAGCCGATCCCCCCTCCGAATGGCCGGGCACGTTCGATCGGGACGGGCGGACCCACCTCGGGGAACAGGGCGAAGACCGCCCCGGACTCGAGCACCGACCGAGCCGCGGCCAGATGCCGGTCGAATGCCGCCGGACCAGTCCCCGGCCAGATCGGCACGACACCGCCGATGCGGGCAAAGAGGGCCCGGCGGATCCTCGATCGGTAGATGGCCCGGCCGTCGCCAAGGAAGACGAGACGGGGCTCGACGGGCAGCAGGATCGCCAGGACGAATGGGTCGATCCACGTCCGGTGCGGCACGCCGAGCGCGATCCAGCCTCCGGACGGTCGTCCGTGTCCATCCCGGGGCAGGTGCTCGGCACCCTGGAGCTCGAGGCGGAGTCGGAGCAGCAGGCCGATCAGGCGGCAGGCCCCGATGAGCCACCGGTAGAGCCGCGGCGCCGCCGGTTCGGGCCGGGTCAGACCCCAGTCGGGTGGTTCGGGTCGGCCCGCGCGTCGGCCACCCTTTCCCTCGCCCGGCGCGGTCCCGGACACGTCACCCATCGGGGGGGTCGGTCGCGCCGGAGCCGGTCCCGGGCGGCGGATCAGCGGCAGGCCGATCGTCCGGGAGTTCGCGGTCGAGCCGACCCTTTCGCAGGAGCAGCCAGGTCAGGGGTTCGCGCAGCCGTCGTGGATGGTCGGTCGGATCGATCGTCCACGGATAGAGCTGCTCGACCGCAGGTCCAAGGCGCTCCGCGAACCGATCGGTCAGTCTGCGGGCGAGGTCGAGTTCCTCACGCGATCCCGCCTCGGGCAGGCGGCCGTCCCATCCGGTCCCGAGCAGCTCGGCCACGCTGGTCGGTGGCAGGATCCGCGCCGCTAGCCGTCGACCGAGGTAGAGCTCCTCGGTCCCGGCCATCGCCAACAGGACGAGCGGCGCCTGCGTCCGCAGGGCGATGAGCGCCGCGCCAGTGCGGAACGGACCGATCCGTCCGGCCGGCCCACTGACCGTCCCCTCCGGCATCTGGGCGAAGACCGCGCGGTTGCCGATCACCGCGCGGGCCGCGGCCACGTGCTTGTCCACTCCCACGCCACCACGCCACACGGGGAGAAGTCCCCCGAGCCGATGGATGAGCGCCTCGCGCCAGCGCGACCCGAAGGCCGACGGCCCAGAGCCGAGGAACCAGACTCGCGGCTGGAGCGGGAGCGAGGCCAGGACGACGAACGGATCCATCCAGCCGCGGTGGGCCGCCGCGATGACGATGTAGCCGCCGCGGCGTGGGAGAAGGTCCCGACCTTCGACCTGGAGATGGAACCGGAACAGGCCGAACAGGACCATCCGACCCACGATCGCCATGAACCGCACGAGCAGGCTCGCGTCGGCTTCCGGCGGTCGACCCAGCCAATCGAGACCCTCGACGGCTCCGCCGCGCGCCGCTGCCATCGCCTCGGGTGAGATCCGTCCCGGTGGCGGGCGACCCCGACCGAACCGACCGCGTTGGGTCGGTCGCTCGCTCGGCGACCCGGTCGGGTCACCGGGGGTCGCGGTCACGGCTGGTCGGCGTCGCCCGACTCCGGCGGCGGCGCGGTGGTGGCGGCCGGCTCGCTGGGGGCGGCGGTGGCGTCCGGCTCGCTGGTGCCGGCGTCGTCGGGCGTGGCGTCGTCGGGGGCGGCGTCGTCGGCAGCGGCGCCCGCGTCGGGTGGCTCGACGTCCGGCTCGTCCGCGGCGGTCTCATCGACCGTGTCGGCGTCGGCGGTCCCATCGGCGTCCCCGTCGGCAGCCTCGGCCGCCGCCGCGGCCTTCGCCGCGCGCTCCTCCGCCTCGATCTCGCCGACGCTCGGACCCTTCCGCAGATGGCGTGCGATCAGGACCGTCGCCGCGAGGACGATCGTGATGCCGGAAACGATCTGGGCCGTGGGGATCCCGCCGATCGTCCAGTTGTAGCCCGCCCGGAGGAACTCGAGGGAGAACCGCGTCACGCTGTACCAGATGAAGAAGATCAGGAGCAGGTCACCGGCACGCAGCCGGTCGGAGTAGCGCCGCCCGAGCCAGAGCAGGAACAGCATCCCGATGACCGCGGAGATCGCCTCGTAGAGGAAGAGCGGGTGGAAGTGCTGTCCGAGGGTCGCCAGCGGATCGGACCCGGTGGGACAGGCGAACTCCGCGACCCGGTTCTTGCATTGGATCGCGATCCCCCACGGGAGGTTGGTCAGCGGACCGTAGAGCTCCTGGTTGAAGAAGTTCCCGAACCGGCCGACGGCCTGCATCGCGAACAGCGCGGGAGCCACCACGTCCGCCCAGCGCCAGAACGACTGGTGGTGCCAACGCAGGTAGGCCCAGGCCGCGATCGTCCCGGTCAGCAGCCCGCCGTAGACACCGAGGCCGCTGAACCCGGCGAACGCGTAGCTCCCATCGGCGGCCTTCCGGATCGGCAGGAAGATCGTCAGCGGATCGTCCTTGTACAGCACCCACTGGTCGATGACGTGGTAGAGGCGCCCGCCGATGAGCGCCGCGACCGCGACGACGATCAGGCCGTTGATGATCAGGTCGGTGTCGAGACCGCGCCGGCGGCCTTCGCGGAGCATGACCTGGTAGGCCGCCAGGAGCCCGAGCGCATAGCAGATCCCGTACCAGTAGACGGGCAGCGGCCCGAGCTGGATCGCGATGGGGTTCGGCGTGAAGTCGATCATCGTCCGGGAGTGTAGACGGTCCAGGGTCGCCGACCCCGTCCGTCCGTATACTGGCGCCCGATGTCCCAGATCACCCCTGCCCCGAGTCCTGCGTGAACGCCGAGTTCCAATGGTGGCTGCTCATCCTCGGGATCGTCATCGGCGGCGCGCTCGTCTACCTGGTGATGGCCGACCTGCGGACCGACGAGGACGACGGGACCACGTCCGACGTCCCGGCCTCCGACGACGCCGTCGATCCGTCGATTTCGACGTCCGATCGACCGGATCTGTCGGCACCGTCAGCCCGGATCGACGATCCCGACATGGAGGGCGACGGCGCCCAGCGCGAGACGACGGTAGCCGACGTCCCGTAGGCCGGCCCGGGTCATCGTGCCGGTGAGGGTGGCGGGATCCGGGAATCCCTCGAGCGACGCCGGCAGGTAGCGGTAGGTCCGCCCCCGGGCGAACAGCCCCGCGGCGAGCGGCGCGAGGAGCCGGAACGTCCCGAGGTAGACCGTGCCCCAGATCCTCGGCCGCGGCACGGACAGCTCGAGGCAGACGACCCGGCCGCCCGGACGGACGACCCGCGCGAGCTCGCGGAAGCCGGCTTCGTAGTCGGCCAGGTTGCGCAGCCCGAAGGCGATCGTCGCGACGTCGAACGTGCCATCGTCGAACGGCAGGTCCAGCGCGTTCGCGACGCTGAATTCGAGCTGGACGATGTCGCCGGTGGTCGCTCGGGCGTAGCCGATCATCGCCGCCGACAGGTCCACCCCGACGACCGTCCCGAACGGCCCGACCCGGTCGGCGAGCGCGACGCTGAGCTTGCCGGTCCCGCACGCGACGTCGATCGCCGATCCAGCCGATCCGAGCCCGGTCGCCTCGACGGCCGCCCGTCGCCACCGACCGTCGCCACCGGCGGTCATGATCGTGTTCATCCGGTCGTAGACCGGGGCGATGTCATCGAACATCGCTTCGACATCGGCTTCCGGGACGGGGTTCCCGGCTCGGGGACCGGACCGGTCCCGACGCCCATCCGCCGGTGGCGCCATCATGTCACCTGCCAGATCGATCGGAGGTTCGCCCCATGCCCGACGCCCAGGACCCCAGCCAGCGCTCGCTCGACCCGTGTCCGCGCTGCGGGGAGCATCGGCTGGCCGTCATCGAGGTCCCCGAGCTCGAGTTCACCGACTACCAGATCGCGAACCAGACGCTCGGCATCCAGACCGACGTCCGCCTGGAGGGTCCGCCCGGCATCGAATGCCTGGCCTGCGGAGCCGACTGGGACAGCGTCGAGGCGCTGCGCGCCGAGCTCGCGGGCGGGTCGCCGGCCGGGCCCGAACCGGCCTGACGGCATCAGCACTCAGCTGCGCTCGACCGTACCGGTCAGGACATCCCCGGGTGCCACGGGTTTGCCGTCGGCGTCGACGAGGGTGACGCCGAACGTCGTCCCCGGGCCCGCTGCGGCGAGCTCGTTCGACCAGCCCGACCAATAGGCCAGGCCCCCACCGAACTCCATCCAGCCGAGACGGACGCGCGAGCCGTCCGGGCGCGTCATCCAGCAGGCGAAGGCCTGGCCCCGCCCCGGCTCGGACAGACTCGGCGCGCTCACGACGAGCTCCTCCGAGACCGACGAGAAGAGCAGCGTCCCCGCCTCGGTTGACGGGTCCGTGACGCCGACCAGCGAGACGCGGACGGAGTCGGGCTGGGCGGTCAGATCGAGCGTCGCCTGGTTGAGATCCGCGAGGTTGTCCGCCTGCTCCCTGGAGTCGGCCGCCGAGCGGACCGCCACGAGACCACCGGCCGCGAGGACGACGATCACGGCGGCGGCCGCCAGCGAGGCCATCAGCGTCCGCCGCGGCCGCGAGCGGGCCGCGAGCGCGATCGGCTGCGGCGGTTCGTCATCCCGGTCGATCGCCGGGCCGTCCGGCACGACCGCGATCCGCGCCGGGGACGACGGTGGCAACCGGTCGGTCGATGCGGCTGCGACGCCTCGCTCCCGACCGACGGCCCGGACGAGCGCGAGCGTGCTCGCCCTCAGCTCGTCGGGCGGCACCGCGGCCACGGCGTCGCGGAGCACCGGTCCGATCGCGGCGAGCCGGCGGGCCTCCTCCGCGCACGTCGGACAGCCGGCCAGATGACCGGCCGCGGCGGCCGCCTCCGCCGTGTCACCGGCCGCGAGCCGGTCGAGACCGCCGGGCTCGACGGCGGCCAGCTCGAGCAGCTCACGCACCTGTGGGTGATCCATCACGACTCGACCCTCACGCCGCTCCCGGCTTCGCGGTCCGCCCCGATCGCGCTCATCCCGTTGGGATCGGCCGGCGTCGTCGCGTCCAGGGGATCGAGGCCCGGACCGGCGACCGGTGCGTACTCCGGGCCGAGGACGGCACGGAGCCTCGCCAGGGCGCGCCGCGTCCTCGTCTTCACCGTGCCGAGCGGCCAGCCCAGCCGGTCGGCGATCTCGCGCTGGGTGAGCTCGTCGCGATAGGCGAGCAGGAGGACCTGGCGCTCGGGCTCGACCATCGTCGCCAGCGCCTGCTGGAGCTCCAAGCGGAGCTCGGCACCGGCGAGCTCGCCCTCGGGCCCGCGCTCGGGGCTCGCCGCGCCGACGACGTCACCGGTCCGGGCGACCCGCTCCAGCGTGGCGGCGTCGGTCTCGTCGCCGATCCGCGCCGCCGAGATGGACACCACCCCGGGACGACGCCCGGAGGCGCGCATCCGGTCGACGGCCCGGTTGCGGGCGATCGTGAATAGCCACGCGGCGAGCGAGCCCCGCGCGGGATCGAATTGTTCGGCTCGGTTCCACAAGGTGAGGAAGGTCTCCTGGACGATGTCCTCGGCGATGCTGCGGTCGGCGATGGATCGGACGGCTGTCGCGTAGACAGCCCCGGCGTGACGGTCGTAGAGGGTCGCCAACGCGTCCTCCGATCCGGCCACGACCGCCTCCACGAGACGGGCGTCCTCGGTCGGATCGGTGCGTGGTCCCGCCATGATTACGCCTCGGATGCCTCATCGGTTTCGCGCTCGAGCGCGAGCGGGCGCCCTTCGAATGCGGTCGAGAAGACGATCTCGGTCTCCGTGGTGTAGACGTGACGGATCCCCTGGATCCGGCGCATCACGCGTTCGAGGTCGAGCGTATCCGCGGCCCGGACCTTGAGCAGGTAGTCCGCCTCGCCGGCGACGTGATGACAGTCCTCGATCTCGGGGATCGTCGCGAAGTCGGACGTCAGGTCGGTCGTGGGCGTCCCCGGTGCCTGGCGGATGCGGCTGAACGCGAGCACGCCGAGCCGCTGGCCGCCGCATCGACCACGGCCCGGTAGCCGTGGACGATCCCGCGCGATTCGAGCCGCTTGACGCGCTCGTGTGCGGACGGAGCGCTCATCCCGGCCGCCGCGCCCAACTCGGCGTACGACGCGCGGCCGTCGCGCTGGAGCAGCGAGAGGATCCGCAGATCGTTCGGGCTCAACCGGTCCTTTGGTGGCATTTGTCGCTATCCGTTAGTCATGATGACGTTGACGCTATCGCTTTGTTAGGCTACTATCCAGCTCAGCACTCATATCTATCGAAAGGAGGAGATCATGATCACCGTGATCGTCCTCGGCGTCATCGCCGTTCTTGCCATCGCCGCCATCGTCATGGATCCGAGCGAGGGCAACCGCAAGCCCCACGATCCTCATTCCGACCTGCCCATCTGGGCCTTCTTCGCCCGGCGCTAGGGCGCCAGCCTACCAGTCTCCGGCGCTGAGGCGGCGCGGTTCGTCCGGGCCCGTTCCCGCCCGCCGGTGCGCCTCCAGGCAGGTCACGCCGGCCGACCCGACCGTCGCCCCGTGGGCCGTGCCGGCGGGCAGCTCCAACCGATCGCCCGGAGTGAGGTCGACGCGCTCACCGCGCTCGACCAGATCGAACTCGATCGACCCTAACGCGACCACGATCACCTTGTCGAAGTCGTGGCGGTGCACGCCGTAGACCGCGCCCGGGCCGTTCGACCACGGGTAGGCATCGAGGCCTTCAGCGACCAGGCGCCGCTCGAGCGTCCCGTCGTTCATCGGCCGGCTGCATCCTCCCCGTCGGGGGACCCCTCGACGTTCTCCTCGCGCCCGGGAGCCGAGCCCGTGGCCGTTCCGAGCAGGTCGGGTGCGGCGGCCCGCCAGGCCTCGTCGGCCGCTCGCGGGTCGTCACCCAGGGACGTGGCGACGATCAGGAACGCCACCCCGAAGATGGCGCCCGCTCCGAAGGCGAGGAAGCCGGGCCAGTGGATCCAGAACGTGAACAGGAGGAAGACCGCCAGTGCGGCGGCGAGGCTCCCCAGGACGTTGGCGCGCGACGGCATCGAGCCCTGCCCTAGGCGACCGACACGCCGATGATCCGGCCGACGACGAAGGTCACGCCTGCGGCGGCCGCACCGATGCCGACCTGGCGAAGGCCGGAGAAGATGGCCCCGCGCCCGGTCAGGAGGCTCACCCCGACACCGACCGCGAACATCGCGACCAGGCTGAGGCCCAGGCTCACGACGATGGCGGCCTGACCCGCCAGGATGAGGAACGGCACGACCGGGATGGCCGCCCCGAGGGCGAACGCGAGGAACGACCCGCCGGCCGCGCCCCATGGGGAGCCGAGCTCATCCGGGTCGAGCCCGAGCTCCTCGCGGATGAGCGTGTCCAGGGCGTGCTCCGGATCGCGGAAGAGGCGCTCCGCGATCGCGTCGGCTTCAGCCGGGCTGAAGCCCTTGGAGCGGTAGATCTCCGCGAGCTCAGCCTGTTCCTCGTCGGGCATCGCTTCCAGCTCGGCCCGCTCGAGCGCGATCTGGCGCTCGTACAGCTCGCGCTGCGATTGCATCGAGATGTACTCACCGGCGGCCATGCTGAACGCGCCCGCGAGCAGGCCCGC
This sequence comes from uncultured Chloroflexia bacterium, assembly GCA_963744115.1. GTDB lineage: Bacteria > Chloroflexota > Limnocylindria > Limnocylindrales > CSP1-4 > Chersky-267. The sequence continues at coordinate 810,896 of CAVUSI010000003.1, read as the reverse complement.
GATGCCGGCCAGCAGGATGAACCGTGAGTCGCCGGAGGCGGCCCCGGCGACGCCCATCACCAGGCTGGTGTTGCTCACCAGGCCGTCGCTGACCCCGAAGATCACGGCCCGGAGGGTCCCCGATCGACCGGTGCGATGCCAGCGTTCGTCGCGACCGATCGAACGGGCCGGCCGGCCGGCGTGGGCGGCGCGCAGCGTGGCGTCGTCGAGGGTGGCGGCCGCCAGCGACTTGCCGTCGAGCCGCTTCCAGATCTCTGCGTGCTCGCGTTCATCGGCCGCGATGGCGGCGACCTCGGGCGACAGCTGGCCCTGGTAGGCATCCTCTTCGTCGCCCTCGAGCGCCTGGACCAGGTCGCTGACGGCCGAGGTTCCGAACACGCGAGCCAGGGCGATGATCGCCCGGATCCGGACGCGCGGCGGACCGGGCGGCGGGACGTCCGCCCCGAGGTCGCGCAGCTTGGTCGCCCAGATCTCGGCATGGCGTCGTTCATTCGCGGCGATCGTCCGGAACGCCTGAGCTCGACGCGGTTCCTTCTCGATCGTCGCCAGCGCGTCGTACAGGACGATGGCGTCGCGCTCGAGCTTGAGGTTGTCGAGGCTCTGGACGGGATCGATCGGCGCCATCGCCCGATGGTAGCGGCGTTCCGAGGTCGGCGCGGCGATAGACTGGACCGGTGACCCTCCCAGTCCTGCGCTATCTATCGGCGGCCGATGTCGTCGCCGCCCTCCCCCCGCTCGACGAGCGGCTCAAGCTGGCCGAACGGACGCTCATCGCCCTGGCCGACAATTCCGCCGAACTGCCGCCCAAGCTCGGCGTCCACCCGCGTGCGCCATCGTCGTTCGGCCATGCGATGCCTGCCCATCTGCGCGGACCGGACCCCGCCGGCGGCGACGACCTGGTGGGCATGAAATGGATCGTCGGTTACCCGGGCAACGGCGCCCGCGGTCTGCCGACGATCTTCGCGACCGTGGTCCTCAACGACCCCGCGACCGGCATCCCGCTGGCGATCCTCGACGGCGGGCCGATCACCGCGGCGCGCACCGCCGCGATCAGCGGAGTGGTCATCCACCGATTCGCCCCGGAACCCGGTGGCGGAAGTCCCGCTGCGGCCGGTCATCGGGTCGGTTTGATCGGCGCAGGTGTCCAGGGTCGAAGTCACGTGGAGATGGTGGGCCACGTGCTCCCCGGGGCGATCGTGACGATCTTCGCCCGGCACGCCGAGCACGCCGAAACCCTGGCGACCGCCGCCCGCGCGACGGCGGGGATCGCCCAGGCGCACGTCGCCCGGGACCCGCGCGAGGCCACGATGGACGCCGACGTCGTGATCACCGCGGCGTCGTTCGGACCGGTCAACCAGGTGATGACCGACGACTGGCTCGACCCCGCACGCCCTCGTCGTTCCGATCGACTACGCGACGTACTGCTCCGCGACCGTCGCCCACGACGCGAGCCTGTTCGTGGTCGACGAGCTGGGCCAGTTCCTGGCGACGCGAGCCGCGGGTCTGTTCGAGGGCTACCCGGATCCGACCACGACGATCGGCGCGGCCATCCTCGATGCGACGGGCCGGCCCCAGGGCGGGCGGGTCGTCGCCACCCACCTCGGGACCGGCCTGGCCGACCTCGTCTTCGGCCGGGCGATCGTCCGGCGCGCCGCCGCAGCCGATCTCGGGACCGTCATCCCGCGCTGACGGCCGGCCCGACGGGCGGCGCCGAGTCCCGTCGCGCTCCGCCTCACTCGTTGACCGGGAGCGGACCCTCCGGCACCTCGATCAGGACCCGTCCGTTCGCGACGACGACCGGGTAGCGCACGATCGGCACCTCGGCGGGTGGATCGAGGGCGTCGCCCGTCTCCAGGTCGAACCGCGAGAGGTGCAGGGCGCAGGTCAGCGAGCCGGCCGTCAGGAACCCCTTGTCGAGCTCGAAGTACTCGTGGCTGCAGATGCCCTGGAAGGCACGAACGTCGCCGTCGAGGTTGACGACCAGGACCGGGTCGGTCCCGTCGACCCAGGCCATCGCCATCGTGCCGGGCGGGACGTCGTCGATAGCGAGGAGGTCGACCCGCCGAGTCACGCCCCGACCGGGCTCGTCGCCGGCGACACCGTCAGGCGCGGGTCGGATCGTTCGCGCCGGAGCTGCCGGGGAGGGCGGCCGCGCGAACGGCCTGGCTGCCTGCACCGGCGGCCCACTTCTCCTCGAGCAGGGTCCGAAGCCGGTCCTGCGCGTCCGCGAGCGGGACGCGGGCGACGACGGGCTCGAGGAAGCCGAGGACGATGAACTTACGGGCGTCGTCCGGATCGATGCCGCGGCTCTCGAGGTAGAACAGCTGGGTCTCGTCGATCGGGCCGACCGACGACGAGTGGGCGGCACGCCGGCAATCCGGCTGGTCGATCTCGAGGCTCGGGATCGCCACGGCTCGGGCCTGACGCGATAGGTTCATCCCGAATTCGCCGAGGAAGCTGTCGGTCCCGACGGCGGACTTGTCGATGACGATGAGGCCCTTCATGTAGCTCCGGGCCGCATCCTGGAGGGCGCCCTTGCTCAGCAGGTTTCCCGTCGTGTCACGCCCCAGGTGGCGGGTGTAGGAGGTCAGGTCGAAGACCTGATCCTGCGACCCGAACACGATCTCGACCTGTTCCACGGTCGAGCCGTCGCCCTCGAGCCGGTTGTCGACACGCGACCGGACGAGCCGGCCGCCGAGCTGCGCCAGTGCCCAGTCGAGCGTCGCCCCCGCCCCGATCGTCGCATGTCGGTGCTGGAATGCCACGACGGTCGGCGGGAGGTCCTGGATCGACGCGACCGACAGGTGAGCCGCGCGGTCGAGCCGGACCTCGAGGGTGCCGGTGAAGAGCGCCTGCGGGACCGTCTCACCCTCGGCACAAGCGAGCTCGGGCCCGGACGCGACCAGCTCCTCGACGAGCGACGCCCTGGCTCCTTCGCCGAGGCGCACGATCGTCCTCGAGGCGAGCGCACGCCCCGGGTTCCCGACCGCCCAGCGGATGAGGAACGGAAGGTCGAGCTGGGCCCCGGCGGGCACGACGAGACGCACGCCCTGGGTCCACGAGCTCCGCGTCAGCTGGGCGAACTTATCGTCCACCGGAAGGTCCGAGCCACCCTCCAGGTCCGCCCGTAGGCCGTCGGGGTCCCGTTCCAGCGCCGCGGCGAGGGTCTCGAGCGTGACTCCGGCGGCGATGGCCGCGGGCGACAAGGCCAGCGCAGCCACAGCGTCTTCGTGCAGCTCGATCAACCCGCTCGTCCCGTCGGGGACGGCACCCGAGCCGACCGGTGCTGAAGCCGTCTGGACGTACGGATGGACGTCCAGCAGGTCGGCGGTCCGCAGGTCGATGTACGGGGTATACAGCCGGTTCGCCTCGACCGGGAGGCCCTCGTAGGCCTCGATCGCGGCGATCCGATCGGCTCGGAGCCAGTCGGGTTCGTGGCGCTCGGTCGACAGCCGCTCGACCAGGTCACGATCGGGGAAGCGGAACGGCAGATCGGCCGGACCGCGCCGCGCGGCCCGGGTCGTTGCTGTCGGACCGGCTCCGGCCGCCGGGTCGGCGGTCGGGACGGTCATCCGAGCGAACCCTCCATCTCGAGCTTCACCAGGCGATTGAACTCGATGGCGTACTCCATCGGCAGCTCCTTGGTGAAGACCTCGAGGAACCCCTGGACGACGAGATTCTGCGCCTCGTTCTCGGTCAGCCCGCGGCTCATCAGGTAGAAGATCTGGTCGGCGCTGATCTTGCCCACGACCGCTTCGTGGGTCATCGTCGTGTCATCTTCCTGGATGTCGATGTACGGGTAGGTGTCGCTCCGGCTGATGTCGTCGAGCATCAGCGCGTCGCAGCGGACGCTGGCCACGACGTTGGTGGCCCCGGGCGCGACCTTGAGCTGTCCACGGTAGGTCGCCCGACCGCCGTCCTTGGAGACCGACTTGCTGACGATCCGCGACTTCGTGTTCGGAGCGAGGTGGACCGCCTTGGCCCCGGTGTCCTGGTGCTGACCGGCCCCGGCCACCGCGACCGAGATGATATCGGCGGTGGCGCCCTCGCCGCGGAGGTAGATGGCCGGGTACTTCATCGTCAGCCGCGAACCGGTATTCGCATCGATCCACTCGACCCTCGAGTTCGCGTGGGCGTGGGCGCGCTTCGTCACGAGGTTGTAGACGTCGTTGGACCAGTTCTGGATCGTCGTGTAGCGGACCTTCGAACCGGGCAGCGCGATGACCTCGACGACCGCGACGTGGAGCGAGTCGGTGGCGTAGATCGGAGCCGTGCAGCCCTCGATGTAGTGGACCCGGGCACCCTCGTCGACGACGATCAGCGTCCGTTCGAACTGGCCGGTGTTCTCGCCGTTGATCCGGAAGTAGGCCTGGAGCGGCAGCGGGACCTCGACGCCCTTGGGGACGTAGACGAACGACCCGCCCGACCAGACCGCGCTGTTGAGCGCCGCGAACTTGTTGTCCTCCGGCGGGACGACCGTGCCGAAGTACTTGCGGAAGATCTCCGGGTACTCGATCAGGGCCTGGTCCGTGCCCATGAACACGACGCCGATCTTCGACAGCTCCTCGCGGACCGAGTGGTAGACGACCTCGCTGTCGTACTGGGCGCCGACACCGGCCAGGAACTTGCGCTCCGCCTCGGGGATGCCCAGCTTCTCGAACGTCGCCTTGATCTTCTCCGGGACGTCGTCCCACGACTTCTCTTCCCGCTCGGACGGCTTGCGGTAGTAGACGATCTTGTCGAAGTCGATGTGGGTGAGGTCCCCGCCCCAGGTGGGCATCGGCCGAGCCAGGAAGTGGTCGTACGCCCGAAGCCGGAACTTGAGCATCCACTCCGGCTCGTTCTTGAACCGGCTGATCTCCTCGACCGTGTCGCGGGTCAGGCCGCGCTTCGTCTCGGCCAGGTAGACGATGTCGTCGTGGAAGGCGAACTCGTCGCGGCGATCACGGACGGCGTCTCTGGTCGCATTCGAGGTCATGCCATCTCCGGTGGTTGACGGATCCGGGCCGGCGGCACCGCTTGGGGCCGGGCGCCGATGCAGGAATTCCGACCCATATTATCGGAATTACCGACGCTCCCGTCAACGACACCCCCCGTGGCGTCGCATCAGGTCGTCTGAAGCCGGACAGTCATGCTTGTCGTTCGATGACCTGGCCGCATGCGTCGTCTGTCGGAGACCTCGCTGGACGTCCGAACGGCGGCCGCGCCGGCTCCCGCAATCTGCCAGACTCCGCGTGGAGGGCTGGACATCGGGTGAAGTCGGAAGAGCGTCGCGTCCCGTTCGGCGTGTGGGTCGTCGCGATCCTGACGATCGTGCTGTCCGCGCTCCGGATCCTGGCCGTCTACGACATCGGGCCGCCGGCGAACGAGACCCTGCTAAGCGACCTGGCTGACCAATACCGGATCGTCGGCGCCGTCACGGTCATCCTGGGGGTCCTCGGCATCCTCGGGGCGATCGGCCTGCTCCGGCTGATGCCGGCCGGCTTCGTCATCGTCCTGCTGGTCGCCGGGATCAGCCTACTCAACGAGCTCGTCTCGACGCTGTCGGGCCGATCGGACGACCTCCGGCTGTTCATCCTGGTCGTCGCCGTGGTCTATCTCAACACCCGGCCCGTCCGCGAGGCCTTCGGGCGTGATGACCCGTCGACCCGGACGATGACCGCCCGCGGAGCTGAAGGCGAGTGACGACCGACCTGGAGCTCCTGCGGGCGTACGAACCGGTCATCCGGTACACCAACGGAGAGCTGTTCTTCCCGACTGCCGTCGAGCCCTACCTGGCCGAGTGCGACCTGCTCGTCGGGACCTCGGAAGGGCATACCCGCCTGCTCGTCGAGCGGGGCGGTCTGGATACGACGATCCTTTCGGAACAGACCGCCCCGCCCGGGGAGACGCTGTTCCTCCGGCTCGTCCAGGAGCCACTCGGTGGGGTCGCGCTCGCGCAGTGGTCGCGCCGTCCGGGCCGGCCGATCTTCCGCGCCCCGGGCCGGCTCGCCCGGGTCGGCCTGTTCGCGCGCCTCATCGACGCCGGGTTCAACGCATCGCTCCTCCTCCGGGGCAAGGTCCCGGGCGGCACGGCGGCTGCGGCGTCGGTCAAGTACGAGGCGGCCCGCGAGACGGATCCCCGCTACGTCTATCACGGACGGGTGGTCCGTCGGGACGGCTGGATCGTCCTCCATTACCTGTACTTCTACTTCATGAACGACTGGCGCTCGACGTTCGACGGGGCGAACGACCACGAAGCCGACCTCGAGCAGGCCTTCGTCGTGCTCGAGGAAGCGCCGGGAGGGCCGCGGCCGGTCTGGTTCGGTTGCGCCGCCCACGACTACTCGGGCGACGATCTGCGGCGGCGCTGGGACGATCCGTACATCCGGCTCGAGGGAGACCATCCGGTCATCCACGCCGGCGCCGGGTCGCACGCCGCGTACTTCGAGCCCGGCGAGTACATCACCACGGTCCCGCTGCCCGCGATGCGCGGGATCAACGGACTCCTCGAGTGGGCCCGCCACTTATGGCGGGACACGCTTCGGCAGGGCGATCCGGGTGACCTGGCCGCCCGGGTGTCGGCCGCCCTGAGCATCCCGTTCATCGACTACGCCCGCGGCGACGGATTCGCCATCGGACCGGGCCAGTCGGCGGAGTGGACCGTCGTCGAGGTCGACGACAGCGTCCCGTGGGTCGACGGCTACCGTGGGCTGTGGGGCCTCGACACGCGCGATCAATTCGCCGGCGAGCGAGCGCCCGCCGGCCTGAAGTACACCCGGACCGGCTCCATCCGACCGTCGTGGAACGACCCGATCGGGTTCCTCGGCCTCGACAAGGTGGCCCCGCCCAACCGGGCGATCGAGGCCGTCGACGGGCGGATCGTCGTCCTCGACGCCGAAGCCGCGACCGTCGACGAGGAGATCGCCAAGGCGACCGACGGGTTGACCGGTCTCGACCAGGCGGCCCGCGCGCTCGCCGCGGACGGATCGTTCGAGAAGGCCTATCACGCTCGCGCCGCGGAGGTCGCCGCCCGCGAGGCCGACCTCGCCCGGCTCCGGGCCCGGCGGGCCGAGATCGGCGACGAGCGAGAGGCGCTCCTCCGGCGACGCGGACGGATCGAAGCCGGTGACCGGGGCGACCCGCGGTCCCATCTCCATCACGCCAGCCACCCGCAGGTCCAGGGCGACCAGCAGTACGGGCGGATCGTGGAGTTCTGGTCGGCGATCAGCGTCGGCCTTGGGATCATCGCGCTCGTCGTGCTGCGCTACTTCACCAACCTGCCGTCCTGGGCGGTGGTCCTGCTCGCCGTCGGCGGCTACATCATCCTCGAGGCGGCCTTCCGGCGACGCCTCATCGACCTGCTGCTGCGCATCACCCTGTTCATGGCGCTCGTCGGCGGTGTCGTCCTCGCCGTCGGCTATGCCACCCAGATCGTCCTCCTGGTCGTCGTCGGGGTCGCCGTCCTGACCCTCATCGACAACGTCCGGGAGATCCGGGCGAGTTGATCAGAACCTGGAGCCCGACATGATCGAACCGACGCCACCGACCGCCCCGGCGACCCAAGCGAGACGATCCGGCCGACGCCGCGGGGTGCTCGCCGTCATCCTCGGGATCCTCGCCTGCCTCGCGCTCGTCGCGAGCACCTCGCTGTTCTGGATCCATCAGTCGGTCCTGAACACCGACCGCTGGGTCTCGATCACGTCGAGCGTGGCGAAGGACCCCGAGGTGATCCAGTCGCTCAGCGAAGCCCTGAGCGAACAAGTCGTGACCGCGCTCGATGTCCGCGGCCGGCTCACCACCGCCCTGCCCGACAGGGCCGCTCTGCTGGCCGGTCCGATCACGGGCACCCTCCAGTCCCAGATCCAGGCCGCCATGGCCAAGCTGATGACGACCGAGGGCTTCCAAACGGCGTGGACGAACATGAACCGGGTGGCCCACGCCACGGTGGTCAAGCTGCTCCGGGGCGAATCGGACTCGGTCACCCTCCAGAACGGCTACGTGACCCTCAACCTGTTCCCGCTCGTCGGCTCGGCGCTGGCGACGCTCCAATCCGATGGGATCCTCCCGGCCAACCTCCCGATCCCGGACCTGTCGGATCCAGCGGCGCCGGACCAGGCACGGGCGGCACTCCAGAACGCCCTCGGCGTCACCCTCCCGGACACCTTCGGGACGCTGCCGCTCATCCGGGCCGACCGTCTCGAGGCCGCCCGGACCGCCGTCCACGTGTTCGACCTCCTGACCGTCGCCGCGCTGATCCTGACGATCCTCCTGTTCATCGGGGCGACCCTCCTGGCCCGTGACCGACGGCGAGCGGTCCTGCTCCTCGGCGGCGGCGCCGTCCTCGCCTTGCTGCTCGCCAGGGCCGTGATCCGCGGCGTCGAGAACGGGGTCGTCGGGGCGATCTCCGACGGGCCCGGGCAGTCGACCGTCCACGGCGTACTGGACGCCGCGATCACGGACCTCTTCGGCGTGATGTTCGTGGTCACCCTGCTCGGCGCGATCGTCGTGCTGCTCGCCTGGCTGTTCGGGCGCCGCGAGCAGGTCGTCGAGGTCGTCGGGTCGGCCGGGACGGCCGCCCGGCGGGCGGGCTCCGCCGGTGTGGACGCCGGCAAGGCCGCTGCGGCGGGCGCGGCAGCGTCGTCGGTCGCCGAGACCGGAGCCGGCGTGGGTCCCACGATCCTCGCCCTGGCCCGCGCCCACCGGACCGCCCTGCGCGTCGCCGGCATCATCGTCGCCGTCGTCTGGCTGGCCGTCATCGCCGACGGCTGGGAGCCGGTCGCCATCATCGGCGTCCTGCTGGTCCTCTACCTCTTCGCGCTCGGGCCGCTCCTCGATCGCTCCGCGGAACCGCCCGCCGAGTGACCACCGCTCGGGACGTGCCCGAGCGAGCGATCGAGGGAGCGAGCCGGGCCACGTCGCCGGCTCAGGCTGGCGCGGCCTCGGCGCTCGGCGGCTCGCTCGCGGGCACGACCGGCTCGGGTGCGGGTCGCCCTCGTCGCTTCGCGCCGTCGACCAGCGAGTACACCACCGGGATCACGATCAAGGTCAGGAACGTCGAGCTGAACAGCCCGCCGATGACCACCGTCCCGAGCTCGGCCGCGATGATCGAGCCCTGGTTGAAGCCGGCCGCCAGCGGGATCAGTGCGAGCATGGTCGCGATCGCCGTCATCAGGATCGGCCGGACCCGGATCCGGCCGCCCTCGATCAGCGCATCGTGGGTGGACATGCCGTTCCGTCGCAGGCGCTCGACCAAGTCGAGCAGGACGATCGCATTGGTGACGACGATCCCGATCAGCATCAGGAACCCGATCAGGGCGCTGATCCCGATCGGCCGGCCGGTGATGTACAGCGCCGGGAAGGCGCCGATCAGGGCCAATGGGAGGCTGAACAGGATGACGAACGGGGTGACCAGCGAGTTGAAGGTGAGGACCAGCATCACGTAGACCAGCAGGATGGCCACGCCCATCGAGGCGAAGAGACCACCGAACGCTTCGCCCTGCTGCTGGGTCACGCCCGCCAGGGTCACCTCGACCCCAGCGGGGATCGAGCCGTCGGCCTTGAGGGCGTCGACCTCCTTCGCGATCGCGAGCGAGACGGCCCCGGTGTCCTTCGACGTGATCTCGGCCGAGATCGACGACGCCGGACGCTCGTCGATCCGGGTGACGCTGCCTTGAGCGTCGACCTGTTTGACCTCGGCGATCGAGCCGAGCGGAACGGTCCGGCCGGTCCCGACCGGCAGCTTCTTGAGCGCGTCGACCGAGTCCACCTGGCTGGGATCGACCTGGACGTACAGGTCGACGGTCGGCTGGTCGCCGATCTGGATGCGGGTCGCCCGACCGGGCACCAGCACGGTCCGCACCTCGTTGGCGACCTGGGCCGTCGTCAACCCGGCGCCCAGCGCCTTGTTCGGGTCGACCGCGACGTCGATCGTCGGAGCCCCCTGGGACAGGTCGCTCTTGACGTTGATGAGGTCCGGGCTCTTCTCGAGCGCGGCGACGATTGCCGCATCGGCGGTCGCGACGGCCGCCCGGTCGGGTGAGCTGACGATGACGTTGATGCCGCCGCCGGAGAAGCCACTGGCCTCGGACACGGCGACGTCGTAGCCGTCCGATTCGATCGGGGCGAGGGCGCTGGCGATCTGCTCGGTCGAGGCCTTGATGTCGACCTTCGGATCGAGCCTGACCAGGATCGACGAGCTGTTCGCCGATCGGCCGGAGAACGCGGCCGACAGGGACTGGGTGCTCGTGTCGCCTTCCCCGGGGACCGTGGATTGGACGAGCTGGACGTCCGGGTTCGTCTTGAGGATCTGCTCCGCGGCGATGGTCCGCTCGAGGACGCCGCTCGAGCTCGTGCCCGGGGGCGGCTCGAGGCTGACCCGGAGGATCTTCTCGCCCCCGGCGTTGATGAACTGGGTCGGGATCGACGGGACGAGCGACAGGGCGGCGAAGAACAACGCACCGGCGCCGACGATCACGGCCCAGCGGGTGACCCGGCTGCGAAGGACGAACTTGATCGTCGGGGTGTAGACCCGGATCCAGATCGACCGCTTCGGCTCACCGTCCTCGTCGACCTGCATCTTCACCCGATCGACCAGGAAGTAGGCAAGGACCGGCACGACGGTCAGCGCACACAGCAGCGAGGCGAGCAGGGCGAAGGTGACCGTCAGCGCGAACGGCAGGAAGAACTGGCTGACCAGGCCTCCGACGAACCCGAGCGGAAGGAAGACCATGACGGTCGTCGCCGTGCTCGCCGTGATCGCTCCCGAGACCTCGCGGGCACCGGTCAGGACGGCGGTCAACCGTTCCTCCCCCCGGGCGCGGTGCCGGTAGATGTTCTCGAGGACGACGATCGCGTCATCGACCACCCGTCCGACGGCGACCGCCAGGCCCCCCAGGGTCATGATGTTCATCGACACGCCGGTCAGCTGCATGAGCGTGAGAGCCGCGAAGATCGACAGCGGGATGCTCACGGCCGCGACCAGCGTCGAGCGCAGGCTGAACAGGAACAGGAAGATCGTCAGGATCGCGAAGAGCGCACCGAGTGCGCCCTCGCGGACCAGCCCGTCGCGCGACTCCTTGATGAACCCGGACAAGTCCGACACGGTCAGCACCCGCAGATCGGGGTTCCGCGCCTGGGCGGCGGACAGCTCGGCCTGGACCGCGTCCGCGACGTTGACCGTGTTGGCACCCGATGCCTTGGAGACGCTGATCGTGACGGCGGGTTGGCCGTCCGTCCGGGCGTACCCGGTCGTGGCCACCCCGACCTGTGCGACGGTCCCGAGGTCGCCGATCGTGATCGGGGTCGGGAGGACCGGGGTCACGCTCGCGGCCGGTGTGCTCGGGATCGGGCTGCCGCCGGAGGGGGCAGGGCTGGTCGCGCCGCCCGGCACCGGGCTCGCGACGGCAGGCAGCTTGACGCCCACGACCAGGTCCTGGATCTGCTGGATCGACGAGAAGCTGTTGGTGGTCGAGACCGGGATGTTGGTGCCGTCGGTCGACAGCTGGCCGGCTGGCAGGGTGAGGTTGTTCGCCGCGAGGACGCCGTTGACCTGCTGGACGGAGACGCCGGCCGTCGCCAGCTTGGCGGGGTCGAGCGTGACCGTGACCCGCTGCTCGAGGCCGCCGGTGACGTCGACCGCGCCGACCCCGTCGAGGCCCTGGAGTGCGGGGACGATGTCGGTCCGGGCGATCCTCGCGGCGTCCTCGAGACCGGCCTGACCGGTCCCCGAGATCGAGGCGATGATGACCGGCGTCTGGTTGATGTTCAGGGCGTTGACCTGCGGCGTGACGCCCTGCGGCAGGCCCACGACGCCGAGGTTCTGCTCGATCGCCGCACGGGTCTCCTTGACATCGGTGCCGAAGGAGAACTGGGCGACGACCAGCGAGATCGAGTTGCCCGACGTCGACTGCAGGTTGACCAGCCGCGGGACGCTCGAGATCGCCCGCTCGATCGGCTTCGAGACCTGGTCGGTCACGTCCGCCGCACCGGCGCCGGCATAGGGCGTGATGACGGTGATGATCGGGAACTCGATGTCCGGGAGGAGCTCCTGCTGGAGATTGCCCCAGGCGTAGGCGCCGCTGATGAACACGGCCACCGCCAGGAGCAGCGTGACGCTTCGGCGGCTGACGGCGAACTCGGTGATCCGACTCACGAACGATTCCTTTCGGCCCGGTGGGCGGCACTCGCAGGGGGGCGGGCGGGCGGACCGGTGGGGGGCTCGGCTCCCGTGGTCGATCGCCGGTGGGCTAGTCGCTCGGCGGCCCGAGCGAGGATCGTGGTGGCATGGGCGACGGTGACGAGGTCCCGGTCGGTGAGGCCGCCGATCAGATCGCCGAGCTGCCGCCGGTTCAACTCCCTGAACCGTTCGAGCAGACTCGCTCCCTCGGATGTGATCGCGACGACGACCTGGCGGCGATCCGCGGGGTCGTCATGACGACTGACCAATCCGGCGTCGACCAGACGATCGACGAGACCGCTGACCGTCGACAGCGTCACGCCGAGACGAGTGGCGAGGGCGGACATCCGGATGTCCCCGACGGTCGCGACGAGGTAGAGCGTCTTGGCCTGGGGCATCGTGATCCCGATCTCGAGGAACTCGGACGTGTGTCCTTCGGACATCTGCTGGACGAGCTCGTCCATCGCGTCGAGGACGGCGGCGATCCGGCGGGTCCGTTCGTCCGGTCGGTACGGCTGCTTGGTCTCGGGCAAATCGTTCGCTTTCACCTGATGATTCGGTACCGACCCATCATACGACGATGACCAACCATCCGTCTCGCGACCAAACCTGACAGCCCCTGACCGCCACAGCCTCTACCATCGGCCGGATGACCCAGCCCATCCCGATCGGGCGCGCCACCGCGCGTCGCTTCTTCGCCACCCGGCACCTGCTCGCCCCCCCGCGGTCGCTCCCCGCGAATGGCGCGAGCGTGATGACCGTGGTGGATCGACTCGGGTCGCTCCAATTCGACCCGCTCGAGGTGGCTGGCCGGAACCACGACGTCATCCTGCTCGCCCGGATCGACGGCTACCGACGCGAGCTCACGGACGCCCTCCTGTACGAGCACCGCCTGCTCTACGAGACGTACAACAAGGGCCTCAGCCTCGTTCCGACCGCCGAGCTGCCCTGGTTCCGCGTCACCTGGGACTCCAACCTCGCCGAGCATGAGGGCAGCGCGTTCCGCGACCACGCCCCGCTCGTCGAGGAGCTCCTCGATCGGATCCGGCGTGACGGTCCGCTCAGCTCGACCGACGTCGAGCCGCGCGCGGCGATCGACTGGTACTGGCGGCCCACCAACCAGGTCAGGGCCATCCTCGAGGCGCTCGGCGAGGCCGGGATCCTGGGTCTGTCGCGACGCGAAGGCAACCGCCGACTGTACGACCTGGCCGAGCGACTCTTCCCCGAGGAGCTCCTGTCGATCCGCCACCCGGAGCGCGACCAGCGCCGCCACAAGCTCCTCTCGCGCTATCGCGGCCACGGGCTCCTCGGACGGAGCGGGCCAGCCGAGCTGTGGTACGGCACGGCGCCCGTCAACTCGCCCGCCGGTCGCAACGGCGACGGTCCGACCCGACCGCAGCTGCTCGACGAGCTGCTCGAAGCGGGCGACCTGACCCCGGTGACCGTCGAGGGCGTCCGCGGGGACCGGTTCATCGTCAGCGCCGAGCTGCCGATCCTCGAGACCGCCGAGCGCGAGGTCGCGACCGAGACCACCGGTCGGCCGCGCCCCGGCGGCGCAGACCCACAGGTCGCGTTCCTCGCCCCGCTCGACCCGTACAACTGGGACCGCGACTTCCTCCGCTCGCTCCACGGCTTCGACTACGTCTGGGAGGTCTACGTCCCGGAGAAGAAGCGCCGCTGGGGCTACTACGTCCTGCCGATCCTGTTCGGCGACCGTCTGGTCGGCCGGATCGAGCCGCGGATCGACCGCAAGGCGGGCACGCTCCGCGTCATCGGGCTATGGTGGGAGGACGGCTTCGATCCGGTCGGGACACCCGGGTTCGTCGATGCGTTCGTCGAGGCGATCGACGCTCATCGACGGTTCGGAGCCGTGACCCGGGTCAGCCTGCCCCGGACCCATGTCCATCGTCCGTTCGTCGCCGCGGTCCGCGAGCGACTCGTCATGGAGGTCCGCCGATGACCGCGATCCGACACGCCGAAGCCGCCTGGGAAGGCGACCTGATGAGTGGCCACGGGACCGTCAGCGCGGTCAGCAGCCACGCCTTCACCGACCTGCCGGTCAGCTGGGCCGCGCGGACCGAGTCGCCCGGCGGCCGGACGAGCCCGGAGGAGCTCCTCGCCGCGGCCCACGCCGCGTGCTTCGAGATGGCGTTGTCGGGCGCGCTTGCGCGCGGCGGGACACCGCCCGAGCGGCTGTCCGTGAGCACCGCGGTCACGTTCGACAAGACCGACGCCGGCTGGCGGGTGGTCTCGAGCGCCCTGACCGTGACCGGTCGGGTGCCCGGGATCGATGCCGAGGGCTTCCGCGCCGCCGCTGAGGCGACCCGGGACGGCTGCCCTATCTCGCAGGCGCTCAAGGGCAACGTCGCCCTGTCCGTGGACGCCACCCTCGAGGCGTAGTCGGTCAGTCTGCGCTCGAGAGGGTCAGGATCCGGGCGGGATTGTCGACGGTCATCGTCCGGATGGCGTCGTCCGGGACGCCCGCCGCGCGCAGGCGCGGGAGGAAGGTCTCGACGAGGTGGACATAGCCGTTCCCGCCGTACGCCTTGAGCTGCGAGTTGTGGCAGACGTCCTGGCTGAGCAGGATCCGGTCCGCATGGCCGCGGCCGATGAGGTCGACGATGAGGTCGACGATCCTGCCTTCGCCATGTCGCTCCATCGGCGTGAAGCTCATCCCCAGGAAGTCGAACTCGAGGTTCGCGCCGCGGCGGACGATCTCGAGGTAGTGGCCCAGGACCGGATAGGAATTGGCGTGGCCGATGACGATGCGGGCGGGGTCGGCACCCTCCTCCTCGAAGACCCGGAGCTGGTCCAGGCCGACGGGCGACTGGACCGAGTGCGTCGTGATCGCCAGCCCCGTGCGCTGGGCCGCCCGCGCCACGGCCCGATGGACCCGCTCCTCGATGGCCGTCAGCCACGGCTTGTCGGTGCCGATCTCCCCCAGGATCCCCGGCCGGACCCCGGTCGTACCCGCCCCGTCGCGCGCCTCCCGCACGAGCTCGTCGGCGAGATCATCGACCGAACGCCGGTCGATGAGCGCCTCGACCGGGTAGTACGCCGTCCGATACCAGCCCGCCCCCATGACGATGTGCAAGCCGGTCGCCTCTGCGTAGCGTCGAAGACGCAGCGGGTCGCGCCCGACGCCGGGTAAGGTCAGGTCCACCACCGTCCCGCCGCCGGCTGCCTTGAACGCGGTGAGCTCGGGCAGGATCAGCGCGTCGTCGGCCGTGAGCTCCCAGTAGTCCCACCGGTTCGGGACATGCCACAGCGAGATCCCCGTGTGCTCGTGGGGGAGGGTGAAGCCGAGGGACTCCGGCGCGACGGGACCGCTGACGGTCTGGACGTGTGGCACGGAGCGATTATCGTGCCTGCGCAAGCTCGAGGGGCGGTCCAGAATGACGGACCACCCGCGCCAGGAGGGACCACGATGCCGTCGCCCAGCGGAGCCGCCAGCGAGCATCTCGCGTCATGGAAGGACGGTCCGAGCCGGCGGTCGATCGTGTCCTTCGTCGAGCGGGTGACCGAACCGGGTGGTCGGGACCACGTTGCGCCGGCAGATCGGGTCGCCGTGTTCGACAACGACGGGACCCTGTGGGCCGAGCACCCGATGCCGATCCAGCTCGACCACCTGCTGCGCAGGCTCTCGGCTGCCGCCGAGGCGGATCCCACCCTGCGTGAGCGCCAGCCGTGGAAGGCCGCACATGAGCGGGATTACCAGTGGCTCGGCGGCGCGTTCGCGAAGTATTACCAGGGCGACGACACGGACGTGAAGATCGTCCTCGGCGGGATCCTCGCCTCGGCTGCCGGCGAGGACGTGGAATCGATCGAGGCCGAGGCGGCAGCCTTCGTCCTCGGAGAATCCCACCCGACGCTCCGACGCCCGTACGCGACCTGCATCTACCAGCCGATGGTCGAGCTGCTTCGGTACCTCGAGGCGAACGGGTTCGCGACGTACATCGTGTCCGGCGGCGGACGGGACTTCATGCGCGCGATCTCGGACCAGCTCTACGGCATCCCGCGCGAACGGGTCATCGGGAGCGCCGCCTCGCTCGAATACCGGGACGGTGCGGAGGGCGGCTCGATCGTCTTGACGCCCGGCATGGAGGTCATCGACGACGGTCCGGAAAAGCCGATCCGGATCTGGAGCCGGACCGGCCGACGACCGCTGGTCGCGGGCGGCAACTCGAACGGGGACATCGAGATGCTGTCGTACGCTCGGCTGGCGGGCCGGCCGTCGCTCGGGTTGCTCATCCGGCATGACGACGCGGACCGCGAGTTCTCGACCGATGCCGGCGCAGAGCGCGCGCTCGAGCGGGCGGCCAGCGACGGGTGGACGGTCGTCAGCATGCGGTCTGACTGGACGACGGTCTTCCCGCCGCAGGCCTGAACCGGGATCGGCGCTCGCTCGCGGACGAGCGCCGACCCTACGACGCGAGGTCGGTCGTGGACGCCGCCGGAGCGAGGGAGAACGGCTCGGGCGCCGGTCGGGGCACCGCCGGTCGGGAGGAGGCGGGTCCTGCCGCCAACAAGAGCTCGAGCATCGCGAACGCCCGCCGCTCCGCGTCCTCGCGCCGCCAAGCGTCCCCATCCTCGACGCGCTGGAGGAGGAGCCCATCGAGCAGCGCGCTGAACGCGAGGGCGATCGCCTCGACATCCAGCCAGGCCGGGAGCTGCCCCTGGGCGATGCCTTCGCGGAGGAGGATCTGGCCGACGGCGCCGATCTGCTCCCGGCGCCGGACGAGCGTCTCGCGGACGGTCTCGGCCTGGCCGGCCTCGGCCCACGCCTGGACGAGATACGTGGCTGAGCCCGGCGTGCCCGGGTCGACCGGTTCGATCGCGTCGATGAAGAACCCGACGGCGATCCCGAGCTTGTCGGCCAGGGACCGGCCGCGGGCGAGCCGGTCGCCGAGCTCGCCGAAGCCACCGTCCATCGACATCGTGCACGACGCGAGGAACAGCTCGGTCTTGCCCCCGAAGTAGGTATAGATCGCGCCGACCGACAGGCCGCTGACGCGGACGACGTCCTGCATCGTCGCCCGGTGGTAGCCCTTGTCGTTGAAGACCGAGATCGCGGCCCGGACGATCCGATCGCGGACCTGCTGCTCATGGGCCGGGGTGACGCGGGGCATGGTCCCCTCGCTGAAGAAGAACGGATGTTCCCCAAGATGCTACGCCAGACTCCACCCCTGGTCAAGTGAGACGCTTGACAAGGAGAACCGTCATTCTCTATGGTACGCCCCTGACACCGAGCTCGACGTCGCGGACCGACGTCACCGGCCGACCAGGAAGGACCGCCGCATGTTCACTCGCTGGGGTGCATTCGTCTATCGATTCCGCCGTCCGGTCGCGGTCATCGCGGTCGCCGTCGCCGTCGTCCTGGGCGTGTTCGGAGCTCAGGCGTCGAGTCATCTGAGCTCCGGCGGCTGGCTCGACACCGCATCCGAGTCGGCCGGCGTCGACGAGACGCTTGCCCGCGACTTCGGCGTCGGCCGATCCAGCCTGATCGTCCTGTTCCGGTCGACCGCGTCGACCGACGCGACCTCACCCGACTACCAGGCGGCGATCGCCTCGACGCTCGCCCCGGTCGTCGCCGATCCGGCGGTGGCCGGGATCGTCGGCTTCGCTCAGACGGGCGACAAGCGGTTCATCAGCACGGATGGACGGTCCGCCTACGCGGTCGTCCAGCTGAACGGTACCAACGAGCAGTCGGTCGACCTGGTCGCGGGCCTGCGCGCGAAGATCGCCCCGCCGGCCGGGTACTCGACCCAGCTGACCGGCTACGCCCCACTGACCAAGGACTCGGCGAGCCAGTCCGAGAAGGACCTGCTCAAGGCCGAGACGGTCTCGCTGCCGTTCGCCGCGCTGATCCTGATCTTCGTGTTCGCGTCGATCGCCGCGGCCGGGATGCCGATCATCGTCGCCCTGCTGGCGATCCCGTCGACCCTCGGGCTCATCTTCTTCGTCAGCGAGCGGGTCGAGATGAGCATCTACGTCACCAACATCGCCACGATGCTCGGCCTGGCCTTGTCGATCGACTACTCGCTGTTCATCGTCGGCCGGTTCCGGGAGGAGCTCGCCCGCGGACGGACCGTCGAGGAGGCGGTCGAACGCTCGATCGCGACGAGCGGCAAGGCCGTCACGTTCTCCGGGTTCGCGGTCGCGATCGGATTGTCCGGCCTGCTCCTCTTCCGGGCCTCGGCGATCGCCTCGATCGGGATCGCCGGCGGGCTCGTCGTCGTCAGCACGCTGTTCTTCTCGCTGACCTTCCTGCCGGCGATCCTCGGGATGCTCGGTCCGCGGGTCAACGCGCTGAGCCTGCAGACGCTGTTCGCCCGGTTCCGGATCGGCCCGTCCGTCGCCGAGCGGGAAGGCTGGTGGCAGCGCGTCGCCCGGCAGGTCATGCGCCACCCCATCGCGGTGCTCATCCCGACCCTCGGTCTCCTATTCGTGCTCGGGTCGCCCTTCTTCCGGCTCCAGCAGGGCGTCCCGGACGCGTCGGCCTACCCGCCCGGTCTCGAGAGCCGCGATGCGTATGTGGCGATCCAGACCGAGTTCCCGAAGGGCGAGACCAGCCCGATCGTGGCGCTCGTCACCGTCACCGGGGACCCGACCTCCCCGGACAACGCGCTCCTCCTCGCCCGGTATGCCGCGAACCTCGGCAAGGTCGACGGGATCGACCACGTCGAGGGCGCGTACTCCCTGACCGACCCGACCACCGGAGCCGCGATGACGCCCGAGCAGATCGCGACGCTTTACGCGCTGCCGGCCGCCCAGCGACCTCCCGCGGTCGCGGCCGCGCTCGACGCGCTCCAGAAGGCGTACGTCCGCGGTCCGATCGTCCGGTTCGACGCGATCAGTCCGCTCGACGCGGCCACGCCGGCGGCGACGAGCAAGACCGCCTCGATCCGTGCCGTCACGCCCGGCACCGGGGCCACCGTCGCGATCGGCGGGGCGGCCGCCGGCGGCTACGACTTCCTCCAGTCGCAGGCGGACAGGATGCCGTATGCCATCGGGCTGACCCTGGTCGCGAGCGCCTTCGTCCTGTTCCTGCTGTTCGGCTCGATCGCCATCCCGATCAAGGCCGTGATCATGACCCTGCTGTCGATCAGCGCCAGCTTCGGTGCGCTCGTCTGGATCTTCCAGGAGGGCCACTTCAGCGACGCGCTCCATTTCACGCCGCTCGGCTACACCATCGCCGGCAACCCGATCATCATGTTCAGCGTGATCTTCGGACTGTCGATGGATTACGAGGTCCTCCTCCTGTCGAGGATCCAGGAGGCCTATCGGCGGACGGGGGACAACACCGCCTCGGTCGCCGAGGGACTGGCCAAGACCGCCGGCATGATCACCGGCGCGGCGCTGATCATGGTCTCCGTGTTCGCCGCGTTCGCGCTGGCCGATATCATCACGATCAAGAGCATCGGCGTCGGGATGGCGATCGCCGTCCTCATCGACGCGACCATCATCCGGGTCCTGCTCGTCCCGGCGACCATGCGCCTGCTCGGTGACTGGAACTGGTGGGCGCCGGGGCCGCTCAAGCGGTTCGCCGACCGGCTCGGCTTCGACCATGTCGAGGACGAGGTCGACGAGCCGGCGGCCGGGGCGGCCCGGCCAGAGCTCGAGGGAGTCACCGGATGACCGACGAGGAACGACCGGTCCTGCGGGGCGAGGTCGAGGAACCGGGATCGGGGTACGGGCGCGGGAGCGCCTTCCGGTTCGAGTCCCGGACCTGGACCTGGGGCGACGAGGACGTCCGCCGCGGACTGCCCTGGATCGGCGTCTTCCTCGTGGTCTTCGGGGCGATCCTGCTGCTCGGACAGGCCTACCCGCAGGCGCACATCCTGGGCTCGGCGCTGACCACAGCGTTCGGCGTGGCCCTCCTCGTGTCGTGGGCGACCGGGCGCGGCTGGGGGCTCTACCCCGGGTTGCTCATCACGGCCTACAGCCTGCCCGGGCTGCTCGTCGACGTCGGGGCGATCCCCGCCGGCTCCGGCTACGGCACGTTCCTGTTCGGGGTCGGCCTGCTCGCGGTCGCCGGGATGCGCTGGGCGGCCCGGCGACAATGGGGCTGGCAGCTCGTCGTCGGCGCGATCCTCGCCCTTGCCGGCGGCTCGGAGATCGCGTCGCGCCTGTGGCCGGGGTTCCCCGGTCTGGGCGACCTGCTCCTGCCGATCGTCCTGGTGGTCCTCGGCGTCCTGATCATCACCCGCGCCGGTCGGCGGTAGACCCCGCCCGGCGTCAGCCCGCGCTGCGGACCCGGGCGATCTCCGTATCGAGGGCCGTGGCCAGCCCGCTCGCGATCCGGACCAGCTCGTCATCGCTGACGATGAGCGGCGGACCCAACAGGATCGAGTCGCCGTCGACTCCGTTGGCGAGCCCCGTCCCGCTATACAGCAGCAGGCCGTCTGCGCGAGCCGTGCGGAGCACGCCTTCGGTCAGTCGCGCCGCCCGCGGGAACGGCGACCGGCTGTCGCGATCCTCGACCAGCTCGATCCCCAGCATCAGCCCACGACCGCGGATCTCGCCGACGTTCGGATGCTCGGCGAGGCGCTCGTCGAGGAGCTCGCGGAGGCGTTCGCCCTTGGTGGCGCTGGCGGCGATCAGGTCCTCGGTCTCGAGGATCCGGAGGACCTCGCGGGCGACCGCCGCGCCGACCGCGTGGTGGCTGTAGGTGAAGCCGTGGACGAAGCCGGCGCCCGGTGCCGTGACCACGGCGTGGACCGCGCCTGACGCCGCGACGAAGCCGAACGGCCAATAGCCGGAGGTGGCGCCTTTGGCCGCGACGAGGATATCCGGACGGACGCCCCAGTGATCGCTCCCGAACCAGCGTCCGGTCCGCCCGAACCCGGTCATCACTTCGTCGACGATCAGCAGGACCCCGTGACGGCGACAGATCTCGGCCACCGCCGGCCAGTAGCCGTCCGGCGGGACCGCGGCGGCGAGGGTGGCGCCGACGATCGGCTCGGCCACGAATGCCGCGACGGTCCCGGGCCCGGCCGACCCGATCGCCCGCTCGAGCTCGTCGGCGAGCTCGTCGGCGCTCGCCAGCGCGTTCGCGCCAGGGTCGCCGGCGCGATACGGGTAGGCCGCGCTCAGGTGGCGGAAACGTCCGAGCCAGCCCTCGTACGGACGGCGCAACGACCGGCGTCCCGACAGGTCGAGCGCACCGATCGTGTTGCCGTGGTAGCTCCCCCACCGACTGAACACGACCAGCCGGTCCGCCTCGCCCCGGGCGAGGTGGTAGGCGCGCGCCAGCTTGAGGGCGGTCTCGATCGCCTCCGACCCGCCGGAGACCGGATAGATCGCCGGGTCATCGAGCGGGAGGTGCGGGCCGAGCTCGACCGCGTACGCCTCGAGCGCGTCGTTCGTGAACGCGCTGCCGTGAGCGTAGGCGACGCGTCCCGCCTGCTCGGCCATGGCGTCGGCGACCGAGCGCCGGCCGTGGCCGACGTTGACGACGATCGCCCCACCGGCGGCATCCAGGTACGACCGACCGCGGTCGTCCCAGATCGTCGCACCCTCGGCCCGGACGGCGACCGGCGGATCCGGATCGATCGATCGGCGGAAGACTCGGCCTGCCACGCGCCGAGTCTAGCGGGCCGTCAGCGAGCCGAGGCGGTCGACCGGATCCAGCCCGTCCGACCGGTGAAGGTCAGGGCCTTGAGCCACAGCCGACCGGCCCCGTCGCGGTGGCGCGCCACGACGACGAAGCGGACGCCCGTCCGGATCGTCCCGGCGGCAGCCGCCGACGCGCTCGCCGAGATCCGCAGGAACGTCGAGCGGGTCGTGTGTCGGACCGACCGGACGTGCCGCGCCAGCTGGAGCTCCCAGGACGGCTCGAGGACGGTGGCCAGGTGGGTGTGCAGGTACGCCGTGAACGGGGTGAACATCGCGTGGACCCGGTGGACCCGGACGCCCTGGACGAGCGCGCTGATCGCGTATCCGCGCCCGATGTAGACCCCGACGTGGCTGCCCTGGCCCCAGACGATCAGGTCGCCGACCTGCGGGTTCGTCCGCGAGGCGAGCCCGCGCGACCGGTAGGACACGTAGATGCCGCGGGCGCTCCGGCTGGTGACCTTCGTCCCGAGCCCGGCTTCCTGGAACACGCGCCACATCAGGCCGCTGCAGTCGAAGCTCGACGGTCCCGTGGCGTCGTGCCGGTAGCGGGCGCGCAGGTGGCTGCGGGCGAACGCCACGACGACGGCCGAGGCCGGGACCTTGGCGGTCGCGCTATCGGGCGTCGGCGTGGACCCGACGGCGGTCCGGGTCGTGCCGGTCGAGACGACCGGGACCAGGGTCGCGTCGACGGTCGCACCGTCGGTGACCGACGCTTCGGCGACCGCGCGCTCGGCCAGGATCGCCGGCGCGACCGGCGCACTGACGCTGACGGGCTGCGACGTTCGATCGATGGTCTGGCTCGCGACCTGGCTGGTCGCGAAGGCGGCTTCGGTGCCGGTCATCAGGGTGATGACGGCAAGGCCTGTCATGGCCAACGCCCTGAGGCGCATGGGGATCCGGCTCAATGTGCTCCTCTCCACCAGGGCATCGCGTTGCGCGCGATGGCGATGGGCTGGGCCGCACGACGGCACGGAACGTTCCGCAGGAGGAAGCCACACGGATGCGTGGCGGGAATGAGGACAGCGTCAGCGATGGCTGACGACGAGACGACGACACCAGGTCGGCCGTTCGGCGGCGTTCTTCGGTTGTCGTGTTCCCGTTCGGTGGGTCCGCGTTCCGGCGGAGGATACACGGGATCGGCGGGATGTGTCCCCGGCGTCCGGCGAAGTCGTTGTCATCGCGCACCGTCAGGAGGCCGGGCCTCCGTCGCGAGGTCGATCGTGGGTTCGCAGCGCAGACCGTGACGGCGGCGCCACAACGCCGTTCCGTAGGTCGTGGCGACCGTCAATCCGACTCGCCGACCTCGAACGACTGGAGGCGGCGGATCGCGATGACCAGGGCGATCGCGAAGACGGCGACGGCCAGCGTGATCGCGGTCGCGCCCTCGAGACGCTCGGGGCCGTTCGCCGTGGCCGGGCCGCCGATCGCCTGGGCCACGCCGAGGGCGTACTGCCGGATGCTGAACGTCCGCGTCCCGGCGAACAGCCCGGCCAGGATCCCCTCCCAGACGAGGACGTAGACCAGGCCGATCGCGAGCGCCCGGGACGTCACCAGGCTCAGGGCCAGGAAGATCATGACGTACAGGCTGGCCGCGATCGCCGTCCCGGCCGCATAGCCCAGCGCATGCGGCAGCCAGTTCGAGCCCGAACCGAGGAGCGCGGCCGAGGCGAACGCGGCCGGCACGGTCACGATGACGGCCAGTCCCGCCGCGACGACGACCTTGGCCACGACGATCCGCCAGCGGGAGATCGGCTTGGCGAGGAGGTACACCGCGGTGCCGTCGTCGAGCTCGGAGCCGAGCGCCGACGTCCCGAAGACGAGGGCGACCAGCGGCACGAGGGTCGAGATCACCAGCCGATCGACGACGGTCGCCGTGACGGTATCGAGGTCGGTGGCCCGCCCGGAGGCGCGGACGAGCAGCGCCACGAGGACCGGGAGGGCACAGAGCAGCATCACGAGCAGGGTCCGGCGCCTGCCGGCGAGCGCGCGGAACGTGACCCCGGCGATCGCCCTGATCATCCGGGCACCGACCGGTTCACCGCTGCACCAGGTAGCCGAAGACGCTCTCGAGGTCCTCGTCGGTCGGCCGGACCTCGAACAGGGTCAGCCGCGCATCCCTGGCGACGCCGGCCAGCGCCCGCGTGAACGCGCCGAAGTCCGATGTCCGGACCGACAGCCGGCCGTCGGTCAGCTCGACCCCATAGACCGCCGCGGTCCCGACCAGACCCGCGGCCAGCCGGCGATCGTCCGACGAGCGGATCGTGAACGTGTGCGGCCGATCGGTCATCAGCTTCCGGATGGCCCGGAAGTCACCCGACGCCGCCAGCCTGCCGGCCACGATGACCAGCACGTTCTGGGCCAGCCGCTCGACCTCCTCGAGGATGTGCGAGCTGAACAGGATCGTCCGCCCGGCGGCGGCCATCTCGCGGAGCATCTCCATCATCTGGAGTCGCTGGCGCGGGTCCATCCCGTTGAACGGCTCATCGAGCAGGAGGATCGGCGGATCGTGGACGAGCGCCCCGGCGATCTTCGCCCGCTGGCGCATGCCCTTGGAGTAGGTGCCGATCGGCCGGTCCGCAGCGTCGGTCAGCTCGACCCGGGCGATCGCCCGATCCGCGGCGATCTCCGGTTCCGGAAGCGCCTGGAGCCTGGCGTTGAGCAGCGCGAACTGGCGGCCGGTGAGGAACGGATAGACGGCCTCGCGTTCGGGGACGAGACCGATCCGACGGTAGATCGCGGGATCGCGCCAGGCCGGCGCGCCCCGGATGACGACCTGCCCGGCGGATGGCCGGAGCAGCCCGGAGATCATGTGCAGGAGGGTCGACTTCCCCGCCCCGTTCGGGCCGAGCAGCCCGGTGATGCCCGGCGTCAGGACGAACGAGATGTCGTTGACGGCGACCACGTTGCCGTACCAGCGGGAAACGTCCTGGAGCTCGACCGCGGCGGTCGGGTCGAGCGGCCGCGGCGGACGGACCGGCCCGGCGCCGGTGGTGCCCCAGCCCGGGATCGCGGTGTCGGTCACGCCGCGATCCGCTGGTAGCGGACGACGAGGAAGCCGGTGGCGGCGGCTCCGACGACGAGCGCGGCCAGGGTCAGGATCCCTGGGGGGACCCCGGACCCGAACGCCGCCGAATTGGTGGTGACGACGCCGAAGAACCAGGCGTTCGCCCCATCGATGAGCGCACCGATGTCGAACAGGACGATCCATTGCGACACGCCGCCGAGGTCGAGGCCGATGACGACGCTCGCCACGATGTCGGGGATGATGAGCACCCCGAAGATCGCCGCGGTGGCATACGCCCGCCGGGAGGTCAGCGAGGCGACCGCCAGGGCGATGGCCGCGGTCACGACCGAGATGACGAGCGTCGATCCGACGACCGCGGGCAGGGTCCCCAGCTCCTTGGTGATCCCCTTGGCCGTGTCGGCGGTGAGCAGGATCGTCCCGATGGTCGTCACGAGCTGCGGCAGGATCAGGATCACCCCGACGCCGACGCTCAGGGCGAGCAGCTTGCCGATCGCGTAATCGGGTCGGTGCAGGGCTCGCGAGAAGTACAGGGTCAGCGTTCGATAGCGCTGGTCGCGGCCGAGCAGCTCGGGCGCCTGGGCCGCGACGAACAAGGTCGGGAAGACCGCGATGATCGGATAGATCCCGTCGTGGCCCGGGACGAGCTGGACGTTCTCGAAGCCGGCCCGCCCCGCGAGCGCGCGGACGGCGACGAGGATCGCCGCGATGAGGGTCGGCAGGCCGATGCAGATGAACGGCAGGATCTTGGCGCGGCCGCTCCGCCCGATGCCGAACACGCTCCGGAGCGAATGGCGGAACAGGGCCACGACCGCGTGCCGGCGGCCGAGGCGCGGACCGTCGTAGCGGCGGTAGCCGAGGTCGTAGATCGAGCCGGTCACCGGAACAGGTCCTCGAGGGTGTGCCGGCGATTCTCGATCCGGATGAGCGGCAGCTCGAGCTCAGCGACCGCATCGCGGATGAGGTCGTACGGCTCGATCCCGTCGAGCGCCACCTGGAGGGCTCGCGCGTCGCCGTCGGGGGGTGCGGCGGTCGCCTTGACGCCGCGCGCGGTGAGTGCCGCGACGAGCGCATCTCGGCCGTGCTCTACCTCGACGGTCAGGATCCCGGTCTCCGAGGTGAACGCCGTCATCGCATCGGCCCGGAGGAGCTTGCCGGCGTCGATCGCGACGAGGAAGTCGCACACCTGCTCGATCTCGCCGAGCAGGTGGCTCGCGAGGATGACCGTGATCCCGAACTCCTGACCGGTCCGCTGGACCAGGTCGAGCATCTCGTCGCGTCCCGATGGATCGAGCCCGTTGGTCGGCTCGTCGAGCAGAAGGAGGCGCGGGTCGTGGACGATCGCCTGTGCCAGCTGGGCGCGCTGGCGCATCCCCGTCGAGTAGCCGCCGATCGGGCGGTACCGCTCCTCGTACAGGCCGACGTGACGGAGGACATCGGAGGTCCGCTCGCGCGCGGCGGCGCTGGGCAGGCCCGACAGCTGGGCGAGGTGCGCCACGAGCTCGGTCGCGCTGATGTCCGGCGGCATGACGTTGTGCTCGGGCATATAGCCGACGTATTGCCGCAGCATCGTGCCGTGGATCGCCGGATCGATCCCGAGCACGGCGACCGAGCCGCTGGTCGCCGGGAGGAGCCCGAGCAGGATCTTGATCAGCGTGGACTTGCCCGCCCCGTTTGCGCCGACCAGGCCGATGATCCCGCGGCCGAGCTCGAGGGTCAGGTCGTCGAGCGCGGTGACCGTGTCGAATCGCTTGGTCAGGGCATCGACGCGCACGACCGGCGCGTCGGGTCCGGGCTCGATGGGCTGGGCCGTCACGCGTTCATGGTAGCGGGCCGTACCCGGCCCGCGACGACTACTTCGTGTAGGCGCCGTCCGGATCGAGCTCGACCCGGATCAGCCGAAGCTCCTCCGCCGTCGGCTCGGGCGTCGTCCGCACCTCGACCGCCAGGCGTGGATCCCAACCGATCGTGTCGCGGACGGCGTCGAGCGTCGCCCCGGGGTGGAGCGAGTCGAGACGCATCTCGCCATCGTCGTCGAAATGGTAGATCCCGAGATCGGTGACCACGACCGTGGGACCCATCCCGAGCCACCCCTGCTCGCGTCGGATCCGCGCGGCATTCTCGGCGCCGCCGAGGTTGCCCGGACTCGTCCGGAAGTCGATCCGTTCGACGAACGAGCGCTTGGACTGGCGCATGATCACGAACACCTGGCGGGCGTTGATGGCGATCTCGCAGGCGCCGCCGGATCCGGGTAGGCGGGTCTTCGGATGGGCGTAGTCATCGCCGATGATGGTCGTGTTGATGTTCCCGTAGCGGTCGATCTGGGCCGCCCCGAGGAAGCCGACGTCGATCAGGCCACCCTGCAGGTAGAAGCTGAACAGCTCGTACATGCTGGTCACGGCGGTCGCCCCGGTCACGATCGTCGGGTCGCCGATGCTCAGCGGCAGGCGCGCCGGCTCGGCGCCGAAGACTCCGGCCTCGTAGACGAGCTCGAGGTCGGGCGTCACCGTCCGCTTGGCGAGGTTGACCGCGATGTTCGGCAGCCCGACGCCGACGAAGCAGACGTGCTGACCGGCCAATTCGCGCGCGGCGGCCACGATCATCATCTCGGACTTCGAGAAGCTCGCGGGGGACGGGGTGGTCATCGGTACTGCCCGTAGTCGACCGACCCGGACGGCGCGGCGCCACTCGGCAGCAGCGACGCCACCCGCTCGGGCCCGAGCTTGTCGAGGTAGGCCGGCCGCCCATCCAGGCCGTAGACCCACTCGTCGAGCCAGGCCTGGACGGCCGTCTCGTCGCGGCTGATCGGATCCCAGTCGAGGTAGAACCGGTTGTCGCGGTCGTACGCGCCCTGGACGTACGACGGATGCGCGCCCCACGGCTCGACCACCACCGCGTCGACCACCAGACCGGGGATGATGGTCCGGTTGGGGTCGGCCCGGATCACGGCTTCGTCGACGAGCTCCTCGACCACGACGATCACCCGCTCCGCCGCGAACGCCGCTTCCTTCTGGCAGCCGAGCAGGCCCCAGACCTGGGTGTTGCCGCTGGCATCGGCACGCTGCGCGTGGACCACGGTGACGTCGGGCCGAAGCGGCGGGACCGCATAGACCATCCCGTCGCCGTACGGCGATTCGATCGGCCGGATCAGAGGGTTCGCCTTGGGCAGGTCGGTCTCGAAGTACGACCGGAGCGGGTAGAACGGCAGGTTCGCCGCCCCGGCGGTGTATCGCCCGACCATGCCGAAATGGCTGTACTCCTCGAGCTCGAGCGGCGCCGGGTCGGCGTCCTCGATGCGGCGCCGGATCGCGTTCAGCCCCCCGACACCCGGGTTCCCCAGCCAGCTGAAGATCAGCTTGCGGGCGACGCCGCCCGCGACCATCTGGTCGTAGATGAGATCCGGGGTCAGCCGGGCGAGGGTCAGGTCCCGCTTGCGCTGCCGGATGATCTCGTGACCGGCCGCGAACGAGATGAGGTGGGTGAACCCCTCGATCGCCACGGTGTCCCCGTCCCGGACGATCTCGGCGACCGCATCGCGCATCGTCGCGACCTTGGAGCTCGTCACGCGGCGGTCTCGATCCTCACCGGTCGATTATCGCGGGCGCCGGCCCGGGCCGCTTCCCCGCCGGGGTCGCGTTGCGTAGGATGCGGGTGGGGCGGGACCGGTGCCGCGCGGATGCCGTGTCCCGCGAGGGATGGAGGGTGTCTCGTGGTGACGTCCCAGCGCGTCTCCGCCGGTTGGGCCCCGGTGTCGCGGGGCCTGTTCCTCGTCGCGATGGCCCTGTTCGTGATCACCGTTGCGATCGGGATCGTCAACGGCCTCGACCTGTACGAGTTCGACCACAACCAGCTGCTGACCCACGTCCACTCGGGAACGCTGGGCTGGATCACGCTGAGCCTGGTGGCGGCGGCGTTCTGGCTGGTCCGTCGAGCCGACCGGCGACTGGCGATCGCCCTGGCCATCCTGGTCCCGATCTATGTGGCCGCGTTCTATTCCGGGAACTTCACCGCCCGCGCGGTCACGGGAACGCTGCTGCTCGTCGTGATCCTGTGGCTGGTCGGCTGGGCCTGGATCGCGCTGACACGCGAGCCGACGATCCCGCTCCTCGCGGTGACGCTCGGCCTGACCAGCTTCGCCTATGGCGCGGTCATCGGGGTCCTCCTCCAGATCCAGTTCGCGAGCGGGACGAGCCTGTTCCCGGGCGGATCGGACGCCATCGGCGCCCATGCCGGGACGATGGTCTTCAGCTACCTCATCCTCGTCGCGATGGGCCTGCTCGAGTGGCGGGTCATCGGCTTGCGGAGACGCTCGCGCGGCGGCATGGCCCAGGTCTTCGCGCTGTTCGGCGGCGGGCTGTTGCTGGCGCTGACCCTCCTGTTCCTCGACGCGAGCGCCGTCCAGGCCGTGGGCGGCATCTACCTCCTGGTCGAGCTGTTCGCCGTGGGGTTGTTCATCGGGCGCGTGCTCCCCTCGGCCGTCCGGATCGGCTGGCGGACCGCGACTCCCGAACGCCACCTCGCGACCTCCGCCCTCTTCGTCGTGGTCGCGACGGCGATCTTCCTGTACGTGGTCTTCCTGTTCATCTCGACCGGCGACGCGAACAAGATCCCGGCGGGCGTCCTCGTCGCCAGCGATCACGCCGCGTTCATCGGGGTGATCACCAACCTGATCTTCGGGCTCGCCCTCCGTCTCGCGGCGGACCGCCGCTCCCGCTGGGCCTGGGCCGACCAGGTCGTCTACTGGGCGATGAACGGCGGGCTCGTCGTCTTCCTGGTCGGGTTGATCGCGGTCTCGCCCGAGCTCAAGAGGATCGGCGCCCCGATCATGGGCACCGCCATCCTGCTCGGCCTGGTGGTCATCGCCGGACGGCTGTGGTCGTCGGACCTGAGCACCGCCGACGAGGTCGACACGATCGCGCGAGCCTGAACCCGGGAGCGACCGCGCCTGCCAGGATGGTCAGCCCGCGGCTTCGACCCCGGTCATCACGCCGGCCGCCCGGGCCGCCTCGAGCACCTCGCCGTGCTCTCCGGCGACGTCCGCGACGGCCTCCGCGAAGATCCGCAGGGCGGTGGCCATCTCGAGCTCGGTCACGGTCAGTGCCGGGGACATCCGGACGCTCGACCGGCCGCACTCGAGCACGAGCAGGCCACGTTCGAAGCAGGCCCACTGGACCTCCTCCGCGTGGTCGGGCGTGTCGAACTCGACGCCGAGCATCAGACCCTTGCCCCTGACGTCGGCGATCAGCCCAGGAACGAGGAGCTGGAGCCGGTGGAGCGCAGCGAGCGCCTGCTTGCCGCGAGCTGCCGCGTTGTCGATGAGGCCCTCTTCGAGCAGGTCGATGGTCGCCAGCGCCGCCGCACACGCGACGGGATTGCCGCCGAAGGTCGAGCCGTGCGCCCCACGGCCCCAGGCCTCGAGCAGCGAGGCGTTGGCGACGAGCGCGCCCAGCGGCATCCCGCTGGCGATGCCCTTGGCCGTGAGCAGGATGTCCGGCTGGACACCCCACTGCTCGATCGCCCACATCGTGCCCGTCCGCCCAGCGCCCGATTGGATCTCGTCGGCGATGAGCAGGATGCCGTGCCTGTCGCAGATGTCGCGCAAGCCCTGGAGGAAGCCGTCCTCCGGGACCACGTACCCGCCCTCACCCTGGATCGGCTCGACGATGATCGCCGCGACCTCGTCGGCCGGAGCCAGCTTGTCGAACAGGACCTCGTCGAACCAGCGGAGGTCCTCGACCTTGCCATACGGGGCGTGGAAGACGCCCGGCAGGAGGGGCCCGAAGCCCGCGTGGTACTTGGCTTTCGACGCGGTGAGGCTGACCGAGCCGTACGTCCGCCCGTGGAACGCGCCGAGGAACGCCACGACGTATGGGCGATGGGTCGCGTAGCGGGCCAGCTTGATGGCCGCCTCGACGACCTCGGTCCCCGAGTTCCCGAGGTAGACCCGGGCCGGGCCCTCGATCGGCGAGATGCCGGCGATCCGCTCGCAGGTCTCGGCGTAGATCGGCAGGTAGAAGTCCGACGCGCTGAAGTGGATGAGCTCGGCCGCCTGTTCCTTGATCGCCGCGACCACGCGCGGGTGGCTGTGACCGGTCGAGGTGACCGCGATCCCGGCGGCGAAGTCGAGGAACAGGTTGCCGTCGATGTCCTCGACGGTCACGCCCTCGCCGCGGACCGGCACGATCGGATAGGCGCGAGGCAGGCTCGGCGACGTCCAGGTCTCGTCATAGGCCACGTGCGCACGTGCCTTCGGCCCGGGGATCTCGGTGATGAGATCGGGGACCGGGCGCGAACCTGCCAGTCGTGACGAACCCTGCCTCACCGTGCCACCTCGAACGAATAGAAAGTATGCAGACTGGATACTCCGCGAGTCTACCAGAGGGCGATTGCCCCACGGGAGGTCGGCCCGCGCTCGAGGGCGCCGGGTCAGCCCGTTGGCGAGGGCGCCGGGTCAGCCCACTGGGAGTGGCCGATCTTCGCCATCCCGAGCGTGGCGGAGGTCGGTTCCGCACGAATCCGCGGGGCCTATGAGCGTGGTTAGAGCCGATCCCACCACTCCCGGTGGAGCCCGCGGCCCGATGGCGCCTCTCTCGCCGACGACGCGACCCGAGTACCGGGACACCTACCGATGGGCCATCCGGCCTAGGCAGGACGGGTCTGCCGTTTTGGCCCCTACGGCCTATCGCCATCGCGGCATTCCGGCAG
This sequence comes from uncultured Chloroflexia bacterium, assembly GCA_963744115.1. Lineage (GTDB taxonomy): Bacteria > Chloroflexota > Limnocylindria > Limnocylindrales > CSP1-4 > Chersky-267. The sequence continues at coordinate 779,394 of CAVUSI010000003.1, read as the reverse complement.
TAGGCTCGGATGGTGGCTACCGCATCGACCGACACGCGTCGAGCCGGCGGACCGATCACGTATTACACGATCCTCCGCATCCCCACGGACGCCGATCGCGAGACCATCCGGAACGCGTATCGCGCGCTGGCCCGCATGTTCCACCCCGACACGGGCGGCGATGCGGAGACGATGGCCGTGGTGAACAAGGCCTGGGCCGTGCTCGGGGATCCGGAGCAGCGCGCGGCGTACGACCACCGGATGGGGATCGAGCCGGTGGTCAAGGTCTCCGCCGCGCCCCCGGAACCGATGATGGGCTCGCCGTTGACGAACCGGATGAGGACCGCCACCGGGACGGTCCTCGACTTCGGCCGCTACGAGGGCTGGACGATCGACCAGCTGGCCAGGCACGACCCCGAGTACCTGGAGTGGCTCGAGCGCACGCCTCTGGGTCGACCCCTGCGGGCCGAGATCCAGGCCGTCCTCGCCGACCGTCGCTGACGCTCGGTCATCGACCTAAGGCGCCCCGGGCGGCCACTGAGCCTGCCTCGCCGCGCACACGACCTCCGGCTATGCTCGCGCTCGTGATCACGCAGCGGTCCGGGTCCGGGCTCGAGGGCCTCCGTTCGGCCGAGTCGGTCCTGACCGGTGCCTGGCTGGACGGCTCAAGCTTCGTGGCGTCCCACCCCGGCGACCTTGAATGGTGGTCCGCCTCGGTCCAACCGTGGGCGCTCGAGGAGCACCTCCGGCTGTGGTCGACCGACGACGGCGTGCGAGCGTGGAGCTGGGTCCACGGTCACCTCGTCCACTGGGAGATCCGGCCGACCGACCCGAGGACGGACGTCCAGATGCTGGATGCGATCCTGCAGGCGGCCATCGCAGAGATCCCGGGCAGGGTCGAAGCCTGGGCACCCGAGGACGACGCGACCACGCTCGCGACGCTCGACCGCCTGGGCTTCCGACCGCGAACGCTCCGGCTCTCGCAGTTCCAGCGCCGGGTCGACGATGCCCCGATCGCAGACGCGGTCCTGCCGGCCGGCTACCGGTTACGCCACCTGGAGGGCCCCGACGAGATCCCGGCCCGAGCCGCGATCCATCGGGCCGCGTTCCCGTCGTCGACGATGACGGCCGAGCAGTACACCCGTCTCACCAGCCTGCCGACCTACCGCTACGAGGACGACCTGGTGGTCGAGGCGCCGGACGGGTCCATCGCGGCGTTTGCCATGGCCTGGTGGGATCCCGTGGCCCGGGTCGGTGAGTTCGAGCCCGTCGGTACGCATCCGGACCACCGACGCCTCGGCCTCGCGCGGACGATGCTGTGCCACGGACTGCGCCGCTACCGCCAGCGCGAGGCGCGCATGGTCCAGGTCTACGCGCTGTCGGACAACCCGCCGGCCGAAGCGCTCTACCCAGCGGTGGGGTTCGTTCGTCGACGCCATCGCCTGCACTTCGTGCGACCGGCGGACAGCGACGCGGGGTCGGACGCGCAGTGACGTGGCCGACATGGGACTGCACCTGGCGTCGGCCGACGACCGCGGACACTCGCTCGAGGCGTCATCCAGCGGCAACGCGCAGACTGACCGTCCGATCCTGGCGGGCGCCCGGCCCGTCGGCGATCCGATCCGGCAGCGCTCGACGCACGGGTCGAACAGGAGGTAGGCGATGGTCGCGCACAAGCGAGTGTTCTCGGGGTTCTCCGTCGATGACATCCCCAAGGCGCGGGCGTTCTATGCCGAGACGCTCGGCCTGACGGTGACCGACGGTCCGATGGGCAACCTCGACCTGTCGCTCGGCGACGGAGCCAGCGTCTTCATCTACCCCAAGCCGAACCACGAACCAGCCACGTTCACGATCCTGAACGTGGTGGTCGACGACATCGAGCGCGCCGTGGACGAGCTCACGGCCGCCGGCGTCTCATTCGAACACTACGACCTGCCGGAGGGATCGACGGACGCCCGGGGGATCGTCCGCGATCAGGACACGGCGATCGCCTGGTTCAAGGATCCGGCGGGCAACATCGTCTCCGTCCTCGAGGGGTAGCGCCCGCCCGGACCCGTCCAGCCGGGTCAGCCCACTGGGAGGGGCCGATCTGCGCTGAAGCGAGGGTGGCGGAGGTCGGATCCGCACGGTTCGGCTGACTTGTGAGCGTGGTCTGAGCCGGTTCCGCCACCCCCGGTGGGACTGAGGCCCAACGCCGAAGAACGACCTGTCGGATGGGGCACCGACCCGCGGCGTCACGGTTCCCCGCCGGGCCAGGTGGACCGTCAGTCGACGATCGTCTGGCTCTGCTCCCGCATGAACTGCTGGACGTAGTAGAAGCCACCGCCGGCCTTGCCGGTCGCCGTGCTCCCCTTCCAGCCGCCGAAGGGCTGGATCCCCGGCCAGGCGCCCGTCGTCGCGCCGGCGCGCCGGTTGACGTAGATGACGCCCGCCTCGATCTGGTCGAGGAACTGCTCCACCTCCGCCTTGTCGTCGGAGTAGAAGCCGGCGGTCAGGCCGAGGTTCGAGGCATTCGACAGCCGGAACGCTTCATCGATCGAGTCGACCGCGGCGACCGCGGTGAACGGGACGAACAGCTCGTCGCGGAAGAGACGATGGTCCTTGGGCAGGTCGACCACGACCGTCGGGGCGACGAACGAGCCGCTCTCCAGCCCACCCTCGGTGACCCGCTCGCCACCGACGACGAGCCGCCCGGCCGACCTCGCCTCGGCGACCGCCTGCTCGTAGCGGGCGACGGCCCGGGCGTCGATGACCGGGCCGAGCCAATAGCGACGATCGGTCGGGTCGCCGATCGTGATCGCCTCGGTCTTCTCGACCAGGCGACGGACCAGCTCGTCGTGGACCGGCCGCTCGACGTAGACCCGGCTGTTGGCCGAGCACTTCTGCCCGGAGAAGCCGAACGCCGAGCGCATGATCCCCTCGGCCGCCTCGTCCAGATCGGCATGACGGGACACGATCGCCGGGTTCTTGCCGCCCATCTCGACGATGACCGGCTTCGGAAAGACCTTGGCGAAGTTCTTGTACAACCCGAAGCCGACCTCGAACGAGCCGGTGAAGATGATCCCGTCGACCCCGGGGTTGGACTGGAGCTCGTCCCCGACGGTCTCGCCGGGACCCATCACCATGTTGAACACGCCGTCGGGCACGCCGGCATCGCGCATCGCGCGCAGCAGGCAGGCGCCGGACAGCGGCGCATCGGAGGACGGCTTGTAGACGACGGTGTTGCCGGCGACGAGCGCGCCGCCGGCCGGCCCGCCGGACAGGGCGAACGGGAAGTTGAACGGGCTGATGACGGCCCAGACGCCATACGGCTTCAGGACCGAGCGGGTGTGGACGGTCTCGTCTCCGAGGTTGCCCATCGGGTCGTCGAAGCCGTGGTTGCGCTCGACCATGTCGCACGACCAGCGGATCAGGTCGGCGGTCTCCTCCACGTCGCCGAGGGCCTCGAGCCGGTTCTTGCCGACCTCCATCGACAGCAGGGCCGAGAACTCCATCTGGCGCTCGCTGATGACGTCGGCCACCCGGCGCAGGATCTCGACCCGCTCCTGCCACGGTCGATGGCCCCAGGCCGGGAACGCCTCGCGGGCGGCGGCGATCGCGTCCTGGACGTCCTTCCGGGTGCCCTTCGCGAACGTGCCCATCACCGAACCGTCGATCGGGGTCCGCTTCTCGAAGGTGCCGTCGCCGTCGCGCTCGGCGCCGCCGACGAAGTTGCGGTAGTAGCCGCCGAGCATCGTGCGGGCCTTGGCAAGGCCGGCCTCGTAGAGCGCGTGGAGCTCCTCGTTGTCGTTGCGGAGCGTCGCGTAGGTGATCTTCAGGCGTGGGGTCGCCTCGGTCGACATCGTGGGTCTCCGTATCTCCGGCTGGCGGGCGGTCTGATATGAGCTTCAGTGTACGAGTTCGGCGGCGACCGGCGACTCAGCCGAGTGCCCGGACGACGTCAAGGAGGGTCGGCACGATCGCGTCGGGACGACGGCCTCCGCGCGATCGGGCGACCGCCTCGACATCCGCCGGCCCATGTTTGCCCGACAGGACGAACGCGCCGCGCAGGCCGACCCGCTGGGCGGCCAGGATGTCGGTCCGGATGTCGTCACCGACCATCACGATGTCGTGCCGGGTGAGACGAGGGCCCTCGGCCGCACGGACCTCGTTCGCCAGCTCAGCGGCCGCTTCGCGGAAGAAGTCAGGCGACGGCTTGCCGAGGATCCGGGCCGGTCGCTCCGTGGCGAACTCCAATCCGGTGACCATCGCCCCCGAGTCCAGCGTGGGACCGTCCGGCGTCAGCCACCACGGGTTGCGATGCATCCCGATGAGCTCGGCCCCGTTCCTGACGAGCCGGAACGCGCGGTTCAGGTTGTCGAACGTGATCACCTCGGGCGCGTCACCGATGACGACCGCGGCCGCCCGCGCGCCGGGTCGGTCCGCCTCCTCGCCGGTCATCAGCCACTGGCCCGCAAACTCCGTGAGCGCGTCGGTCGACGCCATCACGAAGATCGGCTCGCCCGGATGGTGGTGCCGGGTGAACGCGGCGCTGACCGACAGCGCGCTCATGATCCGGTCGGTCGCGATCGGGGCGCCGAGCCGACTCCCCCATCGGGACAGGCTGGCTCGACTGACCAGCGAGGTATTCGTCACGATCCGGTACGGGATCGCGCGTCCGTCGAGCTCAGCCAGTGCCTCGCGGGCGCCGGGCAGGAGCTCGCCCTTGAGCACGATGACGCCGTCGAGATCGAGCAGAAGCGCGCGGACGCCGGCCAGCGCGGGGCGAGGGGTCATCCGTCGGATGGTACCCGTCTGCTAGGCTCCGGCGATGGGACTGCTCGACGGCAAGAACGCGCTGATCTTCGGGGTCGCCAACGACCACTCGATCGCCTGGGGGATCGCCCGGGCCTTCCACGACGCCGGGGCCACGGTCGGCTTCAGCTCGGTCGAGAGCCTCATCGAGAGACGGGTGCGCCCGCTGGCCGCCTCCATCGGATCGACCTTCGTCGAGCCCTGCGACGTCCAGTCCGACGACGAGATCCGAGCCGTCATGGCGAAGTGGGGCGCCGCCCACGGACGGCTGGACATCCTGGTGCACGCCCTCGCATTCGCCCGCCGAGAGGACCTCGAGGGCAGCTTCGTCGACACCTCGCGCGACGGGTTCACCCTCGCGCTCGATGTCAGCGCCTACTCGCTGGTGGCGCTGGTCCGCGAAGCCCGACCGTTCCTGGGGGCCGGGTCGAGCGTGATCACGCTGTCCTACTACGGGTCGGCGAAGGTCGTCAGCCACTACAACGTGATGGGCGTGGCCAAGGCGGCCCTCGAGGCCTCGGTCCGCTACCTGGCGGCCGACCTCGGTCCGGACGGCATCCGGGTCAATGCGATCAGCGCAGGGCCGGTCCGAACGCTCGCCGCGGCCGGCATCGCCGGGTTCAAGAAGATGTACGGCGGGTTCGCGGATGTCGCCCCGCTGCGGGCCAGCATCACGCCGGAGGACGTCGGGCGGAGTGCCCTCTACCTCGCCTCGGACCTGTCGAGCGCGGTGACCGGCGAGGTCCTGTACGTCGACGGCGGCTTCAACATCATGGGCGTGCCCACGTCGGACTGACCGTCAGGACCGCGATGTTCAGCCAACCTCCGAACCTCGATCGACGCGGACCACCCCGGTCTCGTAGGCGAGGACCACCGCCTGAGCGCGGTTGCGAAGCCCGAGCTTCGCCAGGATCCCGGCCACGTGCGACTTGACGGTCGCCTCCGAGACCACCAGCGTCTCGGCGATCTCCGCGTTGCTCATCCCGTGCGCCAGCAGCCCGAAGACCTCGCTCTCGCGTGGCGTGAGGTCGGCCAGAGCACGGGCCGAGGCGTCCACGGACGGCGCGGTCGCCGGTCGGGCGAAGCGTTCGACCAACCGGCGGGTGATCGACGGTGCGAGGAGCGCGTCACCGGCGGCCACGTTTCGCACCGCGCCGACCAGGTGCTCGGGGGTCACGTCCTTGAGCAGGAAGCCGCACGCCCCGGCTTGGAGCGCGCGGTAGACGTACTCGTCGACGTCGAACGTCGTCAGGATGATGATCCTGGGCGCGGCGGATGGCCGGGCCTCGCCGGCGGAGGACCGCGCCTCGGACGGCGCCGGAGGCGACCCCTGTCCGAAGGCCTCCGAGCCGAGCATCCGGCGGGTCGCCTCGAGACCGTCGAGACCGGGCATCCGGACATCCATCAGCACGACGTCCGGGTGGAAGCGCCTCGCCAACCGGACGGCCGACTCACCGTCCGGGGCCTCGGCGACGACCGTGATGTCGGGCTGCGCCTCGAGGATCATCCGGAAACCCGCCCGGACGAGCGCCTGGTCGTCCGCCACGAGCACGCGCAGGGTGGGCGTCGCAGCCGCCCGGCCGGCCGCCGCCGCGGCTTCGGGGGCGGTCATCGGTCGGCGGCCGACGCGGGCAACGTCATGCGTCGCCGCCCGGCACGGGCAGCCAGGCCCGGACGGCGTAGCCGCCGCTGAGCCGCGGACCGACCTCCAGCCGTCCGCCGGCCAACGACGCTCGCTCGCGCATCCCGACCAGGCCGCGTCCGGCGCCGTCGCCGGATCCGGTCGTGTTCGCCGAGCGGGTGCCTCCGGGACCGTCGTCAAGGACCTCGACCCGGAGTTGGTCGCGCTCATAGGTGAGATGGACCACCGTCCGGGCGCGATCGGCGTAGCGGAGCGCGTTCGTCAGCGCCTCCTGGACGATCCGGTAGGCGGTCATGTCGATGCTCGCCGGGAGGGTTCGCCGGTCGCCGTCGATCTCGAGCTCCGCGGGCAGGCCGGCGGCTCGCACCCGCCCGACCAGCGCGTCAAGTTGGTCGATGCCCGGCTGCGGCGCGAGCCCGCCGCCATCGATCAGGGCCGGCCCTTCCGTAGTCGCCGAGGCGCCGGTCGGCTGAGGCTCCTTGTCGGCTCGGCGCGGCACGCCCGCCTCATTCGCGACGTCGACCTCCGCCAGGGCGCCGACGAGCCGGCGAAGCTCGCTCATCGCCCCGCGGCCGGTCGTCTCGATCGCGAGGAGCGACTCCTCCGCCCGGTCCGGGGCGGTGTGGAGAACCTGCCGCGCGGCCCCGGCCTGGATGACCATCACGCTGACGCTGTGGGCGACGACGTCGTGGAGCTCGCGCGCCACGTGTCGCCGCTCTTCGGCGACCATCGCCCGGAGCCGGGCCTCGCGATCGAGCAGGTCGCGTTCAGCCGCCTCCGCCCGGGCGACCTCATCGAGCCGGCGGGTCCGGATCGTGTCGCCGACGATCCACGACGGGGCGAGGATCACCAGCGGCAAGACCAGCGACAACCCGGGGTCGGCTTCCTGGGCGAGGAACCCGACGGTCATCAGGCCGGCCACGGTCAGGACGAAGATCGCCGACCGCGTCCGGTCGGGTTGGTACTGGCCGACCGACTCGCCGGCGAGGGCGACCGCTGCGATCTGGACGAGCGGGTTGGCCGTGGACGCCGCCGTCAGGACCGAGCCGGCGGCGACGAGAGTGAGCACGAGCGCGGGCCAGCGTCGCCGCCAGACCAGCGGCACGACCACGAGCAGCATGGCGGCGTACTGGTCGACCTTCCGGTCCTCGCGCACGACGACCAGCGCGCCCAACGCGACGACGAGGACCGGGAGCACATCGAGCCAGGCCGACGCGGCGAGCCGCGAGCGAGTCGCGCCCGACGGTACGCCGAGCCGAGGAGTCGAAGTCATCGCCGTCACTCTACGCGCGACCCGCGGCAGTGCCTATCCGGCGCCAGATGGGTCGTTCTCATCAGTTCGGATGACGCCGGCCGCCCGTTCGGGCGAGCCACGCACGAGTCCGCCCGATCGGACGATGTCGGTCCGCTCCGTCGGCCGACGACATCGGCTTGTTCGCCTGCGAGCCTCAGGACGGTAAGGAGGTCCTGATGCAGGCGATGATCACCCTTCGGGGCGTGTCCAAGATCTACGACGGCTCGTCGCGACCCGCGCTCGACGCACTCTCGCTCGACATCGAGGCCGGCCGGGTGACTGCGATCATGGGTCCATCGGGATGCGGCAAGTCGACGCTGCTCAACCTGGTCGGCGGGCTGGATCGGCCGACCCGCGGCGAGATCGGGCTCGACGGCGTCCGGGTGGACCAGCTGGGCGAGACCGGCAGTGCCCGGTTCAGGCGTACCAAGGTCGGCTTCGTGTTCCAGTTCTTCCAGCTGCTCGACGACCTGTCGGTGCGCGACAACGTCCTCGTCGCCGCCGAGCTCGCCGGAGCTCCCCGCCAGGAGGCCCGCGCCCGGGCAGAGGAGCTGCTGGGCCAGCTCGGCCTCGGCGACCGGCTGAACCGCTTCCCGGCCACGCTGAGCGGCGGCGAGCGACAGCGACTGGCCATCGCCCGGGCCGTCGTCAACCGGCCGGCGGTCCTCCTCGCCGACGAGCCCACGGGCGCACTCGACACGCGCAACGGCGAGTCGGTGCTGGCCCTCCTCGACGACCTCAACCGGCACGGCCAGACGATCCTGTTGGTCACTCACGACGAGCGCCTTGCGGCCGGCCGAGCCCACCGGATCCTCCGGCTGGTCGACGGATCGATCGTCGGCGACAGCGCCGTGGGACGGACCGCCTGATGGGCGCCGTCCGGAAGAAGGCGCTGGCCGGGCTCCGCCGGCGCCGACTGCAGGGGGCGGTCATCACGGCGGTCGTCGTCCTGGCCACGGCTGCAGCGACCATCGCGCTCGATACGCTCGTCGAGGCGCAGGCGCCCTACGAGCACGCCTTTGCCGCGGCGAACGGGGCGAACCTCGTCGTCGACTACCGTGCCGAGGTCCCAGCCGCACGGCTGGCGGCGACCGCGTCGCAGGCCCCGGTCACGGACGCGGCCGGTTCCTGGCCGATCGGCACTGCCGACGTCGCACAGGCCGGTGGCGCCAAGGGCGATTCGCGGGGTCTCGGTGGCGGCGAGCTGTCGGGTCGCTCGGATCCCGCCGGGCCGGTCGACCGGATCACCGTGTCGGAGGGCCGCTGGTGGCAGCGGCCCGGCGAGATCGTCCTCTCGCAGGACTGGTCCAAGCTCGCAGGGGGCAAGCTCGGCTCGACGATCGTGCTCCGCGAGACGCCGGTGGGTGATGGCAAGGGCGGGCTCTCGACGGCTCCGGGCGGCAACAGGCCACCTAGTGTCACCACGCCGGCCGGAGCCGCCCTCATCGAGCGCGCGCTGACCGTCGTGGGCATCGCCTCGTCGATCAGCACGCCGGACGTCTTTGGCTGGCTCAGCCCGGACGACCTGATCGCGCTGACGCCGCACCAGGCCCCCGAGCAGGAGATGCTCTACCGGGTGTCGCCGTCTGCGACGACGAACGACCTGGCGACCGCGCTCGCGACGATCACCGCTGGGCTGCCCTCCGGGGCCGTGGCGAGCAGCCGGACGTATCTGGCCCAGAAGGCGTCCGTTGACCGGACGGCCAGCCTCTTCGTCCCGATCCTGCTCGCGTTCTCGGTCTTCGCGCTCCTCGCCGCGGCGTTCATCATCGCCAACGTCGTATCCGGGATCGTCCTGTCGAGTTACCGCGAGATCGGGGTCATGAAGGCCATCGGGTTCACGCCCGGCCAGGTGACCTGGACGCTGCTCGTCCAGATCCTCGTCCCGGTCGCGCTCGGGGCGGTCATCGGCGTCGCGATCGGTTCGGTGCTGAGCCAGCCGGTCGTCGCCGACGCCGCCCGCTCGTTCGGGCTCCCGACGGCGTTCAGCCTGTCCGTCCCCGTCGTCGGGACGGTGCTTGTCGCCGCGTTTGCGACCGCGATCGTCGCCGCGATCGCGCCCGCAGTCCGCGCCGGCCACCTGAGCGCCGTCCGGGCTATCACCCGCGGGACGACACCATCGAGCAGTCCCGACGGCGGCCGTCTCCGCCGGACGGCGCTCGACCTGCCGCTGGCGGCGCCCGTCCGGATCGGCCTGGCGGCCAGCGTGGCGCACCCGCTTCGGGCCGGCATGACCCTCGGCGCCCTGACCGTCGGCGTCTCCGCCCTCGTGTTCGCGCTCGGGCTCGACGGGTCGCTCGTGCGGGTCGCGAGCCAGCTCGAACGGGACCGGCCGAGCCCGATCCGGGTCGTGACGTTCGAGGGGGCCGGGAAAGCCGGCGGACCGCAGCTGGTCGGACCCGGCGATGACTCGCAAGCCGTCGTGCCGCCGGCGGCACAGGCGGTCGACGCGGCGATCGCGGCGACGCCCGGAACCGGGCGATCGGTCGCCATCGGCCAGACGGTCGTCACGGTCCCGGGCCTCTTGGGCGCGATCCCGTTCGTCGGCTACCGCGGCGACGCCGGCTGGATCGGATACGAGCTGATCCGGGGCCGCTGGTTCGCTCGGTCCGGTGAAGCGGTCGCGCCGACCAATCTGTTCGCGACCGCCGGCCTTCACCTGGGCGACGCGGTGACGATGACGGTCGACGGCCGGACGATGAGCGTCACTCTCGTCGGCGAGATCTTCGACCAGGCGCCCGAGAACCAGGACGACCTCGTCCTGCGCGGCACGTTCGCCGACCTGGTCGCGCTCGACCCCGGGGTCGAGCCGTCGCGTTGGGAGGTTCAGCCGGCGGCGGGCGTCGATCACCAGGACTATGCAGCGGCGATCACCGCGTCGATCGGCCCGGGCGCGTTCGTGGACATCGTCAGCAATTCGCGCTTCGACGAGGGCTTTCTGCTCTTCGAGGGCGTGATCTCGACCCTCGGATTGGTGCTGATCGTGATCTCGCTCGGCGGCGTGTTCAACACGGTGCTGCTCGAGACTCGTCAGCGGGTCCGTGAGACGGCGGTGCTCAAGACGATCGGCATGACCCACCGGCAGGTCGTCGCGATGGTCATCGCATCGATCGCCCCGATCGGGGTCGTGGCGGGCATTCTCGGCGTCCCGCTCGGGCTGGCCTTCCAGCGGATCGTCCTCGGACTGATGGGCCAGGCGGCCTCGAACACCGGCGTCCCGGAGAGTGCGTTCGACGTGTTCCCGGTCGTCGCGCTGGTGGTGCTCGGCCTGGCCGGACTGGCGATCGGAGCGCTCGGTGCCTGGGTGCCCGCCCAGCGTGCCGCGCGCGCCCCGATCGTCGAGACGCTCCAGGCCGAGTAGGACCTGGCGGGCTCATCGAGCAGCCCGACGCTGTTCTTCGCCGGCGCCGGATCAGCACGAGCTTCGCCGGCGTCGCGAGGCTCTTCCTGGTCGGGGCGGATGGACCCGGTCGTCGGGCCGTCGTTGCCAATTCGCGCCACCGGCGGAAACACGTCGGTTACGGCAGGGGCCTAGACTCGATCCAGGTCGACGAGCCGGACGGCCCACGGAGGAAGCGGACGCCGCGCGCGCCGAGGTCGAGGAGGGCCCTGCGATGGGCAAGCAACCTGCCGTGATCGACCAGCGACCGACGCCGGCCGACCCGATGCCCGGGGTGAGCGTCGACCGGAGCATTCCGGGGCCGAAGCGGACCCTGCCGCCCGAGCTCGGACCCGATGCGATCGCCGTGCTCGAAGGTCGGACGTTCATGTACTCCGACTCGGTCGGCGACGTCCCGAGGGGCTCGATCGGCGGCCTCGTCCACGCCGACACCCGCTTCCTGAGTCGTTGGGCGCTGACGATCGACGGCGCGCCATTCCTGGTCCTGCGCGCCGGGATCATCGACTACTACTCGGCCGAGTTCGTCCTGACCAACCCACGACTCGAAGGGCTCGAAGCGAACAGCGTCGGGCTGCGCCGGCTGCGCTTCGTCGGGAACGGACTTCACGAACGGATCGAGCTCGAGAGCTACCTCCGGGAGCCGCTTCGGATCGAGCTCCACCTCGCGGTCGACAACGACTTCGCCGATCTGTTCGAGATCAAGGACCGGGTCCGCGACCGATCGCAGCAGATCGTGCGCACCCCGGCGTCCGACCGGTCCGGCCTCACGTTCAGCTACGCCAACCAGGGCTTCTCCGCCCAGACGACGCTCGAGGCCTCGGCCGCGGCGACCCGGATCGACGAAGACGGCCTGGCATGGACGATCGACCTGCCGGCGCGCGGGACCTGGACCTGCGAGCTGCACGTGCCGCTGACGCTCGGACCGCGTGAGCTCCAGCCGACCCACGCCGGCTTCGGCGACGTCTTCGGCTCGGAGACGAACGACCCGATCAACGCCTGGCTCGATGACCTGCCCCAGCTCGAGACCGACTCGCACCTCCTCGGCGAGGTCATGGGCCGGACCGCTCGCGACCTGGTCGCGCTGCGGATCGAGGCGGAGTACGAAGACCAGACGCTCATGCTGCCGGCCGCCGGACTGCCCTGGTTCCTCACCCTGTTCGGTCGTGACACCCTGCTCACGGCCTTCCAGACGGTAGCCTTCGGTCCGCGGCTGGCCAAGGGCGCGCTGCTGGCCCTCGCCTACTTCCAGGCCACCGAGAGCGACGACTTCCGGGACATGGAGCCGGGCAAGATCCTGCACGAGCTGCGGATGGGCGAGCTCACCCAGCTCGGGCTCAAGCCGCACCGCCCGTACTACGGCAGTGCCGACTCGACGCCACTCTGGCTGATCCTGCTGTCCGAGTACTGGCGCTGGTCGGGCGACGCGGAGGTCGTGAGCGCGCTCCGAGACAACGCCATGGCTGCGCTGGCCTGGATCGACGAGTTCGGCGATCGAGACCGCGACGGTTACGTCGAGTACGGGACCCGCTCCTCGCAGGGGCTCGGCAACCAGTGCTGGCGCGACTCGTTCGACGGCGTCCTGTTCGCCGACGGGTCGATGCCCGTCCTGCCGATCGCCACGGCCGAGATCCAGGGCTACGTCTACGACGCCAAGGTCCGACTCGCCGAGCTGGCCGACGGGCCGTTCGGCGACCCAGCGCTGGCGACCCGCCTTCGGCTCGAGGCGACGGCGCTGCGCGAGCGCTTCGAGCGCGACTTCTGGATCGACGCCCGGGGTGGCTACTACGCGATCGGGCTCGATGGCGACAAGCGCCCGATCGACTCGCTGACCTCGAACATCGGGCAGCTCCTGTGGACCGGGATCGTGTCCGAGGAGCGCGCCGCGATCGTGGCCAAGCAGCTGATGGCCGATCGGCTCTTCTCGGGCTGGGGCGTCCGGACACTGTCCACCGACGACGACGGGTTCAACCCGATCGGCTACCACCGTGGGACGGTCTGGCCGCACGACAACTCGATCATCGCGTACGGCCTCGCCCGTTACGGGTTCCGCGAGCAGGCGAACCGGATCGCGTTGGCGATGCTCGACGCCGCCGCCTTCTCCGGTTATCGGTTGCCAGAGGCGTTCTCCGGCCACCCGAGATCGCTCGGCCGCTTCCCGGTCCCCTACCCGACCGCGTGCAGTCCCCAGGCCTGGGCGACCGGGGCGCCGCTGCTTCTGCTCCGGGCGATGCTGGGCCTCGAGGCACGCGACGGGCAGGTGACGCTCGACCCGGCCCTGCCGGACGCGATCGGCAGGGTCACGATAAAGGGTCTACGAGCCTTTGGAACGCGTTGGGACGTGGAGGCGTCCGGGCGCCGGGGCGCCGTGCGATTCTCGCGCGACGCCTGATCTACCGGCTCGATCCGTTCGACCGGGCCGACCCCTTCCGACGCTCCGCTTCATGGCTGCCGATGGGGTTCGACATCCGAGCCTCCGAGCGCGCCGCTCAGGCCTCCGCGGCGGCACGCCGGCAGGCGGCGCACGTCCCGACGATCGTCACGTGGCTGAGATCGACCGCGAAGCCCCGGCTCGCCTCGAGTGACCCGACGAGCGAGCCTGCCTCCGCGGCTTCGACCTCCCAGGTCCCGCCGCACGACTTGCAGTGGAGATGGCCATGCTCGACGGCGGGCAGGACGTGGAACTCCTCCCGTCCGTCGGCGCCGTGGCCGTGCCGCACCAGCCCCAGCTCCTCGAGGACGTCGAGCGTCCGGTAGACCGTCGACGGGGTGGTCTCCGGGTCGATCTCGCGGCACCGCTCGACGAGCTCGCTGCCCGTGACGTGGCCGTCGGTCCGCGACAGGACGTCGACGAGCGTCCGGCGCTGCGGCGTCCAGCGGAGTCCACGCTCGTGGAGGCGCTCGCGGACCTGGCTCCAATCGGGGCGTGCCGCGGTCGGCGAAGGCGACGGCGAGGGTCGGGTCACGGTCATCCGGCGGAGTATAGGCGGCCGTCGACGCCCCCTTGCGACGGCGCCCGGCTCCCCGTACAGTACCCGTAGACGCAACACGTTGCAGTACGGTCGTGTTGCATCCGTTGGGCGCCCGGAGCCGTATGGACCGGTAGACCCAGCCGCGAAGGACGGGAGAGACGGACGGTGCACATCCCCGACGGATACCTCAGCCCGATCATCTCGGTCGGCGCCGGCGTCCTGACCCTCCCGGTCTGGGCGGTCGCGACCCAGCGGGTCAAGACCGTGCTGGACAACCGGACGATCCCCCTCCTGGCGATCTTCTCGGCACTCTGCTTCACGATCATGATGTTCAACGTGCCCGTCCCGGGCGGCACGACCGCCCACGGGGTGGGCGGGGCGCTCGTGGCGGTCATCCTGGGTCCCTGGGCGGCAGTGATCGCGGTCAGCGTCGCGCTCGTCATCCAGGCGTTGTTCTTCGGTGACGGCGGCGTTCTCGCGATCCTCATCAACTGCTTCAACATGGCGATCGTCCTGCCGTTCGTCGCGTATGCGGTCTACCGACTCCTGTCCGCACGAGCGCCGCTCCTGTCCGGACGCCGGGTGGTCGCCGCCGGCATCGCCGGTTGGGTCGGGATGACCGCGTCGGCGCTCCTCGTCGGCATCGAGCTCGGGATCCAGCCGCTCCTGTTCACCGATGCGAACGGCGTCGCCCTCTACAGTCCGTACGGCCTGGCCGCGGCCGTCCCGGCGATGCTGATCGCCCACGTGTTCGGGGCGTCGATCGTCGAAGGCCTGATCGGCGCGCTCGGGGTGGCGTACTTCCAGAAGCGCCATCCCGAATACCTGACCTCGCTCAGGACGGTCTTCGCGACCGCCGATACGAGCGAAGGGATCGCCAGTCGTCGCCCCCTGTGGCAGCTCGTCGCTGCGATCCTGGCCGTCGGCGTCACCTCGATCGCCGTCCTCGGCTTGATCGTCGGGGGCGGCGACCCGGGCCACTGGTTCGGGGCGGACTGGAGCCGGGTCGACTGGCCCGCCGTCGCCTCGATGCTCCTGGTCGTGGCCGTCATCTTCGTCATCCTCGTGCCGCTCGCGTACCTCGTCCTGCCGAAGGCATGGAAGAAGGTCGGGACCGCGTTCGTCGCGCTCGCGGTCGTCGCCCCGCTCGGGCTCATCGCGCCTGGCTTCGCCTACGGCGAAGGCAGCGCCGAGGACGTCAAGGCGGCCTTCGGCTACATCCCGAAGGGGCTGCAGGACCTGTCGTCGGTCTTCAGCGCCCCCCTGGGCGGGTACAACCTGCCCCTCCCGTTCTTCAGCGACGCGAACGCCGATCTGTGGCACGCGGCGATCGGCTACGAGATCGCCGGGATCGTCGGCATGCTCCTGTGCGGTGGGGCGGTCTACGGGATCGCCCGCCTCGTCGGTCGGCGCCGGTCCGATACGATCCCCGACTCCGACCCGAGCCCGGCGTGAGCCGGCCATGACCGCAGCCAACCCCGTCGAAGAGCCGACCGCGACACCCGTCCGGCCCGCGGCAGCGGCCGACGGATCCGGCAAGCCGGGCTGGATCGAACGGACCGTCGCCGGCATCGCCGCGAACGTCGAGCGGGCCGTCTTCACCGAGCACCACGCCAGGCTCGACGGGTTCCTCCAGCGGGTCGACCCGCGGGCGAAGCTCGGGATGTTCCTGGCGTTCGTGCTCGCCGCCAGCCTGACCAGCTCCTACGCCGTCCTCGTCATCCTGTACGTCGCGCTCCTGGGGGCGGCGCTCGCCAGCCTCCTCCCGACCGACTTCTTCGTGAAGCGGGTCTGGCTCGGGATCCCGCTGTTCGCCGGCATCGTCGTCATCCCGTCGATCTTCTTCATCCCCGGTCCGCGGCTGTTCGAGCTGACCCTCGGCCCGCTGGCGATCGCGCCGTCGATCCCGGGCATCCTCGGAGCGATCCTGCTGGTGATGCGGGTCGGGGTCAGCGTTTCGGTGGCGATCCTGCTGGTGATGACGACGCCCTGGGCGGACATCCTCAAGAGCCTCCGCGCCCTCCGCGTGCCGCAGGTCTTCGTCCTCATCCTGTCGATGACCTATCGCTACATCTTCCTGTTCCTCCATACCGTCAACGGGATCTTCCTCGCCCGGAAGAGTCGGATCGTCGCCCGGACCCGGGGTGCCGAGCAGCGGCGCTGGCTCGGCGGGACGATC
The DNA here is from genome assembly GCA_963744115.1 of uncultured Chloroflexia bacterium. Classification (GTDB taxonomy): domain Bacteria; phylum Chloroflexota; class Limnocylindria; order Limnocylindrales; family CSP1-4; genus Chersky-267. Next base: position 763,137 of record CAVUSI010000003.1, on the reverse strand, counting down.
GGCAGCCTGATGAGCCGCTCGTTCAAGATGAGCAACGACGTCTACGCGGCGATGCTCGCCCGCGGCTTCAGCGGTGAGATGCGGACCTACACGACCTTCCGGATGACGACCCGCGACTGGGGCCTGTTCGCGGCCAGCGTCGTGTTCTGCGTCGGGCTGCTGATCGCCGACCAGCTGTGGCTGCGATGACCGAACCGGCGACGACCACGACCGACGAGCCGACGACGCCCACCGACGAGCCGACCTTCCGGCTGCGCGGCGTCCGCTACGTCTACCCGGGCAAGCACGTCGCGCTCGACGGGATCGACCTCGACATCCGGCGAGGCGAGATGGTCTGCCTGCTCGGTGCCAACGGCAGCGGCAAGTCGACCCTGCTCAAGCTCCTCGACGGGATCGTCGGCCCGAGCGACGGCGAGATGCGCGCGCTCGGGCGCGATGTCGCGGCGGTCGCAGCGGGACAGGACGCGTTCCGCTTCCATCGCGAGGTCGGCCTCGTCTTCCAGGATCCGGACATCCAGCTCTTCAGTGCGACCGTCTTCGACGACGTCGCGTTCGGGCCGCTCCAGCTCGGCCTGACACCGGACCAGGTGAAGGCCCAGTGCGACGAGGCGCTCGCCGAGATGGGCATCGCCCACCTGGCCGACCGGGCGCCGTTCGAGCTGTCGGGCGGCGAGAAGAAGCGGGCGGCGATCGCGTCGGTCCTGTCGCTCCGGCCCGAGGTGATCCTCCTCGACGAGCCGACCGCCGCACTCGACCCCCGGACGAAGTCGGTCCTCGTCGACCTCATCCGCCGCCTCGGCCGGGCGGGCCGGACGATCGTCACCGCGACCCACGAGCTCGAGATCGTCCCGACCATCGCCGACCGGGTCGTGGTCCTCGGCGAGCAGCGACGCGTGATCGCCGACGGGACCCCGGCCTCGATCCTCGCGGACCGCGAGCTGCTCCTGCGGGCGAACCTCATCCATGAGCACCTCCACGGCCACGTCGAAGGCGCGACCGTCGTGGAGCACTCGCATGCCCACGTCGCCGGCGACGATCATCACCACGGCGAGGGCACGGAGGTCCACGACCACCCCGTCGTGGCGGGGAGCTGACGGTCGCGTGCCCGAACGCGCTGCCGGCACTGCGCTCAGGATCCTGACCCTCCCCGACGACCGGCTGCGGGCGCCGACCCGGGCCGTCAAGCTGCCCGATCGGGGTCTGCGCCGGCTCATCGACGACATGTTCGTGACGATGCGCAAGGCACGCGGCGTCGGGCTGGCCGCGCCGCAGATCGGGGAGCCGCTCCGACTCGCGGTGGTCGAGGTCGACGGACGCTCCTACGTGCTGGGCAACCCGGTCGTCGTCAAGAGGGGCTTTCCCGCGGTCGATTGGGAGGGTTGCCTGTCGCTCCCGGAGCGGGTCGCCGAGGTGGCGCGCCCGGCCGAGGTCGTGATCGCCGCGGACGACATCGAGGGACGCCGCGTCCGGCTCCGTGGGACGGGCCTTCTCGCCCGTGCCTTCCTCCACGAGGTCGATCACCTCGCCGGTCGGCTGTACGTCGACCTGGTCGAGCCGTCGGCCCTCATCGACACGCGCGAGCATCCGGTCCCACCACGGCGATGACCGTCCGGCTGATCCTGGGCCACGGGGCGTCGGGCACCGCCGCGTCGATGGCCCCGTTCGTCGACGGGCTCCGTGCCCGCGGGATCGACGCGGTCGCCGTGGACCTGCCGAAGCGGCGGGCCGAGGACGTGGTCCCGCGCTGGCTCGAGCTCGCCCCACCCGGCCCGGGGATCGTCGTCGGCGGCCACTCCTACGGCGGTCGGGTCGCGAGTCTCGCCACCGCGGCCGCTGCCGGCGGTCCGGGCGGTGCCGGAGCCGGCTACCGCGGCCTGGTCTGCTTCTCCTACCCGCTCCACCGCCCGGGCGCCCCGGAGGTCGGACCGAGGGTCGCCCATTGGCCGGCGATCGGTTGCCCGGCCCTGCTGCTGTCCGGTGAGTCCGATCCGTTCGCCCGGATCGACCTGTTGCGGGAGGCGATGGGCCTCCTCCCCCACGGGGAGCTGGTCACGTATCCGCGACTCGGCCATGGGTTGAAGGCGGTCCTGGAGGACGCGCTGGACCGGACGACCGCCTTCATCGAGGCCCTGCCGGACCCCGGCTGATCCGGATGATCGACCGGTCGCCGAGGCCCGCCGATGGACCATCGGATATTGACGGTCCGGAGACCCGATGCTACGGTTTGCGCAATCGGTTGCTCAGACGGAGGGAGCGGAGCGCGGGCGTGTGGAACTGACCGGGGACAGCCCGCGCCGTCGGATCCTCCTGAAGGATGTCGCCCTGCGGGCGAGCGTCTCCGGCTCGACCGCCTCGCGAGCGCTGGCCGACGATCCACGGATCAGCCTGGCCACGCGGCTGTCGGTCAAGGCGGCGGCGGCCGAGCTGCAGTACGTCCCCAACGCGGCCGCCCGGAGCCTCCGCGTCCGCCGGACGCGGACGCTCGGCCTGCTGCTGCCCGACCTGCGCGATCCCGTCCACGGACAGGTCGCGTCGGCGTTCGAGCAGGAGGCCCGCCAGCAGGGGTACAGCGTGATGGTCGTGGCCGGCGAGCGGGATGTCGTGCGCGAGCGGCTGGCGCTGCGGATCTTCGCCGAGCACGGGACGGACGGGGTCGCGATCGTGTCGAGCGTGCTCGCACCGCGGGAGCTTCGCGAGCGGGTCGACCCCGCCCGGCTCATCCTCGTCTGGCCCGACCACCGCAGCCTGCCCCGCCACGACGGCCCGCCCGATGCCGGGGGTGATCCAGACCGACGACGCGGGCGGCGTGCGTGCGGCGGTCACCCACCTCGTCGACAGCGGCTACCGGAGGATCGCCTACGTCGAGAGTGGCGTCCGCGACTCGAATTCGACCCGTGCAGAGACGGTCGCCACGACCCTCCGGAGTCGAGGGATCCGCGCGCCCGTTCGCCGGTTCTTCGCGCGCCGTGGATGCGTGGCGCGCCCCGGCCTAGCTCGCCGCAGCAGATCGCGGCCGACCTGCCCGAAGCGCTGGTCTGCTATGACGACCAGCTGGCGCTGGCCCTGATGAACGCCTTGCGTGACCTCGGCGTCCGGGTCCCCGACGACGTCGGGATCGTCGGCTTCGACGGGATCCCCTATGCGGCGATGTCCAATCCGCGGCTGACGACCGTCGCCGTGCCGTCGGCCGAGATGGGACGCGTGGCGGCCGTCTCGCTGATCCGTGCCGTCCACGACGGCGTCCTTCCGGAGGGTGTCGTGCTGCCGGTCGGCGTCGTCGTCCGCGAGAGCACCCGGGGCGGCCCGCCGCCCAGCGGTGACGGATGACCTGCGCGCGGACGCTCCCTTGGGGCTGAACCCGGACGGCGGCGAGGGACCCCCGGTCGACCTCCGGGAGGTCGCCCGACGGGGCCGCCTGCTCGTGGTCGAGTCGGTGGCGCACAGCGGAGCCGGGCATATCGGCGGTCCGCTGTCGGCCATGGACCTGCTCGTCGCCCTCTACTTCCGGGTCCTGCGGATCCGGCCCGACGAGCCCGACTGGCCCGAGCGCGACCGGTTCATCCTGTCCAAGGGCCACTCCGCGATCGGGCTGTACGCGGTGATGGCCTGCGCGGCTACTTCCCGGTCGAGGAGCTGGCGACGTTCGACTCGGGCGACAGCCGGCTCCAGGGCCATCCCGACATGACCCGCCTGCCCGGCCTCGAGGCGTCGACCGGTTCGCTCGGCCAGGGCCTGGCGGTCGGACTCGGGATCGCCCTCGGGGCGCGGATGCGCGGGCTCGGCGTCCAGACGTTCGTGATGCTCGGCGACGGCGAGACCCAGGAGGGGATGGTCTGGGAGAGCGTGATGGTCGCGCGCGCGGTACGGCCTCGGCAACCTGACCGCGATCGTCGACTGCAACGGGCTCCAGCAGTACGGCTGGCCGCCGGTGCCGGGCGAGGAGGGTCGCGGCGACCGACGCGACCCGCTGGCCGGGACCGATCTGCGCGGCGCATTCGAGGCCTTCGGCTGGCGCGTCCTCGAGATCGACGGCCACGACATCGAGGCGATCGTGGCGGCCTGTGCGGATGCGCGCGTCGGCCGCGCCGGGTCGCCGGCCGACCGCCATCCTGGCCCGACCGTGAAGGGTCGCGGCCTGTCGTTCACCGAGGGTCGCTTCGAGTGGCACGCCAGGGTCGCCACCGCCGACGACGTCGCTGCGGCGCGGATCGAGCTCGGCCCGGCCCGCGAGAGGCGGCCGGCTCGTGAGCGGCGCGCTGCGCGACGTGTGGGCCGACACGCTGGGCGAGCTCGCGCTCGAGAACCGCGACCTGCTCGTCCTCGACGGGACCTCGCGACCTCGACCCGGGCGGACCGCTTCGCGGTCGCCCACCCGGACCGCTTCCTCCAGATGGGGATCGCCGAGCAGAACATGGTCGGGGTCGCCGCCGGGCTGGCGACCCTCGGCTACGTCCCGTGGGTCTCGTCGTTCGCCGTGTTCCTGACCCACCGCGCGGTCGACCGATCCGGATGCTCGTCGCCCAGACCCACGCCAACGTCAAGATCGGAGCCGCCTACACGCGGCCTGCTCACCGGCTTCACCGGCAAGACCCACCAGGACGTCGAGGACCTGGCGATCATGCGGGCGATGCCGGGCATGACCGTCCTCGCCCCGGGCGACGCGACCGAGTGCGCGGCCGCGGTCCGCTGGGCGACCGACACGCCGGGGCCGGTCTATCTCCGCCTGGCCCGCGACGCCGGGCCGGACCTGTTCGATGCCACCTACCGGTTCGAGCCCGGCCGGGTCATCCGGCTGCGCGACGGAGCGGACGTCCTGATCGTCTCGACCGGGCTGCAGTCGGCCCGCTGCCTCGCGGCCGCGGTGCTGCTCGAGGCCGATGGCATCTCAGCGGGCGTCCTCCACGTGCCGTCGTTCAAGCCGGTCGACGCGCCGGCCATCGCCGACGCGGCCCGCGGACGTCCGCCTCGTCGTCAGCGTCGAGGAGCACACGATCCTCGGCGGGCTCGGCGGCCTCGTGGCCGAGATCCTGGCCGAGCGCGAGCCCCGCCGGATCGTCCGGATCGGGATCGCAGGACACCTGGGGCGAATCGGCCCCGAACGCGTTCCTGCTCGAGCGGCACGGACTCTCGCCTGAACGGGTCGCCGAGCGAGTCGCCACGGAGCTGTCCGCGACCTCGACCGCCGGCTCGATGACCGATGCCCGTCAAGACGGTCGAGGTGACGGATGAGCACGTTCAGGCTGAAGGACCCGGACTCCATCGGGGTCGCCTTCCTGGGTGTCGGCCGGATCGGCCGGACCCATCTCCAGACCCTCGCCGGGATCGCGCAACGCGCGGATCGTGGTCGTCGCGGACCCCGACCTCGCCGCGGCCGAGCGCGGCCGGGACATGGCGCGAGCCGGACGGGCGACGGCCGACCCGCTCGAGGCGATCGACGACCCGGACGTCGAGGTCGTCGTCATCGTCACGCCGACGAGCACCCACGCCAGCCTGATCGAGGCCGCCCTGCGCGCGGGCAAGGCGATCTGGAGCGAGAAGCCGATCGCCCTCGACCTGGCCGAGACGACCGCGTGGTCGACGCTCTGGCGCGAGACCGGGCTCCCGGTCCAGCTCGGGTTCATGCGCCGGTTCGACCCGGGCTACGTCCGGGCCAAGGAGCTGATCGAGGCGGGCGAGCTCGGGCGGATCGAGCAGTTCCGGGCGACTCGCGGGACACGTACCCGCCGTCGGTCGACTTCATCCGGAACAGCGGCGGGTCCTTCCTGGACATGAGCGTCCACGACTTCGACCTGGCCCGATTCCTCGTCGGCGAGGTCGAGGAGGTCTCCGCCTGGGGCGGACGTCCTGATCGACGAGCGGTTCGCGCGAGGGCGGCGACATCGACACGGCCGTGACGATGCTCCGGTTCCGGAACGGGGCCCTCGGCGTGGTCGAGATGTCGCGGCACTCCGCCTGGGGCTACGACATCCGGACCGAGGTGGCCGGCGCCCTGGGCAAGGTCGTCGTCGAGGCGCCCCACAAGACGCGGCTCACCTTCTCGCGGCGGTTCGGCTTCGAAGGCGACCACTACGAGAACTTCCCCGACCGGTTCGAGGTCGCCTACCGGCTCGAGCTCGAGGCATTCTTCCGCACGCTGGCCGAGGGCGGCACGCCCGGCGCCGGGGCCGGACGAGGCCCTCGAGACGCTCCGGCTCGCCCTGGCGGCGAAGCGGAGCTGGCTCGAGGCCGACCGATCCGGGTCGACGACGTCACGGCGGACGTCCCGGCCTGACCGCGGCCGAGGCCGGGCCCGACGGATCAGCCGAGGTCCGCTCCGCGCACCCGCCGACGGAACGTCTCAAGGCTGACCTCGAAGAACCGGACCATCCGGTCCCGCTCGTCCGGGTCGGCGATGGCAGCCAGCTCGGCGACCCAGGTCCGGGCCCCGGCGATGATCTGCTCGACGACATCCGCGTCATCCAGCGAGGCACGGATGGGCCGATCCTCGACCTCGACATAGACCGGCGACGTGTGCGCCGCCATCGAGGTCGTGAAGGCCGAATGGATCTCGTTCCGGCTGCGCGACCGGGCGGCGATCCAGGCCCCGGCCGCGATCTCGACCGTCTCGCGCAGCGTGAGCTCGGTCGAGCCGACCGTCGCGCCGCTGGCCGCCACGACCCGCCCGTTGACCACGAGCTCGAGGTCGGTGATCACCGGCTGGGCGGCCCGCGCACGGAGCGCGACCTCCAGCCGACCACCCGATCGCAGCCGGATGACGTCGCCCGGCTCACGGCCCTCGACCGCCAGCTCCAGGATCGGGCCCGAGGTGACGAACGTCCGGCCGGCCCGCACCGCGGCCGCCCACGCGTCGAACGTGAGCGCCTCGTCGGTCGACAGGTGGACGTAGGTCCGGACGGCGCCGACCGGGACCTCGGCCGACATCTTGTCGGTCCCGGCCACGATCGGCAGCCGGTAGCCGAGGTTCAGGAAGCGATACCACTCGATGATCGATGGGTCGTCGAGGCCCGGCGAGAGCGCCTGGGTCTCGACCGCGTCGATCTTGCCGGCGACGATGTCGGCCGCGATCTCCGCGTACGGCAGCGGGAAGTGGGCCGCCACGACGAGCCCGCCGGCGGCCCGGCAGCGGTCGGCCCAGTCGGCCAGGAGGACGCTCAGCGCACCGGCCATCCGGCCCTTCGGGCGGGCCGCCACTGGCGAGCGGGGTGGACGGGCCGGTGGGCACCCAGCAGGGCCAGGTGGCCGAGCATGTTCTGGCGGTTCTCCGTCCCGACGACGACGATCCGGCGGCCCGACGGGTCGGCCATCGAGCCCCAGGGCAGGTCGGTCACGTTCGTGTACAGGTCGCCCCACTGGGTCGCCAGCAGGTTCACCAGGTCGACGTCCTCGGCCGCCGCCTGGAGGAGGGCGGTCGACGGCGACGAGGAAGTGGACGTGGGTGTCGGCGGTGACCCATCGCCCGGCGTGGAGGTCGATCGTCCGGTCGAGCGGCAGCTCGAGCCGGCGCGTCGACGGCTCGATCTCGAGCCGGGCGCGATGAGGGGCCGGTCGAAGCCGCCGACGACCTCGACCTCGACCGCGCCGACCGGCAGCTCGATGGCGAACCGGCCGGGGACATAGGCGTACGTGCTGGATCCGAGGACGAGATCGCGCGCCGGTGTCCTCGAAGATCCCCGGGTTGACCTCGTCGCGATGGCCGACCGGCGGCAGGTAGCGCCCGTCGGCGGCCGTGAAGCGGACCCGACCGGGAACCCGCTCGCCCGTGGTCCGGTCGACGATCTCGACCTCGACCGGGACCCGGGGTGCGGGCAGCACCTCGATCGATCGACCACCGTCAGGGTCGCGCAGCCGGACGCCCGGCCAGCAGGTCGCGACCCGGGACGCTCCAGCCGTCGAGGTCGACGACGGCATCGGGCGCGATCGACAGGTCGACGACGAGGCCGCCCCGGCGCTGGGTCGGCGGGATCCGGGCGCGGCGTCCCCCAGCCGACGATCGGTGTCCGGGCCACCGCCCGGCGGACCGGCCGCCGGCACCGGACGGGTGCGGATGACCGTCCCCAGGTCGACCTCGAGCGGGCGTCCGGCCTGGCCGTCGACGCGGACCTCGAATCGGGGCGGCCGAGCCAACGGATCGCTCGAGCCGCGGAACAGGGTCACGGCCGGCGACGAGCACGTCGCTCCCGGGCCGGCCTCCGGCGAGCGGCTCGAGGTGCAGCGCGACCGGCTCGGCGCCGGCGTCGAGCTCGATCGCGTGGAGCCACAGGAGCGCGTCGTCGGTCGCGCTCGGCACGAAGTCGGACACGCCCGTCTGGCTCGTCGCCGTACGTCCCGGGCATGATCGTCAGCGTCCCGGACTGGCCGGCCGCGGCGTAGCGGCCGGGCACCTGGGCGGGATGCGGGCCGCGCCAGTCGACGACCTCGTTGGCGAGATGAGGGATCGCCGCGAACGGCGCCGATCCCCCAGCCGAGGATCCCGTCGTTGATCTCGAACCGGCGGCGGATGACCCGGCTCGTCGTGCGCCCCGACCGGTCGACCACCGTGTACCGGGCGAGCGGCTCGCCGACCGGGACGACGTGTCCGACGGCCAGCCCGGCCGGCCGCCGGCCGGCATCGTCGCGCCACGTGTCGCACAGGTGGGCGACCACGACATGGCTGGCCGCCCCGCCGCCGGGAAGCTCGATCGTCGACGGGCGCGTCGACGAGGATCCAGCGTCGACCGCGACCGAGCCGGGTCCGAGGTCGAACGGCAGGCCGTGGAAGACCTGGCGGCCCAGCCGGCAGACGGGACAGCGGCCGCGGCGTAGGCCGGGGTGGAAGCGGGCGGCGACCTGGCGCTCGGTCGCGTTCCGGCTCGGGCTCGAGGTCGACCGGTCGTGCGAGCGGGCTCGGAGCGCCCCATCAGGCGGGCCCCCGAGGCGCTCGCCGGTCTCTGTATTGACGGGCCATAGGCCGGACGCTAGCATCGTACAAACGGTTGCACAAGAGGGTGCTTGATGCCCGTGTCTGACCACCCGCCGCCGCATCGCTGACGTCCGACTTCGACGCGACGGGACCGGGCCCGCTGCTCGGGTGGGCGTGGACCTCGAGCCTCGGCGTGAGCTCGACTTGCCTGACTCGACGCCCGCCATCGAGCTTGCGCCACGTGACCAAACGCTACGGTGACACGGTCGCCCTCAACGACGTGTCGATGGTCATCGAGCCGGGCGAGTTCTTCTGCCTGCTCGGACCGTCCGGCTGCGGCAAGACGACGACCCTCAACCTCATCGGCGGGTTCATCCCGATGTCCTCGGGCGAGCTGCGCATCGAGGGCCGGACGGTCAACGACCTGCCGCCCCACAAGCGCAACGTCAACACCGTCTTCCAGAACTACGCCCTGTTCCCGCACATGACCGTCGCCCAGAACGTCGCGTTCGGCCTGCGGATGGAGAAGCTGCCGGCGGCCGAGGTCACCAGCCGGACGGGTGAGTACCTCGAGCTCGTCGGTCTGGCCGGCTTCGACAGGCGGCTTCCCGTCCGAGATGTCGGGCGGCCAGCAGCAGCGGGTCGCCCTCGCCCGGGCCCTGGCCAAGCGACCGGCCGTGCTCCTCCTCGACGAGCCGCTCGGGGCGCTCGACCTCAAGCTCCGCAAGCACATGCAGACCGAGCTGTCACGGATCCATCGCCAGGTCGGCACGACGTTCGTGTTCGTGACCCACGACCAGGAGGAGGCCCTGTCGATGGCGACCCGCATCGCCATCATGTCGGGCGGCGACGTCATCCAGACCGGGACCCCCCGCGAGGTCTACGACCATCCCGCCGGCCGATTCGTGGCGGACTTCGTCGGCGAGACGAACTTCCTCGCGGGTTCGATCGCGACGGACGGCGGACGACCGGTCTTCGCCACCGCCGGACGGCGGCCGGATGGGCGCGCCGACCGGCTCGACCGACGGCCCGGCGACCATCATGGTGCGACCGGAGTACGTGAGGCTGCGACCGGTCGACGAGCCGGCCGCAGACCCGGGGATCACCGGCCGGATCGTCAACGTCGCCTTCCTCGGCGACCACACGCGGATCACGCTGACGACGGACGCCGGCGACATCGTGGCGGTCCGCCCGCACGGGACGAATGTTCGATCGACCCACCTGGAGGAGGACTTGGGGGAGGAGGTGTGCGTATGGTGGCCCGCGGACGACGCCGCACTGATCGCGGACTGATGGCAGGTCCGACCCTGCGACGATGGAAGGAACGTGGAATGACTGATCTGATGCGCGACTACAGCCGACGGCAGTTCCTCAAGGTGATGGGCGCGGCCGGCGCGGCGCCGTCGGGCTCGGCGGCATCGCTGCCGCGTGCTCGACCGCAGCCAGCAGCTCGGCCCCGGCAGCTACGAGCGCCGCGACCGCCGCCGCGACCGCGGCAGCGTCGAGCGGTGCGGTCGCTCCGAGCGCCGACGCGCCCTGCCGACCGGCACGTTCAACTGGATGACCTGGGGAGACCACTCGTACCCGGCCCAGCTCGACGCCATCGCCGCAGCCAACAACATCAAGGCCAACAGCACGCTGTTCAGCGACAACATCGACGCCTACACCAAGCTCAAGCAGGTCGGCGGGCAGCTCGACATGGTGTCGGGCGACGCCCTGTGGGTCCCTCACTACTTCGAGTCGGGCCTCATCGAGGCCTGGGACATCAACTCGCTCAAGGTCGCCAAGCAGCTCTACTCGATCGCCCGATCGTTCCCGATCTGGACGAAGCCCGAAGGCTATCTCGGCTACCCGTTCGGCTGGTCGCCGGTCCAGATCTACTACGACCCGGCCAAGGTCTCGCCGGCTCCGGACTTCGTGGGAGGTCCTGCTCGACCCGAAGTACAAGAAGCGGGTCGTCGTGGAGAACCAGCCGGTCGAGATCATGGCCTACATGGGCAAGTACACCGGGCGGCCAAGAACGCCTACAGCATGACCCCGGACGAGATCGCCAAGGCCAAGGACGCGGCTCAAGCAGCTCAAGCCGAACATCCTCAAGCTGGCCAACCAGGCCACCGACACCATCGCCATGCTCAAGACCGGTGAGGCCTGGATCGCGACCGGCAACCTCGGCACCGAGATCGCGGGTCAAGGACCAGGGCGGCCCGGACCTCAAGGTCTTCACGCCCAAGGAGGGGACCATCGGCTGGATGGACTCCGAGATGGTCGTCAAGGGCGGCGACCAACCAGAACCTGATCATGCCGTTCCTCGAGCTGGCCGAGCAGGCCGAGTACATCGCCGCGAACTTCATGCTCAACGGCCGTCCGCTGTTCAACGAGGCGGCCTACAAGATCCTGGTCAACCAGGGCCAGCAGGAACGGGCCGATCGGTTCCTGTACAACAAGCCGGAGACGGTCCAGACGATGGACCTCAAGGGCCCCGGGCACGTCCACCCAGGCCGTCATCGACGCGTTCAACGAGGTCTTGGGCGCCTAGTCCCAGCACCCGGATCAGGATCGACAGACATGACGACCGGAGATCCGCGACGGAGCCGACGAGGCTCCGCTCGCGGGCTCCGGTCGCGGCGTCGCGCGCGCGGCTGGGACGGGCCGTCCCGTTCGTGCCCGGGCCTGCTCATGCTCGCGTTCCTGTTCCTGATCCCGATGGTCATCATGTTCGTGTTCAGCTTCTGGCGCACGAACTCCGACTTCGACGTCGTCCGCCGACTGGAACCTCAACAACTACGCCCGGTTCTTCAACCAGCCGGTCTACCTGCGGACGTTCGTCAAGACCCTGGTCATGGCGACCGCTGTGACCGCGGCGGGCCTGGCCATCGCCCTGCCGTTCACCTACTTCCTCGTCCGCTACGTGAGCCGCGCGCTGGCAGCGCGTCGTCCTGCTCGCGGTCATCGTCCCGTTCTGGACGAGCTACCTGCTCCGGGTCTACGCCTGGCAGGCGATCCTGGGCGAGACCGGGCGCGCTCAACCAGTTCCTCATGGGCATCGGGCTCATCCAGGAGCCGTCGACCCTGCTCGTCTACAACGACCTCGGCGGTCTTCGTCGTGCTCGATCTACGTCTACTTCCCGTTCGCGGCGCTGGCCCTCTACGCGGCCCTCGAGAAGTTCGACTTCACCCAGCTCAACGCGGCCCAGGACCTGGGGGCGCGGCCGGACCAGGCGTTCCGGCACATCCTGCTGCCGCAGATCCGGACCGGGATCATCACCGCCTGCATCTTCGTGTTCATCCCGATCCTCGGCGAGTTCCTCACCCCGACCCTGGTCGGCGGTGCCGAGGGGAACCTCATCGCGAACCTGATCGTCAACTTCATCCGACAGGCGCCAGATCCCCGAGGGAGCGGCGCTGGCGATCGTCATCGCGGCGTTCGTGACGATCGTGCTCATCATCTTCCGGCGCTCCCTGCGGGTCGAGGACGTGGTGACCCGTGGCTAAGGGGATCAGCGCGCTCGAGACGATGCCGGTCAGCCCGTACGCCCGGCTGACCCGGGCGATCCTGGCCGTCCTGGCCGGTGCGATCCTGGTCTTCCTCTACCTGCCGATCGTCTTCCTCATCCTGTTCTCGTTCGAGAAGTCGGACACGTCCGGGCTTCCCGATCACCGGCCTGACGCCTCCACTGGTACGAGGCGATGCTCGCGGACAGCGCGCATCCACACGGCGCTGTTCAACTCGGTCGACGTCGCCGTCGTCGTCGCGTTCCTGGCGACGGTCATCGGGACGATGGCCGCCTTCGCGCTCGTGCGCGGACGGCATCCGCTTCGCCGGCACCGGCCGGCTCGCTGTTCACCCTGCCGATCATGATCCCGGGCGTCCTGATCGGGCATCGGCCTGCTCGATCTTCGTCCGACGCGCGCTCGACCTCAAGCTCGGGCTGCACACGGTCGATCGCCGGGCCACCTCGTGTTCACCACGTCGTTCGTCGTGCTCATCGTGGCGGCCCGCCTCCAGGGGTTCGACCGCCGGCTCGAATGGGCCGCCGCCGACCTCGGGGCGAGCAGCCGGCAGACCCTGCGGCACATCGTGCTGCCCGCTCATCGCCCCGGCGATCATCGCCGGCGCGCTCCTGAGCGTCACCCTCTCGATCGACGAGTTCGTCATCACGTTCTTCACGATCGGACCGCAGCTGACGCTGCCGCTGTACATCTACACGCAGATCAAGTTCGGGGTGACCCCCGAGGTCAACGCGCTGGCGACCGTGATCCTGGTCGGTCGACCGCTCGTCGGGCTCGTTCGCGCGATCGGATGCCGCTGGTGCTCCAGCGAGCGGCCGCCCGGTTCAGGCGGCCGGTGACCGGCCGCGATCCGACGCACCGGCCTGCTCGGGCCGCGGCCCGGCCCGGCCGAGCCGATCCGCATCGCCTTCCAGATCTGGGGCCAGCGCGGTCGCGTGGCCCGACCTCATGGCCGCCGGCGAGCGGGTCGAGGCGCTGGGCTTCGCCAGCCTGTTCGCCAACGACCACCTGATGCCGATCCTCGGCGACGCGGACGGTCCGGTCCTGGGCGCGCACGGTCCGGTGTTCGAGGGCTGGATGACCCTCGGCGCGTGGGCCGCCCGGACGACTCGCGTGCCGCTCGGGCGTGATGGTCTGCGGGGTGGGCTACCGGAACGTCGGTCTGACGGTGAAGATGGCGACCGCGCTCGACCACGCCAGCGGCGGTCGGGCGATGCTCGGTCTGGGCGCCGGCTGGCACGAGCCCGAGCATCGGGCCTTCGGCTACGAGATGCTGTCGCTGGGCGACCGGATCAGCCGGTTCGACGAGGCCAGCCGCCTCGCCCGGGCGATGCTCGACGGCGTGCCGTTCAGCCAGGACGGCCGCTGGGTCAGCGCCGACGACATCCGCAACGACCCGCCGCCGCGTCCAGGCGCGGATGCCGCTGCTGATCGGCGGCAGCGGCGAGAAGCGGACGCTCCGGATCGTCGCCCGCGACGCCGACATCTGGAACGGCGAGGGCGACCCGGCGACGTTCGCCCACAAGAACGCCGTGCTCGACGAGCACTGCGCCGAGATCGGGCGCGACCCGGGCGCGATCCGCCGGACGGTCGGCGTCCAGCCGGTCTGCATCCGCGACACCCGCGACGGCGGCCGTCGAGGCGCTCGCCGCGATCCTGGCCACGCAGGGCGGCGAGCGCCGAGCCAGGCCCGAGCCTGGGCGGCGAGCTCGCCGCTGGCCGATACTGAGGACGCCGTCGTCGGCGCTGTTCCGAGCCTGGCGCGCGCCGGGGCCGAGGAGGCCGTCGTCGACCTGCCGTGTCCGATCGACGACGAGACGTTCGAGCGATTGGCCGGGCCCAGTCCGGGAACGCCTGGTCTGAGCCTGTCCCAGCGGATGAGGAGGTTCGAGCCTGATGCGCGCCGCAGTCTACGAAGGTGAAGGCCGACTCGTCGTCCGCGACGTCCCCGATCCCGTCCCGGCAGCCGGACGAGGTCCTGATCGAGGTCGAGGCCTGCGGCGTGTGCGGCTCGGACGTCCAGATCATCAACGTCCCGCCCGGCCACCCATCGACCCCGCCGGTCATCATCGGCCACGAGTTCGTCGGCTGGGTCCGCGCCGCGGGGTCCGCGGTGCGGGACGTCGCGATCGGCGCCCGGGTCGTCGTCGACCCGGATCCCAAGTGCGGGGCGTGCGACCCGTGCCGTTCCGGGCGACCGGCCAACTGCGTCAACATCGTGGCCCTCGGGGTGTACCGCGACGGGGCCCTGGCGCGCTACGTCACGACCCCGGCCAACACCGTCTACCCGATCTCGGCCGGACGTCCCGGCCGAGCTGGCCGCCCTGGTCGAGCCGCTCGCGTGCGTCGTCAACGGCACGAACCGGGCGGCCATCCGGCCCGGCGAGTCGGCCGTCGTCTTCGGGGCCGGCGCCATCGGCTGCCTGTTCATCGCCGTGCTTCGGGCCTCGGGCGCGGGCCGGATCGTCGCCGTCGAGCCGAGCGCCCACCGGGCACCGGTCGCCCACGCCGTCGGCGCCGACGTCGTCGTCACCCCGGACGAGTGGGCCGCCCAGCGGACCGAGCTCATGCCGGGCGGTGCCGACGTCGTGGTCGATGCCGTCGGCGAGCGTGCTGCCGCAGGCGATCGAGGCAGCGGGCATGGGCGCCCGGGTCGTCATGTTCGGGATGAACGGGAACGCCCGCCCGAGGTCCACCAGGTCGAGATCGTCGAGAAGGGTCTCGCGATCCTCGGCTCCTACATCTCGAACTTCACCTTCCCGGCCGCCATCCGGCTCGTCGAGAGTGGCCGGCTGAACCTCGCGCCGATGATCACCGCCACGATCCCGCTCGAGGACACCGTGGCCGGGATCGCCCGGATCCGCTCCGGCGAGGCCGTCAAGATCGTCATCAAGCCCTGATCGAAACCCAAGCCCGGAGGTCCCATGTCCAGTCCCGCGATGCGTGTCGCCAGCGCCCCCGTCTCGTTCGGTGTCGACGAGATCATGGATGACGACGCCTGGATGCCGGCCCCCGACGACATGCTCGACTGGATGGTCGACATCGGGTTCGAGGGGACGGAGCTCGGCACGCCGGGCTTCCTCGGCGACGCCGGGCAGGTCCATCAGCGTCTGTCGTCCCGCGGCCTCGAGTTCGTCGGGTCGTTCCTGCCCCAGCACTTCAGCCGGGCCGAGAAGGCCGACGAGGATCGGGCCTGGCTGCGCGACAACCTGCGCCTCGTCCGGGAGGGCTCGCCCGCCGGCTCGAAGCCGTACGCCATCCTGTCCGACCAGTTCGACGAGCCCGACCGGCAGGCGTTCTCGGGTCGGATCGAGGAGCACCCCGAGACATGGCTGTCGGCCGCTCGGTTCGACACGCTCATCGACAACCTCCACCGCGCCGCGGAGCTGTGCCGGTCCGAGGGTCTCGAGCCGGTCCTCCATCCGCACGCCGGGACGTACGTCGAGACGGCCGACGAGATCGCCCGGGTCATGGACCGGATCGACCCGTCGCTCATCGGGCTGTGCCTCGACACCGGCCACTTCCGGTTCGGCGGCGCGGATCCCGCCCAGTCCGTCGACGACTACCACGAGCTGATCCGGCACGTCCACATCAAGGACTGCCGGACCTCGGTCATGGACGACGTGAAGCGCGAGGGCAAGGGTCTCGAGCGAAGCGCTCCGGCGGGGCGTGTTCTGCCCGCTCGGGGACGGCGACGCCGGGATCGACGCCGTCATCGCGGCCCTCCGGGCCCACGACTACACCGGCTGGCTCGTCATCGAGCAGGACCAGTCGCTCGGGCCGTCGGACACGCCCGAGTCCGTCGTCGCCGGTCCAGCGCGCCAACCGCGAGTACCTGCGCCGCCTCGGCATCTGACGAGGACGTTGCGGCGCCGGCCGCAGCCCCTCGGCGGGTCGCGGCGCCGGGCCGGACCCGCTCAGCGCGTCGCGGCGGGCTCGGACAGCAGGTCGCGGTACGTCCGGAAGTAGGACGCCGTGGCCTCGACGACCCGATCGATGTCCTCGTCGGTGTGGGCGCCGGTCAGGAAGCCCCTGATCATGTAGTGCGGGTGGACGTAGATCCCCCGCTCCAGCAGCCAGTCGCGATAGCCGCGCTGGACCGGATGGTTCTTGTCCATTGCGAAGCGGGCGAAGTCGCGGAACCGGCGGATCGGCTGGTCGGTGAAGTAGATCGTCCAGACGCCGGCGATCTCGAAGGACCTGCGCCCGGGCCCCGGTCTCGTCGATGACGGCCTGGATGCCGGAGGTGAGGCGCTCGCCGAGCCGGCGGAGATGGTCGTGGATCGAGCCCTCGCGGACGATCCGGGTGACCTCGAGGGCGACGGCGCAGCCGAGCGTCTGGCCGGCGAACGTGCCCGCGAAGAGGACGTCGCCCTTCGGCCCGAGGTGGTCCATCACCTCGGCCCGGCCGGCCAGGACCGAGATCGGGAAGCCGTTGCCGAGGGCCTTGCCCATCGTGGTCAGATCGGGGGTGACCCCGTAACGGCCCTGCGCGCCGCCCGGTCCGTGGCGGAAGCCGGTGATCACCTCGTCGAAGATGAGCAGCGTCCCAGCGTCCGTGCAGGCCTCGCGGAGCGCCTCGAGGAAGCCGGGCTCGGGCAGGACCGCGCCGGCGTTGTGGAAGACCGGCTCGATGATGACCGCGGCGATCGTGTCGCCTTCGCGGGCCAGGAGCTCGCGCACACCGGCGGCGTCGTTGTACTCGCGGACCTCGACCAGGTCGCGGATGGCGGCAGGGATCCCGGCCGACGCGGCGACCGGGGTCGGGATGCCGCCGCCCTCGTCGGTCGCGAAGTGATGGCTCCAGGCCACGTAGTCGTGCCAGCCGTGGTAATTGCCCTCGAACTTGAGGATCCGCTCACGGCCGGTGAAGCCGCGGGCGAGCCGGATGGCGTGATAGGTCGCCTCCGTGCCGGTGCAGCTGAAGACGACCCGTTCGGCCGACGGGATCATCTCGATCAACCGCTCCGCCAGCTCGACCTCGAGCGGGTTGGCCGTCGAGAACGACACGCCGTGCTCGTCCATGGTCCGCCGGACGACGGCGTTGATCCGCGGGTCGTTGTGCCCGAGGAGGACGGCACCGAACGACGAATGGAAGTCGATGTACTCGTTGCCGTCGACATCCCAGATGCGCGAACCCTGGGCCCGGGTCATGAACAACGGGAAGGGTGTCGACCCGCGACCCTCGCCCTGGACACCGCCGGGCGAGACCGCGTTGGCGCGGGCGAAGAGCTCGCTCCGACTCGGTCGTCGTGACCGGGAATCCCGATCCGTCGCCCAGCCCGGCCGATCCCGTCCGGTTCACATCCGCCGTCGTCACGATCGCTCCCTTCTCTTCATCCAAGGTCGGCCGGCAGCGCGACGCGCGTCCGGGTGCCGCTCGCAGCCGATGCGTAGAGCGCGTCGATCACGGCGCTGTCGCGAACGCCGTCGCTGAAGTCGGCCGTCCCAGGGCGGCCTTCGGCGATCGCGCCGAGGAACTCGGCCCACATCGCACACTCCTGGCCGAGCCAGCCGATCGACGTGCCGTCGGTGCCCCCGATCAGCAGCTCGGCCGCGCCCGGATGGCCCGGGTTGACCAGCACCCGCCGGAACCCGAACGTGGACGGGTCACCAGGCAGACACACCCGGAATTCGTCGGGCCGCTCCAGGTCCCAGTCGGCCGAGCCCAGGTCGCCGTACACCTCGATCTGGAGCGACAGACGCTTGCCGATCGCGACCCGGCTCGTCTCGAGGACGCCGTAGGCTCCCCCGCTGAACCCGAGCAGGGCGGCAGCCGCGTCCTCGACGTCGACCAGGCCCGTCTGACGGCGGCCCGGGTCGGCGGGCGCGCCGCCACGGTTGCCGACCGCATCGGCGCTCGGCAGGGGGCGGTCCGTGATGAATGTCGCCGACAGCGCCTGGACGTGGTCGATCTCGCCGACAAGGAAGCGGGCCAGGTCGACGAGGTGGTAGCCCGTGTCGATGGCGATCCCACCGCCGGCCATGGACTTGCGGAACCGCCACAGGAGCGGGACCTCCGGGTCGGCGGCATAGTCGAGCATGAACGAGGCACGCATGCTCCGGATGGTGCCCAGCTCGCCGTCCTGGATGATCCTGGCCATCGCCCGGACCGCGGGAGACCAGCGGTAGCCGGCGGCGAGGCCGTGGAACACGCCCGCGGACCGGCAGGCCCGGAGCATCGCGACGGCGTCCTCGGCCGATACGCCGAGGGGCTTCTCGCTGACGACATGCTTGCCGGCCGCTGCGGCAGCCAGCACGACGTCCCGGTTGAGCGCCGGGGGCAGGCAGGCGACCACCAGGTCGACGTCGTCGGCGTCGATCACGGCCCGAGCGTCCGTCGCGACCCGTTCGTAGCCGTAGCGGTCGGCCAGCCCGGCGGCCAGGGTCCGGTTGATATCGGCGACGGCGACGAGACGCGGGCGCAGCGCCAACCCCGGATAGAGGTGGCCGAGGTTCCCGAGTGCCAGGCTGTGCGCGCCGGCCATCGTGCCCGCGCCGACCATCGCGATCCGCAACTCGCTCTGGGGAGCCTGGAGATCAGACATGCTTGGGCTCCATCCCTGCATCGGCCCACCGACGAGAGCCGAGACTACCACCTGTTGGAACGTTTGCACAGATGGAGCCGGCGCGTGGATCAAGGGCTCCGGCACCGCCACCATCTGCCCGCGGTCGCGAACGGGTCCCGACCCATCGCCGGGCATCGTGCCGCCACTCCCGCCGTCTCGTGGGCCAGGCCCCGTCCCGTCGGCCACGCCACGTCCCGCGGCTACGCCCCGCCGCTACGCCCCGCCGTCCCGTCGGCCAGGCCCCGTCCTGCGGCCACGCCACGTCCTGCGGCCACGCCATGTCCCGCGGCCACGGCCACGCCACGTCCTGCGGCCACGCCATGTCCCGCGGCCACGCCACGTCCTGCGGCACAACCACCATTGCTAGGAATGGCCCGAAACGTCGGATTCGGTTGCACTGGACCGTTCCGGGCGCAGGAATACGACGGGCATTGCTGTAGAGGGTCGCAGGGTCGCATTCGGAGGCCGGCTATGACCGTTTCGATCCGAGATCGCCGATCGCTAGCAATGCTGGTTCTAACCGGCCGGCAGCGCAGCGCGACGGCGACCCCGGTTTCACACGGAACCATCACGGCGTCGATCGCTGGCGAAGCTGGTTCTAAACCGGCCGATAGCGCGCCGCGCCGCACCGTGCCGGCGACTCGGTTCCGAGCCGGCGACGAGGCTGCAGCCACCGGGCCCGGACTCTCAGCGGGTGCTGGATCCGCCTCGGAGCTCGTGCTGGATGCGTTCGAACATGAACGCGCGACGACTCCACGGCGCGCTCCTCCCAGGCGAACACGCAGCTGGTCACGATGCCGTCGAATCCGATCCGGCGAAGGGCACCGAAGAACGCGTCCCAGTCGACCTCGCCCTGGCCGATGTCCAGGTGCTGGTGGACCCGTGCGGTCGACCCCGGCGGGTTGACGATGTAGCGGAGGCCCGACGACGCCCGGTGGTTCAGCACATCCGCGACGTGGACCTGGGCCAGCACCGGCGCGGCCTCGTCGATCATCGCCGCGATGTCGTCGCCGAGGTAGTAGGTGTGCGGGGCGCAGAAGACGTACCCGACCAGCGGCGAATCGATCCCGCGGACCAGGTCGACCGCCTCGCGGTTGCGTTCGATGAAGTCGTCGGGGTGGGCCTCGAGGTTGAGCCGGATCCCTTCGCGCTCGAAGATCGGCAGGAGCTCCTCCATCGAGCGCCAGAACTGCGCCTCGCTCTGAGCGGCCTGATCCGGGCGCCCGTTGAACTCTGAGTTCATGACCGTGCAACCGACGTCGACGGCGAGCTGGATGGCACGCTTCCAGTACCGGACCGCGGCCTGGCGCTCGTCCTCGTCAGGGCTGGACCAGCGATAGAGCGGCAGGATCGACGCGAGCTCCATCCCCGTCTCGCTCAGCGCCGCGCGGAACTCGCCGACCTTGGCGCGGTCCGCCCGGGGATGGGTGAAGAACGGGATGAAGTCGGGTCGAGGCGACAGCTCGATCGCGTCGTAGCCGATGTCGGCCGCGATCCGGCAGACCTCGCCGAACGGGCGGTCGCGGAGCATGTACGGGTCGAGGGCGATCTTCACGTCAGGCGTCCTCCCGCGTCTTGCCGTCGATCCGACCCCGGAGGGTCGCTCCGCGCAGCAGCGATCTGCTCTGCCATCCGGGCGCGGAGCGCCGGATCGGCGATCACGGCCATCGTCTCCAGCCATCGTACGGTCCCGTCGATGACCTGGAGGATCGCCGCGGCATCGTCGGCGAGCGAAGAGGGGGTGGTCCGTGACCTCGACGTACACCGGCGACGTGTGGGAGGCCATGCTCGTGCTGTAGGCCGAATGGATCTGATGATCGCTGCGGGATCGCGCCGCGATCCACGCCCCGGCAGTGACGTCGATGTCGGCCGAGAGACTGAGATCCGCGGTCGGCTCCGAGGCATCCTGCCGGGCGACGACGCGACCGTTCACGACGAGCTCGACCGACCCGATGATCGGCTGTCGCCGCCCGGGCGTGGATCCGGGCCTCGAGGCGCCCGCCGGACGCCGGCAGGGACAGGACGTCGCCCGGCTCGTGTCCGTCGACCGACAGCTCGATGACCGGTCCGGACGTGGCGAAGGTCCGGCCGGCGCGCACCGCGGCGGACCAGGCCTCGAACGTCGGGGCCGCCGTCCGGATCGAGCCGGGCGTACGTCCGGATCGCCCCGAGCGGCATCTCGGCCGACATCTTGTCGGTGCCGCCGAGGACCGGCACCCGGTAGCCGCAGTTGAGGAAGCGGTACCACTCGAGGATCGACGGGTTGTCGAGGCCCGGCGCGAACGTCTGCATCTCGACCGCGTCGATCCGGCCCGACGACGATGTCCGCGGCGATCTCCGCGAGCGGCAGCGGGAAGTGCGCCGCGACGACGAGACCGCCCTCGGCATGGCAGCGATCGGCCCAGTCGGCGAGGAGCTCGCTGATCGCCGCGCCGATCCGGCCCTCGGGCGCGCCGCCCGACGCCAACGGCATGACCGGCTGCCGCGCCCCGAGCAGCCCGAGGTGGCCGAGCATGTTCTGGCGGTTCTCCGTCCCGACGATCACGAAGTGGCGGCCGCTCGGGTCCTGCTGCGAGCCCCAGGTCAGGTCGGGGACGTTCGTGAACTCGTCGCCCAGCTGCGTCGCCAGCAGGTGGACGAACGTGACGTCCTCGGCGGCCGCCTGGAGCAGCGCGGTCGAGGGCGCCAGGAAGTGGACGTGGGAGTCCGCGGTCCGCCAGCCCGCCGCGCGCAGGTCGATCGGACGATCGATCGGGATCTCGAGCTCGCGCGTGTCGCGCGATCCACGAGCAGCGTCCGCGCGCACCGGGCGGTGATCGAAGCCCTTGACGACCTCGACCTCGACCGCGCCCGAGCGGCAGGTCGATCTGGAACGCGCCGGGGACGTAGGCGTAGGTGTCGCCGCCGAGGATCAGGCCGGCGCCGGTGTCCTCGAAGAGCCCCGGGTTGATCTCCTCGCGGTGGCCGAGCGGCGGCAGGTACCGCCCATCCGCGGCGACGAACCGGACCCGGGCCGGCGTCGCCTCGCCGTCGACCGAGAGGCGGACGTCGACCCGGATCTCCGCAGCGGGCAGCGGTCGGATCGTGATCCGGCCGTCAGGGCTGGTCGATCCGGCGTCGAGCTCCGCGGCCGCGACCTCCCAGCCGCCGAGCGTCAGCACGGCGTCGGGCGCCAGCGCGACATCGACGACGGAGCGCGACGGGTCGTCGGCCTCGGGCGAGGTCGGGAGTCCACCCTCCACTCGGGTGTCCCCAGCCGGTCGGGCCGTCGTCGCCGGTGCGGTCAGGTCGCTTCGGAAGCGAGCGCGCCTGGATGGCCATCCCGAGGTCGACCTCAGGCAGTCCGCCGTCGCCACCCTCGATCAGGAGCTGGCGGCGCGGCATATCGACGAGCGGGTCCGCCGTCCCGTCGAAGAGCGTGATCGCCGCGACGACGACGTCGGTCCCCGGCCGGCCATCCCCGAGCGGCACGAGGCGCAGCCCGACCGGCTCGGCGCGGTCGCCGAGGGGGATCGCGTGGAGCCAGTAGGTCACGTCGTCCTGGGGTGTCGGCACGAAGTCGGCCACGCCGGTCTGGGCCGGTCCCCAGGACCCGGGCAGCATCGTGAGCGCCCCGCCTGGCCGGCCCGACGCGTAGCGACCCGGCGCCTGGCGCGGGTACGGGCCGCGCCAGTCGAGCGTCTCGTCGGCGCGGTGGCCGATCGCGGCGAAGGGCAAGAAGCCCCAGCCGATGATCCCGTCGGCGATCTCGAACCGTCGGCGGACCTCGACCACCTGCAACGGGGCGTCGGCGAAGGTCGAGCTCGTAGCGGACGAGCGGCTCGCCGGTCGGCAGGACCCAGCCGACGGGTGTGCCGGGCAGCCGCTCGCCCGCGGGATCGCGCCAGCTGTCGGCGAAGTGGGCGACCACGAGGTGGCTCGCCCGGCCGTGTCCCCGGAGGTCGATCGGTCAGCGCGTCGCGGACCAGGATCCAGCGCCGACCGGCCGCCCGCGTGCCGAGCTCGAACGGCAGGCCCCGGAAGACCGACGGGCCGTCGGGCAGCCGTTCCAGGGCCGGCCGATAGAGCGGGTGGAAGCGGGCGCCGACCTCGTCGTCCGACGCGTTCCAGGCCGCCGACAGGTCGACCGGGCGTGCCAGTCGATGTCGCGGACCCGGTCGCGCCCGGTGGTCATGGCCCGACCCTCCCGACCGATCATGTTGACGTGGAGCGAGCCGCGATGATACCTTCACTGCAATCGGTTGCGCAAGGAGGGACGATGGAGACTGTCCGACTGACCGTGGGTCAGGCCATCGTCCGCTTCATGGCCCAGCAGTACGTCGAGCGCGACGGCCGCGAGCAGCGGTTCATCGCCGGCGTCTGGGGCATCTTCGGGCACGGCAACGTCGCCGGGCTCGGCCAGGCGCTCGAGGAGCTCGGCGACGCCGAGGAGATGCCCTACTACCGGCCCCAGAACGAGCAGGCCCAGGTCCACATCGCCACCGCCTTCGCCCGGCATCGCAACCGCCTGCGGACCTACGCCTGCACGTCGTCGGTCGGGCCGGGCGCCCTGAACATGGTCACCGGCGCGGCCACGGCGACGGTCAACCGGATCCCGGTCCTGCTGCTGCCGAGCGACTACTTCGCGAACCGGGCGCCCGATCCGGTGCTCCAGCAGGTCGAGCATCCGATCGAGCGCGACTCGAGCGCGAACGACGCGTTCCGCCCGGTCTCGCGCTTCTTCGACCGGATCACCCGCCCGGAGCAGCTGCTCGCGTCGCTGCCCGAGGCCTTCCGGGTGCTGACCGACCCGGTCGAGACCGGGGCGGTCACGATCTCGCTGCCCGAGGACGTCCAGGCCGAGGCCTTCGACTGGCCGAGCGGTTCTTCGAGCGTCGCGTCTGGCGGGTCCGACGGCCGCTGCCCGAGCGCGGCGGACCTGGCCGACGCGGTCCGCCTCATCGCGGCGGCGAAGGCGCCGCTCATCGTCACCGGCGGCGGGACCATCTACTCCGAGGCGACCGATGCGCTCGTCGGCCTTCGCGACGCGGTTCGGCATCCCCGTGGTCGAGACGCAGGCGGGCAAGGGCGCCCTGCCCTGGGACCACCCGATGAACGCCGGGACCGGTCGGTACGAACGGCGGGCTCGCCGCGAACCGGCTCGGCGCACGACGCCGACCTGGTGATCGGCGTCGGGCACCCGGATGGGCGACTTCGTGACCG
The DNA here is from genome assembly GCA_963744115.1 of uncultured Chloroflexia bacterium. Lineage (GTDB taxonomy): Bacteria > Chloroflexota > Limnocylindria > Limnocylindrales > CSP1-4 > Chersky-267. Next base: position 738,957 of record CAVUSI010000003.1, on the reverse strand, counting down.
CGTCGAGGACGACGTTCCAGAACCCCGACGCCACGGTTCATCGGCATCAACGTCGGCCCGATGGACGCCCACAAGCTGCGCGCGATGCCCGTCGTCGCCGACGCGCGCGAGGCGCTGCGCGCGCTCGACGCCGCAGCTCTCGGCCGCCGGCTACGCCGGGACATCCGCGCCGTACCGGGAGCGGGTCTGCCGACGCTCAAGCGCGAGTGGGACGCCGTCGTGACCGGGCTGCGGACCGTGAACGGCGAGCCCGGCGACCTCGGCCAGGCCGAGGTGATCGGCATCGTCAACGACGCGGTCGGCGGTCACGCCACCGTCGTCTGCGCGGCCGGCAGCCTGCCCGGCGACCTCCTGCGGCTGTGGCGGGTCGACGATCCCAAGGCCTATCACGTCGAATACGGCTTCTCGTGCATGGGCTACGAGATCGCCGCCGGCCTGGGCGTGCGCCTGGCGGACGCGGACCGCGAGGTCGTGGTGATGGTCGGCGACGGCTCGTACCTGATGCTGAACTCGGAGATCGTGACCGCCGTCGCCGAGGGCCTCAAGCTCACCATCGTCGTCCTCGACAACCACGGGTTCCAGTGCATCCTCGCCCTCCAGCGCGGCGTCGGCGTGCCCGACTTCGGCAACGAGCTGCGGTTCCGCGACCGCACCACCAACCGGCTGACCGGCCCGTACGTGCCGATCGACTTCCGGGCGCACGCCGAGGCGATGGGCGCGCTCGCGCTCCATGGCCCGCACGCCCGACGAGCTGCGCGACGCGCTCGCCCAGGCACGCGCAGCCGACCGGATCACGCGTGATCGTCGTCCCGACCGAGCCCGAGAAGCGAGTCCCCGGCTTCGAGTCGTGGTGGGACGTCCCGGTTGCCGCCGCCAGCGACGCAGGACGGCGTCCGCGACGCGCGTGAGACCTACGAGCTGGACCGGCGCACCGACAGCGGATCGACCTGCATTGAAGTCGTGCCCGGCTCGACGACGGGCCACGCCGCACACCGCCGAGTAGAGAGGGAGACGTCCATGCCCGGACCCGGGATCGAGCTCGTCGGCGCCGAGGAGACGGCCGAGGTGATGGAGGTGCTCCAGAGTGGCTACCTCAGCCGCTACGGGCCGTCGGACGACCCGAAGTTCGGGGCGAAGGTCCACCACATCGAGCAGGCGATCGCCAAGCTCTCCGAACGTGCGCTACGGGCTGGCCCTCCACGGCGGCGGGTCGGCGGCCCTGTGGATCACCCTCCTGAGCCTCGGCGTCGGCGCCGGGGACGAGGTCATCGTGCCCGGCTTCACCTACGTCGCCTCGATCTCGGCGATCGTCTACACCGGCGCGACCCCGGTCCTGGCCGAGATCGACCAGACCTTCGACCTCGACCCGGTCGACGTCGAGGCGAAGATCACGCCGCGGACCGCGGCGATCCTGGTCGTCCACATGCTCGGCGCGCCGGCCCGGCTCGACCGAGCTCAAGGCGATCGCCGACCAGCACGGCATCCCGCTCATCGAGGACTGCGCCCAGGCCTTCGGGGCGACCTACCAGGGCGTCGGTGTCGGCGGCGATCGGGGCGGCGGGCACGTTCAGCTTCAACGAGTTCAAGACGATCACCTGCGGTGACGGCGGGATGATCGTGACCGACGACAAGGACCTCTACGAGCGCGCCTTCGCGATGCACGACCAGGGTCATGCGCCCGACCGGCTCGAGTCGAAGTACGCGCCGCGCCCGTTCCTCGGCATGAACTTCCGGATGACCGAGCTGTCCGGCGCCGTGCTTCTGCGCCCAGGTCCGCAAGCTCGACCGATCACTCGCCACCTGCGGGCCAACAAGGCCATCGTCAAGGACATCCTCGAGGAGGTCCCGGCCATCGGCTTCCGGACCCTGACCGATCCGGAGGGCGACCTGGCGACCCACCTCGTGGTCGTGCTCCCGTCCAGGGAGATGGCCGAGAGCGTGGCCGACGAGGTCGGCTCGAAGACCCTGTCCGAGTCCGGCTGGCACACCTACAGCCGGATGAACCACCTGCTCGAGAAGCGGACCATCACCGGCAAGGGCTGCCCGTTCGACTGCGGCGACCCCGCCCACTCGCACGGCGACTACCGGGAAGGGATGCTGCCCCAGACCGACGCGCTCCTCGAGCGCTCGATCAGCATCGGGATCGGCGTCAACGACCCGAACCTCGCTCCGTTCGGCCTGCGGATGCGCGACGGGGAGGCCGAGGCACGGAAGGTCGGGACGACGTTCCGCGATGCTGTGATCAAGCACCGGGCGTGACCGTTCGGGGCGGCCGATGATCGAGGCGGTCGTCATCGGCAGGGTCGGTGTCGACCTGACGCCGGCGACGCCACGGACGACGCTGGCCGCGGCCGACTCGTTCGTTCGCGCCGTCGGCGGGTTCTCGGGCAACATCGGGACGGGCCTCGCCCGACTCGGCATCCGCACGGCACTCGTGTCCGGTGTCGGCGACGACGGGCACGGCGAGCACGTCCTGACGTTCCTCGCCGGCGAGGGCATCGACGTCGGGCCCATCGTGATCCGTCACGGATCCAGGACGCAGGTCGCCTTCTTCGAGGTCTGGCCACCCGAGCACTTCCCCGTGACCTTCTACCGGTCCTCGCCCGCTCCCGAGGTCCAGCTCACCGTCGCCGACATCCCCGTCGGCATGGTCGAGCTCGCGCCGCTGGTCATCGTGTCCGGGGCCCTCCTCGCGAGCGAGCCCGCCCGGTCCACCGCGCTCCGGATCCTCGAGGATCGCCGGGCGTCGGGCCATCGCCGGTCGGTCTCGATCACGATCCTCGATCTCGACTGGCGACCGACCCTGTGGAGGGATCCGGGCGAGGCCCAGGCCCTGGTCGAACGGGCGGCCGGGCTGAGCGACGTCGTCATCGGGAGCGACAGCGAATTCGAGGCGGTCGGCCTCCGCCCCGACGTCCTCCCGAACCAGAGTCCTGCTCTCGTGGTGCTGAAGCACGGCTCGAACGGCGTCTCGCTGGTGACCGTCGCAGAGCGGCGATCGTGGCCCGGGATCGCCGTCGAGGTCGTCTGCGGGATCGGTGCCGGCGACGCGCTCACGGCCGCGTTCGCCGCCGGCCTGCTCCGCGGCCTCGATCCGGGGCGGGCGGTCGAGCGCGGTAACGCTGCCGGAGCGATCGTCGCGACTCGGCTCATGTGCAGCACGGCGATGCCCACGCCGGACGAGATCGACCAGCTCCTGGCTCGCGTCGCGGCCGGACCCCAGGGGGCGACCCCGTGACCACCGCCGATCGGCCGCCGGAGGTGACGATCCATCCGGCCAAGCTGCCGCTCCGCCTTCCACCCGAGTCGCTCCATATCCGCCCGGACGTCGACGGTGTCGTCGCGGCGGACCCGGCTCGGGCCGGCTGGCGGTATCTGTCCTTCCGGACGTTCGGCCTCGCCGAGGGCGAGACCGTCCTGCTCGATCGTCCCGACCAGGAGGCCGCGATCGTCACGATCTCCGGCGGCGGCGTCGAGATCGCGATCGATGAGCGGTCCCAGCCTGGATCTCGCCGGGCGGCCCTCCGTCTTCGAGGGCATGCCCTGGAGCGCCTACATCCCGGCCGGGACGACGGCTCGCATCATCGGCCGGCCGATCGCGAGGCGGCGGGCCGTGGTCGCCGTCGCCCAGGCGCCCCTCACGGGTCGCGGCGGCGTGAGCACGGAGCCGATCGTCGTCCGTCCGGACGACGTCGAGATCGAGATCCGCGGCGCCGGCAACGCCACCCGCCAGGTCAACAACATCATGATGCCGGGCTTCCCGGCGGACCGATTGCTGATCTGCGAGGTGTTCACACCGTCGGGCAACTGGTCAGGCTGGCCGCCGCACAAGCACGACGTCGACGATCCGCCTCGGGAGGCGGTCCTCGAGGAGACCTACTTCTACCAATTCGGTCGCCCGGAGGGCTGGGCCATCCAGCGCGTCTACCACCGCGACGGCTCACGCGACCGGCTGATGCCGGTCCGCCACGGCGACCTGCGTGATCGTCGATCAGGGCTACCACCCCTTCGCGTCCACGCAGGGGTACGACGCCTACTACCTGAACGCGCTGGCCGGCGACCGTCGCACGATGGCCAACTCGGACGACCCCGACCTCGCCTGGGTCCGGTCGCTGTGGCCCGGGATGGCGCCCGATCCGCGCCTGCCCCTGGTCCGCCCGTGATGCCGGACCCGACGGCTCCCGGCGATCCAGCCCGTCCGCCGGCCCCGGCACCGGATGACGTCGCCGCGTCGGTGGGCCGACGGCGGCGGCTCCTCCGCCTCGGCGGTTCGCGCGGGGTCATCGCCGGGATCGCGATCGACCATCGGGACAGCCTCCGGGTGATGATCGAGCGACAGGGTCGGACGGGGATCGACCCGTCGGATCTGCGGATGCTCAAGCTTCGCCTCACCCGCGCTCTGGCACCGTCCGCCACGGCCGTCATGCTCGACGAGGAATTCGGGGGGCTCGCGCTCGAGGCCGGGGCCGTCCCGCCGTCGGTCGCCCTCATCATGCCGCTCGAGGCGCAGGGCTACGAGACCATCGGAGATGGGTCCGCGACCACGCTCCTGGACGACTTCTCGCCGGCCGTCGCGCTGCGGTACGGCGCCGACGCCTGCAAGCTGCTGCTCCCGTTCCGAGCGGATGAGCCGGCCTCAGCCGCCCACCAGGAGGCCCTCGTCGCCTCGACGGCGGCCGCCTGCCACGAGGTCGGGTTGCCCCTGGTCATCGAGCCGATCGTCTACCGGCTGCCGTCGGAGACCACCGCGGCCTACGCCGATGGGTACCAACGGCGGCTGCTCGACGCCGTGGCGCGGCTGCAGCCATTGGGCGCGGACGTGCTCAAGCTGCCGTTCCCCGTGCCGGACCTCGAGACGACCTCCGAGGCTGAGGCCCTCGACGCGTGTCACGCCCTGGCGGAGGCATGCTCGGATACGCCGTGGGTCCTGCTTGGAGCCGGCGTCGGAGCGGCGACCTTCGTCGAGCAGATCCGGCTCGCCGGGACGGCCGGCGCGTCCGGCTTCCTCGCCGGGCGCGGGATCTGGGGCGCCGCCCTCGTGGCGGACGCCCGGGAGCAGGAGCGCATCGCCGCCGAGGTGTGTCGCCCGGACCTGGAACGCTGCCGCGACATGGCCGAGCGGGTCGCCAGGCCGTTGGGACGGGCCGGAACGGCCGATCCAGCCGCCGTCATCTGATGCGACTCGTCTACAACTCGAACTCGACGATGCACCTCCCGGTGCTGATGCAGATCCGCGTGGCCAAGGAGTCCGGGTGGGACGGGATCTTCGTGCGCGAGGAGCACGTCAGGCGCTACCTGGCCCAGGGCTTCGACGCGGCGAGCCTTCGGACGGCGCTCGCCGGCCTTGGACCGGTGAACCTCGGCGCCCTGCCCGATGTCGAGCGCTGGCGGCCGGACGAGCGTGCCGCCATGCTCCGCGAGGCCGCAGCGCTGAGCGAGCTCGCCGTGGACATCGGCGTGTCCTACGTCCAGCTCCTCACCGGCCCGGTCTCGCCGGGAGGTCCCTATAGCGGGCCCGCCGAGCTCTCCCCGGCGGAGCTGCGACGGGTCACGGCCGGCGCGATCCGATCGGTGGCCGATCTCGGCGCTCCGCACGACCTACGCTACTACCTCGAGCCGGTGGCCTGGACTCCCCTATCGAGCCTCGCCCAGGCGGTCGAGGTCATCGATGCGGCTGAGCGCGATAACGTCGGGCTGGTCCTCGACTTCTGGCACCTGTGGCAACGCGGCGTCACGCCGGAGAGCGTGGCACGCCTCGACCACCGGATGATCTTCGGCGTGGACTTCTCGGATTCGCTCGGCCCGGCCGGCTCGCCGGGGCCGGACCAGCGGTCCCGGTGCGTCTGGCCCGGCGAAGGCGAGATCCCACTCCGGGAATGGGTCGACGCTGTCCGCGCTACCGGGTTCGACGGCTGGTGGGACAACGAGCTGTACAGCCCGCCGCACTGGGAGTCGGATGACCCGTTCGGACTCGCGGCCGGACTGCACCAGGTCCTGCGTGAGATGCTAGGAGACATGGGAACCAGGACCCCACCGACCGTCGGCGCTCCCCGGCCGTGAAGCAGGAGCTCCATCGCCCGGCTTCCGCGCCCGGCCCGGACGGATCGACGGTCCGGATCGAACCGTCGCGCGAACCGGCCGACCTCGGCGGCGCGGGCTGGCGCTGGGTGGAATTCGGCGCGTACTCGCTGAACGACGGTGCGAGCGTGCGGCGGGGAGCCGACGACCGCGAGGTCGCGCTCATCGTCCTCGAGGGCTCGGTCGACGTCCAGGCCGGCGAGCGAACCTTCGGCCAGATCGGCAGCCGGTCGTCGGTGTTCGACCCCGTCGCTCCCCCGGTCGTCCTCCTCACTCCCGGTGAAGACCTGGCGGTGACGGCACGCGGGCGCGCCGCGATCGCGATCGGGGCGGCCCGTGGCGGCGATCGGCACGACACCCGGCTGATCGAGGCCGGCTCGATCCGGATCGAGACGCGGGGGGCCGGGCAGACCGAGCGGACCGTCCGCCACCTGCTCTCGCCCGATGCCGCCGCCGGTCGGCTGATCCTGTTCGAGGTGCTCACCCCCGCCGGCAACTGGTCGAGCTACCCACCGCACAAGCACGACACCGAGGATCAGCCGCGCGAGAGTCAACTCGAGGAGCTCTACTACTATCGATTCGCCCGTCCCGAGGGCTTCGCCTTCACCCGGGTGTACACGGCGGATCGGTCGCTCGACGCAGCGATGACTCCGGCGGACGGGGACGTCGTCCTCGTCCCGCGGGGGTATCACACCGTCGGTGCGCCGGCCGGCTACGACTGCTACTACCTCAACGTGATGGCCGGACCGACCCGGCTGTGGCACTTCACCGTCGACCCGGATCACATCTGGCTGATGGACTGGGACCCGAACGCGCCCTCGAAAGGAGCCCGATGAACGTCGCGCTCGAAACGCCGCTGGCGATGATGGCCCGGACCACCCCGACCGAGTACTGGAACGACTCGTGTGCGACCGCCGAGCTCGAGTACGCGATCGCCAACGGAGCGGTCGGGGCGACGTCCAACCCGAGCATCGTCCTGGAGGTCCTGCGCAAGGAATTCGACACGTGGCGGCCGCGGATCCGCGCCATCGGGGCTGCCCAGCGGACCGCGACCGACGTCGACGTCACCTGGCAGTTCATCGAGGAGATGGCCGCCGGCGCCGCGGCGCTGCTCGAGCCGATCTTCATCCGCGAGGCAGGGCGCAAGGGCCGATTGTCGATCCAGACGAACCCGACCCACCATGCCGATGCCGACCGGATGCTCGAGCAGGGCCGCCTGTTCGCCGCCCTCGCCCCGAACATGCAGGTCAAGTTCCCCGCGACGAGCGCGGGCATCGCGGCGATCGAGGAGGCGACCTACCACGGGATCTCGATCAACGCCACGGTCTCCTTCACCCTGCCCCAGGCCCTGGCCGTGGGCGCGGCGGTCGAGCGCGGCCTGGACCGGCGCGAGGTCGAAGGCCTCGACATCACCCGGATGAGCCCCGTCTGCACGCTGATGATCGGCCGGCTCGACGACTGGATGAAGGCCGTCTGCGAGCGCGACGACATCACCGTCGACCCGGCGGCACCGAACTGGGCCGGACTCGCCGTGTTCAAGAAGGCCGCCGCGATCTACGCCCAGCGCGGGTACCGCACACGCCTCCTGGCGGCGGCCTATCGCCACCACCTCCACTGGTCCGAGCTCATCGGCGGCGACGTCACCCTCACGATGCCCTACCAGTGGCAGCGCCGGTTCAATGCGTCGTCGGTCGAGGTCCGGCCCCGCTTCGCCGATCCTGTCCCGCCGGCGTACGTCGCGGAGCTCCGGGCGCGGATCCCGGACTTCAACCGGGCGTACGAGCCGGACGGCCTGACCGATGCCGAGTTCGACACGTACGGCGCGACGGTCCGCACGCTCCGCTCGTTCATCGCCAGCTACTGGGACCTGGTCCGGGCGATCGACGACATCCTCCTGCCCGACCCCGACCGCAGGGCTTGAGTCCGACAGCACCCGCCCCCGTTGAGGACCCGACCGCCGACGGCCGGTCGCTCATCGCGTCGCGCGAGTTCCGCGCTCTCCTCGGGGCGCGCCTGACCAACTCGCTGGCCATGAGCGCCTTCGCGATCGTCGTCGCGTACCAGACGTACGACATCACCCGCGACCCACTGGCGCTCGGCTGGCTCGGCCTGGTCGAGGCGATCCCGGCCCTGTCGCTCGTCCTGTTCGGCGGCTACTTCGCCGACCGCCGCGACCGGCGCTCGATCGTCATCGTGACCAGCGTCGGGGTGACCGCCTGTGCGCTCGTGATGGCCGTGCTGTCGTGGGGGGCGGGCGGGATCTCGCTCGCGGCGATCCTCGCGGTGGTGTTCGCGACCGGCGTCGCCAGCGGGTTCGAACGACCAGCGCTGTCGGCGTTCGAAGCACAGGTCATCCCGCTCGAGCAGGCGGCCCGCGGCGTGTCCTGGACCAGCAGCGTGTCGCAGGCCGGGTCGATCCTGGGTCCCGCGGCGGGCGGCATCGCGATCGCCCTGCTCGGTGTCGCCGCCACGTACGGCGCGATCGCCCTGCTCCTGGCGACCTCGACCGTCTCGGTCACGCTCATCGCGCGCAAGCCCATCCCGCCGCCGGCGCGCGGCGAGGCGCTCATACTGAGTCTCCTCGGAGGCGTGCGCTACGTGATGCGGACCCCGGCGCTCCTCGGGTCGATGGCGCTCGACCTGTTCGCGGTGTTCTTCGGCGGCGCGATCGCCCTGCTGCCCTTGTTCGCCAGCGACATCCTCCATGTCGGGCCGGTCGGGCTCGGGATCCTCCGGACGGCGCCATCGGTCGGGGCACTGACCGTGATGCTGGTGGCCACCCGCCGCCCGCCCGGCCGTCACGCCGGCCGGAGCCTGCTGCTGTGCGTTGCGGGCTTCGGCGTCAGCATGATCGTGTTCGGCTGGTCGACCAGCATGCTCATCTCGCTGATCGCGCTGTTCATGAGCGGCGTGACCGACGGGATGAGCATGATCATCCGGAGCACCATCCTCCGGGTCCTGTCACCCGAGGCGATCCGGGGTCGGGTCGCCGCCGTGAACTGGGTCTTCATCGGCGCCTCGAACGAGCTCGGCGCGTTCGAGAGCGGCGTCGCCGCCCACCTCTTCGGCGCGGTCCCGACGGTCGTCGGCGGCGGGATCCTGACCCTCGGCATCGTCGGTCTCGTGTCGTTCCTCGTGCCGAGCCTCCGCAGGTTCGACCTCGAGGCAGCCTCGGCCGGGCCGGCTCCCACCGCGGCACCGGCCTGACCGTGCGACCCGGCAGATCGGACCGAGCGGCCTTGCTCCTCGCGGAGGCACGGACGGCCGTGCTGGCCACCGTCGACGACGTTGGCCAGCCACGGCTCGTGCCGGTCTGCTTCGTGGCGCTCGAGCGGGAGCCGGAAGGCGCCGGCCCGAACGATGCATCGGGCGATGCCGGGTGGCCGGTGATCTACACGCCGATCGACGAGAAGCCGAAAGCGCGGACCGATCCGCTCGCGCTCGCCAGGATGCGCGACATCCTCGCTCGACCGGGCGTGACGATGCTCGTGGAGCGCTGGGACGAGGACTGGAGCCGACTCGCCTGGCTGCGACTGCACGGCACGGCGACCCTCCTCGAAGCGGCGCAGGAGTCCGCCGCCCATGAACGGACCGAGGCGATCCTCGCCCTGCGCGCCAAGTACCCGCAATACGCCGACCACCGTCTCGAGGGGCTGCCGATCATCCGGATCCTGGTGAACCGGGCCTCGTCCTGGGCGGCGACGCCCGGCGACCTGCCCGACGACGCTCAGTGACGGCCGTCCCTCCCGTCGGGTTCCGTCACTCGCCCAGTCGTTCGGCGAGGTATCGGATCGCGATCGGGTAGCGGTACTCGATCGACCCGTGCCCCGCGTCGAACAGCTCGAACGACGGCGCCGGGGCGCCGGCCGCCACGCACGTCCGGCGGAACGCCTCCGCCCCGAGGTCGAGGTAGTACTCGTCGTGGTTCCCCGCGTCGATGTAGATCGCCCGGAGCGATCGCAGGGCCGCCGCGCCGTCGGGGGTCCGGCCCATCCGGACGGGGTCCCAGCGGAGCCAGCGCGCCCAGGTCTCCGGGATGAGCTCGCCGATCGCTGCGTCGAACGGGTACCGGATCGTGCCGTCCTCGTCGGCCGAGTAGCACGACGCCATGGCGTGCGCGTTGAGGAGGACGTCGTCGCCCGGCCGGCTGAACGCCGGGCGACTCCGGAAGTCCGTCCACCAGCGGTCCCACGAGCCGTCGTAGCGGTCCCGAAGCGCCCGGGCCGCGGCGGCGAACTCGGGTTGATAGCAGGTCTCGAACAGGGCGTCCCCCGCGTGCGTCGCCAGGGCGCCGAACAGGTCGGGCCGGAGCATCGGCGTGACCATCGCGCCGTAGCCGCCGCTCGACTTCCCGGCGATCCCGCGATGGTCGCGCGAGGCCAGCGTCCGATATCGGTCATCGACGAACGGGACGACCTCGTCGCACAGGTAGGTGTGGTAGCGACCGGTCCCGGGTGAGTCGAGGAACTGGCTCCCGCCGACCGAGGTCCAGCAATCGACGAAGACCACGATGGCCGGTGGCGGAGCTCCGTCCCCGGGTCCCTCGCCGGCGAACAGCGCGTCGACGTTCTCGATCGTATTCGACCGGAACGCCGAGCGGTTGCGCCACATGTCGAGCTGACCCGTCATCCCCTGGATGAGGTAGATCGTCGGGTAGCGTGTTTCCGGCGCCGAGTCGTAGCCCGGCGGGAGGTAGGTCCACACGGGCCGCTCGGCGGGATCGCCCAGGGGGTTCCCTTCGAGCGCGCGGCTGACGACGACCGTCTCATCGAGTCGGCCACGAAGCGGCCTTGACCAGGGACGCACGGTCACCTCCGTTCGCGCATGAGCACACGCCTCGACCCCACTCTAGAGGACGGGTCGGTGCAGGCGTGCATAGGATCCGCCTCGGGCTGTCGCGATCGGGAGTAGGCTGGTGGCTGGTCATCGCGCGCGCCCCGTTATGGCGCCGTCCGCGGTCGGCCACCTTCGAGGCGGACCCCACCGATGACCCAGCAGCCGATCACCTCCGCGCGAGCAGCGGAGGTGCCGCAGGCCGTCGACTACGACGAGCCCGGCCTTCTCCTCCAGCTCGAGCCCGAAGCGGCTCGCCTGCTCGATCGCCACGAGAAGGTGGCCGTCGAGTGGTTCCCCCACGACTACATCCCGTACCGACTCGGCCGCGACTTCGACAAGGAGCCGTGGACCCCCGACCAGCCGCGCCTGACCGGCGTCGCCCAGACCTCGTTCGAGATCGGGCTGCTGACCGAGGACAACCTGCCGAGCTACCACCGCCTCATCCACGGGATGTTCGGGGACGGCGACGGGGCCTGGCTCAACTGGGTCGGGCGATGGACGGCCGAGGAGGGGCGCCACGCGATCGTCCTCCGCGACTACCTGACGGTCACCCGGAACATCGACCCGATCGCCCTCGAGCGGGGCCGGATGACCCAGCTCCAGCACGGCTACGACCACGACGCGCCGGATACGCTCCACGGGCTGGCCTATGTCACCTTCCAGGAGCTGGCGACCCGGATCGCCCATCGCAACACGGGCCGATACTCGGACGACCCGGTGGCCGACCGGATCATGGTCCGGATCGCCGCCGACGAGAACCTCCATATGGTCTTCTACCGTGACATCATCTCGGCCGCCCTCAAGATCGAACCGTCGGCGGCCGTCCGGGCGATCGTCGACGAGGTCCTCGCCTTCCAGATGCCGGGCTCCGCGATCCCCGGCTTCCTGCGCAAGGCGGCCCAGATCGCCAAGGCGGGGATCTACGACATCCGGGTCCACCGCGACGAGGTCCTGATGCCGGTCATCAAGCATTGGGGCATCTTCGAGCTGAGCGGTCTGGACGCGGCCGCCGAGGAAGCACGGCGCCAGCTCGCCGAGCATCTCGAGAAGCTGGAGCTCGCCGCCCGGCGGTTCGAGGCCAAGATGGCCGAGTCGCCCTTCCCGCGGATGGCCGGAGCGCGCTGACCGGCCGGTCCGGCGACGTCAACGACCGAGGGCGTCCACCAGCCGATCGAGGAAGGGCACCTGGGCGGGCTTGAGCCTGGCCGCGGCCTCGACCAGGTCGAACCAGGCGACCCGGTCGATCTCGGGGAAGACCTCGAGCCGACCGGATCGCGGTGGCCAGACCATCTCGAAGGTGTTGCTCACGGCGGCCTCCGGATCGAGGTCGCCCTCGATCCCCCAGGCCACGACCCGCTTGCCCGAGTTCTGCTGGATCTCGCCCAGCTCGATGGGTGTGGCAGGGCCCGCGTCGTGCCCGGTCTCCTCCAGGAACTCGCGCCGGGCCACCTCGAGGAGGGGCTCGTCGGGGTGGTCGAGCTCGCCCTTGGGGATCGTCCAATGACCGTGATCCTTGGTGGCGTTGTACGGGCCACCCGGATGGCCGAGCAGCACCTCGAGCCCGGTGGCCGCGCGTCGATAGAGGACGATGCCGGCGCTCGTTCGGCCGCGCTTGTCGGCCGTCATCCCGGGACGACCCGCTCACCGCGGCGGGCGACGACGGAGAACGACAGCGGGATCCGTCCCCGCTCCTCGGGTCGGACGTCGGCATGGCCGCCCCACCAGTCGGTCGGGTGCTCGGTCAGCCGCTCGATCCGAAGCCCGGCGCCGGCGATGGCGGTGACGATCTCGCCGAGCGTCCATGACCGGGCGAACTTCCAGGCCTGATCGGGTTCGTCGACCGACAGCCGATCGATGTAGCCCGGCTCCCAGCCCTTCGACGCTTCCGGGCCGGCGAAGTAGTCGTAGTCCGTCGCGAACCAGCGACCGTCGTCGTCCACGTCGAACAACCACTCGGCGGGGTGACCCTCGAACAGGACGAGCCGGCCGTCCGGCGACAACAGTCGACGGAGGACGGCGGCCCAGGCATCGAGGTCCTGGAGCCACATCAGCGAGCCGCGGCCCGTGTACAGCAGGTCGGCCGTCCCGTCCAGCTCGTGCGGCGTGTCGAGCACATCGGACAGGATCCAGCGCGCCGGAGCCCCCGTGGCGGCCGTGAGTCGAGCGGCCAGATCCAGCATCCTCGGGCTGAAGTCCACTCCGATCACCTCGTCGGCACCCAGGTTCCAGAGCGACAACGTGTCACGGCCACCGGCGCATTGGAGATGGATCGCCCGACGACAGCGGCCGTTGAGGTCGCCGATCAGCTCGAGCTCAGGCTCCAGGAGATTCGTGCCGCCGCTCCGGATGAGGTCGATCGCCTCGTCGAGCCAGCCCTCGTAGCGCTCGGCCGCCTCGTCCCAGGCGACGCGGTTCGACCGATGCATGGCGGCGACGTCGGACCGCTCGGCCGTGGTCGCTGGTCGGACGAGCTCGGGCGTGGCGTCGTCGGTGGCGGTCACCCGACGAGTCTAGCGACCGGCGCCGCCCGCCTTGGTGGATGATGGGCCCGTGAGCGAAGCGACCGGACCGGACGGAGTCCACGTCGAGGCCGCGGGTTCGGGCCGTCCCGGGCTCCGGCCCGTCGCGGCGCCGACCGGGCTCGCCTCGTGGCTCCCGGGCCTGGCGGTCGCCCGAACCTACCAGCGATCGTGGCTGGCGAAGGACATCGTCGCCGGCGTCGTCCTGAGCGCGCTGCTCGTCCCGGCCGGGATGGGCTATGCCACGGCTTCCGGGCTCCCGGCCATCACCGGCCTGTACGCCACGATCTTCCCCCTGCTCGCCTATGCGATCTTCGGACCATCCCGGATCCTGATCCTCGGCCCGGACTCGTCCCTCGCGCCGCTGATCGCCGCGGCGATCCTGCCGCTGGCGGCCGCCGGCTCGACCGAGGCGGTCGGCCTGGCCGGCGTCCTCGCGCTGATGACCGGCGCGCTGTGCATCGGCGCCGGCCTCGCCCGGTTCGGGTTCCTGACCGACCTGCTGTCCAAGCCCGTCCGCTACGGCTACATGAACGGGATCGCCCTGACCGTCCTCGTCAGCCAGATCCCGAAGCTGCTCGGCTTCTCGATCAGCGCCGAAGGGTTCATCCCCGAAGTCACCGAGACCATCCGCGGGATCCTCGCGGGCGACACGGTCGCCGGCGGCCGCGGCGATCGGCGGCGCCTGCCTCGTGGTGATCCTCGCCTGCCGGCAATGGGCGCCGAGGGTCCCAGGGGTCCTGATCGCCGTCATCGGGGCGACGATCGCCGTGACGGCCTTCGGCCTCGAGGACGTCCTCCCGGTCGTGGGAGCGGTGCCGCAGGGACTCCCGTTCCCGAGCCTGCCGCCACTCCAGCTCGGCGACGTCTCAGCGTTGTTCGCCGCGGCCCTGGGGATCGCCTTCGTGTCGTTCGCCGATACGAGCGTCCTGTCACGAACGTTCGCGATCCGGGGCGGATACGCCGTCGACCCCGACCGGGAGCTCGTCGCCCTCGGCCTGGCGAACGTCAGCGGGGCGCTCTTCCAGGGGTTCTCGGTGAGCAGCAGCTCGTCGCGAACGCCGGTCGCCGAAGCGGCCGGCTCGAAGTCGCAGCTGACCGGCGTGGTCGGGGCCGGGGTGATCGTGCTCCTCCTGGTGTTCTTCCCGGCGCTGCTGGCGAACCTGCCGACGACGGCCCTGGCCGCCGTGGTCATCTCGGCCGCCCTGGGACTCTTCGAGATCGCAGGGGTGCGTCGCTTGTTCGACGTCCGTCGCTCGGAGTTCTTCTTGTCGATGGGAGCCTTCATCGCCGTCGCCGGCTTCGGGGTCATCGCGGGGATCGCGATCGCGATCGGCCTGTCGCTCCTGGACTTCGTCCGGCGGGCCTGGCGCCCGCACGACGCGGTCCTCGGTCGGGTCGACGGGCTCAAGGGCTACCACGACCTGACCAGCCACCCGAACGTCCGCCAGATCCCGGGCCTGGTCCTGTTCCGCTGGGACGCTCCCCTGTTCTTCGCCAACGCGGACCTCTTCCGGGAGCGCGTGCGGGAGGTCGCCGCCGAGGCGGACCCGCCCGCGCGCTGGATCGTGGTGGCCGCCGAACCGATCACCGATGTCGACTCGACCGCCGCCGACATGATCGAGGAGCTGGCCGACGAGCTCGACACTGCCGGGATCGAGCTGGCGTTCGCCGAGATGAAGACCCCGGTCAAGGAGTGGCTGCGCCGCTACGAGCTCGAGGCGAAGATCGGTCGCGAGCTGTTCTTCTCGACGACCGGCGCCGCGGTCAAGCGCTACCTCGACACCCACGACGTCGACTGGGTCGACTGGGAGGACGCGGCGGGGGCGGCCGAGGAGGTCGCCGCCGACCGTCGACCGGCGGAGGGTCCCGATCCGGCCGACGGACCGTCGCCGACGAGCTGAGCGAGGACCCGGACCGGGAACGTCCGGCAGCCCGACCGTCCCGACGGGTAGCATGACCGGACAGGCACGCGATCACTCCGTAGGGTCGGAACCGACCCGACGCGCGCCGGCCGACGGATGCGGGCGACGAGCGCGGACGCCCAGGTGGAGAGGACGTCGTAACGGATGAGCGGGCTGCCTGAGCGAGCGGATGTCGTGGTGATCGGTGCCGGGATCGTCGGCAACAGCATGGTCCACCACCTCGCCAGGCTCGGCTGGAAGGACATCGTCCTGATCGAGAAGGGCCCGCTCCCGAACCCAGGCGGATCGACCGGGCACGCCTCGAACTTCATCTTCCCGACCGACCACAACAAGGAGATGACGGCGCTGACCCTCGACAGTGTCCGGCAGTACCAGGAGCTGGGCGTCTTCACCCAGAGCGGCGGGATCGAGGTCGCTCGCACGCCCGAGCGGATGGAGGAGCTCAAGCGGCGGCTGGCGTCGGCGACGTCGTGGGGCATCGAGGCGGAGCTGATCACGCCGGCCCGGGTCAAGGAGCTCGTCCCGTACATCGAGGAGTCGGTCATCCTCGGTGGGTTCTATACCCCGAGCGTCGGCGTCGTCGACTCGCTCCGGGCCGGCACGCTCATGCGCGAGGGGGCCGTCGCGAAGGGCGCCCTGACGATCTCGGCGATGACCGAGACGGTCGGCATCGACGTCGTCGACGGCCGGATCGTCGGCGTCCGGACCGACAAGGGCGACATCGCGACGGGGACGGTCGTCATCGCCTGCGGCGTGTGGAGCCCGCGGATCGCCCGGATGGCCGGCGCATCGATCCCCCTCACGCCCGCGATCCACCAGATGATCAGCGTCGGTCCGGTCCCGCAGTTCGCCGACACCGTCGGCGAGATCGTCTTCCCGATCGTCCGCGACATGGACACGAACATGTACGAGCGCCAGCACGGCGGCGACCTCGAGGTCGGCTCGTACGCCCATCGCCCGATCCTGATGTCCCCCGACGACATCCCGTCGATCGAGGAGGCAGCCCAGTCCCCGACCGAGCTGCCGTTCACCGATGACGACTTCGACCCGCAGATGGAGCATGCCCTCGAGCTCGTCCCGGCGGTCCTCGGCGACGAGCGCGTCGGCGTCCGCTATGCGATCAACGGCCTCCTCTCGCTGACCCCGGACGGGATGCCGATCCTCGGCGAGACGCCCGAGGTCAAGGGCCTCTGGTCGGCGGCGGCGATCTGGATCAAGGAGGCGCCCGGGATCGCCCGAGCGGTCGCCGAGTGGATGACCCACGGGTCGCCGGAGATCGATTGCCATGCCTCCGACGTCGCCCGGTTCTACGACCACCAGCGGACCGCGGCCCACATCGAGGCCAGGAGCGCCGAGGGGTTCAACAAGACCTACGGGATCACCCACCCGATGGAGCAGTGGGCGTCGAACCGCGACGTGCGGCTGAGCCCGGTCCACCGGCGCCAGCGCGAGCTCGATGCCGTCTTCTTCGAGGCGGCCGGCTGGGAGCGTCCGTTCTGGTACGGCGCGAACGCGCCGCTCCTCGAGGAGTTCGGCGAGCGGGTCATGCCGCGCGCGGCCGAATGGGAGTCGCGCTGGTGGTCGCCCATCGTCAACGCCGAGCATCTGGCGATGCGCGAGCGTGTCGCGATGGTCGACCTGGCCGCCTTCGCCATCTTCGACGTGACCGGCCGGGGAGCCCTCGACTACCTCCAGGGCCTGGTGGTCGGACAAGTGGACGTGCCGGAGGGCCGGGTGGTCTACACGCCGCTGCTGAGTCCGTCCGGCGGGATCGTCGCCGACCTGACGATCATCCGGCTCGGGCGGGACCGCTTCCGGGTGGTCACCGGTGGCGGGCTTGGGATGCGCGACAAGAAGTGGTTCACCGATCACCTGCCGACGGATGGGTCGGTCCAGCTCCACGACAAGACGTCGGCGCTCTACACGCTCGGCGTGTGGGGACCGCGCGCCCGCGACCTCGTCAGTGCGGCCACGGCCGCGGACCTGTCGAACGCCGCGTTCCCGTTCGGGACCGCCCGGACCGTCGACATCGGCAGCGTCCGGACGCTGATGTCGCGGATCTCGTACGTCGGCGAGCTCGGCTGGGAGATCTACTGCCCGATGGAGCAGGGCCTCCGGCTGTGGGATGCCCTGTGGGAAGCCGGCCGGCCGCTCGGCGTCGCGGCGGCAGGGATCGGCGTCTACGGGACGACCGGTCGGATCGAGAAGGGCTATCGCGCGCATGGTGCCGAGCTCGAGCTCGACTTCGACCTGGTCGAGGCCGGGATGGCCAGGCCGAAGGTCAAGGACGCCGACTTCGTCGGCAAGGCCGCCTACCTCGAGCAACGGGCGAAGCCGCCGGCCGCCCTGCTCTGCACGCTCACCCTCGACGACCCGACCTCGGCGTCCGGCGTGAAGCGCTACATGCTGGGTCGTGAGCCGATCCTGACCCCCGACGGACGACCGCTCGTCGACGCCAAGGGCCGCCGATCCTATGTCACGAGCGCCGGCTCGGCGCCGTCGCTCGGCACGCATCTGCTGATGGCCTACCTCCCGCCCGAGGTCGCGGTCGGTCGGCACGAAGCTGGCCGTGCTGTACTTCGGCGAGCGGTACCCGGTGACCGTGACCGTCGCCGGCAGCACCCCGCCGTTCGACCCGGACAACGAACGGATCCGCGGATGAACGTCCTCGTCTGCGTCAAGCGGGTCCCGGAGACCGGCGGACGGGTGACCCTGACCGACGACGCGCAGGACATCGATACGCGCTACCTCGGCTTCACCGTCAGCCCGCACGAGGAGTGCGCGGTCGAGGAGGCGGTCCGGATCGTCGAGGCGAACGGCGGCGCGGTGACGGTCCTCACGCTCGGTCCCGAGGCGGCCGCCGACCAGCTCCGCGACGCGATGGCGATCGGCGCCGACCGTGCCATCCACCTGGAGACCGATGGCCGCGACTGGGATCCGGTCGCGACGGCCGCGGCCATCGTCGACGCGATCCGTGCCGAGGCCGACGCCGGCACGGCCTTCGACCTCCTCCTGTTCGGCAACGAGGCCGCGGACAGCGGCGACTACCAGGTCGGGATCCGCGTCGCCGTCGCGCTCGGGCTCCCGTGCATCAGCGGGGTCAAGGCGCTCGAGATCCACGACGGCGTCGCCACCGCCCGCAGGGAGGCGTCCGGCGGCTGGGAGGTGTTCGAGGTCCCGTTGCCCGCGGTCGTGTCGGTCCGCGAGGGGATCAACCTGCCCCGCTACCCGTCCGTCCCGGGCCGGCTCCGCGCCAAGAAGAAGGAGATCGCCCGGTCGGCTCCAACGGCTCGCCCGGGTGGGCCGACGAAGCTCAGGCTGCGCCTGCCGGCCGAGCAGGAGCGCAGCGTCGAGATCCTGGGCACCGGCCCCGACGCCGCACCCGCCGTGGTCGAGCTCCTCGTCCGGCTCGGGCTGGTCTCTCCATGATCCTCGTCTTCGTCGAGCACGACGGAGCGACGGCCGGACGGTCGTCGCTCGAGGCGCTGACGGTCGCTCGGGGCGTGGCCTCGGCCAGCGGCGTCCCGGTCGGCGCGGTCCTGTTCGGCCCGGGGGCATCGGCGATCGGCGCCGGTCTCGGCAGCGCGGGCGTGACGACGGCGTTCGTGGTCGGCGGCGACGCGGTCGACGTCTACGCTCCGGCGGCGTGGGGCCGGATCATGGGCGCGCTCGCCGCGGAGCGCGGTGCGGGCGTCATCCTGGCGGCCGGAACCGATCGGGGCAACGAGCTGCTCGCGTACGCCGCCGCGATGGCCGGGGCGGCGATGGCGGCCAACTGCGTCGAGATCGTGCCCGGCGACCCCTTCCTCGTGACGCGCCAGCGCTGGGGCGGGAGCCTGCTCGAGGAAGCCCGCCTTGACGGCTCGCCGCGATTCCTGACGATCGCCGAGCACGTCGTCGAGCCCGAGGCCGCAGCCGCGCCGACATCCGTGGATGTGGTCGCGGTCGAGCCGGAGCCCAGCGCCGAGGACCTCCGGGTCCGCGTCGTCGGGAGGGTCGCGCCCGAGGCCGGCAAGGTCTCGCTGGCGGACGCCCGGGTCGTCGTGGGCGGTGGGCGCGGGGTCGGATCCGACGGGTTCGGCCAGATCGAGGAGCTGGCGGGACTGCTCGGGGGCGCCGTCGGCGTGTCACGGGTCGTCACGAGCGCCGGCTGGCGCCCGCACGCCGAGCAGGTCGGCCAGACCGGGACGCGGATCGCGCCGGACCTGTACATCGCCTGCGGGATCAGCGGCGCGATCCAGCACATCGTCGGCTGCAAGGCCGCCAAGGCGATCCTGGCGATCAACACCGATCGCGACGCGCCGATGATGGGCAAGGCGTCGTACGCGGTGATCGGCGACCTGCACACGGTCGTCCCGGCCATCTCGGCCGAGATCCGGCGGGTGACCGGCCGCTAGCGTCCGTGCCGTCCGCCGGCCCGGGGGAACCTGGAATGGCTGGGCCGGGGCACGAGCGCGTCGTAGACTCTCGGCGTGACCGCCTGCCAGTCATGCAGCCGCGACGTCGCGGAGGGCTTCGCGTTCTGCCCCTTCTGTGGCTCCGCGCTGAACAGCCCGGCGTCCGCGGGGGAGGAGCGGAAGCTCGTCACCCTGCTGTTCGCCGACGTGAGCGGCTCCACCCGGCTCGGGGAGACGCTCGACGCCGAGGTGGTTCGCGAGCTGATGGGCGAGTACTTCGCCCTCGCGCGCGAGGAGATCGAGGGCCAGGGCGGGACGGTCGAGAAGTTCATCGGCGACGCCGTGATGGCCGTCTTCGGAGTGCCCCTGGCTCACGAAGACGACCCGGCACGCGCGCTCCGGGCAGCGCTGCGGATCCGACGCCGGCTCGGCGAGCTGGACGATCGGCTGCGCACCGAGGGGCGGCCGGAACTGGAGGTCCGGATCGGGGTCAACACCGGAGAGGTGGTTGCGACCACCACGCCGCGGACCGGCGAGGGGATGGTGACGGGCGACGCCGTCAACGTCGCGTCCCGGATCCAGCAGCTGGCGGAGCCCGGACAGATCGTGGTCGGCGAGCGGACCGCCGCGGCGGCGCTCACCTTCGAGTACCGCGAGCTGGCGGCGCGTCAGGTCCGCGGCAAGACAGCAGCCGTCGAGATCCGGGAGCTCGTCGGCGAATTGACCCGGGCCAGCGGCCGCGGCGTCCCGGGGCTTCGAGCTCCCCTCGTCGGCCGCGATGCCGAGATGGACCTGCTGAGCTCGCTG
Organism: uncultured Chloroflexia bacterium; assembly: GCA_963744115.1. Classification (GTDB taxonomy): domain Bacteria; phylum Chloroflexota; class Limnocylindria; order Limnocylindrales; family CSP1-4; genus Chersky-267. The sequence goes on along the minus strand of CAVUSI010000003.1, from coordinate 718,395 downwards.
TACGACCGGGCGGCCATCGAGCGGCGACCTCACCTCGTGACCCTGTACGGGCAACCCGGTGTCGGCAAGAGCCGACTCTGTGCGGAGTTCCTCAGCGCCATGTCCCGCCGGGCGCCGTCGCCGAAGGTCGTCCGGGGACGCTGCCTGTCATACGGCTCGGGCGTGACCTTCTGGCCGCTGGCCGAGATCCTGAAGGCCGAGGCGCACGTCCTGGATAGCGACCCGCCCGCCGATGCGGTCGCGAAGGTACAGGGCCTCGGGGGGCGACTCCTCAGTGCGGAGCTGACCGCCGACCCGGTTCGGACCGTCGCGCTGCTCGGCTACACCGTCGGGATCGCTCTGCCCGGATTCGACTTCGATCGCCTTGACCCCGAACAGCTCCGGGCCGAGATCCACGCCGCGTGGCGGAGCTTCTTCTCCGCCCTGGCGGGCGCCGGGCCGCTGGTCGTCGTCGTGGAGGACATCCACTGGGCCGATGAGGCACTGCTCGACCTCCTCGACGAGCTGGCCGAACGCGTCCAGGGCGGCGTCCTGTTCCTCTGCCCGGCCCGGCCCGATCTGACCGACCGACGCCCAGCCTGGGGCGGCGGGCGACGTGGATTCTCCGGCATCTTCCTCGACCCGCTCCCGGCGGAGGAGACGAGCCGCCTGCTGGACCTCCTCCTGTCGATCGCGGACCTGCCCGCGACGCTCCGCGAGCGGATCGTCGAGCGGGCCGACGGCAATCCGTTCTTCGTCGAGGAGATCCTTCGCCATCTGATCGACCAGGGCCGGATCGTGCGGAGCGAGGGCGGCTGGAGCGCCGACGCTCGACTGACCGACGTCGAGATCCCGGACACCATCCAGGCCGTCCTTGCCGCCCGGATCGACCTGCTCGATGGCCTGGAGAAGCGGACGCTCCAGGCAGCCGCCGTCGTGGGTCGCGTCTTCTGGCCGGCCCCGGTCGGTCGTTTCCTGGACGGAGCGGAGGCCCAGGTCGGCGAGCTTCTTCGCGGGCTCGAGGCGCGCGATCTCGTGCTGTCGCGCCTGGGCTCCACGCTGGCAGGCCAGCCCGAGTTCATCTTCAAGCACGCACTCGTCCGTGACGTCGCGTACGAGAGCATCCCGAAGCGCGACCGGGCGGCCGCCCACCTGAGCGTCGCGAAGTGGATCGAGGAGGTGGTCGGCGAGCGACGGATCGAAGTCGTCGAGCTGCTGGCCCACCACTACACGGAGGCCGAGCGAGCCGTCGCCTGGGCGAGGGTCGAGCCTGACCGGCGCGAGGAGATCCGCGCGCGCGCGGTCGACCTCCTGTTCGAGGCGGGCGAGGAGGCGGCTCGTCACCTGGCGGTCGATCGCGCGCGCGAACGCGTGCGGGTGGGGCTCGAGCTGGCCCTCGGTCCGATCGAGCGGGCCAGGGGTCTCGAGATCCTGGTGAACATGCAGATGTGGGCGGACGATGGGAACGGCGCCTGGCGCTCGGCCCGCGAGGCGATCGAGCTGCGGATGAGCGCCGGTCCGGTCAGTCCTGCCGACCGCCGCGCCGTGGCCCGCCTGTCCGGGATCCTCCTCTCGCTCCCGACCCGCTGGCCAGGGTTGATGCGAGATCTGCCGAGCAGGGCGGAGGCTGCCCCCTTCCTCGAGCTTGGGTTCAGCATGCTCGATGAGGGCGACAGCGAGGAGCGACTTCGCCTCCTGCAGGCTCGTGGAGCTTGGTGTTGGGGGTTCGCCGAGGCGGAGACGGATCCCGGGCGGGTGCGGGAGGATCAAGGCGCCGCCGAGGAAGCGGTGGCCATGGCCCGCCGGATGGGCCGGGCCGACCTCCTTTCGGCTGCTCTCGACACCCTCGGTGCGACCGCGACCCTGCTCGGCGGGTACGGGCAGGCGGTGACGTTACAGGAGGAGCGAGTCAGCCTCATCCCGCAGCTGGACGACCTGGTCGAGGTCGTCGACATCTACGGAACCAGCGCCTGGGGCTTCGCCCACATCGGTGACTACCGGCGAGCCGCGGAGTTCGGGGCGACGGGCTGGACGCGCGGCGCCGACATGCATGTCCAGAACTACGTCCCAGGCGTCTTCTACGCCGTGGCGTCCTTCCGACTCGGCCAATGGGACGAGTTCTGGCGGATCTTCGCGGCGGTCGATGCACAGTACGGCCTGTCCGCCCCGGAGCGGGTCTTGCGCTATCACACCTTCCGGCTCTACGGGGTCGCTGCCTATCTGAGCGAGGTCGCCGGCGACCCTGACGCCGCGGACCGGTACATCGCCCGGCTCGACAGCGCCCAGGCCACCCAGGGCAGCGTGGGCGTCTCCGGGGGGCGGCTGTGGATCGTGGCGACCCTGGTCCGGCGACACGAGTTCGGCGAAGCCCGGGCCCGGTTGGCCGTCCACGACTCGGTTCGCGACATCCAGAACCGGGATCTCGACCTGGAAGCGTGGGCCGACCTGGTGGCGACCGAAGGGGCCTGGGACGAGGCGGCCGCCATCGTCGGGCAGGCTCGACACTGGGCGGGTCGGACAGGGCTCTGGTTCCTCCCCGCGATCGCGGACCGCCTCGAGGGTCAGGCGGCGCTGGCGGCCGGCGACTACGAGCGGGCCAGTGGCCTCCTGGAGGCTGCTCGGGCCACGTTCACCAGGCTGGAAGTCCCCTGGGAGCGCGCCCGGACCGAGCTGGCGCTCGCCCAGGCGTACGCGGCCGCCGGCAGGGGCACGGAGGCCGCGGCGACGGCCCGTTCGGCGCTTGCGACATTCAGCAGCCTCCGTGCGCCGGCCGAGATCGAGCAGTCCGCCGCCATGGTCGCCCGGACCGACGAGTCGCCCGGCTCACCGGGGTAGCGCGCTCCCGCGGCAGGACCTCGTAGACTCGGGCGATGAGCGACGGCACGCCGGCGAACGAGGTGCGATCGACCGGGCCGAGACCAGTCGAGCCGGAGCGTCCGGAGGCCAAGCCGGCCGAGCCGGTGCCGGCCCAGCTCGAGCCCGCAGGGCCGGGGCCGACCTCTCCCGGCGCGCCCACGTCGCGGACCTTCGATCCGGAACGCCTGACCCTGTTCAGCGACGCGGTCATGGCGATCGCGATCACGCTGCTGGTGATCGACCTGCGCGTACCCGAGCTCGGTCCGGATCCGACCGAGGCCGCCCTCGAGGCAGCCCTGCGTTCGCTCGTCCCGCAACTCTTCGCCTTCGTGCTCAGCTTCGTCGTCATCGCTGTCTGGTGGAACGGGCATCACCGGCTGTTCGCAGAGCTGCGGATCGGCGACGTCTGGATCCTCGTCCTGAACTTCGTGTTCCTCGCGGCGGTCGCCTTCCTGCCGTTCCCGACGGCCGTGCTCGGCCGCTACTCGAACCTTGCGTCGGCGGTCATGCTCTACGCCGCGACCAACGTCGTGATCGGGTCGGCGGCGTTCGCCATGTGGTGGCACGCCGATCGGGCGGGACTGCTCTCCCCCAGGCTCGGCCCGGACGAGGTCCGCCTGCGTCTGGGACGCAGCCTGATCGCCCCGATCGTCTTCGGGCTGTCGATCCCGATCGCGCTCGTCAACCCGACGCTCGCGACCTGGTCGTGGAACCTGGTCTGGATCGCGATCGTGGTCTGGCGGATCGTGCGACGCAGAGGATCCGCCGCATCGGTCCCTTGATGCCCGGACGGCAGTATCTGGAGCGGGAGACGAGGTTCGAACTCGCGACATTCAGCTTGGAAGGCTGACGCTCTACCGACTGAGCTACTCCCGCCCGGCGCTGCCCATGATAATCGACGACCAGGAGGACCTGGCTCGGTCGACCGAGGCGCTCGGGGCCATGGATGGACGAGCGATCGGGTCGGCGCCGCACAACGCAGGACCTCTTGGCGCGCCGTCAGGCGTCGTCGCGCGTCGCGGTCACCGGCAGGATGAACGCGAGCGCGATGTAGACCAGCCCGATGAGGCCGCCCGTGACGAGCGCCCCGAGGACGAACAGGGTGCGCACCCAGTCGACCCGGATGTCGGCATAGGCAGAGAGGCCGGTGCACACGCCGGCGATCTGCTGGCCCTGGCGGATCCGCCGGAGGCGACGAGGCCGGGGCTCCGGAGCCGCCTCGTCGGCTGCCGGCTCGCGACCGGTGTCGACCGCGCCGATCTCCTCGAGGATGCCGTCGATGTCGGCCGCCGTGACGAGGCGATCGCCCGATCCCAGCACGACCTCGAGCTTGTCGCCGACCGACCGCTCGAGGTCACCCAGGACCTCCGCCCGATCGGGATCGTCCTGCAGGCGCGAAGAGGCGCGGTCGAGGTATCGCTGCAGCCGGTCGTAGGCGGCCTGCTCGAGGCGGTACTGGCGTGGCTGCCCGTTGAGGCTGATGACGATCGTCTTGTCCATGGTTCACCTTCCCAATTCGTCGATGAGTGAGGTCAGGGACGCCCAGTAGGCTCGGAACTCGGCGAGGTGCTCCCGTCCGAGACCGGTCAGGCGGTAGTACTTGCGCGGCGGTCCCGCGGCCGACTCGCGCCAGTCGTAGTCGAGCAGGCCCTCGCTCCGCATCTTGCTGAGCAGCGGATAGAGGGTGCCCTCACGGGTCGTGAAGTCGGTCTTGCCGAGGCGCCCCAGGATGTCCGCGACGTAGACATCGCCGGTCGAGACGATGTCGAGGATCAAGAACTCGAGGAGGCCCTTGCGGAGCGGGCTGAGCTTCGACGGATCCATCTGTTCCTTGCCATACTACCTTGCCCAACCAAGGTAGCAGGTTCAAGGATGGGCCGTCAAGCCCCGACGTCGGCGCTCGATCCGTTGCCGGATCCGTCGATCACCTGCGGACGAACTTCTGGATGCTTCGGCTGCCCCGATCCAGTCCGATCCATGACTCCGACGACTCGGCGACGTAGAAGCTGCCCTCCGAGTCGACGGCGATACCGTGGGGTGCGCAGAAGAGACCCGGGCCCGGGTCGTTCTGGACCCGACCCCGGACCATCGGTTTTCGTGACGGGGCGTTCGGCAGGGCCAGCGCGACCCCGCCCACTTCCGCCTCATCGACCTCGACCCCGTCGCCCCATCGCGCCAGGACCGTGCCCTCTCGGTCAAGGACCGTGACTCGGTGCGACAGCTCGGCGACATAGAACGACCCGTCAGGACCCTTCCGCACGCTCTGCGGCAAGCGGAGATCGCCCCACTGGCCGATGAACTCGCCGGTTGGCGTGAAGAACTGGACCCGGTTGTTGTAGCGGTCGGCGGCATACAGGGTGTCGTTGTCGTCATGGTCGATGAAGACGCTATGCACCGTGTTGAACTCGCCTGGGCCGCTGCCCGGTGCGCCCCACGAGAACTTGCGCTCGCCCTGCGAGCTGAAGCAGTGGATCCGCGCGTTGCCGTAGCCGTCGCTGACATAGATGTCGCCGTTCGACGCGACCGTGGCGTGGGTCGGCCGGTTGAACGGCGTCCCGCTGAACGCCGGTGCGTTCTGGTGGGGGCTGCCGAGAGTCAGAACGGGCTTGCCGTCGCGAGTCCACTTCCGCACCGAGTGGTCGCGGCTATCGGCCGTGTAGACGAAGCCGTCCCGCCCGACGCTGAGCCCATGGGGGAACGTGAAGTAATTCTCGCCACCCATCTCACCCCAGGCGTCCAGGAACCGACCTTCCTTGTCGAAGATCATCACAGGATGGGTTCCGCGACAGAACACGAAGACGTTGTCGTCGCCATCGACACCGACGTCGGCGACTTCGACGAAGGTCCAGCCGCGGGGACGCCTGAAGAAGCCGTCGACCACCTCGTATCGATCGCGCCCGATCTCGACGTCCATGAGGTCCTCCGCTGCGCTCTCCGGACCAGAGGGTAGCGCCAGTCCGATCGGTCGGGACGCCGATCCGGTGCCGTCCGACGGTCCTTGTTGCGGGGGTGCAACGGGACTATCGCCCGTTAACCCCAGGACCATTGACAGGGGCCATCCGGTACCGCTGTATAGGGCTCCACCCCGGAATCGAGGAGACCAGTCATCGTCACGCCAGCTGCCACCGATCTTGCCGTACCGACGGCCCCCTCCGCCCCGGCAGCGGCGCCGGCTTCCTCCGCCGCGGGCAGCGTCACGACGGCCGCGACGGCCGTGGCGCTGGAACTCCAAGCCCTCGGGGTCGAGCAGTTCTTCCTGATGACGGGTCGTGACAACAAGCTGTGGATCGCGCTGGAGTCGATCGGCATCCGGCAGATCCTGACCCGGAGCGAGGCCACGGCGGTCTACATGGCCGATGCCTACGCTCGACTGCGGGGCCGGCCGGCGTTCGTCTACGGCGCCTACGGCCCCGGGGCGGCCAACGTGGCCGGCGCCATGGCCGAGCCGTTCTGGTCCGGGAGCCCGGTCGTCGCCCTGACGTCCGCGATGCGCCGGACCGAGCGGACCCGCAAGGAATACCAGGAGCTCGACCAGCCCTCGCTGTTCGCCTCGGTGACCAAGTGGGGGGTCGAGGCGTCCGTCCCGACGCAGGTCCCGCGGCTCGTGCGCGAGGCGGCGCGACGCGCGATCAGCGGTGCGCCGGGTCCCGTCTACCTCGGGATCCCGGGCGACCTGTTCGAGATCGACATCGCGGACTACCGCGCGCCGGCGACGCCCGACCGCCCGATGGAGATGCCGCTCGCGCGCCCAGCCCCGACCGGCGCGGACGCCGACGCCGTGGTCCGGATCCTGAGCGGCGCGGCCCGGCCGATCATCCTCGCCGGGAACGGCATCCACCAGTCCGGCGCCTACGACGCCCTTCAGAGGCTGGCGGAAGCGCTCGCCATCCCGGTCGTCACGAGCAGCGCGGGCAAGGGCAGCATCGCCGAGACGCATGAGCTCGCGCTCGGCAGCGTCGGGCGCTACTCGCGCAACTACGCCAATGCCGCCCTCCGCGACGCCGACGTGATCCTGGCCATCGGGACCCAGCTCGGCGGCCTCGTCACCGACTCGTACCGGCTCATCAGCCCGGACGCCCAGCTCATCCATGTGAGCGTCGATCCGGACGTCATCGGGCTGAACTTCCCGACCGCCATCGGCCTGGTCGCGGACGCCCGCGCCTTCCTCGAGGCCCTGCTCGACGCGTGCGGTCGGGCTGAGGTCCTCCCATCGGTCGGATCGTCCGCGCACGTCGCCGCGCTGGCTCAGGAGCGGAGCGCGTGGCGTGAGCGCCGGGCAGCCGCGGCCGCGAATGGGGGAAACGACGGCGGCCCGATGCGTCCCGAGGCCGTGATGGCCGAGGTCGAGGCGCGGATGTCCAGCGATGCGGTGCTCGTGGCCGATACCGGCTACGCCGCGGCGTGGGCCGGCGCGCTCGCCGAGATGAGGACCGCCGGGCGTCACTTCCTTCGCGCCGATGGGTCCCTCGGCTGGGCGTTCCCAGCGTCGCTCGGGGCCCAGCTCGCGGTCCCCGACAAGCAGGTGATCTGCGTCACGGGTGACGGCGGGTTCGGCTACCACATCGGCGACATCGAGACGGCCCTCCGTCTGCGGCTGCCGGTCATCGTGATCGTGCTCAACAACCAGACGCTGGCGTTCGAGCGACACGTCCAGGACCTGCTCTACGGCAAGGTGGTCAACGAGGTCAACGACTTCCTCGACGTGGACTACGGCCTGGTCGCGCGCTCCTTCGGCGCCCAGGGCTTCCGGGTGACCAACATCGCCGAGTTCAGCCAGGCGCTCGCCGTCGGCCTCGAGCGACGGGGCCCGACGATCATCGACGCCGTCATCGACCGTGACGCGATCGCCCCGGTGACCCGTTACGACCGCGTGCGCGTCCGCGAGCTATGACGATCACCTCGCCGGACATCGAGATCCCGGAGATCCCCGGGGTCGACACGGTCCGACAGCTGGCCGAGCGCTACTCCAACTGGGGCCGCTGGGGACCCGACGACGAGCTCGGGACGCTGAACCACATTCGCCCGAGCGACGTCGTGGCCGCCTCGGGACTCGTCCGCACCGGGCGGGTCTTCTCGCTGTCGATCCCACTCGACGAGAACGGTCCGCAGACCGGAGGCTTCGGCCGCTTCAACCCGATCCACCTCATGATCCGCGACGGCAACGGGGCCGTGACCGGAACGACCGTCCGCGACTTCTACGGCGGGCGCGATCGGTGGATCCGCGGCACGGACGACCTGCTGATCCTGCCCCTCCAGTCCGGGACCCAGTGGGATTCGCTGGCCCACATCGTCTTCGATGGCCGGATCTACAACGGCTACGACGCCACGGTCGTCGGGAGCAAGGGCGCGCTGCAGAACGACATCACCAACGCTCGCGACCGCGTCGTCGGCCGGGGCGTCTTGTTGGACGTCGCCCGCCATCGCGGCCGTCCGTGGCTCGAACCAGGTGACCAGATCCATGCCGAGGATCTCGAGGCGTGCGCCCGCGACCAGGGCGTGACCGTCGGTCGCGGCGACATCGTCCTGGTCCGGACCGGCCAGATGGCGCAGTGCCGGGATGCCGGCAGCTGGGGGACCTACGCCGGTGGGTCGGCCCCGGGCCTCGCCCTCGACGCCGCCGGGTGGATCTTCGAGCGCGAGCTCGCGGGCGTCGCCTGCGACACCTGGGGCCTCGAGGTCCTGCCCAATCAGACCCCGGACGTCTTCCAGCCGCTGCACATCATCCTGATCGTCCACATGGGCCTGCTGGTCGGCGAGATCTTCGACCTCGAGGCGCTGGCCGAGGACTGCGCCAGCGACGGGCGCTACGAGTTCCTCTTCTCCGCCGTGCCGCTGCCGATCACCGGCGGCGTCGGTTCGCCGGTGAACCCGCTGGCCATCAAGTAGCCGCAGCCGCGTCGACCGCAAACCCGCCACGGCTCGGCATCCGAGCCGCGCCACGCAGGCGCGCCCTGGCTCGACGTGAGCGACCGACCGTACGAGTCACCTTGCGTCCGACGGATCTGCGACACGTCGGCGACGCGCGGGCATCGGATCGCGCCACCAGAAGAGCGACGTGGTCGCCGCGGAGCCACGGCGCCAGGACCGGTCCCTCCGGCCGACGACCGGAGCTCCAGGCGCGGAGCAGCGGCGGCCGCGTCCGGGATCTCGTACAGGCCGTAGCGGCCGACCTGGTAGGGCCGCGGCGGCGGTGATCGGGAGCTCCTGCGCGTCGAGGTAGCTCATCCACGGGAGGTCCACGCCGGCGCGTGCGATGTGTCCGACGTAGCCAGAACGGCCGCGGGTTGACCTCGATGACCTTGAACTGCCCATCGCGTTCATCGAACTTGAACTCGACGTTGAAGATGCCGCGATAGTCCACCGTCGGCGAGGAGTCGTGCGGAGCGGCGCGATGCACGCGCTCGACATCCGCCAGCGGGATCGTCACGTCCGGACGAGGTGTTGGCGAGCACGGGGCGGATCCATCCGCACGCGACGGCGAGCCAGCATCGAGACTGATCGTCCCGTGGCCGGTCGACGAAGCCGTCGATCAGGAACGTCTTCGACATGTTCCCCGGGATCCACTCCTGGAGCATGAACGTGATCCCGGCGGCGTTCGCCTCGTCGACGAGGTCGGCCGCCTCGCTCGCGCGAGTGCACGAAGAAGCCCTTCGTGCCGAACCGTCGGTTGTGGCGGTGCGACTCGGTCGGCTTGAGGAACCCGTTCGACAGCTCGTCGTCCGTGGCGCGGTCACGAGGTCCGCCGAGCTCGCCGATGCGGCACGGGTCCGCGGACGTGGGATCCCGAGACCGATCGACGAGGGCTCCGGAACCGGTCCTTGTCCGACGAACTGCTCGACCGCCGTCGCCGGTCGGCATGCTCGCCGGGAAGCGCCGCGAGGTCGCGTCGGGAAGGCCGGCGACGGCGAGGGTCCACTGGTCGCTGCACGGGATGAGCACTGCTCGCGGGCAGCTCGAGCGAGTCGAGGAACGCCGGCGAGCGCATCGCTGTCCGACGTCTCGGGAAGCGTCGCGCTCGGTCGGGCGATACCAGCGCGACCGGACGATGATGTTGGACGTCGCGTCGACGACCTAGCTCTGGAATCCCCCGCTGCGCGAGCGTGCGGAGGACCCCGAGCGCGGTGATGTGCGTGCCGAAGATCAGGACGGGGAGACGGGGGGTCGGCAGGGCGGTCGCCACGACCCCATTATGTCGGGCCGCGCCGGGCGGGTTCTGATGCGTGCTCATCGAACCGAAAGGTTGCCGGACGCAGATTAACGGCATGACATCGCGAGCCGACCGTCGCATCCGTTCCTGGGCCCGATCGCCTCGATCCTCCACGAGGTCGATCGGTTCACCGGCTGTGAACTCCTCCCCGCAGTCGGGCGGCTCCGACTCGCGGTGTCACAATCCCTGACGATGCGCATCCTCGTCGCCGAAGACGACCCCGGCCTGCGTGACGTGCTCGTTCTCGGGCTCGAGGACCAGGGCTACAACGTCGATGCCGTCGAGCGCGGCGACGACGCGATCGACCAGCTCAAGTGGTACGACTACGACGTCGCGATCATCGACTGGCGGATGCCCGGGGCGCCCGGCATCGATGTCATCAGCTGGGCCCGCCGTCAGGGCAAGCCGACGGCGATGCTGATGCTGACCGCCCGCGACACCCCGCCCGATCGGATCCAGGGCCTCGACGCCGGCGCCGACGACTACCTCGTCAAGCCCTTCGACTTCGGCGAGCTGCTCGCCCGGGTCCGAGCGCTCCAGCGTCGTCCGCGCGGGGTCGACGCCCCGGTCCTCGCCCGTGGCCGGATCAGCCTGGACCCGGTCCGCCGCGAGGTCACCGTCGGCGATCGGCCGCTCGCCCTGACGCCCACCGAGTACCAGATCCTCGAGCTGCTCATCCGTCGCTCGCCCGCCGTCGTCGGGCGGAAGGCGATCGCGGAGCACGCCTGGCAGGACGAGACCGATCCGCTCGGCTCGAACGCGATCGACGTCCAGATCAGCCGCCTCAGGGCGAAGCTGCCCGGCGCCGGGGTCCGGATCGTCACCGTCCGCGGCGCCGGATACCGGCTGGACGAGGGGTGAACGCTCCCCCGTCGGAGGTCCGCTCGAGCTCGATCCGGGTCGCCCTCGCGACGACCGCCATCGTCGCCGCGGCCTACCTGCTGGTCTGCGTCGCCGTCGTGGCGATCGTGACCAGCGCCCTCACCCGCGACATCGACCGCCGGCTCGACCAGTCCCTCGACCAGATCTCGCACGGGCCGCCTCCATCCGGTCCCGGCTACGACGCGCCCCGGGGCGGCCCGCGGTTCGGGCCGACCCTGCTCGTCTGGACCGTCCTGCCGGACGGCTCGATCGTCTCGAACACGAGCGACGCGACCCTGCCTGCCGATCAACAGTCGTCGGCCGGCCCGACCACGGTCACGATCGGCGACGCCGAGGTCCGGATCATGGGCGCACCGACCGAGCACGGCTACGTGGTGGTCGGTCAGACGACCGACGCCGTCACCCAGGCTCGGACGACGCTCATCCTGGCGATGCTTGTCATCGCGCCGATCCTGTTGATCGTCGTCTTCCTCGGCGCGGTGGCGATCGGCCGGCGGGTCGCCGCCCCGATCGAGCAGGCGCGCATCCGGCAGCTCGAGTTCACCGCCGACGCCTCGCACGAGCTGCGCACGCCCCTGTCGGTCATCGAGGCCCACACCGAGTCTCGCCCTGGCCCAGGACCGCGACGCGACCTGGTATCGCTCGGCGTTCACCAAGATCGATGTCGAGGGCAAGCGGATGGCCCGGCTCGTCGAGGATCTGCTCTGGCTCGCCCGGTTCGACGCGACGCGGGAGCCGGCCCACGTCGATCCGGTCGACCTGGGTGTCCTGGCGACCGACACGGTCGATCGGTTCCGGATCGTCGCCGAGTCGCGCCAGCTCGCCCTCCGACTCGACGTCCAGCCGGGTGACCATGCCGTGGCGGTGCCGGCGGACTGGCTCGACCGCCTCCTCGGCGTCCTGCTCGACAACGCCTGCAAGTACGCCCCGCCCGGGACCGAGGTCACCGTCGCGGTCACGACCGACGGCGGTCGGATCCGGCTCACCGTCGACGACGCCGGACCGGGGATCCCCGAGGCCGAACGACCCCGGATCTTCGACCGCTTCCACCGCGCGACCGACACGGCCGGCGGTTCGGGCCTCGGCCTGTCGATCGCCGACGCGATCGTCCGGGCCACCAACGGCCGCTGGCGGGTCGGCGAATCGGCCGCCGGCGGCGCGTCGATGTCGGTCGCCTGGAGGCGCGAAGGCGCGTAACGGATCCGAAAGGGACCCGCGGCGAGACTCGGTCCATCAGGTCGATCCCGGCCCACATCGGGGATCGCGCAAGAGGCTCGATCCGAAAGGGTGCTCCCGATGGCCCTCCAACTCCTTCGCCCGCTGCCCGACCCGGTCGTGGTCGACATCGTCATCCCCGTCTACAACGAGGAGACCGATCTCGAACCGAGCGTCCGCCGGCTCCACGCCTATCTCCGGCACGACTTCCCGTTCCGGGCACGGATCACGATCGCGGACAACGCCAGCACCGATGGCACCGGGACGATCGCCGATCGGCTGACCGCCGAGCTCGACGACGTCGGGGCGTTGCATCTCCCCGAGAAGGGCCGCGGACGGGCGCTCCGGGCGGCCTGGCTGGCGAGCGATGCACCGATCGTCGCCTACATGGACGTCGACCTGTCGACCGACCTCGACGCCCTCCTGCCGCTGGTCGCCCCGCTGCTGACCGGCCACAGCCAGGTCGCGATCGGGAGCCGCCTCGCCCCGGGTTCCCGGGTCGTGCGCGGACCGAAGCGCGAGTTCATCTCGCGCTCCTACAACCTCATCCTCCGGACGGTCCTGCGGACGAGGTTCCGCGACGCGCAGTGCGGCTTCAAGGCGATCCGGGCGGATGCTGCCCGGCGCCTGTTGCCGAGCGTCCGCGATGACGCCTGGTTCTTCGACACCGAGCTCCTCGTCCTGGCCGAACGTGCGGGCATGCGGATCCACGAGGTCCCCGTCGACTGGGTGGACGACCCCGGCTCGAGCGTCGACATCGCCTCGACGGCGACGGCGGACCTCCGCGGCGTCGCCCGGCTGCTGCGCGACCGGCTCGCCGGTTCATCCAGGACGACCCGCCAGGTCGCCTCGTTCGCCGCGATCGGCGTGATCAGCACGGTGGCCTACATCGCGCTGTACAGCCTCCTGCGTACGACCACCTCGCCGGTCCTCGCCAACCTCGTCGCCCTCGCGCTGACGGCGGTGGCCAACACCGCTGCCAACCGTCGCCTGACGTTCGACGTCCGCGGGCGCGATGGGTTCATGACCGACCAGGCCGCCGGGCTCGTCGCCTTCGGGGTCGCCCTGGCGATCACGACCGGCGCGGTCGGCCTGCTCCAGGCCCTGGCGCCGGCGGCCGGCACTCGCGATCGAGTTGGCCGTCGTGGTCACTGCGAGCGCGCTGGCCACGGTCGTCCGGTTCATCCTCCTGCGGTCGTGGATCGATCGCCCGTACACTGCCGAGGCTCGCCCTCAGGCTGGCCCTGAAGGAGCCACTCGATGACCTCCATCGCACGACCCGCGCTCGGGCTGCCCGACGTCGGTGACGACACCCGGAACCCGATCGCCCGGGCGATCCTCGGCCCGCTCGACCAGGCGGCCTGGATCCGACCCGCGTTCCTCGGGATGACCCTCCTCGCAGCCGTCCTCTACCTGTGGGGGCTGGCGGTCAGCGGCTATGCCAACACGTACTACTCGGCCGCCGCCCTGGCCGCGTCGCAGAGCTGGGCCGCCTGGTTCTTCGGCTCCTTCGACGCCGCGAACTTCATCACCGTCGACAAGCCGCCGCTCGGCACGATGATCCTGGGCCTGTCGGTCCGGATCTTCGGCCTGAGCTCCTGGAGCGTCCTTCTGCCCCAGGCGGTGGCCGGGATCGCGACGGTCGTTGTGCTGTATGCCGCCGTCCGGCGCTCGTTCGGGCCGGCCGCCGCGACGATCGCCGGCGTGGTCATGGCCATGACCCCGGTCAGCGTCCTCATCTTCCGCTACAACAACCCGGACGCGATCCTGACCCTGCTGCTGGTCGCGGCGGGTGCCTCGTTCATCCGCGCCCTCGAGACCGGGCGCCTGCGCTGGGTGATCCTCGCGGCGGCGTTCGTGGGTCTCGGCTTCGACGCCAAGTACCTCCAGGCGTATCTCGTCCTGCCGGCATTCGCGCTGACCTACGCGGTCGCCGCCCCGGGCGGCATCCGGCGCCGGATCGTCGGACTGGTGGTCGCCGCCGTGACCGTCCTCGTGACGAGCCTGTCGTGGGTCATCGTGGTCGAGCTCATCCCGACGAGCCTGCGGCCGTACATCGGCGGAAGCACGACCGATTCCGCGATCCAGCTGCTGCTCGGCTATGACGGGCTCGGCCGGATCTTCGGCGCGAGCGGGCCGGGCGGCGGCGGGGGCGGAGCCAACTTCTCCGGGACGGTGGGTATCCTCCGCCTGTTCAACGCCGCGTTCGGTGGCCAGATCAGCTGGTTCATCCCGTTCGCGCTGGTCGGCCTGGCGACCGGGCTGCTGACCCGGTTGCGCGTCCCTCGGACGGACCTCCCTCGCGCGGCCTACCTGATGTGGGGCGGCTGGTTCATCGTGACCGCGCTCGTGTTCAGCTTCATGTCGGGCATCGTCCACACCTACTACGCGGTGGCCCTCGCGCCCGCGATCGCAGCGCTCGTCGGAGCCGGCGCGATCGACATGTGGAAGCTGCGTGAGCGGACCCGGTTCGGCGGGCTCGCCCTGGCCGGCGCGGTGCTGGCCTCGGCGGTCTGGTCCTGGCAGCTCCTCGAGCGGACGCCCACCTTCGCCCCCGGCCTGGGGATCGGGGTGCTCATCGTGGGTGTCAGCGCTTCGGTCATGCTCGCGTTCCCGACGATCTCGACCGGTCGGCGACCGGCGCTGGCGGCCGCGGCCCTGGCCGTCGCCGTCCTGCTCGCAGGCCCGCTCGCGTACGGCCTTGACACGGTGGCCTCGGCCCACAGCGGCGGCGACCCGTCGGCTGGACCGGCGGTCGCCGGCGGGGGCGGGTTCGGGGGCGGCGGTGGCAACGGCGGACCGCCGAACGGCGGCGCCGCGCTCGGTGGTGGTGGCTTCGGCGGCGGCTTCGCTGGCGGCGGCGGCTTCGGCGGGGGCGGGGTCGACCAGGCCACCGTGGACTACCTCGTGGCCAACCAGGGTGCGGCGACCTGGCTCGTCGCGACCGTCTCGTCGGGGACCGCCGGCTCGATCGAGCTGTCGACCGGCCAGCCGGTGATGGCGATGGGCGGGTTCTCCGGCTCCGATCCGGCACCGACGCTGGCCGAGCTCCAGGGGTACATCGCGTCGGGCCAGCTCCGCTTCGTCATCCTCGGCGGTGGTGGTCCGGGCGGCTTCGGTGGTCCGGGCGGCGACGCCGGCGTGGCGAGCGAGCGGAACGCCTGGATCACCTCGACCTGCTCGGTGGCCGACACGGGCTCCGGCTCGACCACGGTCTACGACTGCGCAGGCACGGTCCAGTGAGGGCGGACCGCTCGACCGTTCGAACGGTCATCGGAGCGTCCGTCCTGTCGGCGGCGATCGCCTGCGCGTCGACGTTCGCCCTGGCGTCGGTCCTCCCGGTCGGCCAGGCCGTGCCGAGTGGCACGGCGGCTCCGGCGGCCTCGACCACCGCGGCCGCCCTGGCGATCGCGGCCGACCCGCAGGACGATCCGGCGATCGTCGCCTCGGTCCAGGCCTCGGTGGTCACGATCACGATCTCCGCCGGCCGGTCAAGCGGCGTCGGGACCGGCATCGTCCTGACCGCCGACGGCCTCATCCTGACCAATGATCACGTCGTGGCGGGCGGCGGCGGGCTGACCGTGACGTTCCAGGACGGCCGCGTCCTCGATGCCAGCCTCGTCGTGGACGATGCGACGGCGGATCTGGCCGTGATCAAGGTGGAGACCAGCGGCCTGACGCCCGCCAAGCTGGGTGACTCGTCGTCCGTGCAGGTCGGCGCCTCGGTCCTCGCGATCGGAAGCCCGCTCGGGACGTACACCGAGACGGTCACCAAGGGGATCGTCTCCGGTCTCGACCGGCAGATCACCGTGCGGAACGAGGTGACCGGTCGGCCGACCGATCTGAGTCACCTCATCCAGACGGACGCGGCGATCAATCCCGGCAACAGCGGTGGACCCCTCGTCGACGCCGCCGGCCAGGTCATCGCGGTCAACACCGCGACGTCGACCAGTGCCGCGGGACTCGGGTTCGCGATCCCGATCGACGCCGCCAAGGCGCTGATCGCCCGGGCCGAGCAGAGCTAGCGGACCGGCCCGGGAACCGCGCGACGAGGGCGACCGCGCCGGGAGCCGGCCGGCGGGGTTCGACTCGGTCGGGCCGTTCGGCTCTCACCAAGACATCCGATGGCCGTTGCGACGCCGCGCTGCGGGTCCGAGACTCGTCGCACTAGGCACTGCCCTGGAGGCACGATGAGATGGACGCCGACCTCCGCACATCGCCCGACACGGAACGCCCCCATGCCCTGGTCTGGATCGACTCTCAGGCGGCCATCGTCGTCCGATGGGAGGACGAACAGGCTCGGATCGAGCGCGTGACGTCCGACGTCCCGGACCACTCCGAATCCGGTGGACACCTCCGTCACGATCCGGCGATCCGCCACGGCGGCGGTCGGTCACAGGACGCCGAGGAGTCGCGGCGACACGAGTATCGCAGCCGGTTCATGAAGGATGTCACCCACCGGCTGCCGGAGGACGCCGACCTGACCGTCCTCGGGCCGGGGACCACCCATGAGCACCTCGTCAAGTCCATCCGGGCCTCGGATGCCGAGCACCACCGCGTTCGCCACGTCGCGGGGCGACGGTCGTCACGGCTGACCGACCGCCAGCTGGTCGCGTTGCTCCGGGAGCTCGAGGGCGACGAGGCCCCGCGCCGGACCGCGCTCGACCTCGCCGGCGACGGCGATCGCTCCGAACGTCACGAGGTCGCGCCGCGCTGAACGAGGTCGCGCCGCGCTGAACGAGGTCGCGCCGCGCTGAAGCAGGTCGCGCCCGCTGACCGTCCGGACATGGACAGGCCGCCCGAGTGGCTCTCGCCGGCTCGGACGGCCCGTCGTCCTCCTCCGGGGACCGTCAGCGGGCGATGACCACCGTGGTCTGTGCGTGCGTCGCGATGTGCTCGGAGACGCTTCCCTGGAGGAAGCGCTCGATCGAGTTCAGCCCTCGGGCACCGACGACGATCGTGTCGAACTCGCCCTTCGCGGCGATCTTCTCGATCGTGGCCGCCGGGTCACCGGCCGGCTCGAGCAGCTCGGCTTCGATCCCGAGCTGGCGCAGGGCCTCACCCGCCTCCTTGAGCTGGGTCTTGTGGACGGCGGTGTCGTCCCACGGATCGATGGGTGCACGGCCCGGGTGGACCGGCACGACGCTGACGACGGTCACCGTCGCCTCGAACTTCTTGGCCAGGTCGGCCGCCGTGGCGAGCGCCTTGAGCGCGGGCTCGGAGCCGTCGTAGGCCAGCAGGATCCTCTTCATGTGACTCTGCTCCTTTCCGGCGGGAACCGACCTTCAGGTCGATGTCCGGACCTGAGCCTGCGCCGGGACGCACTCGAGCACACCGGCCCCAAGTCACGACTGCGACGTGCCATCCGGCCCGTCCCGATGGTCACGGGCCACGCCCATCGCGGCAAGGGCCGAACGTCACGTCCGATGGTGCCGGCGGACCGATGCGGTGAGGTACGGGTGGGCAGAGGATGGCGACATGACCATCCAGCGACCGCCGACGCGGTCCGGTCAGCCGGTCCCGGTCGGATCGGTCATGACCCCGTTCCCCGTGGTCGTCCGCGCCGATACCTCGCTCGAGGAGGTCGCGGAGCTCCTGGCCGAGAACGACCTGTGCGGCCTGCCGGTGATCGATGCCGACGGCGTCCTCGTCGGGGTGGTCAGCCATACGGATCTGATCCGCGCCGCGGTATCGTCCGGACACGGGGCGCGGCTGTGGAGCGGGTACACGGCCCGGCACGTCATGAGTCGCCAGGCGGTGATCGCCCATGCCGACACATCGTTGGTGGACGCGGCGCGACGGATGAAGCTTCACGGCATCCATCGCCTCGTCATCGTCGCGGACGACGAGACGACGCCCATCGGGGTGGTCTCGGTGAGCGATCTGCTGCCCATGCTCGTCGACGCCTCCGAGGTCGCGAGCCGGCCCTGATCCCGCTCCCGTCGGCAACGGCTCCATCGTCCCTCCCGAGTGACGTCTGGCTGCGCCTTAGGGGCCGAACGGCACGCGGCCGCGCGCCGGCGGGTACCTACCGTTGACGTCGAAAGGGAGGTTCCCGATGGTCAGCGGATCCCAGTCCGGCGCGCTCCGTGACACCTGGTTCGGTGCCCGCCTGCCCGAGGCGGAGCTCGGCCGCCTCCAGGCGCATGCGCGCTCGGCCTCGTATGAGGCGGGTGCCGAGATCCTGCGCGAGGGAGACCTCACGCGAGACCTCGGGATCGTGGTCCAGGGTCGGGTCGCCCTCCGCCTGCGCGTCCCGGAGCGGGGCATGACCACGGTCCTGACGGTCGAGGCCGGCGAGATCATCGGCTGGTCGGCGGTCGTGCCGCCGCATCGCTCGACGTCGACGGTGATCGCCGTCGTCCCGACCGACCTCATGCTGCTCGACGGTGCCGCGCTGCGGACCGAGCTCGACGCCGACCCGGTCCTGGCCGCGGCCGTCTACCGCTCCCTCCTCGAGGCGCTCGCCGCTCGGCTGACCGGGACCCGGATGCAGCTGCTCGACCTCTTCTCCCAGCATCGAGACGAACCATGGTGATGACCTCCGCCGCCGTGCCCGGCTTCCTGCCGCGGGCCGGACTCGACCGACTCCTCGACCTGCTCGTCGCCGACGGACGGCGGGTCATCGGACCCACCGTCAGCCAGGGTGCGGTCGTCTATGACGAGATCCACCACGCCTCGGACCTGCCGGCCGGCTGGACCGCCGACCAGGCACCCGGTTCGTACCGGCTGCGCGAGACGGGGACGGAACGCCAGTTCGACTACGCCGTCGGACCGACCTCGTGGAAGCACGAGACCTTCCCGCCCCGGGTGCCGCTCACGATCGGGCGCCGGGTCAACGGTCAGGTCACCTTCGAGGACGCGCTCCCCGCCGCGCCGCCGGTCGCCTTCCTCGGCGTTCGCGGCTGCGAGATCGCCGCCCTCCTGACGCAGGACGCCGTGCTCGCCCGCGGCCCCGCGGTGGACCGCGACTATGCCGCCCGCCGGGCTGCCGCCCTGATCATCGCCGTCGAGTGCGTGACGCCCGCGGACACCTGCTTCTGCACGTCGATGGGCACCGGGCCCGAGGTCACCACCGGGTTCGACCTGGCCATGACCGAGCTCGACGACGGCTTCGTCGTCCGCGCCGGCTCGCCCGCCGGCGAACGGCTGCTGGAGCGCCTCGAGCTGACCGCGGCCGATCCGGGTCGCACGACCGCCGCCCAGGATGCGGTCGCCGCCGCGCGCGAGCGGATGGGCGACCCGGTCCCGACCGCCGGCCTGCCCGCTCGTCTCATCGCGGCCGCCGAGAGCCCGCAGTGGGCCGAGATCGCCGAGCGGTGCCTGGCCTGCGCCAACTGCACCCTGGTCTGCCCGACCTGCTTCTGCACCGGCGTCACCCAGGTCTCCGATCTCGACGGGTTCGAGGCGACCGCCGAGCGGACGTGGGACAGCTGCTTCACCCTCGGCTTCTCCAAGGTCGCCGGTGGCAACTTCCGGCCGCGGGTCCAGGATCGCTACCGCCAGTGGCTGACCCACAAGTTCGCGACGTGGTGGGACCAGTTCGGGATGTCCGGTTGTGTCGGCTGCGGACGGTGCATCACCTGGTGTCCGGTCGGGATCGACGTCCGCGCCGAGCTGATGGCCGTCGCCCGCCGCCGCCCGCCCTCGAGGCGACCGCGGTCGCGACCACCGAGTCGGACGCGAGCGACGATCGAGCCGGTCCAGCCGGCCGCGAGCGCGGCCCTCCTGACGGCCACGATCCCGCTGCCGGCCATCGAGGAGCTGCCCCCGACCTACGCCCGGACGTTCGTCGCCGAGCGGCGACGCGAGACCGTCGACACGGTCACCCTCCGCTTCGACACTTCGGATCCCGACCTGCTGGCCGGACGCCCGGGTCAGTTCGTGATGGCCGCGCTGCCTGCCTTCTCGGCGGCGCCGATCTCCGTATCGCGCTTCCATCGCGATGGGCTCGAGCTGACCATCCGGGCAGCCGGCGCAGCGACCCGGGCTCTGTGCGGGCTCCGCCGCGGCGACTCGGTCGGGCTGCGCGGACCGATGGGCCGTGGCTGGCCGGTGGATGCCGCCGAGGGACACGACGTCGTCATCGTGACCGGCGGGATCGGCCTCGCGCCGCTTCGTCCGCTCGTGGACGCTCTCCTCGCCGACCGGACGCGGTTCCGTGAGATCCGGCTCCTCTACGGGGCTCGAAGCCCCGCCGACCGGTTGTACGTCGAGGAGCTGTCCGAGCTTGCCGCCCGCCCGGACCTGGATGTCGGCCAGATCGTCGATCGCGCCGGACCCGACTGGTTCGGACGGGTCGGGGTCGTGACCGGATTGTTCGACCAGGGGCACCTGGACGGTCCGAATGCCGTGGCCTTCGTGTGCGGACCCGAGCGGATGATGACGGCCACCGTCGATGTCCTCCGCGACCGCGGCGTCACGGACGACCGGATCTTCGTCACGCTCGAGCGCCACATGGAGTGCGGCGTCGGGCTGTGCGGCCACTGCCAGCTCGGCAAGTCGTTCGTCTGCCGCGACGGCCCGGTGTTCTCGCTCGCCGAGATGGGCCCGGCCT
This sequence comes from uncultured Chloroflexia bacterium, assembly GCA_963744115.1. Lineage (GTDB taxonomy): Bacteria > Chloroflexota > Limnocylindria > Limnocylindrales > CSP1-4 > Chersky-267. The sequence goes on along the minus strand of CAVUSI010000003.1, from coordinate 697,699 downwards.
TCGGACGGGAGGGATTGTGATGACCGGCGCCGTGCGAGCCACGATCGCGTCGCGACCTCGGCTCGGCATCATGAAGTTCGCGTCGTGCGACGGCTGCCAGTTGACGATCCTCGATCTCGAGGACCATCTGCTGGACCTCCTGGTGCGGTTCGACCTCGTCGAGTTCGCCGAGGCGTCCTCGTACCGATCCTCGGGTCCGTTCGACATCGTCCTGGTCGAGGGCTCGATCAGCACCCCTGAGCAGGCCGAGGAGATCGTCCGCATCCGGCGCGAGACCCCGCTGCTGGTGACGATCGGCGCCTGCGCTACGGCCGGCGGCATCCAGGCCCTCCGCAACTGGGCCGACCACGACGCCTATCGCGCGGCCGTCTATGCCCATCCCGAATACGTCGAGTCCCTGGCGACCTCCACGCCGATCTCCGACCACGTCGCGGTCGACGCCGAGCTGCGAGGCTGCCCGATCGACCCGGGCCAGCTCCTCGAGCTGCTCACCGCCCTGACCGTCGGCCGGCGTCCGCAACTGCCCGACGAGTCGGTCTGCCTCGAGTGCAAGCGGCGCGGCACGGTCTGCGTCCTGGTCACCGGCAACGGGCCGTGCCTCGGGCCGGTCACCCACACCGGATGCGGAGCGCTCTGTCCGGCCTATGCACGCGGGTGCTACGGCTGCTTCGGGCCGCGTGAGGCGGCGAACGCCCCGAGCCTGGCCCGCTGGTTCGGCCGGGACGGGCGCAGCGATGCCGACACGGCGCGGCTCTTCTCGGGGTTCACGGCCTACGCCCCGCCCTTCCGCAGCGTCATCGACAGCCTGGGCGGACCCCCCATCGCCAGTGACAGCGGGGAGGCCTCCTGATGCACGGGACCCACGTGACGACCGGTGAGCAGCGGTTCGATGTCCAGGGCATCACCCGGGTCGAGGGCGAGGGTTCGCTCCGGCTGGTGGTCCGCGACGGACAGGTGATCGAATTGCAGCTGGCGATCTTCGAGGCGCCGCGCTACTTCGAACGGCTGGTCGTCGGGCGGACGCCGAACGAGGTGCTCGACATCGTCGCCCGCATCTGCGGCATCTGCCCGGTCGCGTACCAGATGTCGGCGGTCCACGCTTTCGAGGACCTGGGCGGGGTCGCGATCGAGCCGTCCGTCCGGACGCTCCGTCGCCTGCTCTACTGCGGCGAGTGGATCGAGAGCCATGCGCTCCACGTCTACCTGCTCCATGCGCCCGACTTCCTGGGTTGTGCCAACGCCGTCGAGCTCGCGAACCTCGATCGTGCCGCGGTCGAACGCGGGCTGGCGCTCAAGAAGGCCGGCAACCGGATCGTGGCGGTCCTCGGCGGGCGACCCATCCATCCGGTGAGCGTGCGCGTCGGCGGCTTCTCGAAGGTGCCGACCAGGCGCGAGCTCCAGGCCCTCCGTCCGGACCTCGACGCAGCCCTGGATCACGCCCTGGCGACCGTCGATTGGGTCGCGAGCTTCGTCGCCCCGGACTTCGAACGCGAGGAGCGCTTCGTCTCGCTCCGTCATCCGACGGAGTACCCGATGAACGACGGACGGATCGTCTCGTCGGACGGGCTCGACCTCGCGCCGACGGACTGGGAGACGGCCTTCCACGAGGAGCAGGTCCCCTGGTCCCACGCCCTCCAGGCGCACATGGGCGACCGCGTGCCATACCTGCTGGGCCCGGCCGCCCGGATCACCCTCGCTGCGGACCAGCTCCATCCGACGGCGCACGCCGCGCTCGACCGGATCGGACTGGCCGACGCGATCCGACGCAACCCGTACTGGAGCATCGCGGCGCGGGCGATCGAGCTCGTCCACGCGGTCGCCGAGGCGCTCGACATCGTCGACGGCTACGTCGCGCCCGAACGTGCCACCGAGCCGTGGACCCCCAGCGCCGGTACGGCCTCGTGGGCGACCGAGGCGCCGCGGGGCCTGCTGTTCCACCACTACGAGCTCGACGAGCGCGGCCGGGTCGCGTCGGCCAGGATCGTCCCGCCGACCAGCCAGAACCAGGCCGCCATCGAGGCCGACATGACCTCGTTCGCGCCGTCGATCCTCGACGAGCCGCACGACGTCGCGACGCATCGACTGGAGCAGCTCATCCGGAGCTACGACCCGTGCATCTCGTGTGCGACCCACTTCCTGGACCTGACCGTGGAGGCGACATCGTGAGCGGCCATCTCCCGGCCCCGACCGTCCGGATCATCGTCTGCGGGAACGCCGATCGCGGGGACGACGGGGTCGCGTTGGCCACCGTGGCGACCCTCCTGCCGACCCTGCCGCCCGACATCCAGAAGGACCTCGAGGTCCGTCGCTGTCTCGAGCTGCGGGTCGAAGACCTGGTCGACCTGCCGCCCGGCGTCGAGTGCGTCATCCTCGACGCGGTCGCCGGTCCGGAGCCCGGCGAGATCGTGCGGCTGACCCTGCGCGAGCTGACCGAGCGTCCGACGTTCACGCCGCGTTCGTCGCACGAGCTCCCGATCCACCTCGTGGTCGCCCTGGCCGGGATCGTCCGGGACGAGCCCGTCGCGGGGGCCTTCATCGGCCTCGCCGGGCACCGGTTCGGCTATGGCACGCCGCTGTCCCGGGTGGTCCGGGCGGCCATCCCCGCCTACCGCGAGGCCATCGCGTCCGAGCTCCGCTGCCTCGCCACCCACGGCGCGGCGACCTGCTCGGTTGCCGAGGTCGAGGCCTGACATGTGCCAGACGTCGATCGGGCGGGTCGTCGCGGTCGAGGACGGCCAGGCGGTCGTCGATCTCGACGGCGGCATGCGGCGCCGGGCGATGTCACTGATGATCCCGGATCTCGCGCCGGGTGACCTCGTCCTGGTCGGTCTCGGGACCGTCCTCGGGCGGGTCGACCCGGAGGACCGGGACGCCCTCGAGATCATCGGGCTTCCGCCGGCCGGCTCACCGGCTGCGGTCCCGCTACGCAGACACGACACCCTAGGAGGAACGCGATGAGGCTCCCGCGCACGACCGGATGGGGCATCGGGCTGGCCGCAGCCACGGCATGCATCTCGGGCGTCTCCATCTTCGTCAACGGGCTCGTCGTGAAGGAGTTCAACGACCCGGTCGCGCTGACCGGAGCGAGGAACGCCCTGGTCGGTCTCGTCCTCCTCGGGATCCTCCTGGCGACGGGCGGTGCCCACGAGGTCCGGGCCCTCGACCGGCGGCGGTCGACCGGGCTGCTCGCCCTTGCGGTCATCGGCGGGAGCATCCCGTTCATCCTGTTCTTCAGCGGCCTGGCGGCCGCTACCGGCCCAGGAGCGGGCCTTATCCAGAAGACGATGTTCATCTGGGTCGCCGCCCTGGCCATCGTGTTCCTGGGCGAGTCACTCGGGATCGCCCAGCTGGTCGCGATCGTCGCCCTCCTGGCGGGCACGCTGCTCATCGGCCCGACCGGCGCGATCGGGGCCGGCCCCGCAGAGGCGATGATCCTCGTCGCGACGCTGCTCTGGTCGGTCGAGGTGATCGTGGCACGGCGGCTGCTCGGTCGAGAAGGGGTGAGTGTCCGGCTCGCGACGACGTCGCGGATGGCGCTCGGCGCGGTCGTCATCATCGGGTTCCTCGTGGTGTCGGGTCGGACCGGCGCGATCGTCGCCTTCACCCTCCATCAGTGGTCGATCGTCGCCCTGACCGGCCTCCTCCTGCTCGGCTACGTCACGACCTGGTACGCCGCGCTCCAGCGGGCCCCCGCCAGCCTGGTGACCTCGGTCCTGGTCGGCGGCGCGCTCGTGACCGGCGTCCTCGCGGCACTCCGGACGGGCACGATCCCGGCACCGGCGGTCGAGGCGGGCCTCGCCCTCATGGCCATCGGCATCGGACTGGTCATGGTCGCGGCCGTCCGCCGGGCACGGACGGCGCCCGTCGCCGAGTCCACCCGATAGGCACCCGATGATCGGCCCGCTCACACCCGCGGACGAGGGGTCGACACCCGCCCGCGACCGCGCCGGCGCGGTCGGGTCGTGGCTGCCGGGACCGCTCCTGTTCGCTCGGTTCGCCTTCCCACCGAACCAGCTCGGCCTGTGCGGGCCGGAGTCCGGGGAGACGCTTCCCGACCGCGTCCGAACGGGCCTGAGCGATCCCGAGCTCGTCCGGATCGCCCAGCAGTTCGAGGGCGCCTATCCCTACCTCGAGCTGATCGCCGCCGAGAACGGCGTCGCCGATCCGCTCGACTCCCGGGTGGTCGAGGCGTACTGGCTCGGGAACGACCTGCTGGCGCGGGTCGGGCCACGAGCCCGCCACGATGACCTCACCGAGCGTTTCCGGTCGCGGACCCGGCCGCGCGAGTGGGGCTGGCTGGAGGCGAAGGCCGAGGGCGCCTCGGCGGTCCACCACAGCTTCCACGTCCTCGAGATCCTGCCCAGGATCGGGATGATGCGCGGTAGCCTGCCGACGGATCTCATCGGCGCCCTTGAGCGCTGCCTCGTCCGGCCGGGACGGGTCGTCGCGGTCGGCCCAGGCGTGCTCGACGTCGAGGTTCCGCCGCTCGAGCTCCGGGACGGGCAGCTCCACCTCGGCCCACCGCGTCCGATCCACCTGTCGCCGCCGGACGGGGCCTCGTTCGGCGACCGCCTGCTGGCCGGCGACGAGGTCGCGATCCATTGGGATCGCGTGTGCGGCCGGCTCGATCCGGCCCAGGCGGCCCGTCTCCGCTCGGTGACCGAACTCAACCTCGCGGTCGCGAACACGACGATCTGACGGGCTCTAGCGGTCGATCCTCGCGCCGGCCCGGAGGGCCGTCCCCGCTACCCATTCGGCCGGCAGGTCGCGTCGCAGCCGGGCCTCCTCGACCTGGAGGAGGCGCCACAGGTCGGCGTGGGTGGTCCGGAGCGGCTGGCTGGCCCGGTAGCGCTCGGCCAGATCGTCGATGAACGACGCGTAGCGCGTGACCGGGTCCGCCCGAGCCACCACGCCCTCGAAGCCGGGCGCGTAATCCACCGCGACCAGCAGCCGGGCGAAATACGCGCCGAGGTCCTCGGCACCCTCGTCCCACCCCTGCGAGTGGCCGCCGCGCCGCAGCAGCGGGGCCGGGGAGGAGAAGACCATCACCGACATCCCACCGATCGACGCCGCCGACAGGTGACCGCCGAAGGTCAGGTACTCGTTGGACACGGACAGCCGATCGACGATCCGGATCAGGCCCCAGGAGAAGTCGGCCTCGATCGGCATCCGGCTGGCATAGGTCACGCTCGCCCGGGTGCCGCGCCCACCGGAAGTGATCCAGTACTCGACCGTCTCCGGGTCGTAGTGGCGGAGCGACGGCTTCTCCCGGAGGGCGATGAGGAGATACGCCGGACCCGGCCGGTCGGGCAGATCCGACTCGGCGAGGAAGCCGAGGTCGCTGAGCCGGACCGCGGCGTTCGGCGGGTCGATGACGATGGCTGACGGATGCTGCATGACATGCCCCGATGACGGTTTCGTTCGTATGGTGGCCTGCCCGAGGAAGGATCGCGAGGGCCGAGCGGCACGCTCGTCCCGGGCCGAACGGGCGATGGGACGCACCGCCCGTCGCAAGGTGACCTTCGACCCTGTCTGCCGTCTCGACGGACGCACATGCTCGAGGCAGATCGACACGCATGCGCGGCACGGATCGACGCATGCTCGCTCGTTGAAGGGTTGGAACGCCATGATGACCGTCCACGATGTCATGACCGGGACCGTGGCCTCGGTGAAGCCGGAGACCTCGCTCAAGGAAGTCGCCCGGATCCTGGTCGGCCGGGGGATCAGCGGCCTCCCGGTCGTCAACGACGACGGCCGCGTCGTCGGCGTCGTGTCCGAGGCCGACCTGATCATCAAGGAGCAGGGGGAGACCGCGCTTCGTCGCCGACGCGGGGCTCGCGTCCGTGGGGAGTCGCAGGAGACGAAGGACGGGCTGGCCAAGATCCACGCGACGACCGCTGGCGAGGCGATGAGCTCGCCCGCGGTGACGATCGATCCGCAGGCCTCGCTGACCACCGCTGCGGCGATCATGGTCGACCGCGGCGTCAACCGGCTCCCGGTCACGGACGACGGTGTCCTCATCGGGATCGTCACGCGTGCCGACCTCGTTCGCGCCTACGTGCGCACCGACGACCAGATCGCCCACACCGTCCGGTCCGAGGTCCTGCTCCGGCACCTCCTCGTCGACCCTGAGCTGTTCGACATCGGGGTGAGCGAGGGCGTCGTCCGGATCAGCGGACGTGCCGACACGCGCTCGACCGCCGAGATGATCGAGCGCCTCGTGGCCGCCGCCCCGGGGGTCATCGCCGTCCAGGCCGACCTGACCTGGGTGCTCGACGACCGAAAGGTCAACGCGCCGAGCCGCGACTACGTGTCCCGGGCGAGCCGCTGATCGAGCCGACCCCACCGCCTTCGAGCCTGAGGAGATCGCTGACATGGAGCGAGAGCGAGTCCTGATCATGGGCGCGGCCGGCCGCGACTTCCACGATTTCAACGTCGTCTTCCGCGCCGATCCGACCGTCGAGGTGGTGGCGTTCACCGCGACGCAGATCCCCGGCATCGCCGGGCGCCGGTATCCGACGGAGCTCGCCGGTCCCGGCTATCCGGACGGGATCCCGATCCTGCCGGAAGCGGAGCTCGAGACGATCGTCCGCGAACGCGAGGTCGCGAGGGTCGTGTTCGCCTATAGCGACGTGAGCCACGAGACGGTCATGCACGCCGCATCGCGGGCGCTGGCCGCCGGAGCCGACTTCACCCTCCTCGGGCCCGCCCGGACGATGATCCGCAGTCGCCGTCCGGTCGTCGCCGTCGGCGCCAGCCGGACCGGTGCCGGGAAGAGCCAGACGACGCGCTACGTCGCCGCCCTGCTCGCCCGCCGCGGACTCCATCCGGTCGTCATCCGTCATCCGATGCCCTACGGGGACCTCGTCGCCCAGCGCGTCGAGCGCTTCGCGACCTATGCCGACCTCGACCGGTACGACACGACGATCGAGGAGCGCGAGGAGTACGAGCCGCATCTCGACGCCGGTCGCATCCTGTACGCCGGCGTCGACTACGAGGCCATCCTGCGCGCGGCCGAGGAGGAGTCGGACGTCATCCTGTGGGACGGCGGCAACAACGACTTCCCGTTCTACCGGCCCGACCTGTTCATCGTCGTGGTCGACCCGCTGCGGCCGAACGACGAGCAGCACTTCCATCCCGGTGAGACGAACATCCGGATGGCCGACGTCGTCATCATCAACAAGATCGACTCCGCCGAGCAGAGCGCGATCGACAAGGTCCGCAGCGAGGTCCAGGCGCTCAACCCGGCGGCGGTCGTCGTCGCGGCGCGCTCGGATCTGACCCTCGTCGGGCTGCCGATCGCCGGCCGCCGCGTCGTCGTCGTCGAGGACGGCCCGACCCTGACCCACGGCGGCATGTCGTACGGCGCCGGCGTCGTGGCTGCGCGGCGGTTCGGAGCCGCCGCGTTGGTCGACCCTCGACCGGTCGCCGTCGGATCGATCCGCGAAGTCCTGGAGCGCTACCCCGGGCTCGAGCCGCTCGTCCCGGCGATGGGTTACGGGCCGGCGCAGATCTCCGAGCTTGAGGCGACCCTCAACGCGGTCGATGCCGACCTCGTCCTGTCGGCGACGCCGATCGACCTGACCCGGGTCCTGACCCTGAACAAGCCGATCACCCGGGTCCGCTACGAGCTCGTCCCCGTCGACGACGGCGCCCTCGAGGACGCCCTCGAGCCGATCGTCCGGACGGTCCGCGAGCCGGTCGCCGTGGGAGGTGCCTCATGACCGCACAGCTGTCGACGCGTTCGTCGATCGCCTCTCCCGCGTTCGCACCGCCATCGAACGACTTCCTCACCCTCGCATCCCTGGGCTCTCACGGGCTCAAGGCGATGCTCGATCTGACCGGCCGGCTCAAGCTCGACCCTCATCCCTTCCGGGGCGTGCTGGCCGGCCGGCGGATCGGCATGCTCTTCGACAAGCCGTCGACCAGGACCCGGGTCAGCTTCGAGTCCGCGGCGTGGATGCTCGGGATGCTGCCGATCGTCCTCCGTCCCGACGAGCTCCAGCTCGGGCGGGGCGAGTCGATCGCCGACACGGCCCGGGCCCTGTCGCTGTACCTCGATGCCCTGGCCGTGCGGACCTTCGCCCAGGCCTCGATCGAGGATCTGGCGGACGCGGCTTCGATCCCCGTCATCAATGCCCTCACCAACGAGCACCATCCGTGCCAGGCGCTGGCCGACGTGATGACGCTCGAGGAGGAGTTCGGACCGCTCGAGGGGATCCGCGTCGCGTTCATCGGCGACGGCGACAACGTCTGTCACTCGCTCATCGAGGCGGCCGCGCTCGCGGGCTTCGAGCTGCGCGTCGCGACCCCGCCCGGCTACGAGCCGTCGCCGGCGGTCGTCGACGCCGCCCGCCTGGCCGCCATCCAGACCGGCGGGTCGATCGTCTTGACCCACGACCCGAAGGAGGCAGCCCATGGGGCCGAGGCCGTCTACTCCGACGTGTGGACGTCGATGGGCAAGGAAGGCGAGGGCGACGCCCGACGCGTCGCGTTCGCCGGCTTCCGGGTCGATGGGTCGATCATGGCCGAGGCATCGCCCGCGGCGATCTACCTCCACTGCCTGCCCGCCCATCGAGGCGAGGAGGTCACCGACGAGGTGATCGACGGTCCGGCATCGCGCGTCTGGCGCCAGGCCGAGAACCGCCTGCACACCGAGACCGCCCTCCTCTACACGCTGCTCGCCCGCGATCCGCTCGGCCGCTCGCTCGGATGAGCCGGGTCGTCGTCGCCCTCGGTGGGAACGCGCTCATCCGCAGAGGGGAGCCGGGGTCGACGGAGGTGCAGCGGCATAACCTGATCGAGGCCGCCGATGCACTTGCCGAGCTCGCGGGTCGAGGTCACGAGCTGATCCTGACCCACGGCAACGGACCACAGGTCGGGTTCCTGTCGATCGAGGCCGATGCCGCGCGCGACCTGGTCCCGCCACCGCCGCTCGACGTCCTGGTCGCTGAGTCGCAGGGCCAGATCGGGTATCTCCTTGCCCAGGCCCTCAGCGCCCGGTTCGCCGACGACCCAAGACGGCGCCCGATCGTCGCCGTCCTCTCGCAGACGGTCGTCGACGCCGACGATCCGGCCTTCGACGCGCCATCGAAACCGGTCGGGCCGATGTACGACCGGCTGACCGCCGAGCGCCTCGCCGCCGAGCATGGCTGGACGGTCGCAGCGGATGGGTCGGGCTGGCGGCGGGTGGTCGCTTCCCCTCGGCCGCTCGAGATCGTCGAGGCTTCGAGCATCGCCCGCCTCGTCGACGCCGGCGTCCTGGTGATCGCGTCGGGGGGCGGTGGGATCCCCGTGAGGCGCTCGTCGTCGGGGGTCCTGACCGGTGTCGAGGCGGTGGTCGACAAGGACCTCGCCGCGGTCACGCTCGCCGTCGGCGTGCATGCGGATGCCCTCCTCCTGCTGACCGACGTACCGTCCGTCAGCGTCGGCTGGGGCAGCCTCTGGCCGGTCGCTCTGAGCGAGCTGACCATCGAGGCGGCCGTGGCCGGCGTCCGGGACGGCTCGTTCGCCGCCGGATCGATGGGTCCGAAGGTGACGGCAGCGGCGACGTTCGTGCGTCAGACCGGAGGCATCGCCGCGATCGGCGCCCTGGGTGACGCGCTGGCCGTGCTTGAAGGCCGAGCCGGCACGCGCCTGATCGACGTGCCCAGTCCGGCCGATGCGAGGGGTCCGCGTCGCACCGCTGCCCGGAGGACATCGACGGTTCGCGCATCGGGAGTAGCATCCGGGCATGTGGTTCCGCAGTCCCAAGGCTCAGGCCGTTCCCTCCCCCGCTGAAGCCCTCCCCGGTCGCCCGGATCCGATCATGTCGCCGGGCGTCCACACGATCCTCGGCACCCCGCTCGCCGGACCCTGGCCCGCCGGGACCCGGACCGCCCTCTTCGGCCTCGGCTGCTTCTGGGGCGACGAGAAGGACTTCTGGCAGCTCCCTGGCGTCGTCACGACCGCCGTCGGTTACGCCGGTGGGAGCACGCCGAACCCGACCTACAACGAGGTCTGCTCGGGTCGGACCGGCCATGCCGAAGTCGTCCTCATCGCCTACGACCCTGAGCGGATCTCCTACGAGCAACTTCTCCAGTCCTTCTGGGAGCACCACGACCCGACCCAGGGCATGCGCCAGGGCAACGACGTCGGCACGAGCTACCGCTCGATCATCATCGCGACCGACGAGCAGCGCGCGATCGCCGAGGCCTCAAGGGCGATGTACCAGGCGCAGCTGTCGAAGGCGGGCTACGGCACGATCACGACCGAGATCGTCGACGCCAAGGCGTACCCGTTCTACTACGCCGAGGACTACCACCAGCAGTACCTCGACAAGAACCCCCGGGGCTACTGCCCGAACCATTCGACCGGCGTGAAGCTGCCTGACGACTTCGTGGTCACGCCGCTGCAGTACGTGGACTGACGACCTCCGCCCACCAATCGGGACGAGGCGCCGAATCTGCCCAAGGCGCCCTCCCCCCGGCCGACCTTCTCGCCCGGGGCTGACCGCGGCTATCATCGCCAGCGTGGCACAGGCAAACCCATCGGATCCGAGCGGGGCGGAGGCCGCCGCAGGCGAGCGATACCTCTTCCTGGCCGACATCTCCGGCTATACCGGCTTCCTGTCGGGCGTCGAGGAGGAGCACGGGTACGACTTCAGCGGCGGCATCCCCGCTGCGTATTCGATCCTGGGCGACCTCCTGGGCTCCGTCATCGAAGGCGTCAAACCGGACCTCGCGCTGGTCAAGCTCGAAGGCGATGCCGTCTTCGCGGCAGCCCCGGCGGCCGGTCTCGACGGCCAGGGCGATCGTGTCCTCGAGACGATCCACGGGACGTACCGGGCGTTCATCGGCGCCCGGACACGGGCGATCCCCGCGCACGACCACGTCTGCGTCGCCTGTCCCGCCGTCGCGCACCTCGACCTGAAGGCGATCCTCCATCGCGGACCGGCCGTCCGCCAGTCGGTCGGATCGGGCAGCGACCTGCTCGGGCCCGCCGTGACCGTCGCCCATCGGCTGCTCAAGAACACCGTGCGCGACAGGATCGGCGCCCGACCTTACCTGTTCATGACCGACGCTGCAGCCACAGGACTCGGATTGCAGGGAATCGGGCTGGCGCACGACGAGGAATACCCGGACGCCGGGCCGATCAAGGGTCGCATCGTCGAGCTCGGCGGTCAGACACCCGAGCTTGATGGCGCCTGACCGCGCGAACGGAGAGTGACCATGCTTGCGGCCCAACCGAAGCTCACGCTGAATACGGCGTCGAACTGCCGGCGCTCGGGTTCGGGGTCTTTCAGACGCCGCCTGACGTCACCCAAGCGGCGACGGAGGAGGCCATCCGAGTCGTTGTGGAACCGGACCATTCCCGAGTGACTGGTCGACTTGGCCAAAGGAGGGCTCCGCAGGGGCAGCTCGCGGTCAGTCGATCCGCTGGGCCAGGGCCACGATGATCCCCTCGGGTCCGCGCACATAGGTCATGCGCCACATGTTCTCGTACTCACCGACGCCACCGACCAGCCGGTAGCCGTCCGCGGCCAGCCGGTGGAGGACCGCGTCGAGGTCGTCCACCTCGAACATGACGTTGCGCAACCCCAGTTCGGTCGACATGGCGTCGGGCGATCCCGGTTCGTGGTCGGGCTGGATGAAGCTCGATAGCTCCAGCCCCGTGCCTCCGCCGGGCGGCCGCAGCATGACGACCTCGCTTCGAGAGTCGGGGATGCCGATGACGGTGTCGACGAACTCGCCCTCCATGACCGTCCTGCCCTCGATCTCGAACCCCAGCCCGACGAAGAACGCCGTCACCGTGTCGAGATGTGCGACCGTGATGCCGACGTGATCGAAGCGTCTGATGCGGGACATGGGGTGTCTCCTGTCTTCGTCAGCTGAACTGGCCGTCCGGGCGTCCCGCCTCCTTCCCGCCTCACTCGGCGCCCGCCGCCAGCGAGTAGAAGCTGATCGCGGCCACGGACAGCTGGATGCACAGGGCGAGCGCGTACACGGTGATCGACGCGAATACCAGGGCATTGAGTCCGAACAGGGTCGTGGCAGTGATCCCCGAGGCGACGACGAACCATGTCCAACGGACCCAGGGCACACCCGCCTGGATCAACTGTCGAGCTCTGACGCTGATCACGAAGAGCGCATAGGCGAAGACGATGGCGCTCGAGACCACGATCGTCGTTCGTACGTCGTCGAGAGCGGGGAAGAGCACCGCGGGCAGGAGGCTCTCGAACGTCACATTGAAGCTCGTCGACACGATGCCGCGGAGCCGGAAGCGCTGGCCGACCGTCCAGCCGGCCCTGTCCGACGCGAGTCCCGGTGCGATCGCCGCGAAACCGGCCACGACGACGGCGATCGTGGCGATCCCGATCAGGAGCGCCTCACTCGGCATGCGTGGCCTCGATCTGCTCGATGTCGTGGGTGTGCATCGGCTCGCACCACCTCCGACTCATGAAGGGTGTCTCGTCCGATGTACGGTGAGGCACCGCGGCGAACGATACAGAAGAGAAGAGGAGATGGACGGCAGCATGCCGGGAGTCGTTCCGATGCTCGCGTACATGGATGGACCGCGGGCGATGGATGGCTCGCTCAGGTTCATGCAGCGCCCCGTCTGATGACCGGGGCTGCACCAGGAGGCGACTCGTCGACACATGGTTCCCCGTAGGTTCTGGCTCGCGCTCACCCTCGTCGTTGTCGGTGTCCTGCTTCTGGCGCAGAACTCGGCCGTCCTCGTTCCGGACATGGACTCGTACGGTGTCGTCGATGAGCGCACCATCGTGGTGAGGGTCGCGGTCGCGCCGTGCAGCTGGACGAGGCTGACCGACGTCACGGAAACGCCCACCGAGGTCCGACTGAAGGTGGAGACGTGGCCCTGTCCCATCCCGCTCCCCGGCACCGGCGAGCTCACCGCTCGAGATCTGACCGTCTCGCTCGCCGACGACCTCGCCTCGCGGGTCGTCGAGGACGCCAACGGGCAGGCGGTTCCGTCGCGGTAGCCGGGCAGGCATCGATCGAGATAAGGACGGCGGAAACGAGGAGACCCCCCCGACGCCGGGAGGGTCTCCGTCATGGCGTGGCGAGCGACCGCGGGATCGCTCCCGACTTACTTGCGGCTGTTGTAGGTCGCGAGGCCCTGCCAATCGCCCCGTGCCGCGTACGACGCCTGGGTCGGCCACGTATCGAGGCTCGAGGGCGGCAGCGCCCCGCCTTCGGCGATGATCTTCCGCAGCTCCGAGGGCTCGGTGTGCTCGAGCCCTGCGTAGGTGGTCACACCGCCCTCGGACAGGATCATGGAGATCCGTGGTCCGATGCCATTGAGCTGCGTCAGGTCGTCGGGTGCGGCAGCTGTGGCCCCTTTCGACTTGGACGTGCCGCGATGGCTGGGCTCGGAGCCTCGCTTGTTGTACTTGTTCAGGCCCTGCCAGTCGCCCTTGGTCGCGTAGCTTGCTTGCATCGGCCAGGACGCCACATTGGCTGGCGGCACCATGTCCGCCTCGTGGAGCGCATGCCTGAGTTGCGGCTCGTTCGACTCGGCCAGCCCTGCGTACGTCGTGATCCCCGCGGTCGCCAGCGCGGCGCTGGCCTTTGGCCCGATGCCGGACAGCTGGGTCAGGTCGTCGGCGCGTCGCGGCCGGTGCCGCAGCCGTCGCCGCCACCACCGCCGCGGCCGGCGCGGCAGCCTCAGCCGGTGCCTCCTCGGGAACCTCCACCTCGTAGTCCGAGACGACCTCGGCGCCGCCGAGCTGCTCGACGGCCGGATCGACGAGCGCCTTGAGGGCGGCTTCGGTCTTGGGGGGCAGCGTGCTCGAGATCAAGAGGGCCTTCTCGGCGGTGATGGCCTGTTCGATCATCCCGATCGATGCGGACCAGTTCCCTTCATACAGGATGAACAGGACGCTCTTCCCCTTCTCGACCTCCTTGGTGATCTGGCGCATGAACTTGTCTTCGATCCCGATGTCGTGCAGGCGGTTTCGCACTCCATTCAGGACCCCGCCGGCCGCGCCGCCGATGACCGCCCCCGCGGGCCCCAGGACGATGGCTCCGACGATGACCCCGAGCCCGGCACCACGGGCGGCACCCTTCGCGCCGCCGAGATCCGTGGTCTGGTGGACCTTGACCCGGAACCTGGTCCGGTCGGCGATCGCCGCATCGACGATCTTGACGTTCGGGTCGACCGCGTCGATCTCCTGGAACCGCTTCAGCAGTCGCCGCGACTGCTTGCCGTTGTCCACCACGAACGCGGCAAGGGTCTGACCGTACTCTTGGGTCATCGATCTGGACTCCTCTCAACGGGGACGTGTGCGAGCCTGGCGAGGCGTGCCGGCAGGCGTCCGACGATGCTAGGCCGCGCTGGGCCATTACGCAATCACCATCGGCGGCACCGACCGCCCTTTCCCTGAGATGGCGGCCGCGATCGACGAAGACTCAGGCCAGCCCGCGAACCGCCCAGGCCCGAGCGCTGACCACGAACGGGGTCGTCGGGATCGTGGCTCGGCACCCTTCGCGCAGCTCCACCTGCCGGTCGGCGCTGAGGCCGGCCAGGTAGGAGCCCGCGGGTCCGACACTCCTCGTGAACGGCTCCCACCAGGCGTCGAACGACGCGTGCTCGACGCTGGCCCACAGGACGGTCGCCTCGATCTCGTGCAGCCCGGCCGCCTTGAACAATTCCGCCAGGTGGCCCTCGCGGACACCCGGAAGCTGGGATTCGTCGTCGACCGCCGGGTCGAGCGCACGCGCCTCGCGCCAGAACAGGCTCAGCGGGCCCTGATCGCCGGCATGGTCCCAAACGCAGGCCGCGACAACACCACTGCGCCGCGAGACACGTGCCATCTCGCGCAGTCCTCTGTCCGGATCCGGCATGAAATGGACGACGAGCTGCGCGAGGGCGGCGTCGAACGTCAGGTCCGGGAACGGCAGTCCCTCGGCGGACGCCTGGAGGACCTCCACGCCGGGATTGCGCTCGCGGGCGGCCGCGACGAACGATGCCGAGGGGTCGACGGCTGCGACGGCGGACGCCCCGACTCGCGCGACCAGCTCTGCCGTGAGGGCCCCCGGGCCGCAGCCGACGTCGAGCACGCGTTGGCCGGATCCGACCCCGGCGAAGTCCGCAAGTTGCGGGGCAAGGAGAACCGAGTACCTGCCCATGTAGCGGTCGTAGGCATCCGCCTCCACGTCGAAGCTCATCGACCGGATCTTACGATCATGGGCCTCGCATCGGTCGCGTCGCCGGCGGATACCATGCCGTGCATGGAGCCCGTTCGACAGCCCGACGAGGCCTCGACCGATCGGTCCGCTGGACGCCCGGACCATGGTCGCACCCACCGCGCCGCCGATGTCCTGCCGCTCGACCGCTTCAACGCGTTCACCGACGGCGTGTTCGCCATCGCCATCACCCTGCTCGTCCTCGAGCTGACGGTCCCGCCCGCCGACGTTCGCTTGCTCCCGGCCCTGGCCGACCAATGGCAGGAGTTCCTCGGCTACCTGATCAGCTTCGTGTTCATCGGGGGGATCTGGGTCAACCATGCCGGCATGACGAAGCTGATGCGGCATGCCGACACCCTGGCCTACGCGATCGACCTGCTCATGCTGCTCTTCGTGGGCGTCCTGCCGTTCTCGACGAACCTGATGGTCACTCGGATATCAAGTCCGGACGTCGAAGCCGCGGTCGTGATCTATGGCGTCAACGTGCTTCTGGCGTCGCTCTGCCTGAGCCTGCTGATGTTCTACATCGCCAGCGAACGATCGCTCGTTGTCGATGGGGTCGCCGACGAGACCCTGGAGGCGAAGGTCCGTCGGCGGTGGCTCGTCATCGCGTTGAATGTCGTCGCGATCGCCGTGGCCACCGTCTTGCCCCTGGCTGCCGTCGGTCTGTACCTGCTCACGACGATCCTCGGGATCGCCCTCCCACTGGTCCACCTTCGCCGGCACCGGCCCTAGCGACGCCGCCCCTGGACCCCGGGCAAGGCCGCCTGGTAGGCGATCACGCTCGGCGTCGAGCATGAGTCAGGAGATCGTGCGGAGGCCCGGCCAGATCGTCGTCCAGGGCGCACGCAACCCGGTGCACACCGAGACGGCCTTGCCCTGCTCGCCGTTCTCGAGGCCGAGTCCGTTGTCGATGTGGGCGACATCGTGACAGCCGACGAAGAACTGACTCCAGTCCTCCGGCCTCCAGTCCCCGACGTGCACCACGACCGTGCGGTCGGCCGGCGGGGGTCCCCAGTCCCAGAACGCGTTATGGCCCGAGTAGACCGGGGGTAACCCGGTGCCGAGCAGCTCGAGCGGACTCCCCTCGCTGTAGTCGTTGGTCAGGATCACGGCATGGGCGCGCTCGTCCGGGGGCAGGGCAGCCACGACCCCCTCCACGGTCGCGACGAACTGCGGCCAGCCGATCTGCTCGGCCAGGATCGGGTCCGCCGCCGGGAGGGAGCTCGTGGCGAACGTCGCGGGTGGCAGGATGGGCACGGTCAACAGCACGAGGAGGGCGCCGGAGAGCGCCGCCGCGGCGATGAAGGTCCCGGCCCGAAGGCGATGATGGCCGCGGCCCAGCCAGCGGTCGACGAGGATCCCGCCGGCGGCCATGAACGGAGCGACGATGCCGATGCCGTAGTAGGCCTTGCCGCCGCTGACCACGACCAGGACCAAGATGACGACCGCGGCGATCGCGATCGCCCGCCACGGCGCGGCCGCCCTCGCGAACAGCATCCAGGCCCAGCCTGCGATGCTCACGACGAAGAGAAGCGGTCCCGTGAACAGCCAGAGGAACGGTACGATCTGGGCGCGATTGTCCGCGGCGTACCCGCCGATCTGCGAGGCCATCGTGATCTGCGGCCAGCCGTTCGCTGCCTGCCAGGCGAGGTTCGGCGCCCAGATCAGGAGCGCGATCGCGACCGCCGCCCAGGCCCAGGGCGAGCGCACGACGTCCCAGCGCCGGTCGAGGACGAGCCCCGCCGCCAGCCCCGCGCCGAGGAACAGGATCGTGGCCTTGTTCTCGAGGCCGATCCCGGCCACGACCCCGACGACGAGCCAGAGGCGCCGGTCGCCGCCCGCGAGGAGCTTGACGATCAGCCACAGGATCACCGTCCAGGCGAGCAGGTCGGGCTCGCTTGTCGTGTCGAGATGCCCGGCGGCCAGATAGCCGGACAGTGCGGCCGTGGTCGCCGCGAGGACCTGTGCCCGTCGCGATCCACCCAAGTCCCGCGCGATGAGCGCGATGAGGACCACGACGAGCCCCATCTCGAGGGCGGGCAGCAGTCGCACGGCCGTCGGCGACACGCCGAGCAGCGCCACCGATGCGGCCGACAGGAGCGGGGTCAGCGGCGGCTGGTCGACGTAGCCGAACGCGGGATGCTGGCCCGCCACGACGTAGTACATCTCGTCGCCGTGGAAGCCGTAAGCGCCCGACACGGCCATCAATCCGACGACCATGAGGCCCGCGATCGCGAGCACAGGCCAGGGGACCGCGAACGATGAGGAACGCAGGTCGGATGCGTCGGCTGTCGAGGTTGTCAGGTCCTGTCTCCGTGGATCGCCTGAAGCGACGATACGCGCCGACCGCGGATCGCATCGTGGCGATCGAGAGCCTGCATCGTGACCGATCGGGAGCCTATGGACCGAGGTGTAGCATCGCCAGATGGCTGCCTATGTCGTGGTCGATGTCCACCGGACCGACATGGAGCAGGCCGCCCGATAAGTCCGTCGCCGCAGCGAAGGCGTGGTACGACTCGCCCGACTATCGCGAGATCCGCACCATCCGCGAAGGCGCCGGGGAATGGCGGATGGTCGTGATCGAAGGAATGGTTCCCGGTCCTGCGTCACCGGATCGGTGACCGGGGCGCAGGCCGGTCAGACCGCGGCGAGGAAGTCCAGCATCCGGCAGGTGAGCAGGTCGGCCGCGGCGGGGTCGTATGACGCCAGCGAGCGCTCGGCGCAGTCGGCCACGCCCCCAGCGTAGACTTGCCCGACCCCACCCCCGTCAGCGGAGCACGACCATGGATCACGCAGCCACGGCGCGACGCCTCTACGAGCTGATCAACGCCGGAGAGGTGGATGCATTCGGCGACATCCTCGCCGATGACTTCGTCGAGCACGAAGAGACGCCCGGGCTCGCCCCGACGAAGGACGGCGTCAAGTCGTTCTTCCGGATGCAGCTTGCCGCGTTCCCCGACCTGCGCATGAGCGTGGAGGACGTGGTCGCGGATGGGACCAAGGTCGTAGCGAGGGTCCGCTACACGGGAACCCAGCGCGGCGCGTTCATGGCCATGCCGGCCACGGACAAGAGCGTCGACGTGCAGCTCATCGACATCTTCCGTTTCGACGACGACGGTCGGGTGGGCGAGCACTGGGGAGTCGTCGACCTGATGGCGATGATGCAGCAGCTCGGCTTCGTGCCCGCCGGCCCGACAGCCTAGGACGACTCAAGAGCCCGGCTCGGCCGCATCGGTCCGTCGACTGAACATCCGACCGTCCACCGATGCGTAGTCCCACACCTCGATCGCCGGTGGCTCGACCCCGAGGCTCGTGAGCGCCGTGCAGACCTGGCTGCGATGATCGGCCCCGTGGTAGAGCGCCTGGGCGAGCCGGATCCCGAGCGGCGCGTGCGTCTCATAGCCGCTGTCCTCGTACTCCACGACGACGGCCGTGGGATCCGGATCACCAGCCACCTGGCGCTGCCAGGCTGCACCGTGCGCCTCCATGACGGTGCGAAGCGTCACGATGTCGCTCGTCGCCTTGTCGAATGGCTCCGGCTCGCCGCCACGCAGGACATCGAGGTAGAAGACGTCCCCGTCGACGATGTGGCGCAGGGTCTCGATGATCGAGCCATACGTCCCGGGCACGGTGGTCGCCAGCTGTCCGTCGTCGAGCGCCGCGCACGCATCGAGCACACGGATCGTGGCCCAGACGTGGTGGGCGAACGCGTCGGCAAGCAGCGAGGCGGACATCGCCTGCCCTCGGTGCCTGCTACCAGCCTTCCGGCACCGGACCTTCGCGGACGCCGAACACGTTGCCGTCGGGGTCCTTGAACCAGGCGCCGCGAGCCGGTCCGATCTGGGCGATGAAGTCGACGGTCTTCGGCGTCTCGTACTCCTCGAACACGACGCCGCGGGAGGTCAGATCCCGGATGACGGCCTCGATGTCATCGACCTCGAAGTGCGCCACCGTCTGACCGACATTCGGCTGCCCACGCCGGACCGACAGGCGCGAGCCTCGGCCGGCCCCGAACCGGCAGCCGGCCGGGGTCTCGTCGAAGAGCGTCAGGCCGACCTGCTCCTCGAAGAACCGCTTGGCCCGGTCCACATCGGTCACCGCCACGGTCGTCACGGCCAACGAGTCGGCTAGCATCGTCATCACCTCGATCGGGGACATAGCGGGGCGGGCGCCCCACCCGTGTGCCGGACCAAGAGTATCTGCCGACCGCCGGGCTTAACCCGCGTCGATGACGCAGAAGCGATTGCCCTCCGGGTCCGCCAGGATGACGTAGTCGGCATCGGGCGGTCGCTTGTCCCAGTGCACCTCGGTCGCGCCGAGGGCGATCAGACGCTTCACCTCGGCGGCCTGATCCTCTGCGTACAGATCGAGGTGGATCCGCGGCGGCACCTGGACGGTGGACCGGACCTGGTCGAGGGAGAGGTTCGGCCCGATACCGTCGCGCGGGCGCAGGAGCGCGAAATCGTCGCTCGTCTCCTCGCGCGCCAGGTAGTCCAGCGCCGCCATCCAGAACTCGCGCTGGCGGGCCAGGTCGTCGACCCGGATCACGATCGAACCGACGTGGAGCATGGCCGGATTCTAGCGTCGAGCGGAGGCGCGGTGGCGAGATCCGGTCGCGGGATCCGCACGTAGGAGGAGGGGCGGGCGCCACCGATCGACGAGAGCGACCGCGAGCCAGGAGATACACGATGCCCACCTACATGGATATCCACGACCTGCCCGGCGTGAAGGCCAGCGATGCCGCCGGGGCGCACGAGGCCGATGTCACCATCCAGGACCAGTACGGGGTCGACTACCGGCATTACTGGGTCGACGAGGAGGCCGGCAAGGTCTTCTGCCTGGTCGACGCCCCGGACCGCGAGACGGCGGCCCGGGTCCACCGCGAGGCGCACGGCCTCGAGGCCCACACCCTGTACCAGGTCGAGCAGGGGGCCTGACCTCCCCGGGGCGATGGATCGGGCGTCCTGCCCGATCCCGTCGGCCTCCACACCTGCCCGGGTGGACCGAAGGGTCGCGGGTTCGGTACCCTTGGTGCGTCATCGTCCGGTCGGGGGAGGGTCATCATCGTGTTGCGCTTGCGATCCGCGCTCATCGCGCCCGGTGTTCTCGTGCTGTTCGCCCTGACGGCCGGGACCGTCCTGGGCGCGTCCCCCGCGGCGATCTGGCATATGGACGAAACCTCCGGGACGACCATGCATGACGCGTCCGGTCACGGACACGCCGGCACGATGAAGAACATCAAGCTCGGCGTAGCGGGCTCGAGCGGGATGGGCTACGGGTTCAACGGCAAGTCGTCGGTCATCGTCGTGCCCGACGCCCCCGACCTCGACGCCGGGACGGCCGACATGGTGGTCACCGTCCACGTCGCCTTCGATGAGGCGCCAGACGAGGACTACGACCTCATCCGGAAGGGCCTGACGTCCACCAAGGGCGGGGACTGGAAGATCGAGATCGTCAACGTCGGCGGGAAGTCGATCGCCCGATGCCACCTCAAGGGCTCGAGCGGCTCCTGGCAGAAGACGACCGGCCCGGATCTCGCCGACGGCAGGTACCACACGATCACCTGCGAGAAGCACGCCACCACCGTCGCCATGTCGGTCGACGGGCACGTCTGGAAGAAGACCACCAAGATCGGGACCCTGGCCAACGCGGCGCCGCTGTCGATCGGCGCGAAGGCCGAGGGCGGCGACTGGTACGACGGCTCCATGGACGAGGTCAGCGTCGTCATCGGCTGATCCGTGCCGACGACGGGTGGGCGGGCCTCGGTTCGGCCTCAGGCCATCGGCCAGTACTGCTCGCTGACGATCGCGTCGCCGGCCACGCCGCGCGCTATGAGGATCCGCTCGACCGACGCGATCATCTCGGGGTTGCCGCAGAGGTAGGCGACGCACGAGGTCGGGTCGAGGTCGTGCGCCGCCCAGACGTCGTCGAGCTGGGCCGCGACTCGACCGGTGCGGCCCGCCCAGGTCGCATTGGCGGGGTCGTCGGGCCGCGAGACGATCGGCTCGTAGCGCACCCCGTCCGCCACCGTCGCGAGGCGCTCGAGCCGATCGCGATAGGCGAGCTCGTCGTGACGCGAGACGCCGTGGACGACGAGAGCCCGCGGCGCCCGGGACACCGTTCCGTTCGGCACCCGGGGCGTCGCCGGGCGGACCGACTCGCCGCTCAGGAGTGCGCCGACCATCGACACGAACGGGGCCAATCCCGTCCCCGTGGCGACGAACAGGTGGGTCCGCGGGTCATCGGGTCGGAGGGTGAAGAGCCCCTTGGCGCGTCCGATCCGGAGTCGTGCCCCGGGCTCGAGCCTCCACAGCCTCGGTGTGAAGGCGCCGTCGCGCACGAGCCGGATGAGGAACTCGAGCTCCGTCCGGACATCCGGACCTGACGAGGTCGAGTACGGCCGGAGCAGGGGGCGGCCGTCGACCGACAGGCCGAGAGCGAAGTATTGGCCCGGCTCGAACGGGCTGACACCGTCGTCGGGCCCGATGACGAACCGGGCGACCGTCGGCGTCAGGTCGATCCGCGCCACGAGCGTCGCGTTCGGCTCGATTGAGGCACGGACGGCGGACCCGACCGGCGGGACCGCGCGTTCGACAAGGGAAGCCATCGCGTCAGGCCGCCGACGCCGCCCCGTCCACGGCGTCACGCGCCGCATCCGGGTCGCGATACCAGGTCGCGTCGATCCAGGCGAACGCCGCCCACGCTGGCGGGAGCTGATCCGCGCGGAAGATCGCCTGGTTCGGACAGGCGGTCTCGCACGAGCCGCAGTCGATGCAGCCGTCGGGATCGATGTAGAACTTGCGGTCGGACGAGGGGTCGGACGAGATGCAGTCGACCGGACAGACGGCGACGCACGACTGGTCGCTCCGATCGATGCACGGCTCGGCGATGACATAGGCCATGGTCGGGTTCCTCTCCTGATGTTGTGGCCGGCCGCGCGGCCGGCGTCGTTCGCCAGCACGCGGCCTGATCCGACCCTGGGACCCGACGATGTGATCGTCGTGTGGGGCGGATGTGAGTTCGCCCATCCCGCGTGCTGGCTGGCCTGCCCCGACGGACCCGCTCGGATCAGCCGCCGCTCGATCGCGCGGTCGTCGCCGGCGCCCCGACCGCCGGAAGCGTCACGACGAAGCGAGCCCCGCCGCTGGGCGCGTCATCGACCCCGATCGTGCCGTCGTGCGCGGTCACGATCCGTCGAGCGATCGCCAGCCCGAGACCCGTGCCACCGGCACGATCCCGGGCGACGCCGGGCAGGCGGGAGAACGGTTCGAAGATCCGTTCGCGATCGGCCTTGGCGATCCCGGGCCCCTCGTCCGCCACCGTGAGGACGACCGTCCGACCCGCACGTCGGACCTCGACCACGACCGTCGTCCCGGCCGGCGAGTGGTCGAACGCGTTGTCCAGGAGGATGAGCAGGAGCTGGGTCAAGCGATCGCGGTCGCCCGACACGAAGGTACCGCCGTCAGGGGTCGGTCCGATGGCTCGCACGCCGACCCCACGCTCGGCGGCGAGTGCCTCGGCTTGACGCACCATGTCGCCGGCGACGACCGCCAGGTCGATCGGCTGGCGATCGAGGACGAGCCCGGTCGCGTCGGCCGAAGCCAGCTGGAGCAGGTCGGCGATCAGGTGGGACAGGCGGTCCGACTCGTCGACGATGTCGATCACGAGGGGTCGGCCCTCGTCGCCGACGAGACCCTCGCGTTCTACCACCTCTGCGTTCGCCCGGATCAGCGCGGTCGGCGTCCGCAGCTCGTGCGACGCGTCGGCCACGAACCGTCGCTGGGCATCGAACGACTGACGGATCGGGATCAGGGCGTCGCCCGTGACCAGGAGGGTCACGAGCGCTGCGCCGACCAATCCGATGACCGCGACCAACCCGATGGCCGCCACCAGGCTGCGCGACTGGGCGTCGTGGAGGGTCAGCACGAACCCTCCTTGGACGTAACCGGCGGGCGGGCCCCCGCTCGAACCCTCGATAGGCACGGTCAGCAACCGAAGATCGATTCCCGCCGGATCGATCGTCCGGAGATCCTGGACGGAGCCGGACGCTGCCGCCACGGCTGCGGCGTCCGGCAGACCGGTCAACGTCACATGCGACGGGTTCGCAAGGAGCTTTCCGTGTCCGTCGAGATAGAGCAGGAAGGTGTCCGCCGAGGCCGGGGCGGTATCGTCGACGTCGGATTCATCCTGCGCCTGGGGCAACTCGCCGTGCAGCGCGGCGACCGCCCCGTCGACGCTCGCGGCGAGGGCGCGATCCACGTCCGCGTCGAGCGCGCGGAGGCCGACGAACGCCGTGGCCGCACCGATCCCCACGACGAGCAACGCGATGAGCCCGAGGGTGACCGCGATCAACCGACGGCGCGTGGTGCGGAGCAGTCGCGCGGTCGGATCGGTCATCCGGATGCGGTCAGGCCTCGGCCCGGAGCATGTAGCCGACGCCGCGGACCGTTCGCAACCGGTCGGCGCGGCCGAGCTCCCCGAGCTTGCGCCGGAGGTAGTGGATGTACAGATCGACGACGTTCGAATAGACGTCGGGCTCCGCCCCCCAGACCGCGTCGAGGATCTGCTGTCTGGTCAGGACCTGGCCGACGTGGCGGATCAGATAGCCGAGCAGGGCGAACTCGCGGGCGGACAGATCCACCGTCCGGTCGCCCACCTGGGCGACGTGACGAAGCTCGTCGATCGACAGGTCGCCGGCCTGGAGGCGGCGGACGGGAGCGACCGCCGACCGGCGTCCAAGCGCCCGGATCCGCGCGATCAGCTCGGCGAAAGCGAACGGCTTGGGGAGATAGTCGTCAGCCCCGGCATCGAGTCCGCCGACGCGGTCGTCGACGGTCCCCAGTGCGGTCAGCATCAGGACCGGGGTGACGAGGCCCTTGGAGCGCAGCAGCCGGAGCAGGGTCACCCCGTCGACGTCGGGGAGCATCCGGTCGAGGACGATCACGTCATACGGCCCGCGCTGCGCCAGGGCAGCCCCGGTCAACCCGTCGGGCGCGACATCGACGACATGGCGCTCGGCGGTCAGGACGCGCTTGATCAGCGCGGCCATCTTCGCTTCGTCCTCGATCACCAGGATCTGCATCGCTCGGCATCCTACGGGCGGGTGACTCGCGCGTCGAGGGACGAATGGCCTGTCTTTGAACCTTCTCATCGGGACCACAGGGCGGTCCCATCGCCCGGCGGCATGGTTGATCCATCACCCACCCCTCGATGAGGTCCACCGCCATGCTTCACAAGACCGCCCTGCTCATCGCCTCCCTCGCAGCCTCCCTGACCCTCGCGATCGCGCTCGCTGCGGCCGGTTTCGCGCCGGGCGCATCGAACGCACCGGGCGCCGCGACCGCACCGGCATCGGCTGTGAGCGCCGACGCCGCGCAGGTCGCGGCGCCGCCAGAGGAGGTCCAGGTCGACAAGGTGTACGTGGCGGCCCCGAAGCCGCAGCAGACGGTGACGGTCCATAAGGTCGTCAAGGGCGCGGGCGGCGAGTCCGAAGGCGCCGAGAGCGGCGACTGATGGCCGACGTTCGAAGCGGTCGCCCGCCGCGCGAGGCACCGGGCTCGCCCGCTGGACCCACGAGGGAGGTGCCACCCCCATCCACCGCCGGACGTCCAGCGGGGCCGCGGCCGGGACGACCGGCCGCCGAGCCGGGAAGACCGACCCCCGTGCCCAAGGCGAGACCCGACGCCCGCCCCCTGCGGATCGCGTTCGGCATGGGCGCCCTGGCGGCGGCCAGCGCCCTGGTGACCGCGCTCGCCTCGCCTCCCTGGGCGGGAGCATCGCCGATCGAAGCCCAGACCACCGTGACCCTGCCCGCGGAGCCACTTCCCTCCGTCCGCCACGTCATCCAGTACGTCCATCTCAAGCCCGGTCAGACGGCGCCTCCGAACACCGTCGTCAAGCAGGCGCCGGCACCGAAGCCCCGCGTCGTGGTCGTCACGACTCGCCAGTCAGGAGCCAAGCCATGAGCATCGCCTTCGTCGTCACGGCTCCCGCGCCCGCGTCTGCCATCGCGCGGAGCGGGTCGGTGGTCGTGCTCGACCGGACCGACGAGGTCGAGCCGCCGCTCAGCTCGGCCGTGGCCGAGATGATGGGAGGGCGGGTCGGGGTCTACCTGCGGCCCGTCGACGGCGGGATGACCGCGACGTCGGAGGCCGACCGGGCCGCTCGTTCGATCCTTCGCCGCGTGGCCGCCTGGGCCGCTCGGTTGACCCGGTTCTCGACGACGTCGGACCTTGCGCGTCTCAATGGCGCAGTGATGTCGTCCGTCCCGATCCGCCCGACGCTGGCGGCCGTGCTCGACTGGGCGCGGATGGCCGAGGGCATGAGCGACGGCATCGTCGACGTGGCGATGCTCGATGCCCGGCTCGCGGCCGAGGGGATCGAGGGGGCGACGACGGACGCTGCGCAGGTGGACCATAGCTGGTCCATGGATCGCGGCAGCCGCCGGACACACGTCCGGCGGCCGACCGGTCTCAGGCTGGACCTGGACGGCGTCGCCAAGGGCTGGCTCGCGGATCGCGCCCTGGGTCGACTCGACCCGTTCCCTGCCGCGGTGGTCGACGCCGACGGCGATGTCGCGATCCGGCTCGGTCGGGGTCAACGCTGGAGGGTCGGCATCGCCGACCCGCGCACCGCTGGCGAGCACCTGGTCCAGCTCGACCTCGTCGGCTCGGACCGCCACGGCGGTCGGCGCTTCGGCGTGGCGACCTCGGGCACCAGCGTCCACCGCTGGGTCCATGACGGCGGGGTCTCCCACCATCTGATCGATCCACGGACGGCGATGCCCGCCCGAACGGACATCGTCCAGGCCACGGTGCTGGCCCGGACCGCTCGCGAAGCCGAGACCCTCGCCAAAGCCGCGGTCATCCTCGGCTCCGATGCCGCCCTCGAACTGCTGGGCGGACCCGGGGTGGATGGCGCGATCCTCCTGACCCAGGGTGATGAGCTGCTTCTGACCCCGTCGACGATGCGGTTCCTGGCATGAGGTTCCAGGGCCTGGATCCTCGGACCCGGTTCATCCGCTGGGGTCTGTTCGCGGTGGCGGTCGGCATCGTCGTCGGGGCGACCGCGCCGGCCGCGGCGCACTCGTTGGCGACCGCATGGGACGCGAATCGGTCGAGCCTGCCCTGGCTGGTCGAGCGACTGGCGGGCTTCCTCGCCTACTTCGCGGTCGCGGGCTCGGTGGTCTACGGGCTCCTGCTGTCGACCAAGATCCTCGACGCGATCGCCCATCGACCGATCACCTTCAACCTCCACCAGGAGCTCGCGTCGGTGGGCCTCGGGCTGGCTGGCGTCCACGGCGTCCTGCTCGCCCTCGACAAGACGGTCCCGTTCAGCCTCCCCCAGATCGCCGTTCCCGGGCTGTCGCCGCACTCGCCGGTCGCCGTCGCGGCGGGGCAGCTCTCGTTCTACCTGATGGCGATCGTCATCGCCAGCTTCTACACCCGCCGGACCATCGGTCAGCGCGCCTGGCGGCTTCTCCACTACCTGACGTTCCTGGCCTTCGTCGGCGCGACCGCGCACGGGCTCGCTGCGGGGACGGACAGCGGCAGCGCCTGGGCATGGTGGATCTACGTCGGCGCGACCGTGGCCGTCGCCTTCCTGTTCAGCTACCGGATCGCGATGTCGGTCGGCGGGCGCGGCAGTCGGCGGGCGGCCCCGGCCTCCGGTCCGGCCCCGGCCTCCGGTCCGGCCCCGGCTCCCAGGCCGGCTCCCCTCCCCCGGCCGTCAGCTCCGACGCGCCCGCAGGTAGGCCTCGAATGAAGCGGGCGTTCGGACGCCGTGGTCCAGGACGGCCTCGTAGATGTCGTAGCTCCGGACCTCCGACCCGTATCCGGGTCGGTCCTTCCAGGCGTCCTTGATCCGGAGGATCGCGACGCGGTTCTCGGACGTGAGTCGGGGCGGCAGCGACACGATGTGCTCGAGGTCGAACTGGGTCGTGCCTTCCAGCAGGAACCACACGTCGAGATTCCAGGGCGCCCCCGTCTCGGTCCGGTACTCGATCGCCCAGTAGAGGCCGTCCGGGTACGCCGGATCGATGTTCCAACGGCCCGTGTCGTTGCGGAACCGGAGCAGCGGGACGTTCGGGTGCGAGGCGAGCGAGGCGCCGACCGCGAAGGCCCCGGCCACGTCGAGCGACGGGCACAGCACGGTCACGTCGATGTCGCGCCGGACCATCAGGCCGAGCACCGAGCTGCCGGTGCGGACCGGTCGACCGACCACCCGGAGCCGGGCGAGGAGATCGAGGTCCGCGAGAACGTCGGCGGCCTCGGCCTGGAGGGCGGCCTGCCCCGCGAGCAGGGTCGAGTCGTCCGGCGGGACGGCCGCGGGCACCGGGCGACGCGCCGTGACCGGCGGCCTAGGGCTTGCGCTCGAGGATCGGGCGGGCGACGTCCGGCTTGTCGACCACGAAGGTGAACATCGCCCGATCGCCCCAGCGACCGAGGAACAGGTGGCCCTGGATGTTGACGCCGGCATCGGCCAGCTCGCGCGCGACGGCGGCCATCCCGCCGGGTCGGTCGCCGACCTCGGCGAGGATCGCCTCGCCTTCGACGTAGGTGTAGCCGCCTTCGTCGAGGATCGACTTCGTCGTGTCGTCGTCGGCGGTCGTCATGATCACGTGCCCGGAGTCGCCGATGCTCCCCCCGCCGATCGCCCGCAGGTCGACGTCCCGTGCCGCGAGCGCCTCGGCGAGGACGGCCAGGGCACCCGGCTGGTTCTTGAGCTGGACGACGAACTGCCTGGCCATGCGGACCCTCCGGGCGTGCCGCGCGCTTCAGCGGCGGTCGCCCGATTCTAGCGGCGCGGAGCACCCGCGGTGGCTGTGGTACGTTCCCGAACGATCGCCGGAACGGCGTCCGGCTCCCGACCGGAGGACCTGTGACCTCGCCGACCGCCGCGCCCGCGCCCACTCCGCCCGGGTTCCCTGCACCGATCCGGGCCACCCTGGCCGACCTGCCGCCCGCAGCTGCCGAGGCCATCCGGTCCGCCAGGGCACTCCCCGAGGATGGGTCGCGGCGAACGGTCGAGACCGACCGCGGGCGATTCTCGTCGCTGAGCTGGGGTCCAGCCGATGGGCCGCCCCTCCTCCTCGTCCACGGCGTCCTGTCCTCGGCGCGGAGCTATTGGCGCGTCGGTCCCGCGCTCGCCGCGCTGGGCCGCCGGGTGGTGGCGATCGACCTGCCCGGGCACGGACGGACCGGCGGTGGCCAGGACGGGGCCGGATTCCGATTCGTGGAGACCGCGGCCGACGTCGCGGCGTTCGCCCGGGCCGTCCTGCCGGGCGCGGATCAGGAGGAATGGTCGGTGATCGGCCACAGCTGGGGGGCGATGGTCGCGGCCCACCTCCCGGTCGCGGGCTTCCGCGCGGGGCGGACGGTCCTGCTCGATCCACCGGTGATGGATCGAGCCATCCTCGAGGCGATGGTCAACGACCCGGGCGAACGGCCCGACACCGCGCCGGGGAGCGCGCTCGCCACGGTCAAGGCCCAGAACCCGGACTGGATCGAGGGCGAGCAGATCGTCAAGGCCGAATCGCTCACCCAGGTCGTCCCGGCAGCCGCGATCTCGATCCTGCTCGGCAACGGCGACTGGGACGCGGGCCTGGCGGCCCTGACCCGTCCGAGCGTGGCCGCCGTCCCGACCTGGGTCGTCCGCGGCGAGGACGCCGCCGGCAGCCTGTGTCCCGCCGGATGGTTGCCGCGGCTGGGCGAAGCGATCGGGATGGGTCACGTCCTGACGGTCGCCGGTGGGCCGCACTCACCGCAGCGGACCCACGTCGAGGCGACGACCGTGGCCTTGCTGCGCGCGCTCACGGATCGCTGAGCGTCGGAGCGGCCTCGAGCTACCCGAGCTCCGCGGACCGGCGGAGGTCGATCGCGGCGCGATAGGCAGCGGCGTACCGAGGTGCGGCGCCGGTCTCCCAGGCGTGATCGAGCGCCATTCCGCGCTGGATGACCTCGCCCCAACGGGCCGTCGAGCCATTGCGGCCCCGGACGGCGAACGCCCGCTCGCAGGCCGCCAGCAGGTCGTCCGGCGTCGCGTCGTCGAAGACGAAGCCGTTGCCCGCACCCGGCTCCTCGATCTCGTCGGTGACCGTGTCGCCCAGACCGCCGGTCCGCCGGACGACCGGGGGCGTCCCGTACCGAAGCGCGATCATCTGGCCCTGTCCGCACGGCTCGAAGCGCGACGGCATCAGGAACAGGTCCGACCCGGCATAGATCCGTCGCGCGTTCGCTCGATCGAACCGCTCGACGAGTGCGACCGCGTCGGGGCGTGCGGCGGCCAACGCTCGGAACGGGTCGGCCAGCCGAGCGTCGCCGCTGCCCTGGACGATGATCCGGGCGCCCAGACCGACCAGCCGCGGAGCTGCGGCGGCGAGCAGGTCGAATCCCTTCTGCGGGTCGAGCCGGCCGATCATGCCCAGGATGGGGCCGGGATCCTCGGGATCCATCCCGTGGCGCCGGAGCAGATCGGCGCGACAGACGGCCTTCCCGCCCGGGTCGGTCGCGTCGTAGCGCGCGGCGAGATCGGCGTCCGACGACGGATCCCAGAGGGCCGTGTCGAGCCCGTTGAGGATGCCGAAGTAGCGCGGGCCCCCGGTCCGGGTGACCTGCATCGACTTGGCTGCGAGCGTCTCGTCCAGGCCCATCCCGTACTCCGGCGTCAACGACTCGGCCGCATACCCGGGGCTGACGGTGTTGGCCAGCTCGGATCGCTCGATGCCGGCCCGCAGCAGGTCGATGCCCGCCGCGTCGGGCGTGACCACGGTGTCCCCGGGGATCAGTCCGAGCTCGCCGAGCCGGTCCCGCGCCACCCAGCCGTGATACGCCAGGTTGTGGATGGTCATGACGGCAGCGGCCCGTCCGAGGATCGGATCGTCGGCGTAGAACCGGTCACGGAGCAGGACCGCGGGCCCGGCATGCCAGTCGTGCAGGTGGAGGACGTCGATCGGTCGGCGATCCGCGCGGAGCGTCTCGAGCGCGGCTCGGCAGAACAGCCCGAATCGCCAGGCGTTGTCCGGGAAGTCCCCGCCGCCCGGCTCACCGTAGTAGCCCGCCCGATCGAAGGCCGGCGGATGGTCGATCAGGCGCAGGCGATACCCATGGCTGACGATGTCGACGACGGTCACCTCCGTGCTGCCGACCGGCGACAGCGGGTCGGGCACGCGCACCCGATGTCGCGGGTGCCGCCCATCCGGCAGGGTCATCGCCCGATAGCGTGGGAGGAACACGTCGACCGGGGCCTCGGGCCCGGCCGGGATGCGGCCGAGGGCGCGGGCGAGAGCATCGACGACGTCACCCAGGCCGCCCGTCTTGGCCCACGGCTCACACTCGGCGGCGATGAAGGCGACACGCATCGCCAGCATGGTACCGGGGCGGCGACCGGACCGACGGCGCCCTCGGGGTCGCGCGGCCGGTATGATGCGGGCCGATGGAATCGCAGATCGCCGTCCCGACCCTGCCCGGCGTCCCGTTCCGAGTCCCTCCCCAGCTCGAAGGCCTGCGTCGGCTCGCCTACAACCTGTGGTGGACGTGGCATCCGAGCACGCGAGCCCTGTTCAGCCGCCTCGACGGGGGCGCCTGGGCGCGCTACCGCAGTCCGATCCCGCTCCTCGAGGGGCCCGTCCGCTGGGCGGAGGTGCTCGAGGATCCCGACCTCCTCGCGGAGTTCCAGGGCGTCCTTCGGCAGTTCGACTCGTACATGGCCAACGGCAGCGACCACTGGTTCCGCCGCAAGTACGCCCACGCGCTGGAGGGTCCGATCGCCTACTTCTGCGCGGAGTACGGCTTCCACGAGTCGCTCGGGATCTACTCGGGCGGGCTGGGGGTGCTCGCCGGCGACCATATGAAGTCCGCCAGCGACATGGCGCTGCCGCTGGTGGGCGTCGGCCTGCTCTACCGCAAGGGCTACTTCCGCCAGACGATCGACGCCGACGGCCACCAGGAGCACGCCTACCCCGACTACGACCTCAACCGGCTGCCCCTCCTGCGGGCCGCCGATCCGAACGGCGACCACCTCCACGTCACCGTGCCGCTGCCGGGCCGCGACGTCAACGTCGCCGTATGGGTCGCGCAGGTCGGTCGCGTCCCGGTCCTCCTCCTGGACACGGACGTCGCGGAGAACGCCGATGCCGACCGCCCGATCACCAACATCCTGTACGTCCGCGGCCGCGAGATGCGACTCCACCAGGAGCTCATCCTGGGCGTCGGCGGCGTCCGTGCGATCCGGGCCCTCGACCTTGCCCCGGCGGTCTGGCACCTCAACGAAGGCCACTCCGCGTTCCTGCTCGCTGAGCGCGCTCGCGAGATGGTCGCCGACGGCGCCACGCTCGGGGATGCCCTGGCGAGCGTCAAACGCACCAGCGTCTTCACGATCCACACGCCCGTCTCGGCCGGCAACGAGCGCTTCGACGCGAGCCTCGTCCGGCTGGTCGCTGGGCCACTGCTGGATGGCGACGGGCGGCCGGATACCGGCGGCGTGCCCGTCGACCGGATCCTCGAGCTCGGGCAGACCGTCGAGGGCGACACGAGCGTCTTCGACATGACGGCGTTCTCGCTTCGTCAGACGGCCGGTGCCAACGCGGTCAGCCAGCTCCACGCCGTGACGGCCAACGTCACCTGGAGCGGGGTCCTCGATCGCCCGATCCTGGGGATCACCAACGGGGTCCACGGGCCGACCTGGGTCGGGCGAGCCATGGCCGAGCTGTACCGCCGCTACCTCGAGGCGGACCTCGAGGATCTCGACCCGCAGACCGAGCGACGACGGTTCTGGGAGCGGATGTCGCGGATCCCTGACGGCGACCTGTGGCGCGCCCATCAGCGCCAGAAGCTGGAGCTGGCGATCTTCGCCCGCGGACGCCTGCGCAACCAGTTCGCCCGGCACGGCGAGTCGCCGTCGGTCCTCGACGAGCTCGAGACCGCACTCGACCCCGATATCCTGACGATCGGGTTCGCCCGCCGGTTCGCGACGTACAAGCGGGCGGCGCTGCTGTTCAGCGACATGGACCGCCTGTCGCGGCTGCTATGGGACAAGGAGCGCCCGATCCAGGTCGTGTTCGCGGGCAAGGCCCACCCTGCGGACCGACCGGGCCAGCGGGTCATCCAGGAGATCTTCACCCGCTCGCGCTCGCCCGAGCTGCGCGGTCGAGTGTTCATCCTCGAGGACTACGACATGCGGATCGCCCGCTTCCTGGTCCACGGCGTCGACGTCTGGTTGAACAACCCACGCCGGCCACTCGAGGCCAGCGGGACGTCCGGGATGAAGGCGGCCCAGAACGGCGTGGTCAACGCGTCGGTCCTCGACGGCTGGTGGGACGAGGGCTGGACCGGGGACAACGGCTGGGCAATCGGCGGTCGCGAGCAGGACCCGGACGAGGGCGCCCAGGACTGGGCCGACGCGCAGGATCTCTATCGGATCGTCGAGCAGGAGATCCTGCCCCGGTACTACAAGCGTGACGGCGGCGGCGTCCCGCGCGGCTGGACCGAGCTGATGCGGAACGCCATCGCCAGCACCATCTGGCGGTTCTCGACGACCCGGATGCTCCACGAGTACACCGAGCAGCTGTACCTTCCGGCGGCCGGCCTGTCGGTCGCCCCCGAGCTCGGACCCAAGGTCCGCGAGCCCCTCGTCAACGAGGCCGGCTGAGGTCGATCAGTCGTCCACGAGGACGACGCCGCTCTGCGGCGGCAGGGCGAGCGTCCCGCCCGACCAGCTCCCGCTCGTGAGCCCGGGGAGGTCGATCGGACGATACGTCCGGCTGTCGTCACGCGGGACCGCGAGCTCGGTCGTGGTCGACCCCGCATTGAGCGCGACGATCGCCCGCCGTCCGTCGGCGTCGCGCTGGTAGGCCACGGCCTGGCCGGCAGCTCCGAGGATCGCGACCGAGCCACGACGCAGCGCGACATGCCGATGGCGCGCGGCGAAGGCGGCCTGGGCGAACGCACGGACGCCGCGATCGCCGGCGCCCGGGTCGGTCGGGTACGCCCGTCGACAGTCCGGATCGTGGTCCCCTTCCATCGCGATCTCGTCGCCGTAGTACGTGCACGGCGCGCCCGGCAGCGTCGCCTGGAGGAGCATCGCGAGCCGAAGCGACGCCCGGTCGCCCCCGAGCACGGTGACCGCTCGCGGGGAGTCGTGGCTGCCGATGAGGTTGAGCTGGGCCGCCACGACCGCCGGGTCGTAGTTGGTCATCAGCGCGTCGAGCCGGCCCGCGAACGCCGGGCCGTCGAGCCGGTGGATCATCCGCCGGTAGGACTCGTGCCGTTGGATGACGTCGTCGTCGAGATGCCCGTCTCCGACGAAGCCGAGGATGGCCGTCCCGAGCGGGTAGTTCATCAGGGCGTCGAACCGATCGCCCTCCAGCCAGGCCGGCGCCTCCTCCCAGATCTCGCCGACCAGATACGCGTCCGGGTTGATCGCCCGACAGCGGCGGCGGAATTCCTGCCAGAACGCCCGATCGTCGATCTCGTCGGGCACGTCGAGTCGCCAGCCGTCGATCCCGAACCGGAGCCAGTGCTCGCCGACCGACAGGAGGTATTCGCGCGCCGCGGGGTGATCGGTGTTGATCTTGGGAAGCGCAGGCAGCCCCCACCAGGCCTGGTAGCCGAGCGTGTGCTCCGTCCCGGGACCGCCGCCCTCCGGGTAGGCGTTCAGTCGCGCGCCGCCGCCGCGGACCGCCGGGTCGAGGTAGAACCAGTCGACGTACGGCGAGTCGGCGCCGTTCTCCAGGACGTGGTCGAACGCCCAGAACCCGCGGCCACAGTGGTTGAACACGCCGTCGAGGACGACCCGCATCCCCCTGGCGTGGGCACGGTCGAGCAGCTCGCGCAGGGCCGCGTCGCCGCCCAGGATCGGGTCGACGGTCAGGTAGTCGTAGGCGTGGTAGCGATGGTTCGCCGCCGACGTGAAGATCGGCGTCAGGTACAGCGCGGTCACTCCGAGGTCGACCAGCTCCGGCAGGCGCTCGGCGATGCCGTAGAGGTCACCGCCCTTGAAGCCGTAGAACGTCGGCGGCGCATCCCACGGCTCGTAGGGTCCGACCGGCGCCACTCTCGCACTTCGCGCGAAGCGGTCCGGGAAGATCTGGTAGAAGACGGCGTCGCGGACCCAGTCCGGGATGTCGATCGGCATGAAGCTCCTGTCGGTGGTCGTCGGTCCGTGGGGACGATACCCGCTGGAGCCACGACGTGGTGGGGCGGACACGTATCCTTGCCGGGTGACCGCGCCATCGGCCAGGATCTCGCTCGCGCTCGTCCTCCACAATCATCAGCCCGTCGGCAACTTCGGCTGGGTCATCGCAGAGTCGTATGACAAGGCGTACCTGCCGATGGTCGAGGCCCTCGAGCGCCATCCATCGATCCGGATGGGATTGCACTACAGCGGCCCGCTGCTCGACTGGCTTCGCGCCGAGCGGCCCGAGTTCCTCGACCGTCTGCGCACGCTCGTCGGCAGCGGCCAGGTCGAGCTGCTCGGTGGAGGCTACTACGAGCCGGTCCTGGCGTCGCTTCCGGAGCGCGACCGGCTCGGCCAGCTCGAGCGGATGTCGACCGAGATCGAGCGGATCGGCGGCCGGCGACCGGCCGGGGCGTGGTTGGCCGAGCGGGTCTGGGAACCGGACCTCCCGACCTCGATCGTCGACGCCGGCTACCGCTGGACGATCCTCGACGACACCCACTTCCGGGCAGCCGCGCTCGACGACGACCAGCTGTGGGGGCCGTACGTCACCGAGGATCAGGGCCGCTTGCTCGCCGTCTTCGGGTCCGCCAAGCGGCTCCGCTACGGGATCCCCTTCGGTGTCGTCGACGACGTGATCGGTCACCTCATCGCCGATGCGACCCTCGAGGGTGACCGACTCGGGTTCATGGGTGACGACGGCGAGAAGTTCGGGGCGTGGCCCGACACGTTCGAACACTGCTGGGGCGCCAGCCGCTGGGTCGACCGGTTCTTCGACGGGATCGAGGCCGCTTCCGGGACGATCGTCACGGTGACTCCGACCGACTGGCTCGAGCGTCACCCACCGAGCGGCCGGATCTACCTGCCGACGTCGTCCTACTTCGAGATGGGCGAGTGGGCATTGCCGGCCGACCAGGTCCTGGCGTTCGAGGCCGCGGCGAAGGCTGCCGAGGCGGACCGGGAACCGTGGGCACGCTGGCTGCACGGCGGGTTCTGGCGCAACTTCCAGGTCAAGTACCGGGAGATCAACGACCTCCACAAGCAGATGCTCCGCGTCTCGGAGAAGACTGCGGCGATGCAGGACGGTCCACGGCGGGCAGCGGCGCTCGACCATCTCTACCAGGGCCAGTCGAACGACTGCTACTGGCACGGAGTGTTCGGCGGGATCTACATCTCGCACATGCGCCTGGCGACCCACGAGCATCTCATCGCCGCGGAGGACCTGGCCGATTCGGCGTCCCGCGAGGCAGGCGCCGCGCCGGACGGGATCGTCCGGGCCGACACGGACCTCGACGGGGTCGATGAGGTCCTCGTCACGCTTCCGGGACAGGTCGCGGTGATCGATCCGACGGAGGGCGGCGGCCTTGGCACGTGGGACATCCGGGCGGTCCGCCATGCCCTGACCGCGGTCATGCGTCGTCGTCCGGAGGCGTATCACGAGCGCCTCATCGCCGCCGAGGCAGCCGGCGGCCAGGGCGACGCGGCAGACGGGCGACCGGAAGCGACGCACGATGCGGCGATCGCCACCATCCACGATATCGTGCGCAGCCGCGAGCCCGGCCTCGCCGCCCGGCTGAGGTACGACGCCTACGAGCGACGCTCCGGGCTCGTCCACCTGCTGGCCCCCGGCACGACCGCGGATGCCTTCGCGGCCGGCGCTGCGGTGGAGCTCGGGGACGCGGTCGACGGAAGCTACGAGGTCGG
Organism: uncultured Chloroflexia bacterium; assembly: GCA_963744115.1. Taxonomy (GTDB): domain Bacteria; phylum Chloroflexota; class Limnocylindria; order Limnocylindrales; family CSP1-4; genus Chersky-267. Next base: position 661,631 of record CAVUSI010000003.1, on the reverse strand, counting down.
GTCGCTCGGCCCCGACGCGGTGGACATGAGCCGCGACGTGCTCATCGGTGACTCCGGCTCGGTCCGCGTCGTGAAGCGGTTCCGTTTCGGCGCCGATCGAGCTAGACCCACCATCGAGCTGACCGTCACGGTGACCGATCTGGCGGACGGACCGGTCCGCTTCGACCTCGCGGTCGAGTGGGCCCTGACCATGCTCGGCGGAGGTGGGAACCCTGCCGCGTACTACAGGATCGGGGAGGAGGGGTTCCCGCACGACTCGACCGGGGACCGCGCCGAGGTCGAAACGATCGTCAGCGGGAACACGTTCGTCGGGGTCGAGCTGTCGTCGACCGCCGAGCCCGTGGCGCGGACCTGGTGGTCACCGATCGAGACGATCTCGAACTCAGAGTTCGGCTTCGAGCGCGTCTACCAGGGCAGCGCGCTCGCCTTCGTCTGGCCGGTCGAGCTCGCGCCCGGCGCGAGCCGGACGGTCGTCGTCCGGAGTGTCGTGACCACGGTCCTCGACCGCAGGGAGGGTGAGCCGGCCGGCGACTTGTGAGCCAAGGTACGCGCCCTGCGGCCTCGGAGCTCAGCAGAGCCTGAGGCAACGCCGTTGCGATCCCAAGAGCCCTCGGGTAGAACGGGCATTGCTTGGGAACGCCCTGACCGTCACGGCGCGGACCTTCCGCCTCCGCCACGGGCCCGAATACCACGAGCATTGGTAGAACGGGCACTAGACCCGAAACTTGGATCGGCGGATCCAGGGCGGATCACCCGGATGCGGGTCGCCTAGCAATGGCCGTCATATCCGGGCAGAGAGAAGGGCAGAGATCCCGCCTGCGCGCGGCACATCTGCCCTTGGAGAACGCCGTGTCTGCCTCGGACGAGGCAGTCGATCGAACGAAGCGAGACGCCGCCGACCTAGCGGGTCTCGATGCCCACCGGGTATCGCTGAGAGCGGTCGTCGCCGAAGTCGTCGCGCGAGTCGACGCCGAGGCGGAGCGCGGCGACGTCCAGAAGTGCGAGGATGACGACTGGGATGACGATGAACATGATCGCCATGACGGACTCCCGGCGGTTGTTATAGTGGACTAGGCCAAGATACTAGTTGGACTATCAGACTATGTCAAGTGAACCAGACGTCCTGGGTCAGGACCACGCCGGCCATAGCTCCGGGCCACTCTCGAGCACCGCCGACGACCTCGATGTCGAGCGTGATTCCGACGTCCCCATCTCGACCCAGATCTACTGGCAGATCGCCTACCAGATCGACTCCGGCCGGCTGCTCGGCGGGGCGCGCCTCGCTCCGGTCCGCGAGCTCGGCGCCGCCCTCCGGGTCAATCCGAACACGATCAGGGCCGTGTACAAGCGCCTGGCCGATGCTGGCTATGTGACCAGCCGCCATGGGGCGGGCACTCACGTGGCGGATCGCCCGCCGCAGCGACGCGGGGCGGAGGCGCTGGCCGGGATCGTGGCCGAGATGCTCCGACGCGGTGCGGTCGCCGGCTTCACGCCCGATGAGGTCGCCTCGGCCACGTTCGCGGCCGCGACCGAGCGCAAGCGGCCGGGACCGCTCGTCCGGGTCCTGTTCGCAGAGTGCACCAAGGCCGACGCATGCTACGACGCCGACCGGATCGCCGAGGCGTTCCCCGGGGCGATCGAGGCCGAGGGCACGCTCCTCGATGACATCTCGGACCGGCTCGAGCGGTTCCATTACGACCTGATCGCCACGACGACGTTCCATGCCGACGAGGCTCAGGCGTATGCCGCCGGGCGGGTCCCGGTCGTGGCGATGCTCGTCGGACCCGGCTACATGGAGCTGGTCCACGAGATCGCAGAGCTGCCGTCCGGAGCCAAGGTCGGGCTGGTCTGCGCATCCTCGACGGGGACGGCCAACATCGCCGAGACGCTCCGGCTGTCGGGAACCAGCGGGGTCGCCATCGTGTCGGCGACCATCGACGACGCCGAGTCGATCACGAAGGTCGACGCGGCGGCCGACCTGATCCTCCTCTCGCGCGAGGCCCTCGCCCTCGGACTCGCAGAGCGGTTCACCCACCCGGACCGCGTCCGCGAATGGCTGTACGAATTCGACCCGTCAGGCTTCGAGTTGCTCCGCCGGGCGATCGAGCACGTCGTGGCGGATCGGACGCTCGCCGGCGCCGGATCCAGCGCCACGGGCTGAACGTGGCCGGCGGGCGGTCCACGGCTGAGGACTTCCGGCTCGCCCGGCTGGCCCGGACGCGCTACCGCCTGGCCGACCTCACCCTCGCCGCCGACCTCGCGACGGCGCGGACGATCGCCGCCAGGGTCAACGACGGGCGCGCGGCGCCCGGCGCGCCCGTCGGAGCCGGGACCGAGGCCGCCGAGGCGCCGCTGACGGCCGGCCAGCTGCACGCGGCGGGTCTCCTCGTCACGATCCTCGGCAGGCTCATCGACCGATACCGGGCGGAAGCGGATCCGACCGCGCTCATCGCCGCCGACGCCTGGCTGCGAGAACGGCTTGGCAACGCGCCGCTGACCTCAGCCGTCCGCGCCTTCAGCGTCGAGTTCCCGTCGCGACTGACCGTCCCCGAGACGCCGGATCCACCGACGGCCGTCGCGCAGCTCCTGCTCCTGGCCAGCCTCGATGAGAACGACGCGGTCGACCCCTTCCGCGAGCTGGTCGACCTGCGCGCCGTTCGCGACGGCACCACACTGGGGGTCGTCGCCGACGAGCTGGAGAGCTTCTTCGGCGGTCGGCCCGGGTTCGGGCCGGAGGGTCGGTCGCTGGTCGAGCTCCTCCGTCAGCCGGCCGCCGCCGCCCCGGGCTCGCTCGCCGATCAGCTGCGCTGGATCCGGACGAACTGGGCGGGGCTGTTCGACGGCGTCCTCGATGATCTTCTCGACAAGCTGCTGGTCGCGCTCGACGTCCTGGCCGAGGAGCGTCAGGCCGCCGACCGGGCGTGGTTCGCGACCCACGATCCGGGGGCCGGTGGTCCGTCCGAGGTCTACCACTACGAACTCGGCGAGGAGGAGCGGTTCAGCGAGGATCTGGACTGGATGCCGCGCCTGGTCCTGATCGCCAAGAGCACCTACGTCTGGCTCGACCAGCTGTCGCGGCGGTACGGACGGGAGATCCGGACCCTGGACGCGGTCCCTGACGAGGAGCTCGACACGTTCGCGATCCGGGGGATCACCGGGCTGTGGCTGATCGGCCTATGGGAGCGGTCGAGCGCCTCAGAGCGGATCAAGCGGATGCGCGGCGATCCCGATGCGGTCGCGTCGGCCTACTCGCTGGACGACTACCGGATCGCCGCCGATCTCGGCGGGGCGGTCGCGCTCGCGGACCTCCGCGGCCGCGCCGGAGCGCGAGGGATCCGGCTGGCGAGCGACATGGTCCCGAACCACATGGGGATCGACTCCGACTGGGTCATCCAGCATCCGGACCGGTTCCTGTCGCTGCCCTACAGCCCGTTCCCGGCGTACTCGTTCAACGGACCCGATCTGTCGGATGACGACCGGGTGGGGATCGTCCTGGAGGACCACTACTACGACTCGACCGACGCGGCGGTCGTGTTCAAGCGCTTCGATCGTCAGACCGGCGACGAGCGCTACGTCTACCACGGCAACGACGGGACGAGCTTCCCGTGGAACGACACCGCCCAGCTCGACTACTCGAAGGCCGCGGTCCGCGAGGCGGTCATCCGGACGATCCTCGACGTCGCCCGGCAGTTCCCGGTGATCCGCTTCGATGCCGCGATGGTCCTGGCCCGGAAGCACGTCCAACGGCTGTGGTTCCCCGAGCCCGGTCATGGCGGCGCCATCCCGAGCCGCGCCGGCCACGGGCTGACCCGGGCCGAGTTCGACCGGGCGATGCCGCGCGAGTTCTGGCGCGAGGTGGTCGACCGGGTCGCGGCCGAGGTGCCCGGGACGCTTCTCCTGGCCGAGGCGTTCTGGATGCTCGAGGGCTACTTCGTTCGGACGCTCGGGATGCATCGGGTCTACAACAGCGCGTTCATGAACATGCTCCGCGACGAGCTCAACGCCGAGTACCGCCAGGTCATCCGGAACACGCTCGAGTTCGACCCCGCCATCCTCGGCCGGTTCGTCAACTTCATGAGCAACCCGGACGAGCGGACCGCGGTCGACCAGTTCGGCTCGGGCGACAAGTACTTCGGGGTCGCCGCGGTCATGGCCACGATGCCGGGGCTGCCGATGTTCGGGCATGGCCAGGTCGAAGGCTTCACCGAGAAGTACGGGATGGAATACCGACGGGCCAAACGCGACGAACCGGTCGACGAGGGCCTCCTCGCCCACCACGGCCGGACGATCTTCCCGCTCCTCCATCGGCGGGCGGACTTCGCCGGCTCCGACGGCTTCCGCGCCTACGACCTGATCGCCGACGACGGGACGGTCAACGAGAACGTCTTCGCGTACTCGAACGTCGGTCCGGGTGGGAACCGCTCGCTGGTCGTCTATCACAATGCCTATTCCGAGGCCCATGGGTGGATCCGCGAGTCGATGGCCTTCAATGCCCGTGACCCCGACGGAGAGCGCCGACCGCGCCGCGAGTCGCTCGTGAGCGCCCTCGGGTTGAGCGGCGACGACGATCGGTTCGTCCTCCTGCGTGATGCGATGTCCGGTCGCGAAGGCCTGCGCTCCTCCGCGCAGATCGCCCGCGACGGCTTCCGCGTCGAGCTCGGAGCCTACGAGTGCCGGGTCTACGTCGACCTCGGCGAGCTGCCTGCCGGGCCCCGCCCCGTTCGTCGACTCGCCGAGCGCATCGGGACCGGGACCGTCCCCTCCATCGACGAGGCCCTGCTCCTGCTGGAGCTGGAGCCCGAGCATGCGGAGATCCGTGAGCAGCTGGCGCGCGCGCTGAGCGGACCGGTCGGCGCCGGTGTCGTGGCGACCCCCGACCAGCGTCTTGCCTCCGCCGTCGGCGTCGTCGACGGTCGGGCCTTCGATGAGCTCCGGCTGTGGCCGATCGTCCGCGATGCACTCGCCGCGGCCGAGCCGGCACCCGACGACGTGGATCTCGCGACCGACGTCGTCCGCGGTCTCGCCCTCGCCGACCCGGCCGTTCGCCGGCTCGATGCGGCCGCGGTCGCTCGCTGGTTCATCGAGCCAGCCCTACGGGAGGCGCTGCGGGTCCACATCGCGGACGGGTCCGCGTGGTTCGACAAGGCGGCCTTCGAGTCGGTCGTGCGCACGACGGCCGCGTTCGTCGGGGGGAAGCCTGAGGCGACGACCGGCCCGGGACGGCCGGCGCGAACGGTCCCGGTTCCGGCGGTCCGGCCCGGGATCCCGATCGCCCGGCTCGTCGACCTGGCCGAGCGCGCGGGTTATCGGGTGGACGCCCTGCTCGCCGGCCTCGACGACAGCGCCGAGGGCGCGGCCCCGAGATGACCCGCCTGCGCTGGCTGACCATCGTCCTCCCGGTCGTGCTGGTCGGTGCCATCGAGCTGTTGAGCGACACCCTGCTCGACCCGTTCCTGCCGTTCCCCGCCGACACGCTCCTGGTGATGGTCGTGGTGGGGATCACGGCCTGGGCGTTCTCGACGATCGCCTTCCGGCGGATCGACGAGCTAAGTCACGACCTTCGGGTCCGGAACGCGGAGCTCGAGGCACGCGACGCATCGCTCCGCGCACTCCAGGACACCGGTGTCGCGATCTCCACGCTGACCGACCTCGAGCGGATCCTGCGACTCGTCGTCGACACGGCCCGGGAGCTGCTCCGGGCCGATCTCGCGTTCATCCTCACGACGGACCCGGACGGCGTGACCCGGCTCACTGCCAGGAGCGGACCCGACGACCTGTTCGCCCCGGGGATCGACGCCGGGGCCGGCGCGTTCGGGACGAGCGCGGACGCGCTCGGCGGGGTGGCGGAACCCGAACGGTTCGTCCGGCGCGGCGTGGTCGGCGCGACCGTCGGCGTCCCGATCCGGCGGAGCGACGGGACGATCGGGACCCTGGCGGTCGCGCAGTCGGGCGATCGGCACCTCGACGACGCGGATCTCGAAACGCTCCAGGCGCTGGCCGACCAGGCCGCGGTCGCCATCGAGAACGACCGTCTGCAGCGCGAGCTTCGGACGCTGGCGGTCAGGGGCGAACGCGAGCGGATCGCGCGCGAGCTGCACGATGGGCTCGCCCAGGTCCTCGGCTACGTGAACACCAAGTCCCAGGCCGCGACGGAGCTCCTCGATTCGGGCCGCGTCCCGGAAGCCCGTGCCCAGATCGACGAGCTTGCCGTCGCCGCGCGATCCATCTACGTCGACGTCCGCGAGGCTATCCTCGGATTGAGCAGCCCGGTCGAACCGTCGGGTGGCCTGGTGGCCGCGATCCGCGACTACGCCGGTCGATTCGCCGAGGCGTCGAAGCTGGCGGTCCGCGTCGAGGCCGATCCAGCGGCGGGCGCCGTCCTCGAGCCGGAGGTCGAGGACGACCTCTTCCGCAGCGTCAGAGAGGCCCTGACCAACGTCCGCAAGCATGCCGAAGCCCACCGCGTCAGCGTCCGGGTATCTCGCACCATCGACGAGGTCGACGTCGAGATCGAGGACGACGGCCGAGGGTTCGATCCGTGGGTCGCCGAAGCCGGGAGCGATTGGCCGCATCTCGGGCTCGTCGGGATGCGCGAACGGGCCGCGGCCGCGGGTGGCACCGTCGAATGGCGACGAACGGGCGACCACGGCACGCTCGTCCGCCTGACCGTCCCGGCGAAGCGGACGGCCCTGCCCGGTGGACCGTCCCGATGAGGATCCTGCTCGCCGACGATCACGCGCTCTTCCGCGACGGCGTGGCCTCGCTCCTCGGCGCCTGGGGGCACGAGATCGTCGGTCTCGCCTCGAGCGGTCCCGACGCGGTCGAGCAGGCCAAGCGCCTGAGCCCGGACCTGGTCCTGATGGATGTCCGGATGCCCGGCGGGTCCGGCCTCGATGCCACCGCCCGGATCAAGGCCGATCGCCCGGAGACGGCGATCGTGATCCTGACCGTGAGCGAGGACGAGGACGATCTCTTCGCGGCGATCAAGGCCGGGGCGAACGGCTACCTGCTCAAGAACCTCGAGGGACCCCAGTTCCGGACCATGATCGACGCCGTGGGACGCGGCGAAGCGGCGATCGCGCCGGCGACCGCCGCCCGGATCATCGAGGAGTACCTCCGGCGCGACCGCCCACCGGACCGGGCGCGGAGCGATCCCGACGCCCTGACCGATCGCGAGATCGAGGTGCTCCGACTCGTGACGGCCGGCCTCCGCAACAAGGAGATCGCGACCGAGCTCGGGATCAGCGAGAACACCGCCAAGTACCACCTGCGCAACATCCTCGAGAAGCTCCACGCCGAGAGCCGGACGGAGGTCGCCGCGCGCGCGGTTCGCGAGGGCCTCGTCCCACCGACGGAGACACGGAGCTAGGCCCTCGCCGTCGGCCCAGAGGGGGCATCCAGCCCCGCTCGGCCATCCGGCACGGGCCATCTGGCCCCCCGGCCCTACCCGATCGGGTCACGCGCCGCCTGCTCGCCTGCGTCGGGTCGATCCGGCGGGCTCGGCCGACCCTGACGAGGACAACCCGCATCGGAGCCAGCCATGGGCTACCGGATCCAGGTCGACCTCGGCAACTGCATCAACTGCGGCGTCTGCATGGACGTGTGCCCGGTGGAAGCGCTCGACATGACCCGCCCGGTCCGGCCCGGTGTCGAGGCCGGTCCGAACGGGCGTCCGCTCCTGGGCATGATGGAGTACCCGATCCAGGTGGGCGAGTGCATCGGATGCTCGATCTGCATCCGTGAATGCCCCGTGGTCGTGATGACCCTCGAGGAGATCGACGGCCCGACCGCGCTGGCGCCCCGCCAGGGCCGGATCGAGCGTCCCGAGCCCAGTCACGGCTGGATCCCGCTGTCGGCGGTCACCCGCGAGGCGCTCAAGCCGAGGAAGGTCTCACCGTTCGACGACTTCGGCACGTGGAAGACCCGCAGCCGACCCGAGCCGTGGCAGGTCTGGACCTCGATGGTCGGGGCCGACGTGCCCTCTCCGGGCGCGCCCTGCCAGGCCGCCTGTCCGGCGGGCACCGACGCCGGTCGCTACATCGGGCTGATCGGGGCCGGCCGATACGACGACGCCTATGCGGTGGCGGCGGAGGTCAATCCGTTCCCGTCGGTCTGCGGCTGGATCTGCACGGCGCCGTGCGAAGCCGCCTGCCGTCGCGGGACGCTCGACGAGCCGATCGCGATCCGGACGCTCAAGCGGTTCGCCGCCGAACAGGGCACGCTGCCCAAGATCGACCCGCCGTCGATCCGGCGGAGCGAGCGGGTGGCGATCGTCGGTGGCGGACCGGCCGGGATGTCGGCGGCGTACTACCTCGCCCGACTCGGCTACGGCGTGACCGTCCTCGAGGCGATGCCCGTCCCGGGCGGCATGATGGCCATCGGGATCCCCGAATACCGCCTCCCCCGCGAGGTGCTCCGCGAGGAGATCGACCGGATCGTCGGACTCGGGGTCGAGCTTCGGCTGGACGCCGTGATGGGTCGCGACTTCACCCTGAACGAGCTCGAGACCCAGGGCTTCCAGGCGGTGTTCCTGGCCACGGGCGCCCCGAAGAGCCGTCGCCTCGGCGTTCCCGGGGACGACCTCCGTGGCGTGATCCCTGGCACGGTCTTCCTCAAGCAGGTCAACCTCGGTGAGTCCCCCCGGCTCACCGGCCGGGTCGTCGTCGTCGGCGGCGGCAGCACGGCGATGGACGCCGCCCGCTCGGCCCTTCGCAGCGGGGCCGACGCGGTGACCATCCTCTACCGACGGGGCTTCAAGGAGATGCCCGCCCAGGTCGAGGAGGTCGAAGCGGCTCGCCGCGAAGGCGTCGAGATCCGGATCGGCGTCGCCATCGGCGAGGTCGTCGGCGTCGACGGTCGCGTCAGCGGCCTGAGGGTGACCGAACAGGCGCCCACCGGCGCCGTCGAGGGTGGGCGGGCCGTCTGGGCCGCCGTCCCCGGCTCCGACGCGATCGTGGCCGCCGACGTCATCCTCGTCGCGATCGGCGAGGAGCCGGATCCCTCGATCCTGCCCGAGGGCGCAGGCATCGAGACCAGCGCCTGGGCGGGGATCGCGGCCGACCCGCGGACCCTGGCGACGGGACGCAAGGGCGTCTTCGCCGGAGGCGACGTCGTCACCGGACCCAGGACGATCATCGATGCGGTCGCGGCCGGTCGGCGTGCCGCCGGGGCGATCCACGAGTATCTCGCCGGCGCCCGGGACGGCGAGGCCGACATCCTGGCCGCCGTCCGCTATCGGACCGCACCCGAAGCGAAGCTCGTGCTCCGGCTCGAGCCGCGACCCCGGGAGCATGCCGCCCTGCCGATGGTCGATGTCGCCACGTTCCGGGCGACCCAGCCAGGGTTCGGCGCCGAGGCCGCCCAGCGCGAAGCCGGTCGCTGCTTCCGCTGCGATGCGGTCTACAGCTGCCCGACGGTCGAGGTGGCCAGCGGGCGCGGACCGGGCGACGGGCCCGGCCGAGCAGCTCCACCGCCGCCGATCCCCGCGCCACTGCCCCATGTCCACGTCGACGCGACACCACCAGCAGGAGGAGACCGATGACCCCCGACCAGGTAGGAGGCCTGTTCGACGCAGGCGAGAGCTTCATCGAAGGCACGATCGCGGCGGTCCTCGTCGTCCTCTGGGTCGTCGTCGTGTCGCTCTTCATCGCCCGCCCGTACATGGTCGCGAACCTCAACAAGTTCACCCTGCGGCTCGGCGCGGACCTATGGTGGATCATCTACGTCGCGATCCGCGACCTGCTCCTGGTGAACCTCTTCCTCGGCAGCTTCATCTACTTCTACCCCGACGTGGTCAGCGGCAAGGACCTGCCGATCACCGGCGGGTTGGCCGCCGCCTGCGCCTTCGCGGTCATGCTGATCAAGCTGATCAAGGGCGACCACGAGGTGAACTGGTTCCGGGCCCAGGTCGTGCTCCTTGGGCTGGGTGCCACCCTCTACATCTTCCCGTACCTGCTCGGCGTCCAGGTCACCACGATCGGCACGGACCAGTCGAACCAGCTCGCGTCGGTCTTCGTGTCCAGCCAGAACGTGGATGTCGCGCTCGGGCTGTGCTACCTCTCGGCGGCCCTGGTCGGGATCATGGCCCTGGTCGCGGTCGTCTACAACTTCAGGCAGGCCAGCAGCCGCCCGAGCAAGGAGCAGACCCGATGAGTGCCGACGATCTCGCGACCGCGATCACCAGCGGCGGCCAAGGCTGGCTCGTCCTGTCGGTCGCGGCCGTCCTGCCGATCCTGTGGTCGTTCGCCCTGATCCTCCACTTCGCCCGGCCGTACATCGTCCGGTTCCTCCAGTCGCTCACGCTCCGTTTCGGCGGCGACGTCTGGTGGCTGTCCTACGTGCTCTTCCGCGATGCGCTGCTCGTCGTCGTCCTCGGGCTGAGTCTCGTCTTCCTGATGCCGAACCTCTACATCGGGCTCGGTCTGCCGCTGACCGCCCCCCTCGCGGTGGTGGTCCTCCTGTGGGCGATGTGCGTGAAGCTCCTCCGCGACGCCGACGACGATCCGGGCGCCTTCCGCCTGGTGAGCGGCCTGCTCGTCATCGCCTCGGCGCTGTACATCGTTCCCCAGATCTACGGCCTCGAGGCCGCCGACCAGGTCGATCGGCTGACGGTCTACGGTCTCGGCGGGATGCCTGGCGCTCTGATCGCCGCGAACCCCGACGAGCAGACGGTCAACGTCCTCGCCTGGCCGATCCTCAACCTGAGCCTGCTGCTGGTCGCGGTCACCTGCGGGGCGATCTTCCTCCGCTTCCTGATCCGCCTCGGCCGACCGGGCGAGGCTGTCGAACCGAGCCTCTGACCGCACCTCCCTCCCTCGACCGGAGACCCCGCCCCCGGACCCCCGCCGGAGGCGGGGTCGCCGCGTCCGGCACCGACAGCGCGGACGGGACCCGGTGAGCGTCAGGCTTCGTCGAGCACGAGCCTGCGGAGCAGGGCCATCGGCAGTGCGCCGTGGCCGATGACGGTCTCGAGATGCCGCCGATAGACGAATCCGGGGCTGTCGCCGAGCCCACCGGGCAGCGTCCGCTCGACGACGGCGGCGCTCGCCTCCCGGCCGGCGCTCGCCTCGGCCAGGCGACGCCGGACGTCGAGCTCGAGCGTCCACATCGCCATCGACCCGACGAAGTAGGTCGACAGCTGGGTCGATGACAACCGGGCCCGGTCGTACTTGGACCTGGCCTCCGCCTCCTCCTGGAAGCCGCCGTCGACCATCAGGCGGACGGCTTCGTCCTCGGTCATCGGGCCGCCGAAGTCCTCGCCGGCATGGATGCGGATGTCGATGATCGCGTTGAGCGCGGCGCGCAGGTAGAACTTCCAGTGGATCAGCATGAGCGCGGGATCGTCCGCCCCGTAGCCGAGGTCCATCATCACCTGGGTGACGTAGACCGCCCAACCCTCGGCGTAGACCCCGCTCCAGAAGATCCCGCGGACGATCGATGGGTTGCGGTTGGCGTAGCTGCCCTGGAGGTAGTGGCCGGGCACCGCCTCGTGGATCGTCAGGACGCGGAGCATCCGATCGTTGTCCTCGCGAAGGTAGCTCTCGGCTCGTTCGGCGGGCCAGTCGTCGGGGATCGGGGTGATCGCGAAGAACGCCTTCTGACCCTTGTCGAGCGGCCCCGGCGTGTCGAGCATCGCGCCCCCGAACGAACGCAGGAAGACCGGCGTCCAGCGGATCTCGAGCGGATCCTCGGCCAGGCCGACCACGTCGCGCTCCCGGCAGAATGCCTCGATCCGGGCGAGCTCCTCGCGACACCAGGTCAGTAGCTCACCTGCCGGCTGATGCTCGGCCGCGATGGCATCGCTCACGGCGCGCACGATCGCGCCGTCGTCGGTCGGCAGGTCGCGCCCGGGGCACCAGGTCGGCCATAGCTCGCGGGCCAGTCGGACCATCTCGGCACGGACGGCGACGCTCTCGCGTTCGGCGCGCTCGAGGATGGCGACCGGAGTGAGCTCATCGTCCCGCAGCGTGTGGCGCATCTTGGCGGCGAACAGCGCAGGGCCGAGCCGACCTTCCCCTTCGGCAGCGGGCAGGACGACCTCCCGGAGATGGACCTCGAACCCGTCGAGGGCGGCCTTCGCGGAGGCCGCGGCCGCCCGCAGGCGGGGTAGGAGCGCGGCCACCGCGGGATCGCTCGGGGCGACCTGCTCCGCCTCGGTCACCGCATCGTCGGCCAGCTCGGCGACCCCGGCGAGGTTCTTGAGCGCGGTCTCGGTATGGAACGCCGACACCGGGCGGCCGGGCCGTCCGACGAGCTCGTGACGAGCGGCCTCGACCACCTCCGCCATGCCCTCGAGGCGGGCGGCCACCGAGCCGAGCCGGTCCGCCAGCGGAGCGAACTCGCGAGCGACGAGCGGGAAGATGCCGCCCCCCAGGAGGTAGACCCACTCGAGCGGGTCCCAGCTCTCCTCGCGCAGGTCCGTCTCGCTGAACCGGATCCCCTCGAGCTCGCCCAGGACGAGGTCGCGGTCGACCCGCTCGTCGCGGCTCAGGTCGGCGACCGGGATGCCGCGCAGCTCCGACTCCCAGCGCTCGGCGAAGGCGAGCCGTTCCAGGCGTCCCTCCTTCGTGAGGTCGGGCCAGCGACCGTCGTGGTCGTGCATCCCAGCCGCCGTGGCGTGGAGCGGATGGAGCCGGAAGAACTCCGCGAGGAAGTCGTCGATGCGGGTCGCGAAGCGCGAGGTGGGGTCGGTCATGTCGGCGACGAAGCCTCCGGATAGTCGTCTGCGAAGTCCCACGCGCGAAGCCGGCCTGGGGCGATCCGGAGGACGACGCCGTCGGCCGAATCCTCGCTCCAGAACCCGTCGACGACGTTCCCGATATAGCGCCGGCCGATCCGGCGGACGACCGGGCCGTACGGGATGTCGACGACCTCGGCGGTGGCGGTGATCTCCAGTCCACGGTACGGCGGATCGTTCTCCGCCACGAGGATGGTCACCTGCGGATCCCGCTTGATGTGGGCGAGCTTGCCGTCGCCCGTGTCGACCGCCACGAAGAAGGCGCCGTCACGCCACTCGTGCCAGACCGGGGACAGGAGAGCGGTCCCGTCCACCCGGCGGGTGGCAAGGATCGCCAGGAGCGGGCGGTCCAGGAGGTCGTCGAGGTCCGCCGGACCCAGGTCGCGTCGCATCGCCAGAGTCTAGACTCGCCGCGTGGACGACACGACCCGGGCCTGGTACGAACCGCCGACACTGATCGCCGAGTCCGTCCGACTCGAGCAGCTCCAGCCGGAGCATCTCGCCGGCCTGACGACCGCCGGACGGGATCCACGGATCTGGACCTGGATGCCGGCGGACGGATCGACCGACGACGGGATGCGGGCGATCGTCGACGCGGCCCTGGCGGCCCAGGCGAGCCGCTCGATGGTGACCTTCGTGACCGTCGAGACCGACTCAGGGCGCGTGGTCGGCAGCTCGCGCTATCTCAACGTCGCCCCGCCCGACCTCCGCCTCGAGGTCGGCTGGACCTGGATCGATCCGGCGTTCCAGCGATCCGCGGTCAACACCGAGGCCAAGCTCCAGATGCTGGGCTACGCCTTCGACACGCTCGGCTGCCGTCGGGTCGAGCTCAAGACCGACGCCCTCAACGTCCAGTCCAGGGACGCGATCGTCGGGATCGGGGCCACCTTCGAGGGGATCTTCCGCAAGCACATGGTGATGGCCGGTGGCCGCGCTCGAGACAGTGCGTACTACAGCGTCGTCGACGACGAGTGGCCGGCCGTCCGGGCTCGCCTCAGGGAGCGCCTCGAGCGTCATCGTCCGCGATGACCGGGCGCGACGACCTCGTCCCGATGAGGATCAGCACCACCGACTACCACACCGGAGGGGAGCCGTTCCGGATCGTGACCGGGGGCGTGGCGCCCCTCGAGGGGGAGACGGTGCTCGAGCGTCGCGCGTTCGCCCGCGACCACCTCGATCGCATCCGCCGCCTGCTCGTCGACGAGCCGCGCGGTCATGCCGACATGTACGGCTGCTTCGTCACCGAGCCGGACGACGACGGCGCCGACCTGGGGGTCGTGTTCTTCCACAACGAGGGCTACTCGACAGCGTGTGGGCACGGGACGATCGCGCTGGTGACCTGGGCGATCGAATCGGGGCGGCTGCCCCCGACCGTCGACGGACGGGAGATCGGGGTCGATGTCCCATCCGGACGCCTCCGTTGCGTCGCCCGGATGGACCCGGACGGGGTCCGGGTGGCGGCGGTCCGGTTCCGCAACGTCCCGTCGTTCGTGCTGGCCCGCGACGCCCGGATCGCGACGAGCCGCGGCGAGATCCCCTGCGACGTCAGCTATGGGGGCGCCTTCTACGCGTCGGTCGACGCCCGGGCGCTCGGACTCGACGTCTCACCGGCGAGCCTGCCGGCGTTGATCGCCCTGCAGCGCGAGCTGCGCCCCGCGTTGGACCGGACGCTCGAGGTCGTCCATCCCGACGAGCCTGAGCTGCGCGGCATCTACGGCGTCATCTTCTGGCAGGACGAGCCGACGAGCGCCGCGGACCTGGCCGAGGGGATCGTCCTCACCCAGCGCAATGTGACGGTCTTCGCCGACGGCGAGGTGGACCGCTCGCCGTGCGGCAGCGGGACCTCGGCGCGGCTGGCGCTGCTGACCGTCGATCGGCGCCTCGGCCCCGACGCGCGGGCACCGCTGCGACACCTGAGCATCGTCGACTCGGCCTTCCTCGGGTGGGTCGTCGGAGAGGGCGAGGTCGACGGGCGACCGGCCGTGGTGACCGAGGTCGAGGGCTCGGCCTATCGCACCGGGGAGCACGTGTTCGAGCTCGACCCGCGCGATCCGCTGGGGACCGGGTTCCTCCTCCGATAGACCGCGTCTCGACGGGTCTGCCATCATCGGTCCAGACGCGGCCGGGCCGTCGTCGCCTGCGACGCCAACGATCGCCAGGAGGTTCGCGATGACCGGCTTCATCCTCACCGTCATCGGGACGGGCGTCGCCCTATATGCGACCGCGCTGCTCTACAACGGCATCTCGTTCGGGCCGGACGTCAAGCCGCTGTCGATCCTGATCGTGGCGGCGATCTTCGGTGTCGCCAACGCCGTGATCAAACCGGTCCTCAAGATCCTGTCGCTGCCGCTCACCCTGCTGACGTTCGGGATGTTCGGCCTGCTGGTCAACGGCGGACTGTTGCTCGTCCTTGCCTTCGTGTCGGACAAGCTCGGGCTCGACTTCACGGTCGGCGGCTTCCCGCCCAAGTTCGGGCTGGACGCGATCATCGCGGCCGTCGTCGGCGGGATCGTCCTGAGCCTCGTCTCGACGGCGATCGGGTTCCTGCCCTTCGTCAAGACGAGCCGCTGAGCCGACCGGCATCAGCCGTCCGCCCGCGGAGCGGCCCGTGACGGAGAACGATCGCCTCCCCGAGCTGGCCGAGTCGCTCCGTGACGCCGCTCGGCGGTTCGGCACGCCCGTCTCCCTGACCGACGCCGTCGGGCTGGCGCGGGCCGCCGAGGAGCTCCGTGCCGCGTTCCCCGATCCGTGGATCCGCCAATACTCGGTCAAGGCGAACGACGTCGGCGGGCTGGTCGCCCGGATCGGCGCGATCGGACTCGGGGCGAATGTCGTGTCGCGCGGCGAATGGGCGATCGCCAGCCGAGCCGGGATCCCGAACGACCGGATCACGCTCGAGGGGATCGGCAAGACCGACGCGGACCTGCGGGCCGCCGCGCGTGCGGCCGCGGACGGCCGGCCGCTGCGCTGGATCGCGATCGAGTCCGCCGACGAAGCCGCGGCCCTGGCCCGGGTCGCTCGCCGGGCGGGTGTCGACGGGCTCGACGTCCTGCTCCGGTTCAACCCGGCCGTCGAGCCGGAGACACTCCACGGGCTCGCGGTCGGCGCGGGCTCGAGCAAGTTCGGCCTGGCCGACGACGAGCTGGCGGGCGCGATCGAGGCCGGGGGCGGCTCCAAAGGGCCGTTGCGCTGGCGCGGGATCCACCTCCACGTCGGGTCGCAGCTGGGGGCCGTCGACGCCTGGCGGGACGCGGTCCGCCGGGGACTCGCGCTCGTCGCCCTCCTGCGCGGAGGCCTGCCCGGGTTCGACACGCTCGACCTCGGGGGCGGGTTCCCGGTCCCGCCCCTCGGCGATGTCGGTCCTCGACCGGAGCGGTTCGCCCGCGAGATCCCCGACCTGCTCGAGGCCGTCCCGGTCGACCGCCGCCCCGCGCGGCTGGCGGTCGAGCCGGGTCGTTTCCTGGTCGCGCGAGCGGGCTGGCTCGTCGGCTCCGTCCTGCATGTCCGCGACCGGGGCGGGCGGATGGTCGTCATCGACACCGGGATGACGGAGCTGATCCGGCCGGCGCTCTACGACGGCCGTCATCCGATCGTCGCCCTGACCTCGCTCGGACGCCCGGTCGATCACGGCGGCGACGCAGGGTCGGATCCCTCCGGCGATCCGGATGGCGACCTCGTCGACGTCCACGGGCCGATCTGCGAGTCGACCGACGCCCTGGGCAGGCATGCGCTGCCGACCCTCCGCCGGGGCGACCTCGTCGCGATCCGCGACACGGGCGCATACGCCGCCTCGTTCTCCTCGACCTACAACGGACGGCCGCGACCGCCGCAGGTGATCCTCGGAGGAGGACGGGCGGCTGACCCTTGCCCGGCGGCGCGGCTCGACCGCCGCCCTGGGGTAGGCCGCCGATACAATGGGCTTGATGCCGATGCCCACATCACGACGACATCGTTCGACCCTGGTCTCGTGGGGCATCCTGGCGACGATCGCACTCTGCCTTCTCGTCGGGGCAAGCCCTGCTGCAGCAGTGGGACCGCCCTATCCCACGCCGGTCGCCGGTCAGCACGTGTACGACACGGCCGGCGTCCTTTCGGTGGCGACGGTCGCCGAGGCGGAACGGATCTCGGCTGGGATCGAAGCCCGGACCGGCTCTCAGGTCGTCGTCTACACCCAGCTCAAGCCCGAGAGCGATACCCCGGCGGCCGCCGAGGCCGATGCGCGAGCTCTGATCGACCAATGGGGGATCGGCCGGGCGGGGCTCGACGACGGGTTGGTCGTGCTATTCGACCTCGACGAGACCCTGCGCCATGGGCAGGTACAGCTCTACGCCGGCTCGGGATTCGCGGCGGCGTATCTTTCACCGAGCCAGCGACAGACGATCTTCGAGGACGTCATGCTGCCCTTGTTACGCACCGGCGACCTCGATGGCGCCGTGCTGGCCTCCCTGCAGGAGATCGACAAGGCCACGACCGTCGATCGCGCCCGAGCGCTCGAGGGTTCGAGTGCCATGAGTACGATCCTCGCCTTCCTCATGTCGTTGATCCGAGCGGTATTCGGATGACCGACGACCAGGCCCGACAGACCGAGGCACCGACCAGACCCCGGCTGCGTCGGATCGGGATCAGATCGGCCGCACTTGTCGCGATCGCGGTCGTCGTGTTCGGAGGTCTCGCGGCTGCCGCCGGACCGCCCTACCCGGAGCCGGTGACCGGTCAGCGCGTCTACGACACCGCCGAGGTCCTGTCGCCGGCGACGACCGCCGAGGTGCAACGGATCGCGGCGGGGATCGAGGCCAGGACCGGCGCCCAGGTCGTCGTCTACACCCAGCTCAAACCTGAGAGCGATACGCCGGATCTGGCGGAACAGGACGCGATCGCGCTGATGGACCAGTGGGGCATCGGCCGGAAGGGGTTCGACGACGGGATGGTCATCCTCCTCGACCTCGACGAAAGCCTGCGTCACGGGCAGGTCCAGCTCTACGCCGGGCCGGGGTTCAGGGACACCTTCCTGTCGAACGAGGAGCGCCAGGCGATCTACCAGAACGACATGCTCCCGCTCCTGCGCGGCGGCGACCTCGACGGCGCGGTCCTCGCCGCGATGCACAAGGTCGACCAGGCGGCCACGGCCGACCATGCCCAGGGCCTCGAGCGAGGCAGGATCATCAACGCCATCGTCGGCCTCCTCGTCGGGCCGGGGCTCTTCTTCCTGCTCGTCGGCTGGGTCGTCTTCCACTGGCTGCGCTACGGCCGGGATCCCGTCTATGTCGACGACCCGTCGGTCCTCATGCCGGCGCCCCCGGCGGACCTCACCGCCGCCAGCGGAGCCCTGGTCTACGACGGACAGAGTTCGCGGCGGACCCTGACGACCGCACTGCTCGATCTGGCCAGTCGAGGCGAATTGGCCTTCGAACAGAAGGACGGGCTGCTATCCCACAAGGTCGCGTTGTGGACGAAGGGGACGGATCCCGCCACCGACCAGGAGGCCACCCAGCGCCGGCTCAACGCCCGGCGCCCGCTCAGCGACGCCGAGACCTACGCGCTTACCAAGTTGCGCACGCTTGCACCGTTCGGCAACGTCCTCGAGGACGATGACCTGCTCAAGTTCGGATCTGACGTCGGCACGTTCGATACGAAGCTCGAGGCCTACGCGGTCGACCACGACTGGTTCCACGAGGCGCCGGGCAAGGTGACCACGCGGTGGGCGGGCCTCGGCGTCGGCGAGATCGTCCTCGGAGCGATCGCCTTGTTCGTCGGCATCACCGTGCCCTTCTCGGGGATGGTCGTCCTGGGCGGCGGTCTCCTAGCGGCCGGCATCGCGACCGTCATCCTCGCGCGGGCGATGCCCGCCCGGACGATGGCCGGGGCGACGATCCGGGCGATGCTCGCGGCCTATCGAAGGACCCTCGAAAAGACGATGGAGCAGGCCCGCTCGATGACCCAGGTCGTCGACGAAGCCAAGCTCGACTGGATCGAGACGCCGGACCAGGCGATGGTCTGGGCGGTCGCCCTCGGCCTGCAGAAGAACGCCGAATCCGTGCTCGAGCGGAGCGCCGACGATGCCAGGAGCGGGACCGCCTCGACGATGCCCTGGTTCCCGGCGTGGTACGGGACGTCGCAGTCGTTCGCCGGCGGCGCCGGGATCGGTGGCGGAGGGTCGGCGTTCTCGGCCTCCGCCGTCCCCGACTTCGGCGGGATGTTCGGCGCCCTCGGGGCGGTCGGCAACTCGCCGTCGTCGTCGGGTGGCGGGGGCGGCGGGTTCGGCGGCGGAGGGTCCGGCGGGGGCGGTGGTGGGGCGGGCGGCGGCTTCTAGGCGCCTCGCGTACACTCCCGGCGATGGGTGCCGTTGACACGATGGACGAGTTCTTCGAGAAGCTCAACGCGGGCGATCGCGAGGGTGCCGTCGCGCTCATGGACGAGAAGACCGAGATGCGGGTCCACGTCGGCGACTCGGTCCAGACCCTCCGCGGCGTGGACCGCGTCGGCGGCTGGTTCCTGCGCAGCGACCGCGGTCTCAAGATGATCCCGGGCGACGCGCGCGACATGGGCAACACCTACGAGGCGGACATCCTCGTCGTCCGCCCGGGGGCCCCGTCGCAGCACCTCGACGCCACCTTCCGGGTCGAGGCCGGCAAGATCACCTCGATCAACCTCGCGCCGCGCTAGTCGACACCACGCCCGGATCGTCCGCCGTCAGGGCGCCGTGGACGCCGGGGCCCCCGAGCCGGGAGCGGGCGACGACCCCTCGATCACGCCGCTGGCGGCCGGCGTCGGGATCTTGAGCTCGATGCCGACGCCGATCTTGTTCGGGTTCTTGATCTGCTTGTTGGCCGCGATCAGCTGATCGACGGTGATCCCGAACTTCTTGGCGATCTTGAGCAGCGTGTCGCCCGACTTCACGATATAGGTCGTGATCGCCGCGGACGGGGCGACCGACGGCCGGGTCGACGGGCCCGCGGCCGTGGCGGACGGGGACGGACTGGCCACCGTCCCGCCACTGTCCCCACCGCCGAGGTGCAGGACGAACGGCGCAGCGAACAGGATGAGCGCCGCGACGAGCAGCGCCAGGGCCGCGACCGCGACGCGCGGGATCGATGGGAGGCCCATCCGCGTCTTGAGCGTGGGGTAGGCCTCCTGGCGACGTGGCCGCTCCCACGACGGGCCGGCCACGTCGCGATCGACCGGCTTGCGACGGGCCTGGGACACCCTCGGGGGCGGCGTCGCCGGTGTGGCCGAGCGGCGGGCGGCCCGACTCCCGGATGCCGTGGCACCGACCACCGCCGCCGTCCCGATGGCGGCGGCACGCTCGCGGTTGGCACGATCCTCCGCGAGCGCACGCTCGAGCTCGTCGTCCGGATCCCGCGTCGGCGGCCCGCCCGGGTCGGGCGACCGTGGCGGCGGCACGTCCTGCAACCACCGCGAGGCCGACAACCCCGCAGCGCCGGCAGCGATGTCCGGGTCCGACCCGGAGGTCCGTTCGGACAGGAACGCCGGAGCGTCGGCGGAATGGTCGGCGTCGGGACCGGCCGGATCGACCCACGGCGGCGGCGCGGCCCAGTCACGGTGCGGATTGCGGGTCGCTCGATCGTCGAACGGGTCCTCGTCCTGCGGCGCCGCCTCATCGTGTTCCGGCGGCGGCGGGCCATCGACCGGACCGGGCGGATCGACCGACTCGGTCACGAGGCCGCCGGCGGCCATCGCTTCCTCGGCCGGTCGCGGTGTGGACGCCGCGGCCCGAGCTCGTGCCGACTCGCGCTTGGCCCAGTCCTGGAACGTCGGACAGGCCGCGAAGCCGGACGACAGACAGAACGCCTGCTGGTGCGCGATCGCGCGCTGGGCGGGGCGGATCTCCGCGTAACAGCGATGACGATGATCGGGCACGTCGGCGCGCTCATCGCGGTCGTCGACGAACGCGACGAACGGACAGGCGATCGCGCCGGCGTCGTGGGCGGTGCGCTCCGTCATCACCATCGATGATACCCGTCGAGGCAGCGATGAAGCTGACCGGTCCCCCGCGGACGCGAGGCTGCTACAGTCCACCATATGGATGAGAACGAGACTCCCGCGGGGTCCGACGCGGCGGACGTCGGATCTGACCAGTCGGCTCCCGAGCCTGGAGCCGAGGCCAACCAGCCCGACCGCCGCCGCGCGACCCGACGGGGTCCTCGGCAGGCCGAATTCGCCTCCGCGTGGTCCCCGGATGTCCCGAACCCCGAACGCTATGTCCCACGTCCCTGGGTCTCGAGCGAGGAGCGCGCGGCGATCGGCCGGGCGGGCCGCGAGCGCGCCCCGCGAACCGCGATCGGAGCGCTCGACCTGGCCCCCGACCGCGACCCGATCGCGATCCTGACGGACCAGGAGCGCGACCGCCTCCAAGACCTCGTCCCGATCCGGCATGGTCGGATGGCTGCGTCGGCCTTCGCGTTCTACCGGGGGGCGCCGGCGGTCATGGCCGCCGACCTGTCGCGGACGCCGACGAGCGGCCTGATCGTCCAGGCGTGCGGCGACGCCCACATCACGAACTTCGGCCTGTTCGCGTCGCCCGAACGGTCGCTCGTGTTCGACACCAACGACTTCGACGAGACCCTGCCCGCGCCGTGGGAGTGGGACGTCAAGCGGATGGCGGCCAGCGTCGTCATCGCGTCCCGGGAGAACGGGTTCACGCCCGCCGAGGCGCGGAGGTGCACGCTGGATGCCGTCAAGGCGTACCGGGAGGGGATCGCCCGCCACGCCGGCATGCGCCTCCTCGACATCTGGTATGACAAGACGACCGCCGAGGACATCATGGCGATGTTCGAGGAGATCAACCGCCGCACGGACCTGCCGGGCGATTCGCGCACGCGCATCGACGCCATCTTCGCGAAGGCGCGCAAGAAGGACCGCCTCCGGGCGACCCAGGCGCTCACGACGGTCGAGGACGGCCAGTGGCGGATCATCGACGACCCGCCGGTCGTGACCCACCCCGACATCCCCGGGGCCGCGGACCTGCTCCGGGACGTCTTCAGCGGGTATCGAGACTCCCTCGCCCAGAACCGACGCGAGCTGATCGAGCGGTTCCGCTTCATCGACTTCGCCCTGAAGGTCGTCGGCGTCGGCAGCGTCGGGACCCGCTGCTTCATCATCCTCCTCGAGGGGCGAGACCAGGAGGACCCGATGATCCTCCAGGCCAAGGAGGCGACCGCGTCGGTCCTCGAGCCGTACACCAAACCGAGCGAACACGAGAACCACGGTGAGCGGGTCGTCGTCGGGCAGCGCCTGATGCAGACGACGCCTGACATCTTCCTGGGCTGGACCCGCGGTCCCGGCGGCCGCGATTTCTACTTCCGACAGCTGTGGGACATGAAGGGGTCGGTCGACATCTCGACCCTCCGGCCGGTCGGCCTGAGCTTCTATTCCGGGTTGTGCGGCCGATCGATCGCCCGAGCCCACGCGCGCAGCGGCGATGCCGTGGCGATCTCCGCATATCTCGGAACGAGCGACAAGTTCGACGGTGCGATCGCGGACTTCGCCGAGGCCTACGCCGACCAGAACGGGCGGGACTACGCCGAGTTCAAGGCCGCCATCGCCGACGGCCGGGTCTCGACCGCGCCGGGCTGATCCGGCACAGGACGGCGGCCCCGGTGCCGACGGGCACGGAACGGGCGAGGGTAGCGCACCCCGGTCTGTACACTTCCGGGCGAACCACCAGCCAGGGAGCCGTCCGTGGATTTCGACACCACCATCGAGTGGGTGATCCGTGCGATCGAGGTAGCCGGCGTCACGGTCCTGGTCACGGGCTGCCTGATCGCCGTCGTCGCCTACGTCCGCGACGCCCAGCGGTCGGATCGCATCGTCGCCTACAAGAACCTCCGCGGGAACATCGGTCGGACCATCCTGCTTGGCCTCGAGATCCTCATCGTCGCCGACATCGTCCAGACGGTGGCGATCGACTCCACCCTCCAGAGCGCCGTCGCCCTCGGGGTCATCGTCCTGGTCCGGACCTTCCTCAGCTTCTCGCTCGAGATCGAGCTGGAGGGCGTCGTGCCGTGGCGGCGGCAGGCCGTCGAACGAGAGATGGCCGCTGCCGCGACGGCCGGGGGCACAACCGGCACCGCCGATCGGGCCCGCACCACCGACTGACGCCGCCCGACCGACGCGCGGCGGGAAGCGAGCGGTGCTACCTTGCCAGTCCCCGGTCCGACCAGCGAGTGAGGGCGCCACGATGACCAGCGGCTTCAAGGGCACGATCAACGTCGACATCCGGGACTCGGTGCCCGATTGGTCGCCGTTCGAACCGCCGAAGGCCCCGGACGGGTCCACCAGCGTCGTCTACATCGTCCTCGACGATGTCGGCTTCAGCGCGATGAGCTGTTACGGCGGCCCGATCGACACCCCGAACATCGACAAGATCGCCGCCGAGGGCGTCCGCTACACCCAGTGGCACACGACGGCGCTCTGCTCGCCGACGCGATCCTGCCTGCTCACCGGCCGCAACCACACCCGGAACAGCATGGCCTGCATCACCGAGGCCGCGATCGGGTTCCCCAACGCGAGCGGCACCATCCCTCCCGAGAACGGGATGCTTCCCGAGATCCTCGGTGAGCTTGGCTGGAACACCTACATGGTCGGCAAATGGCACCTCTGCCCGACGGTGGAGATGAACCTCGCCTCGACACGCCGCAACTGGCCGTCGGGGCGCGGCTTCGAGCGCTGGTACGGCTTCCTCGGCGCAGAGACCAACCAGTGGTACCCCGACCTCGTCTACGACAACCATCTGGTCGATCCGCCCAAGACCCCTGAGCAGGGCTACCACCTCACCGAGGATCTGACCGACAAGGCGATCGAGTTCATCAAGGACGCCAAGTCGGTCGCCCCCGACAAGCCGTTCTTCCTGTACTACGCACCCGGTGCCGCGCATGCGCCCCACCATGTCGCGACCGAGTGGGCAGACAAGTTCAAGGGTCGCTTCGACATCGGCTACGAGGCGATGCGCGAGCAGACGCTGGCGCGCCAGAAGGCGATGGGCCTCATCCCACCTGACACCGAACTGCCGCCGCTCAACCCGCTCGGCACCCCTGAGACACGGACAGGCCCCCAGGGCCAGCCGTTCCCGCCGCTCGACGTCACGAAGCCGTGGGCATCGCTTTCCGACGACGAGCGACGCCTTTTCTGTCGGATGGCCGAGGTCTATGCGGGTTTCCTCGCCCACGCCGACCACCAGATCGGGCGGCTCCTCGACTTCCTCGAGGCGACCGGGCAGCGCGACAACACGCTTGTCATCGTCGTGTCGGACAACGGCGCGTCCGGCGAGGGTGGCCCGAACGGCTCGGTCAACGAGAACAAGCTGTTCAACGGCATCCCGGACGACGTCCAGGCGGCCCTCGCCATGCTCGACCAGCTCGGCGGCCCGACGACGTACAACCACTACACGAATGGCTGGGCGATGGCGTTCAACACGCCGTTCAAGATGTGGAAGCGCTACGAGTTCAACGGAGGTACGGCCGATCCGTGCATCATCAGCTGGCCCGCGAACAAGGCGGCCGCCGGCCAGATCCGCGACCAGTACCACCATGCGATCGACCTCGTCCCGACGATCCTCGATCTGCTCGGGGTCGAGCCGCCGGCCCGGATCAAAGGCCACGTCCAGGTCCCGTTCGACGGCGTCAGCATGGCCTCGAGCCTTGCCGACGCGTCCGCGCCTTCCACGCGGCAGACGCAGTTCTACTCCATGCTCGGATCGCGAGGGATCTGGCACGACGGCTGGAAAGCCGTGACGACCCACCCGACGATCAGCGGTTGGAGCCACTTCAACGACGACACCTGGGAGCTCTACCACACCGACGTCGACCGCTCCGAGCTCCACGATCTCGCGGCGGAGCAACCGGAGAGATTGCGCGAGCTCGTCAACCTCTGGTACGCCGAAGCCGGCGCGAACGGCGCCTTTCCATTGGACGACCGCTCTCCCCTCGAGATCATCCTCACGCCGCGCCCACAGCTCGCGAGTCCGCGCCAGCGATACGTCTACTACCCAGGCACCGCGGAGGTCCCGGAGAGCCAGGCGGTGAATATCCGTAACCGTTCGTTCACCATCGGCGCGCTCGTTGACATCCCGGCGCCGGGTGCCCAAGGCGTCCTGTTCGCGCAGGGAGCCCTCTTCGGAGGCCATGCCCTGTACGTCAAGGACGACCGGCTCCACTATGTCAACAACTTCGTCGGAGTCTTCGAGCAGAAGGTCGTCGCAACGGAGGACATCCCGACGGGCGCGAACCTCATCCTGTCAGCGTCGTTCGAGAAGGATGGCGAGGATCCTCCCCACGTGGCCACCGGGATCCTGACCCTGTACCACGGGGATCGGAAGGTCGGCGAGGGCCGGATCAAGACCCAGCCGGGCATGTTCAGCCTCGCTGGTGAGGGCCTCTGCGTCGGGCGCGACAGCGCCGAGGCTGTCACCCGCGACTACCCGGGCGAAGCCCCGTACGCCTTCACCGGCGGCACGATCGACCGGGTCGCGGTCGATGTGAGCGGCGAGCCGTACATCGACCTCGAGCGCGAGGCCGTCGCCATGCTCTCGCGCGAGTGAGACCCCTGGGCGGGCCGCCGAGCGGAACCCACCGTCGGATGGTCCGGACCGTCAGTAGACGCACCCGAAGCAGACCTGCCCGCTGGTCAGGATCGCCGACTTCGACTCGCCGTACTGGTTCGAGGCGCTGAGAAGGATCGCCCAGTACGGATCGGGTCCTTCTTCGTCGTAGCGCGTCCAGGTGACGTTCATGGACCGTGCATCACCCGTAGCGGTCGCGAGGACCTCGAGCTTCGACGCCGGGATGTGCATGCCCTCCACGACGCACGGCGTGTCGTCGTTCTTCGCCGACTCGCGCAGGCACTCCGTCACACCGTAGATCGTGAACTTCGTGGCGGTGCCAGCCGGCTCGTCCCAGGTGGCGCGATATACCTCGGTGATCCGCGTCTGGGCCGCGTTGGTCGTCTCCTTCACCTGGACGTAGGTCGTGTGCGCCGGCTTGGCCGGGGCGGTCTTGGCGACGCCGACCGGGCTCGAGCTCGGCGACGCTGACGCTTCGGCCGTGGGCGATGGCGCCGCCGAGGGCTCGGGCGTGGTGGACGGCGTCGGGGTCGACGGTGCCATCGTGGCCGCCGGCGCCGGCGCGGTCGGCGACGCGCCGACCGACGGTGAGGTCGACGCGGCTCCGCCCGTACACGAGACCAGAGCCACGGCACTGACGACGAGGATCAGTCGTCGCGGATCGACGGTCGGCATCGCATCTCCCTGTCGGATCGAAGGGTGTCCGGTGCCGAGCACCGGATCCGCGGCGTTGCGGCGACGTGAGCCGCACGGCCGCTTCTCCAGACGCCTTTGCCGTCGCCGTTGGGGCGTCCTTCGGCCAGTTGTCGCGAAGATGACAGGCCCCGGACTTCGGGCGAGGGCGACCCGGCGGGGGACTCGCAGGCCCTAGCTCGGATCCGACGATCTGACATCGACCCGCCAGTGGCAGTCGCCTGGCATCTCGACGTGGAGCGTCCACAGGCCACCATCGACATGCATGGATGTCGTCCCCGCGACGGGCTGACCGTCCCGGTACTCCTGGCCGACGATCGTCTGCGGAACCAGGACCCCCCTCCGCTGGCCACCACCGAGGAACCAGGGCAGTTCCGGGTCGGGGGTGTGGTCCGCGTCGTACGTGCGCATCAGGTCGATCGCGAGGACGTCATGCGGGCGCACCCCGGCCCCGCAATCGCGGATGTCCCAAACGAACGCAGCATCGCCCGTGGGGAGGACGATCTGATGGTGCTCCTCGCCGCCGATCCCCTCGAACCTGGCCTCGACGGGCGCTGCGGCGGGGCCGGTCGTGGAGCCCACCCAGTAGACACCCGCCCCCACGATGATCAGCCCGATGAAGACCGAGCCGATGATCGCCACGATCCAGACCGGTGGCCCATTCCTGCGGTCGTCGGGCACATCCGGGATCGCTCGCCGCGCCACGGCACGCCATCCAAGCCAGATCCAGGCAACGCCGAACGCCAGCATGACGAGTGCGAAGGCCTTGCTGAGCGTGGAGTAGCCATCAAGGTCGAAGATGCCGACCGGGCCGCGCGAGGACAGGAACGCGAGTCCCACGAGGGCGAGGGCCGTCACGGTCAGGACGATCCCCGTCAGGCGCAGACCTCGGTCCCGCTCGACGCCCCCGAGCCGAAGAAGCGCAGACCCGACCGCGACGGACCCGCCGAGCACAAGCCAGAGTCCGATCGCGAGCGCCACCACCTCTTGGCCCGCGAACGAGGCCGCGCCGAGTACCCCGCCGATCGCGACCGCCACGAAGCCCAGGCGGACGGCCGGGCCCCGGCCCCAGGTCCCGGTCGACGCGAGACCCGCGGATCCCAGCCCCAGGCAGGCGAGCGACGCCGCGATCGCCGCAGTCGCGAAGGGGATCGGTCCGACGTCGAGACCCTCCGCGAAGACGGAGCAGCACCAGGCCGCCCAGAGGGACCCGCCGATCATCGTCGCGATCGCCGCGAGTCGCCTCACCTACTCCCCCTTCTCGCGATGGCGAACGGTCACGTCGCCGTGATGGCCGCGACCCGGCGCTTCATCTCCGGGCGCAGCGGATCAACCGGCCCGCTCCCGGGTCGGCTGGCGGACGGTGCCGCGCGAGAAGACGGCTAGAACCGACGGCGGCCCGGGGTGACGGCGGCGCCCACGACGGCGGCCTTGGCGACCGGCGAGGGGCCGGGCGACACGGCCGCCCCCACGACGGCGGCCTTGGCGACCGGCGAGGGGCCTGGGCCCATGGCCGCACCGACGACGGCGACCTTGGCGACGGGTGCGCCGATGACGCCGACGCCGCGACGACCTGGTCCGAGTGGCATGTCAGCCTCCTACGGTGGTGAGCGCCTCGTCGGCCGCATCGGCCTCGATGGCGGCGATGAGGGCCTGGACGGGGATCCGGCCGTTGGCGATGAGCTGGCCGCCCGCCCGGCGCATGGCCGAGGCGAACGGTGCGGCCCACAGGTTCTCGTAGACGAGGACGCCGGCGACACTGCCGGGGTCCATCGCCGCGGCAAGGTGGTCGACGTCGTCCTCGGCCAGGGTCTGGACGAGCTCGGTCTCGAGCCGGGCGAGCTCACCGAGCTCGGCCAGGTCGCCCAGCTCCTGGGCCATGACCGTGCCGTCCGCGCCCTTCTGGAGGATGAGGATGTCCATGACCCGGATGATCCCGGCATCGTGGAGCCGGAGCAGCTCGTGCGCGCCCTCGCCGGTGAAGTTCTGCTGCCCGGCCGGGAACTCCACGATCAGGTAGTCGACGGGCCCGAGCTCGTCGAGCGATCGGTCTTCCATTGTGCCCTCCGTTCGATCGGTCCGACTCGAGGCGAGTCGGCGGTGGATGCCGGCCGCGGCCGCCGCGGGACATCGACGTGGGCGCGGCTACTGGCGCGCCATGTGCAGCCGAAGCTCGGCCTCGGAATCGACGATGAGATCGCCGCTGACATCCACGACCACCTTCTCGAGAAGACCGGTGAACGCGAACGGGCTCGCGTAGTCGGGTGTGACCGGGGATCCGGGGTTACGGCCACAGCTTACCGCCCCCGGATTGAACGCGAACGGGGTCGTGAACGGCGCATCGGCACTCGCCACCAGGGCACCGTCGACGTACAGCTGGAGCCGTGCCGGGGCACCCCTCCCGTGCGCCATGTCCGGCTGGCCCGTCGGTTCGAACTCGAAACGGAGCTCGTGTCGTCCAGCGGGCAACCGTTCCGGCGCGGAGACCGTGAACAGGTTCCGGCTGACGTAGTTGTGGACGTAGTGGAGGCGGCCGTCCTTGACGTATAGCGAATAGCCGCCGGCCGCCGTGCCCTGGCAGAGCAGGACCCCCTCCGCCCCGTCCGCCTGGATCTCCACCGATGCCGTGATGCTGTGGGGGCGATTCAGCAGGCGCGGAGCCGCGAAGTTGGGGATCGACTGGGTGTCGGGCACGTAGCTGTACTGGTTCCTCGGCGGGGCGACCAATGGCTTCTCCGCGACCATCCTGGCGAGCCCGCTGCCGTCGATCGGCATGACCCCGTGCTTACCGGCCTCCACGTACCAGGTCGCGATCATCGCGATGAGCCGGTCCCGATTCTCGGCGGCCACGTTGTGGTTCTCCGCCGGATCCTCGGCCACGTGGTAGAGCTCCCAGCCGATGGCGTCGAGTTCGGACAGCTTGTCGGCCGAGA
Organism: uncultured Chloroflexia bacterium; assembly: GCA_963744115.1. Classification (GTDB taxonomy): domain Bacteria; phylum Chloroflexota; class Limnocylindria; order Limnocylindrales; family CSP1-4; genus Chersky-267. The sequence goes on along the minus strand of CAVUSI010000003.1, from coordinate 632,692 downwards.
TCGGGTTGCCGAACCCCATGCCGGCCTCCGCGAACGACGGACCCGGCCACGGGCAGACCGCGCGCCAGCCGTCGTGGTCGATGGCGCGGTGGCCCATCATCTCGAAGTACTGCGTGTGATGCGCCGTCGGGACGGTCGGGTCGGCAAGGGCCGCGGCGAAACTGACCCCCTGGAGCGGTGACTGCGTCACCCCCGCGATGGAGGTCGGCGGCTCAAGGCCGAGGAGGTCGAGGACCGTCGGGACCATGTCGATGATATGGGCGTATTGCGCACGGATCTCGCCTCGGGCCGTCAACCCGGTGGGCCACGAGACGATGAACGGGTCCGTCGAGCCGCCCCGGTAGGTCTCGCGCTTCCAGCGCCGGAACGGAGTGTTGCCGGCCCACGTCCAGCCCCATGGATAGTGGTTGAAGTGGCTCGGGCCGCCGATCTCGTCGATGACCTTGAGGCTCTCCTCCAGCGTCTCCTGGGCGTTGTTGAAGAACTGCGCCTCGTTGGTGGTCCCGGTCGGCCCGCCCTCCGCACTGGCGCCGTTGTCGGAGATGACCATGACGATCGTGTTGTCCAGGTCACCCTGATCGCGCAGGAAATCGAGCAGCCGCCCGAGGTGGTGATCGGTGTGACTGAGGAAGCCGGCGAAGACCTCCATGAACCTGGCCGACAGCCGGCGTGCGTCCGCTGACAGGGATCCCCACTCGGGGACGTCCGGGTCGTGGCGCGAGAGCTCGGCATCGGCGGGCAGGATGCCAAGCTCCTTCTGGCGCGCGAACACCTTGTCCCGATAGGCATCCCAGCCGTCGTCGAACTGGCCGGCGTAGCGGTCGGCCCACTCCTTCGGGACGTGATGGGGGGCGTGGGTCGCCCCGAAGCAGAGGTTGAGATAGAACGGCTTGTCGGGATCGACCTGCCGGAGGTCGGTGATGAACTCGATCGACCTGTCGACCAGGTCCTCGGTCAGGTGGTAGCCCTCCTCCGGCGTCCGCGGCGGCTCGACCTGGTGGTTGTCGTAGACGAGCTCGGGGTACCACTGGCTCGTGTCGCCGCCCATGAAGCCGTAGAACCGCTCGAAGCCCCGTCCGAGCGGCCAGCTTCGGTACGGGCCGGCGGCGGTCTCGTGACTGCTCGGCGACAGGTGCCACTTGCCGACCATGAACGTGCCGTATCCGCGCTCGACGAGCACTTCGGACAGCATCCCGTTCTCGCGCGGAACGACCCCGTTGTACCCGGGATAGCCCGAAGCGAGCTCGGTGATCGCGGCCATCCCGTTGCTGTGGTGGTTGCGGCCGGTGACGATGCACGAGCGGCTCGGCGAGCAGAGCGCCGTCGTGTGCATGTTGCTGAACCGGATCCCGCTCGCCGCGAGGGCGTCGAAGTTCGGGGTGGCGATCGGGCTGCCGTAGCAGCCCAGCTGTCCGTACCCGGTGTCGTCCAGCACGACGAAGAGAACGTTCGGAGCGCCCTTCGGAGCGCGGGTGAGCGCGGGCCACGCGGGGCTCGATTCGTCTGTCGTGCGGCCGATCACCCCTGGGAAGCGGGCACCGGCGGGATATTCGACGATCGGCATCCGATCCTCCGTCTGGTGTGGCGACACTCTCCTGGAGGTCGGACGCCCATCCTAGTCCGGCGGACAAGTCGTTCGCGTCTCACCCGGACACGCAGCTGGGCGACCCTCTCCGACCTGCTGCCTCCGGCTCGCCGACTAGGCGATTTCCAAACGGCGTTGCACCCGTCTGGCGAGGGCCCCGGACTAACGGGACCCACCTGCCGCCCCGGCGGACGCGGCCTAGCCGGCCGACGTTTCGCCCGCGGCCATGGCCTCGAGTTCGGCGCTCACTTCCTCAAGGACTTCGGGTGGCACCACCGTCCGAGTGACGAGGAAGCCGCCGGCGGTCCCGATCGCGTCCTTGAGGTCCTCGGCCCAGCGGTGCTCGAACAGCATCGCCAGCCCGGAGGTGCCCAGCGGCAACGAATCGACGATCGCGCTGAGGTCCTCGGGGGTGAACAGACCGCGAAGGTCAGCGAGTAGGGGTGCGAACGAGGCGAAACGGGGGTCGTCCGTGTTGTCGAGCTCGATGATCGTCTGGGCGCCGTCCGCCTCCCGGGCGATGAAGACGACGTCGACCAGCCGGATGATCTTCTTCTCGACGACCTTTTGGACCTCACGGGCGATGCTGCCGTCGAACTTGTTCCCGTCGAAGCCGATGACGATGTACTCGAGTGGTCCGAGAGTCATGGAGTTCCTCCGATCGCTATGGAGACGTCATACCGTCGAGCGCGTCGACACCCGACGGCGACGCCACTGAACCGAGGACCGGGACCGCCGGCCCTCCCTGGGTGCGCGTGGGCCGATGTCGATCGTGCCCCGCCGCGCGAGCGCCTACTCCTCGGCGATGCCGAAGGCCGTCTTGACCGATGGCCGGTTGAGGTACCACAGGAGGATGAACGGGAAGGCCGTCGAGGCCAGGGCATAGCTCAGGTTGCCGGTCCCAAGGAGGGCGAAGATCGCTTCGATGATCCCGATGATCGCCAGCACATGGCCGAGCAGCCAGCCCCATGGCTCAAGGCGCCACGCAGCGAGTCCGCCGGCCCAGAACGCCAGGCCCGTCAGGACGATGATCCAGCCCCAGATCCAGGTGCCCTGACCGCTGGGCAGCGGCCCGAACGTGACGGCGGTCGTCATCTGGAAGCCGAGCATCATGTAGCTCAGACCGGCTGCCGCGAAGATGATCGCCAGGATCGTGATCCCCAATGGTCGTTTCACGTTTCCCTCTCCTCGAACGGACGCTGGCCGCGATCACGTGGTGCGGCAATGGGAGCTGACGATCCCACGACTCCACCATAGGGGTCGCGGGAGCGACCGTCATCACCCGTTCTGCATGGAGAATCACCCGAGGGTCAGGCGTTCCCCAGCCGCGTCGTGCCGTTTGACACCCCGGCCCGTGGCTCGGACACTTCGGGGACCGTTCGGAACCACCATCGCCCGAGGTGTCCCATGTCCCGACTCGCCGACCTGTTCACGCCCAAGACCGTCGTCCACGCGCATTGCGACATCCCCTGCGGGATCTACGATCCGGCCGGCGCCCAGCAGGCGGCGCGGACGGTCGCCAGGATGGTCGAGCTGATCGGCCAGATCGACGCCGGGTCGATGGCCGTAGCGGACCGGAACAAGTTCATTCGCTGCGTCACGGTCAAGGAAGAGCACGCCGAGATCGTCAAGCGCGAGGTCCAGGTGATCTGGTCCGACTACTTCAAGCCCGAGCACCTCGAGGCGAACCCGGATCTCCACACCAAGGTCTGGAACCTGCTCAAGCTTGCCGGCAAGAACAAGCAGAACATCGACGCCGAGGCGGCAGCCCAGCTCGAGGCGGCGGTCAAGGAATTCGCCGACATCTTCTGGTCGACCAAGAAGTAGCTCCTCCGCGATGAGTGCCGTCGGCCGGGTGGCTGCCCGGATCCCGGCGGTCGTCGGGCGTGTGCCCGGCGCTGGCGCGCTCGTTCCCGATCTGGCGTCCCGTCTGCCCGGGGCGGGTCCGGTCGGCGACTTCGTCGGCGGCGCCCGCCACGGACCGTGGCGCGTCCTCGTCGTCGAGGAGTCGATGCGGCCGGCGCTCGACCCGGGCGACTGGCTCCTGGTCGACCCGACGGTCCGCGACTGGCCGCGCCGAGGCACGATCGTGGTCGTCCGGGAACCCGGGGCGGACCTGCTCGTGATCAAGCGCGTGGCGGCCGGGCCTGGAGACGTGGTCCGGACGCGCGAAGGTCCGATCCGCCTCGATCCGACCGAGGCATGGCTCCTGGGGGACGACCGGGCGATCTCGCGCGACTCCCGCGAGTACGGTCCGGTGGGGTTAGACCGGCTTCTCGCCCGCGCATGGTTCCGATATGGTCCGGCTGGCAGGATCGGTCGCTTGACGGCGCAGTAACTCCTCATCGCTCGGCCGGGCCTGCCCGGGAGCGGCATGCACCAACGCTCGATCCACGTCGGCCGCCGATGGGCCCCGATCCTCGGTACGGTCCTGATCCTCGCGGGCTGCGGCGGCGCAGCAGCTCCGAGCACGAGCCCGTCGCCCGCCGGCCTGGTCGACCTCGCGCCGACGTCGCGCACGACCCCACGCCCGACGAGCACGCCCAGGCCGACGCCGACGCCCACGCCAAGACCCACGCCCACGGCGACGCCCACGTCGACACGCGACCCCATCGTCGGGCAGACCGGGCATGTGGTCGTCCCGCAGCAGGGCTTCGCGATGACGATGCCCAAGGGCTTCACCCGACTGACGCTGAACGCGGCCGCCCTCGACCAGATGGCCGGTCTGTTCACGTCCGATTCGGACATGGGCAGGGTCATGTCCGCCCAGATGACCCAGCTCCTCGCCGCTGGCGTCAAGCTGTGGGCGATCGACGCGTCGGTGAAGGCCGGCGCCGGGACCATGCCGGCGAGCCTCAATGTCATCGTCCAGCCGGCGCGATCGGTGGCACTGTCCAAGATCAAGGCGCTTGCCGTGGCCGAGCTCGAGGCGGTCGGCGGGATCTCCAAGGTGAAGGCGACGGACGTGAAGCTTCCCGCGGGACCGTCCGTCCGCGTGTCCTACCAGGCGACGTTCGACACCACCATCGGCCTCACGCTCCAGGTCCAGGGGATCCAGTACTACCTCGAGGCCGCGGACAACGCCTACATCGTCACGTTCAGCTGCGCCAAGGCCGACTCGCTCTGCAGCGACCGCGCCGCCAAGGCGATGAAGTCGTTCGAGATCCTGCCCTAGACGCGAGCGGGCGGATGGTCATCGGCGCCCTTCGAAGGTGACCGTCGGCGGCTCCAGCCCGTCGGGGACGAACTCATCAGGGACGGGCCGACCGAGCACGACCTCGAGCGGGATCGTCCCGGCCCAGGTCGGCCACGTCTCGTCGCCGGGTTCGTCGTGTGCGCCGACGTCGCGGATCTTGGCGGACGCTTCGGTCAGGTCGGTCCACAGGACGGTCGTCGCCTTGACCTCGCTTGGGCGTGGCGGTCGAAGGGTCGCCCAGCGTCCCGGATAGAGCCGCTCGACGAAGGTCTCGAGCGCAGCGAGCTTGTCCGCATCGTCATCGACGAGGTGCGCGGTGCCGAGGACCACCGCCGACCGATAGTCGATCGAGTGGTCGAAGCCGGAGCGCGTCAGGATGAGGGCGTCCATCCGGCTCACGGTGATGCACACCCTGGCGCCGACGGTCGCCCGAAGCATCCGGCTGGCCGAGGACCCGTGCCAGTAGAGTCGGTCCCCGTGGCGCCAGATCGCCGTCGGGATCACGTACGGCTGGTCGTCGACGACGAAGCCGACATGCCCGAGGATCGCGTCGTCGAGGATCGCGTCGATCGTCGCCCGGTCGTAGTGACCGCGTTCGGGCTTGCGTCGGACGCGAACGCGGTCGCTCGCCGGGAGGCCGGCGTCGGCGTCTATCGTTCGACTCCCGCGGCCGGCTCGGCCATCTCGACCCCGGCCGCCCGACAGTCCTCGGCGAAGCTGGCCTGCGTCTCGAGGTCGGGCGACCAGCGGCCCGGGAAGCAGACCGCCCGGCTGAGGCCGAAGTCCTGCAGCGTGCCGAGGAAATCCACCCGGACCTGGCCGGGCACGCGGACGTCGACGTCGCGGGTGTACAGCGAGACCTTCAGCGTCGCGGGGTCTCTGCCCGCCTCCTCGCATCGCGCCCGGATGTTCGGCAATGCCTCGGCGATCCGCTCGGGCGTGAGGAAGACCAGGTTGAGCTCGTCCGCGAAGGCCACGGCGATCCCGAGGGTCACGCGCTGGCCGTTCCCGCCGACGATGATCGGGATCCGGGGCGACTGGAGGCCTTTCGGCTGGTTGATCGCCCCGGCGACGCTGGCGTACTCGCCCCGGTACGTCGCGCGCCCCGGCGCGAGCATGCGGGTGATCACCTCGAGGTGGTCGCGGAGCGCGGCCAGCCGCTCGCCGATCGTCGGGAAGCCGTACCCGTAGGCGAGCCACTCCTCCTCCTTCCAGCCGGCGCCGATGCCAAGCTCGAAGCGGCCACCCGAGATGACGTCGATCGTCGACGACATCTTGGCCGTCAGGGCCGGGTTGCGGAAGCCGGTGCACACGACCATGTGGCCGAGGCGGACGCGCTCGGTCACCATCGCCAGCCCGGTGAGGAGGCTGAACGACTCGAACGTCAGCTCGTCGGTCGGGTCGGGGACCGTGTGGAAGTGGTCGAACGCCCAGAGCGACTCGAACCCGAGCCCCTCGGCCGCGATCGCGAGCTCGACCGTCCGGGCCCAGGCGACGGCCGGGTCCCAGCCGTCGTATTCGCCCTTCCAGCCCTGAGGGCTCATCAGCCCGATCTTCATCGTGTTCTCCCGGAGCCGCTCGTCGTCGCGTCATCGAGGGTTCGTCCGGACCGTCGCGCAGTATGGACCGACGCCGGAGCGGCTGGACGGCCAGCCTATCATCGGCCGCATGTCCGAGCCGACCGACCCGCCGCCGTTCGATCCGGAGCGACCCCTCCCCGGTCCGCCGGAACCGTGGCACTGGGCCGAGCGCCCGGTCGACCGTGGCGCCCCGCCCTGGTTCATGACCGAGATGATCGAGGCCGAGCCGGCCTTCGCGGCGCGGCTGGTCGAGCGACTGACCGACGCGGGCGGGAACGGTGGGGTGTCGCGTCTCGCAGCCGCGCTGCGACAGACCGCCGGGGCCGGACTCCCGATCACCGTCGTCGGCTGCGGGACGAGCGAGCATGGCGCGCTCGGGTTCGCGGAGATCCTTCGCGATGCGTGGGGTCGGGCGGACCTCCCGGGTCACGGCCCCGTGGCCGCTCAGGCGTTCGAGGCCTCCCTCGAGCCGAAGGGCGGGCTGTGCATCGCGATCAGCCACGACGGCGCCACGTGGGCGACGACCCAGGCACTCGACGCGGCGCGAAGGTCCGGTGCCCGGACGGCCATCGTCACGGTCAGCGGACGCGCTCCGGGCGCGGTCGGTGTGGACATCGTCATCGAGACGGACGAACGCGACCAGAGCTACTGCCACACGATCGGCTACACGTCCCCGCTCATCGCCGGAGCGGCGGTCGCGGCCGCCCTGACGGGTGAGCCCCTCGACCCGACCGCCGTCCGGGCGCTCATGGCCGCCGGGCTGGGTCCGGTCGCGACCGCTGTCGCGGAGGCCATGGCGGCGAGCCTCGCCGGATGTCGACCCATCCTCGCCGTCGCGACGGGCGCCGATCGGACGGCCGCTCGCGAGCTCGTGCTCAAACTGGAGGAGGGAACCTGGATCCCCGCCGCGTCGCGCAACCTCGAGACGTTCCTCCACGGTCATCTGCCATCCACCGATGCCGGGACCGGGCTCGTCCTGATCCTGACCGATCGGCGCGCGCGTGCCGAGCGGACCGCGCGAGCGCGCCAGGCGCTCGAGGCCGCGGCGGCGGTCGGCCTTCGGGCCGGCGCCATCCTGTCGACCGGGATCGCAGCCGAGCTCGACACATCGCTCACGCCGATCGGTCGGATCGTCGTCCCCGAGGCGCCGTCGCTGCCGGCCCCGGCGGCCTCCCTCCTGAGCACCGCGACGCCGCTCCAGATCCTCGTCGAGCGATTGGCCCGGGTCGTCGGGACGAACCCGGATCCGATCCGTCGGACCGACCCGGCCTACGCCGAGGCTGCCACCCGCGCCGAGAGCTGAGCGCGGTCCCTACGCCCGGACGAGCTCCTCGCCGAGCTCGTCGATCATGTCGAGATCGCGCGGCAGGAAGTCCTGGAGCATCAACCGCTCGACGCCCGCCGCGGCGAACTCGGCCACCTTCGCCCGGGCCTGGTCGGGTGTCCCCAGGATCCAGCGCCGCTCGCGGGTGGCGAACCATTCCTCGCCCTGCTCGTCAGCGGTCACCTCGTTCAGGAGGGCGCGCTTCCGGGCGCCCAGCTCGGTCTCGTCGCGACCGATCAGCGTGCCGACCATCGCGGACCGCCGCATCGTGGCCGGGTCGCGCCCGATGGCTCGACAGGCATCGTCCAGCCGGGCATAACGGTCGGCGACGCGCTGCGGATCCGACGACGTCACGTTGAACTCGTCGGCGAACTTCGCCGCGATCCGGAGCGAGCGAGGCGAGCCCTCACCACCGACGATGATCGGCGGATGGGGTCGCTGGACGGGCTTCGGCTGGAAGATCGAATCCTCGACCCGGTAGTGCGCGCCATCGAACGACCACCCGTTCGGCTCCTCCCACAGTCCGTGGACGATCGCCAGCTGCTCCTCGAGCATGTCGGCCCGCTCCGAGATCGGCGGGAAGACGACGCCGTGGCGGCGATGCTCGTCCTCGTTCCAGCCGGCGCCGAGGCCCAGTTCGACCCGCCCACCACTCATCTGGTCGACGGTCGCGGCGATCTTGGCCATCGTCCCCGGGAGCCGGAACGTGACCGGCGAGACGAGGACACCGAGGCGCAGCCGGGTCGTCTCACGGGCAAGACCGGCGAGCACGGTCCAGGCGTCCGTGGTCGGACGACCCGCCGGGCCTGGGAAGCTCTCGTAGTGGTCCGAACGGAAGAAAGCTTCGAATCCCGCCGCTTCGGCCCGCTGCGCGATCGCCAGCTGATCGTCGTAGGTCAACCCCTGCTGGGCCTCGATCATCAGAACGTAGCGCACGGTCGTCGACCCTCCATGAGCCGCGACGGGCGACCACCGGTCCGCCACGGCTTCTTCATCATCCGTTCACAGCCGGGGCCGAAGATCGGCTTCGCCGGGCGACCCCGTCGACCTGAATGGTCGCTGTTGACAGGATTATCCATATCCGTATGATAGTTCAGATGACACGTATCTCTTCACCGGAGTCGACGACCCGTCGCGATGCCCTGACCGGGGTGAGCGACGAGCTGAACGGCGCCGTCCGGCTGCTCCGTTGTGCGGCCACCGGACGGATGGTGAAGCAGGGTGTCAGCATGACGCATGTCCACGTGATGTGGCGGCTCGAGGAGTCGGGTGAGCTGACGATGAGCCGTCTGGCCGACTCCCTCGACGTGTCCCTGTCCAACGCGACCGGGCTGGTCGACAGGATGGAGGAGCGCGGTCTCGTCGAGCGGACACGTGACACGGAGGACCGCAGGGTCGTGATCGTCCGGCTCACGCCGGCCGGGACCGAGGTCCTCGACGAGATCCAGATCATGAAACGGGATCTGATGACCGCCGTCCTCGAGCGGCTCGACGATCGCCAGCTTGACCGGCTGCATTCGGCCCTGATCGACTTCCGCGCCGCGGTTCGGGCGGAGGAGATCGCCAACCCGACCCTGTTCGGGATCTACCACGAGCACCAGAAACACGACCAGCCCAGCGGGGTGGCGGAGGGAAGGGAGACCACGGTTCGATGATGGAAGGCGGATTCGCGGATACGGAGTACATCCCGACGCTGGAGGAGGATCCGGCACTCGGGTTGTCCCATCGGGCGAAGATGGAGATCCTCTTCGCCGTCATGCTCGGGCTGTTCCTGGGCGCCCTTGATCAGACGATCGTCGGACCCGCGCTCCCGACGATCGTGACCCAGCTGTCTGGCAACGACTACTACGTCTGGGCGATCACGATCTACCTCCTGACGAGCACGATCAGCGTGCCGTTCTGGGGCAAGCTGTCGGACCTCTACGGGCGCAAGCCGATCTTCATGATCGGCATCGTGATCTTCCTGTTCGGCTCGGCCCTGAGCGGCCTCAGCCAGAACATGGGCATGCTCATCCTGTTCCGGGGCATCCAGGGCATCGGCGCCGGCTCGTTGTTCCCCGTCGCGCTGGCGGTCATCGGCGACCTGTTCACCCCCCAGGAACGCGGCAAGTACCAGGGCCTCTTCGGGGCCGTCTTCGGGATCGCCTTCGTCGCCGGCCCGCTCATCGGCGGCTGGCTGACCGAGAATCTGAGCTGGCACGCGATCTTCTACGTCAACATCCCGATCGGGATCGTCGCCCTGATCGTCATCCAGCGGCTGCTGCCGACGGTCAAGACGCCGACGGCGACGCGCAACTTCGACGTGCTCGGCGGCGCGATCTTCACCGTCGCGATGGTCTTCCTGCTGGTCGGCCTGACCAACAAGCAGTTCGGCGAATGGACCGAGCCGACCGTCGGCGGGTTCATCCTCGTCGGGATCGTCGGGACCCTGCTGTTCATCCTGGCCGAGTCGCGCGCCAAGGAGCCGATCATCCCTCTGCACCTGTGGACGGACCGAACCTACTCGGCGACGATGGTCTCGGTCTTCTTCGCGGCGTTCGCGTTCTTCGGCGCCATCGTCTTCCTGCCGCGCTGGTTCCAGGTGGTCGAGGACTTCTCGCCGACGAACTCGGGCCTCGCCGCCCTCCCGCTGATGGTCGGCCTGATCGCCAGCTCCATCGTGTCCGGCCTGATCGTCTCGCGGACCGGCCGGTACAAGTGGCTGATCGCCGGTTCGGTCGCCGTGATGGGCTTCGCGGTCCTGCTCATGACCCAGCTCACCCAGGACACCCCGGTGCCGGTGGTCTGGCTCTGGATGTTCATCGCCGGCCTCGGCGTCGGTCCGACGTTCTCCGTGCCCACGATCGTCATCCAGAACGCCGTGCCCTTCCGGGAGCTCGGCGTCGCGACCTCCAACCTGACGTTCTTCCGTCAGATCGGCGGCACGATCTCGCTCGCGTTCGTCGGGACGATCTTCGGGACGGCGTTCGCGGACAACCTGGTGCCGCAGATGACGGCAGCCGGGGTCCCCGCGCCGTTGATCGAGGGGTTCACGAAGTCGGGCGGGAACTTCGACCTGAGTCAGCTGACCGGTGTCGGGAACCTGCCGCAGGTCCTTGCGAGCGTCATCCCGGCGCAGTTCTCGTCCGCGATCCCGCTGATCGTCGACGGTATCCACGGGGCGTTCAGCCTAGCGACCGCCCAGACGTTCTGGCTGGGCGTGTTCGGGGCCATCGTCTCGTTCATCGCCGCCCTGGCCATCAAGGAGATCCCGCTCCGAGCCACGAACTCCGACCCGATCCCGGCCAAGGCCGCCGTCGGGGCGAGCGGGGCCTCAACGGTACCCGAGTCGGTGGCGACGAGCCGGGCCACCGGCGACTGACCCCGGACGAACCGGACCTCCTCCTCCAGGGATCGGCCCCGACGCGGATGACGCGCTCGGGGCCGATCCATGCCCGGTCGGGTACGCTGGCCACGATGGACGATCGACCGGCCGACTTCCCGCCGGACCTGCTCGCGCCCGGCGCCGGCGACGCCCCGTTCCGACGCTTGCTCGCGGCCGCCGAATTGCCACCGGGCGGGCTTCGGCGAGCGACCGTCGGCGACCTCGACGTCCTGCTCGCCCGGACGCCCGACGGGATCGTCGCAGTCGACGATCGCTGCCCGCATATGGCGGCGCCCCTATCGATCGGCGAGCTCGACGGCTGCGTCGTCACGTGTCCGCTCCACAACGGACGGTTCGACCTGAGCACCGGCGAGCCCGTCCAGATGCCGACGACCGGAGGCATCGACCCGGACGGCCGCTACCACCCCGTCTGGTCACCGCCCGGCAGCAGTCCCAAGGAGGATCCACCCGGCAAGAAGGCCGAGGCGCGCCGACTGACCAGGATCCGCCGCCTGCGCTACTACCCGGTCCGGATCGTGGACGGCTGGGTCGAGGCCGCGCTGCCATCGGCTTGAGACGTGCCTGAGGCCCGGCCGATCGCGAAGCCTACGGCCGGGCGGGCGGACGGCGATCAGCTTGGCGAGCCGCCCACGGTCAGCCCGGGCTGGTGGGCCTGCCGATGTGGTTCGCGCGGGCGAATGCGCGGACGACCCGGCAGACCTCCTCGGGGTCGTCGGTCAGGGTGAGCAGGGCCAGGTCGGCCTCGGTCACGGTCCCATCGGCGATGAGCGTCTCGCGGGCCCAATCGATCAGGCCCGCCCAGTAGGCCGTGCCGACGAGGACGACCGGGAAGTGGCGGATCTTGCCGGTCTGGATCAAGGTCAGCGCCTCGAACAGCTCGTCGAGCGTGCCGAACCCGCCGGGCATGATCACGAACGCGTCGGCGTACTTCACGAACATCGTCTTGCGCGCGAAGAAATAGCGGAACTCGACCGCCAGGTCCACGTACGGGTTGACCGACTGCTCGTGGGGCAGCTCGATGTTGCAGCCGATCGACAGGCCGCCCGCTTCCTGACAGCCGCGGTTGGCCGCGGCCATCACGCCAGGCCCGCCGCCGGTGATGACCGCCCAGCCGTCGACGGCGAGGCGGCGGCCGATCTCGCGCGCCTGCTCGTAGATCGGCGAGCCCTCGGCGACGCGGGCGGATCCGAACACGGTCACCGCGGGGCCGACCTCAGCCAGGGCGTCGAACCCGTCGACGAACTCGGACATGATCCGGAGCACCCGCCATGGGTCCTCACCGAGGAAGGCCGGGCGGGTCGAGCGGGCGAAGAGCTTCTCGTCCTCGGTGACCGCGGCGTCGGTCGACAGGTGTTCGGCCGCCTTGGGCTTGATCGTCACTCGCCCGCTTCGATGGCGGGTCGGGTCGCCCTGGAGCGGTCGGTCGGTCACTGCCGTAGGATGCCACCGCGGAGGTGTCGATGCATCGGATGAGACTCGTCGTCGCGGTCATCCTCGCCCTCGTGGGCGTGCTCTGGATCGGCCAGGGGACGGGGTTCCTACCGGGCAGTGCGATGAGCGGTGTCCAGTTCTGGGCCGTGGCCGGGGTCGTCGCCCTTGGGGCGGGCGTCTACCTCGCCTGGGACACGCTCCGCAGGCGCTGACGTCGCGTCAGCCGGCCGTCGCGTCAGCCGGCCGCTGAGGCGATCCACCGCTTCCAGGTCGCCTCCGCGGGACCGGCGCTTAGCTCGTTCCCGCGGCGGACCAGCGGCAGGAGAAGGAGTCGCTGATCGCGGAGGATCCGGTCGGCCAGGTCACCGTCCGTCATCGTCAGGTAGCCGAGCCCGGCGTCGCGGTAGGCCCTGCCCTCCCGGTCGACGACGTTCGCGGCGCCCAGGCGATCGACGAACCGGCGCAGCTCCCCCGCCGCCAGCGGCTTGCGCCGCAGGTCGACGAAGTGGATCGCGATCCGCCGTTCCTTGAAGAAGCGCTGGGCCGCACGCGTCGCCCGGTCGTCCGGTAGGCCGAAGATCTGGACGCTGGGTCGGTCGACGGGCGCAGGCATCCCGGATAGCGTACCGACGCCGGGTCGACGCCGCGGACCGGCTACCATCCGGGTCAGGAGGTGGAAGGCGTGACGGTCTGGTTCACGGTCAGGCTCGAGGATCGTCCGGGCTCGCTCGCGCGGATGGCCGCCGCGCTCGGCGACCGCGGTGTGAACATCACCGGGATCGTCGGCGTCGCCGAGGACACCGACGGCGCGCTGATGCTCACCACCAGCGACCCCGTCGCGACCCGGGAGGCGTTCGCGTCGATCGGCCTCGACTGCGAGGAGCACGACCCGACGGCCGGCATCTCCCCCGACCAGATGACCGTGGCCGACATCGGCGGCTCGACGCCGCGGCCGGGCGCCTGACGCCCAGGCCCGGACGCCCCTCGGACCCCCCGATCGAGACCGCCGACATGCCCCGTCGCACCCCCGACGCCCCGACGACCGTCGCGATCCGGCTCAGCCTCGACGATGCGCCGATGGCGATCGCGGCGCTGGTCGGCCGGGTCGGTGAAGCCGGCGGCACGCTGCGCAACCTGAGCACGGTCCGCCGCCTGCCGGCCGCCGACGACGGTCAGGCCGGAGCGGAGATCGAGGTCGAGATCGAGGGCCTCGAGGAGGCCGACCTCGTGAGCGTGATCGACGGCCTGTCCGGCCTTCGCAGCCACGACCTGACCCGGAGCCTCGAACGCGTCTTCGGCAAGCGGGTGATCGTCGTCGGGGGTGGCGCGCAGGTCGCCCAGGTCGCGCTCGGTGCCGTGACCGAGGCGGATCGGCACAACCTCCGCGGCGAGCGGATCAGCGTGGACACGATCCCGCTCGTCGGCGAGGAGAACATCGCGGCCGCAGTTCGGGCGGTCGCCGACCTGCCCCGAGCGCGCCTGCTAGTCCTGGCCGGCTCGATCATGGGCGGCGACATCACCCGGGCCGCCAACGAGCTGCGCGCGCACGGGATCCCGATCATCGCCCTGAACATGGTCGGCTCGATCACCGGCGCCGTCGACCTCGTCGTGTCGGACCCGGTCCAGGCCGGGACGATGGCGGTGATGGCCATCGCCGACACCGCCACATTCGACCTTGCCCGGCAGCGCGGCCGACGACTCTGAGCCGCGACGGGGACACGGACCGACCGATGCGCATCGCCACCTGGAACGTCAACTCGCTCAAGGCCCGCCAGGAGAAGATCGAGGGCTGGCTCGAGCGCGCGGCCCCCGACGTCCTGCTCCTCCAGGAGACCAAGCTCGGCGACGACGACGCGCCGCTGATGGCGTTCGCGATGGCTGGCTACGACCTCGTCCATCACGGTGAGGGCCGTTGGAATGGCGTGGCGATCGCCTTGCGCGAAGGGCTCGGTGCGGCCGACGTGATCACCAACTTCGGGGACGGACCCGTACGCGACAGCGGACCGGGAGCGCTGGTCGCCGAGGGCGAAGAGGACTTCGACCCGTCGGACGAGGCGAGGATGGTGGCGGCGACCGTCGACCCGTCCGGTGCTGCGGGCGGCCCCATCCGCGTCGTCAGTCTCTACGCACCGAACGGCCGCGTCGTCGACTCCCCGTTCTTTGCAGGCAAGCTGGCCTGGTTCGCGCGGCTCGAGCGGTGGCTGCGCGAGGCCGCCGACCCGGGAGAGCCGTTGGTCCTCGGCGGCGACTTGAACATCGCTCCGACCGATGCCGACGTCTGGGACCCCGAGGCGGTCCACGGAGGCACCCACGTGTCTCCTCCCGAGCGGGCCGCCTTCCAGGCCCTGCTCGACTGGGGCCTGACCGACGCGTATCGCCGCCAGCATCCGGAGTCGGGACGCTACACCTGGTGGGACTACCGCGCCGGCAACTTCCACAAGAACCTCGGGATGCGGATCGACCACCTCCTGGTGACCCGGCCGATCGTTGAACGGGTCGTCTGGGCCGAGATCGATCGCGAGGCGCGCAAGGGACCGCCGATCCCATCGGACCACGCCCCGCTTGTCGTCGACCTCGACCTGCCGGGTCGCCCGTTCGATGCCGACTGGGACGGTGCGCTGTCGCGGATCGCGGCCCGCTCGCGACCGCCGTCCGGGACGATTCCGCGCCGATAGGCTACGCTCCGCCATCGGCCGCGCCCACGGTCCCGCGGAGGAGCCGATGACCGTCTGTCCCAGCCTGGCTGCGCGCCTGCACGATCGCGTCCACGGGCGAGTCGCGCTAGACGGGACATGTCCCGCGCGCCACGAGAAGCGTCCCGTAGGCTGCGACGGATGATGGCCCTCGAGGCAGTCCCCGAGATCCGTCTGTCCGGGATCTCGAAACGGTTCGGCGACGTGCGCGCGGTGGACGACATCTCGCTCGAGATCCGGTCCGGCGAGTTCTTCTCGCTGCTCGGGCCGTCCGGCTGCGGCAAGACCACGACCCTGCGGATGATCGGCGGCTTCGAGCTCCCGACGGCGGGCACGATCGAGCTCCGCGGGGTCGATGTCACGATGGAGCCGCCCGACAAGCGGCCGGTCAACATGGTCTTCCAGAACTACGCCCTGTTCCCCCATCTCAACGTCCACGACAACGTGGCGTTCGGTCTGCGCCGCCACAAGGTCAACGAGGCGGAGGTCAAGACCCGGGTCGCCGAGGCGCTCGAGCTCATCCACCTCGACGGGTACGGGCGACGAAAGACCAATGAGCTGTCCGGTGGCCAGCAGCAGCGCATCGCCCTCGCCCGGGCGCTGGTCAACCGGCCCCAGGTCCTGCTCCTCGACGAACCGCTGGGCGCCCTCGATCTCAAGCTCCGCAAGAGCCTCCAGCTCGAGCTCAAGCGGATCCAGGTCGAAGTCGGGATCACGTTCGTCTACGTGACCCACGACCAGGAGGAGGCGCTCACGATGAGCGACCGGATCGCCGTGATGCACCAGGGCAAGGTCGAGCAGCTCGGCCTGCCCGAGGAGCTGTACGACCACCCCAAGACCCGGTTCGTGGCCGATTTCATGGGCACGACCAATCTGCTCAGCGGCTCGGTCGAGTCGGTCGAGCCGGGGATCCTCCGGGTCCGCCTCGCCGGCGGCGACGGATGCCGGGCCGCCTCGTCCGACGGCATCGGTCCGGGCTACGCGATCGAGATCTCGATCCGGCCCGAGGCCGTGACGATCGGCCCGCCCGGGGCCGGCGGGCCCTCCTCGATCCAGGGGAGGGTCGAGCAGTCGGCCTTCCTCGGGGCGGGGGTCCAGTACCAGGTACGCAGCCAGGGCGGCGCGCTCGTGAGCGTGATCGCCCCGAAGTCCGGCCGGCGGTTCGTCGCCGGCGACGATGTCGAGATCGACTGGGCACCGAACGACGCGCTCGTCGTCGGCGCCCACCCAGCCAGCGAGGAGAAGGCATGACCACCGAGCGCGACGGATCCACCGTCGATCTGGAGCGGGCTCTCGTCCGCTATCTGGCGGAGGAGCGGATGACCCGCCGTCAACTGCTCCATCGGATCTCGGTCGTGGGGGCGACCGCGGCCCTCGCCCCCATCGTGGCGGCGTGCAGCACCGGCGGGGCCTCGGCCGCGCCGTCCGCCTCGTCCGCCGCCGTCGCATCCATCCCGCCGACGATCGGACCGAGCCTCACCGCAGCACCACCGACGGCCACTCCGGAGCCGACCCCGCAGCCGACGCCGGAGGCCGAGCTCCACATCTGGAACTACGCCGAATACATGGGCGAGGACGTGATCCCGTCGTTCCAGAAGAAATACGGGGTCAAGGTCAGCTCGGACTTCTTCGACACCTACGAGGGGATGTACGCCCGGGTCACCGCCGGCCAGACCGGATTCGACATCACGTTCCCGGCCTCGACGGACATCCCGGGACTGGTCGCCATCAACAAGGTCCTGCCGCTCGACCTGTCGCTCATCCCGAACAAGGTCAACCTGGGTCCGGAGTGGACCAACCCGGGCTACGACCCGGGCAACGCGCACTCGATGCCGTACATGTGGTGGACGACCGGCGTCGCCTACGACACGGCCAAGATCAAGGAGACCCCGACGAGCTGGAAAGCGCTCTGGGACGAGCGCTGGTCGGGCCACATCGCGATGCTCGACGACCAGCGCGAGGCCTTCGCGTCCGCGCTCATCCAGCTCGGGTACAGCGCCAACACCGTCGACGACGGGCAGCTCGACGAGGCACTCGCGCTCCTCAAGCAGCAGCACCCGCTCGTCCGCCTCTACAGCGTCGAGGACCAGCAGTACATGGCGTCGGGCGACATCTGGATCGGCCATGCCTGGGGCTCGGACATCTACACGGTCCAGCAGAAGAAGCCGTCGGTCGAGTTCTACATCCCCGAGGAAGGCGGCGTCCGCGGATCCGACGCCGCGGTGATCCTCGACGGGGCCAAGAACCCGATCGCGGCGAACCTGTTCATCAACCACCTGCTCGACGCCAAGGTCAGCGCCGACAACTCGAACTACATCGGCTACATGGGCCCGAACGAGGCGGCCAAGCAGTACATCAGCAAGGACCTGCTGAACACGCCCTGGATCAACCCGAGCAAGGCGATCGTCGACAAGCTCCAGGAGCTTCTCGACCTCGGCCTCGACACCGACAAGTACGCGACGCGCTGGACCGAGCTGAAGGCCGGGATCTAGGTTGGGATCGGGCCGCTAGGTGCTGCGCCGCCGGCTCGGGATCGGGCCACTCGTCCTGCCGGGCTCGGTCTGGCTGGTGGTCTTCTTCCTCGTTCCGCTCGCCTTCATCGCCGCGGTGAGCGTGGGGACGCACGACCGGTTCGGCCGGGTCCTGTTCGATGCGCTGACCCTCGACAACTACCGCAAGGCGTTCGCGCCGACGTTCATCCCGACGATCTCGCGCTCGGTCTACTACGCCGGGATGACGACGATCCTGTCGATCGCCATCGGCTACCCGGTGGCCTACTGGATCAGTCGGTACGGCGGGCGGAACAAGGCGCTCCTGCTGATCCTGGTGATGCTCCCGTTCTGGACGAGCTACCTCATCCGGACCTACGCCTGGATGATCATCCTGCGCGACAACGGCGTGGTGAACTCGATCCTCCACGGGCTGGGGCTGACGACCCAGCCGATCATCCTGCTCAACACGGACCTGGCCGTGATCCTGGGGATGACCTACGGCTTCCTCCCGTTCGCCATCCTGCCGCTGTTCGTGTCGATCGATCGACTCGACGAGGCGCTGGTGTGGGCGGCTCGCGACCTGTACGCGAACGGCCGGAGCGCCTTCGTCCACGTGATCCTGCCGATGACGATGCCCGGGATCATCGCCGCGGCCCTGCTGACGTTCATCCCGGCGATCGGCGACTACGTCACGCCCGACCTGCTCGGTGGCGCCCAGACGACGACGGTCGCCAAGGTCGTCCAGACCCTCTTCCTGTCGGGGCGTGACTGGCCGCAGGGCTCGGCGCTCGGCTTCATCCTCATGGCGGTCACGATCATCGGGACGTTCATCGCGATCCGCAGCCTGCGGACCGAGGTGCTCAGCTGATGCTGGCCGGACGGAACCGCCTGCTGTCCGCGTTCACCGCGGTGGTCTATGTCTTCCTCTTCCTGCCGATCGTCATCCTGATCATCTTCAGCTTCAACGCCGACAAGCGGAACTTCAACTGGGCCGGGTTCACGCTCGACTGGTACCCGACGCTGTTCTCCAACCAGCTCATCCTGGGGGCGCTCGGGGTCACCCTCCAGGTCGCGTTCATCGCGGTGGTCGCCTCGGTCGCGCTCGGGACGCTCCTCGGGCTCGGCCTGGCGCGGATCAGCCAGCGCTGGCGGTCCCCGATGGAGGTCCTCCTCCTCCTGCCGATGGTCACGCCCGAGATCGTCATGGGGATCAGCCTGCTGCTGTTCTTCGCGACGCTGTTCGGCGGCCAGGGGTCGTTCACCCAGATCTCGCTCGCCCACATCACCTTCTGCGTGTCCTACGTCGCGATCATCGTCCGGGCTCGGGCGATCGGCCTGGATCCCCACCTGGAGGAGGCCGGCCGCGACCTCGGGGCGTCCGCCTGGGGGACCTTCCGGCACGTCACGATGCCGCTGCTCGCCCCGGCGATCGCGGCCGGCGGGATGATCGCGTTCGCCCTGTCCTTCGACGACCTGGTCATCACCAGCTTCAACGCCGGCGTCGGCAGCAGCACCCTGCCGCTCTACATCTACTCGAAGATCCGCTTCGGCGTGACGCCCGAGATCAACGCGGTCTCGACGATCATCGTCACGGTCACGGCTGTGGCGATCCTCATCGCCTGGCGACTGGGCGCCTTCCGGGGCGGCGACGATCGGCGCGTCACCGATGAGGCCGAGACCGCCACGACCTGAGCCTGGCCGACCCCGCCTGGGCGCCCGTCCCGACCGGGATGCGTCCGAGCGTGCCCATCACGCCCGCGGCGATCAGCGGGCCGCGGCCTTCGATCGAGCCGCGATCCTGGCGCCCGACGACACGTCGGTCTTCGCGTCGTCCGGCACCACATCCGAGCCGGGCTTCGGCGGCGGGACGTCGTAGCGATCGCGGACGATCCGCTGCGACCAGCTGCTCGCGCCGGAGTAGCGATCGACGACCATCTGGTCGAAGGCGTGGACCGACGCCTCGGCGTCCGTATACCGTCCGGCGACCCACGAGCTCGACCTGGTCCCCCGCTGCTGGAGCTCGCAGACGTGCCAGTCCTGGCGGTTGGTGAGGTCCCAGAAGGCGACCGCGTCCGACGCGTCGAAGCCGGGTGTCGCGATCGTCGCGGCCTCGAACAGCCAGTCGCACACGATCAACGTCCGGTCGGGACCCTGCGGGCACGAGGCGGTGGACCAGCAGGTAGTCGGGATGGATCGACAGGAAGGTCGTCGGCCACAGGACGTAGTAGTAGATCCGCCGCTCGTCGAGCTCGGTGATCCCGGCCATCGACGGCCGGCCGGCCTTCGATCCGTGGCCGCCGTCGAGCGACATCGTCTCGGCCGCGTCGACCAGCTCCATCCAGCCGCCCTGCCAGCCGCCGTGCGGATCGAAGTCGCCGCCGAGGTCGTACGGGGTCAGCTTGTTGAGCTGCGGGTGGACGCCGGGGCAGTGATAGCACTCGCTGTAGTTCTCGGCCACGAACTTCCAGTTCGCGGCGACGTCGTACTCGACCCGCTTCGCGGCGCGGAGGCTCCGGAAGTCGAACCGGCTCCAGTGGTCGACCAGGTCGCCCAGCTGGTTCGCCAGGGGCGCGGCGTCGCGGTCGAGGTTGACGAACACGAAGCCCTGCCAGGTCTCGAGGCGGACGGCGGCCAGGCCGAACCGCTCGAAGCTGAAGTCCTCGAGGTCGTCGGTGTGCTTGGCCCGGACGAGATGCCCCTCGAGGTCGTAGATCCAGGCGTGGTACGGGCACTGGAACCGGACCACCTTGCCGCACGCCTCCTCGGCGACCGCCGTCCCACGATGGCGGCAGACGTTGAAGAACGCTCGGAGCTCGCGGTCCTGCCCGCGGACCACGATGAGGCTTTCGCCGTCGAGCTCGACCAGCGTGTACGTTCCCGGCTCTGGAGCGTCCTCCTCGCGCCCGACGAGGACCCAGTCCTTCCGGACGATGTGCTCGCGTTCCCAGTCGTGGATCGCGGGGTCGTGGTATGCCCGCTTGGGGAGCAGCGACGCGGCACGGTACTCGCGACGGACGGATGCGATCTCGGCCTCGGTGAGCGGCGACGAGAGCTCGATGTGGGCGGTCAAGGACGGGTCTCCGCTGCGGACGTGGATCGAGTCTAACGGGGGGATGTGCGGGCAGAGCCGGACGGAGAGGACCGGACGGACCGGCCCCGGTCCGCGGGGGTCAACCCAGCGGGACGGTCTTCTTCGGGTCGAGGAACGGGATCGACGCCGTCGTCGCCGGCCAGATCCCGCCGTCCGGGGCGACGATCTCGAGCGGCGTACCGGCGCCGGCGAGCTCGATCGGCACCCAGACGTAGCCGATGTTCTTCTCGAGGCGCGGCGACCAGATGAGGTCGGTGACCGTCCCGACCGGCTGGCCCTTGTGCAGGGCATCGCACTTGCGCGAGAGCTCGAACGGCAGCGCGTCGCCGGCGACCTCGATCCCGACGAGCTTCCGGCTCACGCCCCGAGCTCGGATCTCCTCGAGCGCCGCCTTGCCGATGTAGTCGGCCTCCTGCGGCTCGACGAGACGCTCCAGGCCCATCACCTCGAACGGGTTGTCGTTGACGGTCATGTCCGATCCGTAGTTGAAGATCCCCGCCTCGATCCGCCGCGCCTCGCACGGAGCGATCGGCCGGATCTTGTGGGGCTTGCCCGCGTCCATCAGCCGGTCCCACAGGTCGCCGCCGCGCGATGGGTCCTGGAGGTAGATCTCGTAACCGACCTCGCCCGTCCAGCCGGTCCGGCTGATCACGACGGGGATGCCGTCGAGCTCGGTGGTCAGCGTCCAGTAGTACTTGATGCCGAGGACGGCGTCGCCGAACAGGGAGACCAGCACGTCCTTCGACTTCGGTCCCTGGACCTGGACCGGATAGATCTCCGGCTCGCGGACCTTGACGTCCATCCCCGCGTGCGTCGCGACGCCGCGCGCCCACAGCCCCGCGTCGGAGTCGGCCAGCGCGAGCCACCAGCGGTCCTCCTCGACCCGGAGCAGGACCGGATCGTTGACGATCCCGCCGTCCTCGGCCGTGATCAGGACGTACTTGCCCTGGCCGACGGCACACTTCGTGAGGTCGCGGCAGGTCAGCAGGTTGGTGAACGCCGAAGCATCCGGCCCGGTGATCTCGACGATCCGCTCGACGGACACGTCCCACACGGTCACGTCGTTGAGCAGCGCCCAGTACTCCTCGACCGGGTCGGCGTAGTAGCCCGGCAGGTACATGTGGTTGTAGATGTCGTAGGCACTGCAGCCGGCGGCGAGGGTCTTCTCGAAGAACGGCGAGCGGCGATACCACGGCCCGAAGTAGAGCGTGCTCGATGCCTCGGTCGCGGGCGCGGTCTGGCTGGTCATGACGCGGGTTCCTCCTGACTGGTCGGTGCCTGGCGTGCGGTTCGTCGTGGATTGTGGCGGCGTCCGCCGGTCGGGTCGGCGAGCGGGACCGGCTCACCGGCGACCGGCACCTCGGGGAGGTGCTCCTGCTCGCGGAGGCCGGTCCGGATGATCCGCCGCAGCTCCTCGTCGACGGCCTGATCGGTCGCCAGGGGCTGGTAGGCGGCAAGACGCTTGTCGACCTCGTCGGCAGCACGCTGACCGGCGTCTCGTCCACCGGCCTTGAGCCAGTTCTCCCGGTTGTCGCGGTCGGTCACCGCGGACGGCAGGTACAGCTCGGTCGGCCAGTGATCGAGGGTGTGCTGGGCCATGATCAGGTGCTGCTCGGACAGGACCTGCTGGACCAGGTCCATCGTCGGAAGGTCGCCGAGCGGGCGGACCTCGCGCACGAAGTGGAGAGCCTGGCCGCAGACCTCGTCGTCGAAGACGAGCTTCGCCAGGCTGAACACGAGGACGAAGTCGAGCATCCCGGGCCCGGACACCGAGTTGACGCCGGCCAGCGCGGCCAGCAGAGCACTGCCGAACGTCTCGGCTCCGGCCTGGGCGTCGAGGACCTTCGCGTCCGATAGGGCCATGTAGGACTGGGTGGGCAGCCCCAGCCGCTTGCCGACGGCCACGTAGGCGACGTCGAGGTGGAGCGCCTCGATCGCCGCCATCGGCGAGCTCGCGATCCGCATGTGGAACGTCGCCGGAGCGCCGCCGAACAGGACGGGAGCGCCCGGCCGGATGACCTGGGTCATGACGACCCCGGCGAGGACGTCGACGGTGTGGAAGACGGTCGCACCGACGATCGTGACCGGAGCGATCAGGCCCATCAGGGTGACCGGCACGATCTCGACCGGGATGCCCGCCTCGACGCAGTCGATCAGGTTCTGGCAGGAGTCCTCGCTGTACCGGAAGTTGCCGGTCGCCGTGATCGTGAAGATGGACATCGGCCGGTCGATCAGGTCCGCCCGGTCACGCCGGAACAGCTCCATCATCTCGACCATCCGCGGCACGCCGTGCTCGGTGAAGGCGCCGGACACGACCGGCTTCTTCGAGTTCGTGAGGCAGAGGTAGAGGCGCCAGGCGTCCGACACCTGGGCCTCGATGTCGTTGTTCGTCGAGAAGGCGGTCGCCAGGTAGGGGATGTGCGGCAGCCCGTCGCCGACCCGGACGTATTCGACGAAGTCGGTCGAGTCCGCCAGCCGGGCCACGCCGGTCCGATGATCGAGCACCTTGAGCCCGCTCGAGCCGGGGATGAAGTGGACCCGGTCCCCGCCGATGTCGGCGCGCGGGTTCCCATCCCGATCGTGGAGGATGAACGACGCGGGCGCCGATGCGATCGCCCGCTCGACGACGTCGCGCGGGAACAGGACGCGATCGCCCGCCGCGTTCGTCGGGAGGCCGGCGTCGATCAGGCGCTGACGCATGGCCGGGCCGCGGATCTCCATCCCGACCGTGGCCAGGATGTCCATCGCCTCGTCGACGATCCGCTCGATGAGCTCCTCACCGAGCACGTTCAGGGTCGGCCGCACCAACGCTCCTTCGGGCACCGCGATCTCGTCCGGTCGAGCCCGTCGCGGGATTCTCCGGCCCGGGGAATCTAATGCCTCTCGCGTCCCGCCTGATGGACCCCGCGCCACGGAGCGTGGTCGATGACGCGGAGCCGCCCGGGAGCCCCAGCTACCCGATCGGGCCTTGCGGGACCGCACCGGACCGTCCGCGATTCATCCAAAGGCCCCCGGTCCGCGCATCCCGCTCCAGATGCCCGGTGCGTCGCGACGCCGGCAGCGTCTGTTCCATCAGCCCAGCGACGTCACGGACGATGTCGCACGATCGGAAAGGATCACCTGCATGCGCAGAGCCGTCTCCATCCCCGCCCTCGGCGTGGCGATGGTGGTGCTCACGGTGGGGGCAGTGCCACTCTGGGCGTCTGCTGCCGACCATCTCGACGCACCGAACCTCGGGTCCATCCACGTGGACGCGAACGACAACCTGGCCGTGACCAAGACCAACGGCCCGCTCGACATCAACGATGTCTACGTGTTCAAGGGCAACAAGGCCGGGCACACGGTCCTGGCGATGACCGTCAATCCCGCCGTCAACCTCGGGATCGGTCCGAGCACGTTCTCGGCCGGCGGGAAGTACACCTTCAACCTCGACACCAACGGCAACTCCCGCGCCGACCGTGACTACACGATCACCTTCGGCAAGGCGAACAAGCACGGTGTCCAGAGCTACAAGGTCGTCTACGAGAAGGGTGACCGACACTGGACGGTCGCTCGCGGCTGGACCGGGAAGTCGTCCTGGAAGGACGGCGTCGGCTCGTTCGCCGGCGTTCGCTCCGACCCGTTCTTCTTCGACCTGCTCGGCTTCCTCGGCTCGGTCAAGGGCGAAGGCACCCGGCGCCTGGACGATGGCAAGCAGACCGACTTCTTCGTCGGCCTGAACACGCTGGCCATCGTCATCGAAGTCCCGAACGCGCAGGTCGGCGGCAGCGGCCGCAACATCGGCGTGTGGGGCACCACCCGCGACAGCAAGGGTCATCGGCTCGACCAGATGGGTCGGCCGGCGATCAACACCGTGTTCAACCCGGCTGCCGACAAGATCGCCTTCAACAAGACCGCGCCGTACCAGCAGCCGACCGCCATGGGCGGCAAGTTCCACGCCAACGTCGTCAACACGCTCGAGGCATTCTCGGCGCTCGACAGTGAGGGTGCCTATGCCCCGGCTGACGCCGCGACGCTGGCGGGGATCCTCCTCCCGGATGAGCTCCGCTACACCGTCGGCTCCGCCGCGGCCGGACCGCTCAATGGTCGTGGACTCAGCGATGACGTCATCGACGTCGAGCTGAATATCACGACCGGCGGCTATCCGTTCGCGGGCCGGAACGCCACCGGTGCGATCCCGACCGACATGATCGGGCCGCACGCCGACTACCTGGCCAGCTTCCCGTACCTCGGGATGCCGCACTAGGACCCGACTGCCAAGGGAGCGGCTGCGCGACGCCGCTCCCGAGGCCGATCCAACAGGAGACCTCATCGACATGGCAGCCTCGACCGGTCAGCCCGCCTCCCGTCGCCACATCCGCCCTCTGTGGTTCCTTGCCGCGGCTCTCGTCATCGTCGTGGCCGGCGCCGGCATCGACCGGCTCGGCATGATGCACCCCGCTGCCACCCGACCCGCCGCCGGCCTTCCGGCCGGGGTCGCCCCGCTCGGGGGCGCCGTCACCGCTCCTGAGGCCGCCGCACCGGCGATCGTGCCGATCCTGCCGGTCGTCCCGGTCGATGGGCCTGCCGTGGACCTTTCCGCCTCGACCGCGTCGCTCGACAAGGCGATCGGCGTCTGGACGGCCAACCTCCGACGCGACGCCGAGGACTTCGTGAGTGCCCAGAACCTCGCGCTCGACTACTACACGCGCGGGCGACTGACCGGCAGCATCGACGATTACAGCCGAGCCCAGGCCGCCGTCGAACAGGGGCTCCAGGCCTACCCGGCCGACACCGCCGGACAGACGATGCGAGCCCTGCTCGCCTACACCCTCCACGACTTCCAAGGCGCGCTCGCCGAGGCGCAGGCGATCTACGGTGCTGACCACACCGTCCTCCAGGCGTTGGCCACGGTCGGCGACAGCCAGCTCGAGCTCGGCGATTACGGCGCCGCGGCGGCGACGTTCGAGGCGCTCGAGAAGGCCCAGCCCGGCGCGGCCGTCACCGCCCGCCTGGCTCATCTGGCGGCGCTCCAGGGCCGCGACCTCGAGGCGGCGACGCTTGCCGCTCGCGCGGGGACCGAGGCGCGAGCCGAAGGCACCGACGGCACGGCCCTTGCGTTCTACGACTACCTTCGCGGCTTCATCGCATTCCAGGCCGGCGACCTCGAGGCGGCGCGCGCGGGCTATCAGGCCGCGCTCGTCGACTGGCCCGGGTCGTACACCGCGCTCGAGGGCCTGGCGAAGGTCTCGGCCGCCCAGGGACGGACCGTCGAGGCGATCGCACTCTACCGGCAGGCCATCGCCATCGTGCCGCAACCCCAGTACCTCGCCGGCCTCGGCGACCTCTATCAGCTGACCGGCCAGAACGCGCTGGCCGATCAGCAGTACGCGACCGTCCGGGCGATCGCCGGCTCCAGGCGACCCAGCCGGCGGTCTACGATCGCCAGCTGGTCCTGTTCGATGCCAACCACGGCCAGGATCCGGCCGGCGCCGTCGCGCTGGCCGAGCGCGAGCTCGCCGTGCGAAAGGACGTGTACGGCTGGGACGCCTACGCCTGGGCGCTCCTCGGCGCCGGCCGGGCCACGGACGCCGACGCGGCGATGACCGATGCGCTCGGCCAGGGCACGCACGACGCACTGCTCTCGTACCACGCCGGGATGATCGCCCACGCGGTCGGAGACGACGTCCGGGCACGGACGCAGCTGACGGCGGCGCTCGGGCTGAACCCCGGGTTCGATCGGCTCCAGGCCGCGCGTGCGCGGCAGGTCCTCGCCGGCCTTCCGTAGTCCAACGGAGACGGCGGGTCGAGCCTCCACGGGCCCGGTCCGCCGCCCTCGTCGCGACTACACTCCGTCGGTGAGCCCGGATCCGCGATCGCCGATGGTCCCCGACCTCGGGTCGAGGCTGCGCGGCGCCGACTTCCTGCTGGGGACCTGGTTGACGATCCTCGACCCGGTCGTGCCCGAGCTGCTCGCCGGCTCCGGGTTCGACCTCCTGGTCGCGGACGGTGAGCACGGTCCGGTGGCGACCGCGGACCTTGTCCAGATGCTCGTCGCCACGCGCGCCGACGGCGTGCCGATCCTCTACCGGGTCGGGGCCAACGAGCCGGTCCGGATCATGCACGCGCTCGATGCCGGCGCCGCGGGAGTCGTGGTCCCCCAGATCCGGACCGTGGCCGACGCCGAACGAGCGGTCGCCTGGTGCCGCTATCCGCCCCGCGGGCTGCGCGGCATCGCTCCGCGACGTGCGTCGGAGTACGGGCGCCGCACCGCCGGCTACCTGGCCTCGGCCGACGATCGCGTCGTGTGCTGCATCCAGATCGAGACGCGCGAGGCGCTCGACGACCTCGACGCGATCCTGTCGGTCCCCGGCGTCGACACGATCCTCATCGGACCGAACGACCTCGCCGCGGCCCTGGGTCATCTCGGGCGACCTCGCCCATGCCGAGGTCGAGGCCGCCATCCAGCGGATCCTCGAGCGCGCGGTGGCCCACGGCATCCCCGCCGGGGTCTGGACCTCGTCGACCGCCCAGGTCCGCGCTCGCCGGGACCAGGGCTTCCGGTGGGCGACGGTCGGCGCCGACTACGGCTTGATGCTGTCCGCCGCCGACGCCGCCGTCCGGGACGCCAAGGGGTCCTGAGCAGTGGGCCTGGTCGGCCTGGCCGGCCTGGCCTGCGTGGTCGCCTTTGCACGAGGTGCAACTTCGCCACCGGGCTTGCACCGGGTGTAAGCAACAGCTCCTGGACCTTCTTCGACGGGTCGGACATGCACGGAACTTGCGGCGGACGCAAAGGAACCGGCCATCGGGGAGGAGGCGGTCACAGAACGTACAGGTGGTGCAAATTGTCAGCCGATCGCGCCCGCCAGACGCGCTCCGTGGGCACTTGTTTGCACGCCGTGCAATCGGGTTTCCGGCCGCGACGCGTCCGCCCTGGTCCCGGCCCTGCGAGGCCCGGGCCCGGGGCCGCTAGCCCAAGGTGACTAGTCCAGCTCCACCACCTCGTGCCAGGCCGGGATGTCCGCGTCGAAGCCGAGCGCCCGGACCTTCGGCAGGAGCGCCTCCTGGGCGTCCGGGTCGCCGTGGACGAGGAAGACCTTGCGCGGGAAGCCGGACTCACCGAGCTGCTTGCCGGCGGCGAAGTGTCGGCAGCCAGTCGAGCAGCTCGGACTCGTCGGCGTGGGCCGAGAAGCCGCTGATCGAGCGCGTCTGGCAGCGCACCTGGCGGACCTGCCCGTCGATCTTGACCGTCGTGGCACCCGCCTGGAGGTGGGCGCCGAGGGTGCCCTGACCCTGGTACCCGACGAACAGGATGACGGCGCTCGGGTCGTCGATGAGGTTGCGCAGGTGGCCGACCACGCGCCCGCCGGTGAGCATCCCGTTCGACGCGACGATCATGTACGGCCGCTTGGCCCGGGCGATCGCCTGAGAATCCTTGACGTCGTTGGTGACGATCTGGTTCGGGTAGTCGAGCGGCGACTCCTGCCGGGCCAGCAGGTCCGTCGTCTCCTGGTCGTAGTAGTCGGGGTGGTTGCGGTAGACCGCCGAGGCCTTCGACGCCATCGGCGAGTCGAGGTACAGCGGCAGCAGCGGGATCTTGCCGGCCGAGATGAGACGGTCGAGCTCCCAGACCACCTCCTGCGTCCGCCCGATCGCGAACGAGGGCACCAGGAGCACGCCGTCGTGGTCCGCGACCAGGCGGACCGTCTCGGCCAGGATCCGGACCGACTCGTCGCCCGGCTCGTGCTCGCGACCGCCGTAGGTCGACTCGACCAGGACGTAGTCCGCGTCGGTGACGACGGTCGGGTCGCGCAGGATCGGCGTGTCGGTCCGGCCGAGGTCACCCGAGAAGACGATCCGAAGCTCCGGCCCACCGTCCCGGTCCGCGGCACGGAGTCGGATGATGGCCGAGCCGAGGATGTGTCCGGCGTCGACGAACGTGGCATGGACGCCGGGCGCCACCTCGATCTCCGTGCCGTACGAGACGCCGCGGAATCGCTCGAGCGAAGCCCGGGCGTCGGCTTCGTCGTAGAGCGGCTCGTCGAGGTCGATGTCGAGCTTCGCCGGCTGGGCGACCAGCGCCGCCTCGGGCGTCGGTGCGATGGTGAAATCCGGGCGGTCCGGCTGCGTCCCGTCCTCGGCGGGGAGCGCCGCGAACGAGGCGAAGGTCGTCGGGGCGACGACCGGATCGCCGGCTCCGCCACCCTCCTGCGGGACCATGAACGCGGCGTCGTAGCGCCGGCGACCGAAGTGCTCGGGATCGCGCCGCGGGTCCTGCGCGACCCGCCGCTCGCCGGCCGGCGCGCCGGTGCTGGGCGACGGCGTGGCGACCGCGGGTGGCGCCGCCGCGGCCATCGGGGCCGCCGTGGGCATGGTGGCCGCCGTGGGCCGGCCGTCCGGCTCGATCGTCGTCGGGACGTGCTCGCTCTCGGTCTCGCCCTGCTCGGCCAGCTCGACGGCCGCTTCATACGCGGCGAGGTCGCGTCGATCCTCCTCCGCCGCGCGGGCCGGGTCGCGTTTCTCCCAGCGCATCCCGCGCTTGGCGAACTCCTGCTGGAGCTTGCCCGAGTCGAGCAGCACGAGGGCCGCCAGCTCGATCGTCCCGTCCGTCGCCCAGATCGGACCGTGGAAGCCCTCCTTGACCACGTGGGGGATGAGCCCGCAATGATCGAGATGGGCATGGGTGAGCAGGATCGCATCGAGCGCGGTCGGGTCGTAGGCCAGCGGGATCCTGTTCCGGATCGACTCGTTCGGGCTGCCCTGGAACATGCCGCAGTCGATGAGGACGCGCGCCCGGTCGGTGGTCAGAAGGAACTGCGAGCCGGTCACGGTGGTGGCGGCCCCGAGGAACTGGAGGTGCATGGCCGGAGTGTGCCACCGCGTTAGCCGGAGCGTCGGCCGAACGGGCTCGGCTACCATCGAGCCGATGACCACGGTCGAGGACGTCGAGACGCGGTTCGCCGATGCCTGGGAGGCCCACGGCCGGGCCGAGGTCGTCGCGATCCGCGAAGCGGACGAGCCGTCCGTGGTCGCGGCCGCCCGGGCCCGGCGACGATCGGCGATCGACCTCGCGGTCGCCGCCCTGGCCTCGCTGGTGACGGACGCCCTCGCCGACGAGGACGCTCGCGCGGTCGCGTCGATGCGCGAGACCCTCGCGCTCCTCGATTCGGACGACCCGCTGCTGACCCTGGCGATCGACACCTCCGACGTCGGGGCCGACGACCGATCCGCGGCGGAGGTCCTCGCCGAGGACGGCCTCGCCGCCCTCCTGCTCCGATCTTCGGCCGCCTACACCCAGGCCGCGGATGCGGTCGATCTCGGAGGCGAGACGATCGACCGATCGGAGGTCCTGGCCCGTCTCGCGACCGAGCCGGATGCGACCCATCGGCGCCGCCTGTTCCTGGCGCTGGAGCCCATCTGGCGCGCCGTGGACGGCGACGACGGGCCCGGCAGCCCGTACCGGGTCGCCCTGCGGGCCAGTGCCGATGCATGGCGACGCAACGGCTCCCCCGTCGATGCGAACGCCCGGTCACTCGGCGTCGACCCCGCCGAGGTCGAGCCGTGGCTGCGGGCGATCCTCCGCACCTGGCGGGACGTCGCGGTCCGCGGGCCGGTCGAGCCATGGGACGAGCGGTTCCAGACGGGGACGTTCGGGCGGGCCTTCGACGACGAGCGGCCGACGGTCGACGACCTGCTCCGGATCGATCACGCCTACTACTCCGCGCTCGGGGCGGACCCGGACATGCTCGGGATCCGGTACGACATCGCCCCACGGCCCGGCCGCG
Source organism: uncultured Chloroflexia bacterium (assembly GCA_963744115.1). Lineage (GTDB taxonomy): Bacteria > Chloroflexota > Limnocylindria > Limnocylindrales > CSP1-4 > Chersky-267. The sequence goes on along the minus strand of CAVUSI010000003.1, from coordinate 602,151 downwards.
GCCCGGTCACGGTGGCCTTCTCGCTCGACGTCGGCGTGCCGCGACACACCGCCGCCGGCTGGATCCCCGGCGAGCAGTGGGTGATCGCCGACTACGGCCGGCCCCGGATCCCCGACCTGGCCGAGCTGCTCCACGAGACAGGGCATGCGGTCCACGGTTGCGCCCTGCGCACACGTCCGGCGTTCGCGGTCATGCGCGAGGAGCAGACGACGCTGATCGAGGCCCTCGGCGACATCGCCGCCTGGGATCTCTATGAGCCGGCCTGGCAGGCCCGCTGGCTCGGCCGGTCGGTGTCGCTCGAGGCGGGGCTCCGGGCACGCTACGGCGACGTCGTCCGCGACGTGGCCTGGTCGCTGTTCGAGATCGTCCTGCACCAGGCGCCGGAGCGCGCCCCGAACGACGTCTGGACCGAGATCACCGAGGAGTATCTCGGGATCGTCCCGCACCCGGAGTGGTCCTGGTGGGCGGTTCGCGGCCAGCTCGTCCAGTCGCCGGGCTACATGGTCAACTACGGCCTCGGCGCGATCGTGACCGCCGACATCCGGGCTCGCCTCCGCGAGCTCCGAGGAGTTCGGCCGGACGGCGATCCGGGCTGGTACGCCGCGGTCAGCGAAGCGATCTACCGCTGGGGCGGTGAGCGCGATCCGGGCGAGGTCCTCGAGGCCTTCCTGGGGCGTCCCGTCTCGCTCGACGCGATCCTGGCCGACCTCCGGCGCCTGGACGGAACGAGGGCGACCGCCTGACCTGGACCCGCGCTCTTAGCCGACCGGGATGACCACCAGCGCATCGACCGCGATCGCGATGAACAGTAGCGTCAGGTACGTGATCGAGTACTTGTACAGGCGGATCGCACCGGCGGTCGAGCGCTCCTCGGAGTCGCCCTCGCGCCACAGCCGATACGACTGCCAGATGAAGATCGCGCCGAGGACGACCGCGGCGACCAGGTAGACCAGACCCATCTGCGCCACCGCGAACAGGACGAGCGAGATCGCGACCAGCAGGATCGTGTAGAGCGCGATCTGGCGGGTCGTCTCCGGGATCCCGCGGACGACCGGCAGCATCGGGACGTGGGCGGCCTCGTAGTCGCGCCGGATCCGGAGCGACAGCGCCCAGAAATGCGGGGGCGTCCAGTAGAAGACGATGGCGAACAGGATCACCGCCGGGAGCGCGACCGACCCGGTCACCGCAGCCCAGCCGATGACCGGCGGGAGCGCGCCCGCCGCGCCGCCGATGACGATGTTCTGCGGCGTCGAGCGCTTGAGCATGATCGTGTAGACGACCACGTAGAAGGCGATCGCGAGGAGGGTCAGGAACGCGGCCACGAGGTTGACGAACCAGGCCATCACGACCAGCGAGATCGCGCCGAGGACGATGCCGAACACGACCGCCCGCTCCGGCTCGACCTGGTGGGCCGGCAGGGGACGGCGGCGGGTCCGGACCATCAGCTCGTCGATGTCGCGGTCGAGATAGCAGTTGATCGCGTTGGCGCTGCCGGCCGCCAGGGTCCCGCCGACCATCGTCCAGACGACGAGCCAGGTCCACTCGCCGATGTCCATCCCCGGCACCTGCCGGGCGGCTAGGACCATCGCCGGGATCGTCGTGACGAGGAGCAGCTCGATGATCCGTGGCTTGGTCAAGGCGACGTAGGCCCGGATCGTATCGCGGGTCGTCGATGCGGTCGCGGCGCTCGCGGTCGGGGCGACCGAGCCGTCCGCGGGGGCGCTCCTGCCCCCGCCCGGGGCCAGGTCGGACCCGACGGCGGGAGTCACCCGAGCCGTGTAGTAGGCCGTCACGGCGAGGGCGACCATCAGCGCCCAGACGGTCGCTCCGAGCGCGACGTGGAGGGTCTGGGTCCAGGCCGCCAGCTGGGTCATGACCTGGATCCCGCCGATCAGGACCTGGACCAGGTAGACGACGGCGGCCGCGACGGCCAGCCGGACGATCATCGGATGCTGCCGCTGCGATCGGACCGCGGCCAACGCCACCACGACCACGATCAGGCCGACCGCCGCGGCGACCCAGCGATGGAGGACCTCGGCCGAGGTCAGCGCCGTCAGTGCCGGGATGAGCGATCCACCCATCAGCGGCCAGTCGGTGAAGACGAGCGACCCGGTCGTGATGACCCGCGAGGTCACCTGCGAGCCGAACAGGAGGAGCGCATAGATCGCGGCCGCCCCGAACGAGGCCAGGAGGGTGAACCGCTGGCTCGACCCGCGACCGCCGATGCGGGCCGGGAAGAACGACCGGACGAGGATGTAGATGAGCAACCCGAGCAGCGCCTGGGAGGTGGCCAGGTGCGCCGTGACCGATGCGCCGGAGTTGCCCTGGAGGACGGTCTGCTGGCCGAGATAGGCCTGGAACCCGACGAGGAAGACCGCCCCCACCGACGGCCACAGCAGCGAGCGCCGATCGCGGTGGTCGACGTAGGCGAGGATCGCCTGGGCCAGGATCAGCAGCCCGAGGATCGCGGCGATCCCCCGGTGGAGCCACTCGATCCACGCCTTCGAGTCGTCCACGGCCGGCAGGATCCGGCCGTAGCAGAACGGCCAATCCGGGCACCCGAGGCCCGAGTCGGTGGCGCGGACGATGACGCCGAGGGTCACCAGGACGAGGGTGCCGGCGACGGTCGTCGCCGCGAGCTTCTGGAAGCGGGTCACCGGGGCATTCTAGCCGCCCACGGCGGGGATGAGCGACCACGGGTAGGATGCGGCCATGCATCCCCCGAAGCGCCTGGGCTCGGTCGTCGCGCTCGCCGTCCTGGCCATCATCATCGCCGCCTGCAGCGCGGCGGGAACCATGGGAGCGGCGGCGCGGCCGGGTCCTCAGCGGCCCCCTCGACGGTCGGCGGCAAGCTGCCGTTCGTGCCCCGGATCATCTCCTCCGAGGCGATCGTGGGGCCGAACCGATTCATCTTCGGGATCCTCGACGCGTCGGGGACGAAGACGATCGGCGGCCCGGACCTCAAGGTCGGTGTGACGTTCACACCGGCGGCGGGCGCGTCATCTGGAGCGAGCGCGGCGCCCGGCAGCTCGCCGGCACCGACCGCAGCGCGGTTCATCTGGGCCATCCCCGACGAGCGGGGTGTCTATGCGGTCGATGTCGACTTCCCGACCGCCGGCGACTGGAGCCTCGACGTGGACGCGCACGGCAAGGGCATGGACGGGGCGCAGGTGGACGGGACCGTGTCATTGTCGATGCAGGTCACGCCCACGGGCTACGCGATCCCGCTCGGCGGCAAGGCGCCGTCGACCAGGACGCCGACGCTGGCCGATGTCGGCGGCGACCCGAAGAAGCTGTCGACCGACACGAGCCCGGATCCGTCCTTCTATACGACCTCGGTCGACGCCGCCCTGGCCAAGCACGAGCCGTTCGTGCTCGTGTTCGCCACCCCCGGGTTCTGCCGGACGGCGCAATGCGGCCCGACCCTCAACGGGGTCAAGGCGGTCGCCAAGGACGAACCGGGGATGACCTTCATCAACGTCGAGCCCTACAAGCTCCAGTTCACCGACGGCCGGCTCCAGCCGATCCTCAGCGAGGACAACCAGCTCCAGGCGACCGACGTGACGAACGCCTGGGGGATCCTGTCGGAGCCGTGGGTCTTCGTCGTCGACGGGAACGGGATCGTCAAGGGCTCATTCGAGGCGGTCGTCGGCGCCGACGAGCTCAAGGCCGCGATCGCCGCCGCCCGGTAGCGGCGGCCAGGCGACCCGCCTACGGCGCGTCCTCGAGGCGGTAGACCACGAGCTTCCCGTCCTCGACCTTGAAGTAGACGAGGACCGGCGCGACGGCGGCCAGGTGCTCGTTGAGGTGCCCCGGCGGGAACTCGTCGCCGTTCTCGAGCGTGCCCATCACGAACGTCAGATCCTGGCCGGCGACGGTCCGCAGGGTGAATCCGTGGACTTCGGTGAGCCCGGTCGCGTCGATCGAGGTCAGCACGCCGGCGATCGGCGAATCCGGCAGGTCTGAAGCCGTCGGCGCGCCGGCCTGGATCGAGCTCGCCGGCGGGCGAGTGAACGCCGCGACCGGCGGCGTCTCGGCCGCGCCGGAACAACCGGCCAGGACCGCCGCGACGATCACGACGACCGCGAGGAGGCGACCGCCTACCGGGATCGTCACCCGGGGCCGCCGGCCACGTCGGTGCTGCCGGTCGCCCCGGCGCTCCCCGGTACGGTGATCGGGGTCCCCCGGGCGCACTGCGGGCAGGTCCCGGGGCCGGCCTCGAACGTGGGCAGGTCGAGGACCCACAGGGCGCTGAGCGGGTAGACGCGCCCGCTCACGGGCGAGGTCAGCGTGGTCATCCCGCCCGACCGATCGACCAGGACGTGGCAGTCCACGATCTCGCCCCCGGCCGCTTCGACGGCCGGGATCATCGCCAGCAGCGAGCCACCGGTCGTCAGGATGTCGTCGACGAGGACGACCCGCTCGCCGCGCTCGATGGTGAAGCCGCGTCGGAACTCACGCCGGACGACGCCGTCGTCGCCCCGGACCTCCTCGGCGAAGATCGCCCGGATCCCCAGCTGTCGGCCGGTCTCGAAGGCGAGGATGACGCCGCCGGTCGTCGGACCGGCGATCAGGCCGACGGACGGCATCCCATCGTCCCCGCGGTGCGCCGTGGCCCAGAAGCCGCACAGCTCGCTCGTCGCGGCCGTGTCCTGGAGGACCTGGAACTTCTCCAGGTACGCGCTCGAGTGGCGACCGCTCTTGAGCTGGAAGTGACCGTCGCGCAAGGCGCCCGATCGGCGGAACAGCTGCTCGGTGCGCTCGGCGATCGCCGCCCGGGCGGCGGCCTCGAGGGCGGGGCGGATGGTGGTCATCGCGGGACAGTCTAGCGGTCGGTCCGGGAACGAGCCGGCGGGGCATCCGGCGTCACGGCCGATACTCCACGCCCTTGGCCGACGATGCCCCCGGCTTCCTCGGAAGGGCGGTCCCGACAAGCGGTCTGAACGAGTCGATCCCCCGGCGCCGGCACTCCGCCTCGAGGCCGTCGATGATCCGGATCGGCAGCGTCGGGTCGGCGAAGACCGCGGTCCCGACCTGGACCGCGCACGCCCCGACGGCGAAGTAGTCGAGGGCATCAGCGAGCTCCGAGACGCCGCCGATCGCCACGATGGGGATATCGACGACCTGGGCGACCTCGTAGACGATCCGCAGGGCGACCGGCTTGATCGCCGGCCCGGACAGGCCGCCGTAGATGTTGCCCAGGAGCGGCCGGGACCGATCGGGGCGGACGGCGATCCCCGACAGCGTGTTGATGGCCGTGATCGCGTCGGCGCCCGCCTTCTCGATCGCCCTGGCGATCGGCCGCACGTCGGCCACGTTCGGCGACAGCTTGACGAGGAGCGGCAGGTCGGTCGCGCGACGCACGGCTGCCGTGACCGCCCCGGCCGCTTCGGCGTCGATGGCGAACTGGAGGCCGCCCTTCCCGACGTTGGGGCAGCTGATGTTCAGCTCGATCCCGGCGACTCCGGGCACCCCGTCGAGTCGGCGCGCGACCTCGACGTAGTCCTCGACCGACTCCCCGGCCACGTTGACGATGACCGGGACCTGCCAGCCGGCCCAGGTCGGCGCATAGCGCTCGATGACCGCGTCGACGCCTGGGTTCTGGAGGCCGATCGAGTTGAGCATGCCGGCCGGCGTCTCCGTCACCCGCGGCGTGATGTTGCCGATCCGTGGCTTGAGCGTCGTCCCCTTGCAGCAGATCGCGCCTAGCCGCTGGACGTCGACGACATCCCCGTATTCGATCCCGTAGCCGAACGTACCCGAGGCCACCAGGATGGGGTTGTCGAGGCGGAGACCGGGCGCGAGCTCGACCGACAGGTCGATCCGCCCGACCTCCGCGGGCGGTCCCCCGCCGGTCGGCTCCACGACCGGGCCGGGCCGCCGGTCGCGGCCGGGCCGATGGCGGGTGGCGTGCGCCTTGCCGCTGCTCGCGGCCTTGCCCGCCTTCACCAGCCCGCCTCCCAGTCGAGCTCGTCGGCCGCGAAGACCGGACCCTCGCGGCAGACGCGCTGAGGCTGCCCCGAGGTGCCCATCACGACGCAGCCGAGGCACGCGCCCACGGCACAGCCCATGTTCTGCTCCATCGAGACCTGGAGGAACGACTTCCGACGAGCCGCCGCCGAACCGGGTGCGTCGGCCCTGCCGCCACCCTTGCGACCGAGCTTGGCGACGCCGAGCCGCTCCCGCCGGCCCGCGGCCAGCCTCGCCAGGGCCGCCAGCATCGGAGCTGGGCCGCAGGCGAACGCCTGGTCGGCCCAGCCCTCGTACTCGGTGACCAGGTCCGTCACGTACCCGCGATGACCGAGCGAGCCGTCGTCGGTCGCCACGACGTACTCGACCTCGTCGGGCAGCAGGTTCGAGGGGTAGACCTCGCCCGCGCTGGCGGCCCCGAACAGCAGGACCACCTGGCGACCGTCGCGGATCGCCTCGTCGGCGAGCATCCGGACGCCGGCGATCCCGAGGCCGCCGGCGATCAGCAGGACGTGCCGGCTGCGAGGATCGACCTCGAACGGGCGACCGAGCGGCCCGAGCATGTCGACGCTGTCGCCGGTCCGGAGGTGAGTGAACCAGTCGGTCCCGCGACCGATCGTCCGGAAGTGGATCGTGACGACGCCGGTCGCCGCGTCGATGGTGTTGAACGAGAACGGGCGCCGCAGCACCAGGCCCGAGAAGTCACCCGGCCGAACGTGGACGAACTGCCCGGCCCGGGACCCGATCGCGAGCGGCGGAGCGTGATACGCCTGGAGCCACTGACGCGGCAGGATCTCCCGGCTCTCGACGAGCTCCGCCGCGACGAGGCGCATCGTCACGGGAGCGGGAGGTTGTCCCCAGCCGGGTGAGCGTCGCCGCCGGCGGCCTCGGGTGGCTCGTCGTCGCCGTCCTCGGGGTCGATGTCGCCATCCTCCGCGCCGTCGTCGCCCGAGGCATCGGGCTTGTACTCGGGCGCGACCGCCGGGTAGGCCTCCGCGAGCGCGTCGGCGAGGTCTCCGAAGACGTCGGTCGGGTCGTAGAACTCGACGATGTCCTCCGAGCCGATGAGGTTCCGCCACTCGCCGTCGCCGTCGTCCGGGACGACCTCGGCCCGGAAGCCGACCCCGGCCTTGAGCGTCAGGCGCTCGTCGTCGTCGTCGACCACGACGACGTCGCCCAGCTTGGCCGTCAAATTGGAGCTGACGTCGGCGAAGTCGTCGAGGAGGCGCGCCTCGGACTGCTGGCTCCGCTCCTGGAAGGAGAGCGCCAGGTCGTACAGCCGCTGGGCGGCCGTCTCCTCGTCCGCGGGCTCGGGCGCGACCTCCGCCCCGGCGGCCCACTGGTCGGCCGCGGCGGCATAGGCGCCATCGAGCCCGACGAGGTCGCTGCTCGGGAGGTGGGCGACCTCCATGAGGTCCTCCGCGCCGGTCGGCTCCGGCGGGAGGCCGGCGGCCTCGCGAGCGGCCTCGGAGAACGCGGCGTAGACATCGGCGGGGTTGTACAGCTCGACCAGCTCGGCCGCGGTCTCGATGACCTCGGTCTCGCTGACCCACTGGCCGGTCGCGTCGTCGAGATAGCGGCTCCGACTGCGGAACGTAAGGTCCGGTGCCACCGACAGGAAGTCCGGGTCGTCGTCGATCAGGGTGAGGCCGCCGGTCTCCGCGATCCGCTCGGCGTTCGCCTCGAGGAACCGCTTGAGCTGGTCGGTCGCGCTGACCAGGAAGTCGCTCCGCTCGAGGGCGGCGTCGGAAGCGAGAGCTCCCAGGAGCTCGCTACGGTCGTCCATCGATCGGCCTCCTACGGATGGTATTCGAGGTCGGTGCCCATCCGCTCGCGGAGGAACATCGAGTGGTGGCGCTCGAAGATCCACTCACCGGCCCGGTGCCCGAGGGCGCGGGTGGCTTCGTCCTTCTCGAGCTTGTCGAGCGTTGCGTAGTCCGGCAGGTCCAGCAGGATCACGTTGTCGAAATCCCAGCCATGGGCGACGTTGTACCAGCCGAGGAACCTGATCCCGAACTTCTCCTCGTATTCCTTCACCTGCTTGGGGAAGATCGTCCGCATGAAGAACTTGAAGAACGGGTCGCGTCCGCGGCGCACCGAGAAATAGGTCGCGAGCACGGGCACGGGCGACGGTCCTCCCTCGGTGGCGGCTGATCGGCCGCTATTGTCGCACGGGGCCCGTGCTTGGCGGACTCGGCTCGTCGGGTCGCGACGAGGCGGGATCGGACGACGGTCCATCCGCCACGGCCGGGGCCTCACGGGACGCGGATGGCCCGTCGTCGGCTCCGACCGGCGGTCCGGCGGCTTCAGCCGGTCGGCCCGGTTCGTCCTCGAGCTGGCCGACCGTGGGCGACCTCGGCGCCAGGGGCTGCCGGCGGCCGCGACGGTCGGCTGCGACGAGGCGGAGCAGGAAGATGATCGTCTGACCGCTGACGAGCAGGAGTGCGATCGTCAGGAACAGCAGCCCGGCGGTGACGATGTCGGGGACCCGTCCGACGCTCAGCGGCGTCACCAGGATGAGGACGACCAGCAGGACGAGCTGGAACCGGAAGCAGCCGAGCCCGGGCCCCCGGTCGGGCTCGAGCGGCTGGCCCTTGTACTGGACGGGCTGCGGGACGATCGACCCGGACGGTCGGTGCGGGCCCGGGACGGACGACGACGGGGTCGCGGGGGCCTCGGGGGTCGGACCCGCGGTCGCCGGCTCGGGTCGCGCGGGGGCGGACGGGTCGGATTCGTCGGTCACGGGCGCCAACGATACGGGACCCGGGCCACGTCCGCCCGTGGGCGCATCCCGACGCACTACCATCCGGGTGATGCCGGATCGCCCGCCACCGCCCCAGCCCGCTGCGCGTCCGTCCGCGGCGTCGCGCTTCGGCTGGCACCCCGAGCCCGGGCTCATCGGCATCGACGACGAGGCGACGTCGCGCACCGCCCTCGAGGACCTCGGGACGGCCGCGTGGAAGACCGCCCTCGACTACCTGTACGACGAGGCCCTCCGGCGCTCAACGGGCACGCCGACCGGGTATGCCGAGCTCCGCGAGGAGTTCTACGGAGGCGCCGCGGCGGACGCGCCCTCCCCGCCCGCCGGCGGCGGCGGTCCGCGACAGAGCACTGGTCCGGGACCGAGCCCCGGTCCGGGGTCCGCTCCGATGGAACCGATCGCATCGGCCGAGATCCTCGACGAATTCCGGCGGCGGTTAGCGCCGCACCAGCTCAACTCCTGGCATCCGCGGACGTTGAGCTACTTCACCCCACCGCCGCTGGCGATGTCGATCGTCGGTGAGCTGCTTGCCCAGTTCGCCAACCAGGGCGTCGACGTCTGGCATGCCGGCCCGATCGGCGCGTTCGTCGAGGAGGAGGTCGGGCGCTGGCTGTGCGACCTGGTCGGCTTCGGCCCGGCGAGCTTCGGGATCCTGACCTCCGGCGGGGTCATGGCCAACCTGATGGCGATGACCGTCGCCCGCGACATCCACCTGCGGCGGATCCTCGGGCTCGACGGCCCGCCGCGCGGCGCGCAGCTCGAGGGTGTCCGCGCCTACGCGTCCGATCAGGCGCATTTCTCGATCGCCCGCGCTCTCGATGAGCTCGGCTTCCCGGCCGGGACGCTCCATCTCGTCCCCGCCGACGAGCGGTTCCGGCTGCGCGGCGAGGCGGTCGCCCGCGCCGTCGCCGAGGATCGGGCGGCCGGGCTCGTCCCCTGGCTCATCTCGGGCGTGGCCGGGTCGACCAACACCGGCTCGGTCGACCTGACCGAGGAGCTTGCGGACGTCGCGCGGCGTGAGGGCTTGTGGCTGCACGTCGACGCGGCGTACGGCGGGGGCGCTCTCCTGTCCGAGCGCGATCGGTCGCGCGTGCCGGGCCTCGATCGCGCCGACAGCGTCACGATCGACCCCCACAAGTGGTTCTTCCAGGCCTACGACATCGGCGGGCTGCTGGTCCGACGAGGGGACGACCTCCTCGATGTCTATCACCACGCCCCCGAGTACTACCGCGGCGGTGAGACGCCCGGCGTCGCGGCCGATCCCACTGCCGAGGCCCAGGACGTCGCCCACGAGGATGCCGAGCAGCTCAACTTCTACCAGCGCTCGCTCGAGGGGACCCGTCGCTGGCGCGCCCTCAAGCTGTGGATGAGCTGGAAGCATCTCGGGACGCGCGGGTTCGGGCGGCTCGTCGAAGCCAACGACGACCTGGCGGCCTACCTCGCCCGGCGCTGCGCGGAGGCCGACGACTTCGAGGTGCTGCCCGAGGAGCCGGAGTTGTCCGTGGTCTGCTTCCGCCACCTGCCGGGTGGGGCCGCGGCCGTGGCGCGGCTTGCTCCGGACGAGCTCGACCGGCACCAGGACCGCCTCCAGAAGGCGCTCGTCGATTCGGGCGACGCCTGGGTCGGCACGACCGTCCTGCGCGGGGCGACCTGGCTGCGGGCGGGCATCGTCAACCACCTCGCCACCGAGGCGGACATCGACCGGATCCTCGACGACCTCCGGCGCCTGGCGGCCGGAGCGTCGCCGGAGAGCCTGGCGACCCGATGACCGTGGACCGAGCATCCGGATCGGCTCAAATGGCCGACCGCTACCACCTGGCCCAGATGAACATCGCCCGGTCGGTCGCCGCCATCGACGACCCCGCCATGGCCGACTTCGTGGCGAACCTGGATCGGATCAACGCCCTTGGGGAGGCCACGCCGGGGTTCGTCTGGCGGCTCAAGGATGAGACCGGCTCCGCGACCGCGATCCGGGCGTTCGACGATCCCCTGATGATCGTCAACCTGACCGTCTGGACGTCGATCGAGGCGCTACGCGGCTACGCCTATCGATCGGACCACGTCGACGTCTTCCGGCGGCGCCGTGAGTGGTTCGTCCCGCTCGACGGTCCACATCTCGTCCTATGGTGGGTGCCGGCCGGCCACATCCCGACCGTGACCGAAGCCCGGGGGCGCCTCGACCACCTCGCGGCCAACGGTCCGACCCCGGATGCATTCACGCTCAAGACCGCGTTCCCGCCGGGCAGCTGAGAGGGAGCGATGCCGGACACGATCGTCTTCCTGATCGCCGGGGTGGTCGTGCTCCTGTTCGCCTCGTGGGCCGGGTGGCATGTCGGCGGGTGGCGCGGGAACACGAAGCCGCCGATCCTGCCCGACCGCGTCTGGCTGTGCGACGCCTGCTCGTCGTTCAACGATCCGACCCATGTGACCTGCTATCGATGCCACCGGCCACGCCCGGCCGACGCCCGCGAGATCGAGCCGGATCCCGACTTCCATATCGACCAGCAGCTCGGCAGGTCGAAGTCGAGCCTGGACTGGGGCGCCTCGAGCCCATGGCTGGCCGCCGAGGACCCGCTCCGCGACGCCTGGCTGTCCGAACGCGCCCGACCGACCGAGGCCGCACTTGCCGAGTCGACGCCGGACCCGGCGTTCTGGGTGGATCCGTCGGCGGCCGCGCTGGGCGCCGACGATGCGCCATCCGAGCCGGCGCCGGCGACCGATCCGGACGACGCCCCGCTCGCATCCAGCCTCACGGATCCCGCCGAGCCACCCGAGGACGCCGGCACTCCCCGATGAACCGCTGACGGCCGACCGGCATCGGATGGATGGACCGGTCGCCAGGGAAAGGTCGCACCACGTGGATCGAGCCGTCATCGAACGCGCGCGTGGCGGCGACACCGATGCCTTCGAGGTGATCGTCCGCGAACGGATGGATGCCGTGTATCGACTCATCCTTGCGATCGTCGGCGACGAAGCCGACGCCCGCGATGCCGCCCAGGAGACCTTCGTCAGCGTCTGGCGCACGATCGCCTCGCTCCGGGAGGTCGACCGGTTCGACGCGTGGCTCCAGCGGATCGCCGTCAACGCCGCCCGGATGACCCTGCGCGGCCGCCGGCGGCGACAGGTCCGTGAGATCGCAAGCGACGACGTCGTCCGACGGGCGAGCGCCGAAGGTGTGGGTGTGTCCGATGCCGGAGAGGCCCAAGCCGTCGACGATGCCGACCGGCTCGGCAGGGCGCTGGCGGGCCTCTCCCTCGACCAGCGGACCATCCTCGCCCTCCACCACCTCGAGGGCCAGGGGCTGGCCGAGATCGCCGATGTGCTCCGGATCCCCGTCGGCACGGTCAAGTCCCGGCTGTTCACGGCACGGCGAGTGTTGGAACGGGCACTCGCCGCCGAGGTCGACCGGTGACCGGCGACGACCGGCCCGAAACGGCCGCTCGGTCGAGCGGACCGGCCCGGCCCCCGACGGCCCCCGAAGCCTGGGATGACGAGCGCCTGGCCGCCGCGTTCGCGGGCCGCTACGACCGACCCGCGCCGCACGACCTCACGATCGCGACACTGGATCGTGTCGCCGAGCTCGGGCGACGGCCGCGCTGGTGGCCCAAGGTCGATCGGCCGACGCGAGATCGCCTCGTCGCGGTCGTGGCCGTGATCGCGGTCGTCGCGGTCGTGGGCGTCGTCGCTCAGCCCGGGACGTCGTCACGGCCCGGGACGACCGCCACCGGCCCGGCCGGGTCCGGCACGGCGCCGACCTCCGGCCGGGCGTCGCCGTCCGAGTCGTTCGAACCGAGCCCGGCCGTCGCCGGGTTCCCGATCGACGTCGCCGGGCTGACGGTTCGCTCGGTCGCGGACGCCCCGCGACTCCTCGCGGAACCGTCCCTCGGCGATACCGAGCTGGCACTCGCCGGCTGGTACTCGGCGAGCGACCTCGCGCTGCCATGCCCGTACCAGCCAGCCCCGCAGCCTCCAGTCGAGATCCGCTGCACCGACGTCCACGCCTGGCTCAGTGCCACGGAGCGACCGATCCTGTCGGCCGACGGTTCGTTCCAGCAAGCGGCGGACCCCGCGACCCCGCTCCCGCTCCGGTTCGTCGCACCGTCCGAGCCGCTGGGTGGGGACGGCGGCCCGCACCAGGCGATGAACACGACGCCGCAGGCGGTCGTCGCCGTCGGCCACTTCCACGACGAGCGATCCTCTCGCTGCCCGGCCGACGAGCGTGTCACCTGCGACCAGACGTTCGTGGTCGATGTCCTGAGCTCCGGGTACGGCACGATGTTCGATCGACCGACGTCGGTGGTCGATCCGGCGCCGGCGACCCGGCTCTCTGGCGCGGCCGCCCTGCGCCTTGCCCAGGACCGGGTCGGACCCTTCGCCACCGTCCTTCAGATCGGCCTCGAGCTCGGCTCGGATCCCCCCTGGTTCACGGCGAAGACCGCGGCCGACTGCCTGTGTCCGCCGACGTGGTTCGTCCGCGGCTTCCGGTATCTCGTCGACGGCACGACCGATCCGCGCCCAGCGGGCACGCCCGTCGCGAGCTGGCTTGTGATCGACGATGCCACCGGGACGATCTCCGGGCCGATGGTCGAGGACATCCCGCCCCCAGCGACGCCCTACCCGTTCGCTCCGCCGCCGGACGGCTTCCCGGCGACGATCGAAGGTCTGTCCGTCCGGACCGTGGCTGACGTGGTGGATCCCGGTCGGCATGGCGAGCCGGCAGATCAGCCGATCGCCGTCGCCGGCTGGTTCACCCAGCTGCCGCATCACCCTTGCGAGGCCACCGCCGACTGCGACCGCGATACCGTCGTCCTCGCCGGGACCGACAAGAAGCTCGTCACCAAGGCTCCCGGCGGTGCGACCACCCTGGTCCCGTCTGACGGGCCGGTCCTGAACCCGGCGATCCTGCCCGGCGGAGCCGCGCCCCCCGCGACCCCGATCGGCACCCCGGTGCCGGCCATCTTCATCGTCCACGCCGGCGATCGACGCGCGGATCGCGACGGTCCCGGGGACCCGGTCGGACCGCAGACCTTCGTGCTGGACCAGGTCGCCTGGCTGAGCGGCAAAGCCCAGGGCCCGGCAGAGTCGATCGATCCGAAGATCCGTACGCTCATCGGCACCTCGCCGGCGCAGTTCCTCCGCGACACAGCCGGCGGAGCGCTCACGGGGCCCGGCACCTGGCCGATCTCGATCTCCGCGGTCCTCGCCCGTGACATCGGGACGCTCGGCGTCGACACGGACCAGGACATCGCGCCCGACAAGGTCGTCTGGGTGGTCCGGCTCGTCGGGCGGGAGCCACGCGAAGGTGGCCCGCCCGGTCCGGATGGCTACGGAGAGGTCCTCGTCGTCTCGGATGAGATCGTCAGCACGCATTGGACGTCACCCTGACATCCGCTGTCCGCCATCGAGGCCGGGGCGCCGCGATTCGCGCCCGGCTCAGGGGATCGCGTCAGGCCGGTGGCGGCTCCAGCGCGAGGCCGTCGACGACGGTCACATTCGGGAGCGCCTCGAGGATCGCCGGGGCGGCGAGGACCTTCCACGACCGGCTCCCACCGCCCAGGACGATCCGCTGGCGGACCATGACCCGGGCGTCGACGAGGATGGGCAGGTCGGGCGGCAGGCCGAAGACCGTCACGCCGCCGATCGCCATCCCGGTCAGCTCCTGCGTCTGCTCGGCCGCGGCGAACGACGCCTTGCGCGTGCCGAGCCGCTCGCGGACCGTCCGGTTGACGTCGAGCCGGGTCGTGGCCAGGACGACGCATGCCGCGTAGACCGGCGGGGAGGACTTGCCGATGACCACGATCGTGTTGGCCGAGTCCTCGGGCGCGAACCCATAGGCGGCACAGAACGCGGCCGTATCGGCCAGCGCGGGATCGCACGGAAACAGCTCGTAGGGCACGCCCAGGGCCGCCAGGTGACCGTCGAGCCAGCTCCGCGGGTCAGCCTCCAGCGTCGGCATTCGACTCCTCATAGGCGATCCTGCCGCCCGCCACGGTCAGGATCACCCGCCCCCCGAGCTCCCGACCGAGCAGCGGCGAGTTCTTGCCGCGCGAGAGGAGACCATCCGCCTCGACGCGCCAGGTCGATCCGCGGTCGAACACGACGAGGTCGGCGAGTGCTCCTTCAACGAGCCCGCGGGTCCCGCTCCAGCCCCAGCCACCGAGCACGGCCGCCGGGCCCGTGGTCAGCGCCGCGACGGCGCGCGCCAGCGACAGCCGTCCGGCGTCGACGGCCGCGAGGACCACCCCGAGGGCCGTCTCGATCCCCGAGATCCCGTTCGCCGCGAGGCCGAACTCGACCTCCTTGTCGAC
The DNA here is from genome assembly GCA_963744115.1 of uncultured Chloroflexia bacterium. Taxonomy (GTDB): domain Bacteria; phylum Chloroflexota; class Limnocylindria; order Limnocylindrales; family CSP1-4; genus Chersky-267. The sequence goes on along the minus strand of CAVUSI010000003.1, from coordinate 587,112 downwards.
CCGGGTGTGGGGCGCGTGATCGGTCGCGATCGCGTCGACGGTCCCGTCGACCAGGGCGGCCATGACGGCGGCCGCATCCTCGGCCGATCGAAGCGGCGGATTGACCCGGAGGGATGGGTCGAACGGGCCGGCGACCAGGGCGCCATCGGCCCACGGGCTGCGTGATCGACCCCGATCGTCGATCGCTTCCCACGCCCACCGTCGGGCCCCGGCGATCCACTCGTCGGTCAGACCGAGGTGGTGCGGCGTCACGTCGCAGGTGACCGGCAGCCCGGCCGCCTTCGCCCGGCGGACGAGCTCGAGGGCATCGGCGGTCGATAGGTGGGTCAGGTGCAGCCGTGCGCTCGGCTCGTCGGCCAGCGCGTCCCGCAGCACGGCCAGGTCTCGCGCGACCGCAGCCGTCTCCCCTGCCGTCGGCCATCCGCGCAGGCCGAGGATCGACGCGACGAGCCCTTCGTTCGCCTCGGCGCCATCGGTCAGCGTCCGGTCCTCGGGATGGTCGACGACGACCCGCCCGAGCATCCCGGCATAGACCAGCGCGTTCCGCAGGATCGCCGGGGATCGGATCGGGGCGCCGTCGTCGCTGAAGCCGATCGCGCCCTCGTCGGCCAGCTCGCCGAGGGCCGCCAGCGTCTCACCCTCGCGCCCGACGCTGACCGCGCCGTAGGCGAGCACCTCGATCGGCGATCCGGACCGGGTCGCCGCATCGCGGACGCGGGCGAGGACGCTCGCCTCGTCGATCGCGGGTGACGTGTTCGGCATCAGACAGACGGTCGTGAAGCCGCCGTGGGCGGCGGCGGCGGATCCGCTCCTGACCGTCTCGGCATCCTCGAACCCGGGCTCGCGGAAGTGGGCATGGAGATCGACGAACGCGGGTGAGACGACCACTCCACCGGGGTCGATCCCCTCGGCGTCCGAGCCCTCGAGCCAGACGACGCTCCGGACGACGCCGTCCTCGACGATCAGATCGCCCGGACCTTCGCGCCCGCTCGCCGGGTCAACGAGCCAGGCCCGGCTGAGCTCCAGGTCCCCGACCGTCCGCCCGACATCCGGACCCGCGACACGGATCTCAGCCACCGGTGGCCTCGCGAGCTCGGCCGGCGGCGCCGGCGAGCAGGTAGAGCAGGGCCATCCGGACGGCCACCCCGTTCGTCACCTGGTCGGTGATGACCGAGCGCGGATGGACCGCCACCTCGGGGGCGATCTCGACGCCCTCGTTCATCGGACCCGGATGCATCACCAGTGCCTCCGGCTTGGCGAGCGCGAGCCGGTCGAGGGTCAGGCCGAACCGAGCGGCGTATTCACGCATCGACGGCAGGAGGCCGCCGCTCATCCGCTCGCGCTGGATCCTGAGCGCCATGATCACGTCGGCGTCGCGCACGGCGGCGTTCACGTCGGACGTCACCGTGAACCGACCGTGGCCAGGAACCGAGGCCATCGCGGCGGCCCAGCGGTCGAACCCGCGCAGCAACGTCGACGGTCCGCACAGCCACAGGTCGGCGCCGGCCGCCGTCAGCGACCAGATGTTCGAGCGCGCGACGCGCGAGTGCAGGACGTCGCCGAGGATCACGACCTTCCGGCCACGCAGCTCGGGCCCCCCGGGCAGGTGCTCGCGGATCGTGTAGAGGTCGAGCAGGGCCTGGGACGGGTGGGCGTGCCAGCCGTCGCCGCCGTTGAGGATCGAACCGCCGAAGTGCTCGGCCGCGAGGTACGGGGCGCCGGACGTCGCGTGACGCATGACGATCATGTCGGCGCCGAGCGCCTCGACCGTCCGGATCGTATCGACGAGCGACTCGCCCTTCGTCACCGATGAGGACGAGGCCGCGATGTTGACCACATCCGCGGAGAGGTTCTTGGCGGCCACCTCGAACGACACCCGGGTCCGGGTGGAGGCCTCGTAGAACAGGATCGTCACGCCGGTCCCCCGCAGCGCCGGGACCTTCGCGATGGGGCGGGCGAGGACCTCGCGCATCGAATCGGTGGTCTGCATCACGAGCTCGATCTCGGGCCACGAGACGACGTCGAGGTCCAGCAGGTGGCGATGACTCCAGCGTGCCGGAGCGGCGGCGGCCGAGGGCGGGACTCCCGCCTGAAGGTCGATACCCGTCCCGTCCGGCACGACAAGGCTCATCGGGCGACGGGCTCGGCGACGGCCCCGACGACGCGTTCGATGTCGACGCTGTCGTCGCCGTCCGTCTCGGCCAGGTGGACGCGGACGATCTCCTCGCGGGACGTCGGCACGTTCTTGCCGACGTGATCGGCCCGGATCGGAAGCTCACGGTGACCGCGGTCGATCAGGACCGCCAGCCGGATCGCCTGCGGCCGCCCGAAGTCGACGAGGGCGTCCATCGCCGCGCGGATCGTCCGGCCGGTGTACAGGACGTCGTCGACGAGGACCACCGTGGCCCCGTTGAGGTCGAACGGCAGGTCCGTGCCCTTGACCAGCGGCTGCTGGGCGACGAGCGACAGGTCGTCCCGGTAGAACGTGATGTCGAGCGCCCCGACCGGGAGCGTCACACCCTCGTGCTCGGCGATGGATCCGGCGATCCGGTGGGCGAGCGGGACGCCGCGGCGCTGGATGCCGACGAGCGCGAGACCGGCCGTCCCGGCCTGCTTCTCGACGATCTCGTGGGAGATCCGGATCGTCGCCCGGCGGATCTCGTCCGCCGTCATGATCTGGCGCCCGGTCATCTCGAGCCGCCGTCGGGTCGGTGCACGCCCACTCCTTCCCGGCCTCTCGGACCGGTCCTTAAAGGGTCAGGCTGAGTCTACCGCAGCGGCCCGGGCACGGCCGGTCGCTCGGACGGTCGTCGGGTCAGCGCACGCCGTAGACGTAGACCTTGACGTTGGTCACGCCGGACCACGAGCCGCAGCCGCAGATCTTGAAGAAGTCCGGCTTGTACAGGTCGATGATCCGGTTCGAGCCGGCCACCGGTCCGTAGTCGTTGACCACCCGCTCGAGGCAGCCGCCGGCACCGCAGACCCGGATCACGGTGCCGCGCGGGAGGCGCATCGCGGTCGTTCCGTTCTCGTAGAACGTCGCCTTGCCGGTCAGGGTGTACCTGGACTTCTTGTAGACCTTGGTCGCGGTCGGATCGGGCTGCGCGGCGTCGCGCTTGAGGACGGGGACGTCCACAGAAGCGGTCGCCGGGGTGCCAGGTTCGGCGAACACCGCATCGGCCCCCAGTCGGCCCGCGGAGTCGGATGCGTGGTCGAACCCACCGATCGAGTCCGTCGATCCTGCGTTCGCGTTGGTCTTCAGGGCCTGGAACGCTGCTGCCGGCACCGGCTCGTATGGAGCAGGGGTCCGGGACCCGGCAAAACCGGGAGCCGCGACCAGTGCGAGAGCGGTGGTGAGCACCACACCCGCCATGATCATCTTGGGGCGCACAAGACCCCAACCATAGCCCATCGGGCCGGATCCCGCCATCCCCGGAGTGGGACCAAACCCCACCGGACCGCCCCGGATCGCACCTCCAGTGGGGCGTCAGGGCTGCTCAGGGCGACCGTTCACCGTCCTCAGCGGACGACGATGATGTCCTCCAGGGACGATGCCGGCTCGGTCCGCGTACGGCCCGCTTCGGGGCCCTTCCACGCCAGCACGAGCAATCGGCTGCCCTCGCCGTCCTGGCCGGGCGGCGAGGCCCAGGCGATCCGCCCGTCACCGATGGCGAACCCGGGCAGGGCCGGCGCGTCGCGCAGGACCGGCGTGCGCCCCGCATCGACGTGCCCGTTCGAACGGTCGATCCCGACCAGGCTCAGGCGACCGAGAGCGGGGTCGAGCGGATCGGCCACCCAGACCCCGATGAAATGACCGGTCGGATCCCAGCGGACCTCCCAGTCCTGGATCGGAACATCGGGCTTCGGCGTGAGGAGCGACTGCGGGTCGTCCGGAGTGAAGGTGTCGGTGTCGGCCGCCGGCCAGCGATCGACGACCAGGCGGCCCTCGTCGGGCGTCCAGGTCCGGGCGACCGGGTCGAGGACCAGGGTGCCGGTCCAGTAGACCATCCAGTGTCCGCTCGGATCGACGACGGGGCGCCAGACCCCGTCGAGCCTCGTGCCGACCTCCTTGCCCGAGGCCGGATCGATCAGGAACGATGTCGGCACGTGCCCGTCGGCGCCGGGGGACGCCGCATCGGGGGACGCCACGTCGACCGCCCGGCTGGCCAGGATCCGGTCCCCGACCCATGACGAGAAGACCGAGGCATGGTCCTTGGTCAGGACCCTGGCCTGGTCGTCGCCGGTGTGCCAGACGTAGACATCCGGCCCATCGTTCCCCGCGACCGGTCGAGCCGAGAATGCGAGCCAGTCGCCATCGGGCGAATACGCGGCGTCGCCTCCGACCACGATGACGTCCTTGATGATCGCGAGCATCGCGGCGGCCGTCGGAGCCGGCGTGCCGCTCGGGATCGCGCTGGGCGGAGGCGTCTCGGGCGTCGCCGTCGGCAACGGGGACGGCTCCGGGCTCGAGGTCGGAGCCGCCGACGGCGACTCGCTCGCTCCGGCGGCCGTGGGCTGCGCGGTCGCGCTCGGGGAAGCGGGCGGCGAGTCCGTCGCGGCGGTCGACGGGCTGGCGACCGGGCTCGTGCTGGGTTCGACGCTCGGCTCCGCCGTCGGCGTCGCGCTGGGCGTTGGCTTCGGCGTGGCCCGGGCGATCGGGACCACGAAGATCTTCCCACCGGTCGTCGACGCACTGGACTCGACCACGGCCGCCTGGAGCGCATCGGGATCGAGGACCACCGAGCCCGGCTGCGAGTCGAAGGAGACGAGCTGCTTCGCGCCCTGGTCGAGCGGCGCGCAGTCCGGCGCAGGTGCGGCGTCGGACGGGCAGACCGCGGCGACGTTCGCGATGTTCATCGTGTACCTGCCGTCCGCCCCGTGATTGACCCACGCGACGTCGCCGGGATCGACCGCCAGCGGGGTCGCCCCGGCACCCACCGTCGGGGCGGGGTTCCCGGGGCTCGCGGGTGGCGGCGAGGACAGGCCGATCCCCGTCGTGTCGGGAGTGCCGGTCGGGATCAGCGACCGACCGACGACGACCCCGACGAGGACGACCGCGGCGATGGCCGGGACGGCACGCCACCCGATCCCGCGGCCACGTCGCGACGCCTGGCCGTGGCCGGAGGCCCGCTCGCGATCGAGCGCGACCGACGTCCGCGCCCACAGGTCCCGCGGCGGTTGCGGCGCGGGCAGCGACCGGAGCAGCTCGCGGTCCTCGGCGTAGGCGGCGGCGACCGCCCGACAGTCGTCGCAGGCGTGGAGATGGTCGTCGAGCCAGATCGCGTCGGTGGCCGTCAGCGATCCGTCGAGCCGATCCGAGGCGAGGCCTCGTGCTCGCTCGTGCGGGCTCTGCGGGTCGTTGTGCCGCAAGAGCGGATCGTTGCGCCGGCCCTCGGTCATCGCCCGCTCCCCGATCGGCCTGGCGGCACGCCGTGGGCCGCGCTGACCGACTCCGCCTCGGCAGCCGCCTCGGCCGCCCGTTCGGCCGCCAGGGCCTGGCGAAGGCTCTCGCGAGCGCGCGTCAGGAGTGCCCGCGCCGCGACGTGGCTGACCCCGAGGGCCGCCGCGAGCTCGACGCCGGTCAGGTCATGGATCTCGGCGAGGAGGAGCGCGGCCCGCTGTCGTTCGGGGATCTTGTCGAGCGCCCGCTGGAGGGGCGCCGACAGACGCGCATCCATCGCCAGGTGCTCGGCCGAGGGCGCGGACCCGTGCGACTCCCCGGTCCACGGCATGAACCGGACGATCTTGCGCCGGCGGAACTCGTCGAGGGCGACCCGGTGGGCGATCTGGTACAGCCAGGCTCGAGCATGGGCCGGCTCGGTCAGCGACGCATGATTGCGGTAGGCCTTGATGAACGCGTCCTGGGTCATGTCGGCCGCGAGCTCGGGATCGCGGACCATCCGATACAGGTAGGCGTAGATCTCGCCCTGATGACGGGCGAAGAGGTCCTCGATGAACGCGTCGGCGGCCGTGCGGTCCGGCGTACCGGTCATCGCACGGTCCCCGGTGAGCACGATCTGACCGGTGGGATGCACGGCCGAGAGACGGCGCTCGACTGCCCCGTGTGACGCTCGGTCGTCACGATCCGGCCCGGTCGTCGGGGACCGCCCGGAGCAGCTCTTCGACTGCCTCCTCGGGCGAGACCGGGATTCACCGGCAGACCGGTCCCGAGCTCGAGCCCGGCGATCTCGCGCAGCCGCGGATGGATCTCCCAGTGCCAGTGGTAGGTGGCGTCGATCCGCTCGCCGACCGGCGCGGTATGGAGGACCAGGTTGTGGGGCGGGCCGTCGAGCCCCGCGAGGCGGCCGAGGACCTGGCGGAGCGCCTCGGCCGTCGCCGCGACATCCGTGTCGGAGGCCGCCCCGAAGTCGGCCGCATGGCGGCGCGGGACGATCCAGACCTCGAACGGGGAGCGTGAGGCGAACGGCGCGAAGGCGACGGACGAGTCGTCCTCCCAGACCATCCGATCACGGAGCCGCGGCTCTTCGCGAACGAGCCGACAGAACGGGCACTCGCCCTCACGGATCACGAAGCGGGCGGCACCGCCGATCTCCTCGGCGACGCGGTGCGGGACCTGGGGGAGATCGTACAGGTCGAGGCACAGGTGGTCGGTCCGGGCACCCGCCTGGACGCCCCAGTTCTGGACGACCTGGACGTACGCGGTCTGGCCCGCGCGCTCCGCGCCCGCGACCGCGTCGCGACAGGCCCGCAGCATCTCGCCCGCGATGACGCCGCCGACCGCCTGGAGCGGACGGTGCTCGCGTGGCGGCGCGACGACGGTCCGCCAGCTCCCGGATGACCTGGCCTGCTCGAGAGCGACCTGAGCCAAATCGCGGTCGATGCGGCGGGACTCCTCCTCCGTGCCGACCACATGGAAGGCGAAGTCCTTGAGGGTCCGCAGCCGGACCCCGTCGCCGGCAGGTTCCCGGCAGTTCTGGCAGTCACCGCCGACCTGGCCCGCCGTCAGCCGGAAGCGATCTCGGTGGAACGTCCGGTCGACCACGGTCGCCACCCACCAGCCCGTGACTGCGTCCTTCCGGAGCTCGAACAGACCGGCGGACATCCCTCAGTGCGCTCGGGCGAGGCGTCCGACCAATGCGTCGGCGAACAGGGTTCCCGCCCGCTCGACGGTCTGCGCAGGTCGCGCCTCGCTGGTCCGGTCGAGCTCCCGAGCGATCGAGGTCGATTCGACGTCCGGCATCCCGCACGGATCGATGAGCGCGAAGTCGGCCAGATCGACGGTCACATTGAGGGCGACCCCGTGGTAGCTGACGCCGCGCTCGATCCGGAGGCCGAGTGCGCCGATCTTGCGCGGCCGCGGCCCGGCCGGGTCGACCCAGCAGCCGGGATGGCCGTCGCGTCGATCGGCTTCGACGCCGAGCGCCCGGCAGGTGTCCGCGAGCGCGCCCTCGAGCGCCCGGACGAGCGGGCGGAGCAGGATCCCTCGCTCGGACAGCTTGACGATGGGGTACGCGACCAGCTGGCCGGGACCGTGGTAGGTGACCTCTCCGCCTCGTTCGACGCGGATGAGCTCGATCCCGCGTGCCGCGAGCTGGTCGGTCGAGGCCCGTACGTGTGTTCTCGTCAGCCTGGCGGCCCAGCGTCAGCACCGCTGGATGCTCGACGAGCAGGATCGTGTCCGGGATCTCGCCGGCCACCCGGGCCTCGACGAGGCGCTTCTGGAGCGCCCAGACCTCGCGGTAGTCCACCCGGCCGATCCACCGGGAGTCCAACGCCTGGGCGTCGGTTCGGGAGGAGGCGGCCGAGGGTTCGGCGGAGATCGTGGCCACGTCCGGACGATAGCAGACAGGTCGGTTTCGCCCGACTCGCGCCGGCGGCCAGGCGGTCGGGACGTTGCGACCGTGTCGCAGAATCGATGGCCGCCCGGTCCTGGAGGACCGGGCGGCCACCTTGAGCTCCGGGGAGTGGTCCGGCTACTGCGAGAGCCAGGCCTTCCACACGTCGGGATGGGCGTCGAGCCACTTCTTGGCGGCATCGGCGTCGGACATCTGGTCCTGGGTGATCGAGGCCGCGACCGCGTTCTGATCCTCGTTCGTCCACTTGAAGTTCTTGATCAGGTTGTAGGCGGGGCTACCGCTCTGGGCGAACTTCGTGGAGACGATCTTGTTGAGGTGGTACGGCGGGTAGTCGCAGGCGACCTTCTTCGGATCCGCGTCGCAGCCGGCCGTGTACGGCGGCAGCGGGATGTGGACCAGCGGCACCGTGGCACTGAACCAGTTGGGTTCGTAGTAATAGGCGAGGATCGGCTTGCCCGCATCCGACGCCGCCTTGATGGCCGTGTTGGAGGCGTCCTCGCTGCCGGAGAAGATGACCTTGAAGTCGAGCCCGAGGTTCTTGACCAAGGCCTCGTCGTTGGTGACGTAGGACGGGTCGCCGTCGAGCAGCTGGCCCTTGTCTCCCGACTCGGACGTCTTGAAGTCCGCCGCGAGCTTGTTCAGGACCGTCGGGTCCGTCGCAGCGGTCAGGATCTCAGGGTGAGCGTCGGCGTAGGCCTTCGTGGTGTACCAACCGATGATCCCCTCGTTGCCGGTCAGACCGGCATCCTGGGCGATCTTCTGATCGTCGATGTACTTCTTGACTAGGTCGGGATGACCCCAGTTCTCGAGGATCGCGTCGACGTCGCCGTTCGCGAAGCCCTGCCAGGAGATCTCTTCCTTGAGGTCCTTCTTCTCGACCTTGCACCCCAGCTCGTTCTCGAGGAGGTACGAGATCACCGCGTAGTTGGCCTCGTAGCCCACCCACGGATTGACGGCCAGGTTGACGGTGCCGCAGGCGGCCATGCTGGCCGCAGCGGTGCTGGCCGCCGGAGACCCGGCAGCCGCGGTCGGCGCTGGGGTGGCCGCAGCGGTGCTTGCCGCCGGTGACGCACCCGTCCCGGTGCAGGCCGATAGGATCAGGATGAATGTGGCTCCGACCACGCCGAGTCGGATCGCCGGACTACCTCCGAGGCTCACGCTTGCTCCTTCCTGGATCGACCGCACGAGGTCCGTGACGGCCGTCTCCTCCACGCCTGATGGCGTCCGAACCGGCGGGAGCCGGTCGGGATCGCTGGCCCCGTTTCAGGACTGCGTCATCCTACCCACTTCTCGGCGGCACGCTTCAGGTCCCGGTCGGCAGGCGCTCACGCTCACGTGCGCCTGCTCCCTGGGTGATCCGGTCGAGCAACACGCCGAGAAGGACGATCGAGATCGCCGCCGCCAGGCCCTTGCCGAAGTCCTCGAACTGGGAGAAGCCGGCGACCACGTCGTAGCCGAGCCCGCCGGCCCCGACCAGACCGCCGACCACGACCATCGCCAGGACCAGGACGACGCCCTGGTTGGTCGCGAGCAAGAGCGACCCGCGGGCCATCGGAAGCTGGACCTTGCGGATGATCTGGAGCCGGCTCGAGCCGGCCGCGGTCGCCGCTTCGATGGCGGTCGGTGAGACACCGCGGATCCCGTCCTCGACCAGCCGGATCACCGCCGGAGCGGCATAGATCAGGGCGGCCAGGATCGCCGTGAACCGGGTCGGGCCGAACAGCGCGACGGCCGGCAGCAGATAGACGAACGCAGGCATCGTCTGGGCAGCGTCGTTGACCGGCCGCATGAACCCGGCGAACCGGTCACTCCGGGCCGAACCGACCCCCAGCGCGACGCCGAAGACCACCGTGATGACGACCGCGACGATGACCAGGGCGAGCGTCTCCATCGAGTGCTCCCAGAGCTGCATCGCCACCACCAGGACCATCGCGATCGCGACCGTCAGCGCCGCGCGCCGCCCGCTGATGATCCAGGCGAGCCCGATCGCAAGGCCGATCACCAGCCAGAAGGGAGACTCGGTCAGGATCGTCTGGAGCGGGTTGAGCAGGACGTAGGTCACGAAGTCCTTGATCGCGTCGGTGATGGGGTACAGGTTCTTGGCGATCCACACGACGATCTGGTTGATCGGGGCAGCGATCGACACCCGCCAGTCCTTCGGGAACTGCTCGCCGATCGGAAGCAGCTGACCGGCGACGACCAGCACGACCGTGGCCGACCAGGTCACCGCGATGAGCAGCCGACGGCGGTTGTCAGCCAACGGATCCTCGCCGCGGTGGCGCCGGTCGCTGACGTGACTCGCGCTGGCGGTCAGGCGGTCGAGGACGGTGGCGAGCAGGACGACGGCCAGCCCAGCCTCGAACGCCAGCCCGATGTTGAGCTTGGACAGCGCGTTGATGATCTTCTCGCCGAGGCCGCCGGCATCGATCAGCGCGGTGATCACGATCATCGACAGGGCCATCATGATCGTCTGGTTGACGGCCAGGCCGATCGTGCTACGGGCCATCGGGAGCTGGACCTTGCGGAGCACCTGGAGCCGGGTCGATCCGAGCGAGTCGGCCGCCTCGATCGTCTCGTGCGAAACGCCCCGGATGCCGAGGGCCGTGATCCGGATGGCCGGCGGGATGGCATAGATCATCGTGCAGATCGCGGCCGCCGGTGGCCCGATCAGGAAGATGAGGGTCAGCGGGGCGAGGTAGGCGAACGTCGGCATGATCTGCATCACGTCGAGGACCGGCGACACGAGCCGCAGGAATCGGTCGCTCCGCCCGGCAAGGATCCCGAGGGGGATCCCGATGACCAGCGACAGGACCACCCCGGCGAGGGTCAACGCGAGGGTCTCGATCGTCGCGTCCCACAGACCGAGCAGGCCGAAGGCGATGAAGCTGCCGATGACGAGCAGCGCCGTCCTCCAGCCGACGAAGACCAGGCCCATCGCGCCGGCGATGGCGGTGACACCGATCCAGCTCATCGACTGGAGGACGAAATAGAAGACGTCGACGATCCACTTGATCGCCTCGCGGATCGGGTCGAAGACGTAGACGAAGATCGGGGCGGTATCGCGATTCGCGTCGACCCAGTCGCGCAGCCCGTTGAGGGTCGCGAACAGCGGGGCATCCGGATCGAACGGGAGGGTCCACATCCCACGCAGGGCGAGGAAGCCGATGGCGAACGCGCCGAGGAGCGCGCCAAGAAGCATCCCTCGGCCAGGTCGCCATTCCGCCTCGCGAACGAGCGGGAACGAGATGGACGTCATCGCGGTGGCCCTTGCCGCATCACCGCGGCGACCGCCTCGGACGAGACATCCGTCGCGGCCGACTGGGCGACGGATGATTCGAGGAGATCGCCCGCGCCCTGCGTCGCGCGCTCGTCCGCTTCACGCTCGGCGACGTCCTCGAGGCCGGCGATGGCCGACAGGATCTGGGTTCGGTCGACGACCCCGATGAGCGTCCCGCCGTCGATGACCCGGATGGGCTTGTCGGTCGAGGCGGCGGCATGGATGACCGTCCGGATGATCGTGTCCGGCGGGAACGCGGGGCCATCGATCGGATCGTCGGGTCGGACATCGCGCATGATCCAGCGCAGGGTCAGGACATGCGACTTCGGGACGTCACGGACGAAGTCGGCCACGTAGTCGTCGGCGGGCGCGCCGACCAGGTCCTCGGGACGTCCGGCCTGGACGATCTCGCCGTTGCGCATGATCACGATGTGATCGCCCAGCTTGAGCGCCTCGGCAAGGTCGTGGGTGATGAAGATCATCGTCTTGCCCACTTCGTCGTGGAGCCGCAGGACCTCGTTCTGCATGTCGCGTCGGATGAGCGGGTCGAGCGCGCTGAAGGGCTCGTCGAAGAGCATGACCTCGGGATCGACGGCCAGGGCCCGGGCGAGCCCGACGCGCTGCTGCATCCCGCCCGAAAGCTGGTCCGGATAGCGGTTCTCCGAGCCGGCAAGCCCGACCAGCTCGATCACCTGCTGCGCTCGCGCGTGGCGCTCCTTCTTCGACGCGCCACGGATCTCAAGGCCATACGCCACGTTGTCGATGACCTTTCGGTGGGGCAGCAGACCGAAGTGCTGGAAGACCATCGCGAAGCGGCGTCGACGAAGCTCGCGCAGCCGCTTGGGGTCCGCCTTGCGGATGTCCTCGCCGTCGAGCAGGACTTCGCCGGCGGTCGGCTCGATGAGCCGGGTGAGGCAGCGGATCAGGGTGGACTTCCCGCTTCCGGACAGACCCATCACGACGAAGATCTCGCCCGGCCAGACATCGAACGAGACGTCGCGGACGGCCACGTTGGAGCCCGTCTTGCGGCGCAGCTCGTCATTCGGAAGCGACGCATCCGGCGTGCCGACGATCTTGTTCTCGGCCGGACCGAAGATCTTCCACAGGCCCCGGACCGAGATCGTCGGCTTCGCGCCGGGTGTCGTTGGCGCGCCGGGGGCCGGTCGCCCGCTCGGTCGCTCGATGGGCCCGGTCGTCGCGTCCGTCATCCGTTCCTCCGTGCCGCTATCCGGCGAACCAGCCGCCGGGTCGTGGATCGGTGTTCAGCCAGATGTGCTTCGCTTCACGGTACTCGTCGAGGCCGCTCGGGCCAAGCTCGCGACCGATACCCGACTGCTTGAAGCCACCCCATTCTGCCTGCGGCAGATACGTGTTGTAGTCGTTGATCCAGATCGTCCCGTGGCGGAGACGGGCCGCGACCCGCTGGGCACGACCGGCGTCGGCGGTCCAGACCGCGCCCGCCAGGCCGTAGGTGGTGTCATTGCCGAGCTCGACGGCCTCGTCCTCGGTCGTGAACCGCTCGACGGTCAAGACCGGCCCGAAGATCTCCTCGCGGATCACCCGCATGTCGCGGTGGACGTCGGCGAAGACCGTCGGCCGGTAGAAGAAACCGGCCTGGAGCTCGGGCTCGTCCGGCCGTCGTCCACCGGCGACGAGCCGGGCACCCTCCTCGATCGCTGACGCTACGAACTCCTCGACGCGGGCGCGATGGTCCGCGCTGATGAGCGCCCCGGTCTCGGTGGCCTCGTCGGTCCCGACGCCCAGCCGGATCCGGTCGGCCCGGCGACCGATCTCCGCCACGAACGCGTCGTAGATCTCGTCCTGGACGATCGCCCGACAGCCGGCTGAGCAGACCTGGCCCGAATGGACGAACGCCGCGGCAAGGGCGTTGTCCACGGCTGTCTCGAAATCGGCGTCGGCGAACACGATGTTCGGGCTCTTGCCGCCGAGCTCGAGGGCGACCTTCTTGACGTTGACGGCGGCTCCCTTGAGGAGAGCCCGACCCGCCTCGAGCCCGCCGGTCAGCGACACCAGGTCGACGTCCGGACTGTCGGCGAGCGCCTGCCCGACCCGCGGGCCGGGTCCGAGGACCAGGTTGACGACGCCGGGCGGGACGCCCGCCTCCTCGATCAGGCGGGTCAGGTGGATCGTCGACAGCGGCGTGTAGTGAGCCGGCTTCATGACCGCCGTGTTCCCCGCCGCGAGCGCGGGCGCGACCTTCCAGCTCATCTGGAGGAGCGGGTAGTTCCACGGGCCGATCAGCCCGCAGACCCCGACCGGCTCGTAGGCGATGCGGCTGACGACGTTCGGGTCGCCGGCGTCGACCAGTCGTCCGGCCTCCTTGTCGGCGAGATCGGCGTAGTAGCGGAAGACCCGCGCCACGTCGACCATGTCCCAGCGGCTCTCACGCATCGCCTTCCCGGTATTGACCGTCTCCTCGCGCGCCAGCTCCTCGAGGTCGCGGTCGATCAGGCCCGCGACCCGGTCGAGCAACGCCGCTCGATCGCCGGTCGGGCTGCGCGGCCAGTCGGTCCGGTCGAATGCCGCGCGGGCGGCGGCGATCGCGGCCTGGACCTGGTCGTCGGTCGCGACGTCGACCTCACTGACCACGGTCCCGTCCGACGGGTTGATCACGGCGTACCGAGCGCCGTCGGCCGAAGCGACCCAGCGGCCATCGATGAACAGAGTGGGCACATTCAGCCTCGTGGCGGTCGGCGTGGGCAGGGGCGTGCCCGCTACGTTCATCCGGCGCGTCCGGGTCCGTCAAGGCGGTGGCCCGCGGTGCAGGCCGACCGGACCTGTTACCGTCCCGGCCGTGACCTCGGCAGCGGACCAGCACCCCGATCGGCTGTGGCGCCACCCGGAACCGAAGGCCGCCTACGACGTCGTCATCGTGGGCGGCGGCGGACACGGCCTGGCGGCTGCGTACTACCTGGCTCGGAACCACGGGATCACCGACGTGGCCGTGGTCGAGCGAGGCTGGCTGGGCGGCGGGAACATGGCCCGCAACACGGCGATCATCCGCTCGAACTACCTGTGGGACGAGAGCGCCGCGATCTACGAGCACTCGCTCAAGCTGTGGGAGACCCTCCCCGAGGAGCTCGACTACGACCTCCTGGTCAGCCAGCGCGGCGTGATCGGGCTGGCCCACACGGTGGGCGACGTCCGGGCGAGCCGGCGAACCGTCCATGCGAACCGCCTCAACGGCGTGGATGCGGAGTGGCTCGAGCCGGACGACATCGCCCGGCTGTGCCCGATCGTCAACCTGTCACCGGACGTCCGCTACCCGGTCCTCGGGGCGGCGTATCAGCCGCGCGCCGGCATCGCCAAGCACGACCACGTCGCCTGGGGGTATGCGCGCGCCGCGGACCGTCTCGGCGTCGACCTGATCGAGGGCGCCGAGGTCACGACGATCGAGCAGGACGGCGGCCGGGTCACGGGCGTCGTCACCTCGCGTGGGCGGATCGCCGCCGGCAAGGTCGCGATCGTGGCGGCCGGACACGCCTCGATCGTCGCCGGGATGGCGGGGATCCGGCTGCCGCTCCAGAGCCACCCGCTCCAGGCGCTGGTCTCGGAGCTCCTCGAGCCGGTCCATCCCACGGTCGTGATGTCGAACGCCGTGCACGTCTACGTCAGTCAGGCGCACAAGGGCGAGCTGGTCATCGGCGCCGGGATGGACACCCACAACGGGTACGGACAGCGCGGCTCGTTCCACGTCATCGAGGACCAGATGGCGGCCGCGGTCGAGCTCTTCCCGATCTTCGCCCGGGCGCACGTGATCCGGACCTGGGCGGGGATCGTCGACGTGGCTCCCGACGCGTCCCCGATCGTCGGGCTCTCGCCGGTCGTCGGGCTGTACCTCGACTGCGGCTGGGGGACGGGCGGCTTCAAGGCCACGCCGGCGTCCGGCTGGGTCCTGGCGCACACGATCGCGAACGACGCGCCGCATGAGCTCAACCGCCCGTTCTCCCTCGAGCGGTTCACGACCGGCGCGCTGATCGACGAGCACGGCGCTGCGGGGGTCGCCCACTGATGCTCCTCGTCCCCTGCCCATGGTGCGGCCCCCGCGACGAGACCGAGTTCCGCTACGGCGGCCAGGCGGGGATCGGCTCGCCGGTCGACCCGGACGCCCTCGACGACGCGGCCTGGGGTGCCTACCTGTTCACGCGCGACAACCCCAAGGGTCCGTGGGGGGAGCGCTGGTACCACGCCGCCGGGTGCCGACGCTGGTTCGACGTCCGCCGGGACACCCTGACCAACGAGTTCCTGCCGTGAGCGACGAACGCGCGCGCGCCGAGCTGACGCCGCAGTCTCGACGCCTGGCGGACGGCGGTCGCCTGATCGATCGGACGCGGCCGGTCGGGTTCACCTTCGACGGACGGGACCTGACGGGCTTCGCCGGCGACACGCTCGCATCCGCGCTCGTCGCGAACGGCATCACCACGGTGGCGACCAGCGTCTACCGCGGTCGTCCGCGCGGGGTGATGACGGCCGGTCCCGAGGAGCCCAACGCGCTGGTCCAGGTGACCTGGCCGGGCGGCGCGTCGGAGCCCATGCTCCGGGCGACCCGGGTGGAGCTGGTGGACGGACTCATCGCCGAGCCGCTGGCGGGCAAGGGCCGCCTCGTGGCCGGGCCGGCGAGCCGGCATGACCGGCGGTACGCGCACGCGGACGTCCTGGTGGTCGGGGCCGGCGCCGCCGGGCTCGCGGCGGCCGCGGCGGTGCCGGCGGGCGCCCGGGTCATCGTCCTCGACGAGGGCCCGTCGATCGACGGCTCCGGACTCGCCGGGCACGGCGGGGTCCGGCTCCTGCCCCGCACCACCGCCCTTGGGATCCACGACCAGGGCTACGTGACCGCGGTCGAACGCCGCCCGAACGCGCGGACGGAGGGTCGCCTCTGGCACATCCGGGCCGGGGGGATCGTCCTGGCGACGGGCGCGACCGAGCGGCCGATCGTCTTCGCCAACGATGACCGGCCGGGGATCATGCTGGCGAGTGCCGCCCTGGCCTACCTCGCCGATTTCGCCGTCCGGCCCGGCGAACGAGCCGTCGTGTTCACGACGAACGACAGCACGGATCCAGTCGCGCCGGCGCTCGATGACGGCGGGATCGAGCTGGTCACGACCGTCGACGCCCGGACGGGTGAGGTCGTCGTCGACACCCTGGCCGATGACACCGGTCGCCTCGCCGCCGTCCGGATCGCACGGCTGGACCCCGACGGCGACGTGGACCCAGCGACCCTGTGGACCGTCGCCTGCGACCTGCTGCTCGTGTCGGGCGGGTGGAACCCGAACGTCGCGCTATGGAGCCAGGCCGGGGGGTCGCTCCGGTTCGATGACCGGATCGCTGCGTTCATCGCGGATCGCCCCGGCGCATTTCGGGAGCTGCAAGCGGTCGGGGCGGCGGCGGGCGAGATCGGCGGACTCGGGATCGTGTCACCCCGCTGGGTGGTCCCGCCGGCTGCCGACCCGGCGGCCGAGGAGAGCTGGGCGGACCACTTCGTCGACCTCCAACGGGACGCGACGGTCCGCGACGTCCGGCGGGCCCTCGGGGCGGGTCTCGAGTCGATCGAGCACGTCAAGCGCTACACGACGATCGGGACCGCGGCCGACCAGGGCAAGACCTCGGGCGTGGTGGCATCGGCGATCGCCGCCGCGCTCCTCGGCCAGGATGTCGGCAGCGTCGGGGTCCCGACCTACCGGCCGCCGTCCATCCCGGTGACCTTCGCCCAGCTCGCCGGCCGCGACGCGGGCGACCTCCTCGACCCGGTTCGGACGACGGCGATCCATCCGTGGCACGTGGCGAGCGGCGCGGTCTTCGAGAACGTGGGCCAGTGGAAGCGGCCGCGCTTCTTCCCGCGCCGCGGCGAGTCGATGGATGAGGCTGTCCTGCGTGAGTGCCGCGCGGCCCGCGAGGGCGTCGCGGTGATGGACGCATCGACCCTCGGCAAGATCGATCTGCAGGGCCCGGACGCCGCCGCCTTCCTCGACCGTGTCTACACGAACGGCTTCTCGAAGCTCGCCGTCGGATCATGCCGCTACGGCCTGATGTGCCGGGTCGATGGGATGGTCTTCGACGACGGGGTCACGAGCCGGCTCGCCGATGACCGGTTCCACATGACGACGACGACCGGCAACGCCGCGGCGGTCCTCGATCATCTCGAGGAATGGCTGCAGGCCGAGTGGCCGGACCTCCGGGTCTACGCCACGTCCGTGACCGAGCAGTGGTCGACCGTGGCCGTGGTCGGGCCGCGCTCGCGTGACGTCATGCGCGCGCTTGCCCCCGACCTCGCGCTCGAGCCGGCGGCCTTCCCGTTCATGACCTGGCGCGACGCCGTCGTCGGGGCGATCGAGGCCCGGGTGTTCCGGATCAGCTTCAGCGGTGAACTCGCCTATGAGATCAATGTGCCGACCTGGTCCGGTCTTGCGCTCTGGGAGGCCGTCATGGCCGCGGGCGCGGATCAGGACATCACGCCATACGGGACCGAGGCGATGCATGTCCTGCGGGCCGAGAAGGGCTACGCGATCGTCGGCCAGGAGACGGACGGGACGGTCACGCCCCAGGACCTCGGGATGGACTGGATCGTGTCGAAGACGAAGCCGTTCATCGGGAGCCGGTCGCACCGACGACTCGACAGCCGGCGACCCGATCGCCGGCAGCTCGTGGCGCTGCTGCCGGTCGATCCCGATGCGCTCCTGCCCGAGGGAGCACAGCTCGTCGCACCCGGTGCCCGGCTGGACGATCCACCCGTGCCGATGCTCGGCCACGTCACCTCGAGCTACCGGAGTGCCGCGCTCGGCCGGACGTTCGCCCTGGCGATGATCCGGTCCGGACGCGAGCGGGTCGGCCAGACCGTGGTCGCCCCGCTCCTCGACGGGAGCTCGGTCGAGGCGACGATCGTCGAGCCGGTCCTCGTCGACCCGGACAACCTCCGGCGCGATGGGGACGGGCGATGACGACCTCCCTGCCGACGCCAGTCCGGCACGGCCCGCTGGAGGCATTCGTCGACCGGTTCGCGGCCGTCGCGACGGCCTCGGACGGTGCCGTCCTCCTCGAGGCGATCCCGTTCCTCGCCCAGGTCGACCTCCGCGCCGACCCGGCCGATCGGGCACTGATCGAGCGGCTGGGCGCCGCTCTCTTCATCGAGCTGCCGTGGCAGCCGAACACGGTCGAAGCCGCACCCGGAGGCGTCAGGCGCGCGCTGTGGCTCGGTCCGGACGAATGGCTGGTCGTCGACGCCGACGGGACCGCCGACGCGATCGTCGCGGCTGTGAGCGGCGCGCTCGAGGGAGCGCGCGGCGCGGTGGTGGACGTCTCTGCGAACCGCGCCATGCTTCGGCTCGCGGGACCGGCTGCCCGCGAGGTCCTCGAGACCGGCTGCTCCATCGACCTGCACCCGCATGCATTCGCGCCGGGTCGGTGTGTCCAGACGATCATCGCCCGGACGTCGGCGATCCTGCTCGAGGTGGAGCCGGCGCGCGACGCGGCCGGGGGGCCCGACTACCGGTTGCTGGTCCGACCGTCGTTTGCGGCGTACCTCGCGTCGTGGCTGCTGGACGCGCTCGACGGGCTGGGAGGCGACGCCATCCTCGCGCCCTGACCCGGCTCAGCCGGCCTGGCGGAGTCCGGCCGAGATCCGTGCGGCGGTCAGGACGACCCGTTCGGCGACCGCCACCTCGGCACCCGCGGCCGGGAATCGGTACGACGGACCGTGGACGTGGATGGCGGCGATCACCTCGCCGTCCTCGTCGGCCAGGGCGGCTGCCACCGAGCTGATCCCATCGGCGACCTCGTCCCGGGTCCAGGCGTAGCCCTCGAGAAGCGTCTGCCGAAGCCGATCCCGGATCTCATCCGGGTCGATGACCGTCGTCGGCGTGTAGCGCGCGAGCGACCCGGCGAGGAACGCATCGATGTCGGCGGGGTGCATATGGGCAAGGAAGACGAGGCCGGACGAGACCGCGTGCATCGGCAGCCGCGTCCCCGTCCAGTCTCGGATCCCGACCGGATGCGGGCTGTCGACCTGGTCGACGTAGTGGACCAGGAACCCGTCCGGGATCGACAGCCCGGCCGCCTCGCCGACCCGTGACGCGAGCTCGACCAGATGGGGACGGGCGACGGCGACCAGGCTCCGCGTCGGTCGGACGCCGGCCGCGAGCGTCACGATCCGTGCGCCGACCCGGTAGTCCGTCCCGTCCTCGACCTGCTCGACGGCACCCTCGTGGACGAGCGAGCCGAGGAGCCGCGCGACCGTGCTCTTCGGGAGGTCGACGCGGTCGGCCACCTCGGTCACCCCGAGCGGACCGTCGGCGAGCGCCTCGAGCACGGAGAAGGCGCGCTCGATGGACTGGACTCTGGACACCGACTCCCTCTTCGGATACGCTGCAGCGAACGCTTGCGTTCCATCATACGGCACCGTTCCGCATCGTGGAACCCCCCGCCGGGAACCGGGGCCGCAGGAGATCCAGATGACCGAGGACTACCAGGAGATCGACCTCTCGGCGCTGTCCGACGACGAGCTCGCCGAGCAGATGCACAACGACCTCTATGACGGGATGGCCGCCGAGATCGTCGAGGGGACGAACATCCTCCTGTCGCGCGGTTGGTCGGCGACCCGGGTCCTGGACGACGCGCTCGTCGCCGGGATGAAGATCGTCGGGATCGACTTCCGTGACGGCATCCTGTTCGTGCCCGAGGTCCTGCTCGCCGCGAACGCGATGAAGGCCGGGATGGCCATCCTCCGGCCGCTCCTCGCCGAGACCGGAGCCGAGCCCGTCGGCAAGGTGGTCATCGGCACCGTCAAGGGCGACATCCACGACATCGGCAAGAACCTGGTCGGGATGATGCTCGAGGGCGCGGGCTTCGAGGTGGTCGATCTCGGGATCAACACCGACGCGGACAAGTTCATCGCCGCGCTCGAGCTCCACAAGCCGGACATCCTCGGGATGTCGGCCCTGCTGACGACCACCATGCCGTACATGAAGGTCGTCATCGACACGCTCAAGCAGCGCGGCATCCGCGACGATTACATCGTCCTGGTCGGCGGCGCGCCGCTCAACGAGGAGTTCGGGATCGCCGTCGGGGCCGACGCCTACTGCCGCGACGCCGGTGTGGCCGCCGAGACGGCGCGGCGACTCATCGACGCACGTCGTGCCAGCGTCGCCTGACATCCGACCGGCCGAGGGACAGCCGTCGCGGGTCCTGGTCATCGGCTGCGGCGCCCTCGCCCGCGAGCTTGTCGAGATCGCCCGGCGGCCGGGCTTCGAGCATCTCGACATCACCTGCCTCCCGGCCAGGCTGCACAACCGACCCGCCCTGATCGCGGGTGCCGTCGAACGCAAGATCCGCGCCGCTCGACCCCGGTACCGGACGATCTTCGTGGCCTACGCCGACTGCGGCACGGGCGGCGACCTGGACCGGGTCCTCGCCGCCGAGGGCGTCGAGCGTCTCGCCGGAGCGCACTGCTACGAGGTCTACGCTGGGCGGGAGGCGTTCGCCCGACTGACCGACGACGATCCGGCGACGTTCTTCCTGACCGACTTCCTGGCCCGCCACTTCGACTCGCTTGTCATCGCGGGGTTGGGGATCGACCGTCACCCGGAGCTGTTGCCGGTGTACTTCGGTAACTACCGCCGGCTGGTCTACCTGGCCCAGACCGACGATCCGGACCTGACCGACAGGGCGCAGCGGGCCGCCGATCGACTCGGCCTTGCGTTCGAGCGTCGATCGACCGGCCTGGGCGAGCTCGGCGAGACGCTGACGTCGCTCGCGGCGACCACCACCCGGGTCGCCATGGTCGACGGACCCGAGCCGTCCGCCGACCGGCCGACCACCACCGATTACGCCGGAGCCGCCTGACATGAGCGCCACCCTGACCGTCATCTGGTGGCGGGACATCCCCGCCCAGGTCGTCGCCAAGGACGGCCGGCGGGCCAGCAAGGTCGTTCTCCACCCGCGCTTCCAGGTCGCCATCGACAAGGCGGCCGTCAAGGCCGGCCGGCGAGCGATGGACGACTACATCGCCGAGTGGCGCAAGACCCAACGAGCCTGCGGCGACGATCTCGAGACCGAGGCGAACGGCGAGGCTGCCCGCCTCGAGGCGGCCTACGGCAAGGCCGAGCTCGCCGCCTTGGTGGCCGCCGGCGGGGCCGCGAAGCCGACCGGACCCGCCGGCGCCGAGGCCAACGGATGACCCGGACCGTCGTCGGCTCCGCGACGCGCGAGGTCGCGCTCGGGTTCGACCAGCCGTTCGTGATCATCGGCGAGCGGATCAACCCGACCGGCCGCAAGCTGCTGGCCGAGGAGATGCGGAACGGCGACTTCAGCCGCGTCGAGCGCGACGTGCTCGCCCAGGTCGAGGCGGGCGCCCACATGCTCGATGTCAACGCCGGCATCCCGCTGGCCGACGAGCCGGCGATCCTGGCCCGGACGATCCAGCTGGTCCAGTCGCTGACGGACCTGCCCCTGTCGATCGATTCGTCGATCGTCGCCGCGCTCGAGGCTGGGCTGGCCGTCTACCGCGGCAAGGCCCTGGTCAACTCGGTCACCGGCGAGGACGACCGGCTCGAGCGGGTCCTGCCGCTGGTCAAGAAGTACGGCGCGGCCGTGGTCGCCATCTCGAACGACGAGACCGGCATCTCGGAGGACCCCGACGTCCGGTTCGCCGTGGCCAAGCGCATCGTCGAACGGGCCGCCGACCACGGCATCCCGCGCGAGGACATCGTGGTGGACCCGCTGCTCATGCCGATCGGGGCGATGCGCTATGCCGGCCGGCAGGTCTTCCGCATCCTCGGCCGGCTGCGGGACGAGCTGAAGGTCAACAGCACCTGCGGCGCCTCCAATGTCAGCTTCGGCCTGCCCAACCGCGAGGGGATCAATGGGGCGTACCTGTCGATGGCGATCGCCAACGGGTTGACCTCGGCCATCACCAACCCACTCGCGGAGGGCGTCAGGCACTCGGTCATGGCCGCCGACGTCCTGATGGGGAACGACCCGGAGTGCGCGCGCTGGATCCGCGCGTTCCGGCAGGCGCCGGTCGAGGGCGAACGCGGCGTCCGGGTCAACCGCCGTCGCGGCGGCGGGCCGGTCGAAGCGCCGGTCGCCGGCTGAGCCTGGGACGGTGATCGACACCGCCGAGCGCCAGGTCGTCTTCACGCCGTCCGGGCGACGCGGTCGCTTCCCGGACGGGACCACCGTTCTCGATGCCGCCCGCTCGCTCGGCGTCGACATCGATTCGGTCTGTGGCGGACGGGGCATCTGCGGGCGATGCCAGGTCAGCCCCGGGGTCGGTGCCTTCCCCAAGCTCGGCATCACCTCGCTGCCCGACCATCTCTCGCCGTCGGGCGAGGTCGAGGCCGAGTACCGCCGAGGGCACGGGCTGGCTGACGATCGCCGGCTGAGCTGCACGGCGACGCTGAAGGGCGACGTGCTGGTCGACGTCCCGCCCGAGAGCCAGGTCCATCGCCAGGTCGTGCGCAAGGGCCTGGACGTGCGGGACTTCGAGATCGACCCGGTCGTCCGCCTCCACTACGTCGAGGTCACCGAGCCCGAGCTCGCCTCCCCGTCCGGCGACCTAGCCCGGCTGATGGACGCGCTCGCCCGAGAGTGGGACCTGACCGGGCTCGAGGCGGATCTCCAGGTCGTCCGCGCCCTCCAGCCTGCATTGACCGAGGGTCGCTACAAGGTCACGGTCGCCGTCCACGACCGACGGACGATCACGGCGGTCTGGCCGGGCCTCCACGACCGCGCCTACGGCGTCGCCATCGACGTCGGCTCGACCACGATCGCGGGACACCTGGCCGACCTGGCCGACGGCTCGGTCCTCGCCTCGAACGGGGTGATGAACCCGCAGATCCGCTTCGGCGAGGACCTGATGAGCCGGGTGTCGTACGCGATGCTCCATCCGGAGGGCGCCGGCGAGATGACCCGGGCCGTCCGGGGAGCGCTGGCGAAGCTGGTCGCCGGGCTGGCCGTCCAGGCCGGCGTGCCGGCCCGCGAGATCCTGGAGGTGACGGTCGTCGGTAACCCGATCATGCACCACCTCGTCCTCGGGATCGACCCCATCCCGCTCGGGACCGCGCCCTTCGCGCTGGCGACCGACCGGGCGGTCCGGACGACCGCCGCCGAGATCGGGGTCCGGGCGCATCCCGGTGCCCGGGTCTACGTCCTCCCGTGCATCGCCGGCCACGTCGGCGCCGACACCGCGGCCGTCATCCTGGCCGAGGCACCCCATCGCGCGACCTCCATCCAGCTCATCGTCGACGTCGGGACGAACGCGGAGATCGTGCTCGGCGACCGCGACCGCCTGCTCGCCGCCTCGAGCCCGACCGGGCCTGCCTTCGAGGGCGCGCAGATCAGCGGCGGCCAGCGCGCCGCACCAGGCGCGATCGAGCGCGTCCGGGTCGACCGGGTCACCCTCGAGCCGCGGTTCAAGGTCATCGGCTCGGATGTCTGGTCGGACGCCCCGGACTTCGCCGAGGCGACCGCCGACCTCGGGATCACCGGCATCTGCGGCTCGGGCATCGTCGAGGTCATCGCTGAGCTGTTCCTGGCCGGCGTGATCACGGCTGACGGCATCGTCGACGGCGGACTGGCCGCCCGGACGGCGCGGATCGTCCCCGACGGGCGGACGTTCTCGTATGTCCTTAGCGACGGCTCGCCGCGCATCGTCATCACCCAGAACGACGTGCGCGCGATCCAGCTCGCCAAGGCCGCGCTCTACGCCGGCGTCCGGCTGCTGATGGACCGAGCCGGCATCGACGCGGTCGACGACATCCGGTTCGCGGGGGCGTTCGGGAGCCAGATCGACACGACCCACGCGATGGTCCTCGGCCTCATCCCCGACTGCGACCTGGCGCACGTTCGGTCGGCCGGCAACGCCGCGGGCACCGGGGCACTCATCGCGCTCCTGTCCGGTTCGGCGAGGCGCGAGATCGAAGACGTCGTCCGGCGGGTCGAGAAGATCGAGACCGCGGTCGAGCCGCGGTTCCAGGAGCACTTCGTCGACGCGCTGGCCTTCCCCCACAAGACGGCGACGTTCACCAACCTGGCGAAGGTCGTCGAGCTGCCCGCCCGCCGCAGCGGTCCGGCCGACGGCGGCGATCCCCGAGCCGCACAACGCCGGCGCCGAGCGGTCGTGGCCGCCGCCGCGAAGGAGGACCGATGACCGACGAGAGCCCACGGCGACGTTCCGGTGGCCATGCCGGGCGCCAGGCGGCCCGGCTCCACGCCCACGTCGAGCGTGTCCCGTTCCTGACCCGGAAGCTCGCCCCGTTCGAGGTCCTCGACGAGGAAGGCCTGTCGCTGATCGAGCACAACGCGGACACGATCCTCGAGGAGGTCGGGGTCGACTTCCGCGGCGACGAGGACGCCCTGCGCCTGCTCGCGGCCGGCGGCGCCGACGTCCAGGGCGTCCGCGTGCGGTTCCCGCGCGGGATGTGCCGGTCGATCATCCAGGCGAGCGCACCACGGATCTTCACGCAGTACGCGCGGAACCACGCCAACGACGTCCAGATCGGTGGGATGGCCACGGTCTTCGCCCCGAACTACGGCTCGCCCTTCGTTCGTGACCTGGACAACGGCCGGCGCTACGGGACGATCGAGGACTTCCGGAACTTCGTGAAGCTGACCTATGCCAGCCCGCACCTCCACCACAGCGGCGGGACGGTCTGCGAGCCGGTCGACGTCCCGGTCAACAAGCGCCACCTCGACATGGTCTACGCCCACATGCGCTACTCGGACAAGCCGTTCATGGGCTCGGTGACCGCCCCGGAACGCGCCCGCGACACCGTCGACATGGCCCGCATCCTGTTCGGCGCCGACTATCTCGAGGACCACGCGGTCGTTCTCAGCCTGATCAACGCGAACTCGCCCCTGGTCTGGGACTCGGTCATGCTCGGAGCCGCGCGCGCCTATGCCGAGGCCAACCAGGCCACCCTCCTGACGCCGTTCATCCTGGCCGGCGCGATGGCCCCGGTCACCGCGGCAGGCGTCTGCGCCCAGACGCTCGCCGAAGCCCTGGCCGGGATGACCTTCGTCCAGCTGACCCGCCCGGGGGCCCCGGTCGTCCTCGGTTCGTTCGCCAGCTCGATGTCGATGCAGACCGGGGCGCCGACGTTCGGGACCCCCGAGCCGGCGCTCGTGCTCTACGCGATGGCCGCGCTGGCGCGCCGCCTCGGCGTGCCGTTCCGCTCGGGCGGCAGCCTGTGCGCCTCGAAGATCGCCGACGCCCAGGCGGCGTACGAGTCCGCCGCGACCCTCCAGCCGACCGTCCTGGCCGGGGTCAACTTCGTCCTCCATGCCGCCGGCTGGCTGGAGGGCGGCCTCGCCGTCGGCTACGAGAAGTTCATCCTCGACGCCGACCAGTGCGGGATGATGCAGGTCTTCGCCCAGGGGATCGACCTGAGCGAGAACGGCCAGGCGCTCGATGCGATCCGGAACAACGAACCCGGGACGCACTACCTCGGCAGCGCCCACACCCTGGCCAACTTCGAGACCGCGTTCTACCGGGCCGAGACCGCCGACAACAACAGCTTCGAGCAGTGGCTCGAGGACGGCGGGCTCGACGCCCAGGCCCGGGCCAACGCGATCTGGAAGCGGATGCTCGCCGAATACCAGGAGCCACCGCTCGACCAGGCCACCGACGACGAGCTGCTCGAGTACATCATCCGCAAGAAGGCGTCGATGCCGGACGCCTTCGTCTGATGCGTCGCGGCCGGACGCTGGACGACGCGGCGAAGGGCGCCCTGGCCCGCGTCCTCGAGTCCCCGCTGTTCGAGGTCATCCCGCTCAAGAACATCCACGAGCAGGCGACGTTCCTGCCGCCCGGCGCGACGGTCTCAGTCACCGCGTCACCGGCCAAGGGGATCGAGGCGACCGTCGAGCTGGCGATCGAGCTGGAGACGCGCGGCCTCCGGTCGATCCCCCACCTGTCGGCCAAGATGATCCGCGACCGGGGCCACCTGGCCGAGCTGCTCGGGCGGCTCGACGAGGCCGGGATCGATCGCGCGTTCGTCGTCGGCGGCGATGCCGACGACCCCGGTGACTACCCGGACGGACTGTCCCTCCTCCGGGCGATGGCTGAGCTCCCGCACGGCATCACCGAGATCGGGGTCCCGTGCTACCCGCAGGGCCATCCGTCGATCCCTGACGATCGCCTGCTCGAGGCGCTCGCCGCGAAGGCGCCCTTCGCCCGGTACATGACCACCCAGATGTGCTTCGATGCCCGGGCGATCGGGACCTGGCTCGCCGCTCGACGGGCCGACGGCATCGCGCTGCCCGCCGTCCTGGGGATCCCCGGCGTCGCCGACCCACAGCGACTGATGACGATCGGCGCGCGGATCGGGGTCAAGGACACTCGGCGGTTCGTCCTGAAGAACGCCCGGTTCGTGACGAAGATGCTCCGCTCCGGCGGGTTCTATCGGCCGGATGACCTGCTGCTCGAGCTCGCCCCGCTCATCGCGGATCCTGCCGCCGGGATCCGCGGGATCCATCTCTACACGTTCAACGGGATCGAAGCCACCGAGGGTTGGCGACAGAGCTTCCTCACGGGCTTGGTGGCAGCGGCCACGTCATGACCCCGCGCGACTCCCTGCGCCGGGCCGAGCTGCTCGCTCGCTTCGCTGCCACGCCAGCCAGAACGGCCGCCGCGGCGACCGTCGCCGATGGTCGTCCGGGCCCCGCCGGCGAGTGGACCCCGGGCGACATCGTCCGCCACCTCATCGCCGTCGACCAGGACGTCTGGGGTCCCCGACTCCGCGAGCTGGCCGAGGGCGGTTCGCCGCGCTGGGCATGGGTCGAGCCGCGATTCGACGACGGACCGGCGGACCGGCCGATGTCGGTGCTGATCGCCACGTTCGCGGCCGGCCGGCGACGCCTCGTCGACCACGTCCGGGACCTCGATCCGGCGGGGTGGGCGCGGTCGGGGACGCACGAGACGATGGGCGTCCTCGATGTTGAGGCGATGCTCCGCGAGACCGTCGCCCACGACGACGAGCACCTCGCCTCGATCGAGCGGTCGGTCGTCGCCGAGCCCGGCCCCGACGCGAGGTAGCCCTCGGTCCTGCCCCGGACCGGGACCTTTGGCGATTCGCGGTGCGCGGGCGAACCAATTCAATGGCATCCGACAAGTCGTCGCTGGTACACCCGTAGGTGCGATGAGGTCGGCGAGCGCCGACCTCTGGCGGGGGGACAACGGGCCGGCTGCGATCTCCGCGGCCGGCCCATCCATATCGCGCGACCCGACGGACCCCGCCGAGGGCCGCGGCCGGCGGCCCGCCTACTTGCCGGGCGCCCGGTAGCCGACGTCGACCTTGACAGCCTCGTCGATCTCGGCGGGCGTCAGCAGCACGACGGTCTTGATCGATGCCGCGCCGGACGCGGCGACGGCCAGCGCGATCGCGGACGCCTCGATATGGCCCGGCAGCTCGGCGATCAGATAGACGTCATCGTCGCCGAAGGCGAAGTCGAACGTCTCGACCTTGCCACCGTGGCTCTCGGCCAGCCGACGGATCGCGGTGGCGCGACTCGTGCCGCCCTCCTTGATCAATCCGCGGATCCCCTCGGGGGTGTAGGACACCTGCCACAGATACCTGGCCATGGAGACCTCCTCGTGTGGTCGCCCGCGGTCGCGCGGCCGGCATGGCCGAGCGCGTTGTGGACGCTCCCACTGTACGCGTCGGGGGCGCGGTCGGGGCGGGTCCGCGATCCCGGATTGCCAGGCATGCCGGGGCGGCCTACGATCACGGGCGGACGGTGCGTCGCTCGGTGATCCCCACCGGACCTCACGACGTGCCGACGGGGGTACGAGCGGGTCGATGACCGATCCCAGCGCGTCCCGGCGAACCGCCTGGGCGGCCGTCTCCGCCGCCCTCGTCCTGGCGGGCGTCCTGGCCGGGTGCTCGGACTTGATCGCCCCCGTGCCGATCGCCACGCCGGTGCGGATCGCACGGGCCAGTCAGCCGCCGTCGCCGTCGCCGACACCCTCGCCGGTCCGCCCGACCCCGTCCGCCGCCGTCCCGACACCGTCGCCGTCACCGACCGTCGAGATCCCCGAGGTCGCGGCCCCGAAGCCGCAGTGGGAGGCCGCCAGCACGACGTTCAAGAACCGGGCGAACGCCCTCAAGCGGCTGGCCAAGCTCAGGGCCAAGGGGTTCACCGGCTATCGGATCGAGCGCGACAAGGACCGCTACGAAGTCGAGCGGGAGTTCTCGACGATGAAGCGAGCGGCCGCCGAGGTCAGGCGTCTCGCCCGTGCCGGGTTCCGCGCCAAGGTCGAGGAGAGCACGGAACCGACCTGACCGCGGGACGATAGGCTTGCGCCGTGGAACCGAGGATCGACCGTCCGCGCGTCTTCGTCGCTCGTCAGATCCCGGAGGCGGGCCTCGGGCCGATCAGGGCGAGCTGCGACCTGGACGTCTGGACCGAGGACACGCCACCGCCGCGGGCGGCCCTGCTTGATCGGGTGGCCGGTTGCGACGGGATCCTGACCCTGTTGACCGATCGGGTCGACGATGAGCTGCTCGACGCCGCCGGCCCGCGCCTGCGCGTGGTCGCCAACTACGCGGTCGGGTTCGACAACATCGATCTCGGTGCCTGCGCCAGACGCGGCGTCGCGGTCGGCAACACGCCCGGCGTCCTGACGGAGTCGACCGCCGATCTCGCCTGGGCGCTCATCCTGGCCGTGGCGCGACGCGTCGGCGAGGGGGATCGGTTCGTCCGATCCGGCAGCTGGCGGACGTGGGGTCCGATGCTCCTTCTCGGCATCGACGTCCACGGGTCGACCCTTGGGATCGTCGGTCTCGGACGGATCGGCCAGGCGGTCGCGCGGCGCGCCGCGGGATTCGGGATGACCGTCCTGTACCACCAGCGCGACCGGGCGCCGGAGTCCGTCGAGACCGCGCTCGGCGCGACGTTCGTCGAGTTCGACGAGCTCCTCGCCCGGAGCGACATCGTGTCGATCCACGTCCCCCTGACCGACGCTACCCGGCACCTGATCGACGCGACGGCGCTCGCCCGGATGCGTCGCACGGCGGTGCTCGTCAATACCTCGCGCGGACCGATCGTGGACAGCCCGGCGCTGGCCGTGGCCCTGGCCGACGGGACCATCGGTGGGGCCGGCCTCGACGTGACCGACCCCGAACCGATCGACCCGGACGACCCGCTGCTCCGCCTCCCGAACTGCCTGATCGTGCCCCACATCGCGTCGGCGACGACGGCGACGCGCGACCGGATGGCCGCGATGGCCGCTGCCAACCTCCTGGCGGGCGTCCGCGGCCAGCCCCTCCCGACGCCGGTCGACCTGCCATGATCGCCTGATGACGGATCGACGGATCAGCGAGCCCGGCGACCCGGAGCTGATCGTCGACTTCGGATCGATGGTCGGCGAAGGACCGGTCTGGGACGACCGCATCGGACGGATCGCCTGGGTGGACATCCCAGAGGCGAGGCTCTACCTGACCGGGCGCGACGGCGAGACCCGAACGATCCAGCTGCCGTCCCCGGTCGGCTCGATCGCGATCCGGGCGTCCGGCGGTTGGGTGGCCGCGCTCGCCGACGGGTTCTGGGCCGTGGCCGACGACGGCGCCGTCGAACGGCTCGCCGACGTCCAGTCCGACCGCCCCGACCTTCGCTTCAACGACGGCAAGTGCGATCCGCAGGGCAGGTTCTGGGCCGGCACCATGGCCCTCGACCAGCGCGCCGGCGCGGGGGCCCTCTATCGGCTCGACCCGGACCTGACGGTCCACCGGATGGTCGACGACATCGCCATCTCGAACGGGCTCGACTGGAGCCTCGACGGCCGGACGATGTACTACGTGGACACCCCGACCCAGCGGATCGATCGCTTCGACTTCGACCCGGCGACCGGCTCGATCGCCGATCGACGCCCGTTCGTCCTCGTGGATCCGGCCGACGGCAACCCCGACGGCCTGACCGTCGACGCAGAAGGCGCGATCTGGCTCGCGCTGTGGGACGGCTGGATCGTCCGCCGCTACCTGCCCGACGGCTCGATCGATCGGGAGATCCGACTCCCGGTCTCGGAGGTGACCTGCCCGGTCTTCGGCGGCCCCGACCTCGACGAGCTCTACATCACGTCGGCCTGGGAGCAGCTCAGCGAGGCGCAGCACGCGGCCGAACCGCTGGCCGGGGCGATGTTCCGGGTCCGGCCGGGGGTCCGCGGCCGCCCGCCGACGCCGTTCGCCGGCTGACCTCAGCGGAGCGTGTCGGGGCCGTGGACCGCGAGCAGGCGGACGAGCTCGTCCCGGGTGGGCAGGCCGGTCTGGTCCCCCTCCACTGCGACCACGGCGGCGCCGCAGGCGTTCCCGCGGGCCAGCGCATCCGCGAGGTCGAGGTCGTCGAGCCGGGCGTCGATGAAGCCGGCACAGAACGCGTCGCCGGCCCCGACCGGGTCGACGACCAAGGGAACGGGCAGCCCCGGTGCGGTCACCGGCTCGTCGCCCCGTTCGAGCGCGAGAGCCCCGCGCGGCCCGAGCTTGAGGACGGCGAGCGACGGCCCGAGCGCGACCAGCCGCTCCGCCAGCGATCGCACGGTGGCTCCGGGCTTGGCGCCCGTCATGACCGACGCCTCGTCCTCGTCGGCGATGACGACGTCGACCAGCGCGGCGAGCTCGACGAGGGTGGCGGTCGCCTCCGCCTCCGACCAGAGCCGACGCCGAAGGTTGATGTCGAGGCTGATCGTCAGGCCGGCGGCACGTCCGAGCTCGATCGCGGTGAGCACGGCCGCCTCGCAGCGTGACGAGAGTGCCGATGTGATCCCGGTCAGGTGGAGCCACCGAGCCGAGGCGAACGCCTTCCGCGACGACGTCGCCTGGACGTCCTCGTGGCCCAGCCTCGAGCCGGCCGAGCCGGTCCGGGCGTAAACGACCTCGGCCGGACCCAGGACCCGCCGCTCGCGGACCATGATCCCGGTGGGACCGGCCGGGTCGACGGTCAGGCCGGTGACGTCGACGCCCTCCCCGCGCAGCGCGCGCTCGACCCGGGTCCCGAGCCCGTCGTCGCCGACCCGACCGATGAACGCCACGCGCCGGCCGAGCCTGGCCAGGCCGACCGCGACGTTCGCCTCGGCACCGGCGGGATATGGTCGAAACGATCCGGCAGCGGCCAGCGGCGCGGCGTCCGCGGCCACGAACGAGATGAGGCACTCACCGAGCGTGATCACCTCCGCCGGCCGGGATCCCGGTGCTCGGATGCTCACGGGACCCGGCCGCTCTGGCGCGCGGCCTGGATGACTCGCATGACTCGCCGCCCGCGTTCGGCGATCCCGGCCGGATCCCCGTCTCCGGTGAGCCAGCCGCCGATCCCGACGGCCACCGCGCCGGCGACGATGAGGCTCGCGGCCGTGTCGACGGTGACGCCACCGGTCGGGATGACCGGGATGTCCGGGAACGGCCCGTGGAGCTCGCGGATGAAGGTCGGTCCGGTGACCGATGCGGGGAAGAGCTTGATCGCCGCCGCGCCGGCCATCCAGCCGCTCAGCGCCTCGGTCGGCGTCATCGCCCCCGGGAACGCCGGGATGCCCCTGGCGGCGACCCAGGCCACGAGCGTCGGGTCGGTCACGGGCATGACCACGAACGTCGCCCCGGCGCCGATCGCCGCCTCGGCATCGTCCACCGTCAGGACCGTGCCGGCGCCGATGATCAGGTCGCCGGGCTCTCCGAAGCGGGCGTGGAGCGCAGCGATGGCGTCCAGGGCGCCGGGGCTGCCGACGGTGATCTCGAACGCTCCGATGCCGGCGGCCGCCAGCCCCTCGCCGATCCGGACGACCGAGCGCGGATCGAGCCGGCGACCGATCGCGACCACGCCGCTCTCGACGATCCGATGCGGGACGGCGATGCGGTCATTCACGCCTCCATCGTAGTCGCGCGGAGTCACGGGACGTGGCGCGACCGGATCGGGCGCCTGCCTAAGGCCCTCCGGCGCGGATCCGCCACGAAATGAGGTCTGGCGATGACCCGTGATAAGGCTCTGCCCGATGGCGGGATGCTGCCGCAAGCCCAACCTTCGAAGCATCGACGGCATGACACCGACGCAGACACCGGAGGATCCGATGCACCAGCCCGCCAGCTTCAGCGTCGCCCACGACATCCAGCGCCGAGCCCGCACCGATGCCGCGCAGGACCGACGGCATGACACCGCCGTCGTCGCCGAGGACACCAAGGCAAGCGGCAAGCGATGGTTCGCGCGACTGACGATCGGCCTGCCGCTGCGTCACGACCACGTCGACCGCCTCCGTGCCTGAGTACCGTGCCGACACCCGGCCAGAGCGTGATCCATCGGACCGCCGGCGAACGACAAGCGAGGGACGCCCGCATGTGATGATGCGGTCCGTGCCAGGTCGAGTTTCCAGCCCCGCGTTCATCGGCCGGCGAGACCAGCTCGACGCCCTGCGCTCGGCCCTCGCCGGGATCGACCGCGACCCACGCCGCGTCGTCCTCGTCCACGGCGAGGCCGGGATCGGCAAGACCCGCCTGCTCGACGAGTTCTCCCGGTCGGTCGTCGACGAGCCGATCGACGACCGGCCGACGCTGATCCTCCGCGGCACGTGCGTCGAGCTCGGGAGCGGCGAGCTCCCGTTCGCGCCGATCCTCGATGTCCTCGACGACGTGGCCAGCGGCGCGGACGATCCGGATGACCGGACCGCCGCCTTGGCGCTCCGCGATGAGCTCGGTGGTGCCGGACCGAGCGATCGCATCTCGTCCGGCCGGGGCCGGATCTTCGTCGCCATCCGGGACCTGTTGGTCCGGGCCGCGGCCGGCGCCGACGTCGTCGCGTGCATCGACGACCTGCACTGGGCCGACCGATCGACACTCGACCTCGTGACCTTCTTGTCCTCGCGCCTGTCCGGTGCACGAGTGCTGATCGTGCTGGCCTACCGGTCGGACGAGATCCATCGGCGGCATCCATTGCGCCCCGTTCTCGCGGAGCTGGCACGCAGTGCCGTGGTGGCGGACATCCCGCTCGACCCACTCGGACCGGATGAGATCCGAGACCAGCTCGATGCGATCCTCGGCGCGACTCCAGGTGCAGCTCGGTTCGGACGGATCGTCGATCTGGCCGACGGCAACCCATTCCACGCCGAGGAGCTCGCGGCGCTCGGGGTCGGTGCCAGAGAGCTCCCTCGATCGCTGCAGGATGTCCTCCTCGCGCGCCTTGATCGCCTCGATGGGCCAACCCTTGAGCTCCTTGGCCGGGCGGCGGTGATCGGTCGGGACGTCGATGAGGGCCTGCTGGTCGCGGTCCTGCCCCGGTCCGACATCGAGATCCGATCCGCCTTGCGACAGGCGATCGATGACCACGTCCTCGAGCCGGCGCCGGACGGCCGAAGCCATCGCTTCCGGCACGCCCTGCTCCGTGAAGCCGTCCTCGGCGACATGCTCCCCAGCGAGCGGGTGACCCTCCATCGGCAGGTCGCCGAAGCCCTCGAGACGCGACCCGAACTCGGCGCCTCGTCACCGGCCACCGCGGCCGCCGAGCTGGCCTACCACTGGTCCGAAGCCGGCGACCCGGACCGATGCGTTCCCGGCCCTGGTCGAAGCGGGTCGACGCGCCCAGGCCGCCCACGCCTGGACCGAAGCGTCCGAGGCATTCGAGCGCGCGGCGGACCTCGCGGTGACCGGCGCCGGCGGGCTCACGCCGATCGATCAGGCCGAGCTCCGGATGCGGTCGGCGTCCCTCGCCGACTTCGCCGGGGATCTCCGTCGTGGCCTCGCCCTCGCCCAGGCTTCAGTGGCGACCGACGACGGGCTCGATCCGGTCCGTTCGGGGGTCCTGCGGTACTGGCTTGCCACGCTCGCCAGCGATGGTGGCGACTTCGACCTGGCCGAGAAATCGAGCGAACAAGCGGTCGCCTTGATCCCAGCCGATCCTCCATCGGTCGAGCGCGCCGACGCCGTTTCGAACCTCGCCGGACGCCGGATGATCGTGAATCGTTGCCGGGAGGCGATCGATCTCGCCGACGAAGCGATCGCGATCTGCCGATCGCTCGATGCCCGGGTCAGGCTCGGCTCGACGCTGGCCTGCCGGGCATGCTCATCGGCTGCGCTGGGCCGGGTCGAGGAGACACGAACGGCCCTCGACGAAGCGATGCTCATCTACCGGTCCATGGGCGACGACGACGCCTGGGTGGCGAGCGAGATCGTGACCAACGGCGCATTCGCGCTCCACACCATCGGCGATTTCGAACGGGTCAGGCCCTATGTCGACGAGGCGATGGACCATGCCCGGGCGATCGGAGCAGAGCGGGGATGGGCCCGCTGGCTGGAGTCGACCGCGGCGTTGACCGCCCTCGTCGTCGGTGACCAACAGACCGCCACGGAACGCCTCGATCGCTTCCGAAACGACGCCGAAGTCGGTCTGCCCCTGATGGACGCGCTGCTCATCGAGGCGGAGCTCGCCAGCGGCCGAGGCGACCGTGCCGGCTTCGAGGCGCTCATCGCGGTCGATGTCGATTGGCCCTCGCACGACTGGTTCTATGGCCAATTCATGCGGGTACGGGCGGTCGGGGCGATCTGGGGCGGCGACGCCTTCGCAGCCGTCCGATCCGCCGAGTCGGCGCTCGCACTGATGTCCGGCCAGGAGGAGTTCCCATCGCTCAGCGTGATCATCAACGTGGCCGTCCGCGCCTATGCCGAGGTGGCTGAGCGCTCTCGAGCGAATCGCGCCGAAGCCGACGCGGAGGCCGCCGCGCGGCGAGCTGCCGAGCTGGCCGAAGACGCCAAGGCTCTTGCCGCCGGGACGTACGCAGAGGGAGCCTCGTCCACGCCGTGGATGCGCGCGATCGCCATGCAGGTGGAGGCCGAAGCCGAGCGGGCGGCCGGTCGAAGCGCCCCGAAGGCGTGGGGCCGAGCAGCGTCCGCCCACGCCGTCGTGGGCACGCTGCCGGACGTGGCCTATTGCCGATATCGAGAGGCGGAGGCCCTTCTGGATGCCGGCGATCGCGTCGCAGCGACCGCGCGCCTGATGGACGCCCACGAGCTCGCGCTGCGGGTCGGGATCAGGCCGCTGATCGAGCGGATCGACGACCTCGCACGTCGGGGACGCCTGTCGCTCGATGAGCGGCCGGGAGGCGAGGTCGCCACGTTCCCGGACACGGCCAGCGATCCGTGGGGCCTCAGCCCTCGCGAGCGCGAGGTCCTCGCGCTCGTCGGCGAGGGCCGCACCAACCGCCAGATCGGCGACGCCCTGTTCATCAGCGACAAGACCGCCTCGGTCCACGTCACCCACATCCTCGTCAAGATGGGCGTCTCGAGCCGGACCGAGGCCGCGCTGCTGGCGGGTCGGAGCGGCGTCGCCACGAGCGCCCCGCCACGGAACACGATCCAGGACTGAGTGGTCCCAGCCGGTCCGCCTCGACCGAGGGGCGGTCCGCTGTGGAGCGGTACCTTCGAGGGGTGTCAGGCGCTCGATGACCGGCGGAGACTGACCGCGATGGCCGAGATGTGGGTCTGCGGCGATTGCCGCTCGACGAACAACGCCAGGAGCAAGCGCTGCTACCGCTGCCGTCTGCCCAGGACCAGCTCCGAGCTCACGGAGGCGACCGCCGCGTATGCAGCCGCCGACGCCCAGGCGACGCAGACGGTGCTCGCCGCTGCGACCCGCCTCGGGGCTCGCTATCGGTCGTCCTGGCCGGTCGCCATGGTCGCGGGCGGACTCATCCTCGGCACGACCGGTCTCGACGTCGTCCAGACCCGCCAGGCGCTGACGGTCGCCGACGCCGTCGGGACCGTCGCCCAGTCTCAGCTCGACGCGCTCTCGACGATCGCCGCGGTCCATCTCGGGGGCTACATCCTGAGCGGCGTCCTGTGGTCGATCTGGATGGCGCTCATCGTCATGAACGTCCCGGCGCTCACCGCGCGGTGGTCGACGTACGGCCCGTTCTCGGCGTTCTTCGCGCTGTGGATCCCGTTCATCTGCCTGAAGCGACCGTATTCGGTGGTCCGCCAGGTCACCGCGATGCTGTCGGGCGCGTCGCTCTGGCCGGCCGTCCTCGTCATCGCCTGGTGGCTGACGTTCCTGGCGTCGTTCTACCTGCCGTACGTTGCGATCTTCCTCCGTCGGATCGGCGGCGATGACCGGACCGTCCAGGATTCGTTGATGACGGGCAGCGTCACCCGGTTAGGTCTCGTCATCGTTGCGGCGATCCTCGCCGCCCTGGTGCTCGTCACCGTCGAGTACTTCCAGCGGCTCGCCCTCGACCGACGGAGCCAGATCGTCCTCGGGACCGAGCCGACCGGGGCCTGACGCGGCCCCGGCACACGAGCGTCGCGGCCCGACTCATCCATCCCGGCCGAGCTCGCGACGGAGGGCCGCCCGGCCGCGCGACAACCAGCTTGCCACGGTGCCTTCCGGCGCACCGAGGATGACCCCGATCTCGCGCTGGGTGTAGCCGTCGACCGCGCTCAGGAGCAGGGCGGTCCTCGTCCGGGGATCGAGCGTCCGGAGGGCCGCCCAGAGGTCCGGGTCGGACGGATCCGTCCAGGTCCTGGGCTCGATCCGCTGGATGGCGGCCAGCCAGCGCCGTCGGCCCCGCAGGTGATTGAAGGCGAGGCGCAGACCGATCGTGTAGAGCCACGCCCGGACATCGCCGCCGTCGAAGCGGTCCCATGAACGGAAGGCCCTGAGATACGTCTCCTGGGCCACATCCTGAGCGTCGTTCTCGTCGCCCAGGACGACGACCAGACGGCGGACCAGGTTGGCGTAGTGCGGACGGACGGCGGCCTCGAAGACCGCCGGATCCGTGCGCGACGCGGTCGCAAGCTGCGACCGCGTCGCCGCGAGCGGTGAGGACCTCACGGCATCGGCTTCCCGAAGCACGCGCCGACCCCCGTCGCGCCGGCCCGTTGGTCCACGACCATGTGCAGCTTGCCGTCGCTGGCGACCGATGCCGGGATGACGTAGCCGTGCTCCGGGGCGGTCGCCTGGTCCGAGGTGCTGCTCGGACCCTTGCCGCCGGCTCCATCGGTGACCTGGCCGGTCTCGACCTGCCAGACGACGTCGCGGTACCCGTGAGCGGCGAGGAAGGCGGCCGCCTGGGGCGGCGTCATGCACTCCATGTTCGCGCCCGCGAGCGGCTGACCCGGGTTCTCGATGCCCGGCCGGCCCTCGGCCATCGTCTGGACGACGACGGCACCCGCGGCGGTCGCGACGACCCCCAGGACGAGGATCGACGCCAGAGCCAATGGTGCCGCGAACCGGCCGCGCCGGCGGCCCTGGAGCAGGGTCGGCGGATCATCGCGTCCCGGCGCACGTGCCGCGAGCGCGACCAGCCTCGCGTCGAGATCGGTGTCGGTGTCGGTCATCGGATCCCCTTCGGACGGTCCCGGCGGTCGCGTCCCGACCACCTCTCGACACCTACAACACCGCGATCGACCGGATCCATGCGCCCGGTCAGGAGGTCACCTCGGCGACCTTGACCGGACGTCCCTCGCGCCAGCTGCGGGTACAGGCCAGGGCCAGCCGGAGCGTCTCGAGGGCGTCGGCCGGCCCGGGCGACGGCGTCCGGCCATCGGCGAGCGCCTCGAAGAACACCTCGAGCTCGCGCCGATAGGCCACCTCGAACCGGTCCGGGAAGTTCTCGAAATGGTCGGCCTCGAACCCGAAGTCGCGTGAGAACACCATCGACGTCTTCTGCGGGGCCTCGACGACGACCTTGCCGGTCGAGCCGGCCACCTCGGTCCGGATGTCGTAGCCCCAGGTCGAGCGGCGCGATGTCTCGATGACGCCGAGCGCACCGTCGCGGAACCGAAGCAGCGTCACGGCCGTGTCCGAATCGCCTGCCTGGGCGAACCGCTCGTCGATCAGGACCGTGCCCCAGCTCTGGACCTCGTCGACCTCGCCGACGAGGAACCGGGCCAGGTCCAGGTCGTGGACGGCCATGTCGAGGAAGACGCCGCCGCTCGTCTTCAGGAACTCGAGTCCCGGCGGGTAGGTGTCGCGCGACAGCGCTCGGAACATCTCGATCCGCCCGAGGGCGCCGCTGTCGATCCGCGCCTTGGCGGCCTCGTAGCCCGGATCGAACCGGCGCATGAACCCGAGCTGGACGGGGATGCCGGTCGAGGCGACGAGCTCCACGATCCGCCCGGTCTCGGTCAGGTCCAGGGCGATCGGCTTCTCGCTCCAGACCGCCTTGCCGGCGCCGACCGCCAGCTCGATCAGGTCGGCGTGGGTGTTCGTCTGGGTGGAGATCACCACCGCCTCGACGGCCGGATCGAGGATCGCCTCCTCGGACGAGGTAACGGCACGCTCCGCCTTGGCGATCGCGCGCCCACGCTCGGCACGCTCCCGACCGTGGTCGGCGACCACGACCATCCGGATGTTCGGGATCCCAGCAAGGGTCTTGACGTGGGTCACCCCCATCCGGCCGACGCCGATGAAGGCGACCCCGATCTGGTCGCGATCCCTGACCGTGAACGGACTCACGCAGCCACCTCCGAACCCGACGCCGCTCGACGACCACCGGGAGGCCGACTCTACCGTGTCGGCAGGACCGTCGGGTGCCGCCGAAGCCAGGTGCGCAGGTCGACGATCAGACCCAGCGCGAGGATCCCGCCGAAGATGACGGGGATCCGCCGGCTGAGCCGGTCCGGCAGGAAGATGTCGGTCACCGTCCCGCTCTCGGCGCCGAGCGTCTCCGCCAGCGGAGTCAGCGGACAGACCTGGTTGTTGCTGAGGTAGACGGCCGTCTCGGCCAGGGCCACCCCGGCGGCGACCATGCTCCCCCGTCCCGTCCGTCCCCGGAGCCCGTCCCAGGTGAACCGCAGGATCAGGCCCGCGATCGAAACGAAGATCGCCGTGTGCACGGCCTTGATCAGGGTGACGACCGCGTGGCGCCGCTCGATCGGGACGAGCTCGGCCAGCGGGGCCGTCAGCGGCCCGCTCCAGTACGGCTCGCGACGGACCGGCGACGAACGCATGGAAGCCTCCCGTACGGACGCTACGGGGCGCCACCGCGGGCCGGCCAGTGCCGCTCGGCCCGGTCCGGCCGTCCTTCGGTCAGGACGTGACCGCGTCGCCGACCTCGGGCGACGCTCCGATCGGGTCCGGGCGATCCCCGGCGAGGAGCATCTGGGGGACCTGCCGGAAGCCGTACCCGGCTCCGGACGGGTCGGGCTCGAGGACCCAGACCAGGTCGTAGCGGTCGGATGGCCAGACGCTCGGCACGTCCCGACGGACCGCCGACGATGCGCTCCGCC
Organism: uncultured Chloroflexia bacterium; assembly: GCA_963744115.1. Classification (GTDB taxonomy): domain Bacteria; phylum Chloroflexota; class Limnocylindria; order Limnocylindrales; family CSP1-4; genus Chersky-267. The sequence continues at coordinate 547,813 of CAVUSI010000003.1, read as the reverse complement.
ATCGCCGGGATCAGGCGGTGTTCCCAGGAGACGAGGACCACGCCGTCGATCTCCCGGATCGCGTCGATCGCCTCGACGGCCTGCTCCTTGAGGAAGCGGGTGTCGATCATCAGGCCGAGCCGGGCCGCCAGCGGCTCCAGTGTCTCGCGCGGACGACGGCTGCTGCTGTCGGCGCCGATCTTCGAGGCGAACAGGTGGGTCGGCGTCGGGACGATCGACACCCGAGCACGGGGGTCGGCGGTCGGCGCGAACAGGGAGACCAGGGCACCGGCTCGCTGCCACCCACGCGGGGTGAGCGACTCCGGGTCGAGGACTCCCTCGATCGTCACTCCGTAGGGCGGTCCGTCGCCGATCGGCTTCTCGGCATGACGGACGAGCAGGATGGTGGCCGGCATCGGATCCCTGTGCTGGCGGCGTCGCGCTGGGTCTGGACGATCCGATTCTAGGCGGGCCGCGAGCCACCCGATGCCGCGACGGCCGAGTCGAACGTCGCCCGGTCGAACCCGGCAGCGAACGCGGCGAGATCCGCGTCGACCAGCTCCGGGATGATGCCGGCGGACCAGCTCGGTCATCGCCTCGCGGACGGCGTCCCGGCCGACGATGGGTCGTCGTGCGACGAGCGCGCCGAGGCCGACGATGCTGACCAGCCGGTCGTCGCCGGCGGCCCGAGCCAGCTCGGTGCACGGGAGGCGGACCACCTCGAGGTCGGTCCGGGTCGGTTCGGCCTCGATCAGCGAGTCGTTGAGCACGAGCAGGCCGCCCGGCACGAGGAGCGGCTCGTATCTCGCCATCGACGGAGGGTTGAGCGCGACGACGCTGTCGGGCAGGTCCACCAGTGGCGAGCCGATCGGCAGATCGCTGACGACGACACTGCAGGTCGCCGTCCCGCCGCGCATCTCCGGGCCGTAGGACGGCATCCACGAGACTTCCCTGCCCTCGAGCAGGGCGGCCTGGGCGAGGACCTGGCCGGCGAACAGCAGCCCCTGGCCGCCGAACCCGCACAGGATCGTGCCGTGTTCCATCGTCAACCCTCCGCCCCGACCCGAAGAGCCTCGAGCGGGCGGTCGACGAGCACACCGAGTGGGTACGTCTCGACGACGTCGCGGGCGAGGTGCTCCATCGACTCGACCGGCGTCAGGCCCCAGCCGACCGGACAGGTCGACAGCACCTCGACGATCGACAAGCCGCCCCCGGCGAGCTGGACCTCGAATGCACGGCGGATCATCGCCTTGGTCCGGCCGATGAGCCCCGGATCGGCGATCGAGCCGCGGGCGGCGTACGAGACGCCCGGCACGAGGGCGAGCATCTCGGTGATCGGCAGCGGGTAGCCGGCGACGGCGGCGTCACGACCGGTCGGGCTCGACGTCGTCCGCTGGCCCAGGAGGGTCGTCGGTGCCATCTGGCCGCCGGTCATCCCGTAGATCCCGTTGTTGACGAAGATGACGCTGATCCGCTCACCGCGTGCAGCCGCGTGGATGATCTCGGCCGTCCCGATCGCGGCGAGGTCGCCGTCGCCCTGGTAGGTGAAGACGAACGCGTCTGGCCGCGATCGACGGACGCCCGTCGCCACTGCCGGAGCGCGTCCGTGGGGAGACTCGACGAAGTCGACCGGGAGGTAGTCGTAGGCGAAGACGCTGCAACCGACCGAGGCGACCCCGATCGTCCGCGGTCCCAGCTCGAGCTCGTCGAGCAGCTCGGCCACGATGCGGTGGATGATCCCGTGACCGCAGCCCGGGCAGTAATGACTCGACCGATCGGTGAGCATGTCGGGGTGGCCATAGATCAGCCGCCCACGTCCGGCGTCCGGCGTGGACGGAGCGGCCGTCGTCAGCGGCGTCACCTCGACACCGCCGGCGCTTCGGTCATCGCCCAGGCCCGGCGGGCGGCGTCCAGGACCTCGCCCGGCGTTGGGACCATGCCACCCATCCGGCCGTGGAAGAGGACCGGCACACGATCGCCCACCGCGAGCCTGACGTCCTCGACGAGCTGGCCGGCGGACAGCTCCACGACCAGCAGAGCGCGAAGTCGAGGCGCGACCGCCGCGAGCGCGTCGCTCGGGAAGGGCCACAGCGTGATCGGCCGGAACAGGCCCAGCGCGAGGCCGCCGGCCCGGGCGCGCTGGATCGCCGTGCGGGCGACCCTGGCGGCGGTGCCGTAGGCGACGATCGCGATCTCGGCGTCGTCGAGCTGCTCGCCTGCCCAGCGGACCTCCCGCTCGGCGATCGTCCGGTACTTCGCCTGGAGGTGACGATCGTGGGCCTCGAGCTCCTCGGGGAGGAGATGGAGAGACTGGAGGACCCGGGGCGGACGGCCGTTCGCGCCGGAGAGCTGCCAGCCGTCGGGCGGGCGATCCGGCACCCGGTAGGACGGCACGACGGGCTCCATCGCCTGGCCCATGACCCCGTCGGCCAGGATCATCGTCGGGGTCCGATAGCGCTCCGCGATCTCGAACGCGTCGGCGACCAGGCCGACGGCCTCGGCGATCGACGACGGCGCGAGGACCGGGACCCGATAGTCGCCGTGGCCGTGTCCCTTGGTCGCCTGGAAGTAGTCCGACTGCGAGGGACCGATGCTGCCGAGCCCGGGTCCGCCGCGCATGACGTTGACCAGCACGACCGGCAGCTCCGAGCCTGCCATGTAGCTCATCGCCTCGGCCATCAGGCTGATGCCGGGGCTCGACGATGAGACGAGGACCCGCGCGCCGGTCGCCGCGGCGCCGAGCGCCATGTTGATCGCGCCGAGCTCGCTCTCCGCCTGGACGAACACTCGACCGCACTCCGGCATCCGCCGGGCCATCCATTCCAGCAGCTCGGCCTGGGGGGTGATCGGATACCCGAAGTAGGCGTCGCAGCCGGCCTGGATCGCGGCCTCGGCGATGGCCTCGTTGCCCTTCATCAGGATCGGGCGGACGGCCGAGGACGCCTCGACCGGTCCTCGGTCTGCGGGTGCGAGGAGCGTGGTCATGACCGATCCTTCCGGCGGGCGTAGACGGTGAAGACCGCGTCGGGGCAGATGCGAGCGCACAGGGCACAGCTCGTGCAGCTCGCGGCGTCGGTCAGGCGGACGGGGTGGTAGCCGAGCCGGTTGACGAGGCTCCGGTCGAGCTCCAGGACGTGCTTCGGACAGATCGAGATGCAGAGCTCGCAGCCCTTGCAGTGATCCGCGGCGATGTCGAGCGGCTCGAACGGTGCCGGCTTCGTGGGAGCGCCGGCCAGCCGAGTCCCGGTGGTGACGAGGACCATCTCCACCTCCGGTCCCTACCGTATCGGTGGCGACCGCGACCGGGGAGTGCCGGAGGGCAGGTCCGCGGGGGCCGTTCGGCCAGACGACCCGCGCGGATCGGTCCGGACGAGGCCTCTCAGCGCCCGAGGTAGCGGCGGATCCCCGCCACGAGGCCGGCCGCGTAGCGGTCGCGTCCGACCGCGCCGGACATCCGGGTCGCGTCGCCGGCGTTCTTCATGTTCCCGAGCTCGACCATCACGACCGGCACGTCGGACATGTTCAGGGTGCCCAGGTCCGTCCGGCTGACGATCCCGTTCGCGGCGTAGTAGTTGGCGATCGGCAGCCCGGCATCGAGGAGGCCGGCCCGCATGGCCGTGGCGAGGCGGGACGACCGAGCCAGGATGTCGGTCGTGTAGTGGGGGACGCGTCCGGGCTTCATGACCACGAAACCGCGATGCGACAGGGCCGACCCATCCGCGTGGATGCTGATCGTGAGGGCGGCGTTCACCCGCGCACCGAAGCGCCCACGGACGTCGACGCACGGTCCGACGCCGGTGTCGGTCGACCGGGTCAGTCGGACCGTCGCGCCGAGCGCCTCGAGGCGCGCCTTGACGCGCAGCGCGACGGCGAAGGTGAACCGGTGCTCGGGGTAGCCCCGGCGAGTGGACGTCCCGACCGTGTTGCAGGCCTTCCACCCGTTGCCGATGAACACGCGCCGGGCGATCCGCGCCGCGTGCGCGGCGTTCCCGCCGTTGTGTCCGGGATCCAGCGCGATCACGAGCCCGGCCAGCGGCAGCGCGGCCTGGGCCTGGAGGCTGTCGAGGCTCGCACCCGAGCTCGTCCGGTCGGCGCCGGCCGCGAGAGGACCCCCCGTCGCTGCGGAGATCGCGATGGCGATCACCCACGCGGCGAAGGCGCGTCTCATCCGCCAGCCGTTCATCGCACCACCTTGCGGTCGAACCTCGGTACGGGCCTACGGTGCCACATCGAACAGCTCACCGACGTCGTCGGCGATCCGATGTGCCGCCCCGGGGTTGATGTCGAAGGCCCATAGAGAGACTTTGGCGCAACCCACGTCATCGCAGACCGTGACCAGCACGCTCCGTCCATCTGCGGCCCATCGAACCTTGAGCGGGGCATCCTGCGATCCACCGCTGCCCATCGTGGCATCGACCGGCGAGCGCGCCGCGATCATTCTCGGCTGTCCATCGAGCCCGATGACTTCGAGCACGCCACCATCGCTTGTGAGGAGACGGTCGCCGTCCGGCGACCAAGCGAGCATCCTACCGGCCGGCTTGGAGAATGCCCGTGATCCTGAACCGTCCGCCTGGAGCAGCTCGGTCCCCCCATCAACGTCCGCGACCGCGATCTGGAGTGAGTCGGGCGTCCACTTCCCGGCACCAACAAGCAGACCTTTGCGACTCTCCAGCCACCGTGACGTCGACCCATCCGTGGCCAGGAGGAGCGCCTTCCCGGAACGGTCCGTCGAACACGGAGCCATGCAGCCGACAAGGCCGAACCAGCGTCCATCCGGCGACCACGAGAATAGGTCGTACGCCCACCCGTTGAAGGTCGAGTTGGCGAAGCCCTTCGGCAGGGGCACGACGCCACGTTGGGCACCGTCGAGCCCGATGATCTTGATCACGTTGCGTCCGTCGACCGCGGAGTTGACCGCCAGTCTCTGGCCGTCAGGTGACCACTGGAACTCCCACCCGATCCCCCAGGCCGATGCGAGATCGCCGAATCCGTACGACCCGAGCGATCGGCCATCTGCCGCGATGACCCGGAGCGTTTCGTTTGGGGACCGTTGCCCACTCGCGTCAGCAGCCCCGGACTCGACGTACGCGAGGCTCCGACCGTCGGGCGAGAACGAGACCTGCCCGATGTCGGGACCCGTGGCGATCCTGGCCCGATCCGTGCCATCGGATGCCATCACGTAGACGCCGTCAGTACGTGCGAACGCGATGCTGCCGGGCGCGAACGTGGCGAGCAAGGGCGAGGCCGGAGCGTTGCTCGCGTTCGCCGGCCGGCTCGGGTCGACCATGACGCCGAGGTTCCGGGGGCCGCCGGCAAGCAGGCTCGCTGTGATGGCCGCCGTGAGCAGCCCGATCATGAGAAGGGCCCACGCGAGGCGATATCCACGCTGGCCGATCGCCGACGCCGCACGCGCGGCCTCCGTGCTCGGTCCGCCGCCGGGCAGCGCCAGCCGCCAGGCGGGCTGCTGGCGCACCCGTTGGGTCCGAGCGACCACGGCCGCGAGCTGACCGCCCGGGACCCGCGGGTCGGCGGTGGCCGCGTAGTGGGCGCGGAGGAGACGCTCGAGATCCTCGCGGTCGTTCATGCCAACGACTCCTTCGAGAAGGCCGGTTCACGTTCGTCCGCCTCGAGTACACCCCGCAGCGTGGTCAGCGAACGGTTGAGCCGCGATTTCAGCGTCCCGATCGGGATGCCAAGCGTCTGCGCAGCTTCGGATAGCGGGAGGTCGAGGTAGTAGACCAGCACGAGTGCCCCGCGCTGCTCAGGGGTCAACCGGCCAAGGCCCCGCGTGAGCTGGTCGTTGATCGCCAGGCCGTGCGCTGTGTCGGGCTGGACCGGTCCATCGCCCGGCAGCAGCCGGATCTCGACGACCGTCCGTCTCCGGTCCCGGCGGGCTCGGTCCTGGCATGCACGGACGAGGAGTCGTCGGAGCCACGCCTCGAACCGATCCGGGTCGCGCAGGCCGCGGATGCCCCGCCAGGCGTCGACGAGGGCATCCTGCACGGCGTCGTCCGCCGAGGTGCCGTCCCGGAGGATCAGCCGGGCGACGGCATTCAGGCGTCCGAGAGAGCTCGCGACGAGCGTCGCGAACGCATCTCGGTCACCCTCCTGCGCCCGGACCACCAGATCCCGGTCCATGCCTGCCCTCACAGCGGCGGCACCCGTCCGGGCGTCGCTCACCGAGTATGTCTCGCGAGCGAGGCGGGAAGTTCCATCACGGCGGTCGTGCTCTCGACGGATCGGTGTCGTCGGCTCGTGACGAATGGCCCTTGTGGCGAGGCGACCCCCGGTCGATGCTCACGGCAGAGCGCAGGAGGCATCGAAGCGCGGCCCATCCCCACGGTCGCCCGGGCCGCGTCGAGCCACTGGCGGGACCGACCTGCGCCCATACGAGAGGCGGCAGCCATGTCGCCGATGCTGATCCTGGCGGGGATCGTGATCGCCGTCCTGGTGATTCGCGCTCTGCTCGAGGTCTTCTGGTCCGGACCCGGCCCGTTCACCCGGTGAGCGCGTCAGGCGACCGGCGAACGCGCCCTCAGACGCCGGTCTCGGCCGCGATCCGGCCGATCCTGACCGCCTCGACCAGGGCGGCGTGGTCGCGCTCGGTCTGGTCCGCATAGGCGACCCCGAAGGACGCGATGGCGTCGTCGAACACGGGGCCGGCACCGAGGTAGCCGGCGATCGCGGCCGGGTCGCCCGAGCGCGCGTGCGCCCTGGCGAGGGCCCAGGCACAGACCTCAGCGTAGAGGGCCATCCCCGGAGGTCGGAGACCGGCGAGATCGACGCCGTACTTCATGTCGTGGAGCTGGCGGACGTAGTACTCGGTGCCGGTGACGGGCGACTTCGTCCAGCCGAGGAAGCTGTCGGACAGGGCCTGCATGATCCGCTGGCCGGTGACCACGCGCTCGCCCTGGTGCCTCGAGCGCTTGCCTCTGACGTTGGGCGCGATGACCGACTCGCGGGCTTCCTTGACCTGGAGGACCAGCGGACCCCCGGCCGGGCCGGCGAACAGCGCGACGTAGCACCGAGTTCCGACACTTCCGACGCCGACCACCTTGAGCGCGACGTCGAGCAGGCGATGCTTCTCCACCAGGACGCGCCGGTCCGGCGTCAGCGATCGGAGATACGACGCATACATCGTTGACAGGTTCGGACGGGACGGGTCGTCGTCCGGGAGGCGGAGCAGGAGCGGCGGTCGGTCCCGGAGGAGCCAGCCACCGGCGGGGTTCACGACCGACAGCTTGCCGAGGGCGGACAGGTGATCGCGCCGTCGGGCGTTCTCCACGTCTGACAGGAGATCCTGTCGCAGGCGGGCCCGCTCGACCCGCTTGATGATCGATTCGATCGGGATCGACGCGTACCAGACCTGGAGCGCCCGCATCCCGGCGAACGTGCGGGTCCAGCGGCGGTATTCGGTCGCGACGATCCGGGCCATGTCCCGCGCGGTCGACTCCGAGTAGCCGTTGTCCCGCGACGCGACGACGAAGCTGGCCGCGAGACGCTTGACGTCCCACTCCCACGGCCCGCGATCGGTCTCATCGAAGTCATTGAGGTCGAAGACGAGCCGCCGCTCCGGACTGGCGTAGATCCCGAAGTTGGCGAGATGCGCATCCCCGCAGAGCTGGACGATCGATCCCATGGTCGGGGTCGAGGCGAGATCCCCCGCCATCACCGCGGCCGAGCCCCGGAGGAAGGCGAACGGCGAGGCGAGCATCCGACCGATCCGGATGGGCACGAGCTCCGGCAGCCGATCCTCGTTCGAGGCGCTCAGCGTGTCGACCGGATCGATCCGGCCCGTGGGTGGGGACCAGGACGCGTGGCTCCGACGCGTGACCGCCTTGCGCCGGGCGCGTCCAAGCTCCAGGGACAGGGCAGCGCGGCTGTCCGGGGGCAGTGCGGCTTCGGGATCGAGCATCATCGGAGCGCCAGTGTAGCGAGGGGTCGGCCGACGCCGCCGGGACTGGGTGATCGACGTCGGTCGAAGGAGTGCCGGGCGCCCGACGGACGCGGTCGATGGCCGCCCGGACGTACGATCGGAGCCCTGGAAGGAGCGACCCGATGCTGCACTCGAAGGATGCCGTCCGCGACCAGCTGGCTGACGATGTCTTCGCCTCGACCGATCTCGCCGTGTCGATGCCCAAGTACCGGATCCCGGACGGCGAGCAGGACCCGCGACATGCCTACCAGGTCGTCGCCGACGAGCTCATGCTCGACGGGAACTCCCGGCAGAACCTGGCGACGTTCTGCCAGACCTGGCTCGAGCCCGAGGTCCACCGGTTGATGGATCTGACGATCGACAAGAACATGATCGACAAGGACGAGTACCCGCAGACGGCCGAATTGGAATCCCGCTGCGTCCACATGCTCGCGGATCTGTGGAACTCGCCCGATGCCGAGGACACGCTCGGCACGTCGACGACGGGCTCGAGCGAGGCCGCGATGCTCGGCGGGATGGCGCTCCTGTGGAAGTGGCGCGAACGCCAGCGAGCATCCGGACGGGCCACCGATCGGCCGAACATCGTGACCGGACCGGTCCAGATCTGTTGGCACAAGTTCGCGCGCTACTGGGACGTTGAGCACCGGGAGATCCCGATGGAGCGAGACCGCCTGATCATGTCGCCCGCGGAGGTGCTGGCCCGCGTCGACGAGAACACGATCGGCGTCGTTCCGACCCTCGGGGTGACCTATACCTGCGACTACGAGCCGGTCGGCGCGGTCGCCGAGGCCCTTGACGATCTCCGGTCGCGGACCGGCCTCGATGTGCCGATCCACGTCGACGCGGCGAGCGGCGGGTTCATCGCCCCGTTCGTCGACCCGGACCTCGTCTGGGACTTCCGCATCCCACGGGTCAAGTCGATCAACACGTCCGGTCACAAGTTCGGCCTCGCGCCGCTCGGCGTGGGTTGGGTGATCTGGCGCGACGCGGCGGAGCTGCCCGAGGACCTGATCTTCCGGGTCAACTATCTCGGCGGCGACATGCCCACATTCGCGCTGAACTTCTCGAGGCCGGGCGGCCAGATCGCCGCCCAGTACTACAACTTCCTGCGTCTCGGACGCGAGGGCTACCGGAAGATCCACGAAGCCAGCTATGCGACGGCCCGCTACCTCGCCGACGAGATCGCGAAGATGGGCCCGTTCGAGATCGTGTATGACGGGCGCGGGGGGATCCCGGCCCTCGCCTGGACGCTGCGCGAGGATGTTCGGCATCCGTTCACGTTGTTCGACCTCGCCGATCGACTCCGGGTCTCCGGTTGGCAGGTCCCGGCCTACACCCTGCCCGCGAACCGGCAAGAGGTCGCAGTCCAGCGGATCCTCGTCCGCCACGACTTCAGCCGCGACCTGGCGAACCTGCTCCTCGACGACTACCGGCGCGCGCTGGCCCACCTCGATGCGCATCCGCACGCACGCCCATTGACGGAGAAGGAAGCGAGCGGATTCCGCCACTGACCTGCGGGGTGGAACGCCCGGGCGCCCGCGCAGCGGCGTCCGCGCGCCGTACCGGCTCCGCGGATCAGATGCCGACCGGCTCCCGAACGAGGACGACGGTCGTTCGCCCTGCGCGCCATTCGCCGTACATGACGAGGACCTTCTCCAGGGCGGTGTCGACCCCGAGCTTCGTCCGGACCTGCTCGTTCTCCCACGGGAAGACGACCTCGTCGATCCGCCGCAGCGCGGCGTCGAGGTCGGGCACGATCTTCTGACTGCCGACGACCAGGATCAACCGACCTGCCCCGGCGGCATATGCCCCGAGCTGGCTGCCGGTGGCCGAGGCGGACACCAGGGCCCCGGCCTCGGTGACGGCGGCGACGCTCCCGAGCATGAAGTCCGGAGCCGACGTCATCTTGCGGATCTCGCGGCCCTGCGTCGCTCGGTCCATCGTGGCAAGCCTCGGTCGGATCGCGTCGTAGCGGCCCGACGTCATCAGCTCGTCGTACAGGCCGATCTGCTCGAGGGTCCGTGACTTGCCGGAGTGGACCTCGGCACCCGCTGGGATCAGCTCGAGGACGAGGTCGCGAGCCTGGTCGCCGGTATCGACGACGACCGCCTCGATGTTGTGCGAACGGAGCGCGGCGGCCACCCATTCGACGGGATCGACCTGGGTGCTCGGCGCTCGCGACGCTGTATCGGCGGTCATGGTCGGCCTCTCTGGTAGTTGCTGAAGCAACGATACCACGACCGACGAAACGGCAGGGCCGACGGGTCCTCGGTGGGCGCGGGCGGACGCGACGAGACCGACCGGCGCGCGCCGATCGGTCTCGAGTCGCGGTAGCGGTCGGCGGATCCGGCCCGACGGGGCTCGGACCGCCGCCGCCGACTAGCTGGAGGGTGCGCTCGGCGGGGCCGGCGGCGCGGGCGGGGTCTGGGTCGGAGCGGCCGGAGCCTGGGCCGGGGCGGCGGGGGTCGCCATCGCCTTTGCCGCGGCCTCATTGGCCGCCTGGACCTGGGCGAGTGCCGTTCGCTGCTCCGGCGTCAGGAGCGACATCTCCTTCTCGACGAAGTGGTCCCGGACGCCCGGGTAGTTCAGGTACATGTAGATCACCAGGGCCAGGAACCACGGGACCGACTCGGCCTCGACGGACGACCCGAACAGGAGCGCCATGAAGCCGAAGATCAGGGTGAAGATGCTGATGAAGATGCCGAAGCTCCACGCGTAGGCGCGGACGTTCCAGAACCCTTCGGCCACCCAGAACCAGATCGCGGCGATGATCAGTGCCCAGATGGCCTGACCCCACTGCGCGTTTCCCGAGAACGAGACGGACTTGCCGACGAAGGTGAAGTTGACGATGCCCATGAATACCAGGGCCCGCCAGATCTCGTAGAGCCCGGCGAGCCCAGCTCCCAGGGCCAGCAGGGTTACGCCGATAGGTCGTTGCATGTAGCGTGAGCCTCCCTCTGCCATCGCTCCCGAACTTCGGTGATGGTCGCCGCATCATAGCAGCCACTCGGTAGCGTCCCGAGGCCCCGGCGGCGACCCGAGAGCGGGTCAGAGCGTGACCAGCTGAAGGCTGATGATGTGCTCGTTGCCGGCCCGGATCGACTCGAGCTGCACGGCTGACAGCGGGCCGTCGATGTTGATCCGCGCCACCGCCGCCTCGGCGTCCTCGAAGATCGTGTTCTCGGTCTCGAGCACGTTGATCCCGTCGGCCCGCAGGACGTCGAACACGTGGGCGAGCACCCCCGGGCGGTTCCGGTGGCGGACCACGAGCATGTGGGTCGCCGGCGTCCGGTGGGTCAGGTTGACGACGTTCGGGACCCGACCCGTCTCCTTGTAGGTGCGGATGATCCGAACGGTCTCGGCTGCCACCGCTTCCTGCGCCTGTTCGGTGGATGCCCCGATGTGGTGGGTCCCGTACACGCCGGGCGCCTGGAGGAGGGGCAGATCGAACTCGGCCGTCCCCGAGGCCGGCTCGCCCGGGAAGACATCGAGTCCCACGCGGATGCCGCGATCGCGGATGACCTGGGCCAGGGCGTCGTGGTCGACGACCTCGGCCCGCGACGTGTTGATGAACGACGCACCCGGTCGGAGGCGACCGAGGAGCGCCGCACCGACCAGTCCCCCCGTCTCGGGGCCGAGCGCGACGTGGACGCTCAGGACGTCGGCCCGATCCGCCACCTCACCCGGCGTCCCGACGATCTCGACCGTCGGCCGGCGGCCGGCCGTCTCGAACCCGTAGGCCGCCAGGTCGGCGCCGGGATCGTCCTCGAACCGCCTCGACCAGATGACGATGTCCATCCCGAACGCATGGGCCCGCCGAGCGACCTCCTGGGCGATGTTGCCGAACCCCAGCAACCCGAGGGTCCGGCCGTGGAGCCCGCGCGCCCGCGAGAACTCCTTCTTGTCCCAGCGACCGGCGCGCAGCGCCGCCACGTTGTCCGGGATCCGCCGGTCGAGGCTGAGGATGAGTCCGACGGCGAGCTCGGCCACGGCGATCGCGTTCTTGCCGGGGCAGTTCGAGACATAGATCCCGCGTGCCGACGCCGCCCCGACGTCGATCGTGTTGTAGCCCGCGCCCGCTCGGACGATCAGCGACAGGTCGCCGTCCATCATCGTCGCGGTGACCTGGGTGGACCGGACCACGAGGACGTCCGCCCGACTCGTGGCGAGTGCGTCGGCCAGGGCATCGTCCTTGAGCATCGGATCGAAGATCACCTCGCAGCCGGCGGCGGCGAGACCCTCCAGGCCGGAGGCTTCGAACGGGTCGGCGACCAGGACCTTCATCGTGGGGTACGGCTCCTGCGGGGCCTGACACGTCCGATCGCGCCGGCCGTGGAGGCCGATCGTAGCGCGCCGTCGGACGCCCGGGTCGAGCGTCCCCGCAGCACGTCCGGCAGACACACGACCACCGACATCGCCAGCTTCCGCTAGGATGCCGCAGGCGCCTCCGATGGCATCCGACGCCGGGCGCTCGTTGAAGGGAGTCCGATGCGAAAGCTCACGCTCGCCGCGCTCGCCGTCGCCGTGACGGTGATCGCTGCAGCCTGCGGGAACAGTTCCAGCGACCTGACCGGCAAGACCTGGCAGCTGACCGCGATCTCCGAGAAGGTCCCGGCATTCCAGGGTGTGGTGCCGGCGGCAGACCAGTCGAAGTACACGATCACCTTCAACAAGGACGGGTCGTTCAACGCCGTGGCCGATTGCAACGTCGTGTCGGGTTCGTACAAGACGAGCGGCACGAGCCTCACGATCACGCTTGGCCCGTCGACGTTGGTGGCCTGCCCGGAGGGCTCGTACGGCGACCTGTTCGCGTTCGCCCTGGCCAGGTCGAAGTCCTACGCGGTCGCGGGCGACCAGCTGACGATCGACCTCGACGACGGCGGCATCCTGAGCTTCGTGACCGGCGCGGCCGTGCCATCCGTCGCCCCGACGACGAGTGCGGCAGCGGCTGCCACGGCGACCCCGACTCCCAAGCCGACCGCCAGCCCGACGCCGAAGCCGACGCCTTCGCCGACGCCGTCGCCGACGGCCAAGCCCACGACCGGCCCGACCTCGGCTCCGACGACCGCGCCCACCGCGACGCCGGCTCCGACGACCGCTCCGACGCCGGCACCGACGCCGTCCCCGGGTGCCGACCTGACCGGCAAGCTCTGGCAGCTGACCGCGCTCACCATGAAGACGCCCGCGTTCCAGGGCGTCGTCCCGGCCGACCAGCAGAAGAACTACACCCTCCAGTTCAACACCGACGGCACATTCAACGCGAAGGCCGACTGCAACACGGTCGCGGGCAAGTGGACAGCGACGTCCGCCGGCGGCCTGACCATCACGCCCGGTCCGTCGACGATCGTCGCCTGTGCGGAAGGCTCACTCGGGGACCTGTACATCCTCGCCATGAGCAATGCCGCCAGCTATGCGATCGCCAACGGCCAGCTGACGATCACGACCGTCGACCAGGGGACCCTCGTCTTCGCCCTGGGTACGTAAGGCGCGTCGGGACGACCAGGGGTCGGCCCGTCCCGGGATCAGGGTCGTGGCTGAGGGCGCTCCTCGGCCACGATCGTGGCCCGGATGACCTCGGGGTCGGTGAAGACGTCGAGATCGTCTCGGCTCCGGGTCGAGAACTCCGATACGATCGCGCCCTCGGGGCCCGCCTGGAACCAATGGAGCGTGTCCGGCGGGACCGTGTGCTGCTCGCCCGGACCGAGCACGATCTCTCGCGCGGCGGTGTAGACGGCCCGATCGGCGCGCGCCGGCCGAGCCCGCGGGTCGGTGGTCGCTTGCCCCTCCACGTGGAGGAACACGAGGCCGGACCGGACCCGGAACGTCTCCTCCTTGCCGGGCGTCCCACCGAACGGCGGATGACGATGCTCGGCGCATGTCTGGCCCGGGAACAGGACGATCTCCTTCGCGCAGACCCGCTCGGTGTTGACGTAGACGACCAGCTGCAGGCCGATCTCGTCGAGCACGCCGAGTCCGAAGTCGGCGATCTCGATCGAGGCTCGCTCGTTCGCGGTGAGGGCGACTCCGGCAGCCTCGAGGACCGCGGCCGTGCGCTCGCGCGCATCCTCGATCTGGGCGATGGTCAGCATGGTGTCGGCAGGCCTCCCGTGCGTCCCCTGAACCTGGAACCTTATCCTTTCCTCACGCCGATTCGACCCGTCGACAAGCACCGCCTGGAGAGATCGATCGTGCCCCAGTTCGACCTTCGGCTCCCCGAGCTACGCGCGTACGCCCCGGACCTGCCGGTGCCGGAGGACCTCGACCGGTTCTGGTCGACGACGCTCGCCGAGGCTCGATCGCACGAGCTCGCCGCGACGTTCACGCCGGTCGACAGCGGTCTGGCCGAGATCGAGACGCACGATGTCACCTTCGCCGGCTTCGGCGGATCGCCGATCCGCGGCTGGCTCCACCTGCCGCGCCATCGCCGGGGACCGCTCCCGGCGGTCGTCGAGTACCTCGGCTACGGCGGCGGGCGCGGGCTCGCTCACGAACGGGTGATGTGGGCCGTGGCCGGGTACGCGCACGCGGTGATGGACACGCGCGGACAGGGCTCGACCTGGGCCGTCGGCGACACCCCGGACCGCGACGTGACCGGCGACCCGGCCCACCCCGGCTTCATGACCCAGGGGATCCTGGATCCGGCGTCGTACTACTACCGGCGGCTCTACACCGATGCGATTCGCGCGACCGAGGCGGTCCAGAGCCATCCGGCGGTCGATCCGAGGCGCGTGGCCGTGACCGGATCCAGCCAGGGTGGCGGACTGAGCCTTGCCGCGGCGAGCCTCGTCGACGGACTCATCGGGGTCATGCCGGATGTGCCGTTCCTGAGCGACTTCCCCCGCGCGATCACCCTCACGGACGAAGATCCCTACGGGGAGATCGCTCGCTACCTCAAGGCGCACCGCGACCACGTCGACCGGGTCATGTCCACCCTCGCCTACTTCGATGTCGCCGTGCTGGCTCGGCGGGCCCGCGCACCGGCGCTCTTCTCGGTCGGGCTGATGGACGAGACCTGTCCCCCGTCAACGGTCTACGCGGCGTTCAACCACTACGGCGGCCCCAAGGAGATCCGCGAGTATCCGTTCAACGATCACGAGGGCGGCGAGGGGTTCCACGAGGTCGCCCAGCTGCGCTGGCTGGCGGAGCGTGTCGGCGACTGACCGGGGAGATCAGTGAGCCGCGCGCCATCCCTGGAAGGTCGGCCAGCCCCACGGCACAGCGGAGGCGACGATGACCAGGCCGAGGCCGAAGCACAGCGGGTGGAGGAAGCTGAGCTCCCTGATGATCCCGAGCTCGACGACGATCCAGATCATCTGGCCAACGCCGATGGCGAAGGCCAGGAATGGGGCTGCGCGCAACCGGGCGACGCCCATCCCGGCGACGACGAACGAGCCGACCCCGAAGAGCCCGCCCAGGATCAGTCCTGGGATCGCGAAGTCGGTGAACGGGCTGCCAGCGAGCAGCGCCGTGTCGAACTTCATCACGCTCCCATCCGGCTTCGCCAGGAGCGCGATGCCGCCCGCCAGTGCGCCGACGCCGAGGAGCACGAGGACGGTGATGCACACCTTGCCGGCCAGGTGAAGCTCGGGTCGTGGGATCGATCGGGCGGCGTGATCGGACATCGGGTGGGCAGTCATGGCCGGTCTCCCTATCGAGGCGGGCGCCAGCCGGCCTTCGGATCGATCCTCGGTCGAAGCAGGCCTGGCGAGCAAGGGCCGTCGTGCCCGTCGCGGCGGTCGGAAGGTCAGATCATCGGCCGACGATCACCGGGTGCGCGGATGGCTCCGAAGCCCTCCCGCGGCGGCTGGATCGCCTCGGCGATCGTGGCTGACCGGTGGACGACGTGAAGTACGGCGTGATCGTCACGAGCGGCGACCCACGGACGGTCGCCGACCTCGCGGCCGAGGCGGAGACCGCGGGCTGGGACGGCGTCTTCACCTGGGACGGGATCGCGGTCGGGACGGTCGACACCTACGACCCGTGGGTGGTCATGGCCGCGATGGCGATGCGCACCGAGCGGGTGACGCTCGGCGCGATCGTGACGCCGCCGTCGCGGCGACGACCGTGGAAGCTCGCCCGGGAGACGATGACACTCGACCGGCTGTCGGCCGGCCGCCTGGTGGTCCCGGTCGGCCTCGGGGCCCTCGACGACCTCGCGTTCGGGAACGTCGGCGAGCCGACCGAGGCGAGGATCCGAGCCGAGCTCCTCGACGAGGCGCTCGAGATCCTCGAGGGCCTGTGGAGCGGTCGGCCGTTCGGCTACGCCGGTCGCCACTACCGGTTCGATCCGATGACGTTCTCTCCGACACCGGTCCAGGCGCCGCGGATCCCCATCTGGGTGGTCGGAGCGTGGCCGAACGAGCGGTCGATGCGCCGGGTGCTGCGCTACGACGGCATCGTCACCCAGACCGACCGAGCCGACGAGATCCGGGCGATCGCGAGCTACGTCGACCGCGAGCGGAAGCCGACACGCGGGTCCGACGCTCCATTCGACATCGTCGTCCAGGGACGGACCGATCCCGACCGGGAGGACGCGGCCGAGGTCGTCCGCCCCTTCGCCGAGGCCGGCGCGACCTGGTGGATCGATGCCGACTGGGAGCGACCGACCGTCGCGTCGGTCCGTCGCCGGATCTCCGCCGGACCACCTCGCGTCGACGCCGCGCCGTAGCCCCGTAGGACGCTCGGTGACGGATCGACCGGCTCAGCGTCCGGGTCGGTCGCTCGCCGCCCTGGCCGGCCTCGGTGCTGCCGACGCCGGGTCCGCGGTCAGCGCCTGACCCAGCCGGACGAGCCATCGTCCGAGCCGCAGGCGCGGACCGGCAGCGGATGCCTGGGCGGCGGCGGCCCTGGCCATCCGCTCACGGCTCGCCTCCGCCTCGAGCTCGGTCATGCGTCCGCGCACATGAGCCAATTGCCTTGTCGGGTCGGTCCCTGGCCACGCTGCCACGCTCATCCCTCCGCGGCGCCTCCCACTCCGCACAGGGAACGCCCGATGACGGCCGATCGGGCGGATCTGCTCCGGTCCCTTGGGCCATCGACTCCTACGCGCCGATCCGTCGATCGGTTTTGCTGCGGGAGACCGTCGGGTCAGTCGACCTCGGGCAGCTCGAGGCCGGACAGGACCTTGCGCAAGAGCGTCTCGAGCGTCGCGAGCTCATCCGGATCCAGCCGGGCGAGGAGCTGCCGATCGCTCGCGGTGTTCGCTCCGACGGCCGCGTCCACCAGCTCGAGGCCCCGGTCGGTCAGCTCGACGATGACGCCACGTCGGTCATCGGGATCGGCGACCCGCGTCAGCAGCCCGCGGCGTTCCAGGCGATCCACCCGGCTCGTGACGCCGGCCGACGACAGCATCAGGCCTTTCCGGAGGCGCGTCGGTGAGAGCCGATGGGGCGGGCCCGAGATCCGCAGGACGCTCAGGAGACCGACTTCGCCGCGGTTGAGCCCGAACCTCGAGAAGACCTCCTCCTCGCGGAGCCCGATATGACGGCCCAGCCTGGCGAGTCGGGCGGTCACCTGGAGGTCCGCGACGCCGAGATCGGGTCGGATCGCTGACCAGCGATCGATGAGGTGGTCGGTGAAGTCTCGCTCCATACCCACAACTATACCGTTCGGAGATACTACATTAGTATCTTACCTACGAGATAGTTATGGTGGAGAATCGGGGGATGGTGACGGAGCACGCGCGGGCGCGAGGAACCGACGCGGAGGATGCCGGTCTCGTTCGTCAGGTGGCGCAGGGATCCGAGGGAGCCCTCGCGGCGCTGTACGACCGACATGCCGCGGCGGTCCTTCGTGTGGCGCTGACCGTGAGCCGCGACCGCGGCACGGCGGAGGACGTCGTCCAGGAGACGTTCCTGGCGTTGTG
This sequence comes from uncultured Chloroflexia bacterium, assembly GCA_963744115.1. Classification (GTDB taxonomy): domain Bacteria; phylum Chloroflexota; class Limnocylindria; order Limnocylindrales; family CSP1-4; genus Chersky-267. Next base: position 530,033 of record CAVUSI010000003.1, on the reverse strand, counting down.
GAACCGTGCCGAGTCGTTCGATCCGACGCTCGGCACGGCGATCAGCTGGATGCTCGCGATCGCTCGGAATCGGTCGATCGACCGGGTCCGAGCGGCGGCCCGACGCGTGCCGGCCGGCCCGCTGTCCGCACTGGTCGTCGACGAACGCGACGAGGCGTCGACCATCGACTGGCTGATGGCGTCGGGCGAGATCCTGGCGGCCGGCGAGCCGGAACCGGCACCCGAGGTCGCACTGGCATCGAGCGAGACGCGCGCGGCCATCGTCGCGGCGGTTGCGACGCTCGACGGACCCGAACGCCAGGCGATCCTCCTCGCCTACCGGGACGGGCTCACGCAGTCCGAGATCGCGGCCCATCTCGGCTGGCCGATCGGCACGGTCAAGACGCGCTCGAGGCGCGCGCTTCGCCGCCTGCGCGCGGTCCTCGAGGCGGGGGTCGCGGACGAGACCGACGACCCCTGCCTCGAGCTGCCGTGTGCCTGACGTCCGCCCGACCGCGCGGTCAGGGCATCTGCTGGAGGAGCGGCCCGGCCGCGGCCTCATCGCTGGCGACCACGAAGAACAGGGCATCGCCCTTGAAATACGCGTAGGTCTTGGTGGAGTCGCCCGGCGTGACACCGATGTAGACATCGTGGCCGGCCACGTTGCCCTGGGTGAACGTCGTCTTGTCGTCCTTCTTCGCCTGGGCGATGAAGTAATCCCGGAACTGGCCCGGATCCGCGCCCTTGACCTGGAAGACCCCGGCGAGGCTATGGCACGTGCCTGAGGACGACATCAGCGTCGAGATCGCCATCGCGACGTCGTCGACGGTCTTGCCGAGCTTGGCGACGGTCTCGGTCAACGTGGCATCGGGGTACTTCTTGAAGCGCGAGCCGCTGTAGCTCACCCGGGTCGCGGTCTTGCCGCACAGCTTGGCGGGCAGAAGCGCCTCGAGGCCTTTGTCGTCGTTCGGGAGCACGAACGACGGGAGCGCCACCGACGGTTCGGCCGAGGGGACCTCGGCGCTCGCCGGGGGCGCCGCCTCGGACGCCGATGGAGCGCTCGTGGGCTCCGAGCTGGCCGGCGCGGCGACGCTTGCCGCGGCTGCTGCTGAAGGCGCCGAGCTCGTCGATGCCGCGCTGCAGCCCGCTACCAGCACGATGACCGCCAGCGCGACGATCACAGCCACGACCCGTCGAGTCATCGAGGTCCCTCCCGCGCGCCCGTGCGGCGAAAGCTCGCACCGAGGCGCGTCTGGCGCGCATCCTACGCCGAGTCCGTTCGGGACGCGTTCGGCGAAGTCCATTCGTCCGAGCCCATCGGGAGCCGTGCGCGCATACTGCCCGGACGAGCGGGCCGGCCAAGGCTCGACGGGAACGGGGTCCAGATGACGAAGCATTCGAAGCGAGAGCGCGAGCGGCGCGACCAGGAGACCATTCGCGTCCGCGAGATCGAGGCGGCCTGGGTGGGCAGCGTGCCGCCGGCCATCGCGCGAGCGTTCGCGCTCGAGGTCGACGCCGCCAGGGCACGAGGCCCGGAGCCGCGACGCCCTGACATGGCTCCCGGGACCCGGCCTCGGCCGCCGCGTCCCGGGCGTGAACCGCGACCGTCCAAGGACGCCGAGCGCCCGCGCCGGGACGGCTAGCCGGAGGTTCCGGTGGGCCGCTGACCCGCGGACGGGTCAGGCACTCGTCGGCAGATCGACCGGGCCGAGCACCGCCGGCGACGAAGCAAGACCCGTGACGGCCGCGCAGTCCGACCGGTCGCCGAGCGTGCCGGGTCTGCGCTCGACGATGTGGAGGCGCAGGTACGTCCGGCCGGCTAGGTCGAGGACCGCCCGGATAGGTCCCGGGATCAACACGTTCTCGCTCGCCGTGACGACGGTCGGCTCGTCGAGCTCGAGGATCGTCTCGTGCGACTGGACCCGGCAATGGCCGCTCGCCCGAACGTTCCTGACCCAGTGGACCTCGCTCCCGTAGGTCAATCGGACATAGACGTGGTCGTCGGACGAGCCCTCGAGGATCGAGATGGGCGTGCGGTACGCGGCGCCCGACGTCCGGCCGCGGTGCTCCAGGATCGCCCACGGCGATCGCCGCCCGCCAGCCAGTCCGAACCGCATCACCAGCGGATTGAAGCGATGGGTGACGAGCCCAGGCACATCCGCCGGGACGCGCGTCCTGAGGACACCGAGCGCGGCGATGGTGGCTCCCGCGGCGGCGAGCAACGGGATCGTGCGTTTCACTGACGCTCCTTCCGCACGGCGAAGCCCTGCGCCATCGATGGTCGGCCCGGGCACGGATCTGCACCAGAGCCGAAGGGCTCGAACCGGTGGGGTCGACTGGCCGACAGGCCGACCATCGACCGTCTGACTCCGACGGGATGCGACACCCGACCGAAACCGGGTCAACGCGTCACTTCAACTCGCGGCCGGCCTCGACGACGATCGCCCTGAGTTCGATCACCGACCGATGGTGACCGATACAAGGGGGATACAGAGATGACCGCAGGTCAGAACATCGTCCAGTCCAAGGGGATGAACCCGCCGAGCGGGCTCGCGATCGCGCTCGCGATGGCCCTCGTCGTCGGACTCGCCGTGGCCGTCGTGGCCGTCGCCTCGGGTGCGATGCGCACCGCGAGCGTCGCCGGTTCGACAGCGCTGACGGCGCCGCGGTTCCACTTCGTCGCCCCGGAGCACGGCTCGGCCGTCGCGGGTCCGGCGTCGGTGGCTCCGGTCATCGGGGATCAGCTCCAGTACCTGGTCGAGCACGGCCTCATCGCGGCCCCGGCGACGGTGACTCCGGCGACCGATGATGGGCTGCAGTACCTGATCGAGCACGGCCTGATCGCGGCCCCGGCCGCGCTGGCACCGGCGACGACGCTCAGCCAGTCCCAGGTCGACTTCATCGCCTCGGAGCACGGCTCGGCCGTGGCACCCGTCACGACCCTCAGCCAGTCCCAGGTCGACTTCATCGCCTCGGAGCACGGCTCGGCCATGGCGCCGGCGACCACGCTGAGCCAGTCGCAGGTCGAGTTCATCGCCTCGGAGCACGGCTTCGGCGCCGCCGCCGCGGCGACGACGACGCTCACCGAGTCCAGGGTCCAGTTCATCGAGGACGAGCGCGGCTCCGACACCGCCGCTCCCTCGTCACTCAAGGAGATCTCCAAGCATCGGCTCGAGATCCTGGCACGCCGCTAGGCCCTCCGCCGGTCGACGACCGCCGCGATCGCTGATCGAGACCCCCGACTCTGTCGGGGGTCTCACCGTGTCCGGACGACCCGATGGCGTCAGGGCCTCAGCGGATGGGCTCGGCGACCCGAGCATGCTGGGTCAGCAGGTCCTCGAGGGTGACCGACTCGCCGCGCTCCCCGAGCCGCGACATGCCGCATTCGGTCGACACCGCGAACGACCTGCCGGCAGACGCCTCCGCAGCCGCGACGAGCTCGTCGATGCGCGCGGAGTCGTTCTCGTAGTCGATGACCCCCAACGCCAGGTCGGCAGGTCCGACCTGGAGGTCCTGCAATGGATCGAAGTAGCCGGCCGCCAGGCCTGTGTCGCGGTCCACGGGCATGTGGACGAAGTCGAAGTCGGCGGCCGCGGCGACCGCGTTCGCGATGCGGACCGGCAAGGCGAGGTCGGTCGGAGCCTTGAAATGTCGATGCTTGTAGTCGCCGTAGCAGAGATGGATACCCACCTCGACCGGATCGGGCACCGCGGCGACGCAGTCGGCCAGCTCGGCGGTCACCCGCTCGAACGTCGCCAGCTCGGGCGTCGGGTGGAAGACGCCTTCAAGGACGCCGATCTCGACGGCGACGTCCCACTGGACCGCGAGATCGTCGCCAGGGATGGCCGCGCAGATGTCGGCGATCTCGGCGAGGAGCGCCGCCTTGTACGTCGCGAAGAACCCGTTCTGAGCCGAGGTCTGGACCCATGCCACGACCACTGCATAGGGGGTCGGCACGCTGACCTGGAACCGAACGCCGGCCGGGATCGCGCCCTCGGCGCGGAGACGCTCGAAGACCGCCCACGACGCGATGGCTGCATCGGCGTAACCGAGTCCGCGCGAAGGGATCGTGACTCCTGCATCGACATCGAGCCCCGGGAAGACGCTGTAGTCGGGATTGCCCGTCTCGGGGTTGATCTGCGGCTGGCCCATCCGGATCCCGGGCACCGCCTGGAGCTGATCGATCTGCCACCAGATCCACTGGCTCCGCGCGCCGGTCTCGCCGTCGGTCAGCCGCGCCAGGTGCCGACCGAGGATCGAACTGGTCGTTCGCATCGCGTCCTCGGCGGTCGGGGCCGCCAGTCCGCCGACCAGGTGTGCGCCTCGTGCGATCGCCATCGGTCTCACCTCCATCTCGGGGGACCGACACGAGAAGACCCCTCCTGCGCAAGGAAGGGTCACGGGACGCCTTATCTCGCAGGACGGACCTGCCCGGATTTGGCACCTTGCCGGATCGCCGGTAGGTTGTCGTGGCTTCGACGGGCCGGTCCCTCCGCCACTCTTGATAAGCACTCTTCGGTTGTCCCACTACGGTAGCGATGCCGTCAGGTCGTCGTCAACAGCGGCGAGGTGGCGATCCGGTCGCGAACGTTGCCGATCGAAGCCGACCAGCGACGATCGTCAGTCTTCGTGCGCTCGGACGGCCATCTCGGCGAGGATCAGCGTCCCCGCGGGACCGGCCCGGCCGCCGAGGAGCGCCGGAACCAGAAAGTCGTCCGCGTCGTGCTCGGGCAGGCCCGGATAGCCGTGGAGCTGCCGCTTGAGCTCGGCCCGGGCGGCGACCAGGACGCCCGGCAAGGCCGACAAGCCGCCGCCGACGACGATCCGCTCTGGGGCCAGCGCATAGGTGATCGAGCGGACACCCGCGGCCAGGTAGAAACCGACGAGCTCGGCCGCGGCCGACCGATCCGCGCCGTCAAGCTGCTCGGCCCGACGACCGAAGCGCGCTGCGACCGCCGGGCCGCTGGCCATGCCCTCGAGGCAGTCGCCGTGGAACGGGCAGTTCCCGGCGAATGCGTCGGACGGGTGTCTCGGGACCGCCATGTGGCCCATCTCCGGGTGGACCAGCCCATGGACGACCCGGCCATCGATGACCGCTCCCCCGCCGACGCCGGTCCCGAGGGTCAGATAGACGAACGACGCCAGGCCTCGCGCGGCGCCCCAGCGACCCTCGGCCAGCGCGGCCGCGTTGACGTCGGTGTCGAAGCCCACGGGAAGTCCGAACGCGGAGCTGAACGGGCCGAGGACGTCGGTCCCGGACCAGCCCGGCTTGGGCGTCGTCGTGATCGTGCCGTACTCCGGGTGCCCGACCCGGAGCTCGACCGGTCCGAACGAGCCGATGCCGATCGCGTCCAGCGACCGCCCCCCCGCGATCGTCGCCCGGAAGAAGCCGAGCGCGGCAGCGAGCGTGTCGTCGGGGTCGCCCACCTCGATCCGGAGCGTGTCGACGATGTCGTCGGGGCCGGTCCCGACGACGCACACGAACTTCGTCCCCCCGGCTTCCAGCCCGCCGAACAGCCGGCTTTCCTCGACCGTACCCATCGGGCGCATTCTCCCAGAACGACCGGCCGGCGGACCGCTCGTCACCCGAGGCGATCTGGGCTGCCGCTACACTCCGGCGATGGCCAGCCCGCCCGCCGCGAACCCGGCACTCGCGGTCGTCAGGGCGGGATGGGCCCAGGTCGCGAGCTGGTATGACGTCCACGGCACGGATGTCCGCCGGGTGGGCAATGCGCTCCTTTTCCTGTGGTTCGCCTGGCAGACCTACGCCCGGATCTCGTTCTTCGTCCGGAACGGCTTCCCGTGGGGCCTCGACGCCACGATCTACTACCGCGGCGTCGTCGCCTGGCTCCACGGCGCGGATCCCTGGGCGGCGTCCGTCTCGGTCCACGGCTACGCCTACCACTACGCGGGATCACCCGTGACGACCGTGCTGATGGCGCCGGCGACCTTGCTCGACGAGCAGACGTTCACGTACTGCTGGCTCGCCGTGTCCATGGCCGCGACCGTCTGGACGCTGCACCGGCTGCGGTTCCCGCTGTGGTGGCTGCTGTTTCCGCCGATCGCCGAGGCGCTGTTCTCGGGCAACCCTCAGCTGGTCGTCCTCGCCCTGCTGGTGGCGAACAACTCGATCGCGTCCGCCCTGGCGACCGGCCTCAAGGTCTACGCCTTCATCCCGCTGTTCGGCGAGACCCGCTGGCGTCAGATCGGCATCGCGGTGCTGTTCAACGCGGCCACCATCCTCATCGCCCCCGGGTTGTGGCTCGACTACATCCGGGAGCTCGGCGCGATCTCGAGCCGACTCGAGGTCGAGTCGCTGCAGGGCCTGTCGGCCTTCTACTTCCCCGTGCTGCTGGCGATCTGCGTCGTGGCGCTCGTGCTGCTCGCGCTCCGCGATCGGCGTGCCGCCGGGTGGCTGACGGTCCCCGCGATCTGGCCGTCGAGCCAGTTCCACTACTCCACCATGGCCCTGCCGGTGATGTCGCCGCTGCTGGCCGTCCTGCTGGCGTACCCGTACCTGAGGCTGCCGCCGGTCGCGATCGTGCTCGACATCGGCCGGCGGCTGGTCACGCCACTGGTCATGAGGGTGCTGACGACGCCGATGTCGCCCGTCGAGGGCACCGAGCGGTCACCCGAACAGGCCGGCTAGGCCCACCGGACGAGGCGAGTCCGGGTGCCTCAGCTCACTTGCGGCGACCGGTTCGACGGGCGCGACCGGAGGCCGGACCGAGCAGGCTGATGCCCAGGGCGACCGCGAACAGCGCGACGAGGATGATCGGCAGACCTGGTCCCGCCCCGCCGTCCCCGGACCCGTCGATCGTCGCGGTCGGAGGAAGGGTGATCGTCGTCGGAGTACCGGTGGCGCCTTCGACCCCGCCCGAAGGAGGCGCCGACTCAGTCGTCGTCGTGGCGGTGGGCGTGGGGTTGGGGGTCGGGGTGGGATTCGTTGACGTCGAGCTGGCCGCCGACGCGGTCGCCTCGGCTGACCCGGACGGGCACACCGTGACCACCAGGTTCGGGATCGGGCGGGCGTGATCGGAGAAGGTCAGGGTATAGGTGCCGGGCGGAACGGCGTACGTCCCGTTGATGCTGGTCTGGGCGTTCGGGGGGACGATCTCGATCGGACCAGGCGTCAGCTCGCCGGAGATCCCGACGGGCACGCCGCCGATGGTGATGTGCTCGCACGTCGCCGTCGCATGGTGGCCCAGGGCGACGCCGGGAAGGGCGACGACGAGAAGGAGCGCCACGACTGCGGTTCCGGCCACGCGAAGGCGCCGCCCGCGCCGGTGAGCGATCGTTGCTGACATCGGTCCCATCCCTTCCTGCACCGACAGAGAGACGACGTGCCGCAGTCGAACTGGGCGAAGATCGCGAGAACCCGGGGATCCTGATCGGTTGCGGCGTTGACCAGCCGGCAGCCGGGAGGGACCCAGATGGGTCATCTGTCGCTGGTACCTTAGTCCCTTCCTGGCCGGGATTTCAAGGTGTCAGGTCGTCTGTAAGGGTTGGCCACCTACGACGCCGGCTCACGGTCGTACAGCCGTCGTGCCCAGAGGTAGCCGAGGACCGAGATCACGACGCACCAGCCGACGGCGAGCACGCCGTTGTCGCCCATCGGCGTGCCGAGCAGGAGACTTCGCTCGGCCTCGATCAGCGGCGTGAACGGCTGGTGCTCGGCGAACCAGCTCAGTCCCGCCGGCATCGAGTCGGTCGGGACGAAGCCGCTGCTCAGGAACGGCAGGAGGACCAGGAACATCGGGAGGTTGCTCGCGGTCTCGACGCTCTTGGCGACCATGCCGAGGGCGACGGACAGCCACGAGATCGCGAGCGCGGCGAGCACCAGCAGGCCGGTCGCCGCGAGCCAGTCGATGGGACCGGTGGTCGTGCGGAACCCGATCAGGAGCGCGACGACCATGACGATGACGATCGCCAGCATGGTCTGGATCACGCTGCCGACGACGTGGCCGGTCAGGACCGACACGCGGGCGATGTCCATCGTCCGGAACCGGGCGATGATGCCCTCGGTCATGTCCATCGCGACCGAGATCGCCGTGCCCTGGGCGGCGCCGGCCACGGTGATCAGGAGGATCCCGGGGACCACGTACGCGATGTAGGCCGTGCGCCCGCCGGCGATCGGACCCAGGCCCGCGCCGAGCGTGCCGCCGAAGACGAACACGAACAGGAGCAGCAGGACGACCGGGATGCCGGCGATGAACAACGTCAGCGAGGGGTAGCGGCGCATCCGGCGGAGGTTGCGCCGGAGCATCGTGGCCGAGTCGGTCAGGACGAGCGGGTACGCGGTCATCGAACCATCACCTTCTGTGTCGGTCGGTGGTCGCCGGTCAGCGACAGGAAGACGTCGTCGAGGTCGGGGGTCTGCAGCGAGAGCGCTCCGACGTCGAGCGAGCTCCGTCTCGATCGTGTCGAGCAGCGTGCGCAGCGAGCCGATCCCTCCGTCGCTCGGGATCTGCAGGGTGAGCGACTCGTCGTCGCGCGATGCCCCGTCGAAGGCGCGGGCAGCGCGCTCGAGCGCATCGGCGTCGGCGAACGAGAGCTGGACGTGGCCGCCCGGCACCAGCCGCTTGAGCTCGTCCGGCGTCCCCTCCGCGACAAGCACGCCGCGGTCGAGGACGCCGATCCGATGGGCCAGGCGGTCCGCCTCCTCGAGGTACTGCGTCGTGAGGAGGATCGTCACGCCGGTCGCGACGAGCTCCTCGATCGTCTCCCACATGCCTCGGCGGCTGCGAGGATCGAGCCCGGCCGTCGGCTCGTCCAGGAAGATGATCCGGGGGTCGCCGACCAGGGTCATCGCCAGGTCCAATCGCCGCCGCATGCCTCCGGAGTAGGTCGACACGGGTTTCCTCGCGGCGTCGACGAGATCGAACCGCTGGAGGAGCCCTGTCACGCGTCGACGGCCTGCCTGCTTGCCGAGGTGGCGCAGGTCCGCCATCAGCCGCAGGTTCTCCTCGCCGGTGAACTGCCCGTCGACCGCCGAGAACTGACCCGTGACGCCGATGACGGCGCGGATCGCATCGGGTTCTCGGGCGATGTCGTGGCCGCCGATCCAGACCTGGCCGCCATCCGCGGAGATGAGCGTCGACAGGATCCGGATCATCGTCGTCTTGCCCGCGCCGTTCGGCCCGAGCAGGGCGTAGACGGACCCTTCAGCGACCTCGAGGTCGATGCCGTCGAGGACGACCTGCGTGCCGTACGACTTGCGCAACCCGGTCGCGCGGATCGCGACTCGGGTCGTGTCGGTCGTCATGCCGCACCTCCCCGCGGGTCGGCGAGCAGCCGTCGATCAGATGTCCAGGTCTTCCACCGTCGGTTGCTTGGCCGAGTCCGCGACGATGTCGAAGAGCTGGGACGGGATCCGCTCGCGAAGCTCATCGAGGGTCGCGACGACCTCGAGGGTCGACGAACCGGGCGAGGTCCCGTAGCTGATGTTCCCGATCCCGAGATGGCCACGCCAGCCGGCCGGCTTGCCTTCCTGATCGACCATCGTCCAGTCGGGGCTGCGCTCGACGTGGAGGACGAACTTGCCCGTGCGGCCGCGGTAGACGCGGAAGGTCTCGGGGCGGCTCCACGATGACTGGACCCACTCCCCGAGGAAGACGCCCACGAACCGGACCTTCCGGCCCTTGCCCGGTCCGACCCGAACGGTGATCTCGTCGAACCCCTCTCGCCGGCCCTCCTCCACGTCGACATAGCGACGGAGCGCAGCGGCGATCGCCGCCGAGAGGTTGTCGCCGGCAAGCTCCTGAGCACGTTGATAGATGGCGAGGTCTCCATCGGAGACATAGATCGTCTTGTTCGGCACGGCTCCATCGTAACTCCTGGGGTGCGAAGTAGCTATACGTACGAGTATACGTATATCCGCGGACCACGCAAGTACCGGGCAGGAATGCGACCTGCGACCCACGAGAGCTGGTCTGACTACCTCAGACTCACCCCGATGCGATGGTTCGTCGGGAGCGGCACGCATGAAGCCAGCGGGATGGTGACGCTGCGTAAGATCGATCGATGATGGGCCTGCTGCGCCGAGTGCTCGCGGTCGGCGCCGAACTCGACGATGACGAGGACACCCGCCTGCGGAAGGTCCTCCTGCTCGTCGCGGCGCTCGTGATCACGCCGCTGGCCGTCATCTGGGGAGCGATCTACTGGACGGTCGGCGCGGCCGGCGCTGCCGCCATCCCGTGGCTGTACGTCGTCATCTCTCTCGCGAGCCTGATCGCGTTCGGGATGACCGGCAGCTATCGGTGGTTCGCCGTCGGCCAGTTCGTTCCGTACATGACCTTGCCGTTCGTCCTGATGTGGATCCTGGGCGGGTTCGTGGCGGGAAGCGTGGTGGCGATCTGGGCCAGCCTCGCACCCATCACCGCCCTCCTCCTCGGCCATCGTCGGGCTGCCCTCCTCCTCGTCGGCGCGTATGCAGGGCTGATGGCGGTCTCGGCGATCGCGCCTACCCCACCACCTCCGTCGCTGCCGGCCTGGCTCCGGGACGGCCTGTTCCCGCTCAATCTGACGGGCGTTGCGGTGTTGACGCTGCTCCTCGTGCGGCTGTTCATGGGCGGTCACGAGAGTTCGCTGACGAGCGTCCGGCGAATCGTCCGACGCTACTTCTCGCCGGACCTCGCCGCGATGCTCCTGGCCGACCCGGGCCGAACCGAGCTCGGCGGCGAGATCGCCGTCGTCACGGTCCTCTTCGCCGACCTTGGCAGCTACTCGACCTACGCTGAGACGCGGGCGCCCACCGAGGTCGTCGCTATGTTGAACCAGTACTTCGGCGTCGCACTGCCGGCGATCCTCGAGCAGGGTGGCCAGCCGACTCAGCTCGCCGGCGACGCGGTGATGGCGGTATTCGGCGCACCGAAGCCGCAGGCTGATCACGCCTCACGTGCCTGCGCCGCGGCGCTTGCGATCCTCGAGGGCACCGCGGTCTTCGCGACCGGCCCGCGTCCGGGCCCGCGCTTCCACATCGGGGTCAACTCGGGCCCGGCCCTGGTGGGGAACATCGGGAGCGAGGACTACCGGAACTTCACGGCGATCGGCGACACGACCAACCTCGCCGCAAGGCTCCAGGACGTCGCCAAGCCCGGCGAGGTCGTCATCGGGCCGCTGACCGCCGCCCAGCTCGATGGACCATTCGAGCTCACGCCAATCGGACCGGTGAGCGTCAAGGGTCGGGTCGAGCCGACCGAGGCGTACGTATTGCATTCGGCCTAGGCTCACACCCCGGCGATGGCGAGACGGGACCCGTGGGCCTGGCGAGATCGAGCTGGTTGGCTTCCGCTAGGGTTCGGTGATGACCGAACACCCCATCGACGACCCGCTCGCCCCGCCGCATCCGACCCGTGTCGCCGTCGTCGGCACGGGCGCCGTGGGCTCGACCTTCGCCTTCGGCCTGCTGCTCTCGGGGCTGGCCTCCGAGATCGTCCTGTCGGACGTGAACGCCCGGAAGGCCGAGGGCGAGGCGATGGACCTCATGCACGCCGTGCCGTTCGCCCCGACCACCCGCGTCTGGGCCGGGCCGATCGCCGACTGCCGTGGCGCGGCGGTGACCGTCATCGCGGCCGGCGCCGCCCAGAAGCCCGGCGAGTCGCGGATCGACCTCATCAAGACGAACGCGAGCATCTTCCGCGAGCTGGTGCCGCGGATCGCCGAGGCGAACCCCGGCGGGATCATCCTCGTCGCCACGAACCCGGTCGACGTGCTCGCATACCAGACGTACCGGATCGCCGGTCTCCCCGCGGAGCGCGTCATCGGCTCCGGGACGATCCTCGACACGGCACGCTTCCGGATGCTCCTGGCCGAGCACTACGGCGTGGACCCGCGCTCGGTCCATGCCCACATCGTCGGCGAGCACGGCGACTCCGAGGTGCCGGTCTGGTCGTCGGCGAACATCGCCGGGATGCCGATCGCGGACTTCGCGGCCGCCGCCGGGACCAGCCACGAGGACCTCGCGCTCAGCGCGATCTTCGAGGGCACCCGCGACGCCGCCTACCGGATCATCGAGCGCAAGGGCGCCACGTACTACGCGGTCGCGGCCGGCCTCGTCCGGATCGTGGAGGCGATCCTGCGGGACCAGCGGACGGTCCTGTCGGTCAGTTCGCTGATCAGCGACTACTACGGCATCGACGACGTGTACCTGTCGCTGCCGGCGGTCGTCGGGCGACGCGGCGTCGAGCAGACCCTCCGGCTGGGCCTCTCAGCCGAGGAGGCGTCCGGCCTGCGGCGCTCGGCTGCCCTCCTGCGCGAGACGATCGCGGCGATCGGGCTGTAGCTCCTGCCGGTGATCGGGCCGACCCGACCGGGCTCGATGTCCCGATGGGGGCCGCTCAGCGCCTAAGGCTGCGGGGCAGTTCTCGCATCGCCGCGGAGATGCCGCGCTCGTCACGGGCGTCGAGGCCGTCGATCGTCCCCGCGATGTCCTCGCCCGAGCGGTTCTGGCTGAGCTTCCACTTGCCCTCGATCCGATCGATGACGACCTCGACACCGACGATCGCCTTGAGTTGCCCGGCGATGTACGCCTCGGGTGCGTCGTCGACGGACCACGGCGTGGCGCTGGTTCGTTCGTGGTGGTCGCTGAGTCGCCGGACGTTCGCCTCGACCCAGCCCGGATCGTCGTGGATCTCGAGGCGGCCGTAGACGTGCGCCGTGATGTAGTTCCAGGTCGGCACCACGCGCCCGTGCTCGCGCTTCGTGGCGTACCAGCGGGGTGAGACGTACGCATCGGGGCCGCGGACGATGACCAGGGCCTCGGTCGATGTCATCGATCGCCACTGGGGATTGTTCCGGGCGACGTGCCCAAGCAGGGCGCCCCACGGTCCGAGACCGGGTCGGCTGCCCGGCTCGTCGTACACCAGCGGCAGCATCGTCGCGACCAGCCCGTTCGCGGTCATCGTGATCAGGTCGGCGGCGCCGAGGTTCCGCAGGAGCGCGGTGACCTGAGCATCGGCGGGCTTGAAATGAGCGGGCACGTACATCGGCGAATCATCGCACGGCCCCGACCGGCGATCGCCGTCGGTCCACGCGGTCGTTGACATCGGTCGCCGGGCTCGGCGCGTGACCTTAGGCCGTCGGCGGCGCACCCTCCGCCGGTGAGCAGCAGGAACACCCACCCTCGGCAGCTCCGACGATCGCGTCCGCGGCATCGCAGCAGGGTCCATCGAGCACGGCGAGGGACCGCCGCGGCCGCGCAAGGTGCACTGCCAATCCGGACAGCCGGGCGTCCAGCGCCTGCAGCGAGCGGCAGGTTCAGCCGGCGAAGGTCGATGACTTGGCCAGCCGGAACGGCGGTTCCAGGCGGCCGACGATCGTCTCGAGGAGGTCGCCGGCGATGACCGGCGCATGCTCGATCTCGCTGCCCGACAGGTGGCGGTATAGCCGGTCAGGTCGGCGATGTCCAGGAAGCCAGACCCGGGTGTCGCGGCCATGACCCGAACATAGACCTTGGAGTCGCTCCAATGTCAAGACCCGCTGGCCGAGCCGTCGCGCGATGCGGTCCCTCAGTCGCCGAACCGCCAGCGCATCGCGCCGCCGGGCTCCTCGGCCAGCACGGCGTACACGGTGCTCGGCGTGATCGAATAGAGGTCCCACGGGGGCGGACCCGCGCTCGGCGCGCTGTAGTCGTAGGTGAACGCCCCGTCCTTGACCCTGGCCGGCCAGCCCTGGTCGGCGTAGCGCTTCGCGAGGCGCTGGAGCGTTGGGTCGTCTGTGACCTTCTCGGCCCGGCCTTCGACGACCAGGTCGATGCCGGGCGCCGGCATCGAGATGGCGCAGGCGGGGTTCTGGGCAAGGTTCTGGCTCTTGCGAGTCCTGGCACCGCTCACGAAATAGACCTTGCCCTGATCCCACAGGGCTCCGACTCCCGCGAGATGGGCCCGACCGTCGGGTCGCGTCGTGGCCAGGAATGTCGTCTGCTTCTTCGGTTCCCCGGATTCGAGAGCCTCGAGCGCCCGCGACCAGGGGATGGGATCGAGGTGGTACAGGTCGGCGAGGTTCTTCTCGTCCATGTCACTTCCTCCTCCGCTCGAGGACGGTCCCGAGATTCGGCAGGACCGCCACGCCCGACGCCCGGTGAGTCCTGGCGTCGGGCGACAGCCCCAAAGCGCAACGAACCCCGGCCGACTGGGGGGCAACCGGGGCTCGTGCATCGGGGCCCGACCGGGGGATCAGTGGTCGGGCGGGTGCGCTCACGGTCGCACGCTAGCGCGCCGAGCTCGCCCGGTGGAATACGATCGCTGCGCCGGCGCATTGCAGCGGCGTGACACCCAGACGTGTCCAACGTCCTCACGTTCGCGGTCGGTGTCGGAGTCGCGCCGGATGAGTTCCTGATGCGTGGGCGCCGCCGACGCGCGAGCTGACGCGCCTCCTGCGATGCGATTGTCATCTGCCGTGACGGGCGGAGCGGATCGCCGCAACACCTCCATGGATACGGTTCTGGTAGACACCCCGACAGCCTCCTCCGCCGCGATCGTGCCTCGGCCTGGCGCGTGGCTGGGAACACCGGGATGCTCCGGGGAGTGGCGAGACGTGATCGGGCTCCGTCGAACGCCGTTCTCGGCCAGGCATGCGCGGACCGCGGATCGCGCGTGACAGGGGTCGCCGGGCCCAAGAACGTAGTGCTCGACCTGACTCGGAGTTCCATGTGATGAGAATGTCGTCCTCGCCGACCCCGCCTGCGACGGATGTCGTGATCATCGGCACATACCCGCCGCGTCGATGCGGGATCGCCACCTTCAGCCGGGACCTACGGGACGCCGTGCATCGGCAGGGGCTGGGCGTCGAGGTGGCTGCACTTGACGACCCGGTTCGCCCGTTCCCGAGCGAGGTCACGATGCAGATCCGGCCGTCGGTCCCGGGCGCCTATCGGGTCGCCGCAGATCGGGTCGATGGGTCCGGCGTTCGCGCGGTCCTCCTCCAGCATGAGTTCGGCATCCACGGCGGACCGGACGGCGAGGACGTCCTAGACTTCGTGCGAGCCGTCCGGGTCCCGGTCGTGTCCACGCTCCACACGATCCTGGAGGCCCCGTCGCAGCGACAGCGTTCGATCATCGATGAGCTGTGCGCCGGTTCGGATCGAGTCGTCGTCATGTCCCTCTCCGCCGCCAGGCGTCTCAGGCGCAGGTACTCCGTCGACTCCTCGAGGATCGTCGTCATCCCCCATGGGGTTCCCGACGTCCCCGCCGCGGACCCGCGGCTCGCCAAGCGCCTGTTGAGACGCTCGCCCGATCAACCGCTGATCCTGAGCTTCGGCCTGCTCGGTCAAGGCAAGGGCTACGAGCTGGCGATCGAGGCGATCCGGGAGGTCCTGCCGTCGGTCCCGGATGCTCGCTACGTGATCCTTGGAGCGACCCACCCGAATGAGCGCCAGGTGGCGGGCGAGTCGTACCGTCAACGATTGGGGAAGCATGCGGAGACGCTCGGGCTGGGCTCGCGCATCGAGCTCGTGGACGAGTATGTGGATCAGCCCACGCTCATTCGCTGGCTCCAGGCGACCGACGTCTACCTGACGCCGTATCCGGGTGCCGAGCAGATCGTGTCCGGCACGCTTGCGTACGCCGTCGGCGCGGGGAGGGCGATCGTGTCGACGCCGTTCACCTACGCCCGGGAGGTCCTCGCGGACGGCCGAGGAACCCTCGTGCCCTCCGGCGACTCCAGCGCGATGGCAGCCGCGATCGTCCGGTACCTGGTTGACGGTGGCCATGCCGCCACGACACGACGACGGGCATACGACTACGGGCGGGCGATGCGCTGGTCCGCGGTCGGCAAGCAGTACGCAGACGTGATCGACCGGGTCGCTCGTCGTCGGTCGCATGCCCTCGCTGGATGGTCCGTCGCGCCATCGACGCAACTGCTCCCGTTGGGCGACGGCTGATCGCGTCGGCGGTTCGCGGAGCGAGGTAGGGTAGATGGTTTCGCGGCTGGTCGTGGGCCAGCCTGGCCGGCCGGTGGTATCGTCGATGCGGTATGCCGCGCAGTCGTCGCAACCAGGATCCGACCCGTTCCCTGACGACCGGGCGTGATCGTGGCCACGCCCGGACCACCCGCGGAATAGCTGCACTGTTCGGCCTGGCGATGATCGCAGCCGGCTGCGGCATCTCGGGATCGTCGTTGCCGGCCCTACCGTCGCTGCCGGCGGTCCCATCGCTGCCGGCCCGCCCCTCGCTGCCGACCGCGACAACGGCCCCCGCGGCCACGCCCACACCCAAGCCGACCTCGGCCCCGACCGCCACTCCGGCGCCTCCCACCCCGACGGCGGCATCGACCCCGACGGCGGCATCGACCCCGACGGCGAAACCCACCCCGACGGCCTCGCCGAACCCCGAGCCGACCCCGACGGCGACATCGACCCCGACCGCGAAGCCCACCCAGACGGCGGCGTCGACCCCGGAGCCGACCCCGACGGCGACATCGACCCCTGAGCCGACCCCGACGGCGACGGCCTCGCCGACCCCGACGGCCTCACCGACCCCGACGGCGAGCCCGGAGACGGTCGGCCCATCCGCCACCCCAGGTCCAGGGTCGAGTGAGACCTCAAGCGGCGCATCGCTGTGGGTGATCCTCCTGGTGATCATCCTCGGGATCGGCCTCGCCGTGGCGATCTACATGCTGTATCGAGGGCGGGGGACGACAGGCAGCCCACCGACCGGGGGATCCGGCACCGTGGCTGGAGCGACGCCCGATGCGGGAGCGAAGCCGAGCGAAGAGGCGACGGACGACGCGACGCAGGATCCTTGACCGGCGGGGACACCTGGTCCATAGAGGTCGTGCCCTGCTCGATCTGAGCGTCTATGGCCTCATCCAGGCGACCGGGGTGCTCGGGCCTGCCGGGCGGATCGGGACCTGGTATCCCACGCCCCTGCGCTGTTGGTCCTGTACCGCGGCTGGTGGTGTCCGTCGAGTCGGACCCAGCTCGACGAGATCGTGGAGAGACGTGGCCAGCTCACCGCAGCGGGCGTGTCGGTGTTCGCGGGCTCGGTCGACTCGGCCACCGAGGCCGCGCCGATGCAGGACTACCTCGGTCCCGGGATCACGATCCTGTGTGACGTGCCGACATCCCTCCTCGATGCGATCGGGGTACGCGACACGCGCGGCGCACCGTGGTACGACCGGCTCATCTTCGGGGCCGCGCGCCGGGACATCTCGATGCCGGCCGCGCTGCTGATCGACGGCTCGGGCCGGATCCGGTATGCGCACCGATCGACGAACGTGGACGATCGACCGCGGACGTCCGACATCCTGGCGGCGGTCTGAGAGAACGGACGGACACGCCGCTTGAGGGTGAGCCCGGGCGCAGGGGCTAGTGCCGTCGCCGGCGTAGGTGGATCAACGGGAGGGCCAGGGCGAGGAAGGTCATGACCAGATACACCCCGACGGCGGCGAGCGGCACCACGACGGCGAGGGCGATGGCGGCGACATTCAGGGCGATCAGGATCCAGCGCTGGCGGACCTTCGCATCCAGGGTCTCGTCGGCGACACCGTCGACAACGAGCGATCGTTCGCTGGCGATGTAGAACATCAGAAGGCTCAGGCAGAGCGACGCCAGAAGCACGTTGACGCCATAGATGACGACCGCGGCCTCGACGTCCGGACCAGCGAGGTGGGTGACCATCAGGTTCGTCGAGAACGGCAGGACGCCCACGAAGAGCAGCATGAGCAGGTCGATCGCGTAGGCCAGGGTGTCGGCGTGGCGCATCAACTTCGTCATGCCGGCGTGGCTGACCCAGATCCCGCCGATGAACACGAAGCTGATCAGGTACCCGAGGAACTCATGCCACTGCTCGGCGAGGGCCGGCAGGAGGCGACCGCCGATGGCTGGGACGGAGAGTTCAAGGACGAGGAGGGTGATGGCGATCGCGAAGACGCCGTCGGTGAACGCGTTGAAGCGGTCGAGCGGCAGGACATCGGCTTGACGGGTCGTGCGACCGCTCACCGAGCGCCGGACGGCCTGGTCTGTCGTGGCCTCAGGCTGTCGATCTGGCGTCGTGGATGGCATGGTCATCTCCGGCTACGAGGCCGCCGCCGGCGCGACCTTGTCCGGGGCCGCGGCGTCGTCATCGGGCGCCAGCGCATTCACGGGCACCTTCCCAGGCAGGCCTCCGGTGAATGCGAGCGACACCAGGGCCAGGAGCGCCGCCGCGAGCAGACCGGCCTTCAGCGACCGGAGCTGGGCCTGCTCGTAGTCGTCCACGATCGCGGCGGTCGTGGCGGCGTCGCGCCCGGCCTCCTGAGCGGCAGCCCCGATGGCCGCCGATGAGACGAAGTCGATCCCCGAGCCGACCGCGGTCCCGACCTCTCCGGCGACTTCCTGGCTGATGCGCGGGTCGGCCTGGATGGTCGACACGAATGTCGTCGTCAGGCCTGTCAGGACGATCGCGCCGATGAGGGCGACCCCCAGCGACGAGCCGAGCTGTTGCCCGGTGAACTGCAGCCCGCCGGCCTCGCCGCGGCCGGAGGCGTCGACCGACGACTGGACGACGAGGCCGAGCTGCGAGGCCATCAGCCCCATCCCTGCGCCGAGCACGGCCATCGATGCAGCGAAGGCCAAGTCCGCGAGGTCGGGTTGGATCGTCGCCAGCAGCAAGACGCACGCGATGCCGGAAAGGACGAGTCCCGTCCTCGTGATCGAACGTACGGAGTAGCGGCTCGACAGGCGCGACCCCACGGCGGACGCCGCGAACATCGCGATCGAGACCGGCAGCATCTTGAGGCCTGTCTGGAGGGCGTCGAGGCCCAGGACGAGCTGGAGATAGAGCGGGATGGTGAAGAAGACGCCCATCAGGAGGAGGTTCTGCGTGAAGAGACCGACCAGGCCCGAGCGGAGCGGCAGGATCTTGAGCAGGTCGAGGTGGACCAGCGGGTCGCTCCCGATCGCCTCGCGGTGCCGCTGCCAGCCCACGAACGCCCAGACCAGGACCCCGCCGGCGGCGATCACGAAGAGGGTCGGAGCGAGGCCGAACGGCTCGACCGGCGCATCCTTCGGCTGGACCAGGCCCCAGACACTGGATTGGAGGGTCCCCAAGACGATCAGCCCGAGACCCGCGGCAGCCAGGACTGCACCGACGATGTCGAGCCGGGGCTTGGGCCCGCTCCGGAGGGCGTCGGCGACGAACCGGGTCATGACGAAGATCCCGATCACCAGGACGACCTCGCCAGCGAAGACGACCCGCCAGCTCAGGACCGTGGTGGCCCAACCCCCGAGGATCGGACCGACCGCGATGCCGGCGCCGGCGACGCCGCCGATGACCGCGTAGGCGACCTTGCGGTCCCTGCCCTCGAAGTTGCCGGCGATCAGCGCGACCATCGCCGGGAGCACCAGGGAGGCGCCGATGCCCTCGAGGATCGACCAGCCCAGCGTGAGGATCGCCACCGTCGGGGCAAGGGCCGTCATCGCGGAGCCGCAGCCGTAGATGACGAGGCCGATCTTGAAGGCGCGGCGGCGCCCGATGATGTCGCCGACCTTGCCGCCCGCGAGCATGAGCATCGCCATCACGAGGCAGTAGAGGGTGATGATCGCCTGGATCGTCGTGACGGTCGTGTCGAAGTCGGCGACCAGCTGGCTGATCGACACCCCCATGACCGTCTGGTCGAGGACCATGACGAACTGGGCCCCCGCTAGGGCGATCAGGGCCGACCGTCCCTTCATGCGGATCCCTCCTCGGCCGACCCGCCGGCATCGCCGTCCCCATCCCGAGGCGGCGGGCCGTCGCCCAGGACCAGGAGTCCGGTCCGCCACGTCGTCGCGAACACTCCGATGAACGGCACGACGAGGAACATCCCGGCGATCCCGGCCAGGGCCGCGCCGGCCGGGATCGCAAGCAGGACGATGGCCGGATGGATGTTGACCGCGCGGCCATAGACGATCGGCGCCACGAAGTTGCCCTGGACGACGTTGAACACGATCGTGTAGACGCCCATGATCGCGGCGTCCTGCGGCGTCCCGAGGGCCAGGGTCACGAAGAACGCCAGAAGGGTGGTGAGGATGCTGCCGATGTACGGGATGAACCCGCCGAAGAACGACAGCACCGCCAGGGGCAACGCGAGCGGGATCCCGAGGATCGTCATGATCACGAGCTGGGTGACCGCCCCGAACAGCGAGATCGCTCCGGTCCCGATCATGTAGCCGCCCAGGACCCCGACCGCCCGACCTCCGGCAGCGTCCACCTCGGTGCGGCGCCAGTCGGCGAGTCGGGACGTTGCGAACGACCAGAACCTGGAGCCGTCGCGCATGAAGTCGAAGGTCAGCAGGACGCCGATGACGCTGACCACCGCCAGCCCGACGGATCCGGCCACGAGCGCCTGGGCCGCCTGCCGGAGGAAGTCGGAGGAGCTCGACACGAGCGGCTGTAGCCAGGCGAGGACCTGGGGATTCGATTCGACCGCCTGCCCGGCACCGTCGCTGGCAGCCTGGACGATCGGTCCCATCTGGGTCGCCAGGCTCACCACCGTCAGAACGACGACGACTGTGGTGATGACGATCGACACCACGGTCACCGTCCCGGCCGCACTCGTCGGGCTCCAGCCCCTGGCCCGGAGCAGACGGTAGATCGGCAAGAGCGTCGCCGCGAGGATGATCGCGAGGGTGACCGGGATGAGGACGATCGGGACCTGGACCGCGAGGAGGACCGCCACGCCCAGGAAGGAGAGCCCGATCAGGATCCGCCAGCTCCACTGCGCGAGACGGTCCAGCCACACAGGCACGATCGAGGTCGACTCGCCGGGAGCACCTGTGACGTCCATGTCGATGACGTCGATGAGGGAGCCAGCGACGGCGTACCCGAAGGCCACGGCCGGCACCGCCAGGAACAGGCCAACGAAGCCGGCCATCGCCGCGCCGATCGGGAGGGCGATGAGCACTGCGGGCCGCGGCATCCGGACCGCTCCCCGGAAGACCTTCGGGGCGACGACGGAGGTCTGGACGACGTGGACCAGGATGACCGCGACGAAGATGGTGCCAGCGGCGGCGAGGCCACCTGAGGCATAGGTCACGACGAGCAGGACGGTCATCACCAGCAGACCGCCGAGATACGGGATGAAGCCGGCGAAGAAGGTGATGATCGACAGGGCTAGCGCGGCGGGGATGCTCAGCACGGACAGGACAACGAATACCGTCGCTGCGTCGATGGCCGCCTGCGTCGCGGTCCCACGGAGCCAGATCCCGACTCCACTCAGAGCCTCGTCGCCGCTCGACATGATCACTTCGCGCCGGCGATCGCCCGTCGCCTGGAGCGCCCAGGTCCACGCCTTGTCGCCGTCCTGCAGCAGGAAGAAGGTCAGGATGCTCCCCAGGATCGTCACGGTGACCGCGGTCGCCAGCCAGGATGCAACGCTCGCGAGCTGGCCGCCGATCCACGCTTCGGCGTTCGATCGTGCCTGGCCGAGCGCCTCGCTCAACTGACTGGCCTGGCCGCTCGCACTCGCGTCGGCCTGGAGCCTGGCCGACCCTGACTGGATGCTCTCGACGATCCCGGGAACGAGCGGCACGACTGCGACCGCGAGGAGGATCACGATCAGTCCGATCACGAGGATCGCCAGGAGGGTCACCGCGCCCGCGGTCTTCGTCCGGGACCAGCCTCGATCGCGCAGCCGGGTCGCGACCGGCGCGAACAGGACGGCGACGATCAGCGCGAACAGGATCGACGCGACGACGGTCCCCAGGATCACCGCGAGATCGGCGAGCACGACGATCAGGGCGAACACGACCAGCACCCGCCAGCCGATCGCCGCCGCGTTGCCGAGCCAGATCGGAATGAGCGGCGCGCGAACCGCCGGAGGCGGGCTGATCACTCGGTGACCGCCCGGAGGTTCTCCCAGGTCAGGTAGACCCCGGCCACGAGAAGCAGCCCCAGCAGGAGGAGCTGCCAGAACGTCCACAGCAGGATCGCGGCGGTCGCGACCGCGAGGACCACGGCCAGCGTGTTCACGAACTGCTCGGCGACGCCCCGGAACAGCGCGTCGATGAAGAGGGTCAGACCGACAAGGAAGGCGGCGGTCGGCAGGAATTCCTCGGGCGCAAGCAGGACGACGGCGACCAGAGCGATGAGGACGAGCCCGATGCTGATGCCGGCCCAGACCTCCGCGGCCCGGCCGAAGCGCGCCTGACGGGAGGTGGTCGGTTCGTTCGCGTGGCGGATGTGGGCCTTCGGGTCGTCGGTGGCGCCCTCCCGGAGGCGCTGGATCCGTAGGTCGATCGCCTCGAGGCTCGCCGTGTTCTCCGCACCGGCGCGGTGAAGCTTCCGGAGGTCGGCCACCAGCTCCTTGACCCGGGCGGACACCACGTCGTACTCGTGCTCGACATACGGGTTGCCCGCGAGCGCAGCCAGCTCCTCGTACTGCAGCCGGAGCTCATCCGTCTTCGTGCCGGTCTCGAGCGCGAGCGCGTCGTTCGCCTCGACCAGGTCGCTGCGCTGGCGTTCGAGCAGCGGCAGGACCTCCGCCGGCGGGGCGACCTTGTCGAGGCCGGCGAAGCCGAACGGGTCGTACCACGCCTGGCGGACCGTACCGTCGCGGTTGAACATGGGGCCCGCGGGAGCGTCCTCGCCGCCGAGCTGGTCTCCGGTGAACAGGCCCCACAAGCCCCGGTATTTGGTGACCCAGTCGGGGACCGGGTCGAGGTTGACCGGTGTCCATTCCTTCGCCTGGCCGGGCCCGATCGACAGGCCGTCGCCGCGAGCGTAGTCCACGAAGGGCACAGTGAACACGCTGAGACTTCCGCGCCCGGCCGAGCCCTGGCGCAGGGTCCCGCTCCAGAAGCGGCTCAGTGCCGCGCCGATCCGCCTGAGGGACTTCGTGATGGGCAGCTCGATCTGCAGGATGTACTCGCCGGGCTTGAAGTAGGAGGCGTGGGACCCACCCCCGGCGAAGATCACCGGGTGATCGCCCACCCGGATAAGCCCTTCGTCGTCATCCCAGCGCCGCCGCAGATCGTCACCGCTGAAGTCGTGGCAGGCGTAGGCGACCCACTCGGGCTTGAGTTCGCCATCAGGATCGGTCGACAGGTACACGAGGGCCATCTCCCAGTCGGCCTCGTGATCGTCGACGCCGTCGAACGTCGAGCGATAGTCGTTGAAGTAGAAGAAGAAGCGGTACTGCAGGGCGACCCATCCGCCGCCCCGGACCACCCGGCCGTAGTAGACGTACCGCTCGTCCTTGGTGAGCGCGGCGCGATATGCCCGGGCAGAGGCCGCCACGACGGCGCCCGGCGTGTGGCCCCGGACGAGCAGGCTGAGCGTGAAGACGGCGTCGATCAGGCGGGAGACGTAGCCGACCCGCGCCAGCCGACCCGCGCCGGGGTGGAACCGCTCGGCTTCGGGGAGATCCTGCGCCGATCCGGCGATCAGAGCACGCGCCTGTGTCGCCAGGTCGACGTCCTCGACGCGCCGGAGGAACTCGACGGCGCCGAACTCGGTCGTGCGAGGCTCGGCCAGGTTGGCGACCGACAGGTCCCCGGCGGGGACGAGGAGCTCATTCCGACCGGTGCTCGGGCGGTGCGCCCAGAGTGAGCTCCGGGCGACGTACTCGTCGACGTCGGTGGGGAAGAACAGCTCGCCCTTCGTGTAGTGGACGATCGGCTCGTACCGACGCAGGAGCGCCAGGTCCGCGTCCCGATCGGTGGCGGGCTCCAAGGCGATCGCGACGGGACCGAAGTCGCCTGGGCCGGGGTCAGGCGACCCCACGGTGTCGCTCACGCCGTCGCTTCCTCGCCGAAGGCGTCACGCACCTCGGTCTGGTTCATGAGGAGGACCACGGCGGCGGCGAGGGTCATGAGGAGGTAGTTCGGCGTCGTGTCGTACCAGGACACGAGTTGCACAGCGAGGACGATGACCGCGGCGACCATGCCCAGGAGCCAACCACGCGGGTGCATCCGGAGGAGGGCGATGCCGGCCACGAAGGCGGTCACGCCGACAGCCGCCTGCCGGATCGCCACGATGCCGCCGAGGAGCGTCAACTCGCTTCGGACGGACTCCGTGTCGACGAGGCCGCCGCCCGGCGAGAGCAGGATGTGGGCGGAGATCAACACCTTGATCGTGATCACCGCCCAGGCGACGGAAAGCACGAGGTAGGTGACCGCGACGACCGTGACGGCCGGCGGGCGACGTCGATGTCCGGGAGCCTGATCGCCCTCGGGGTCCGGACGATCACCCCCGGGTGTGGTCGGATCCGCCTCGGGTCCCGGATCCGATCCACCACTCAGAGACTCATCCTCGGTCATCGACGTGTCCTTGTCGGAGCTGACCGGCATGGAGGACCGGGCGCCCGTGGTTACACCCGCGTGCCGTGGGAGGAGCGCACCCCTATTTCGGCCGTTCCCGGCCGCGGGGACATCCTCCCGTTCGGAGGAGACGCTCGACGTCGCTTGTCGTCAATCCCGGGAGGACGCCATCCTCGGCGGCAGGGGTGCCGCGGCCGGCCAGAAGCGCTCGAGGAGCCCGGCCTCGACCGCCAGGTCGACCGCGTGACTGCGAGTCGCCGCGCCAAGCTTCTGGTAGATCGCGAGCGCCTGGGACTTGATCGTCGTCTCCTTGACGCCGAGTCGCTGCCCGATCTCCTTGAACGACAGGTAATAGGGAAGGAGGGCAAGGACGCGCAGCTCGGCGACGGTGAGGCCGGTGGCACCCGTGCCGAGCCCCGGCCCCCGTGCTGCGAGGACCGCCCGGATGGCGTCGACTTCGGCAGGCAGGACACCAAGGTCGGGCCGATCGCGGATCACGTCGCTTGCCTGCGCGACCAGGGCGCGCGCACCGGCCGGGTCGTCGATCGCGACATGCGCGCGGGCGAACGCCAGGAGGAGCTGGACAGCCCCGCCGGGAGCTGCGGCGGTCAGGAGCGGCCGCAGACCCGTCGCGCGAGCGAGCTCCCGACGCGCTCCAGCCGCGTCACCGTGGTGGATCATCAGCCAGATGCGGACCGCGCGCGAAGGGACGCTCGAAAGGTACCCGTCGATCTGGGGTGCCGGGTCGATCGCGTCGCTCTCCGCGACGAGGGCAGAAGCGGCATCCCAGGCACCCCGTTCACCTGCGACTAGGGCGCGATGCCCGAGCACGCAATACAGGACCGCGAAGTCTCCCGATGTTCGGGCCGCGACGATCGCATCGGCCAACGCTGCGTCTGCCCCTGCCAGATCGCCGACCGTGATGCGCGCGAAGGCCATCTGCCACAATGCGAAGTCCCGCCAGGAGCCGACGTCCCCCTCGAGCTCGACCGCTCGGGTGGCATTCGCCAACGCGTCGTCTGCCCCGTGGCGGACCATGGCGGCTCGAAGCATCGCCCGCCCAGCCTCGAACGAACCCGTGCCGTCTGGCGGCCTGCCCTCGAACCGACCCCGCTCGGCGAGATCCGCGAAACGGATCGTCGCCGCGACATCGCCCGCGGCGATCTCCTCCCAGGCTGCCAGCACGGCCAGCCATGGCCGTGCCTCGAGAGCATCCGCTCCCAAACGCCTTGCCCAGGCCCGGATCGTCGCTCGGTGACCGGACCAGTGATATCGGACGAAGCCCTTGCCGACGAGCGTGGCGACGAGCTCGGGGTCGCCTGCGGCGAAGGCGTGATCGACGGCGCGCTCGATGGCGTGGTTCGCCTCATACCACGCGGCGGCTCGCCGGTGGATGGCGGTCACCCGATCAGGCTCGCGGACCACGAGTTCGCGCTGAAGGAAGTCGCGCAGGAGCGTGTGGTAGCGGTACGAGCCCCCATACACATCAATCAGCAGTGTCGAGCCTGCAAGTCCACGCAGGACCTCGGTCGAGCCTTGTTGATCCGCCACGACGTCACAGAGCGACGCGGGCAGCTGGTCGAGGATCGACGTCCGGGTCATGAACGTGATCTCTGCCGAGGACCGGCGCTCAAGCACTTCGGATCGCAGGTAGTCATCGATGACGCGGTCGGTGCTGGCGTCCATCCGCTCAGATGTCCCCGGCGACGCCTTGGCTCCGAGCATCGCGAGCGCTAGCAGAGCCGGCCACCCCTCGGTCTCTCGGGTGAGACGCGCCGCCGTTTCCGTCGGCACTCGCGCCGCGAGTTCGCGTCCCAGCCCGACGGCCTCGTGCTCGTCCATCGCCAGCTCCGTTGGACCGATCTCGAGCAGCGAACCCTCAGCGGCCCAGCGAGCGAACGGGAGGCGCATCCGTGCGCGTGCCGCGATCGCCACCTGCGACCCTTCCGGCAGGTGCCCGATCAGCTCCGCAAGGACGTCGAGGCACGCCCTCGAGGTGATCCGGTGCCCATCGTCGATGGCGATCCGGACGCACTCCGGGGGTCGGGACATGCCAGCCAGCAATCGCCCGACCACGGTCCGGTGCGAGACCGTGTCCGCCACGATCGCGCTAAGGAGCTCTCGATCGAGCGGGACGAGGCGATCGATCGCGGCCGCGAGATCCGTGAGGAACACGACCGGGTCGTTGTCACTGTCGTCGGCCGTCAACCAGGCGACCGGCCTTGAGTCTTCGGTGGCCCACTGGACGAGAAGGCTCGACTTGCCGTAGCCGGGAGGCGCCACGATCGAGACGACGGGTCGGTCGCGGGCCGACCGGAGCTGGCGCAGCAGCCTCGTCCGGCGCAGCGTCCCGACATGCCGGCGCGGCATGACGAGCCTGGCCTCGATGAGTGGATCGAGCGGACCGATCGCGCCCTCGCTGCCGATGAGGCTTCCACGCTCGATCGCTTCGATCTCGACAAGGGACGTGGAAGGGGGCATGAGGTCCACCGGCTGGCCGGCCCGGTCCACCGATCGAGCCCGTTGTTCAGGGTGGCATCCTACCTCCTCCGACGCGGAGGATGCAGCCGGCTGCGAAGGGGCCTAGCGTGGCGTCGTCCAGATGGTGGCCGTGGTTTCGACCCGATCCGGACCGTCCTCGCGGCGCGGTCCGCGAGCTGACGTCAAGTCCAACCCATCCATTTCGGAGACCCTGATGTCCGCTCGCCTTCGCCTCCTCGCCCCCGTCCTCCTCGTGTCCCTCGCCGTCGCCGCTTGCGCAGGTGCCTCGTCGCCGCACCGACGACATCGCCAACGCCGGCCGCGCCCGAGGCATCACCGTACCCGCCGCTTCAGGTCCGGCCGCGATCTGTGCCGACGCGGCACGCCTCCGCGTCTCCATGACCGCGCTCACCGATCTCAAGCTAACGGATGTCGGCGTGAGCGGCGTGGCAGCGGCCCTCACCGACGTGCAGTCGGCGGCTCAGGCCCTCGATGCGTCAGGGCACGAGCTCGCAGGCCAGCCGGTCAGCGAGATGCTGGCCTCCGCCCAGGCGCTCCAGACCACGCTGACCGAGCTCGGCGATCAGCCGAGCCTCGGCGCCAAGCTCGTTGCGGTCAAGACGGCGATCGAGCAGCTGAAGACGGCAGCTTCCGGCGTCCAGTCCGCGCTCGGGACGACGTGCCCAGCCCAGTAGGACGAACGTGGCCAGCCCGCTAGGCACACGATCGGCGGCCCTGCATGAATCGGTGGCGGCCCGGGTCGCTCGACAGGACCCGGGCCGCCACCGTGTGCGGCCTGTTCGTTGCGGACGGTCGCCCGCCCGATAACCTCAGGTGGCGGACGCGTCGCCGGCAGCCTTGGCGGCCTGCTTGACCGCATCGGCGGTCTCGTCACTCACCGGTGCGGTCTTGACGACCTTAGCGTCAGGGATCGTTTGCTTGACGGCGTCGACCGCCGCGATGGACACGAGCGCAACGATGCCCGAGGTCCCGGGAGCGATGACCGAAGCGAGCTCGTCGGCCACGTCGCTCTTCATGAGCACGTTGCCCGCCTTGCCGACCGCGGCACCGGCGACGCCGACGGCCACGGCACCGGCGAGGATGGTGGGTGGGAAGATCAGGCCGATGACCGCGCCGCCGACGGCACCCCACAGGAACCCGTTGCGGGTCTTGTGATCGGTCATCTTCTGGATGTGCACCTTGCCCTGGTAGTCGGCGTTGGCGACCAGGACACCATCGATGTCGATGGCGCGTTTGACCTCGGCATCGAGCAGTGCGTAATAGGCGTTCTTGGCGGAGTCCATGTCGGCGAACTGGGCCACGACGATCGCCTGGTTGCCCTGCACGGCAACAGCTCCTAATGCCTGCACGCTGCCGTCCTCACCGACCACGGCGGCGGCCGCCTCGACCGGCTCGTCCTGCTGGGCGGCCTTGTCCTTCGTATCGGTCATCTCAGGATCTCCTTCGTTCTTTCCTGCCTATTCATTCGGCGCGTTCGATCGCGCTCTGACCGGCTCAGCCAACTCCGGCGCCCACCTCCTCGGCGGCGAGGACGGACGCGAGCGCCTCGTCGGCCGCTTCCTGCTCGATCATGTCGGCCGCGACGAGCGCGTCGACCGCATCCTGGGCCGCCTTTCGCTCGATGAGGTCGGCAGCGATGAGCGCGCGGACGGCGCGGAGCGCCGCGGCGGCCTCGATCTCGTCGGCCGCGGCCACGGTCTCCTCGGCCTCCTCCGTCGCCGCCTCCTCGACGTCGAGGGACATCTTGACGACGTTCTCGGCCTCCTCCTTGGCGGACTCCTCGATGAGCTCGGCCGCGAACAGCGTGTCGACGACGTCCTCTGCTGCGGCATCCTCGACGGCGAGCGCTGTGGCGACGACATCGGCCGCTTCGGCGATGGCTGCGTCCTCGATCAGCTCGGCCTCGACGAGGGTCTGGGCGATCTCCATGGCGGCGGCCAGCTTGACCTCCTCGGCGGCCTCGATCGCGTCCTCGGCCTCCATCTTCACCCGCAGCTCGTCACCGACGATCGCGAGAGCGTCGGGCGCCAGCATCGCCTGCATGAGCGTCCGGCCACCGGCGTCGACGATCGCGTCGCGGAGGTTCGCCGCCCAGTGGTGCTCGATCACGAGGATCGCGGCCGCACTGCCCGCGGGGATCGCCTCGGCGAGCTCCTGCATCCGGTCCACCGAGAGTCCGGCGTCGCGCTCGGCGACGGCGAGTGCACCCAGCGCCTCGCCCTTGACCATCCCGGTCACGCCGCCCGCGTGCAGCCCGATCAGCCCGCCGGCGATCGAGCCGAGGCGCATCCGCTCTGTCTCGGACAGGTCGGTCATATGCATCGAGTTCTCGATGTCGCCTTGCCGGTTCTTCTGGACGAAGATGACATCCACGAGGCGGATGACGCCGCGCTTCCGCGCCCGGCGCAGCTCGGCCATGATCCGGCCAGTCGCCTCGAACTTGTCAAAGCCGACCACGAACACCTGGATCGGGCCGGTCACGTGCTTCTCTGCCATGTCCTGTGTCTCCTTCGACCATGCTTCCCGATGTTCGGCGTCGGTCGCTCGCCGAACGGGCCCTGCCCGCCGCGAACTCAGACTGGGATCGCGGATCCGTCGTGCGCCGTCGCGGTCGCGGCCGCCTTGATGTCCCCGGCCGTCTCCTCGTCGACCGGGACCGTCTTGACCTGCTCGGCCTCCGGCATCTTCTGCGCGACGGCGTCGGCATCCATCGCCGAGACGAGCGCGAGGATCCCGGAGCTGCCCGGCGTGATGACCCCGGCGAGCTCCTTCTCGACCTCGACCCGGTGGTGGAGGTTGCGGGCCTTGCCGGCCGCCGCGCCGGCGACGCCGAGCGCGACGGCGCCGGCGACGATCGTCGCAGGCAGGAAGACCGCCGCGACGACACCCCCGACGATGCCCCACTTGAGGCCAGTTCGGGTACTGTGGTCGGTCATCTTCTGGACGTGGAGCTTGCCGCTCTCGTCCGCCTTGACCACGAGGACACCGTCGACCTCGAGGAGGCCCGCGACCTCGGCGTCGATGAGATCGTCATAAGCGCTCAACGCCAGAGTCGGGTCGGCGAATCGGGCGACGATGAGCGAATGAGGCCCTTGAGCGGCGACCGCGCCCTCGGCGAGCACACCTTGATCGTCGGCAACCTGTGCTTCGACGACGACGGTATCGTCTGAGGCATCTGCTGACGTCGTTCCTGAGGTCGTGGGCTGGGTCATCAGACATCTCCTCGTGCGGTCGGTGCGAGCAGCCTCCTAGGACGAGGTCACGCGCCTCATCGATGAGACCCGGGTCGCGAAGCCCAGGACGGGCCGGGGCAGGTCGACCCTGCGCGAGTCGACTCGGACCATCGCACCGTAGGCCGCGTCGCGGCCGGCCGCATCCTCCCCGTCGGAGGAAGCGCTAACCTTGTGCCCGAGGAGGCACGTGATGGCGGCCGGCTACGACATCGATCCAGACGTACCGCCCAGCGGCCCCGCTGACTGGCCGCGACGCCCGCACTGACCGCACGATGGCCACGATGGACGAGACCGCCGGTCAGCCCCACCCGAACGCCGCCCTGGGAACCGAACCGGTCCGCACGATCGATCGCGAGGACCTCAAGGCGAAGCTCGACCGAGGCGACGACTTCAAGCTCATCATGGCCCTCAACCGCTGGGCGTTCGACGCCAAGCACATCCCGGGCTCGCTCCACTTCGACACCCCGGAGGACCTCTACGCGGCCGTCGGGCCCGACGACGACGTCGTGGTCTACTGCTCGCAGGTCGACTGCCTCTCGAGCGTCGCCCTCTACCGCGACCTCGTCCGCCGCGGCTATCGCAACGTGCGGCGCTACTCGGGCGGCCTGCTCGACTGGGAGGACGCCGGACTGCCCCTCGAGGGCGAGTTCGCGACCGCCTCATGAGCATGGCCGAACCGGACCCGGCGGACCACCTCGACCATCCGTACGCCCGCGAGATCGACGCCGAGCGGCGCGGCTGGTACGAGATCACTGCGCTCGTCCGTTCGTTGAACGGCGCCGAGGTCCTCGAGCCCGGCTACCAGCGTGACCCGGACTGGAGCGTGCGCGATCTCGTCGGCCACCTCGGGACCTGGCTGGCCGAGGCGGAGAGGCAGTTCGAGCAGATGAGTGCCGGGACGTACGAGGGTCACGACGTCGACGTCGATGGCCTCAACGCCCGGTTCCTGGCGGCCATGGCCCACCAGCCCTGGGAGGTCGCCTGGATCCAGGCCAATGCTGGGCGCAGCCGGATGGTCACCGAGTGGCACGCGCTCCGGGAACCGTCGGACGAGGCCGCCTGGTGGATCCGCAAGTCCGGCGTCGATCACTACGCGGAGCACCTGGATCGTCTGCGGGCGTGGGCCGTCGAGCTGACCGAGCGGCGCTTCGCGGAGCCGGAAGCCGTGCCGCGTTCTCCATCGCGGGAGGCCGATCGATGACCGGCTCAGCCCCGACCGAAGCCGCGCAGGACTGGCCGGAGCTCCCGTGGCGCGAGTGGGGCCCGACGATCGACACCCTCCACCTGTGGACCCAGATGGTCGGCAAGGTGCGGATGGCGCTGGCGGCGCCGCTCAACCACTGGTGGCACACGACGCTGTACGTCAGCGCCCGTGGGCTCACCACGTCCGGGATCCCGTACGGAGACGGCCAGTTCCAGATCGACTTCGACTTCCGCGATCATCTCCTGCAAACCACGGACAGCGATGGCCGCTCGTTCGAGATCGCGTTGGAGCCGAAGTCGGTCGCGACCTTCTATCGGGAGTTCATGGCTGGGCTGCGCGGCATCGGCATCGACGTGCGGGTCTGGTCGCGGCCCGTGGAGGTGGCCGATGCGATCCGGTTCGAGGAAGATGATCGGCACGCGACGTACGACCCGCGTCACGCGCACGCCTGCTGGCGCGGGCTGCTCCAGGCCGACCGGGTGATGCGGTCGTATCAGAGCGGGTTCGTCGGCAAGGCGAGCCCGGTCCAGTTCTTCTGGGGCAGCTTCGACCTGGCGACGGCGCGCTACTCGGGCCGGCCGGCCCCGCGTCACCCCGGCGGAGCTCCCAACTGTCCGGACTGGGTGATGGAGGAGGCCTATTCCCGCGAGGAGGTCAGCGTCGGCTGGTGGCCCGCCGGCGGGGGTTCGGGACCGATGTTCTACGCCTACGCATACCCGGAACCCGAGGGCTACCGCACCGCCCGCATCCAGCCGGCCGAGGCGAAGTTCGACCCACGGTATGGCGAGTTCCTGCTGCCGTACGACGTCGTTCGCAAGGGCGCCGATCCTGACGCCGCCGCGCTCGCGTTCTTTCATTCGGTCTACGAGGCGGGGGCAGAGCTGGGGCAATGGGACCGCGCATCGCTCGAGCCGACGATCCCGCCACGACGACCACCCGACCGGCCGTGGAGCACGCTGGACCCGCGTGCGGGCACCTCCAGCGATCGTCCGCATCGCCATCATGCTCGCCAGGATCGCGTTGCGGATCCTTGAGCCTGGGCGTTCGGCCGAGTCGTCAGCGCCCAGGTGCTGTGCTCGATGGCGATCTCCGCCTCCTCGAGGTATGCGTCGAACGCGACGCGGCGGGCTGATGCGCGACCTCTAGCGGGTTATCCGTCGGAAGACGCCGGGCTCGAGGAAGATCCCCTGTCCGTGGAGCGCGATCGTGTAAGCCGAGCCGCCCTGGAATGGCCGAGCCAGCGCATAGCCGATCGCGGCGGCGATGACGAGCGGGACCAGCATCTCGTAGCTGCCGGTCATCTCGAAGATCATCAGGGCCCCGAAGATCGGGGCATGGAAGCTCCCGGCAAGCATCGCCGCCGTCCCGACCATCGCGAACACGACCGGCGACAGCCTGAGGTCCGGGAAGATCGTGATGACGACTACCCCGACGGCGGACCCGAGCGTCGAGCCGATGAGCATCGACGGCCCGATGACCCCCCCGACGAAGCCGGACCCGAGGCTGGCCGGGGTCAGGATCGTCTCCGCGACCGCGAGCACGAGCAGAGTCGCCAAGGGCATGGTCGCGCCGCCGAACAGGTCCTTCATCGTCGCGGTCCCCGTTCCCATGACCTCCGGCAGCCAGATGGCCACGAGACCGACGAGCGCCCCCGCGACGACCATCCGGCCGATCGGCGGCATCGGTACGCGTGTCCAGAGCGGCTTCGACGCCTGCAGGAGGTTGACGTATGCGATCGCCGCGAGCCCGGCAAAGACCGCGGGCGCGAGATACAGGAGCAGAGTCGCATCCCAGTGGATGGCCGGCAGCGGAACCGGGTAGGTCGCGGGTGTGCCGACCAGCTCGTAGCTGACGAAGCCGGCGATGCCGACGGCGATGAGCGTCGGGACCACGAACACGATCCCGCCGAAGCCGCCGAGGACCACCTCGAACGCGAACACGACTGCGGCGAGCTGTGCGAGGAACGTGGACGAGATGCCGGCGGCGACGCCCGCCACGATCAGGGCGAGGACGAACGGGTGCGGCCAGCCGAGCCGGGTGGCGACGGTAGAGGCGAGGTGGCCGCCGATCATGGCCGACGGGGTGTCGGCTCCGAGCGGCATCCCGAACCCGATACCGACTGCGGCCCCGCTGATCGCGACCGCGGCGTTGTGGCCGTTCAGACGGCCGTCGTGTTCGGCGATGCCGTCGATGATGTGGGGAAGCGCCGCGAGCGGCTCCGGCCGCGCGAACCGCACGACCACCGCGACGACGATGCCGGCGGCCGCGACGACCGGGACCAGGGTCCAGGCGCCGAGCGGTGCGAGCGCGTCGGCGACCCCGTCGAAGACCACGCGATGCACCAGCCCGAACGCCTGGTTGAACAGCCAGACGCCGACGGCGGTCGCCACCCCGAGCACCGCGGCGGCCACGCCGAGGCCGACGTAGGCCCTCCTCGACGGTCCGGGCATCGCCATGGCACCTCCCCTATCCGGCCCTAGGGAGGTGGTCTCGCCATCACGCTGCTCATCGCGTTCGCTCGTCACAGGCCGGTCGGGTCCTCATCGAGGATGCCCTGGGCAGCTTCGGCACCGGCCTTGGTGGCCTTGCCCTTGAGGATGAACTCGAACAACACGGCGATCATCGCGCCGAGGAGCGGTCCGACCAGGTAGATCCAGTAGTTCGAAAGGTCGCCGCCGACCAGCATCGGGGCGAGGGAGCGGGCAGGGTTCATCGAGGCGCCGGTGACCGGCGCTCCCCAGACCGACACGAGTCCGATGTACGCCCCGACGGCGATCGCCCCGTTGATGCCGACGTTGCGCGCACCCGAGGCGGTGCCCAGGATCACGCTGACCAACCCGAGGGTGAGCACGGCTTCAGTCAGGACCGCCACGAGCGGCGTGACCGACGGCGTCGGCTCGGTCGCGCCGTTGAGGATGCCGCCGTACATGGCATTCAGGAACAGGGCGGCCAGAACGGCCCCGACGACCTCGGCAATGATGTAGCCCGGGACCCGGCGCCAGGGAAAGTTGCCGCGAACCGCGAAGGCGAGGGTGACGGCCGGATTGAGGTGCGCGCCCGAGATGGTGCCCATGAAGAAGATGACGCCCATGACCATCATGCCCGGGGCAAGCGCCTTCATCGGTAGGGTCAGATCACTGCCGAACGCGGTCGCTCCGATCACGCCACCGCCGGCCGCCACGAGGACCAACAGGAAGGTCCCCCAGACCTCGCTGAAGAGGCGCCGGTACTCGAGATTGACGTCGTCGAACTGCATGTCGGCGAGCCGAGCCGAGGCCGTTCTGCGCGCGAAATACTCGAGGACTGGCTCGCCCTCGTGTGAGATCGACCTGGTCATGTTGGAACCCCTCCTCCGGGTGACCGTTGGCGAACTGTGCGGGTGTGCCGTCGAACGTCATGCATGTTCGCGAGGCCGGGCGGGTCTCGAGTCGACGATCGGCGCTGCCAGTCTTTCCGTAATCTGGACAGTGCTGGGACGGTACCATTGCACGCGTACCGGTCGATGTCCCGCACAGGATCGTCGATGCATCCAGATTCCGGCGCGGACGGGCTGCGGCCGGCCCGGTTCACCAGATAGCCTCTTCGAACCCGTGGCGCCCAGCGGAGCCCTTCCATCGCGAGTGGTGGCGCCTGTCCTGCGAGGCGCGTCCGACGCCAAGTTCAGCGTGCCCCGGCCTGGTCCGGGGCATCCGAACGTATCCGACCGACTAGCATCGACCTCGAAAGAGGGTCGCACGTCGGTCCTCGTGAGAGGTGACTGATGGCAGGCCCAGCTAGCAACGCCGGGCATCCGCTTCTCAGCTCGGCAAGCACGTGGGTGTGGGCCTGGTAGTCGTCGCTGCCGGCCTGGCCATGGGTGTCGTCCTCACGGTCGCGGTGATCACCGGCTGCCTTCGTGACCCAGATCGGCCCTTTGCAGACGGCGCCAATCCTCGTCGCCGTCATCGCGTCAACCTTGACGGTCGAGGGGAGCGGCTTCCTGGTGGCGCTGGCGAGACGCGCCAGGGCACAGACACCTCCGGCGGCGACGTCGGGGTCATAAGGCCTCCCGTGGGAAGCGGAGGTCCGGCTCACCCCGCTCCGGACTGATACATGTGTGGCACTCGCGTGGATGAAAGCTGTCGGGCGTCCACCGAGAGTCGTTCCCGCGGTCGGATCTCCGAGCTCTAGGATCGATCGGATACGCTCGGCATCCACGCTCCTGCCACAGCGCTTAGGCCGAATTACATCGCAGGACGCCACTGAATCCGCAGCAGGGGTGACTTGAATCGACCGATAGTCCCACCCGAGGGACCTTATGAACGACGGCCCGTCGAGTTGGCTCTCACCGGAGGCTCGGATACAATCGCGTCCTCCCGAGCGGGAGTAGCTCAGTTGGCAGAGCGTCTGCTTCCCAAGCAGAAGGTCGCGGGTTCGAACCCCGTCTCCCGCTCCAATCCCGTCTTCTAAGCACGAACTCAGCTACTGCTTGCTCGTATCCGTTGCTGCCGCGTCGGCCGGGCGTGGCGCCAGAGCAACTCCCAGATGAACGCACGATTAGCCTCTGGTGACTGGCACAGCGACTGCTTGCTGGACCAGGAACTTGGCATCGCCAAGACGGCGCGGCAGTGGCCTGGCGCGCGACATATGCTCCGGGTGGTCGCCTGCCGTTCGGATCGCCGACGCCGCCTGGCGGCGGGGCCGATCTCCCGGCCAAGCCGCCAACCATCCGAAGAAGCGACCCAGGATCGCTGTCACGGTCGCACCAGAGGGCGGATATGACCGATCGACGTTCGCGCTTCCAACGCCTGACGCGTCGGACTCGAGCCGTGGCCGATCGGAGTCAGGAGCCAGCCCCTGAGGTCTCCATGGAGACCCGCCCCGAGGATGTGGCACTGCCCGTCGAGCAGAGCATGGTCGACGCCGCGATCTATCGCGGCGGGGTCCGGATCGACACCCCGCCGACCGTCGCCGAGACGGCCCGTCGCTTGCGCGAGCAGCGCGGGACGATAGGTTGGATCGGCATGTTCCGGCCGGCTGAAGCGCAGCTCCTCCCGGTCGCCGAGGAATTCGGCCTACACGAGCTCGCCGTCGAGGACGCGATCGTCGCCCACCAACGACCGAAGGTGGAGCGCTACGGGAACACCCTGTTCGTCGTGCTTCGCGCGGCGACGTACCTCGACGACGTTGAAGAGGTCGAGTTCGGAGAGATCCACGTCTTCGTCGGACCGAACTTCGTCATCACCGTCCGCCACAGTCGAACGCCCGACCTCGGCGCCATCCGGCACCGGATGGAGGACGACCCGGAACTCCTCGCGCGCGGCCCGGAGGCGGTGCTCTACGCGATCCTCGATGGTGTCGTCGATGGTTACGCACCGGTCATCGCCGGGCTCCAGAAGGACATCGACGAGATCGAGACGCAGGTGTTCCGCGGCGACCCGAACGTTTCTCGACGGATCTACGAGCTGTCTCAGGAGGTGATCGAGTTCCAGCGCGCGACACAGCCACTCCTCGGCATTCTGGAGAACCTCACGGCCGGCTTCGATAAGTACGCCACCGACGAAGACCTGCAGCGCTACCTGCGCGACGTCGCTGACCACGCCACGACGGTCGCCGAGCGTGTCTCGAGCTTCCGACAGATGTTGTCCGACATCCTGACGGTCAACGCCACGCTCGTGAACCAGGCGCAGAACGAAGAGATCAAGCGGATGACCGAGGCGAGCTACGACCAGAACGAGGACGTCAAGCGCGTCTCGGCCTGGGCCGCCATCCTCTTCGCCCCCACGCTGATCGGGACGGTCTACGGCATGAACTTCGAAAGCATGCCGGAGCTGGGCTGGGACCTCGGCTATCCGATGGCCCTCGGACTCATGCTGCTCACGAGCATCATCCTGTGGGTGTTCTTCAAGACCCGGGGCTGGTTGTGATGGGTCCAGTGGCCCCGCGATGCCCATCGCGACGCGACGCTTCCCAAGTAGAAGGTCGCGGGTTCGAACCCCATCTCCCGCTCCACTTCCCGTCCGTGCTCAGCGCCAACCTGCTGCTTGGGCGTGAGAGCCTGCCGCTTCCCCTCTGTGTGATCCCTGGTCTCAGTCGCCCTGGCTCGGCGGTCTGACCCACGAATGGCGGCGGCTGACCCGAGGCTCATCGGCACCGCCACGCTCCCAATCGCTCGCTGCCGCCCGAGCGATCCGTCGTCCGTACCAGGCGCCGACCGGACCCGCGCTCAGTCCATGGAGGAAGACCGACAGCAGGACGGTCCAGGTGACGACCCGGACGAGCGTGTCGGTGGCCGGATGCGCCGGACCCAGCTCGTCGAACGCGACCAGCAGGAAGACCACCGAGGCGAGGCCGCGCGGCCCGAACCAGCCGATCAGCGCGACCGTGTCGGGCCGAAGACGCGCACCGATGAGCGAGATGGCCACCGGGACCATCCGCACGATGGTCAGGCTGAGAAGAGCGTAGCCGATGAGCGCCGGGTCGAGCCCGGCACGGATCACCGGACCGGCGAGTCCGACCCCGAACATCAGCCACACGACATACGACGCAGCCAGCCCGATCGACTCCGCGAACTCGACGGACGGCTCCGAGCGTGGGGTCGCCGTCCGGAAGGCGATCCCGGCCCCGAACGCAGCCACGAAGCCGTTCCCGCCGACGGCCGTCGCGCCCGCATACGCGGCGATCGCCAGCGCAACGACCGCGAGGGACTCGGACGCCTGCGAGGCCCAGCCCCGCCTGCGGGCTTCACTCGTGAAGCGACCGCCAAGACCGCCGACGACGATCGCGACGACGATCGCCAGGCCGATCTCCTCGGCCGACACGATGAGCCAGTTCTGGTTCCCCGCGGTCTCTTCGGCCACAGCCATCGCCAGAGACAGGGTCACGAATGGCGCGGCGATCCCATCGTTCAGGCCGCTCTCGATGTTGATCGCGCGGCGGACCCGGACCGGGATCGCGCGGTCGAGCAGCACGGGCAGACTGAGCGCCGCGTCGGTCGGCGCCAGGATCGACCCCAGGACGAGGGCGAAGCCGACGCCGAGGGCTGGGAACAGGAGCCACCCGACCAGCGCCCCGGCGGCGATCGTCAGCGGCAGCCCGAAAGCCAGCAACCGTCCCGGGAGCCAGGCGATGCCGCCGGCCTCCCTCAGCCCGATCGTCGACGCATCCGAGAACAGGACGAGCGCCAGGGTCAGTTCGGCGAGCACACGGATCGGCTCGGACGTCGCCGGCGCGGAGACCGCGCCGACGCCCGCAGGCCCGAGCAGCGCCCCCACCGTCACGAGGACGACGGGACCGCTGATCGATAGTCGGTCGAGCCGGACGGCCGTCAGCGCGTACCCGAGGATCGCCAGGGCAACGAGCGCGAGCTGGGGCACGACCGTCTCCGCTGGACTACGTCGAACGCGGCTGCGCCAGGTCGGATCGCGATCTGGCGTCTGCTGCCTGCGCCGCCTCCACGGCCCGGTGGACGTTGCCGTGGATCCGGTCCTGCCCGATCAGGTCGATGAGCCCGTCCGCCGCCAGGACGCCGGAAACATCAGGCTTCAGGCGGGCCAGGCGGAGCTCCACGCCGGCCGCGTCGGTCACTTCGACCAGCTCCGTCAGCTTCGCCGAACCTTGCGAGTCCACGAAGTTCACGCCCTCGAGGTCGAGCACGAGGGAATGCAGGCCGGGCTGGCTTCCGAGGATCGCGCGGACGCGCTCGTCCAGCGCCCCGGCCGTGGCGAAGAACAGGCCACCGTCGATGCGGATGACCGCCACGCCCGGGTCGGTCTCGTCGTCAGGGTGCTCGTCGATATCGCGGTACACCTGGGTGCCCCCTTCGCGACCCAGGATCGGCATCGACGGCCGGGTCGCGACGTGGATGAGCCAGAGCAGGGACAGCACGATCCCGACGACCACGCCGAGGAGCACGCCCACCGACAGCACGCCGATGACCGCCGCCATCGCGATCCAGAAGTCGAATCGCTTCACCCGCCGGAGCCGTCGGAACTCGGCGAGGTCGATCATCCCGAAGACGACGGCGTCGATGATGATCGCGGCGAGGACGGCCTTGGGCAGCTGCGAGAAGAGCGGCGCGAGCAGGATCAGGGTGGCGAGGACGATCCCTCCGGTGGCGAGTGAGGCGACCGGCGTCCTGGCCCCGGCGGACTCGTTCAGCGAGCTCGCCGAGAGGCTCGTCGACACCGGCATGCCCTGGAAGACACCGGCGCCGAGGTTGGCCATCCCCTGGGCGACCGATTCCTGGTTCAGGTCGATGCGGTAGCGATGCCTCGTGGCGAACGCCTGGGCATCGCCCGCGGTCTGGGAGAACCCGATCAGCAGGAGCGCGATGGCCGCGATGACGATCGCCGGGAGGTTGTTCGACACGACCTCGAGCGATGGCACCTGCGGAAGCGGCAGACCGCGCGGCACCGGGCCCACCAGGGCGACCCCGTGTGCTCCCAGGTCGAAGACCACCGAGCCGACCAGGCCGCCGACGACGAGAACGAGTGCTCCCGGGATCCTGGGAACCGCAAACCGAAGCCCGAGGATCACCCCAAGGGCGACGAGGCCGACCAGCAACGTTGTCGGGCTGAGGTCACCCAGGCCGCGCACCCATGATGCGAACTCCTGCCAGGCATTCACGCCGTCCGCGGACGTCCCAGTGAGCTTCGGCAGTTCGCCGATCACGACGTCGATCGCGGCGCCGGCAAGGAAGCCGGTCACGACCGCTCGCGAGAGGAAGCTGGCGATCCAGCCGAGCTTCAGGACGGCGACCAGGAGGAACAGGGCCCCGGTAGCGACGGCGATCGCGGCCACGAGCTGGGCCGCCTCGTTGCCGCTGAGGCCGGTCACGATGACCGCGCCGCCGGCGACTGCCGCGAGCGACGAGCTCGGGCCGGTCGAGATGTGTCGAGATGTGCAGAACAGGGCATAGATGATCGCGGCCGCGGCGGCGGCATAGAGCCCGTTCTCGACCGGGATGCCGGCGATGCCGGCGTAGCCGAGGTTCTTCGGCACGATCATCGCGGCGACCGCGATGCCCGCGAGCAGGTCCCCCCTGAGCCAGCTCCGGTCGTACGTCCTCGACCACTGAAGGATCGGGACGAGTCGCATCAGTCGAGGTGTGGAGGTGGTCACCGGTTCATCGCCCATCGGAGGAAGTCTCGCACCTCGGGGAATCAGCGGAACGGGGACCCGCTACGGAGGGCGCCGATCGTCGGCCGATCCTGGACGACGCTCGAGCCCCCGGATCTCCACAGCTCCGCGACGAGCCACGCCAGGAGCGCGACGAGGAGGCCGTTCCGGACGAGCAGGGCGAGGATCCACGGCGCCTCGAGGTGCAGGAGCGCCTGGTAGTCGACGGTGTAGATCGCGGTCGACAGGGCCGCGATGGCGAGGACGAGCCAGCGCATCGGGCGCGGCAGGAAGGGCACGAAGGGTAGGAGCCAGATGACGTACTGGACCGACAGGACCTTGCTGCCGACGAGGACGGCGGCGATGGCCGCCACCGACGCCAGGACGATGCTCGCGCTCGGCACCTGGCCCAGCCGGTCCTCGTCGAGCCGGAACCGTCGGAACGCCACCAGGACGACGACGCCGAGCAACACCGCGAGCGCGATCGGCGAGGCGGCAACGAGCAGATCGGAACCGCTCGACTCGATCTGGATGGTCCCGAACCCCCTGACGACGTCCACGGGCTGGCCGAAGAGCGAATGGAGGCCCATGAGCAGCCCGGCCCCGAGGCTCTCGATCTGGAGGCCACGGTCTGCCTGGTAGAGGAGCCACTGGAGCGAGTCCGGGCCAGCGAGCGCCCAGGCTCGCGGCCATGACGAGCGCCACGACCGATGCGCAGCCGACCAGGAGGCGCGCGAGCCCGGGCCGGTCGCGCGTGGCGATGGCATACACGCACAGGACGGGCAGAAGCACGATCGGGTAGAGCTTGAGCATCGTTCCCAGCCCGAGGGCGACTCCCGCCGCACCAGGCCGGCGGTCGACCAACAGGACCGCGACCAGGACGCAGAGCACGGCCCACAGGTCGTATCGAAGGGCGACGGATGCCCAGGCGACCGAGACCAGTACCGCCCACCACACCAGCGCTGTGCGTGAGCCGCCGGTCGCCCGGAAGATCAGCCACCCTCCGCCAGCCGCCAGGACTCCCTCCATGAGGGTGAATCGCCAGAGGTAGTCGACCTCGGTGAGGCGGCCGGGGAGCGCCACGAGCAACGGCAGGGACATGGGCGCAAGGGCCAGCGGCGGGTACTCGACGTCGAAGTCGAGGTAGGGGACCGACCCCTGCAGCAGACGCGAGCCGTATTCGCGATAGATGGTCAGGTCGCCGGCGAAGCCCATCCGCGCCGCCTCGGGGACCAGCCAGACGATCAGGACGATCAAGCCAAGGGGCGCGAGCACCAGCACGACGGTCGGAGTGCGACGCGGGTCAAGGCGGGTCAGCACCCGGACATCATGGCCCGCAGGGGTGCGCCGACGCACCCGTTTTGGTACTTCTGGCGGTGTCGAAACCACCCATTCGTACCGTCCGGGTGCTAGCGTCTCGTATCGAGGGAGGCCTCGGCGTCACGTCGATCCGACGATGCGGACGTCCGGGCCCGCAAGGGGGGTTGGGCATTGGCACACCTTGAACGCATCCTGA
This sequence comes from uncultured Chloroflexia bacterium, assembly GCA_963744115.1. Lineage (GTDB taxonomy): Bacteria > Chloroflexota > Limnocylindria > Limnocylindrales > CSP1-4 > Chersky-267. The sequence goes on along the minus strand of CAVUSI010000003.1, from coordinate 488,283 downwards.
AGCGTCGGCGGGATGCCGATGAGACCGAACTCGACGACCTCCGGCGCGTTGTCATGGCTCGGCTTGCTGCCACGAATGGCGACGCGGCCGACAACCTGCCGGCCTCGGATCGCCGGCCCGTCATCGTGCGACGGATCGATGGCGGGTCGCCTGGCGGAGCGCCGCCGCCGGTCGTCCGAGCGGAGCCCACGGGTCCATTGCCATGGCTCCTGGTCGCACCGCTCGAGGACCCCAGCGCGGATGTCGAGGCAAGCGGACCCGGGACGGAGCCCCTGATGTTCGATGCGGGGCTCCCGGCCCCACCCGAGGTCGACGAGCTCTACGAGGCGTTGGCCGCCGAGCAAGCGCTGGATGCGGCACGGTTCGACGACCCGATCGCGCCGGAGGCCCTGGCGATCGCGGCCGATCCTCGGGCCGAGGACCCTGACGCCGCAGAACCCGAGGCTCGCCCTCAGCCTCGGCAGGCGCACCGACCGGGCCGCGCGGCCGGCAAGGCGCAGCGACGAGGGGACTCTGGTGGTGAGACGCCCCGTGTCACGGCCCTCGATCCGGTTCTCGTCGAGCCGCCGGCCTGCTGCCCGTACTGCGCGGTCCTCCTGGAGCAGCTGCCGGAGACGGACGATCGATGTCCCCGCTGTGGCCAGCGGATGATCGTCCGATCCGTCGGGGCCCGGGTCGCGATCCTCGCTGAGGCCGTGCTGCCGATCTTCGAAGCGGAGCGACACAACGAGGAGCGTTGGGCCCGCGACCGGGATCGCTGGTTCGAACTGGCCCGCGAGAGCGGGGCGCGCGGCGACCGAGCGCCGGATCTCGCCGGAGAGTTGATCTCGGAGCGCGACGTCGCCGCAGCGCGAGCCTGGTATCTGGCGAGCGTCGATCGAGCGTTCGGGGTCGCCGCGAGGGATCGGCGGTGGGAGGAAGCCGCCAGGATCCGCTACGAACAGGCGAGCCTCCTGTCCCCGGGTGCCGGCTCGTCGGACCCGCCCTCCGACGAAGTCGTCAGGCTCCATCGCGACGGCATCGCCGCGGATCTGCAGGCCATCGGCGAGGTGGCAAGGGACGCCGAAGTACGCGGAGGATCGTGCTGCGAGGCCTGCCGGGCCGACGACCGCCGGGTCGCCCAGATCGCCGACGAGCTCCAGGCACCGACCCTTCCCCACGAAGGTTGCCCGGACGGACTGTGCCGGTGCCGATGGTTCCTCACGACGCGGGACCAGGAACTCATCGCCGCGCTCCTTCGACGTCAGATGGGCGCGGATCGACGAACCGCCGATCAACCCGACGATCCATGGGACGACGCGAGGTCCGCGATCGCCTGAGCGGGCTCCGGCCGACGACCGAGCGATGGGCCGACGCCCGACCGCCCGGCTGGGCCCGCGGCCCATCGGCCGGCTACGCGCCCAGGCCCTCGGCTTCGCCGTACGCCCACAAGTCGAGGGCGTCGAGGTCGATGGCGTCCATGCCATTCGTGGCGAGGGCGCCCGCGATCTGGGCCCGGTGCTCGGTGGCGTGGTGGATCGCCTGGCCGACGATCGTCGAGCGCGCTCGCATCTCGGCCCCCGGTTCGGAGTAGCCGGTCGGGCCGTCCGGACGGAAGGCCTGAGCGCGGATCCGCGCGTCGTGGTCGGCGCAGCGGGCCGCGAGGTCCAGGAGCTCCGCGGCCCTTGTCGGCGGGGTGGCCCCCTCCGGGCGGCCCACGCCTTCCAGGCGAGCGGCATAGCGACCCGCCGCACTCTCCAGGTGCTCGGCGATCCGTGCGACCGTCCACTCGTTCCGGGGCGAGGCGAGGGCGAGCGCGTCGTCGGGCAGCTCGGCAAGCTGGGCGAACAGCGCGGCGTTCGCCCACGCCATGTGACGAAGGAGCCGATCGAGCGAGGGATCGGCGGTCGGGTCTCTCATGGTGGTCGGCACCTCCAACACGATGCATCGCGCTGACGTGGTCGCGAGACTCGAGTATGACCAACGGGCCATCTGTCCCATCAATTCCGCCCGTTGGTCTCTTGCCATCGCCCTGGCCCCGGTCGAGCCTTGAGGGTTGAAACGCACACCGCGCTGACGGTCATCGACGCAGCACCCACTCGCATCGCCGCCGCCGCGCGAGGAAGGAGCACCGTGATGATCGGGACACGGTATGCCGGTCTGATCGTCGGGGTCGCCGCGCTCCTGGTCGGATGCACGTCGACGCCTGGGACGTCCGCCGCTCCGACCGTCTCCGGCCATCTGCTGGCGGGGCAGCCCATGACCCCGTGCACCATCAGCGGAGACGTCCCGGTGAAGGCCTCATTCCCGGCCTACTGCGGAACGCTGCAGGTACCCGAGGATCGGTCGAGGCCGTCCGGTCGGCAGATCGGGCTGAGGGTGGCCGTGGTCCCTGCCGTCGCATCAGACGCGAGGCCCGACCCGTTGTTCGCCCTTGCCGGCGGGCCCGGTGATGCGAGCACCTCGTTCTTCGCGTGGCTCCCCGGGCTCTACACCGAGGTCCACGCCAACCACGACATCGTCCTTGTCGACCAGCGCGGCACCGGCGCTTCGAACCCACTGACCCTGCCCGCGATCCCCGACACGTCCGGGCTCTCCGCGACCGAGGCCGCCGCCCGCCGTTCTACCTGGGCGAAGGAGGGCCTCGCCGGGCTGGACGCCGACCCGCGCATGTATACGAGCAGCGTCGCGGCTGACGACCTCGACGCCGTCCGGGCCGCTCTCGGGTACGAGACGATCGACCTGTACGGCACGTCCTACGGCGGAGAGCTCGCGCAGTACTACCTCCGCCAGCACGCCGACCGTGTGCGCGTCGCGATCATGGACGGCTCGACGCCGCTCGACGTCCCCGTCCTGGAGCTCCTGGCGGCGTCCAGCCAGCACGCGCTCGACACGTTGCTCGCCAGGTGCGGCGCCGATGCGGCGTGCCAGGCCGCCTTCCCGAACCTTGCGACCGAGTGGTCGGCCCTCATCGCCGCGTTCTCGAAGGGCGTGGTCGTCACGGATCCGAGTTCCGGGGCGACCGGAGTGGCCGACCTCGCCACCGTCGGGCCATCCCTCCACAACGCGCTCATGACCGAGGCGGCCGCGGTCCAACTGCCACTCGCGATCCATGCGGCCACAGAGGGCCGCTGGGCCGAGGTGAACCAACTCGTGCCCCCCGAGGATGCGTCGCCCAGCGCCGGCCCCACCCTCCTCATGAAGGACGAGATCCTCTGCTCGGAGGCGTGGGCGCGATTCGACCCGGCCGAGGTCGAGCACAACGGTGGCAGCAGCTACGCCGTCCCGTTCGTGCGGGCCTGGGCCACCGCGGAGGCGACGATGTGCCGGTACCTGCCGAAGGGCGTCGTGCCCGCCGACGACGCGGCCCCGGTCCGAACGGACGTGCCGGTCCTGTGGCTCGCTGGCGACGGCGACCCGCAGGATCCGCCGTCCAACCTGACGAGCGTGCCGTCCCAGGAACCCGCCAGCCGCATCGTCGTGATGCCGGCTCAGGAGCATGTGGTCGGCCATCTCGGCTGCGGACCCGCACTCATCGCGGCGTTCATCGACGCCGGCACGGCCACGGGCCTCGACACCCAGTGCGTGGCCCAAGGCAGCGCCCCCGCTCCGACCTTCCATCTGCCCTGAGGCCCCGTCACCGCCACAGACAGCCTCGGATCCGAGCCCAGCGACGTAGAGTACGTCGCGTGGAGCGGTACGAGATCGGGATCACGGCCGAGCGAGCCGGGGCGAGCGTCGAGGAGCTGCATCACCTCGTCGAGCTGGGGATGCTCCAGCCGGACGCTGACGGTCGGTTCTCCGAAGGCGACGTCCGGCGCGTCGGCGTCGTCCACAGCCTGGTGGCCGCGTCCATCCCGCTCGACCTCCTGGCGAGCGCGGTGCGGAACGGCGACCTGTCGTTCGACTTCGTCGACGATCCGGCCTACAGCGTGTTCGCCTCGTTCACCGCCGAGACGTTCGAGGAGCTGAGCGCCAGGACCGGCGTCCCGTTGCACCTGTTGGTGGCGATGCGCGAGGCCACCGGCGCGGCGCCGCCGGATCCTGCGAGTCGCGTGCGCGAGGACGAGATGGCGATCCTTCCGTCCATCGAGTTCCAGCTGGCGCACGGGTTTCGGGCGATCACCATCGAACGTAACCTCCGGGTGATGGGCGATAGCCTGCGGCGAGTCGCGGAGACCTCGGGCGATACCTGGCGCACGGAGGTCATGGAACCGTTGTTCGCGGCGGGCCATACGGCGAATGAGGTCGGGAGCGCATCGAACGAGTTGTCGGCAGGCTGGCGGGCGCTCACCGAGGAGGCGCTCCTGGCGATCCACCGGGCGCAGCTCGTCCATGTCTGGATGGCCAACATCATCGCCGGGGCGCAGGGCGCGCTCGCCAGGGCCGGCCTGCACGCCGGCCTCGACCACCTGCCTGCCATGTGCTTCCTCGACATCACCGGGTACACCCGTTTGACCCAGGAGCGGGGCGACGCGGCCGCAGCCGATCTGGCGACGAAGCTCGCGAGACTGGTGGAGCGGACCTCGGTCAGACACGGAGGACGGCCCGTCAAGTGGCTCGGCGACGGGGTCATGCTCCACTTCCGTGATCCCGGCCCGGGGGTGGTGGCCGCCCTGGAGATGGTCGCGGGTGTAGCCGAGGCCGGGCTGCCGCCGGCGCACGTCGGTCTGCACGCCGGTCCGGTCGTCTTCCAGGAAGGCGACTACTACGGGCAGACGGTCAACGTCGCTGCGCGGATCGCCGAGTACGCCCGGCCCGGCGAGGTCCTCGTCAGCCAGGAGGTCGTCGACGCCTCGGTCGGGGCGGAGGTCGCGTTCCGGGAGATCGGCCCGGTCGAGCTCAAGGGCGTGGGCGGCGCGATGCATCTCCACGCCGCGTCGCGGGCCGGGTGAGCGTGTCGCCGGCCAGGGACGATCGGACCGGTCGTTCGCTTGGTTCCCCGACGGATCGGGAGACGCTGCGCCTGGAGTTCGCCGGCGATCTCTGGTACTGGCGGGGGCCGTCGCCCTACCACTTCATCTGGGTGCCGGATGACGGCTGTGTCGCGTTGCGTGCGCTGGCTCCGGTGGTGAGCTATGGCTGGGGCATGATCCCGGTCAGGGTCCGGATCGGCCGCACGCTGTGGGAGACCTCGCTGTTCCCGAAGGACGGGCGCTACGTCGTGCCGGTCAAGGACGTGGTGCGCGCGGCCGAGGCGCTCGAGGTCGGCGACGTCGCTGCGCTGGAGCTGACGATCCGCTGATCGCCCAGCCTGCCGTCGACCGGTCGTTCCGTCAGCGGGTGGTTCCGGCGTTCGTGGCGATCTCGCCCAGGATCCGTGCGAGGTCTGCCGGTCGCGACCACATCGGCCAGTGGCTGGTCGGGAGGTCCATCCACGTGATGTCGTGGAGTTCCCCCACGCCGGCCAGCCAGGCCGGGTTCTCCTCCTTGGCGTACTTCTGGTACGCCGTGGACGGGAAGCCCGTGCAGATCATCGTGGTCGGGATGTCGAGGCGAGCGTCGTTCGTGAACGGGTGGCCGTCACGCAGGATCCCGGCCGGCTCGGGGACCGCCCGCTCGCGAAACGTGGCGAGCTGCGCCTCGGTCAGCCCATCGAGGTTCTCCTCTTCCTTGATCTCCTCCCAGATCATCGGCTTGTCGCTGCCCTCGAAGCCAGGGTCGAGGGCGCCCTTGCCCGGCGCCGAGTCGACGTAGACCATGGCCGCGATGCCGTCCGGCACGACGTCACTGGCGGCATAGCCCGAGAACCCGGTACCGCTGTGGACGGCGAGCACGACCGGCCGGGCCGCTGCCCTCACGGCGGCGGCGATCGCGTCGACGTGGTCCTGGAGCGTGATCCTGGACCGGTCCGCGTCAGCCGATGCCAGGCCCGGGAGGGTCAGCGCGGTGACGTCGTGGCCGTCGGCCCGCAGCTGGGCTGCGACCTCGTCCCACGCCCAGGCTCCCAGCCAGAATCCGGGAACAAGGATGATCGGTGCGGTCGTCATCTCGGTCTGTCCTCCCGTCCAGGTGTCGACGCCAGGTGGCCCATCATCGGGTGGGTAGATGACAGGTTCCGTCAAGATCGCTCGGTGGGGGCCACGTTCCTACTCCGCCAGGGCTCGTTCGATCCGGAGATCCGGGACGATCCAGATCGCCACCACCGTGGCGAACAGCAGGATGGCGATCGCCGGCGCGACGAGCGCGACGGGGATGGCGACCGTATAGAGCAGCGGCGAGACCATGCCTTTTCGGTCGGTGCCGACGGCACGGGCCAGGGTCGGCGTCTGGCCGCGGGCATGGATCAACGCGTGGACCAGGATGAAGTAGGTCATCGCCGCCATCAGGGAGACGACGCCGTAGACCGCCGTCGGTACCGGCGCGAAGACGGTCTCGCCCATCCAGGCGGTCGCGAACGGGACGAGCGACAAGGTGAACAGCAGGGCGAGATTCGCCCAGAGGACGCGCCCGTCGACGACCCGGGCGGCTTGCAGCAGGTGGTGGTGGTTGTTCCAGTACGTCCCCAGGAGGGCGAAGCTCAGGACGTACGACAGGAAGACCGGTCCCAGCGGGGCCAGGTCGGCGAGGCTCGAACCGTGCGGGATCTTGAGGTCCAGCACCATGATCGTGATCAGGATGGCGACGACGCCGTCGCTGAACGCCTCCATCCGGTTCTTGGTCATCCCGGTAGCATCGCACGTGCCCGGCGCCATCTTCCGGGCCGACCGTCGCTGTGGATGAGGATCCCGCCCGGCCGCAGGAGGCGCCGCTCCTGGCGATGGATCTCGCGGCGGATGCGTTCGGTGTCACGCCCGTGGGCCGCACGGAACTCGGGGGAGCCGAAGAGGCGGCTCTCGTGGATCGCATCGAAGGAGCCATTGGCCAGGAAGTCGAGGGAGCCCGGGATCCCCAGGTCGACCCGATGATGCTCGAACGACTCGCCGGCGAGGTCCCCGATATCGACGCCGACCGGCCGCGCCCCGAGCTCCTGGAGCAGCCGGCACATCCACGGCTCGAACTCCGCGGTCCGTCGCCCGGTGACCGGCGACCGGCTCGAGTTCGAGCCGCAGGCGATGTCGAGGACGTACTGTCCGCGGACCGCCGCGAGCTGGCCGAAGGCGTCCATCAGGCGGTCCACGAACTCCGCCATGATCGCTTCGAGATGCGGTTCGGCGGCGACCTTCGACGCCAGGCGGTGCCGGCCGTCGAGCTCGTGGAGCGCGCCATCGAGCGACTCCCGGTCGGTCTCCGTCCGGCCGCGAGCGGTCAGCCGTCGAAGGGCGTCAGCGGTCGTCGCAGGAACTCCGGCCCAAGACCCGGGGCGAGCAGAAGCGGTCCATGTCGTTCCCTCGAGGAGTGGAGCGGTCGTCGCGCGCGTCCAGGGCTACAGTACGGCTCGTGGATACGTACGACCTCGTCGAGGCGGCGAAGCGGAGCGGTCTCGACGTCGACGAGCTGAACCGACTCGTCGAGCTCGGGATCCTCACCCCCGACGCCGAGGAGCGGTTCTCGCCGGGTGACCTGCGCCGCGCAGCGCTGGTCAAGAGCCTGGTCGCATCGGGTATCCAGCTCGACGGCCTGGGCGCCGCCATCCGCGGCGGTCAGGTCTCGCTCGCCTTCCTCGACGCTCCCGCCTTCGAGCGGTTCTCTGCGCTCGGCGGCGCCACCTTCGCCGAGCTCGCCGAGCGGACCGGCGTCCCGATCGAGCTGCTCATGTTCATCCGGGAGGCGGCCGGCTCCGTCCCTCCGCTCCCCGACGACCGCGTCCGAGAGGAGGAGCTCGCCTACGTCGAGATGATCGAAGGTGAGGTCCGGGCCGGGTTCCATCACGCCGCCATCCAGCGGCTCATCCGGGTCCAGGGCGACAGCCTCCGCCGCGTGGCGGAGACGGAAGCCGCGATGTGGCAATCCGAGGTGATCGAGCCGGCCACCCGGGCAGGCAAGCGGCCCGACGAGATCCTCGGAGCCGAGTTCGGCGACCGGATGAGCGTCCTGACCGAGCGAGCCATGATCGGCATGTACCACATCCAGCAGACGCAGGCGTGGACCGCCAACCTCATCGAAGGCGTCGAGATGATGCTGACCAGCGCCGGGCTGCATCGTCGGCTCGACCACCCGCCGGCCATGTGCTTCCTCGACATCACCGGCTACACCAGCCTCACCCAGGAGCGCGGGGACGCCGCGGCGGCGGACCTGGCCGAACGTCTCGGCGAGGTCGTGCAGCGGACGTCGGTCAGACACGGCGGCCGCGCGGTGAAGTGGCTCGGCGACGGGGTGATGCTGCATTTCCCGAATCCCGGGCCCGGGGTCCTCGCGGCCCTGGAGATGGTCGAAGGGGTGGCCGGGGCCGGGTTGCCGCCGGCGCACGTCGGCCTGCATGCCGGTCCGGTGATCTTCCAGGAGGGCGACTACTACGGTCAGACCGTCAATGTCGCATCGCGGATCGCCGACTACGCCCGGCCCAGCGAGGTGATCGTCAGCCAGGAGGTCGTCGACGCCTCGGCGGGTGCGGCGGTCGCCTTCCGCGAGGTCGGCCCGGTCGAGCTCAAGGGCGTCGCCGGGGCGATGCGCCTCCATACGGCTTCTCGGTCCGGCTGAGCAGCTCGACCGGCGTCGGCGCAGCGGTGCGGCCATGCCCGCTACCCTTGGTTCATGGCCCACGAGTTCATCTACACGACCTACAAGCTGGCGCGGCACTACCCGCCCGATCGAACGGTCCTCGAGAACATCTCGATCTCGTTCTACCCGGGGGCGAAGATCGGGGTCATCGGCCCGAACGGCGCCGGCAAGTCGAGCCTCCTGCGGATCATGGCCGGCCTCGATGACGGGTTCACGGGCGAGGCCCGTCTCACGCCGGGGTTCACGGTCGGCTATCTCAGCCAGGAACCCGAGCTGGACCCGGCCAAGGACGTCAAGGGCAACGTCATGGACGGCGTCGCCGAGACCCAGGCGCTGATCGATCGCTACAACGCGGTCATGGCCGCCTGGGCCGAACCGGATGCCGACTACGACGCGATCGGCAAGGAGCAGGCGGCCCTCGAGGACCGGATCGCCGCGGCCGACGCGTGGAACCTCGAACGCAACGTCGACATCGCGATGGACGCGCTGCGCTGTCCGCCCGACGATGCCGACGTCACCACCCTGTCCGGCGGCGAGCGACGGCGCGTCGCCCTGTGTCGCCTGCTGCTGGGTCACCCGGACCTGCTGCTGCTCGACGAGCCGACGAACCACCTCGACGCCGAGTCCGTCGACTGGCTGGAGCGCTTCCTGCAGGACTACTCGGGCACGGTCGTCGCGATCACCCACGACCGGTACTTCCTCGATCATGTCGCCCAGTGGATCCTCGAGCTGGACCGCGGCCGGGGCATCCCGTTCGAGGGCAACTACTCGAGCTGGCTGGAGCAGAAGCTCGAGCGATTGTCCGGAGAGGAGCGGGCCAGCGATGCTCGGCAGCGGACCCTGGCTCGGGAGCTCGAGTGGGTCCGCCTCGCGCCGAAGGCTCGGCAGGCCAAAGGGAAGGCCCGCCTCGGCGCCTACGAGAAGCTGCTGGCCGAGGCGCAGGCCGACAAGGGTGCCGGCCGCGACGTCGAGATCGCCATCCCGTCGGGCCCTCGCCTCGGCGACACCGTCATCGACGTCCAGGACCTGCGCAAGGCGTTCGACGACAAGGTCCTCATCGAGGACCTGTCGTTCTCCCTGCCGAAGGCCGGGATCGTGGGGATCATCGGCGCCAACGGGGCCGGCAAGACGACCCTCTTCCGGATGATCGTCGGGCAGCAACAGCCCGACAGCGGACGGATCGTCATCGGCGACACGGTCCAGCTCAGCTACGTCGACCAGGACCGCGACGACCTGCAGGCCGACCGGACGGTCTTCCAGGAGATCACCGGCGGCGACGAGATCATCAAGGTCGGCAACCGCGAGATCCCCGCGCGCGCCTACGTCTCGAGCTTCAACTTCCGCGGGACCGACCAGCAGAAGCCCGTCGGCAAGCTGTCCGGCGGCGAGCGCAACCGGGTCCACCTCGCCAAGCTGCTGCGGTCGGGCGGGAACGTCCTGCTGCTCGACGAGCCGACCAACGACCTCGATGTCGACACCCTCCGGGCGCTCGAGGCCGGTCTCGAGTCCTTCCCGGGATGCGCCGTGGTGATCAGCCACGACCGCTGGTTCCTGGATCGGATCGCGACCCACGTCCTGGCGTTCGAGGGCGATAGCCAGGTCCGCTGGTTCGAGGGCAACTTCACCGACTACGAGGAGTACCGGCACCGCGAGCTCGGCGCCGCCGCGGACCAGCCCCACCGCATCAAGTACAAGCGTCTCGCCGGCTGAGCGTTCGACCACTCGCCAGGTCGGGACGACCCTGTCCACGATCCCCGGCACTTGACCTTCAAGTGACTCGAAGGTGTACGGTCTCCGCATGAAGGTCTCCGAGCTCGCCGAACGCGCGGGCATCGCGCCGTCGGCCATTCGCTGGTATGAGTCGGTGGGCATCCTGCCACCGGCATCCCGACAGCCGAACGGCTATCGCGAGTACGCCGACGAGGACCTCGCGCGGCTTCGGCTGGTGGTCAGCCTGCGGCGACTCGGGCTCGGCCCCGAGGACGCCGGACGGATGGCGCGGCTCTGCCTCGAACACGGCGAGCTCGACCGTGACTTGGCGCCGCTCATCGCGGACCAGCGGGCCGCCATCGCGCGGCAGCGGATCGACCTCGACCGGCTCGACGACGAGCTCATCGACCTTGAAGCCACGATCGTCGCCGCCGGCCGGGCCCGCGGCCACAGGAAGGAACGCCCGATGTCCGAGACTCCCATCCGTGTGCTCTTCGTCTGTACCGGCAACAGCGCCCGCAGCCAGATGGCGGAAGCCGTGCTGGCGCGGATCGGAGGGCCCGACTTCGAGGTCCACTCCGCCGGGACCGAGCCCAAGGGCATCAACCCATACACGATCCGGGTACTTGCCGACGCGGGCACGGACTGGTCGAAGGCGCGCAGCAAGTCGGTCGACGAGTTCGAGGGCCAGTCCTTCGACTACGTGATCACGGTGTGCGATCGCGCTCGCCAGGCGTGCCCGGTCTTCCCGGGGTCATCGAACACGATGCACTGGGGGTTGGAGGATCCGGCCGAGGTCGACGGCAGCGACGAGGCCAAGCTGGCAGCGTTCGAGCAGACCTACCTCGAACTGAACCTGCGGATCCGGCCGTTCGTGGAGATCGCGCTGCGCGCCGCTGGCCGCGGTCGGCGGGCGTCGATCGCGGGTTGATCCCGACGGACTCCCTGCCTGCCGAGCCGGCACTGGCTCGTCTGCCGATCGTCGATCGGTTCCTGCCGATCTGGATCCTGGGTGCGATGGTGCTGGGACTGACACTCGGTCGCATCGTCCCTGACCTCAACGACTGGCTGGACGCCCTCAAGATCGGGTCGATCTCGTTGCCGATCGCCCTCGGGTTGCTGGTCATGATGTACCCGGTCCTGGCGAAGGTCCGCTACTCGAAGCTCGGCCGCGTCACCGGCGACCGAACGCTGATGGTCGGTTCGCTCACTCTCAACTGGGTCGTCGGGCCGGCACTCATGTTCGCCCTCGCCTGGATCTTCCTCCCGAACCAGCCCGAGTTCCGGACGGGCCTGATCATCATCGGACTTGCACGCTGCATCGCGATGGTCCTGATCTGGAACGACCTCGCGTGCGGTGATCGGGATGCGGCCGCGGTCCTCGTCGCGATCAACTCCCTCTTCCAGATCGTCGCGTACTCGGTCCTGGGCTACTTCTATCTGGAACTGCTGCCGACCTTGCTGGGGCTTCAGACGGCGACCCTCGATGTCTCGATGTGGGACATCGCGCGGATCGTGCTGTTCTTCCTTGGGATCCCACTCGCGGCCGGCTATCTCACCCGACGATGGGGCGAGCGGACGCACGGTGTGGAGTGGTACGAGACGACATTCCTCCCGCGGATCGCGCCGTGGGCGCTCTACGGACTGCTATTCACCGTCGTCGTCCTGTTCGCCCTGCAGGGAGAGGTCATCACGGCCCAGCCCCTCGACGTGGCGATGATCGCGGTACCCCTTCTCGCCTATTTCCTGATCATGTGGTTCGGCTCGTTCGCACTGGGGCTCCGCCTGGGGATGTCCTACGAGAAGAACACGAGCATGTCCTTCACGGCGGCAAGCAATAACTTCGAACTGGCGATCGCCGTGGCGATCGGTGTGTTCGGCGTGACCTCGGGCGAAGCCCTAGCCGGCGTGGTCGGCCCGCTCATCGAGGTACCAGTGCTTGTCGGCTTGGTGTACGTCTCGCTCTGGGCCCGGGGCCGGTTCTATCGAGCGGTCGTGCCGGCGCCGGTCGGCTCTTGACCCGGCGCACCGAGGCGATCGGGACCCCGAACGGCTAGGCGCGCGCCTCGAGGACCGGGAGGCGACGCGACGTCGGGGGCGGCAGGCTGAGGGACGAGCCCATGCCGCCCGCGAGCATGCGGAAGCGCGCGACCGCCTCGGGTCGGAGCGAGTAGAAGATCCAGGTCGCGCGTCGCTCGCCGTCGATCCAGCCGGCGTCGCGGAGGACCTTCAAGTGGTGCGAGACCGTCGGTTGGCTGACGTCGCAGCAGGCGGTGAAGTCGCATGCGCACACCTCGGCGACGTCGCTCAGCTGGCGAAGGATGGCGAGCCGGGTCGGGTCAGCGGCCGCCTGCAGGAGCAGGACGTCGGGGTCGGTCTGTCGTTTCATGTCGCCAATGTATTGACAAGTCTCTATATCGTCAAGTATCAATACAACACAACGTTCTCCCGCGATCCGAAGCCAGGAGCCATCCGCGATGACCACCGAGACCGTCCATGACAGCGTCGAGACCATCCATGAGACCGTCCGCGAGCACTACGCAGCCGCCGCGGTCCGCGCATCCCAGGGGACCTCGTGTTGCAGCGACCCCGACACGATCGGCGCCGGCCTCTACTCCGCGCTCGAGCGGGACGAGCTCCCCGATGCCGCCATCCTCGCCTCCCTCGGGTGCGGGAATCCGACCGCGGTCGCGGACCTGCGTCCGGGCGAGCGCGTGCTGGACCTCGGGTCGGGCGGCGGGATCGACGTCCTGCTGTCGGCGAAGCGGGTCGGCCCGACCGGTCGCGCCTTCGGGGTCGACATGACCGACGAGATGCTCGCCCTGGCCCAGCACAACGCCACCGAGGCCCGTGCGACCAACGTCGAGTTCCTCAAGGGCCAGATCGAGGCGATCCCGCTGCCGGCGGATTCGATCGACGTCGTCATCAGCAACTGCGTCGTCAACCTGGCCGTCGACAAGCCTGCCGTCTTCGCCGAGATCGCCCGGGTCCTCCGGCCGGGCGGCCGGATCGGGATCAGCGACATCGTGGCGGAAGACGCGCTGAGCCCGGAGCAGCGCGCCGAACGTGGCTCGTTCGCCGGCTGCATCGCCGGTGCGCTATCGGTCACCGAGTACCGGGAAGGGCTTGAGGCGGTCGGCCTGACGGGTGTCTCGATCACGCCGTCGCACACGGTCGTCGACGGGATGATCAGCGCGATCATCAAGGCGTCGAAGCCCGCGGACGCGCGACCGCTCATCGATCTGGCTGCGCCAGGTGAGGTCCCGGTGGCCGAGGCTGGATGCTGCGGCGGGACCGGCTGCTGCTGATGCCCTGAGCGTCGCGATGGAAGGTTCGTCCGTTGCTCGCCGTGACCTCGCGGCGCTGATCCTGGCCGCTACCTGCTGGGGTGGCGGGACGGTCATCAGCAAGGCCGCCCTCGACGAGGTCCCGCCACTCACCCTCCTGCCGATCCAGCTTGCCGCCAGCCTGGTGATCCTCGGCGTCCTCATGCGCCGCCAGGGGATCTCCTTCCGCAGCGACGCTCCCCGCTCCTCGGCCGACTCGGCCTGCTCAATCCCGGGATGGCCTACGCGCTGAGCCTGGTCGGGCTGGTCACGATCACCGCCAGCCTGTCGGTGTTGCTGTGGGCGCTCGAGCCCCTGATGATCCTCGTCCTCGCGGCCGTGTTCCTCCGTGAACGGATCACGCCGGCCTTCGTCGGCCTGTCGCTCGTCGCCGTCGCCGGGATGGTGATCATCGTGTACGACCCGTCGTCGAGCACGGGCCAGGCGATCGGTGTGGCTCTGACGCTGGCCGGCATCGCCTGCTGCGCCATCTACTCCGTGATCGCCCGGCGATGGATCCCCGACGCCCGGGAGACGAGCCAGGTGATCCTGGCGCAGCAGGGGTACGCCCTCGGGTTGGCGCTGGTCCTGGTCGTTCTCGTCGGTCTCGCCGGTGGGGCGATCGTCCCGGCGTCGCTGACGCCGCTCGGGCTCGCCAGCGCGATCGGCTCGGGCGCCCTGTACTACGCCGGCGCCTACTGGTTCTATCTCGGCGCCCTGCGCCACGTTCCAGCGTCGTTCGCCGCGCTGTCGTTCTATCTCATCCCGATCGTCGGCGTGACCGCCGGTGCGCTGCTGCTCGGGGAGCGCCTCGAGCCGCGGCAGTGGATCGGCGCGGTCATCGTCCTCGGGGCCCTGGCGGCCATCATCCGCCAGCCGTCCGGATCGTCAGCCAACGTCCAGGTCATCGCGCGTCCCGGCCAGGCGATCGATCCGTGAGGCGGATCTGCGCCGGCGGTCAGCCCGGCTCGGTACCGACGAGGCGATACAGCTGACGGGCCCCGGAGACGCCCTTGAGCTCGTGGATCCCGGCGTCCTCGAACGTCAGGCCCGAGTCGGCGACGAGCTCCCGCGTCGTGGCCGACACGTAGACCTCGCTCGGTCCGGCGAGCGCCATGACGCGGGCGGCGATGTGGACCGCGAGACCGCGGACATCTCCCGCGGCGATCTCGACCTCGCCGGTGTGGACGCCGGCACGGATCGTCAACCCCATCGACTTCGCGGCCACGCAAATGGCGGCCGCCGCGCGGACCGCCCGTTCGGACCCGTCGAACAGGGCGAGCACGCCGTCCCCGGTCGTCTTGATCAGCCGGCCGCGGAAGCGATCGAGCTCGAACTGGATCCGTTCGTTGTGCGTCCCGACGAGCTCGCGCCAGCGTGCCGGACCGAGCGACTCCGCGAGCGCGGTCGAATCGACGATGTCGGTGAAGAGCATCGTGCCGAGCACGCGCTGGGTCCGCTCGTCGACCCGGGCGAAGGACCGGACGCCCGCGACGTCGTAGGCGACGAACGGCTCGTCGCCGACCACCCAGCCGTCGTGGCCGGGCGGGATGTCGAAGACCATCCCCGGCCCGATCTCGATCGTCGTGCCGTCTTCGAGGCGATTGCCGAGCCGCCCGGAGATGCAGACGCCCACGTGGTGGTACTGGCACAGGCTCGTCCCGGCGATCGGCCGGACGTGCTCCATCCAGTGCCAGCCGGGTTGGAACACCATCCGGCCGATGACGAGGTCGTCGAGGTTGTAGATGTCGACGTGGCCGAACGGGGTCGAGCGGACTTCGTCCGGGTTGTCGAGCGGCTTCGCCTGGAGACGTGCCACGGGTCGGTCCTCATGTCAGCGCCATCGACGGACGGCCACCTGCGGGCGCCCGCGTGGCGACGATGATGCGTCATCGGCCGTCGGCGCGCGACGTCGCATCGGTCTTCCGGGACCGCACGAACCTGCCTTCGAAGCGGCTCGTCCGGTGCGCTACCCTCTCGTCATGTCGTCATGCCGGAGCGGCCGCTAGTGATCTGCTCGAACTGCGGGACCGAGAACGACCTTGGACGCAAGTTCTGCATCGAGTGCGCCTCGCGGCTCGGCGCGACCTGCCCGAACTGCGGCACGTCGAACCCGCCGGCCGCCAAGTTCTGCGGCGAGTGCGCGACGCCGCTGGCGGCCGACGCCCCTGCTCGCGCCGCGGCGCCCGCCACCGAGCCGGCTGATCGGCCGGTCGGACCGGTCGGACCGGTCGCGGAGCGCCGACTCGTCTCCGTCCTGTTCGCCGACCTGGTCGGGTTCACCCCGTTCGCCGAGGAGCGCGATGCCGAGGAGGTCCGCGAGACGCTGTCGCGCTACTTCGAGGTCGCGTCCGAGGTGATCGGCCGGTACGGGGGGACGATCGAGAAGTTCATCGGCGACGCCGTCATGGCGGTCTGGGGCGCGCCATCCGCCCACGAGGACGACGCCGAGCGTGCCGTGCGAGCCGGACTCGAGCTCGTCGACGCCGTCCGGGCGCTCGGGCCGGGGATCCAGGCCCGGGCCGGGATCCTGACCGGCGAGGCGGCGGTCACGATCGGAGCGACGAACCAGGGGATGGTCGCCGGGGACCTCGTGAACACCGCGGCGCGCCTCCAGGCGGCGGCCCAGCCCGGCACGGTCCTCGTCGGCGAGGCCACGCAGCGTGCCGCATCGCGGGCGATCGCCTTCGAGGAGGCCGGCGACCAGGCGCTCAAGGGCAAGGCGGCCCCGGTCGCGGCCTGGCGCGCGCTGCGTGTCGTGGCCGAGGTCGGCGGCCGGAACCGGAGCGAGACGCTCGAGGCCCCGTTCGTCGGCCGCGATGACGAGCTCCGGCTCCTCAAGGACCTGTTCCACGCGACGGCGCGGGAGGGCCGCGCCCGGCTGGTGAGCGTCATCGGTCCCGGTGGGATCGGCAAGACGCGCATCGCCTGGGAGCTCTCGAAATACCTGGATGGCCTCGTCGAGACCGTCTGGTTCCACGAGGGTCGCAGCCCCGCCTACGGCGACGGGATCAGCTTCTGGGCGCTCGGCGAGATGGTCCGCCGCCGGGCGGGCCTGCTCGAGACCCAGGACGCGGCGACCACCCGGGCCGCCGTCGCGGCGATGCTCGTCGAATACGTGCCCGACGCGGAGGATCGACGCTGGATCGAGCCGGCGCTGCTGTCCCTGCTCGGCGTGGAGACCGGGGTCAGCTCGGAGCAGCTGTTCGGAGCGTGGAGGACGTTCTTCGAGCGGCTGGCGGCGACCGCTCCTGTCGTCCTGGTGTTCGAGGACTTCCACTTCGCCGACACCGGGCTGATCAACTTCGTCGATCACCTGATGGAGTGGAGCCGGCACGTGCCGATCTACGTGGTCACCCTCAGCCGGCCCGAGCTCTTCGAAAAGCGGCCCGATTGGGGTGCGGGCAAGCGCAACTTCACGTCGCTCTATCTCGAGCCGCTGTCGGCGGACGCGATGCGGGAGCTGCTCGCGGGCCTGGTCGCCGGACTGCCGGAAACGGCCGTGCGGGCGATCGTCGCGCGGGCGGACGGGATCCCGCTGTACGCGGTCGAGACCGTCCGGATGCTCCTGGCCGAGGGCAAGCTCACCAAGGACGGCGATGCCTATCGGCCGACCGGCGACCTCGACGACCTCGCCGTCCCGGAGACCCTCACCGCGTTGATCGCCAGTCGCCTCGATGGGCTCGAGCCGACCGACCGGGCGGTGCTGCAGGATGCGGCGGTGCTCGGCCAGTCGTTCACGCTGGCCGGGCTCGGCGTCGTGTCGGGCGTGCCGGAAGCGGATCTCGAGGGGCGGCTGCGCTCGCTGACCCAGCGGGAGTTCCTGCGGGTCGAGGCGGATGCCCGCTCGCCGGAGCGCGGACAGTACGCGTTCGTCCAGGCGCTGATCCGTGAAGTGGCCTACAACATGATGGCCCGCGCCGATCGCAAGGCGCGCCATCTCGCCGCCGCCCGGCACTTCGAGTCGCTCGGATCGGATGAGCTCGCCGGCGCGCTGGCGAGCCAGTACCTCGCCGCGCACGCCAACAGCAGCGCCGGACCCGAGCGCGACGCGCTGGCCGGCCAGGCCAGGATCGCCCTGCGGGCGGCAGCCGACCGGGCCATCGCGCTCGGCGCTCATGAGCAAGCGCTCCGCTTCTGCGAGCAGGCACTCACCGTCGCCTCGGACCCGGCCGATGAGGCGAACCTCCATGAGCTCGCCGGTGACTCGGCCGCAGCGGTGTCGCGGGTCGAGGACGCGGTCGCCCACTATCGGGCGGCGATCGAGCTTCGGCGTGGCGACACACGATCGCGGGGCTGAAGCACGGGTGACCGCCTCGTACGGCAGCGCGCTCCTCCAGGCCTATCGCTTCGACGACGCGCTTGCCCTCCTCACCGAGGCGTCGGAACGGTTTGCGGATCTGGCCGACGATCCCGGCGTGGTCATCCTCGACGGGCAGCTTGCCCGGGCCTACTTCCTGACCGATGAGAACGCCAAGGCGGTCGCCGTTTCGGATCGCGTCCTCGCCGTGGCCGAACGCTCGAACCTCGTCTGGGTGGTCGCCGACACCCTGGTCACACGCGGATCGGCCCTGGCCGGGGACGGTCGCCGGTACGAGGGGATCGGCGCGATCGAGGCCGGCGAGCGCCTGGCCGCCGCGCACGGTATCCATGACACGGTCAGCCGGGCGCTCAATAACCTGTCCTCGTTCCTCATGGATGACGATCCACGCGCCGCGCTGGAAGCCGCCCGCGAGGGCCTCGCCCTGGAACGTCGCCTCGGCGAGCGCTCGTTCCAGGTGATGGACAACGCGGTCGGCGCGGCGATCCGGACCGGTGACTGGGACTGGGCCGACGCCGAGGTCGAACCGATGGTGAGCGACGAGATCGATCCGGTGGTCCGGCTCGTGGCGATCTCCGACACCATCTCCCTGCGTGCGCTGCGTGGTGAATCGACGGACCGGCTCATGGCCGATGCCGAGGCCATCCCGCCGCGGTCGGGCGACCTGATCAAGCCGGCGACGATCGCCTGGTCGAAGGGGTTCGTCGGCTTCGTCGAGGGCCGCTTCGATGTGGGGCGACAGGAGTTCCTCCGGTTCGCCGAGATCCTCGCCTCGGGGACGAGCGAGGCAGCGCTCCTCGCCGCTCGCTGCGACATCCTCGCCGGGGACGCCGAGCTCGCTCGGTCTGACTTGGCCACCGATACGACGATCCGTCACGGCCGCTCGATCGACGCGGACCGGACGACGATCAGGGCCGGCATCGCGGCACTCGAAGGCAGGACCGCGGAGGCCCTCGTCGGCTACCGCGAGGCACTCGGTGTCTGGCGCGATCTCGGGTTGGTCTGGGACGAGGCGCTGTGTGCGATCGAGATGGCCACGGTCCTCGATCCATCTCACCCCGAGGTGCGAGCGGCGGCCGACCGTGCCCGTGCGACGCTGGTTCGCCTCGGGGCGAAGCCCTTCCTCGACCGCCTCGAGGCGGCGCTCAACCGTCGGATCCCGGCCGCGCCGTCGAGCGAACGAGCCGCCGAAACCGCTCCGAGGACGTCGGCCACGTCCTGAGCCAGGGGATCCGCGCCTGATGCGTCGATCCCCCAGGCTAAGCCGGGATCGATGTCAGTCCGTGTCGAGCAGCTCCAATACGGGAGCCATCGCCTCGAGCGCTGCCGCCGTCTGGGGGTGAAGCATGAACTCGAGCTGGGTGAACCCGGCGGTCCGGAACGAGCGGAACGCATCGGCGATCTGCTCGGCGGAGCCGCCGATCATCATGCCGAACATGCCCGTCGCCCCGGCCGCCTCGAGCGGCGCCACGACGACCCCAGCGGAACGGCCGATCGTCGCAGGATCGCGACCGACCTCGGCGCAGGCGGCCTCGAAGTCGACGACCCGCGGGGCGAGCTCGGCGACGTCGCTGCGCTCCTCCGCGTAGCAGCTCCAGACGTCGGCGAGCCGCGCGGCATGCCGGTAGCCCTTCGGGCCGTGGCCGGCCAGCACGATCGGGATCCCGTTCGGTCTCGGTCCCGCCGGGAGCTGCTCCAGGTCGCGGGCCAGGTGGTACGTGCCCTCGAAGTCCGCGCGACCGCCGCGGAGCAGGGGGACGACGATCTCGAGTGCTTCTTCGAACCGCTGGTAGATGTGGTCCTCGGGAAGCCCGAAGGCATGGGCCCCGCTGCCGGCGTGACCGGCGCCGAGCCCGAGGACGAATCGGCCGCCGCTGATCTCGTCGAGCGTCGCGGCCGCCTTCGCCGTGATCCCGGGGTTGCGATGCAGCGACGAGAGGACCCAGGTCCCGATCTTGATCCGCGACGTCGCCACGGCGAGTGCAGCCGGGATCGCGATCCCGTCCCAGAAGCCGAACCTCGGTCCGTCCTTGACGAGACGTCCGAGGAGCTCGTCGGGGCTCCACACGGTGTCGAAGCCGATCGCCTCGGCCCGGAGGGCAAGGTCGCGGATCTCCGTCCACGGAACCGTGGAGCCGTCGGTCGTCGATCTCCACGTGCCGAGCACGACCCCGATCTCGAACGAGCGCATGAGCACCTCGATGAAAGGACGGATCGGATGTCGAGTCTAGGCGTCCCGGACCGGCCGGTGCTCGACCGCAGTCGCGAGGGTAGTCCCCGGTTAGGCCACTCTCCTCGCCAGGCGGTGCCCGTCTTCAGGCTGGCCGGCAGGTCCCCATCCGGGGCGGGCGGAGTACGCTGCGGCCATGCGCTACGTCGAGGTCGACGGGCTGCGGGCCTCCGCGATCGGACTCGGAACGTGGCAGTTCGGGTCACGCGAGTGGGGCTACGGAGAGACGTACGCCGGGACCGTGGCCCCGGCCATCGTCCGTCGGGCGTTCGAGCTCGGGATCACCTTCATCGACACGGCCGAGATGTACGGCTTCGGCCGCTCGGAACGGATCGTCGGCGGCGCGATCCACGACCGGCCGGACGACGTCATCGTCGCCACGAAGCTGCTGCCGCTCCTGCCGCTGCCGGCCATCACCGCGTGGCGCGGGCGAGCCAGCCGGACCCGGCTGGGCGTGGAGGCGATCGACCTCTACCAGCTGCATTTCCCGAACCCGATCGTCCCGCCTCGGACGACGATGCGCGGGATGCGACAGTTGCAGGATGACGGGGTCATCCGCCGAGTCGGCGTCAGCAACTACTCGCTCCGGGGTTGGCGTGTCGCCGAGCGTGCGCTCGGACGGCCGGTCGTGAGCGACCAGGTCCAGTTCAGCCTGGCCCACCCATCGCCGCGCTGGGACCTGGTCCCCTACGCGCGCGCCAGCGGCCGGGTCGTCATCGCCTACAGCCCCCTCGCCCAGGGCCTGCTCGCCGCCGGCGTCGATGACGCGGCCGCGGCGGGGCGGTCCGAGGCGATGGCACGGCGTCGCAATCCGCTCGCGCTCGAGCGAAACCGGCGACGTGCCCGGCCGCTGCTCGTCGCGCTCGACGAGGTCGCCCGCGCGCACGACGCCACGCCAGCCCAGGTGGCCCTCGCCTGGGTCATCTCCCATGGCAACGTGATCGCCATCCCTGGCGCCCGCACGATCGAGCAGCTCGAGGAGAACGCGGCGGCGGCCGACATCGACCTGTCCGAGTCCGAGCGCGTACGACTCTCGCGGGAAGCCGAACGCCTGGAGACGGCGCTCGGCGTCTAGGCAGGAAGGACTCACACACGGCGGCGCCGCGGACGTGGTGTCCGCGGCGCACGTGTCGGCTCTGGACGAGATCAGGGAGCGACGCGCTGCCAGGCCGGGGCGTCGGAGACCGCCAGGCTGAGCTTTCGATCCCCGCCGTTCTGTCCGCCGGTCGGGTCGAGGAGCCAGGTCTCCCCGCTGCCCGGGTAGTAGGCGACGATCGACCGGCCGTCCGGGGAGTAGTAGTTGGCCGGCGTCTGGTCGTCAACGAACGTCGGGCCGATCGAGACCGCAGCACCGCCGCCGACGGGCACCACGGCGAGTCGGTCCCCTTCCGCCAGGTAGCGCGCGAAGAGGATTTGCGTGCCGTCGGGTGAGAACTGCGCGCCTTCGTGCGCCTCGTCGGCCGTGGTCCCATCGACGACCACCGGGCGGACCTGTCCGGACGCGATGTCGACGACGTAGAGACGTCCGTGCTCCAACGGCGCGTCCCGCCAGACGTGGTAGACGAGGCTGCGACCGTCGGGCGACGGATAGGCGTCGATGACGTCCGACTCGCTCGTCGTGGGCGGCATGACCGACTTCAACCCCGTGCCGTCCGCATTGACGAGGTAGATGCCGTAGGTCGGTCCACCGGCCCCGTGGTCGGTGCCCTTGAACACGAGCCTCCCGTCCGGCAGGTACCAGAACCCGCGGGTCTCGAGAGCGAGGGGCAGGGTCGTGGCGCCGGAGCCGTCGGTCGCCATGACCGTCAACGACGCCAGGCCCGTGACGTCCGAGATGATCGCCAGGTGGGTGCCGTCCGGGGACCAGTCGATCTCCGAGAAGTTGGTCAAGGTCCCGGGCAGGGCATGAAGGTTCGAGCCGTCGGCGTCGGCGACGACGATCTCGTCCCCGCCTGCGACGCTTCGGGTGAAGGCGATCCGCCGTCCGTCCCGGGACGGCAACGGCCCGGTGTCGGTGGCAGGCCCGCTGACGATCGCCTGCGGCGCGCCCTTCGCCGGGTCGACCGAATAGATGTCGCCGTCGCCGCCCGCGTAGTACATCAGCCCGTTCGCGGCCGGCCCGAACGGTGCCGGGAGATGCACGGTGTGGGAGCCGACGTAGGCCGCCACGCCCGCCAGGACGAGCAGGCCGACGAGAGCCAGGACCAGGAGCCCGGCCAGCGGCCGCGCCCGGCTCGAGACCGGTGAGAGCGTCGTGACGCCCATGGGAAGCCACCTTTCAAGGGAGCTCCAGGCCGGCCGTTGCCGCGAGCGGGCGGTCTCCCGGAGCATGTCGTCGAGGTAGTCGGGGATGCGCGCCGACGCCAGGTCGGCCATGAGGTCGGGCAGGCGCTGTTCAAACCGATCGGTCGAGGTCATGCGTACTGCCCTTGCCTGACTGCGGAGGAGCCTGGGTCGTCCGGGTCGGCGTCGATCGTCAGCCGCATGGCGGCCAAGGACCGATGAAGCCTGGACTTGGCGGTGCCGGTCGGGATGCCGAGGGTCGCGGCGACCGCGGGCAACGGCATCCCGAGGTAGTAGTGCAGGACGACGACCGCGCGCCACTCGGGATCGAGGCGCCGGAGCGCGTCGTCCAGGAGCTCGCGGTCGGCGACGAACGTCGAGACGTCGGCGACGACGGGGCCCTCGCTCTCGATCGGCGAGAGCTCGACCTCGATCGGACGACGGCCGCGCCGGCGCAGGAGATCGATGCAGGCGCGGAAGACCAGCCGGTGCAGCCAGGCCTCGAAGCGATCGGGGTCACGGAGCGTCGGCAGGTTCCGCCAGGCGTGGAGGAAGCCTTCCTGGACCGCGTCTCGCGCGAGCTCGCGATCCCGGAGGATGAGTCGGGCCGCGCCGTCCAACCGCGCGACGAACGCGCCGGCGAGCACGGCGAAGGCGTCATGATCGCCCCGCTGCGCCCGCTCGACGAGTTCTCGTTGGTTCATCGCGACCCCGCTTCCGGGTGACACCATCGTGTCTCCCTCGTACGGTATGTCGCGCGCGTCGCGCGGATGGTTCCCGAGCAGTCCGATGAGCTCGGCGACGTCCGAGTCATCCCCGCGTCAGGCCGGGGGCACGTTCGGTCGCCCGCCCTCAGCCCGGCTCAGGCGTCGGCAGCGACCTGACCGGCGAGCGGAGCGCCGGCGCCGTCCGGAGCGGCGGCTTCAGCAGCCTCGCTCGCCCCCTGCTTCCCGAGCGGGATGCCGATCGAGTCGAGCCAGGTCCGGATGTTGCGGTAGACCGATGGGGCGCCCAGGGGCACGTCCTCGTCGAGAGTCCATTCGGTCGGGTGGAGGATGAACGGCTCGGTCTGCGGGCCGCCAAGGCCACCGTGGGAGCCGATCAGCTCCTCGAACGCGGCGACCTCCCCGAGCTCCGGATCGTACTGACTGAGGCACAGGATATCGGGCGCGTGGGTCATCGCGTCCTCGCGCTTCAGGCTCATGATCGTGTGCGGTCCGAACAGCGTCGTCGGGTCCTCGCCCTCGACGCGGTCCTGATCGAGGAAGCGGATCCCGTCTCGGCCGAGCGCCATCGCGCCGTGCTCTGCGGAGCGGACGAGCATGAGCGCGATCCCCGGGTGCTCGGCGAGCTTGGCAAGCAGGAGCGGGTTCCGGTCCCGGATCTCCTCGGCCGTGAGCCGGTGGTCGTTCCCGGTGAACCAGACGAGCCCGAGGTTGCCCGATCCGACGACCGCGATCGCGGACTCGTCGGCCGGGGGCGGGATGTCCTCCTTGTCCAGGTCCACCACACCGTCGGTCGTCCTGCTGGCGAGCGCCGCACGGGCGACCGAGGGTCCGACGCCGGTGCTCCGGGTGATCTCGGACAGGAAGGAGTTGACGAAGGTCGAGCCCTCTGCGGTGGTCGTCGTCTGGACGACCGTCGCCCGCCCACCCATCAGGTCGCGGACGAGTTCGCCGAGGCTCTGACCGTAGCGCTGCTTGAAGGTGGCCCCGAGGCTCTGGCCGTGGTCCGAGAGCACGATGAACTTGTAGGGCCGCGGCGCGTCCTCGGCCGCCTTGGCCAGCGTGCCGATCGCGGTATCGACTCCGTCGAGCGCCTGGAACGACTCGACCCGCTCGGGCCCGCAGTGATGGGCCAGCTCGTCGTAGTCGGTGAAGTCCGCATAGATGACGTTCGTCCCGCGGTACATCTCCTCGATGATCAGCGAGGTGTTGACGTCGCGGAGCAGGACGTTGCTGGCCGCCCGCATCCCGGCGTACTTCAGGCCGCGATGCATCTGAGGCTGGATGCCCGAGCGGCGGGTCCGGCGCGCCTGGAACAGCTCCTTGAAGAACTCACCGAGGAACAGGGTGAACGAGCGCAGGTAGCCACTCGGGCTGAAGAAGAACCCGAGGAAGGCCTTGCTGTCGCCGATCCCCTGCGACTCGTCCTTGATGGCCGCGGTCGTCAGGTAAGCCCGGGTGGCGTCCCCGGTCATGAGGTTGCAGATGCTCGCACCGTTGTTCGACAGCAGCCCCTCGCCGTTGGACACCCGCCGGACGATCTCGCCCGCGTCGACCGGATTGCTCGAGACCATCAGGTGCTCGCGGTCCCGCTCGTACCAGCGGAACGCCGGGATCCCGTCGTTGTTGCCGTGGAGGATGCCGGCCTGGCTGGCCGACGTCATCGACGGCAGGATCGCCTCCCAGCGCGACAGCTTGTGGCTGCCGTCCCGGACCCAGCTCGCCATGTTGTTGACCGATCCGGCGCGCATCCGACCGGCGAGGATCGGGTGGGCGAGGCCGTCGATCTGGACGATCACCAGACCCGGCTTGTCGGTCGGGGCGGCGGCTCCCTTGAGCATCAGGGTCTGGATGAGCAGGCCGTAGAACGAGTCGCCGCTGTCGATCCCGAGGATCGAGGTGAGGATGGTGTTGACGATCGCGTAGACGAACGAGCCGACCAGCGCGGTGAACAACCCCGCGACATGGACCCCGGGGACCAGGTTGGCGGCCGCGAGGAAGACGAGGACCTGGAGGGCCAGGACGGCGATCCCGGTCAGGACCAGCGACCGGGGCGCGACGAAGGCGAGGATGACCGGCCGGATGACGGCGTTGAAGATCGCCATCAGGATCACGACGTAGATGCCGTCGATGAGCCGGTCGACGGTGATGTTGGGCAGGAGCCACGCGGTGATCGCGAACGCGATCGCCGATACGACCAGGGTGATCAGCAGGCGCTTGATCAGGGCCCGCGGGCCGCCGCGCCATTCCCACAGGATCCGAAGCTGTGTCCGGTACAGATCGATCGGGCTCACGACGACTCTCCCTCGACGCTGGGCAGCGCCCAGCTGGCGCACGGCCGATCTCTGGCGGACCGCCGGATCCCCGGCTCGATATCATGCCACTCCGCGGCGACCCATCGTCGCCCGATGAGCACGGGCCGGGACGGCCTCAGCGATGAGCCGGCCGCGGGCCGGTCCGTCCGTGTCGAACCGCGAGGTCCTCGCGTTGTACCCTCGCGGTAACCATCGCGCGGAGCTTCGACGTGGTCTGTCCGAACTGCGGGACCGAGAACCCGGCCGACAAGCGTTTCTGCGGCGACTGCGGGACGCCGCTGGCCTCCGGCTGCCCGACGTGTGGGGCGATCAACCCGCCGGGCAAGCGGTTCTGCGGCGACTGCGGCACCGCCCTGACCGGCGCCTCTGCGTCATCCGGCGATCCTGCCCCCGACCGGACACCCGCCGCGCCTGCGCCCTCGACGGCACCGGTGGCCGAGCGACGCGTCGTCTCGATCCTGTTCGCCGATCTCGTCGGGTTCACCGCGTTGGCCGAAGGCAAGGACGCGGAGGATACGCGGGAGCTGCTGTCCCGCTACTTCGACCTCGCTCGCGACGTCATCGGCCGCTACGGCGGGACCGTCGAGAAGTTCATCGGGGACGCGGTCATGGCGGTCTGGGGCGCGCCGACGACCCGGGAGGACGATGCCGAGCGGGCCGTCCGGGCCGCCCTCGAGCTCGTCGATGCCGTCCGCACGCTCGGACCGGGGATCAATGCCCGGGCCGGCGTCCTGACCGGCGAGGCCGCGGTGACGCTCGGGGCGACGAACCAGGGGATGGTGGCGGGCGACCTGGTCAACACCGCCAGCCGCCTGCAATCGGTGGCGGAGCCGGGCACCGTCCTCGTCGGCGAGGCGACGCAGCGCGCGGCGCACCAGGCGATCACGTTCGAGGCGGTCGGAGAGCAGGCACTCAAGGGCAAGGCGGCCCCCGTCCAGGCGTGGCGGGCGCTCCGGGTCGTCGCCGAGGTCGGCGGCCGCAATCGGTCCGAGGGCCTCGAAGCGCCGTTCGTCGGGCGCGATGAGGAATTCCGTCTGCTCCGTGACCTGTTCCATGCCACCGGTCGCGAGCGGCGGGTCCGGCTGATGAGCGTCACCGGACCGGCGGGCATCGGCAAGAGCCGCCTCGCCTGGGAATTCCTGAAGTACGTCGATGGCCTGGCCGAGACGATGTACTGGCACGCCGGCCGCGTCCCCGTCGTACGGTCAGGGGATCAGCTTCTGGGCGCTCGGCGAGATGGTCCGCGGTCGCTGCGGGCTGCTCGAGACCGATGACGAGCCCACCACGCGCGCCAAGGTGGCGGCGTCCGTCGCCGAGTGGATCCCCGACGAGACCGAGCGACGATGGGTCGAGCCGGCCCTCCTGACGCTCCTCGGCCTCGAGACCGGGACGGGCTCCGACCAGCTGTTCGCCGCGTGGCGGACGTACTTCGAACGCATCGCCGAGCACGGGACCGTGGCGATGGTCTTCGAGGACCTCCATTTCGCGGACTCGGGCCTGCTCGACTTCATCGACCACGTGCTGACCTGGAGCAAGGGTCTGCCGATCTACATCGTGACGCTCGCCCGGCCAGAGCTCCTCGACACGCGGCCGGACTGGGGCGCCGGCAAGCGGAACTTCGT
The DNA here is from genome assembly GCA_963744115.1 of uncultured Chloroflexia bacterium. Classification (GTDB taxonomy): domain Bacteria; phylum Chloroflexota; class Limnocylindria; order Limnocylindrales; family CSP1-4; genus Chersky-267. The sequence continues at coordinate 461,171 of CAVUSI010000003.1, read as the reverse complement.
CGCGCTGAGCCTCGACCCGCTGCCGGTCCCGGCCATGCGCGAGCTGCTCGCGGGGCTCGTGCCGGGGCTGCCCGACCAGACCGTCCGGGCGATCGTGGCGCGCGCCGACGGGATCCCGTTATATGCCGTCGAGACGGTCCGGATGCTGCTGTCCGAGGGACGCCTGGAGCTTCGGGACGGCGTGTACGTCCCGGTCGGCGACCTGACCAGCCTGGCCGTGCCCGAGACGCTCACCGCGCTGATCGCGGCCAGGCTCGATGCCCTCGACCCGGTCGACCGAACGCTCGCCCAGGATGCGGCGGTCCTCGGCCAGAGCTTCACGATCGCGGGTCTCGCCGCCGTCTCCGGGAAGGACCCCGGCGTGCTCGAGCCGCATCTGGGAACGCTCGTCCGGCGCGAGCTCCTGACGCTCGAGTCGGATCCGCGGTCCCCCGAGCGAGGGCAATACGCGTTCGTCCAGGCACTCATCCGCGAGGTGGCCTACAACACCCTGGCCAAGAAGGACCGCAAGACCCGCCACCTCGCGGCGGCCCGGTTCTTCGAGACGATCGGGACCGACGAGCTCGTCGGTGCCTTGGCGGGCCACTACCTGGCCGCCCATGCCAACGCACCCGAGGGGCAGGAGGCGGACGCGCTCGCCGGCCAGGCCCGGATCGCCCTGCGCGCGGCCGCGGAACGCGCCGCGGGCCTCGGCGCGCACGACCAGGCGGTCCGGTTCTACGAGCAGGCGGTCACCGTCACGATCGACCCCGGCGACCAGGCCGACCTCCTCGAACGAGCCGGCGTCTCCGCGACGGCCGCGGCGCGCTACGACGAGGCGGAGGGGCTCCTCCGTCGAGCGATCGCCCTCCGCGAGGCGGAGACCGATCAACGGGCCACGGTCCAGGTGATCGCCGCCCTGGGCCGGACACTCCTGTCCGGTCGGCGGACGGACGCGGCGTTCCTGATCCTCGAGCCGGCGATCGTCGCCTACGCCGACCTCGCCGGAGACCCGGCCTACGTGGCGCTCGAGGCACAGCTGGCACGTGGCTTCCATTCTCGTGACGACAGTCGCCGCGCGGTGGAAGTGTCCGACCGCGTCCTTGAATTCGCCGAGCATCTCGACCTCGGCGACATCCTGGCCGACACGCTGCTGACCAAAGGGGCCGCGCTGGCCAGCCTCGGTCGGCTGCGGGAAGGGATCGGCATCATCCGGGTCGCCGAGGAGATCGCGGAGGAGCGCGGGCTGCACGACGATCCTGCTCGGGGCCTTGATCGCGCGTGGCTTCTTCCTCGGCGAGCTCGACCTGCGAGCCGCGCTCGAGGTCAACCGAGAGGGCCTGCCGCTCAGTCGCCGGCTCGGCCAGCGGGCACAGACGCTGATGTTCATCAACAACATCGGCTACACGAGCTTCCTGGTCGGCGACTGGGACGCCGGCCTCGCCGGAGATGGATGGCGCGCTGGCCGACGATCTCGACCGGCTCGACCGTCTTGCCCTCCTCAGCAACGCCCTGATCATCCGGGCGAACCGGGGCGAGTCGATCGACGCGGGCATCGAAGAGCTGGACGCTCTCCGCGGCGATGAGAACGATGTCAGCATGCTGTCGATGGCGATGGACACCCAGGCCACCCTCGCTCTCGCCCAGGGCCGACTCGACGACGCGCGGTCCATCTGGAACCACGTCGCCGACGTGATCGGCGGCTACGCGCCGGCAGCGATCTACGAGGCTGCGCGAGGAGGCGTCTGGGCCGGTGATGTGAACGCGGTTCGGACGGACCTGGCGCGCCTCGACGCGACCGGCTTCCACGGCCCGGTCGTGGAGGTCCGGCGAACGACGCTTCAGGCGGCTGTCGCGGCGCTCGAGGGCAGGACCATCGAGGCTCTCGCGCTGTATCGCGACGCGCTCCACGGCTGGAGCGAGCTCGGGATCGTCTGGGACGAAGTCCTGACGGCGATCGACATGGCGACCGTCCTCGACCCGTCGGAGCCCGAAGTCCAGGCGGCCGCGATGGCGGCGCGGGAGACCCTCGTCCGGCTGGGCGCCCTGCCGTTCATCGAGCGTCTCGATGTCCGACTGGCAGAAGCGGAGGGACACGACACGCCGGCCGTCGGTGTCGATCGGCGCGAGGAGGTCCTGCAGCCGGGTGAGCGCTAGGATCGGAGGACCGATGACAGCCGACACCCAGTCCCATCCGCTCCACGTCGCCGACAGCCACGACCTGATCCGCGTGCAGGGCGCGCGCGTGAACAACCTCAAGGACATCAGCCTCGAGATCCCGAAGCGCCGCCTGACGGTGTTCACCGGCGTTTCCGGCTCGGGCAAGAGCTCGCTCGTGTTCGGCACGATCGCCGCAGAGTCGCAGCGGATGATCAACGAGACCTACAGCGCCTTCGTCCAGGGCTTCATGCCGACGCTGGCCCGGCCCGACGTCGACGTTCTCGATGGGCTGACGACGGCGATCATCGTCGACCAGGAGCGGATGGGCGCCAACGCCCGCTCCACCGTCGGCACCGCCACCGACGCCAATGCGATGCTGCGGATCCTCTTCAGCCGGCTCGGCCGGCCGCACATCGGGTCGGCCCAGGCGTTCTCCTTCAATGTCGCCTCGGCCCATGGCGCCGGGGCGGTCACCTTCGAGCGTGGCGCGGCCAAGGCGGTACGGGCCAGCTTCTCGGTCACCGGCGGCATGTGTCCGCGATGCGAGGGCTGGGCAGCGTGACCGACTTCGACCTGTCGCAGCTGTACGACGACGCGAAGTCGCTCAACGAGGGCGCGCTCACGATCCCCGGCTACAGCATGGACGGCTGGTACGGCCGCATCTTCAGCGGCTGCGGCTTCTTCGACCCGGACAAGCCGATCCGCCAGTTCACCAAGCCCGAGCTCCACGACCTGCTCCGCAAGGAGCCGACCAAGATCAAGGTCGACGGGATCAACCTGACCTACGAGGGCCTGATCCCGCGGATCCAGAAGTCGATGCTGTCGAAGGACATCGAGTCGCTGCAGCCACACATCCGCGCCTTCGTGGAGCGGGCGGTGACGTTCACCACCTGCCCCGACTGCGGCGGGACCCGGCTCAACGAGGCAGCTCGGTCGTCGAAGATCGATGGGATCAGCATCGCCGACGCCTGCGCGATGCAGATCAGCGACCTTGCCGAGTGGGTGCGCGCTCTGGACGAACCGTCCGTCGCGCCGCTGCTGACGACACTGCGGCACACGCTCGACGCGTTCGTCGAGATCGGGCTCGGCTACCTCAGCCTCGACCGAACGTCGGGCACGCTGTCGGGCGGGGAGGCCCAGCGCACCAAGATGATCCGCCATCTCGGGTCGTCGCTCACCGACGTCACCTACGTCTTCGACGAGCCCACGATCGGGATGCACCCCCACGATATCCAGCGGATGAACGCCCTGCTGCGGCAGCTGCGCGACAAGGGGAACACCGTGCTGGTCGTCGAGCACAAACCGGAGGCGATCGCGATCGCCGAGCACGTCGTCGACCTCGGCCCGGGCGCCGGCAGTGCCGGTGGCGAGGTGGTGTTCGAGGGGACCGTCGAGGGGCTGCGGGCCAGCGGGACGCTGACCGGGCGGCACCTCGACGACCGCGCCGCCCTGAAGCCCTCGGTACGGACGCCGTCGGGCATCGTGGAGGTGCGGGGCGCCAGCACCCACAACCTGCAGGACGTCGACGTCGACATCCCGCTCGGCGTGCTGGTGGTGATCACCGGCGTCGCCGGGTCGGGCAAGAGCTCGCTGATCCGCGGCTCGGTCTCGGGACGGGACGGCGTGGTGTCGATCGACCAGACCGCGATCAAGGGCTCGCGGCGGAGCAACCCGGCGACCTACACCGGCCTCCTGGACCCGATCCGGGCGGCGTTCGCGAAGGCCAACGGCGTGAAGCCCGCGCTGTTCAGCGCCAACTCCGAGGGCGCCTGCCCGACCTGCAACGGCGCCGGGGTGATCTACACGGACCTGGCGATGATGGCCGGCGTCGCCACGATCTGCGAGGAGTGCGAGGGGAAGCGGTTCCAGGCGTCGGTGCTGGAGTACCGTCTCGGCGGCCGTGACATCAGCGAGGTCCTCGCGATGTCGGTCACCGAGGCCGACGAGTTCTTCGGCGCCGGGGAGGCGCGCACGCCGGCCGCGCACACCATCCTCAAACGGCTGAACGACGTCGGCCTCGGGTACCTGACCCTCGGCCAGCCCCTCCCGACGCTGTCCGGCGGCGAGCGGCAGCGGCTCAAGCTGGCGACCCACATGGGCGAGAAGGGCGGCGTCTACGTCCTCGACGAGCCGACCTCCGGCCTCCACCTCGCCGACGTCGAGCATCTGCTCGGCCTCCTCGACCGGCTCGTCGACAGCGGGAAGTCGGTCATCGTGATCGAGCACCATCAGGCGGTCATGGCGCACGCCGACTGGATCATCGACCTCGGTCCCGGCGCGGGCCACGACGGCGGTCGGATCGTCTTCGCGGGCACCCCCGGCGACCTCGTCGCCGCCCGCTCCACCCTCACCGGCGAGCACCTCGCCGCCTACGTCGGCGCGTGACGGTGGCTCTCGAGGTCAGCGTCAGCGAGCGGCGCTGAGCCACCGGGCGATCGCGCCGGTCGCCCTGGATCAGTGGACCCGACTGTCGAGACCGGCCCAGAACGGCTCGCGGAGCTCGGCTTTCAGGACCTTGCCGGTACCGCCCTTCGGCAGAGCGTCACGGAAATGGATCTCGCGCGGGACCTTGTGGGCGGCGAGCCGCTCACGGCAATACGCGCGGAGCTCCTTCGCGGTGGCGGTCGCATCCGGCTTGAGGACCACGATCGCGACCGGGACCTCGCCGCGCTTGTCGTCGGGCGCCGCCACGACGGCGTTCTCGAGGACGGCGGGGTGGCTGCCGAGCGCGACCTCGATCTCGACCGACGAGATGTTCTCCCCGGCGCTGATGATGATGTCCTTGGAGCGGTCCTTGATCATCACGTAGCCGGCCTCGTCGATCGTGGCCATGTCGCCGGTGTGGAGCCAGCCGTCCCGGATCGTCGCCTCGGTCGCCTCGGGATCCCGGTAGTAGCCGTCCATCACGGTGTTCCCGCGGACGACGATCTCGCCGATCTGGTCGGCATCGGACCGGACGTCCGTCCCGTCCGCGTCGACGACCCGGATCGCGACACCGGGGATCGCCCAGCCGGTCATCGCCTGTCGTTCCTGGCGCCGCTCGGCCGGTTCGTGGTCGGTCAGGACACGCCGCGGCTGGGCGAGGGTGATGATCGGTGACGTCTCGGTGAGGCCGTAGCCGACGATGGCCTGGGTCCCCAGCTCCGATTCGAGCGCCCGGACCAGGTCGGGCGACGCCGGCGAGCCGCCGATGATCAGCTGCCGCAGGCTCGATAGGTCGTAGCGTGACCGCTCGCGACTGTGGAGGACGGCGTTGAAGATCGTCGGGACGGCGAGCAGCCTCGTGACCTGGTGCCGCTCGACCATCGCCATCAGGGCGGTCGGATCGAACCGCCGGAGCATGACGTGCCGGCCGCCGATCATCGTCAGGAAATGCGGTGTCCCCCAGCCGTTGACGTGGAACAGCGGGACGACGTGGAGGACGACGTCGTCCTCGGTGAAGCCGAGGCCGATCTGCGCCGCGAGGCTGTGGAGGTACAGCTCGCGGTGGGTCATCGCGACGCCCTTCGGGAGCCCGGTCGTACCGCTCGTGTAGAACAGCTCCGCGAGCGCGTTCTCGTCGAGCTCCGGATGGAGTGGATCCGGCGCACCGGACGCGAGGAGGGCCTCGTACTCGTGGTCGGCGATCCCGCCCGGTTCGCCGTCCAGGACGACGAACGTCGGCCGCGTCGCCAGCCCCGGACCGATCGCCTCGACGAGCGGCGCGAAGTCCCGGTGGAAGAACACGACCCTGGAACCGGCGTGGTCGAGGATGTAGGCGATCTCGTGCGGGGCGAGCCGGATGTTGATCGGGTTGAGGACCGCGCCCGCCTCGATCACGCCGTAGTACGCCTCGAGCAGGTGATGCGTGTTGAACGTGATGAACGAGACGCGGTCGCCCGGTCTGACGCCGAGCTCGATCAGCGCATTGGCCAGGCGATGGGTCCGCGTCGCGAACGCTCGATAGGTGAACTCGGTCTCACCGTCGACCACGCCGATCTTGTCGCCGAAGAACGTCGCCGCGCGGTCCCGGAACTCGAGGACCGAGAGTGGCACGAACACCTGGCACCTCCCGTCGCCCCGCCACGATAGCAGCGAGTGGGTCCCGGAGACGGACGCCGCGTGGGCGCGCGGCGACCGGCTACTCCTCCGGCGTCGCGCCGGCCTCCCGTCGAGCTCGTCCCCACCCGCCGTCGAACGCAGCGACGACGATGATCAGCCAGGCCGCACCGGCGAAGAACCCGCCGACGACGTCGGTGAAGTAGTGGTAGCCCAGGTAGATCCGGCTGATCCCGACGAGGAGCGAGACGACGACCGCGAGCGCGACCGCGATCAGCCCCGTGCGGCGGCCCCAGACGGCCCAGGCCACGAGCGCGAGGCCCACGTAGAACACCAGCGAGTTCATCGCGTGCCCGCTCGGGAAGCTGTACTCCGGGATCACCCGCGCCCAGTCGAGCTGCGGCCTCGGCCGCTGGAAGATCAGCTTCATCGACTGGTTGAGCACGAGGCTTCCGACGATGAGGACGGTCAGGAACAGGGCCTCGCGCCGGCGTCGGTTCCAGACGAGCAGGACGACGGCGATCAGGTAGAGCGGGACGACGACGATCGGCGAGCCGAGCTGGGTGATCCCATTCATGACCGCATCGAGGGTCGGGTTCGAGAGGCCGTGGAGGAGCGGGGTCGCGAGGGCGTCGAGTGCGCTCGCCTCCTGTTCGTGGACGTCCTCGGCGATCGCACCGAACAGGAGAAGACAGCCGAGGAGCCCGACGAACCCGACGGCGATCGCTGCCAGGCGGGTCCCCGACGGGGCCGAGTCGCGCACCGTCGGCTCGCATGAGGCATTCTGGCACGATGATCGACGACGCCGGCCTGCTCGCGGGCTATCACCGCTACCGGCGCAAGGTCGCCGACGAGCGGGTCGACCTCGCCGCGATGGCCCGGGGGCAGGCTCCGCGCGCCCTCTGGATCGGCTGCTCGGACTCGCGGGTCATCCCCGAGGAGATCACCGACGCCGACCCGGGCGAGCTGTTCGTGATCCGCAACGTCGCCAACATCGTCCCGCCGCCAGGCGCGGACGACGCCATCGGCGCCGTCATCGAGTTCGCGGTGCTGGTCCTTCGAGTGGCCCGGATCATCGTCTGCGGTCACACCGCGTGTGGCGGGGTCGCCGCGCTCGGCGACGGTGTGGACGCGACGGCGACGCCGCAACTCGCTCGCTGGATCGAGCAGGCCCGAGAAGCCGAGACCGGGCTCGCTGACGCCGGCATGACGACGGACGAGCGCATGGTGGCGACGGTCGAGGCGAACGCCCTGCTCCAGCGCGATCGCCTGCGCACCTACCCGTGCGTGGCCGACGGACTCGCCGCCGGGACCCTCAGCGTGCAGGCCGCGCTGTACGTGGTCGAGACCGGTGCGGTCCTGGTGTTCAGCGACACCCGTCGAGCGTGGCTGGCGCTGCCGGACCCGCCGGACATCGGACCGTCCGTCGGCCTCCCGGCGCGCTGACCGCCCGGCGACGAGGTCGGGGCCGCGCGATCCTCAGGGCAACGGGCGCCACGCCCTCCCGAGCAGGAAGGCCAGAGCCGCGAGCACCGCGCCGATCGCGACGAACACGAAGGCGACCTCCACGACCTCGTGGCGCGCGATCAGCGACAGCGGCAGGTCGTCGAAGACGCTCTGGAGCTGAGAGGCGCTCTCGGCGGGGTAGTACTTGCCGCCGGTCAGGTCGGCGACGGACTTGAGGGTGTCCTCGTCGATGCCCCGCCGGAACCCGCCGCCGTTCTGCGGTCCGCCGCCGCCCTGGAAGCCGCCGCCCTGGTTGGGCTCCCGGCCGACGAACTGCGGCGCACACGCAGGGTCGAAGTCGCCGCCGTCGGCGGTCCCGAACCCGATCGTGTACACGCGCACGCCGCGGTCGGCGGCCTGCTGGGCCGCGTCCACCGGGAGGGGCCCGATGTTGGTCACGCCGTCCGTCAGCAGGACGATGATGTCCGGCGCGTAGGCCCCCTTGGTCACGGGCGGCGGCTCCACCCCGGGTCGCCCGTCGATGACCGCGGGCGCCACGTTCGGGTCCTCTTCGGAGATCGCGTCGAGCGCCTCGAGCAGACCGCTCCCGATGGCGGTCCGCCGGCCGGTGGTCAGGCTGTCGATCGCGTCGAGCAGGACCTCGGTGTCGTTCGTCGGCGGCTGGATCAGCGCCGCGAAGCCGCTGAACGCGACGATCCCGATCCGGGTCGCCGAGCCCTGGTGCTGGATGAAGGCCGCCGCCGCGTCTTCGGCCGCCAGCAGCCGGCTCGGCGGGATGTCCGACGAGCACATGCTGCGCGACACGTCGATGGCCAGGAGGATCGTCGTCTGGTTGGCCGGGACGGTCACGATCGCGACGGGGCGAGCGAGGCCCACCACGAGAGCGGCCACCGCCGCGACGAAGAGCACGAACGGGAGGTGGCGCCGGATCCGCGACGAGCCCGGCTGGGCCTCGCGGATGAGCGCGAGGCTCGAGTAACGCGCCCCGGATGGACGCTTCCGACGGAGCCTCCAGACGTACGCTCCGATGAGGATCGGCACGAGGGCGAGCAGCACCAGCAGGACCGGCCACAGGAAGCTCACGGCAGGCGCCCCAGGACGACCAGCGAGCGACAGGCCGCCGATGACGAGCAGGAGCATGCCGGCGCCGGCGAAGAGCGACGTGACCTCGATCTTCTGCGGCTCGATGGTCAGCCGGAGGTCGAGGTCGTCGTAGACGGAGCGGAGTCCGGCAGCGTCATCCGCGCTGAAGTAGGCGCCGCCGGAGACGTCCGAGATCTGGCGCAGCGCGGCCTCGTCGAGCTGGGTGTGGACCTGGAACCCGTCGACGTCGAGCGTCGTCCCGGATGCGCTGCCCAGGCCGACCGTGTAGATCCGGACGCCCCGGTCGGCCGCCGTCCGCGCCGCGTCGACGGGGTCGGGCGACTGGTTGTTCTCGCCGTCGGTCACCAGGACGATGACCGCGGGTGCGTGTGTCCCGGCCGGCACGGGCGTCGGTGCCGCGGTCGGCTGGGGCGAGCGGTTGGAGTAGTAGCCGGCCGGTGTGTCCGCCTCGGCCCGGGCGATCGTGTCGAGCGACGACAGGATCCCCTGGCCCAGCGACGTCCCCGTCTCGGGCGTCAGTCGACCGATCGCGGCCTTGACCGCCGCCTGGTCGCTGGTCGGCGCCTGGACGGCCAGGCCGGCGCCGCTGAACGCGACGACGCCGATGACGACGCCGGGCGGCTGGCGGTCGACGAACGACGTCGCTGCGGCCTTCGCCGCGTCCAGCCGGGTCGGCTTGAGGTCGTCGGCGGCCATGCTCCGTGAGACGTCGAAGGCGAGGATCACGGTCCCCTGCTCGCGCGGCAGGTCGACGACGCTCTGGGGCCGTGCCATGGCCACGGTCAGGACCCCGAGGGCCAGCAGGAACAGCGCCGCCGGGATGACCTCTCGCCGTCGGCGCGGTCCGCTGACGGCGCGAGGCCCCAGCCCGAGGCCGCCTGCCGCGGCCACCCGTCGCCGTCTCCGGCGATCGAGCGCGCGATACCCCAGCAGACCGATCGGGATCAGGAGGAGCAGCGCCAGCATCGGAGGCCAGATGAAGGTCACCGGTCACCTCCGGCGCCGGCGACGCAGGGACGCCATGCGGACGATCGCCCGGACGAGGTCCTCGTCGGTGGACAGGACCATCGCGTCGACGCCGGAGCGCTTGAACGCCTGTCCGACGGCCGCCTCGCGCCTCGCGGCGGCCTCCTGGAACCGGCGCCGGAAGCCCTTGTCGTGGGTATCGACGTAGAGCTGCTCGCCGGTCTCGGCGTCCTCCATGAGCAGCGGTCCGACGTCAGGGAGGTCGGTCTCGCGCGGGTCGACCAGGCGGATCGTCAGGACGTCGTGGCGGCGGTTGAGCAGGTTGAGCGAGCGCTCCCAGCCGGGTGCGCTGATGAAGTCGGAGACGACGAAGACGAGCGACCGCCGCCGGATCGCCTTCCGGCCGGCATCGAGCAGCGGCGACAGGTCGGTGAACGGCGCGCTGGGAAGGCGGGGATGGGCCAGCAGGTCGTCGATCAGGCGCAGGACCTGGATGCGGCCGCCGCGGGCCGGGATCGTCCGTTCCACCCGGTCGCCGTAGAACACCGCCCCGACGCGATTGCCGTGCCGGGTCAGCAGCCGGGCCATCGTCGTCACGAAGTCGATGAGGACCGTCCGCTTCTCGCGATCGCCGTCGGCGGTCCCGAAGTCGACCGACGGGCTGAGATCGAGCAGGAACCAGGCGTTGATCTCGCGGTCCTCGGTGTACTGCCGGACGTGGGTCGCGTCGAGGCGTGCCGTGACGTTCCAGTCGATGTAGCGGACGTCGTCCCCGGGTTGGTATTCGCGCAGGTCGGCCAGGTCCACGCCGGCCCCGTAGAACAGGCTCCGATAGTCGCCCTGGAGGAGCCCGTCGAGCGGGCGGATGACCTGCCAGTCGAGACGCTGGAGGATGCGCTCAGGCGCTTGCGCGGACGTTGGTCGACTCCTGGAGCGAGACCACCGGTGCGGGGATCCGGTCGAGCACGGCGGTCAATAGCTGATCGGCGCTGACATCGTCCGAGAGCGCCTCGAACGACAGGACGAGCCGGTGACGGAAGACGTCGCGGACCATGTCGCGGACGTCCTGCGGCAGGACGTACTCGCGGCCCCGGATGAAGGCGAGCGCCCGCCCCGTCAGGATGAGGTTGATCGACGCCCGGGGGCTCGCGCCGTAGGTGATGTAACGCTCCAGCTCCGGCAGGCCGTACGCCGTCGGCGTGCGGGTGGCCGTCGCGAGCCGGACCGCGTAGTCGAGCAGGGCCGGGTCGACGTAGACACGGTCGACGACCTGCTGGAGCGCGACCAGGTCCGCCGTCGAGAGGACCGCTTCGGCCGTCTCCTTCGGGCTCGTCTGGCGCTCGACGATCGCGAACTCCTCGGTCGTCGAGGGATAGCCGACGAGGACCTTCATCATGAACCGGTCGACCTGCGCCTCCGGCAGGGCATACGTCCCCTCGGTCTCGATCGGGTTCTGGGTCGCCAGGACGAGGAACGGGTCGGGGACCTTGTGGGTCTCGCGGCCGATCGTGACCTGGTGCTCCTGCATCACCTCGAGGAGGGCGCTCTGGACCTTGGCCGGAGCCCGGTTGATCTCGTCGGCCAAGAGCAGGTTCGTGAACACGGGGCCGAGCGAGGTGCTGAACTCGCCGGTCTTCTGGTTGTAGATCCGGGTCCCGACGAGGTCCGCGGGCACCAGGTCGGGGGTGAACTGGATCCGCTTGAACTCGCCCCCGATCGCGTCGGCGAGGGTCTTGATGGCCATCGTCTTGGCCAGGCCCGGGACTCCTTCGACCAGCAGATGGCCGCGCGCGAGCAGGGCGACGAGGAGCCGCTCGAGCAGGTGGTCCTGGCCGACGATCACCCGCTTGACCTGGTACAGGACCCGCTCCATCGGCATCGCCCCGGCTGCGCTCGCGTCGTGGTCCACGTTCCTACCTCCGGTCAGTACTGCGGCAGGCCGGCGGCGCCGCCGGCGACATCGATGGGGACCGCCAGGCCGATCCCGACGAATACGGCCTGCTTGGTCGGGTTGACGAGGGCCGTGACGATCCCCACGACCTGGCCGTCGGCGTTGAGCAGCGGACCGCCCGAGTTCCCGGGGTTGACCGCGGCATCCACCTGGATCAGGCCGTGAAGGACGCGATCGCTGTTCGGATCCTCGAAGGACCGGCCGAGTCCCGACACGACCCCGGAGCTCATCGAGCCGGTCAGGCCGAACGGGTTGCCGACGACGAAGGCGTCGCTGCCGACACGGACGGCACCAGGATTCCCGAGGACCGCCGGAACGAGCGTCGTCGGCAGCTGGCTCGGGGCGAGGACCGCGATGTCGCTGTCCGGTTCGCTGGTCTTGATGGTGGCCGTCGACTTCGTCCCGTCGGCGAACGAGACGTCGATCGTCGTGGCGTCGGCGACGACGTGGAGGGCGGTCAGGATGTCGCCGGCCTGGTCGACGATGACGCCGCTCCCGAGGCCGTCGCCGGCGTCGCCCTTCACCTTGTCGTTCTTCGTCTGGATCAGGACGAGCGACGGCTGGATCGCCTGGTAGACCCCCAGCGAGCGCGGTGGCGCGGGGGTCTGCGATGCCAGCGCCGAGGCGACGCTTCGAGCGACGTCGTCGGGGGTCAGCGGGGCGGGTCCCCGGGTGACGGCGGCGAAGATGACCACCGCGATGAGGGCTGCGGCGATCCCGCCGACGAACGGGGCGGCACCACGCACCCTGCCGGCGATCCGCCGGCGGCGCGGAGCGGCGCCATCGCTCCCTGCCTGGAGCGTCTGGTCCCCCGGGTGGGACATGAGGACCTCTGCCAAAGCTCGACGACGAGTGCTCGATCCCAGAGCCGAGCGCCCAGTCTATCGCCAAGTACGTCGAAGGCCCTCGGAGCGGTTCGGGCGTGCCTGTGCCCGCGGTCCGCCGCGCCGTGGAGAACTTCAGTCGGAGGCGCTCACCGTCGCCCGTTGGACGTCCGCTCGCGCGACCGGACGCCCTCGGGCGATCTCGGCATCGAGCAGTCCGAGATAGGCCTGCGCACCGACCCGCTCGAAGATCGCCCGCGTCGACTCGCTCGCCGAGCGAGTGGCCGGCAGGTCGAGGCCGAGGAGCCGCACGAAGTCCAGCTGCGTGCAGGCGAGCTCGAGATCCTGGCCGGTCGAACGGTATCGTTCGAAGGCATCGCCATAGAGGACCACGGCTTCATCGGGCCGACCCTCGAGCGCTGCGAGCCCGCCGCGTGCGGCGGTCCTGGTCGCCGTCATCCAGGCCCCGGAATCCGGGTCGGCGTCGAGGCGGTCGATCATCTCAACGACCCGTGCGGCATCGCCGGCCCACATCGCGGCGCGGAGGGCGCGAGCCAGGAAGACGGTGCCGACGTTCGGCTCCTCGGCGGCCAGCAGGAACTCCTCGCGGGCACGCTCCAGATCGCCCGCGACGAATGCGCGATCGCCACGGAGCGCATGCACCGCCGAAGGCGCGAACGCGTCAGAGGTCTGTCCGGCCAGGACTTCGAGCCGCACGAGGGCCGCGTCGGTCGACTGTCCCATCGGGACCCGCATCACCGACTGCACGGACAGGCTCCGGATCTCATCGAGTGGGCTGGCGGCCCCGTACGACAACGCATCCGCCAGATCCTGCTTCGCGACCGCCAGCGCCTCCTCCCACCCTTCGGCCATGACGAACGTCAGCCAGAGGATCGTCGTGGTCGACCAGTTCGCCAGCGATCGGTTGCCGACCCGGCGAGCGAGGCCGACGGCCACCTCGAGGATCTCGCGGCTCCGTTTCGGGTCGCCATCCATCGAGGCGGCCAGATTCGACCGCGCCCGGATCTCCGCGGCCACGAAACCACGGTCATGGGCGAGGTCGATCGCAGCCTCGAGCAGCGCGACCGCCTCGAGCTGGCGGCCGAGGTAGCTCAGCGACGACCCCTTGTTGTTGAACGTCTCGGCGATGACCCGGTCGAGGTGGAGGTGCTCCGCGAGCTGGAGCGCTCGGTCCGCGGTCCGGACCGCATCATCCGAGCGGCCCGTCCGCATGTAGGCACGCGACAGATTGCTCAGCAGGGTCGCCCGCGTCTCGTCCTTGCTCCCCTCGGTCAGGCCGTCGACCGCGGTCTCGAGCACCTCGACGGCCTCGGTCGGCTGGCCGGCGTCGATCAGGACCTCGCCCAGGAGCGCTTCGCCGACCCCGACCGCATCGAGGTCAGTGCCGGTGCGCGCCAGCTCGACACCCGCCCGCACGAGCTCCTCGGCTTCGCCGTGCTTCGCGGCGGCATTGGCCGAGGCCGCGGCCCGGAGGTACATCGCCGCCCGGTCGGCCGGATCCGCCGTGATCTCGATCGCCTGGCGGAGGTAGCGCCACCGCGGCGTCGTGGGCCCCGAGGGCCGCCGCTCGCTCGGCCGCCCCGGACAGGGCGAGCCGGGCCTGGATCGCGATCGGCGTCGGCCTCGGCGCCCTCGGCCGAGGCCTCGTGCGCGGCGACGTAATGCGAGGCGAGCAGACCGGCCAGCTCGTCGTCGCCGAGCGCCTCGAAGTAGCGCGCGGCCGCGAGGTGCCGGGTCCGTCGCTCGCGCCGGGCGAGCGTCCCGTAGGCGACCTCGCGGATCAGCGACTGGACGAAGCCGGTACTGGCCCCGCTCGGGGGTGCGCGGATCGACCTCCAGGTCGAACAGCTCACGCCGGACGAGCGCGCGCAGCCGGGGCTCGAGGACCTCCGGCTCGTCGCCCGCTGACCGCCGCGAGGCCGGCCAGGGTGAACGACTGGCCGAGGACGGACGCGTCGGCGACGAGGCTCCGGTCGGCCGGATCGAGCGCATCGAGGCGGCTGGCGATGAGCGAGCGGAGGGTCTCCGGGATCGCCAGCTCGCCCGAGCTCGCCGACCGGCCGGTACGCCCCGTCGGCGAGGACGAGCCGCCCGTCGGCCACGAGCATCCGGACCGTCTCGACGGCGTACAGCGGCATCCCGTCGGCCCGGGCGAGGATCGTGCCGACGGCGGCCTCGGGCAGCCCGGGCACGAACCCGGCCAGCAGGCGCGCATCGCGTCGTCGCTCAGCGGCTCGAGCGCCAGCCTGGTCAGGTTGCGGGTCGCCGGCGCCCCAGTCGGGCCGCCGGTCGAACAGCTCCGGGCGGGCGAGGGTCACCACGAGGATCGGCACGCTCCGCGACCACTCGAGGAGGTGATCGATGAAGTCGAGCAGGCCGCTGTCGGCCCACTGGAGGTCCTCGAACAGGAGCACGGTCGTGCCCCGCTCGGCGATCCGCTCGAAGAAGATCCGCCAGGCGGCGAACAGGACGTCGCGACCGCCGGCCGGCGCGGGCTCGAGGCCGAGCAGGGTCAGGAGGGCCGGCTCGACCCAGCGCCGGTCCTCGTCGGTCGGGACGTACTCGGCGACGGTCGCGGCGATCCGCTCGCGGGTCGTCGCCTCGTCGTCGTCCTCGGCCAGCCGTGCCCGCCGGCGGACCATCTCGCCGAGCGCCCAGAACGTGATCCCCTCGCCGTAGGCCGGCGAGCGGCCGCGATGCCAGTAGATCGTCTCGCTGATCCCGTCGATGTACTTCTCGAGCTCCCAGGCGAGCCGGCTCTTGCCGATGCCGCCCGGCCCGGTGATCGAGACGAGCCGGGTCCGCCGGTCGCGCCCGGTCGTGGCGATCAGTGTCCTTGAGCAGCCGGAGCTCCTCGTCGCGGCCGACGAACGGCGGCTCGGGCAGGTCCGACCGGCCGCTGGCCGCCGCGCTGGGCGACGACCCGCAGCGCGCGCCAGGCGGCGACCGGCGCCTGCTTGCCCTTGAGCGCCTGCTCGCCGGCCTCCTCGAAGGCGATCGCCGCGCTGGCCGCGCGCATGGTCGGCTCGCCGACGAGGACGGTGCCGGGCAGGGCGACGCGACTGGAGGCGGGCCGCGGTGTTGACGAGGTCGCCGGCGACCATCCCCTGGTTCGTCGCGCCGAGGGTGACCGCGGCCTCGCCGGTCAGGACGCCGGCCCGGGCCTGGATCGCCGGGCCCGAGGACCCGGACGGCGTCGACCAGGTCGAGCGCCGGCGCGGACGGCCCGCTCGGCGTCGTCCTCGCGGGCGGTCGGGGCGCCCCAGACGGCCATGACCGCGTCGCCGATGAACTTCTCGACCGTCCCGCCGTAGCGGGCGATGACCTCGCGTGGCGAGCTCGAAGTAGCGGGTCAGGGTGTCGCGGACGTCCTCGGCGTCGCGCTCCTCGGCGAACGGGGTGAACCCGACGAGGTCGGCGAACAGGACCGACACGAGGCGGCGCTCGGCGAGCGGGCCTCGGCGGCCGTCGTTGCGCATCGGCGGCGGCGGGCCGGCCGGCGAGCGCGGAGACACCGCAGGCCGGCGCCTGACGACGGCCGCGGTCGCTGCCGGCGCGAGCGGCGTCGCCGCACTCGCCGCAGAACGCGTCGCCCGGGTCGTACGCCGCGCCACAGGTCGGACAGGCCAGAGCGAGTGGGGTGGCGCATCGCACGCAGAACTTCCGCCCCGGCTTGTTGTCGGCCGCGCAGCTCGGGCAGATCATCGCCAGAGCGTAGCCGATGTCCCGTGCGGCCGGACAGGGGTGCTACCCTGCGCCGAACGGCGATGGGGTCCGCCATGAACCGCCCGGACCGGGCTGATGACTCCTACTGGCGAAACGCCGTAGGAGGATGTCCATGCCCCTCGTCCTGATCGGTCTCGGTGGGTTCCTCGGGGCGATCGCACGCTCGCTCGTGGACGGCGCCGTCGCCGAGCGGACCGCCGGCGCGTTCCCGTGGGGGACGCTGGTGGTCAACCTGAGCGGATCGCTCTTGTTGGGGATCCTGTTCGCGCTGACCGCCGAGCGAGGCATCCTGCCGGCGGAGGTCCGGGGGCCCGTCCTCATCGGCTTCATCGGCGCCTACACGACGTTCTCGACGCTCATGCTCGAGTCGTGGCGGCTCGTCGAGGCGGGCGCACCGATGATCGGAGTCGCCAACATCGTCGGGTCGTCCGTGCTCGGCATCGTCGCCGTCGCCGGCGGTCTTGCCATCGGGAGGGTCATCTGATGCGCATCGAGGGGCAGGGCATGCTCGCCCGGATCTACGTCGGGGAGCGCGACCAGTGGCATGGCCAGCCGCTGTTCCAGGCGATCGTCCGCGTCCTGCGCGAACGCGGGATGGCCGGAGCGTCGAGCTTCCTCGGGATGGAGGGCTTCGGCGCGAGCGCCCATCTCCATACGACCCGGATCCTCAGCCTGTCGCAGGATCTCCCGGTCCTGATCGAGTTCGTCGACACCGAGGAGAAGGTCCGCGCCGTGCTGCCGGAGCTCGACCAAATGGTCAAGGACGGCCTGATCACCCTCGAGCGGGTCGAGGTGATCGCCTATCGTGCCGACGGTGCCGCCCGGACCGCTCCCGACGAGCGCCCGGCCTCGACCTAGGCTCGGCCGTCTGAGGGCGAGGCCTCCCCGCTGTCAGCGACGGATCAGCGGGCGAGCTCGACGAGCAGGTCGTCCCAGGCCGACAGGTAGGCGTCGACGCCCTCGTCGGTCGCCGGGATCGAGCACACCGGGCCGGCCCCGACGATCGCCTCCCAGACGCCGCGGTTGGCCAGCCACATCCGGATGAGCCGGGTCAGCAGGTCGTCCTGGCAGGCTCGGGCCTCATCGGCGTTTCGGACGGCCGTCGGGCGGAAGGTGTAGCCGGACCGCGGACCGAGGTGGTGGATGTGCCAGGGCAACCCGGAGCTCTCGACCGTGGCCCGCATCCCGTCGGCCAGTCGGGCCCCGAGGCGGTGCGTCTCGGCGTACGCCTCGGGCGTCAGGATCTCGGTCAACACGGCCCGGGCCGCCGCCATCGACAGGGCGTTGCCGAACAGGGTCCCGCCGATGGCGACCAGGTTCGATCGCTCGCCGTCCGGGCCCTTCACCTGGACGAGGACCTCGGCGACCGCCTCGGTCATCCCCCACGCTCCGAACGGCACCCCGCCGGCGATCGACTTGCCGCACGTCACGATGTCCGGGGTGAGGTCCCAGGCCGCCGTCAGCCCGCCCGCGCCGACGACCTGGGTGTGCGTCTCGTCGAGTGCCAGGAGGGTGCCGTGGGCGCGAGTCAGCTTGCGCAGGGCCTCGTGGTAGCCGGGGTCGGGCAGGATGAGCCCGTGGTTGTTGGTCAAGGCCGGCTCGGTCAGGACCAGGGCGATCGTCCCGCCCCTCGAGCGCCCGGGTCAGGGCCTCGATGTCATTGAGCGGCACGAGGACGGTCTGCTCGACGACGGCCGCTGGGACGCCGCGTTCCTCGGGGACGAGGCGGCCGTCCGGACCGCGCTCGACGAGGGCCTGGTCGAAGTGCCCGAGGTAGTGGCCGTCGAACAGGAGGACCTTGTCCCGGCCGGTCACGACCCGGGCCACCCGGATGGCTTCGGTGTTCGCCTGGCTCGCGGACGACGTGTACTGCCACTTCGGCAGCCGGTAGCGGCGGGCCAGCTCCTCCGAGACGACGATCGCGTCCTCGTTCGGCAGCAGGAACTGGTTGCCCCGGGCGATCCGGTCGCTGACGGCCCGGACGAGCGGCTCGGGGGCGTAGCCGCAGAACATCGACATGTCGGCGATGTTGAAGTCGTGGTAGGTGTGGCCGTCGACATCGGTGAAGCGTGCCCCGTGACCCTCGGCGACCCAGGGCGGCGCATCGTGGTAGCTGCTCATGTGCCAGGCCATCGGGACCCCGTTCGGCATCGACCGCCGGGCGCGTTCGCGCAGCTCCAGCGAGCGGGGGTGCTCCGCCCGGAACCGTGCGTCCTCGACGTTCTTGAGCGAGCGGACGCGGGCGGGATCCACCGTCGGTCTCACGCCGCCTATCATCGTCGAATGGCGACGAGCGGGGCGGTCCGATGGTCGTGATCTTCGGGTTCGGGCCGGGCAAGGCCGAGGACCTCGGTGAGGTCGCCCCGATCGTCTGTCCGAACTGCCACAACGAGGTGTTCCTCCACCACATCCGGTCGAAGAAGGCGATCAGCCTGTACTTCATCCCGGTCGTCCCGTATGGGACCGACGAGTACCTCATCTGCCCGATCTGCACGCACGGCTCGGCCCTCTCCAAGACGCAGATCCCGGTGGTGACGGCGATGGCCGGATCGACCGCTGCCTACCGCCGGGGCCAGCGTCGCGAGGACTACTACCGCCACGAGGTCGACCAGTTCTGGCCGAGGGTGGGCTTCGCGGGCCCGTCCATGCCCGCATCCGCGGCGCAGTCGACCGGAGCGCTCGCGGCTCCCGGTCCCGCCGCGCCGGCGTCTGTCTCTCCACCGTCCCTGGGAGCGCCATCCGTGACGGCGACCCCATCTGCCGTGCTGAGCGACCGCCTCGAGGCGCTGGCCCGACTGCACGCCAACGGCGTCCTGACCGACGCCGAGTTCGCGGCCGCCAAGGAACGGATCCTCGGGCCCTGACCGGTACGGCCGAGATCGAATCGGCCCGGGGCGCGCGACGCACCGAACAGGTATGCTTGCACCGATATCGCAAGGCGGCCTTCCAGATGGGGGAAGCCATGGCCCAAGCCTCGCGTCCCCGCACCATCAGCGCGATCCTTGTCGCGGACTCCGTCCTGTGGGGCATCGCCGTCGCCCTGGCCTGGACGCTGCTGATCGCGCCCCTCGTCCTGATGGCCGTGATGCTCGTCGTGGCCACGGTGAACGTCGACCTGTTCCATTTCCTGATCGACGAGGACCACCCGATCGAGTGGTCGCAGTTCTTCGCGATCGCGGCGGCTGCGGTCGCATTCGCCATCGCAGCCATCCGCGCTCGGCGGCACGGTCGGCGCGGCCTGACGGCGCTCTACCTCCTGATCGCCGTCGCCTGCGTCGTCGTGGCCGGCGAGGAGATCTCCTGGGGCCAGCGGATCTTGGGCTGGGGGACGCCTGCGGTCCTCGAGGACGTGAACCACCAGGGCGAAGCCAACATCCACAACATCGGCGCGGTCCAGCGGCTGTTCAACCTGGGCGAGCTGGTGGCCGGCCTGTACGGCTTCGCGCTTCCGATCCTGTGGGCGGTGCCGCGCATCCGGGCCCGCCTGAGCAGGCTCGATCCGATCATCGTCCCACCGATCTGCACGGTCGCCCTGTTCGTGCTCCCGTTCGCCTACCGGACGATCCGGCTCATCCTCCTGCCGGACGTCGGCGAGCGCGGGGTCGAGCTCGGCGAGGTGCCGGAGCTGACGTTCTACGTCGGCATCCTGGTCGTCGGGATCGCGACCGCGCGGGTCCTCGGCCGACGGCCTTCGCTCGAGTCCTGAGCGAGGCTCACCCGGCGGCGATCTCCCGCTTCCGCCGGACGACGAACGCATCCAGCGCCTCGCGGACCGAAGCGTCCATCGTCGGCTCGACGAACTCGGCCAGGAGCTGCTTCCAGATCCCGTTCGCTCGCTGAGTGGCTGTCCGGGCGCCGTCGTCCTGCCAGGTCTCGAAATTCCGCCAGTCGGACAGGAGCGGTCGGTAGAACGCGGTCTCGTACCGCTCGAGCGTGTGCGCCGAGCCGAAGAAGTGGCCGCCCGGTCCGACCTCGGCGATGGCGTCGATCCCGAGGGTCGCCTCGTCGACCTCGAACGGGACGAGCACCTCCGCCATCATCTGGAGGATCTCGGCGTCGACGATCAGCTTCTCGAACGAGGCGGTCAGCCCACCCTCGAGCCAGCCGGCACCCTGGTAGAGCAGGTTGACGCCACCCATGATCGAGCCCCACACCGACATCTCCGACTCGTACGCCGCCTGGGCGTCGACGACGCTCGACGCGGTCGCGTTCGACGAGCGCCACGGCAACCCGTAGCGACGCGCCAGCTGACCCGTGGCGAAGGCCGCCTTGACGTACTCGGGCGTCCCGAAGGCCGGTGACCCGGTCCGCATGTCGACGTTGGAGGTGAAGCCGCCGTAGATCATCGGTGCGCCCGGGTCGGGCGATCTGGGCCAGCGCGACCATGAACAGGGCCTCGGCGTTCTGCTGGGCGAGCGCCCCGGCCAGCGAGACCGGCGTCATCGCCCCGGCCAGCGTGAACGGCGTGGCG
Source organism: uncultured Chloroflexia bacterium (assembly GCA_963744115.1). Classification (GTDB taxonomy): domain Bacteria; phylum Chloroflexota; class Limnocylindria; order Limnocylindrales; family CSP1-4; genus Chersky-267. Next base: position 440,464 of record CAVUSI010000003.1, on the reverse strand, counting down.
ACGACCGGCTGGCCGTGGAGCGCCATCTCGATCAGTCCGTCGGACATGGGTCCATCGAAGCGCAACGGCGAGTTCGAGTTGATGATCGTCATCACGCTCGGCGCCGCGGCCAGGGCGTCCCGGTCGATCCCGCGGATCAGGCAGTGGACCTCGATCGCATCGTCGACGTGGACGCGACCCGCCCCGAGGCTCTGCCAGGTCTTGTCGAGCAGCACGGCCAGCGAGCGGTACATGTCGAGATGTCGGGTCGGGACGGGCAGGTCGTTCGGCTCGAGCGGACCGCCCCCCTCCTGCTGGACGATGTCGAGCGAGCCGATGACCCGGACGTAGTCCTGGAAGTCGGCGAAGTTGCCCGGACGGCGGCCGCGGTCGAGGTCGGTCACGAAGGCCGGGCCGCCGACCGCACCGAAGACGAGGTTCCGTCCGCCGAAGACGACGGTTCGAGCCGGGTTCCGGGCGTGGAGGGTGAACTCCGACGGCGCGTGGGAGACGAGCTCCTCGGTCAGCCTGTCGTCGAGCCGCGCGTTCCGGCTGGACCGATCGACCATCGCGCCGGCGGCCGCCAGCAGGTCGAGGGCGCGATCGCCGAGCACCTCGACGCCGATCTCGCGCAGGATGCGGAGCGACGCCCGGTGGATCGCCTCGACCTGATCGGCGCTGAGGATCTCGATCGGGCGATAGGGATTGACGATCGATCGCCACGGCAGCCTCGGCAGACCGTCCACGGTGCGTCGGCCGCGCCGCCGGCCACCGTCCATCGTCATCGCCGGTCCCTCACGACCGCCACGATAGCGCCGGGTCGAGGGTCCCCGGCCAACGGTCCCGTCCGGCGCGTCGACGGCTACTTGATCGGGATGCCGTTGGTCATCGTCGTCCAGCGGATCGCCGAATGGCCATCCTCGCTGAACGGCCGGTCGGCGGCGAAGATCTTGGCCCAGGCCGGGTCCTGCCAGTGCTGATAGGCCAGCTCCCACATCGGGCTCGGCGACGGGACCCGGACGTTCGCATCCCAGGGCCAGTCGGCCGGTCGGAACCAGTATCCGGACAGGTAACCGAGCGCACCCTGGAGTGTCGCACCCTGCTTGCCCTGGTAGGACCACAGGTCGACGCCGCGCAGCTCGGCCAGCCGGGCGGTCGCGACCTTGTACTGGAGCGCCTCCTGGGTGTACGACATCCCGTCGTCGCCACGACGGACCTCGTCCGGCAGGTGTCCGTCGGCCGGGACCGCGTCCATCCGGGTGCGCCACTCCTCCATCGCCTTGGCGAACCCGTCCTCGTCGCCGAGGTAGTCGGTGATGGCGGCGCGCGAGAAGGTCCCGGCATCGCCCCAGTTCCCGGCGCGCGTCGGCAGGTCGGGCAGGATGAGCCCCTCGAGCCAGGCCTTGAACGCCGCGTCATCCTCGGCACTGAACACGCCGGACGGGCGGATGAGGTCCGCGGCGAAGACGAAGCCGGGCACGACCCGGGCCACGATCAGCGAGGTCTGGCACCCGCCGTCATCCGGGCACGCGTTGACGAGCCCCTTCGTCGTGCCGACCCACGCGTCGATGTACGCCCGGGCCTCTTGCGCGTAGCGAACGTCCCCGGTCATCGCGTAGGCGAGGCCGAGGCCGTAGGCGATCGCCGTGTCGTCGACGAACGGGCCTTCCGTCCCGGGGATATCGAGGTTCGTCATCGGCCGAGGCGGATGCTTGAGCGCCTCCTCGGCGAAGCCCAGGAGCTCATCGTGCGCGGCCGCGTACGGGACGGCGCCCGCGACGGCGCTGGCCGTCCGTTCGGCCAGGTCGGTCGGCGACACCAGGTAGCCGATGGTCTCCCCGCCCGTCGGCGACGAGACGGTGGAGGATGACGACGATGGCGACGCGCCCACAGCCGACGCGGTCGATGTCGCCTGACCTTCGGTCGGACCGGGCGATGATGACGGCGTCGGGTCCGACCCGCCTCGCACCGCCAGGCCGACGCCGACCAACCCGAGCCCGACGACGATCACCACGAGCGCCAGACCGGCCGTCGAGCTGGCCCCGCGCGGATGGGCTGGCGGTCGATCGCTGGGTGCGTCCACCGGGCGATTCTAGCCGGGTCCCGACGTTCGCCCGTCGGTCGTCGTGGGGCGGTCTTGACACATGGTGTAATGATGTAATCTCAGCAACTCAATCACACGCGAGGTCGATCCCGATGGGACATCACGACACCCCCGACGAGCTCCGCGGCTGGTTCGCCGGCCGCCTGACCGATGGCTGGTTCACGTCCGCTCCGACCATCACCCGCGACCGCGAGGAGATCCTCGTCGTGGGCGAGTTGGCGGACGTCACCCTCGACAAGGGCGCGTCCGACGCCGAGCGATCGGCGGCTCGCGCCTCCCGGATCGAGGCCTTCCGAGAAGATACGCGCGGCGCCCGGATGCGGATCGCGGACGATGCGGAGCAGCGGTTCGGCCGGAAGGTCGCCTGGGGCGTCCGGATCGGCGACGTCGAGAAGCAGTTCACGACGCTGAGCATCCCGGTCATGACCCGGTTGCGGATGCGGGAGCGCGCGGTCCTCGACACCCTGGTCGACGCCGGCGTCGCCCGGAGCCGGAGCGACGCCCTGGCCTGGTGCGTCCGCCTCGTGGCCGACCACCAGGGCGAGTGGATCGACAAGCTGCGCGACGCGCTCGGCTCGGTCGAGGCCGTCCGCGACGAGGGACCGACCCCCGGTCGGTGATCCCGGCTGCGCCGGGGCGATACTCTTAGGCCGGGCGGTCCAGCGAGGGCCCCGGACGGAGGAGTCATCGTGGCCGATCGCATCCTGCTCCTGGTGGGCACCAAGAAGGGCGCATTCATCGTCGAGTCCCGGGACGGTCGCCGGTCATGGACGATCCACGGACCGACCTGCGACGGGTATCCCATCCAGGACATCAGCCGCGATGCGGCGACCGGCGCGCTGTACGCCGGCGGCGGCTCGGCGTGGTACGGGCCGACCGTCTTCCGGAGCGACGACCTGGGGACGAGCTGGACCCAGTCCAGCGACGGCCTCACGTACGGCGACGACGGCCCCAAGATCACCGGCGTCTGGAACGTGACCGCCGCCCACGGTGCGATCTACGCGGGCGTCGGGCCGGCCGGACTGTTCCGGAGCGAGGATGGCGGACGGACCTGGGCCCACGTCCAGGGCCTGACCGATCACCCGACCCGGCCGACCTGGGAGCCCGGCGCCGGGGGCCTGATCCTTCACACGATCATCCCCCATCCGACCGACCCGGCCCGGATGTGGGTCGCGATCTCGGCCGTCGGAACGTTCGAGACCCGCGATGGCGGCGCGACCTGGGAGCCGCGCAACCAGGGTGTTCGCGCCGACTTCATGCCCGATCCGCTGCCCGTCACCGGCCAGTGCGTCCACAAGCTGGTCATGGCCGCGGGCGAGCCGGAGCACCTCTACCAGCAGAACCACTGCGGGCAGTACCGGTCCCTCGACGGAGGGTTGACCTGGCAGGACATCGGGGCCGGGCTGCCCAGCGAGTTCGGCTTCCCGATGGTCGCCCACCCGCGCGACCCGAAGACCGTCTGGGCGATCCCGCTCAACGGCGCCGAGCTGGGCCGGTTCATGCCCGACGGGTCCGCCGCGGTCTGGCGGACCCAGGACGGCGGCGACAGCTGGATCCGCGGCGATGACGGTCTGCCGCAGCGCGACGCGTACTACGGCGTCCTGCGCGAGGCGATGGCGCGCGACGAGCTCGATCCGGTCGGGGTCTACTTCGGGACAAGCACCGGCCAGCTCTTCGGCAGCCGGAACGGCGGGGATGCGCTGGCAACCGATCGTGACCACCCTGCCGCCGATCTACTCGGTCGAGGCGATCGTCGTCTGACCCCGATGGCCGCCGTCATCCTCCCCCGCTCGCTGGCCGCCCTCGTTCCGGGGGTCGAGCATCGGACGACCGCTTCCGGAGCCACGGTCGGCGAGATCATCTCGGCGCTCGACGCTCGATGGCCGGGGCTGGCGGATCGGCTGTGCGACGCCGGACCCTCGATCCGCCAGCACATCAACATCTTCGTCGACGGCGAGCGGACGACCTCCCTCGGCGCGCCGGTCGCGCCGGATGCCACGGTCCACGTCATCCCGGCCATCGCCGGCGGTTCCGAAGCCACGGCCACGGAACGGGACATCGTGACCTGGGACGACCTCGACGGACTGGTCGCGTCGCTGGCGGCGCAGGTCGCCGGTGAGTATCGACGCGATGCTGGCCATCACCCGCGGCGGGATGGTCCCGGCCGGGATGCTCGCCTATCGGCTGGGCATCCGCGACATCCTGGTCGCCGCCGTCGCCTACTACGACGAGCACGGCACGCCGGGTCCGGCGCCGACCTTCCTGCAGTTCCCCGCCGACCCCCTGCTCCACGGACGTCGGATCCTGCTGGTCGACGAGGTCTGGGACAGCGGGACCACGATCCATGCGGTGAGCGAGCGGGTCCGCCAGGCCGGCGGGATCCCGACCACCGCCGTCCTCCACTACAAGCCGGCTCGGTCCGTCGTCCCGGACGTCCCCGATCACTACGTGACCGCGACCGACGCCTGGGTCGTCTACCCATTCAAGGCGGGTCGCTGACGGTGCGGGTCGTCGTCACGGGCGGGAGCGGCAAGGCGGGTCGATGGGTGGTCCGCGACCTGCGCGAGCACGGCCACGACGTCCTCAACGTCGACCTCGTCCGCGACGGCAGCGCCCACGGGCTGTGCATCGTGGCGGACCTGACCGACCTCGGCCAGGCGCACGACGTCATCCGGGGCGCCGACGCGGTGGTCCACCTCGCGGCGATCCCCGCGCCCGAGCTGCGCCCGGACGGCGAGACGTTCCGGGTCAATTCGCTGTCGACCTACAACGTCTTCGCCGCGGCGGTCGCGGCCGGCGCGCGGCGGGTCGTGTGGGCCTCGAGCGAGACGGTCCTGGGCCTGCCGTTCGACACCCCACCGGCGTTCGCGCCGATCGACGAGACGATCGAGCCACGCCCCGAGTCCTCGTATGCCCTCGCGAAGCTGCTCGGCGAGGAGATGGCGCGCCAGTTCGCCCGTCGATCCGGCGTCCCGTTCGTCGGGCTGCGCATCTCGAACATCATGGAGCCCGACGATTACGCGGCGTTCCCCTCGTACCAGGACGACGCGACGATCCGGAAGTGGAACCTGTGGGGCTACGTCGACGCGCGCGACGTCGCCCAGGCGGTCCGGCGTGGGCTCGATGCGACGACCACCGGGGCCGAGGTGTGCATCGTCGCGGCTGCCGACACGGTGATGACCCGCCCCAGCGCGGAGCTGATGGCCGAGGTCTTCCCGGACGTGCCGCTGACCCGTCCGCTCGAGGGACGCGAGACGCTGCTTTCGATCGAGGCGGCGCGCCGGCTGCTCGGCTATGCGCCCGAGCATCGCTGGGCCGACCAGGTGGCGGCGCGCTAGACGAGCCCGGCGCGCCGGCGACCTCAGCGCGAGGCGAGACGCTCGGCGAGGCTCCGTCCGGTCGGGGGCCGGCCCGTGCGCTCCGACCGTTCGTCCAGCCGGAGCAGCGATTCCTGGACGTAGCGCACGCCGATGAAGCGAAGCGGCTCGGGCTCCCACGATGGGCCCCGACGGTCGACCAGCGCCAGCTCGGTCAGCGCGGTCCGGGCCCCGGTGATCAGGTCGGCCAGCACCCGCCCGGCGAGGTTCGCCGTCGCCACGCCATGGCCGGTGTAGCCGCGTCCGCTGGCGAGCCCGGTCCGGCGGTCGTAGCCGAACGTCGGCAGCCAGTCGCGCGGGAACCCGAGCGGACCGCCCCAGGCGTGGGTGAACCGGATCCCCTTGAGGCTCGGGAACCACGCCTCGACGAACCGGCGGAGCATCGCGTGGGTCCGTTCGTCCCGGTCGAACCGCGGCTCGATCCGCGACCCGAAGCGATACGGCGCTCCACGCCCGCCGAACAGGATCCGACCGTCACGGGTGCGGGTCAGGTAGTCGATCGACAGCCGGTACGAGGCGACGCACTCGCGGGCCGCCCAGCCGATCTCGGCCCACTGCGCATCGGTCAGTGGCTCGGTGAGGACGATCAACGAGTAGGTCGGGAGCAGCGACCGGTGCCACGGCCGGAGCTGGGTGAGGTACGCCTCCCCGGCGAGCACGACCGTGTCCGCCCGGAGCTCGCCCCGCTGCGTCCGGAGGGCCGGTCGGAGCTGGCCGTTGCCCGCCCCGGGCTCCACCTCCAAGACGTCCGTCCGCTCGTGGATGATCCCGCCGCGACGCTCGACGGCCCGCGCCAGCCCGCGCACGAGCTTGCCCGGGTGCATCGACGCATACTCGGTCCCGAAGATGCCGCCCAGCGCCCCATCCACGCGAACCCGTTCGGCGGCACCGGCCGCGTCGAGCCGCTCGTAGCGATCGGCCCGGCCGGCGGCCTCGAGGCCGGCCCAGTGCTGCTCCATCGCCGGGACCTGGCTCGGTCCGCGCGCGACGACGAGACTGCCGCCCTTCGTGTAGTCGGCGTCGATCCCCTCCTCAAGGCAGAAGCGCCCGATCTCGTCCACCCCCGTCTCGACGGCGTCCTCGATCGCCGTCATCGCCTCCCGCCCGAACCTCCGCTCCAGGTTGGCCGACGAGACCTGGAGGCCGGCCGTGCACCAGCCACCGTTCCGCCCGGACGCGCCGAACCCGGCGATCTCGCGCTCGAGGACGGTCACCTTGAGCCCGGGTTCGCGGCGGAGCAGCTCGTAGGCCGTCCACAAGCCCGTGTAGCCCGCTCCGAGGATGGCGACGTCGGTGTCGCCGGAGCCGTCGAAGCGTGGACGTGGCGTGAGATCGTCCCCCGAGGTCTCGAGCCAGAAGCTGGTGGCTCCGTAACCGTTCGGGTCGGACGTCACCGGCGGGCCATCTCCACGCCGACCAGCGGGTCGAACGTCTCGGTCCGCTCCACGACGGCATCGGCACCCAGCCGACCCCGGCCGGCCTGCCGGATCGGCTCGCCGAGGATCGACGGCCAGCCGTTCGCGGCGATCCGCTCGAGCGTCAGCACCGCCGCGTTCACCGTCCCGCGGGCCATCGTCAGGGCCGCCCCGCGCGGCCGCAGCGGCCCGAGCGATCCGGACGCCTCGAGCGCGATCGCGGTCGCGGAACGCGTCGCGGCCACGGTCCCCGCCATCGCGTCGGCGTCTCCGCGGGACGACCGGACGATCATCCCGGACGACCCGGCCAGGGGCAGGACGGTCCCCAGGACCGATGTCCAGGCGACCGATGCGGGCGTCCCGGCGGCGGGCTCCTCGAACGCCAGCGGGTGGTCGGGCAGGGCCGCCCGCCGGACCGCGACCTGGGCGATCGCGGCGGCCGCCGGACCACGCTCCTCGATGAGCCATGGCGGGAGCGCGCCGATCAGGAGACGACCCTCCGGCACGCCGTGCAATCGGGCGAGGAAGACGCCGACGAGCTGGAGCGCCAGCGCACGCCCCGCCCGCGTCGTGGCATCCGACGGGAGCCCGCGGGCGAGATCCGGCCCGACGACGAGCGGCCCAGGACCGACCAGGACGGTCGCCCCCGATCGGGCCAGGATGCGGTGCGCGAAGGCGTGGTCCGCGAGGGCGCGGTCGGGGTCGACGTTCCCGTCGACGATCTCGGCGACGACGTCCGACGCCACCACGTCGATCCGCTCGAACGCGGCGACGACGGCCTGTTCCGGTGCGGCCAGCGGCAGCCCGACGGTGGCGAGCCGTGCGTAGCTGCGACGCTCGGCGGCGGCCGCGTCGACGGCCTGACGAAGCTCGGCCAGCCCGCGCTGACTGCCGGACGGGGCCGGCTCGACCGGGAGGTCGCCGATCTGCGGACCGCCGGCGGACGGCCGCGGACGCCAGAACGGGACGTCGATGCCTTCATCGTGGAGACGCTCGGCGAGCTCGCGGATCGCCGGGACGATGACCTGGACGACGTCGACGCCGGCCATCGCCAGCGCGGCTGCCTCTCGGGCGCCGATCCCGGCCTCGGCCGCGACGAGCGTCGCCCCGACCCATGGCTTGTCGGCATCCCCGATCAGGTCGAGCAGCTCCAGCCGGGCCGTCCGGTTGGCGTCGATCCGATCGAGCGCCGAGGCGCCGAGTCCCCGGGCCGCGACCTCGACCGCGGTCCGCCGGTCGCGATCGTGCAGGACCTCCGACTCCAGGCCGAGATCGACCGCGCCGGAGGCGACATCGAGGGCCAGCTCCTGTGGCGTCGTCTCGTACTCGAGCAGCGCCGCGGTGAACGGGAGCACGACACCACCGGCCAGTCGGTCCGGCCGATGGGTCACGTAGCGATCGACGACCTCGCCGGCGAGCGGTCGGCCGGCTCGGTCGAGGCCGGTCACGCCGAACATCCGGAGGAGCGCCCGCTCCTGCCCGCCGGTGGTGCACAGCCGGGCGCGCGCGCCCCATGCGCCCGCGAGCGTCTCGGCGAGCTCGACCAGCCGATCGATCGGTCCGAGGTCGCCGGCCCTCGTCATGCCAGTCGCCCCGCCGCACGGAGGAGGTCGAGCGCCCGATCGACGGGCAGCCCCGGGACGACGAAGCCGTCGCGACCCGTCACGGTGTCGGCCACGAACAGCGCGTCGATCACGGCTTCCTCGGTCGCCTCGACCGCGGCCATGAAGAAGCGATCGAGGTAGGGATCGGTCACATGGGTCGTGACCGTCGTCGCGGCGGGAGGATCGCGCTCGATGCGGTAGCCGGTCGAGAAAGCGAGGAAGATCTCGCCCGAGCCGTGGCCGGCGGTCGAACCGGTCCGGGCCGAGCCCGAGCCCCGCTCGCCGGGCGAGCCGCTCGAGTTGATGGGGCAGGAGCGGCGCGTCGGTCGCGACCACGACGACGCAGCTGCCGCGCTCCCGTGGCGTCACCCGCACGTCCGCCTCGGCGGTCCCGCCGCCCGCGACCGGCCAGCCATCGTCGACCAGGGCCTGCCCGACGCGGACGCCGTCGATCGTCAGGCGCTCCAGCCATCCGAAGTTCGTCAAGGCCAGCACGCCGACGCGGTACTCGTCGGCCGCCTGGCCGGGCGCCGACCCGTCGCGGCCGAGCGGCCGAACGACGCGCGAGGCCGTCCCGATCCCGCCCTTCAGCTCGAAGCAGACCATCCCGGTCCCGGCCCCGACGACGCCGAGGTCCGGGGCCCCGCGGATCGACCCGGCCGCACCATCGATGGCGGCGTCGACGTCGCCGGCGTCGACCTGGACGATGCGTGACGCATTCAGGTCCCCGTCGTCGCATTCCGCCACGACCGGCAGCAGGGCGTCGTCGATCCCGATCTCTGGGATCCGCTCGACCAGGCCGGCGACCACGGCGTCGTAGACGCGTCCGATGGCCATCGAGCTCGTCAGCATGATCGGCGACTCGATCACGCCCCACTCCCGGATCGTGGTGATCCCGATCGCCTCGCCCGCGCCGTTGAGGACCGCCGCACCTGCCGGGACGCGGCGGGCGAACAGCTCAGCCGACCCGAACGGGACGATCGCCGTGACCCCGGTCCGGGCGGTCCCCCGGCCGGACGGCGGGCCGGGCTCGTCGCGCCAGATCGTCCGGTGGCCGACCGAGACGTTCGCCACGTCGACGATCGAGTTCGTGGCACCGGTCGGCATGAGTCCGATCCGGACGCCCAGGTCGCGGGCGCGGGGTCTCGACGCAGGCGGCTGCGAGACGGGCGACACGCGTTCCTCCCTGACTCCGTCGGCGTGGGCTCTCTGGCCCGTCCGGCCGGACAAGGATACGGACGTCGGGCGCCGGCCGTCGGGGGTACGCTCCGCTTGTGGCGTTCCAGGTCGAGCCAGAGCCGGTCGGGCGACGCGGGTCTCGCGCGTCGGCCGTGATCGTCGGCGGGATCTGTCTGGCGATCGTGGGGTTCGCGCTCCTGACGAGGGTCGGGACGGATGCCTCCGCGCGACCGATCGCAACGGCCTCGTCGGACGCCGTCGCCCGGGTCGCGGCCGGGACCACCCCGCCGGCACCGATCATGACCCCGACCCCGACACCCTCGGACGACGCGCTCGGGGTCGACGGCCTGGCGTTCCGATACCGGTCCTCGGTCACCATCGTCTGCAACGACACCGGCGCCGCGGTGTGTGATCGGATCGCCACGGCGGCGAGCCGGCACATCATCGGACGGTCGTCCATCCGCGAGATCCAGGTCTGGACGTCGCTCCTCTGTCGCGACTCGAGCGACTGCCCGGCGAGCCGCATCATGGGCACGGTCCGTCTCGGGAGCGCCGTCGTCTCGTTCAGGTCGGGCCTGCCGGACGCGTGGGTCAACGTGGTCGGCCCCTTGCCGGTGCAGCCGAGGTCACCGCTCGACGACGTGGCCTGGACCATCAACTAGGCCGCCGCCGAGGCGTCAGCCGACGAGACCCGCCAGCCTCACCCCGGCCAGGAACCCCCGATAGGCCACGACCGGATCGACCGACGCGAACCGGGCGCCGGTCTCGCCGACCCGTTCGGCGCCGGGCACGACGCAGGCGTAGTCGGCCTGGAGCGCGTTCTGGTAGGTGACCTCGACGATGTACGGCGGGTCGAGCACCAGCGGGCGCATCTCGCCGCCGATCGCCCGCCGGACGGCCCGCTCGGCACCGGCCCGGACCCGCTCACGAGCCACGGTCGGGTGGACCGACGCGGCGGCCTCGCGTCCGACGCCCTCCTTGACCACGACGCGCTCGGCCCACGGGAACCAGTCGGCCATCTCGGCCGCGAGGACATCGTCGCCGGCGACCAGGCCGACCGGCACGCCCCAGGCGCCGAGGGCGATCGCATTGATCGCCGCCTCGCCCGCCGGGCGTCCGTTCAACGTCGAGCGGACCGGCCGGGACGAGTAGGTGTGAGCGATCGTCCCGAGCGGGTTCCCGGCTCGGGCGTGATAGCCGACGAACAGGGCCACACCGAAGCCTCGATCAGGCCCGGCGCCGGCCACCATCGACCACGTCTTCTGGCCCTGGAGGAGGGTCGCCCGCGGGTCGAGGTCGGTCTGGCTGAGGTTGAACATCGAGCCGTGACTGTCGTTGACCAGGACCTCGGTCGCGCCTCCGTCGAACGCACCGGCGATCGCCGCGTTGGCCTCGCCGGTCATCAGCACGACGGCGGCCGGGTAGCCCAGGTCCCGGCGACCGGTCGGCTTGTGGTGGCTGATCCCGGCGATCCCCTCCATGTCGACGCTGATGTAGACCTTCACGATCCCTCCTCGACCGGCTCGGCCGCGGTCCTCGCCGGAGCGCCGATCCAGATGTGGCCGTCGGTGAACTGCTCGGCCTTCCAGATCGGGGCGCGCGCCTTCGTCTCGTCGATGGCGTAGCGGGCAGCATCGAAGGCCGCGTCCCGGTGGGGGGCGGCGGCCACGACCAGGATGCTCACCTCGCCCAGGGGCACCGGGCCGGTCCGGTGGACGATCGCCAGCCGGACGACCCCGAAGCGGTCCTCGATCTCGTCGGCGATCGCCCCGAGGACGGCCTCGGCCATCGACTCGTGCGCCTCGTACTCGAGGGCCTCCACCCGTCGCCCGGCGTGACGCGCCGCCTCGGCCTCCTGCCCCGGCGCCGGGGTCCCGGGCGTCTCCCGGGTCCGGCCGACGAAGACGACCACCGCTCCGTCCGCAGCCGTCGAGAGGCGCGCCCCGAGCTCCTCGCCGAGCCCGGTCGGGAACGGGCTGTCGCGCAGCTCGATGACCCGGATCGTCGGGCCGGTCGGTCCGTCGGAGCCGGCACCGCCGCTGACCGGCGGGATGCAGGCGAGCTCGTCCCCGTCGGCGAGCACCGTGGCGGCATCGGCGTACTCGCTGTTCCGGGCGAAGCGGACCGAGCTCCGACCCGGGGCCAGCACCGGATACCAGTCGACGAGGGCCGTCCACGCCGCCTCGATCGTGGCGTCATCGGGCAGGTCGAGGGTCACCTCCCGGGCGCCGACCAGCTCGCGCTGGATGGCGAACAGCCGGACTCGGACGCGCATCGCCGATCAGCCGCGGTACGAGGCGATGAGCAGGCCGTCGCCGACCGGCAGGATCGTCGAGCGGAACCGGGGATCGCGGAGGACCGCCACGTCGAACCTGCGGATCGCGTCGGTCGTCCCGTCGGGTCGCGACGGCTTGTCGCCCGACACCTCACCGGACCACAGGACGTTGTCGGCGGCCACGATCGCTCCGGGCAGGAGCCGGGGCACGATCGCCTCCAGATACGCCGGGTATTCGGGCTTGAGCGCGTCGATGAAGGCGAAGTCGAACGGCCCGACGAGGGCTGCCTCATCCGGCCCGGCGGCGAACGCCTCGAGCGCCGGCCGGTTCACGACCACGATCCGCTCGTCGGCGATCCCACCCTGGCGCCACCAACCTCGAGCGAGGTCCGTCCGGCCGCGATCGGGATCGATCGTGACGATCGTGGCATCGGGAGCCGCGCCGAGGGCGAGGCACAGCGTCGAGAACCCGTACGCGGTGCCGACCTCCACGATGCGGTGCCGCCCGGCGGCCAGCACGGACAGGATCCGGCCGGCCTCGCGGTCGAGGATCGGGATGTCGGCCGGTCCGGCCGCGGTCTCGATCGCGACCAGTCCGGCGTTCAGCGGCGCGGCCGTCGCCTCGACCCACTCCCGGTCCTTGGTGCTCGGGACGTATCCACCGCTCGTGCTCATCCGCGATCCTCCTCGGGGCTCAGACCAGCAGGCCCGCGCCGAAATACAGACCTGCCGCGACGATCGTGGCGGCCGCGATCGTGCCGACGTTGATGTACAGGAGACCCGTCGCGGACTCCATCGACCGGGTGCGGGCCGTCTGGATGGCCGCCCATGAGACCGCCAGCGGGAAGATCAAGCCGACGATCAGGTACAGCCAGACGAACAAGGCCCACGGACCCGTCAACGGCGCGAACGGCGCCCCACCCGAACCGCCGCCGAACGCGAGCGACACGACGAAGTAGACCAGCTGGAGCGCGACGATCGCCAGCAGCAGGCGGGCGAACAGGATCAGCGGAGCCTCCGGCAGCTTTGGCGTCACGAGGTACCAGTGACCCAGGATCATCGCCGCGAACACGCCGCCGGTCGCCGCGGCGAGCAGCAGGCTCTGCCCGATGAGGGCGAGCGGCGCGGGAAAGCCGCCGCCCCAGCCCAGCGCCCCGAAGACGAACGCCCCGACGCCCGCAGCGACGCCGAGGAGCCCGAACCAGATCGCCCGACCGCCCCGAGCGAGGACGATCGTGTAGGCCGCCGCGATGGCCGTGAACGCCAGCAGACACGACTGCCGGGCGGTGTCGTACGCCGGGTCGATCGCCACCGCTGCGGTGCCGCCGCTGACCGTCGGCAGCGCGCCGTCCGACAGGTAGGCGAGGAGCGCGAACCCGGTCGCGCAGGCCGATGTGAAGGCCAGGTATCCGCGGGTCGCATCGGTCCGCCAGCGGGCGAGGACGACCGCCGCGAACGCACCCAGGCCGAGGGCCGCCAGGACGGTCCAGTTGATGAAGGCGAGGTTCTCGGCGATCCGCTGGGAAGCCACGGGCCGAGTGTAGCCTCGCGCCACGGCCGACGCGGCCGACCGAGCCGGACCGGTTCGCGCCGCCGGCGCGGCCGACACCGCCGAGAGCTAGGATGCGCCACGGAGGTGCCCCATGGGACTGGGTCGCGAGACGACGATCACCTGGTACGGCCACGCCTGCGTGGAAGTGACCACCCCGGGCGGGAAGACCATCCTCATCGACCCGTGGTTCGGCAACCCGCTCAGCCCGAAGGCGGCCGATTCCGTGTCCGCCTGCGACCTGCTGCTGGTCACCCACGGCCACGGGGACCACATGGGCGACGCGGTGGCGATCGCCAGCCGGCTTCGGCCGGCCTGGCCGTGCATCCACGAGATGAGCCTGTGGCTCGCACGGCGGCTGCCCGGCGGCGGCGACGCCGCGACCGGGATGAACAAGGGCGGCACGGTGTCGGCCGCCGGGCTTTCAGTGACGATGACCCATGCCGACCACTCGGCCGGCGACTGGAACGCGGACGGTGGCGTGCCGCTCTATCTCGGCGAGCCGGCGGGGTTCGTCGTCCAGATGGAGAACGACTTCCGCATCTACCATGCGGGCGACACGGCGGTCTTCGGCGACATGCGACTGATCGGCGAGCTGTACCGGCCCGACGTCGCGCTCCTCCCGATCGGTGGGCACTACACGATGGGCCCGCGCGAAGCCGCGCTGGCGGTCGAGCTTCTCGGCGTCAAGCACGTCGTGCCGATCCACTACGGGACATTCCCGATCCTGGCCGGCACGCCCGACGAGCTGCGCGCCGCGCTCACGGCCCGTGGGCTGACCGACGTCGAGGTCCACGCTCTCGAGCCCGGCGGCTCGCTCGACTGAGCGTCCGCCGGGTTCCTTGAGGTCCGCCGGGCTACTGGTAGACGATCACCAGCTGCGGCTTGTTCGTCGCGTCCTCGCGGCTGCTGAAGTAGACGCTCGTCGTGCCCGAGCTCTTCAGCGCGAAGCTGATCGTGCTGTTCGAGGTGATCGGCGTGGTCAGCGTGAACTCGACGTAGGCGTTCGCGGTGCCGGCGATCCCCGAGCCGATCGAGCTGCCCGGGAGCGCCGGGGCGTTGCCCCAGTTGATGCCGGTCTCCGTCCAGCCGTTGCCGACCAGGTAGACGCTCTGGGTCATGGCGGAGCTCGCGGTCGTCACGTACAGCCGGAGCTTGACCGACTGGACCGTCCCGCTGAACGTCGGGACGTTGAACTGGTAGTACGGCCGGTACGTCGGAGTGGCGAGGGTCGCGTCCTCGCGCGTCCGGATCGGGTTCAGGGTCCCGTAGTTCGCGGTCGTGCTGCCCGAGTTGACGTGGGAGTCGGCCACCGGGTTGAGCGTGATCGTCGTCGGCGAGCCACCGGTCACCGTGATGCTGACGGTGGCGTCGGTCGAGTCCTGTGCGCTACCGTCGGTCACCTTGTAGGTGAACGAGTCGGAGCCGGTGTAGCCGGACGTCGGGGTGTAGGTCACCGACCCGGTATCGGTGTTCGGGCTGCCCGCCGCGCATGCGTTGGTCGCGATCGAACCCAGCGTGCCGTGGGTCGGATTCCCGGTGATCGTGAACGTCAGGTTGCAATCCTCGACGTCGTGCCCGGTCAGGGTGACGCCCTTGGCCGTGTTCTGTGCGGTGGAGACGCTGACCGCGTCGGCGGTCGGTTGGTCGTTCACGGCGACGACCGTGATCGAGACCGTGGCTGGCGACGAGTCGCTCGCCCCGTCGTTGACCTTGTAGGTGAACGAGTCGGAGCCGTTGTAGTTCGCGGCCGGGGTGTAGGTCACGGACGCCGAGTCGGTGAAGGGGCCGCTGCCTGCGCAGGTGTTCCCGGAGATCGAGCCCAGATTCCCATGGCTCGGCGGGCTGACGATCGAGAAGGTCAGCTCACAGGTTTCGACGTCCCCCCCGGAGATGATGATCGCGTGGGCCTGGTCCTCCAACACCGACGGCGATTTGTCGTCGGCGGTCGGCGCGGTGTTCGACGCCGTCACGGTCAGCGTGGCGGTCGCATCGCTCAGCGAGTCGAGCGACCCATCGTTGACCTTGTAGGTGAACGAGTCGCCGCCGGTGTACCCGTTGGTCCGGCGTATAGGTGATCGTCTGGGTGTCCGTGTTGGGATTGCCCGCGACGCATGCGTTATCCGTCGGCGAGCTGCAGGGTCCCATGGGTGGGCGGGCTCGTGACCGTGAACGATCGCGAGCTCGCAGCTGTCGACGTCGGAGCCGCGCAACGTCACCGGTGTGGCGGTGTTGACCGTCGTCGAGGCGCTCGTCGCGACGGCGACCGGCGCATCGTTGACGGCGGTCACGGTGAGGGTGGCCGTCGCCGGCGCCGAGTCCAGCGTCGGGTCGGTCGTCTTGTAAGTGAAGCTGTCCGTACCCGAGTAGTTCGAGGCCGGGGTGTAGATCACCGAAGCTGTATCCGTGTTCGGGCTCCCGGCGACGCACGCCGCCCCGACGATCGGCTGGAGCGACCCGTGGCTCGGCGGGGTCACGATGGCGAAGCCGAGCTCGCAGGTCTCCGCGTCACCGCCGGACAGGTCCACCGTCGCCGCCGTGTCCTCGTTCGTCGTCTTGCTCGTCGCGCCCGCGGTCGGCTGCGTGTTCGTCGGGCCGGTCGTCTGGGTGATGACCAGCTGCGGCTTGTTCGCCCCCTCCTTGCTGGAGAAGTACGCGCTGGTCGTCCCGCTGCTCTTGAGGGCGAAGGTCACCAGGCCATTCCCCGTGACTGACGTCGGGCTAAGGGTGATCTCGTTGTAGGCGCCCGTGGTCGGGACCGACGAGGAACCCCATAGCGTGCTCCCGATGGACGGGGCGTTGTTCCAGGTGATGCTGCCGGTCCCCGACTCGATCCAGTTCGGATTCGTGGTCGTGGCGTAGACGCTCTGGATGTTCGAGCTACCGGTGTCGGCGTACAGGCGGAGCTTGACGCCCGTGACGGAGCCCGTCAGACCCGTCACGTTGAACCGGAGGTAGGACCGATACGTGTTGGTCGAGACCGGATTCTCCTCACGCGTCCGAAGCTGGACGTTCGTCCCGTAGTTCGTCGTGGCGCTGCCCGACTTGACCTGGGCGTCGGCGTCCGGCGTCAGGGTGATCGTCGACGACGGTGCGCTGACGGTGATCAGGTTGGTCTGGGTCAGCGTGTCGGACTGGCTGTTGCCGTTCGTCGTCGTCAACTTGACCGTGTAGACCCCGGGGTCGTTGTAGGTATGACTGGGGTTCGTCAGGGCCGACGTGTTGCTCCCACCCGAACCCGGGTCGCCGAAGTCCCACGCGTAGGTCAGCGTCGGCGTGCCGGTCGACTGGTTGGTGAACTGGACCGCCAGCGGCTGCGTCCCCGACGTCTTGTCCTGGGTGAACGCCGCCTGCGGATCCTTCGGCGGGCCCCCGCCGAGCGTGTCGTGGTGATGCCAGTAGAAGTCGGTCGTGTCATTGAAGGCCTCGACGACGACACCGGTCGTCGAGTTGACGTTCTGCTTCGTCGATGTCGCGTTGTTCATCTTGGCGCTGGCGTCGTCGCGGATCACCGTTGTGCCCAGACCCGCTCGCGAACGAGATGTTCGAGACGGGCGACGTCTTCTCGAAGATGTCGCCGCCGCTCTGGCCGGACCCGCCGGCCGTCCGCGCTCCGGTCATGAAGACGTGGAGGACGTTCCCGGACCCCTTTTCCTCGAGCTCGAGAATAGGCCGCGTGTTGCTGCCGACGTTGTCGATCCCGACGACGAAGTTGCTCCATGAGCCACCGCTGGTCGCGGCGGAGCAGCTTGATCAGCGGATTCGCGCCGGTCAGGCTCGTCTTGACGACGATGTAGATCTGGCCGGAGGCATCCGTCTTGATGTTCATGTGATCGTCCGGCTGGCTGGCTCCAGACAGCGCGACCTCGCCGGTCCAGACGGTCGTGGCGGGGGTGCCGTCGACACGCCAGGCGAAGTAGTCCTTGGCGTCGGCCTGGTTGCTCCAGTAGACGCCGATCCGATGCTCGCCGCCGACGGTGAAGGCGATGATCGTCGAGATGTCGTCGGCATCGGTCGTGACGCCGATGGACTGGTTCCCGACCGGGAGGACAGCCGGGGCGGACCAGGACGCGTCATTCGCCGTTCACGGTGTGATTCGTGTAGACGAGGCGGTTGGAGCCCGACGGCTGGGTCCAGGTCGCCCACAGCATCCCGGTCGAGTCCTTGGCGATGACGAGGGTCTCGCTGTTCAGGCCGCTGCGGATGATCGCCGGGAACCCATTGTCGAGGCTGTAGGTCGTCGCCGCCGTTGTAGCTGAACCGGTACAGCCGTGCCTCGTAGGCGGCTCCGGATCCTGTCTTCCCTGAATCGTTCTGGATCTGCGACGCGACGTACAGTTTCGTCCCGTCCCACAGCGTGTCCGCGCGGAGGTGGTTGCTGCTTCGGCTGTCGATCTGCGACCCCGGTCGAGGCCCAGACGTCGTTGCGAGTCGAGCTTGTAGATGCACCAGTCCGCCACCCGTGGACGGCTGAAGCGCACCCCACCAGGAGCCGGCGTTATACCAGAGCTTGCTCTCGGGCTTCGACCCCGTGACGGCGCTCCCGCCGGTGTCTGCGAAGTCCTTGTGTCCGACGTCGGCAGCGGCGCCACCGCCACGCCTGCGACCAGCAGCAGGAGCAAGCTCGCGAGGATCGCTCGGCCGAGTCTGGTGATCAATGGGTTCATCGAACGCCCCCTGGTGGTCCCCCTGGACGCCACTCAGGCGCCTTTTCGTTTGAAGACGGCGACGACCGTCCACCACATGATCTTGAGGTCGAGCCCGAGCGACATCCGCTGGAGGTATTCGACGTCGAGCCGGAGGCGCTGGTCGAAGGTCGCGGCGTTGCGCTCCTTGACCTGCCACAGGCCGGTGATCCCCGGCACGACTTCGAGTCGCTCGGTGTGCCACAGATCGTAGGTGCTCGCGGCGAAGGAGGTCGGGCGCGGCCCGACCAGGCTCATGTCCCCGCGCAGGACGTTGAGGATCTGGGGAAGCTCGTCGAGGCTCGTCTTGCGCAGGAACTTGCCGACCCGGGTGATCCGCGGGTCGTCGATGATCTTGAAGTCCGGCGGCGGGAGGATGTTCAGGTGCATCAGCGACGCCTTGAGGGCTTCTGCATCGCGGACCATCGTCCGGAACTTGTACATCCCGAAGCGGATCCCGTGCTGGCCGGTGCGCTGCTGGGTGAACAGGATCGGCCCGGGCGAGTCGAGACGGACCGCCACGGCGCAGACCAGCAGGACCGGCGCGACCAGCGGCATGATCGCCAGGCAGACGATCAGGTCGAACGCTCGCTTGATCGGGCGGTACCGCTCGGTCCGGGCGACCGAGGGGACCGCGGCGTCAGCTCGAAGACTCACGACGGTCGATCACGGGGGGATCGGGGACCAGGTGCGGGCGGAGCTCGATGACGTCGGCGGGGAGATCCGCGGGACGGCCGACCCCGACCGGCACCGGGACGGACTGGAGGGGTGCGCCGTACAGGGCGGCCAGGAGGGCGCCACTGGTCAGGCCGTCGGTCGGGAACGTGGCGATCGAAGCGCCGGTCCCGACGACGTCGGGCTGACGCGACCGGATCCGCTCGACGAGGCGTTCGGCCTCGGGACGGTCCGTCTCCGGGAGCAGCAGGTTGACCTCGCCGTGGTCGGCCCACGTCCGATCGATCCGGCGCAGATGCGGCGCGATCGCCGCGGCCCGGGCGTCCGCGTCCGAACCGGCCTCGCCGGGCAGCCGGACGATCGCCAACGGGCGCTCATGGCGGCGGGCCCGGGCGATCTCACGATGGACGTCCGCCCAGCCGGCTTCGCTCGAGGATGGCGCGGCCATCGGGACCGCGCGCTCATCCCGAAGCCGAGCCATGAGGAGGAAGCCGACGAGGACCGCCAGCGGCAGGGCCAAGACGATCGGCAGGAGACTACCGGTCGCGATCCCCCACCCGATGACGCCTCCGAAGATCGCCGCCACCCCCGCGACGATCATCAGTAGTCGCCGAGGAGCGTCGGCTCCGTGAGGCTGAGCGCCGCGGCGGATGCCGTTCGACCGCCGACCACCGCAGGATGCGCCTGCGCCGGGGCGTTCGAGACGAGTTCCTCCGGGTCCATCCGACCGCGTCCGAACGAGACGTAGGTGAAGCCGGCGCGGGCCAGGACGTCGGGCGTCAGGGCGTTGCGACCGTCGACGATGAGCGCCTGGCGCATCGTCTGCGCGGCGGCGTCCCAATCGAGACCCGCGAACTCCGCCCATTCGGTGACCAGGGCCGCAGCATCGGCGTCGGCCAGGGCCTCGAGGGCCGAACCGACGGTCAGCAGCCCGTCGACCTCGCGAGCGGCACGGACGCGCGCCTTCTCCATCGGGTCGTAGGCGACGACGATCGCGCCCCGCTCGATGAGCAGCTGGGCGACGGTCAGCGCTGGAGCCTCACGGAGATCGTCCGTGCCCGGCTTGAAGGTCAGACCGAGCAGGGCGATCCGGCGACCGGTCAGCTCGCCGCCGGTCAGCTCCTGGAGCCGATCGACGAGCTCGACACGCTGATCGTGGTTGATCTGGTCGACGGCTGCGAGGAGCGGTGTCTGGACCCCGATCCGGGCGGCGTTGCGGACGGTCTGGGTGACCTGGTGCGGCAGGCACGAACCGCCGAAGCCGATCCCGGCCTTGAGGAAGCTCCCGCCGATGCGGGTGTCGTAGGCCATCGCGCCGACGACGTCGTCGACCTTGCCGCCGTACGCGTCGCACAGGCGGGCGAGCTCGTTGGCGAACGAGATCTTGGTGGCGAGGAAGAGGTTGGCGCCGAGCTTGGACAGCGAGGCGTCCACGCCGCGCATCACGATGATCGGGGCGTCCACGCGGTGGTAGACCCGTCGGATGGTTCGCACGCCGTGCCCATCGGGGTCCCGGATGACACCGGCCACGACGCGGTCCGGACCGAGGAAGTCGGCGACGGCCTGGCTCTCACGGGTGAATTCGGGATTGAGGATGACCGGGACGCGCGGCCGACCGGCCTGATCGCGGATCTCGTCGACGATCGACCCGAGCTGCCGGACGAAGTCGGGCGGGATGGTCGAGCGGACCACCAGCACGGCGTCGTCGGCGAGGAGCGGGACGACCTCGGTCAGGCAGCGCAGGATCGTCCCGGTCTGCCAGTTGCCCTCGGCATCGGTCGTGCCGACCGCGACCATCGCGACGTGCGCGGACGCCAGCGCCTCTGCCGGCTTCCCGCTGAATCGCAGCGTCCCCGCCGCGACGTAGGTCTCGACCAGCTCATCGAGACCGGGCTCATGAAGGGGCATCTCACCGTTGGTGAGATGCGTCACCCGCTCCGGGTCCGCCTCGAGCCCGGTCACGTCGTGATCCCAGCGAGCAAGGCCCGCCGCGGTCACCAAGCCGACGTAGCCGAGCCCTACCACCGTTATCCGCACTTTGTGCCCTCCCCCGAGGCATGACGCTCGACCCGAACAGCTCACCCTGCTCGCCGATACATCCCTCGTTCCCCAGATGCGATCTCCCCGATCGCCGGTGTCGGTGCGTACGCCTGTTCGAGTCTTCCGGATGTCCGGAACGCGCAAGGTGCGACGGGCTGGTTTCGCCAAGTACGAAGAACGTGGGAGATAAGTCCGGTTTCGCCCGCCGGAACCCGAAGCCTCGATGCAGGTGCATCACTGACTCCCGGAGTCTACCGAGGCCTACCTTGCGGTCGCAATAACAAACAGGTCGTTCATGACCCGTTAGTACTGTTCGAATCGGTAGCGGAGCGTTAATGGCGGTGCGTGTACGCACCATTCCGGGCGCCGATGGTCCTATGGTTCCCCCACGCGGCCGGTTGCCATTAGGATGGGTGCCCGCCGCCCGCCGGAACCGTGGAGGCCGACCATCCAACTGGCGCTACCGATCCTGTTCGTCATCTCGGCGATCGTGTTCGGACCGCTGTCCGCCTGGCTCGCCGTCGTGCGCGAGCGGAGCGCGCCGATCTGGTTCGCCTATGGGCTGCTCCTCGGCCCGATCGCGCCGGTCCTGATCGCCCTCGCTCCGCCCGGTCGCTGTCGGGTCTGCGGCGCGCGCGGACGTGGCTGGCTGCGGACCTGCGACAACTGTGGCTCGCCGCTCGACGGTGCCCCGCGGGTCGCCGTTCGGATGTCGACGACCGACGAGCCGGTCGTCCCGCCGAGCCCGACCGCCCCGGGGCCGACGACGGCCCGCAGCGGGGCCAATCTCGCCGCTGTGGGGGCGGTCCCGGCGGCCAGCATGACCCCGGGCGGGGCCACTGCAACGGCCCAACCCGTAGCTGCGAGGGGGTCCGCCGACACCGAGATCCTCGCGACGGGCGTGTTCGTCGGCGGGTCGGTCCACCTGTCGCTCGGCGCGCGCTACGCCATCGCCCGCCGCAAGCGCACCTTCGAGGTCCGCGGGCCAGTCGACATCGCGCCGGGGGTCCTCCGCCTCGAGCGCGCCATGACCGGGCTCGACGCGACGGTCGTGGCGGATCGCCTGGTGGTGACGGAGAAGACGACGGGGCGGCCGAGCTTCGTCATCGTCTTCCAGTCGCTGACCGTCCAGGACGGGGTCGACCTGGAGTCGGCGTTCGGGGCCAAGAAGCGGGCTCCGCGCCGAACGACGGGGACCTCATGACCGACGGACGACCGTCATGACCGATGAGACGCTGACCGGCGACGGCCAGCAGGCGCCTCGGCCGACGGGCGGGGGCCTGGCGGCTGTCCTCGCACCGGAAGGCGTGGCGGCCATCCTGGCGGTGATCGTCGTCGTGGTCCTCCTTGCCAGCCGACTGTCGGCCGGTGGCGGGCGTGGCCGTTGCGACGCCATCTCCGACGCCGACCCCCGTTCCGACGGCGACGCCCGCGCCCGGGGTGGACACCGCAGCGATCGCGCAGCTCCTGCGCACGAATGGACGGCTCACCGATCTAGCGAACGTGATCCAGAGTCAGATCGACGCCAAGCAGGTCGATCCCCCGACGCTGATTCGCGCTTACCGTCAGATCATCAGCGAACTTACGAATGCGGGCGACGGGGCGGCACGCGACCTGGCGGCGTCTCACGGCGGGGCCGAGGTGGGACAGATCGCCATCGATCTCTATGCGAACCTTCGTAAGCAGGCAGGGGACGCGATCAACAGCCTGGACCCGAATGACTACACGGCCAAGAGCCTTGCTGACTGGAAACAGAGTGCCATCCTCATCGCCAAGACTCTCGAGTTGATCCCAGACCTCAACAATCAACTTGTGGCACTCGAGGCGGCAGCGAGCCAACCGTCTCCGTCGCCTTCGACCGAGCCGTCGAGTCTCGCCAGCCCGAGCGTGCTGCCGAGCGCGTCCGTGGCGCCGTCGCCGTCCGTGTTGCCGTCACCGACGGCCGTGCCGCCGCCGACCGCGACGCCGGTCCCGGTCACCCCGCCGCCGGCATCCGTCGCGCCGACGGTGCGCCCGTCCGGGTCACCCGGGGCCTCGCCCGCCCTCGGGCCGAACATGATCCAGAACGGGTCGTTCGACAGCGGTACGCAATCCCCGTGGGAGCTCGTCAGCGCCGACCCCGCGGCGCACGCGACGGCCACGCTGGACGTGACGGAGCCGTACAGCCCGAAGTACGCGGCGAGGATCGACATCCAGGCCCCGAGCAATCGGGCGATCGGCCTGACGTACCGACAATCGGGATTCCAGATCATCGCCGGTGCCAACTACCAGGTGACGATCGCGCTGCGCGCGTCCGACCTTCGGACCGTTCGGGTCCGGGTCGCCGACGCCGAGACGGGCCAGGTCGTGGGCAGCAAGGTCATCCAGGTCGGAACCACCTGGTCGGTCACGACGTTCCCGGTCGGTTCGTTCGTCGGCAGCGACTTCGCGACGTTCGCGGATCGACGTGGGCGAGAGCGGCGAGACGGTCTGGGTCGACGATGTCGTTCTGGCGAGGGTCTCACCCGTCTGAGCCGCTCCGGCCGACCCGGGTCGCCCCGTGACCCGCTCAGCGCGTCCGCAGGCTCCGGTGCCAGGCGATCTGGGCCAGCAGCCCCTCACGAGCGCCGACGGTGGGGCGGTAGCCGAAGGTCGCCTCGGCCCGGGCGGTGATCGCCCCGGTCCGGCGCTGGTCGCCGGGCTGGGCGTCGCGGCGCTCGATGACCGGCTCGACCCCGACGCCCTCGGCGATCGTCGCGACCGCCTCGTTGACCGTCAGCGACTCGCCGCCGCCGATGTTGTAGATCTCGCCGATCCGCCCGCCCTCGAGCGCGCGGACGGTGCCGTCGACGGCGTCGGTGATGAACGTGTTCGAGCGGGTCTGCTCGCCGTCGCCGAAGATCGTGATCGGCCGCCCGTCGAGCATCGCCTCGATGAACTTGTGGTAGGCCATGTCGGGGCGCTGCCGCGGGCCGAAGATCGAGAAGTAGCGGACGATGACGGCCGGGAACCCGAACGTGGCGACATGGGCCAGGATGAGGTGCTCGGCGGCCAGCTTCGTCACGCCGTACGGCGAGATCGGGCGGAGGGGCATCGACTCGTCGCCGACCGCCTCCAGCCCGTAGACCGACGACGTCGACGCGTGGAGGAAGCGACCCACCCCGGCGTCCCGACAGGCCTCGAGCAGCCGCGCCACGCCGAGGACGTTGCAATCGAGGTACGCCTCGACGTCCTGCCAGCTCCTGGGGAGACCCGGCATCGCGGCTTCGTGGATCACGGCCTCGACGCCGTCGACCGCCGGCGCCAGCGGATCGCGTCTCAGGTCGAGCTCGTGGAAGGTGAACCCCGGGCGACCGAGGACGGCGGACAGGTTCCGCTCCTTGATCGGCCGGGCGTAGTAGTCGGTGAACCCATCGAGGCCGACCACCTCGTGGCCGTCGACCAGCAGGCGCTCGGCGACGTGGGACCCGACGAAGCCGGCGACGCCGGTGACGAGGATGCGCATGTGGCCGGAAGCCTACCGGATGACGGAGGCGTCGTCCCAGTCAAGTGCGATCCCACGGCCGCCGGACGGGCTCCGCACGCAGACCCGGTCGAGCGGCGCCGTGCTCACCTGCCGCCACGGGATCCCGCGGACACCGAGGATCAACCGTCCGCGACCGTTGCGGAGCTGCCAGTCATACGTCCGTCGGGCGACATGGACGACGACCGTGGACTGATACCACGCTCCGGCCCGGACGGGCACGAGGGTGATGATCTTCGTCGCACCGCGGAAGTAGGCGAAGAACCCGCTCCGGCCGAACAGGACCCGGGCAGCTTCGACCTTCGACCCGCGCACGTTGGTGATGACCCCGTCGGTCGCGCCGGTCCGGGCCAGGCGGACGCGGAGCTTGACGGTCACGTCGGTCTTGCCCGTCGGGAACGACTTGCAGGCCTGGATCTCCTGGCCGGCAGTCGACGAGGCGATCGAGGCACTCCGGTTCGTCGCCGTCGGCCGCCCGACGATCGTGAACGCCTTGGCAGGGTCAGTGGCACCGAGCTTCCAGCCGGTGTTCGGGCTCGAACCGACCGGCCACGGGTTGAAGTCGTCGATGAAGATGGTCCGCGGCTTGGGCGGGACCGCGGCCGGAGATCCGGTCCCCGCCGCGACCCCGCCGCCGAGGTCCATGACGCCGTGGAAGTAGCGGAACGTCACCGGGTCGTAGGCCAGGAAAACGAGCCCGGAATCGGCCGAGACCGGATCCTTGGTCGAGGTCGCGCGGCCGATCGTCGTCGACGTGGCGTCGCTGATGAACGGCTGCCCGACCCCGGTCGGGAACTCCGGGGCGTCGGCCAGCGCGCGCTTGTAGTTGATCGCTCCGCCGCGGGTCGGCGTCGTGGCGACGATGTAGACGATCCCCGCGGTCGGGTCCAGGGCGATCGCCGGCGAGGCGTGCTGGTCCTGGAGCCGCGAGTACAGGACGCTCGACCAGGCACCGTCGACCGTCCGGGTGAGCAGGAGCACCTGCGGCGCGCGCCCATTCGAGCTCGGGTCGTCCGAGACCGCCGTCCTGACCGTGGCGAACAGGCGCCCGTCCGGCGCCGCGATGGCCCTGAGCTGGCCGCTGGCGAGGTCGCGACCGGCGAGGGCGACTTCGGGGACCCCCCACGAATCGTCCGGGTCGCCGTCCTCGTGGCTGGTCAGGTAGAACGCGCCGTCCGCCCGGCTGCTCCACATCACGCCGACGCGGCCGGGGGAATACGCCAGGACGGTCGCCACGTCGTCCTTGGTCACCAGGCTGTGGTCGACCGGCAGCGCGAACGGCTGGCCCCAGAACAGGTCGTTGCCCTCGGTCCGGTTGATCATGATCTGGCCCTCGGCGGCCACGAAGGTCGTCCACAGCTTGCCGGTGGTGTCCTTGGTCAACACCAATGAATCGACGCCGGCCGACGTGATCGGCACCGGGAAGTTCGGGTCGAGGGCGAACCCCCGGATCTTCGGATCGAAGCTGTATCGGCTGAGCAGCGCCGCTCCCGATGCGGACAGGGTCCGGACGCCGCTGGCGATGTACAGGTGGGTGCCGTCCCACAGGCAATCCGGCTGGGCGAGCGGCCGGTCGTCCACGACCGTGCCGGTATCCCGCCACGCCGCACCGGCGCTGACCAGCTCGTAGATGTGGTAGGCCTTCGTGATCGGCTCGAGCATCACCGCCCACCACGATCCCCCGGCGACCCACAGCTTGGATTGCGCCTTGTCGCCGGTCGGCTCGGGCGGCGCGCCGGCACCGAGGACCTGCCCCGGATAGCTGACGACGGCAGCCTCCGGCGGCAGGGTGGCCGACGGCGAGGGCTGGGCGAGCGACGCCGACGGGCTCTGGTCTGGGCTCGTCCGCCCGAACGGCTCGTTCGTCGCGGTCCAGACGATGACGGCCGTGAGCACGGCGATCGCGGCGAGGCCGAGGAGCTTGATCCGGTTCGACATGCGCTCCGATCTCCGTGCCCCCGTGCCCGCGACTCGGGACGGGCGGCTGGCGGCGGCGAGTATACGACCGCTCCACCGCAAGCCGGACTGAGATGGACCGTGGCCCGGACCGACCCCTATAGTGGCGCCGTGCAGCAGGTCTTCCTGTTCTCCGGGATCGCGGGCATGCTCGGCGCGCTGGCGCTGGTCGTGTCCCGTTGGACGTGGGGCGCCGGCTCGGTGCTCCGACGGATGATGCTCGGGGTGATCCCCGGGATCTCGGGTGCATTCATCATCGGCGTCTGGCAGACGGACCTGATCCCGGACTCGATGGAATCCGCCCTGTTGCCGATCATCCTGGGGATCGGCTCGTTCGCCATCGGGATGCTCGTCCTGCTCCAGCTTCGCGCCCGATAGCGGTCCGCCGATGACCGAGCCCGGCGTCCGGCCGACGGACTTCGACCTGCACGGCGCCGTGGGAATCCGACTGATCGGCGCGACGACCGCCGAGACGAAGGCGGTCCGTCGCCAGCTGGGCCCCATCGAGCGGCCGCTCGAGCGCGAGCCGGACATCGAGATCGAGTACGTCGATCGGATCCCGCCCGACGGACCGCTTCGGGCGATCAGCCTGGACGATGCAGGGTTCGACGGCTCGTCGTTCGTCATCCTCCGGGGTCGGTTCAAGGCGCCGGTCCGGGTCGCCATCCCGCTCGACCTCGTCGGCGGCCGGTGCCGGATCGTCGCGGAGCACGGGGTCGGACCGATCCCGCTCCTGGTCCCGATCGTCAACGTGACGGCGCTCGAGCGGGGGCTGCTGCCGATCCACGCCTCGGCGTTCACCCATCACGGCCGGGGCGTCCTGGCGACCGGCTGGGCGAAGGGCGGCAAGACCGAGACGCTGCTCGCCTTCGCCGCACGCGGGGCGACCTACGTCGGCGACGAATGGATCTACCTGACCGACGACGGGCGGATGGTCGGCCTGCCCGAGCCGATCCGCCTGTGGGACTGGCAGCTCCGCCAGATGCCCGAGTTCCGTGCCCGGATCTCGCGGTCGCAGCGGGCTCGCCTCGTGTCGACGAGGGCGCTCAGCGAGGTCGTCCGAGGCGCCGCCGACGCGCCGTTCGTCCGGTCGACCGCCGGTGGCCGGACGCTCCGCCGGGCGCGCCCCTACGTCGACCGCCAGCTCGACGTCCAGATCCCACCGGCCCAGCTATTCGACGGACGGATCGAGGCCGACGGCGCGAGCCTCGACCAGGTCGTCTTCGTGGAGAGCGCGGACGTCGAGGGCGTGCTCGTCGAACCGATCGCCGGCGCGGAGGTGGCCCGTCGGATGGTCCACTCGATCCGCCACGAGTGGCTCGATCTGTGGACCGCCTACCTCAAGTGGCGCTACGCGTTCCCCGATCGCCCGAACCCCGTCCTGGACGGCCTCGAGGCGACCCTCGGCGCGCGGCTCGATCGGGCGCTCGCCGGACGCCCGTCGCTGTCGCTCCGCCACCCCTACCCGCCCGACCTCGCGGCGATCGCCGAGGGGCTCGAACCCCACCTGGGCTGACGCCTCGTCTCGTTGCCGAAGCGCACCGGGAAGTCGCCGAACGGGCCATGCCGGACCCGCCGAATGTCCCATTCAGCCGGCTGAATCCCTACACTATGCGCTCCGCGTCGTACGTCCCAGTCCAACCGGCGCGGGGTCAGGGGGAACCGTTGCTCTGCGTCCCGGGTACGTCGGCCATCGGCCGTCCGGAAGGAAGGCGCCGATGGTGACCGTCGCCCTCGTCGGGCCAGATGGCGCCGGAAAGTCGACCGTCGCGAGGCGCGTCGTGGCCACGCTGCCGTTCCCGTCCTACTACATCTACATGGGCGTGAACCTCGAATCGGGCTCGACGATGCTGCCGACGACGCGGCTCGCGCTCGCCGTCAAGCGATCCCGCGGCGGGTCGGGCGAGATGACGCCGCAGACCGCCGAGCCGCCCGCCGTGGACGCGGGGTCGGCGGCCACCGTCCGTCGGCGACGAGGTCCGCTCCGCAGCCTTCGGGCCGGGCTGCGCATGGCGAACTGGCTGGCCGAGGAGTGGTTCCGCCTGGGGATCGCGACCTACCACGAGCGTCGGGGGCAGGTGGTCGTCTTCGACCGCCACTTCTTCTGCGACTACTACGCCTACGACGTCGTCGATCGCGGGCCGGGCCGCTCGCTGGCGAGCCGGGTCCACGGGACCAACCTGCGACGGCTCTACCCGAAGCCCGACCTCGTGATCATGCTCGATGCCCCGGCCGAGGTGTTCTTCGCCCGGAAGGGTGAGGGGACCGTCGAGTCGCTCGAGCAGCGGCGGCAGGAGTACCTCGCCCAGGCCGACCTCTTCCGCCGGTTCGTGGTCGTCGACGCTCGCCAGCCGACCGAGGCGGTCGTCGCCGACGTGCGCGACCGGATCGCCGAGTTCGTTCGAGGTGCGCCGGTCGAGACGATGGCCGCCCTCCCGGACGATCGGGCCTGAGGATGGGTGGGCACGCCGTGACGTCCGTCCCGTCCCCGGCGCGGCACCCCGCCGTCGTCGTCGCGCTCGACTGCATCACCGGGCTCCAGACCGCCCGGATCCTGGCGGCTCGCGGGGTCGCCGTGACGGGCGTCGCCGCCGACCCGCGCCACTACTGCGCGCGGACCCGCGCCGTTCGACGGGTCGTCGCCAGCCCGACGGCGGGCGAACCGCTCATCGCGACGCTCGAGCGGATCGGGCCGCAGGTCGGCGACCCGGCCCGGGGTGGACCGGCGTTCCT
This sequence comes from uncultured Chloroflexia bacterium, assembly GCA_963744115.1. GTDB lineage: Bacteria > Chloroflexota > Limnocylindria > Limnocylindrales > CSP1-4 > Chersky-267. Next base: position 411,391 of record CAVUSI010000003.1, on the reverse strand, counting down.
GCTCCCCTGCTCCGACACCTCGGTCCTGTCGATCTCGGCCGCCCGTGAGCGGCTGTCCCCGTGGTTCCGGTTCGTGCTCCCGGCGCACGACCTGGTCGAACGGCTGGTCGACAAGATCGGGTTCACCGAGCTCGCCCAGGCCAACGGGCTGGCGATCCCACCCACCCGGGTCCTCCGCTCGCGGGCCGATGCCGAGGCCGCGGCGTCGACCCTGGCCTATCCCGTGGTCGTGAAGCCCGGTCTCAAGACGGCCCGCTGGCAGGCAGCCACGAAGGCCAAGGTGTTCCGGGTCGACGACGCCGCCGGGCTGCTCGAGACGTACGACCGGTGCGCCGGCTGGACGGACGCGCTCATCGCCCAGACCTGGGTCGACGGGTCCGAGACCGACCTGTACACCTCGAACCTGTACTTCGATCGGGCGTCGCAGCCGCAGGTCACGTTCATCACCCGGAAGCTCCGGCAGTGGCCGATCGAGACCGGCACGGGCTGCCTCGGGGTGGAGGCGCGCAACGATGCGGTCCTCGAGGAGTCGATCCGGTTCTTCCGGAGCCTCGACTACCAGGGTCTCGGGTACCTCGAGATGAAGCGCGACGCCCGGACCGGCGCTCACTACATCATCGAGCCCAACATCGGTCGGCCCACGGGCCGCTCGGCGACCGCCGAACGGGCCGGCGTCGAGTTGCTGATGACCGCCTATCGCGACGCGTTCGAGGAACCGCTCCCCGAGGCGCGAACGCAGCGGTACGAGGGCGTCAAGTGGATCTACTGGCGGCGCGACCTGCAGTCGTCGCTCGTCGCGGTGCGTCACGGCCAGCTGTCACCGCTGGCCTGGTGGCGCTCGGTCCGCGGACCTCGGGTCGAGGCGGTCGGCTCGTGGCGTGACCCGCTGCCGTTCGTGCTCGACGCCTGGCGGATCGCGCGCCGCATCGGTCGCCGCATCCGGCCGAGTCGCCCGTCTCGTCCGACCGCGACTGACGCGGCGCGAGGGAAGGCCTGACATGGGCGGACCCCGAGCCGCAGCTGCCGCTGTCGCGGCCACCCCGGTATTCGGCGGCGTCGTGCGCGCCCTCGAGGCCATCGACAGGGATCGTCCGGACATCCTCCCGGTCCTCACCTACCACCGGGTCGCCGAGCCGGACGACGACCATCACCCGGGCCTGATCAGCGCGACGCCGGCGGCGTTCGGCGAGCAGATCGAGGCGCTCGGGCGACGCTTCTCGTTCGTCTCGCTGGCGACGGTGATGGATCGGCTGGAGGGCGGAGCCCCGGTGCCGGCAAGGTCGATCCTGCTGACCTTCGACGACGCGTACCGCGACTTCGCCGAGAACGCCTGGCCGATCCTCCGGGTCCAGGCGATCCCGGCCGTCCTGTTCGTCCCGACGGCCTTCCCCGACCGCCCGGTCGCGTTCTGGTGGGATCGGCTCTACTCGGCCCTGCTCCGGACCGAGCGGACCGCGCCGCTCGAGACCAGCCAGGGTCCGCTGCCGCTGACGACCCGCGAGGACCGCGTCGCGGCGTTCCGCTCGCTTCGTGGCCAGGTCAAGGCGCTGCCGCACCGGGAGGCGATGGTCCTGGTGGACGACCTCGTGGGTCAGCTGGGCGGCGGGCCGGGCGAGTCGTCCGTCCTGGGCTGGGAGGATCTGCGACGCCTGGCGGCCGAGGGCGTCACCCTGGCCCCGCATTCGCGCGTCCATCCCCTGCTCGAGCGGGTGGACCCGGGCGATCTCGATGCGGAGATCGACGGCTCCCGGGCCGACCTCGTGCGGGAGATCGGCTCGGCGCCCCCGGCGTTCGCGTATCCCAGCGGGAGCCACTCCGATGGGGTGGTCGAGCGGGTCGCGGCGCTCGGGATCCGGGCCGCATTCACGACGATCCGAGGGGTGAACGACCTTCGCCACGCGGATCGACATCGATTACGACGGATCAATGTCGGGGGACGCTCGAGTCCGGCGCTCATCCGGGCGCAGGCGCTCGGGTGGCTGGCTCGATGAGTCGGCCGAACACGACGGTGATGGTAGGCTGCGGGTCCGGCGGGTCGTCCAGGGACGGTCGCCGCGGCTCGCTCGACGGAGGAACCTAGGTTGGAGCTCTCGGGCTACTTCGCGGTCGCGCGACGCTGGTGGTGGACGCTGCTCGTGGCAGCCTGGGTCGCCGGGCTGGCCGGCTATTACGTCGCCAGCCGACTTCCGAACACGTATGAATCGTCCGTCGAGATGCTGGTCGGGCCGATCAACACGGACGCCGCCACGGTCGGTGCGTCCGCCAAGCTGATCCAGACCTACGCCTCGCTGGCGACGACCGGACCGGTCCTCAACGACGTCGTCAAGGAACTCGACTTCGAGGCCTCGCCCGCGTCGATCGCCGCCAACACACGGGTGTCGGCCAACGTCGACAGCCGGATCCTGACCATCCGGGTCGACGCCGCCGATCCGCAGGATGCGGCCGACATCGCGAACGGGATCGCCGCCGTGCTCCAGGACCGGGCGAGCGCCGGGATCGTCCGCCCGGAGGGCAGCCTGACCGTCACCGACCCGGCGGTCCCGAACCCGGTGCCGGTCGCGCCGCAGGTCTCGCTGATCGTGCTGCTGGCGACCGCGGCCGGCATCCTGGCGGCCCTCGTCCTCGTCCTCATGATCGAGTACCTCAGCCGGACGGTGAGCAGCCGGGAGGAGCTGGCGAAGCTTGCCGGCGCCCCGGTCCTCGGTGCCGTGCCGGCTCCCAGGAAGGCGCGGGCGAGCGCCAAGGACCTCGTCGACGACGGATCGTCGGCGGCCAACGTCTACCGGGTGCTGGCTGCCCGGATCGTGTTCGGGGATCCCGATTCGGTCCTCCACAGCATGGCCATCGTCGACGCCGAATCCGACACCGGCTCGGCGGTCGTGGCGATCAACCTGGGCCGGGCGCTGGCGCGGCTCGGGCGTCGTGCGGTCGTCATCGACAGCGGCTCGCGGAGCAGCCTCGCCGAGCTCTACGGGATCGATCCGGCACCCGGCATCCGCGACGTCCTCAACCGGGAGGTCCAGCCGCGAGCTGCGATGCGTGTCGTCTCCGACCGCCTGGCGATCATCCCGGCGGGCTACGAAGGCGGCGACGCGATCGACCCCGAGCGTGCTCGCGCCGTGATCCAGGAGCTGCTCGCCTCGGCCGACGTCGTCATCGTCTCGGCGCCACCGGTGCCCGCCGGTCCCGGCGCCCTGTCCTGGGCGCGAGCGGTCGGCCGGACGGTCCTCGTCGCGCGTCGCGATCACGCTCGCCGTGAGGACATCGAGGCCAGTGCCGAGACGCTCGTCCACGTCGGCGGGAGCCTGATCGGGACGATCATGTCCGAGCGTCCCGCGGCGCTGGCCTGGATCTTCGGCCGCGGGCGAGCAAGCTCGAGCAAGCCGGTCAAGGCGACGCCGATGGCCACCAAGACGGCACGGCCGGCCGCCCCGGTCGCCCCGGTCGCGCCTCCGTCGGACGGTCAGCGCTCGACGTCGACGACGACCTACTCGAGCTCCGCCTCGCCATATCAGCCGCCGGCCACGACCGCGCCGGCCTCGTCGTCGACCTACCAGGCCCCGACCTCGAGCTACTCGACGACCGGGTCCGCCAGCTACGCCGCCACGACCGCGACCTCGGCTCCGCCGGTGCTCGCACCGTCGACGATCCGCCCGACCGTCATCCGGGCGAGCGCACCGGTGGCGCCGCCGCCACCGGCCGCAGCGACGCCGGTCGCCTCGACGCCGGTGAGCGTCGCACCGCCGGACGTCACGGCGTCGGCGTCGACGTCCAGCGCCTCGCGCTCCACGGCGGCGAAGCCGAAGACGACCACGGGCCAGACCCGCTCCACGACGTCCAAGCCGCGGACCTCGCGGTCCACGACGCCGAAGAACCCGACCGACAGCCGCTGAGCCAGGCCCGGTGCGCGTCCTCGTCACCGGCGGAGCCGGCTACATCGGATCCGAGACGGTCCGGCTGCTGACGACCCGCGGCCACGAGCCCGTCGTCCTCGATACGCTCGAGCACGGGCACCGTGCCGCCGTCGACGGGGCGCCGCTGATCGTGGGATCAGTGGCCGATGCCGGGCTCGTCGAGTCGACCCTCCGCGACCGCCGGATCGAGGCCGTCATCCATTTCGCGGCCTTGAAGTCGGTCGAGGCGTCGTTCGTCGATCCGGCGGGCTACTTCGGGACGAACGTCGGCGGATCGTTCGCCCTGCTCGGCGCGATGGGACGAGCGGGCGTGCCGGCCCTCGTCTACTCGTCCTCGTGCGCCGTGTACGGGACACCGTCCGACCTGCCGGTCCGTGAGACGAGCGAGCTCCGACCGGAGAACCCGTACGGGGAGACGAAGCTGCTCGTCGAGCGCGCCCTCCGCTGGTTCGACGGCGCCGGGATCCGGTCGATCAGCCTGCGCTACTTCAACGCCGCCGGAGCCGCCTTCGACGGCCGGCACGGCGAGGATTGGACGGACGCCCCGAACCTGGTCCCGGTCGTCATCAAGGCAGCCCTGGGCCGAGGGCCGGCGGTCAGGATCCTCGGCTCGGACTATCCGACACCGGACGGGACCGCGATCCGGGACTATGTCCATGTCGCCGACCTGGCCGAAGCCCACCTGCTGGCGGTCGAGGCCCTGGCCGCCGGCCGGGCGAGCACGACGGTGAACCTCGGGACCGGGCAGGGCTCATCGGTGAGAGAGGTCATCGATGCCGTCGGTACGACCGCAGGCCGACCCGTCCCGGTGGTCGAGGCGCCGAGACGGACCGGCGACCCGGCCGCGATCTGGGCCGACCCCGACCGCGCCGAAGCGACGCTCGGGTGGCGCGCCCGGCATCGGCTCGACGCGATCGTCGAGACCGCCTGGCGCTGGCACTCGACCCATCCGGATGGCTATCCGTCATGACCGCGCTGGCGGTGACTGCCGAGGCGGAGCCGGACCGCGGCCCGGTCGCCGAGCCTTCGGGACTCCGGGTCGCCTACGTCATGTCCCGGTTCCCGAAGCTGACCGAGACGTTCATCCTGTTCGAGATGGCCGCCGTCGAGCGCCAGGGCACCGAGGTCTGGCTGTTCCCGCTGCTCCACGAGCGGGAAGCCACGATGCACCCCGAGGCCGTCCCGTACGTCGCCCGGGCGCACTACCAGCCGTTCATCGACCGGGCGATCCTGGCCAGCCAGTGGCATCTCCTGCGCCGGGAGCCGCGGCGCTACCTCGGGACGTTCGCGGCGATGCTCCGCGGGACCTGGCGGAGCCCGAACTTCCTGGTCGGCGGGCTCGGGATCTTCCCGAAGGTCGTCCATGCCGCGCGGCTGATGGAGCGTGACGGCGTCCAGCACGTCCACTGCCACTTCGCGACCCATCCCGCCCTGGCCGGGTTCCTGATCCATCGCCTGGTCGGGATCCCGTTCTCGTTCACGGCCCATGGCTCGGACCTCCACGTCGACCGGACGATGCTGTGCGAGAAGGTCGGTGAGGCGGCCTTCACGGTGACGATCTCCGAAGACAATCGGAAGGTCTTCGAGCGCGAGTGCGGCGGACCGATCGCGACCCTCGAGGTCATCCACTGCGGCGTCGATACGGCGGTGTTCCACCCGGTCCCGCGCGCGACCCCGCGCGAGGATCGGTTGTCGATCCTGTCGATCGGCACCCTCCACGAGGTCAAGGGCCAGACCCATCTGATCGAGGCCTGCCGCCGCCTCGCCGCCGACGGTGTCCCGTTCGTCTGCCGGTTCGTCGGGGACGGACCCGACCGGGCGAGCCTCGAGCAGCAGGCCGCCGCCGCGGGCCTGTCCGATCGGGTCGAGTTTCTCGGCGGGCGGACACGGAGCGAGATCGCCCGGCTGCTGACCTCGAGCGACGTCCTCGTGGCGCCGAGCGTGCCCACCCGCGGCGGCAAGCGCGAGGGGATCCCGGTCGTGCTGATGGAGGCGATGAGCTCGGGGCTGCCGGTCGTCGCGAGTGCGCTGTCGGGGATCCCCGAGCTGGTCGTCGACGGCACGTCGGGCCTGACGGTCCCGCCGGGCGACGCTGCGGCGATCGCGGCGGCGCTGCGCCGGCTCCACGACGACCCGGAGCTGCGCGGTCGCCTCGGCGCCGCCGCCCGCGACCGGGTGGTCGCCGAATTCGACGTCGACCGGAACGCCGCTCGGCTGATCGCCCGGATCAGGGCAGCCGGCGCCGGCGGCCCGGCGCTCGATCGGACCGCCGTCCGATGATCAGGCTGGTCTTCTGGTCCGCCGTCGTCACGATCGCGTACAGCTACGTCGGCTATCCGCTCCTGGTCCTGGTCCGTGCCGCGGCGCGGCCGCGCCCCGCCCGGGCGGCCCCGATCGAGCCGCCGGTCAGCGTGGTCCTGGCCGCCAGGAACGAGGCTGCGGCGATCGCCGCCCGTCTCGACAACCTGCTCGCGCTCGACTACCCCGCCGACCGGCTGGAGATCGTCGTGGCCTCGGACGGCTCCGAGGACGACACGGTGGCGATCGGGCGGGGGTACGCGGACCGTGGCGTCCGCGTGCTGGGGCTCGACCGGATCGGCAAGGCGGACGCGCTGAACGCCGCCGTCGCCGCAGCGAGCGGCGAGATCCTGGTGTTCACCGACGCCAACACGATGTTCGAGTCCCGGGCCCTGCGTGCGCTCGTCGCGCCCTTCGCCGATCCGGAGGTCGGCGGATGCGCCGGCGACCAGCGATACCTGCCGGCCGGCGGTGACCCGACCGAGGCGGGAGCCGGCGAGCGGAGCTACTGGGACTTCGATCGCCAGGTCAAGCTGGCCGAGAGCACCGCCGGCAGCACGGTCTCGGCGACCGGGGCGATCTACGCGATCCGGCGCGAGCTCTTCCAGCCGGTGATCGCCGGGGTGACCGACGACTTCATCACCTCGACCGCGGTCATCGACCAGGGTCGCCGGCTCGTGTTCGTGGCCGATGCCGTCGCCTGGGAGCCGGTCGCCCCGTCGAACGGCCTCGAGTATCGGCGCAAGGTCCGGATCATGACCCGTGGCCTGCGTGGCGTCGCCGCGCGACGCTCGCTCCTCGATCCGCGGCGGACCGGCTTCTACGCCCTCCAGCTCGTCTCCCACAAGGTCCTGCGCCGGATGATGGCGGTCCCGCTCCTCGTGGTGGCCCTCGGCGCACCGCTCCTGTGGGGCCAGGGACTCGTCTACCAGCTGACGACGTTGGGGGCGGCGGCGGTCGCCGGGCTCGGCACCATCGGGCTGGCTGCCCCGGCGTCTCGGATCGGCCGGCACCGGCTCGCCGGACTCGCGTCCTTCTTCCTGCTGGTCAACGTCGCCTCGCTCGAGGCCGCCTGGAACCTGGTGAGCGGCCGCCGGATCGATCGCTGGGAGCCGCGCCGGACGGTCGACGGCGTGGCCGGGCGGGACGACGCCACCGATCCGAGCGAGCCGCTCGAGGCGGCACCGCGATGAGCGAAGGGACCTATCCGACGGATCCCCGACCCGCAGCGTCTCCTGCCCGGCCGGTCGCACCGGTCGGGCCCCGGTTCCGCTGGCCCCCGATCATCATCACCCTGCTCGCGGTGGGTGCCTGTGCCGTCCTCGGCGCGGTCGCGGCGGACAGGCCGATCATCGCCGTCGCCGGACTGGCCGCCATGCTCCTCGGCCTCGCCTCGGCGATCAGACCCGAGGTCGCCACCCTCATCGTGGTCTTCCTGCTCTACAGCAACGCCGCGGTCATCGCGGTGACGCGGTTCGGCGCGCCGGTGTTCGTCGGTGCCATCGTCCCGATGATCCTGGTCGTGCCACTCGGCTACGAGCTCCTGATCAAGCGCAACAAGATCGTCATCACGCCAGCCTTCCCGTGGGTGGTCGGCTTCCTCCTGGTCCAGATCCTCGGCGTCCTGTTCGCCCGCGACATGTCGGACGCGATGATCGGGCTGACGACGTTCCTCCTCGAGGGCGTCGGTCTGTACCTCCTGGTCGTCAACGTCGTGCGCACCCCGGCCGCGATGCGCAACGTGGTCTGGACGCTGCTCGCCGTCGGCGCCTTCCTCGGTGGCCTGTCCGTGTACCAGGCGCTGACCGGGACCTACGCGAACGACTATCTCGGGTTCGCCCAATCGGACGCGACGAACGATCTCGGGATCGTCGTCAAGGGCCTGGCCCGGCTGGCCGGCCCGATCGGTGAGAAGAACCGCTACGCCCAGATCATGCTGATGCTGGTCCCGCTCGCCCTCTTCCAGGCGTGGACCGAGAAGCGACGGGTGCTGAAGATCGCCGCCTACGTCGTGGCGGTCCTGGTATCCGGGGCGGTGATCCTGACGTTCTCGCGCGGAGCCGCGGTCGGCTTCGCCCTGGTCATCGTGATCATGACCGTCCTGCGCTACATCAAGCCGATCCAGCTGTTCGCGGTCCTGCTCCTGGCGGTGTCGCTGCTCATCGCGGTGCCGCAGTACGCCGACCGACTGACCAGCCTCAGCGCCATCGTCGACACCGTCACCAGCGGTGGCGACACGACCAACCAGGCCGACAACTCGATCACCAGCCGGGCGACGGAGAATCTCGCCGCGCTGGCGGTCTTCTCCGACCACCCGTTGATCGGGGTGGGGCCCGGTGAGTTCAGTGCCTACTACCGCCAGTACGCCAACGACGTCGCGATCAACGTCAAGGCCGAAGACCGACAGGCCCACAACCTCTACCTGGCGACCGCCGCCGAGACCGGCATCCTTGGGCTCATCTGCCTCATGGCCGTCCTCCTGGTGACGCTCTGGGAGCTCGCCAAGGCGCGCCGGAAGTGGCTCGGCCGTCGGACGGACCTGGCCAACATGGCCACGGCCTTCAGCCTCTCGGTCGTCACCTACATGACGACCGGGATCTTCCTGCACCTGTCCTATGCGCGTTACTTCTGGCTGATCATGGCTCTCGCCGGTGCGGCCGCCTTCATCGCCCTGGCCGAGCCCGACCCGGACGAGAAGCCCAAGGTCCACGCCGAACCCTTCCGAGGACCTCGGGTCAACCCCTAGGCAGCGGCGCGCGAGCGGGGAGCGCGCGCCCCGCCGTGACCGGGCAGCGGAGCGAGTCCGCGCGAACCGCGTGGCGGCTGCCCCGGCGGCCGGCCGAGTCCTCCCTGGTCCCAGGCGCCGGCGGGTGCCGCGACGCGATGGCGCAGCCGGCCAACGATCGTCGGGGAATCGGAACGGCGCGGTCCCGGGCCCGAGGGCCAGGACCGCGCCGTTCGTTCGGCGCGAGGGTCAGCGACCGATCACTTGAAGTAACCGGTGACGTCGAACAGGAGACCCGTGGTCTGTCCGGACGACGCCTTGTAGACCGCGTTGAGCACGCCACTCGGGCCCAAGGCCACCGTGACGCCGTTGGCGCGGTTGTCGTTGACCGGGAAGTTGAGGGTCGACGTGTTCGTGCCGGAGGTCGGGGCCAGGATGATGTACCCCTTGGCCGTCTGGGCCGTGACGGTCAGGTTGCCGGTCACCGCAGTCGCCGTGTTCGGGATGGCTGCGCCGTCGGTGACCTGGAAGTTCTTGGCCGTGTTGGCGTGGAAGGCCGTGGTGCCCGTCCCGTTCCGCGTGTCGAGCACGCGAGCGGGGGCGAGCGGGAAGTAGCTGGCGCCCGAGGTCCCCGGCAGGAAGTAGCCGGTGACGTCGAACAGGAGCTGGGTCGTCGAGCCCGACACGGCCTTGTAGACCGCGTTGAGCTTGCCGCCGGCGCCGAGCGCGACGGTCACGCCGTTGGCGCGGTTGTCGTTGACCGGGAAGTTGAGGGTCGAGGTGTTCGAGCCGGCGGTCGGGGCCAGGATGATGAAGCCCTTGGCCGACTGCGCGGTGACGGTCAGGTTGCCGGTGACGGCGATCGCCGCGTTCGGGATCGTCCCGCCGTTGGTGACCTGGAAGTCCTTGGCCGTGTTGGCGTGGAAGATCGTCGTCCCGGTCCCGTTCCGCGTGTCGAGGACGCGGGTCGGGGAGAGCGGGAAGTACGAGGCCCCACCACCGCCGTTGACGAAGTAGCCGGTGACGTCGAACAGGAGCCCGGTGCTGGTTCCGGCCGCCGCCTTGTAGACCGCGTTGAGCTTGCCGGCTCCGCTGAGCGCGACCGTGACGCCGTTGGCGCGGTTGTCGTTGACCGGGAAGTTGAGGGTCGAGGTGTTCGAGCCGGCGGTCGGGGCCAGGATGATGTACCCCTTGGCGGTCTGGGCGGTGACCGTCAGGTTGCCAGTGACGGCGATCGCGTTATTCGGGATCGTCCCGCCGTTGGTGACCTGGAAGTCGCGGGCGACGTTCGCCTTGAACGGGCCGGTCGCCCCGACGTTGTGACGGGTATCGAGGACGCGGGTCGGAGCGATCGCCGTGTAGGTGGCCCCGGGCGGGACCGACACGGTGATGTAGCCGGACTTGGTCACGGCGTCGGTGCCGAGCGCGTTCGTCACGGTCAGCGACACGTCATAGGTGCCCGGGTTGTAGGTGTGGGTCGGGTTCTGGAGGGTCGACGTGGCGCCATCGCCGAACGTCCACGCCCAGGTCGCCGGCGTGCCGGTCGACGCGTCCGTGAACGCGACATCGAGCGGTCCGACACCGGAGGTCGGGGTCGCGCTGAAGTCGGCGACCGGGACGGCCGGGCAGATCGAGCCGGCGCAACCGTGGAGGTAGGTCCGGGTCGGGATGTTGGCGGCAAGGACGATGATCCCCGACGCCGCCGTGGTGATCTGCTTGGTGGATGTCGAGTTGTTGATGTTGCCGTTGGCGGTGCTGCTGATGAACGGCGTGCCGATCGAGGCAGCGCCGAAGTTCAGCGTGGTGAGCGGCGCCTGGCGCCGGGTGATCCGGTAGTGGCCGACGCCAGCGCCGGTGTCGGTGATGAAGACGTTGGCCTCGTTGTTCTCGGAGTCGAGGACGAGGACGGGACGCGTCCCGTTCTGGTTGACCGTCGAGACGGTATGGGTCCCCCATGCGCCGACTGCCGCTGCGTTACCGGTCCGGGCGAGGACCTCGATGAGCGGGTCGGTCCCGGTGACGTGGTTCGTCTTGACGGCCGCGATGAAGCGCCCGCTGGCATCCGTCTTGACGCTGATGTGGCCGTCGGCGGCCAGCGTCCCGGAGCCACCGGACGCGGTCTCGCGAGCGCCCCAGGTCCCGTCGGCGTCGCCGTCCTTGTGACCGGCGAAGTAGAAGGCCTCCTCACCGGCGGTCTGGTTGCTCCACAGGACGCCGACACCATCCGTGCCGGCGACCGAGATCGCCGCCATGTCGTCAGTGGTCGGGGCCGTGCCCTGGCCGGGGACGATGAATGGTGTGGTCCAGGTGGTGCGAGCCGCCGAGCGAGGTCGAGTGGAGGACCATGACGTTGGCCGGCGAGGGCTTGACCGCGTTCGGGTCGATCACCTGGATGTACGACACCCAGAGGGCGCCGTTGGGTGCCCGGGTGATCGTCGCCGCCTGCCTGCCGGGAGCCTTTATGGGCGCGCCGGGATCCGGGCTGTTGGACGCGAGGATCTTGTAGTTGCCCGCGCTCGCCCCGTTCAGGTCGACCGGGGAGTACGTATGGGTCGTCGTGCTGTAGCTGAACTTGTACAGGCGCACGTCGCCGCTCGGCGACCAGTTGCGCTTGTAGTCGTACGAGGAGACGATCCACAGGTTGACGCCGTCCCATAGGGCGTCGGCACTCGAGCGGTTCCGGTTGTCGACCTCCGGAGCCGAGGCGCCGGTCGTCCAGGCCTGGGTGGCCATGTTGAAGCTCTGGATCCGGTAGGTGCCGTCGGCGGTCGAGCCCTTGTCGAACAGGATCCCCCACCACTTCCCGTCGTTGAACCAGACCTTGCTCTGGTTGCGGTACGAGGTGACGTCGTCGCCACCCGTGCCGTCGACATCGGGCTTGTAGACGAAGTCCGTGAAGCCCGGGCCGGGCGTCGCCGGGGCCGCGGCCACCGGGGCGATCGTGACCAGACCCATCCCGAGGATCGCGACGAGCGATGCGACGAGGGCCCTCAGACCCGGTCGCGAGCGGCGGACGCTTCGAGCGCTGGACGGCATCAAGGGTTCCCCCTGCAGTGGTTGGAAGGGACGCGCCCCCGCGCGTCGAGACGATGGGCGGATGGTACCTGAGGTTCGCCGAAGATGGTCCCGGTCACCCGGGGTTTTCGGTGTCCCCTCGCAACGCGAACGTGGACGAGGGGTCGGATGGGTCCCCGGGCGTCCGCGCCGGCCCGGCCTACCAGGCCCGCCGACCGCTCACGAGGCCCCGCCGGCCAGCGCGCCGAGCCGCTCGGTCAGCCGCAGGTTCTCCCGATAGTCGATCGGCACCTCGACCAGCGCCGGCCCTGGGACGTCGAGTGCCCGCATCAGCGTCGGGTAGAGGTCGGCGGACGAGCCGACCCGGAAGCCCGCGATCCCAAAGCTCTCGGCGTAGGCGACGAAGTCGGGGTTGCCGAACTCGACGCCGAACGGCCGACCGAACTCGTTGCGCTGCTTCCAGTCGATCAGCCCGTAGCCGTCGTCCCGCCAGATGACCACGGTCACGTTCGCGCCGATCCGCCGCGCCGTCTCGAGCTCCTGGCTGTTCATCAGGAAGCCGCCGTCCCCGCACAGCGCGACCACCCGGCGCTCGGGATGGACCAGCTTCGCGGCGATCGCCCCCGGCAGCGAGATCCCCATCGCGGCGAAGCCGTTGGAGATGATCACCGTGTTCGGCTGGTAGGCCTGGTAGAGCCGGGCGACCCAGATCTTGTGGGCGCCGACGTCCGACACGACGATGTCGTCCGGTCCGAGCGCCCGGCGCAGGTCGGCGATCGCCTTCTGCGGCTTGACCGGGAACCCGTCGTCCGCCTCGTACGCCTCGAGGTCGCGGAGCAGCGCGAAGCGGAGGTCGGCGTTGACCAGGGTCTCCTTCGATTCGTGGCGCTCGGTCGCGTCACGACCGCCGATCCCCAGCGGCAAGAGCGCCTCGAGCAGGCGCCGGAGCGTCCCGCCGATCTCGCCGATGAGCTCGATCGACGGGCGGTACTGGGCGTCGACCTCGGCGGGCTGGGTGTCGATGTGGACGATCGGCTTGGACCCGTCGGGGTTCCAGTGGCTCGGGGCGTACTCGACGAGGTCATACCCGACCGACACCACCAGGTCCGCCCGGTCGAACCCGGTCAGCACGTGGTCGCGGGCCTGCAGCCCGACGGCCATCAGCGACAGGTGCGACCGGTCGTCGACCGCGCCCTTGCCCATGAACGTGACCGCCACCGGGACGTGCAGACCGCGGGCCATCGCCCTGAGCTCGTCGGAGGCGTGCTGGCGGAGGACCCCGTTGCCGGCCAGGATGATCGGCCGGCTGGAGGTCGAGATGAGCCGGGCCGCGTGGGCGATCGCCTCGTCGGTCGGCTCCGGGAAGTATGCCTTCGTGGGTTCGAGCGGCCGGACGGCGTCGCCCGACTCGGGCGGCATCGCAGCAAGATTCTCGGGCAGCTCGATGTGGGTCGGTCCCGGCTTCTCGAGCTCGGCCACCCGGAACGCCTTGCGGACGATCTCGGGGATCGCGTCGATCCGCTCGACCCGAGTGTTCCACTTCGTGACCGGGTCGAGCATCCTGACGATGTCGACCAGCTGGTGCGCCTCCTTGTGGAGCTTGTCCGACCCGGTCTGGCCGGTGATCGCGACCATCGGCGCGCGATCGAGGAAGGCGTCAGCGACCCCGGTGATGAGGTTCGTCGCCCCGGGCCCGAGCGTCGACATCGCCACGGCCGAGACTCCCGTGAGCCGGCCGTGGACGTCGGCCATGAACGCGGCGCCCTGCTCGTGACGGGTCGTGACGTGGCGGATCCGGTCGGACCGGCTGAGGGAGTCCAGGACGTCCATCGTCTCCTCGCCCGGGACGGAGAAGACGTAGGCGCACCCCTCGGCCTCGAGGCACTCGACGAGGAGATCGGCGGCGGTCCGGATCGGCCGGTTCGAAGCAGGCATCGGCGGCGAGTGTACGGCAGCCACTCGCCGCCGGCGGCCCGCTCAGAAGTCGATGTCGCTCGCCCCGGTCTCGGTCCGCGCGGTCGTCGAGCAGGCGTTACCCGCGGCGTCGGTCGCCGTCGCGACCGGCGTCCAGATCATGGCCCCGGCCTTGGCGTTGGTGCGAACCTTGCCGCTCGTCTGGGCGACAAGGCTCACGGTGACGGTCGTCCCGCTCTGGACCATCGTCCCGGTGAAGACGGTGGCAGCGGTGACGTAGTTGCCGCCGGTCGCGACGCTGCCGAGCGGGAGCTGGGCGGTGTTCCCGGCGTTCCACACGGTCACCGGATCGTTCGAGGCACTGTTCGCGATCCGGACGGTCACGGGCGTGGACCCACCGGTCCAGCCGGCCAGGACCGTTTCGGGATCGATCTGCTCGGAGAGGGTGTAGACGACGGTGTCGCCGGCATCGGGTCGACCCGCCGTCCCGCCGTTCGTGGTCTGGATATCAGAGGCGGACGGGACGGTCGTGTCGACCACGACGTTGAACGTGCTCTTCGTGGCGACGTTGCCGTTCGCGTCGGTCGCCCGGATCGAGTAGCCGTACGTCCCGGCGGGCTTGGCATCCGCGGTCAGCGCGGCGCTCCGCCAGCCGTAGCCGACGCCGCCGACGGTGTACCCGCCCGCGGTCAGAGTGACCGCCGTGCTCCCCGCCTTGATGGAACTCACGTCGGCGGTGACCGTCGCCACGCCACTGGCTCCCGTGCCCGCGTCCGTCACGTTGGCGTAGACATAGAAGCTCGCGCTCGGCTTGATCGAGCCAGGCAGGTACTGGGTCGCCTTCGAGATCACGCTCGTCCCGATCGTCGGGGCGGTCGAGTCCCGCGACCCCGAGACGGGTCCCGCGTCGACGCTCTCCCAGCCCTGGTAGTAGGCGCGCACCTTGTACCAGTAGGTCCCGTCGGCGGGCGTGTCGGTGTAGCTGACGGCCGTCCGGGGCGTGACTGTCGCGATCTGGCTGTACGGTCCGCCCGAGGACGTCGCCCGGTAGACGTGGTAGCCGGTCGCCCATGCCTTCGCGGTCGCGGTCCACGACAGACCGATCGAGGCGACCGCACCGGTCGCGCCGAGCCCGGTCGGTGGCGACAGCGTGTCCGTGGTGAAGGCGCCGCTGGCAGTCGCGCCGCTCGTGGATGCGGCGAGCGACAAAGGCGTCGACCCGATCGAGAGCACGGCCACGGCCGTGACCAGAGCGATCGCCACCCAGGGCCGCCGCACCTCAGCTGCTCGGGCGGTCATCGGAGCGGGATCAGAGCGACCCGCGGCCGCGCGCTCGACTGACGCGGGCGGCGCGGTGCCGGGCGATCCGACCCTCGAGTCGGAGCGGGTCGTGGCCGCTCCCGGCCGAACGGGCCGAGAGCCGGACGGGGCGAGGTTCACGCCGCTCGAGGGTCTCGAGCAGGTCCGCCAGAACGATCAGGCTGAGACCGAGGCCGATGACGAAGATCACCCCGGCCGGGATCGACAGCAGCGCCAGCAGGTATCCGGCGTAGGGGATCGACCAGGCGACCCTCCCGACGACCGACGAGATCGGGACGGTCGCCGGGTCCGGAGCGAGATTGGCATCCCCTTTCGTCTCGATGTACGGCACGCCGTCCAGCTCCAGCGTCCGGGTCACGCGGTGGGTGAAGAGGGCCGAGGTCGGGCCGACCCGGACCTCGACGATGTCGCCGACGACGGGCCCGGCGGCCGGGACCGGCTCGATCACCGCGGCGGATCCCATCGGGAGCGACGGCTCCATCGACGGGCCGCCCACGATCAGCGTCGGACGTCCGACGAGCGGGAGGCCGCGTCCGAGGAACACCCCGAGCAGCACGAGCCCGACGAGGACCACGACGGCCGCGTCGATCCCCCGGCGGACCAGCCTGATCGGACCCGGACCGATGTTCACGATCGTCCCCTCGAGTGAGGCGGCCGGGCGGTGCCCGGCTGCCTCCCGCCTACGGGTTGTTCTGGGTCTGTTCGGCGGCGAAGGTGAACGTCGTGGTGGTCGTGGCGCCCTGGAAGGCGTCGCCGGTCGCCAGCGGCAGCGACCAGGCGAAGCAGAGCTGCTCGTTGGCGCCCGATGCCAACGTCCGGTCGCCGGCCTGTGCGCCCTGGGTCGGATCGCCGATGGCGGCGCCATTGAGCGTCCCGCCGTAGACCGAGGTCGTCCCGGCGCACGCGCCGGTCTTGACGCTGAGCTGGAGCTGGCCGCGCAGGTTCTTCGTGTCGGCGTTGGTGCTCACGCTGGTCATCGCATAACGAAGCGCACCGGTCCCGGTGTTGCTCACCGTGACGGTCTGGCTTCCCGAGTCGCCCGGCAGGATGCCGGCCGCGGTGAACATCGTCGCGGGGTTCACCCCGAGGACGATCGTCCCGGTCGTGAACGCGCCGGTCGATGTCTGGCTCGACGTGAAGACGGCGAGCGAGAAGACGCCGGCTCCGGTCGTCACCACGGCGAGACCAAGGAGGACCGCGAGACGTCGGCGCCGGCGGCGCCGCGGAAGCAGGTCGGGAGTGACGGCCTGGGTCTGGATCTGCATGACGCGCGCAACCTCAGCACTGGTCCGCCCGGCGGGTGCCGAGCTCCACGGAGCGATGTCGACCGAGCTGAAGCGGAACGGAGGGGATCGCGTTGGTCCCGTCGCCGGTCGGGTCCATCTCACCCCACAAGCGCACTAGTCCACCAGACGACGGGTGGGCTACCGGGACCGGTACCTTCGTCCCGACCCACGCTCGGATGCCCTGCACGGCGGTGCCCGCCGGCACCGGATCGGCTCAGCCGGTCGGCGGATCGGCGGCGCCGGACGGGTCGGGCCGGGTCGCCTCGTAGCGTCGGTCGCGCCAGGCGAGGGCCGCCTTCAACCCGTCCCGGCGGACGATGGCATCCCACTCCCGCTGCTCGGGGGTGTCGGCGGCGTTGATGATCGCCCCGAGGTCGAGACCGAGCGCCACGGCCTCGTCGAGACCCGCCGAACGCTGCGCCCGGTTGAGCATGAGCTTGGTCAACCGCAGGACCTCCGGCGGGGTGCGAGCGATCCGGTCGGCCAGCACGTCGACGGTCGTGGCCAGCTGGTCCATCTGGACCACCCGGTTGACCAGCCCGATGCGCTCCGCCTCGGTCGCGTCGATCAGGTCGCCGGTCAGGAGGAGCTCGCGGGTCTTCTTCTGGCCGATCAGCGACGGCATCAGCAGGGTGACCGGAGCGGAGCCGTAGCGGATCTCCGGCTCGCCGAGCATGGTCCCCTCGGCCGCGACGATGAGATCGCAGGCCATCGCCAGCTCCAGGCCGCCGGCCAGGCAATAGCCGTGGACCTGGGCGATCACCGGCTTCGGGCAGGCCCAGAGCCGCATCGTGACCTCGACGTCCCGCGCCAGAAGGTCGTGCCACTGGAGCGGGCCTTCGATCCGCTCGTCGACCTCCTCGTTCATGTCGTAGCCGGCGCTGAATGCCCGGCCGGCCCCTTCGATCACAACGACCCGGACCGTGTGGTCGGCGGCGGCGGCGGCGATCGCCCGGTCGAGGGCCTCGACCAGCTCGTGGCTGAGTGCGTTCAGCTTGTCCGGGCGGTCGAGCACCAGGCGGACGCCCCACGACGTCCGGACCGTCCGGAGGACCACGCGGTCAGTCACCGTCGGTGCCGGCCAGGACGACCATGGCGTCCACCGCGAGCGAGCCGGAGGCCGACGCGACGACCGGATTGAGGTCGACCGCGACGATGGCGGGGCGTTCCCAGGCCAGGCGTCCGAGCGCGACGACCAGGCGCGCCACGCTGTCGCGGTCGATCGCGGGGCGGCCCCGCGCACCGTCCAGGAGCGACGACCCGCGCAGCGAGGCGAGCATCGCCAGGGCCTCGGTGTGCGAGACCGGGGCGAGCCGGATGGCGGCATCATCGAGGACCTCGGCGAAGATCCCCCCGAAGCCGACGAGCACGGCCGCGCCGAACAGCGGATCCCGGGTCATCCCGACGATCAACTCGATCCCCGGCTCGGCCATCGGCTCGATGAGCACACCGCGGACCGGTGACCCGAGCCCCCGGCCGACCTCGAGAAGCCCGGCCACCGCATCCCGGACCGCAGCGCTCCCGACGAGCCCGACCCGGACCCCACCGACATCGCTCTTGTGGTCGAGGCCCTCGGCGTCGAGCTTGGCGACCAGCGGTCGATCGCCGAGTCGGATGGCGATCGCCGCGGCGGCATCGACGTCGACGGCTCGTTCGGCATCGACGACGGGGACACCGGCGGCCCGCAGGAGCGCGAGGCTGTCGAACTCGGACAGGGACCGCCATCCCCGCTCCACGTCGGTGTCCGGAGCGGAGTCGGTCGCCACATCGCCGCCGTCGTCGTGCCCGTAGCGGGTCCGGTCATCGGCCAGGGCGGGCCACGTCGGCCGAGCAGGCCCGCTCGCCAGCCGGTCGATCCGTCGCCGCTCCCACCAGGCGCGCCGGGCGATCGCCACTTCGGCTTCGCGCGCCCCACGCAGCAGCGGGATCCCACCGGCCGCGTCGAGCATCGCCTTGACCTCCGGCGTCGGCTCACCGCTGGTCAGGGAGATGTAGACCGGCAGCAGGTCGGGTCGATCGGCCGTCGCCTCGATGAGGGCGCCCGCGACCGTCTGCGCGACGCCCACCTCACCCGGCAGCGACCGGTACGGGAAGTCGTGGACGATCGCCAGCACGTCGTACGCGCCCGAGTCCGCGAACCCACGGAACGCGGCGGGGTAGCAGATCGCCTCGTCCGCGGCACCCCACGGATCGATCGGGTTGCCGATGTAGCCCATCGTCGGGAGGTCGCGCAGGATCGCGGCTCGGGCGGCATCCGGGACCGCGCGGCAGGTCGAGGCCCGTCTCCTCGGCCAGATCGGCGATGAGCGACGCCTCGCCGGTCGAGACGGTCACCACGCCCGTCCGCCCGCGCCCGACCGAGCGACCCAGCCGACGGCAGCCGGCATGCAGCTCGGCGGACTCGAGGAGCTCATCCAGGTCCGCACAGCGGATCACGCCGGCCGCGGCGAGCGCCGCATCGGTGACCCGGTCCTCGCCGGCGATCGATCCGCTGTGTGCCACCGCGGCCTGCTGGGCCTGGGCGGACCGACCGACCTTGACCGCGAGGATCGGCTTGCCGAGCTGGAGCGCGCGATCGGCGAGCGCGAGGAACCGCTCGGGCCGCTTGAAGCCCTCGACGAACAGGATGACGGTGTGGGTCTCCGGATCGTCGAGCGAGTGGGCCAGGTAGTCGCACACGTCCAGGACGACCTCGGCCCCGCTGCCGACGATCCGGCTGAAGCCGATCCGCGTCCCTGAGTGGATGAAGGCATCCGTGACGCTGCCGCTCTGGGCGATCCCGGCGACGCCGCCGCGCGGCAGCCAGGGATTGACGTCGCCGATGTACAGCGCCGAGCTCGTCGTCCAGTCGACCATGCCCATGCAGTTCGGACCGAGGACCGCGAGCCCATGCCGAAGGGCGATCTCGCGAACGTCCCGCTGCATCCGGGCTGCCGCCTCGCCGCCCTCGACGACTCCGCCACCGGGGATGAGCACCGCTCGCGCGCCGACGTCGGCCGCCTGCTGGGTGACCAGGGTCGCGCGGGCCGGATTGACCGCCGCCAGGACGGCATCCGGGACCTCCGGCAGGGACGCCAGGTCCGGGTAGCACGGCCGGCCCCACGCCTCGGAGTAGTTCGGGTTGACCAGGTGACAGCGCGTCGCGCTGCCCATCACCGCCAGGTTGCTGAGGATCGTCGGCGTGAGGTCGGAACGAGGCGACGCCCCGACGACCGCGATCGACCGCGGTGCGAACAGCGGCCCGAGATCGATGTCCGGCCGGGCCTCCGGAGCCCCGGATGACGAGTCCGCGGCGTCGATCATCCCTGCCCGACGACCCGGCCGACGCCGCGCTTCTCGAGCGCCCGGGCGATGACCAGCCGCTGGATCTCGCTGGTCCCCTCCCAGATCCGGTCGACCCTCAGCTCGCGGAAGAACCGCTCGGCCGCGAATTCGCGCATGTAGCCCCGGCCCCCGAACACCTGGACGACGCGATCGGCGCAGCGGAACGCCGCCTCGGATGCGAACAGCTTGGCGAGCGATGCCTTGGCGTGGACGACCTTCGCGTCCTCGCCGGCGTCGACCAGCCAGGCCGCCTCACGGGTCAGGAGGCGTGCCGCGCTGGCGTCGGCGGCGGAGTCGGCGAGCGGGAAGCTCACGCCCTGGAAGTCGTAGATCCGCTGGCCGAACTGGACCCGCTCGGTGGCCCACTCGACCGCCAGCCCGAGGAGACGTTCCATCGCCCCGCTGCAGCGCGCCCCGATGTGGATCCGTTCCTCGACGAACCACTCGTTGGTCAGCTCGTCCGCCGCGCCGACGGCCCCGAGCACGGCCGTCGCCGGGACCCGGACGTCCTCGAGGAGGAACTGCGGATGGCGGTCGGCGAACGTGTGCATGTAGTCGGGGTCGTGCTTCATCGTGACGCCGGGCGTGTCGTAGTCGACCAGGAACAGGGTCGGCAGTCGGCGCTCGCCGTCGATCACGTTGCAGTGGAAGATCATGAAGTCGGTGTCGTCCGGGCCGGTGACGAACCACTTCTCCCCGTTGAGGATGTACTCGCCGGTCGACGCGTCGCCGATCGCGGTCGAAGCGAGCGTCCGGGGATCCGACCCCGCCCCGTCCTCGGTGACGGCGTACGAGCCTGACCGCTCGCCACGCATCGAGGGGTCGAAGTAGCGCCGCCGCTGGTCGGGGTCGCAGTGGATCAGCGCGTTGTACGGACCCGGGATGTAGGACCACAGACCGCCGGTGACCTGACCCAGCTGCTCGTGGACCAGCACCTGGTCGAGCGCCGACCACCCCTGGCCGCCGAGCTCGGGCGGGAACGATCCGCCGTGGAGGTTCGCCGCGATCGCGGCCTGCCGGAGTCCCCGCCCGATCTCCGGCGCGAGCGTGCCGCCGGCCCGCTCGAACTCGACCTCGAGCGGCTGGAGGACCTCGGTGACGTACCTCCGCGCCCGTGCCTGGAGCTCGAGCTGGGCGGGGCTGAGGGTCAGGTCCATCCGGACGATGGTGAGGCGCGCTCCGTGGCTCCGACCGCGACGTCCCGGGCGACGGAACGGGCTACTGCGCCTGGGCCACGACCATGATCCGGATCTCGGTCATGTCCTCGATCGCCCAGCGCAGGCCCTCGCGACCGAGCCCGGAGTCCTTGACTCCGCCGTACGGCATGTGGTCGATCCGGTAGGTCGGGACGTCGTTGACGATGACCCCGCCGACCTCGAGCCCTTCGAACGCTCGCCAGCTGTTGGCGAGGTCGTTGGTGAAGACCCCGGTCTGCAACCCGAACATCGAGTCGTTGACCTGGCGGATGGCATCCTCGAAGTCGCTGAACGGATAGGCCACCACGAGCGGCGCGAACGCCTCGTTCGAGCAGACCTGGGCCGTGACCGGCGTGTCGGTCAGGATGGTCGGCGGGAAGAACGTCCCATCGGCGGTCCCACCCAGGTGGAGCTTGCCTCCGAGCGCGACGGCCTCGTCGACCCAGCGCTGGGTCCGGGCCGCGGCGTTGTCGTCGACCATCGGCCCGAGGTCGGTGGTCGGGTCCGAGGGATCGCCCAGCTTAAGGCGGCGAGCGCCCTCGACGAACTTCGCCATGAACGGCTCCCAGACGTCCTCGTGGATGAACATCCGCTGGACGCTGATGCAGACCTGGCCGGCATAGGCGAACGCCCCGACGAGCGTCCGTCGGACGGCCCAGTCGAGATCCGCGCTCTGGTCGACGATGACGCCGGCGTTGCCGCCCAGCTCGAGGACGACCTTCTTCTTGCCGGCCCGCGCCTTCATCCGCCAACCCACCGACGGCGAGCCGGTGAACGTCAGCAGCTTGAATCGCTCGTCCTCGACCATCCGGTCGCCGAGCTCGCGGGTCATCGGCAGGATGCTGACGGCTCCGGACGGGAGGCCGGCGTCGGCCACGATCTCGCCGACCGTCAACATCGTCAGCGGGTCCTTGCTCGGCGGCTTCAGGACGATCGAGCAACCGGCGGCGATCGCCGGCGCGAGCTTGTGCGCCGCCAGGTTGAGCGGGAAGTTGAACGGGCGAGATCGCGGCCACCGGTCCGATCGGGAACCGGCGGGTCACCCCGAGGCGACCGCGCGACGCGGGCATCAGGTCGAGCGGGATCGTCTCGCCGGTCATCCGCTCCGCCTCCTCGGCGCCGAGACGGAACGTCAGGATCGCCCGGTCGACCTCGACCAGCGAGTCGCGGATCGGCTTGCCGGCCTCCGCGCAGATGAGCGCCCCGAGCTCCTCGCGACGAGCCGCGATCCCCGAGCTGATCGCGCGAAGGATGCGGCCGCGCTCGTAGGCCGGCAGCTGACGGGTCTCTTCGAACGCGGTCACGGCCGCCGTGACCGCTGCCTCGTACTGGGCCGGAGTCGCGTGGTACGTCGCGCCGGCGGGGTTGGCCGGGTCGGCCGGGTTGGCGACGACGAGCGGATCGGGCGAGTCCACCCAGGTGCCGGCCAGCAGGATCGGATGGGGATCGGTGCCGATCGTCGTGGTCATTCGGAGCTCCTGCTCCCCGGCGGTCGGACGGCCGCCACGTCGGGCGGGGAGACTGTCATCCTACAGACAGTCGGGCGGCGACATCGGCGATCAGGCCCCTCGCTCGAGACGCGCCCCGTATGCGGAGGAGCCCGGATGGCTCGATCGGTCCCGACCGACAAGCTCGGCGAGGCGCTCCGGATCAAGCCCGGATCGAAGGTCGACCTCGACCGGTTCGATGCCGGACAGACCCTCGGTCACGACAAGGCGTCGGCGCTGAAGGTCGAGGACGAGCTCGAGGCGAGCCTTACCTCGCTCCAGGAGCGCCTGTGGGCGGAAGCCAAGCACCCGGTCCTGATCGTCCTCCAGGGGATCGATGCGGCCGGCAAGGACGGGACGATCCGGAAGGTGATGGACGCCTTCAACCCGATGGGCTGCGAGGTCACGTCGTTCAAGGTCCCGACACCGCTCGAGCTCAGCCACGACTACCTGTGGCGCGTCCATCCCCACGCTCCGGCCAAGGGCTCGATCTCGATCTTCAACCGCTCCCACTACGAGGATGTCCTGGTCGTCCGGGTCCACGGGTTCGTCCCGGAGGCGGTCTGGCGGAAGCGCTACGACCAGATCAACGACTGGGAACGGACGCTGACCGAGGAAGGCACCACGATCGTCAAGCTCTTCCTGTACATCGACAAGGACGAGCAGAAGCGGCGGCTCCAGGACCGGATCGACGACCCGTCCAAGAACTGGAAGTTCAAGTCGGGCGACCTGCCGGAGCGCGCGCTCTGGGACGACTACATCGCCGCATTCGAGGAGTGCCTCGAGCGCACGTCGACGAACGCGGCGCCGTGGTACCTCATCCCGGCGAACCGCAACTGGTTCCGTAACCTGGCGGTGTCACGGATCATCGAGGAGACGCTCGATCGACTCGACCCGCAGTACCCGCCACCGGAACCCGGCATCGACAAGGTCGTCGTCGACTAGCCTGACGCTCGGTCCGACGTAGCCCGACGGTCCCCCGTTCGGAGCGGGACGCACCGGACCAACGGCCCATCGACGAGGCCGTACCGCCTGCGTACGGTCGTGCTGAGTGGATACACGTCTGCGCGGCCTCTGGCCGCTCCGGTTCCTCGCGCCGTCCGTCGCCCTGGCGATGGTCATCGGATTCATGGCGCCGGCGGTCACCCCGGTAGCCGCGGCCTCGAGCTGTACGGTCACCACGGTCATACCATCGTCGCTGTCGAACGGTCAGGCGTCAGTCCCACCTCCGGGTCGCCGACACGACGTTCACACTTCTCGGTCACCTTCACGGACAACCAGCCCGAGGCACCGTTCTCGATCGGCGCGATCGTGGATGGCACCAACCACGCTGATGCCGTCCGGGACGGCCGACGGGTGGATCGTGAGTCTTCCAGTACGAGCACGACCCTCCCCGCCGGCTCCCATCCATACTCCTTCGTCGCCGCGAGGCAAACGCGCCAACGCCGCCGGCGGCTGCACGGTCGATCTGGCGGGCGGGACGGTGGTCGTGACTGCGCCGACCCCATCACCGACGCCCAAGCCCACGCCGAAACCGACGCCCAAGCCCACACCCAAGCCGACGCCGAAGCCCACACCCAAGCCGACGCCCGCGCCGACGGTGGCCCCCAGGGCGAAGCCGACACCCAGGCCGACACCGAGGCCGACCGCCAGGATCCTCCAGACGGCGGCGCCCACCCCGCCCCCGACCGCGGGCCCGACCCCGACGACCGATGCCACCGACCCGGCGGTCGACCCCACCGCGGCGACCCCGTCGCCGACCGAGCCGCCGGTCGCGGGCATCGGCAATGTGGACGGCTCGGACGGCACCTCCGGTGGCGGGACCGGCGGGTCCGGCGGATCGGGTGGCGGGGTGAACAGCAGCCTGACCGGATCGAGCGGACCCGGTGGCCTCGGCCTGTGGATGACGGCCCTCATCGTGGGTGGGATCGGCCTGGTCTTCTTCCTGTTCACGCGACGGCGCCGACGCGAGGAGCTCCAGCCGGACGCCTCGATCGCGGCGGCCATCGCGTCGGCCAGTGCTGCAGCCGTCGTGACAGCCGACACGGGCCCAGGTGCGAAGGCGGGTGGCGGACGACGTGGCAAGGCCGGTGCGGGGTCTCGCGGCAAGGCGGGTGTCACCGGCGCCGATGCGGCGGCCACGGGCGGCAAGACGGCCACCGCAGGGCGCAAGGCGGTCACCGCGGCTGCCGCGGCCGCGGTCGTCGCACCTGAGCCGCTGCCGGTGGTGCCACCGCCTCCGGCGCCGAATCGGATCGTGGCTGCGGCGGCCGGTGCGGAGATCCTCGACGAGGAGGCGGGCATGCCGCGCTGGCGCCGGCCCTCCGTCCAGAAGGCCCGGAAGGAGTCCCGCGGCGGCGAGGTGGCGTATGTGCCTGCGGCCTTCGCCGCGGGGGAGCCGGTCGGTGAGCGGCGTCGCGTCCGCTACCGCCTCGTCAGGATGTCGTCGATCCCGGACGAGATCCTGGGCGACGAGGTCGCGCGGCTCGATCGCGGCGACGAGGTCGAGCTGATCCGGTCGGCCGGGTCGTACTGGCTGGTTCGAACGCCGTTCGGCGAAGAGGGCTGGGTCCACCAGATGACCCTGGAGTCCGGACCGCCGCAGCCCGACGACGTTCCGACCGACGTCTCCGACGACGCCCCGTTCTAGGCTCGCTCGACGGCGTCGCCGCTCCCGCGCCTCACTTCTTCCCGCCGAACAGGGTCCCGAACACGCCTCGGATCAGGTCCTGGCCGGCCCGTGACGTGACGATCCGGCCGCCCGTCCGGATCGCCGAGTCGACCGACCGCTGGCGCGCCCGCTCGTCGGCCTTGCGCTGCTTCTCGGCGGCGGCCTCCGCGCGCTGGTCGGCCCGCGCCTGACGCTCAGCGGCCTCGCGCTGCTTCTCGAGCTCTCGTGCCTGGCGCTCGATCTCGCGCTGCTGCTGGGCGGGGTTGAGCATCACCGGGGGCGGGCTCGCGTTCGGATCCGCGTCGGCCTGGTCCGCCGCGACCTGCTTGGCGGCGGCGATCCGCGCGGTGATGATCTCGTGGGCGCTCTCGCGGTCGACGGTCTGACCGTACTTGGTCGTCAGCAGGCTGGCCGCGACGGCGGCCTGGAACCGGGGCGGGTCGAGCGGGGCCATCAACGAGTCGGGTGGGATGAGCCGAGTGGCCGCGAGCGGGGTCGGCACGCCGCGCGGCGACAGCACCGTCACCAGGGCCTCGCCGGTCCCGAGGCTCGTGAGGGTCTTCTCGACGTCGAAGAAGTCGGTCATCGGGAAGGTTCGGACCGTCTTCTTGATGTCGTCGGCGTCCTGCGGAGTGAAGACGCGGAGCGCGTGCTGCACCCGGTTCCCGAGCTGGGCGAGGACCGGGGCCGGGATGTCGGTCGGGGTCTGGGTGACGAAGTACACACCGACGCCCTTGGACCGGACGAGCCGGGCGGTCCGTTCGACCTCGTCCAGCAGGGCTTTCGACGCATCGTCGAACAGGAGGTGCGCCTCGTCGAAGAAGAAGCACAGCTTCGGTTTCGGCAGGTCGCCGACCTCGGGCAGGTCGTGATACAGCTGGGCGAGCATCCAGAGCATGAATGTGCTGAACAGGCTCGGCTTGTCCATGACGTCCGACAGCTCGAGGATGCTGATGATCCCTGCACCCTCGGGCGTCGTCCGCAGCAGGTCGCCGACGTCGAACTCGGGTTCGCCGAAGAAGATGTCGGCGCCCTGCTGCTCGAGGGTCACGATCGAGCGGAGGAGCACACCGAGCGACGCCGACGACATCCCACCGTATTCCTCGAGGACCGACTTGCCGTCGTCCGAGCCGAGGAACCGCAGCGTGGTCGTCAGGTCCGCCAGGTCGAGCAGCGGCAGCGCGTTGTCATCGCAGTACTTGAAGACCAGGCTGAGGATCGACGTCTGGGTGTCGTTGAGGCCGAGGACCTTGCCGAGGAGGAGCGGACCGAAGCTGTGGACGGTCGCCCGGATCTGCGCCCCGAGCTTGCCGCTGAGCGACAGGAACTCGACCGGATGACCGGCCGCCTCGAACGTCCAGCCGAGGCTCTGGCAGCGATCGATGACCTTCGGGTTCGTGCCGTCGCCGGGAGCGGCGAGCCCGGTCAGGTCGCCCTTGATGTCGGCCACGAAGCACGGCACGCCCGCCTTCGACAGCTGGCCGGCCATGAGCTGGAGGGTCTTGGTCTTGCCGGTGCCGGTCGCGCCGGCCACGAGTCCATGCCGGTTGAGCATCGACAGGGCGACCTGGATCCGGAGGTCGGTGACCACCTCACCGCCGAGCATCGGTCCGCCGAGGACGATCGACGGCTCGTCGAGCGCGTAGCCGGCCGCCATCGCATCGTGGAACGCCTGGTCCAACGGTCCCTCCTCCGGTCCGACGGGGCCGATCCGGCCCTCGGTTCGGATTGAATCGACTCGGGCGCCGAGGGTACCATCACCGTACGATCCCAGGCGGCCGGATGGCGCCGGATCGGCGCCGGACCGGCTGCGGCCGAACAGAGGAGGAACCGCCATGCGCATCGACGAGATCGAGGGGATCGGCCCGGCGCAAGCCGAGAAGCTCACCGCCGCCGGCGTGAGCACGACCGAGGAGCTGCTCGAGCACGGCGCCAAGCCCGGCGGACGCGACCGGCTCGCCGCGGACACCGGCATCAGCGGCACGCTCATCCTCGAGTGGGTGAACCACGCCGACCTGATGCGGATCCCGGGCGTCGGCTCGGAGTACTCCGACCTGCTCGAAGCCGCCGGGCGTCGACTCGCCGCTCGAGCTCGCCCGACGGAACGCGGCCAACCTCGCCCAGACGTTCCAGGAGGTCGACGCCGCCCGCCCGAACCTGGTCCGCCGGGTCCCGTCCGAGGCGACCGTCGAGGGCTGGATCGACGCGGCCAAGAAGCTCGATCGGATCGTCGAGCACTGATCGACGGCGCTCCGGCGCCGAGGACGTTCGATGGACGAGGCCCGGGCACGGCGGTCACGCCGGTCCGGGCCTCGACCCATCCCCGGCCGTTCGATCCGACCATGACCGACCAGCCCGACGGCGATGCGGCTCCGCTCTCGTCCGTTCGGCGGGTGCGCCTGCTCGGCGGCGAGTCGACGGGCAAGTCCACGCTGGCCGACCTGCTCGCCCGGCGGTTCGCCACGGCCTGGGTCCTCGAGTGGGGCCGGCCCTACTCCGACCCGAAGGACCGGAGCGGCGAGCCGTGGACCACCGCCGATTTCATCGAGATCGCGACGCGTCAGAACGACCTCGAGGACGTGACTGCGCGGCGGGCCGACCGCATCCTGTTCTGCGACACCGACGCGATGACCACCGGGATCTGGCACGTCGAGTATCTCGGCCGCCGTGACCCGGCGGTCGAGGCGCTGGGCGCGGACCGGCACTACGACCTGAGCCTGCTGCTGGAACCGGACATCCCATGGCGCCAGGACGGGATGCGCGACTCCGACCGGGCCCGGCGGCGCCAGCAGGCCGCTCTCGTCGAGCGTCTCGGGGAGCTGGGCCAGACGTTCGTGACGATCTCGGGCGATGTCGACGACCGTCTCCTGGCGGCCGAGGGGGCGATCGCCGCTGACGCTCGGCGAGTCACCCGCTCCGACCGACGTGGACTGGGTCGCGTTGGGTCGCGCGGGGACCTGGCTCGACCTCGACCCGCCGGTCGGCCTCGGCACGCGGATCGTGCGCGGCACGGGCCTGTCCGCGGCGGTCGTCCAGGCCCGTCTCGACGAGGGCGGCCTCACCTACTCGGACCTCGCGGACGTGCTGGCGGTCGACCGGGCGGCGATCCGGGAGGCGGACTGGTACGCGTCACGGCACGGCGAGCTGGCCTACGCCGAGCTCCGCGGGGACACCGAGGCGATGGCCGAGCTCCGTTCCAGGCCCGCCCTCTGAGACCCCGGTTCAGCCCTGGGCGGCTCGCGGATACGAGCCGAGAACACGGGTCATCGTGGTGACCGCCTCGAGGTCTGCCAGCGCGGCGGCGGCGGCCGGGTCGTCGGCGGCCGCGTCGAGGTCGATCCAGAAGACGTACTCCCAGGCGCGCTCCCGGCTCGGCCGGGACTCGATCGTGCTCATGTTCAGGGCGTGGGCCGAGAACACCGTGAGGACGCGCAGGAGGGCCCCGGGTTCGTTCCGGACGGCCACGACCAGCGTCGTCCGCATCGCATCTCCGGTCGCCGTGATGATCTCCGGCAGCCCGGCGTCGTGTCGAGCGATGACCAGGAAGCGGGTCCGGTTGTCGTCGACGTCCTGGATCCCGTCGGCCAGGATCCCGAGCCCGAACAGCCCGGCCGCCCGAGGCGAGAGGACCGCCGCCGAGCCGTGCTCCTGGCGGTCGACGATGAGCCGCCCGGCACCGGCGGTGTTGTAGGTCGTCAGGAGCGCCCAGGCTCGGGTCCGCAGATAGGCCTCGGCCTGGCCGAGGGCCTGGACGTGGGAGTAGACCCGCTCGATGTCCTCGATCCGGTCGCCGGGCAGCGCCGCGAGGCACAGCCGGACCGGGACGACCACCTCGGCTCGGAGCTCGAGGTCGTGCTCGAGCAGGAGGTCGTAGTTCTCACGGACGGTCCCGTGGACGCTGTTCTCGATCGGGACCACGCCGGCCACGGACCCGCCCGCCGCGACCTCGTCGAAGACCTGGCGGAAGCCCGGCAGCCCGACCCGGTCGACCTCGCCGAACGCCGCCCGGACGGCGTCCTCGGCGAATGCCCCCGGCTCGCCGGAGAAGGCGATCCGTCCCCGGGGCGACGCGGATCGAGGCTCGCTCACCCTCGACTCAACGCTCGAACAGGTCGCTCGTGAGGAGCTCCGCCGCGTCCTCGTCGAGCTCGGCCCGGCGGGGTGCGCTGGCCACCTCGGCCGACCTGGCGCGACGTCGGTTGCCGGCCGCCTCGGTGGCGCCCTGCCACGAGACCTCGGCGAGCAGCCGGTCGATCGCCGCGATGTAGGCCTCGATCGAGGCCGCGATGATGTTCACGTCACTCGACGACCCGGTGTACTTGCCGGTCGCCCGGTCCCCCTCGGCCGACGACGGTGGAGCGAGACGCACGGTCACGAGCCCCTCCGCGTCGGGACCTTCGGCGACCGCGTGGACGTCGTAGGCGATGAGCCGCGGGTGGCCGGTCAGGACGCCCTCGAGCGCGGCGTCGACCGCGCGGAACAGGGCATCGACCGGGCCGTTGCCCTCGGCCGCGCCGTCCCACTGGTGGTCGCCGGAGCCGATCACGACCGCCCCGCGGCTCTGGACGTTCGACCCGGACGTCACGGTCCAGCGCTCGAGGTGGAGCGTCGCCGGCTGACTGGTCATCGGATCACCTCGTCGACGTCGGGTCGGCGACCGCCGGCTCGTGCCGGGCGGTCGTGAAATGGCGTTCGTCGCGCCGGCGGAGCTCGGCGCCGGCCTTCCAGATGGCGTACTCGAGCGAGTCGGCGAGGGCGGCGGCGGAGGCGGCGATGATGTTCGTGTCGCTGCCCATCGTCGACCAGGTCCGCGCCCCGTCGGCCGAGTCGATGACGACCCGGGTCCGGGCCGCCGTGGCCGCGCCGCCGTCGAGGATCCGGACCTTGTAGTCGACGAGGTGGACGGTGTCGAGCTGCGGATAGAACGCCCCGAGGGCCTTGCGCAACGCGGCGTCCAGCGCGTTGACCGGGCCGTTGCCCTCGGCGGCCGTGTGGAGGACCTCCCCGTCGACCTCGACCTTGACGGTGGCTTCGGCGAGCAGCTCGTGCCCGTCGCGCTGCTCGATGAGGCAGGTGTAGTCGACGATGCGGAACGGCGCCGCATAGCCCGTCTGGTGACGCCGGACGAGCAGCTCGAAGCTTGCCTCGGCTCCTTCGAAGGCCAGGCCGTCCGATTCGAGCTGCTTGATCAACTTCGACAGCTCGCGCGGGTCGACGCCCTCCAATCGGTGACCGAGCTGTTCGGCCCGGAGCTTGGTGTTCGCCCGACCCCCGAGCTCGGACACGACCAGCCGACCCTCGTTGCCGACGATCGTCGGATCGACGTGCTGGTAGCTACGCTCGACCTTGGCGACCGCCGCCCCGTGGACGCCGCCCTTGTGGGCGAACGCGGAGCGACCGACGTAGGGCTGGTAGTCGAGCGGGGCGACGTTCGCGATCTCGGCCACGCTGCGGGACAGCGCCGTCAGGTCGGCCAGGTCGCCGCCGCCGGCCGGGACGAGCGTGTTGCCGGTCTTGAGGGCCAGGTTGGCCAGGATGCTGACCATGTTGGCGTTGCCGCAGCGCTCGCCGTAGCCGTTGATCGTCGCCTGGACGTGGCGGATCCCGGCGGTGACCGCCGCCATCGAGTTCGCGACGGCCAGCTCGGCATCGTTGTGGGTGTGGATCCCCCACACGACCGGGCTGCCCTTACCGTCGCCGTCGATGGACGCTCGGACCGCGGCGATGATCCGGAGCAGCTCGTCGGTCATCGTCCCGCCGTTCGTGTCGCACAGGACGATCGTCCGGGCCCCGGCTCCCCTGGCGGCCTGCAGGGTCTGGACCGCATAGCCGGGGTCGGCCTTGTACCCGTCGAAGAAGTGCTCGGCGTCGTAGACCGCCTCGCGTCCCCGGTCGACCAGGAAGCCGATCGAGTCGGCGATCATGTCGAGATTCTCGGCCGGGGTCGCCCCGAGGACCTCGGTCACGTGGAGCAGCCAGCTCTTGCCGAAGATCGTCACGACGGGCGTCTCGGCCGAGACCAGCTCGTTCAGGTTCGGGTCGTCCCCGGGCCGGTTGGCGCGGTGCCGGGTCGAGCCGAAGGCGGCCAGCCGGGCGGTCGTCCAGCGCTGCTTCTTCGCGGCCGCGAAGAAGTCGATGTCCTTGGGGTTGGACCCCGGCCAGCCGCCCTCGATGAACGGCATCCCGTACTCGTCGAGCATCCGGGCGATGCGCAGCTTGTCGGCCAGGGACAGGATGATGTTCTCGCCCTGCGTGCCGTCGCGCAGGGTCGTGTCGTAGAGGACGACCGGGAGGTCGTCGGGCCGGCCCATCGGGGCGGCGGTGGCGTCGGGCTGGGTCACGGTGGCGGCTCCATCGAGCGTGGCGTCGGTGGTCGGGTCACGTGGTTCGGGCGGCCACCGCTGTCGGCGCCGCCCGACGGATCGCGATCCGGTCGACGATCGCCTCGGTCATCCCGATGGTCCCCACCCGGGTCGACCCGTCTTCGGGTCGCCGTTCGGTCGGAAGGAGGTCCGCGGTCCGATACCCGTCGTCGAGGGCGCGACCCACCGCGGCCTCGAGCGCGTCCGCGGCGTCACCCAGGCCGAGCGACCAGCGTAGGAGCATCGCCCCGGACAGGATGGTGCCGATCGGGTTGGCCAGGTCCCGGCCGGCGATGTCCGGGGCGGACCCGTGGATCGGCTCATACAGCCCGTGGCGACCGTGGGCCGTCCGCCGGGCGCCGACCGAGGCCGATGGGAGCATGCCGAGCGACCCGGCGAGCACGGACGCCTCGTCCGACAGGATGTCCCCGAACAGGTTCTCGGTGACCAGGACGTCGAACGCCGCGGGCGACCGGACGATCTGCATCGCGCAGGCGTCGACCAGCCGATGGTCGAGGCGGACCGCCGGGAACTCGAGCGCGACCTCGCCGGCCACCCGCCGCCACAGCCGCGATGTCGCCAGGACGTTCGCCTTGTCCACGCTGGTCACGCGGCCGCGCCGCCGACCGGCGAGCTCGAACGCCAGCCGGACGACGCGGGCGATCTCGTCGTCGGCGTAGGTCAGCGTGTCGCTCGCCGAGCGAGAGCCGGGCGGGCCGGTCGCCTCGATCCGATCGCCGAAGTACAGCCCGCCGGTCAGCTCCCGGACGATGAGCATGTCGACCCCGTCGAGCAGCTCCGCGCGGAGCGGCGAGGCCGGAACGAGCGTCGGGTGGACGGTGACCGGCCGGAGGTTGGCGAACAGCTCCAGGCCGCCACGCAGCGCGAACAGCGCCTGTTCGGGCCGGACCGACGAGGTCGGGTCGTCCCACTTGGGACCGCCGACGGCGCCGAGGAAGACCGCGTCGGCAGCCCGGCAGACCTCGACGTCCTCCGGGCGGATCGCGACGCCGTGGGCGTCGATGCCGGCGCCGCCGACGACGAGCTCGGTCCAGTCGATGGCGAACCCGGCCGCCGAGGCAACGGCGTCGAGCGCCCGTCGCCCGGCGGCTAGGACGTCCGGACCGACCCCGTCGCCCGGGATCGCGACGATCCGGTAGCGCGGGGTCCCATCCGGGCGATCCGCGTCGGTCACGGGATGTCCTCGGTCCGGGCCCGGGTCGCGAACGCCGCGTCGACCCCGTTGATCTCGGCGCCGTGGAGCTTGTTCGTCGCCACGAGGTAAGCCTCGAGCGACGCCTCGATGATGTTGGTCGACAAGCCGTGGCCGCTGACGATCAGCGCTCCGCTGCCCTCGTCCGACGATCGACGGCAGCGGACCAGGACCTGGCCCTGGGCATCCTCCCCGGCGGAGACCGCCTTGATCTCGTACTCGGTCAGCACCGGACGCCAGCCGAGGACCGGCTGGATCGCCTTGTCGACGGCACTGAACAGGGCATTGACCGGGCCGTTGCCGGTCGATTCCGCGGCGCGGACATCGCCGCCGATCGACAGCGAGACCGTGCCCGTGGCGTTGCCGCCGTGGGAGCTCGTGACGCTCCACCCCTCGAGCGCGATCGAGGCGGGGACCTCGGAGCTGCGCGCCTCGACGAGCGCCAGGAGGTCCGCGTCGGTCACCTCCTTCTTGGCGTCGGCGAGGGCGATCGCCTGGCGGTAGACGCCATCGAGCGCCTCGCCCTCGAGGTCGTGACCCAGCTCGCGGAGCTTGCCCTGCAGGCCACGGCGACCGGACAGCTTGCCGATCGTCAGCTGGCTGCCCGCCAGACCGACCGACTGCGGGGTCATGATCTCGTACGTCAGCGGGTTCTTGATGACGCCGTCCTGGTGGATGCCGGACTCATGGGCGAAGGCGTTGCCGCCGACGACCGCCTTGTTCGGCTGGACGGCGAACCCGGTCAGGTAGCTGACCAGCCGGCTGGCGGCCGTGATCTGCTCGGTCTGGACGCCGGTCCCGAGGTCGGGGAACTGGGTGGGCCGGGTCCGAAGCGCCATCACGACCTCTTCGAGGGAGGCGTTGCCGGCGCGCTCGCCGAGGCCGTTGATGGTGACCTCGACCTGGCGTGCCCCAGCCTGGACCGCGGCCAGCGTGTTGGCGGTCGCCAGGCCGAGATCGTTGTGGCAGTGGACGCTGATCGTCGCGTCCCGCCCGACGCGCTCGACGACACGCCCGACCAGCAGCCCGAACTCGGCCGGGATCGCATAGCCGACCGTGTCGGGGATGTTGACGGTGCTCGCCCCAGCGGCCACGACCGCTTCGTAGATGTCGAGGAGGTAGTCGACGTCGGTCCGGCTGGCGTCCTCCGCGGAGAACTCGATCTCGGCGTCGGACCCGAGGGCCTTCCGGCCGTAGCGGACCCATTCGACGGCCTGCTTGAGCGCTTCGTCGCGACCGATCCGGAGCTTGTGCTTGAGGTGGATGTCGCTCGTGGCGATGAACACGTGGAGGTGGGGTCGCTGGGCGACGCGGATGGCCTCCACCGCCCGCTGCGGGTCGCCGTCGCGGCAGCGCGCAAGCGCGGCGACCGCCACGCCCTTCGTCTCGCGGGCGATCCGCTGGACGGCCTCGAAGTCGCCCGGCGATGCCGCCGGGAATCCGGCCTCGATGACGTCCACCTTGAGTCGGACGAGCTGCCGGGCGACCTCGAGCTTCTCGGCCGCCGTCAGGCCCGCGCCGGGCGCCTGCTCGCCGTCGCGCAGGGTCGTGTCGAAGATGCGGACCGATCCCTCCGTCATCTCGACGACTCCGCGACCCGCCGAGGCTCGCTGGCCGCTGCCTGCGCCTGTCCGGCCCGCACCACGACCGGGTCGAGGAACGCCATCTGGCCGCGGAGCTCCTCCCCGACCTGCTCGATGAGGTGATCCTGATCCTGAGCGCGGAGACGCTCGAACTCGGGCCGGCCGGCCTCGTTCTCGGCGATCCAGTTCCGGGCGAACGTCCCGTCCTGGATCTCGTGGAGGACCTCCTTCATCGTCGCGCGGACGTGATCGTCGATGATCCGAGGGCCGCTGACGTAGTCGCCGTACTCGGCGGTGTCGCTGACGCTGAAGCGCATGAAGTTGAGACCGCCTCGGTACATCAGGTCGACGATGAGCTTCAGTTCGTGCATCGTCTCGAAGTAGGCGAGCTCGGGCTGGTAGCCGGCCTCGACCAGCGTCTCGAACGCCATCTTGACCAGGGCGGCCGTCCCGCCGCACAGGACCGACTGCTCGCCGAACAGGTCCGTCTCGGTCTCCTCCGCGAAGGTCGTCTCGAGGACGCCCGCCCGCGTGTTGCCCAGGCCCCGGGCGTAGGCCAGGGTGCGGGCGCGAGCCGTCCCGGTCGCGTCGTGATGCACAGCGAACAGGGCGGGCACGCCGCCGCCGGCGCGATAGACGCTGCGGACGAGATGGCCCGGGCCCTTCGGCGCGACCATCCCGACATCGACCCCGGCGGGCGGGTCGATCCGGTCGAAATGGATGTTGAACCCGTGGGCGAACATCAGGAGCTGGCCGTCGCGCAGGTTCGGCGCGATATCGGCGTCGTAGACGGCTTTCTGGCTCGTGTCCGGGACGAGGATCATGATCACGTCGGCCGCCTTGACGGCCTCGGCGACCGTGAGCACGGTCAGGCCGGCGTCCTCCACCAGGGTCCGACTCTTGCTGTCCGGCGCGAGCCCGACCACGACGGCGATCCCGGAATCGTGGAGGTTCAGGGCATGGGCATGCCCCTGGCTGCCGTACCCGATGATCGCCACCGTCTGGCCCGCCAGGGCAGAGGGATCGGCATCGCTGTCGTAGTACATCTTCGCGGTCACTGGTCTCTCGCCTCCGATCGTGAATTGGCACCCTCAACGTGGAAGCGCGAATCGCCCTCCGAGGTCCGAGGCGGAGATCCTCCGACGCCATCGGCCCGAGGATTCATCGTTTGAGTGCCTCCTCGATGGATCCCGAGCCGCGAGCCATCACGACGGTCCCGGTTCGAACGAGCTCCCTGACCCCGTAGGTCCGAAGGAGGGCGACGAGGGCGTCGACCTCGGCTTCGGTGCCGGTCGCCTCGACGACGATCGACGTCTCCGAGATGTCGACCACCCGAGCCCGGTAGAGCTCGACGATCCGGACGATCTCGCCGCGGTTCGCGTCGTTGGCGCGGACCTTGACCAGGGCGAGCTCGTGGGCGACCGTCGGCTCGTCGGTCAGGTCCTGGACCTTGAGGACGTCGATCAGGCGGTAGAGCTGCTTGGTCGCCTGCTCGAGCAGGACGTCGTCGCCGTGGAGCGTGATCGTCATCCGGCTGATGTCGGGCTGGTCGGTGTGGCTGACGGCGAGCGACTCGATGTTGAAGTTGCGGGCGCGCATCAGGCTCGAAACGCGGTTGAGCACGCCCGGCTTGTCGAGGACCAGGACGACGAGGACGTGGCGGTGCTGGACGCCGGATCCGGGCAGGGCCCGGGACGGCGGCGGGGTGGCGCCCGACGATGCCGGACCGTCGGCCGTCATTCGTCCGCCCCGCCCCAGTTCTCGATGAGGTCGGACAGGCCTTTGCCCGCCGGCATCATCGGGAAGACGTTCTGCTCCTCGGCGATCTCGAACCAGACGAGGGCCGGGCCGTCGACCGCCTGGGCGGCCCGGATGGCGTCGTCGACCTCGCCCGGCGTGCGGGCCCGGAACGCCGGGACCCCGAACGCATCGGCCAGCTTCGCGAAGTCGGGGCCGAGCAGCGTGGCGGAGTGGTAGTTCCCGCCGTAGATGATCTCCTGCCACTGGCGGATCATCCCCAGCTTCTTGTTGTCGAGCAGGGCGATCTTCACCGGGATGCGATCCTGGACCAGGGTCATCAACTCCTGGACGGTCATCTGGAAGCCGCCGTCGCCGGCGATCGCCCAGGTCTCCCGATCGGGGCGGCCGAGTGCCGCACCCATCGCGGCCGGGACGCTGAAGCCCATCGTCCCCAGGCCGCCGGAGCTCACATGGCTGTTCGGCTGGCGGAAGCCGGTGTAGCGGGCGAGCCACATCTGGTTCTGGCCGACATCGGCGACGTAGGTCGCCTGGTGGTCGGTCAGCTCGCCGATCCGCTCGACGACATAGTCGGCCGACAGCAGGCCGTCGCGCCAGGCACCGGAGCCGTGCCAGCTCGACTCCTCGGACTCGCGCTTCCATTCGGCCAGCTGGGCAAGATAGTCGGCCCGCGCCGCGGGCTCGGTCGCCTCGACCATCGGGAGGAGCGCCCGCAGGACGCGACCGGCATCACCGACGATCGGGACCTCGACCGACACGTTCTTGCCGATCTCGGCCGGGTCGATGTCGACGTGGACGATCCGGGCATACGGCGCGTATGTCCGAACGTTGCCGGTGACCCGGTCGTCGAAGCGCATCCCGAACGCGATCAGCAGGTCCGCGGACTGGATCGCCCGGTTGACGTGCTTCCAGCCGTGCATCCCCATGTAGCCATAGGCCAGCGGATGGGTCTCGTCCATCGCGCCGATCCCGAGCAGGGTCCAGGCGACCGGGATGCTCGTCTTCTCCGCGAAGGCCCTCAGGTCGTCCCACGCCTCCGCGTGGAGGACCCCATGGCCGGCGAGGATCACCGGGCGTTCGGCGCGGGCGATCTCAGCGGCCGCCAGCTTGAGCTGCTTCGGATGACCGTCGAACGTCGGCCGGAACCCCGGCAACCCGGCGACGATCTGCTCCTCCGTCGGGTGCTCGGCGGTCGTCTCCTGCTGGAGCGCATCCTTGGTGATGTCGATATGGACCGGGCCGGGTCGACCGGTCCGCGCGATGTGGAACGCCTCGGCGATGACCCGGGGCAGGTCGTCGGCGTCCCGGACGAGATAGTTGTGCTTCGTCATCGGCAGGGTGATGCCGGTGATGTCGATCTCCTGGAAGGCGTCCTTGCCGATCAGCGCACCGGGGACGTTGCCCGTGATCGCGACCATCGGGACGGAGTCGAGCAGGGCCGTCCCGATGCCGGTGACGAGGTTCGTGGCACCCGGTCCCGAGGTCCCGATACAGACCCCGACCCGACCAGTGACCCGGGCGTAGCCGTCGGCGGCGTGAGCGCCGCCCTGCTCGTGGCGGACGAGGATGTGGCGGAGCTCCGGATAGTCGGCGAGGATGTCGTAGAGCGGCAGGATGACCCCGCCCGGATATGAGAACACGACGTCGACGCCCTGGCGCAGGAGGGCCTCACAGACCACGTCGGCCCCGATCCTCGTCCGCTTTCGTGGCTTGACCTCGTGCAGCATCGCCGAGCGAGCGTGCTCGACGGCCGTCGCGGTCGCGCTGCCGTCGGCCGGGACATGGCTCCGGCGCGGCCGGGCGACCGGCGCGGCCCCGGCCCTGCCGGGCGCCGGGTCGGCCGCGGGGGGACTCCCGCCGTCGGGCGTCCCCTTCGTCATCGTCATCTCGTCATGCCCTCCGTCGCCCTCATCGTAGTCGGTCGTGCTGCGGAAAAAGACAAGACCCCCGCCTTCCGGCGAGGGTCCCTTCGGTTCTCGGTGGCGCTGTCGCTACCTCCGCGATCCTCCGTTCTCCTGCCGGGAGCCGGTAATGAGCCCAAGAAGGCCGTCCAGCCCGAGAAGGAGCGAGCGAAGAAGAGCGAGAGGAGATACGACGTCGGACCCGGAGTCGTCGATCGGGAGATGCGCGCGCCGACCGTCCGTCGTGACGACGACGGCGACGCGGCGGTGGTCCTGACCGTTGAACAGACCCAAGTCGTGACTCCGACAGGCGACGCTCGGGCACGTTCGGTCCGGGCGCTGTGCGGGCAGTCTATCAGCCTTCCTCGATTCCGCAACCTCTGCGACCGCCCCGGACCGCACCACCTCGCGCGCGACCCTGACGAGCGAGCCGCTCCAGGCGCCCGAGTGCCCACGCCTTGCCGCCCGCACGGCTCCGCCCCGCCCCACACCGGACCGGACCCCGGCCGACCCCACCGGACCGCCTGCGGTCCCACGCGGATGGGTGCATACTTCGGCCAGCCCCGTCGGGCTCCAGCGCGCTGCGCGACCCAGATCGCGCGGCCCAGTCCTCCTTCGACGGACCCCGCGACCCCCGTGCCCTCGGTCGCCGCGCCGTCCCCCGAAGGTCAGCTCTCCGCTCGCCATGCCCAGCGCATGGCGTCCTGGTAG
The DNA here is from genome assembly GCA_963744115.1 of uncultured Chloroflexia bacterium. Taxonomy (GTDB): domain Bacteria; phylum Chloroflexota; class Limnocylindria; order Limnocylindrales; family CSP1-4; genus Chersky-267. Next base: position 372,713 of record CAVUSI010000003.1, on the reverse strand, counting down.
GGAGGAGGCAAGAGTTTGCCGCGGTTCCAAAGCGGCGCCCAGAGGGCGTCCAGTCGCGTCCCCACCCACGGTCCGTGCCGACCCGTTCGCGCATGCGGCCCCATCACCCGGCGAGGTGTCCGATGAACCGGATCGCCTCCCCCCACGCCTCCCCGAGCCGGCGCTCATCACGGCTGGTCGCCTCGAGCGTCGCAGCCGTCCTGGGGATGACCCTCCTCATCGGGCTCGGCCCCATCCTCGACCGTGCCGGCCTGCCGGCGACGCAGACCGCGGACGCGGTCACCGGACCGCACATGATCGCGACGGCGGCGGACATCGCCAGGCTGCCGAGATCGGGCGCCGCCTGGACCAACCTCAAGAAGGCCGCCGACGAGAGCGCCGGGACCCCCGACCTGTCGAACCAGGACTCCAACAACGACGTGCTCGTCCTGGCCAAGGCGCTGGTCTACGCCAAGACGAAGATCCTGGCCTATCGGCAGTCGGTGCTCACCAACCTCAAGGCCGTGGTCGGCACCGAGGCCGGCGGTCGGAGCATCTCGGTGGGTCGCGGCCTCCCCGCCTACATCCTCGCGGCAGACTTGATCTCGCTGCCGACGTACCAGCCGACGTTCAACACCCGGACGTTCAAACCGTGGTTGAAGAAGCTGCTCAACGAGAATCTCCAGGGTGACTCGCTGGTCAGCACCCACAACCTGCGGCCGAACAACTGGGGCACCCACGCCGGCGCGGCACGGATCGCCATCGCGATCTACGTCGGGGACAAGCTCCAGCTGAAGCGAGCGGCCGCCGTGTTCAAGGGGTTCCTCGGCGATCGCGCCTCGTACGCAGGATTCAGCTACGGCTCGGACCTATCGTGGCAGTGCAACGAGGCCAGACCCGTCGGGATCGACGGGGCCTGCGTCAAGGACGGGATCAATCTCGACGGAGCGATCCCGGATGAGATGCGCCGGGGCGCCTCGCTCCAATGGCCGCCGTCATCGACCCAGTATCCGTGGGAGCTGATGCAGGGCGCGGTCCTCCAGGCCGAGCTGCTCCAGCGCGCCGGCTATCCCGCCTGGACGTGGCAGAACAAGGCGCTCCTCCGAGCGGCCAAGTTCCTCTACAACCGCGCCGGCTGGCCGGCCGAAGCCAACGACGACTGGCAGCCGTGGCTGCTCGACTATCGCTACGGGACCACCTTCCGCAAGGCCGGCGCGACCCATCCCGGCAAGAACTTCGGCTGGACGGACTGGCTGTACGGCGGTCGGGTCAGGGGCAACACCAACGGCTGGCGGACCCTTGCAGACACGAGCCGGTCGGTGGTCTACCACCGTGCCTGGTTCCGCTCGGCGGCACTCCGGCACCTCGGCGGATCGGTCCACTCGTCGCGGACCAGGGCCGCCAAGGCCGTCTTCAAGTTCACCGGCGACAAGGTCGTCTGGCTCGGCCCGAAGGGTCCGGGCTACGGCCGCGCCGGCGTCTTCATCGACGGGACGCTGGTCAAGACCGTCAACCTGCATTCCCTCAGGAAGCACTACCGCCAGAAGCTCTTCACCGCGACGTTCTCGTCCGTCGGCACGCACTACCTGACGATCAAGGTCCTGGGCACATCCGGGCACCCGCTCGTCTCGGTCGACGGCTACCTCGTCCACCGCTAGGGACCGTCGGCGACCCCAGCGCCGACCGGACCCAGAATCGGAACGACCGCCGGGTCACCCGGCGGTCGTTCTGCGTGTGTGGTCGAGGCCGCAAGACCTCGGATGATTCCTACCAGCGACGTCCCGCATCGGGTGCCATCGCCGTCAGCCCCACCGCATGCCGGCACCGAGGCTGAGGGCGATCGTCGCCAACAGCGCGATGACGGTGGTGAAGCGCGCCAGGTTCGCCTTCACTGTCTGTTCACCTCGTGTGACTTCGCGTCGTCGGCCCGGCAGCCGGGCGGTCTCGAACGGGTCGAGATCCCTGGCTTTGCGTCCCCGCCTCGCGACGGGTTTGCCCTGGACGGTCCTTTCGGCGGAGGACGTTCGTCGCCCTCGTCCTGAACGCTAGGTCCTGTTCGCGCCGGGACGAATGACCCATCGGTACCGGAAGCGACGCGATTCCGGGGGAGGTTCCGCGACGCACCGGCGCACGGGCGCACCGCGCTGAGGCGCTGACCCCGGCCAGGGTCCCGTTCTGGCGACCGCCCTGGATCAGGCCGGCGTCGGGTCGCCGGCCGACGGCTGCCGGCGCATCGTGACCACGATGGCGATCGCGATGCCCGTTCCGATCAGGACATCGCCGATGCTGAAGACGTTGCTGAACGGGAGCCAGGTCGGCAGCGCGAACAGGTCGGTCAGCGGGGCCAGCACCGGGTCGGCCACGACCGCGCTGTTCGAGTAGCCGGTCGCCGGCGACCGGCCGGCGGTCGACAACGCGGCGGCCGAGGCAGGCATGAACCCGCCGTTGGCCAGGATCGCGATCAGGTTGCACGCCGCGCCGAGGGCGACGATCGGCATCCCCGCGATGCGGATGTTCGCCAGCAGGACGATGAAGACGAGCGCGGTCGAGGCGACGTAGGCCGGCACCCCGAGCCAGCCGATCCGTTCGCTCACCGGGCCCGAGAAGATGACGACCTGGACGCCGAACCCCAGGACGGCCAGCCAGGCGAACCGGAGGTGGAGGGCGGCGAGACCTGCCGGTCGGCCCCCCAGCAGGAGGCCGACGACCAGCCCGATCACGACGGCGTACAGGATGAACATCGTGCGGGCCGCTCAGCCGCGGACCGGGAACGTGACCGGGACCGGGAGGGGTCGCTCGCCGAGCGCGACCGGCCGTCCGACGGAGCCTTGAGCCTCGAGCGTTACGCCCAGGAGCCGGGCCAGGTGGTCGGCCGACAGCGGGCGGGCGAACAGGAACCCCTGGCCGAACTCGCAGCCCAGGTTCCGCAGCCGCTCGAGCTGACCGGTCTCCTCGATCCCCTCGGCGACGATCCGCAGGCCCAGGGTCTGGCCGAGCGCGACGATGGCATGGGCGAAGGCCCAGGTCTCCGGGTCGTCCTCGCCGGACACGACGAAGTCGCGGGCGATCTTGAGGATGTCGACCGGGAACCGGCGCAGGTAGCCCAGCGACGAGTAGCCGGTCCCGAAGTCGTCGACGGCGATGCGCACGCCGAGAGCCCGGATGGCCTGGAGGCGGGTGATGGTGGTGGTCGTGTCCCGGAACATCGCCGTCTCGGTCAGCTCGAGGACGAGGTCGGCTGGGTCGAAGCCGGTCTCGGCCAGGACCTCCCGGATCTCGTCGACGATGTCCGCCCGCTGGAGCTGGAGGGGCGACATGTTGACGCTGAGCATGAGGCGCTCAGGGGCGCCGGCCGTGCGCAACGCGACGACGGTCCGACACGCCTCGGCCAGGACCCAGCGCCCGAGCGCCAGGATCGTCCCGTTCTCCTCGGCCAGCGTGATGAACTCGTCCGGCAGGGTCAGGCCGCGGACCGGGTGACGCCAGCGGACGAGCGCCTCCACCCCCACGGTCCGGCCGCTGTCGAGCGCGACGATCGGCTGGTAGTGGACGATGAGCTCGTTCCTGGCGACGCTCCGGGCGAGCTCCGCGGACAGCTCGTGCCGGGCGACGATCGAGGCGTGCATCGCCGGGTCGAAGACCGCGAAACGGCGCTTGCCCGCCGCTTTGGCGGTGTACATCGCGACGTCGGCATGGCGAAGGATGTCGTCGACGTCCTCGGGCTGTGCCCCGCCCTGGCCGCTGCGGGCCATCGCGATCCCGACGCTGACCCCGACGACCGTCTCCTGGCCGAGGATGGGGAACGAGACGCCGAGCAGGTCGATCAGGCGCCGCGCGACGGCCAGCGAATGGCGCAGATCCGGCTGGTCGATGACGAGGATCGCGAACTCGTCACCACCGAGCCGCGCCGCGAGGTCGTCCTCGCGGATCGTGCTCCGGATCCGTTCCGCCACGGCGACGAGGAGCTGGTCGCCCGCGGCGTGCCCAAGCGTGTCGTTGACCACCTTGAAGTCGTCGAGATCAAGGAACAGGACCACCGGGACCCGGTCGTCCCGTCGGTCGCGCAGGCGGATGGCGACCTGCTCGGCGAACAGCGCCCGGTTCGGCAGGTCCGTCAAGGGGTCGTGGTAGGCCTGGTAGCGGAGCTGTTCCTTGAGCCGACCGAGCTCGGCCAGCGATTGCTCGAGCTGACCGTTCTCGAGCGCGACCGCGACCTGGTTGGCGAGCGTCTCGAGGAGGCGCAGGTCGTCGTCGCCGAAGGTGCTGCCCTCGGTCGCCCGGTTGACGATCGAGAGGATGCCGATCGTCCCGGATTCGCCGACGAGCGGAGCGATCATCGCCTGCCTGATCGCCAGCCGCCGACCGCCGGGGGTCCGGGCCGGCGTGGCGAAGAACGCCCGCTGCTCCGTCCGCGCGCGCAGGCGGACGGGCTCGCCGTCCGACAGCTCGACCGGGATCATCAGCTCGGACTCGCCATCCTCCACCGATGTCGTCCGGAGCGGCTGGCCGGCGCTGTCGACGGGCTCCAGGAGGACCTCTGCGAGCTCGGCGCGGAACATGTCGCGGGCGTGATCGAGCAGCGCGATCAGTGCCCGGTCGAGCTCGGGCGAGTGCTGGAGGATCCGGCTGGATTGGTACAGCAGCTCGAGTCGCTCGTGCTTCACCCGTTCGGAGACGTACGCCCGATACGCCACGAACAGCGTGATCAGGGGGACGGCGAGCAGGGCCATCGCCTCGGGGTCGATCCACAGGATCGTCACCGCGAGGAGCGCCAGGCTCGTGTTGGCGAGGGCGACCAGCCCGCCGAACTCGATCATCTCCGGCAGCTTCTGGAACTGCGGTGCCCCACCCGACAGGACGATGACGGTCGCGATCGTCAGCGCGCTGATGACGGCGCCGAGGAACGTCGCGGCCATCGCGGCCAGCCAGTCGAGCGGGGCCGGTGGACCGCCGGCGAACGTCCCGATCGCCCGGAAGACGGTCAGGCTGACCACCGCGATGAAGGCATAGTTGGCCAGGTTGAAGACGACCTTGAGCGGTGACTGGCGCGACTGGACCACGAGCGCGACGCCGGATCCGACGAGGAGACCGATCAGCAAGTCGGTCGGCGGCATGAGGAAGAAGCCGATGACGGCCGGCAGCTCACTGAGCGAGAAGGAGTGGGTCTCGCGCCGGAAGTGGACGTCGATGACCTTGGCCTCGGTCACGAAGAACGCGACCGCGATCAGCGGCCACGGCACCGACACCGGGGCCGTCAGCGTCGACATCCCCTGGACGGAATCGACGTAGACGATCGTCGCCGCCACCGCCAGCGCGAGGCTGAACAACCCGACCCGGATGACGGCAGCGTGGGCCGTCACGCGCGACCGGACGGTCCCGATGACCGCATCGGACGGTGGATGTACCTGGTCCACCGACGGATTGTCCTGCCGAATGGCCTCAGCGGGGTGAACCCCGAAGTACCGTCGGCGACCGGTACAGATAGGGGAGGAACGGACGGTTCGGGCGCGGACCCGGTCCGCCTCGACCGGCATGGGCCGAGCCTCTGGTACGCTCCGTCGCATGTCTGCCAGCGCCCCCCGCACCCTCGTCGCCAAGATCTGGGACGACCACGTCGTCGTCGATGAACCCGGCGCCCCGACCATCCTGGGGATCGACCTCCACCTGGTCCACGAGGTCACCAGCCCCCAGGCCTTCACCGGGCTGCGGGCTCGCGGACTGACCGTCCGTCGCCCCGGCCAGACCGTCGCGACCGCCGATCATTCGATCCCGACCCACGATCGGAGCCTGCCGATCGCCGACGTCATGGCGGCCGCCCAGGTGCAGCAGCTGACCGACAACTGCGCCGAGTTCGGGATCCCGCTCCACGGCCTCGGGTCGCCCAACCAGGGCATCGTCCACATCATCGGCCCGGAGCTTGGGCTGACCCAGCCGGGGATGACGATCGTCTGCGGCGATTCGCACACGGCCACCCACGGGGCGTTCGGCGCCCTGGCGTTCGGGATCGGGACCAGCGAGGTCGAGATGGTCCTGGCGACCCAGTGCCTGCTCCAGCGGCGGCCGAAGACCTACGAGATCCGGGTCGACGGCCGGCTCGCTCCGGGGGTGAGCGCCAAGGACATCATCCTCGCCCTGATCGCCCGGATCGGCGTGGGCGGGGGGACCGGCCACGTCTTCGAGTACACCGGTGAGGCCATCCGCGCGCTGACCATGGAGCAGCGCATGACGATCTGCAACATGAGCATCGAAGGCGGCGCCCGGGCCGGGCTCATCGCCCCCGACGACACCACGTTCGCCTATGTCGAGGACCGTCCGTTCGCGCCGCACGGACAGGCCTGGGACGACGCCGTCGCGCGCTGGCGCCGCCTGCCGACGGACGACGGGGCGATCTACGACCGGTCGGTCGCCATCGACGCCTCGACGCTCGAACCGATGGTCACCTACGGAACCAACCCCGGGATGGGCATCCCGATCACCGGACGGATCCCCTCGCCGGAGGACCAGGCCGACCCGAGCCAGCGTCGGGCGCTCGAGCGTGCCCTCGAGTACATGGACCTGACACCGGGCGATCCGATCCTCGGGCGACCCGTCGATGTCGTCTTCATCGGGAGCTGCACCAACGGCCGGATCAGCGACCTCCGCCTGGCCGCGTCCGTGCTCCGCGACCGGACGGTCGCGGCCGGCGTCCGGGTGATGGTCGTGCCCGGGAGCCAGGAAGTGAAGCGGGAGGCCGAGAACGAGGGCCTCGCCGACGTGTTCAGGGCCGCCGGCGCCGAATGGCGGGAGGCGGGGTGCTCGATGTGCATCGCGATGAACGGCGACCAGCTCACGCCCGGGCAGTACGCGATCTCGACCTCCAACCGCAACTTCGAGGGCCGGCAGGGCGCCGGCGGTCGATCGTTCCTGGCGTCGCCGCTGACGGCCGCCGCCTCGGCCGTGACCGGGATGGTGACGGATCCGCGCACGCTGCCCGGGATCGAAGCCGCCGCGGGCCTGGGGGGTCGCTGACGTGGCCAGCCCGTTCAGCTCGTTCACCAGCGCGGTGATCCCGCTCCCGGCCGAGAACATCGACACGGACCAGATCGTGCCGGCCCGGTACCTCAAGGTGACCGCCAAGGACGGCCTCCGCGACGCGCTCTTCCACGACTGGCGCTACGACGCCGACGGTGGGCTGAAGGAACCGCTGTTCGTGATGGACCGGCTGGCGATGGCCGACCGCCAGATCCTGCTCGTCGGCGACAATTTCGGGACCGGCTCGTCTCGCGAGCACGCACCGTGGGCGCTCGTCGCGTGGGGCATCCGGGCGGTCATCTCGACGAGCTTCGCCGATATCTTCCGGAACAACGCGCTCAAGAACGGCCTGTTGCCGATCGCCGTCGAGGCCGAGAAGCACCGCCAGCTGCTCGAGCTGGTGGAGAGCCAGCCGCGGGTCGCCCTCACGGTCGACCTGGAAGCCCAGGTCGTCCACCTCCCGGGTGACGAGGACCTGCCGTTCGACGTCGATCCCTTCGCCAAGGAGATGCTGCTGGCCGGGACCGACGAGATGGGCTGGCTGCTGGCTCGCGAGACGGCGATCGGGGCGTACGAGGCCGCGCACCCGCCTCGCGTCGACACGGTGGCAGCCGCGACCCGCTGAAGGTCACCGGAACCATCCGGGTCCGGCGGTCGTCTCCGGTCCATGCAGACCCCGGTTCGGGCCCTCGTCCTGTGCATCCTGCTCGCTGCCGCCGGTACGGCCTGCACGTCGTCGGGCGGCTTGCCGGTCCCACCGACCGTCGCGCCGAGCGGCGGAGCCGGTGGAGGCTCCGTCGGGTCCGGCGGCGATACCGGCGTCGGGATCGACCCTCCGGTCGTCACGGGACCAGGCGGTGCCGCCCCGATCGGGCCCCCGCGGGCGACGATCGTCACCCCGAAGCCCGGTCGGCTGGACGTCCATCCGGTCGGTGCCAGCACCGTCGAGGGATCGGTCAGCGGTCGGCGGGTCACGGTCCGGCTGACCTGGTGGAGCGGGGTCGCGCCGTGCTCCGTCCTCGATTCGATCGATGTCGTTCGGACAGGTTCGGCCATCGTCCTGACGATCCGCGAGGGCGCCGACCAGCGCGGGGTCGCCTGCATCGAGCTGGCGATGCTGAAGGGCGCGATCGTCGATCTCGGCGAGCTTGCTCCTGGGACCTACACCATCTCCGCCGGCGGGGACGCTCCGCCCATCCAGGTCGTCGTGGACTGACCGGTACCACCGGGCAGGGGCGGGTTCGGGCGACCTCGTCGATACTTCGCGGGTGAACCTCATCGACGTCGGGATCGTCGTCCTGCTCGGGTTCGGTCTCGTGGCAGGCTGGCGGTCCGGGTTCTTCCCCCAGATCCTCGGACTCGCGGGCGCGGCCGCCGGCGCGGCCGTCATCGTCCTCGTCCTGCCGCTGATCCACGGCTTCCTCGAAGGGATCGATCCCGCGCTCCGCGCCATCGGTGTGCTGGTCGCCCTCCTGGCGGCGATCGGGATCGGTGAAGCCGTCGGCTCGAGCATCGGTGCCCGGATCGGCAGCCGGCTCGGCGACGGCGTCCTCGGCGGGCTCGACCGGATCGCCGGTGCGCTCGCCGGTCTCGCCCAGGGCCTCCTCGTGGTCTGGCTCGTGGGCGGGCTCCTGGCCGCCGGCCCGGTCCCGCAGATGGCCGCCCAGGCACAACGGTCGCTGCTCATCCGGACGATCACCGAGGTCCTGCCGCCGCCCACCGCCTACGTCGACGAGCTTGCCGGGTGGCTGGACGCGACGGGGCTGCCCGAGGTGTTCATCGGCCTCGAACCGTTCCCGGCGGCACCGGTCGATCGTCCGACCGACGCCCAGGCGGAGCGCATCGGACGGGCCGCCGCGGCCAGCACCCTGGCGGTCCGGGCCGAGGCGTGCGGGCGCGTCTCGACAGGGACCGGCTTCGTCGTGGGGCCTGGTGGCTACGTCGTGACCAACGCCCACGTCGTCGCCGGCTCGAACGCGGTCGTCGTCGCCTTCGACGGCAAGGGTCCGGTCGACGCCGACGTCGTCCTGTTCGACCCCGAGCTCGACATCGCCGTCCTTCGCGCCCCCAAGATCAAGGCCACGCCGCTCGTCTTCGCCACGAGCGACCCGAAGCGAGCGACGCTCGGCGCGGCGCTGGGTCACCCCGGCGGCGCCGGCCTGCGGATCATCCCGGCGGCGGTCTCGAGCAGCTACTCGGCGGAGGGACGCGACCTCTACGGGACCCGCCGGGTCCGGCGCCAGATCATCGAGCTGCGCGCCGACATCGAGCGCGGCGACAGCGGCGGGCCGCTCATCCTGCCCGACGGCACGGTCGGTGGCGTGGTCTACGCCGAGGCGCTGAGCGACCCGTCGGTCGGGTACGCGCTCGCTCCCGGACCCGTCGCCGACCAGGTCCGGCCGGCCCTCGATGCCACCGTCGCGGTCTCGACCGGGGAGTGCACCCGATGACCCCGGAGGACGCGGCGCCGGCGGGGACGGCCTCGCCGGCGGGGACGGGAACGGCCGCGGCCGAGCTGGCGCGACTCGCCGACGAGGCCTGGGACGCGGCGCTCGCGGCGAACCCGATCGGCGCGACGTCGATCGGCGATCGCCGGTTCGACGATCGACTCGAGGACATCTCACCGGGGGCGGTCGCTGCCGAACGTCGACGGTTGGCGGTCCTGCTGGAACGGATCCGCTCCGTCCCGGCCGAGGCGCTCGACGGTCGGGACGCCGTCACCCGGGAGGCGCTCCTCGCCTTCGTCCGGATGGACCTCGATATCCGGGAGGCCGACGTCGGGCGGTGGGCGGTCGATCCCCTCGAGGGGCCCCAGGTCCTGTTCCTCAACGTCGCCTCATTCCAGCCGCTCGAGACCCCGGATGACGGCGACCGACTGCTCGCCCGCTGGGGCGCGATGGACGGCTTCATCGAGCAGCGGGCCAGCGATGTCCGCGAAGCGGCGGCGGACGGGTTCGTGGCGGCCGAGGCCCCGTTGCGGAAGGTCGTCGACGAGCTCGACGATCTGCTGCGAGACGCGGCCGGCTCGGCGGCGCTGCTCGGTCCGGCGAGCGCCCCGCGGCCGGCCTGGTCGCCCACCGAGCGAGCGCGATTCGATGCCGCCCTGGCCACCGTGGTCGAGGAACGGATCCTGCCGGCGTTCGCGCGCTACCGGCGCGCCCTGGTCGACGAGATCCTGCCGCACGTTCGGTCGAACGATCGAGCGGGGCTCTCCTCCGTGCCCGAGGGACGTGAGGCCTACGAGCGGCTGATCCGCGCGCACACCTCGCTCGAGCGCTCGCCCGAGGAGATCCACCGGATCGGGCTGGCCGAGATCGAGCGGATCGACGGCGAGCTGGAGACGCGGGCCGGTCGGGTCCTCGGGACGCGCAGCCGCCCGGAGGCGGTCGAGCGCCTGCGCAGCGATCCGACGCTCCAGTTCACGACGCGCGAGGAGGTCCTGGCGGCGGCCCAGGCTGCGCTCGCCCGGGCGCAGGCGGCGATCCCCGGCTGGTTCGGGATCCTCCCGTCGGCACCGTGCGAGGTCGTCGAGATGGAGGCCCACGAATCGAAGCATTCGACCATCGCCTACTACCTCCAGCCGGCCGAGGACGGGAGCCGGCCCGGGCGCTACTACCTCAACACGAGCATGCCGACGACCCGGCCCCGCTATGAGGCCGAGGCGCTGGCGTTCCACGAGTCGGTCCCCGGCCATCACCTCCAGCTGGCGATCGCCCAGGAGCTCCGCGGGCTGCCGGCGTTCCGTCGCCACGCCGGGACCACCGCCTATTTCGAGGGCTGGGGCCTGTACGCCGAGCGCCTGAGCGACGAGATCGGCCTGTACGGCGGGGACCTGGATCGGATCGGGATCGCCTCGTTCGACGGCTGGCGGGCGTCGCGCCTCGTCGTCGACACCGGGATCCACGCGCTCGGCTGGTCCCGGGATCGTGCCCTCGCGTTCATGCTCGACCACACCGCGCTGGCCCCCGCCAACATCGCCAACGAGGTCGACCGATACATCACCTGGCCGGGGCAAGCGCTCGCCTACAAGCTGGGACAGCTCGAGATCCTGCGGCTCCGTGCCGCTGCGCGCGAGCGCCTCGGGGACCGATTCGACATCCGTGCCTTCCACGACGCGGTCCTGTCCCAGGGCGCGCTGCCGTTGACCACGCTCGCCACCGTCGTCGACACGACGCTCGCGGAGGGCGTTCCGGGAGCCTAGACGACGAGGCCCTCGGCCACTGTCTCGGATGTGAACCGGTCCAGACCGAGCGACGAGATGTCGACGGTTCGCGCGGCGCCCTCGACCACGATCTCGGCGAGGAGCTTCCCGACGATCGGAGCGTGCTGGAACCCGTGGCCGCTGAAGCCGTCGGCCAGCAGCAGGCCGTCCAGGCCGGCCACCCGGCCGAGGATCGGGTGTCGATCCGGGGTCATCTCGTACAGGCCCACCCAGCGATGCGCGATGGTCGCCTCGGCCAGGGCGGGGAAGACGCGGATCGCCGTCGGCAGGAGCTCCTCGGCCACGAACCGCTCGTCGACCCTCGTCTCGAAGCTCGGCTGCTCGGCGGGGTCGCCCATCCCCATCAGGACGCCGTCGCCCTCTCGATGGAAGTAGAAGCTGCTCGTGGCATCGACGACGAGCGTCCGGCGGGCCGGGACGCCCGGGAAGGCGCCCGTGACCAGGACGACCCGCGGGATCGGCTCGAGCGGCAGGTCGACGCCCGCGGTCCGGGCCAGCGAGCCGGCCCACGGTCCCGCGGCGTCGACCACGACCGGTGCACGGACCGGGCCGCGGTCGGTCTCGACGCCCTCGACCCGATCGGCGGCGGTGACGATCCGCTCGACCGAGACGCCCGTCAGGACCGTCGCGCCGGCTCGTCGCGCGGCCGTCGCGTACCCGAGGGTCAGGCCGGACGGATCGGCGATGCCGTCCAGGGCGCAGTACGTCGCGCCGACGACCCCGTCGACCGACAGCCCGGGGACCAGCCTCGCCGCACCCGCCGCGTCGAGCAGCTCGACCGGCACCCCGAGCCCGCGTTGCATCCCGGCGGCCACCTGGAAGGCGGGCCACGTCTCGGCGTCGCGGACGATGAACAGGTAGCCGTCCTGGACGACGTCGAGCGGCAGTCCGTGGGTCGCGCTGAAGCCGGTGATGAGCGGGATGCTGGCGAGCGACAGCTCGACGTTGACCCGGCTCGAGAACTGGTGGCGGAAGCCGCCGGCGCACCGGCCCGTCGAGCCCGTCCCCAGCGCCGCTTCACGCTCGAGCAGCACGACCGAGCCGACACCCGCGGCGGCGAGATGGTACGCGGTGCTCGCGCCGACGGCGCCGCCGCCGACCACCACGACATCGGCGCTGGCGGGCAAGGGTCGGGGTGTCGCATCGGGGCTCATCGCCGTCATCGTACCGGTGCCTGAGCGCTCCAGGGATCGGGCTGGAGCCCGATCTTCCGGTTGACGCCGGGCGGAACCAGGCGCACGCTGTCACTACATCGACCTTCGAGGTAGTGGCGCCAGATGCGATCGCTCGATCCTCGCCGCAGCCAGCTCGTGCGCGGTGCGACCCCGATGCTCGTGCTTGCGGTCCTTCGGGATCAGGAGCTGTACGGGTACCAGATCGCCCAGCAGATCCGCGATCGGAGCGGCGGCGCATTCGCCCCGAGCGAGGGCTCCCTCTACCCAGCTCTTCACAAGCTCGAGGCCGACGGCGCCCTGACCGCCGTCTGGCGCGACAGCGACCGGGGTCCGCGGCGGCGGTACTACCGGATCACCGAGCACGGCGGTGCCACCCTGGCCGCTCAGGAAGGCGAGTGGGAGGACTTCAGCGCGGCCGTCGGTCGGGTGGCGTTCGGGAGGCCCGTCGGTGGCTGAGCACGCGACGCGCAGCGCATACCTCGAGCGCGTCGCCGCAGGCCTGCGGCTTCCTCCCGACCTCGAAGCCGATGTCATCGAGGAGCTCCGGGGCCACATCGCCGACGCGACCGACGCGCTGGTGGCCAGCGGAAGCGAGCCGCTCACGGCCGAAGCCGAGGCGCTCGGTCGACTCGGTCGCCCGGACATCCTGGCCGGGGAGATCCGACGAGCCCATCAGACCGACCGGCGGCTCCTCGCCGCCGTCGCCGGGGGCGTGCTGGCGGCAGGCGGAGGAGCCTTCCGCGGGTTCGTCCTCGGGATGGCGATCGTCTCGATCCTCGCCGTCACGGCCATGCTCGCGATCCGCGGGCTCCAGACCTCCGGGCTGATCAGCGCCGACCCGGCGATCGCCCCTGGCGCGACCAGCGCAGCGGCGACGGTCGCCGTCGCGCTCGCCCTGTGCCTCGCCGTCTGGTGCGGATCGCGCGAGCTCGTGGCGGTGGTGTCGCGCCGGAGCCGGCGGCGGGCGGGCGACGTGCGCCCCTGGGTCGCGGTCGTGGGCGGATGCGTGATCCTGGCGCTCAGCCTGTTCGGGTTCCGCGGGACGCAGACCGAGCTGAGCGTCGTCGTCCTGCTCATGGTCCCGGTGGCATTCGTCGGCGGCGCGCTGACGGCCAGCGGCACGAGGGTCGGCCCGACCAGCCGATCGACCGCGATCGCCCTGGTGATCCTCGTCGGCGTCCTGGTGGCGGCTGTCCTCCTGGCCGGGACCTCGGTCGGGACGTCGCTGTCGGCGGTCGGCAGCGGTCCGTTCGCCTCGATGGAGGACCTGCTTCGGAGCGAGAACATGGACCTACCCGGTCGATATGTCGCGGACGCGCCCGAGTTCAGGGATATCTCGGATTCGGTCCAGGACGGCGTCGTCACGGTCCGTCTCGGGGTGCCCGCGTCGTTGTCCCGCTGGCACGACGTACGGCTCGAGGCATGGCGCTCGATCGACCTGCCGAACCTCGATCGACGCTTCAGCAGCCCCTTCGCGACGACCCCGCTCGTCCGCGACGGCGACCGGATCGAGGGTTCGGTCCGGATCGACGGGACCCGCGACGTCGCGAACTACTGGCTGGTGGTCACCGGCCTGGCCGCCGACGGGCAGCGGGACCTGTTGACCCAGCTGACGGGCAGCAACACCAGCTTCGTTGGCAGCGCGTGGGACTTCCTGGTGGCGCCCCACTGAAGCGACGATCCCACGCGCCCGACTCGGCGGAGGCGACGTCCGGTCGGTGCTGACTCGGTCTTCCGGGCGCCCCGTACGTACACTGGACCCGATGCCGACCGTGAGTCGGCGTCGATCCCTACCGCCGAGGACCGCGAGCCATGCCCGACCTTCCCGCTCATCCGTATGACCGGCCCACCGACCCGGCCAAGCGTCACTCGCGCGGGTTGACGGACGGACCCGACCGGGCCGCCGCCCGGGCGATGCTCAAAGCCATCGGGTTCACGGACGAGGATCTGGCCAAGCCCCTCGTCGGCGTCGGCACGACCTGGATCGAGACGATGCCCTGCAACTACAACCAGCGTCGCCTCGCCGAGCACGTGAAGGCCGGCATCCGCGCGGCCGGAGGGACGCCGATGGAGTTCAACACGATCTCGATCAGCGACGGCGTGTCGATGGGCTCGGAGGGGATGAAGGCGAGCCTGGTGAGCCGGGAGGTCGTGGCCGACTCGATCGAGCTGGTCGTCCGCGGTCACCTCCTCGATGGCGTCGTCTGCCTCGTTGGCTGCGACAAGACCATCCCCGGCGCCGCGATGGCCCTCGGACGGCTCGACGTCCCGGGCGTGGTCCTCTACGGCGGGACGATCTATCCGGGCACGTACAAGGGACGGCGCGACGCGACGGTCGTGACCGTGTTCGAAGCGATCGGCGCCTACCGGGCCGGCAAGATGACGCTCGATGAGCTGTACGAGGTCGAGAACGCGGCCTGCCCCGGTCCGGGTGCCTGCGGGGGGCAGTTCACAGCCAACACGATGAGCATGGTCATGGAGTTCATCGGCCTGTCCCCGGCCGGGCTCAACGGCATCCCCGCCGAGGATCCCGCCAAGGACGGGGCCGCCTACGCGACGGGCGAGCTCGCGATGGACCTCGTCCGGCGCGATGTCCGGCCGTCCACCTTCGTCACGCGCGAAGCGCTCGAGAACGGGATCGCCTCGATCGCCGCGACCGGTGGATCGACCAACGGCGTCCTGCACATGCTGGCGATCGCCCACGAGTTCGGGATCGCTCTCGACATCGACGCGTTCGGGACGGTGGCCGACCGGACCCCGATCGTGGCCGACCTCCAGCCCGGCGGACGGTTCACCGCCTCCGACATCTACGACGCCGGCGGGGTCGCGTTGGTCATGCGCGAGCTGCTCAAGCGCGACCTGCTCCACGGCGAGCGCCCGACGGTCGACGGCCGGACCATCGCCGAGATCGCTGCGGCCGTCGAGGAGACGCCGGGCCAGCAGGTCGTCGTGCCCATCGAGCGGCCGATCAAACCGGTCGGCGGCCTGGCCATCCTGCGCGGCAGCCTCGCGCCCGACGGCTGCGTGGTCAAGCTGGCCGGGCACGAGCGCCGCCGCCACCGCGGGCCCGCACGGGTCTTCGACTCCGAGACCGCCTGCTACGAGGCGGTCCGCGATCGTCGGATCGTGGCCGGCGACGTCGTCGTCATCCGCTACGAGGGGCCGGTCGGCGGGCCCGGGATGCAGGAGATGCTCAGCGTCACCGGGGCGCTCGTGGGCGAGGGTCTCGGCGATTCCGTGGCGCTGGTGACCGACGGCCGGTTCTCCGGCGGCACCCACGGGCTGATGATCGGCCACATCGCCCCGGAGGCGGCGCTGGGCGGACCGATCGGGCTCGTGGAGGAAGGCGACCCGATCGTCATCGACGTCGATCGCGGGGCACTCGACCTCGACGTGGCGACCGACGAGCTCGACCGCCGACGAGCACGCTGGATCGCCCCTGAGCCGCACTACGCCGGCGGCGTGATGGCCAAGTACGCGGCCCTCGTCAGCTCGGCCTCGAACGGCGCGGTGACGACCGGATCACGGATGACGGCGGGACTGCGCGCCCGGTGAGCCACGTCCTCATCGGGTTCAAGACGTCCCCGCAGGGCGTCGACTGGCCGACGCTCGACGCGACCTGGGCGCTGGCCGGCGAGCTCCCCGTCTTCGAGTCGGCCTGGATGAACGACCACCTGTCCGACCCCTACCTCGACCGAGGCGGCTCGAGCTGGGAGCCGGTCACCCTGGCGGCGGCGCTCGCCCACCGGGTCCCCGGAAAGTGGATCGGCCACGCCGTCCTGTCCAACACGTTCCGCCATCCCGCGATGCTCGCCAAGCAGGCGACGGCGATGGACATCATCACCGGCGGCCGCTTCATCCTCGGGCTCGGCGCCGGCTGGCACGAGGGCGAGCACGGTGCGTTCGGCATCCCGCTGCCGCCGATCGGCGAGCGGATGTCCCGGCTCGAGTCGGCGGTCAGGGTGGTTCGCGCGCTGGGGTCCCCGGAGGCCGCACGCGAACCCGGCGTCACCCTCGACGATCCGTACCACCCGCTCCGCGATGCCCTGAACCTGCCCTCCCCGGTCACGCCCGGCGGTCCGCGGATCTGGCTCGGCGGCCAGCGTCCGCGCGGGTTCCGGATGGCGGCCCGACTGGCCGACGGCTGGGTCCTGGCCGCGTCGCCGGATATCGGCGTGGACGAGTTCCAGGCGGGCCGCGATGCGATCCTGCTCGAGCTCGAGGTCGCTGGCCGCGACCCGGCGACCTTCACCTTCGCCGCTCAGCTCCCGACCGGACGGTCGCGGGCCGACCGGGCGACCGGGCTCGACGCGGGGCGAAGGTTCGTCGCCGCGGGCGCCGGCCACGTCATCCTGGGGATGCCGCCGAGTCTCGGACCCGACGGCCTCAGGGCGGTCGCCAGTGAGGTGGCCGAGCCGTTGCGAGCCGCCATCGGCTGAGTCCGACGCACCGTGGCGGGCGGTCGGACGGCGAACGCGGCATCATGACGGGGTGACCGACACCCCAGACGCTCCTCCGCCACCCGAGCCTCCGAAGGCCAGCCCGATCAGCGACGCGGTGTTCGACTCGATCCAGCCGCGCCCGGGCAAGGCGATGCCCTGGCCGCCCGCCGCGGATCAGCGCGGATTGGCCTCGCCCTACCCGCCGGGCGGGGTCGACCCAGACCCGGTCGGCGGACAGCGCGAGGATCGCTACTACCTTCGACTCCTGATCGCGATGATCCTGCTGATCGTGCTGAGCGGGTTCGCCGTCACGATCATCGGGCTCATGCTCGGGTTCGCCACACCGGGCGCCGAGTAGGGGTGGCGGCGATCGCGCGCCCATCCGACGCGACCGACCCGGTCACCTGGGAGCGCGCCCACGCCGAGCTCGTCGAACACCTTCGGTCGCTCATCCGGATCCCGAGCGTCAACCCGCCACCGGCCGGCGGCGACGGCGAGCTCCGCGCCGCACAGGCGGTCGCGGCCATGCTGGCCGACGCCGGGATCCCGTCCGAGATCGTCGAACCGACGCCGGGTCGCGGCTCGGTCGCCGCCCGCGTCCGGGGTGATGGCACCGGCGGCGGACCGCTCCTGCTCCTGTCCCATCTCGACGTCGTCCCAGCACCGGTCGAGCTGTGGTCCCACGACCCGTTCGCTGCCGATCTCGCCGACGGCTACGTCTGGGGGCGCGGCGCGGTCGACATGAAGGGGATGGTCGCGATGGAGATCGGCGTCCTGCGCCGGCTCGCGGCCGAGGCTCGGGCGGCCGGTCGCGACCCGGCCGACGACCCGATCCCGGGGCTGACCCGGGACATCCTGTTCGTCTGCAGCGCGGACGAGGAGGCCGGCGGTCGGGCCGGCGCCGGCTGGATCGTCGACCATCGCCCCGAGCTCCTCCAGGCGAGCGGCGCGCTGAACGAGTGCGGCGGCGTCTCGGTCGACTTCGGGTCGCACCGCTTCTACCCGATCGGCGTCGCCGAGAAGGGCTACGTCGCCTATCGGATCGTCGTCCACGGGACGTGGGGCCACGGCTCGATGCCGAGGGCCGACAATGCCGCCGTCCGGGCGGCCGCGATCGTCACCCGGTTGACCGAGCCCGGACCGACGCGCCTGGTCCCGGCGATGGCCCGGTTGTTCGATGCCGTGGCCGACGAGATCGGCGGCGCGACCGCCGACCTGGTCCGGCGGATCGCGTCGCCCGACGTCGACGAGAGCGAAGCCGCGATCGACGCCGCCTGCATCGACGAGATGTACGGTCGAGCGGTCCGGGCACTCCTGCGCGACACCGCCTCGCCGAACGTGATCAAGGCCGGCGTCAAGTACAACGTCATCCCCGGGGTCGCCGAGATCGAGGTCGACTGCCGGACCCTGCCGGGCACCGACGAGGCGGCCATGACGGCCGAGCTCCGCCGCCGGATCGGCGAGCCCCTGCTGGCCCATTGCGAGATCGAGCCGTTCCTGTCGGCGCCGGCGGTCGAGGCCCCGCACGACACGGATCTGTACAGGATCCTCGAGGGGACGCTGCGCGACCACGACCGGTCCGGCGTCCCCGTGCCGGTCCTGGCTCCGTTCGCGACGGACGCCAAGCACCTGGTCCGACTCGGGATCCCGACCTACGGCTTCTCCCCCCTGCGGCTCGAGGCGGGCGAACGGTTCCTCGAGCGGTTCCACGGCGTGGACGAGCGGGTCGGGCTCGATGCGCTCCGGTTCGGACTGCCGGTCCTCTACGACGTCGTACGGCGGTACTGCGGCTGAGCCTCGCCCCGGCGTGAGCCTCGCTCGGGCTGAGCCTCCTCCGAGGCCCCGAACATCCCGGTGACGCGCGGCACCAGGATCCATCCGCCGATGATCCACGGCCAACCACCCCGCCCTACGATGACCTGACCGCCGAACCATTCGGTGGAGGTGAAGTGCCCATGCCCACGCGTCGGATCCTCGGGGTCCTCATCGCCGTCGCCGTCAGCGCCGCCCTGACCGGGTCGGTCGAGGCCGCCCCGCCGCCCCCGCGGGTGGCGGTCATCGTCGGGCCGGCCGGCGACCTGACCGGGCTGTATCGCTCGATCGGGGCGGATGCGGCCCGTGAGGCCCGGCGCTGGACGAGCGACGTGGTCACGGTCATGACACCCGATGCCACGTGGCCCGCGGTCAAGCGGGCGCTGCGCGGGGCGTCGGTCGTCGTCTACCTCGGTCATGGGAACGGGTTCCCGTCGCCGTATCGGGATTCCCTCTATCGGCCGACCCAGGACGGTCTCGGCCTGAACCCCGTCGCCGGCGGTGGCGATACCTCTCACCAGTACTTCGGCGAAGCGTTCCTCGCGCGCGAGGTCCGCCTGGCTCCCGGCGCGGTCGTCCTGCTCCATCACCTGTGCTACGCGAGCGGGAACTCCGAACCCGGCCTGCCCGAGGGATCGCTCGACGTCGCTCGCCAGCGGGTCGACAACTACGCCGCCGGATGGCTGGCCGCCGGCGCCGGCGCCGTCGTCGCCGACACGTTCGGGGCGCCCGGTCCATACCTCAAGGCGCTGTTCGGGACGGACCAGACGATCGACCGGATCTGGCGAGATGCTCCGACGTTCCACGACCATGTCCTGTCCTTCCCGAGCGCCAGGACGACGGGGTACGACGCGACGATGGATCCGACCCGGGTCACCTCGGGGTTCAATCGCTCGCTGGTGACCCGGCCCGGCCTGACCGCCGCGGACATGCGCGCCGGTGCCGGCCGGGTCGCGACGATCCCGGTCCGACCGGTCGGGCCACTCGGCTCGACCGTCGGCTCGACCGTCGACTCTCTGGCCTCCCTCGGCGTCGCCTTCCGGGCGCCGACGCTCGCGCCGGCCTCGACCGGACTCCGTGGACTGGTCGCCGGATCCCGGGCGACCCTCAGCCTGCCGATCAAGATGCCGATCGGTGTCACGCTTCCGTCGAACCTCCAGCTCGGGGTGCGGTGGGATCCCATCGCGGTCGATCCAGTACTGGAGGCCCCGCCGCCCGCGGACCCGGAGCCGGTCGCGACACCGACCGCAGCGCCGACCGCGACACCGTCCGCAGCGCCGTCCGCGACACCGAGCCCGGCCCGACGCGGGCGGACGATCCTCTCCCCCAGCCCCAGCGTCGCACCGACGGCGACCCAGCCCCCGCCGATCGAGCCGGTCGCCGCTGAGGTCCTCGGCTCGGTGGTCACGACGGCCCGAGCCAAGCTCACGAAGGGGCAGCTCCGGGTGAGCGTGACGCTCCCGGCGGCCCCTGGTCGCTATCGCCTGGTGACGACCGTCCACGGCCCGGACGGGATCGCCTTCGACGCCGCGACCCAGGTGCTCGTGCCCGTCCTCACCGTCCGCGTCAGCCGGCCGGTCTCGGCGGCGTACGGCGTCGAGCCGACGCTTCGTCTGACGGCGGGGGCCACCGCCGCCCTGCCCGTCCGGGTAGCGAACGACGGCTCACAGACGTGGGCGAACCCGGCCACGGTCCCCGGAGCGCCGACCGATCCGTCCGTCGTCCGCACGCACCCGACGGCCCGGCTCGTCGGCCGCTGGATCCCGCTCTTCGTCGCGCCCGGCCTCGACGGTCTGCCCGACGCCGGCAGCCCGATCGATGCCGCGCCCGGTGCCGAGGTCACCGTCGACCTCGGGCTGACCGCCCCGACCGTCCCAGGCGACTACCTCCTCGTCCTCGACGTCGACAGCCCGCTCCACGGTTCGCTGGCCGCGGGTGGCGTGCCCTTCGGGCAGGTCCGCGTCTCGGTCGTCGCGGCGGTCGGGTCCGCGCCGCCCGGAGCGAGCTCAGGGCCGGACGCTACTCCCGCGGCGCCTTGATCAACCGCCCCCGGCGGGAGATCGCTCCGGTCGCGAGCGCGGCGACGCCCATCGCGATCAGCTTCCGCTCCGGCGGCGGCAGGGAACGGACGGCCGACAGGAACTGATCGGCGCGACCTCGATCGACCACTCGGAGGAGGGCATGCCCGCGCTGGGTCAACCAGAGCGACCGCTGGCGTCGGTCCTCCTCTTCCTGGCGACGCTCGACGAGGCGCCGCCGGACTAGCCCGTCGACGAGGCGCGACGTCGCCGACGGTGAGCGCCCGAGGGCGTCGGCGAGATCCGCGACCGTCGTCGTCCCGGTATCGGCAAGGACGTACAGCGCCGCGAGCTGGGTGAAGCCGAGGCGAAGCTCACCGAGCTGCCAGGCGAACCCGACCACGAGCTCGCGCCAGAGCGCGCGTCCCATCGCGACCCGCTCGGAGATCTGGCGCGGGTTCTGGATCGACATGCCCGCGGCCTGGACCGGACCGCTGAGGGCCGCTTCGAAGGTACGCGCGATCGTCCGCTGGGACGCCGTGCGTCGGACGAGTCGCGGCCCGGGTCGGGTCGACGGACGAGGCGCGCCGGGTTCGGTGCTCACCCCGTGAGCGTACGCCGCCGGCCACGATGCGTGCAACCTTGCACACGCCGGGCCGCATGAGGCGACCGACTGGTCGTACGCTCCGGTGCGAGCCGGTTCGCCGCCGGTGTCGCGCGTCCACGAGCAGGAGCCTGATGCCCACGTCCGCCTTCATCTTCCCCGGCCAGGGATCGCAGACCGTCGGGATGGGCCGGTCCCTCGCGGCCGGGAGCCCTGCCGCGGCGGCGATCTTCGCGACCGCGGACGCGGCGCTCGGCGAGTCGATCTCGACGCTGGCGTGGGACGGTCCGACCGACGTGCTGGACCGGACCGAGAACGCGCAGCCGGCGCTGCTGGCGACGACGGTCGCGTACCTCGCCGCCCTGCGCGAGCGCTGGACGGCGCTCGGGGTGGAGGCACCGGCGCCCGCCTACTACGCCGGCCATTCGATGGGCCAGTACAGCGCGATGGTCGCCGCGGGGGTCCTGTCGCTGCCCGACGGGCTCCGGCTCGTCCGCGAGCGGGGCCGCCTGATGCAGTCGTCGGGCGCCGGGCGCGAAGGCAGGATGGCCGCGATCATCGGGCTCGACGACGTTCGGCTCCCCGAGCTGGTCGACCGGGCGAGTGAGCACGGCGTGTTCGGGGTCGCGAACCGGAACTCACCCGGCCAGGTGGTCGTGTCAGGCGAACGGGCCGCCGTCGAGGTCGCGCTGACCCTGGCTCGCGAGCTCGGTGCGAAGCGGGCGATCGAGCTGCCGGTCTCGGTCGCGGCCCACTCGCCGCTGATGGCCCAGGCGGCAGACGGGATGCGGTCCGCCCTCGGCCCGGTCGCCTTCGCCGATCCGACGGCACCGCTCCTGGCCAACCGCGACGCGCGGCCGCTGACGACCGGCGAGGAGGCCCGCGCCGAGCTCGTCGAGCACCTCACCGCCGGCGTCGACTGGGTCCGCGCCGTCGAGACGATGGCCGCGGCCGGCGTCGACCGGTTCATCGAGATCGGACCCGGACGGGTGCTGACCGGCCTGGTCAAGCGCATCGTGCCCGACCTCGAGGCGATCGCCACCGATGCCCCGAACGACCCCGACGGCCTGGCCGTGCCCGGCCTCGCGATCCCTGCCTGACGCTGGAGGAGACCAAGCTCGTGCGTGCCCCAGATCACACTCGTCGCGTCGTCGTGACCGGCCTAGGCGTCATCAGCCCGGTCGGCAACGACAAGACCAGCGCCTGGTCCAATCTCCTCGCCGGCGTATCCGGGATCCGCGAGATCACCAAGTTCGACGCTTCCGCCTACGACCAGCGCGCCGGCGGCGAGGTCCGGGACTTCGTCGCCACGGACTGGATGGATGCCAAGGCAGCGCGCCGCAGCGAGGCATCGCTCCACTACGGGGTCGCGGCCGGCAAGCAGGCCGTGGCCGACGCCGGCTTCGAGATCACCGACGAGAACCGGACCGAGGTCGGGGTCGTGTTCGGGACCGGGGCCGGCGGCCAGTCGCTCATGATCGAAAACGTGAACGTGCTGCGCGAACGCGGGCCGCGCGGCGTGGCCCCCACGTTCATCGCCAACGCCCTGCCCGACTCGGCCTCGGGGATGATCGCCATCGAGACCGGCGCCATCGGTCACAACCTGTGCATCGTGTCGGCCTGCTCCACGGGAACCCACTGTGTCGCCGAGGCGGCCGAGGCGATCCGCCGGGGCGATTGCATCGCGATCATCTCCGGCTCGACCGAGATGCCGCTGATCGAGGTCGGACACGCCGGCTTCGCCAACATGCGCGGGCTCGGCGACCCGCGCCCCGGCGAGCCGCTCGCGACCGTGTCGCGCCCGTTCGATCTGACCCGGAACGGCTTCGTGCTCGGCGAGGGGGCCGGCTCGCTGTTCCTCGAGGACCTCGAGCTCGCCAAGGCCCGCGGAGCGCGGATCTACGCCGAGGTGGTCGGCTACGGCTCGGCCGCCGACGGCTGGGACATGATCCAGCCGATCGAAGGCGGCGCCGGGTCGGCGCGAGCGATGAAGATGGCGCTCGATCGGCGGGGCGTGCCTGCCGACGAGATCGACCTGATCAACCCTCACGGCACCTCGACCCCCCTCGGCGATCGGCGTGAGGCCGAGGCGATCTGGACGGTCTTCGGGGACCACACCCGCGACATCGAGATCAGTGCGACGAAGTCGATGACCGGCCACATGATGGGCGCGGCCGGCGCGTTCGAAGCCTTCGCCACGGTCATGTCGGTGGCCGAGCAGACGGTCCCCGCGACGCTCAACTACCGGGACCCGGACCCGGACTGCGACCTCAACATCGCGACCGAGACCCACGGTCGGGAGATCCGCTACGCACTCTCGAACAACATCGGCCTGGGCGGCCACAATGGCGCAGTGATCTTCCGTCGCTACGACGGGGACTGACGTGGCGCGCGTCGCCGTGTCGCCGGCCCCCGACCATCCCTGAGGTATCCCGTGCCAAGCCAGGATCCTGCGCACCGCGCCGTCATCACCGGACTGGGCGCGGTCATGCCCATCGGCAACGACTTCCCGACGTATTGGGCGAATCTCCGGGCCGGCGTCACCGGGACCCGCCGGATCCAGAGCTTCGACGCCTCGGCCTTCGAGGTGCAGATCGCGGCCGAGGTCCTCGACTTCGATCCCGCCTCGGCGATGGACCCCAAGATGGCGCGCCGGATGAGCCGCTTCATCGCCTTCGCGATGGCGGCCGGCAAGGAGGCCGTCGCGGACGCCGGCATCGATTTCGCGGCGATGGACGAGGATCAGCGAGACCGAGTCGGGGTCGTGGTCAACACCGGCGGCGGCGGGATCGAGCAGATCATCCATGGGACGCAGGTCCACGACCAGCGTGGCCCGCGCTTCGTGAGCCCGTTCGCCGTTCCGGCCCTGTCGGGGTCGATGGCCGGCTGCATGCTGTCGATGGAGCACGGTCTGACCGGTCCCGTGATGACCCAGGTCGCCGCCTGTGCCTCCTCGGTGATCGCGTTCCATGACGCGCTTCGGCTGATCCAGACCGGCGACTGCGACGTCGTCCTGACCGGGGGTTCGGAGGCACCGGTCTGGCCGATGGGCGTGGCCGCGCTCGGCAACATGGGCGCCCTGTCCAAGCGCAACGACGACCCCGAGCATGCCTCGCGCCCATTCGATCGAGACCGCGACGGCTTCGTCCTGGGCGAAGGCGGAGGGGTCGTCGTGGTCGAGTCGCTCGAGCACGCCCGGCGGCGCGGTGCAACGCCGATCGCCGAGATCCTCGGCGGTGCGCTGACCGCCGACGCGTTCCACATCAGCGCTCCGGAGCCGACCGGACGTGGCCAGGTCAAGGCGATGACCGGGGCCCTGCGCCACTCGGGGGTGGCGGTCGACGAGATCGACTACATCGTGGCCCATGGCACGTCGACCTCGCTCAACGACGTGACCGAGACCCGCGCGATCAAGGGCGCGTTCGGCGACCAGGCGCGGCGTGTCCCGATCAGCTCCCCGAAGTCGATGATCGGGCACCTGGTGGGCGCGGCCGGGATCGCCAGCGTGCTGGCGGCGGTCGGGGCGATCCGCGACGGCATCATCCCGCCGACGGCCAACCTCGAGAACCCCGACGATGAGTGCGACCTCGACTACGTCCCGCTCGTGGCGCGGCCGGCGAACGTCGAGACCGTGATGGTGAACGGCTTCGGCTTCGGCGGCCAGAACGCGGTGGCGATCTTCCGGCGGGTCGTCGACTGACCGACGAACGGGCACGACCACGACCACGACTGTCGCCCGGACGACAAGCGGCCTGTCTCTCCACGGGCTGACCGGCCACCGACGCGGGTCTACGGTTCGTCGTGACCTTCCCGACAGGGAGCAGGACCCCCGGAGGACCACCACGATGACCGCCACGAGCAGTGCCGCCGACCAGACCTTCACCGTCGTCATCGATGACGACGAGGCCCTGATGGCCGAGGGACGGATCCGTCGGATCGATGCCGGGCCGACCTGGGCCAAGCACTCTGTCCGGATCGTGCTCGATGAGGACCAGGACACGAGCGGGCACGCGAGCGCATCGGACCTGGCGGTCAGCCTCCGGTTCGAGGACGACGTCGAGGGTCATGCCCTCAGCCTGCATTTCCCGAACGCCCAGAAGGCCGACGAGTTCCGCAAGCGGCTGCTGGCCGGCGGTGTCGTGGCCGGCGCGCTCATCGTCGGTGTGACGGCGGCGCAGCTGTCGGCGGGCGCCCCGACCACGTCGGTGGCGGCTCCCGCTCCGATCGTCGCTCCGGCGGCCGGGCCGATCGCCCAACCCCTGACCAACCCGAGGATCCCGGCTGTCGACCTCGCGCCGATCGTCGCCCCGGCCGCGGCGCCCGTCGCCCAGCCGGCGACCAACCCGCGGATCCCGGCCGAGGACCTGGCCCCGATCGTGGCGCCGGTCGCGGCGCCGGTCGCCGAGCCGGCGACCAACCCGCGGATCCCGGCCGAGGACCTGGCACCGTCCAGCTCGAAGGTCGCGCCCGTCGCCCCGGTGACGGACTCCACGCAGTTCCGCGGCAAGTAGTCCTGCGGCCCCGGGGAGACCCGGGCGCCCTTCGCTCCCAGCGGCGGACCGTCCTTCGGGGCGGTCCGTTCGCGTGTCGGGGCTAGAGCGCCGTCGCGCCGTGGATCGCGGCCGGACGCGCGTCGAAGCCGCGCAGGCGGAGCGAGTTGAGCACGACACTGACGGACGACAGGGCCATCGCACCCGCGGCCATCGCCGGGTCGAGCGTGATGCCGAACGCGGGGTAGAGCACCCCCATCGCGACCGGGATCAGCAGCACGTTGTAGCCGAACGCCCAGAACAGGTTCTCGCGGATGACCCGCATGGTCTGCCGCGACAGCGCGATCGACGACGCAACGAGGCGTGGGTCGCCGCCGACCAGCGTGACGTCCGAGGCCTCGATGGCGACGTCCGCCCCGGTCCCGATCGCGATGCCCAGGTCGGCCTGGGCGAGGGCCGGGGCATCGTTGATCCCGTCCCCGACCATCGCGACCCGCCGGCCGACGGCCTGGAGCGTCTCGATCGCCTCGGCTTTGCCACCCGGCAGGACCTCGGCCAGGACGCGGTCCGGGCGGATCCCGACCTGGCGGGCGACGGCCTCGGCCGTCGCTCGAGCGTCCCCGCTGACGATCCATGGATCGATGCCGTGGACGACCAGGGCACGGACAGCATCGGCCGCTTCGGGACGGACCGGGTCCGAGATGACGATCAGGCCGGCCGCTCGGCCGTCGACGCTGACGAACACCGACGTCCGCCCGTCGGCTTCGGCACGATCCCGGGGTCCTGCCAGCTCAGCCAGGTCCACCCCCCGATCCATCATCAGCCGGGCGTTCCCGATGAGCACCGTGCGAGACCCTGCGGCGGATGAGCCCACATCGCCCTGGACCCCGTGCCCGACCGATGCCTCGAAGCCGACGACGGGGCGGAACCCGAGCTCGCGTTCCCGACCGGCCGTCAGGATCGCCGCGCCGACCGGGTGCTCGCTGCCCTTCTCGAGGGACGCGGCGAGGTCGAGCAGCTCTGTCTCATCGAAGCCCGGCGCCGCCACGATCGAAGACACCGCCGGGCGCCCGAGCGTCAACGTCCCCGTCTTGTCGAAGACGACGGTGTCGATCCGGCCTGCGGACTCGAGCGCCTCGCCACCCCGGATGAGGATCCCCGCCTCCGCGCCGCGCCCGGTCCCGACCATGATCGCGGTCGGCGTCGCCAGGCCCATCGCGCACGGGCAGGCGATGACCACGACGGTCACGAACGCGGTGAGAGCATGGGTCACGCTCGGCTCGGGTCCGAGAGCGACCCAGACGACGAAGGCGAGCGCACCGAGGCCGAGGACCAGCGGCACGAACAGCTCGCTGATGCGGTCGACCACCCGCTGGATCGGCGCCTTGCTTCCCTGGGCGCGCCGAACCATGTCGACGATCCGGGCGAGCGCGGTGTCCGCGCCGACGCGAGTCACCCGGAGGACGAACGTCCCGGTCCGGTTCAGGGTGGCGCCGATGACCTCGTCCCCGACGGTCTTGTCGACCGGCAGCGCCTCTCCGGTCAGCATCGACTCATCGACCGCCGACGACCCGTCGACGACGATCCCGTCGATCGGGACCTTCTCGCCCGGTCGAACCCGGACCAAGTCGCCCGGGCGGAGCTCCGCCAGCTCGACGTCGACGTCTCCGTCCGGCCCGACGCGGCGGGCCGTCTTGGCGCCGAGGCTCACCAGGCTGCGGATGGCACCAGCGGTCCGGCTCTTCGCCCGCGCCTCCAGCCAGCGGCCGAGCAGGACGAGCCCGACGATGATCGTCGACGAGTCGAAGTAGGTCACCGGATCGAGCCCGGCCGCGATGAAGACCTGCGGGAAGAGCGTCACGAACACGCTGAACGCCCACGCAGCGCTCGTGCCGGCGACGACGAGACTGTCCATGTTCGCCGAGCCGTGTCGGAGCGCCCGCCAGGCCGCCCTGTAGAAGACGCCACCGGCCCAGACCTGGATGAAGGTCGCCGGGAACAGGACGATCCAGTTGATGGTCTCCATCGAGACGGCCGTCTGAGGCCAGAACGTCACGAGCATGATCCCGACGGCGACGACGATCGACACCCCCGAGCGGAGAGCCAAGGCGCGCTGGGCCTGCGCCCGCTCGAGATCGTCGGCGGTCATGGTCGCGTCGACCGCCTCGATGGCCGCGTCGGACGACCTCTCGTCCGTCCCGGCTTTGAGGTCGTAGCCGGCAGCCTCGATCGCACCGACCAGGTCGGCGCGCGACGCGACGTCGGGGAGGTAGCGGATCGTGGCGACCTCGGTCGCCAGGTTGACCGCGGCCAGCTCGACACCGGGGGTCTTGGTGAGGAACCGCTCGATCCGGTTGACGCACGACGCGCAGGTCATCCCCGCGATCGGCAGGGCGATCTCGGCGGCGCCCGTGGGACGCTCCTCGACGGTGCCGGAAGGGACGGTCGGAGTGGAGGTCGACATACTCCCTGGGAGTATATCACGCTGGTCTCCCGACCCGGTCCCGTCGCGGTACGCTTCGTGGCGATCGCCGACCTGTCGGGCGATCGGTCATCGACAGCCGGAGGCGGGATGATCGGGATCGGCGCGGTCGAGGCGTCCTGGGGGCCGGTGCACGTCGCCGCCGATGCGGACGGCGTGATCGCGCTCGAGGTCCTGACCACGCTCGAGGCGTTCGAAGCGTCCGTGCGCCGCCGTCGGCCCGGTGAGCCGATCGCGGACGGTGCCCGGCACGCGCTCGATCCGCCGGCCCGGCGCCAGCTCGAAGTCGCCGTCGATGCCATCGAGGCGTATCTCGGGGGACG
This sequence comes from uncultured Chloroflexia bacterium, assembly GCA_963744115.1. Taxonomy (GTDB): domain Bacteria; phylum Chloroflexota; class Limnocylindria; order Limnocylindrales; family CSP1-4; genus Chersky-267. The sequence continues at coordinate 344,155 of CAVUSI010000003.1, read as the reverse complement.
TCCAGACCGTCTCGGTGCCTTGCGCTACGCCCTTCACGGTCTGACCGCTTGGGACCGACTCGTCCTCGACGGCGTGCGAGCCATCCCGTGGGGCGAGGTGACCAGCTACGGTCGACTGGCTGAGCGGATCGGCCGACGAGGAAGCGCCCGGGCGGTCGGCGGCGCGGTCGGCCGAAACCCGATCGGCCTGGTGGTGCCCTGCCACCGGGTGATCGCGGGCGACGGTTCGCTCGGCGGCTACGGCGGGTCGTGGCTCGGCGACCGCGAGGCCCTGCTGGCCATCAAGCGCACGCTGCTGACCCTCGAAGGGGCCTGGGCCGGCGAGGGGAATGTCGGGTGGACGACGTTCGGAGCGCGGCACGGGTGACTTCCCCACGACGACCCGGGGCGCCTAGACTCGGTCGTGCGACGGTACGGTCGCGAGCCCGACGAGGAGACCCCGATGCCCGAGCCCGAGGATCAGCCGGCGAACCCGACCGACGAGGACGACACCTCCGGCCACTCGTTCGGCGACGAATATGCGCGGCAGCACGCCGATCAGAAGGCGCGCGAAGCCGACACCTGGGCGATGAAGGCAGCGCTCCGCAAGCAGGTCAAGAGCCCGCTCGACCGACTCCGCGGGCGCTGAACCCGCAGCGGGCCCGGTGAGCGTCCTTCGCGCCTACCGGGGCCTGCTCTCGAACCGGCCGCTGGTCCGTCTCCTCGGCGGGGAGTTCGTCAGTTCGATCGGCGACTGGCTGTACCTCGTCGCCCTGCTGATCGTCGTCTACGACGTCAGCGCCGACCCGATCGTCCTGGGCATCGTCGGCGCCGCCCGGATCCTGCCCTACGTCCTGCTGTCGATCCCGGCCGGGATCATCGCCGATCGCTTCGAGCGTCGGCTCGTCCTGCTCGTCACCGACGTCGCCCGTGGGGCGATCATGGTGGCGATGGCCTGGCTCGTCGCGATCGACGGGCCGCTCCTGGCGATCGTCGGACTGGCCATCCTGGCGACCTGCTTCTCGTGCTTCTTCGGCCCGACGATCGGCGCCTACCTGCCGACCCTCGTCCGCGACGAGAACGAGCTCGGACCGGCGAACAGTGCCTGGTCGACGCTCGACAACCTCGCGTTCGTCATCGGCCCGGCCGTCGCCGGGTTGCTGATCGCCGCGAGCGGCCTGACGCTCGCCTTCGTGCTCAACGCGATCTCGTTCGCGATCGTCGCCGTCGTCCTGTGGCGCCTGCCACGCGAGCAGGGGAAGCGTGCCGAGCCGGCGGCAGCTGACTCGGGCCGCACGGAGGCCGTCCGGGGCGAGACCGACGACGCGACCGTGGCCGCGTCCCCCGGTGCACCGTCCGCCGGACCGGGCACGGGCGCGGTCGCGCGGGGGTCGCTCGTCCCGCTGGCCGGGCTCGCGCTGATCGACACGGTCACCGGATTCGTGTTCGGCGGCCTCGGCGTGCTGACCGTCGTCATCGCCGTCGACCAGCTCGGTGCGAGCGAGGCTGCGACCGGGTACCTCAATGCGGCGATCGGGATCGGCGGGATCCTGGGGGCGATCGGCTCCTCGGCGTTCGTCGTCCGCCCGGCGCTCCGCGTGCCGCTGTTCATCGGCTCGGTGGGCCTGGCCGTCGGCGTGGGCGCACTCGGTCTGTCGTCGAGTCTCGGACCCGCGCTCGTCGCGATGGCCGTCGCCTCGGCCGGGAGCCTGCTGACCGAGGTCGTCAGCACGACCATCTTCCAGCGGACGATCCCCGATGCGATCCGGGGCCGAGCGCTCGGGACCATCGCCACGATCTCGACGCTGGCCTACGCGGCGGGCTCACTCGTCCTGCCGGTCGCGGCGGGGGTCGTCGGGATCGACCGCGTCCTGCTCGTGTCGGGCGGCCTGGTCGTGGTCGGATCGCTCGTCGCCGTCGCGTTGATCGGCTCGGCCGGCGACCACGGTCCGTCGGCCGAGCTGACCACGGCCGCGGAACGCGTCGCCGTTCTCCCGGTCTTCGCCGGCGTGCCCGCCTCGCGCCTGGCCCAGGCGTTCGCGCGTGCGATCGAGCTCGACGTCGCGGCGGGCACCGTCGTCATCCGCCAGGGCGAGCCGGCCGATCGGTTCTACGTCATCCTGGCCGGCGCGTTCGACGTCGACCGAGCGGACACGGCGGATACGGCCCCCGTCAGGCTGCGGACGATGGGCCCGGACGAGGTGTTCGGGGAGATCGGGCTCCTGACCGGGTCGGCGCGGACGGCGACCGTCACGGCGACGAGCGACGGCCGCCTGCTGGCCCTCGACGCTCCGGTATTCCTTGAGCTCGTCGCGTCGGCCGCGGAGGTCGGACCGCGATTGCTCGCCATCCATCGCGGCGGAGCGGTCACCACCTGATCGGGGGTGTCGCCGAGGCGACGCTCGGACCGTCGCACGTCGGTCTGCCGCTGCGCCGGCGCGCGGTGTACGGTTCCTGATGGGTGGACAGGACCGCGGTCCATCCGATCTCGGTCGACCGAGGCCGCGCGGCCGGCAGGAGGCTTCGATGCCAGAGCACGACGACACCAAGGCGCCCGGGATGATGTCCCGGATCGACGACGACGATGTCGAGGGCCACGGCGGGCACGTCAAGTCGCCCCGAGCGACCGAGGACGACGACGTCGAGGGCCACGGCGGGCACGCCAAGTCGCCCCGAGCGACCGAGGACGACGACGTCGAGGGCCATTTCGGACAGCTCAAGAGCCCGTCCAGCCGCGGCGAGTAGTCGCCCCTGACCCTCGCCGCCGCCACGCCGGCGGTACCGTCAGCCGCCCGGACGCGCCCCGTTGGAGACGGCCGCCAGGATCGCCTTCACCTCGAAGGGCGTCGCGCCCGGGTGCTTCGCGCGAATGAGCGCGGCGAGCCCGGCGACGTGCGGCGCGGCGAAGCTGTTGCCGGTCGCGATCATCCGCGAGCCGTCCTTCCAGGCCACGTCGACGTCGACGCCGTACGCCCCGAACTCGACCGGCGGGCTCGGGTTGTAGAACCACGTCCAGCGGTCCGGGAGGTCGTGGGCCGCCACCGAGATGACCGACGCGAACAATGACGGGTAGCTCGGGCCCGGGACGTTGTTCGCGGCACTGACCAGGACCACGTTGGCGAAGTAGGCCTCGTCGACGATCTCGTGGAACACGGCGAACATGGCGTCGCTCTTCGACGACAGGCTGAGATTGATGACCGACGCTCCCTGGGCGACCGCCCACTCGAGCCCGGCCGCGAAGATCGTGCCCTTGCCGCGATTGTCGGGTCCGAGGACACGGACCGAGATCAGCTCCGCCCCCGGTGCCAACGCGTGGATGATCCCGGCGCAGGCGGTCCCATGGCCGACGACATCGATCGCCTCCGGGTCGTCGGTGACGACGGGATCCTCCTCACCGGGCTCCACCTTGACGCTGCGGATGAGCTTGCCTCCGACCGCCGGATGGTCGCGCTCCACGCCGGAGTCGACGATCGCGACGGTCACGCCGGTCCCGTCGACCCCGCCGAAGGCCGCCTCGCGATCGATCCCCGCGATCGGGACGGACCGGTCAAGGTCGCCGCGCCGCTCCCCGACGAACGGTTCGCTCCAGGCGGGCAGGTACGGATCGGTCAACGGTCGTCGTGGCGCGGATCGGGGCTCGACCGGCCACGTCGGCGCGACCTGACGTCGCGCTCGGCCTGACGAGCCAGTGCGGCCAACAGATCCGTCACCAGCTCGAGGCGATCCGGGTCGACGCCGCGGATCCGCGCGACCTGTTCGACGAGCGTCCACAGGTGCGAGTCGTCGTCCCGGCCGAGCCCGTCGGTCGCCGCGAGGACCAGCTCGTCGAGCGCGGCCTCGGTTCCCAGGTCGGCTTGGTCGGCGGCGGACGTCGACGCCAGCTCGGCGAGCGTCGAGCGGAGGAGCCCGGCCAGGTCGCGCTCCACCCGGCTGGCCCGGATCGCGACGGCCGCCTGACGGGCGAAGACCCCGGCCAGCTCGATGTCCCGCAGCGAGAACGCCGCCTGACTGCGCTTGTCGAGGACCTCAAGGACGCCGATCGTCCCGTGATCGTCCACGAGCGGGACGGCCACGATCGAGCGCGGAACGTACGCGGTGCTCTCCGCGACCGTCCGTCCGAAGCGCGGATCGCTGGCGACATCCGACAGGGCGAGCGCCTGGCCGGAGGTGTAGACATAGCCGGCGATCCCCTGGTCCGGACGGATCGCCACGCCGATGACGCCCTGGCCCTGCTGGCCGGCGGCGACCTCGAACACCAGCCGGTCGGTCGCGGCGTCGTACAGCGCGATCGACGCGGCCTCCGCCTCGAACAGCGCGACGGTCGCCTCCACGACAGACCGGAGCACGGCCCTTGCCGAGCCGATCTCGAGGCGACGGGCGACATCCGCCCGGAGCGCGATACGCTGGAGGAGTCCGACGGCCTCCGGGCCGAGCGTCGGGGGCCGATCGTCAGTCATCGCCCGTCAACGTTCCGCGGCGCGAGCGAGGCGATCCAGGTCCGGGATGATCAGCGCGTCGCGCTCGAGGCGCACGAGGTCCTGGGCGGTCATGTCGGCGAGCAGTCGGTTGACCGTCTGGCGGGTCCCGCCGATCATCGCCGCGAGGTCGCTCTGGGTGAACGGCCAGTCGAGCCGGATGTCCTTCGTGACCCCCGGCTGCGCCTCGCGGGCCAGGCGGACGATGCGGCTGGCGAGCCGCCCGGGCAGATCGAGGAAGTGCAGCTCCTCGACGTGCCCCGTTAACCGCCGAAGCTCGGTCACGAGGCTGGCGAACAGGGCCTTGCGGAGCTGCGGCTGGGTCTCGACAAGGTCCTCGAAGCGATCCCGACGCAGGACGAGCGCCTCGGTCGATTCGATCGCGACCGCGGTCGCCGAGTGCGGTGCCCCATCGAGCAGGGCGAGCTCGCCGAAGAAGTCGCCGCGCATCAGGGTCGCGATGATCGCGCCCTCCTCGCCCTCGGGTGACGGCAGGACGATCTTGACGGAGCCGGATTCGATGATGTAGAGCGAGTCGCCCGGGTCGCCCTGGTGGAAGATGATCTCGTTCTTGCGGTAGCGCCGGACCCGGAGCGAGGAGACGCACAGCTCGAGCGTCTCGTCGTCGACCTTGGCGAACAGCGCGCACCGGCGCAGGGCCTCGACCGCGAACTCCGACTCGCTCATCGATCCTCCGTTGACCGGTCCGTCGACACGAAGCACATCGTAGTCGGCGCCCGTCGGGCAGTCGAGGCGGGAATCAACGAGGCGGCGCCCATCGGCGTCGCCTCGTCTTCGAGCCTGGTCCGGGGTGGGACGCCTCAGGGCATCCCGGCCACGATCACTTCTTGTGCGGCCGGCTCGCCTCGCGGGCCTCGTGGTTGCGCAGGTTGCGCTGGATGTCCTGCTCTCGGGCCCGAGCCAGGTGCTGGCTGAGCACGGGGTTGCCGTACATATGGCCCTCGACGTCGTCGTCGGTCGCCTTGGGGACCTTATGGCCGCCGTGGCCCTCGACGTCGTCGTCGGTCGCCTTGGGGACCTTATGGCCGCCGTGGCCCTCGACGTCGTCGTCGGTCGCCTTGGGGACCTTATGGCCGCCGTGGCCCTCGACGTCGTCGTCGGTCGCCTTGGGGACCTTATGGCCGCCGTGGCCCTCGACGTCGTCGTCGGTCGCCTTGGGGACCTTATGGCCGCCGTGGCCCTCGACGTCGTCGTCGGTCGCCTTGGGGACCTTATGGCCGCCGTGGCCCTCGACGTCGTCGTCGGTCGCCTTGGGGACCTTATGGCCGCCGTGGCCCTCGACGTCGTCGTCGGTCGCTCGCGGCGTCTGCTTGTTCGTCATCGTGATCTCCTATCGGCTGCCCGGACTTCGGCTCTTGTCATCGAGCCAGGCCATCTTGCGCCGGTGGCCGACCGACCGTCCAGCGCGGCGTGTGACGCTGGGAGTGTCGGACAGGCGACGTTCCTCGAGCGGCCAAGACTCAGCCGCGGGTCACCGGGCGCATCGGATACACCCCGACGACGATCGGCGCGACGGGGTCGAGCTGGAGCTCGTAGCCGACCTCGCCGCCGCGGAGCAGCTCACCGAGCATCAGCCCCTCGCGTTCCGGCAGCCCGACGAAGATCAGGCCGGGGGCGAGGTCGATCCCGGTCACGTCGTCGTCCTCCGCCGCGATCAGGAATCGGCGGCGGATCTCATGCATCGGGATGTAGGCGCGGCTCTTGATGAAGCGCCGGAGCTGGGCGGTGGTGCAGGTGCCGTGACGCTCGCCCGACGGCTGTGTCGTACCGCCTCCCGAGGGCCCCATCGTCCGGGCGGCCGCAGGAGGGGCGGGCGCGACCCGCGTCTCGACAGCCGTCTCGACGATCGGATCCGAAGCGGTCACTACGACCGGCGACACGATCTGGGGGACCGGCGCGACCGGATCCAGGTGAGCTGCGACGTCGCCCCCGCCGACCTGCGCGCGCGCCGACGATTGGTCCACGTCCAGCGTGGGTCGACCAGGATCGGCGTCGGCCGCGGCCGTCGAGCCGGGTGCGGCGGGCCGCGCGACGCGCGTGGGATCGTGCGGGCGCGGTCCGCCACGGTGGTCGGGATGCCGCGGGCGGCCCCCACGACCGGTCCGGCGGCTCACGAGGAGGGCCACCGGGACGGTCGCCGGGCGTGGCGGATCAGGGTCGACTGGGTTCCAACATCGCCGAAGCGACGGTCGAAGGTAACAGGCATCGGTCCGAACGCGTAGGGCTGGGCGCGCTCGTCTGGCGCGTCGGTGAGCCGATGATACCGCGCCCGGCTCAGACCCCGTCGACGACGAGCAGGTCGAGCGGCGCCCGGTTCAGCACGATCGGCCCAGCCGGACCGCAGACGACGATGTCCTCGAGGCGAGCTCCGTAGCGACCTTCGAGGTAGATCCCTGGCTCCACGCTGAAGGCCATCCCCGGCTGAAGCGGGTCCCGGTTGCCCGCGACGAGGTAGGGATCCTCGTGGCCCTCGAGGCCGATGCCGTGGCCCGTCCGGTGGATGAACCGCTCGCCGTAGCCCTCGGCGTCGATGATCGTGCGGGCGGTCGCATCGATCGCCTCGCACGCGATCCCGGGCCGGACCGCCGCCGTCGCCCGGGCCTGCGCCACCCGAAGCACGGCGAACAGGTGCAGGAACGACTCGTCGGGGCCCTTGGCGGGGTCGCCGCCGGTCACCCAGATCATCCGCGTGATGTCGCTGCCGTACCCGCCCAGGCTGCCACCGATATCGAGGACGATCGGCTCGCCCGGTTGGATCACCCGCCCCGAAGCCTCGTGATGGGGTGACGCGCTGTTCGGGCCGGAGGCGACGATCGAGAACTCGGCGAGCTCGTGGCCCTCGGCCAGGAGCCGCTCGCGAACCTCGCGAGCGACGTCGGCCTCGGTCCGCCCGACGAGCGGCCCCGAGGCGATCCGGGCGACCACCCGGTCGGCCGCCTCGGCCGCCAGACGGAGGAGCTCGATCTCGTCGGCATCCTTGATCGACCGAAGTCGTCCGAGCACGGTGCCAGCGCTCTCGAGCCGGGCCGAGGGGATCCGGTCGATCAGGCGGAGGACGTGCATCGCCCACAGGCGGTCGCTGACCGCCAGCCGATCGATCGATCCGACCGACCGATCGAGCGCCCGCGCCAGCAGCTCGGCGACGAGCGCGATCGCGTCGTCGGTCTCCTCCCACCCGGCAAGCTCGACGAACCCGCCGCGAGCCGCTGGGCAGCCGCGAGCCGGGGTCAGCTCGAGGCGCGGCGCGATGAGGGTCGCCGGGCCGGCTGTCGGGACCACGAGCATGGTCAGGCGTTCGAGCGGCATCGCTCGATAGCCGGTCAGGTACTCGAGATCGGGACCGACCCCGACGAGCAGCGCGTCGAACCCAGCCCGGCCGGCCGCGGCACGCGCTCGTTCGATCCGCTCCCCGAACCGATCGGGCGGGATGGTCGGACGTGCCGGCGCCTCGCTCACCCGGCGCTTGCCGCCGGGTCGGGCGCCGGCTCGGACGCGGGTCCCGGCAGCCGCAGCCAGGCCGCCACCGTGCGCGGGCCATCGTCGAAGAGCTTGCTGTACGCGTACACCCGCCCGGCCCCGGCGGCGATCGCGAGCTTCCGACCGGCGTGGTCCTCGTGCGGACCGACGGCGACGACCGGGACGCCCGCAGCCGTCGCGAGGGCGACCGCCGCGATGGGATCGGAGCGTCGGAACGACAGGTCGACGAGCGCGGCATCCGCACCTCGAAGCGCCTCGGCGTATCGGTCGACGCTCGATACCACCGTCGGCACGGCGCCGGCGGCCCGGGCGATGGATGCCAGGCGCGTGCCCCAGATGAGGTCGTCGGCCAGGATGGTGAGTCCCGGCGGCCGACCCTCGGTCACCCGATGACCTCGAGGAGATGCCCGAACAGGTTGCGCGCCTGGACCAGCCCGACAAGCCGCCCGTCCTCGACGATCGGGATGTGGCGGAACCCACCGACGGCCATCTTGTGCAGCGCCACCGCGGTGGTGTCGTCATGACGGAGGACGACCGGATCCGGGGTCATCAGCGTGTCGACGACCATCCCCTCGATCGACCGCAGGCTCAGCTTCACGATCGCATCCTGGTAGGTCACGATCCCGCGCACCCGGTCGCCGTCGACGACGAGCAGGCACTCGAGCCCGTCGTCCTTCATCCGGGCGATGGCCGCCCGAGCGCTGGTCCCGGCGACGACCGTCGGGGGGATCTCGATGCCGAGCGCGTCCAGGTGCTCGCCGAGGAGGCGACCGTGGAAGTCGACGGCGTCCTGGGGCACGTCAAGCGTGCGCAGATCCGCGCCGCACTCCTCGCAGGAGTCCTCACCCGGGTAGTTGCCGTGGCCGCAGGACGGACACCGGATCACGCCGTCACCTCCCAGGTCTCGCCCCCATCGAGCAGGGTGCGGAGGTCGCCGACGCCGCGCTTCGCGACGGCCTCTTCGAGCTGGGCGCTGAGCAGCTCATCGTGGGTCGGTCGCTTGACATCGAGGATCACGCCTACGGGGACGGGGAACTCGGGCCAGTAGATCCGACTGAGCATGTAGGCGATCAGCGGGTCGCTCTCATCGTGGACGAGCAGGTCCGCCTCGGTCACGCCGTCGACGCCGAGCGTGACGATCTCCGGCTGGTGTCCGGTCAGCCGGATCCCGCGGTCCCGGTCCTTGCCGAAGATCATCGGCCGACCGTGCTCGAGGATCAGCATCCGGTCCTCGCGGACCTCTCGGTCGGTGAAGTCGCGGTGGGCACCGTCGTTGAAGATGTTGCAGTTCTGGAGGACCTCGAGGAAGACCGAGCCCTTGTGCCGGCCGACCCGGTCGAGCGTGGCCTGGAGATGCTCGGTGTGGGTATCGACCGATCGGGCGATCAGGCTGGCCTCCGCGGCCAGCGCGATCGTCAGCGGGCTGATCGGGTTGTCGACCGTGCCGGCCGGCGTGGACTTGGTGACCTTCCCGAACTCGGAGGTCGGCGACGCCTGGCCCTTGGTCAGGCCGTAGATCCGGTTGTTGAACATGACGACCTTGATGTCGACGTTCCGGCGCATCGAGTGGAGCAGGTGGTTGCCGCCGATCGACAGGGCGTCGCCATCACCGGTGATGACCCAGACCATGAGGTCGGGGCGGGCCGCCTTGAGGCCGGTCGCCAGCGTGGTGGCGCGCCCGTGGATGCTGTGGAACCCGTAGGTGTTCATGTAGTACGGGAGCCGGCCCGAGCAGCCGATCCCGCTGATGAAGACGATGTTCTCCTTGGCGTAGCCGAAGTCGGGCATGACCTTCTGGGTCTGGGCCAGGATCGAGTAGTCCCCGCAGCCGGGGCACCAGCGGACCTCCTGGTCGGACACGAAGTCCTTGCGGGTGAGGGGCAGGGCGGCCTGGAGCTGCTGCAGCACGCGATCGTTCTCGGGACTCAGGGGGGCATCGCCGGCCAGGGTCGGTTCGGTCATCGGGGGGCCTCCGGGTCGTCGAGCAGGCGGATGGCCTCCTCCTCGATCTCGGCGATGCGGAACGGCTTGCCGCGGACCCGGTCGTAGCCGACCGCATCGACCAGATAGCGCGCCCGGATGAGGAGGAGCAGCTGGCCCAGGTTGACCTCGGGGATCAGCACCCGACGGTAGCTCCGGACCACCTCGCCGGTGTTCCGTGGGAACGGGTTGAGATGGCGGAGGTGGGCGTGGGCGACGCTCCGGCCCTGCGCCTGGAGCCGCTCGACCGCGCTCCGGATGGCGCCGTAGGTCGACCCCCAGCCCAGGATGAGCAGGTCGCCGCGGTCCGGTCCGTAGACCTCCAGGTCCGCGATGTCGTCGGCGATCCGGGCGATCTTCTCGACCCGCAGGAGCTGCATCCGGTGGTGGTTGTCCGGGTCGTAGCTGACGTTGCCGGTCACGTCGGCCTTCTCGAGGCCGCCGATCCGGTGCTCCAGGCCGGGCGTCCCCGGCACCGCCCACGGGCGGGCGAGGGTGACCGGGTCGCGCGAGTACGGCTGGAACCCGGCCCGATCGGTCCGGTTCGGGACGGAGATGTCGGGCAGGTCGTCGACGCTCGGGATGGCCCACGGCTCCGAGCCGGTGGCGAGGAACGCGTCCGACAGGTAGACCACGGGGGTCATCGAGCGGAGCGCGATCCGGACCGCCTCGAACGCCATGTCGAAGCAGTCACCAGGGGTCGCCGGTGCCACGACCGCGATCGGCGAGTCGCCGTTCCGCCCGAACATCACCTGGAGCAGGTCCGATTGCTCGTTCTTGGTCGGCATCCCGGTCGAAGGACCCGCCCGCTGCACATCGATGACGATGAGCGGGAGCTCGACCATCACCGCCAGGTTCATCGCCTCGCTCTTGAGGGCGATCCCCGGTCCCGACGTACCGGTCATCCCGAGGGCTCCGCCGTAGCTCGCCCCGATGGCCGAGCCGATCGCGGCGATCTCGTCCTCGGCCTGGAACGTCGTCACCCCGAACTCCTTGTAGCCGGACAGCTGATGGAGGATGTCGCTGGCCGGCGTGATCGGGTACGAGCCGTAGAACAACGGGCGGGACGCCTTTCGGGAGGCGACGACGAACCCGAGGGCGGTCGCCTCGTTCCCGGTGATGTTCCGGTAGCGGCCGGGCGGGAGGTGCGCCGGGGCGACCCGGTAGTGGGTGTGGAAGATCTCGGTCGTCTCGCCGAAGGCATAGCCGGCCTTGAGGGCCCGGGCGTTCGCCTCGGCGATCACCGGGCGCTTGCCGAACTTCCGGTCGATCCACTGGAGGGTCGGATCCATGCTCCGCTCGTAGAGCCAGAACATGATCCCGAGGGCGAAGAAGTTCTTGGTCAGGTCGATCTGCTTGTTGGTCATGTCCAGGCCGGCCAGGGCCCGGGTGTTCAGGGTCGAGATCGGGATCTCGAACACGGTGAACGGCTTGAGCGAGCCGTCGGTGAGCGGGTTGGTCCCGTAGCCCACCTTCTGGAGGTTCGGCGCGGTGAACGCATCGGTGTTGACGATGAGCGCGCCGCCCGGCGGGAGGTCGCCGATGTTGGCCTTGAGGGCGGCCGGGTTCATCGCGACGAGGACGTCGGGTTCGTCGCCGGGCGTGTGGATGTCCGAGCTCGAGAAGCTGATCTGGAAGCCCGACACGCCGGGCAACGAGCCGGCCGGCGCCCGGATCTCGGCCGGGAAGTCGGGCAGCGTGCTGATGTCGTTGCCGAAGACGGCCGCGGTCCGCGTGAACTGGGTGCCCGTGACCTGCATCCCATCGCCGGAGTCGCCGGCGAACCGGATCGTGACCCGCTCAAGCTCCAGGGTCGGGACGTCGCGTTCCTTGGTCGGGGTCGTCACGCGCCCTCGGTCTCCTTCATCCGCTGGTGCGGCCGCGGCGGCAGGTTGAGCAGCTCCTCCGGGAACGCCTCGGCGAGGTACTTGAGCAGGTCCTGCTGGCGGACGATCCCGACGACCCGACCGTCGTCGTCGACGAGGGGGACGTTCCGGAAGCGCCCGTCGGCGAACAGGGCGATCGCCTCGTGGACGGTCTGCTCGAGGCGCAGCGTACGGGGCGTCGGGTTCATCAGCGTCTCGACCGGCGCATCCAGGTCGATCTCGCCGCCGACGATGACCTTGAAGATGTCACGCTCCGTCAGCACGCCGCGGAGGACCCCGTCGGGTGACGTGACGACGACCGAGTCGCCGATGCCGGACCCCTCGACCAGGCTCAGGCAGCGCCCGAGTGAGGTGCCCTCGAACACGGTCAGCGGGTCGCGCCGATTGACGACCCGGAGCGTCTCGCGAGCGAGGGACGGGACGCGCGCGGAGACGGCGCGTTCGGTGAGCTCAGCCACGCCTCGAAGTGTAGTCCGTTCCCGCCGAGATGCGGCCCGAGGGGTGGTCGCCGCGACCGCGGCGGGGAGGCGTTCGGCCCTGCTAGGCTCGGGCCGTGGATCGCCAGCGGCTGGTCGGGATCGGGCTCGTGCTCGTCTCGGCGGCCTCGTTCGGGTCGGGTGCCCTGTTCGCCAAGCCCGTCTACGGCGCCGGCGTCGATTGGCTGACCCTGCTGTCCTGGCGGTTCCTGATCGGAGCGAGCCTGGCCTGGGCGTGGCTGCTCGTCTCCAGGGAGCGACGGGCCGGCCTCTGGCGCCTGTCGCGACGGCGGGTGGCGATCGCGTTCGGGCTGGGCATCATCTACCTCGGCAACTCGAGCACCTACTACGCCGCCCTGGAAACCGTGTCCGCGTCCCTGGCCGCAGTCATCGTCTACATCTACCCGGCGGTCGTCGCGGTCCTGTCGATCCGGATCGGGCACCGCCTCGTCGGTCGACGCCCGTGGGTCGCCCTGGCGATGACGCTCGCCGGCGTCGCGCTCGCGCTCGGCGGCATCCCGGCCGGCGAGGTCCCGCCGCTGCTCGGCCTGGTCGAGATCGTCGCGTCGCCGCTGATCTACTCGGTCTGGATCGTCCTGTCGGCCCGCTTCGCCGGCGAGCGCACCGATCGGATCGGGATCGAGGCCGACAACGGTGCCTCCACGACCGTGGCGACCGCGTTGATGATGACCTCGACCGCGATCGGGATGTGGACACTCGCGATCGTCTTCGGACGACCGGTCATGCCGGCCCAGATCCCCGCGGCCGCCTGGCCCGGGATGATCGCCATCGGCTTCGTCTGCACGTTCCTCGCCATCCAGACGTTCTACGCGGGGACCCGTCGAGTCGGGGCGGCGCAAGCCTCGCTGATCTCGACCTTCGAGCCGGTCTGGACGATCACCCTCGCCTCACTCCTCTTCGGCGAGACCCTCGGACCGATCCAGCTGGTCGGGGGCGCCCTCGTCATCGCCGGCGTCGTGCTCGCCCAGACGTCGTCCGGGCCCGTCCCCGCGAGCGTGACCCTGCGGGTCGCAGACGAGTAGGGCGCGCCCGATCGAGCGACCTATCATCGCCGCATGTCCCACCCGCTCTGGCCGCTCTACGACCTGCGCCTGCGGACCGACCGGCTCGAGCTGCGCCTGCCGACCGAGGACGAGATCGCGCGCCTGTGCGCCGTCGCGCTGGCGGGGATCCATCCCGTCGACGAGATGCCGTTCGCCTTCCCGTGGACCCGCAAGGAGAGCCCGCGATTCGAGCGGGAATTCTTCCAGTTCACCCTGAAGGCGAGGGCCGACTGGCGACCCGACCGGTGGTCGCTGGTCCTGGGCGTCTTCGTCGGCGGTGAGGCGATCGGTGTCCAGGAGCTCGCCGCGACCGATTTCGCCTCGCTGCGCACGGTCAACACGGGGTCCTGGCTCGGGCAGGCGCACCAGCGACAAGGGATCGGCAAGGAGATGCGCGGTGCCGTCCTTGCGCTGGCCTTCGACGGCCTGGGCGCCGAGGCCGCCGAGACAGAGGCATTCCTCGACAATCCGGCCTCGGCCGGAGTCAGTCGGGCACTCGGCTACGCCTCGAACGGGATCGGTCGGCTGGCGCCCGACGGCGTTCCGCGCGAGACCGAGCGGTTCCGGATGACCATCGAGGCGTGGCGCGCCCGGCAGCGGCCGCCTGTCGCGATCGAGGGGCTGGAGGCGGGACTCGCTCTGTTCGGCGTCACGCCACCGGGCTGACCGCCGCACGGCGGGCGAGCTCGCAGCGGCCTTTCGATCGTCTCGTGCAGGACGGGCGTCGGGGTCCTCCGTTCAGGTCCATCATGGGTGCATCCACCGGTTCGCAGCGGAGGCCGATGCGCACGGGTGACCCTCACGAAGGAGTGATCGATGGATCCGCGCGGGCTCGCCGACGACGTCCTGGAGATGCTCGTGCTGCCGAGCTTCAGCCGGATCGGCTTCGACCTCCGGCGCCGGATGTTCGATTGGGAGCGGCTCGACAGGGTCTCGCTCGCCGGACGGACGGTGCTCGTGACGGGCCCGACGTCAGGGCTCGGCCGGACCGCGGTCAGCGAGCTCGCGGCGATGGGCGCACGGGTCCTCCTGGTCGGTCGCGACCCGGACAAGCTCGACCGCACGAAGACCGAGCTGATCGCCTGGTCCGGGAACGAGGAGGTGGCCTGCTACGTGGTCGATCTCGGTTCGCTGGCCTCCGTCCGCGCTGGCGCCGCGGCGATCCTCGATGGCGAGACGCGCCTCGATGTCCTGGTCGACAACGCCGGGGCGATGTTCATGGACCGGCGGACCTCCGTCGACGGCTTCGAGCTGAGCTTCGCGACGATGGTCGTCGGGCCGTTCGTCCTGACCTCGCGGCTCCTGCCCCTGCTTCGGGCCGGGGCGAGTGCCGCGCCGCCGAGCCGGATCGTGGCGGTGACCAGCGGCGGCCAGTACACCCAGCGGCTCCACCTCGACGACCTCCAGTACGTCGAGGGCGAGTACAACGGCCCGTTCGGGTACGCCCGCGCCAAGCGGGCGCAGGTCGCGCTGATGCGTGAATGGGCGCGCCGGCTCCGTCCGGCCGGCATCGTCGCCAATGCGATGCACCCGGGATGGGCCGACACGCCGGGGCTGGCGGCGTCACTGCCCGGATTCCGCGAGGCGCTCGGACCGTACGCGCGGACGGCGGAGGAGGGCACGGACACGATCATCTGGCTGGCCGCCGCCGAGGATGCAGGACGGATGACCGGCGGGCTGTACCTCGACCGCCGCCGCCGCCCGTTCGACCGCATCCCGCAGACACGGTCCTCCGCCGACGCACGCCGGGAGCTTTGGGATCTTGTCGCGGGCGCTGTCCGGCGAGTCGCCCGACCTCGACTGAACGTTCCGGGTCGCGGTGCGTGCCGCGGGCCTCGACCGTCGAAGATCGAACCCTTGACACCCGCAGAGCATCTTCAGGGTGACGCGCCGTTCCGGGCGCGTCCGGGATGGGGAGTGGAACGTGCTTCGTGCACTCGTGGATCGAGCAAGGCAGGGTGACGAGGAGGCCTTCGGCGCCCTGGCTCGCACGGTCGGCGACCGGTGCATGGCGATCGCGTATCGGATCCTTCGCGACGCCGACCTGGCCGAGGACGCCGTGCAGACGGCGCTCGTCTCGGCCTGGAGGGAGCTCCCGACCCTGCGCGATCCCGACCGGTTCGAGCCGTGGCTCCACCGGATGCTCGTCAACGCCTGCTACGCCGAGGCCCGGCGCAGCCGACGTTGGGCGACGAACGTCCGCGCGCTCCCGCTCGACGGGGCGATGGCCGCGGACGACGTCCTGACCGTCAACGATCGCGACCAGCTCGATCGGGGCCTTCGCCGGCTCCCGGTCGACCAGCGGGCCGTGCTCGTCTTCCACCACTACCTCGGGCTCACGCTGCCCGAGGTCGCTGATCGACTCGGCATCCCCGTCGGGACCGCGAAGTCCCGGCTCCACTACGCATCGGCGGCGCTGCGCTCGGTCCTCGAGGCCGACGCGCGAACGCCGAATCTCTCCCAGGAGCGACCCGCATGACCGCACCGCGCGAGCCCGATCGCCTCATCCGAGCCGCGCTCGAGGACGGGCCGACCGTGCTTCCGGACCGGGTGCTGGATTCTGTCCTGGGCGAGGTCCATCGAACGCGACAGCGGGCCGCTCTCGGCCCGTGGAGGATCCAGCCCATGTCACGCACCGCACTCGCGGCCGCGGCGGTGATCGCCGTGGTCCTCGTCGGCGGGCTCGTGCTCGTCGGCCGGGGCCAGAGCGCCCCGACCGTCGGCACGCTCGCGACCGCGTCGCCGGCGCCCTCGCCAGCGCCGTCGAACTCGCCTTCCCCGGCGCCCTCCGTTGCAGCCTCCCAGGTACCGGCGGCTGTCGGTCCCCTGGCGGCCGGTACCACGTACCGGGCCAGCGGCCTCAGTCAGCCACTGAGCTTCACGATGCCGTCCGGCTTCCCGTCCACCGGCGTCGCGGTGACCGGCGATCCGTGGGCCGACGGGAACACCCTCCGCGTCTACTCCAACGGGTTCTACGCCCTCACGATCCATGACGACGTGACCATGGCCAAGGACCTGTGCAATGACAACAAGGGCCAGATCGACCTGCCGGCGACGCCCGACGCGATCGATTCGTGGCTGAGATCGAGCTCGCAGACGACCGTATCCAAGACGACCTCACTCGAAGTCGACGGTCGAACGGCGTATCGCTGGGACCTGACCTTCGGCCCACGCTGCCAGCAGGTCCCACCACCCTCAGGACCCGGGACGGAGGTCGGGATGGGGCCGCACGAGAAGCATCGCTTCTACGCGATCCCGACCGGCACGGACACGATCCTCGCGATCACCTGGGGGGATGGCGTGAACGATGCCGCGATCGACGCGGCCGCCGACAAGCTCGTTCAGTCGATGACCTTCCCCTGATCGGGTCCGCACCGGCTCCACGACCCGACGGGCGTCTCGCTCGTCGGGTCGTTCGATCCCTGAACGGACGGCCAGGGACCGAACTGAACTCCAGCCTCAATCCGGGAACGCCTCCGGGCCGCGCTCGGCGAGTGCCTCGGCCTCGCCGGGCGCGTCGGCCGACGGCAACCAGGAGAACGGGTAGCGCGGATCGTCGAGGCCGGCCGCCTGCCGAGTGATCCGCAGCGGCCGGAACGTGTCCACCATCACGGCCAGCTCCTCGGTCGCCTCCTTGCCGATCGAGGCCTCGACCGTGCCCGGATGCGGGCCGTGCGGGATCCCGGCCGGGTGGAGGGTGAAGCTCGAGATGTCCACCCCGCGGCGGCTCATGAAGTTGCCGGCGACGTAGTAGATGACCTCGTCGCTGTTGATGTTCGAGTGGTTGTACGGCGCCGGGATCGCCAGCGGGTGGTAGTCGAACTTGCGCGGCACGAACGAGCAGACCACGAAGTTGTGGGCCTGGAACGTCTGGTGGACCGGTGGCGGCTGGTGGACCCGACCGGTGATCGGCTCGAAGTCCCCGATGTTGAAGATGTATGGCCAGAGGTAGCCGTCCCAGCCGACCAGGTCGAACGGGTGGGTCGTGTAGTGGTACGCGGTTCGCCGACCCCGGGCCTTGACATGGACGCGGAACTCGCCGACATCCCGCCGTGCCGGGACGGCGCGCGGGACCCGGATATCGCGCTGCGAGTAGGGGCTGTGCTCGAGGAGCTGGCCGTAGTCGTTCCGGTAGCGCTTGGGCGGCTCGAGCTCGCTCGGGCACTCGAGCCAGAGGTGACGCTGCTCCGACCCCTCGTCCGGTGCCAGTCGCCAGGTGGTCCCGATCGGGATGACGATGTAGTCGCCCGGGCCGTAGCGCAGGGGTCCGAAGACGCTGTCGAACAGCCCGGTCCCCTCGTGGATGAACAGCATCTCGTCGGCTTCCCCGTTCCGGTAGAACAGCGTCTCCGGCATGGCCTCGGCCGGCCGGACGACGCCGAGCGTCACGTCGGCGTTGAAGAACAGGGGGACCCGCCCGGTGATCGCGTCGCCGCGGGCCGGCAGGCTGGCCGTGTCGATCAGCCGGTGGCGGTGGACGCCGTCATCGGCCTCCTCGAGTGCCACCGAGTCGAGCGCCTCGATCCGGTGCGTCCGGGTCGGCGGCACGACGTGATAGAGCAGGGAGCTCCGACCGACGAACCCCTCGACCCCGAACAACTCCTCGGCGTAGAGCGAGCCGTCCCGCGCCCGATGCTGGGTGTGGCGCTTGTGCGGGACCCTGCCGCGCGAGACGTAGAACATCGCCGAGTCGACCTCCCCTGGCTCGGCCACAGTCTACGGGCTGGATGTCGCGAGGCACGGCCCGATGCCCGATCCGGGGTCGCGCTCGGATCAGTCCGACTCGGTCCGCCGCTCCATCAGGACGACGTCCCGCCAGCGGCCCGATGCGTCGCGCCCGAGCCGGTGCTGGATGCCGATCCGGCGGAACCCGGCTCGCCGGTGGAGCGCAAGACTGGGGGCGTTCTCGGGCAGGATCCCGACCATCAGGGTCCAGACGCCAGCCTCATCGGCGGCCTCAAGCGCGGCTCTGACCAGGCTGCTCCCGATCCCTCGGCCCTGTGCGTCAGGCGCCACGTAGACGCTCAGCCACGCCACCCCCGTGTAGGCGCGTCGAGTCGAGAACGGCGACAGCGCCACCCAGCCGAGCACCCGGTCGCCGTCGACCGCGACGAACCGGCCGTCGGGTCGGTGCCCGGTGTTCCAGGCCTCCCACTCCGGGACGTCGCGTTCGAGGGTGGCATCGCCGGACTTGATCCCGGCGGCGTAAATGGCCTGGACCGCCGGCCAGTGCCCCGGCCGCATCCGTTCGATCCGGGTCGCACTCATCGAGGGCTCGCGCCTGGCCGTTCGACGATCGGCGTCCGGAGTTCGCCGAGCCGCTCGATCCGGGCGACGACCTCATCACCCGGCTGGAGATACCGGCCGAGGGTCTCGTCGCGGACCTCGAGCAGGCAGCCCGTGCCGACGGTCCCGCTGCCGATCAGGTCACCCGGCCGGAGCCGGACGTCGGCCGACGCTCGCTCGAGCATCTGGCCGAACGAGAAGTGGGCCGTCGACCAGGACCCGCGGGTGACCGCCACCGTCGGTCCGTCGGCCGTCCTGACGTCGACCGCCATGGCCAGGGCGGGTCCGGTCGCGCCCTGCGCTCTGGCGTCCGCGAGCTCGTCGGGCGTCACGAGCCACGGCCCGATCGTGGACGCGAAGTCCTTGCCCTTCGCCGGGCCGAGGCGGACGGTCGTCTCGTCACGCTGGAGGTCGCGGGCTGACCAGTCGTTGAAGATCGTGAACCCGCCGATCGCCTCCTCGGCCCGGTCCACCGGGAGGTCGCGCGCCGGGGTGTCGATCAGGGCGCAGACCTCGAGCTCGAAGTCGAGCTCGAAGCTGCCGCGCGGAGCCCAGACGGGATCGGCCGGCCCGCGGAGCTCGGAGACATTGCTGAAGTAGAAGATCGGCAGCCGATACCACGCCTCAGGGACCTCCGCGTTCCGGCGACCCCAGACCGTCGCGACGTGTCGCTCGAACGCGTAGAAGTCGCGAAGGCTGGTGGGGTGGAGGATCGGCGGCCCGAAGACGAGGTCCGCGAGATCGAGGATCGCCTCGTCCTCCTCCTCGGCCGGGACGAAGTCGTCGAGCAGCTCGCCGAGTGCCGCGACCCGCAAGCCGGCCGCCAGGTGGGCGTCGAGCGTCGAGATCGGGTGCCGGAAGAGCGATCCGTCGTGCGGGCGTCGAGGGTCGGCCGCGACCAGCCGTCGCCTCGCCGGTTCGAGGTCGAGCCACTCGGTCGCATCCGGGTCGAACGCGGCTGCAAGCCGGTACGGGGTCCCGGCGGGAGCGTTGCGCTCGCGGACGTGGGCGACCTTCATGGCGCCAGTCTAGCCAGCGGCTTCGGTCGGGCCGGATGGCGAAGCGGGTCGGGCCTTCAGCCGGGTTTGAGGACCATCAGCCACACGAGTACGACCAGGCCCAGCCCCCCGACAGCGGCCAGGGTGTCCGGTACCCGCGAGTCCAGAAGCTTGGCCAGGTCCTCCTCGGTGATCGGCTCCGGGTCGGCGCCGTCCTTGCCGCTCAGGCGATCCCGCACGGGGTAGTAGTAGCGGGAGCCGATGAGGAACATCGCCGCGGTCACCAGGACGAGGACGAGCACCGATCCCCCGACCCACGCCTTCGACCAGAAGCCACCCGAGGATGCAGCCGCGATCCCGCCGATCGCCATGAGGATGAACCCGATCCCCGCGACGTTGGTGGCCGTCCGCGAGAGCGCGAGCGCGGCGATCACGTTCTCGACCTTCCGCTCCGTCCGGAGCCGGAACGATGTCACCATCGAGAATCCGTGGGCACCGACGAACACGAGCAGCCCGATGAGGTGGGCGAACACGAACCAGGCGTACAACGGCCGACCCTCCTCTTCAGACCAAGTCCGCCTTCGCGACCATCACGGTGATGGTGACCCGCGAAGACCCCCAGGTGCGATCCCTCAATGGCCTGGTGACCGACATCGGTGGCTGAAAGGATACCCAGCCTGAGACCGTCGGGTAGGGTGCCGCGGGCTCGGCCGAGGTGTGCCGTGAGGACGCCGCTGCCCGATCCGGGCGTCGTGCAAGAGCGGCTGTTGAACGCGGCGGGGCCGAAGAATGAACGTCTCGGTCCGACGCCTCGCCATTAGAGTCGGACGGCGCCCCCCGTTGGGCGCAGAAAGAGGCGGAGCAGGGTGGATCGCGATCTCGTGGAGGCGGCACGGAACGGGGATCGGGAGGCCTACGTCGACCTGATCCGCGTTCGCATGGACCGACTCTTCGCGATCGCGCAACGGATCCTGCGCGACGTCGACCGAACCGAGGATGCCCTCCAGGACGCACTGGTGATCGCCTGGCGCGACCTGAAGGGACTCCGCGATCCGGACCGGTTCGACGCGTGGCTGCACCGTCTCGTCGTCCACAGCTGCCTGACCCACGCGACGCGTGAGCGCCGCCGGGTCGCCAACCTGCGGGTCCTGCCGATCGACGGTCCGGCGGCCCCCGACGAGCTTCTGACCGTCGCCGATCGTGACCAGCTCGAACGCGGGTTCCGACGGCTGCCGCCCGAGCAGCGGGCGATCCTCGTGCTCCATCACTACGCGGGCTATGGACTGTCCGAGATCGCCGAGACGCTCGGCATCCCGGCGGGGACGGCCCGCTCTCGACTCCATCACGCCCATCGCGCCATGCGCGCCGCTCTCGAGGCGGACGCTCGGGCCATGGTCAGGGAAGGTCGTCCGGCATGACCCACGAACACGACATCGACCGCCTTCTCGACCGCTGGCTGGGCGACGGCGCGACCGAGGCCCCCGACCGGGTCCTCGACGTCGTCACCGCCCGCATCGAACGTCAGTCCCAGCGACCCGCGTGGCGCTTCCTTCTGAGGGAGATTCCCGTGTCAGTCAATGCACGTGCGGCACTCGTCGCCGTCGTCGCGGTCGTCGTCATCGCCGTGGCTGCGGCCGGGTTCTCGGCCTTCGGTCGAACCTCGAATCCAGCGATCGTCGGCGCCTCGCCGACCCCCGCGCCCACAAGCTCAAGCCCACAGCCCACTGACACCATCAAGCCGGGCGACCCGTCGCTCGCCTGCGACGGGGATGCCTACCTCTGCTCGGGACCACTGAGCCCAGGAGATCATGCTGGCGGCCTGTCCGATGCTTCGTTGTCGTTCAGTGTCCCGGCCGGCTGGCGGAACACGGTCGACCAGGGCGACACGTACGTCCTCGCTTCGCCGGGGACTGCGGCGAACGCCACATCAGGTGGCTGGATCGACGTGTTCATCGATCCGCGGGTGGCCACCCAGGACGGCACATGCACCGCGGCGCGGGACACGGCGATCGGCTCCGCGGTCAACGACTTCATCGGGTGGCTGCGTGCACATCCGGGTCTGGTGACGACCACGCCGACGCCCGTCTCGATCGGCGGTCACAGCGGTTCCATGATCGACGTAGGCCTCGCTCCATCGTGGGCCAAGACCTGCCCCGATCTGACGGGCCCGCTTCCCGCGGCGATGCTCATCTCCAACCCCGTAGGCTCACGCTATTGGGGCATCGTCGGACCGGCGAAGGCCCGGATGGTCTTCCTCGACATGGGCTCGTCGACGATCCTCGTCGTCATCCACGCGAGTGACAAGGTGGCATTCGACCAACTCACCACGGATGCCATGCCGATCGTCCAGAGCATGCGGCTGTCCGTCCCCTGACGGCTCCGAGCGTTCGCTCGTGGACCGACCGTCCGCGCGGGAGCCTCGACTCAGAGGTTCCCGCGCTTGGCCTGTTCGCGCTCGATCGCCTCGAACAGCGCCTTGAAGTTGCCGACGCCGAAGCCGCGTGAGCCGTGCCGCTCGATGATCTCGAAGAAGAACGTCGGGCGGTCCTGGACCGGCCGAGTGAAGATCTGGAGGAGGTAACCCTCCTCGTCGCGATCCGCCTCGATGCCGAGCTCCTCGAGCGTGTCGATCGGGACGCCGACGTCGCCGACCCGCTCCGCCAGCGTCGCGTAGTACTCGTGCGGCAGGCCGAGGAACTCGACCCCGTTGTCGCGCAGCCGGCGGACGGTCCCGACGATGTCCTCGGTCCGCAAGGCGATGTGCTGACAGCCGGGCGACCCGTACCAGTCCAGGTACTCCTGGATCTGACTGCGCTTCTTGCCGGTGGCCGGCTCGTTGATCGGGAACTTGATCCGGCCGTTGCCGTTGGTCATGACCTTGCTCATCAACGCCGAGTAGTCGGTGTGGATGACCTTGTCGTCGTAGTGGATGAGCTGGCTGAAGCCCATGACGTCGCGGTAGAAGGCGACCGAGCGGTCCATCTCCCCGAGCGCGACGTTACCGACGCAGTGGTCGACCTCGAGCAGCGACAGGCCGCCGGCGGCCGCCGCGGCCGCCTTGACCCGGCGATAGCCCGGGGCGAATGCACCGTGGTACGCACTCCGGTCCACGAACGAGTGGAGGGTCTCGCCGTAGGTCTGGATCGACGCCGTGCGGAGGACGCCGTCCGAGCCTCCGTCCAGCTCGGTCGGTACGAGCGCCGAGACCGCACCGCGCTCGGTGGTCGCTCGCCAGGCCGCCTCGACGTCGTCGACCGCGAAGGCGATGTCGTGGACGCCGTCGCCGTGGGCACGGACGTGCTCGGCGATCTCGCCGTCCGGGGTGAGCGGCGCGGTCAGCACGAACCGGATCCCGTTCTGGACCATGACGTACGACGCCCGGTCGCGGACCTTGGTCTCGAGACCGCTGAAGGCGACCGGCGCGAAGCCCCACAGCGCTCGGTAGTAGGCGGACGCCTGCCGGGCGTTGCCGACCCAGAACTCGATGTGGTCGATCCCCTGGAGCGGCAGGAAGTCGCCCGCCTTGGCATAGGCGTCGCGGTCGATCCGCGCCCCGGCCTGGTTCGCCGCTCCGCGCGCAGCGGAACGGGCGGCCGTATCGGTCATCGCAAGAGCCTCCTGGCGACCGTTCGGGACTGTGGCCGTCCAGTATGAGCACGGTGGTCCGCGGCGTCGACGCCGGACCAGCGGCATAGCCCTCGGCCCCATGCGGCTGGACGCGGGGTGCGGCTGAGCCCAGCATGCGACACTGCGCGGGATGGAAAGCACCAGCGCGACCGTTGCGCGGCTGCGGGCCGCCTCGCGGGGCTTCGGCGAGTTCCGCAGCGAGCTCGAGGCCGGGCGGCCCTGGCCGCTCCACGACGTCGAGCACGATGCGGGGCCGGAGTCCGAGTGGGGTCCGACCGAGGTCCTCGCCCACGTGACCGAGATGCTACCGTTCTGGCTCGGCGAGGTCGCCCGGATCCTCGATGGCTCGCCGGAACCTGTCCCGTTCGGCCGGACGGCCACGGATCGGCTGCGCGTCCTGACGATCGAGCGAGACCGGACCCTCCCGCCCGCCGAGCTCCTCGATCGGATCGACGCCGCCGTCGAGCGGTACGCGCGCAGGCTCACCGGGATGACGACGGCCGACTTCGGCCGGCGGGGCCGGCATCCGACCCTCGGCGAGATGTCGGTCGGCGACATCCTCGAGCGGTTCGTGACGAGCCACGCCGAGGGCCACGTCGTCCAGCTGTCCGAGACGCTCGGCTCGAGCGCAGCGACGGCGGTCGACCGCTGACGATCGCGGCGTAGACTCCGCGTCAGCGTGGTCCCGTCGCGACCCGGCCCGACCTCGACCCGCTCCGATCCCGTCGTTCCGAGGCCTACCCTCGATCG
The DNA here is from genome assembly GCA_963744115.1 of uncultured Chloroflexia bacterium. Lineage (GTDB taxonomy): Bacteria > Chloroflexota > Limnocylindria > Limnocylindrales > CSP1-4 > Chersky-267. Next base: position 320,136 of record CAVUSI010000003.1, on the reverse strand, counting down.
CGCGCCGGCGCCTCGGGAACATGCTGGCGCAGGAAGGCCAGGATCCGGTTCCACGCGTCGCGCCGGTTCTCGCGTCGGATCCAGCCGTGGGCCTCGTCGTCGTACCAGTGCACCTCGTGGACCTTGTCCTCGATGACCAGCGCCTCGACCATCCGCTCGGTCATCAGCGGGACGACGCGCTTGTCCTTGCGACCATGCATCAGCAGCAGCGGAGCTTCGATCCGTTCGGCGCGATACACCGGCGAGCCGCGCCGGTAGTCGCCGGCCCGCCCAGGATCGTCCGGAGCTCCCATCATCCGATGGAGATCGAGCCGGCCTGGGCGATCGCAGTGTCGATAGGCCTCCGCGATGTCCGAGTCCCCGTAGAGGTCGACGCCGGCTTGCCAGATACCGGGCTCCTCGACCAGGACGGACAGCGCAAGGTAACCGCCGTACGACCCGCCGTACGCGATCGATCGCCCGTCGGACCAGGGCTGCGCGGCCGCCCAGCGCGCCGCGTCGATGCAGTCGAGAGTGTCGGCCTGGCCCCAGTCCCCGACGTTCGCCAACCGGAACGGGCGTCCGTACCCGGTGGACCCGCGGTAGTCGATGTCGAGGACCGCGAAGCCCTCCCGCACCAGGATCTGCTTGAACGGCAGCCAGGCGCGATAGCTTTGCGCGGTCGGGCCGCCGTGAAGGTAGACGACCGTCGGGACACGACGCCCGCCGCGCTTCCCGGTCGCCGTGGGTGGTCGGAAGAGGTTGCCCTCGAGCGGGAGGCCGTCACGAGCGGGGAACCCGATCCGCTCGGCGTCGGCGAACCTCGCGCTGCGCAGCACCGCCGGGAGCGAGTCGGTCACCGGGCGCGGCCGGGAGCCCTCGGGCGCCACGCCCGGGACGGGCAGGAGCCACAGCTCCTGCGGCCGGCGCTCGTTCTCGCCGACAGCGGCGACCCATGCGCCGTCGGCCGTCCAGTCGAGCGCCAGCCATCGTCCGGGCCACGGGTTGACCACGACGGTCGCCCCGGTCGAGGCGACCGGCCGCGGATGCTTCGGCGGCCGACCCCGCGGTCGCTTGACCACACCGATGCCGGCCATCGACGCGACGATCAGGTCGGCGGTCCCGTCGTGGATCTCCGAGTGGACGAAGCGACTCCCATCGGGCGATGCGATCGGCACGAACCCGAACGACCCGCCGGCCTCGCCATGATCGCGACCGGCGGCAGTCAGCACGGTCCGCCCGCGCAGGCTCGTGTCGACCCGCACGACCTGGAACCAGCCGTCCGCATCCGAGAGGAAGAGCAGCGACCCGTCCGACGCCCAGCTCGGCCCACACTCCCAGGCGTCCCCGGGCGGGATCCGGTGCTCAGCCCCACTCGCGACATCGACCACCGACAGCGCGGACCACCAGTCGTGATCCTCGCGCTCCGCAGCCAGCGCGATCCGCGACCCGTCGGGCGACCAGCAGTACTCATCGACATCGAGCCCCGGGGCGGTCAGCGCGGTGGGCTCGACAGGCCTCGGGTTCGTCCGCGGTCGGCCTCGGCGGGGAACCGGAGCGTCGATGAGCCAGATCTGCGACCAGCCGCGCCGCCGCGAGATGAAGGCAAGGCGGTGGCCGTCGGGTGACCATCGAGGTCGCGCGTCGCCGCCGGGATGCGCCGTCACCCGGACCTGCCGCGACCCGTCGGCGTCGACGACCCAGATCGCGCGATCGCGGACGAAGGCGAGCCGGCGCCCATCCGGGGACCACTGCGGATCCGAGGTGTCGAGCTCGGATGCGGTCACCTGGCTCGGGGCTCCTCCGCGCAGCGACATCACGAACAGCTGCCGTGCCCCACCGGCTTCGTCGGTGAAGGCGACCGACCGGTCCCGCGGGTGGAGTCGGTACTCGCGGGGCGGATCGAAGGCAGTGAGGCGCTCGACGGTGATCGGCTCTCCCGGCGAGGATCGGGTCTCGACGGCCGGTGGCGGAGGCGCCTCGGCCCTCATCGAGGCATCCGGCCGCGGGCCGGGCGCGGACGGACGTGGACCGTCGATCCGAGCTCCATCATCGCCGGGCGGGCGTCCCCGGCTCGGCGGAAGCGCTGGCCTCGAGCTGGTCCCCGAGCTCGACGGTCCGCCGGTACGCCGCCCAGACGGCCTCGGACAGGACCGTCCGCAAGCGGCCCGACTCGAGCTCGTGGAGCGCGGCTGCGCTCGTTCCGCCGGGCGACGTCACCATGTTTCGAAGGACGGCCGGATGATCGCCCGACTGCTTCGCGAAATAGGTGCTGCCTTCGAGCGTCTCGACGACGAGGTCATGGGCCACGTGCCTCGGGAAGCCCAGGTGGACCGCCGCATCGACCAGCGCCTCCATGACCAGGAAGACGTAGGTCGGGCCGGTCCCCGATACGGCGGTCGCCATGGCCACGAACTTCTCGTCGTCGACCTCGAGCTCCATCCCGAGTGCGCCGAGGAGGGCGCTCGCCTGGGCGCGCTGCTCGGCCGTGGTCTCCGGCGTCGCGTACCAGACCGTGACGCCGCGCCCGAGGCGGGCGGGGGTGTTGGGCATGCTCCGGACGATCCGGCGATGACCGAGGAATCCCTCGAGCGCGGTCGTGGTCGCGCCGGCGATCACCGACAGGACGAGCTGGTCGTCGCGCAGGTGCGGCCGCAGCTCGGCACCGACCCGCGCCAGCATCTGGGGCTTGATCGCCAGCAGGATCACGTCCGCGCCGACGACCGCTTCGGCGTTCGAGGCGACCGTTCGGATCCCGTACAGACGATCGAGCTCCTCACGGCGTTCGGCGCGCGGGTGGCTGGCGACGACCCGTTCGGGCCCGACGAGCTGGCCGCGCAGCAGCCCGGCGATCATCGCCTCGGCCATCACGCCGGATCCGACCGTCGCGATCGTCCGCTTCGACAGGGGGGACATGACCACGAGTATACGTGTCGACCCATGCCGGCCGGGCCGGGTTCGAGCCGGGCTAGGCGATCGCGACCCCGAGCACGAAGAAGCGTGGCGTGGCACCGACGTCCACGGCGCTGAACCCCGCCGCCACGAGCGCTCGACCGAGTCGTGCCGCGTCGCGGCGGACCTTGATCACCCGGAACTCGCGGCCATCGGCCAGACGCCGCCGGTCGATGCCGACCGCGACCTCGTCCGCCGGCGTGTCGGGCTGGTCGGTCGCACCGGACGCCGGATCCGACCCCGAGTCGATGAAGGCGAACCGTCCACCCGGCTTGAGCCAGCGGCGGACCAGGTCGAGGAACTCGCTCAGCCGTTCGTCGGGCACGTGGCTCAGCCAGAACCCGCAGAACACGGCGTCGACCTTCCGGTCCGGCTCGGCCCAGGCGTCGCGAACGTGGATGTGGGCCCGCAGCCGGTGCGCCAGCAGGCGATCGCGAGCGCGGTCGAGCGGTGCCTCCGCCGCGTCGTAGATCGACAGGTCGCCCTTCGAGGCGAGGAGCGGGCTCCACCAACCCGTGCCCGCGGCGAGCTCGACGATCTCGCCGGCCAGCGGCAGGCCGTCGAGCCACAGCGTCGCCTGGTCGAGCTCGGCGGTCCAGACCGCGTCATCGATCGGACCGTGAGCGTAGCGGCCGCGGCGCAGGTACCAGTCGTCGTACTCGCCGGCGCGCGCCGCGTAGTAGGCGATCATCTCGGACGACAGGTCTGTCGCGACGACCGCCGACACCGGGGGCGTGGCGGGAGCATCGGGCAAGGCGGGGACCGGGGGCGTGGCCGACCCGGCGGAGGCGGACGCCTGCCTCATCGCCTGTGCCCGCTCGTCAAGGGCGGCCTTCAGGCGGAAGCGCAGGAAGCCGTTCTCGCCCGCCCTGCCGACGCAGTCCGGACAGAGCTGGGCGAACCCCTCGAGGTCGTCGGGACCCCGGACCGTCCAGGGCCTTCCGCACCACAGGCACTCGAACGTAGGCCGGAACGGCATGTCGCTCTCGCCCGTCGTCAGACGAGCGGCGTCCAGCTTCCGAGCGGCGACGTCTCGACGAACCCATCCGGGTCGAAGATCTCCGCCAGCAGCCCGATCCCGTCGATGACCCGCGGGCCCGGCCGAGAGAAGTAGGACGAGCCGTCGACCGCGAAGACCTGGCCACGCCGGACGGCTTCGAGCTCGCGCCAGAACGTCGGTCTCGGGGTCTGTTCCCACTCTGCCACGGTCTCGGCGAGGTGGTAGCCACACGGCATCAGGATCAGCGTCTCCGGGTCGACTGCACGGATCGCTTCCCAGGTCGTCGAGATCGACTTCTCGCCCTCGCGTCCGAGCAGGTCCCAGCCGCCGGCACGCCGGACCTGCTCCGGCACCCAGTGACCGAGCGCGAACGGCGGGTCCAGCCACTCGAGGGCGACGACCCGGACGGCCGGCTGACCGCCCTCACGACGCCGGGCCTGGCGAGTCTCGAGCTTGCGCAAGCGTTCACGCAGCTCGGCGACGACGTCGACGGCCGCGTCCTCGGCTTCGGTCATCGCCCCGACCGTCGAGATCGAGTTGAGGATGCCCTCGATCGACGTCGGTTCGAGTGAGACGACGCGGATGTCGGCGTCGATGGCGCGGGCGACCTCGTTGACCTCTCGATACCCGACCGCGCAGACCTCACACAGCTCCTGGGTCAGGATCAGGTCGGGCTCGGTCGCGGCCAATGCCTCCTCGTCGAGCTCGTACAGCGACGACCCACCGTGGAGTGCCTCGCCGACCAGCCGGTCGATCTCGCGGGACGACCGCCCGGCCAGGTCCTGCGTGCTCCGGGTGACCACCGGGATCCCGGCCGACTCGGGCGGCCAGTCGCATTCGTGCGTCAGGCCGACCAGCTCGTCGCCGAGACCCAGGGCGAACACGATCTCGGTCGCCGAGGGAAGGAGCGAGACGATCCGCATGAGGGATGTCCGGGCCGGTCGACGCTGGGCGGCGTCCCGGCGGACCCGCCCAGGTCAGGCCGGCTTGAGCCGGTCGACCTCCGCACGCGCAGCCGCCTTGTCCGTGAACCAGATCGCGTCGACCTGGGTGTAGGCCGCCCACTCGACCGGAAGCGACTCCTCAGGGAAGATCGCGTTGACCGGGCACTCGGGCTCGCAGGCGCCGCAGTCGATGCACTCGTTCGGGTCGATGAACAGCTTCCGGTCGGTGCCTTCCTCGAAATGGATGCAGTCGACCGGGCAGACCGATACGCACGACGCGTCCAGTACGTCGACGCACGGCTCGGCGATCACATAGGTCATTCGGGTTGTTCTCCCTGGAGCATCGTCTCGACCGGTCCTCGCAGCACGTTCCGCGGGACAGCGGAGAGCGTATCACCGAGCCGCCCTCGACCGCCGGGCGTCACGAAGCGGGCGTCACGAAATGGACGGGGACCTGCATCCCCTTCTCCCAATGACCCGGGATGTGGCAGCCGACGACGAGCGGGTCGGTCGAGGTCGGGACCGTCCACGTCACGTCGACACGCTCACCCGAGCGGACGACGACACGGAGACCCTGGCGGCCCGGCGGGACGCTGACCAGCGGGGTGGGACCGGGCGGCGCGCCGACCGTGGCGGCTTCGGCGACCTCCCAGGCATCCTGGACGGCCGCATCGCCGATGACGACCTCGTGGGTCTCGAGCCCGCCATCGATGATGTGGAACAGCACCGTCTCGCCCGGGACAAGGTCGATCGACGGGGGATCGAAGCGGTACTCGCGCGCGATGATGTTGACCTCCCGCGGGGAAACCGCGGTCCCCGGCGAGATGGGCGGGGTCGCGACCGGGGCCGAGCTCGCGCAGGCCATGACGCTCGCCGCCAGGACCACCAGAAGGAACGGCGCGCGGAGCGTCCCGAGGGCCAGCATCGGTGGCGAGTCTAGGCGGTCTCGTCGTGCTTGACATCGGCGCGCCCGACGCGCCACAGTGCCCGGACTCGCGCGTTCGGACGAACCCCTTGCGACCCGTCGGTGGGTGCCCGCCGACGTCTGTCCCGGTCACCCGAGGAGACGCTTGACGGTCCCGACCCTCTCCGGCGACAGGGACGCCAGTCGGACCGCCGCCCCGACGGCGGCCGCGGCCGTGCGCCTCGAAGGGGTCCACAAGCGATTCGGCGAGGTCGAGGCGGTCGCCGGCGTGGATCTCGAGATCCTCGACGGTGAGTTCTTCTCGATGCTCGGGCCGTCGGGCTCGGGCAAGACGACGACGCTCCGGATGATCGCCGGATTCGAGGAGCCGACCGCCGGTCGCGTCCTGCTCCACGGCCAGGACGTCACCGGCAAGGCTCCCTTCGAGCGCGACGTCAACACGGTCTTCCAGGACTACGCCCTGTTCCCGCACATGACGGTCGGCGACAACGTCGGCTACGGGCTGATGATCCGGAAGGTCCCCAAGGCGGATCGCGCCAGGCAGGTCGCCGACGCCCTGCGGATGGTCCGACTCGAGGGGTACGACGGGCGCCGGCCCGGACAGCTGTCGGGCGGCCAGCGCCAGCGCGTCGCGCTCGCCCGGGCGCTCGTCAACCGGCCGAGGGTCCTCCTGCTCGACGAGCCGCTCGGAGCGCTCGATCTCAAGCTCCGGGAGGAGATGCAGATCGAGCTGAAGGCGATCCAGCAGCAGGTCGGCATCACGTTCATCTACGTGACCCACGACCAGGAGGAGGCGCTGACGATGAGCGATCGGATCGCGGTCTTCAACCGCGGCCTGGTCGAGCAGATCGGCTCCCCGGCGGAGGTCTACGAGCGACCCCGGACGGCATTCGTGGCCGGGTTCGTCGGGACCTCGAACCTGCTTCGGGGCGAGGTCGCCGAGCGGATCGTCGGGCTGGCGGGCACGTTCACCGTCCGCCCCGAGAAGATCCGGCTGGCCGCCCCGGGTGACCCGGTCGCCGATGACGAGACATCCGCGACCGGCACGGTCCGCGAGGTCATCTATCTCGGCCCCGACACCCGCTACATCATCGCCCTCGATGCCGGCGGCGAGCTCGTCGTGACGGCTCAGAACCAGTCGATCTCGTCGATGGAGGCCCTGGCCGCACAGGGCCGGGCGGTCCGCCTGATCTGGAAGCGGCAATTCAACTTCCCGGTCGGTGACTGACCGGAACGGAGGAGGAGGAGGTCGGATCATGGTCAAGCGCAAGGGACTCGTCGCGGCCGCGGTCATCGCGATCCTGGCGGCGGCCTGCTCGTCGGCGACGACATCGCCGGCGGCCAGCAGCGCTCCCGCGAGCCAAGGAGCGCCCAGCCAGGCAGCGGCCAGCGAGGTCCCGGCCAGCGCGCCGGCGAGCGAGACGCCCGTGGCGTCGATCGGCCCGGGCGAGGGCGAGCTCGACCTGGTGACCTGGGTCGGCTACGCGGAGCGTGGTGAGACCGACCCGGCGTATGACTGGGTCAACCCGTTCATCAAAGCCAATCCGGACTGCTCGAAGGTCACCGTCAAGACGGCGGACACCTCCGATGAGATGTACACGCTGATGTCCCAGGGCCACGGTGTATACGACGGGGTGTCGGCCTCCGGAGACGCGTCCAATCGACTGATCGATCGTGCCGAGGTCGCGCCGGTCGACCCGGCCCTGATCCCGGACTTCAAGGATCTGACCCCGTTCCTCCAGAGCCCCGCCAACAACACAGTCAACGGATATCACTACGGGATCTCGCACGGCTGGGGCGGCAACACCTTGATGTATCGCACGGACAAGTTCGACACGGCGCCGACGAGTTGGGATGCGGTCTTCGATCCGGCCAAGATGGCCGCGTACAAGGGCAAGGTCACCGCATATGAGGCGGCCATCTACCTCGCCGATGCGGCGCTCTACCTCAAGACCCATCAACCTGATCTCAAGATCACCGACCCATACGAGCTCACGCAGGACCAGTTCGACGCGGCGGTCGCGCTCCTCACCGCTCAGCGGCCTTTCATCGGCCAGGCCTGGAAGACCTATACGAATGAGATCGACAACTTCACGAGCGGAGCGTCGACGATCGGGACCAGCTGGCAATACCAGACCAACGCCCTGAAGGCCGCCAGCATCCCCGTCGAGGCCGTCGTCCCGACCGAGGGAATGACCGGCTGGTCCGATACGTGGATGCTCTCTCGATACGCGAAGCACCCGAACTGCATGCTCAAATGGATGGCGTGGATGGTCACGCCGGAGGTCCAGGCGCAGGTGGCCGAGTTCTTCGGCGAGGCACCCGCCAACCCGAAGGCCTGCGACATCCTGAATACGAGCACGAAGCCGTACGCGATCAAGGACTTCTGCACGGCATACCACGTCACGGACGAGGCGTTCTACAAGGCGATCAGCTTCTGGAAGACGCCGGTTCGGGACTGCGGCGACGACCGGGGCAATACCTGCATCCCGTACGACGAATGGGTGTCCGCGTTCACGAAGGTCAGGGGCTGACGCTCCGCTGACGCAGAGTCCCAAGGGGCCGGGGGTCCAGCGCGGATCCCCGGCCTCGCCCGAGTGACGGGAGCCGGACCGCACTCTCCATGACGACGATTTCGCCCGAGACCCAGCGCCGGAAGACATCCCTGTTCGGGTGGCTCCACCGCCACCCGCGGGTCAAGCTCGGGGCGCTCCTCATCGCCCCGACGGGCTGGTTCGGGATCGTCTACTTCGGTTCGCTGGCGCTGCTCTTCTCCTATGCGTTCTGGTCGCTCGATCCCCAGACCGGCGAGGTCGTCAAGCAGTTCACGCTCGCGAACTTCCAGCGGATCCTCACGGAACCGGTCTATGGGGCGATCGTCTTCCGGACCGTCGGCGTCGCCGCGATCGTGACCGTCGTCGACGCCCTCATCGCCTTCCCGATCGCCTACTACATGGCCCGGGTGGCGTCCCCGCGCCGGCGCGCTCTGCTGTTCATGTCGATCCTGCTCCCGTTGTGGGCCAGCTACCTGGTCAAGATCTACGCATGGCGCGTCATCCTCGCCCCTAACGGACTGTTCGACTGGGGGTTCAAGCAGTTCGGGTTCGATCAGTTCGGCGACATCTTCGGGGTGTCCGACCTGTCGATGACCGTGGTCTTCATCTATATCTGGCTCCCCTACATGATCCTGCCGATCTATGCGGGTCTCGAGCGGATTCCGACGTCGTATCTCGAGGCATCGGCCGATCTGGGAGCCAAGGGTGGGCCGACGTTCCGGCGGATCGTGCTCCCGTTGGCGATGCCGGCGCTGGTCGCCGGATCCGTCTTCACCTTCTCCCTAACGCTCGGTGACTACATCATCCCGGCGCTCGTCTCGAACACCCAGTTCATCGGCAACGTCGTCTATGAGAGCCAGGGTGTAGCCGGCGACATCCCGTTCGCCGCGGCGTTCGCCCTCGTCCCGGTCGGGATCATGGCCATCTACCTGCTGGTCGCTCGTCACTTCGGAGCGTTCGATGAACTGTGAGGCAGGGGCGTGAGCCGGGTCCTTCTCCGTGTCGCGACCGGGCTCACGCTCGGCTTCCTGTATCTGCCGCTGGTCGTCATCGGGCTCTATGCGTTCAACGCGCAACGCGTCCAGATCTGGCCGATCCAGGAATACAGCCTCAAGTGGTTCGGCGAGGCATTCGCGAGCACGAGCGTCCGCGACGCCTTCGTCCTCTCGGTCACGGTCGGGCTCGAGGCGACGCTCCTCGCGCTGCTGCTCGGGTCGCTCGTCTCACTGGCCGTCCACCGCTTCCGGTTCTTCGGACGTGGCGTGCTCTCACTCGCTCTCGTCCTGCCGATCGCCCTGCCCGGGATCATCACGGGAATGGCGCTCAACGCGAGCTTCCACAACTTCGGCGTCCCGTTCGGGACGCTGACCATCGTCGTCGGCCATGCGACGTTCTGCGTGGTCGTCGTCTACAACAACGTCATCGCGCGGCTCCGCCGATCGTCCCATTCGATCGAAGAGGCGTCGATGGACCTTGGCGCTGATACCTGGCAGACGTTCCGACACGTCACCTTCCCGGTGCTCCGGACCGCGATCATCGCCGCTGCGCTCCTTGCCTTCGCGCTGTCGTTCGACGAGGTCATCGTCACGACCTTCACCGCCGGGACCCAGGAGACGATCCCGATCTGGATCCTCAATCACCTTCGGCTGCCGAACCAACGGCCCATCGTCAATGTGGTGGCGCTCGGTCTGATCCTCCTGTCGGTGATCCCGGTCTACTTCGCTCAGCGGCTGAGCTCGGACACCACCGGCGCGGCTGCGGTCAACCGCTGACCGCCGCCTGCTGCCGCCGAGGTCCGATGCCCGGATGCGTCCCAGCGCATCCCGGCAAGCGCCGGGCCCTGGGTCATCGCGACGCAGGCGAACAGCACACCCACCGTCACGAGCACGCCGCCGACGACCGTCCGCGGATCCCGGAGTCTGGACATGGGCACATCGTCTCCTCGTGCCCCTGGGCGATCCCTGCCGCGACCCTCGTCGCGGATGTGGGTCGGACTTCGAGTGTGCCGACGACCGCTTAGCTGCGGCTTATCGGGGCGCGGCTCCTCGGACGGCGCGCCGGCGGCCGGTCCGGCACTCGTGCCGCGGACCCCGCGCTCACATCGACGGCGTGTACGCCGGGTCGAGGTACTTGTCGGGATCGTCGCGGAACTCGAGCAGGCAGCCGCGTCCGCAGAACCAGTAGACCTTGCCGTCGTGGGCCACGGAGAGCTGGGAGGTGCTCGTGTCGACGGTCATCCCGCACACCGGGTCGGTCGCCATCTTCGGTCGCTCGTCGATCATCGTCGTCGTCCTCGGTCCCTGTCCGGCGCCGTGCGACCGGTACTCCCAGGGAGTATACCGGACCCGACGGCCCGGCGGACCGCGGCGTAGCATCCGCGAGATGGACCCCGTCGTCGCCCAGGCCGCTCGCGCCGCACTCGACGCCGAACGCGTCAGGCTCCGTGCGGAGCTCGACGCCGGGATCGAGGCGCCCGGTCAGATGACCTACGGCTCGCAGGCGGCCGCCGCCAGCCAGGTGTTCGCGCAGCAGCGCGACCTCGCCCTCCACGACAAGGCGACCAAGGAGCTCGAGCTGGTCGATGCCGCCCTCGCGAGGCTGGACGCCGGAACCTTCGGGACGTGCCTCCGGTGCGGCAACGAGATCGCCACGGCGCGCCTCGAGGCCCTTCCCTGGGCGGCCTACTGCATCGCCTGCCAGAAGCTGGCGGCCGACGGCCGATGACCCGGCCTGCCGTCGACGCCGCGCGCCTGGTCTCGATCGACGACATCAGGTCGGCCGCCAGGACGCTCGACGGGGTCGCGCTCCGCAGCCCGCTGCTCCCGTTCGGGCCGACGCCACGGCGCTACCTCAAGGCCGAGTCGCTCCAACCGATCGGGGCGTTCAAGATCCGCGGCGCCTACGTCGCCGTCGCCAGCCTCCCGGCGGAGGCGCGCGGCCGCGGGGTGATCACCTACTCGAGCGGCAACCATGCACAGGGCGTGGCCCGGGCGGCACGCCTGCTCGGCGCACGGGCCGTCGTGGTCATGCCGTCCGATTCGCCGGAGATCAAGCGCCGTCGCGTCGAGGCGGACGGGGCCGAGATCGTCGTGGTCGGGCCGGCCAGCGAGGAGCGCCGGCTCGTCGCCGAACGCCTGGCAGAGGAGCGTGGCCTGACGGTCATCCCGCCCTACGACGACGACCGGATCATCGCCGGTCAGGGCACCTGCGGGCTCGAGATCGTCGAGGATCTGCCGGACGTGGCCGCGGTCCTCGTCCCGATCGGCGGTGGTGGCCTGGCGAGCGGCGTGGCCGCCGCGGTCCGGGCGGTCCGGCCCGCCTGTCGGATCATCGGCGTGGAGCCGGAGCTGGCCGCCGACGCTCGCGAGTCGCTCGAGGCCGGCAGGATCGTCGAGTGGCCGGCTGAGCGGGTCAGCCGGACGATCGCCGACGGGACCCGGACCCAGTCGCTCGGGGTGCGCACGTTCGCCCATCTCAGCGCGCTCCTCGATCGGATCGTGACCGTGTCGGAGGCGGAGATCGCCGCGGGCGTACGCATCGCGGCCGAGGAGGCCCGCCTCGTCGTCGAGCCCTCGGGTGCGTTGACGGTGGCGGCGCTGCGCTATCGGGCGGACGAGACAGGTCTGGCCGACGAGACCGGGCCGGTGGTCGCGATCGTCAGCGGCGGGAACGTCGACCCGGACCGCTATCGCCAGCTCCTGACGAGCCCGATCCCGGGCTGAGGGCGAGGATCCCTAGCTCTCGCCTCGCTCCCGGGCGAGACGTTCGGCGAGCCGGGTCTCACGTTCGCGGATCGCCGCCCGCGCGGGATCCTCGCGCGCGTCGGCCGCGGCCGACTCCCGTTCTTCCCGGCGCATCCAGCCGACGACGATCCCGAGGATCGCGACGAGGAAGACGAGGTCGCCGACGACCCACATGACCGCCCCGGCCATCTGCTGGTCGCCGAGCGGCCCCGGGCCCCAGTCGAGGCCGAGCGTCGCGTAGTGCGAGTAGAGCGGCGCTGGGGCGCTGATGATCGCCAGGCCGAGGAACGTGTTCTGCGGCATCTGGAGGAACGTGTAGAGGATCCGCGCGGGCTCGCGCATCCGCCAGGGGCTCGGGTCGAGCGCGACCACCGGCCACCAGAACAGGCAGGCGGTGACGATGTACAGCAGGTGCTCGAACTGGTGGACCGTCGGCTCCTCGAGCGAGCGTTCGAAGATCGGCGAGAAATGGGTCCCCCACATCACGGCGGCGAAGAGGACCCAGGTGATCACCGGGAACGTGATGATCCGGACCGGCAGCGAGTGGAGGATGGGCAGGACGACCCGCCGGCGGGTCTCCGGGCGGACCGTCCGGAGCACCAGGGTGATCGGAGCGCCGAGCGCGAGGAACGGCGCCGCGAACAGCATCAGCAGGACGTGCTGGATCATGTGGATGCTGAACAGCGTGGTGTCGTAGCGCTCGATCGGCGATTGCAGGGCCACGAAGATCGTCGCCAGGCCGAGCAGCCAGAAGAAGGTCCGCGCGCGAGGGACCGGATTGGTCGGGTGGGCCTCGTCGACGTGGCGGACCGCCAGGACGTACCCGATCGCCAGGACGGCGAGCGGGATCACGATCGTCGGATCGAACGACCAGGCCAGGAGGACGTCGGGCAGGACCGGGACGGGACCGGTCGTGCCGTGGGCGGCCACGACCGACGGGGCGACCAGCCAGCCGACACCCAGGGTCGTGGCGAGGCCGATGCGGACGGCCGGACGACCGGCATGGACGGGGATCACGGCGTCATTCTGCCTCCGATCCGCCCGGACGGCCGGTGCCGCGGGTCGTGCACCGGCCCCTGCAGCTTGACCGGCACGGTGGACCGCCTGCCGCTATCATGACCGTCGTCTTGTCCTGCCCCGCCCCACGAGTCGCGAGGACACCACCCCATGTCGCTGCCCAGGCTCTCCCGCTCGCGCCTCGCGACGGTCGTCGCGCTGGTCGCAACGGGAGCCCTGCTGTCGGGGTGCGGGGTCATGCAGCCGCCAGAGGCGGTGACCAGCCAGGGCAAGGAGGTCCGCGGCCTCTACGAGTTCGTCTTCGCGATCGCCGTCGGCGTCTTCGTCCTGGTCGAGGGGCTGATCATCTTCGCGGTCATCCGCTATCGCCGGAAGCCGACGGACACCGAGCTCCCGCCCCAGATCCACGGCAACAACGTGCTCGAGATCATCTGGACGATCGTCCCGGCGATCATCGTCGCGGTGATGTTCCTGTTCTCCTACTCGGCGCTCCAGAAGGTCCAGGCGACGACGCCGACGGACATCCAGGTCCGGGCGGTCGCGGCCCAGTTCCAATGGTCGTTCGAGTACCTCTCGGCGGACGGCCAGACGGTGCTCTTCCAGGAGCTCGAGCCGCAGATGACCGTCCCCGCCGGCGAGACGGTCCACCTCCAGCTCAAGTCGAACGACGTCATCCACGCCTTCTACGTCCCGAAGTTCCTCTTCAAGCGCGACGTCGTGCCGGGGGTGAACAACAGCTTCGACTTCATGGTCGACGCCGCCGACGCGGGCCAGACGTTCAACGGCCAGTGTGCCGAGCTGTGCGGAACCTATCACGGCTCGATGCTGTTCACGGTCAAGGCGCTCAGCCCGGCCGACTACGATACCTGGCTGGCGGCTCAGATCGCCAAGGCGAACGCGACGCCGCCACCGGCGCCGAGCGGCGGCGCCGGCGAGGTCCAGCTCGACCTCGCGGCGAAGGACGTCCAGTTCAGCACCACGACGCTCGAAGCGCCGGCCGACAAGCCGTTCACGATCAAGTTCCAGAACAACGATCCGTCGATCACCCACAACGTGGCGATCGCGGACAGCGCCGGGCAGGAGGTCTTCAAGGGCGAGATCTTCGCCGGCGTCGACAGCCGGGTCTACCCGGTCCCCGCGCTCAAGGCTGGCGCCTACACGTTCTCCTGTTCGGTCCATCCGGCCATGACCGGCACCCTGACGGTCAAGTAAGGAGCCTTCGATGGCCACGACCGCCCTGACGCCCGCCGCGACCGGCGCCCGAGCCGGGTTGTACGACTGGCTCACGACGACCGACCACAAGAAGATCGGGATCCTGTACCTGATCAACTCGCTGGCGATGTTCTTCCTTGGCGGGATCCTGGCCCTCGTCGTGCGGGCGCAGCTGGCCGTGCCGGCACTTATCGAGCACGGACTCGCGGCCCCCGGGTTCAAGGTCGTCAGCGAGTCGTTCTACAACCAGGCGTTCACGATCCACGCCTCGCTGATGCTGTTCCTGTTCATCATCCCGATCCTGGCCGGGTTCGGGAACTACGTCGTGCCGCTGATGATCGGCGCGCCCGACATGGCCTTCCCGAGGATCAACGCGCTGTCGTTCTGGATGCTGCCGCTGGCCGGGATCATGATCCTGACGGGGTTCCTCGTCGGCGGGGCAGCCGCGGCAGGCTGGACGAGCTACAGCCCGCTGGCCCAGGCCAAGTACTCAGGGGTGGGCGAGGACCTGTGGATCGTCGGGGTCATCCTCATCGGCACCAGCTCCATCCTGGGTGCGATCAACTTCCTGGTCACGATCTTCAAGATGCGGGCGCCCGGGATGACGATGTTCCGGATGCCGATCATGGTCTGGACGATCCTCGTCACGAGCACGCTTGTCCTGATGGCGACCCCGGTCCTGACCAGCGCCCTGATCATGCTGTTCATCGACCGCAACTACGGCGGCCACTTCTTCAACCCGGCGACCGGCGGCAGCGCGATCCTGTGGCAGAACGTGTTCTGGTTCTACTCGCATCCCGCCGTCTACATCATGGTCCTGCCGGCGATGGGCATCGTCAGCGAGATCCTGCCGGTCTTCAGCCGCAAGCCGCTCTTCGGCTACAAGGCGTTCGTCTTCGCGACGGCCGCGATCGGCGCCCTCGGGTTCAGCGTGTGGGCCCACCACATGTTCACCACCGGGCAGGTCGCCCTCGGGTTCTTCAGCTTCATGACGTTCCTCATCGCGATCCCGACCGGGGTCAAGATGTTCAACTGGACCGCGACGATGTACAAGGGCCAGCTGTCGTTCGCGACGCCGATGCTGTACGCCCTCGGGTTCCTGACCATGTTCCTGATCGGCGGGATCAACGGTGCGTTCAGCGCGGCGGTGCCGGTCGACTTCGCGCTCCACGACACGTACTGGGTGGTCGCCCACCTGCACTACGTCCTGTTCGGCGGGTCCGTGTTCGGCGTCTTCGCCGGGATCTACTACTGGTTCCCCAAGATGTTCGGTCGAAAGCTCGGCGAGGGCCTGGGCAAGATCCAGTTCGTGATCATGTTCATCGGCTTCAACCTGACCTTCTTCCCGATGCACATCCTGGGTCTCGACGGGATGCCCCGACGGATCGCCAACTACTCGCCGGATGCCGGCTGGAGCGACCTCAACCTGCTGGCGACGATCGGTGGCTTCACCATCGCGCTGAGCATGCTGCCGTTCCTGTGGAACGTGTTCACGACGCTGCGCAACGGCGAGCCGGCCGGCGACGACCCATGGGAGGGCAACACCCTCGAATGGGCGACCTCATCGCCGCCGCCGCCGTACAACTTCGACCGGCTGCCTGAGATCCGGTCGGAGCGCCCGGTCTTCGACGCTCGCCACGGACTGGCCGGGGGTGGCCACGGATGACCGCCAGTTCGACGGCCGTCGTGGCCCACGTCGAGGAGGGCCATGCCCGCGAAGGCGGGATCAGCAACGTCATCCTCGGGATGCTCCTGTTCATCACCAGCGAGATCATGTTCTTCGCCGGGCTGTTCGCGGCGTACTTCAGCCTGCGGGCCGCCGCACCCGGCTGGCCGCCACCGGAGTTCGAAGGCAAGCTCCTCTGGCTACCCAGCGCCGAGCACGTCATCCCGGTCGTCACGATCGCCACCATCCTCCTGGTTCTCAGCTCATGGACCTGCCAGGTCGGCGTGTGGGGTATCCGGCGCGGCGATCACACTGCGCTCGTGCGCGGCATCGGCGTCACGGTCGTCCTGGGGGCGATCTTCCTGGCCATGCAGCTGTACGACTACACCGTCCTCTACAGCGAGGAGGTCCGGCTCGACGCCGGGCCGTTCGGCACCACCTACTACACGCTCACCGGGTTCCACGGAGCGCACGTCCTGGGTGGCGTGATCATGCTGTCGGTCGTGCTCTACCGGGCGATGGCAGGGCAGTTCTCCAAGGACCACCACGACATGGTCGAAGCGGCCTCCATCTACTGGCACTTCGTCGATATCGTCTGGATCCTCCTGTTCTCGACGCTCTACATCATCCCGAACGTGCGCTGACGGAGGACCCGATGGAACATCCGATCGCCCATCCGCGCAACGTCGCCGTGCTCGGACTCCTGATCGCGACGGTAGCCACGATCTACCTGGCGGTCAGCCACGATGCCGGCGGCGCGGCGATGCTGTACGGGCTGTCGATCGCGATGACCATGGCGGCGTACGTCCTGGCCATCGGCTCGCCGCACGGCTGATCCGTCGAGCGACCGCAGCCGACCATGGAGCAGATCTGGAACTCGATCCTCGACCTGACGGCGAAGTTCGTCACGCCGGATTGGGGTTCGCTGATCGCGCTGATCCCGATCGCCATCCTGGCCCTGGTCGTCCTGTTCGTGGCCTGGCTCCTGTGGCGGGTCACGCTCCTCGGACCGAAGCGTCGTGGGCAGGGCAAGGTCAAGCCGGTCCCGCCGCCCGGCATCCACATGCCCGGCCCTTCGCTCGCGCCGATCTTCGGGGCGATCGGGGCGGCGCTGCTCCTGTTCGGGCTCGTGTTCGGCGGGGTCATGGTCTTCCTGGGGTTCGCGGCGCTGGTCCTGACGCTGCTGTATTGGGGCCGGGAGGCGATGCGCGATTACGATCGCGCGACGGGGGCCGAGAACCGGCTGCCCGCGGTCGTCCACAGCGGACCCCCGCCCGGCGTCCACATGCCCGGGCCGTCGTTCCGCCCGTTCGTGGCCGCCCTGGCCGCCGCCGCCCTCCTGTTCGGCCTCGTCTTCGGCGGCTGGCTGCTGGCGGTCGGCTTCATCATGCTGGTCGTCAGCCTGGTCGGCTGGCTCCGTGACGCCCGCGCCGAGTACAACCTCACCGAGGCGGCCGATCGGACCGGCCACCTCGAGAGCATGCCTACACCGAGGGTCCCGAAGGGCACGTTCGCCCTGTTCGGGGCCCTGTTCGTGCTCGCTATCATCCTCAACAGCGGCCTCATCCCGTCGGGCTCGGCGAACGGGTCGACCGGTGGTTCCCCGGCCCCCGGCGGATCGGGCGGGCCGGTCGGATCGGGCGCTCCCGGGACATCGGCCGCCCCGGCCGCTCCGAGCCTGCCGCCGGCCGATGTGACGGTGACGGTCCAGGGCGTCCAGTTCGATACCGCCACCCTGACCGCGACCGCCGGCAAGCCGTGGACGATCGCCTTCGTCAACAACGATCCGAGCGTCCCGCACGACATGGAGTTCCTCGACTCCGCCGGGGTGACGGCGTTCCTCGGTGACAAGGTCATCGGCGTGAGCTCGGCCATCTACAACGTCCCGGCGCTGGCCGCCGGGACCTACAAGTTCGTCTGCACCTTCCACCCGAACATGGTCGGGGAGCTGACCGTCAAGTAGGGGTCCGTCACGTTCAGTCCCGCGCGCCGGCGCCCACACCTCGGGCTCGCCGCGATCCTCGGCCTCTTGGTCGTCGTCCTCGCTGCCGGCTGCGGCGTCGGCGCCGGACCGTCCGGCAGCGTCTCGAGCGGCGCCGGCGCGGGCGACCCCGCACCCGCCCTGACCGGGACGACGCTCGACGGCGCCCCGTTCGACCTGACCAGCCTTCGTGGGCGCCCCGTGATCGTGAACTACTGGGCGTCGTGGTGCGTCCCGTGCCGGGACGAGTTCCCGCTGTTCGAGCAGGCGCTCGCCGACCACGCAGCCGACGGGTTGGCCGTCGTCGGTACGGTATACCTGGACAGCGACGACGCGGCGAAGGCGTTCATGACCAGGACCGGCGCCGCCTGGCCGAGCGTGACCGATCCGGACGGTTCCCGCGCCAAGGCCTGGCGCGTGGTCGCCCCACCCCAGACCTACTTCATCGACCGCAACGGGGTGATCGTCTCGCGCCAGATCGGCCAGGTCGGCGCGGCCGACTTCCAGCGTCAGCTCGACGCCATCCTCAGGTGACCGGCGAGACGCTGGCGATCGAGATCCGGGGCTTGGCCAAGACCTACGCGGGGCGAGCCGTGGTCGACGGGATCGACCTGGCCGTCCCGGCCGGGTCGATCTTCGCCCTGCTCGGCCCGAACGGCGCCGGGAAGACCACGACGGTCGAGATCGTCGAGGGCTACCGACGGCGGGACCGCGGCGAGGTCCGGGTGCTCGGGCTCGATCCTGCTCGCGACGCTCGGGCGCTGCGCGGCCGACTGGGCCTGATGCTCCAGGGTGGCGGGATCTACCCGCAGGCCAGGCCGCTCGAGCTCATCCGGCTGTACGCCAGGTTCTATCGACACCCGCTGGATCCCGAACGACTGCTCGAGCGGGTCGGCCTGGGCGACGCCGCCAGCTCGCGCTACAAGGTCCTGTCGGGTGGCCAGCGCCAGCGGCTGGCGCTCGCGCTTGCGCTGGTCGGCCGCCCGGAGCTGGCGATCCTGGACGAGCCCACCGCGGGGATGGACCCGGCCGCGAAGGTCGCCACCCGCGAGCTCGTCGGGTCGCTCCGCGGTGATGGGGTGACCGTGCTCCTGACGACCCATGAGCTGGCCGACGTGGAGCGCCTGGCCGACCGGATCGCGATCATCGATGCGGGACGGATCGTCGCCCGGGGCACGCTCGCCGAGCTCGCGGCCGGCGCGGCGGCCCGCCTCCGGTTCACCCTCTCGACGACCCTCGACGACGCGGATCGAGTGGCACTCGTGACAAGCCTCGGTCCGGGGTCGGCGGGTGGTCCCGGGGCCCAGCTCGTCGAGGACGGCGGAGTCGGTCGGTACCGCCTGGATGGGATCGACCCGGACCCGCGGATCGTCGGTGCCGTCGCGGCCTGGGCCGCCGAACGAGGCATCCTGATCGCCGAGCTGCGGACGGGTGGAGCCACCCTCGAGGAACGGTACCTCGAGCTGACGGGTCCCCCGGCCGGCGGCGAACCGTGAGCGCCTCGCCACTGGATCCGCCACGCGACGGGACGAGAGCAGCCGGCGACGGCGGACCGATCGGCGACAACGCCGCCTCGGTCACCCAGGCCACGTTCGCGCAGGTCGGGATGGAGCTGCGGCTCCTGTCCAGGCGGGGCGAGAACCTGTTCGTCACGGTCGTGGTGCCGCTCGTCCTGCTGGTGTTCTTCTCGATCGTCCCGGCCGTCGCCCAGGGCGGGGTGACCTTCGTGCTCCCGGGGATCCTCGCCCTCGCGATCATCGCGACCAGCCTGGTCAACCTTGGCATCTCGACGGCGTTCGAGCGCTCCTACGGGGTCCTGAAGCGGCTCGGTGGCTCGCCCCTTCCGCGGGGCGGGCTGATCGCCGCCAAGATGGCGACCGTCGCGCTTGTCGAGGTCGGCCAGGTCGTCCTCCTGATCGTCGTCGCGGCGACGGCCTTCGGCTGGGCCCCGGGGCCGGGTGCGAGCGCGGCCGTCTGTCTGGCCGCGTTCGTCCTCGGGACGCTCGCGTTCTCTGGCCTCGGGCTCTTCCTGGCCGGTGCGCTCCGCGCTGAGGCGACGCTCGCCATCGCCAACGGCCTGTTCCTGATCCTGCTTCTGCTCGGTGGCATCGTCCTGCCGGTCGACCACCTGCCGCCCGTGCTCGCCGACATCGCCCGCCTGCTCCCGGCCGCTGCGCTGGCGGACGCGCTCCGGATCGGCCTCGGCGGAGCCGGCGGCGACGCGCTGGGGTCGCTGGCCGTCCTCGCCGTCTGGGCGGCCCTGACGACCGGCCTGGCGGCCCGCACCTTCCGCTGGGAGTGACGGAACGGCCGATCAGCCGCCCTTGCGCTCCTCGAGCGCCCGGTCCACCTCGCGCTGGACCTCCTCGTCGCGCCGCTCCTTGACCCGGCGACCGATGTAGATCGCGACGATCCAGGGCCACAGGATGGCGACGATCGCCCCACCGATCACGGCGATGGCGTACGACCGGCTCGAGTCCCCGGCGGTCCCGACCAGCAGGAGCAGCAGGAGATAGCACGTGATCGCCCCGAGGACGACCCCGATGATCCGTTGCATCCGACCTCCGATGGCGTCCCGTCACGGATCCGATCCCGCGGCTGGGACCCAGCCTATGGGGAGCGGCGGCGCGGCGTCAACGCGGGCGCCGCGACGCGGTCAGGCGGCGCCGATGATCCGCACCGAGCCGACCCCGCCTGAGATGTCGATGTCGATCCGGTTGGCCGCCGTCCCATAATCCGGCGACTCGTATCCGTCCGCCACGCGCGGGAATCGCGACTGGTCGATCTGGCTGCTGCCCAGCCCCATCCGACTCCGGATCCGCGCGGCGACACCTGGCGGCACCTCCATCGTCAGCGAGGCGGCACCGGACTCGGCTCGGACCGAGGTGACCCCGGCACGCGGGAGCAGGATCCGCGTGTCGCTGGCGCCGGTATGCAGGTCGAGACTGCGCAGGCGGAGGTCGCGCAGGTCCAGCGTCGCCCGGTTGGCGCCGGTGTCGAGCCGAAGGTCGAGCGGTACCTCGGCCGTGAGCCCGACGTCCCAGCGGGATCCATGGTCGAGCCACGGCAGCCCATAGGTCGTGTCCTGCTCGATGCTGATCCGGTTGGGCCCATCGACCCGATGACGGACGCCGCCCTCGAACGTCCCCTCGAGGAGGTTGCCCGCGGCGGCGGCGCGGGCCGACAGCTGACCGGCACCGAACCGGATCCGGACGCTCGCGTCGCTGCCCGGAGCGAGCGGCAGGGCGAGCTCCTCGGTCGGACCGTGGCCGACCGGGACGAACGCGCCGATCAGGAACCACACACCGATCACGACCGCGACCCAAGGCCAGTACTGCTCGATCGTCTCCCCTGGTCCCTGGCCGAGCCGACCGGTCGTGCTGGCCAGGAGGACGACCCCACCGAGGGTCCAGGCCACCGGCCAGGTGAACGACCAGATCCCGGCGAGGCCGGGACGCCAGGTGAAGAGCGTCGAGATGAAGGACGCGACGCCGGCGAGGATGACGAACAACGGCCAGGCCTCGCCCCACGTCCAGTCCATCGCCTGGCGGACGAGGAAGACCAGCCCGAGGCCGATGAGCCAGGTCGCGCCGACGATCGAGCCCCGGCGGGGGGCCGTCACGAGGTCGGTCCGGGCCCGCGGCCGGAGTCCCGCGAAAGGCCGGCCGCCAGGAGGACGACACCGAGGCCGACCAGGACCAACGGCCAGAACCAGTCGAAGTCGAGGGCCGGCAGGAACTGGCGGACGAGGAACAGGCCGCCGATCGCGATGAGCAGGATGCCGACGACGATCCCGGCGGAGCCGTCACGACGGGACGCCCGCCGCGCCGCCCGGGCAGCGCGGCGCGCTTCGCGTCGGTCCACCGGCGGAGCGCTGCCGGCGGCTGCGGGACCAGCGGCCCCGGGACCGGCCGGCGGCGCACCCGGTGGGACGTTCGACGTCGGCTGGCCGAGGTCCTCCGGGACGACGATCGCCATGACGATATAGACGAGGACGGCGATGCCGCCGGTCAGGAACGCCAGGATCACCCAGACGATCCGGATGAGCGACGGGTCGGCATCCCACATCTCGGCGAGTCCGCCGGCGACGCCGGCGATCATCCGGTCGTCGCGCGACCGGTACAGGTGCTCGTTCATCGACATCCTCCATCGGGGTCAAGCGTGAAGCTACCGGCGTTCCCGTCGATCCGCAGGTCGATGGCGGTGCTGCCGGACGAGGCCGTCCGGGTCCAGGTCTGCCCCTCCTGGTGGAGACCGCGGGCGCCGAGGTTGGTCACGAAGGTCAGCTGGTCGGGAACCGTCAGGCGGAGACCGGCACCGGCGGGGACGCACAGGTCGATCGCCCCGACGTCGACCGTCAGGTCGCCGCTGGTCGGCCCGCCGCCGAGCGTGATCCTCGCCCGGCCGGCGTTGATCAAGACATCGATCCCGTGGATCGTGGCGGTCGACCCGTCGACCAGGACGTCACCGGCGTTCGAGTCGACCTTGAGGTTCGACACCGTCGCGCCATCGAGGCCGATCGACGTCGACGCGGCGTTCGACTGGATCAGGACCGAGTCGAGGCGGTCGGCCGGAGCGGTGACGGTCACGTCGTCGCGCCGGATGCCGCCTCCCTCCGGGACGCGGACCTCGAGGCGGTCGGCGGAGCCGGTCACGACCGGGGCGGCGCCCGCGTAGGCGGCGGCGACCGTCCAATCCCCGACCGGGCGCGTGCCCAGCGAGACCGAACCGCAGCGGATCTCGCAGGTCGATCGTCGCCGTCGCCGTGAACGCACCAGTCGTATCGAGCCGCTGGGTGGGCGTCCCGGTGACACCGCAGTCGTTGATGGCGCCGACCCAGATGTTGCCCGAGGCGATGACGCTGCCGGTGGTGACCCCGAGGACGAGCGCGGCCACGGCGACGCCGATCGATCCCGCTCGACCGCGACCGAGGAGGAGTGCGACGCCGATGCCGACCAGGATCAGGGGCCACAGTCGCCATGCGTCGACGAGCCGGGCGGGGTCGATCGTGCCGGCGCGCGCCAGCAGGGTGATGGCCCCGACCGGGATGAAGAACAGGCCGGCGAACAGGAACCCTCGTCGCACGTGCATCGTCGATCTCGCGTGCCCCACCCGGTCAGGCGGCGCGAAGGGCCGGCCTGTCACGTGGCTTCTTCGAATCATCCACAGTGGGGCAAGGACGGACGCGTGCCGAACGTCATGGAACATCGGGTCGCCCGGCATCGCGACTCGACGCCGGACAAAGGAAGAACCCAGGCCGGTCGGAGCCTGGGTTCAAGGTAGATGCGCTGGTTGCGGGGGACGGATTCGAACCGCCGACCTTCGGGTTATGAGCCCGACGAGCTGCCGCTGCTCCACCCCGCGACCTCCTATCCTAGCGACGAACCGCCGAATCGTCAACGGAGGGCGGGCGACCCGCCCGCGCCGAGCTCGGCTTCCGGTGCGCGCGCGAGGGGAGCAGATGATCGAGATCCGGCGCATGACGGTCGGCGACGAGCACCTGGTCGTGGCCGCCGGCCACCTGTTCGACGGCCCAGCCGACCCCGCGGCCACCGTGCGGTTCCTGACCGAGCCCGGCCACCATCTGCTGTTCGCGCTGAGCGGCGGGCAGCCGGTCGGATTCGTCTCCGGCGTCGAGCTGACCCACCCGGACAAGGGCACGGAGATGTTCCTGTACGAGCTGGCGGTCGACGAGGCGCATCGCCGCCAAGGCGTCGGCGGGGCGCTGGTCGAGGCCCTCCGCGACCTCGCCAGGTCGCTCGGCTGCTATGGGATGTGGGTCCTCACCGACCACGACAACACGGCCGCCCTCGCCACCTATCTCGGCTCGGGCGCGGAGCCGCCGTCCAGTCACGTCCTCCTGAACTGGGACCTCCGCCGACCCGAGGCCTGAGCCGGCGGTCAGGCGACCCGTTCCTCCGTAACGACACGCGCAGGGCTGAGCGCCGAGATCGACCGCGCGCCGATGGCCAGGCCGATGGCCAGACAGGCTCCGCTGGTCAGGACGAACATGACGAACGGGATGCGGATGCCGACCTCGGCCAGCTGACCGGCGACGAGTGCGGAGACGATGAAGCCGACCGTGCCCGCCGCACCGAACAGACCCTGGGCGGTCGACGATCGGCCGACCGGGCTGCCGGCGGCCACGACCGCGAACAGCGCCGGGAACAGGACGGCGAAGCCGGTCGACTCGATGAGGATGAGCGGGAATGCCAGCAGCGGGTTCTGGATGAGCGTGTAGGCGACTCCCGAGAACATCGTCATCAGCGTGCCGACGACGATGAACGGTAGCCCTCCGCGCCGGTCGACGATCCGACCGGCCAACGGCGAGAAGAGCAGGATCGGGATCGCGAACGTCGCGAACGTCGCACCGATGAGGTCGAGCCCCGCCCCCAGCGAGGTCAGGAAGAGCGACCAGATGACCTCGTACGTCCCCTGGGCGAACGCCCCGCCCGCGTTGATCACGATCGCCGCGAGCAATAGGCGGTTGAGGAGCGTCCGCGGCTTGGCGCGCTCGACGGATCCCATCCCGGCGGCGTCGAGCGCCTCTGGCCGACCGTCGGTCGAGAGCGGTCCCGGACGTGATGCGCTGGGCATGCCCCCGCCGGCCGAGCCGGGCAGCTCCGTCACGCCCTCGGCGGGGATGCCGGTCCCGACCCGGGTGCGCCGGCCTTCCCGGACCGCGACGGCGATCACCAGCGCCGACGCGATCGACGAGATCGCGGAGAACCAGAAGACGAAGGAGACGTTGCCCACGACGGATGCCCCGAGACCGCCGATGGCGGGCCCGACGAGCAACCCGCCCATCTGCGCCGCTCCGTAGAGCCCGAAGGCCTCACCCTGGCGGTCCGACGGCGTCGAGTCGACGAGGAATCCGCGCGCGGCTGGGTCGTAGGCCGCGGTCGCCAGACCCGCCATCGCCCGGATCGCAACGAATGCGACGGCCCCCTGGACGACGAGCGGGAGCGGGATGACGACCGCGTTGACCAGGAGCGCGCCCACCATGAGCGGCTTGCGCGCGGTGCGGTCGGCGATCCAGCCGAAGATCGGTTCCGCGATCAGCCGGGCTGCCGGCCAGGCGGCCACGATCAACCCGAGCGTGCCCAGGTCGATCCCCTGCGCCGTCAGGTAGAGCGGCAGGACGGGCAGGAACGCCCCGAACCCGAGCCAGACGACGAACTCGGCCAGGAAGAGCGGCAGGATCGGACGCCAGCGGGCGATCCAATCGTGGAGGCTGGCGACACGGAGGGACGGCGGCATCGGTCTCGGCAGGCAAGGTCGGCGGTCATCGTACCGTCGTGGGCGGTGCCGGACGGACCCATCGCGCGGCCCGGGACAAGCCGGCTCCGGCCGTATCATCGCCCGGTGCCGACTCCTGCCCTCCTCGCGATCGCACTCGCGCTGTTCGTCCTGCTGCTGGTGCCGACGCGCAGGCTCCAGGCCGCAGGCTGGCCGCCCCGTGCCCTCGGTGGGTACATGCTCGGGATGCTCCTGATCGGGCTGTCCTTCGCGATCCTCCCGATCTCGGCTCGAGTCCTGGTCCCGATCCTCGCCGTCGGGTACCTCGCGCCGTTCGTCACGGCCCGGAACGGGCTCGACCGCCTTCGTCGTCGCGCGCGGGCCGGCGTCGGCGTCGAGCGACGGCCTGTCAAGGCGGTCAGTGGACCCTCCCGGGACGTGCCGGCCGCGACACGGACGTCGGATCGGACGGCCACAGCGAGCCGCGATCCGGACGACGTGCCCGGAGCGACGTCCGGACCGACGACTACGTCACCTGGCCCGGCCGCATCGCCGACCGCCGACGGTCCGGACGCGAGCGGCGCACGCGACCTTCGGGATCTCGACTAGGTCGAGGCGAGCGCCGGGGCTGGTCGCGCGCCCTTGAGCGCGCGATGATGTCGCGATGATGATCCGCTGCGAGGCCTGCGGCAGCGACAATCCCCAGACGTCCCGCTTCTGCGGCTCGTGCGGGAGTCCCCTGGGAGCGCTCTGTCCGGCGTGCTCGGCGCCGGTCGTCCACGGCTTCCGGTACTGCGGCTCATGCGGCGCGGCGCTGACCGGGAAGGGGTCGCGGAGCGAGCGCGAGATCGGCGAGGTCGCCGGTGAGCCGGTCGCGCTCCGATCGGGTGCCCCGGCCGGCGGGGCACGGGTCGCCGAGCGTCGCCTCGTCTCGATCCTATTCGCCGACCTCGTGTCGTTCACGGCGCTGGCGGAGGGGCGGGATCCCGAGGAGGTCCAGGAGCTCCTCGCCCGCTACTTCGACGTCTGCCGGGCGGTGATCGTCCGCTACGGCGGAACGGTCGAGAAGTTCATCGGCGATGCGGTCATGGCGATGTGGGGTGCGCCGGTCGCCCACGAGGACGATGCGGAGCGGGCGGTCCGGGCGGCAGTCGAGCTCGTCGCAGCGGTCGCCAGCCTCGGCCAGGAGCTCGCCCTGCCGCGGCTGTCGGCCCGGGCCGGAGTCGTCAGCGGAGAGGCGGCGATCACGGTCGGGGCGGTCGGCCAGGGGATGGTCGCCGGGGATGTCGTCAACACGGCGTCCCGGCTCCAGACCGCCGCGCGGCCCGGGACCGTGCTCGTGGACGAGGCGACGTATCGGACGGTCCGCGGTTCGGTCGAGTTCGAGCGCGCCGAGGACCAAACCCTCCGCGGGAAGCGGATGCCGCTGCCCGCCTGGGAGGCTCGCCAGGTCGTGGCGCTGGTCGGGGGCCACGGCCGGAGCGTCCTGCCCGAAGGACCGCTGATCGGTCGAGAGAGCGCGGTCGCGATCGTCAAGGACCTGCTCAACGCCGTCCGCGAGGAACGGTCGGCTCGCCTCGTCTCGATCTTCGGCCAGGCCGGGGTGGGCAAGGGTCGCGTCGCCTGGGAGCTCGAGAAGTACATCGACGGGATCGTCGAGGACGTCTTCTGGCACCTCGCTCGGTCGCCCGCCTACGGGGAAGGCCTGGCGTTCTGGGCGCTGGCCGAGATGGTCCGCTCGCGGGCGGGCATCACGGACGGTGACGGCCCATCGCTCGCCCGCCGTCGACTCGCATCGTGCCTCGGCCAGTTCGTCCCGGACGACGCCGAACGCCGCTGGATCGCGCCGCACCTGGCCGCCCTCATCGGGATCGGTCCGGCGCCGGGCGGGGAGCGGGCCGAGACGTTCGCCGCCTGGCGGACCTTCTTCGAGCGGGTCGCCGACCAGGGCACGACCGTCCTCGTCTTCGACGACCTGCACTGGGCCGATGCCGGGTCGCTCGACTTCATCGAGTACCTCGTCGCCGGGACCGCCGGCCGCCCGATCCTCGTGGTCACGCTCGCCCGACCGTCGCTGCTCGAGGCCCGGCCGGAATGGGGTGCCGGCCGGCGGACCTACGTCGGGCTTCACCTCGATCCGCTCCCCAGGCCGGCGATGGCCGAGCTCCTCGGCGGACTCGCCCCGGGTCTGCCGGCCGACGTCGCCGGGCGGATCCTCGACCGAGCCGAGGGCATCCCGTTGTACGCCGTCGAGATCCTCCGGATGCTCGTCGACCGGGGCGACCTGGAGGCCGTCGGCGGGGTCTACGTCGTCCGCCGCGAGCTGGAGCAGCTGGCGGTCCCCGAGACGCTCCAGGCCCTCGTCGCGGCCCGGCTCGATGAGCTCGAACCGACCGACCGGGCGCTGATCCGGGATGCGGCGGTGCTCGGCCGGGAGTTCCGTCCCGGAGCCGTCGCGGCCGTCGGCCAGACGTCGGTCGAGGCGATCGAACCCCACCTCGGCCACCTCCTCGAGCGCGAATTCCTCATCCAGGATGCCGATGAGGCGGCCCTCGGCCGGGAGCGCTATCGGTTCGGGGAGCTGCTCGTCCGCGACGTCGCCTACAACACGCTATCGCTCCGCGACCGCCGCGAGCGCCATCTCGCGGCCGCCGAGCACTTCGCTGCCTTCGACGACCCGGAGCTGGCCGGGGTCGTGGCCAGCCACGTGTTGGCGGCGTATCGCTCGGGTCCTCCCGGCCGACCGGACCGCACGCTGGCGCACCAGGCCGTCGCCGCCCTCCGGGTCGCGGCCGACCGGGCGTCGGCGCTCCACGCCCACGACATCGCCCTCGGCTTCCGCGAAGAGGCGCTGTCCGTCAGCGACGATCCGGGCGAGATCGCGGCGATCCAGCTCGAGGCCGCGGGCACGGCGCAGTCGCTCGCCCGGCTCGATGAAGCCGAGGCATACGCACGCGCCGCGCTCACCTGGTATCGCGAGCACGACGACCGGGCCGAGATCGCTCGGGCGAGCTCCCGCCTCGGGGCGATCCAGGTCGTCCGCTACGACCCCGGGGCGATCGACACGATGCGTAGCGCGATCGCCGAGCTCGGCCTCGAAGGACCGGACGTGGACCCGCTCCTCGCCGACGACGCCGCCGTCGTCGGGCTGCTGGCGGGACTCGCCCGCGCCTACGTCGTCAACGGCCGACCGGCGGACGCCATCGTCTGGGCGGATCGTGCGTTGGCCAGCGCCGAACGCCTGGGCCTGACCCAGGTGACCGCCGATGCTCTCGCCGGCAAGGGCGCGGCGCTCATCGAGGAGGGCCGGACCACCGAGGGCGTGGCACTGCTCCGTGCCTGCCTCGCCCTGGCCGAGGAGCACGGGCTGACCGTCGCAGCCCTACGGGCGAGGAACGGGCTGGCGGTCGGCTTGATGATCGACGACCCTCGAGATGCGATGGACATCGCCCGTACCGGGATCGAGGTGGCTCAGCGGGTCGGGTTCCTCGACCTGGCGGTCCGGATCGCCAGCAACTGGGCCGAGGGCGCGCTCGAGGCGGGTCACTGGGACGAGGTCATGTCGCTGCTCGGAGAGCTCGGCCGCTACGACCTGCCAGCGCTCGACACGGTGGACTTCGACGGGATCAAGGCGCTCATCGCGACCTGGCGCGGCGAGCCGGGCGCCCTCGAGCGCTTCGATCACCTCGAGCAGCTCGTCGCGACGGAGGACGACCCGCTCATGCGGGCGACGCTGCGCTATCGCACGTCGGTCGCCAAGCTCAGCCGTGGCTCGCTGGCCGAGGCCCTCACCGAGGCATCGGCCGCGGCGAGCTACCTCGTCGGGTCCGGGTATCGGACGGCCGTCCGCGAAGGCAGTGGCACGGCCGGCCGAGCCGCGCTCTGGGCGGGCGACCTGGCCGTCCTCGACGAGGCGATCCACACGCTCGAGGCCTCGGGCCTGCGCGGCCGCTGGATGACCGCGATGCTCGCCACGCTCCGGGCGGGATCGGAGGCACGCCGAGGGTCCGTCGAGCTCGCGGCGGACCGCTATCGCGACGCGGCCGACGCATGGCGTCGCCTCGACCTCCCGCTCCAGCTCGGACTCTGCCAGCTCGAGGCCGCGTGGCTGCTGCCGAGCGGCTCGGAGCTGGCCCTGGCGGCGGCCGACGAGGCGCGCGAAGTACTGACCGCGCTCGGCGCGACCGAGCTCCTCGCCCGCCTGACCGGTGGCCTCAGCCGACCCGCCGCCCCGGTCGGCTGAGATCGGGTCCCTTCGGCCCTAGGTGTGCGGTCCTATGGAGTTGCCTGCTTATAGGCCGTCACCCCGACCGTCTGCTCCGAAGTGCTCGAGGTCGCCATCACGTAGAGGTGCTTGTACGACAGCGTCCGATGGTGGTTGATGACGAGGGTCGTCACCTTCCAATCGTCGTTGAAGCCGTCGATGGTCGCGGCAAGCTCCTTCCGCGGATCATGCAGGAATCGCTCCGAGTCGGGCGAGCTGCTCTCGAACCGGTTGACGAACAAGCGGAACGGCATCTCCCATCCGGCCGGTTGGATCGGCGTCAGGTCGATCTCGTACCAGCCGGCCGTATCGTTGGCATTGCCGTCGCCGTACTCCCGGTCGGGGTCGCTGAACGAGTCCACGATGGTCCCTCCATTCCGATGCCGTCCGAGCGGACGGCTCGTCGGCCACGGATGGTACTGGACGCACGTCGCGGCGGTCCGTCGTGGACGACGCGGACGTGGTGAGCCGTGTGGGATTCGAACCCACGACCGACCGCTTAAAAGGCGGCTGCTCTACCGCTGAGCTAACGGCCCGCGCGGAGTCTAGCACCGGGTCCGGGCACGACCGCGGGCCCTCGACTGCGCGGCCGACCCGGCCGTCGACCCGGCCGTCGACCGGGCCGCCGATGCTCGATACTCTGGCGATGAGCGGCCCGCGGATCGCACTTACGTTCGATGCCGAGCATCCCGACCGGCCGCGCTGCAGAGCGGGCGTCCAGGACGAGCTCCTCGAGGCGCTCGATCGGCTCGAGGTCCGGGCGACGTTCTTCATCCAGGGACGTTGGGCGGAGGCGTACCCGGCGACCGCGTCGCGGATCGTCGCGGCCGGTCACCTCGTCGGGAGCCACGGCTTCTACCACACCCGGATGCCACTCCTCACCGACGACGGCATGCGAGCCGACATCGTCGCGGCGGAGGTCGCGATCTCGTCCATCGTGGGTGTCTCGCCCGTGCCGTGGTTCCGCTGCCCGTTCGGTGACGGCCACGACGATCCGCGGGTCCTCGCCGCCATCCACGCTGCCGGCTACCGCAACGTCCACTGGGACGTCTGGGCCGAGGACTGGGAGCCGGATCGGACCGCGAGCGGGATCGTCTCGTCGGTGGTGGACGGGGCGCTGGCCCACGGCGATGGGGCGATCGTCCTCCTCCATACGTGGCCCGAGCCGACGCTCGAGGCGCTCCCGGGCATCGTCGCCGGGCTGCGTGACGGCGACGCGGCGCTGGTGACCCTCGAGGCGTTCGTCGACCATGGCGACCGGGCCGCGCCGGCCCTCTCGTCGGGCGATCGCTGGCGCGGCTAGAATCCCGCCGTGGCCACGTTCTACACCCTGGACCGCGCCAACGAGCGGATCGCCGACCTCGACGAGATGCTGACCGTCCTTCGTACCCAGCGAGACGAGCTCCGCGAGCTGAAGGTCGCATTCGACGCGACCGGACCCGGCGACGAGCAGCGGCGCATCCGCCTGCGGATGCAGGGCCTGGTCGACCAGATGCAGGCGTCCGTCGCACGGATCGACGGGTGGAGCATCACCCTGCGCGACATCGATACGGGCCTGATCGACTTCCCGGCACTCGTCGCTGGACGCCAGGTCTGGTTGTGTTGGCGGCTCGGCGAGGGCCCGATCGCGTGGTGGCACGAGCTCGACGACGGGTTCGGCGGACGGCGTCCGCTGATCGAGCTGCGCTGAGCGGGGCGACGTGACCGACCTGCGCGACCTGCCTCCCGCGATCGACGTCGCCGAGCTCGAGCGACGGCTGTCCTCGTCCGACGAGCCGCGCGCGCTGCTCGTCGACGTCCGCGAGCACGATGAGATCGTGGCATCGCGGATCCAGGGGCTGGTCGTCCTGCCCCTGTCCCAGTTCGCCGTTCGCTTCCGGGAGCTGCCGACCGACCGGCCACTCCTGATCATCTGCGCGTCCGGTGGACGGTCGGGGATGGCGAGCTCGCACCTCACCGCCAACGGGTACGCGGCGAGCAACGTCATCGGCGGGATGCACGCCTGGGAGCGGGCCGGGTTCCCGGTCAGGCGGGGCGCGCTCGACCCGGGTGAGGGCGACCTTCCCCGCTGAACGGGGCCGTCAGCTCCGGAAGCGGCGGGTCAGCCGGCGCCCGATCTCCTTCGTCCGTTCCTTGTGGGCGAACGCCCAACCGATCAGGATCAGGATGATGAAGTTGATCACGCCGACGGTCGCGGCGTTCGCGTAACCGAGCTGCTGGCCGACCTCGCCGGTGAGCTTGAGCCCGGGCACCGTCGCTCCGAACAGTCCGAGCTGGAAGAACGGCGTCTGCGGCGACAGGTTGGCCCGGGCACTGCCGACGACCGCGGGCTGGTCCACGGTGGTCCCACCGATGAGGAAGACCTGCGAGCTGTTGATGATCGCGCTCGATCCTTCGACGCCGACCGGCAGGTCCGTGGCGGGCAGGTTCTGCCAGCCCGGCAGATCGCCCTTGGCGTCCGGGATCGTCCAGTACAGCTGCGGCTGGGGCGCGCTGCCGTCCGAACCGCCGACGAGGTAGATCACCCCGTTCGCGGTGAACCCCGACGCCAGGGTCCGGGCGACCGGCAGGTTCGACCCGCTACCGCCGATGTCCCAGCTCTCGACCGTCCCGACGTTGGTCGCGCCCACGCCGAGGTTGCCGCGCAGGACGCCTCCGACCGGGCCGCTGGCGTTGCTCCCCCCGTACAGGTAGATGTGGTCACCCACCAGGGCCACCGACGCATCCGCGGTCGGGTACGGCAGCGCCGCTTGCGCGACCCAGGTCCCGAGCTTGGCACTCGAATCGAGACTCGCCTTCCAGACGGTCGTCTGGGGTCCGGCCGCCGACCGACCGCCGATGAGGATCAGGCCGTCGCTGGCGGCGACGATCGATGCGCCGGCCCTCGGCTCGGGCAGCTTCAGCAACGGGGCTTCCTGGAAGGCTCCGAGCTGGCCCGTCGACAGATCCTGGCTGGCGACGTACACCGTGTCGGTCGGAGCACCGGTCGCGTCGAACCCCCCCGCGACATAGACGGACTGATTCAGGAAGATCGTCGCGGCCCCGGCCCGGGGGGCCGGCAATGACGGACCGGGCTTCCACGGCCCGAAGTTCCCGCTGTAGAAGTCCGCCAGGAACGTCGTGTCGGTCGCGGTCTTGCCGTCGGTCCCACCGACGTAGAGCATCCGGGTCCCGACCTGGACTGCCGTGCCCTGGGTCCGCGGGCCCGGCAGTGCCAGCTCGACCGGCGACGGATCCCACGGCAAGGTCGCCCCGGCGGGGGCCGGGCAGGGCACGGTCCGGTTCTCACCGGGACAGAAGTTGATCGGCGAGAAGACGAGCACGCCGAGGTCGATCGTCGGGAACACCGTCGCGTAATAGGCGCGGTCCGGGATGTAGCCAAGCATCATCACGATGACCACGAACCAGAACGCCGCCTTGAGCGACGCCCACGTCCAGCCGTCGGCGCTGAGCAGGCCGAACAGGACCCGCTTCCGACCGACCGTGCCTGCGCCGAGCGCCTGTCCCGCCATCGTCCTCCATCCCCGTCCGCGGAACCCGCGGTCTCGTTCCTACTTGATCGTGAGGGTCCCCGTCATGTTCGGATGGACCGAGCACGAGAACGGGTAGTCACCGGCCTTCAGCGCCGGGATGTCGTACGTCTTCGTGGCGGTGCCGTTGAAGATCTCGCCTTTGAAGACCTCCGCGCCGGAGCTGTCCTTGATGAGGATGTTGTGCGGTACGCCGTTGTCCTGGTTGTTGAAATCGATCTTGAAGGCCGTATCCGCGGGCCCGGTGATGCTGGGCGTGGTGAAGGCGATGCCCTGGGCGACGACCGGCCCGGGGGCAGCTAGCGCCGCGACGGCCGACGGCTTGGGCGTGGCGCTCCAACAGGCGGGGACCGGCGTCGCGCCGGGCGGCGGCTGATAGTTGGGGTCCCGCCAGCCGGTGAAGGTCTGGTTCTTCCCGGCGGACGCGATCGGCTCGCCGGTCCCGGGATCACGGACCGTGTAGGTCGTCGTGTTCGGGGCGCGGATGAACTCGATGAGGGCTTCGATCTGCTTGTAGTTGAGCGGCCCGCCGTTGGTCTGCGCCCAGATCGGCATCAGGCTGTCAGCGTTGCCGCAGACGTACCGGCCGCCCGCCGTCAGGACGTTGTTGATGTACGACGAGTTGAGGTGGGTGTAGAGCTTGGCCTGGTCGTTGAGGACGGGACCGATCCCGCCTTGGCCCTGGGCGCCATGGCACCGAGCGCAGTTCGCCTCGTACAGGTTGTAGCCCTGCTCGACCCGGACGACGGACTGCGCCTGCGTCTCGGCGGCCAGCCGGCTCGAGTCGGCGATGGTCGGGATCCCGAGCTCATAGAACCAATAGAGGATCACGAACAGGACGATGACCAGGACCGCCAGGAACCCGACCCAGCGCGCGCTGGCGCTCTGTCGGACGATGCCGGCGGCGCGCTCCGGCGTCAGGGCGAACTGGTGGGCGCTGGCCGGCGCCGCGAACCGGTCGACCGGGGCCGGCTCGCTCGGTGGCCGCGGAGCGGGCAGCCGATCCTCCGGGGCAGGCAGCTGCGGCACCGGGTCCGGCCCGGTCGGGTCGCTCATGCGGCTCCTCGGAGGGCGCTGGTCACGTGGATCAGATGCATCCGGTGGGCGACTTCGGGGGGATGACCCCGGGCTCGCCGAGGGCGACCGGCAGCGGCCCGAGCGTGATCTTGAGCGTGTCGACGTAGAGCGCCAGGTCGTCCTTCACCAGGACCGAGAAGCGGTCCATCGAGCGCGGTGCCGGCCCATACGCGGCGCCCTTGACCTTCGTCCCGAGGCGGTCGTAGCGCGAGCCGTGGCAGGGACACTCCAACCAGAAGTTCTTGAGGCACGGGTTCGGCTTGCAGCCGAGGTGCGGGCAGCGCTGGTACAGGGCACGGACGTTGAGCGCCGTCCCATCACCGCTCGGGTCGGTGCCCTGGATGAACTGCTGACGGCTCGGATCGATCAGCATCACGAAGGACTTCGCGTTCTGGTAGTAGGCCGGGAAGCCCTGGTCGATCGGCAGCGAGGCGTTCTGGGCCTTGATCTCCTGCAGGGTCCCGATCTTGACCTGGCTCTTGTTGCCGCTGGCGATGCTCGGCCACAGGAATCCGAGGGTGCCCGCGCTGAGCTCGAGCAGCCACAGCCCGACGGCGGCGCCGATCGACGTTCGCAGCAGGGTGCGACGCGACAGGCCCTGGACCTGCTCGTGGCGGAGCGACTTGATCGCCTCTTTCGAGAGGGCCTGGGGCTGCGCAGCGGGTTCGACCTGGTAATTGCTCATGATGTCGCTCGTTCGGTTCCTTCGGTCACAGGCTGAAATGCAGCCCGTTGGTGGTGATGTAGGGGATGGCGAAGGCGTAGCCGGGACCGCGGAAGAAGATCCCGACGAAGGTCAGGACCAGGCCGGTCACGCAGAACATCGAGAACAGCACGACCGCCGTCTTGCGCTGCGACGGCCGGACGGCATGGATGTCTCCCCGGTCGACGTACGGGATCAGCGCCGCGCCGACCAGCACGAACGTCGGTGCCAGGACGCCCGCGACGGTCGGGTGGAAGTAGGCGAGCAGCTCCTGGAGGCCGAGGAAGTACCACGGCGCCTTGGCGACCGCCGGCGTCACGTTGCCGTTGGCGAGCTGCTCGAGCGGGGCGTTGACCATCAGGCCCATGGCGAGCAGGAGGATGCTCATCATCGCCGCCGCGAGGAACTCGATCGTGAGCAGGTGCGGCCAGGTCATGACCGTGTCGTCCGGCTCTTTCTGGACCCGGACGACCGCGTCCTGCTTGACCAACGCGAGCAGGCGGTACGGGCGCGCAGACATCGGCACCCGCTGCTTGTCGATCTCCGTCCTGCGGGTCGGGTCGACCGGGAGCACGACCCGCGGCTCCTGGGGCGTCTTCACGTCAGACATACGGGGACCCACACCGACCGCTAGGGACGACCGAGGCCAAGGCGACGTCGAGCACCGGAGCGAGCGCACTCCAAGGTGCGTGAGCGAGGGCGCGGAGACGGCAACGCGGGCATCGGTTGTTCATAGGGGCCCCGAGATCCCGCCGTCCTTGCGGATGCGCCAGAAGTGGACCGCGAGGAAGATCGCGGCCACGAGCGGGAACACCATGATGTGGAGAACGTAGAAGCGCAACAACGTGTTCTGGCCGACTTCGAGCCCACCGAGGAGCAGGAGCTTGGTCGGCGTGTTGAATACCGGCACGTAGCCGCCCATGTTCGAGCCGATCGTGATCGCCCAATAGGCGATCTGGTCCCACGGGAGCAGGTAGCCCGTGAAGCTGAGCATGATCGTCACGAACAGGAGGACGACCCCGACCACCCAGTTGAACTCACGGGGCGGCTTGTACGCCCCGTGATAGAAGACCCGCATCATGTGCAGGAAGACGAAGAAGACCATCAGGTGGGCCGCCCAGCGGTGGATGTTCCGGGTCAGCAGCCCGAACGTCACTTCGCTCTGGATCGACAGGATGTTGGAGTAGGCCTGGAACTCCGACGGGACGTAGAAGAACATCAGGTACACGCCGGTCACGGTCAGCACGAGGAACAGGAAGAAGCTCAGCCCGCCGAGGCAGAAGGTGTAGGCGAACTTCACCGCGTGCTGGCGCACCCGGACCGGGTGGATGTGCAGGAAGACGTTGTTCATCACGGCGTACGCCCGCGAGCGTTCGTCGTTGGGGTACGCCTGACGGAACAGCGACCGCCAAACGGGGCTCCGGCGAATGGTCTGGTCCACTCGCTCGAGGAAACTCACCTGGGTCCTCCTGCCACACCCGCGGTCCCCGCGAGCTGCGCGTCCCGATACGATTCCTTGTAGAGGCGGCCGTCGGTCGAGATCTCCTGGAGCTCGAACCGCTCCATCGTAATGGCGTCGAACGGGCATCGCTTGACGCACAGGGCGCAGCGGATGCAGCGCTCCTCATCGAGGATCATCGCCGCCCCGTTGTCCCAGCCGTAGGCCTCTTCGATCTCGGGCAGGAGGCCCTCGGTCTTGAGCTGGTTCACGTCGACCATGTGGATGACGCCCTCGGGGCAGACATCGGCGCAGGCGCCGCACAGGACGCAGCGGAACGGGTCGAACCAGATGTTGAAGTTGCACATCAGGCAGCGGGTGGATTTCGGCGACGGCCTGGTTGGCCGTGTACCCCAGCTCGACCGGCGTGGTGAAGTTGACCTCCGGATCGGTCGACGGCATCCGTGCCTGGAGCGGGACCATCGGGATGTGCTGGCGGGGCAGGACGTCGTAGAACTCCGGCATGTCGTGACGCCACGAACTGGTGATCTTGACGTTGGCGGCGACCGACACGTCGGATCGCCCGGTCAGATAGCGATCGACGGCGTAGGCGCACTTCTTGCCGTGCCCGGCGGCCTCGATGAGGGTGGTCGGGCCGGTCACGAAATCGCCGCAGGCGAACACCCCGCGGACGTTCGTGGCGTAGGTCGCCGGGTCGACCTTCACCCGGCCGCGGTTGACCTCGAAGCTGGCCTCGACCGGCAGGAACGTCAGGTCGGCGGCCTGCGACACCGCCGGGATGACGGTGTCGGCCTTGATCGTGAACTCGGAGCCGGGGATCGGCACCGGGGATCGTCGGCCCGACGCATCGGGCTCGCCGAGGCGGTTCCTGATGAACCGGACACCGGTGACGTGGCCGTCCTCACCCAGCACCTCGATCGGGCTGGCGAGGAACTCCATCCGGACACCCTCGCGCTCGGTCTCGCCGAGCTCCTCCTCGTCGACGACGAGCTCGGAGCGGGTCCGCCGATAGGCGATCGTGACGTTCTCGGCGCCGTGGCGAAGGCTCGTCCTCGAGCAATCCATCGCGGTGTAGCCGCCGCCGATGACCACGACGTCCCGGCCCGGGTCGAGCTCCTGGCCGAGGTTCGCCTTCTTCATGAAGTCGACGCCGTAGTCGACCCCGCTCAGGTCGCCGCCCGGGACGTCGAGCGCGACCGCGTCCATCGCGCCGGCGGTGATCGCCACGGCGTCGAAGTCGCGCCGGAGCTGGTCGAAGGTGATGTCGACGCCGATGGTCGTGTTGAACTTGAACGTGACCCCCAGCCGCTCGATGAGGCGGACGTCCATCTCGATCGCCTCGCGCGGCAGGCGGAACGCCGGCACGCCGATGAGCATCGTGCCGCCGGCGTACGGCAGGCTGTCGAAGACGGTCACGCCGAAGCCCTTCAGCGCGAGCTCGCGGGCGACCGACATCCCAGCCGGACCACCGCCGACGACGGCGACCCGCTCGGGCCGAGGGTCGATCGACGGCATCTCGTCGGGGATCCCGGAGGCCTCATGCCACTCGACGAGGAAGCGCTTCATCGCCCGGATGGCCAGCGGTCGATCGATGTCGCCGCGCCGGCAGGCGCGCTCGCACGGGGCCGAACAGACGTAGGAGCACATCGCCGCGACCGGGTTCGGATCGCGCGACAGCAGGTACCCCTCCTCGAACCGCCCTTCGGCGGCAAGGTTCAGGTAGCCCCGACAGTTCGTCCCGACCGGACACGCTTCCTGGCACTCGATGTTGCACTGGAGCCAGGAGGCGTCGACGGGCTGGACCAGGAATTCCTGGTTCGGATCGATGGCCAAGCGGGGTCGTGCCTTTCCGTGCGATCGGCTCGGTCAAGCGGAAGCGAACCGGCGCCCCGGCGCCAGCGAGGCCGAATCTACCATCGCGGGCCCGCCTCCTGCACGAGTCGGGGTCCGGGTTGACTCCTCCCGACGTCGCAGCTACCCTCGGCTCACGAATCGAGGATGACGATGTGACCGCGAGCGAGTTCGCCTTCCTGGCTCTCGGCCTGGTCCTGGGGGTCGCCAGCGGGGCGGCCCTGTCGATCGTGATCCGAGCCCGACCGCCCGCGCCGCGCGAGGTACGCGTGACCGTGCACACGGAGGCGGTCCCTCGCCGCCTGCCGGCCACCCTGTCGGGGTTCGCCCGGCCGTCGGCGGCCGTCGTGGCTGCCGCCGCCCGCGGGGGACCGGCGGACCCCACGACCCTGGGTGCCGTCGAGGAGCCGACCCGAACACCCGTTCCATCCGGATCCGATATGAAGGAACAGGTCGGCATCCCCATCCGGCCCGAGACCGATGCGCTGGTCGAGGCGCTCGATGCCGCCTCCACGGTCGCGGTCCTCGACCGGGCCCTCGCCGCGGTCGGCTCGACCAGCGGGTCGAGTCGGGCGATGGCGAACGGGGAGCCACCGAGGGCGAGCCGACCGATCGGCTCCGGCGAAGCGGGCGGCGCCGGAGGAGGCGGGGGCGATGCGTCGGTCGGCACCGGGTCGACCGTCGGCGGACCGGGCGGCGGGGCTCCGAGCGGACCGGATCCCTGCGCCGACGAGCGGCGGATCGCCGACGAACGATGCGCCCTGGCGGATCGCCTCAAGGAGGCGGCCCAGGTCGCGGCCGATCGCGCCCGCGAGGCGCAGCGAGCGTACGACGAGCACACCGGCCGGAGCACCCGTGCAGCGAGCGTCGCCGATCCGCGCGCCGTCCGAGCCGCCAAGGAGGCCGCCTGGACGGACTTCCGGCGCGGCAATGCCGGCGCCCAATCGCGCGAGGCCGTCGAGGCGGCGGCACGCGACTGGCTCCAGGAGATCGACCGCATCAACCGGACGGCACAGGAGGCCGAGCAGGAAGCACTCCGCGAACGAGCGGCCGCCGGCGCGCTGGTCAACATCATCGAGCGCGTCTCGCTCGAGGCCGATGCGGCACGGATCAATGCGGAGACCGCCGCCGAGGCCTGCATCGTCGCCCGCGAGGCGCTCGCGACGTGCGAGGAGGCGCACCGCGAGCTCCCGTCGGATGGCCCGGTCCAGCCCGAGCACGAACCCGGCGAGGTCAGCGAGGAGGGTGCCCGACTGCTGCTCGTCGGGAGCCCCGGCTCCGAGCCGGGTGGGCTGGCATTCGACGAGGACGCGCCCCATCGCGTCTTCGGCGAGAACGAGCCGGCCATCCTCAAGCTCCTCCGAGGCGACCGCGGCACGATGATCCGCGTCGTGGCGGCGCTGGCGGGCGGAGATCCGGCCGAGCAGCGGCGCTGGCAGCTCGCGTTGAGCGGTCTCGTCGACGCGATCATCGCCAGGGCCATCGAGGCGTCCGCCCTGGAGTTCCCCCGCGACCATCCGTTCTGGGGGCTGTTCAGCCAGGCGCAGGGCCGGGACGTCGCGACCGCCCTCGCCTCGTTCGGGTACCGGTTCGACGGCCTCGGCGGGTTCATCGACGGACGCGTGCCGAGCCAGCGCGACCTATCCCTCGCGGTCGGATATGCGGGGTACGACCCGATGCGGGTCCGGACGTGGCCGAACGAGCAGGAGGCTGCCGAGCTCTACCGCGGGGTCGCGGTGTCGGCCGGGGACTTCCTCGCCGCCGCCGCGGGCGGCCTGACCCTCGGCGAGATGGTCGGACTGCTGCGCGGACGGGCCGAGGGTCTGACCGACGTGTGGAACGCCTGGGGCCGCGTCCGGCCGCTGCTGCTCGAGCCCTAGCCCGGCCGGCTCCCCGCGTCGGCCTCGGACACGGTCTCGGCCTCGGTGTCGACCTCATCGTCGTCGATGATCGCGATCCGGAAGTCCTCGGCGGCCGCCACGCCGACCCGCGCCCCGTCGCCGGCGGCCCACTCGCCGATCCGGGCGGCGAGACCGTCGGGGTCGCGGATCTGGGTCGCGTGGGCGCGCAGGGCGTCGACCTTCCGACCGATCGTCGCCGTGACGTCCACCCATGCGGTCGGAGCGGTCGTCCAGAACAGGTAGACCCGGCGGACGCGATGCGGAGCGAGACCGGATCGCGCCAGCCACGGGAACGCCATCGGATTCCGGGCGGCCGGGTAGACCGCATCGATCGCGGCCAGACCGGCTGCCCGGTGATCGGTGTGGTTGATCCCGCCGTCCGGATACACGACGACCTCGGGGTCCTGGGTCAGGACGGCATCCGGTCGGAAGGTCCGGATCTCGCGGACCAGCAGCTCGCGGAGCGGGAGGTCGTTGGCCAGCGATCCGTCCGGCTGGTGCAGGAAGCTCACCCCGGCATAGCCGACGATGCCGGCTGCGGCGCGCTGCTCTCCTTCGCGGGTGGCGGCCAGGGTCGATGGGTCGAGATCTGGATCCTCACCACCCTGATCGCCGCTGGTGCAGCACACCAGCCAGCCGGTCGAACCGGCATCGATCCAGCGTGCCGCCGTCGCGGCCGGTCCGAAGTCCGCATCGTCCGGGTGGGCGACGATGACCATGAACCGGTCGGGCCGCCACTCGTGCGGCGCGACCGGCGGCTCGACCGAGGACGCGACCTGCGGGGTCTCGACCGCGTCCGTCATCGGCGACGGAGGTGCGCAGGAACGGGTTGCACAAGCGTTCCGGATTCGTACAATCGCGTCCGAGGCTTCGCTCGTCTCCCCCCACGGGCGAAGCCTCTCTCCATGCCCAGCCCTCGACCCGGCTCAGCCGGCCCGCTCGGCCTTCGCTCGGGCCAGGGTGGCGAGCACGTCGGCGGCATGGCCGTCGGCCTTGACCTTCGGCCAGACGTGGGCGATCCGACCGTCGGGATCGACGAGGAAGCTCGACCTGACGATCCCCAGGTACTCGCGCCCGTAGTTCTTCTTGAGCGCCCAGGCCCCGTAGGACTCGGCGACCGCGTGATCCTCATCGGACAGCAGCGTGAACGGGAGCGAGAACTTGTCCCGGAAGCGCCGATGGCTTGCCGCCCCATCGGGGCTGATCCCCCAGACCTGCGCCCCCTCGTCGCGGATGTCGCCGTGGATGTCGCGGAACTGACATGCCTCGGTCGTGCATCCGGAGGTGTCGTCCTCCGGGTAGAAGTAGACGACGGTCCAGCGGCCGCCTTGCTCGGTCAGGCGGTGGACGGTGCCGGCCTCATCGGGGAGCGCGACCTCTGGTGCCCGGTCGCCGACGGCGGGAACGCTCATCCGAGGAGCCTAGCAGAGGCCGTCGATCCGGCCATCGTCTCGATCACGACGAGCCAGCCCGCCCGGATCGAGACGAGCGCGTCGGGGCCCGATCGAACGTTCGACAGACCGCGAGCCGGTCCGAGCGGCAGCGGCTCGTCGACCAGCGGCCAGGCGAGGCCGTCCGTGGTCACGCCCTCGACGCCACTCCCGAGCGGGAGCAACGAGACGAGGTCGCCGGGCCGTCCGCTGACGGCCAGCCGACCCGGACCGTGCAGCAGGGTCAGCCGGGTCGTGGCGTCGACCAGCCGGACGGGGACGTCGGCGAGCTCGGGCAGGGCGAGGAGACCGATGTTGGCGAGGAGATGATCGATCCGCCCGCCGAAGCCGCCGATCATCGTGATCGCGTCGGCGCCGCGTGCGATGGCCGCACGGACGGCCAGCTCGGCGTCGGACTCGTCCTTCGCGCTGGGCGCGACCTCGACCGGGACGCCGGCGGCCTCCAGGCGGGCGAGCGCGGCCGGGTCGATCGAGTCGAAGTCGCCGACGGCGAGATCCGGTCGCAACCCGAGCTCCTCGGCCGTCTCGGCACCGGCGTCCGCCGCGATGACGAGCTCGACGCCGGTCGACCAGCCCGGCCACGCTCGGTCGAGCGCCGCGCGGTCCGGCCCGCTCCCGGCCAGGACGATCAACGCATGCATCCCGGCCGGGTCAGCCGCGGCCGGGACGGACCGGAGCGCCGGCGAGCAGTCGGTCGATCCACTCCGCGGTCGATGCGAACGTCTCGGCCGCCCCGGCCGCCCGCAGATCGGCGGCGTTCCCGAGGATGGACTCGACCCCGACCGCCCGGACACCGACGGCGACCGCCATCTGCATGTCGGCCGGCGTGTCGCCGACGTAGACGGCCTCCGACGGTCGATCCCCGTAGGCGAGCCGCGCCAGGCCGGCGCGCAGCGGCTCCGGGTCCGGCTTCTGAGCGGCCATGTCGTCGCCGTAGACGATCGCCTCGAACAGCCCGTCCAGGCCGTGGCGGCGGAGCTCCGCGCCGACGCGATCGCTCCGTCCGGCGGTCACCATCCCCAGCGGGTAGCCGGCGGCGGCAAGCCGGCGGAGTCCGTCGCGGACTCCGGCGAAGAGCGTGGTCTCGCCCTCGTCGAGGGCCGCCCACCAGCGCGCATTGGCCT
Organism: uncultured Chloroflexia bacterium; assembly: GCA_963744115.1. Taxonomy (GTDB): domain Bacteria; phylum Chloroflexota; class Limnocylindria; order Limnocylindrales; family CSP1-4; genus Chersky-267. The sequence continues at coordinate 277,563 of CAVUSI010000003.1, read as the reverse complement.
CGTCCAGGCGATCTTCCGGGACACCGAGATCGGCGTACATCACCCGCCAGTCGGGAGCGAAGCAGAGCCGATAGCGGGTGCGGTCGAACGGGAGTCCGAAGGCCGCCATCACTTCGACGTTCGCGTCGTAGATCGCGCCGAGCGTGTCGGCCAGCGTGCCATCCCAGTCGAACAGGATCGCGTCCACCGAGCGATGCTACCCGACCGGCCGATGGTAGACTCCCGCCGTGCCTGAACCCGCCGATCGTCCGGGGATCCAGCGCGTCCTGGACGCGGCTGCTCGCAAGGGCGTGACGCTGGATATCCGGGTCTTCGCGGAGTCGACCCACACCGCCGCGGACGCTGCGGCGGCCGTCGGGGCGGAGCTCGGACAGATCGTCAAGTCGCTCGTGTTCGTGGCGCCGGACGACGATGGCGCGCCGGTGGCCATCCTGTGCCTCGTGTCTGGTCCGAACCGGGTCGACCTCGCCAGGCTGGCCGCCGTGACCGGCGAGAAGGACGTTCGGCGAGCGACGGCGAAAGAGGCCAACGAGCTGACCGGCTACAGCATCGGCGGGATCCCGCCGATCGGTCACCTGCGACCGATCCGGGTGATCATGGATCCCGATCTCGGCCGGTATCCCGTGGTCTGGGCCGCAGCCGGCACGCCGACGGCGGTCTTCCCGGTCTCGCCGGCCACGCTCCGGACGCTGGCCAATGCCACGGTCGCGCCGATGACCGAGGACCGACCGGCAGCGGTCGCCGAGCTCGGTGAGCCCGCCGCCGACGTCACGTCGGCCGACGCCGAGCCGAGCCGCTCGACCGGGGGGTGACCTCCGAGCCGCGCCACGCCGCGGTCGACTATCCCGGTGGCATCCACGTCCGGTCGCGCTGGGCGGGGAGCGGTGAGGGCCCGGCCGTGTTCGCCCTGTCGGAGAGCGGCGGGCCCCTGACCGATCACGGATCCGTGGTGGGAGCCAGCTACGATCGGATGTGCCGGGCGGAGGTCCGGGTCGAGACGCCGGCTGGACCATGGACCGCCCGTCTCGCGTCGCCAGTCTTCGACGAGCCCGCCGCCCTGCTCTGGGACTCCGACGGTCTCCTCGTCGTCAAGTACGGGTTCGTGACGTACGGCTTCGAGGCCCGGACGGGCGGCCTCCGCTGGACCCACCGGTCGGGGACGCCGGTGATCGTCGTCCTCGGCTCCTCGAGGCTGCCGCACGTCATCGTCCAGGCGGAGATCGAGACGTTCGCGATCGCGCCCGACGGCGAGGTCGCCTGGCGGGTCGCCCACTCGGACGTCGTGACCGACGCCGAGCTCGTCGGCGGTCGGCTGATCCTGACCAGCTACGGCGGGCAGCTCAGCGCATTGGACCCACGGACCGGATCGTCCGCTCAAGGCTGAGTGGTCCCCATGGCGCCGGCGACCGGGATCCGACCCACAGGGCTGTGGACGAACGGTGGACAACCGCCCGGACCGTCCCCCGTTCGGTGGACATGATCCATTGACCGGTGAGGGTCCCGGGCCGTAGCGTGTACGTAGCCCGGAGGGGCTGAACAGCGCTAACGGCAGCGATCGCCTCAACGCCCACGCGCCGGGTAGGTTCCTCTGGGCCCTTCCATGCCCGGGACCGACGGCGCCGGCGGCCCTCGCGGACCCCTGCCGCGGGCCATCACCGCTATCATCCGGCGTCGTGGGACCCCTCCTCGTCATCGTCGCGGGCCTGGTCGCGCTCGGTGGCGGCATCCTCGTCCTGCGCTCGTTCGGGCCGGGCTATCGGATCGGCCGGCTCCTCGCGGCCACCCCGACCGTCACGATCGAGACGGCTGAGGGGTTGGCGGCCGCCGGGACGCCCCGCTACATCCGGCTGGACGGTCGGCTCGACAGCCCGGAGGACTTCCCGGACGAGCACGATCGACCGCTCGTCTACCGCCGCCGGCGACTCGAGCTGCGACGCGACGAGCGCTGGACGGTCGTCGAGGAGGACGTCCAGGTCGTGCCGTTCGAGGTCCGCGAGGGGCTCGGCGCCATGGCGATCGACGTGGCCGCACTCGGGGCGGAGCCGGGTGCGCTGGTGGTCCTCCCCCGCGAAGCAGCCGGGACGGCCGCCGACGCCCCCGAGCGGGTCCCGGCGGGGACGCCTCCGACGACGCCCGTCCGGTATCGCATCGAGCAGATCTCCGCGGTCGAGCACGCGTCGGTCCTCGGCGTCCCGGTCCGATCGGACGGCGGATCGACGATCCTGACCGCCGGCCTCGGCCGTCCGTTGATCCTGACCACCATGGAGCCCACCGAGGCGATGCAGCTCCTGGCGGGCGGCCGGCGTGGGGGGCCGATCGTCGCGATGGCGTTGCTGGCCGCCGGGATCGGGTTGATCGTCAGCGGTCTCCTGTGGGCCGTCGCCGGATCGATCGGCTCGACGATCGACCCTGCGATCGCGTTCGCGGCATCGCCCGAGGCGACGCCGGTCACCGGGGGCGACACCCGGAGCGCGGGCGAAGGGCCGGGCCTGGTCGGCTCGCCGCTCGTCGCCATCGCGCTCGTCGTCCTGATCGGATCCGTCAGCGCGGTCGGTACGTACACCTACGTCAGGATCACCGCGGCACGCTCTGACGGACCACGCCGACGCGGCTGAGCGGCACCGCCGTCCGGGCCGGTGCGCCCCGCGTACGTTCGTCCTATAGAGAAGAACTGTGAGGTTTCCTAGGCTGACCAGGTCAGTTCACATTTCCTCATGAAGACTGCCAACGTTGCTCATCGATCGCCCGGCGGATGCCACCCTTTCCGTGACCAAGGCGGCCCGACTGCTCGGCGTCCACCCCAACACCATCCGGGCGTGGAGCGATCAGGGTCGGCTTCGCTATTACCGGATCAACCCGCGCGGCGACCGGCGCTACCGGCTGGGCGACCTCCAGCGGTTCCTCGCGGCAGCGGAGGGCGGTCCGATCACCGGGCGGGTGGAGCCCCACGAAGCCGACGTCATCTCGCTCGCCGCGGTCGCTCCCGGGCGGCGGATCCGATCCCGGATCGACGCTCGGCGCCGGCGCCCGGCCGTCCGCCCAAGGCTGGTCGATCGCGACGGACCGTCGGCCGCCGACGACATCGCCCGGATGGCCACCTGGGCGGCGCAGCTCCAATCGATCCAGCAGCTCGGGAGTCGGCTGAACCGGCTGACCGTCGAGCGCGAGATCGGGCTGGCGATCGCCACCGAGCTGCGTGAGCTCATCGACTATCACAACGTCCGGGTCTACCGGATCGTCGGTGACGACCTGGTGCCGGTCGCCTTCAGCGGCCAGGTCGGCGAGTACATCGACGAGACGCCGGAGCAGCTCCGGATCGGGGTCGGGGTCGGGATCACCGGCTGGGTCGCGGCGCACGGCGTGGCCCAGAACCTCGGCGACGCGGCGGCCGACCCACGGGCCGAGACCATCCCGGGCACGGAGGACGACCTCGACGAGTCGATGCTGCTCGCGCCGATGACGTTCGACGATCAGGTCCTGGGAGTCCTGGTCCTCTCGAAGCTCGGGCTGGACCAGTTCAGCGACGACGACCTTCGCCTCCTCGAGATCTACGCCAGCTTCGCGGCCCAGGCCTTCGTCAACGCCGACTCGACCGAGCGCCTGCGCGAGCAGTCGGCCATCCTCGAGCGCCAGCTCCGCAACCAGCGCGAGCTGCTCCAGATCACCGAGTCGATCCTGACGACCCTCGACCCGCGGGCGGTGCTGGACCAGATCACGGATCGGCTGGGCAACCTCGTTCGCTACGACAACATCTCGATCGAGGTGTACGACCGCCGGGCGAACGTCCTGACGCCGCTCACCGCCCGAGGGGTCAACGCCGACGACTACCTCCAGCCGTGGGAGCCGGGCGAGACGGGGGTAGCCACCTGGGTGCTCCAGCACAACGAGCCGCAGCTGGTCGTGGACGAGCTGGCCGACCCTCGGGTCCTCCAGTTCGAATTCGACCGGGCCGGTCGACGGCAGCATGATCGTCGTGCCCCTCCGTGGGCGCGAAGGCGTGGCGGGCGTGTTGACCCTCGAGCGACTGGGCCGGGCCGACCGGTTCAACGAGGAGGAGTTCGAGCTCGTCAAGCTCTTCGCCGCGCAGGTCTCGATCGCGCTCCACAACGCGGAGATCCACCGTGCCGTCGAGATCCGCGCCCGGTCGGACGACCTGACCGGCCTGCTCAACCACGGCACGTTCCAGGAGTTCCTCGTCCACCAGGTCCGCGAGGCGACCCAGTTCAGCCTGATCATGCTCGACCTGGACGACTTCCGGACCGTCAACAATGAGCTCGGCCACCAGGCCGGCGACCGGCTCCTCCGGGAGATCGCCGACGCCCTGCTTCGCGCCGGACGGGACACCGACCACATCTTCCGATACGGCGGAGACGAGTTCACCATCCTCCTCCCGGGAACCGATGGAACCGGTGCGCTCCGGGTCGCCGAACGCGCTCGCGATGCCGTCCGTCGCGTCGCCGAGCAGCCCGTCTGGGCAGCGGCGAGGACGGTCGTCTCCGTGTCCGTCGGCGTGGCCACCTTCCCGGTCGATGGCGCCGACGCCGAGGAGGTCCTGCTCGCTGCTGACCGCGCCTGTTACGTCGCCAAGCGGACGGGCAACGGCCGGATCGCGACCGCCGCCGAGGGGTTCGCCCTGGCCGCGGAGGTCACCCTCCAGGAGCCCACGCCGGTCGATCCGCCGTCGATGGAGATCCCGACCGACTGAGATCGCGTAACCGCTGGGGCCCAGGTGGCGTCACACTGGACGCTGATGAGGCGCCCTGCATCGAACCCGGTCCTCCTCCTCACCGCGAGCCTGGCGATCGCGGTCGTGTCGGTCGCCTGCGGTCTCGGCGACATCCCGACCCGGCCGCCGCGGAGCGCGACGCCCGAGACGCCAGGTCCGACGCCCAGCCCGACCCCCATCCCGCTGCCCACGGCGACGCCGTCGCCGACCCCGAAGCCCGAACCGACCCCGCTTGTCTACAAGGTCAAGGCGGGCGACAGCCTGCTGTCGATCGCCAAGAAGTTCAAGACGTCGGCGCGGAGCATCGCCTTCTGGAACCGCGCCAAGTACAAGAGCCTCGACCCGGACAGCACGACCTACGACCCGAACCGGATCGAGATCGGCTGGCGCCTGACCATCACGCCCGGCGTGAAGATCGAGGATGGCGGCGCGCCGACCGATGCGTCGCCGACGCCCGAGCCGTCGATCAGCCTCGGTCCGGCCATCCTGCCTCCGGCCGATGGCAGCGGGCTCCTCGTCACCCATGGATCGCGCGCATCGAACGCCATCGCCCTGACCTTCGACCTCGGGGGATCGCCCGAGACCGCGCTCCCCATCGTCCAGTGGCTCATCGACCAGCGGGTCGAGGCGACGTTCTTCACGACGGGCGAGCTCGCGCAGAGCGACATGACCGCTCACAGCGTGCTGGCCCTGGTCGCGGCCCATCCGGACCTGTTCACGGTGGGTGACGGTGGCTGGACGAGCGGCGACCTGACCGCGATGACGGCACCGGCGATCGCCGACCAGCTGGTCAAGGCCGACGGCGTCATCTCGGCGGCCGTCGGATCGACGACCAAGCCGATCTTCCGCCCAGCGGACGGTTCCCAGAACGCGACGGTCCGCTCCGCGGCCGCCCACGCCGGGTTCCCGTACGCCGTCCTGTGGGACGTCGACGCCGACGACGCCGTGCCCGAGACCGGCGGCGGCGCGACCGCCGACGACATGGTCACCAAGATCGCCGCTCGAGCGGCCGGCGGGTCCATCATCCGGCTCCATCTCGGTGGTCCGTACACGCTCGATGCCCTGCCCGGGATCCTCAGCGCGCTCGGCGGCGCAGGGTTGCACCCGGTGACGATCTCGAGACTCCTCGGGCTCTGACCCGCGACGCTATCCTCACCCGATGGACCGCCCGCGGATCGCCGTGACCCTGGCCGTCGCCGCCCGGCAGAAGGATCCGGCGAACGCCGCACAGAAGAACGAGCTGTACCTGGACGGCATCCGGCGACACGGCGGCGAGCCGATCCCGCTCGATGCAACGACGGACCTCGGCGCCCGCTCCGAGGCGCTCACGATGATGGACGGCCTGCTGTTGTCGGGCGGCGCGGATGTCGATCCGGCCCGCTACGGCCAGTCGATGCGCGGCTCGGTCGACGTCGAACCCGACCGCGACGCCCTCGAGGCCGAGGCATGGGCGACGGCGTCGACCCGCGGCGTCCCGATCCTCGGCATCTGCCGCGGATTCCAGGCGATCAACATCTTCTCAGGCGGGACGCTCCTCCAGGACGTCGGCGGGCATGTCGGGGCCGCCTGGGGGAAGGGTCCTGCGCGGATGCACGCGATGCGGCTGGTGCCCGGCACACGCCTCGCCCGGATCCTGTCGCCGGCCAAGGTCGTCGGCGCCACCGAGGTGAACACCTACCACCACCAGGGCGTGCTGGCGGCCAACCTCGCCCCGGGCCTCGTCGCCAACGCCTGGGCGGCCAGCCCGGCCGGGGACCTCGTCGAAGGGGTCGAGGCGGCCGACGGCCGCTTCCTGTTCGGGATCCAGTGCCATCCCGAGCGACGGGAGTCGACACCGGCGGAGTTCGAGCGGCTGTGGGACGTCTTCGTCGACGCCTGCCGGGGGCCTGTCGCTCGGCGCTGACGGACCCGGGTCGCCGGCGCACATCGGATCCGCGTCGCCGTGCCGGCGCGGGCCGGGGTCACATCCGGCCGGCGGCGATGACCCGGTCGAGGAACTGACGGGTCCGAGCCTCGGACGGCTCGCTGAAGATCCGGTCCGGCGGTCCCTGTTCGAGGATCCGTCCGGCATCGAGGAACCCGACGCGATCCGCGATGTCACGCGCGAAGCCCATCTCATGGGTGGCGATGATCATCGTCATCCCCGCAGTCGCCAGCTCGCGGACCACGTTGAGGACCTCCGCCACGAGCTCCGGGTCGAGGGCGCTGGTGATCTCGTCGAGGAGCATCAGGTCCGGGCGCATCGCCAGCGCGCGGACGATCGCGACCCGTTGCTGCTGGCCCCCGGACAACCGATCCGGGAACTCGTCGCGTTTGTCATCGAGCCCGAACCGGGCGAGCAGCTCGGTCGCCTCATCGGCAGCCCGCCCAGGAGGTGTCCGGAGGACCTTGCGCGGCGCGAGCGTCACGTTGTCGAGGACGCTCATGTGGGGGAACAGGTTGAACGCCTGGAAGACGATCCCGATCCGCCGGCGGACCTTGTTGACGTCCACCTTCGGCGCGGTGATGTCGACGCCGTCGATGAGGATCCGGCCCGAGTCGATCGGTTCGATCAGGTTGATGCAGCGGAGGAGGGTGGACTTGCCGCTGCCCGAGGAGCCGATCAGGCAGACGACCTCGTGGGGTGCGACGACGAGATCGATCCCGCGCAGGACTTCGAGCTTGTCGAATGACTTTCGGAGACCTTCGATCGCGACCATGGGGCGCCCGATCGAAGGATCGACGACCGTGTCCTGCTCCGTCAACGCGCGCCCGCCGCGCTGCGCCGCTGGTCCCGCGCGACCAGGACGTCGGTCAGCCGGGCCAGCGGGATGGTGACCAGCAGGAACACCAGGGCGACCACGATGTACGGCGTGAAGTTGTAGCTGCCCGCGTTGCGGATCTGCGCCTGGCGGAAGATCTCGACGACGCCGATGTAGGACACCAGGACGGTGTCCTTCTGGAGTCCGATGAAATCGTTGAGCAGCGGGGGGATCACCCGCCGCACGGCCTGCGGCACGACGACGTGGCGGAGCGCCTGGAAGCGCGACATCCCGAGCGACCGAGCCGCCGCGTCCTGGCTCGGGTGGATGGAGTTGATCCCGGCGCGATAGACCTCGGAGACGTACGCCGAGTAGATGAGCGTCAGGGCGAAGACCGCATACACGAACTCCGAGACGCCGGTCACCCCGAGCCCGGCGATCCCGAACCCCAGGACGTAGATGATCAGGATGCCGGGCAATGCCCGGAAGACGTCGACATAGACGGTGGCGAGCAGCCGGACGGGGAACAGCACCGGCCCGGGCAGGCTGCGGAGCACCGCGATGACGAGCCCGAACCCAAGGATCAGGACCTCGGAGACGAGGAACAGCTGGACGTTGACCCAGAACGCCCGGACGATCAGCGGGGCCGAATCCGCGAAGACCTTGCCGTTCAGGAACTGCCGCTGGACGTCTGGCCAGCCCGGGGCGTTGACGACGAGGGCCGCGACGATCCCGAGGAAGACCAGCGTGCTGACGAACGCCACGAGGGTCGAGCGCAGTGCGCCCGACCCTCGGTCACGGCGGTCGTACCGCCCCGATCCCCCACCGCCGGGGATGCCGATGAGCAGCCCGGAATCGCCCGGACCGCCGGAGATCGCGCCGGCCATCCGGCAGTGGCCTAGCGGGGATCCGGGCGGATCACGGCTTGAACACCGGGGTGCTCGTGGTGAACGGAAGGTACTGGTCCGCCAGGCCCTTGAGCGTCCCGTCGGCGGTCAGCGCCGCGATCGCCGTGTTGAGGCAGGCGGTCAGCGGGTTGCCCTTCGTCAGGCCGAGGCCGAAGTGCTCCGGGGTTCCCTGGTCGAGCTGGCCGACGATGGTCGCGTTGTCGATCTCGACATTGGCCAGGAAGTCCGCCGTGGGCAGGTCGACGACGATCGCGTCGATCGCCTTCGTCTTGAGCGCCGTGACCGCCGCGTCGTTCGTGTCGTAGACCTTGGGGTCCTTGGTCGGCTTGATGACGTCCGTGATCGCCTGATAGCTGGTGGTCCCGACCTGTGCCCCGAGCGTCGCGCCGGCCAGCTCCGAGATCGTCGTCGCCTTCGAGATCGGATTCGACTTGAGGGCGACGATCGACTGGTTGCCGAAGTAGTACCCGTCGGTCAGGTCGACGTTGGCCGCCCGATCCGCGGTGTAGCCGATCTGGTTGATGTCGAAGTCATAGGTCTTGGCGCCAGGGGCGATCGAGTTGGCGAACGGCACCACGACCCAGGAGACGTCGGTCGGGGCGAAGCCGAGCTGCTTGGCGATCGCATAGGCGACGGCGCTCTCGAAGCCCTTGCCGCTGTTCGGATCGCCCTGGTCCTTGTCCCACGGCGGGGTGTTGCCGCCATCCTTGGGGGCGTAGTACGGCGGGTAGGCGGGGTTGTCGGTCCCGACCGTCAGCTTGCCGGGGGCCACGAGCTTGAGGTTCGCGACCGCGCAGGCGTCGGGCGTCGGCGAGGGGCTGGCGGCCGCGACGCTCGGCGCGACCGAGGGTGCCGTCGTCGGCGCGGCGCTGGCGACCGCCGCCGGGCTCGGGCTGGCCGCGGTGGAGCACGCGCCGACGAGCGCCGCCACGACGGCGGTCGCGCCGAGGAGCAGCGCGACCGATCGTCGGCGCGAGGCAGTGCGGCCGGCTGTCGAGCGCGGATCGCGCAGTGGCGTCGGGCCCGCGGCGGGCACGTCGTCGGTTCTGTCGGTCATCGATCGATCTCCTCTGGTCCGGGGACCCGGAGAGTGTAATCGACCGCCAGACACGCCTGAAGCGGCGCCGGGAGGAGGATTCGGCGCCGCTTCAGGGGGTGGTATTCGTCGGGTACTAGGGTCGAGACGCGCGACCGCGGCTCGATGCGACGGTGATGCTCAATGTGGTCGCCCGCGGTGTCCGTCGAGGGCTCCCCACGAGCCCGTCTGAGCCAGCCGACGGAGGAACAGCAGGCGGTTGACCTCGATCAGCTTCCAGTGGATATCGCTCACGGGGATGCCGCACAGGAAGGCCGTCAGATTGGCAGCCTCACCAGGTTGGAGGCCCTTCGTCAGGAGGTGGCGGTAGGTCGCGAGGGTCGCCGTGTCCCGCCATGGGAAGTCCGGCTCCGGGACCGTCTTGGGACGGGTCGACGCCGTGGAGGTGGCCGAGCCAGACGCGGCCGCGGAGGCCGCCCCGTCCACCGGCCACGAGCCCGCTGCCCGGGACGGATGTCCGGATACCCTGGTACCGCCGCTGCGCCGCCGATCGGCCATGGATCACGTTCCCCGACTCTCGCTCTCTGGTCATCGCCGCCCGCGCGAAGTCCGCTCCGGTGACGTTCGGAGAGGTCGCCCGATAGGCCGACTGTCTGCCGAAGTCCGTGTCGATTCGATGGGCCTATCGTCCTGTCCGACCCGGTACTTCCGGCGACGTGCGCGGGCGGCGCCGGCGGCCCGACCGGACCGGTCTCCGGGCGTCCCCGGGCTAGACTCCATCCGTGAGAGTCCGGACGTTCGAGCTCCGCCTGGTCGCCGTCGCGTTGACGGCCCTGTGGTTCCTTGGCGCGCTGTACGTCGTCCTGGGTTATCGGCCCGGCGGACCCATCGACGGGCTGGTCGGCGCCGCCGCCGCGACGCCGATGGCGATCGCCCTGGCCGCGGTGTTCTGGCCGCCGGTCGCCCGGAGCGACCGGATCTTCACCGTCACCGTCTGGCTCGGGCTGGCCGCCGGGTTGCTGCTCGTGCCGTCCATCGGTGGCGTCCTCAACCAGCTTCTCGCTCGCGGCCCGCAGACGCTCGTGCCGTCGCTCGAGGCGGCCTACCCGTGGTTCCTCGCGCTGCTGGCGACCAGCCTGTTCGCGGGCCTCGGGATCGCCCGCCGGACGCTCGGTGAGTCGGCCGTCCGGCGAGCGCGGCTCGTTCGCGGCGTCGTGATCGGGATCGTCCTCGCGACCGTGACCGGGTCGCTGTTCGCCGGCGCCGCGATCGCCAACGATCTCGCCCTGCGCGATCAGCCTGCGCTCAGCTCGCGGTTCGGTCCGGCCGGCGGAGATGCGCAGCCGCCGCTGTGCGGGGACCCGCTGCTCACCGGGACCACGGCGGACCTGGATCTCCACCTGTCGGGCGACGTCGACGGCCGCCCGGCCGGGGCCGTGAGCCTGGCCGGCGGGCGATCCGGCGTCGACGTGCGCTGGACCGCGGACGTCGCGACCGACCTCGACCTCGGCCGGTTCGGGATCGCGCGGGTCGGGACCGAAGCCTGGACCCGCGGACCACGTCAGGGCTGGACCGCCGCGGCGCCATCGGTCGCGGATGATGCCCTGATCGACCAGCAGGTCCTGACGACCGCCCTGGCCGACGGCGTCCGGGCGACCGCCGAGAACCGGGGCGTCGAGTTCGTCGAGGGCGCTCGCGGGCGGCACTGCCGCGTGGCGGTCGACGGTCCGACGTTCGTCGCCGCCTTCCCGCAGGTCCGCTGGCTCGTGGGGGACGATACCCTTCGACGATGGCGCGGCCAGCTGGACTTCTGGGTGTTCACGGACGGCGAGCTCGGGCGCGTGTCGGGGAGCGTCAACGGGCCGGCCGAGGCATTCGGGATCTCGGGCATCCAGGACACGATCCGGGTCGAGCTGACGGCGACCGATCGCGATGCCGTTCGATCGATCGTCAAACCCGTCGGCTGACCGGGCGATGATCGACGACGACCGCGATCGACTGAGCGCCAAGCGGGACCGCACCGCGCGCTTCTACCGGGTGGTGGCCTTCCTCGAGGGCCGGGGTGAGCGCGGCGCGACGCCGGCCGAGATCGCGCGCGCGGTCGGGATGTCGAAGCGGACCGCATATCGAGACCTGATCGCCATCCAGGACGAGCTGCGGCTGCCGATCTGGGAGGCGGACGGTCGCTACGGGATCGACGAGAAGGGCCTCCTGCCGGCGCTCCACCTGACCCAGGCCGAGGCGATGGCGGTGTTCCTGTCGGCGAGGCTGATGGCTCGCTACTCGGACGACTACGACCCCGATCTCGCGGCGGCGTTCCAGAAGCTGGCCTCCGGCCTGCCGGAGGTGCTGGCCGCGCACGTCCAGGAGACGTTCGACCTGATGTCGCGCCGGGCTCCCGAGGCTCCCGACGAGCGGACGATCAACCAGCGCCTCACCCGCGCCTGGGCCGAGCGACGGGTGATCGAGGTGACCTACCGCGGCGGGACCTACGATCCGGCCAAGGGGACCCGGACCGCGCGGATCCGGCCGTACCTCATCGAGCCGTCGATCGCCACGCGCGCCCTCTACCTCATCGGATGGGACGAGACCCGCGGCGCGATCCGGACGTTCAAGCTCGAGCGGATCGAGGGGGTCGCGCTGACCGCCGAGACGTTCGAGGCGCCACCCGACGGCACGATCGAGGAGACATTCGCGACGGCCTGGGACATCATCGCCGACCTGCCCGTGGTCGAGGTCGTCCTGCGCTTTTCGCCGACCATCGCCGCGCGGGTCCGAGAGACCCGCTGGCACCCGAGCGAGCGGCTGGAGCCGGCCGACGACGGGTCGCTGACCTGGCGCGCACGGGTCTCGGGGACGCTCGAGATCCGGAGCTGGATCCTGGGTTGGGGCGCCGACGTCGAGGTCCTCGCACCGCTCGAGCTGCGGACCGAGATCGCGACGATCGTCCGGGCCGCGGCGGCCGCCTACCCATGACGGGGTGACGGATGCCGGACATTCGGTTACCCTACCTATCCCATGCAGAGTGCCCCTCCTGCACGCGTCCGGCGCGGTCTCGCCGCGTTCGCGGCCGTCCTCGTCCTCACCGCGATCACCATCAGTGTCCCGGCCCCGACGCGCGCCGCGGTCGACACGTCGATGGAGTCCAAGATCCGATCGTGGCTGAACCACGACCGGGCGCTCCACGGCTTGCGCGCGTTGCGCGCCGACAGCCGGCTCGACACGCTATCCGGAGACCGGGCGGTCTGGATGGCCTCGAAGGGCCAGCTCACCCACAACGGACTCGACGGCTCCGCGTGCAGCGCGATGAGCAAGCGAGCCATCTACTGGTATCAGTGCGGCGAGGACATCGGCTGGACGAACGCCAACTGGGGGCTCGCCTCGGCCAAGTACATCTACAACCTGTGGCGGCACAGTCCGACCCACTGGGCGCTGATGATGTCCTCCCGGTTCAACTACGTGGGGATCGGGGTCGCCCGGCGGAGCGACGGCTCGACCTATTCGTCGCTGGTCTTCCTCGAGGGTCCAGACCGGACCCGACCGATCGCGCACATGAGAACGAAGACGGTCAGCGGACGGAACATCAAGTGGACCTGGTCCGCGACCGACACCCGGCTCCAGACGCACACCGCCGGGATCAAGAGCTACAACGTCGAGGTCCGGGTCGACAACGGCGCGTACGTCCAGATCCGAACGAACACGATCAAGACGTCGCTGAGCCTGCTGAGCCGCCCCCGCGGCCACTGGTACACGGTCCGGGTCCAGGCCAAGGACCGTCGCGGGAACCTGTCGGGCTGGACGCACGGTCTGCGCGCCTGGGTCCCCTGACGCTGCCCTGATGGGCCGCCATCCGTTCGCGGCGGTCAACCTCATCAGCGATCCGATCCACGGCTACATCGAACTCACGAAACGGCTCGAACCGAGCGTCGCGGATTCCATCGGGCTGGGCCGAGAAGACGCCGCCGAGGAGGACCTCCTCGACACCGCCTGGCTCCAGCGTCTGCGCCGGATCAGCCAGCTCCAGAGCGCACGGTGGGTCTTCCCCACGGCGGAGCACAGCCGGTTCACCCACGGCCTCGGGGTCATGCACGAGGCGGGTCTGTGGGCTCGCCAGCTCTACCCATCGCTCCGGGTCGCCCTGGCCGAGCGCGACGGTGAGCCGGTCCCGTCGGAAGGCCTCGTCGTCGAGACGCTCCGCGTGGCCGGCCTCCTCCACGACGTGGGTCACGGCCCGTTCGCCCATTTCTTCGACGATCACGTCCTCGTCCGCTTCCCGGCTCCGGACGACCGGCGTCGTCCGGCGGCGAAGCCCCTCAGCCACGAGGACCTGTCGCAGCTCATCATCGAGCGCGAGCTGGCCGGTCTGATCGGCGGGCTGCGACGGGCGCCCGGGACGGTCCCGGAACGCGACGCCTTCGCGCGGAGCGAGGCGATCGACCCGCGCTGGGTCGCATTCCTGGTCTCCAAGCCGGCCCTGGCGGACCCCACGATGCCGCGTTGGGTGCGCTGGCTCCAGCCGCTCCTGTCCGGCGTCTTCACCGTCGACAACCTGGACTACGTCCGGCGCGACGCCTACCTCACGGGTGTCGCGATCGGGCCGGTCGACGTCGAGCGGCTGCGCCGCTACTCGTTCATCGGGGACCGGGGACTGACGCTCTACGAGCGCGGCATCGGGGCCCTGGAGATGTTCCTGACCGCACGTCTCTTCATGTACCGGCAGGTCTACTTCCACCGGACGGTCCGCGCCATCGACCTCGACCTGTCCGAGGTGTTCGGTCCGAGCATCGAGGCGATCTTCGGCGATCGCTCCCCCGTCGACGCCCTGTCGGCATACGCCGACCTCGATGAGTACGCGCTGCTCCACCAGGCGGCCTTGTGGGCGCGCGGCGAGGCGGTCGCCGCCAGGCCCTCGGCCGGCGACGGGACCGTCACGGCGGCGGTGGCCGACGCGTGGCGGGGGATCCTGCTCCGTCGGCCGCGCTGGCGGGCCGATGCCGAGGTGCGCGCGGAGTACGAACCGGACGACTATCCGACCGCGCTCGTCGACTCGCTCGGGGCGCCCGAGCCGGGTCGGGTCGCCATCGACCTCGCCATCGTCGACGCACGTCCGGCGGACGCGACGGAGACCGACTCGCTGCTGGCCATCGAAGGCCAGGACGGCCGACTGGCGCCTCCGCTCTCGAGGTCGCTGGCTCGCCTGCCGGCCTACTCGCTCACCGCGCGCCGCTACGTCCGAACGGACGGCTGAGCTACGGCGACGGCGTGGGCGAGGGCGACGGGAACGGGCCCGCGGTCTTGCCGTGGGGCAGCGGCGGCAGGACCAGCTGAGGGTCGATCCGGGCGATCTCGAACCGCGGGTACTTCGTCCGGAGGTGGACGGCCGGCAGCAACGCGAACCGCTTCGACTCTAGGGGGCTGAACAGCCCGTAGTGGACGTGACAGCCGGTGGCGTAGCCGGTCCTTCCCTCCCAGCCGATCTGGTGGCCCGCATGGACCCACTCGCCCGGCTTGACCGAGACGGCGTTGAGGTGAGCGTAGATGCTGCGGTAGCCATTGCCGTCGTCGATGACCACGGTGATGGGCAGGGCTCCCCAGCGATGGAGTGCATTCGCGCGACGAGTGAACGGGCCGAGCGAACCCGACCCAACCGATCCACGGGTCGAACCTGCGCCCCGCTGCCAGGACCAGGCCGTCGTGAGCGGCCACGACCTTGTCGCCGCAGAACGAGGCGATGTCGAGCCCGTCATGGAACGGCCGACCGTCGACCAGCAGCTCCCCGAGCGGGCTCGGGCCGAAGGGGCTCGTGATGAAGCCGTTCGTCAGCGGCCAGCGATAGCCGGTCAGGGTCCATGGGTCCGCGGGGAGCCCCCGTTCGGCGGCGCGACCGGGCGGGACCATCGGCGCCGGGACGATCTCCGCCGTCAGGTCGACCGGGCTCGGCGTCGGGGCCGGTGAGCCGGGTGCGGCGGGCGAGGCCGTCGTGGCTGGCGAGGCAGTCGCGGCGGGCGAGGCTGTCGGCTCGGGGTGGTCGGTGAGCTCGGGAGCGGCGGTGGGCTCGGGTCGCGTTGACGCGAGCGCACTTACCGGCGTGCCGGCCGCCGGGAGCACGGCACCGACGGGCACCGGGCTGCGCGCGTAGTCGGCGATCGACGGCCATGAAAGGACGACGGCGGCACCGAGGATCAGCGCGGCGATGGCGATCAGGGACTGGCGTCGCACTGCCGGTTCTTACCCTATCCCGCGCCCGACCGCAAGTCGGGCCGATCCGCCCTCTCGTCTTACACCAGGCTTACGCATGGGCAGGTCGGCGCGATGGCCGGTCACGCTGCCTACGGCCGATGCTGGCGGACATCCGGCGGCCGATGCGGACCTCCTCCGTTCCGTGGGCCGCCCACAGGAGTCATCGAGATGATCGATCGGATCGCATCCTTCGGAGCCCGGCGGATCGCCGTGGTGGTCCTCGCGCTCGGCCTCGTCGGGATCGTGGCAGTTCCCACGATCCTGGCGAGCTCCGCCCCGCCGCCGGCGCCCTCGGCGCTGTCGCTCGCGCCCGACCAGGCGGCCCAGCCGGCACGGCTCGGGCGGATCGTCCGCGGCGACGTCACCGTCCTCAAGCGGGACGGGACGACGGCCGACGCCCACTTCGAGCGCGGTGAGATCACCGCCAAGACCGCCGATTCGGTCACGGTCACCGGCGCCGACAAGGTGTCGACGACGTTCGGTGTCGGACCGACGACGCGGATCCGGGTCGAGCGGAAGGCCGCCACCATCGCCGATCTCAAGGTCGGCGACCTCGTCCTCGCCGTCGAGGCGAAGGCCGGTTCGACCGACGCGCTGCTGATCCGCGTCCGACCGACCAAGGCGGCCCCCACCGCTCCGTGATCTCGGGGTCCTCGCGGGTCGGCTCGGGGGGCCGCCCGCGAGGGCACGCCCCCGGTCGTCGGGCCGCGCTCCTGGATCAGGCCCGCGGCCCCGGAGCTCGCCACGACGTGTAGCGCGGCGGCCAGGCATCCGCGTCCCCCCGCGTTCCCAGCGTCGCCTGCTCGATCGAGAACTCGAACAGACGGTAGCCCTCGTCCACCTCGAACGACCAGCCCGCGGCCGCCGCGGCCCGGCTGACCGGGTCGGTCAGCTCGCTCGCATGGCCCCGGACGAGGAACTCGTCCGGCCTGGCCGGGTCCTGGTGCCCATGGAGCGCGAACCGCCCGTCCAGCACAAGGTCGGTCAGCTTACTCGAGCCCACGATCAGGAACGCGACCAACCGTCCGTCGACGATCGCCACGTCGATCGGATGGATCCGCGGCAAGGCGCCACCGCGAACGGTGGCGAGGAGCGCTGCGCCGGTCCCCGTCCGTTCCAGGACGCGGCGCCCGGTCTCGGCCATCTCGGGCGCGGCCTCGGCGAATGCGGACCAGGTCACCATGGGTTCGTTCGCCTCGTGGTCGGCCGCGTACCGGTCAGCGGATGCCGAACCGATCGCGATCATCGAACTTCCAGTCTCGACTGTCGGCCCCGAAGGTCACGGCGAGCAGGGCGAAGACGCTCAACAGGATGGCGAGGAAGAGGAGGGGTGCGAGATCGATCATCGGATGACACCTCGGGTCAGGCAGGTCGGCCGGGTTGGTTGACGTCTTCATCCTGACGACCGACCGGTCCTCTGGTAAGGTCCGGTTCGATGACGAGAGTCAGGACCAGTTCTGATCTCGAGCTGCTCCTCGAGCTGCGCCGCGACGACCCGGACCCGCTTCACCACCAGCTCGAGCAGGGGCTGCGGGCCGCCGTCCGCAGCGGACGCCTGGACGCCGGCGCGGTGATGCCATCGACCCGGGCCTTGGCGGTCCAGCTCGGCGTGTCCCGCGGGATCGTGGTCGAGGCGTACGAGCAGCTGGTGGCCGAGGGCTACCTCGCCAGTCGGCCGGGCGGCGCCACGACGGTCGCACGGACATCCGCCCGAGCCTCCACCGATGCGGAGCGACCCGCACCCGCCAACCTTCGGTTCGACTTCCGCCCGGGCCGACCCGACCTCGACCAGTTCCCTCGGGCCGTCTGGCTCCGCGCGGTCCGGCGCGTGCTGAGCGACGCTCCGAGCCAGAGGTTCGGCTATCTCGACGGACGCGGGACCGCCGAGCTTCGGCGGGCGATCGCGGCGTACGTGAACCGGGTCCGTGGGACGGTCGCGGATCCCGAGCATGTCGTGGTCAGCGCGGGGTTCGCCCAGGGCCTGTCGTTGGTCGCGCAGGCGATCCGCACGACGGGCGCCATCCGGATGGCCCTCGAGGACCCGTCGGACCCCGAATACCGGGCCGCGGTCCGGGCCGCCGGGCACGAACCCGTCGGGATCCCGGTCGATGCGTCCGGGTTGCGGGTCGACCTTCTCGACGCGGCCGATGTCGACGCCGTCCTCGTCACGGCCGCCCACCAATACCCGACCGGTGGCGTCCTGCCCCCGGACCGACGATCGGCCCTGATCGGCTGGGCCGAGCGCCGGGGAGCCCTGATCGTGGAGGACGACTACGACGCCGAGTTCCGCTACGACCGCGAGCCGATCGGCGCCCTCCAGGGCCTCTCCCCAGATCGGGTGGTGTACAGCGGGTCGGCGAGCAAGATCCTCGCCCCCGGCCTCCGACTCGGCTGGCTGGTCGCCCCGACTCGGATGGTCGACCCGCTGGCGGCAGCCAAGATCGCCGCGGACATGGGCTCCGCGACGCTCGACCAGCTCGCCTTCGCCGACATCGTCGAGCGCGGCGAGCTCGACCACCACCTCCGGCGGATGCGCCCGATCTACCGCCGTCGACGCGACGCGCTGCTCGAGTCGCTGGCCCGCCGCCTGCCGTCCCTCCGACCGGTCGGCGCGTCGGCGGGCCTGCACGTCCTGGCCTGGCTGCCGCCGAACGCCGACGAGCAGCGGATCGTCGAGGCGGCGGCGCGCGCGGGGATCGGGGTCGCCGGGCTTGCGGCGCGCTGGTTCGAGACCGGTCCGGGCGGCCTCGTCTTCGGCTATGGCGGGATCGCCGAGACCGCCATCGACGATGGGATCCACCAGCTCGCGGAGGTGATCGCCGGCGTCGCCGCGAGCCACGGGCCCGTCGAGCCGAGGCCGTAGAATGTCGCTCCGCGCGCCCGTAGCTCAGTGGATAGAGCGACTGACTTCGGATCAGTAGGTCGGGGGTTCGAATCCCTCCGGGCGCGCCACCGATCCAAACAGAGTTTGCGGGCCGTCGCCTCTTGGTCGCCACAAGCTCCCGGGGGGTAGAGATCGCCGTCGTTCAGGAAGGTGAGGGCGTCGGCGTCGGCGAAGGCGGCAGGCCGAGGTCCTTCCGAACCAGGTTGGCGTGTTCGGTCGTGTGGTCGGGCTGGCTGTTGCGACGGTTCCACGCGAGCTTCCACTTCTCGACCGACGTGGCCTCGGCACAGGGCTTGATGTTCGCAACATCCGTCGCCAGGTCGCCCGTCAGGGCCTCCACGTCCGCGACCGTGTCCGCAGGCACCGGGATGGCCTTGACGGTCGTCAGGAAGGCCTGCTCGTTCGCGCCCAGCTTGACGCAGTACTCGTCGAGCAGATCCAGTGCGGTGGCGTTCAGGTATTGGTTGTAGAGGCTGATGATGGTCGCGTTGTAGCTGTTGGCCGCTGCGAGATAGGCGACGCCTGCACTCGCTCGAAGCGGATCGCTCGCCGCGGGTGCGGCCGATGCCGCCTCACTGGGGCTGG
This sequence comes from uncultured Chloroflexia bacterium, assembly GCA_963744115.1. Lineage (GTDB taxonomy): Bacteria > Chloroflexota > Limnocylindria > Limnocylindrales > CSP1-4 > Chersky-267. The sequence continues at coordinate 258,443 of CAVUSI010000003.1, read as the reverse complement.
CAGCGGCAGGGGGCTCGGGAGTCGGGGTCACCCCTGCAACGACCGGCGAAGTGTTCGGCGTCGATTGGCTCGCTGCGCAACCGGCGGCCAGGACCAACGCAGCCAGCGCGATCAGAAGCCCACGCATGCCCTCTGCCTCCTTGAAAAGCGACCGTTGATGCCCAAGGCGATCCTATGTCGCCGGCGTCTCACGACCGTCGCGGCAGCGATCTTGCAAATGTCTTGTTGTTCGTGCGCGCCCAACGCCCTCCGGGCGCGCCAGAGCAACTTCGCTGAGCCGCGCCGCACGGCCCATGCGGACAGTCATCTGACGTCGATCAGGAGGGTCTGGACACGCTCAGGGAGCTGCTCGCGGCGGGCACCGTGATGCCGCGGATCGACCGGTGCTTCCCGTCGGCGAGGGCATCGACGCCCTATGCTCCTCGGTCGCGGGCAGATGCGCGCCGAGGTGCTCGTGATCCATGACGGCATGGGCCAACGCTCGAACCATCGCGGCCATGGATGAGGGTCATGGCGAAACCGCCGTTGCGAGCCAGAGTGCATACCTCGCGTCGCCGTAGCCGGACGCCACGATCCGGTCCGGGAGCACCGTCGCACCGGTCACGTACATGCCCTGCGAACCCGAGGCATCGTAGTACCCGATCTTTGGCAGCGATGTCGAACCGGTGAACGCCAACCGCGCCCATGTCGCACCGCCGGTCGAGACCCAGGCCGCCATCGTGTCTGAACCCGGCGCCTCGCGGTCGAGGACGACGATGTGCTGACCGTCCGATACCAGGACGGTGGAGCCGGGCAGGGGGGCCTGATCGATGGCCGGGAGATCCGCGCCCAACCGGCCCACGACGTGCCAGGTCTGGCCGTCGACCGAGGACCAGCCGCTCGGGGTGGCGTCACCGGCGATGGGCGAGCCTGCCCCGATCGCGAACAGCCCGTCCGCGCCCGCCTCAACGGCGCTCAGCTCACCACCCTCGATCTTGTGCCCGTCGACGGTGGCCACGGTCCAATGGATCCCGTCCGCGGACACCCAGGCCGCCGGCCGGCCCATGCCCAGCGGCAGCGGGTTCGCGGGGTCGACTACCTCGGTGGTCGGATCCGGCACACCGTCACGCCCAACGATGACAAACCCACCGGCGAACGCGACGGCATCGCGGAACACCGCGTGGTCGAAGCCCTGCGTCAGGTCGGCCTGCTCCCAGGTCGCCCCGTCATCCGAGTGGACTACCAGCGGAACCGCGGGCGGCAAGCGCTGCCCCGGCTCACCCACGCCACGGCCCTGGTAGCCGACCGCGACGATCCCGGCGTCGCCCGCCACGATCCACCTCGGAGCGCCCGCATTCGACCACGCGGCGCGCCAGCTCGGACTGTCCACGGATGTCCAGTGCGACCCGTCAGTCGACGTCCACAGGTCGGGCGAGAAATCGGGCATCGGACACACGGTGTGGGCCGGGCAATCCACGCCGCCGCCCTCGGCTGTTGCCAGCAGCCGGCCGCCGACCACGAACACGTGCGTCATGAGCTCACCCGACCGCTGCAGATCAGCCGTCTGGACGGCCGTCCAGTCGAGTCCGTCAGGCGAGGTCAGGAACGCACCCTTCAGGTTACGTTCCGGGTCGGTGACTCCCGTCTCGCCGACGGCGACGTAGCCGCCAGCCCAGCTCACGATGTCCTCGATCCGCAACCCGCCTGGGGCAGACGGCGTGGCCGGATCGGACCAAACGAGCCCGGTCCAGCTGCTCACTACCGGCTCCGGCGACAACGACTCGCTCGGGACCTGGCTCGCGCCGGGGCTCACGTTCGACGGCGCCGCCGGGCTCGCGGATGCGGGAGCCGTCGACGCGAGCATCGACGGGGACTCGATGGCAGTCGACCCGCACCCGGAGACGAGGACGGTGGCGGTGATCACCGCCGAGATGCGCCGGAGGGCGAGCCGGCTGTTCAATGTCCGCTCCCTGGACCCGATGAGGGCCTCCGGGCGCCAAAGGCCCATCGTCTGTACGTCCTGAAATTTGACGCCCGCTGGTGCGGTCGTGTTACTCGCTGGGTGGGCCGATCTTCGCCGGTAGGTTGTTATGGCGCGTGCAACACCCTCCGGGCGCGCCATCTCCCCCTGGCCAGTCGGTCTCGGCGGGCTGTTGGTCCGCGGCGAGGCTGCGATCGCGGCCGCGACTATGCGACGACGACAACGACGTTCCCCAACTTCTGGCCGGTCTCGGCGTACCTGTGAGCCTCGACCATCTGCTCGAGCGGGAAGCGCCGGTCGATGACCGGGTGCAGCCGTCCCGCTTCGACCAGGCCTCGCAGGTGGGCCAGGTCCTCGCTCGTTGGCCCCGATGCCGCGAACGACACCCGCTTCTTGCTCCCCCTCGACGCCCATCTGGCGCGAACGATCTGCAAGAAGCCCGGATTGGCCATGAGGAGCCATCCGTTCTCGGTCAGCAACCTCACCATGCGACCAGACGGTGTGTTGCGGACCACGTCGAAGATGACGTCGTAGGTCTCTGGGCCGTCGGTGAAGTCCTCCTGGGCGTAGTCGATGACGCGATCTGCACCGATCGAGCGCAGCATCTCCAGCTTCGGCGCGCTGTCCACCGCGGTCACGTGAGCCCCGAGGTCCTTCGCGAGCTGGACCGCGAACGTGCCGAAGCTCCCTCCCGCTCCGTTGACCAGGACCCGCTGTCCGCCCCGGACGTTCGCCTTCCGCAGGAACTGCAAAGCCTCGCCTCCCCCGTATGGCACGACCGCGGCCTCCTCGTAGCTCAGGTTCGCCGGCATCGTCGCGATCGCCCCGGTCTGGGGGTTCTCGCGCAGGCGGATGTACTCCGCGTAGGCTCCCAGCCCGATGCCCGTCGCCGCGAAGACCCGGTCGCCCTTGCTGAGCGACCTGACATCTTTGCCTACCGATTCAACGTCACCGGCAAGCTCCTGCCCGAGCACGGGTCGTCGTGGTCTGCGGATGCCGAACGCCAGCCGGATGGGCACCCAGATCCAGGGGGCGAAGTCGAATCTCCGCAGCTCGCAATCGGCCGCGCTGACCGTCGTGGCGCGGATCCGAACGAGCACTTCGTTGTCCTTCGGAACGGGTTTCGGCACGTCTCTGAGTCGAAGGACATCGGGTGGTCCGTAGTCCGTGCACACGATCGCCTTCATCGAAACCGCGTTCACGGCTGGTTGTCGAGCGGTGTGAGCTGGATCTGCTTCGCGAGCGCATAGGCGACGTGCCGGTCGTCGTCATCGGCGGCGAACACCCGGCCGATGACAAGGGCGGAACGATGCGGCATCGTCGATCCGGGTCATCCCCCCTGGCACGCTCCCAGTCCACTTCCGCTCGCAGAGGAGGAAGTCACCGGCGTCGGTCCCGGTGGTCCGCTTGCCGACATAGGCAACGTTGGCGCCGCTGGTCGGGTCGGTGAACTGCACGCTGTAGTACCGTCCCGCCATCTCGGGCACATGCAGCACTCGCGGCCCGGCCCCAGGTCGAGCCAGCCGCCGACGTAGACGAGATCGTCGGTACCGACCGCCATCAGGCTGCCGCTCGAAGCGGACTCGGAGGATCGGTCTGGCACGGCGTACAGGGTGTTGATGGGGATCGGGCCGCCGCCGAACCCGCGTCTGACGATCGCGCGCTTGAACCCGCCGACCGTGATCCGCGGCCAGAAGTAGACGAAGACGAACGTCCCGAGCAGCCACACGACCACGGCCGCCACCGCGAGCGGGATGATCGCCTCCACGCCGCGAGCGAGCCGCTGGGCGACGACCCAGGCGAAGATCAGCAGGATGACCGCGGTGATGGGGTAGCCGTAACGCAGGATCAGGCGATTCACGTCACGAGACCCTGACGATCGGCGGCACGTCGTAGCTGCCGTCCAGGATGGCCGTGCCGGGCAGGTAGGCGCGGAGCATCAGCTTGAATCTGCCGGTCGGTGTCGGCAGCCAGTTCTGCGCTCTGCCCGCTCGGCGCCTGCGACTGGAGCAGGATGTCGACCGAACCATCCGGGTTCGTCACGAGACCCGAATGATCATCCACGCTTGACCGACCGGTCGGACTGCTCACCATGTACCCGATGGTGTCCGTCGCAGTGAGCGACCAGAAGGCGTCATTCGGCGGGAGATGCCCCGGCGGGAAGTGCAGCCGGTACGCGTGCTCGCCACTGAGCTTCTTCCCTGCGCTGTCCACGCTCGTCGTCCAGTACGCGGCCTCTTCGAACACGTTGACGACCGGCAGGGCCTTCTGCGATGCGGCCCGCACCAACAGTCCGTTGCCGGGCTGACCGGCCCTGCGGATCGAACTCCAACCGTTGACGGTCGTCGTCTCCGCCTTCGCCACCGAGTCCAGCATCAGGATCGTCGTCAGGAACGCCAGGGTGGCACCGATGATCACGCCCTGCACGACACCAGAACTCGCCACCCAGGAGAGAATGCCGCTCATGGGAACCAAGCGTAGCGATGGGGCGAGTGGCTCGAGCGGTGGGATTCGAACCTAACGCCAAACAGCGAGCCCCTCCGGGCGGTGCCGGAGAGGCTCGTCTTCGTTGGAGATGCGATCGGCGCGACCCCGTCGCCGCGGGTCAGCGCTCCGAGATGTGACCCCACTGATCCATGACCAGCTCGGGCGTCTTGTGGCCGATGTGGCCCCACTGGTCGACGGTCTGCCCGGATGCCTTGTAGACCACGTGCCCCCACTGATCGGTCGTGAGCTCGGGCGTGACGTGACCGACGTGGCCCCACTGATCGAAGCTCTGTTCGGACGCGGCCGTACTGGCCTCGGTCGTGCCGGCCGCCGGGGCGGCATTCGCTCCGGCTCCGGCCGGTGCGACGCACCCGACGACCAGGATCGTGCTCGCGATCAGGCCGATCGGGCTGAGCCGGAGTGTCGTCCTCAGCGTCGTGTTCATCGTGGTTCCCCCCTGATATCTCAAGGCCGTCGGGGCCTTGTCGATGGCGACATGCTGGTTCCGGATCCTCGGCCGGTGTGAACGGCGCGCCGACGCACCACCGGTCGGTGGCCGGACCCGTCACCTGTCACGAGGCAGCCGCTTCGGGAGTCGCCGGTCGCACGCTCGGGTCCAACACTGCAGCACGACAAGCACGTCGAACCGGATCGTCGCTGTCGCCCCGGAGTGACCGCTACGTGGCCGAGTGGCTGAGGCCGGTGGCCGCGATCGACCGGACGACCGGCCGATCGTCGCGAAGGCCGATCGCGATCGGGCCGGCGACCGCCGGCAGGCCGGCGACGATCGCCGGCGTGACGCTCCGGTCGAGGAACTCCTCGGGCCGCGTCCCGTCGTTCGGCAGCCGGGCGCCGAGCCAGGCCACGAAGTCCGGGTCGAACGTCGTGCTGAAGCCTCGCCTGGCGAGCCGGGCGGCCAACGGATCGAGGAGCTCGCGGCCGACCCACGCCCCACGGACGGAGTCATCGACCCGTGTCCCCGCGCCGGTCACCACGTCGCACGCCTCCAGCAGCGCCGGGCCGAGGCGAGCAGCGAGGAGGACCGCGTCGGGCGTATCGGAGCCGGTGGCGACCTCGGGCGCGGTCAGGACCACCACCGTCGCCCCGAGCGGGATCCCCCGGCCCATCGCGTCGGTGAACGAACCCGTGGCCAGGGCGGCCGCGATCGTGCTCCGGACACTCACCGAGCAGGCGTCGATCCCACGCAGCAGGAGGACCTGCCAGGGCGACTGGCGCAGCCCGTGCAGCGGGAGTGGACGGTCGGAGTCCACGAGTCCCGGCGCCGACCCGAGCAACGACGAGATCGAGTGGTCCTGGGTCAGCCCACCAAGGTCGATGTCGATTCGGGCGTTCTCGCGCCCAAAGAGCAGTCGAGCGACGGCGTCGGCCAGGGCATCGGCCGCGGCGGCCGACCCGTCGCACAGGAGGATCACCCCGTCGGGCCGCTCGCGACGGGCGTCGTAGCCGTGCATCGACACCGACAGCCGCTCGAGCAGCGCCCGGCGTGCCGACGGTTCGAGGATGGCGCGTTCGTCGAGTTCGGCCGCGAGCGCGGCCAGCGGGCCGGTCGGGTCGAGCGGCATCCCGGTCATTGCGGCCACGGCTTCCCTGGCCGTCGCCACGTCGACTCGCGTCCGGTCGTGGGTGATGGCGTAGGCGACCGACTGCTCGATGAGGTCGACGCCCTTGTCCGGGAAGGTGCGATTGGGCAGGTACTGGTCAGCGAGCGCGATGAGCTCGTCGAGGGCATCGTCGTCGACCAGGACCCCCCGCACCTTCGCCAGACTGTCGCGTACGGCCACCAGCACCGCGTGGCTCGCAGCGCGGTCCAGCGGCTCGATCGCGATCGTCGTGAACCGCCGGGCCAGAGCCGTTTCGGATTCCAGGTACGCCTGGTACTCCTCGCCGGTGGTCGCCCCGATGCACGCGATCTCGCCACGCGCAAGGGCCGGCTTGAGCGATTCGGCGAGCTCCCGTACCCGGGGCGAGACGAGCAGGTGGATCTCGTCGAAGAACACGACGACCGACGGGTGGCGGACTTCCTGCAGGAGTTCGCCCAGAATGTCGGGCTCGGCCTGGATCCCGGCCGCCAGGGCGAGAAGCGGGACGTCGAAGAGGTGGACGTCGCGGAGCGCCGGAGGCACGGTACCGGCGGCGATCCGCAGGGCGAGCCCTTCGACGATCGCCGTCTTGCCCGAGCCGGCCGGTCCGAGCAGGATCGGGTTGCGCTTGGTCCGGCGCAAGAGGACCTCGATGATCGAGTCGATCTCGCGCTCGCGGCCCACGATCGGGCCGAGCTTGCCGGCCCGGGCCAGTTCGACGAGGTTGCGACCGAACCGATCGAGTGTCGGGGTAGAGGACGCGCGTTTCGACCACGAGACGGTCGTGGCGATGGCGTCGTCCCGGTCGACGTGCTTCCGGTCGTCGACGATCGCCTTCGCCACCGTCTGCTGGAGCAGGTCGATGGCCTTGTCGGGGAAGCGCCGGTTGGCGATCTCGCGGTCGGCGAAGTCGAGGAGCACGTCCAGGGCGGCGTCGGACACCCTGACCCCACGGCTCCGGGCGAGGGTGTCCCGCACACCGGCCAGGATCGGGCGGGTCGCTGCCCGGTCGAGTTCCGGCACGTTCACCGTGGTAAAGCGGCGGGCGAGGGCCTCGTCGAGAGCGATCGTCGCCCGGTACTCTTCGGGCGTCGTCGCTCCGATCACCGCCAGATCGCCCCGAGCCAGGGCCGGCTTGAGGACCTGGTCGGCGCCCATCGACCCCTCGGTCCGGCCGGCACCCGCGAGCAGGTGGATCTCGTCGAAGAACAGGATGATCGACGGTTGGCTGGCCTCGGCCACCAGCTGAGCCATCCGCTCCTCGAGCTGACCCCGGTACTGGGTCCCCGCCGTGATCGACGACAGTGGGATCTCGATGATCCGGCAGCCCCGGAGCGGCTCCGGGACCTTGCCCGCGACGATCCGCTGGGCGAGCCCCTCGACGATCGCGGTCTTGCCCACGCCGGCGGGCCCGAGCAGAACGGGGTTCCGTTTCGCGGTCCGGAGGAGGACCTCGATCATCCATTCCGTCTCCTCCTCGCGGCCGAGAACCGGCGCGAGCGACCCCTCGGCCGCGAGCCTGGTGAGGTCGCGGCCGATGCTGTCGAGGAGCGGGGTGGGCTTCGCACCGCGTGGCGGCGACCGGGGGTCCCGCCGGGGTTCGCCGGTCGGAGGCCGGCTCGGCCGGGCTGACGGCAGGGGTCACGGGACCGGCCGGGGCTGCGGGGCTCCCCTCGGCGGGGCGGTCCGCTCCCGTCGCGGGCGACCCGCCGACCGGGAGGGCCGGGCCGGTCGCGAGGGCCTGGGTCCGTCGGGTGGTCGCCGCGAGGTCGTCGATGTTCCGCTGGAGCCAGTCGAAGGCAAGCTCCAATCCCGCCGGCGGCGGGTCGGCGTCGCCGGCCATCAGTGGACGCGCTCCCGTTCCTGTTCGGCGGCCGGGTCCGACGCGGCCACTGCCACGTCGGTCGCCGGCGCGGGGACGGGCGCGGCGACGGCTGCGACGCTCGCATCGGCTCCCACCTCGAGCGAGCTCAGCCCGAACTTCTCGGCCAGGAAGCGGCCGTTGGCGAGAAGCTTGTCCGAGTCGTGCCGGGCCATGTCGTCGGCGACGTCGGCCAGCCGGCGGTCCATCAGGTCGAGCTGGTCGAGGAGCTCGTCGTGTGGGGTGCGCCCGCCGGCCACGGCGCGTCGCTCAGCGAACGCGCGAGGCATCCGAAGGTACGTATCGAAGGCGTCCGGCAGGTAGGACAGGGCGGTCTGGCGGATGAGGTAGACCCCGGGGTCGGTCGTGTCGTTGCCGTTTTCGGTCGCGACGGTCGCCACGATCGATCCCCGGATGCTGACGGCCTTCGCGTACAGGTCGTCGGCGACCTTGCCCCGGATCTCCGCCAGGAACCGATCGAGGCTGGAGGTCACCTCCGCCGCGTCGCGGGTCGCATCGAGGCGCAGGTCAAGGCCGCGCTCGGCCGGGACGAGCAGCGCCCCGATGAGGTACAGGGCGACGACCACCGGCAGCCACGTCAGCCCGGCGAACAGCCCGAGGAAGTGAAGGCCGAGCCCGGCCAGAGCGAGGACGGAGCCGACGATGTTGCGGCGCGAGACCAGGAAGAGCTCAAGGCGCCGGCGCATCACTGATAGCCGCGGATCTGCTTGAAGATCGAGGCCAGGGAGGTCGTCGTCGCGTCGAACAGCTTGCCGCCGGTCAAGGTGGCGAGCGAACCCATCGCGTCGCGACTCGCGTCGCCGAACAGGACGGGGTTCACGTGGACGTTGCGGGTGGCGTCCGGAAGCGCCCGGTAGTCGGCGGCGAACGTGTCCGGGTCGATCCCCGAATTATTCTCGCCGTCGGTCATCAGGACGATCGAGTAGAGCCGGTCGGGATCCGTGGCCTGCTTGCTTCGGACGACGTCGTAGGCTGCCTCGATGCCCGAGTAGATCGCCGTCCCGTCGGACGTACTCAGGCCCTCGACGTAGTCGCGGATCGCGGTCATGTCGGGCGAGTCCGGGTTCGTGTCGTCGATGGTGAACTCGCGGGTGTCCAGGACGGAGCTGGCGAAGGTGACGATCGTGACCTCCTCGCGCGCGCGGAAGCGGGCGAACCGGCCGGTCAGGCTCGGATCCGTCCCGGTCAGCGTCTTCATCGCGGTCTTCAGGTTGGCCAGCCGGTCGCCGTCCATCGAGCTCGAGACATCGAGCACGAAGATCGCAGAGGCCGGCTTCCGGACCTCGTCGAGATAGCTGGTGATCAGGGCGTCGATCGTCTCGAGGCGGGCCGGATAGGGCAGCTCGATGAGCGTCCGGCTGTCGAAGCGGGGATCGAGCGCGATGCCGGGGACCGCCGGCCGGCGGAGGGTGTCGGTCATGATCCGCTTCTGGACATCCGGGCTGCGCAGGTAGGTGGTGACCTTGTCGTACGCCTCGCGCTTCGACGCGTTCAGGAGCATGAACGGGTAGTCGGCCGTGACGATCCCCTCCTTGGGATAGATCAGGGTCAGCGGCTCGTGGAGGGTGTTGCCGGCGTTCAGGCTCATCAGGATCGACTCGTAGTTGACCATCCCGTCCAGGCTGTCCTGCTCGCGGACGTAGGCGTCGGCCAGGAAGCCCGAGCTGCCGGCCGTCAGCGCCTGACCCTTGAAGAACGCCCGCAGCGCGGTCTTGTCGATCTGGCCGGCATCGATGGCGTCCGAGCTGCCGGACAGGGCGGAGGCGACGCCGATGAGCGCGGTGAGCCCGCTGTTCGACGCGGCCGGATTCGTCATCGCGAACCGGAGCGAGCCGTCAGCCGAACGCGCCTCGATGTCTTTCCAGGTCACGTTCGGGTTGTTCGTCCAGCCGAAGCGGTCGGCGACGCTCTTCTTCACGCCCATCACGACCGGGCTGAGCATGATCCGCTCCTGGGCCACGATCCGGCTGCCGGCCCCGGGCAGCAGCGACAGGTACTTGCCGTGGCTGAACCAGGCGGCATCGGTGGCGGCGCCCCCGGCGATGCTCTCGGCGCCCTCGAGCGTGCCGGTATACGACAGGAGGAGCTTGACCCCGGTCGCCTTCTCGAGATCGGGTAGGAGAGGTTCGAGGTCCTTGATCTCGGACCCTGCCATGACCGTCAGGACGTTCGGGTCGGCCGGGTCGGTGCTGGACGAGCTGCCGCAGGCGGCCAGCGACGTCGCACTCAGCGCCGCCGCGACGACCGTCAGGACAAGCCGTCGGATCATGTCAGCTCCAGCCCCTTGGTCGACGAGCCGGAGTCGCCCAATTCGGATGCCTTCACCCGGTCGAGATAGGCCTGCGACTTGGCGATCTCGGTCGACAGCGCGGTGATGGTCTTCTGCATGTTGTCGAGGGCAGTGACCTTGAACGAGTCGATCTCGTCCATCGTCGCGTAGATGTTGTCGAATGCCGCCTGGAGCTTGGCCAGGTCCACGGTGGCCGACGAAGCCTGCTCATTGATGGCGCCGGACTGCTGCTTGAGCATCACCGAGGTCGACTCGATGAGGTTCGAAGTGGTGGCGTTGAGGGCCGTGATCTGGTCCAGGACGAGCTTCTGGTCCGAGAGCGCCTGGGCCACGATGACGGCCGTGCGCAGTGCCGACACGGTGGTGGTCGTGGCCCGGTCGACGCCCTTGATGAGTTCGACGTTATTGCGCCGGATGACGTCGAGGGCGAGGTAACCCTGGACGCTCACGGCGAGCTGGGTGAGCAGGTCCTGGCGCTTCTGGCGGACGTAGAAGAGCATGTCCTCCTTGAGGACCTTCGCCCGCTCCGGGTCGCTCACCTCGATCGCGCCGATCTTCGCCGACAGCGCTGCGTCGAGATTCTCCGCCAGGTAGGCGTACTGGCGCAGGCGACCCATGATCGCCCACAGGTTGACCTTCTCCTGCTCGATCGCGGCATTGTCGCGCTGGAGCTCGTCCTGGCCGTGGTAGAGCGATGTGATGATCGCGTTGATGTGGCCCTGGCTCGACTGGTACTTGGCGAAGTAGTCCTCGAGCTTGTTGCCTGCACCGAACGGCAGGAGCCCGAGCAGCTTGTGCGGACTGAGCATGTCGCCCTGCTTCGACGGATCGAGGTCCTCGACCTGGCGGCGCAGTGAGAGGAGCGACTTGCTGACCGACGAGGCCTGGCTGATCCCGCCCTCGTTCATCGCGGCCAGCGGCTTGTCGAGGAGCCGGTTCGAGACCGCGGCCGAGGCCCGGATGTCGCTGTCGCCCAGCTTGCTGATGTCGTCGACCTTGGCGCTGAACGCCGCACTGTGAATGTCGAGGGTGGAGACCGCGTCGAGGTAGCTCGAGACCATCGCGTCCAGCTTGGCCTGGTCGCCGGGATCGATCGCGACCTCGCTCTCGGCCCGAGCGGGTGCGACCGGCTCGACCGGGGCAGGCGCGACCAGGACCATGGTTCCGGCGCTCGGGGCGGTGGCCGGGGTGGCAGCGGGTGCAGGGGCCTCGCTGGGGGCGGTAGGCTGGATCTCGAGGGATGGGTCGGTCACGGTGTGACTCCTGATGGTGTCTCGGTCGACGGTGTGGACGGACTGGACGTGGGCGACCCGGGGCCCGAATAGATCGCCTCGAGCCGGGTGATCATCGATTCGAGGGTCTCGTAGGTGGGCGGATCGACCACGTCGATGACGGTGTCCGGAACCGGGAGCTTGTGGTCCGCGACGAAGCTACGGAACGCGGCCGTGTCGGTGGTCCTGAATCCGAACTGTGTGGCCAGCGAACGCATCTCCGGATCGTTCGTGAGGAAATCGCCGAGGCGCTTCCCATCGGGCGTTAGGCCGACGAAGGTGTGCTTCGACAGGATCGTCGGCTGCGGATACATCAGGGCCATATCCGGGCTGATGGACCCGTCGTTGGCGGCCGCGCGCTGGACGTACTGGCTCTCATAGATCATCACCATCGGGGCCTTGCCCATCCCCTGGACGAGGTAGTTGTCGAACGGCTCCTCGGAGCTGCTCTCCACGAACCCCTGCCGCAGGAAGAGCGGCGAGAGCTGGTCCATCAGGGGGGCGACCTGGCCGTCGTTCTCGACGATGTTGTCGCCGTTCGCCACGTAGGAGGCGAGCGCCAGGTACATCGCCGCGGAGTTCGACTTCCGGACATCGGTCGAGGTGATGAGGATGCTCTTGTTGACCGGGTACGCGGTGTTGTTCGGGAGATCCTTCCAGCGGGTGTTCTTGGCGACGAGGGCCATGTAGGCGGCGACGTCGAGGGTGGTCACGCCGGCCGCTGTATGGACGACCCCGGCGTCGGTCAGGAGGTCCACGATCGGCGCCCAGGTGGCGATGGCCATCGGGGTGTAGAACGGCACGAACGACTGCGAACCCGGGTGGTCGAGCCGGATCTTCTCAGCTGCGGGGACGCCGGCCGGGAATGCGAAGTCCTCGGCCGCGAGGTCCTTGCCGGCGATCTGGCGCGAGCCGGCTGTGCTGACCGTGACCGTGAAGCCACCGCGCTTGAGGGCCGCGACGACCCGAGGATCCTTGAAGAAGGGCTCCTTCTCGGACCCGATGATCCCATGGACCTTGGCAGCCGCTCCGACCGTGTCACGGACCGAGCCGAAGATCGCGTAGCCGACCCCGATCACGAGAAGGATCGCCAGCCCGACCGCCGCAAGGCGACGCGGGTCCCGGCTCATCGGATGGCTCGGTCGAGTGATGGCTCGATCATCGGGTCCTTTCGGGAGCGTACGGCGCCATCGATCCCATTCCCGATGGCCGGCGGAGGGCGGAGCTCCCTCCGTGCTGAATCACACCACGTGACGCGACGAAGGGCAAGCGCCGCCGGAGGTCCCGCGATCAGCTCTCGCCGTCCGGCCGGATCTCCCATTCGTCGCGGGTGAGGGCGTACTCGACGTCGCCGTACTCCTCGCCCTCGATCCGGTCCGGCCACGGCTGAACGAACGAACGGACGAAATGGAGCCCGGCCTTCTCCATGACCCTCCAGGAGGCGACGTTCACCGCCATCGTGGTCGCGTAGACCCGGCTGGCACCCAGCACCTCGAAGGCCTTCCGAATCAACGCCCGGCTCCCTTCGGTCGCATATCCTCGTCCCCAGGCCGAGGCGATCAACCGGTAGCCGAGCTCCGGCTCATCGTCCGGATCGGCCTCCTGCGGGCGGAGATGGAACCATCCGAGGAACGCGCCGCTGCCCTTCTCGATGGCCGCCCAGAAGCCATACCGATCGCCAGCCTCGTAGTAGGACATCCACGACGGCAGATAGTCGTCGCGGATCTCGTCCCGTGGCGTCGGCCGACCGCCGTTGATGTAGCGCATGACGGCAGGGTCGGCATCCAGTGAAGTCGCGAGGTCCACGTCGTCGGGTGTGAACCGACGCAGGATCAGACGCTCGGTCTCGAGGTAGACGTGCACGGCGCGATGCTACCTTCAGGTTGTTCGCGTCGGAGGGCAGCGACGCGGGCAACGCTGCCACGACACTCCGGCGCGGGACAAGAGGAGGCCAATGCCATGACGGATGTGATCAAGCCATTGTCGGGCGCACAGCTCGATCGCCTCCGCGAGACATTCGACGGCGAGGTCATCACCCCGGACGACGGCGCGTACGACGACGCGCGTCGGGTCTGGAACGCGATGTTCGACCGGCGACCGTCGCTCCTCGTCCGCCCGACGAGCGTCGCGGACGTCGCGACCGCGATCCGGTTCGGACGGGAACGCGACCTCGAGATCGCGATCCGGTCCGGCGGGCACAGCGCCGCCGGACATTCGACCTCGGACGGCGGGCTCGTGATCGACCTCTCACGGTTCCGTGGCGTGACCGTCGACCCTGAGCGACGCACCGCGCGAGCGAACGGCGGAGCGCTGCTGGGCGAGCTCGACATCGCCGCCCAGGCGCACGGTCTTGTCTGCCCGGTCGGCGTGATCGGTCATACCGGGGTCGCCGGGCTGACCCTCGGCGGCGGGATCGGTCGGCTCCAGCGCCACTTCGGCCTGACGATCGACAACCTTCGGGCGGTCGAGCTCGTCACCGCGGACGGCCGGACGGTTCGGGCCAGCGAGTCGGATGAGCCCGACCTCTTCTGGGGGCTCCGGGGTGCAGGTGCGAACTTCGGGATCGCGACGGCCTTCGAATTCGGACTCAACGACTTCGGCCCTCTCCTCCACCGTGGGATGCGCATCTACCCGGCCACCCGCGTCCACGAGGTCTGGGCGATGGTCCGGGACTTCGCGGCGGACGCGCCGGACGCCGTGGCGGTGATCCTCACCATCGCTCGGGCCGAGCCCGCAGAGGACTACCCCGCGTCGGTCGCCGGCGACCCGATCGTGATCGTCTCGTACAACCACAGCGGGGATGCCGCAGCCGTCGAGCGGGACGTCGCCCCGCTCCGTTCGGGACCCGAGCCCGTTTCGGATTCGGTCGTGAGCGAACCGTACCTCGAGGTCCAGACCTCGAACGACCTGGCGATGGGCTGGGGCACCCGATCGTACATCCTGGGTGAGTACGCGGACGATGTCCGCTCCGCTGCCCTCGATGCGCTGGTCGAGCTTGCGACACGGGCACCGGGTGGGGCCTCGTTCTCGATCACGGTCCAGGGTGGTGCCATCGCGCGGGTGCCCGATGAGGCCACGGCATTCACCGGCCGCCGGGCGCGGTTCGACCTGAGCGCCGACAGTGCCTGGGAGGATCCCGCCCTCGACGAGACCAATCGAGACTGGGTCCGAAGCGCGATGGCGATCGTCGAGCCGGACGCCGTGATGGGCGGCTACATCAACGAGATCGCTGAGACTGGGCCCGACGTCATCCGGACCGTCTACGGCGAGGCCAAGGTCGCCCGGCTCACCGCGCTCAAGCGGGCCTGGGATCCCGACAACGTCTTCCGGCTGAACTACAACATCGCGCCGTAGCTCGGCCGGACGAGTCGCGCCGAACGACGGGTCGATGCTCGGGACGCTCGAGGGCCCGCCGACCTACGTGGATCGCGCGGTCCGCCGGCCGACGTCGACGGGCTCGAGGATGAGCGCCTTCATCGGGCAACAGTCGACGGCTCGCTGAGCGTCGTGGAGCCGCGAGCGATCGATCGGCCCGGGGCGGAGGATCGGGTAGCGCCACTCGTCCAGCTCGATCAAGTCGGGGACCAGGTCGCCGCACAGGCCGTATCCGTCGCACAGGATCCAATCGACCCGTAGCCGGTCGTCCACCCTACGCGGCCTCGATCCGCGACCCGGTGGTCGAGCACCGACCCGTCCGCGTATGGTGCGCGAACTCGTCGCCGAAGACGGTCATCGCGCTGGCCAGCAGCTGGATCGCGCCGTCGGGGTGGTGGCACGCGCCCCGACCCGGGATCTGCGCGATCCACCGCTCGAGGTGGCCGAGGTCCTCCGGCCCGGCCTCTCCAGCGACGATCCTCGCGGTCGTGTCTCCGATCGCCCGCAGTCCGTGAACGCATGGGCCGCACTGGCCGGCGCTCTCATCCGCCATGAACGCCATGATCTGCGCCGTGGCGGACACGCCACAGACGTCGGTCGGGAGCAGGCCGACGATGCCGCAGCCGAAGGTCAGACCGCGAGGCTTCATCTCGGCCGGGTCGAGCGGGAGATCCCAGACCTCGTCGACGGGAGCCCACGTGCCGAAGTATCCACCGAGCACGACCGCCTGCACCCGGCTTGCGGTCGAGCCCGACGCCGTGGCGATCTCCCCGACGGTCGTGCCGATCTCGATCTCGCGGACGCCCTCGTCCCGGATGGCACCGGTCGCCGTGATCAGGGCCGTGCCTCGCGACTGGGAACGGCCGACGGATCGATACCATCCATCGCCGAACCGGGCGATGAGGGCCGCGTAGGCGAGGCTCTCGACGTTCTGGACGAGCGTCGGGCCTCCCGCCACCCCACGCTCGGAGACCCGCGGCGGGGTCGTCGTCGGCCGGGCGTCCCGGTCGTCGATGTAGTGGACGGCCGCCGACGCCTCGCCGGCGACATATCCGGCCGGGGCCTTCACCAGGCGGGCCGGACGTCCGAGATCATCATGTCGCTCCTCGACGGCCCGACCGATCGCCGCGACCGCCGCACCGTGCTCCTCGCCGACGTAGAACACGATCTCATCCGCACCGATGGCTTCCGCGGCCAGGATGGCGCCGTCGACGACGAGGTGGGGCCGACGGGTCATCAAGGTCCGGTCCTTGAAGCTCGCCGGCTCGCCTTCCGCGCCGTTCACCACGACCACCGCCCGACCGCCCGCGCGTTCAGCGAGGGCGCGCCACTTGCGTCCCACCGGGAAGCCGGCGCCGCCTCGACCGAGCAGACCGCTCGCCTCGAGCATGGGGATCAGCTCTCGCTGAGCAGCGGCGAGCGGCAGCGTACCGAGCCTCGCGACATGGGCGTCGAGCCGCTCGGCATCCCCATCGAGCCGGGGACCGGCCAGGAGTCGTTCGATCGGGTGGGACGGCGTCAACGGCTCCTCCGCTCGGCAGCCTACGACAAAGCGCGATCGCGACCGATGCTGGTCGCTCATCAGTCGGCGCGTCCGGTCGACGACACGGACCGCGGCTCTACGGTCACATAGCGATGAGGCACCGAACAGTGGGAAAGGTTTCCCCCGTACCGACGAGTACGGGCTCGCAGGTGGACGGATACTCGACGGACGCGCGCGGCAAACCAGCGGCGAGGACCCACCAGATGAGCACCAAGTCCGTCGCGGACAAACTGTTGGTCAGACCGGCGTCGACCGTCTGGACATCGGACGCGGAGCGGCTCGAACTCGTCCGCCCACTCCCGAGCGGGGTCGCGACCGTCGATCGCCTCGAAGACGCGGACGTCGCCCTCCTGTTCGCCGACGACGAAGCGACGCTCCGGGGGATCCTGGCCCGGAGCGGGTCGGAGCTCGGACGCCCGCGGGTCGTCTGGGTGGCCTATCCGAAGGCGAACCGGACCGATCTCAACCGCGACACGCTCTGGCCCATCCTCGTCGAGTTCGGGATGCGCCCGATCACCCAGATCGCGATCGACGAGGTCTGGTCCGCGCTCCGTTTCCGCCTCCTCGCCGAGGGCGAGCAGGCATTCGCCGGCGGACGGACCTGAGGTCCACGCCGCCCGCGCGCGGACAGGGTCCGACCCCGCCGGTCGACGGGGTCGGATGAGTCGCGGACCGACGTCGGAGCCCTAGGGCCCCCAGATCCAGTCGGTGAAGCCGATCGCCCGGCCCATGCCCGAGGCGGAGGTCGGCAGGCTCAGCCCGTATCGATGGTTGAGCAACCACGGCATCTGGCGGGCCGTGAGCGTCCCGTTCCAGCCGGTGCCACCGGCTGCCGCGGAGCGCGTCACGACCCCGGCCATCCGCTTGAGGGCGCTCGACGACCAGCTCCAGGCGGTGGTATTGCCGGCCCGATAGAGGAGCTCGACCTGGAGGCCGAGGCCCTGGATCGCCTCGAGCTGGTACGGGATCCCCGGGTCGGGCGGCGGCATCTTGAGCGAGCCGCCGCGGCTGACGTCCGACACGACCCCGCCATCGACATTGATCCCGCTCTTCGTGCAGGCCGGGTTCACGGGGGTGTACGTCGTCACGCTGCCCGAGCACGACCACGACAACGCCGCGGAGCTGAGGTTCTGGTTGAACCCGGCGTAGGCGGACCGGTCGCCCAGGAAGCCCTGGGTCACCTTCATCGCCGCGGCGAGGTCGGTCGCGTCTCCCAGGTAGCGGTCCGCCGCGATGCGGGCCGCGCCCGCATAGGCGCCCCAGTTGTTCGGCGAGTTCTCGTGGGTGTACCTGATCGACGTCCAGATCGAGTGACCGCCGATGTTCTTCGTCCGGATCGCCGAGAGCCACGACGCGAAGGCCGGTCCGGAGCTCGATGTCCGCAGGGACGTCAGGTCGGCGGCCAGGACGTAGGCCGTCAGCTGGCGGCCCAGCGCCAGGACGGCGTTCGAGCAGCCGACCTTCTGTGTCGGCAGGGCCGCCATGATCGCGGCTTGCGCCTTGGCCTGGTACGAGACCGTCCCGGTCCGGGCGTAGACCAGTGCGGCCGCCAGCGTCTGGAGGTGATGGTTCGCGTTCTGGTTGCACAGGTTGGGTGTGCTGAACGAGCCGTCGGCGACCTTCTTGAGCGCCGTCCATGCCGCGCCGCTGACCGGGCGGGCGAGCAGCTCCGCCTTCGGCATCAGCAGGTAGTCGCCGGTGGCGCCGGAGGCCACGCCCGCCGACCACGGGACGAGGGCTGCGCCGAGTGCCAGGATCGCTCCGATGAGGATCGCCAGCGAGCGCCGGTGAGTCAGATGTCGGCGCTTGGATGGGCCGGTCGCGAAGGCGCGATGCTCGATCCGATCCGGAGCTGGCTTCGGGGTGGGGTTGATCGCCGGGCCGCGAGACGCCCTCTGGGCGCCTGTATCTACCGCCGACATGGTGCTCCTTCCTACCTGGACGCCGCCTGGGGACGGCGAACGAAGGACTCCGCCACGCGTGGTCGCTCGGATGCGGCACATGGCGCGATGGCGACGCCTGGGGATCCCCACGGACACGTGGGGTGCGGGACGCCTCCCGGGGGGTCCCGTCGGCCTATAGTCTGCCCCGGGTCGCGGATCCGTGCACCGAGCGGGCATCTACTCGGCCCGACTCGGTGCGTCGCGCGTATCCTCGGCCGGGAGGTTCGGGCATGGCGGCCAACGACTATCACTTCGTGACCACCTGGCAGATCCCGGCGACGCCAGAGGAGATCTCGGCGGTGCTGGGCGACGCGGAGGGGCTCGCCCGGTGGTGGCCGTCGGTCTACCTGGCCGTCGACGTGGTCGAGCCCGGCGATGCTCTCGGCGTGGGCAAGGTCGTCGACCTGTGGACCAAGGGCTGGCTGCCGTACTCGCTGCGCTGGCGGTTCACCGTGACCGCGTCGGACCCACCGAATGGGTTCAGCATCGCGGCGGACGGGGACTTCGTCGGTCGGGGGATCTGGACGCTCACGCCGCGGCTCGACCGCGACGCTCCGGGTGGACCGAGCACATCGGTCGAGTACGACTGGCGGATCGTCGCGGAGAAGGGCCTGCTCAAGAACCTGTCGTTCCTGATGAAGCCGATCTTCGGCGCCAACCACCGCTGGGCGATGGGCCGCGGCGAGGAGAGCCTCAAGGCCGAGCTCGGCCGGCGACGGGCGGGCGACGATCCGACCCTCCTCGGCGCGATCCCGCCACCGCGGGGCCCGACCTTCCCGCACGACGTCCTCGTCCGGAGACGTCGCCGGAGCGCCTGAGGATCGCGGCGCCGCCTGCTACCCTCTGCGGGATGACCATCGAAGCGCTCGACGCCGCGACCAGGGCGATCGCCGAAGAGCTATCGGTCGACGGGGTGCTCCAGCTGATCGTCGATCGGGTCCGGCCGCTGGTGGGCGCCAGGTACGCCGCCCTTGGGATCGTCGACGCGCTCGGCAGGATCGAGCGGTTCATCACCTCCGGCATCTCGGCGGAGGAGCGCGAGCTGATCGGCGACCTGCCGCGAGGTCATGGCCTGCTGGGCCTGCTCATCCGGGAGAACAAGTCGATGCGCATCGCCGATATCGGCGCCGACCCGCACCGGCACGGCTTCCCACCCAACCATCCGCCGATGACGAGCTTCCTCGGGTCGCCGATCACGGTCAAGGGACGCACCGTGGGCAACCTGTATCTCACCGACAAGCAGGACGCCCGCGAATTCGATGATGACGACCAGCAGGTCGTCGAGGTCTTCGCGCTCCACGCCGGCATCGCCATCGAGAACGCCCGGCTCCACGAGGAGATCCAGCGCCTGGTGATCGTCGATGAACGGGAGCGGATCGGCAAGGACCTCCACGACGGCGTCATCCAGAACCTGTACGCGGTGGGCCTGTCGCTGGAGGATGTCCCCCAGCTGATGATCGACGCCCCCGACGAAGCCTCGGCCCGGGTCGAGCGGGCGATCGATGCGCTCCACCATACGATCCGGGACATCCGGAACTTCATCTTCGGACTACAGCCCGAACTCCTCGGAGGGACGACGTTGCTCGGTGGAGCCGCCACGCTGGTCGACGAATCTCGTCAGCAATCGACGATCGACTTCCGGCTCTTGCTGACCGCGAGCGATCTCATCGAGCCGGACCAGGCCGTCACCCAGGACATCCTGGCCATCCTGTCGGAGGCGCTCGCCAACGTCGCCCGTCACTCTCATGCGGGTCACGCCGACATCACCGTTCGGACGGACGCCGAGATGGTGGTCCTCGAGGTCGTCGACGATGGGGTCGGCTTCAACGGAGCGGGACGGTCGAGCCTCGGCCACCAGGGGATGCGGAACATGCGTGAGCGGGCGGCCCGGGTGGGCGGAGCGTTGGCGATCACCAGTGCCCCCGGTGCGGGCTCCAGGGTGACGCTGTCCGTACCGATGAGGCCGATCGCATGACCGGCGAGACGCCGGTCGCCCCGCTCCGGCTCCTCGTCGTCGATGACCATGAGGTCGTTCGCGAGGGCCTGGTCTCGTTGCTCGACCGGCGGCCCGGTTTCCAGGTCGTCGCCCAGGCCGGATCGGTGGCGGAAGCGTTGGCCGAGGCCCGCCGGCACCGACCGGACCTCGTGATCATGGATGTCCGCCTGCCCGACGGATCGGGGATCGAAGCCTGCCGGGAGATCCGCTCTGAGATGCCCGCGACCCGGGTGGTGATGCTGACCAGCTACCCGGACGAGGAGGCGGTCCTGTCCGCGATCGTGGCCGGCGCCAGCGGCTATCTCCTCAAGCAGGTCCGCGCCCGCGACCTCGTGGCAGCGCTGGAGGTCGTCGGCAACGGCGGGTCGCTGCTCGACCCCGCGGTCACCGAGCGCGTCCTCGAGCGGATCCGGCGGGTGGCCGCGTCCGACGAACCGGATGAGCTCGCCGGCCTGACGACGCAGGAGCGCCGGATCCTGGCCCTCGTCGCGGAGGGCAAGACGAACAAGGAGATCGCGGCCGAGGTCTACCTCTCGGACAAGACCGTCAAGAACTACGTGAGCTCGATCCTGTCGAAGCTGAACCTCGAGCGACGCGCCCAGGCGGCGGCGTTCGTCGCCAAGCACCGGACGCCCGGCTCAGGCTGACCGGACCCACCGCCGAAGCTCGGCGGTCCATCATCCGGACGGGGGTTCGAGGACGGATGGCCCCGTCCGGGGGGGCCGGTCGGCCCTCGCCGCATCGGACGGGGACGAACAGCATGCCCGCATGCTCACGCCCGACGCCCCGTCCCCGAACCCCCGATTCCGCCGGCTGCTGCTCGCCGTCGAGCTGCCGACCGCTTCGGGCGTGCCCGAGGCACGGGCGCTGGCGCTGGCCGCCGAGCTTCACGCCTCGGTCGTCGTCGTGAGCGTCCTCGAGTCGTCGGCGCTCCTCCCGGTGACGCCGAGACGGGTCGACCAGCTTCGCGAGGTCCACGAACGGGCGGCTCACGATCTGACGGCCCGGGGACGGGCGCTCGGGGTCGATGTCGACTACCTCATCTGGCAGGGCGACCCGGCCGATTCGATCATCGAGGCGGCCGGCTCGGAGCTCGTCGACCTCATCGTGATCGGCGCCCCGACGGACGACGGCCTGAGCGAGCCCCGCACGCGTGCCGTGTCCGATGCGGTCCTTCGCCGGGCCAGGGTCCCCGTCCTGGTCGTCCCCGAACCGTCGCGTCCCGTCCGGGGCGCGGTCCGGTCGCCGGCGGCCGGCTCTCCGGTGAGCCTGGGCTGACCGGAGCGGCGATCGGGTCAGGCCGCGCGGCTCCAGGCTCCCTCGAGCTCGATCGCCGTCGCGCTCGCACGGTCGAGCGTGCCGACCGTCGCCTCGAGCTCGCCCGACCGGCGCTCACGATCCGCTGCGTCCTGGGTCATCGATCGCTCGATCGCGTCTGCCGTCGCACGATGGGTCCGACGCAGCTCCGCGATCCGCGCGGCGAAGCGGGCTCGCATGTCGCGCTGGAGGGTGCCGTCGAGCGAGGTAAGCCGTCCGTCGACCTCGAAGCGTACGTTCTCGACGAACCGGCCGACGAACGTCCGCGCCTCCTGGCGTCGATCGGTCAGCTGACGACGGCGCTCCCCCGCGACCTCCTTACCGCCGAAGAACAAGGCGGCTCCGAGCAGGGCCGGCCCGACGAGGGCCGTCCCGAGCAGCGCCCCGAGCATCCCGAGCATCTCGACGCCCACGGTGGCCCCGGCCAGGAGCCCGAACCCGGCAAGCAGACCGGTCTGGAGCATGCCCCCGAAGGCCTGACCTTCGGTCCACAGGCTCGAAGCGTCGAACGCGACGGGCGCGTCGTCCCCCGTCCACGTCAATTCCTCGTCGGCCAGGAGCCGGGCGACCGCCGCCTGGATGGCCGCCGCGCCCTCGGTCGTCTGGTCGAACGCTCCCTTGACCGCATCGGCCACCCGGGCCTGGACACGGCGGCTGAGGTCGTCCCACTCGCGCCCCGGATCGATCCGCTCGATCTCGTCCTGGACATCCCGCAGGATCCCGCGCATCTCTCCCGCGAACGCGAATTCGACGCGGGTCCGCAGCGCCAGGAACTCGTCGTCGAGCCGGACGGACCAGTGCGAGCCCGCCTCCTCGAGGGCGGCCGATCGCGCCTGGACGCCGACCAGCTCGGCGGCGTAGCGTGACGCAGCCTCGGGATGGTCGAGCGCCGCGCGCTCCGCGATGAGTGGCTCGCGGAGCTGCTCGAGCACGTCGCGGACCTCGCGGAAGGCGATCGCGAAGGACGTCGCTCGAGCTCGCCGGGCAACCTCATCGAGGATCGTCGTCGCGAAGGCCGGGACGCCGCTCTCGCGCTCGAGGGCCTCGTCCGCGAGCGCCACCCCGAGCGCGCTGAGGACCGCGCTGGTGGGGTGCGGGCGCGTCGTCAGCTGGATGTCGCGAAGGTGCCGCTCGTCGATCTCGAGGATCCGTCGCCACTCGGGATACATGTCGATCTTGGTCAGGGCGACCACGACGAGCGGACCGGCATCGATCGCACGCGACAGGAATCCGAGCTCCGGCCCGGTCAGCTCGGCCGAGGCATCGGACACGAAGACCAGCGCGTCCGCGATCGGCAGGAACGCGAGGGTCGCCGCGGCGTGGGCCGCATTGAGCCCGCCGATCCCGGGCGTGTCCACGAGCGTGATCCCACGGGCCAGGAGCGGGTGCGGCAGGGTGACCTCGACCTGTTCGACCGCGAGCCGGTCCCGCGGGTCGCCGCGCTCGGTGACCCATCGGGCGATGTCCGCGGGCGCGATCGTCTCGAGGCTCGCGACGCCGCCCTCGCGACGATGGATCGTGGCGGTGGCAGCGGCGCCGTAACGCACGGTCGTCACGGTCGCCGTGGCCAGGTCGTCGTCCACCGGGCAGACGTCCGAGCCGAGGAGCGCATCGATCAACGCGCTCTTGCCCTGCTTGAACTCCCCGACGACACAGATGACGGTGTCGGTCCGATCGATCCTCCGGCCGACGTCGGTGAGCCTGGTCGCGAGGTCGTCACGGCCGCTGCTCGCGGCCAGGTCGCGGACCGTGGCGACGAGCCCCGAAACGGCTGTCGCATCCGGGGTCCCGCTCGATCCGTCCGCCGCAGCGAGCGACTCGCGCGGCGCCGCGGCGCCGTCTCCGGGCATCCCGCCGATCCTCCCTCTCATCGACCGACGCCGAGTGTACACTCGGGCACCTCGCACGCGGAGAGCAGCGGTGGACTACGCGCTCGGGATCGACCTCGGAACGACCTACTCGGCCGCGGCCACGGCGCGAGGGGACCGCCTCGACATCTTCCAGCTCGGTGAGCGCGCGGCGACGATCCCGTCGGTCATCGTCCTGCGGGCCGACGGCGAGGTCCTGACCGGCGAGGCAGCCGAGCGACGGGCGATGTCGGAGCCGCTCCGGACGGCCCGGGAGTTCAAGCGTCGCCTGGGCGACCCGACGCCGATCATCCTCGGCGGGACGCCATACGGGGCGGAGGCCCTGATCGGGCACCTCCTCCGGAGCATCGTGGCCAAGGTGACGGAGCAGCTGGGCGGACCACCGGCGGCGATCGCCGTCTGCCACCCGGCGAGCTACGGCGAATACAAGATCGACCTGCTCAGGCAGGCCGTCCGGCAGGCCGACATCGGGGCGGTCGAGTTCATCACCGAACCACAGGCGGCAGCGTTGCACTACGCGCTCCAGGAGCGGGTGCCGACCGGCGAGGTCATCGCCGTCTATGACTTCGGAGGCGGGACCTTCGACGCGACGATCCTTCGCAAGACCGACGCCGGCTACGACCAGCTGGGTCGGCCGGAAGGGATGGAACGGCTCGGCGGGATCGACTTCGACGAGGCCATCTTCGCCCACGTGATGACGACGGTCCGGGCGGCCGGGGTGAGTGTCGACCCGAACGATCCGGCCACGCTCGCGGGAGTCGCCCGCTTGCGCGAGGAGTGCCGCCGGGCGAAGGAGGGGCTATCGACCGACACGGACGCGACCATCCCCGTGTATCTGCCAGGCATCCAGACGGACGTCCGCCTTACGCGTGAGGAGTTCGAGGCGATGATCCGGCCCCGGATCCGCGAGACGATCCTCGCTCTCGAGCGGGCGGCACGGAGCGCGGGCCTCGGGTTCGACGACCTCGATCGGATCCTGCTCGTCGGTGGGAGCTCCCGGATCCCCCTCGTCGCCGAGATGGTCCGCGAGGCGACGCACCGTCCGATCGCCCTCGATGCCCATCCCAAGCACACGATGGCCCTCGGGGCAGCCTGGGTCGCCGAGCATGGTCTCGGCGCCGACGGGGCCGGGGGCGTCGGTCCGGTGCTCGGCGCCGCGGCCGTCGCCGGAGTCGCCGCTGGCGGAGGCGTGCCCGCGGCCGAAGCGCCGCCGTCAGCGGACCTCGGGACGGCGGCGGGCGTGGAGCGGACGACCGCGGGCCCGCTGCCTGCCGACGGGACGGCAGCGCCGATCGTACCGATCGTGCCCGTGGCGAGCGCGGCGAGCGTTGCGGGAGCCGGAGGCCCGACGTCGGAGAGCCCCGACGCGACCACCGCCCAGGGACGATCCGGCGGAGTCCCGCGTGCCGGCATCGCCGGCCTCCTCGCGCTGGCGATCGTGATCGCACTCGCGGCGGGCGCGTACGCCGTGATCGGCTCCAGGTCCGGTGGCGCCGGAGCTCCGCCGACGGCCAGTCTCCCGGTCGCTCAGGCATCGATCCCCGCGCCGTCGACCGCCAGCCTCGCGCCGAGCGTCGGCCCATCCTCGGTCGCCGTGGCCTCCCCGACGGGGGCGCCGACGGCGACCCCAGCACCCACCCCCACCCCGACGCCGGCGGGCAAGCAGGCCAGGATCACCGCCATCGCCGTGAAGTCGGGCGTCTATGTCGTGACCTACGAGGTCTTCGGGTACACGCAGAAGCTCCCCGGCATGCACGTCCACTTCTTCTTCGATACGGTGCCACCCAAGCAGGCGGGCATGCCGGGCGCCGGTCCCTGGTACGTCTACGGAGGACCGATCCCGTTCAAGGGCTACAAGCTCTCCGATCGCCCAGCCAAGGCGACCCAGATGTGCATCCTCGTGGCGAACCCCGACCACTCGGTGATCCAGAACACCGGCAACTGCGTCGACCTGCCGAAGTAGGCGGGTTCGAGCGTGTCGACCGAGCCGGCAGGTCTCCTCGAACAGGTCCGTCGGATCGCACGCGATCTGGCCGGCGTGGTCGACGACGATCTGGCAGCGGCGGTCGAGACGGCGACCCGACGCCTCGACGAGCCGCTTCGGGTCGCCATCGCCGGCCGGACGAAGGCCGGCAAGTCGACCCTGTTGAATGCCCTCGTCGGGGAGCGCCTGGCCGCCACCGACGCGGGTGAGTGCACGAGGATCGTGACGTGGTACCGCCACGCGGCGGGCTATCAGGTGACGGCCGAGCTCCGACCTTCCGGGACGGCGGAGCTGCCGTTCCGCCGGGACAACGGCGCGCTGCTGATCGAGCTCGGCGGGCGCGACCCGACGGGCATCGAGCGGATCGATGTCGGCTGGCCATCGCGTCGGTTGCTCGACCTCACCTTGATCGACACGCCCGGCCTCGGGTCGAGCGACGAGGTCTCCTCGGCACGGACCGTGGCCGCGCTGCTCGACGACGAAGGTGACCGCCCGGGCGAGGCCGATGCGGTCATCTACCTGATGCGGCACCTCCACCGTTCCGACGCCCAGTTCCTGGAGGCCTTCGTGGATCACTCGCTGGCCCATGCGTCACCGGTCAACGCCATCCTCGTCCTGTCGCGGGCCGACGAGATCGGCGCCGCACGAGCCGATGCCCTCGAGTCGGCGCGGGCGGTCGCGGCCCGCTACGCCGAAGACGAGCGGATCCGTGAGCTCGCCTCGGGCGTGGTCCCGGTGGCCGGCCTGATCGCCGAGACCGGGGTCACGCTGCGCGAGCAGCAGGTCACCTGGCTGCGGGAGATCGCCGGACTGGCCGAGGACCGTCGAGCGTCCCTGCTCCGCTCGGTCGACCGGTTCCGCGACCCGGACCTGAATCCCCTCGGCTCGGATATCCGCGAGGAGCTCCTCGAGCGACTCGGCCTGTTCGGTCTTCGGCTGACCGTCGGCCTGCTCGCCGAGGACCGCGATCTGACCGCGACCGGGCTTTCCCAGGCCTTGCTCGGCCGGTCCGGGATCGCGCAGCTCCGCTCGATCGTCGACGATCGATTCGCGGCCCGCGCCGACGCGCTCAAGGCACGGTCGGCCTTGACCGCCTTCCGCGGGATCGCCGATGCCCTGGTGCGACGCGGACGACCCGGTGCCGCGCTGATCGCCGCGGACATCGAGCGACTCGAGGCCGGGTCGGAACAGCTCGCGCTGCTCCGGCTGCTCCATCTCGTCCTGGCGGGACTGGTCGAGGTGAGCCCCGCCGAGCGCGTCGAGGTCGATCGGCTGACGACGAAGACGGGGCCGGCCGAACGCGTCGGCCTCGACGCGGCTGCCTCGCCGGCTGCGATCCGGACCGCGGCGCTCGGCGGGATCGAGCACTGGCGCGTCCGGGCGGCCAACCCGCTCACCGACCGCCGGGCGGCCGAGGCGGCCGACATCGTGGTCCGCGCCTACGAACGCCTCTACCTGGACGCCGGCGAGGCGGCGGCACCGCCGGCCGGCTGAGCCGCACCCGGAATCAGAAGAGGGACCGCCGGATGACGGTCCCTCTTCTGTGCGTTGGGGGGGAAGCGCTACGGGTTCGCTGGCCGCGTCCCGAGCGTGAGGGAGATGGTGGTCGGCTGGCCATCCCGCGAGACGTCGAGGGTCACCGTCTTGCCGGGCGTGAACCCGCTGATGACCAGGTCGAGCGGGTGGCTGCTGTCGACGACCGTTCCGTCGACGGCGGTGATGATGTCGCCCTCGCGGAGGCCGGCGGCCTCGGCCGGGCTCCCCGACACGATGGCCGGGGCGGCCTGGCCCTGGGCCGTCGGGTCCTGGCTGGTCGGGTCCTGGCCGGTCGGGTCCTGGCCGGTCTGTCCCTGGGCCGCGGCCGCGCCGATGAGCGCGCCCTGATCCACGGTCAGGTTGTTCGCCTTCTTGATGGCCGGGTCGATCATCTCGAACCGGATCCCGATCCACGGCCGCGCGAGGGGCTGCCCGGCGGAGGCCTGCTCCATGAGCGGCTTGGCGATGTCGATGGGGATGGCGAAGCCGATGCCCTGGCTCTGGCTGGCGACCGCGGTGTTGATCCCGATGATCTTGCCGCTCGGATCGAGGAGCGGGCCGCCGCTGTTGCCGGGGTTGATCGCCGTGTCGGTCTGGATGAGATTGGTCAGCTGGCCGGTCTCGACCGGGATGCTTCGGCCGACCGCGGAGATGATCCCGCTGGTCACCGAGTCGGTGAACGTCCCGAGCGGGCTGCCGATGGCGATCGCCTGCTGGCCGACCTGGATCGATGCCGAGTCGCCGATCGTCGCCGTCGGCAGGCCGGTCGCCTGGATCTTGACGATCGCGAGGTCGGTGAGCGTATCGACGCCGTACACCGACGCATCGAATTCACGGCCGTCATTGAGGTGGACGGTCAGCGACGACGGGTCGCCCGCGACGACGTGATGGTTGGTCAGGATGAGGCCGTTGGCATCGAAGATGACGCCGGAGCCAGTGGCTGTGCCCTGTCCGGTCTGGCCGGTGGTCGGGTCGGTCTCGGTCACGCCGTCGGCGACGATCGTGACCACGGCCGGGCTGACGGACTTGGCGATGTCGACGATCGACGCCTGCGCGCCGGCCGGCGCTGCGGCCACGACCGGGGTGATCACCGGTCCCGGGGTGGCGCCGGCCTGACGACCGAATGCGCCGGTCGCGCTGCCGACCAGGAACGTGCCGCCCGACGCGAGCAGCGCCGACGCCATGACGGCACCGACGACGAAGCCCGGGCCGACCGAGGACCGACGGTTCGCGGCCTTGACCGCCGGAGCCGGCAGGACGGGGGTCGGGACGGCGCCGAACGACGGCTGGGGAGCGCCGGGCGCTGACGCCTCGGCCGTGGGTGCCCCCGGCGTGGGGGTCTCAGGAGCGGTCGACGCCCACGTCTCGGGCGTCCATGAAGGTCGGGGGCCATCCATGGTGGGAAGTCCTCTGCGCCGGACGCCCTCGCCCATGCGAGAACCGTTGCCGGGGTGGTTCGCGACCCACCCTGACGACGGGCGGTGAATCCCCGGTCCGGAAACGGTGAAGGTTCCTCCACCGTGGCGATTCCTTAACCATCGCGACGGCGCGTATCCTCCGTTCGAGAGGTACCCGTGTCCGATCGACGCCGTTCGTTCGCCTATCCGACCGGCCAGCTGCTCGCGGTCGTCGACGATCCGACGAGGGCGGCCGAGGCCGGGCGAGCGCTCGTCGCAGCCGGCACCTCGCCCTCGGACCTGACCGTCCTCCGTGGCGACGAGGGTGCCGATCGGCTCGACGGCCTGGGTCGGGTCGGCGGGCCGTGGCGCCGCATCGTGCGGGCGTTCCAGTTCATGACGATGGACCAGATGCCGGACTTCCTGACGTACGAGGCGGCGCTTCGGGACGGACGCGCCGTCGTGGCGGTCCGGACCCCGGATCGGGCGTCGATGCTTCGGGCGCGCGATGTCCTGCTCGCGTCCGGTGGGCACTTCATGAACTACTTCGGTCGCTTCTCGACCGAGGAGCTCGTCCGCTGGGACGGACCCGAGCTCGCGGCCCCCGACTACATGCGGCGCTGATCGGCCCTGGGCGGCGGCGGCGGGGCCGACCGAGCGCGAGCGAGGTCAGCGACCGCGGACCGGGGCGGCCTCGATCGATGCCCTGAGGGAGCGCGCCCGGGCGGCCGACGAGGTGTTCGCCTTCTGCTCGAACAGGGCCGCCGAACTGTCTGCTGCGGCGATCGCCTCGTCGTCTCGACCCGCCATCCAGAGGACCTCGGCGAGGTCGATCGCCGCATAGCCCTGCGAATTCGGGATCCTGGGCCGCCCCGATGATCGCGACGGCGGCCTCGGCCAGCGATCGCGCCTCGTCGAACCGACCCTGTCGGGCGAGGAGCTTGGCGCGGACGCTGCGCCACAGGTATTGGGTCGCGACATCGTCCTCGGCCGCGATCTGCTCGCTCTCCTCGGTCATCCGGAGCGCCTCGTCGTCCCGACCCTGGCGATAGAGCGCCTCGGCCAGGAAGGCAGCGGTGGTCGAGATGTAGTTCCGCTCGCCCATGGCGGCGAGCGCGTCGTAGTCGCGTCGGAGCTCGCGCTCGGCCGCCGGCGCGTCGCCCGCGATCAGCTCGACGGGACCGGATGCGATCGCCGAGGTCAGGGCGGCGGCGAACCTCCAGCCGAGCTCGTCGAGCGTCGCCCGACTCTGCCGGTAGAGCGCCCGCGCCTCGTCGAACCGGCCACGCATCGCCTCGAGGTTGGCCAGGGCGCGGAGGGTATAGGCCTCCGACTTGCGGTCCCCCCCGAGCTCCGACAGGACCCGCTCGACGATGGCGATCGCCTCCGGCACCGGGGTGGGGCCGAGCTGGGCGCAGGTGGCCAACGCGGGCAGGACGCGCAGCTCCATCGGCCGGTCGCCGGCCAGTCGCGCCTCGTCGATCATCCGGTGGGCGGCGGCCTCGGCATCGAGGTAGCGGCAGCCCGCGAAGTGGACGTTGGTCAGCAGGCGCCACGCCCGGGTCAGGCCGCGATGGTCGCCGCTCGCCTCGAGGATCCCGATCGCGGCGTTCACCTCGTCGATCACCTGCGCCTCGGGCTCGTCGCCTTCGGTGCTGTAGTGGAGGTACTGCCGGACGAGACGCGCCGTCGTCTCCATCGATCGGTCGCCGAGGACGGCGGCGCCGTCGATCGCCTCGGTCAGGACCTTGTCGGCGGTCGTCAGCTCGCCCGCCTCGGTGAGGGCCTCGCCCGCCTCCGTTTGGAGGACCGGACGATCGTGAGAGCCCGGCGGCAGGAGGGCTGCCGCTCGCTGGAGGAGGTTCGCCGCCGCCGGCATGTCGCCCCGCGCGAAGGCTCGCCGCCCGGCCGAGGCGAGGCGTTCCGCCGCGCGGATCCCGAGGCCGCGTCCATGCTCATCGAGCGGCCCGAGCTCGGCCAGGTAGCGGTGCGCCTGCTCGAGGTGGTAGCCCAGGATCTCCTCGAACTCGAGCGCCCGATCCCGGTCCGCGTTCACCCCGTCGGCCCAGGCGACGAAGCGCTCGTGGAGCGTGGCCCGGGTCCGCTTCAGCTGACCGTTGTACGCGGCGTCGCGGATGAGCACGTGATGGAACCGGAAGCTGCCGTCGCCCTCGACGGCCGAGGGGGCCGGATGGACGAGCTGCTTCCGGTCGAGCTCGGCCAGGTACCGGTCGAGCTCGGCGTGGACGGCTTCCGGCGCGAGCCAGCGGACCGCCGACTCCTGAAAGATCAGGCCGATCACCGATGCCGGCTCCACCACGGCTCGTTCCTCGCGTCCGAGCCGGTCGAGCCGAGCCGCGAGGAGCGCCTGGATGGTCGGCGGGACGTGGATCTCCCCGACCTCGTCCGCGACGCGCCAGCGACCCTCGTCGCGGCGCAGGACGCCCTCATCGATGAGCATCGACACGAGCTGCTCGACGAAGAGCGGGTTGCCCTCCGCGGCGACGATCACCCGGTCGCGAACGGCCGGCACCAGACCGGTCTGTCCGAGCAGGTTGTCGACGATGGCGGTCGAGTCCCGCTCGGTCAGGGGTTCGAGGACGATCCGCTCGGCGCCAGGCGACCCGGCCCAGTCCGGCCGATCCTCGAGCAGGTCGTGGCGCGCCGTCGCCAGCAGCAGGGCCGGTGCGGCGAGCTCGGCGCCGGCCAGCTCGTCGAGCAGGTCGAGGAGGGTCGGCTCGGCCCAATGGATGTCGTCGACGACGACGACGAGCGGACGTCGCTCGGCGAGGATCTCGATCAGTCGGCGGACAGCCCAGAACGTCTCCGCCAGCGGGAACGCCGCGACCGACAGCCCCGTGGCGGACGCGATGCGGTCGGCGACCTCGACGTCGCCGAGCAACCCGAGGAGGCGGGCCCGCCCGCGCTCCGGAGGATCGTCGTCCCGGATGTCCGCCGCTCGCCTGACGATCTCGACCAGCGGCCAGAACGTGATCCCCTTGCCGTAGGGCAGACAGCGGCCGCGAACCACGTAGGCCTCGGATGCCACCGACGCGAGGAACTCACGCGTGAGGCGCGACTTCCCGACACCTGCATCGCCGATGACGGTCACCGAACGCAGGCGACGGACCTCGACCGCAGCACGGAAGGCGCCTCGGAGCCGGTCCATCTCCCGGTCGCGACCGACCATCGGGGTCGCGTCGGGGGCTTCGACCGATTGGTCGTCCCGGACGGCGACGAGCCGGAAGGCCGGCACGCGTTCGGCCTTGCCCTTGAGCTCGAGCGGCTCGACCGGCTCGGCGACCACGGTGTCGCGGACCAGGCGATGGGTGAGGGGCCCGAGCAGGATCTCGTTCTCCGGTGCGGCCTGCTCGAGCCGAGCCGCAGTGTTGACCGGGTCGCCCGTGACGAGCCGCTGACCGTCGGTCGGATCGCCGGCCACGACCTCACCGGTGTTGACCCCCGTCCGGTTGGCCAGGCGAACGCCCCAGGTCTGGTCGAGCTCGTCATTGAGCTTGCCCAGCGCCGCCTGCATCCCGGCGGCCGCGCGGACCGCCCGGAGCGCGTCGTCCTCGTGGACGGTCGGCAATCCGAACACCGCCATGATCGCGTCGCCGATGTACTTCTCGACCGTCCCGCCGTGTCGTTCGAGCTCGACCCGCATCGCGTCGAAATAGCGCGTCATGACCTCGCGCAGCGACTCCGAGTCGAGCGCCTCGCCCAGGCTGGTCGACCCTTTCAGATCGGAGAAGACGATCGTGACGGTCTTCCGGATCTCCTGGGCAGGCAGCGGCGGGACGAGGGGCGTGCCGCAGAACCCGCACAGCCGGAACCGTGCCGGGTTCTCCTCGCCACAGCCGGGACAGATCTGCATGGGGTCCGGTCAGACCGCCGGCGCGATCGCGCCGAACCCCGGGGGCGTCGCTAGATGTGGCCGCGCGGGTCCGCCATCGGCACGCTGAACTTCACGAAGACGTTGCCAGCCGAGTCCTTCCAGCGCGAGATGACACACGGCCCACCGGACGGCTTGCTGCAGTTCTTGCACGTCGGGAGGATACCGGGGTCGTTGGGAGCGATCGTGGAGCCGTACTTGTTGACGAACAATTCGTTCGGGGTGCTGAAGCAGACCTCGTACTTGGATGCCGGCTTGGTCACGGCTGCGGCCGCCAGACCGATCGTGATGGTCTTCCGTCCCTGGCTCGGGGTGACCGCGAAGGTCAGCACCTCCGAGGTCGCGACGTAGTAGTGGTTCACGGCGTTGTTGCAGTCGACCGAGTCGACCCCGAACGTCATCGTCAACAGCCCACCGGGGGCGTTCGCACTGACCGTGGCCGACGTCGTGCTCGAGGTGGCGCTTCCGGAGCAGGGGCCGGTGCACGCCTTGGCCACGTCGGCGATGTCGAACGCGTTCGACGAGGCCGGATCGATCCCGGATCCGGCGCTCGCCTTGAGCTTGTACCCGTCGCCGCTCAGGTCGATGGTCGGGGCGAATGCCGCGATCCCGTCGCTGCCGGTCGCCGCGGAGGTCGTCCCGCCGAGATCCGCGCCCGACGTCCCGGTCCCCGCCGCGATGGCGATGTCGACCGCCACACCCGCCACGCCGGCCGGGTTGCCGTCGCCGTCCCGGAGCTGGACCTGGATCGCCGGGCCGCTCGGGTCACCGGCGGTGTTCGTGATGGTCTGGCCGATGCCTGCCGTCGACGGACCATGCCCCGCGACGAACGCGAGACTGCACGCCTGGACGGTGGTCGTCAGCTGACTGGTCGGATCCCGCGGGAGGACCCGCGCGAACGGGCTCGAGTAGGTGTACGTCTGGTGGGCGACGACGGCCCAGGTCGCCGCACCGCTCGTGCCGCAGGGGATCGTGGCCTGGATGGAGACCGCCGCGGTCTGCCCGACGTGGTCGAGGTCGACCTTGTCGATCGTGACGACTCCCCCAGCGACGGTGACCGGCAGGGAGGTCGAGCCGCGGGTCGCGCTCGCACCGGTCACCGTGAAGCCGGCCGGGGCCGTGATCCGGGCGGACCCGAGCTCGTTGTGGTGGAACCAGCTGTCCTCGACGAGCTGGGTCAGGGTGACGGTCGTCGTCGACGCCGTGCCCGCCGAGGCGGTCGTCGGGCCGACCACGGCCCGATACGTCGGACCGGAGCTCCCACCGCCGTTGGCGAAGACGGGGGTGACGAGCGCGAGCGCGAGGGCGATCGCCATCACGCTGGCGAGAACGGTACCGCTGACGGACCGTCGGACGGACGACGACATCTTCACTCCTCCTGGACCGGACCCGGGCACGGATCGAACGTCCCAGGACAAGCCGACCCCGAGTCGGGCACGCCCCTAGGACCTGCAAGGATACCCACGGCGCGATGATGTCGTACACCCGTCAACGATGCGTCGTTCGAGGTCCAGCGGGCCTTGGGGTCATCGCGCCTGGCTGATCTCGATGAGGTGACCGTCGGGATCGCGAAAGAACCCCCGGATCTCCCAGTCCGTCTCGCTCAGCGGGGCGAGGAAGGTCGCGCCTCGACCGGCCAGCGTGGCGTGCGCCGCCCGAGCGTCCGGGACCCGGATCGTGAGCTCGTGGCTGACGACGTCGGGGTCGGTCGGCGGCGCGAAGGAGGTCGCGGGCTTGTCGGCGGTCGGGCCGCCCGGGGTCACGAGCAGCAGCCAGGTCCCGAGGAACCGAAGGACGCACGAGGTCCCGCCGTATTCGCGATGGATCGTCGCACCGAGCACATCCCGGTAGAAGTCGCGCGATCGGTCGAGATCCGACACGACCAGCAGCTGGGTCACCTCCATCCCCTCGGTCGGGAAGACGGCCGCTTCCTCGCCGGTCATGCCGGTCCCGTCAGCGGGGCGTCGGGGCCCACGACAGCCAGCCGGCGCAGCGTCTCGCGAAGCTCGCCCGCGAACCGACGCTCCCCCATCACCTCCAGGGCGGCACCCACGAATCGGCCCTTGAACGTGGTCGCGATCCGCTGGAAGTCGACGACGACGTGACAGCCGCCGCCGGCCCGCCCGCTGACCTGGTAGTCGATCACCGTCCCTGCCCGGAAGTTCGGAGACTCGATGAGGGTGAGCCGGACGTGCCCCGGCTCCGACCAGTCGTATCGCTCGCGCGCCCAGATCCCACCGAGGTCGTCGGACCCTTCGGTCACGTCCGCCCAGCCGTCGCCCAGCTCATGGACCTTGTACAGCGTGGCCGACAGGTTCGGCCACCAGTCGGGTCGCCGCGCGGTGAAGTCGGTCAGGGCTGCGATGAATCGTTCGGGCGAGACGTCGCCGTCCGCCTCGTAGTGGAGCTTGGCCATCCCGACCTCCATGCATCGCCCGGGGCGTCACGCCGCCACTGTGGCACAGGTCCGGTCGCCAGGCCGCGGGCACGGGCCCGTGGGGTGCCGCCGCCGGGTATCGTTTGAACCTCGGCGCTCCCCGACGACTATCCATCGATACTGGCGCCGAAGCGATCAAGCACGGGAGGCGGCTTGCTCCGGACGATCGGCCTGTGGCGCGCCGTGGTCAACCGCAGCCGCGCCGATCGTTCGGTGGTGACCGCGGCGTTCGTCCTGCTGGTGTGCGCGATCACCCTGGTCGCGACCGGGGCGCTGTACGGCGACACGGTGGCGCTCGGCGGGCTGCGACGGGCGGTCCTCGACGCGCCGGCGGCTGACCGTGCGGTCGTCGTCCGGACCTCGGCCGGGGTCGACGACATCCCCGCGCTCGACGCCGTCGTCCGCGAGCAGCTCACCGACGCGATCTCCCCGACCGGCGGCGACGTCGCGCTCGTCGCACGCAGCGCGTCGCTGGCGCCGGCCGGCCTCGACAGCACGGCGGCGCGGGACCGGCTCACGGTCCTCGCCAGCTTCGAGGATCTCGACCGGCACGCCACGCTGACCGCCGGACGGTGGCCGGTCGTCGGCCGCGATCCACTCGAGGCGACCCTGTCCGAGGGCGCCGCGGCGGCCCTGGGGCTCAAGGTCGGGGATCGGGTCGAGCTGTCTCGCAGCTCGAGCGGACCGCCGATCGGTGTCGAGGTCGTCGGTCTGTGGCGCCCTGTCGTCGGCGACACCTACTTCCTCGGCGATCGGCTCGACCTCACGGGCGTCCGCACGGAACCCCAGCTGACGACCCGCGGGCCGTTCGTGGTCGCCCTGGCGGACCTGCAGGACAGCCCGGTCGGGCGGGACCTGACGGTCGAATGGCGCGGCATCCCGTCGATCGACGGCCTGCTGGTCGAGCGGGTCGACGCCCTGCACGACGGCATCGACGGGCTCAAGCCCCGGCTCCGCGCGGCGCTGCCGCGAGGTCGGGACATCGCGGTCCTGACCGGGCTGCCGGCCATCCTGGCAGATGTCTCGCGATCGATCCTGGTCAGCCGCAGCGGTGTCACCCTTCTGACGATCCAGTTCGCCGTCCTCGCCGGCTACGCGGTCCTCCTGGTGGCCGGGCTGCTGGTCGAGCGCCGTCGGTCGGAGACGGCCCTGCTCCGTTCCCGCGGGGCGACCTCCGTCCACCTCGTCGCGCTGGCATTCGGCGAGGCGCTGCTGCTGGCCGTGCCCGCGGCCATCCTGGCCCCGTTCCTCGCCGTCGGGGCGGTCCGGCTCATCGGTTCGATCGGCCCGCTTGCCGACACCGGGGTCATCCAGACCGCTGCCATCGACGGCCGACTCCTGGCCGTGACGGCTCTGGCCGGGTCGGCCTGCGTGGTCGCCCTGACGCTGCCGGCGCTCACGATGGGCGGCCTCCCGCTGGGGATCCGCGCCTCGCTCGGGCGACCGGTCGGACGGACCATGGCGCAGCGACTCGGCATCGACCTCGTCCTGGTCGCGCTCGCGGCAGTCGCGCTGTGGCAGCTCCACCTGTACGGCGCCCCACTCACGCACGACGCCCACGGCGTCCTCGGGATCGATCCGCTGCTCGTCGCCGCGCCGGCCATCGGCCTGCTCGCGGGTGCGGTCCTGTGCACCCGGCTGGTCCCCCGTCTGGCCGAGATCGGCGAGCGCGTCGCGGGCCGTCGCCGCGGGATCGTCCCGCCGCTCGGTTCCCGACAGGTCGCGCGGCGGCCGCTCCGCTACACCCGGTCCGCGCTCCTCCTCGTGCTTGCGGCGGCGCTCGGGACGTTCGCGGCCGCGAGTGCGGCCACGTTCGCCCGGTCCCAGGTCGACCAGGCCGCGTACCAGGCGGCCGGCGACGCGAGGGTGACGATCTCGGACTACCCCGACCTGCCCGCCTGGGCCATCGGTCCGGCGGATCGGGCGGTGCCCGGCGTGACGGCCGCCACCCCGGTCGACCTCGCCTCGCTGGAGATCGGCCGGACCGTCCGCGACGGCCGGCTCCTGGCGGTCGATCCGGCCGCGGTCCAGGCGATGATCAAGCTCCCGCCGGACGACGGTCCGACCCCGGCGCTCCTCGACGAGCTCGTCGCGGCCCGTCCGACCACGACCGCCGTCGCGATCCCCGGCGAGCCGCGCCGGCTCGGCCTCACGGTCGACGCCGATCTGAGCGTCAACGCCGACGATTCGGGTGGGACCGAGGTCCCGACCGACTGGGACGCCGTCGGCCTGACCGTGGTGGTGCAGGATGCCGACGGGCGCCTCCATCGGATCGACGGCGGGACGATGGGTCCCAAGGCGACCGGGCAGCGGATCGAGGTCCCGCTGTGGTCGACCATCGACGGCCTGGCAACCCACCCGGTCTACCCGCTCCGCCTGGTGGGTCTCGAGCTGGCCCTGTCGCCTCCGACGAACCTGGTCATGAACGGCAGCGTCGAGCTCACCGGCCTGTCCGAGAGCCCCGCCGAGGCCGGCGCGGACTGGACGCCGGTGGACTTCGAGCCCGGAGCGGCCGGCTGGTCCTGGAGCCGCACCGCGGCCGACGGCACGACGCCATACCGGCCCCCGGCCGGATCGCCGGGCCGGATCGAGGCGGGCCTCGGCGACGATGCCTCGCCGGCGATCTTCGGATCGTTCGACCGACCGGGCGCGATCTATCGGCTCACCACGTCGCCGAGCGGCGACGGGATCCTCCCGGCGATCGCCGGCGACCGGCTCCTGGCGCTGACCGGGGCCAGGATCGGCGACACGATCGCCGTGACATCGGAGGCTCATCCGATCACGGTCCGGATCATCGGAAGCACGGCGTCGTTCCCGCCGCTCGACCCGGAGTCGGCGTTCCTGGTCGTCGACGGAGCGACCCTCGGCCTGCTGACGTTCTCCGCGACGGACTACCCGGCCACGGCCGACGAGTGGTGGCTCAGCCTCGATCCCGCCGGCTCCGACGCGGCGGTCGCGACGCTCCGGACCGCCCCGTATTCCGCGTCCGAGATCGTCCAGCGGGACGAGCTCAGCCGCGCTCTGGCAGGCGACCCCGTCTGGCTCGGCGTGGTCGGGGTCCTGGCCCTGGGGGCGGTCGCCGCCATCGTCTTCGCCGCGATCGGCTTCATCGTCAGCGCGACGGTCACGACCGACGAGCGCCTCGGCGAGCTCGCCCTGCTTCGGGCGCTCGGTCTGTCCCAACGCCAGCTGTCGACCTGGCTGACGATCGAGCAGGTCTTCCTGTTGACCGTCGGGCTCATCGGCGGATCGGCGCTCGGATTGCTCCTGGCGTGGCTGGTGCTCCCCTATTCCACCCTCAGCGCGAGCGGTGCTGCGGTGATCCCGGCGCCGGTCATCGTCGTCCCATGGGAGTCGATCCTGCCCGTCTACGCGGTGACCGTGGCGATCCTCATCGGAGCCGTCCTCGTCCTCGCCCGGCGGATGCCCGCCTCGAGCGTGACCGGCATCCTCCGAGCGGGCGGAGAGTAGGCGTGGCCTGGCTGCGGATGTCGCTCCGCCGCCTCGGGCAGGAGCGCGTGCCCGCGCTTGGGCTGATCCTCCTCGTGTTGGTGACCGCGTTCCTGTTCGCCGTGGCACCGCGCCTCCTGAGCCGCGTCGCGGACGACGCGCTGCGAGCCGAGGTGTCGGGCGCCTCGGCGACGGTGCGCAACGTCCAGCTGATCCAGGAACGCCGCCTCGGGACCTCCCGCGGCGACCCGATGGCGCCGGTCGACTCGGCGGGTGCGGACCTCGGGGCCGAGATCCCGGCGTCCGTCAGCCGGCTGTTCGCCGACCGGCTCTACACCGTGGACACCCCCCGGTTCCGGGTGATGTCGCCGACGAAGACGCCGAGCCTGCTGTCGCTGCGGGTGCAGCAGGGCGTGGCAGGCCAGATCCGATACACGGCTGGGCGCGCTCCGACGGGATCGCTGCAAGCCGTGCCCAGCGGTCCGGGCGCGCCGAGGCCGTCGCAGCCGACGACGGCCTACGAGGTCGCCCTGTCGACCGAGTCGGCAGCCGCGATGGGCGTCAAGCTCGGCGACACCCTCGAACTCATGCTCGACCCCACCGACCGGCTCAACCGGGGGAAGCTGCACAAGGCGGCCGCCACGGTCGTCGGGATCTTCGAGGCCACCGACCCCCGCGCCGCGTACTGGTCGGACGACACGACCCTGCAGCGGCCGACCAAGCTGGCCTTCTCGCCGGAGAACATCCAGCTCAACGCCATCGCGCTCATCGCCCCGGAGGCGTACCCGGTCCTGCTCGCGGACACGGATGAGATCGGCCTCCCGCTCCGCTACTCGTGGCGCTGGTACGTGGATCCAGGCCGGCTCGAGGCGGGCAGCGTCGACGACCTGGAGGTCGGACTGCGACGGATGGAGACCGTCTACCAGTCGACGCCCGTCGGCTCGGGGCTCGCCTCCGGCACCATCCTGCGGAGCGGCCTGCTCGGGTTCGTCGAG
This sequence comes from uncultured Chloroflexia bacterium, assembly GCA_963744115.1. Taxonomy (GTDB): domain Bacteria; phylum Chloroflexota; class Limnocylindria; order Limnocylindrales; family CSP1-4; genus Chersky-267. Next base: position 219,219 of record CAVUSI010000003.1, on the reverse strand, counting down.
GGCCAGCAGGAGCGCTGGGCCTCGGTCCGGGCGATCCTGACCGTCGTCGCGATCGGGCCCGCGGCGGTCGCGGCGGCCGCCCTCGGCCTGGTCGTCCTGCTCGGGTCGAGCCGCCGCCGGATCACGCTCGGGCTCGCCCGGAGCCGAGGTGCGTCGCCCGTCCAGATCCTCGGTGCGACCGCACTGGAAGGGCTCCTCCTGACCGTCCCGCCGGCGCTCGTCGCCGGGATCCTCGCGACGGTCGCGGTCCCGGGGCCGGTCGATCCACCGACCGTGCTGATCCCGTTGACGGTCGCCGCCGTCGCCACAGCGTTGATGGTCGCCATCGTCGTCCCGGTAGCGCGCGGCGCGTCGTCCGACCACAGGCGCGATCCCGCTGAGGTCCGACGATCGTCGCCCCGGCGGCTGGTCGCCGAGCTGTTCGTCATCGGACTGGCCATCGGCGGGGCGATCCTGCTCCGCGAGCGAGGCATCCGGGGCGGCGGGAGCGCCGGTCAGCTGACCTCGGCCGACCCGTTCATCGCGGCGGTCCCGGCGCTGGCCGGCCTGGCCGCCGGGCTTATCGCGCTCCGCCTGTTCGCCATCCCGATCCGCGGGTTGTCCGTGCTGGCCGGCCTTCGCCGGGATCTCGTCCCGGTCCTCGGCCTGCGCCGGACCGCCCGGAGCGGGACGGCCGCGCCGATCCTTCTCGTCCTGATGCTGACCGCAACGGTCGGGGCGTTCTCGCTGGCGACGCTGGCCTACCTCGATCGAGCGGCGGAGGTGGTCGCCTGGCAGGATGTCGGGGCTCCGTTCCGGCTCGTCGAGGGTGACGGCCACCTGGCCTCGGACATCGACGCCGTGGCACCGTCGCTGCCCGGCGTGACGGCTGCCGCCGGAGCGGCACAGGTGAGCCTTCCGACCGCCGGCAGCCACGGCGTCGAGCTGCTGGCACTCGACGGCCCTCGGTACGCCCGTGTAGCGCAGGGGACGCCACTCTCCGCCGACCTCCCGGCCGCATTCAGTACCATCGAGGGACGCCTGCCGGCCATCGTCTCGCCGCGGGGCGTGGTCGACGGGATCCGGCCGGGCGATCCGTTCGAGCTCACCTTCGGCACCGACAAGGTGGAGCTCACTGCCGTGGCCGTCCAGGACGCCTTCCCCACCCTGCAGCCCGGCGGCCCGTTCGTCGTGGTCGACCGCGCCGGGCTCGCCACCCGGGCACCCGGCCTCGATCTGGACTCGACGACCGTGTTCCTCGACGCTGCCGACGACGCGGCAGCCGGCCTCCGGGAGGCGATGCGGACGATCGCGCCGGGCGTCGACGTCGAGGCCCGTTCGGAACGCTCGGCCGCGATCGCTTCGGCGCCGGTCGTCGGGGCCGCCTCGACCGGCGTGGACGCGGGCCTGGCCGCGGCGCTCGCCTACACCGCCATCGCGCTGGCGGCGGCGCTCGCTCTGACCGGGGCGGCACGTGCCCCCGAGACCGCCCACCTGCGGACGCTGGGCCTGACCCGGAGCGAGAGCCTGTGGCTGACCGTCGTCGAGCACGGTCCGACCGTGACCCTCGCCATCGGCTTCGGGATCATCCTCGGGACGGGCACGTTCGAGGCGCTCAGGCCGGGCCTCGGGCTGGGCGCCATCGTCGGCTCCGACCTCGACGTCCCGGTCCGCGTCGGGTTGGAGCAGCTCGGGCTGCTCGCGGCGGTCATCATCCTGATCGTCGGGCTGGGGGTCGGGCTGGGCGCGCTCGTCGAGCGTGAACCCTCCGCACCCGCCGCCCTGCGTCGAGGCATCCAGTGAGGCGAGGAGGCCGATGAGTCGAGCCCGCTACGGCGCGAGCGCCCAGATCGTGTGCGACAACCTGGTCCGGATCTTCAAGGTGGCGGACCTCGAGGTCGTGGCGCTCCAGGGCCTCGACCTGCTGGTCGACGCCGGCGAGATGATGGCGATCGTCGGCGCGTCGGGGAGCGGCAAGTCGACCCTGCTCAACATCCTGGGCGGCCTCGATGCGCCGTCGGCCGGCCGAGCCCGCGTGGCGGGCCACGACCTGACCGCGATGGGCCGACGCGAACGGACGGCCTATCGACGGTCGGTGGTCGGCGTGATCTGGCAGCAGGCAGCCCGCAATCTGCTCCCCTACCTGACCGCGGCCGAGAACGTCGAGCTCCCGCTGATCCTCGATCGGCGGGCGGCTCGCCGGAGTCGCGCGCTCGAGCTGCTCGATCGGGTCGGTCTCGCCGATCGCGCCACCCACCGACCGGACCGCTTGTCCGGCGGCGAGCAGCAGCGAGTGGCCATCGCCGTCGCCCTGGCGAACGGACCCGCGGTCGTCCTCGCCGACGAGCCGACCGGCGAGCTCGACAGCGCCACGTCGGCCGAGATCTTCGAGCTCATGCGGACGATCAACGCGGAGTCCGGGACGACGATCGTCATCGTCACCCACGACGCGCTGGTCTCCGAGCATGTCGCGCGGACCGTGCGGATCCGCGACGGCCGGACGAGCACCGAGACCCGCCGCCGGACGGAGCAGGGCGACGACGGCGGCGGGATGGTCGCGGAGGAGTTCGCGCTGCTCGACCGCGTCGGCCGGCTCCAGCTGCCGAAGGCCCACATCGAGGCGCTTGAGCTGTCCGAGCGCGTCCGACTGCGGCTCGAGGACGACCACGTCGGCGTCTGGCCCGATCGGCCGACCGACGACGGGACCGACCGATGAACCGACCGGGACGCGGCCATGACCTCGCCCTGGACGGTCCGATGGTCCAGGCCATCGGAGTCGACCGGGACTTCGAGGACGGCGGCTCGGTCGTTCATGCCCTGCGCGCGATCGACTTGACGGTCGGCCGCGGCGAGCTGGTCGCGGTCCGCGGCCGATCGGGCAGCGGCAAGACGACCCTGCTCAACGTCCTCGGCGGGCTCGACCGGCCGACGGCCGGCCGGGTGCTCGTGGACGGGGTCGACATCGCCGGCCTCGACGAGGCCGGGGTGGTCGACCTCCGCCGGTCGTCGGTCGCCTACATCTTCCAGGCCTTCGGGCTCGTCCCGATCCTGAGCGCCGCGGAGAACGTCGAGGTCCCCCTCCGTCTGGTCCGGGCCGAAGGGCTCGAGCGCGACCGGCGCGTCTACGACCTGCTCGATCTCGTCGGGCTGGCCGAGCGTGCCAGGCATCGGCCCTACGAGCTGTCGGGCGGCGAGCAGCAGCGAGTGGCGATCGCCCGGGCGCTGGCCAACCGGCCCAAGCTCCTCCTCGCCGACGAGCCGACGGGGCAGCTCGATTCGGAGACCGGCCACACGATCATGAGCCTCATCCGCACGATCGTCCGCACGGAAGGCGTGACGGCGGTGGTCGCCACCCACGACCCGGCGATGCTCGATGTCGCGGACCGGGTGGTCGAGCTGCGCGATGGCCGGCTCTCGGACGGAGCCCGCTGAGGTGGGCGACGTCCTCGCCCTGATCCCCGCGTACGAGGAGGCCGAGCGGGTCGGCGCGGTCGTGACCGCCGCCCTGTCCCGGCTGCCGGTCCTGGTGGTCGACGACGGCTCGACCGACGGGACCGCCACCGTCGCCGCGGCCGCCGGCGCGACCGTCCTCGTCCAGGTCGCGAACCAGGGCAAGGGGGCCGCCCTTCGGGCCGGCTTCGCCTGGGCGCTCGCCCGCGACGTCGACGCCGTGGTCACGCTCGACGCCGACGGACAGCACGATCCGGCGGAGATCCCCGCATTCCTCGAGACACATCGGCGGACCGGCGCCGACCTGGTCATCGGGCGCCGCGACTTCCGCCGGATGCCCCCGACCCGCCGCCTCGCCAACGAGGTCGGCCGCCGGGCGATGTCGTGGGCCGCCGGCCGCGACATCCCCGACAACCAGTCGGGATACCGGCTGTTGAGCCGGCGGTTGATGGCCGCTCTCGCGACGAGCGAGGAGGCGGGCTTCGAGTTCGAGGTCGAGATGATCACGACCTGCATCCGCGCCGGGTTCGCGCTCGAGTGGGTCCCGATCCGGACGATCTATGCCGGCGAGGCCTCGCACATCAAGCCGTGGCGTCACCTGTCGAGCTTCGTCCGGATCGTCCGCGCGACCCGGCGGACGGTGCGGACGCCGCTGCCCTGACCGAACCGCCGCGGGTGAGGCGTGCGGCGTCCAGCTCCGCGATGCGGTCCGGCCCGACCCGACAGCAGCCGCCGATGAGGGTGGCGCCTGCCTCGACCCAGCGGCGCGCGGCGGTCGCGTCGACGGCCGGACCGGAGGTGCCGACCCACCGCCTGCCGTCCGCGTCCCACGCCTCGCCGCTGTTCGGATAGACGACGATCGGCTTGTCGATGACGTCCCGGGCCCGCCCGATGAGCTCGGCCACGTGCTCCGGTGCCGTGCAGTTGATGCCGACCGCCCGGATCCGGTCGGTCATCCCAGCCAGGCCGAAGGCGGCCTCGACCGGATCGCCGCTCCGGGTCGTGGCGCCGTCGGCGCAGGTGAAGCTCAGCCAGGCCGGCGGCCCGGCGGTCGACGCCAGCAGCTCGGCCAGGGCGCGTCCTTCACCGACCGAGGGGATCGTCTCGATCGCCAGGAGATCGGCGCCGGCGTCGGCCAGGGTGGCCATCCGCGGAGCATGCCAGGCGCGCAGCTGGCCGACCGTCAGGCCGTCGTCGCCACGGTACTCGGACCCGTCGCCGAGCATCGCCCCGTACGGCCCGATCGAGGCCGCCACGAACAGCGCCGGTGCCTCCGCCCCGCACTCCATCAGCTCGGCGAGGTACAGATCGCGGGCCTGGCCGGCGAGAGCGATGCTCAGGCGGAACAGATCGGCGGCCCGGGACACGCCGATCCCACGCGCGGCGAAGCCTTCGAAGCTCGCCTGATAGCTCGCCGTCACGGCGACGCGGGCACCGGCGCGGAAGTAGGCCAGATGCGCCTCGACGATCGAGTCGGGCGCCTCGAGCAGCAGCCGAGCCGACCACAGCGGGTCGGACAGGTCGTTCCCGCGCCGCTCGAGCTCGGTCGCGAGGCCACCGTCGAGGACGGTGACCCGATCCCCTCCGAACAACGCGTCGACCGGCCGCTCGAACGGGACGGTCGGATGTGGGCTGCTCATTCGTTCGTCAGGGTACCCGGACGTGACGGAGGGGCGTGCCTCGCGGCACGCCCCTCCGGGTCTCGGGGACCCTAAGTCCGGGCTCCGATCGGAGTCCCGCCGGGATTACTCCCGATGGTTCCGTCGGCGGGACCGGTTCGACGTCGGGCTCAAGAGTCCGACCGCCACGGCGATCCCGAGGAGGGCGATGAGGATGATGGGCAGGCCGGAGCCGGTCCCGCCGGTACCCGAGCCGTCGATCGTGTCGGTCGGCGGAAGGGTCGTCTTGGGCTTGGAGGTCTCACCCTTCACCTGGCCCGTCGGCTCGGTCGGAGTCGGCACGGCTTCGGTCGGGGTGGGCTGACCCGGCGTGGGTGCGACCTCGGTCGGGGTCGGTGTCGGGGCCTCGGTCGGGGTCGGTGTCGGGGTCGGGTCTGCGACGTCGACGTGGGCCTGGGACGTGTCCTTGACCTCGGTGTTGCCGTCGTGGCCGGTGGCCGTGGCGACGTCCGTGGTCGATTCGGTGACGTCAGTCGTGCACTTGAACGTCCACGTCTCATTGATGTCGAGCTTGTTGTCGCCATCCGTGTCGCCGGACACGAGGTCGATCTGGCCGCACGAGGGCTTGTCGGTCACGTCGACGTTGGTCAGCGCGACGTTGCCCGCATTGGTGACCTTGAACGTGTAGGTGACGTCACCGCCGCCCGCGTCCAGCTGGTCCGGGTTCGCCGACTTGACGATCTTGATCCCGGGCGTGCAGGCGATGTCCTCGAAGATCCCGTCGAACAGGTCGGGCAGGTCGCTGCCGGCGACGACGTGGCGGTAGGCGCTGGCCGGCTTGGCGAGCGACTGCATGAGGGGCAGGTCGACCTGGCTGAGACCGGTCCCGCCTTCGCCGACGGCGACCGAGTAGACCACGTCGGCCGAGGCCCGGAAGGCGTCGATGTTGGCCTGGGTCGGACGCGAGCCGCTGAGGTTCGTGTTGTCCGGGTTGGGCCGGCCATCCGACAGCAGGATGATCACGTGCTTGACGGGGAGCCCACCGCGGCTGGCCTCACCGTTGGCCGTCATGTCGCCGGCGCCGACCGCCATCCCCTGGCGGAGCGGCGTGTTGCCGGCCGACGTCAGGGCATCGATGTGGCCCTTGACGGTGCCCGCGCTGGAGGTGCCGAGCGCGAGGTCGACGGACGCCGCGCTGTTGCCGAACTTCGACAGTCCGACGTGATGGAGGTTCGAGCCGCCACCGACGCCACCGGTCGCGTCGAGCGAGTCGACGAGGCCGTCGGCGGCGTTCTTGGCCCAGTACAGGCGAACATGACCGTCGGTGGCCCACTGGGTCTCACCCATGCTGCCCGACCGGTCGATGATGAACTCGACGTCGAGCGGCATCCGGCCGCATCCGGCGAGCGGGTCGGCGGCGAGGGCCGCCGGCGCGATCTGCGAGCCGACGGGGACGATCGCAGCCGAGGCCATCAGCAGGCCTGCGGCGGCGGCGGTCCCAGCCGACCTGAGGTGCCCGCGCATCCGGGCCGTGGTTGCCGTCATTCGATCCCTTTCCTTTCGCTGCGCCGGAGCCGGCGGACGATCTCTGCGCCCTTGGACGGCCGGTCGTCGCGACCTGGAAGGTCGGAAGCGGCGCGGTCCCCGAGAAGGCGTCCGGACGACCCATTCGGGTCATCCATGCCTAGTACCTTAGTCAGGGGTACTTAACGGCCGACATTACAAATGACTCGATTTCGGACCATATCGGCTATGTTCTGTTGACGAAATGCGACACGCTGGGCGGTTCGGTTAGGAATTGTCATCACTTGGGCCTTCCAGCGCGTTGGGGTGCGGTCGGGGGTGGTAGTGCTGTCGAGCCCTCGACCCGGACGACCGACGACCCGCCGGATGGCCGGCGGGTCGCGTCGGGAGGGTTCGGCAGGGCCGGAGCTGCCCGCCCGGTCAGGGGATGACGAGGTGGACCGGATTGCCGAGGATGTCGACCTGCCAGGTCGTGAGGTCGAAGGCCTTGCTCGACGAGCTCCCGCCCATGGTGTAGCGGATCCGCCACCAGCCCGGCTCGGGGTCGCCGGCCGACTGCGGGGCGGTGTAGTTCTTGAGCGAGACGTCGATCGTCAGCCAGCATCCGTTGAAGACGGACGAGCCGCCCGTATTCGTGGTCACCGACGAACCGGAGCCGCTGGTCGGACAGCTGGAGCCGGTGGTCGGGGTCCCGTCGACCGCGGACCAGGTGAAGGTGGCGGGGGTCGGGGCTCCGCCCTGGACGGGTCGAAGGATCTGGAGCGATGCGGACAGGTCGCCCGTGTCTCCCGGGTCCCACAGCCGGATCCGCATCGTCTTGCCCGAGTGGATCGCATCGATCTGGGCCAGGTAGAACTCGGCGGAGCCGCCGCCGTCGAGCGGGGTGAAGGCCTCCATCGCGCCGATCCCGTAGATCCGCGGACCGTTGGTCCCGCCCGACGCCGTCGACCACAGCGCGAACGAGTTGTGACCGTCGGCATCGTCCATGGCCGCCGCGTTGGCGGGGTTGGTCGAGGTCGTATGGAGTCGGTAGGTGTGACCGCCCAGGAGCGAGCCCGTCAGCTGCCACCAGCGATCGTGCCAGTACCGGCCGTCACTCTTGTTATTGGTGGCGCCCTGCGAGCAGTCGGTCGAGGCGCCGGCGCCGCCGAGGTTCGGGCCGCCGAGGCTCTCGTCCGACGCCCGGATATTGGCGAACAGACTGCCCGACTGGGCGATGACGCCGTTCTCCACGTCGTCCTGCAGGTCGTACGGCGTGTTCATCGTGTCGTACAGCGTGTAATAGGCGCTCGTCGCCGCCGATCCGCTGAAGTACCGATCGCCGGTCCCGTACTGGCCGCTCGTGTCGGTCGCGCAGAAGACCGGGTCGTAGATCCAGAGCTGCCCGTTCGAGGTGCCGGCCGGGATCTCGATCCCGTAGTTGTAGTAGGTGACCGGGTCGTACTCCGGGTTCACGCGGGACGTCCGGGGGTTCCAATGGGGCAGGTACGCGTCGCCGTTGACCTTTTCCGCACCCTGGTTGATGAACGTCCCCCAGAACCCGCGCGGCGTGAGGCTGCTGCCGTCGGGCGCGGCCAGGTTCTTGTCGGGCACGAAGGTCGTGGTCGAGTAGGAGACGATGACCTCGACGTAGTCGAGGTTGGTCGTCCCGCTGCAACTGCCGTTGTGGACGTTCTCGACGCGGACCCGGAAGTTGCCGTCCGACAGGTCCGAGGCAGACCAGCTCGACCGGTTCCACAGGTCGCTGCTGCTCCCCAGCGTGTACTGGTGGTTCGGGTTGCCGTCGAGGTTGGGCGTGTTCTTGATCCCGGTCCCGGTCCCCGTCGTATAGGCCCCGCCGTTGTTCGACGACAGGCGGACCTGGATCTGGCAGTTGTTGCCGGTGGTCCGATCGGCCTCGAGGCGGACCGAGATGCCGGTGATGGTGGCCCCGCCGGGGATCGTCATCGCGGTGTTGGTCGGCGTCCGTGGCGTCCCCCAGGCCTGCTGCTCGCCGTTGAGGGCCGACGTCGCGAAGTTGTCGTCGCTCTGGTAGACGGCTCCGAAGTTGGCCCAGGCGTTGGTCCCCTTCGGTGCCGTGACGTGCAGCCAGCCGGTGTCGGCATCGGTCGTGGTCGTCACGCCGCCGTCTGGCGTGCGGACCTTCCCGAAGACCCCGTAGTAGTTGTCGGGGCTGCCCATCGGGACCGGCAGGACGAACTCCGCCTTGGCGGTCCGCGTGGCGTTGAACGAGTTGATCCCGAGGATCCGGGCGAAGTACGTGGACACCGGCGCACTGATCGTCACGTTGAGCCGGCGCTTGTTCGCGGCGTCCTGGAGCGGGGTCACGGTGATGCCCGGGCTCGACCCGTTGTAGCCGTTCTTGATCGCTTCCTTGCGAGCCTTGTCGTACGCGGTGGTGGTGTCGCCGGGCAGGAAGACGACGCCGGCGAGGGCGGCGGCGTCGGCGGCGCGCTGGACGCGGAGGCTGTTCGCCCAGTACCAGCTGACGTCGACGACGATCGCGGTGATCCCGGTCAGGACGAAGATCGACACGGCGAACAGCACGAGCATCTGGCCACGCGAAGCCATCCGGTGGCGGGCGGCGGCGAGCCTGGAGCCCGCCGGCCGAGGGCGGACATCGCCGATCCGTGAACCCATCCGAGTCCCTTTCCACGTTCAGGCCGATGACCCATCCGGGCTATCGGGCACTAGTACCGTAGTCAGGGGTACTTGTCGGCCGACATTACAAATGGCGTAGTTTCAGGCGATTCGACTAACTTCCGTTGACCGCTGGCGACGAACCGTGTGGTTCGGTCAGGTAAAGGAGATCCGCGAGGGTTGGGGGTCGCTCCGCTCCGGAGCAGGTGGGTCCGCTGGCGGGAGGGGGGGTCGCGACGCGCACAGCCCGCAGGACGTGCGTCGCGACCAGGCTCGACGCGCTCGACAAGGCGTGCGCCCAGGTCCGTCTCCCGGCCGTCGGACCGGCCGTCCCGAGATGACATGAAACGGCCGAGCCGTCGGATGACCCGAACGGCTCGGCCGATGAGGACGGAGGGCGAAATACTCCGCCCGAGGAATGGCTTACGGAACGACGAGGTGGACCGGGTTCCCGCGGATCTGGACCTTCCAGGTCGTGACGTCGTTCGAGGTCCCGGTCCCGTTCATCGTGTACTTGATCTTCCACCACCCGCTCTGCTGGGCGGTGTACGTCGTCGGGATGACGACCTGGATGGTCAGCCAGCACCCGTTGTAGGTCCCCTGGGTGGCGCCGACGTTCGTCTGGATGGACGAGACCCCGGTGCCGGACAATGAGTTGCAGTTCGCGACTCCCGCGTTCGTCGTGCCCTGAGCAGCGGTGTAGTCCATCGATGCAGGCGCCCAACCGGTGCTCGTCGGGATCTCGATCTGGATCGACGCGCTCAGGGGGTTCGTGTCACCCGGGTCCCAGAGCGCGATCTCGACCGTCTTCCCGGCGTGGACCGCGTCGATCTGGGCCAGGTAGAACTCGGACGAGGTGACCGAGCCCGCGGCGGTGAGCGGCGTGAACATCTGCATCGCGCCGATGCCGTAGATCCTCGGCGTCCCGCCGCTGGCCGAGGCGTACAGCGCGTAGCTGTTCTCGCCGTCGACGTTGCGCTGGTCGGCGGCGTTGGACGGATCGGTCGAGGTGGTATGGAGGCGATAGACCTTGCCGTTCGCCCCGCCGCTCAGGCCGCTGGCCAGCAGGTACCACTCGTCGTGGTAGTCCCGGCCATCGCCGTAGGGGGCGATCGTCGTATGCCTGCACTCGGACCCGCCGCTGCCGCCCATGGTCGAGTCGGACGCCCCGATCTTCCGGAAGAGCGCGCTCGAGTTGGCGACGGGCGAGCCGTCGTCGGTCATGTCGTAGAGCGTGTTCTTGGTGTCGTACAGCTCGTAGAAGGTGCTCACCGCACTGCCGCCACCGGAGAACCAGCGGTCGCCGGTCCCCTTGCTGGTCGTGACCGCGCAGAAGACCGGGTCGTAGACGTAGACCGACCCGTTGGTCGTGCCGGCCGGCATCTCGACCGCGTAGTTGTAGTACGCGCTGCCGTCATAGGCCGGGTTGGTCGCTCCGCCGACGGTGTCGTAGTACGGCTGGAACGCGTCGCCGTTGATGTTGGCGGCCCCCTCCGTGTTCTGGGTCGCCCAGAAGCCGCGCGGGTTGAGGACCGCGCCGTCGGCGTTATAGCAGCTCGCCACGCCGGTGCAGGTCGTGCCCGGACCCTGGAGGTTCTTGTCGGCGATGGGCGTCGTCGTGGTGGTGGTCGTGGTCGTGGTGGTGTCCATGCTCCAGTAGACGCGGGCCTCGACCATGTCGACGTTGGTCTGGGGGAGGGTCGTGCAGCCCTTGACCACGGTCAGCCGCACCCGGAAGTTGGTGTCCGAGAAGTCGTTGCGGGCCCAGGTGTGGGGCGTGGCCGGACCCCAGGCCGTCGTGCTCGTCGAGCCACCCGACGACGGCAGGGTGGAGGTGGCGGCGCTCCCGACCGGCGTCGTGAGGTTGGGCGTCGCGATCTGGCTCCCCCAGGTCGTCCCGCCGTTCCACGAGACGTCGGCCTTGATGGTCGTCCCGGCGCAGGCCGAGGCCATCCAGGTGTCGGTCAGCCGGACCTGGAGCCCGACGATCGTGAGCGTCTGGCCGACGCCCGCGGTCGGGATGGCTGTGCCCCCACTGAGCAGGCCGAACCCGCTCCACTGCTGGGCGGAGTTGTTCGTGCTCGTCCGCGCGTAGATGTTGTTGTTCGAGTTGACGCTGTTGATGAGCGTCCCGCTCGAGGCGGTCCAGTTGGCCGTGCCGGGGGCCGTCGTGTCGACCTTGCCCCAGCCGGAGTCGCCGGGCGCGGTGGTCGTGTTCGTCGTCGTCACCTGGTCGGTCGAGGTCAACCCGCGGGTCAGGCCGAACACGCCGTAGTAGTTCTCCGGGCTCCCCATCGGGACCGGCAGGACGTACTCCGCCTTCGAGCTGCGGATCGCCTGGATCGAGTTCAGGCCGAAGATCTTCATGAAGAACGTGCCGACCGGAGCCGAGATCGTGACGCTCAGCCGACGCTTGTTGCTGGCATCCTGGAGCGGGGTCACGACCACCCCGCCGATACCGTCGTCATAGCCGTTCTTGACCGCCTCGTCCTGGGCCGTCGAATAGGCTGTGCTCGGGTTGCCAGGCAGCCAGACGACGCCGGCGAGAGCGGCGGCGTCGGCGGCGCGCTGGACGCGGAGGCTGTTCGCCCAGTACCAGCTGACGTCGACGACGATCGCGGTGATCCCGGTCAGGACGAAGATCGACACGGCGAACAGCACGAGCATCTGGCCACGTGCAGCCACCCGGTGGCGGGCGGTTGCGGTGCTGCGGCGGGCTCGGTCCAGGGGACGCATTTGGATGATTACTCCTAGCTCGGGTTGAGCGTCATGACGTGCGGTCGGAAGCGCAGTCGCGCCGCCGGGGGTGCGAGCAGCTCGTGCTGCCTGATCGGGTGTCAACGGCGATCGGGTCATGGCACGACGAGGTGGACCGGGTTGCCGTTGATGCTGACTTCCCAGGTGGTGGTGTCATTCGCCGCGCTCATCTGGTACTCGATCTTCCACCAACCCGGTTCCGTTTCCCCAGCCGGGGTCAATCCACCCGAGCCGTAGGTCGTCGGGAGCGGGATGTCGATCGAGATCAGGTGGTTGTTGAACAGGGCCGACCCGTTCGAGGTCTGGATCTGGGTGACATCGGTCCCGGATCGGCCGTCGTCCGATGTCCAGTTGAAGTGGGCATAGCCGTATGAGTTCCCATCGGGGCTCAGGATCCGCAGGTACGCATTGCCGCTGGACTCGCCGGGATCGAACAGATCGATCGTCATCGTCTTGCCGGCATGGGCCGCCTCGATCTGGGCCAGGTAGAACACGCCTGTCCCGGCGGCCAGGTTGACGTAGGCCGCCATCCGCCCCCCGCCGTAGACTCGAGCGGTCCCGCCGGTCGATCCGACCCAGATCGAGAAGAGGTTCTCGGCACCGACCGAGGCGTTACCGGCGTCAACAGTGGTGTTGACGTTGACCCGGTACTTGCCCGCCGGCAGGCCGTTCTTGAGCACCACCCAGGCGTTGTGCGCCGGGTCGGTCCCGCAATCCAGCCGGTTGCCGTCCCCGCTGTTCTGGGGCGTCCCGAAATCACCGCTGAAGTCGCCCAGGGTCCTGCTCCCCGGATCGTAGGTCTTGGTGGCGAGCGGGGCGCCGTCGTCGGTCGGATCGAGCGGCGTGTTGTGCATGTCGTACAGGCGATAGGTGACGGCGACCGGCTTGATGACGGTGCCGTTCGGAGTGTCGGTCCAGTGGTCGCCCGCGCCGAACGACCCGCCATGGCCGTTGTCGCCGGTGGCGCAGAAGATCGGGTCGAACAACTGGACCTGGCCGTTCGAACCCCCGTTCAGCTCGACCGTATAGTCGTAGCCGTTCGGGTCGTAGTCGGGGTTGGGATCGCCCTTGGGCTGTCCGAGCCCACCGCCGATATAGGACGGCGCGTAGCGATCGCCGTTCTCGCGCAGGCCGCCCGACGTGAAGACGGCGCCCCAGATGTTCTGGGGTGCGAGCGGAGCGCCGCCGGCCGGATTCGGCACCGGCAGGGTCGCGTTGACCTTGCCCTGCGTGTAGACCGTCACGGTGAACGCGTCGACCGATTCGGTCGCGGTGTTGTTGCAGCGAAGGTTGCTCGAGTTCGTCGAGTCGTTGTTCGACTCCGGATCGAATGCACGCAGCCGGACCCTCAGCTGACCGTTCGCCAGCTCGGCGGGCGCCCATGTCCGCCCCCAGGTGTCACCCGACGCGCCGGCGCTCGGCCAGCTTCCGGCGGCAGGGTCGCTGCCGGTCAGATCGACCGTCTTGCCCGTTGCCGTATAGGTCGCGCCGTTGTCCCAGGACAGCTCGACGCCGAGTTTGCAGCCCGCCGGGTCGCTGGCCTTGGCCTCGACCTTGACCTCGATCCCCTTGATCGCCAGCCCGGCGGCGACATTGAACCCGAAGTTGCCGTAGCCCTGGCTGGCTCCGGCCGCGCCCGTGCCGACGACCCCGGTGGCGTACAGATTGTTCGTTGACCATGCCCGGTCCGGGTTGGTGAAATCGTTGTCCGGGGCGGTCGTTTGCGACCAGGTGGGAGCAGATGGGCCGACCGGGGTGATCGGGCCGCCGGTGAGCCCTTCGAAGAAGCCGACACCGTAGTAGTTCTGCGGGCTTCCCATCGGGACCGGCAGGACGAACTCCGCCTTCGAGCTGCGGGTCGCCTGGATCGAGGGCAGGCCGAACACCCGCATGAAGAACGTGCCGACCGGAGCCGAGATCGTGACGCTCAGCCGACGCTTGTTGGTGGCGTCCTGGAGCGGGGTGACCGTGACGCCCGGGCTCGACCCGTCGTAGCCGTTCTTGATCGCTTCCTTGCGGGCGGTGTCGTACGCGGACGTGGGGTCGCTCGGCAGCCAGACGACGCCGGCGAGGGCGGCGGCGTCGGCGGCGCGCTGGACGCGCAGGCTGTTCGCCCAGTACCAGCTGACGTCGACGACGATCGCGGTGATCCCGGTCAGGACGAAGATCGACACGGCGAACAGCACGAGCATCTGGCCACGTGAAGCCACCCGGTGCCGCGCGGCGGCCGTGGTATTGGCGGCCGGGGTCGATCGACCCATTTCGATCGTTCCCCTAGCTCGGGTTGAGCGCCATGACGGTGCGGTCGGACATCGAGAACTGAGGGGTGCCGACCATCCCGAGGAAGACCCCCAGCGGGCTGATCAGGCGGTAGCTGTAGGTGAGTCCGATCCCGATCGAGTCGGGGGTCGAGCCGTTGTCGCGGGAACACGCGTTCCAGCTGACGCTGCTCTGCTTGAACTTGAGCGCCACACCGTCGACGGTCGGGCCCGCGCCGGGGACCCAGACGTTCACCGGGCCGGCCTGGCCACCCGAGGCGTTCGCCTGGTAGATGGTGATCTGGCTGACCCGGCTGACATCGACCGGGGATCCGGGCGAGGTCAGGACACGCTGGGCCGCCGCGATGATCTGCTGGTCGACCGGGGAGGTCCCCGATGCATCGACGGCGCAGGCCACCGACGCGGTGCCCTTGCCGAGCGCTGCGCCCGTCCGGGCGCCTTCCCGGGTCGCGTACTCGAGGGTCAGGTTGTGGCTGAAGGCGAACCCGAACTCGAGCATCCCGAACAGCATCATCACGAAGACCGGGACGGCCACCGAGAACTCGACGAGGCTCTGGCCCCGGGCGCCGCTGCGCCGGCGGGTCGGTCGATGCACGCGGCTCACAGGATCGGCTCCATCCGCATGACGTTCGATTCGACCATCGTGTAGTCGGTCGCCCCGAGCCCGATGAACGAGCCCATCGGGGTGAACCAGGTGTAGTGGTAGGTGATCTTGACCCCGATCGTATCGACGCCACCCGAGCCGGAGCAGCCGGCCTGGATGTTGCAGCGGTTCGTCTCGAGGTAGCCGCCCGTCGTCAACGAGTACGGAGCCGTCCACGCACCGCTTGGCAGGGTGCACGGGGTCGTGCCGGATCGGGCGTAGACGTTCACCTGGCCGCCGATCTGGTTGCCGTTCTTGTCCGCGTTGTAGATGCGGACCTCGGTGACCCGGGATGTGCTCGCCGGTGCGCTGATCGCGTCCTCGACCTTCTTGAGGATGACGCAGTCGGAGCCGACGGCGTTGCCGGCCTCGGCCGCGATCAGGGACGCGTCGCGGCTGGCGAAGTTGATCGACAGCAGGGCGTTGAACACCAGCCCGAACTCGATCAGCCCCATCAGCAGGACGAAGAAGATCGGGAAGACGAGGGCGAACTCGACCAGGGACTGGCCTCGCTGGTGTCGCTCTCGTGGGACTCGGAAGGGTCGCTTCACGCGGCGTGCTCCGCCTCTATCGCTCGAACGGATGACGAGGTCCCGAGACCTTCGCCACTGGATACCGTCTAGCCTAGGAAGCGGGACCTTTCGCGCCTCATTACGAAAGTGCGCGGCTGCACAGCCCGATGGTCCTGGAGCACCCCCCGGACGATGGTCAGACGGGCTGTTCGGAACGCTCCGCGGGGACCGTGAATCGGAACCCGGCGCCGCCGCCCATCGCGGGTACGTAGCGGATCGTTCCACCCATCGCCCGGACGAGCCCGCGTGCGACGTCGAGACCGAGACCGGTCCCGTCGAGACCCTGGCTGGTGGTGCCCCGCTCGAACCGGCGGAAGACACGGGCGCGCTCACCGGGCGGGATGCCGGGGCCGTGGTCGAAGACCGTGACGGCGATCTGCTCGTCCCCGTCGGTCGGCTCGATGACGACCTCGATCGGGCCGTCCGGAGCGTACTTCACGGCGTTGTCGAGAAGCATCCAGACGACCTGTTCGAGGGCCGCCCGATCAGCGACGGCGACCATCCCGGCCGCCCGATCGTCGAGCTCGAACGGCCGGTCGGAGCCCAGCGACGACCAGACCCGCCGGACGATTGGCGTTGGGACGACCGGCTCGGCCTCGACCCGGAGGGTCCCCGCCTCGAGCCGGGACAGCGTCAGGAGCTGACCGACGAGCCGTGCCAGTCGGTCCGCCTGCTCCCGGATCACGAACACGCCCTCGCGCGAGTGGGCATCGGTCGAGTCCGCCGTGGCCAGCTCGTCCGCGACCACCGCGATGCTCGTCAGCGGCGCCTGGAGGTTGTGACTGACGCCGCGCAGGAAGTCGCCCTGGAGGCGGGTCAGCCGCCCGAGTCGATCGACCCGATCGAGCGTCCGAGCATGGACCGTGGCGTCGTCGATCGCGGCCCGGAGCAGCCTGGCGTAGACGTCGAGGAGGGACTGGTCGGCCTCGGACCAGTCACGCCCGACCGGGAGCCGGCCGGCGAGCCGGGGCCCCGCCTGGGCGGTCGCCTCATCGTCCGCCAGCGGACCGAGCGCCGCCGAGACGCGCCGGCCGCGGGCGACCGGCGCGTCCTGCGCGGGGCCGGGTGGGGCGGAGGCGCCGGGCTTGCCGACGGCCGGAGCGGTCCCGGCGGTCGCCTCGAGCACCACCCCGTCGGCATCCTCCAGGGTGACCTCGGTCAGCTCGAAGATCCGGCCGGCCGCCGCCACACCGCGGGCGTGGACCGCACCGACCCCGAGGTCCGGCGTCAGCTCGGCGACGGCCCGGATCGCGGCGCGCAGGATCCGGTCGCGCCGCTCGAGCGTGTCGCCCATCCGATCGAGCGCACTGGCCAACCGACCGATCTCGTCGCGATCGTCGGCCGGCAGGCGGACGGCGAGATCCCCGGCGGCCATCGCGCTCAGCCCCCCGCCGATCGCGTCGAGTCGCAGGCGCAGGCGGCGGCCGAGGAGGATCGCCAGGATCGCCGCCGCCAGGACGGCCAGGAGCAGGCCGGCGGCGAGCAGCGGGATGAGCCGGTTGCCCACCGTCCGGAGCCCCTCGATGCGCATCGTCGCGACGTACCAGCCGACCGGCCGGCCGTCGATGCCGGCCAACGACAACGAACCGCCGGCGTACCCGGACCGCACCGAGACCGCCGGTTCGGCGACGACGACCGGGTCGGCGACCGCCGGGTCGACCGGCGTGAAGGCAGTCGCGGCGGTCTCATCGCTCGCCACGCGGAGCCGACCGGACCGATCGAAGACCGCGCCGTCGAACCCGGTGACCTCCCGGGCGTCGACGACGAATGACGGATCGAGCCGACGGGCGAACGCCAGGCCGACGGGCTTCCCCAGGGCGGCGTCGACCCCGGGCCCGGTCCGACCGGTCAAGTCGATGGGCTGGAAGTCGACCAGGTACACCCCGTCCCCGAGATCGGAGTAGACCGGCCCCGTCGGGATGACAGATCGGACCAACGCCCCTTTCGCCTGGGTCGACAGGGCCGCCGTCGCCGCACCCGGCCCACCGGCGATCTGCCGGTCGCCCACGATCAGGACGATCGCATCGACCTCGCCGCGGTCGACCTGGAACTGGATCACGTCGCGACGGATGGCCTCGAGGTCCAGGCCGGCCACCTCGTCCTGGAGGATCGGCCAGGTCGCGTAGCTCTGAGTCCGCTCGTCGAGGTCCGCGGCGTCCCGGGCGAGCACCGCGGCGACACCGCCGACGGCCGTCCGAGCCTGGGTCAGGGCTTCGTCCCCGACGACCTCCTCGACCGACTTGATGACCGCGAACCCGAAGAGCGCCAGCGGGACGACCGCCACCAGGATCAGGACCAGGATGACCTGCCGCCGATAGGTCAGGCCCCGGCCGCGCCCACGCGACCCGTCCGCCATGCCGGGGTCAGCCGGCCGCGACCAGCCGATAGCCCCCGTTCCGGTCGGTCAGGAGGTGTCGCGGTTCGTCGGGGTCGACTTCGATCTTGCGCCGCAGGCGACGGATCGCCACCCAGACGTAGGCAGGGTCGGCGCCGTCGGAGTCGCTCCAGACGCGCGCCAGCAGGTGCTCGGTCGAGATCGTCGTGCCGAGGTTCGCGGCCAGGGTCGCCAGGAGCCGGGTCTCGGTCGGGGATAGGGCCACCGGCCGGCCGGCCACGATCGCCTCGCGGCGTCGCAGCGCGAGCGACAGGTCCGGACCGAGCTCGAGCAGCTCGCTCGGGATCCGCTCGTTGAGCCGGCGCAAGACGCGGTTCAGCCGCGCGACGAGCTCCGGGTAGTCGAACGGCTTGGTGACGTAATCCTCCGCGTAGTGCTCGATGAGCTCCGTCTTCGACCGGGACGTCGCCACCGCCGACAGGACGACGATCGGGATGTCGGCGCGTTTCTTGATCCCGGCGGCCACTTCCTCGCCCGACGCGCCGGGCATCGTCAGGTCGAGCAGGACCAGGTCCGGCCAGGACTCGTCGATCGCCGCGAGGGCCTCGGCCCCCGAGGCTGCGACCGCGACCTGGAAGCCGTCGCGCCGGAGGCGGGCGCCAAGGAACTGGGTCAGCTGCACGTCGTCATCGACGAGGAGCAGACGGTGGCGCTCGGTCATGGGCGGGTGCCGTTCCCCCCGCTCGGGATGCCGGTCCCTGACTCCGGGCCGGTCGCACCACTGGCCGCGGTGCCCACGCCGCCGCTCGTCCCGCCGCCACCGGTGGCTCCGCCGCCGCTGGTTCCGCCCGATCCGGATCCGGCCGGACTGCCCGAACCCCCGCCGGCACTGCCGACGGCCCCGCTCCGGGGTGACGCATGCGGCGGATCCGGCCGCTGGACGGCCGTGGCCGGGCGAGCCGACGGAGCCGGCCCGTTATCCCGGACGTCGATGGTCGGGTCGGGTCGAGCCGCGTCGACCTGGGTCGAGAGCGCCGGTCGCGGTGGCACGCCGTCGGCGACGTCATCTCGTGACGGCGACACGCGCACGATGAGGCTGGTCGGCGGGCCGCCCGATCCGACCCGCACCCACAGCGTCAGCGCCGGGTCGGTGAAGACCCGCCAGGCCCCCAGCCGACCGGCGTCATGGAAGCCGGCGCCGACGAGTTGCGAGGCATACGCCGTCATCGTCGACTCGGGCGAGAGCTCGGAGGCGAACGACAGGAAGTCGCCGGCCCCGTCCACGCCCGGCCCTGCGGTGCCGAGGTCGGTCGCCAGGCCGGGTCGGGGGATCGAACCGAGCGCCAGTGCGTCCGGCCGTTCGCCGCTCGGTGGCGACGGGGTGACGACCTGCGGTCCGCACGCGACGACGCAGCCCACGGCCACCAGGACGAGGACGACGAGTCGGCGATCCACGCGCTTCGGAGTCAGCGAACGATCCTTTCGATGGGCACCCTGTCGAGCGACCTTGCCGTCGACCTGTCCATCCTAGCGTGCCGACGCGCCGGCTCCCATACCCTTGCCGACCGAATCGAGGTCCGTCCCGGAATCGTGTGGCTCCGATGCACCGCCCGGTGGGTCAACCGAGGCGCAGCCGGGGCAGGACGTCGCGGCCGAAGACGTCGATGAACTCCGCCTGATTCCGCCCGACGTTGTGGACGTGGACCTCGTCGAAGCCCATGTCGACGTAGTGCTGGATCTGCCTGGTGTGCCAGTCGAGGTCGGCGCTCATTAAGCAGCGATCGACGAAGTCCTCGGGTCGGACCAGCTTGGCCATCGCCGCGAAGTCCTCCGGATTCTTGATGTCCTGCTTGGGGAATGGCATGCCGCCGTTCGGCCACTCCCGCATCGCGTTGGCGATCGCCTCGTCGTCGGTCGGCGCCCAGCTGATGTGGATCTGGAGGAGCTTGGGCATCCCGACCGGATCCTTGCCCGCCTCGCGCGCGCCTTCGTCGAACTTCCCCCACAGCATCCCGATCTTCTCGTCGGCCGCACCGACCGTGATCATCCCGTCGGCCAGCCGACCGGTCCGCTTGGCGTTGACCGGGCCGGCGGTCGCCACATAGACCTTGACCGCCTCCTCGGGTCGGGTGTAAAGGCGGGCGCTCTCGAGCTTGAAGTGCTCGCCCCGGTGGCGGACGACCGCACCGCTGAAGAGCTTGTTGATGATCTCGATCGACTCGAACAACATCGAGCTCCGGACGCCGATCTCCGGCCACTCGCCCCCCACGATGTGCTCGTTGAGGGCCTCGCCGGCTCCGAGGCCGAGCCAGAACCTGCCCGGATACATCGCGCCGAGGGTCGCCGCCGCATGGGCGATCACCGCCGGGTGGTAGCGGAACCCGGGGCAGGTGACGGCCGTCCCGAACGGGAGGGTCGTCCGCTGGCCGAGGGCGCCCATGAAGCTCCAGGCGAACGCGCTCTGGCCCTGTTGCGGCGTCCACGGGTGGAAGTGCTCGCTGACCATGAACCCCGCCGAGAACCCAGCGTCCTCCGCCCGGGAGCACAGGTCGAGGAGCTCCGTCGGGTGGAACTGTTCGAGCATCGCGGCGTAGCCGATCTTGGTCATGTGGGCATCGTAGCCGAGCCGGCCTCGGGTCACGATCCGCACGCCGGCACACCCGGACGGCGACCGATTTCGGGCCCGACCGCGCTGCCCTGCGCCCGCACGACCGGCCGGTCGCCTCGGGTATCCTTGACCCCGATATCCCGAACCCCCCAGATCCCACAGGTGGTGCCCATGAAGGTCGGCGTCGCCCGGGAGACCGCGGCCGGTGAACGGCGCGTCGCCCTGGTACCCGAAACGCTCGGCAAGCTGACCGCTGCCGGCTTGGAGATCCTCGTCGAGGCCGGCGCCGGTGGCGGCGCGGCCATCCCAGATGCCGCTTACGTCGAGGCCGGTGCGACGATCGTCTCGACCGCTGACCTGTACGGCGGAGCCGATGTCGTCCTGCGCGTCCAGAAGCCGTCCGCGGACGAGGTCGCCAGGCTCCGGTCGGGCCAGGCCGTCATCGGGTTCCTGGCGCCGTTGATCGACCCGCAGCTGGCCGCGAGCCTCGCCGCGAGAGGGGTCACCGCGATCAGCCTCGATGCGCTGCCCCGGACCCTCTCGCGCGCGCAGTCGATGGACGCCCTCAGCTCGCAAGCCAATGTCGGCGGGTACAAGGCCGTCCTGATCGCTGCCAACGCCTACGGCCGCTACTTCCCGTTGCTGACGACGGCCGCCGGGACCGCCAAGCCGGCCAATGTGCTGATCCTCGGGATCGGCGTCGCCGGTCTCCAGGCGATCGGGACCGCGCGGCGACTGGGCTCGGTCGTGAAGGCCTACGACGTCCGGTCGGAGACGAAGGAGCAGGCCGAATCGCTCGGGGCGACATTCATCGTCCTGAAGTCGGTGGCCGACGCTTCCGGCGAAGGCGGGTACGCCCGCCAGCTGACGCCCGAGGAGCAAGCCGCTCAACAGGCCGAACTGAACGGCCACATCGCGACGATGGACGTGATCATCACCA
Source organism: uncultured Chloroflexia bacterium (assembly GCA_963744115.1). Lineage (GTDB taxonomy): Bacteria > Chloroflexota > Limnocylindria > Limnocylindrales > CSP1-4 > Chersky-267. The sequence continues at coordinate 197,873 of CAVUSI010000003.1, read as the reverse complement.
CGGCCCAGGTCCCGGGACGGCGACCGCCGCTGCTCGTCACCGCGGCGGCCGTCGCCGGGATGAAGCCCGGCTCGGTGATCGTCGACATGGCGGCCTCCGCCCTCGGCGGGAACGTCGAGCCGAGCAAGGTCGGCGAGACCATCGTGACCGACAACGGGGTCACGATCATCGCGCCGGACAACCTCCCCGCCAGCATGCCGGCCGGCGCCTCGGCGTTCTATGCCCGGAACATCTCGGCGCTGCTCCTCCACTTCGTGAAGGACGGCGCGATGACCTACGACTTCGATGAGGAGATCACGGCCGGGACGGTCATCACCCATGGTGGCGCGGTCGTCCAGTCGGCGACGAAGAAGCTTCTCGAGCCCGCGGCCCCGGCCGCCGGAGGTGTCGCGTGAGCCCCGAACTGCTCAACTCGCTGGCGATCTTCCTGCTGGCGATCCTCGTCGGGTTCGAGGTCATCGCCAAGGTCCCCGCCACGCTCCACACCCCGCTGATGTCGGGCGCCAACTCGATCCACGGGATCGTCCTGGTCGGCGGCATGCTGATCGCCGCTGAGGCGGACAACCCGTTGAGCTATGTGCTCGCGTTCATCGCGATGGTGTTCGGAGCCGCCAATGTCGTCGGCGGGTACGTCGTGACCGACCGGATGCTCCAGATGTTCCGGAAGAAGCCTGCGGCCGCGAAGGCCGGGTCCGAGGGCGCGCCCGGCGCCTCCGGCACCTAGTCGAGGAGCGCGCCGATGTCACAGGTCTGGATCTACACCATCGTCTACCTGGCCTGGTTGGCCGGGGCGACCTGCTTCGTCCTGGGTCTCCACCAGATGAACTCGCCGGCCACCGCCCGGAACGGCAACCGGCTGAGTGCCAGCGGCATGACCGTCGCCGTGATCGCGACGCTGCTCTGGCTCATCCTCCGACCGGGCGGCCTGAGCGTCACGGCCTGGGCGATCATCCTGGTCGGCTTCGCCATCGGCGGCGGAGCGGGCCTGTACATGGCCCGGTCGGTGAAGATGACCGCGATGCCCCAGCTGGTGTCGCTGTTCAACGCCGTCGGCGGCGGCGCCGCTGCGCTCGTCGCGATCGATGACTTCCTCAAGATCGCGGGCACCCCCGAGGCGACCCTGTCGACGACGATCTTCGTCGTCCTCGGTGCGGTCATCGGATCGGTCACGTTCACCGGCTCGCTGATCGCCGGCGGCAAGCTCCAGGGGCTGATCGCGGGCAAGCCGATCATGGTCCCCGGCGGCCGGATCGTCACGTATGCACTGGCCGGCATCGCCGTGGTCGGCACCCTGGCACTCATCCTCGGGGCGGCCGGGGCGGTGGCCCTGTCCAGCAGCGCGACCCTGGCGATCCTCGCGGTCGTCGTGGCCTCCGGTCTCGTCTTCGGGGTCACGATGGTCCTGCCGATCGGCGGGGCCGACATGCCGGTCGTCATCAGCCTGCTGAACTCGTTCACCGGGACGGCGGCGGCGATGGCCGGGTTCGTGATCGGGAACCCTGTGCTGATCATCTCGGGCGCCCTGGTCGGGGCCTCGGGCGGGATCCTGACCAAGCTGATGGCCGATGCGATGAACCGATCGGTGATCAACATCATCGCCGGCGGCTTCGGTGGCGGCGAGGGGACGCAGACGGCCGTCGGCGGCCCCGGCGGCTCGGTCCGCGAGATCTCGGCCGACGATGTGGCGATCCAGCTCGCCTATGCCCAGCACGTGATCATCGTCCCGGGCTACGGACTGGCCGTGGCGCAGGCGCAGCACCAGGTCCGCGAGCTGGCGGAGCTGCTCGAGGCCCGCGGGGTGGACGTCAAGTACGCCATCCATCCCGTCGCCGGTCGGATGCCGGGTCACATGAACGTCCTCCTGGCGGAGGCGAACGTGCCGTATCCGCAGCTCAAGGAGATGGACGAGATCAACCCGGAGTTCGATCGCTGCGACGTCGCCCTGGTCATCGGCGCCAACGACGTGACCAACCCGGCTGCCCGGCGTCCCGGATCCCCGGTCTCTGGCATGCCGATCCTCGATGTCGATCATGCCAAGTCGATCGTGGTCATCAAGCGCTCGATGGGTCGCGGCTACGCCGGGATCGACAACGAGCTCTACGCCGACCCGAAGACGGGCATGCTCTTCGCCGACGCGAAGGACGGCCTGGCGGCCCTGGTCAGCGCGGTCAAGGCCGTCTGACCGAGCGGCCGCCCGCCGGCCCGACGACTATCATCGAGGCGACCGACCGCGCCACGTCGGCCACATGGGACCCAGCCCGGTGAGCGATGACGGCCGACTTCAACCTCGTCCTGGCGATCGTGATGGCGTTCGCGTTCGCCCTCACCAACGGGTTCCACGACGCGGCCAACTCGATCGCGACGCTGGTCGCCACCCGGGTCGCGCGACCGCTCCCTGCGGTGGCGATGGCGTCGGTCTTCAACCTCCTCGGCCCGCTCATGTTCGGCGCGGCGGTCGCGAACACGGTCGGCACGCTCGTGACGGTCGACCCGTCGCACGGCGTGCCCGTCATCGGGGCCGGGCTGACCGGAGCCGTGGTATGGAACACCTACACCTGGAGTCGGAATCTGCCGTCGAGCTCGAGCCACGCCCTGGTCGGCGGGCTGGTCGGTGCCGCCCTCCTCGACACGGGACCTGGATCGATCAACCTCGGTCCGGTCCAGGACGGCCATCTCTACGGGGTCCTCGGGGTCCTCGTCGGACTCCTGGTGGCGACCAGCCTCGGGTTCGCGGTCGCCTACGTCGTCGAACGGACCCTGCTCCGGGCGACCCGTCGGGCGTCGTCACGCCTCCGTCGCCCGGTCCGCAGCGTCCAGTGGGCGACCTCCGCGTTCCTGGCCTTCAGCCACGGGTCGAACGATGCGCAGAAGACGGTCGGGATCGTCGCCGGTCTGCTCGTGGCCAGCGGCAGCTCGACCAGCCTGACCGCCCCGCTCCCGGTCGTCCTGGGCGCGTCGATCTCATTGACCCTCGGGACGGCGCTCGGCGGCTGGGGGATCATCAAGACCGTCGGGCGACGGATCTTCCCGATCAGGAGCCTGGACGGTCTCGTCAGCCAGTCGTCGTCCGCCAGTGTCATCTTCGCGGCGTCGCTGGTCGGCGCACCGGTGAGCACGACCCAGGTCGTCTCGAGCTCGATCGTCGGGATCGGGATCGGCCGCTCGCGCTGGCGGCACATCAGCTGGGAGGTGGTCCGCTCGATCGCCCTCGCCTGGGTCACGACGATGCCGGCGGCGGCCATCATCGCCGCCGTGGCGCTGCCGATCTGGAAATCGCTACCGTGAGGTCGATCCGATGCCAGGCACGATGAGCTGGTTCCTGCCGAAGGATCCCGACGTGCTGGGGACGCTGCGGGCGCAGGCCGCGATCACGATCGAGGGGATGGCCGCGCTGGTCGAATGGGCGGGTGGGGATGCGTCGGCCAGCGATCGGATCCGTGACGCCGAGCACCGAGCCGATCAGGTCAAGAAGGAGCTCCGGGCCCAGCTCAAGGCGGCGTTCATCACGCCGATCGGGGCCGAGGACCTGTTCGTGATGTCCGGTCGGCTCGACGCGGTCATCAATGGAGCGAAGGACGCCGTCCGGGAGTCCGAGCTCATGGCGATGCCGCCGGATGCGACGGTCGCGGACATGGCGGGCCTGCTTGTCGAGGGTGTCCGCCAGCTGGCCGCGGCGTTCGACCACCTCGGCGCCTCCGACGCGGACGGCGAGGCCGCGACCGACGCGGCGGATCGAGCCGTGAAGGCCCAGCGGCAGCTCGAGCGGGCCTATCGCCAGGGGATGTCGGCTCTGCTCCAGGTCTCGGACCTGCGCGAGGTCATGGGCCGGCGCGAGCTGTACCGTCGCTTCGCCCGGATCGGCGACGACGTCACCGAGGTCGCCGAGCGCGTCTGGTACGCCGCCGTGAAGGAGGTCTGAGCGGACCGACCAGCGGGTCAGCCGCTCCGGTGCTTCTTGCCGTGCTTGCCGTTCCGGGCGTCGCTCTCAGGGTCCGCCACGTAGCGGACGGCGTCCGTCTCCGGCGCCGACGCAGGGGCCTCGACGGCGGCCGGTCGGACCGTCGGGCGAGCCGCGGCTGATGCCTGGGCCGGTGGCGCGATCGGCGTGACCCGCCGGGCGACCAGCTTGGGGCGCGCGGTGGCGCGCTGCACGAGCGCCGGGACCGGCCGGGCCTCGAGCCTGGGGCGTGGGACCGGGACCGTCGTCGGAGCGGGCGCCGGTGGAGGCGGTTCGGCGACCGCGACGGGCGCGACGGGCGCGATCGAGACCGCCTGCGCCGCAGGCGAGACGACCGCCGCGGGCCTGGGCGACGCGGGGGACACGACCGCGGCGGGCGTGGGCTCGGCTGGCGTGGCCGAGACGGGCGTAGGCGAGGCGGGTCGCGCGGCGGCGGCGCGGCCGACCCGTCGCCGCCGGTGCCGTTGCTCTCGACCTGCCCGACGAGCGGATTGACGGGGGCCGCGGAACCGTCCTCGTGGCGGATGATGAGCGGCGCGAGCGTGCCGAGCGACTCGGCGACGACGACGGCGTCGTCGCCGGAGGCGATCCGGAAGTCGGCCGGCGGGTTGACATAGGCTCGGCCGGCCCGGCTGATCGACAGCAGGGTCGCCCGATGCTCGGTCCGCAGCCGGGCGCTGACCTCGTCGACGGACAGCCCGAGGTAGTCGTCGGGGATGGCGATCCGGTAGAGCTCCGATCCCTCGCCCCCGGACACGATGTCGGCGACGAGCTCGGTCAGTCCGGGATACAGGGCCGAACGCGCGAGGAGGCGGGCGCCGACCTGCGATGAGACGAGGAGCTCGTCGACGTGGGCCCGCCTGAAGTGGTCGGCGTGGCGCGGGTTGTTGACCTCCGCCACGGTCCGCACCTCCGGGGCGATCGACTCGATCGCCATCACCGTCAGGATCGAGCGCATGTCCGCGTCGTTCGTGTCGTCGATCGGGAAGATCAGCGCGGCCGACGCCTGCGCGAGTCCGGCCCGCTCGAGGTCGGCCGGCTCGGTCGGATCGCCTCTGACGAAGTAGACGCCGTCGCCCGCCGGGTTCTTGTCGAGCGGGGCGATGACCACGATCTTCACCTTGAAATCGTCGGTCTGGAGCTCCTTGATCAGGTCCCGGGCCGTGGTGTTCCAGCCACAGACCACCACGTGGCCCTCGTATCCGGATGCGCCCATACCCTGGCCCTCCTTGAGCAGGAAATCGATGACGATGGCGATGAGCGCCCCGGTGATCGTCCCGAAGAGCGCGACTCCGAACAGGATCAGCATCCAGCTGATGAGCCAGCCGGCCGGCGAGGTGATGAACGCCGAGTCTCCCTGGCCGAGGACCGTCGTCAGTCCCCAGTAGAACGACGCTCCGAGTGAAGCGAGCGTCCAGTCCTTCTCGAACAGGGTGATCAGGACCGCCGCGATCGCGACGATGATCAGGATCCCCTCGACGAGGGTGATGAAGAACCGCCGGTCCAGCTGTCCGCCGAGCCGGCGCGCGTAGAACCGGATCCGCCGGATCATCGGCGAGTTCAGCAGGCGCGCGGACAGGCGACGACGCATCAGGACGCGGAGTCTAGCGGCTTGCGCGCGAGACCTGAACCATCCAGACCGCCCTTATCCGCCCTGATCGGCCCGGACCGACCTTATCCGCCCTGGTGTATCGTCGGGAACGTCGAGGCCGCCACGGCGTTCGAGCCGGGCGGCCTCAGCGATCGGGACGAGCGGGCCTACGTGTGGGCCGATGCCGGACGCTCCCCAGCGGCGCAGCTCGGCCTCGAGGTCGAGCGGCATCACCGCGCCCTTGTTCTCGAACTCGCCCCACGCGTCGCGTGGGACGCGCCACATGATCTCGAACTCGTTCCCGTCCGGGTCCGAGCCGTAGAGGGACTTGGACACCCCGTGATCCGACGCCCCGCCCAGGGCGCCGGCGTCCGACAGGACGGTCGCGGCATGGGCGAGGTCCTCGATCGTCGGGACTTCCCACGCCAGGTGATAGAGACCGGTCGAGCCCCGTGGCGGGCGCGGCGCGTCCGGCCCGACCGAGAAGAGCCCGAGATCGTGATGGTTCTCACCGCTCGCCGCGCGCATGAAGACCGCTCGGCCGCCGAAGGCGTTCTCGACGACCTCGAAGCCGAAGACGCGGTGATAGAAGTCCGCCGCGACGGTGGCGTCGCGGACGTACAGCACCGCGTGGTTGAGGCGGGCGACCGGGATGGTCGTCCCGGTCGCCGTCACGGCCGGCGTGGACTCGGCCATCGTGATCAGGCCGCGACGGGCGCCGTGGCCGGAGCCCCGACGAGCTTCCAACCGGACTGCCAGCTGCCGCCGTTCACGATGTTCAGGCTGATATTGAGGAAGGCGAGCCCCTCGAGCTGCCGCGCGCGCACGAGCGGACCGACGTCGACCGGCTCAAGGCCGATCTCGCGAACGAGCTCGAGCACCGTGGCCTTCGCCTCGGCGTCGTCCCCGGCGACGAAGCCGCTCAGCTGGACGCCCTCGGCGATCGGGTCGCTCTGGTGGGAGGCGAAGATCGTGTTGAACGCCTTGATGACCTTGGCACCCGGCAGAAGGGCCGCCAGCTCCTCGGCGTTCGAGGTCGTGGTGTCGATATCGGGGCCGTTCGCGCCGAACGACATCCGGTTGGTCGCATCCACCACCGGCTTCCCGACGACGGCCCCGGCGATCTCGGCGGCGACCTCGGGGGCGCTCGAGAACGGGATCGCGAGCACGACGACGTCCGCACCGGCGACGGCCACGGCGTTCGAGCTGGCGACGCGGGAATGGGTCGCTGCGGCGACGCTGCCCGCATCCTCCGGATCGCGTGACGCGATCACGACATCGTGGCCCGCCCGCTTGAATGAGATTGCCAGGGCCTTGCCCACGTTGCCGGCCCCGATGATCGCGATGTCCATGTCGACGGTCCTCCGCTGGCTTGACGAGTTTGCCTCTGTCAAGCGATATTTGTTGTGGACACACCATACGTCCGTGCCCTACCTGGTGTCAATACCTGTTTGCGGAGAACCAACATGACGACCGAGGAGCGGCGCAGACCGGCCGTCGGGGTCCAGATCAAGCGCTGGCGGCTGGAGCGCGGACTGACCCTGGCGAACGTCGCCGAGCGGAGCGGGCTGAACGTCGGGTACCTGTCGCAGATCGAGAACGACAAGGCCTCGCCGTCGCTCCAATGCCTCGTGTCGATCGCCGACGCGGTCGAGGTCCCGGCCGCCTGGTTCTTCATGGAGGACCTCCCCGAGCCGGTCGTCGTCCGCGCGACCGAACGCCCGGTGACGATGACGGAGCTCGGCCGCGTCGAGCACGTCGACGGCCGTGCGTCGCGCGACGTGTCGATCCTGGAAGTCACCTCGAACGGCACGGGCAGTCGGGTCGGGACCCACAGCCATGCCGGCGACGAGCACCACATCATCCTGCGCGGCCGGTTCCGGATGACCCAGGGCGACCATGTCGTCGATGTCGGCCCGGGCGACTACCTCCGCTGGGACGGCACGATCCCCCACGACGGCGAGGTCATCGGCGACGATCCGAACGCAGCGATGCTGATCATCCGGATCCGACCCAAGGACTGAAGGGACGGCCCTCGCCGGGCTTTGAGCGAGCCGACCCGCGCTCTCGGCTGGACAGAACGAAGGGCCGGCACGAGTCCGGCTCTCCGTCTCTGGGCCGGGACCGGGGCCTCGGCGAGGATGTCACCAGCGCCTACCAGGATGGGCCCCATTCGTTGACTGTCGGGCTGTTCGTGAGGTTGACCTGGTTCGTCCCGTCGGCGTTCATGACCCAGATATCCTCCTTCGCGTCGTTCGAGGCCTTTCGGCCGAAGGCGATCTTGGTTCCGTCCGGCGACCAGGTGGGCCACTCATCAACGCTCGGATCCGTCGTCAGCCTCTGGACCTTCGAGCCGTCGGCGTTCATGACGTAGATATCTCCTGCCCCGGTACGGTCGCTGCCGAACGCGATCCGTTTCCCATCGGGCGACCAGGCGGGGAGGCCATCGCTTCCCGGATCGCTCGTCAGGCGAGTCCGACTGGATCCGTCGGCGTTGATGACATAGATCTCGTCGTTGGTGTCGCTACCGTTCGCCGACATCATCAGGGCGATCCGTGTGCCAAGCGGCGACCAACTGGCCATCCCCCCGTCCGCGATGCGCGCCAGGCCGGATCCGTCGGCCTCGACCGTATACAGACCTCCGTTCGGTGAGCTGCCTCCGGGAAAGGCCTGGAACAGGATCGTCTTGCTATCCGGCGACCAGATCGCGTGGAACGAATTGAAGTCGTTGGCGGTGATCTCCTTCACGTTGGATCCATCGAGGTTCATCTGATAGATGTTCATGCCGTTGCCGGCACGCTCACTGCTGAACGCCACCCGGGTCCCATCGGGCGAGATGCTCGGCATCCAGCCCCCGGCGAGGTCCTTGGTCAGTAGCCGTTGGTTGGAGCCATCGGCCGCCATGGCATAGACCTGGTCAGGTCCGGCGTTGTCGCGTCCGCTTGCGAACACGATGACGCCCTCGTTGGCCGCCGCGCCGGAGGCGACGGTCGTTGGCGACGGACTGGTGGCCGCGGCGGGAGGGGCCGCGTGAGATGGCAGCGGCGTGACGACCAGCGTCGAATGTGACCCGCTCGGGGTCGCGTCACCCGCGGCGGATGCGCACCCGACGAGCGCGACCGCCAGAAGCGCCGCTGCCATCACGCGCGATGACTTGTTGGAAGACATGTCGATCCCTCCTCCCGGGCGGCGATCCACTTGCGCCGTCCCTTTCACGACACGGCGGCGGTGTCGTACGACCACCTATGGGAGGGTCAGGGTGATCAGCGTTCAATCGAGCTGCCGGGCGCCGTCGTCTACCACGCCGGCGGACGTGCGACCTCGAGACGGGCTTGCAAGCCGGGCGACGCGACGGGTCGCGGTCAGCCGATCGGGACCTGAAGCTCGGTGACGAAGTCCGCGTCGTCCACGACGAGGTAGTCCTGCGGCAGGGCCAGCTCGGGCTCGGCTCCGAACTGGAGACGTGACCCCACGGAGATCGAGTGGGGCGTCGGGGTCGAACCCGACGACCTCGATCGGTTCCTCACGGAGGACGCGGAGAAGCTCCGCTCGATGGGGTTCAGCCAGTTCACCCTCGGATTCGGCGGTCCGTCTTGGAACGTCGACGCCGGTCTGGGCTCGCTGGCGTGGAGGTCGCACTCGGCCGGTGTTGCGGCACACCCGATGATTGAACGCTGACGGCCGACGGCCTCCCATAGTGGTCGTCCGGCGCCCGCGAGTGGGTGCCCCGAGGGGACGGCGCTGGTGGATCGCGATCTGGTCGTGGCGGCACAGGACGGGGATCGGGAAGCGTACGCCGACCTGATCCGGGTCCGTGGCGACCGCCTCTACGCGATCGCGCAACGGATCCTCCGCGACGTCGATCGGGCCGAGGACGCCGTGCAAGAAGCGATGGTTACGGCCTGGCGCGACCTGCCCGCACTCCGCGATCCGGATCGGTTCGACGCCTGGCTGCACCGTCTCGTCGTTCGATCGTGCATCGCCGAGGCGGCACGGATCCGCCGCCTGGGGGCGAACCTGCGCCTGCTCCCGCTGGACCTACCGGCCGGCAACGATGAATTCCTCAGTGTGCTCGATCGGGATCAGCTGGAGCGCGGCTTCCGCCGCTTGCCACCGACACAGAGGGCCATCCTGGTCCTGCGTCACTATGCCGGCCTGGAACCGACCGAGATCGCCGAGGTGATGGGCATCCCGGCTGGCACCGTCCGGTCCCGACTTCACCATGCCCACCGGGCGATGCGTGCAGCCCTCGAGGCCGACGCGCGCGCGACCGCGATCGGAGGACAGCCGGCGTGACGCGCGAACGCGACATCGAACGCGTCCTCGAGGCCTGGCTCGCCGACGGCGCGTCAGAGATGCCGGAACGGCTATTCGACGGGGTGGTCGACCGCATCGAGCACGTCCATCAGGGGCGCCTCGCGCGCATCAAGCGGGCGCTCTACGCCCCGGACCGGTCGTTCCGCATCGGCTTCGGGATCGCGGCCTTGATCGTCATCGCAGTCGTCGGGTTCGCCCTGCTGGGCAGTCCCTTTTCGTCGAACGTCGCGAGTTCCCCGTCGCCTTCAGCGGGCTCGCCGTCGCCATCGATCGTCCCGAGCCCGTCGGCGACAGACCAGGGCGCCTTCGCTCCGTCGCTCGACTCCGGCCAGCCCGGGTGCAACTACCTCTTCTGGTACGACGTCGAGCCGTCCTTAGGCGCCGGCAGGTGCGGGGCCGAGCTCGCGGCTGGCAGCTACTCGTCGAGGTTCTTCGCCCACCCGGTCACGTTCGCCGTGCCGGCCGGCTGGGCAGAATCGTGGGACCTCTCGAAGGGCCTGGCGCTCGAGCGACAGGCCGACTTTGTCAATGAGGGCAGCTTCCGTAGCGCCAACCTCGGGCCGACCATCTATGTCTTCCCGGATCCGGAGCCGGCGATCCAGGACGCAGCGTGCAAGGTCACGACTCAGCCCGGGATCGGCTCGTCGGCCGACTCCCTCGCGACCTGGGTCGCGAACCGTCCCGGGGTCGACGCCTCGACCCCGACGGACGTCGCGATCGGCAGCCTGACCGGGCGCATGGTCGACGTCGATGTAAAGCCGACCTGGGCAAAGAACTGTCCCGTGCTCGACGGGCATGGTGTCCGCCAGCCACCCCCGGTCCCGTACATCGCCCTGGTCCGCGGCGCCGTGCCCGGCGGCGAGCCGGCAGATCAATGGGAGTGGGGCCCCAACCGCCCCGAACGTCAGCGCTACATCTTCGTGGATATCGGCGGGGGCCGTACCGTCGCCATCGTCCTCGACGCGCCGCTCCCGGCAGATTTCGACCGGCTCGTGGCCGATGCGATGCCGATCGTCCGGACCATGACGTTCGAGCCCTGACGCTCGGAGCCACAGGGACCGGGGTCGGCTCGGCACATTCGGGACGGGCGTGAGCGATCGCTTTGCCGACCGGCTTAGGGCGTCGGAGGATCCTTGAGGGCGAGGGCGACCTTCAGCGCGGGATCCTTGCCCGCGAAGAAGTCGGCGGCGCTCAGCGCGACCGGCACGTCGGGTTCGACGGACAGTCGCTTGTCCCCGACGCGGAACTGGTAGGTCGGGATCTCGACCGTCAGGCCGATGTTCGGGAGGGCGATGTCGTTGCACTCGCATAGGAAGCCGTCGGCTCGTGCCGGGGTCATCTCGCCCACCAGGATGGCCTGGGTCTCGGTGTCGAGGGTGCGTGCCACGACCGTCCCCGCCGAGACGTTCTCGCGGCCGATCATGACGATCAGACCGCCGGGACGGTCGACCCGCGGGTCGTTCTTGAGCGCGTCGATGAGCGGCGTCGCCAGGCCGCCGTTCCCGCCGCGGATGTAGCGCATGTCGAGGAGCACACGCGTCGCCGAACCGTCGTCGAGGGCGGTCTTCATGGCCGCGAGGGCCGGCGGGAGGTCGTTCTCCGTGTAGTCGTTGTACGAGATCACGAACGTCTTCGTCGGCTTGTCGAGCCGGGTCCAGACCGGTTCCTTGCGCCGGGCGACCGCTTCGGGCGCGTCGCCCAGCAGCCCGCCGACGATGTCCAGGCCGAGTGCCCAGGTGGTGAGGTCCGACCGGGTGACGTCCACCGTGACCTCGGTCCCGTCCGGCCGGGCGAAGACGAATGCCGGCTTCGCCGGGTCGTCGACGATCCCCAGGCCGTGGAGGTACTCGACCGTCGAGATCACCTGCAGGCCGTCGAGCTCGCCGCTCTCGTTGTCGGCAGGGACGAGCGGGCGCAGCGCCGCCTCGACCTCCGCGATGGGATGGCCACCGATCGAGACGACGCGATCGCCGACGAGCGACTTGTCCTTGGCGCGGACGACGAACCAGCCGTCCGAGAACGGGTACAGCACGACGTCGTAGGCGTGAAGGTAGGTGTCGTACGGGCCGAGCAGCGCCGAGTGCGTATCGAGCAGCCCGACGAGGCTGGCGAGCTGGACGACGCGCTGGTCCGGCGTGGCCGTCGGGAGGGTCTTGCGGAGTTGGTCGAGCTTCGCCACCCAAGCCGACTCAGGGTTGTTGGCGAACGGGTCGGGATGCAGCGCTCGGACCTGGGTGTCGAGCAACGCCAGGTCATCGGCCACCGGGTCGCGGCTCGCGGCCGTGCTCGGCAACGGAGCGGCCCCGGTCGTCCCCGGCGAGGACGACCCGGCCGATCCACCGCAGGCGTTCCCAAGGACGGCGACCACCGTCGCTGCCAGGACGAGCGTCACGCGGCGCATCCTTCCTCCGATCCCAGGCAGACCATCCTGTCTCGCGGCCCGACTGACCGCTCGGGCGGGCCGGCATGCTCGATGAGGATCGGACGATACCGAACGTCGCGGCCAGATTCAAGGCGATCGCGGCCCGCCGGCAGGGACGGACCAAGCGCTGCCGATATCATCGGATCGCTGACCCGGATCGACCCTCGACGGAGGCAGGCGTTGCTCGCGATCCGCATCGACGTCCACGGCGGTCCAGAGGTGCTTCGGCCCGTCGATATCGCCCAGCCGACGCCAGGTCCCCATGAGGTCCTCGTCCGCCACGAGTGGATCGGCGTGAACTTCGTCGACACCCAGCACCGCGTCGGAACGCCTTACCCGGTGACCCTGCCGCTCATCCCGGGCATCGAGGCCGCCGGCATCGTCGTCGAGCCGGGCGCGGGCGTGGCCGACCTGGCGCCCGGCGATCGGGTGGCCTATGGGGGCCCGATGGCCGGCGTCTACGCCGAGTTCGCCGCCGTGCCGCGACCGGTCCTGGTCGCTGTCCCGCCGGGACTTCCCACCCGCGATGCCGCCGCCGTCCTTCTCCAGGGGATGACGGCGCAGCTCGTGACCCATGACGTCCACCTCGGCCGGCCCGGCGAGACGGCACTCGTCCATGCTGCGGCCGGCGGGACCGGGTCCCTGCTCGTCCAATTCCTCCTGTCGCAGGGGGTGACGGTGATCGCCAGTGCCTCGCCCGGCCCAAAGGCCGCGTATCTGCGGTCCCTCGGCGTCGAGCACGTCCTGGACTCGCGGCGACCGGACGTGGAGGACGCCGTGCGCGACGTCGTCCCGGGTGGCGTCGACGTCGTCTTCGACAGCGTCGGGCGAGCGACCTTCGAGACCAGCCTGCGAGCCGTTCGGCCGATGGGCCTGATCGTCGAATTCGGGCAGTCGAGCGGACCGGTACCCCCCATCGACATCGCCCGGCTGTCCGGGCTGACCGGCGAAGGCCTGCCCGGGTCGCTCACCCTGACCTGGCCGACGCTGAGCGATCACAACGCCACGCCCGAGGCCCTCGGCGGGCGCGCTGCGGCGGTCTTCGAGGCCGTGCTCGATGGGACCCTCCGACCCGCCATCGCCGGGACATTCCCACTGCGCGAGGCCGCCCGCGCACACGAGCTGCTCGAGTCGCGATCGGTGATCGGGAAGGTGCTCCTCGAGGCCTGAGCGGGTCAGGCGGGGTCGGCCAGCTCGATCCTGATCCGCTTGTTGATCCGGCCCTTGGACTCGTAGCCGGTCACGCGGATGCCGCCGACCTCGCGGGTGTTGGCGACGTGCGTGCCGCCGTCCGCCTGGAGGTCCAGCCCGACGATCTCGATCGTCCGGATCTCCTCGATGCCGGGCGGGAGCAGGTTGACCTTGGTCCGGATGAGGTCCGGGATCGCGAACGCCTCGTCGCGCGGGAGGACGGCGACCCGCACATCGCGGCCTACCGTCAGCTCGACATTGACCTTGGACTCGATCTCGGCGACCAGGTCGCCGCTCATCCGCTCGAACTCGAAATCCATCCGGCCGGATCCCGGCTCCATGTTCCCGCCGGTGACGAGCGCGCCGTAATCCCGCCAGACGACGCCACACAGAGCGTGCAGCGCCGTGTGCGTTCGCATCAGGGCGTGGCGGCGGGTCCAGTCGAGGTCGACCGCCAGCCGGTCCCCGACCGCCGGCGGTCCGTCCGCCGTCGCCGCCTCGGCCGTCACGGGCTCGAGCTCGTGGACGATGTCGGCGCCGCTCTTACGCGCTGCGCGGACGACCCAACGGCGCCCGTCGACCGCCCGGACGAGGACCCCACGGTCGGCGGGCTGGCCGCCGCCTCCTGGATAGAAGACCGTCCGATCGAGGACGACCAGGGGACCGTCGGCGCCGTCGGCGACCGCCCGGACGACGGCCTCGATCGAGCGCGCATAGGCGTCCCGATAACAGACGGCGTCGGTCATCGCGGTCGGGCTCGACACTCGGACGGCAGAACGGCCATCGGGCTACTGGACGGTGAGCGCGCCGATCATGACGTTCGGGTGGATCTTGCAGATGAACTTGTACGTCCCGGCTGAGAGGGCGTTGACGTTGTAGGTCGTCTGCGCCACGCCGGTGACGATCTCGCCGTCGAAGACCGTCGCGCCGTTGCCATCCATGATCTGGATGTTGTGGGGGATCGACGCATCCTGGTTGTCGAAAGCGATCTGGAAGGGCTGGCCGGCGGGCGCAGCCAGGGCAAGGTTCGTGAACTGGATGTTCTGGGCGCCCTCAGGGATCACGGTCGTCCCGCCGGTCCCACCCGACGCGGCCGCGGACGGCACGGCACTCGGCTCGGTCGAGGCCGGGGCCGCAGAGGGAGCAGCCGACGATGGAGCGGCCGAGCCGGCTCCGCTCGGGGCTGCGGAGGCGACCGCTGACGCGCCGGCGCTCGGGGCGGTCGACGCGGCGGCTGACGGCGACGGCGGCGGGGCGTAGGTCCAGCCCGGCGCCTGGCCCGACGAGCACGCGGCGAGGCCGACGATCACGAGCGCGGCAAGGGCCAGCGCGGACAGGAAGCGAACCGGCTGCATGGTCGGATGGGACCTCGATGGGTTCGGTCGGCTAGGACCGGGATTGGGGCGACGTGCCGCGGGAGAGTCTACCGCTCGGTCCCGGTTCGTGCCGGGACCCCGCGCCCGGCGGAGTGCGAGGATAGTACTTCTGGGCCATGACTCGACGCACCACCCAGGACCTTCGTCAGGGTTCACCGATGGCCCGGATGGCGGGTAGCCTCAGGGTCCGATCGAGTCGCCCGGCGCGCGGTCGGATGCACCCGACGGCCGGACCAGGAGATCCTCCATGAAGCTTCGAACGCGGATGTGGCGGCTGAGCGTCGCGCTGGCGCCGTTCATGTCCCTCGCGCTCGTCCTGGAGGCCGGCCGCCGCTGGTTCCAGTAACCGGCACCGGCGGACGTCGCCGGCACTAGATCCACCGCGGACGGTCCGGAGCTGCTCCGGTCCCTCGGCGGGAACCCCATAAGCATGAGACCCGGACCGACCCTCCTCCGTCCGGGTCTCCTGCTGCGTGGCGCCGGGTGCACGCCACCGTCAAGGATTTCGGTCGCAACCTGACCGCAACCTTCTTTCGACACGTTCGTCCGTAGGCTTGTATGGTGACGACCATGGCACGTACGGCACGGACCGACGACGGGCCGTCCGGTGAGCGGCCGGCGGCCGAGCGCCAGCTCGAACAGCTGCGCTTCCTCCATCGCGTCGCCAAGCTCGCCACGACCGCTCGGACGTGGGACGAGCTCCTCGAGACCATCGTCGACGAGACGCGGGACGCGCTCCAGGCCGACGTCTCGTCGCTCTACCTCCTCGATCGGGATGGTGCCCACCTCACGCTGGCCGCAACGAACGGTCTGGACCGCTACCAGATCGGTCGCGCCCAGGTACCGTTCGGCGAAGGCGTCACCGGACGCGTCGCCGCCACGCGAGAGCCGATGCGGATCGCCGACGTCCGCCACGATCCACGGTTCCTGTGGGTTCGCGGGATCGACCAGCGGCGGTTCATCGCCTCGATGCTGTCGGTCCCGCTGTCCTGGCGCGAGGGCGTGGTCGGCGTGCTCAATATCCAGACCGAGGAGACCCGCGAGTTCAGCGACTCGGATGTCGCCCAACTGTCGGCGATCGCGGACCTGCTCGCGGGGATCGTCGAGAAGGGACGCACGCAGCTCGAGGCCGAGGCGCAGGTCGAGGCGCTCCAGGCGATCGACGAGGCCCGGACCGAGCTCATCGCGATGGTCACCCACGAGCTGCGGACGCCGCTGGCGGTCGTCCGGGCCTATACCGACCTCCTGTCGGAGGAGCCGCCGCTGGTCGGTCGCGAGAGTCGCGATCTCATCCGGCGGCGGACCCGTGATGAGTGGCACAACCGGGCGATCGACCAGATCGAGCGCCTCGACCGGCTGGTCGACTCGATCCTGGCGTCGGTCCGGCCACTCGAGGACCGGCCGTCGGACGTCATCCCGGTCGATGTCGCGGCTCTGCTCGACGAGGTCGTGGCGGGCCTGCGCCCGCTCCTGCGCAACCATCGAGTGGTCGTCGACGCCGGTGTCCGACGGTTCGCCCTCGCCGATCCGCCGCGGCTCCGCCAGGTCATCGAGCACCTCATCGAGAACGCCGTGAAGTACGCCCCGCCCGGGACGACGATCAGCGTCGGGACCACGCTCGTCGAGGGCCACGTCCGGGTCGCCGTCTCCGACGAGGGACCGGGGATCCCACAGGAGTGGCGCGAGCGGATCTTCGAGCCATACGCCCGGCGCGATACCCACACGGCGCGCGGCTCCGGGATCGGGCTGTTCGCGGCCAAGCGCCTGACCGAGTCGATGGCTGCCCATCTGTGGTGCGAACCGGCCGAACCGGCCGGGGCGCGCTTCGTCATCGCCCTGCCGGCCGCCGTCGCGGTCTGATCGAAGGAGTCCTGATGATGCCGATGACCCGTCCCCTCAGGATCCTGGTCGTGGACGACGATCCCGCGATGGTCGGTGCCATCACCGCCCTGGTCGGGACCGAGGGCCACCAGGTCATCACGGCGTACGACGGCCTGACCGCCGTGAAGCGCTTCCGCGACGACGCCCCCGACCTCGTCCTGCTCGACCTGGCCATGCCCGGGCCGGACGGATTCAACGTGACCGGGCAGATCCGCGCCGCCGGAAACGTGCCGATCCTCGTCGTATCCGGCGAGAGCGGCGAAGGCGCCAAGGTGAAGGCGCTCGAGATCGGCGCCGACGACTACCTGACGAAGCCGTTCGGCAAGGCCGAGCTCCTGGCCAGGATCTCGGCGATCATGCGCCGCGCCGACGCGGCCTCCGTCGGGTCCGGGGGCGGCGGGGCCGGACCGCTCGAGGCCGGCGCCCTGACCATCGATCCGGGGCGACACGAGGCGCGGATCGGCTCGGCCGTGCTCAACCTGACCGCGACCGAGTACCGGCTGCTCGAGGCCCTCGTGCGGGCGGGCGGGGATGTCGTCCCGCACCACCGCCTCGTCCGTGCCGGCTGGCCGGCGGAGGCCGATCCGGACCTGCTCTGGCTCAAGCCGCACATCGCACGCCTCCGGGCGAAGGTCCATCGCGCCGGCGGACCGGCGATCGTCGCGGTGCGGTCCGTGGGGTACCGGATCGAGGCCTGATCGACCCGGCTCGCGGGGCGCCCGGGCGCGTTGCGGAGCGCGCCCGCGCGGCCACGTAACGTTCTCCGGACGGTCGCCTGGCACGATCGACCGGTGACCACCGACCTTGGTGACCGAGTCGGAGACGGCGCGGCGGATGTCTCCGCTGCCTCCGACCGACCCCGCGTCGGGCTCGCCCCGACGCTCGGCCTGCTTGCGATCCTGACCGTCGGCTTCTCGCTCGGCATCGCGCTCGCGGGCTCGGACCCGATCACCCTGCTGTTCTACGTTTCGTACTCGAGCATCGGTGCACTCCTCGCGTTCCGGCGGCCGCGGAATCCGATCGGCTGGCTGCTCATCGTCATCGCCTTCGATTTCGTCGGGACGAGCACCACGCCCGACGTCACCGCCGCCACGCTCGCGGCCGGGACCGTCAGCCTCTGGGGGATGCTCTCCATCTGGGTGACCAGCTGGGCGGGCAGCGCCGACTTCCTGGCGTACTTCGCGCTCGTCCTGGTGTTCCCAAGCGGGCATCTCCCCGACGGGAGCTGGCGGGTCCCGAGTCGACTCCTGTTGCTGTTCGGCGCCGTCTTCGTGGTCCTGACGGCGGTCGCGCCGACGATCGGCTTCTCTGTGGATGGCGGCGTCGAGTCGATCCAGGTTCGGAACCCGATCGCCGTCCTGCCGGACCTGCCCCTCTGGTCGGTCATGCCGTCCAGTGACACCGCGATCCTGCCGATCATCGGCATGCTGGTGGTGGGGGTGGGGTCGATCATCGTCCGCTACCGGCGGTCGACCGGGATCCTCCGCCTGCAGCTTCGCTGGCTGGTCACAGCGATGACGTTCGTGGTCGGAGCGATCCTGGCGGGCCTGACGTCACTCGCGCTCACTGCCGGCGGCATCGGCGGACTCGCCTGGGTCCCCGCGATCATCGCCTACCCGACCGTGCCGATCGCCGTCGGCGTCGCCGTCCTGCGCTACCGGTTGCTCGAGATCGATCGGATCGTCAGCCGGACCGTCGGCTATGCGCTGGTCACCGGGATCCTGGCGGTCGTGTTCGCGGGTTCCATCCTGGTGCTCGAGACCGCCCTCACGGCCGTGGCCCAGGTCCAGACCATCGCCGTGGCCGCGTCGACGCTGGCCGTCTTTGCCCTCTTCCAGCCGCTTCGACGTAGAGTTCAGCGCGCCGTCGACCAGCGCTTCGACCGCGCCGGATACGATGCTGAGCGCACCTCCGTCGCCTTCGCCGAGCGCCTCCGCAACGAGGTGGACATGGCCACGGTGACCGCCGACCTCCGGACCACGGTCAGCCGAACGATGGCTCCGACCCGCCTCGGCGTTTGGGTCCGCGAGGAACGGCCGTCATGACGGTCCGAAGGGGCGCCAGGAGGATGGCGCCCCTTCGATCGGGCGGTCGAGAGGCTGCCGGCGCGGCTCGACCGACCCGCTAGCTGGTCCAGGTCAGGCGGGCACACCCAGGAGGGCACGGCCCGCGGCGTCGTGCGGGAGGTCCACGCAGGCGACCCGGCATCCGCGCGCATCGCGCCCGCCGAGCGGCGAGAAGTGGGTCCAGACGATCGCCTCCGGATCGGTCAGGGCCGACGCGTCGGTCGTCAGTCGGCAGCCACACAGCGCACAGGTGACGGGGCCGCCGGCGATCGACGTGCCCAGACGCGGCCAGACGGGCTGGGGGTCGGACGGGTGGATCATCGGGGCCTCACGATCTGTCGGGTCCTTGCCGCCTCGAGGATGGGCTCCGGGCAGCATGACGATCATGGCCTCGAGCGGGCTCGCGGTTCGGCGCCGAGCCCGTGGCCGTTCGGTTGCGAACGGGATACGACGACGCGGGCCACCCACGTCGGGCGACCCGCGTCGTGCTTCCCAGGAGGCCCGCTCAGGGGGCCCAGATGGCTCCGAACGCGCCGTGCGACTCGTCGTCCGGGCCGGCGGCGAAGTACAGGCTGGTGGATGGCCCGGCGGCGGCATCGTTGCCGAAGCCGATCCCCCACAGACCGTCGACCACGATGGCCTTGCCGTCGGCGGTCCGCAGGGTCCCGTCGAAGTGCCAGTGGCCCTTGAGCCAGCGATAGCCGTTGATCCGGCCATTGCCGAAGTTGCCCACGAGCAGATCGCCGCTGAACCGGCCGAAGCCGGTGGCCGGCGCCCAGGCGAGGCCCCAGGGGGCGTTCAACGAGCCGCGCGAGGCGACCCGACCGAGGAAGTGGCCGCGTGCATCGAAGGCACTCACGAAGCCCTTCCCCATCCCGGCGATCTCGTCCGAACGGGCCGCATCCTGGCGGGCGTAGGTGACGTAGATGGTCCCGTTCAGGTTCTGGATCCCGAACGGCGCGTAGTGCCGCGGCAGCCGCGGATCCACGAACGCGTGCTCCCAGTGCCTGCGGACGAAGGCGCTGTCATAGACGTCGATCCGGCCGCGATGGAAGTCCGTCGCATAGAGGTAGTCGGCCCCGTTCCAGGTCGCGATCGCGAGACCCTTGTAGATCGACTTGCCGTGCTCGGCCGTGACGAACGCCTGCGTCGACGCGACCGGAGGGTTGGACGCCGGGACCCCTGGGTTCCAGCCCGAGATCGTGCCGTCCTCCGATGCGAACAGGAAGCGCGCCGGGCCGGACGCAGTGCCGTTGCTGACGACGAAGCCCGTGCCGCCGTTGAAGACGGTCCCCGTCGGCGCGCCCGGGACGTTGACGACGAGCGGCAACGGTGCGCCCGCTCCGGTGTAGAGCGTCGACGTGGCGGTCCCGTTGTTGGCGACCCACCACGGGGTGGTCGGTCCATGGACGACGCCCCAGCCGTTGACCAGGTTCGGATCGACATGGTCGGCTGCGATCGTCCCGTCGGAGACGTAGACGTGGGTCTGATAGACGTTCGGCGGTCGCGGGCCGGCTGCCGCTGCGGGCACCGCCGATAGGACGAGGAGCCCGAGTGCGGCCCCGGCTGCGATGGCTCGACGCTGGATCATCGGCGACCTCCCGGTCCAGGCGGCCTGGCGCCCGCGTGGGCGCGTCGGCGGACCGCCAGTGACAAGAAGGGCTACGCCGGTAGGCCCCCGTCCGGTTTCAGAACCGCCGACCGAACGCTCTAGCCGGTGTTGCGCAGGCCCGCGGCGATGCCGTTGATCGTCAGCTGGACCAGGCGCAGGAGCTCGCCATGGTCCGGGTCCGCAGGGGTCGTCGCGCGCAGCCGGGCGAGCAGGCGCACCTGGAGCTCCGACAACGAGTCGACGTACGGGTTGCGCAGCTCGATCGAGCGCTGGAGGACCGGCAGGCCGTCGAGAAGGTGGTCACGCCCGGTCACCCGGAGGAGGAGCCGGACCGTCCGTTCGTGCTCGGCCTCGATGGTCTCCCAGATCCGCTCCGCGCCCGGTCCACGGGCCAGCCCGGCGTACAGCCGCGCGACGCCGATATCGGCCTTGGCGAGGGTCATCTCGGCGTTGTCGAGGATCGCCTCGAACAGCGGCCACGCCCGGTACAGAGTGCCGAGCCGGTCGAGACCGGCTTCGCCGTGCGTGGCGCGGTACGCCTCGAGGGCCGATCCGAGGCCGTACCACCCCGGCAGGTTCAGGCGAGCCTGCGACCAGGCGAACCCCCACGGGATGGCGCGCAACGAACCGATCGTGAGCGGTGGCTGGGGCCCCGTTCCAGGCGTCCCGGGCCCGATCGCGCTGCGCCGGCCGCGCGAGGCGGGTCGCGACCCGAGGCGGAGCGCCGAGATCTCCAGGATCGGGGTCGCATCGCGGAAGAACGCGGGAAAGTCCGGGTCCTCCCAGACGAGGCGGCGATAGGCGCCCTCCGACGTCGCGGCCAGTTCGTCGATGGCCTCGGCCCCGGCCGCCCCGGCCTCGGCGACCAGCCGATCGTGCTCCGGGGTCGAGGCGATCAGGACCGCGGCGGTCAGCTGCTCGAGCTGGCGGCGGGCGATCGCCGGGTTCGCGTAGTTCGCGGCGATGACCTCGCCCTGCTCGGTCATCCGCAGTCGCCCGTCGATCGAGCCGGGAGCCTGGGCCAGGATCGCCCGGTTCGTCGGCCCGCCGCCCCGGCCGATCGCGCCTCCGCGGCCGTGGAAGAGGGTCAATCGGAGACCGTGCCGATGGATGGTGTCGACCAGGGCGGCCTGGGCCCGGTAGAGAAGCCGGTTGGCGGCGAGGAACCCGGACTCCTTGTTCGAATCGGAGTAGCCGAGCATGACCTCCTGCCGGTCCCCGCGCGTCGCGAGATGGGCCCGGTACGCCGGGTCGGCCAGGAGCGCGTCGATGATCCCGGCACAGCCCTCCAGCGCGTCGGCCGACTCGAACAGCGGGACCACGTCCAGGATGGGGCTGCCCGGGCCGAACCCGCTGGTCGCCGCCGCCGGCGGATCGGCGGCGCCGGCCAGGCGCGCCAGCTCCATGACATCGAGGACGTCGGCGGCGGACCTGGTGAAGCTGATGATGTAACGCCCGGTCGACGCGTCGCCGAACCGCGCCTGGGTGTCCGCGATCGACCGGAAGGTCGCGAGGACCTCGGCCGCGGTCACCCCCGGCGCCCCCGGCAGCTCGGTCTCAAGGTCGCCCCGGGCGATCGCTGCGAGCGCCGCCTGGTGGACCCCCCTGTGCTGACGGACTTCGAGCGCCGCGAGATGGAACCCGAACGTCTCGACCTGCCAACGGAAGTCCTGGAGCTCACCCCATGTCACCCGGACCAGACGATCCTCGACGAGCGCAGCGGCCAGCTCATCGAGCTCGTCGATGAGCTCCGCCGGATCGCGATACCGACCGCCGAGCGGGACGCCCGTCGCCGCGGTCAGGCCGGCCCGGGTCCGGCGCAGCCGCTCGGCGATCGCGCCGAACCGCTGGCGGTAGGGTTCGTCGGGGAACCGGCGGCGAAGCTGGCGCATCGTCTCGGGCAGCGCGTCGTCGTCGGCGACCAGCCGTCGGGCCAGGGCGGGCGCGACGCGGTCCATGGCCTTGCTCGAGGCGACGGTCTGCATCAGCCGGGTGGCGACCGCCTCATGCCCGTGGATCACGTGGTCGGCGTGGATTCGCATGACGTGGCCGGTCGTCTCCGCCGTCACTGCCGGGTTGCCGTCGCGATCGCCCCCGATCCAGCTGCCCCAGCGGAAGAAGGCCGGCACGAGGGGTTCACGCGTCCCCGTCCGATCGACGTCGGTGGCCGGCGGGTCCTCGGCCTCGAGCCGTCCGGCCCGCCCCAGTGCCCGCCGGCGCTCCGCCTCGATGAGCGGATCGAGCGCCCCGTCCACGGCCCGATACAGGCGCGGGACGACCGTGAACAGCGTCTCGTCGAAATAGGTCATCGCCGTCCGGACCTCGTCGAGGGGCGTCGGCGCGACCGAGCGAAGGTCGGCGGTCCGCCAGAGCAGGGTGATCTCCTCGCGGAGCCGACGCCGGATGTCGAGGTCCTCATCGTGGGTCAGGCGCGGATCGTCGAGCCGCTCGACCAGCCGATGGCAGCGACGCAGGGCCACGAGGAGGGTCCGCCGGCGAGCCTCGGTCGGGTGGGCCGTCAGGACGGGGCCGATCTCGAGCCGGCCGACCAGCTCGACGATGTCCTCGACCCGGCGACCGGTCCGCCAGATCCGGCGGACGGCCTCGGCCACCGAGTCGTCGAGGATCCCGCCGCGTGCCGCGCGCTCGCGCCGGCGCAGGGTCCGGATGCGGTGGCGCTCCTCGGCCAGGTTGACCAGCTGGAAGTACAACCCGAACGAGCGGATCAGCGCCTCCGCCCGCGGGAGGTCGAGGCTGTCGAGCTCCGCGGACAGCCTGGCACGCTCCGCGGCATCCTCGGCGCGACGCAGCGCGATGGTCCGGCGCCGGACCCGTTCGACGAGCTCGAGCAGGTCGAGGCCCTCCTGCTCGACGATGACCTGGCCGAGGAGCGAGCCGAGGAGGCGGACCTCGCGGGCCAGCGGGTCCCGCGCGCCGGCGGTTCCGATCCCGTGCGGCTCGCCGCGAACGGCCGGGTTCGGACGGGCGGGCATCGATGGCTCCTCCGGGACGGTGGCGGCCCGGCAGCGCCGACCGCTCAGCTCAGGAGAGTGTAGGCACCGGGATGGAGGCCGGCGGACGACCGACGGCGGTGCGGGAGGCCTCGGCCCCGGCCATCGTCGGGACGAGCGCATCGGCGTCGGCGACGGCGACGTCGGACCGGGCGGCGTCGATCGGCTCGACCAGCCAGACGTCCTCCGGTCGAGGGCCGCCCTGCGCGACCGATCGCTCGGCCAGCTCCGACCCGGCCTCGGCGTGGGCCGCGACCAACCGCCTCAGCTCGGCCGAGCGCTCGGCACCGTCGGAACGGTCGCGGAGGACGGCCGACAGGCGGGTGGCGACGACGCTCGCGCCGGCCAGCGCGGGCGCCGATCGGCCGGTCGGGTCGAGGATGTAGGCCCGTCCGCCGGTCATGCCGGCGCCGAAGTTCGCGCCGATCGCGCCGAGGATGACGACGACGCCGCCGGTCATGTACTCGCAGCCGTGCGCGCCGAGACCCTCGACGACCGCCTCCGCCCCGCTGTTCCGGACCGCGAAGCGCATCCCCGCCCGGCCGACGACGTGAAGGCGACCGGCGGTCGCCCCGAACAGGCAGACGTTGCCGGCGAGCGTGGACGGCAGAGGGCCGGCGGGCAGCTCGGGCTCCGGGCGGATCACGACCGTCCCACCGGACAGACCCTTGCCGACATAGTCGTTGGCCTGACCGACGAGGATCAGCTCGAGACCGGAGGCGAGGAAGGCTCCGAAGCTCTGCCCCGCCGACCCGCGGAGGTCGAGCCGCAGGCGGCCCTCCCCGCCGAGGGCGATCTCGCCACGCTCGAGCGCGCCCGTGAGCTCGGCACCGAACGATCGGTCGGCGGTGGCGACGTCGAGGGGGCGGTCCGGCGCCGGCGCGCCCGACCACAGGTCGGCGACCAGCTCGTGCTCGGTCGGAGAGGCGACCTGGCGAAGGATGCCGTCGCGGGCGCGGGCCGGGTCCGACCGCCTGGTCGCCCCGGCATCCCAGCCCGCCGCCCCGATCAGCATCCGGAGGTCGGTCGGGTCCTGGCTCGTCGCCCGGACCAGGTAGCGCCGACCCTCGCCGACGATCTCCGCGATCGAGCGCGCGCCGATGGCCGCCAGCCCGTTGCGGACATCCTCGGCCACGGCCAGCGCGAACCGCTCGACCTGTTCGGGCGTGCCGGTGAACTTGGCCCGGAGGTCGGGCCGTTGCGTGGCGATGCCGGTGGGGCAGGTGTCGAGGTGGCACTGGCGGGCCATGTCGCAGCCCAGCGCGACCAGCGTGGCCGTCCCGAACCCGAACTCCTCGGACCCGAGGAGCGCCGCGACGAGCACGTCCCGCCCGACCTGCAGCCCGCCGTCGGTGCGCAGGATCACGCGGTCCCGGAGGCCGTGCCGGACGAGCGTCTGGTGGACTTCGGCCAGCCCGAGCTCCCACGGCGCGCCCGCGTGCTTGATCGAGCTGAGCGGGCTGGCGCCGGTCCCGCCGGCATGCCCGGCGAGATGGATGTAGTCGGCACCGGCCTTGACCACCCCGGCGGCGATCGTCCCGACACCGCGGCTGGCCACCAGCTTGACCCCGATCCGGGCGACGGGGTTGATCGCGCGCAGATCCGCGATGAGCTGGGCCAGGTCCTCGATCGAGTAGATGTCGTGGTGCGGCGGCGGGCTGATCAACGCCTGCCCGGGCTGGGCGCGCCTGAGCGCCGCGATCTCGGCCGTCGCCTTCTTCGCCGGCAGCTGGCCGCCCTCACCCGGTTTGGAACCCTGGGCGATCTTGATCTCGAGCTGGTCCGCCCGAGCGAGATAGGCCGCGGTCACTCCGAATCGAGCGGATGCGACCTGCTTGATCCGCGCATCGTGGCGTTCGCCGCCCGGCCCCGGCCGGTACCACGCCGGGTCTTCGCCGCCTTCGCCCGTGTTCGCGGCGCCGCCGGCGCGCTGCATGCCGATCGTCACCGCTTGATGCGCCTCGGGGCTGAGCGCACCCACGCTCATCGCGCTGGCCACGAAACGGCGGGCGATCGACCGGGCGGACTCGACCTCCTCGAGCGGCATCGGTCGGGCGTTCCGCGGCCGGCGGATCCGCAGGCCGTCGCGGACGAGGGCCGGGTCGGCCCGATGCACGGCTGTCAGGTCGTGGCCGTCGCCGACGGCGACCGCCTGGATCGCCTTGACCGTCGCCGGGGCGTACAGGTGCCGCTCGCCGTCCGCCCGGAACCTGGCCAGGCCCGGGTCCGCCAGCCGGGCTCCGTCGGCCGAACCTGCCAGCGCCCGGGCGATGGCCAGTCGACGCAGGCCGCGGGTGGCGAGCGCCTCGAACCCGAGGGTGCCCGGCCAAGCGGCCGCCGCCGGGAAGCAGCGCCGGACGACGTCCGGCGCCAGCTCGAGCGTCTCGAACAAGCACCCGCCGACGTAGGACGCCACCGCCGAGATCCCCATCCTGGCGAGGGTCTTGCGCAGACCCGCCTCGAAGGCGTCGAGCAGCCGGCCGACCGCGTCGGCCTCGGTCACGGATTCGGCGCCGCGGCCACCGGCGAGCTCGGCGGCCAGCTCGATCGCCAGGCGCGGATGGACGACCGTCGCGCCGGCGGCGATCGTCATCGCCATCGCGTGGACGTCCAGGACGTCGGCGGCGTCGCTCACGATGTCGGCGCGCCCGCGGAGCCCGGCATCCCCCAGGGCGGTGTGGGCCGCCCCGATCGCCAGCACGCTCGGGATCGGCAGCCGGTCGAGCGAGTATCCGCGGTCGGACACGACCACGACCTCGACGGAGCCGGACTGCACCGCGACGACCGCCTCCGCGGCCAGCCGGTCGAGCGCGAGGCCGAGTCCGGCCGGCCCATCGGTCGGGTCCCAGGTCGCATCGAGCCGGCGGATATGCCGCGCGCCGCATCGAGCGAGGAGACCGTCGAGGTCCGCGACGACCGGCCGGTCGAGCCGGACGGTCCGCGGGGCGACGGGGATCCCACCCAGCAGGGCCGGTCGCCGCCCCAGTTCGACGTGCAGATCCATCACCGCGCGTTCGCGCTCGGGGTCGATCGGTGGGTTGGTCACCTGGGCGAACGCCTGGCGGAGGTGGTCGACGACCGGCCGATCGATCACCGCCCGCGCCGGGGTTGGGGTGTCGTCGCCCATGCTCCAGAGCGGCTCCTTCGCCTCGAGGACCATCGTCCGGATGTCGAGTCGGGCTCGCTCGGCGTCGAGCCCGGCCAGCGACCGAAGGGCGAGCATGGCCGGGGCGACGCTCGGACGGCCGTCACGTTCGACGGCCCCGGGTCGGGCGACGACCATCGGGCGATCGACCGCGGCCGGGCGGTCGACGAACGAGGCCCGCGGTTCGTCCGGACGCCAGGTCCGCCGAAGGATCGCTGTCTTGGCCTCGACGTCCTCGAGGATCGCCCCGCGGCGGGGGTCGACCAGGAGCAGCTCGCCCGGACCGAGCCGGCCGCGGCGGACCGTGTCCGCTGCGGCGATCGGCACGGCACCCGCCTCCGACGCCGCCGCCACCACCCGATCGCGGGTGATCGCGAAGGCCAGCGGGCGCAGACCGTTGCGATCGACCAGCGCCCCGACGCGCCGCCCGTCGCCGAACACGAGCGCCGCCGGCCCGTCCCACGGAGCCAGGAACCCCGCCGTCCGCCGGGCGAACGCCCCGGCCAGGGGATGGCTCATCGGCCGGAGCGCCGAGGCTTCCGGGATCAGCGCCAGGAGCGCCGCCTCGAGGGTCCAGCCGGTCGCGACCGCCAGCTCGAGTGCCTCGTCGAGCGACAGCGAGTCGGAGCCCTCGGGCGACAGGAGCGGCCCGGCGTCCGTCAGTCGTCGGGCGGCTGAACCGACCGCACCGAGCGGATCGGCCGTTCGTCCGTGGACCTGGTCGCGGTTCGTCCGGATGGTGTTGATCTCACCGTTGTGCGCGATCGCCCGGAACGGCTGGGCGAGGCGCCAGTCGGGACGCGTGTTGGTGGCATAGCGCTGATGGAAGATGGCATGGCTGACGCTCAGGTCCGAGGCGAGATCGGGATAGAGCTGGGCCAGCCGGTCGCCGGCGACGAGCCCCTTGTAGACCACCGTCCGACACGACGCCGACGGCACCGCGAAGCTCGCCGCGGACGATCCGGCGGCACGGGCGGCCGCCTCCATCCGTCGACGAGCGAGCACCAGACGGAGCTCGAACCGGGCGTCCGAGAGGCCGGCCGGACGCTCGACGAGCGCCTGGGCGAAGGCCGGGCGCGTCGCTCGGGCCTCGCGACCGAGCGCGGCCGGGTCGGCGGGGACATCGCGCCACACCGGCGCCGGGAGCCGCTCCTCGGCCAGGGCGCGGACCACGATCGCGCGCCCGGCCGGTCCACCCTTGCGATCTCGCGGCAGGAACAGCGACACGACGCCGGGCCGGCCCGCGACGTCCGGGGCCAGTCGGGCAAGCACGCTCGGTTCGAGCGGCAGGAGCACCCCGGCGCCGTCGCTCGACGCGCCGTCCGCCGCGAAGGCGCCCCGATGACCCAGCGAACCGAGCCCGGCCAGGGCCAGCGGCAGGACCGCCGAGCGCGATCGACCGCCGGCGTCCGCGACGAAGCCGACGCCGCAGGCATCGTGCTCGTACCGCGGGTCGTACAACGGCGTCCGGTGGCGGTCGGACCTGGCGATCAGAGCGTCCTCCGCTGCGCGCGCGTTCGGATCGGACGCCCACCGTAGGATCGTCTCGCCGGTCCGTCCGTCGCGAGACGGGCGCGACGGGGTGGGTGCTCGGTTGCGACCGGGTCACCGTTTCGGTACGACCGTGCGCGGAGACCGGCCTGCCGAGGACCGGCCATTGACCGGATCAGCGACGCCGCTCACGATCGGGTCGTGACCGAACGCCCACGTGGAGGCACGATCGATGGCCCCCACGGTCGCCCGACCGAGCGCCCGACGGATCGAGCCGCAGGCCGGCTCGCCGAGCTGACGTTCCTCGAGGAGGTCGCCCGGCTGACGACGTCCGCCCGGACGTGGGACGAGTTGATGCGGACGATCATCGATCGGACGACCGCGGCGGCCGACACGGAGGTCTGCTCGGTCTATCTGGTCGACCGGGACGGCTCTGGGGTCACCCTGGCAGCCACGAACGGCCTCGACCGCGACCAGATCGGGGTGGCCCGGCTGCCGATGGGCGTGGGCATCACCGGCCGGGCGGCGCTCAGCCGGACGCCGCAGGTCAGCCTCAACGTCCGGCGCGACCGGAGGTTCGCCTGGCTCCAGGGCCTCGATGAGCCACGCCTCACCTCGATGTGCTCGGTCCCCCTGATCTGGAACGACGCGGTCGTCGGCGTGCTCAACGTCCAGACCGTCCGCCGGCGAGCCTTCCGCCGGAGCGACGTCCGCTTCCTCGAGACGCTGGCCGTCCTCCTGGCCGGCATCGTCGAGAAGGGCCGGCTGCAGGCCGAGGCGGAGGCGCAGGTCGACAGCCTTCGCGCGATCGACGAGGCGAGGGCCAGCCTGGTCACGATCGTGACCCACGAGCTGCGGACGCCGTTGGCCGTCGTCCGGGCCAGCCTCGAGCTGATCGAAGCGGAGACCCGGGCGGCAGGGATCGGGCAGACCAGCCGCTGGGAGGCGGAGGCGTTGAGCCAGGTCGATCGCCTCGACTCGATGGTCGACTCGATCCTGGCCAGCCTGCGGGTCCTGCGCGAGCCACCGCCGACGCTCGGCCCCGTCGACATCGCCGCGGTCGTCGAGACGATCCTCGCCTCGCTCGGGTCGATCCTCCGCCGCCATCGGTTGAGCGCCTCGTTCCCCGAGCGGCCGCTCATGGCGATGGGTTCGGCCGAGCTCCTCGGCCGGCTGCTCGAGTACCTCCTGGAGAACGCCGCGAAGTACGCGCCGGCAGGGGGTCGGATCGAGGTCTTCGGCTGGCGCGACGGCGGTCGTGTCCTGCTCGCCGTCACCGACGACGGCCCGGGGATCCCCGTCGAATGGCGGGAGCGGTTGTTCGAGCCGTTCGTCCGCCGCGACGACTCCCCGCGCGGGGCGGGGATCGGGTTGTTCGCCGCCCGTCACCTGGCGCGGGCGATGCAGGGCGAGCTCAGGCTCGAGGACCGGATCCCGGCGGGCAGCCAGTTCGTGCTCGAGCTGGCTGCCTCGCACGGGCCGGGTGGGTCGCCGGGCGGCGCCTGAAACCGCCCGGGACCCGATGACGGGCTAGACCTGGTAGGCCGCCTCGCCGTGGACGGCGAGGTCGAGGCCGGCCTCCTCCTGGACGCCGGGGACGCGGATCCCGAGGATCACGTCGACGACCTTGACGATGAGGAACGTCGCCACCACCGCGTAGCCGACGGTCGCCCCGACCGCGACGATCTGGATCAGGACCTGCTGCGGGTTCCCGTCGATCAGCCCGCTGTAGGCCTGCTGGACGGCGGCCGTGGCGAACACGCCCGTGGCCACCGCCCCGAACATCCCGCCGACGCCGTGGACCGCGAACACGTCGAGGGCGTCGTCCACCTTGATCCGCGCCCGAAGCAGGGTCGCGCTGTAGCACAGCCCGCCGGCCACGAGGCCGATGATCAACGCTCCGCCGACGGTCACGAAGCCCGACGCAGGGGTGATCGCGACCAGCCCGGCGACGGCGCCGCAGGCGGCCCCGACGACGCTGACCTTGCGCTTGTGGAGGTAGCTCGCACCGACCCAGGTGATCGTCGCGGCGGCGGCGGCGGTGTTGGTCACGACGAAGGCGCTCGCGGCCAGGCCGCCCGCGGTCAGGGCCGAGCCGGCGTTGAAGCCGAACCAACCGAACCACAGCAGCCCCGCCCCGAGGACGGTCATCGGCACGTCATGCGGCTCGGTGCTCTCGCCGTTGAGGACGCGCTTGCCGATGAGGATCGCGACGATCAGCGCGGACACGCCGGAGCTGACGTGGACGACCGTGCCGCCCGCGAAGTCGAGCGCGCCGAGCTTGTACAGCCAGCCGTCGACCGACCAGACCCAGTGGGCGATCGGCGAGTAGACCAGGATCGACCACATGATCGTGAACAGGACGAACGCCCCGAACCGCTTCCGTTCGGCGAACGCTCCGGTGATGAGCGCCGGCGTGATCGCCGCGAACATCAGCTGGAACCCGGCGAACAGGAGGAACGGGATCGTCACGGCGTAGACAGTGCTCGGCGCCTGGCCGACGTTGTTGAAGCCGACGTAGTCGAGGTTGCCGATGAGCCCGGCCCCACCGACATCGGGGCCGAACGCGAGGGTGAAGCCGATGAGGACCCAGACGATGCTGACGATGGCCAGCCCGAAGAAGCTGTGCATGATCGTCGACAGCACGTTCTTGCGCCGCACGAGACCGCCGTAGAACAGCGCGAGACCCGGGAGCATGATCATGACCAGGGCCGTCGACATCAGCATCCAGGCCGTGTCGCCGGTGTCGATCTTCGAGCCGTCGGCAGCGGCCGCCGTCCCTGGCAGGACCGCAAGCAAGGCCGCGCCGATCCCGGCGGCGATCGTTCCGCGTCTGATCCGATCTCGCATCGCTCGACCCTCACTCCAGTGGGACCCTCGCGTCCGACGATCGTCAGGCTGGGGCGAGGGCGATCCAATCAGAGGCTAGGCGCGTGGGCTGCCCGATTCGAGGCTCAGGGGGTGGCGCGTCGGCGCCGCGACGGTTACGCCTCGCCGTCGGTCGGTGACCACTCGGATGCGGGGCTCGCGACCGTCGCGCCACCGAGTCGGTCGTCGGGCCCGTCGTCGAGCCGGTATCCCACCCCGCGGATCGGGACCGGGAGCGGGGCGCCCACGGCGATGAGCTTGGACCGCAGGCGTGCCATGTGCGGCTTGAGCCAGAGCGGGTCCGGGCTCTCGATCCCAGGCCACGCGTAGGCCAGCAGGTCGCGTCGGTCGACGACCTCGCCGAGTCGGTCGACCAGCCGTGACATGAGCCGGAACTCGGTCACGGTCAGCTCCACGCGGCGGCCGATCCAGGTCAACTCGTGACGGTTGCGGTCGACCAGCCAGCCGTCGCGCGACGGGGCCCGTCGCTGGCGCCGGACGACGGTCCGGGTCCGGGCGAGGAGCTCGGCGGCCCGGAACGGCTTGCGGATGTAGTCGTCCGCGCCGGCGTCGAGCAGCTCCACGGTGACCCCGAGGTCGCTCTCGCCGGAAACGACGATGATCGGCGTGTCACCGGCGGCCCGGATCCGCCGACAGACGTCCGCTCCGTCCATCCCCGGCATCGCCAGATCGAGCAGGACGAGGTCCGGCCGATCCTCCTCGAACCGGCGGATCGCCTCACGCCCGTCGTAGGCGGCGATGATCCGATGCCCGGCGCTGCCGAGGATCGCGCCGATGACGCCGACCATCGCCGGTTCGTCGTCGGCGACCAGGATCTTCAGCGGCTCGCCGCGGGACACGGCCACGCCGTCGATCGAGACGACGTCGTCGGAGGCGGGCACCTCGAACCGACCCGTGGCTGTGCTCACGTCCACAGGATGACGCCTTCGCGAGCGGCTCGTCGGCGTCGGATGCGCCACCGCTCGGTTGCGATCCGTTGGCGGATCGCTCGATCGATCCGCTCAGTCGACGGTCGGCGTCCGCCGCAGGACGAACCGGTCGAACTGCTCGGGGACCCACCACTGGAGGCCGTACAACCGGCAGCCGAGGCAGTAGCCGGTGGTCGCGAGGAGCGTCTGGAGGGCGACCACCGCGAGGACCGGAAGCCAGCCGATGGGCCGGACGCCGGCGACGAGCAGGACGAAGCCGAGCGCCAGGAAGGTGAAGCCGAGCGCCTGGGCGAATCGCGGACCGACCTCGGGCTCGGGCGCCGCCGGCGGCCCCAGTTTCAACAGGTCACGGACGTACGGCCACGGCCGGCCGAAGACGAAGGTACGGGTCCCGAGCGCCGAGCTCACGCCGAGCGCGAGCGCCACCAGTGCCACGACGATCGGCAGGTCGAGGACGATCGCGATGGCGAGGACGATGGCCGACCCGGCGGCGCCGAAACGCTGACCGCGCGGGTCGATGAGACGGATGGGGCTGCGAACGGGGATCGACACGAAGGGGGTTCTCCTGGGCACGATGGGACGGGTCGGCCGGTCCTGGGTCCTGCGAGTCGCTCGTCGTGCGCCGTGGTCGGCGTCAGCGAGTGGCGACCCGCTCCGGACAGGAGCACGGCCCGCCGTGCGTGCCGTGGCGCGGCGCGGAGCCCGCCCGTCGGTCGGGACCCGCTCCGCCCGCCATCGCGGGCAGGAGCATCAGCGTGTCGCGCGGGTCGACCGGCGTGTCGAGCGCCTGGAGATGACGGACGTCGGTGTCGTTGAGGAAGACGTTGACGAACCGGTTCAGGTCGCCCTGTCCGTCGAGCAGCTGCGGTGCCAGCCCCGGGTAGGTCGTGACCAGGCCGTCGATCACCTCGCGCACGGTCGCGCCACCGACCTCGACCTGCTTCTCGCCACCCGTCGACGTCCGAAGGACGGGCGGGATCCGGACGAGGCTCATGACTCGAGCCAGGCTTCGAAGGCCGAGAATCGTGACGGCAAGACGGGGGCCAGGCCCGGCTGTCCACCGCGCGCTCGTTCGCGGGCCGCGCCATCGTCGCCCTCGCCGAAGCGGACCGCGTCGGGCGTCTTGAGCCCGTTCCCGGTGAGCAGCGCCACGACCTCGTCGCCGTCGCGGATGATCCCGCGGGCCCGGGCGGCCCGGGCGGCGGCGAGGGTCACCCCACCTGCGGTCTCCGGGTAGATCCCCTCGAGTCGCGCGACCTGTCGGATGGCTTCCGCGGTCGCCGTGTCGGGGATCGCCTCGATCGTGCCGCCGCTCTCGTTGGCGAGCTCGACGGCATAGCGGCCGTCGGCCGGGTTGCCGATGGCCAGCGAGCGGACGATCGTGTCGGGCGTCCGGACCGGGTCGATGACGTCGGTGCCGGCCGCGAATGCGGTCGCGACCGGTGCGCAGCCGGCGGCCTGGCCGCCGACGAAGCGGACAGGTGTCCGTCGGTCGATCAGCCCGACCTCGGCCAGCTCATCGAACGCCTTGGCCAGCTTGATGAACATCGCGCCCGAGGCGATCGGGGCGACGATGACGTCGGGCAGCCGCCAGCCGAGGGCCTCTGCGATCTCGAACGCGAGCGTCTTGCTGCCCTCGGCGTAGAACGGCCGGAGGTTGACGTTGACGAAGCCCCAGCCGAGCTCGTCGGCGACCTCGAGGCAGAGCCGGTTGACGTCGTCGTAGGTCCCGTCGATCGGGACGACCGTCGCGCCATAGGCCAGCGCGTGGTCGATCTTGGCCGGCTCGAGGTCGGCCGGGATGAAGACGTAGGCCGGCAGCCCGACGGCCGCCGCGGCGGCGGCGGTCGCGCCGGCCAGGTTGCCGGTCGACGCACAGGCCAGCGCGCTCAACCCGAAGTCCACGGCACGGGTCGCCGCGATGGCCACCGCGCGATCCTTGAACGACAGGGTCGGGTTGCGCGTGTCGTCCTTGATCAGGAGCCGCTCGATCCCGAGGGCCGCGCCGAGTCGATCCGCGTGGACGAGCGGGGTCGACCCGACCGCGAGACCGCGGGCCGGCGCCGCATCGACCGGCAGCAGCTCGAGGTAGCGCCAGAGGCCCGCCGGACGGGCCGCGATGGTCGCCTGGTCGATCAGCCCGGCGATCACGGCCAGGTCGTAGGCGACCTCGAGCGGTCCGAAGCAGGCGGCGCAGACGTAGCTCGGCCCGAGTGCTTCCGCACGACCGCAGTTGCGACACTGCAGCCCGATGATCCGCTGCCCGGGCACGGTCGGACGTCGCCCGAGGTCGGGCGTCGGCGTTCCGGTCAGCACCTGCGCGGTCATGGTCAGGGTCGGTCCTCGGCGGTCGGCATGGTCGGCGCTCGGGACCGGAAACGAGAAGACCCTTCCTCGGAGGAAGGGTCTCGGGTGATTCCCTTATCTCGCAGGAGGACCTGCCCGGATTTGGCACCTTGCCGACTGCGTCGCCGGTAGGTTGTCGTGGCTTCGACGGGCCGGTCCCTCCGCCACTCTTGATAAGCGCTCTTCGGTTGTGGGCGGATGGTACGGGCGAGAGCGGCGGGCCGTCAACCGCGGGCCGTCGACCGCCGCTCGCTCAGCGTCGGTCGGTCAGCCCCAGGCGGATGGCGACCGCGGCGGCCTCGACCCGGCCAGACACGCTGAGCTTGGCCAGGATGTTGCCGACGTGGACCCCGACGGTCTTCTGGCTGATGAACAGGTGCTCGCCGATCTCACGGTTCGTCCTGCCGGCGGCCAGCAGGAGGAGGACCTCCCGCTCGCGCGGGCTCAGCCCGAAGACGGCCGACTTCGGACGAGCGGGCCCGACGAAGTCGCGGACGAGACCGCCCGCTTCGGCACCCGTCCCGTCGCTCGATCCGTCGCGGCCGGGGCCGACCGCCACGGCGACCGGCGTCGCGGCCGCGGTCGTCTCGGGCTCGAGGTCAGCCTCCGCTCCCGGGACCGCCGGGATCGCGATCCGGGCGCGACCCGCCAGCTCCTCGAGCTCCCGGAGGAGCGGCCGGGCGCCGAGCTCGCGGGCGATCCGGACCGCGTCGAGGAGCGGCCGGCGCGCGGCGGCTCGACCCGGCCGCCCATCCCCCGCGCCGAGGGCGGCCTCCGCCTGGCGCCACCGGGCGCGAGCGACCTGGTAGGGGATCCCGAGCTCTTCCCACGTTCGAGCCAGCGACTCCCAGGCGGACGCCTCGTCGTGGCCGTCGATCCTGGCCTGGAACGCTCGGGCGGTCGCGAGATGGGCATCGGCTTCCCGCCGCGACCCGATCGCTCGGGCGACGCCCGAGGCCGAGACCGCCTCGTCGGCCCGCTCGAGGACGCGATGGGCGCGCTCCCTGGCCGCCGCCAGGGTCGGCAGGTCCCGCCGTTCGCGGGCGTCGGCGAAGACCGCCGCGTCGGTCTCGAGGAACGTCGCGGCCATCCTGGCGATCAGGACCCAGTCCTCCGTGTCGCGGATGGGCGCCCAGCCGAGCTCGACGGCGCGCCGGGCGTCGCCGAGGTCCTCGTGCCACAGGGCGAACGAAGCGGCTGCCAGGTACGCGGGGGCCGAGGCCTGGGCATCGGGGACCGTCTCGAGCTCGAGCATCAGCCGGCCGAGCAGCCGACCGGCGACCTCGCCCGACCGCGTCTCGACCGCGACCATCGCCAGGTTCGTCGCCGCGTTGACGAAGTTCAGTCCGACGGGACTCCATTCGAGGGCGGTCTCGCCGAGGCGGCGGCACTCCTCCCAGCGTCCCAGGATGAACAGCGAGTCGGCGCCGTTGCCGCGCAGGAAGTTGCCGTAGGTGGCCTCCTGGCCGAACTCGCGGGCCGCCTCGATCCCGGCCATGGCGACATCGACCGCCTCGCGCCGGCGCCCGAGGACGTCGAGGGCCGTGGTGAGGTTGGCGGTCGCTCGGAAGATGTCGCCGAGGCGGCCCAGCTCCTCGGCGATCGATCGCGCCTCGCGGAGGAGCGCCACCCCGGCCTCCGGATCCTCCCCCCAGACCTTGGTGATGCCCAGCGTGCAGATCGCGTGGCCCTCCTCGCCGCGTGCGGCGGGACCAGCCGATCGCGCCACCCCGATCGCCTCGCGACAGAGGCGTTCGGCCTCGGTGAACAGGCCCTCCAGCATCAGGACCTGGGCAAGCGATCCGAGGATCAGCGCCCGCTCGCGGATGGCTTCGGACGGGATGAGCCGGGCGGCTCGCCGATGGGCCGCGATCGCCCCCTCCTGGTCTCCGGCGGCGCGACGATATCGCCCGAGTCGTTCGTGGAGGAGGGCGAGCTCGACGCGGTCCGCCCGCTCGTCGAGCCGGGCGATCGCGGATTCCGCGTAGGCCGCTGCGCGGATCGGGCGACCCGCGGCGAACGCCGCCTCGGCGGCTCGGGCCAGGAGCTGGACCGGCGCGGCCGGATCGCTCGGCCCGCCGGGCGGGATCGTCCGGTCGTCGAGCTCGAGGGCGAGCTCGAGATGAGCGAGCGCATCGCCCGACGCGTCGATGGCTTCGGCCAGGTCGGCGGCCTCGATCGCGGCCGCGCGGGCGGGGCCGGGCTCGTGCGCCGCGAGGTGCTGGCGGGCCCGCGACCCGGGTCGCGATCCGAGACCGACCGCCAGGGCCGAGTGGTGACGCCGGCGCTGCGCCGGCAGGAGGTCCGCCTCGACCGCCCGGGCGATGAGCTCGTGACGGAAGCCGATCGTCGCCTCGGCCGGGAGCGCCGCCGCGTCGCTCGGGGTGAGCGCCGGCGGGTGGGCCCGGCTCGGCCCGACCCCGACGTCGCCGTCGAGGACGACGAAGCCGTGCTCGATCGCCTCGACCAGCCCGACGGCCAGGTCGGGCTCCAGGATCCCGCCGCCACGGCGAGGCGCACCGCTGGACCGGGGTGCGGGCCGGTCCGCGCTCCGCTCGAAGGCGGCCGAGGCGGCGGCGAGCTCGTCGATCCGAAGCGGTTCGCCGGCCGGGGCGAGAAGACGGAGGACGCGGCGGCACTCGGGAGTCCGCTGGGCCAGTCGTGCCATCGCCAGCTCGTCGAGCGAACCGGTGAGCGACACCCCCGCGAGCTCCCGCCGAGCGGCCAGGATCTCCTCGGCGACGAGCGCGTTGCCGTGCGATCGCTCCGCGACGAGGAGCAGGACCGAGGCGGACGGTCGTTCGCCTTCGATCGCCTCGATGAGCTCGGCAAGCTCGTCCCGGTCGAACGGTCGAAGTGCCAGCTCCGCGGGCGGATCGGCCGCCTCGCTCATCTCGGTCAGCGCCGACCGGAGCGGATGCGGGCGGGTGAGCTCGTCGGGCTGGTATGTGACGAGCACCGCCAGCCGACCGGGGCGCGCGACCCGCGCCAGGAACGTGGCCAGCGCCCGGGTCCCGGCGTCGGCCGACTGGAGATCCTCCAGGCTGAGCACGACCGGCTGCCGTTCGCCGATCCGATGAAGGACGTCGAGGATCGATTCGAGCATCCGGGTCTGGCGGCGCTCCGGCTCGGTGATCGTCGGGCGGATCGGCATCAGGCCCAGCCCATCGAGCCGGGTCACCATCCCCGGCAGGAGCCGACCGATCTCCTCGGCGCCGGGCCCGACGACCCGGGCGAGCTCGCGGTCGGGGAGCTCGCCGAGCAGCCGGCCGAGACCGGTCGCGACCGGGGTGAATGGGTCACCGACCTGGCCGGGTCGCGCTCGGCAGCGGACCACCGTGAACGGTTCGGGCAGGCCGGCGATCCGGCGCTCGGCCTCGTCGAGCAGGCGACTGGCGCCGAGGCCACCGCTGCCCGACAGCAGGATCGTCGATGGGCGGCCGGCGGCGGCGGCTTCGAGCGCACCGGCGAGCCGGGCAAGCTCGCGCTCCCTGCCGATGAACCGCGCGCTCGTGAACCTTGCGGCCATGTCGCATTCTAGGCGGCCGCGGAACCCGTGGTCGCCGAACCGGTACGCTGGGTGCATGCCTGCACGCACCACCGCCCCCGCCCCGGACGCCGATCCGACCGACGATGCTGCGGTCGACGCGGGTCCGGTCGGACGCGGCCGACCCCACCCGTCGAACGCGCTCAACGAGCTGTCGGGTGAAGAGTGGCTGTACTTCACCAAGTCGATCTGGTCGACGGCCTACCCATCCGAGCTCGGGCACGACCTGCGCAAGGCGCACGGCGCGAACAAGCCGCCGCGGCTGATGTGTCGGCTCATCGAGTTCTTCACGAAGTCCGACGAGCTCGTCCTCGACCCGTTCGCCGGCGTCGGCGGCACGCTCCTCGGGGCGGCGATCGCCCAGGGTCCGCGACGCGCCATCGGCATCGAGCTCGAGCCCCGCTGGATCGAGGTCTACGACCGGGTGATCGCCCGGTCGAGCGCCGAACGGGACGGCCGTGGCCCGCTCCTCGCCGACATCGGCCCGAGCGACCCGGGCGGGGCGCGCACGTTCGACCCGGCCGGGCTCGAGCTCCGCCTCGGCGACGCGCTGGCGGTCTTGCCGACCCTGGCCGACGCCTCGGTCGATCTCGTCGCGACCGACCCGCCGTACAACGTCCAGCTGCCGCTGACCATGGCCGGAGGCAAGCTGGCCGAGTCTCACGCCAATCGACGGACCGACTACGCGATGGTCACCGAGGACCCTGCCGACCTGGCCAACAGCCCCGACTACCCGACCTTCCTCGACCGGATGGAGACCGTCCTGGCCGAGTGCCGCCGCGTGCTCCGGCCGAACCGCTACGCGACGGTCATCGTCCGCGATGCCTACCAGGACGGCCGCTACGTCTTCACCGGCGCGGACATCGCCGCCCGCGCGGAGCGGGTCGGCCTCGTCCCCAAGGGCGACCTGGTCTGGTACCAGGCCGGAACACGGCTTCGCCCCTACGGCTACCCGAACGCGTTCGTCCCGAACATCGCCCACCAGCACATCCTCGTCCTGCGCCGCGAGCGCTGATCGGGCGAGACCGGTACCGCCAGGTCGGATGCCGGCGCGGCGGACGCGGCCCGGGTCAGGCGGTCTGCCGGCGAGCCGCGAGGAACGCGGTCAGGACGTCCTCGTCGATCCCGTCGGGGGCCCCATCCAGGGTCGGGTCCTCGCCGACGAGCTCCCCCAGGACCATCTTGTGGAGCCAGCCGCGCGTCCCGTCGGGGCACAGCACGAGGCGGTAGATCCCGTAGTCCTCGACGATCTCGACCTCGTCGCCGGCGTCGAGGACCGCGAGCTCCCGACCCGTCGCCTCATCGGGGACGTCGAGCAGGCGCACGAGCCGGTAGCGGATACGTCGCCGCTCCCCGCCCTCGGCAAGCCCACCCGGTCCGACCGTCGCGTCGGCGAAGCTGAGGCTGACCGCGGTCGAGACCATCCGCAGGGGATCGGCCTTGCGCGCCTGGAGCAGCGAGGGACGCCTCCAGCGAGGCAGGTCCGCCTCCTCCGGCTCGACGCCGGGCGGCAGCTGGCGCTGCACGCCCTCTGGCACCAGGTCGGCCGCGGACACGGACCCCAGGGCGGTCGCCGCATGGACGGCCAGCACCTCGTCGGGAGCGGGTGGTTCCCCGTCACGGCGGCGCTTGCCGAAGATCACGAACGCGGCCCAGACGACCGCCGTCCCGCTGCTCGTGATCAGCACGGGGTAGGCGTGGAAGAACTGGTCGAACGGACCACCGCCGAGCCCGAGCCGGTCCAGCCCGTTCGGTGCGGCCGGGCCGCCATCCGACCCGGGCGGGGTCTGTCGTTCCGGATCGGTATCCCACGGGCCGACCCTCGGCGCGTCGTCGGCCGGACCCTCGTCGAGCAGGCCCGGCGGCGGGACCGCGTCCTGGACGACGGCGGGCTCGGCAGTCGGTTCGGCGACCTCGGGCGAAGTGCCGGCCGAGACGGTGGCGGACGGTCCGGTGGCGGCGTGCCCGGGAGCCCGGTCGTGCGAGGCCGCCGGCTGATGACCGCTCCGGCCCCCGGTGCCCGTGTCCGACCCATCCTGCGAGCCAGCCCCCTTCGCCGGGGATGAGGCACCGCCCGATGGCTCACCCTTCGGTTCCGGCTTGGTCGTCCCGCCCCCCGCGTTCGGCGGACTCGGGGTCGTGCCCTCGGGTCCGGACGAGGAGCCGCCGGCCGGCGAGGCCCCGCCGCCCGACGACCTGATCCAGACGTAGCCGCCATCCACCGCGTGCCGACGGCCGTCGGCATCGGTCGCGTCGAACCGGATCAGGTGCCGTCCCGCCGCGAGCTTCGTTGCGTACGTGTAGGGCGACCCATGGTCCGAACCGGTCGCGGCGCCGGGCTGCATCGCCCGTGGAGCCCCGTCGATCAACACCCTGACGGCCGCAGGCGGACGATCCTGGCGATCCCGGAAGGTCACGCCGAACCGGACGGTCGTCGATGGTCGGCCCAGCCGGGGCGAGACGGAGACGTCGTGCAGCGAGGACCAGCCGCTCTGGGCGACCGCGGACCCCGTGAGCGCAGCGAGCAGGAGCAATGCGACGGCCACGGCAGACAGCCATGGTCGCGCGTGCTGCCACCCGGCTGGGCGGTGCACGAACGGCACGGATCAGACCTCCGCCCCGGGCCCGGATGAAGACGGATGAAGGGACAAGCCCGGTGCTGGTTCGAGCATGGCCGGGGCCGCGGCGGACGGCAATGGTACGGACTTCTCTGGCCGTGCCGGCCGTCGGTCCGGGCGAGCGGTGCGGGCGAACACCGACCTGGGCGGTCCGGTGGATTCCGGGGCCGCGGCTGGCCCGGACGGCTCGATGGCGATACCCCGAAGTGGTGATGGCGGATCGCCCGAGGCTCCCGCAGTCTGACGGCATGCAGGTCTTCCAGCCGGCCCCGACGCGGTCGATCTCCCGCCTGTCGGTCGTGACCGGGGCGACCATCGGGTTGCTCCTCGTCGGGCTCGGCGTGGTCCTCGCCTACCTCGCCCTCGCCACCCCGTTCAGCCAGGCGTTCATCCCGGAACCGCGGTCGAGCGGCATCCGGGTCGTGGTCGGAGTGATCGGCTGGACCCTCCTCATCGTCGCGCCGGCGACGGCCGCGATCGCGGGCGTCGCCTGGCTGGCGGGGGTCGCGGAACGAACGTCCATGCTGCGGACGAGGCCGCACCCGGTCGTCGGGCTGAGCCGCGTCCTCGGATCGGACTATGCCGCGGCGACGAACGTCCGCCTGCCGGACGGTCGGATCGTGTCCGAGATCATCGTCGGCCCGCATGGGATCGCCGTGTTCGAACCGGCGCCGCCGGCGGCGCTGATCCGGGTCGATGCCGGGCGGTGGGAGCTCAGGGTGGGCAAGGACCGCTGGGTCCCGCTCGAAAGCCCGCTCGAGCGGACGGTCCGGAGCGCGGATCGCGTCCGCCATTGGCTGACCGCCGAGGACCGCGGCTTCGTGGTCCGCGTCCACGCGGCCGTCGTCTCGTCCGACGACCTCATCAAGCGGACCGCCAACTGTGCCGTGGTCACCCGGGAGACGATCCCGGCGTACCTCAACTCGCTGCCCGTCCAGCGTGGCTTCACCCCGGAGCGCCGGACGCAGGTCGTCGAGCTCCTCCGCTCCGTCGTCTGACGCGTCCCCCGCGACACCTCGACGGCGCTACTCTTGGGACGACGACGATCGCTCCCGGGGTAGACGACGATGCGGACGATCCTGCTCTGGATGGCACGCAACGCGTGGCTCAAGGAGCGCGTGCCCCGCCTCCGCTTCGTCCGTCGAGCCGTCCGGAGCTTCATGCCCGGCGAGGATCTCGCGTCGGCGATCTCGGCTGCCAAGACGACCCGTGCAGGAGGTGTGACGGCGGCCTTCACCCGACTCGGCGAGAACGTCACCGATCCGAGCGAGGCCGATGCGGTCGCCACGCACTATCTGACGGTCCTCGACCAGATCGAGGCCAACAAGCTCGATGCCGAGGTGTCGATCAAGCTGACCCAGCTCGGCTACGACCTCGACGTCGAGGCGGCCTTTCGGCACTTCGAGTCCATCGCCGCGCGGGCGGCCGAGATCGGGACGTTCGCCTGGATCGACATGGAGGGCAGCGACTACGTGGAAGGCACGATCGCCTTCTACGAGCGGGTCCGGGCCGGGCACGAGAACGTCGGACTGTGCCTCCAGGCCTATCTCCATCGGACGCCTGCCGATGTCCAGCGACTCCTCCCGATCCGACCGGCCATCCGGTTGGTCAAGGGCGCCTACGCCGAGCCGGCCGCGATCGCCTACCACGCCAAGCGCGAGGTCGACGCGGCGTTCCTGGGGATCGCCACCACATTCATCCAGGCGGTCCGCGACGGCGGGGCCCGGTTCCAGGCCGGCACGCACGACGTCGACCTCGTCGAGCAGATCGCCCGGTCCGGGGGGGCGATCGGCCTGGAGCCAGGGCAGATCGAGGTCGAGATGCTGTACGGCATCCGGGTCGACCAGCAGCGCAAGCTCGCAGCCCGCGGATTCAAGGTGCGCTGTCTCATCGCCTACGGTGAGCACTGGTACCCGTGGTACATGCGCCGCCTGGCCGAGCGCCCGGCCAACGTCCTGTTCGCTCTTCGCCAGATCCTGCCCTGGTAGCGACGAGCTACGCCGCGGCGGGGGTCGCCTCGGGGGTCGGGTCGGGTCGGCCGGGGATCGAGATCCGCATCGCCAGCCCGGCCGCGATGAAGCCGAGCAGGCTCGCCGCCAG
Source organism: uncultured Chloroflexia bacterium (assembly GCA_963744115.1). Classification (GTDB taxonomy): domain Bacteria; phylum Chloroflexota; class Limnocylindria; order Limnocylindrales; family CSP1-4; genus Chersky-267. Next base: position 155,383 of record CAVUSI010000003.1, on the reverse strand, counting down.
GAACATCGAGGTGTAGTCGCCGAGCGCGTCATGGACCGCGCCGCCGAGATAGGCGGCCAGCGCGGCACCGATCATGTGTGAGCAGAAGATCCAGCCGTAGATCGTGCCCATGTGCGCCCGGCCGTAGAGCCGCGACGTGAGGTTGACCGTCGGCGGGACGGTCGCGATCCAGTCGAGACCGTAGACGATGGCGAACACGAACAGCCAGGGCACGGCCAGGATCACCGGCAGGAAGGCGATCGACAGGGCTCGGAAGGCGTAGTAGAAGGCGAGCAGCCGGCGGTTGTCGTAGCGGTCGGTCAGCCAGCCGCTGGCCAGCGTGCCGACGACGTTCATCATCCCCATCAGGCCGACCGCGGTCGCCGCCGTGACCTCCGTGAACCCGTGCTCCACCGCGTGCGGGATGAGGTGCGTCCCGATCAGGCCATTCGAGGTGAACCCGCAGACGAAGAAGCTCGACGCGAGGAGCCAGAAGTCACGCGTATGGGCGGCCTGGCGGAGCGTCGAGCCGTGGGTGGCTTCCGCCCGCTCCAGCTCGGCCGCCTCCTTCGAGCCGTCGTCGCCGTACGGCTGGATCCCGAGGTCCGACGGGCGATCGCGCAGGAAGAACAGGGTCGGGATCGTCACCGCGATGACCGCGATCGCCAACGCCGCGATCGCGGCCCGCCAGCCGCTGGACACGGACAGGGCGACCAGCGACGGCAGGAAGATGAGCTGGCCCGCGGACGACGCCGCGGCGAACAGCCCGACGACCATCCCGCGATGGGTCCGGAACCAGCGGGTCGCGATCGTCGCCCCGAGAACGCCCCCGATCGCGCCGGTCCCGGCCCCGACGACGAGGCCCCAGAACAGGAACAGCTGCCACTCCTGGGTCATCCACAGCATCGGCAGCAGGCCGCAGGCGATCAGGGCACACCCGGCGACCGCGATCCGGCGCGGCCCGAAGCGATCGATCAGGCCGCCCGCCAGCGGCGCCGCGAAGCCGTAGGCGAGGATGCTGATCGCGACGGCGAGCGAGATGCTGCCCCGGTTCCAGCCGTACTCGTCCTCGAACGGCTTGATCAGGACACCGGGCACCGCCCGGACGCCGGCACTGACCATGATCACCGCGAACGTGACCAGGGCGACGACGAAGGCGTAATGCCACCGCGGTCGGACGGTGGCGGCGCTCGCGGTCATGGCGCGATTCGTACCACGCGACTCGGCCGAGTCGCCAGCCCCGATCGACGGACCCGAGGCTGGTAGGGGAGCCTGGATTCGAACCAGGGACCGGCCGTGTATAAGACGGCTGCTCTCAACCGCTGAGCTACTCCCCCGTCGGACCGGATGCTAGCACCGGCTCCACGGCGTCGAACCCGGCGGCCTCCAGCAGGCCCCGGCCTGTCGGGCCGAGCAGCCAGTCCTGCCACGATCGCGCCTGCGCCCCGCGATCGAACCCGCGGACGAGACCGACCCAGTAGGTCGCCTCGACCCGGGCCTCCGGTGGCAGCTCGATCGTCGACAGTCGCCCCTCGGAGGCCAGCACATCGGTTCGATACACGAAGCCGGCGTCGGCCGACCCGTCGGTCAGGCGGGCGACGACCGACGCGACGTCGACCTCCTGGCTGACGACGTTCCCGAGGATCGCCTCGGCCAGGTCCGGATCGGTCGAGTCGTCCGAGCGCCTCGCGCGTGTACTCGCCGAGCGGGACGCCGGCGATCTCGATCACCACCCTCGTGCCGGGCCGCCCGAGGTCGGCGACGTCCTCGATCCGGCTCGGCCCTTCGGCGGGCACCCCGATCACCACCCGGTTCCTCGCGAACGGCACGACCCGCGCCAGGCGACCGGACGCCTCGAGACGAGCAGGGTCGGTCGAGCTGGCCGAGGCGAAGACATCGGCCAGCTCGCCGCGCTCGATCGCGTGGGCGAGGTCTCGTGCGTTGGCGTAGCGGAAGACGACCGGTCCGTCGGGCCACGCGGACGGCCCCGTCAGGCTCGGTTCGAAGGCCGGACGGAGCGATCCGGCCGCGAAGACCCGAAGCGGTCGGCTCATATCGCCCGGCGCACCGGGCGGCAGCCACGGCGCTGGTCGGGAGGCTGGTCGTGGGTCATGGCAGGACCGCGCTGCCGGCGAAGACCGATCGCCAGTGGACGATCCGGACCGCGAGGAGGACGCCGAGCGCGGCGAGGACGAGGATCGCGGCCGCCGCGATCGAGGCGTCGAGGCTCGACTGGAACTCGGAGTAGACCACGAGGGGCAGGGTCTGGGTCAGGCCCTGGACGTTGCCGGCGAACATGATCGTCGCGCCGAACTCACCCATCGCCCGGGCCCAGCTGAGGACCAGGCCGGAGGCGAGCGCCGCTCGGGCGAGCGGGACGGTGATCCGCCGGACGACCGCCCACTCGTCCGCACCGTCGCAGCGCGCCGCGTCCTCGAGGTCGGAGTCGACGCCGATGAACCCCGAGCGCGCCGCCCGGATGAAGAACGGCGCCGACACGAACGTCTGGGCCAGGATCACCGCCACGGTCGTGAAGGGCAGCTCGATCCCGACCGCGTGGAGCGGGTCGCCGAGGAGACCGCGGCGACCCACGGCGAGCAGCAGCGCCAGTCCGGCGACCGACGGCGGAAGGACGATCGGCAGGTCGACGATCGCCTCGACGAGCGGCGAGCCGGGGAAGCGGCGTCGGGCGAGCACGAACGCGAGCGGCGTCCCGAGGACCACGGTGATGACCAGGCTCACTCCCGTCGTGACCAGGCTGAGCGTCAGCGCGGCGACGATCGCGGGGTCGGAGAACGCCCCGGCCAGCGCGCCCCCGCCGATGGCCTTGACCAGGAGGGCGACGACCGGCAGCGCCAGCAGCGCGACGGCGATCGCCGCGACCAGGATGACGACGGGCGGGATCGATCGGAGCGACGACCGAGCCTGGGTACGGGTCGTCGGCCGCCTCCCCGGCCGCGCGACCGCGCTGCCGGTCATCGGACGCGATCGCCTGCGCTCACGACGGCGCGAGGAACCCGTACTTCGCGAGGATCGCCTGGCCGTCGGGCCCGGCGAGCCAGCTGATGAACGCTGCGGCCGCCGCCGGGTTCTTCGACGCCTCGACCGGGACCGCGCCGTAGGTCGCCGGGACGTTCGCGGCGTCCGGCACCGGGACCGGGGTCAGCTTGGCCGAGCCCTTGGCGTCCGTGACGTAGACGATCGCGGCGTCCCCTTCGCCGAGCTCGACCTTCGACACGACCGCCGCGACGTTGTCCTCCTTGGACACGATGTTCGCCTTGACCTTGGTCGCGAAGTCGGCGGGGTAGTCCGCCTGCTTCGCCAGGTTGTCGAGGAGCTGGTTGGCGTACTTCGTGATCGGCACGTCGTCACCCGCGCCGACGACCTTGAGCCCCGTCCTGGCCAGGTCGGCAGGCGAGGCGACACCGCCCGGGTTCGCCGTCGGTACGATGACGGTGAGCTTGTTGCCCGCGAAGTTCGTGACCGGCCCGGTCGCGAACCCGCCATCGACGAGCTTCTGCGGGTTCCTCGTATCTGCGGAGGCGAAGACATCGGCCGGGGCGCCCTGTTCGATCTGCGTCTCGAGCGCACTCGATGCGTCGAACGACATGGTCAGCTTGACGCCGGGGTTCGCCGCCTCATAGGCGGTCTTGATGTCGCCGAACGCCTTCTTGAGCGAGGCGGCGCCGTAGACCGTGAGGTCGACCTCGGCGGCGGCGCTCGGGGCGCTCGATGCCGCGACCGACGGACCAGCGGTGGGTGGCGCGGCGGTGACCGCCGCGGACGGCGCGACCGTCGAACCGTCGCTCGAGCAGGCCACGGCCAGCAGCGCCACGACGACGAGCAGACTGGACCGGCGGCTGGCGGACATGGGACTCCCCTTCGTCATGCGGCGGGGATCTCGACGATGACCTGGGTCGCCTTGACGACGCAGACGGCCTCGACGCCGACCGCGAGCCCGAGGTCGTCGACGGCCTCGGCGGTCATCAGGCTGACCAGCCGATGCGGTCCGCACAGGACCTCGACGACGGCGACGACGCCGTCGCGCTCGACCCGGGTGACGATCCCGCTGAACCGGTTTCGCGCTGACTGGGCGACGATGGGGCGGTCGCTGGTGGACCGTCGTCGCTCGGCCAGGAGCCGGCTCACCTCGGCGAGCGCGACGAGGCGCTGCCCCCCCTCGGTCCGGACGGTCTCGAGCCGGCCGTCCGCCTCCCAGCGTCGAAGCGTGTCCACTCCGACCCCGAGCAGCTCGGCGGCCTCGCCGATCCGGAGCATGCGGGCGTCGGGTGCGGACATGCCGCGTATCGTACGCAGCAACGCGGGTGGATGTCTAGGTATCGGCTCCTGGGCGTCTCTGGGGACCGGGCACGCTGGACGGCGCCGGGCCCCGGCCGGGGTCAGTCGCCCCGGAAGAGCTTCTCGGTCAGGGACCGCAGGCGGAACGGACGGCCCTGGATGGCGTGCCGCTGCCCATGACCATTGGTCGGTGCGGTCAGGACCGGGGCGAACGGGCTGCCGCTCAGTCGCGACACCAGGTCGTGCTCGTCGTCGGTCCGCTCGAGCTCGAGGGGAAGGTCGTCCGGGTCGATCGGCCGCTCGATGATCTCGAGGGAGCGGGGCGGACGGGCGTACGCGGGGGCACCGTAGAGCTTGGGCAGAGCGAGGTGGTGCTCTTCAGATGACACGCGCGACCTCGGACGATTCCATCGAAACCGTCGATGGCGACGGTCCCGGGGCAGATGATAGCGACCGCACGATAGCGCGGAATGGTACGGAGGGGCTAGTCCCGGATGGGCCCCCGAACGTGGAAGCGGTGCGTCCGGACCACGACCCCGAACGAACGTCCCGTCCCGTGGGCCGGCTCACCCCAGCAGCGGGCGAAGGACCTGGGCCTCGACCACCAGGACCAGGTACGCGATCGGGACCGCGGCGAAGAAGCCGAGAGCCGCACTCCAGACGCTCCGCGTCCGATGTGTTCCCGGGCCGGTCGGCTGCGGGACGATCAGGTAGGTGACAGCCGTCCCGACCGCCAGGACCAGGGCGACGAAGATCAGCACGGCCAGGGACCGCAGATCGCCGCCGGGCAGGACGGCGCCGCGCGACAGCGCGACGTCGTAGAGCAGGTACAGGGACCCAAGGACGATCGCGACCACGAGCGGGCTGAGGACCGCCCGGACGATCGGTCGCGGGGCGTTCCGGAACTGGCGCCAGCGCACCTCGACCCAGCCGCGCCGCCGGATCCCGTCGGGTGGCGCGGGGCGCCCGGCGCCGTCACCGACGGTCACCCGCCGTCCCCGATGATCGTCAGGGTGCGCCGCGGCGGGATCGTCTCGGGCGTGTGCGCGGCGACCAGCTCGACGGTCGCGGCGAACCGCTCGAGCTCCTCCTCACTGTTGTAGAAGCCGACGCCGACCCGAAGCGCATCGCCCGGGACGGTCTGGAAGATGGCGAACGATCTTCGCGAGACCTCGTCGAATGCGCCCTCCGCGGACCAGCCGGCGACCCGGAAGGCGACCAGGGTCGCCATCGCCCCGCGCGGGGTCACGACCTCGACCCCCGGGATCGCGGCCAGTCGACCGGCGAGCGAGCGCGCCAGCGTCGACCCTCGGTCGTGGACCCACTCGAGGCCGACGTACATCGATAGCCAGGCGATGCTGCGGGCCATCCCGACCACGGGCGCCCGACCGAACCCCGATAGCTCGGACCGTCGCGAGGACGAGGCCAGGGCCGACGGATCCCCGACCGCGATGCTCGGCGCGACGTAGAGCGCCGCCATCCCCTCCGGCCCGAGCAGCCACTTGTGGGCAGGCATCGCGTAGAAGTCGACCGTGGCGCGAGTCACATCGACGGGGATCGCGCCGATCGCCTGGGACCCGTCGACCGCGATGAGCGCACCGCGGGCATGGGCGAGCTCGGCGATCCGCCCGATCGGCAGCCGCCGACCCGTGGTCCAGTCCACATGCCCGACCGACACGAGCCTCGTCCCCGGGACGATGGCGGCGTCGAACGCCGCCAGCACGCGCTCCTCATCACGGTCGTCGCCCCCGAGGCTGTCGCCGCCGTCCACGCCGACCTCGGCCTCGACCAGCTCGATCCCGACCCGATCGGGCAGGCTCGCCAGCGCTCCGATGGCGCCGGCACGATCGAGCCGGCCGATGACGGCTCGATCACCGGGCCGCCAGTCGATCGCCCGCGTCGCGAGGTCGATCGCCTCGTTCGTCGAGTGGGTCAGGACGATGGAGGCCGGATCCGCTCGGGCGACGGCGGCGATCACTCCGCGAGCCTCGTCCATCCGCTCGAGCAGCTCGAGGAAGTCGTCCGGGCTGGCCCGGCCGACGCGCAGCTCGCGGTCCGCCTGCTCGGCCATCGCCCGATGCGTCTCCGCCGGCAGCGGGCCGACCGCAGCGGCGTTCAGGTAGATCCCCGCCGCGGTCGCCGGGAGCGCCTCTCGGACGGCCGCCAGCTTCTCGTCGTCCGGGAGGAATGGGGTCACCACGGGTCCGTATGATACGAGGCGTGAGCGGCTACCCCCGCCCGGAGCTCCTGGCCACGGTGGACTGGCTGGCGGAGAACCTGGGTCGTCCCGAGATCCGCGTGCTCGACGTCCGGTCTCGGCCGGATGGGACCGGACGGGCCGCACACGCGGCGGGTCATATCCCCAGCGCCGCCTACCTCGACTGGTCGACCGACCTCGTCGACCGACCCGACGACAGCCCGCTGATGCTGCTGGCGGGCCCGGACCAGGTCGCGTCGGCGCTCGGCCGGCTCGGGGTCGGGGCCGGGGCCACGGTGATCCTGTACGACGACACCGCAAGCCTGTACGCCGCTCGAGCGTGGTGGAGTCTCCGGGCGTACGGCCTCGAGTCGAGCCGGATCCTCGACGGGGGCCTGGCCGCCTGGACGGCCGCCGGGCGCGAGGTCTCGACCGCCACCCTGCCACCGACGCCGGCCGCATTCATCCCGCATGCCGTGCCGCGGATGCGCCTGACCACGACGGACGTGCGTGGTCTGATGGGCTCGCCCGATGTCCTCCTCCTCGACGCACGCGCTCCGGCCGAGTACCGCGGGTTCGAGGGCAACACCCGGCGGTTGGGACACATCCCCGGTGCCGTCAACGTGCCCGTCTCGACGATGACCGAGCCCGGGACGGGCCGGTTCCGGCCGGCCGACGCGATCCGCGACGGGCTGCTCAAGGCGAACGTCACCCGCGGTCGCCGGATGGTCTGCTACGACGGCTCGGGGATCGCTGCGGCCAAGCTCGCCTTCGTCCTGACCCTCCTCGGCCACGACGACGTCGCGGTCTACGACGGCGGCTGGGCGGAATGGGGCGACCGGCTCGATCTGCCGGTCGACCGCTGACGGCCTAGCCGCGGTCCCCGGGGTGGTCGGCGGGCAGGTCCGCCCACGGGTCGACGACGCGGTGTGGAGCGAAGATCTGGGTCCGGGCGTGGTTGACCGCGACCATCGTCGCCGTCTGCCGGGCTTCGGCGACGGTGTCCGACCAGAACGCGGCATCGGTGACCGGGATGAACCGGCCGATGAGCTCGCCAAGGGCGTCGGCGAGGTTGCGCTCCGGCAGGAGATGGATCCGCCCGGTCAAACGGAACGGCGGGACGATGATCATCGCCTCTTCGGGGACCTTGGGCATCCGCAGCTCGGGCGCCGGACCGACGAAGTCCTGGGCGACCGCGAACAGGACGCTGGCCAGGTTCACCTGCGAGTACTCGGACTGGATGCTCATGGCCCTCGAGCCGTACTCGTCGAGGGTGGTCTGACGCAGGACGAGGAAGTCGTGCTCGGCGTGGTTGAGGATGTCCGTGACTCGCCGCTCTCGGGTCTCGACCGTCCCTCGGACGATGTACGAGTCGGTGTAGAGCGTGAGCTCCGTCTGCTGGGCAGGAGCGAACATCCGCACAGGATACGCCCGGCCCCGGACCCGGACCAGTCCGAGTTCAGTCCTCCGGCCGACTCCCGGCGCGTGCTGTCACCAGGTGCTCCGGGCCGTGCTGGAGGCCCCGCCAGATCGCCTCGACGTCGGCGACCGTGTCGATCTCGGCCACGGTCTTGTCGCGTCGAAGCTGGGCGATCCGGGGGAACCGCAGCGAGAACCCGGATCGATGGCGATTCGAGCGGACGATGACGTCGAAGGCGATCTCGACGACGACGGTCGGCTCCACGACGCGATAGCGCCCGAACCGCTCCAACGTGTGGGTTTCGAACCAGGCCGTCATCTCGGCGATCTCGGCGTCGGTCAGCCCGCTGTAGGCCTTGCCGATCGTGACGAGCGCACCGGAGGCGTCGTCGCGGACGGCGAAGGTGTAGTCGGACAGCACGCCGTGGCGCTTGCCGTGACCGACCTCCACGCCGACCACGACGCAGTCGATCGTCGCCAGCGCCTTCTTCATCTTGAGCCAGCCGAGCCCGCGGCGACCCGGCGAATACGGGCTGGTGGGATCCTTGACCATCAACCCCTCGTTGTTGCGGCTGCGGGCATCGGCGAACGCCAGCTCGAGATCGTCGACCGACCCGACCGACACGCGATGGGACAGAGCGAAGACGCCACCGTCCCCGACGAGCGGCAGGCCGAGCCCCTCGAGCCGCTCGCGACGGTCGGACAGCGGAGCGTCGAGGCCGGGCTCGACCCGCCCGCCGCGCGGCCCCATGGCCAGGACGTCGAAGGCGACACAGATGACCGGGACCTGTGCCCGGATCGAGGTCGACGGCGCCTTCCTGCCGAGCCGTTTCTGGAGGGCCACGAACGGCATGACCGCGCCGTCCCGATAGGCCAGCAGCTCACCGTCGAGGATCCCGTCCCAGGGCAGGTCGCGAGCTCCATCGACGACCTCGGGGAACTGGCCGCTCACGTCGTGCAGGTCGCGGCTGTAGAGGCGGACCTCGTCCCCGGCCCGGTGCAGCTGGACACGGATCCCGTCGTACTTGTCCTCGACCCAGGCCGTCGGCCCGAGCCGGGCCATGATCTCGGCGGCGTCCTCGGCGGGCGAGGCGAGCATGAACTTGAGGGGATGGAACAGGCGCAGGCTGGCGCTGTCGAGGGCGTCGTCGCGGGCCAGGACCGCGGTGGCACCGACGTCGCCGGTCAGCATGCCGGCCCGCTTGACCGAGTCCAGCGGTCGACCGAACGCGGCGGCGATCGCGGCCTCGAGGAGCCCCTCGCGGAGCCCGATCCGAAGGTCGCCCGACAGGATCTTGACGACGTACTTCGCGGTCAACGGATCGCATCGCGCGAGGAGGTCGGTGAAGACGGCCCCCTTCGCGGCAGGCCCCGACGAGGCCTCGATCGCGGCGAAGGCGGCGGCCACGTCGACGAGGGCCGGCGGCTCACCGATCTCGGGACGCGACCCGTTCGCCCGACCGAGGACGTCGGCGACGGCGACGCCGAGGTCGGAGGACCGATCGTACGCCTCGCCCAGCGCGCCGGCCGGGACCCCGGCGAGCCCAGTGACCGCGGCCGCGATGGTCGCCCAGCCCAACCCGGTCGAACGCCCGTCGACCTCGGCGAACGGGCGGCCGGCCAGGAAGACCGCGGCGATCGGCAGCTCGTCCGGGGGCAGCGTGGGCAGCTCGTCGGCGAGCAGACGGGTCTTCTCGGAGGTGCGCGTCGTGGCAGCGACCCGCTCGGCCACCTCGCTCCAGCGGCGCATGGCGGCGATGGTATACCTTCGTCGCCCATGATCCATCGCGGCTGGTTCCCGGACTCCATCACGGGCGAGCGGATCGTCCTGCGGCGCCACGTGCCCGAGAACCTGCTGGCCTTCCGTCGCTGGTACGCGGATCCTGAGGTGGCCCGACTCACCCGCTACCAGGAGGGGATCATGCCGGTCGCGGAGATCGACCGGTTCTTCCAGGCTCGCGTCGTCGGACCCGATTCGATGGCCCTGGCGATCCACCTACGCGACTCGGAGCGGTTGATCGGCACGTGCGCCTTCAGTCAGCTCGACGGCGACAACGGCTCGACGCTGTACCACATCACGATCGGCGAGAAGGATGCCTGGGGCCTGGGCTACGGCACCGAGGCGACGACCCTGATGATCGAGCACGCCTTCGAGCGACTCGGCCTCCACCGCGTGGCTCTCTCCGTGTTCGCCTTCAACGAGCGGGCGATCCGGGCCTATCGCAAGGCAGGCTTCGTGGTCGAGGGCCGCGCCCGCCAGTCGATCTGGCGCGACGGGCGGTACTGGGACGAGCTCCAGATGAGCATGCTCGACACGGACTGGGCGGCCCGCCAGCGCGGGCCCGACACTCCCGGACCGGGCGTCGTCGATGTCGGCCGGTCGTCCGGTAGCGAGACGATCCCGGTCGCCCGGATCGAGCGGACGAGCTGATGGCGAGCGCGGGTCCGGCGGCGAACGCGGCGCGGTCGGAGGTCCGGGCGATCATCGACGACAAGGGCCACGCGGTCGACAACGCCCGGCGGGCGGTCGTCCGGCTCGACGAGGCGTTCGCGACGGGCGCCCTGGTCCGGACCCCGGCCCTCGACGCGATGCTCGGCGACCTCGACGTCGCACTCGAGCAGGACGACGACCAGAAGCTCGGCGGGAAGAGCGCCGAGGCCGCCCGGTTCATCCTCCGGGCGATCTCCCGTGAGCTCGACAACGCCTGACCGCCGAGGACTGCAGTCGGGGCTTGACTCTCGACCGGGTCGAGACCAGACGATCGCCGCCGTGGACGACATCCTGTCGATCGGCCGGTTCGCCCGGCTGTCCGGCCTCAGCATCGGTGCGCTTCGTCACTACGACGAGCTGGGCCTGCTGGAGCCGGCCGAGGTCGATCCCTGGACCGGCTATCGCCGGTATCGCAGGGCGCAGCTCGAGCGCGCCCGGACGATCGCCCGGCTCCGCGAGCTCGACCTGCCGCTCGACGAGATCGCTGGCGTCCTCGATGCACCGGACGAGCTGGAGCGGCTCGCCGCGCTCGACCGACACCGCCTCAGGATCGAGGCCAGGGTCGCTCGAGGCCAGCACGTCCTTCACCACATCCGCGGATCGATCAACCGAAAGGAGCCGCTCGTGAGCCGACCTCCGATGCCACCCGAGCTCGACCCGACGACCCAGCGCCAGCTGGCGGCGGGTCTCTACAACTACACGTGGACGCTGCTCGAGCAGGAGGACCGCTCGGCGGACGACGTCGACCGGATGATCCACGCCGCTCATGCGTCGCGCCTCCACTGGGACGCGATCGGTCTCCCGGCCAACCGGGCACGGGGCGAGTGGCTCTGCTCGCGCGTGTACTCCGTGCTCGGCCGAGGCGAGCCCGCCGTCTGGCACGCGCGACGCTGCCTGGCCATCCTCGAGGTGGGCGGCGAAGGGATCGAGGATTGGGATCTCCCCGGGGCGTACGAGGCGCTCGCCCGGGCGCATGCGGTCGCCGGCGACCCGGTCGCCGCCGGGACGTGGCGAGACCGTTCGCGCGACGCACTCGCCCGCGTCGCGGACGCCGAGGACCGGGAGCTCATCGAGGGCGACCTGGCGACCCTGCCACTCGGCTGATCCGTCCGGCCGAGAGCAAGGCTGCAGGCCCGGCGAGCAGCGACCGGCCGATCCGGGCCGGTCGACCGTCCCGGGCCGATGGACATCCCCCGCCTCGCGTACCGTTAGGGCCTGCCAGCACCCCCGACAGACAGGAGGGACGACGTGCCCGACCGCGACCTGAAGCTAGGGATCCTCCTGTGGAGCCAGGCGGCGACCTGGCCCGAGATGCTCGACGCCGCGAAGCGGGTCGACCGGCTCGGCTATGCCCACCTGTGGACGTGGGACCACCTCTATGCGATCTTCGGCGACCCGTACCAGCCGATCTTCGAGGGCTGGACCACGCTCGCCGCGTGGGCGATGGCGACGGAGCAGACCCGCCTGGGGCTGCTCGTCGGAGCCAACACGTTCCGCAACCCGGGGCTGGTCGCGAAGACGGCCTCGACCCTCGACCACATCAGCGGCGGCCGAGCGATCCTGGGGATCGGGGGTGCCTGGATGGAGCCGGAGCACCGCGCCCACGGGATCGACTTCGGGTCGGGCTTCGGGCAGCGGCTCGACTGGCTCGACGAGTCCGTCGGCGCGATGCGGCAGGTCCTGGACGGCGGCTCGGTCACGTCCGCGACCGGAGGGCGTTACGCGTTCGACGACCTGCGGCACCAGCCGGCGACGGTCCAGGCAAAGCTGCCGATCATGATCGGCGGGAGCGGCGAGAAGAAGACGCTCCGGACCGTCGCGCGCTACGCCGACATGTGGAACGCGATGGGCCCGGTCGAGCTCATGCGTCACAAGATCGACGTCCTCCACGAGCATTGCGCCGCCGTCGGCCGCGATCCGTCCGAGATCGAGTTCACGCTCGGGGTCAAGGTCACGATCCGCGACACGCACGCGGCGGCGGACCGGGTCTGGCGCGAGGCGATGGCCTTCAACAAGACCCCCCTGAGCGAGGTCGAGGACGACGACACGTTCTGGAACGGGACCCCGGAAGAGCTCGCGGACCGCCTTCGACCGTACGTCGAGATGGGCTTCCGGACGGTCATCTCGGAGCAGCCGAACCCCTACGACGTCGAGTCGCTCGAGCGGTTCATCGGCGAGGTGAAGCCGCTCATCGACGCGGGCTGAGCCCGGACCGCCGGGCGCCGACGATCCGACGTCGGGTCGTGCCCGCCGGCGGATGGCCCACGACCCGAGAGTAGACTGCGGCCGTGAGTCGGCCATGCCCGACCTGCGGGGCTGACAACGCCGGGGACCCGCGCTTCTGCGCGAGCTGCGGGATCAACCGGAGCGTCCACGATGCGCGGAGCCTGAACCGAGGAAGCGGCGCGCCGTCGCGATCGAGTCCACGCGCCATTTGCCGTACCGTTCGGGCCACACCCGGAGGAGTGCCCAGCCCGTGGCGATGGCCGACAGCGCAGGTGCGAGCGCACCGATCCCGAGCGACGGCGGCGAGGGCTCGCGTCTCGATCGGCGAGCGGCGACCGTCGAGTTCGACCATGTCACCAAGGTCTACGCCAGGACCGAGAAGGGGACGCCGGGGGCGGTCAACGACCTGTCGCTGGCCGTGCCGGCCGGCCGGATCTGCGTCCTCGTCGGACCGTCCGGGTGTGGCAAGACGACCTCGCTCAAGATGGTCAACCGGCTGATCGAGCCGACGTCGGGGCGGATCCTGATCGACGGTGTCGACGCTGCCACCCGTGACGTGACCGAGCTCCGCCGCGGGATCGGCTACGTCATCCAGTCGACCGGCCTGTTCCCTCACCAGACGATCGGCGACAACGTGGCGGTCGTGCCGCGCCTGCTGGGCTGGGACCGTTCTCGGCGGCGAGAGCGGACGGACCAACTGCTCGGCCTCGTCGGCCTCGATCCGAGCCGTTACCGCGATCGCTATCCGAGCCAGCTGTCGGGTGGCGAGCGGCAGCGGGTCGGGGTCGCCAGGGCGCTCGCGGCCGACCCACCGGTGATGCTCATGGACGAGCCGTTCGGAGCGGTCGACCCGATCGTCCGCGACCGTCTCCAGAACGAGTTCCTCCGCCTCCAGGAGGAGCTGGCCAAGACGATCCTGTTCGTGACCCATGACATCGACGAGGCGATCAAGATGGGCGACCTCGTCGCGGTCATGCAGGCCGGCGGCCGACTGGCCCAGTTCGCTCCACCCGCGGAGATCCTGGCGAACCCGGCGTCCGACTTCGTCGCCCGGTTCGTCGGAGCGGATCGCGGGCTCAAACGGCTGTCGCTGGTGCGGGTCGGCGATCTGCCGCCCACCCCGGCGGTCACGGCCAGGCCGGGCGACGACGCGGCCGACGCCCGGCGACGGCTGGCCGGCGATCCGTCGCCGTACCTGCTCCTGATCGATGAAGCGGACCGGCCGCTCGGCTGGGTGGCGGAGGAGGATCTGCCGAGCACCGGATCGCTCGGGCGCGACCTGGCCAGTCCGATGTCGCCGCTGCTCGAGCGACGGACCACGCTCAAGGATGCGCTGTCGATGCTGCTCGACTCGGGCGTGCAGGAGGGGATCCTGGTCGACGGCGACGGGCGGGTCGTCGGGCTCATCGGGCTCGACGCGATCATCGCCGAGCTGAGCGCCCCGGTCGCCGGCGACGAGACGGCCTCGCCCGCCCGGCAGGGAGTCGCGTCGTGATCAAGCCGGAGTGGATCGCCGACAACCTCGGCGTCATCGCGGGAGCCCTGATCGACCACCTCGTCCTGACGGTCCTCGCGGTCTGGTGCGGCCTGCTGATCTCCCTGACAGCGGCCCTCCTCATCCGCCGGCTCGGGTTCCTCCGTGGCCCGGTGACGGCGACGTTCGGGATCCTGTACACGATCCCGAGCCTCGCCTTGTTCGCCTTCCTCGTGCCGTTCACGGGGCTGACCCTGGTCACCGCCGAGATCGGGCTGATCGGGTACACCCTCCTGATCCTGACCCGGAACATCCTCGCCGGGCTCGACGGGATCCCGGCCGAGATCCGCGAGTCCGCGGACGGCATGGGGTACGGCCGTCGCCAGCGGCTGCTCGCGGTGGACCTTCCGCTGGCCCTCCCCGTCATCTTCACCGGCCTGCGGATCGCGACGGTCACGACGGTCGGCCTGGTGATGGTCACCGCCGTCATCGGGGAGGGCGGTCTCGGGCAGCTGATGCTGCGCGGCTTCAACCGGCAGTTCCCGACGATGATCTACGTCGGCTTCGTCTTGATCATCGTCGTGGCGCTCGTCCTCGACCTCCTCCTCCAGGTCGCCGAGCGTCTGCTGACGCCCTGGGCGCGACGAGCGTCCTGAGCCGATGGACGGGATCACCGGCGCGTTCGGCTGGCTGACCGATCCGACCCATTGGCAGGGCGCCGACGGGATCCCGACCCGGTTCATCGAGCACGTCGAGCTGGCCGGCCTGGCGATCCTCGTGGCGCTCGTCATCGCGGTCCCGATCGGTCTGTACACCGGGCACACCGGCCGTGGCGGCGCCCTGGCCGTCAACGTGGCCGGGATCGGTCGCGCGATCCCCTCCTACGCGCTCCTCCTGGTGTTCTTCCCCATCCTCGGGTTCGGGCTGCTGACCCCGCTCCTGGCGCTCGTCCTGCTGTCGATCCCGCCGATCCTGGCGAACACCCATGTCGGATTGCGAGGCGTGGACCGGGAGACCGTCGATGCGGCACGCGGCATGGGGATGCGCGAGTCGCAGGTCCTGACCCGGGTCGAGCTGCCGGCCGCGATGCCGGTCATGGTCGCCGGGCTCCGGACCGCGGCCGTCGCCGCGGTCGCCACGGCGACCCTGGCGGCACTCATCGCCGGCGGTGGGTTCGGACGCTACATCGTCGATGGGTTCGCGCTCCAGGACCAGTCGATGCTCGTGGCGGGCGCCATCCTCGTGGCGGTCCTCGCGGTCGTGACCGAGCGGGGCCTGACCCTGGCCGAGCGGAGGGTCGTATCGCCGGGGATCCGGCTCGCCCAGGACCCCGACCGCGCGCGACCGGACGACGCCGACTGACGGTTCAGGCGACCCGCGGTATAGTCCCCGGACGTCTCAGGCGACGTGCCCATTGCGACCGCCGGACGATCAGGAAGGAGGACCCATGCGGACATTCCGCAGGGCCGCTCTCGGGGCGACGATCGTCGCGCTCCTCGTGAGTGCGTGCACGTCGGGTGGGAGCAGTCCATCAGCCACGACCGCAGCGACGGCCGCTCCGACGGCGGCCGCGTCAGCCGTCACGAGTCCATCGACCGCAGCCTCGCCCGCGTCCGCGGCGCCGACGGGCTCGATCGCATCCCAGCTCACCCTCGGCGGCCCGCCGGAGTGCCCGCAGCGTCCGTTCTGCGTGCTCGGGCTCAAGGACACCTACGGCGTCGAGTTCAAGCTATTCCTCCCGCTCGACGCGGGTGGCCCGCTCAGCCTGAGCGCCATCAAGTCCGGCCTCGTCGATGTCGGGCTGCTGTTCTCGTCCGACCCGTCGATCCAGGTCAACAGCCTGGTCGCGCTCGAGGATGACAAGCACCTGCAGAAGGCCGACAACCTCGTCCCGGTCGTCCGGAACGACCTGCTGGCCAAGGCACCGGGCCTGCCCGACCTGATCAACCCGTTCATGGCCAAGCTGACCCAGGAGGCGCTGACCGACCTCAACAAGCAGGTCACCGTCGACGGCAAGGACTCCAAGTCGGTCGCGGGCGCCTGGCTGGCCGCGAACGGGCTGGCCAGCGGCGGGACGTCCGGGACGGGGATCAAGGTCAAGGTCGGATCGACCAACTTCTACGAGCAGGAGATCCTCGGCGAGATCTTCGCCCAGGTCCTCGAGGCGAACGGGTTCACGGTGGAGCGCAAGTTCCAGCTCGGGAACCGCGAGGTCGTCTTCCCCGCGCTCCAGAAGGGCGACATCGACATCCTGGCCGAGTACGCGGCGACCGCCCTCGAGTTCGTCAACAAGCGGGCCGGTGAGGCGACCGGCGATGCCGCCGAGACCGTCACCAAGCTCAATGCGCGGCTCGCTCCGCTCAAGCTGACGGCCCTGGACTTCGCCCCGGCGACGGACCAGAACGCGTTCGTCGTGACCAAGGCGACCGCCGACAAGTACAAGCTCCAGAAGGTGAGCGACCTGGCCAACCCCGCTCCGTAGCGGACGGTCGGACCCGGCGCTCGAAGACCCCGACCCCACGGCCGGGGTCTTCACATGTCCGCCGTGCCCTCGTCGTCGACCAGGCCCCGAGCCACCTCGGCGACCTCGGCCGTGCTCCGGGTCCAGCCCAGTCGCAGGAACGCGATCGCGCCGCCGACCGAGGTCAGGACGAGGATCGTCACGTGGACGAGGAGGCCCAGGGCGAGCGCCTCGTCCTTGGACAGGCCGATGGCGGTCCCGATCGTGACGAACGCCAGCTCGAACGTCCCGAGGTACCCGGGGCCGGACGGGATCGCGGTGGCCAGCGCGACCCCGGCCGACAGGAGCGCCGCCTCGCCGATCGTCAGCTCGATCCGGAGCGCCTGCCCGGCCGTCGCGACGGCCAGCAGGCTGGCGGCCCAGGCGGCGACGCTGAGGCCGACGGCGGCCGTCAGCGTCCGTGGTCGGCGGGCCACCGCGAGGCCGTCGTGGAGTCGGCGCCCGACCTCGGCGATCCGTGGCCGCCGTTCGGCCATCGCGATGATCCGGTCGGCACCCGGCAACCGGTGGGCCACGATCCCGATCGCCAGACCCACCACCAGGAGGCCGGTCACCGCCAGACCGACGAGGACCGCGCTGGCGACGACGCCCCGGATGTGGAGGACGAAGATCGCGATGGCACCGATCGTCACGACGACCGCCGTGTCGACGACCCGCTCGACCACGACCGTCCCGAGCGCCGAGGCTCGGCTGACCCCCTCGCGATCGCCGAGGTAGTGACTTCGGACGAGCTCGCCGAGACGCGCCGGCAGGATGTTGTTGGCGAGATAGCCGACGAGGAGGTAGGCCAGCATCGAGGCGAAGCGGATCCACTTGATCGGGGCGACCAGCTGCTGCCAGCGAGCGGTGCGGAAGAGCACGTCCACGACCTGGAGGAGCACCGTCGCGAGGATCCAGGCGGGAACCGCGGTGCGCAGGATGGCCCCGACACTGGCGAAGTCCACGCCGCGCAGGACGAACCACAGCGAGGCGATCGAGATCGCGATCCCGAGGACGGCTCGAAGCAGTCCGCCGCCGCCGCGGTTCACGCCGCTAGGCCGCGGGTGGACGGGGGGTCAGCTTGGGCGAGCGGCGAAGCCGGATCCGATGGAGCAGGAAGCGGGCGACGACGCGGAGCGTCGCCAGACCATAGACGACGCTGCGCTGGAACCCGACCGAGCTCGCCTCCTCGAAGTAGCGGGTCGGAACGCCGATCTCGCCGATCCCGAGGCCGCCGGCGGCCACGACCTGGCTGATCAGCTCCTGGTCGAACACGAAGTCGTCGCTGTTGAGGTGGTACGGGATCGCCTCGAGCAATCTCCGGCTATACGCCCGCAGGCCCGTGTGGTACTCGCTCAGATGAAGGCCGAACGCCCGGTTCTCGAGGCCGGTCAGGAAGCGGTTGCTGACGTACTTCCAGCGCGGCATCCCACCCGCGATCGGGTCGCCGAGGAACCGGCTGCCGAGCATCAGGTCCTTGTCGCCCGCCAGGATGGGCGCGATCAGGTCCGGGATCCGGGTCGCGTCGTACTGGTAGTCCGGGTGGAGCATGACCACCACGTCGGCACCGGCAGCCAGCGCGGCGTCGTAGCACGTCTTCTGGTTCCCGCCGTATCCGCGGTTCTGGCGGTGGATGATGACGTCCAGCCCGAGCTGCCGGGCGACCTCGACCGTGTCGTCCCGGGACACATCATCGACGAGGATGATCCGGTCGACGCTGTCGTGCGGGATGTCCGCGTAGGTCCGCTCGAGGGTCCGTGCCGCGTTGTAGGCGGGCATCACGATCACGACCCGGGGTCGGTGGGGCGCGGGACCTTCTTCGGGGGAGGGCATCGCCGAGGAGGATACCCTAGACTTCCGGACGACCATGACCAACCTGAGCAGCCGATGGCGCCTCGGGATGCTGGCCGGGCTGTTCATCGCGGCGGTCGCCGTCGCCGTTCTGACGGTCCGCCCCATCCGGTCCGGATCCGTCGGGCCGGACGCCGTCGCTCCTGTCATCGAGTTCCAGCGGCTGCTCGCCGGACAGCAGGTCGAAGGTCACCTCACCCAGACCTCGAAGCCGCTCCTCGACCTCGTCTATGGGGTGCTGTACGGCCTGTCCGGTGACTGGCGGCCGGTCGCCTGGGCGGCGATCCTCGCGTTCGCGCTGTGCGTCGTCCTCGCGGCCGTGCTTGCCGAACGGGTCGGTGGCTTCGCCAGCGGTGCCTTCGCCGCCGTCGCGTTCCTCGTCTCGCCGATCCTGCTCATCGACATCAGCCTCGCCTACGCGATCACCTGGATGACCCTGTTCCTGCTGGTCGCCGGGCTGGCGGTCACGGCAGGCCGGCCGCGCTACTTCGTCGCCGGGCTGTCCCTGATGCTCGCCGTGCTCGTCCGACCCGAGGTCCTGGCGGTCGTGGCGGTCGCCCTCGGCGCGCTCGTCCTGCTCGAGATCCGAGCCGCCGTACAGGGTCGCCGGCGGCCGCCCGGCCGGGCGTACCTGACCCTCGTCGGGTTCCTGGCGATCCCGATCCTGCTGGCTCATGACGGATCGGTCTTCGGCGATCCCCTCTTCTGGACCTCGACCGCCCTCGCCAACTCCGAGGGCCGCGACGTTCGGAACCTGGTCGAGATGCTCGGCTGGATGTGGCAGCACCTCCTGGGGCAGATCGCGTTGCTCCCCCTGGCCGCGGCGTCGATCTACGTGCTCGTCACCCGCCGGCGCTGGGCGCTGGCCATCGGCCTGGCCGGGGTGGTCGGCGGGATCGCGGGGCTGTTCATCGTGACCGGCGCGCGCGGGACCTTCCTGTCGTCGCGCTACCTCGTCCCGATCGACCTGGGCCTGCTGTTCGCCGCCGCCGTCGGTGTCGCGGTCCTGGACGTCCCCGAGATCCGCCGTCGGCTCGGGCAGCTCCTGCAGCCCGGATCGCGTCGGCTCGTGCTGCCGATCGCCGGTGGCCTGCTCGTCGCCCTCGCGGTCGCCCCGATCGCGCAGTTCGACACGGCAACCCGGGCGTCGATCGCCAGCCAGGTCAAGCTCCACGCCAACGCCCTGCGCGCGTTCGCCGCGATCGATGCCGCGCTCGGCCCGCGACCGAGCTGGCGCGGGCTGCCGCCCGGAAGGGACATCGCCGACCACCCCCTGGTCATCGTGCCACCGACCCTCCGAGCGCAGGGGGTCGCCGACCTCGGCCTGCCGCTGACGGACGTGGCGTACTCCTACGAGACGTTCCTGGATCCCGCCAAGGGCAGGCCGACGCCGGGCACCTACATCTACCACGATCGACTCGACGACGACCAGGCCGACCCGCGCTACAAGCTGCTCGAGATCAGCCAGCCGACGGTCATCGGCGGTTCACGCTACGTCCCGATCCTGGTCGACGAGGCCGCCGGACTGTGGGTCCTCCGGGTCGAGAACGCCACGGCGCCATGACCCGGGCGCGGGGCCACGACGCCGTCGATCCGGAACGATCCGGCACCTTGTGGGACCATGCGGACAGGACGACCTCACGGAGACAGCCATGATCGAGCGCCTGTTCGGCGGCAAGCCCACGGACCCCGCCATCGCCGAGCGCATCCCGCCCGGCCAGTACAAGACCGACAAGTTCCCGGTCCTCCACTACGGGTCCGTGCCGCACACGGACCTCGCGACCTGGGACTTCCGTGCCTTCGGCCTCGTCGATGCCCCCGTCACGCTGACCTGGGACCAGTTCAAGGCGCTGCCTCGCAAGGAGGTCCGGACCGATATCCACTGCGTCACCAGGTGGACCAAGCTCGATACCGTCTGGGAGGGCGTGGCGATCCAGGAGATCCTGACGGCGGTCGGGGTCAAGCCCGGGGCGACCCACGTCCTGGCGCACTCCGAGCAGGGGTACACGGCCAACCTGCCGCTGTCCGTGCTCGACGATGACGACGTCCTGCTGGCCGATACGTTCGACGGGAAGCCGCTCGAGCGGGAGCACGGCTATCCGCTCCGGCTGTTCGTCCCCAAGCGCTACTTCTGGAAGAGCGCCAAATGGATCCGCGGCCTCGAGTTCCTCGACCACGACATCCTCGGGTTCTGGGAACGCTACGGCTACAACAACGACGCGGACCCGTGGAAGGAAGAGCGCTTCTCCGAGTAGGTCAGCCGCCGCGACCGACCACGGCCGCGGCCTTCGAGGTCAGCCGGCCCAGGCCGTAGCGGACGGGGCTGAGGATGCGTTCGTGGGCGCCGCTCAGCTCGATCCAGCGCGCTCCGAAGGATTCCTTGAACGCGAGCATCCCGTGGGCGGGCTCACCAGGTTCGGGCCGGCGCCGGGCACCCGGGACGTCGACGCCGCCGAGGTCCATCTCGTCGCGGCCCTCGGCCAGGGCGCCCTTGATGGCATCCCAGACGAGGAGACGGACGGCGCCGGGGTAGGCCTTCCGGAAGCGGCCGTCGTCGGCGGCGTGGGAGTACGTCCAGCGTCGGCCGTGGCGGTAGAACGTGGCGCCCGCCACCAGCGCGCCGCCGGGTTCGTGCGCGCCGAGGTAGACGAGGTGGCCGTCGGCGAAGGCCCGTCGCGACCAGTCGAGGAATCGGGTCCGCGAGGCCAGGCCAAACCCGCGACGCTCCGCGGTCGCACGCATCGAGCCGTACAGGACGTCGAGCTCCGCCTCGAGGAGGTCGAGGCCGGCCGGCCCGGACGTGGTCCGGGGCTCACCGGGCTCCGCGGCCCACGACCCCGCCTCGGGACGGGGCGCAGGCCCGAGCCGGACGATCCGAAGGTCGCTCCGCTCGGCAGCCCGGATCATGTTCCGGGTCGTGGCGCTGAACCCGGCCAGGAGCGTCGCCGGATCGGGTCCGCCGGTCAGGTCCAGCGCGAGGCGGTGTCGGGACGGCTGCAGCTCCTCGATCCGGTGGAACCCCGCGGCGGCGAGCAGGTCGGGGTAGCCCGAGCCCGCCGGGACCTCGGCGTCGGAGGCGACCACGGCGGAGCCACGCGCGGCAAGCCAGCTGGTCACCGCCTCGAGACGGGCCAGGGTGAGCCGCATGTCGGCGTCGGGCAACGGTCCCCGCGACACGTAGACCCCGTTCCCGCCGATCAAGGGCCACGCTCGGGCGAGGGCCAGGATCCGGGCACCGTCGTCGGTGACCAGGAAATGCGGCTGCCAGCCCGACCCGCCCCGATACGCGGCCCAGGCTCGCGACTGATGGACGTTCCCGGTCGGGACATCGACGACGTGCGCGTCCCAATCGGCGAGCTCGGCCGGAGTGGCCTCCCGGACGTCCACCCTAGTTGCGGCGGAGCGCGATCGTGCGCGGGTCGACGCTGAAGTTGCGCAGCCGCCGGTCGAGCAGGACCACCTCGCGATCGATCAGCCGGATCAGCTCGCGCAGCCGGGATTCGGTCGTCGGGGCTTCGAGGAGCTGCTGACGCCTCGGCTGGTCGACCTGGATGATCCCCGACAGCAGATAGGACAGGATCGTCGGATCGTCCGGCACGGCGACCCGACGGGCGACGTCATCGAGCGGATCGGGAGCGCCGTCCGACCTCGACGGTTCGGCCGCATCGGCCGGGTCGTCTTCGACCTCGAGCTCGACCTGGACGTCGATCTCGTCGGCATCCTCGCCCTCGGCCGGCTGAAGGAGGGCGAGGTAGCGAACGAACCGCTGGGTGACCCGGTCGGTCAGGGCGCGCGCCGCGAGCCGGTCGCCGATGTCCTCTTCGAGCTCCTCGACGTCGCCAACGAGGTATGGCTCGCGACCGACGGTGACCGACTCGATCCGGAACCGACGGACTCCCACGATGAGGAGCTCGTAGCGGCCGTCGCTGAACTTGCCGGCCTCGCGGATCTCGGCCACCGTCCCCACGGTGGCGATGCTGGTCGGTCCGGCGCCGACCTCGCGGCCGTCCCGGATGAGGACGACGCCGAACGGCGTGCCCTCCTCGAGGCAGCGCGCGACGAGCGCTCGATAGCGCGGCTCGAAGACATGCAGCGGCAACGCCACGCCCGGGCAGAGGACGGTGTGCAACGGGAACAGCGGAAGCTCCATCGGCCCGAGTGTAGGCCAGGAGCCGATCCCGCCGGTCAGGTCGGCTGGTACCCCTCGTCGAGACGAGCGGCGGGGGCGGGGCGCGAACGACGCACCCCGACTCGACCGGGGCCGTCGTCCGAGGTCCGGACGTCGAGTGGTGCGGTCTGGACCGTTCCCTTCCCGGCCGACTTGGCTCGATACATCGCCATGTCGGCGGCCCCGAGCAGGTCGTCGGCGGTGCGGGTCTCCGCGCTGTCCACCGCGACACCGAGGCTCACCCCGACCGGCACCATCCGTCCGGCGATCTCCACCGGGCTCGACAGGACGGCATGGATCCGCTCGGCGACGGGTCGCGCTTCGGATGCGTCCTGCAGCTCGGTCACGAGGACCCCGAACTCGTCCCCGCCGAGCCGTGCGGCGAGATCGGTCTCCCGGCAGGCAGCGGCCAGGCGCTCGGCCACGGCGGCGAGCAGCGCATCGCCGGCCGCGTGCCCCATCTCGTCGTTGACGGTCTTGAAGTCGTCGAGGTCGAGGAACAGGACCGCCAGCCCACCCGGGCTGCGCCGTCGATCGAGCGCCGATGCGACCCGCTCCACGAACAGACGTCGATTGGCCAATCCGGTCAGCGCGTCGTGATAGGCCTGATGGCTGAGTCGCTCCTCGAGCGCCCGGCGTTGCTCGACGTCGCGGGCGAGGGTCCCGACCAACCCGGCGAGGCGGGCGAGGACGAGGACCGACAGCAGGGCCGAGCCACCGGCGATGACCCACAGGCCGGTGTCGGTCCCTTCCCGGCCGACGGTCATCAGGAGCGGTCCGGTCAGCATCGCTGCGGTCAGGAACAGGAGCCGGACGGGACCGAGCCAGGTGACGTTGACAGGATGGGCCTCGCTCAACGTCCGCATCGACGGGTGGAGCGCTGCGCTGCCGACGGTGAGGTAGGCCAGCAGCCAGAGCACGTCGAGCGGGGACCCGGACTGATAGGTGTCGGACAGGCTCTGGAGCGCGTAGATCTGGTCGGCGACGAGCATCAACACGAGCGACGTGATCAGCAGCCGGAACGAGGTCGTCCGTGCGCCCGGCGTCACGAG
This sequence comes from uncultured Chloroflexia bacterium, assembly GCA_963744115.1. Classification (GTDB taxonomy): domain Bacteria; phylum Chloroflexota; class Limnocylindria; order Limnocylindrales; family CSP1-4; genus Chersky-267. The sequence continues at coordinate 131,727 of CAVUSI010000003.1, read as the reverse complement.
CAGACCCAGGGTCACGCCGATGAGCACGAGGTCGGCCAGGGGATACGCGCCGGAGATCGCCAGCGACAGCGGGTCCATGTCCTGGCCGACGAGCGCCGGCTGCATGAGGAAGGTCCAGGTCAGGACGCCGGCGCTGGTCGTCAGGATCGCGGCGTCGAGCAGGCCCGACCGGTCTCCTCCGCCGAGCCGCCGCCGGATGAACAGGAACAGGCCCACCACGATGATCGGGTAGCCGGCGAGGTAGAACGCATCGGCGAGCGACGGGAACGGGCGTTCTCCCGTGTGGTCGAAGTAGACGAACAGGAGGTCGCCGATGACGAACGAGGCCTGACCGGCCGCCAGGAGGAGCCACGGCATCGGGCGTTCCGGACGCCGGATACGGACGCCGAGCACGATCGCGACGACCGCCGAGGCGCCGATCGCGTCGTACAGCAGGTCCTGCTCGAGACTCCCGGACGGCAGCAGGAAGTAGACGCCGGCGGTCAGCAGACCCGCGGCCAGGTAGAGCCATGAGGCGCTCGGTCGGCTCGTGTCGATCACCCTCGTTCCGGTGCCGCGGCGTTCTCGGGCACGCAGGAAGGGTCTGGCAGCCCGTCGGTCGGCGCCATCGCTCTTCGGTACCGGCGCGTCGCGGTCGATGGTCACCGCGCCACGCTGCGCCACCCCTGGGACGACGTCACGGCTGTTCGCGTCGCCCCAGGGCGTGTGCCGCGGGAATCAAGAAACCGCCGGTGGGGGCCGGCGGCTTCTTGAGGAGGAGCGAGGGTAGGACTAGTGGGCGCAGCTCCGAGGCGAACCTGAGTCCTCGGCGGTCCGGAAGCTCGAGCCACAGCCGCAGGCGCTGACGGCATTCGGATTGTTGACCGTGAAGCCAGCGCCCATCAGCGTATCGACATAGTCGATCTGTGCGCCCTGGAGGAGATCGACGCTCTTGCCGTCCACGTAGACCGTGACGCCGTTGGCGTGGAGGACGCGGTCCTCCTCGGTCGGGGCATCCTCGATCATCATCCCGTACTTGAAGCCCGAGCAGCCACCGCTGTAGACGTAGACACGCAGTCCGACGTCCGGATTGGTCTCCTCGGCCGTGATCTCGCGCAGCTTCGATGCGGCCGCGTCGGTCAGGTCGAGGAAGGTCGGCTGGGTCTCGAGCATGCGCTACGTCCTCCGGGCGAGGGTCGGATCGGTTGTCGTCCGTCGCCATGGTACGCACGGCAACGAGTTTCGACAAGCGTCGCGCTGAAAATACCCCCGGCGGGGACCCGAACGTCCAGCTAGCCCTCGATCCGTTCGACCACCGTGGCGATCCCCTGCCCGACGCCGATGCACATCGTGGCGAGGCCGAAGCGGCCCCCGGTCCGCACCAGCTCGTGGACGAGCATCGTGATCAACCGACCGCCGCTCATCCCCAGCGGGTGGCCGAGGGCGATCGCGCCGCCGTTGACGTTGACCTTGTCCGGATCGAGCCCGAGCTCGTCGATGCACACGACCGATTGGCTGGCGAACGCCTCGTTGAGCTCGACCAGGTCGAGGTCGTCGACCGAGATCCCTGCCCGCTCGAGCGCCTTCCGGGTCGCCGGGACCGGACCGACGCCCATGATCGCCGGGTCGACGCCGGCCACCGCGGTCGACACGATCCGGGCGAGCGGCTTCAGCCCGAGGTCGCCGGCCCGGACGGCCTCGACCAGGAGCACCGCCGAGGCCCCGTCGTTGATGCCGGACGCGTTCCCGGCCGTCACCGTGCCGCCCTCGCGAAAGGCCGGACGCAGCCGCCCGAGCGCCTCCGCGGTCGTGTCCGCCCGTGGATGCTCGTCGCGGCTGACGACGATCGGGTCGCCCTTCCTCTGGGGCACCGGGATGGGCACGATCTGCGAGTCGAACCGGCCGCCCTCGATCGCCGCGACGGCCTTCTGCTGCGAGGCGAGGGCGAACGCGTCCTGCCGCTCCCGGTCGATCGACCAACGTTCGGCGACGTTCTCGGCGGTCTCGCCCATCGAGTAGGGGTAGTGCGCCTCGGCCAGCTTCGGGTTGACGAAGCGCCAGCCGAGGGTCGAGTCCTCGAGCTCGCGTGAGCCGCGATCCCACGCCGCCGCCGGTTTGGCCATCACGTACGGCGCCCGGGTCATCGACTCGACCCCGCCGCCGATGAACACGTCGCCGTCGCCGACCTGGATCGCGTGGGCGGCCGAGTTGATCGCCTGCAGCCCGCTCCCGCACAGCCGGTTGACCGTCAGCCCGGCGACCTCGACCGGGAAGCCGGCCAGGAGCAGGGCCATCCGGGCGACATCGCGGTTGTCCTCGCCGGCCTGGTTGGCGCAGCCGAGGATGACATCCTCGACCAGGGCCGGATCGAGCCCGGCCCGCTCGACCACGGCGCGCAGGACCGCCGCCGCGAGGTCGTCCGGGCGGACCGTCGCGAGCGCGCCGCCATACCGTCCGATCGGCGTCCGGACCGCGGCCACGACCCACGGGTCGCGCAGCGGGCGGTCAAGGGCGCGTCCCATGTCAGGGCAGCTGCTTGAGCGCGTCCTCGGCGGTCGCCGGCACCGGCGACTGGATGAGGTAGATCGTGTCGCCGGTGATGTACGAGATGGTGGGGCCCGCGTGCGAGCTCGGGAACGTCGCCGTCGTGACCGGCTTGCCGCCGATCGTCGTGTTGGCCAGGACGACATTCGGGTCGACCTGCTTGGCGTAGGCCTCGATCTGGGTCTGCAGGGCGGCGCTCGTCTGGCCGACGAACTGGCCGGCGATGATCTCGATGGTCCCGCCGCTCGCGTCGACGGCGGCGGCGACTCCGATCTGGCTCGGTGGCACACCGAGCGCGGATGAGAAGACGGTCAGGAAGTTCGCGGCGGTGTATCCGGTCGCGTACAACTGGATGACGTTGAGCGAGCCGGTCGTGAGGGCGACGCCGTTGGCCGTCTGGGGCAAGGTGGCCTCGAGCTTGGCGCTCGTGGCGAACCCGCCGAAGCTATCGCTGCCGCCTGGGCTCCCACCGGGGTTGACGACCGCCGGAGCGCTCGCTGCAGGGGCCGTGGCCGATGACCCGCCGCACGCCGCGACCAGGGCTACCAGCGAGATCGACAGGAGAGCCGCCACGGATCGCCCCACGCTCGGGTTGTGGGACGTGGATCGATTCATCAGGTTCTCCTCACCAGCGACGGGACACGGCCCCGGGGTCGCGGGATGCGTCCGGGCATCGTACGCCGGTCGTCCCTCGCTCGTCAGGGCCTGGGCAGCTGCGACAGCGCGCTCGTCACGAGCGCCTGGTCGTCGGCCAGGACGAGGAAGAGGGTGTCCCCCTTGGCGTAGACGTAGGTCGTCGCGCCGACCTCGCGGGTCCCGTCGACCAGCTTGGTCACGGCCCGCCCGTCGATCGTCGTCTCGGTCGCGCTGACCGCGTTCGGGGCGGCCGCCTTGGCCGAGGTCACCCACTGGGTCAGCAGGTCGGCGGGCTTCGCGCCGACCACCTGGAAGGCGCCGACGTCGAGGAGCGTGCGTCCGCTCGGGTCGGCGGCATCGGCGACCTTGAGATCGGCCACCGTCTTGCCGAGGCTGGCGAGGAAGGCGTCGAGGCGGGTCCGCGACTCGGGCGTGCCGGTCGCATAGAAGTCCTTGCCGGTCAGGCTGAGTCGAGTGATGTCGACGTTCCCGACCCTGGTCGGCAGGAGCGCCTCGAGTGCAGGCGCGCCGTGACTATCGACCGACGGCTCGGGCGACTCGGACGGTGCGGTCGAGACCGGGGCCGAGCCACTGGCTGGCGAGCCGCTCGATGCCGGGCTCGCGGCCGCGGACGGGGACGTGCCGGCGGTCGGCGTGGCGCCGATGCCCGCTGGACCGGTCGTGGCGCTCGGAGTGGCTGCGCCGCAGGCGGCGAGCACGGCCGCGAGCGTCAACAAGGCGATGGTTCTGGGGATCACTGGAGCCTCGAAAGCCCCGTCGACAGAGTGGGCTGGACGGGTCTCGCGCATGATGCGACAAGAACGCCAAGCGTGCCCACGGCGCCGCCATCCGGCCGATCGATCAGCGTGCCGCGGCCTCGATGAGCAGCGGTGCCGGGTCGAAGCGCCCCTCGACCTCGTCCCTTCGAGCGGCGATCCGCTCGAGCCGGTCGAGGACCGCCCGCGAACCCCCGGCACGCTCGACCTGCTCGAAGGGTCCGCGCGGATGGCCCGCCCCGAGCCGCATGGCAAGGTCGACGTCCGGGGGTGTCGCGACCCCGTCCCCGACCGCGCGAAACGCTTCATTGATGATCGCCAGGATGATCCGCCCGACGAGCGGGTCGTCCAGTGCGGTCGCCCCGGTGTCGGCCGCCGGTCGTCCGGGTGTCGGGGCACCGTCCTCCGGTGGGCGATCCACCGGTCGGCCGTCCACCAGGAGTGGCTGGGCCCTCGCCGAGGCCCGAGGGACGCCGGCGTCCTCGACGAAGGCTCCGGCCATCCCGAGCGACCGGCCGTCCTCGCCGTACCAGTAGAAGCCCTCGCCGGTCTTCCGACCGAGCCGGCCCGCCTCGACCAGCCGCTCCTGGATGACCGACGGCCGGAAGCGCGGTTCGTACCGGAACGTCTCGAAGATCCCCCGTGCTGACGCAAGGTTGACGTCGATCCCGACCAGGTCCATCAGCTGGAACGGACCCATCGGGAAGCCGGCGGCCCGGACCGCCGCGTCGATGCCCTCGACCGAGCCCAGGCCGAGCTCGAGCATCCGAAGGGCTTCGAGGGTGAACGGCCGGTTGACCCGGTTGACGATGAACCCCGGCGAGTCGGCGGTCCGGACCGGTGTCTTGCCCCAGGCAGCCATCAGCCCCATCGCCCGCTCGACCACGGCGGGATCCGACGTCCCCGTCGCCGCGACCTCGACCAGGGCCATCAGCGGAGCCGGGTTGAAGAAGTGGAGGCCGATCACCTGCTCGGGACGGGTCGTGGCGGCGGCGACCGCCTCGACGGACAGCGCGCTCGTGTTGGTCGCCAGGATCGTCGCTGGGCCGGCAGCCGCGCCGAGGCGGGCGAAGATGGCGCGCTTGACCGACAGGTCCTCCGGTGCGGCCTCGATCACGAGATCGGTCGTCATCGCCAGGGTGTCGACGTCAGGGGCCGCGCCGAGTCGGGCCATCGCTTCGTCGACGTCGAACGTCAGGCCCTCGGTCGGACGGCGACCGACGCTTCGGCGGCGGCGCTCGAGCCCGTCGCGGATCCTGCCGACGGCTCGGGCGACCGCCCGGTCATCCGGATCGTGCATCACGACCCATTCACCGGCCTCGAGCGCGACCTGGGCGATCCCCGCGCCCATCGTCCCGGCCCCGACCACGCCGACGCTCACCATGGTCGCAGCCTACTCGACGCGCGCATCGCCACGCCGCGTGGCGACGGTCTGGGTCAGACGGTCTTGATGGCCTCGAACGGCTGACGACAGTCGGGGCACCAGCGGATCGTCCGACAAAGGGTCGGGCCGAACAGGTTGTCCAGACGCGTTCGTGACGAGCCGCACATCGGGCAGGGGACCATCGCATCGATGGCGATGAGACCGAGCGGATCGGCGGCGAGCGGTGGGGCGATGCCGGCCGCGGCGAGCTTCGCCCGACCGGTGGCACTGATGAGATCGCTCGACCAAGGCGGATCGAACACGAGGACGACCTCCGCGGCGAGGGACGGCGCGATCTCGCCGAGCCGGGCCCGGACCGACGCCCGGATCAGGTCGGTGGCCGGGCAGGCCACGAACGTCGGGTGGAGCTCCACCCGGACGACGTCCCCGTCGCTCGTCCGGCGGACGCGACCAAGGATGCCGAGCTCCTCGATGGTGACGATGGGCAGCTCGGGATCGGGGACCTCGCCGAGCGCCGATCGGATGGCCGCGAGAGCCGGCGGCGGCGAGCCGGCCGGCTCGAAGGCGGATCGCGCCGCCCGCTGACCCCTGATCACCAGACCGCCTCCGGGTCGATGAGGCGGACCGAGGTGAACGCCTCGTGCAGCTCCCGGAAGGCCGCCGAGTGCTCGGATCTGGCCGTCTCCGGCGATCGGGTCGGGGGCGGCAACGGCAGGAACAGTCGCTCGAACGTCGGAGCGATCGCGGCCCGCCAGCGCGACTCGAGCTCGGCGCCGCCCCCGGCCGTGATGTCGGCCATGAGCAGGGCCGTCTCCGACGGCAGCGGTGTCAGCACCGTCCCGGCATCCGGCCCGAGCCGCTCCAGGGCATCGAGCAGGCGCCGGCGCGGCTCGCCATCCGTCCGAGCCAGGCGCTCGAGCCAGGTCGTGGCGTGCATCAGGTGGTAGCGCTCCTCCCGGCGGACCTTGCCCACCAGCGCGGCGAGGGGCGCCCAGCTCGAGCCGGCGAGTGCCTCCAGGCGGACCGCGTCGGCCGTGTCGTAGAGATAGCGACGGGCGATCGTCTGCGCCCAGTCGCCACGTGGATGGTCGAGCAGCCGCGCGTGGTAGTAGCCCGTAGCCGGCCGGTCGTAGGCGATCGCATCGGCGTCGCGACCGTCGGCGACCAGCTCGGCCAGCAGGTCATAGAACGCGCGGGCGTGGCCGATCTCGTCCTGGCTGATCGAGCTCATCGCGACATCCTCCTCGAGGATCGGCGCGATGCCCGTCCACTCGGAGTCGCTCGAGCCGATGACGAACTCGTCGTCGGCGATGGCGAGAAGCTGGAGCGCCAGGGCGTTCCGGGTCGCCGGGAGGAGGTGGGCGCCCGAGGTCACGGGCCGTCCTCGGATGTCGGGCTCGCGTCCGGCGTCGGATCCAGCTCCGCCTTCGCCCTGGGGGCCGACTTCGTCGACGTCGGCCTCGGCTTCGACGTGCCGGCCCGATCGCGCGCCGCCTCGAGCTTGTCGCGCATCACGTACCCGCCCGGCTTCTTGAATGAGCGATCGAGGGGCGGCTGGAGGAGATCCGGATCGTCGAGCTCGACGATGTCCGCCCGGCGAACGACCCACAGACGGACCGACTCCTGGCGCCGACCGTACAGCTCGCGGGCGTAGTGCGTCGCGAGCGTCGCGTCCGGCGCGAGGACGCTCCCGCCGTGGCGCATCGGGTCGCCTTCCTTCTCCTGGCGGAAGACCTCGTACGGCTCGAGCCGACCACCGCCGCCCTGCGGGTCCGCGGCATCGCCCTGCTCGACCGTCGACGGGGGGAGCACGGCGGTCAGGCGGCCGCACTTGGGGCGGCGAGGATCGACTCGCGTACCCAGCCGGTCTCCGCACGGTTCAGGCGACGGAACTCGAGGCGCGCCTCCGACATCGGGCCGTGGTTCGTGACGACCGTCCGCAGCTCGTCCCAGTCCGGCTCGCCGTAGCGCCACTCGCCCGCGGCGGCGTCGAACCGGAGGTCGGGGTCCGGGATCGTCAGGCCGAGCTCGAGGATCCGCGGGACGTAGATCCCGAGGAACTCCTGGCGGAGCTCCTCCGACGTCTTCGCCTTGATCCGCCAATGGAGGTCCCGGTCGCGCTCGCGCGCCGAGCGCGGTCCGTGCATCTGCATCAGCGGACCCCACCACCGATCGAGCGCCTCCTGGACCATCGCCCGCTGGACGCTCGTCCCGGTGACCATCGTCACGACCACGTCGCGCCCATGCATGATGTGGACCGACTCCTCCCAGCAGATCTTGCGCATGGTCCGGGCGTACGGGCCGTAGCTGCTGTCGCGCAGGGCCTGCTGCGCGACGATCGCCGCGGCATCGACCAGCCAGGCGATCACTCCGACGTCGCCCCAGCTGCGGGTCGGGTAGTGGAAGACGTTGTGGAACTTGGTCCGGCCCGCCAGCAGGTCGTCGAGCATCGCCTCGCGCGGCTTCCCGAGGTCCTCGGCGACCCGGTAGAGCAGCTGGGCATGCCCGACCTCGTCCTGGACCTTGGCGGTCAGGGCGAGCTTCCGCTTGAGGGTCGGTGCGCGCATCAGCCACTCACGCTCCGGGAGGACGCCCATCAGCTCGCTGTTGGCGTGCATCTCGACGAAGCGGAGGACCCCCGTCCGATACTCGTCCGGCATCCAGTCGCCCGCCTCGACCGTCCCGCCTGCGGCCACGTGCGCCTCGAACAGGCGATAGCGTTCGTCGTGCGGGACGTCGGCGGCGAACGCGAGGTGGCTGCGCTCCGGCTCGGGAAGGATCGGGTCGAGCGCCAGCGGGTCGGTCATCGCGGTGGCCCTCCGGCCGGAGGTGGTGGCACGTGGCCCCCCGATGGTACGCCGGGGGGCCGGGGGTGTCGCGATCCGACGCCCTTGCGGGCTCGCCGGGAGGCGGGTACCGGTGCGGGTCCGGTGCGCGTTCCGGGACCATCAGATGCCCTCGGGCCGGTAATCCGGACCGACGCTCCACGTTCTGTCGACACAGGTCGCGGCGACCGATCCGATCGGACCGTCCGGACGACATGACAGCGGGGTGGGACTCATGGATCGAGGTCGGTTCGACGAAGGCGAGGGCGGAGCGAGCCCGACGCGGGCCACGCCGGTCCGAACGCGACGGCGGACGGGGCGCAGGCTGCCGACGGTGCTGCCGAACGTCCTCGGGGCATTCCTCCTGGTGGGTGCCGTGTCGCTCGGCGCGACCACGTTCGGCGCGATCGGGCTGGTCAGCACGACGCCGACCTGTCAGGACGAACAGGGCAACATCATCCCCTGCCCCGGCGATCCGCCCGGCGGCGGGTCTACGACGCCCACCCCGACTCCGCCTCCGCCACCCACCGACGGATCGGGCACGGGCTCGAACGAGAAGCCCAAGCCGAAGCCGGGGTCGATCGACCTGACGGTGTCGAAGGTCGACCGCGGCGTGAAGGTCGACTGGACCCGCTGCGGGTCGGGCCACTTCGATTGGTACGCCATCGTCCGCTCGACGGACGAGACCGTCAGCTGGCCGCTCGGGGCGCACGACCGGCTGGTCGGGATCGTCTGGCATCGCGGCCGGACGGCCTGGATCGATCGCTGGGCGCCCAAGGGCACCACGGTCTGGTATCGGGTCTTCTGCCTCGATCGGACCCACCATCACGGACTCCGGGTCGTCGCTAGCTCCCCGGCTGAGGCGATCGAGACCCCCGGAGGCTCCACCGGCGGCTGACCCCATGAGCTGACCGGGGGCGGACCCGGGTCCCGTCGACGGCAGTACGGCCGTTCGATGGCGGCCCGGGTCCGCTCACTTCATCGTCCACACGATGGCCCAGGACGACGGCACCAGCCGGATGCACCCGGAGCGCGAACGATCCCTCGTGGACCGGGCGTGCACCGATGCCACCGCGTTCGGTGAGCTGTACGACTACTACCTCCCTCGGATCCACGGCTACGTCGCCCGTCGTGTCAACGATCGGGCGACGGTCGAGGACTTGACCGCCATGACCTTCGAGCGCGCGCTGGAGGCACTCCGCTCCGGATCGTTCCGGAACGACGCGTTCGGCGGCTGGCTCTACCGGGTGGCCGGCAATGCGATCGTCGACCACGTCCGGCGCGATCGACGCCTGACCCCGCTCGGGACCGGCTCCGTCGATCACGGACGGGGGGACGATGGATCCGACGGCGAGCGCGTCCCGGCGCCCTCCGCCGATGCCGCGGCCGTCGACGAGTTCGCCGCGGCGCTCGACCGCGACCAGCTCCAGCGGGCGCTCCTGTCCGTGTCGTCGACCCATCGTCGGGTCCTGGTCCTGAAGTTCTACGACGACCTGTCGACCGAGGAGCTGTGCGCCGTGCTGGGATGCTCCGCGGCGACCCTGGCCGTCAAGCTCCACCGGGCGCTCCGGGCGCTGCGAACCGCCCTCGAACGGATGGCGACCGATGCGGCCTGACGACCGGCGCCGGCGATCCCGGCCGTTCCAGACAGGCCCCGGTCCGCAGCCGCCCGCGGCCGGCGCGGTCCAGGCGGGTGGCGCGGTCACCGCTGGTGGCGCACGCGCCGCCATCGAGGCCGAGCTGGCGACGGCCGGTGCGAGGATGCGGGCGGAACGGGCCAGGATCGGAGTCGACCTTCCGGATCCGGCATTCACGGCCCGCCTCCGGTCGCGGCTCGTCGGGGGCGACGGGATGCCGGCGGCCGAGCCGATCGCGGCCGAGCCGGCCGCAGCCGAGCCGATCGATGCCAGGCCGTTCGCGGCGACGCCGGTCGCACACGCGCCGTGGCGGTTCGCACCGGCGACGATCGCTCGGTGGACGATCCCGGCGATCGCCGCCGCGCTCGTGGTGGTCCTGATCGCCTCGACGTCGGGGCGACCCGTCCCCACCACCGTCGCCGCCCGGGCGACCGACGTCGATCACGCCACCATCGTCCGCGCGGGAACCACGACGACCCTGGTCGCCGGGACGGCGCTCTTCGCCGGCGACGAGATCCGCGTCGGGACGACCGGCCGAGCGACGCTCGAGCTCGGCGCCAGCCGCGCACGACTGGACGGCGGAGCCGACCTTCGATTGGACGACCTGACTGCCGACCGGCTCCGGGTCGACCTGCTGGCCGGACGGAGCTACCACCGGGTGGCGGTCCCCGCGGACGGGACCTACGCCGTCGCGACCGGATCCGTCACCTGGACGGCACGCGGGACCGCGTTCGACCTGGATCGTGAGCCGACCCAGGGCCAGGGGGACCGGATCACCCTCCTGGGTCTCGAGCACTCGGTCGAGATGTCCGGCCCGAACGGGACGGCCACGGTCGGTCAGGGTGAGGCAGCCTCGCTGTCCGTCGCGGGCGACACCGCCTCCGACATCGTCGTCGTGCCCATCGATCCGGTCGTCCTTGCCGACCCGTGGCTGGTGGCCAACGCTCGCTCCGACCAGGTGCTCGGCTTCCCGCTTGGCGTCCTAGACCTCCCGGGCCTCGGTCCGACGCCGAGCCAGGGTGCTTCGCTCGAACCCCCGGACACGACACCGGCCGCCCCGACGGCCACCTCCGGGTCGACCCCGGAGCCGACCCCTTCGCCGGGAAGCCAGCCGACCTCGACCGCGCCGCCGACGCCCGTGCCGACCGGCGGACCCGACTCGAACCCGACGCCGAAGCCGACGACGGCACCCACGCCGAGGCCGACGGACGGCCCGACGCCGACGCCCGCGCCGACGCCGACCCCGGTCCCCGACCTCGGCCTCCGCCTCACATCGTGCGACGGCGGCGTGATCATCGGCTGGAGCCGCTATCGGGGCACGGGCTTCGATCGCTACGTGACCCTGCGGAGCTCGAGCGCGGCGATCCCGCGGATCTACCCGCCGCACGCCGGGACGAGCGTGGTCGATGGCTCCGTGCTGTCCGATCGGTCGCGGACCGGGATCGTCGACACGTCCGGGACCGACGGCGCCTCATCGTCCTATCGGACGGTGGTCCTCGACCCGACCGATGCGATCGTCGCGGCCAGCCCGGTGGAAGCGGCGATGGTGCACGGCGTTCGGGAGCTCGGTGCGCTCGACGTCGGGCCTGCCGACGGTTCGCGGACGGCGATCGGCTGGACCGCGTACGACGGATCCCGCGCCTGCTTCACGAGATATGCCCTGGTCTGGTCGACCGACGATCCGAGCCCGAGCGCGCTCACCGGCGCGACCGTGGCGTACGTGTCGAGCGACCGGACCGCCACCACCGCGTCGGTCGACCTGGCCCCCGGCACCTATCACCTCCGGCTCGAGGTCCTGCGCTCGATCGGGCCGGGACCGTCGTCGACCTTCGTCGTCGCGCGATCGGACGTCGTGATCTACACCGTCCCGTAGGCGTCCGGCCACGGCCCGCCGGCCGATCGGCGAAGGACGGTCGCGATCGAGGCGGCGACCACCAGCGCGATGGCCAACCACCAGCCGAGGCCCGGTGCGACGCTGGTGAGCCCGATCGCCAGCCACAGCCCGACAGGCCGTAGCTCGAGGAACGCCGGGAGCGCGACCACGAACCCGTGCGAGAAGAGGGACGGTGAAGCGACCACCGTCGCGACCCCGAACCGGGCGAGACCGTCGAGCCCGCGCCCGAGCCACGCCCAGCCGACCGCGACAACGGCGACCAGCATCGGCAGCCAGCCCGGCAGATAGGCCCCGACGCTCAGTCCGAGGAGCGCCGGCACGAGCGGCTGCGAGATCGCGTACCACCGCAGCCCGTCGATCCAGGCCCGCCACGAATTGAGGCCGACCAGCGGCAAGGTGATGACCGCGACCGTCGCGAGGATGGCCAGGCCGATCGCGACCTGCCGCCAGCGCCGCTCCCGAACGAGCCAGACCGCCGCGATCGCGCTGTACGGCTTGAAGGTGGCGGCCAGGATCAACCCGGCCCCGAACCACGGCGCGGCTGCGAACAGGGCGAAGGCCGGGACCGCGACGTTGCCGACGTAGAGACCCTGGAACAGCGGCGGCCAGAACAGCGCGGCGACCGCCCAGCGGGCCGACAGCCCGACGACGCGCAGGCCCCACAGCGCGGCGAGCGCGGACAGGATGAGCCAGCCGGCCTCGACCAGTGCCCTGGGCAGGGCCGCCAGCACGGCCACGATCGGGAGCAGCGGCGGCGGATAGAGGAACGGGTAGGTGGTCTTGTCCACGGGTGCCTCGGTCACGGCCGCGGTCAGATAGACGGGGGCCCCGGCGGCGAAGTGCTCACCGGCTCGAAGGTAGATCCCGAGGTCCCGCAGGAACTGTCCGTTGAACTGGACGAGGTCGGTCAGCACGGCCGCGACGCCGGTGATCGCGGCCAGGACCACCACCGGTTCCCAGCGACCCCGAACCAGGCGGAGGACGACGACGGTGGCGACGCTCGCCGCGGCCCACACCGGCCCGAACGACGTCCCGTCCCGGCTCGGCAGGCGCCAGTCGTAGACGGCGACGAGGATGTAGACGATCAGGCCCACGACCGCCGACCAGGCGAGCATCCGCTCCCGTTCGGGACCGGCCCGTCGGATCCGTCCGATCACTCGCCGGTGAAGCGCGGCGACCGCTTCTCGACGAAGGCCGCGAGCCCCTCGGCATGGTCGGCGGTCCGGCCGGCGATCCCCTGGAGCGAGGCCTCGTGGTCGAGCGCCTCGCCGAGGCCGACCTCGAGGGAGCGGTCGAGCGCCCGTTTGGTCAGGGCGAGGGCCGTCGGGGAGCCCTGGGCGAGCTTCGCCGCCAGCGTTCGCGCGTGGTCGAGCAGGGCCTCGGCGGACACCACCTGGGAGACCAGGCCGATCCGGAGCGCCTCCTCGGCGGGCATCGGGTCGGACAGGTAGAGGAGCTCGGCGGCGTGGGCCATCCCGACCAGGCGCGGCAGGAACCAGCTCGCGCCGCTATCCGGGGCGAGGCCGATCCGGGCGAACGCGAGGACGAAGCTCGCGCTCTCCGCGGCGATCCGCAGGTCCGCGGCGAACGCCAGCGAGGCGCCGGCGCCTGCGGCCACCCCGTTGACCGCGGCGACGATCGGCTTCGAGAGACGGCGCATCGCCAGGATGATCGGGTTGAATTGCTCGCGCACCTCGACGTCGAGCGGCGTCGGATCGGGACCGAGCCGCTCCTTGAGGTCCTGGCCGGCGCAGAACGCCCGACCGGCGCCGGTCAGCACGACGGCCCGCACGGCCCGGTCGCGCTCCGCGGTCCGAAGGACGCTCAGGAGCTCGACCTTGAGCGTCGCATCGAGCGCGTTGAGGGCGTCCGGGCGATCGAGCGTGATCGACCCGACCCCGTCGACGACCTCCCAGCGGAGGGCGCCGTACCCGGAGCCCGACATCAACCGGCGAACTCGACGAGGGCCGTCCCGACGAGCTCGAAGACGCGCCGGTCGATCGGTTCGTCGGCGTCGGCGCTGTGCTCCGTCACGTAATCCCGGATGAGCGCGGCGAAGTCGTCATCGCCCGGACGGAGCGTCCCGGCGAGCAGGAGATGGCGGTCGGGCAGTCCGACCAGGACGCGCCCGGCCGAACCGAGCTCCGCGGCGAGGTGGGCCAGCACCTCGGGGAGCAGGATCCGCGACGCATCGAGTCCCGACCCGGAGTCCGAGCTCAGCAGGCGGCGGTCGCCCGAGGCTTCGTCGGTCCAGCCGGCACTCGACGACCAGGCCGCCAGGTTGGCCATCGCGGCCGCGTGGATCGCGGCGGGCTCGACGTTCCAGGACACGAGGTGCTCTCCGTTGACGATCACGTCGAATCCGGTGGCCGGCAGCGCGTACGACACGAGGAGACCGCATGGCCCGTCGCCGAGCAACGGGAGGGTGTGCGCCTTGTTGGCGTTGGCCACGAGCGATTCCCGGTCCACGTCGTCGAGCCGCAGCCCGACGGTCCCCATGGGTCGGAGGACGGGGACGAGGACCGCGGCCGCCGCCGCCCAGTCGTGCTCAGGCGTGCGCGAGGCGGCCGTCCCGCTCGGGTCCGGCGCGCGGACGTGCCCGCTGATCGGAGACCCGGCGTCGATCGGCGCGAAGATGTCCGGCGGCGCATCCCGGATCGAGGCGGGTGGCTCATCACCGACATCGCGCTCGATATCGCTCCCGTAGTCCCGACCGCCCTGGCCGAGGTCGTCGGTCATGCCATCCCTCCTAGCGTCCGGTCCAGTGCGGTTGCCGCTTCTCGATGAAGGCGGTCATCCCTTCGTGTTGATCCTCCGTCGCGAACAGGTCGACGAAGACTCGACGCTCGATCCGCAAGCCCTCCGCGAGCGGCAGCTCCTGCGTGGCGGCGATGACCGCCTTGGCCGAGCGCACCGCCAGCGGCGGCATCGCGGCGATCCGTGCCGCGAGCTCGAGCGCCCGGTCGAGGGTCTCCTCCGCCGGGACGACGACGCTCACCATGCCGAGCCGCTCGGCCTCGCGGGCGTCGATCGAGCGACCGGTCAGGATGAGCTCCATCGCGCGTGCCTTGCCGACGGCCCGGGTCAGGCGCTGCGTACCTCCGGCGCCGGGCATGATCCCCAGCCTGATCTCGGGCTGACCGAACGTCGCGTCGTCGCCGGCGACGATCAGGTCGCATTGGAGGGCGAGCTCGCAGCCGCCGCCGAGGGCGAACCCGCGGACCGCCGCGATCACCGGCAACCCGACCGCGTAGATCGTGTCCCAGTGCTCGAATCCGCCGGCCGTCTCGATCGTCGCGGGCGTCGCGTCGACCATCCCCTTGATGTCGGCGCCGGCGGCGAAGGCCCGCGTCCCGGCACCGGTCAGGACGATCGCCCGGCAGGTCGGATCGGCATCGAGACGCCGGAACGCTGCCGCCAGGGCGCTCAGCACCGCGGCGTCGAGTGCATTCAGCACGGCCGGCCGGTCGATCGTGACGAGGGCGACTCCCGGATCGCCGCTCCCCCGACCGAACGCTGGTGGGGCGGGCAGGTCGACCCGCACCACCGGGGCGAGCGGCGGCTCGTCCGGTCCGGTCGCGCTTCCCGCGGTCGCCTCGGTCACCACGACATCCTCTGCTGCGTGGCGCCAGTATCCACCGCCGTGTCTCGCACGAACGGGCCCCGACGCTATCGCCAGTCCACGGGAACGAGCACCGACGCGTCCTCGAGCACGAGCAGGGTCGACAGCCCGGGGGCGATCTGGCGCAGGTTCCGGCCCGCCAGGCGCATCTCCTCCGACGCGAGACCGGCGTCGAGCGCCGCCCGATCGTCGAACGTCATCGCCGTGACGAGCACGAGGTCGGTCGGCGCCCCGAGGCCCTCGACGACCCGATCACAGCGCATCGAGCGAAGCCCGGGCGTTGCGGCGATGAGTGGGAGATGGGTCTCGGCGTAGGCCTGCTCGAAGGTGTCGAGCCCCGCCGTGCCGCCCTCCGGCCGGCGGAACAGCGCCAACAGCGTGGTCATAGCGATCCTCCTTCGATGTCGATCGGGTGGTCGGTGGTCTGCCAGGTCCCGGTCGACCGCCCCCGTGCGATCGCCTCCGTCGAACGGTAGAACTCGCCGCAGGCCTCGTTGAACAGGCCCGGTCGACGAGCCACGATCTCGTGTCCGCAGTCGGGTGCGACGAGCAGCCGCGCGTCGGGGAGCTGCCGGCTCAGGCCCCAGGCATGGTCGACCGGCACGAACACGTCTCGATCGCCGACCGCGACCAGGGTCGGGAGCTCGATCCGGCGCAGGTCGCGCGGGCCCAGGAGCGGCTGGGTCGCGATGTCCCCGGCGATGGCCGGGAGGAGCCGGCGCCACGCGTCGACCCCCTGGACCGGATCATGGCGGCGCGACAGGATGGCCGCCCGGCGCGGCTCGTTGCGGTCGATCCAGGCCGGATCCATCAATCGCCGGGCGACGCTCGTGCGCGGCTCGCGCTGGGTCGTGATCCCGGCCACGACCAGCGTCCGCAGACGCTCGGGCCAGCGGACCGCGAACTGGAGCGCCGTCATCGCCCCCATCGAGAACCCGACCAGGTGGAAGGTCGCCAGGCCGAGCGCGTCGGCGAACGCCGCGAGGTCCTCCACCAGGGTCCCGTACGACCACCCGTCGGCGACGTCCCAGCGGGTGGTCGCATGGCCGCGGGCGTCGGGGACGTGCACGAGGAACGCCTTCGAGAACGATGGGATCTGCGCCGCGAAGTCCTCGCGCCCGGCGGAGGTGGCCCCGTGGAGCATGATGAGCGGAGGACCGGCGCCGTGGATCTCGTAGCCGATGTCGAGTCCGTTGGCCAGAACGGTCGGCACCGATCAGCCTTCCTGGCGACCTTCGACCGGAAGCGTCTCCGAGCGGTCGACCCGGAGGTAGCGACGCCGGTAGTACAGGAGCGGCTGCGGGTGGTGCTCCTCGTTCGCCAGCGCGTCGACTCGAGCGATGAACAGGTCGTGATCGCCGACCGGGTAGGTCCCGGTCACGGAGCACTCGAGCGAGGCGATCGCGCCGTCGAGCACGGGCAAGCCGGTGGCCCCGGGGGCCCAGGCGGCCCCACAGAAATCCTCGCGACCCGGCAGGACGGGTGCCCCGGCGAAGCAGTCGGACAGGGCCTGTTGCTGCTCGCCCAGGATGTTGACCGCGAAGCGGCCCGACTCGTGGATGATCGGCGTGATGAACCGGCGCCGGTCGAGGGCCACGACCACGAGGGGCGGCTCGAGGGAGACCGAGCTGAGGGCATTGACCGTGATCCCCGCCGGTCGGCCGGCCGCGTCGAAGGTCGTCACCACGGTGACCCCCGTGACGAAGTGCCCCATGACCTTGCGGAAGACGTCCGGCGCGATGTCCATCGGACCGGAGTCTAGGCGGTGACGGCGCGATCGGCCCGGGACGACCGTGCCGGCGAGCGCGGAGCGGAAGAGACCGCTCAGTCCTCGGCCAGCGGGTGGGTCATCGCGGTCGGGTCCACCCAGGCATCGAACTGCTCGTCGGTGACGTAGCCGAGCTCGAGCGCCGCGGCTCGCAACGACGTCCCGGAGCGATGGGCGAGGAGGGCGATCTCGGCCGACCGCTCGTAGCCGATGTGCGGGTTGAGCGCGGTGACCAGCATCAGCGAGTCCTCGACGTGCTCGCGGATCCGCGGCAGGTTCGGCTCGATCCCGACGGCGCAGTTCCGGTCGAACGAATCGATGGCCTCGGCCAACAAGGTCACGGATGTGAGCAGGTTGTCGAGGATCACCGGCTTGTAGACGTTGAGCTGGAAGTTGCCCTGCGAGCCGGCGAAGGCGACCGCGGCATCGCAGCCGAAGACCTGGACGGCGACCTGCGTCAGCGCCTCGCTCTGGGTCGGGTTGATCTTGCCGGGCATGATCGACGACCCGGGCTCGTTCTCCGGGATGAGCAGCTCGCCGATCCCGGCTCGTGGGCCCGACGCATACCAGCGGACATCGTTGGCGATCTTCATCGCGGCGACCGCGAGGGTCCGGAGGGCGGCCGACGCGGCGACCATCGGGTCGTGGGCCGACAGCGCCGCGAACTTGTCCGGAGCGGGCCGGAACGGCCGCCCGGTCTCCTCGGCGATCCGGCGGACGGCCTGCTCCCCGAAGCGAGGATCGGCGTTCAATCCCGTCCCGACGGCCGTGCCGCCGAGTGCCAGCTCGTACAGTCCCGGCAGCGTTCCGCGGATCCCGTCGAGCGCGGCGTCGAGCTGTGCCGCCCACCCGCCGATGACCTGGCCGAGCGTGACCGGCGTGGCGTCCTGGAGGTGCGTCCGCCCGAGCATCACGACGTCGACATAGCGCGCCGACTTCGCGCGGAGCGTTCGGGACAGTGCTTCGACCGCTGGGATCAGGGCGCCCTCGATCTGCTCGACGGCCGCGATGTGCATGACGGTCGGGAAGGCGTCGTTCGAGGACTGGCTGAGATTGACGTCGTCGTTCGGATGGATCGGCCGCTTGCCGCCCCGTCCCGCACCCGCCAGCTCGTTGGCCCGGCTCGCGACGACCTCGTTGGCGTTCATGTTCGTCTGGGTGCCCGACCCGGTCTGGAACACGACGAGTGGGAACTCCGCATCGAGCCCGCCATCGACGACCTCGCGCGCGGCACGTTCGATGAGGTCGGCCTTGTCCTCCGGCAGGTGGCCGAGGTCCGCGTTCGCCCGGGCGGCCGACAGCTTGAGGATCCCGAGCGCCCGGATGACCGGGCGTCCCCAGGTGAACCGGCCGACGCCGATCCGGAAGTTGTCGACGGAGCGCTGTGTTTGGGCGCCCCAGTAGCGTTCGGCGGGGACGCGAACCTCGCCGAGCGCATCGTGCTCGGTCCGGTAGGCGACGTCCTGGGCCGTCGGATCAGGTGCTTCCGGGGTCATCTCCCGAGTGTACGTCGGCCGCTCCGCCCTGGAGGTGGCGCAGCGGGCCCCGATCAGCCGATCAGCGGTCCGACCGGGCCGACCGGCCTGGTCGCAGCGACGAGCTGAAGGACGCCGATGAGTAGCCAGACGCAGCCGAACACGATCCACGCGAGCGGTGAGGGGACGACCGACGGCGGGATCACCAGCAGGACCGGCGCGATCACCAGCAGGCCCGCGATCGGCCAATCGCCGGCACGCGCAAGGGCGACGCCGATCAGCACGGTCCCGATCCCGGCCGCGGTCGATGCCACCGCCAGGGGTGCGCCGTACACGAGGCCGGCGAGCGCACCGACGAGCAACCCGATCCACGCCGCATGGCCGACCATGGCGACGCTCACGCCGATCGCCCCGAGTCGACGTTCGGCCCGGTCCGCGCGTCCGTCGAGACGCAGCCACGTTCCGAGGACCGCCACGGTGAGCGCGACCACGGCGAGGAGCGCGACAGGCAGCGTGTCGAACAGGTAGCCCGGCCAATCCGGCGGCGCGGGCAGGGCCAGGATCGGACCCGTTCCGAGGATCCACAGGCCGCCGCCGAGGAGCGCGGCCATCCCCGGCACGATCGACGGTCGGTCGGGGTGAAGGTGTGCGTCGAGCGCCCCGCGAACGATGTCGATCCGATCGGCTCGGGTCGGCGGACGCGACCCCAGGACGGCGAGGAACTCCTCTTCGTACCGCTGTCGCCAGCCGCGCGGGTAGAGCCCGATGAGTCGCGCGCCGGGGATCCGGCCAGTCCCGTCAGCGGGATCGCGCCGGTCGGTCACACGCAGCCGTTGGGGACCTTGGGTGGGATGAGTCCCGGCTGACCGAGCGCGACCGGCAGGGGTCCGAGGGTCAGCCGGGTCCGGTCGACCGTCAATGCCCCCGTGGCGTCGACCTCGATCGCGAAGCGGTCCATCCCGTGCGGGGCTGGTCCGAAGGCGACACCGGCCGCCTTCGTTCCCAGCCGGTCGTAGCGGGATTGGTGGCACGGGCAACGGAACCAGAAGTCCTCGACGCATGGGTTCGGACGGCAGCCGAGATGCGGGCAGCGCTGGTACAGCGCGCGGACGTTCAGGGCGGTCCCGTCGCCGCTCGCGTCGTCGCCGGGCCGGAAGCTGCCCAGCCCGGGGTCGACCAGCACGACGAACGCGCGCGCGGCCGGGACGTACGCCGGGAAGCCATCGGCGATCGGGAGCGTCGGATTCGCCGCGACGAGGTCCGCCAGGGTCCCGACCCGGACCTTCGCCAGTGCGAGCGTCGCGGAGGGCCACAGGAAGCCGAGCGTCCCGGCCGTCGCCTCCGCCACCACCAGGCCGACACCCGCGGCCAGCGACGTGCGAAGCAACCGTCGCCGGGACAGGCCACGGCCCGTCCCGTCGCGGAGCGCCCGCAACGCCTGCGGACCGGGTGCGTCCCTGGTCACGAACGTTCTCCGAGGCGGGCGATCCCCGTCTGGACGAACCCGTTGAGGCTCGCCAACCGGGCTTCGAGCGTCGCCACTCCGATCCCCGTCAGTCGATACGGTCGGCGGCGGTCCTCCGCCGGCAGCGCCTCGATGAGGCCGCGGCGCTGAAGCCGCTCGAGGACGCCGTAGAGCGTTCCCGGACCGAGCGGCGTACCGGACAGCGCCTCGACGTCCGTCATGATCGCGTACCCGTGCTTGGGCCCGTCGCTGAGCGACACGAGGACGTAGAGCGAGGGTTCGGCGAACCGCCCCAACTCGGCCAGACCACGGCTCATGTCCGATCCTCCGTTTGGTGGTGCGGCCGACCGACCCAGTCGCGTCGCGATATATCGTCATACGATATATAGGTCCTGGCTCGGACGATGTCAAGGGTCGCCGCGGGGCATGGTCGAGCCGAGCGGTCTGCGCGACCGGGCCGACGGAGCCGCTACAATCCGGCCGATGTCATCGCCCCGCCTGTGGGATCGCGCCGCCAGCCTTCCGGATCGGATCGACGGCCGGGATCGGCCCGAGCTCGCCAGCCTGCCGGACGGCCTCCCGAGCGTCGATACGCTGTTCACCTTCGCCCGGGACGCCGAGCTCCGGTTCGAGACGCTCCGGCTGCGAATCGAGGAGCGCACCTGGACCGCCCGGGGTGAGCACCTCAGCGTCATCGAGACGGCGCTTCGTCACCCGGGCCAGGCGCGGGTGACGACGACCCAGCCGAGCCTCGGGATCGCCGCCGCGTACGAGACGTGGGTCTCAGACGGCGAGACCGTCCGAACGTACTCCGCGCCGCACCGGCTCGGCACCGAACGACCTGTCCGCCGGATGGTGGTCGGGCTCGAGGACCCCGATCTGCCCGGGATGTCGACGGTCTATCGGCCGCTCACCGCGCTGCCCAAGGAGACCCTCCCCGACACGTTCGTCCACCCGGCCGGCTTCTGCCAGAACGTCCTGGCCACCGGCCGCTGCTGGGTGTCCGGGACCGCGTCCGTCGCCGATCGCGAGGCGGTCGTGGTCGAGTGCGACCACCCGCGGACGATCGGTATCGCGGCGGACCGCCCCGACCACCACCTCGAGGTGGCGTTCGACCGTGAGACCGGCGTGATCGTCCGCTTGACTGAGACCATCGGCGGAGGGACCACGCGTGACGCCGTCGCGGTCGAGCTCGCGCCCGATGCGCCGCTCCCGCCGACGGTCTTCGAGTTCAGCTTCCCGACGGACGCGACCCTGATCTACTGAGCGGTCAGGTCTCGATCGCGAGGGGGGCGACCGGCGGGCTCCGGCGTGGGATCAGCCGGACGAGGATGGTCGAAGCCGCGATGGATGCGGCGACGGCGGCCAGCACCGCCGCGAACACCTCCGGGCCGATCGCACCGCGGGCGAGCGCCACCGATGCCAGGACGAAGCTGAACTCGCCGATCTGGCCCAGCCCCACCGCGACGTGGAGCGGGCTTCCGTCCAGGTCCGTGAACCGGACCAACCCGTAGGCCGGGACCGACTTCGCAACGACGACCAGGGCAAGCGTCAGCGCGAGCCAGGGCAAGCCTCGACCGATGGCCTCGGGATCGAGCAGCGTCCCGATCGACACGAAGAAGAACACGGCGAACACGTCGCGGAACGGCAGGAGGCGTCGGCGCGCCTCGGCCGCGTCCGGGCTGTCGGTGATCGCCAGACCGGCGATGAACGCGGCGAGCGCGATCGGGACACCGGCAAGCAGGGCCCCGGCACCGGCGAGCGCGAGACCGGTCGCGACCGAGACGAGCAGGAACAGGTCGTGCTCGGTCCGCAGCCGGACGAGGACCAGCGGCAGGATCCTGGCTGAGGCTACCGCGAGGATGCCGAACGCCGCTAGACCGAGGATCGACTCGCCGAGCGGCCGGCCGGTCCCGATGACCGACAGCAGGACGACCGCGATGAGGACGCCCGTCACGTCCTGGAGCACGCCCCAGCCGACGAGCAGGTGGTCCGTCGTTGGATCCGTGGTCCGGCGGCGACTCCGGGCGATGTTGACGATGACGACACTGGACGAGAGGGCGACCGCGAGTCCGAGGAGGGCGGCGCCGGTCGGCTCGAGCCCGGCGCCCAGGAACACCGCGCTCGCGACGACCGTCGTCACGACCGTCTGGCCCGGCGCGATCCATAGCAAGGTCGACCGCTCGGCCCGCAACCGGCCGAGGTCCACCTCGATGCCCACCTCGAACAGGAGCAGGACGACCCCGAGATCCGCCAGCAGCACGAGCTGGTGGCGGTCGGCGACGTAGCCGGGGGTGAACGGCGAGACGAGCAGCCCGACGACGAGGTAGCCGACGACCGCGGGCACGCCCAGTCGGCGGCCGAGGAATCCCGCGGCGGCGGCGGCGAGGAGGACCCCGCCGACCTCGAGGATCGGGAGCGTCGTGTCATCCATGGGCCCGATCGTACGGCACCCGGGCGATCCCACCGGACCGCACCGTGCCACCCCCTATCCCGGCGCCGATGCGAGGAGTATCGTGCCCGCCATCGTTCGCCCGCGCACCTGGCGTCACCCGCCCGGTCGACGTCCGAAAGGAGGGCCCGCGACCGAGCCCGTCATCGTTCGCATCTGCAAACCCCGCGACCCGACCACACCGATCCGTGGTCGGCGTCTGTTCGAGCCGGGGCCCCTTGAGGGAGGGGCTGCCGATCCCGCGAGCCGGTCCCGTACCGCCCGGCGCGGGTCCGATGGTGAGGGAGGGTATCGATGACCCAGCAGAAATCTCGCGACGACCAGATCGCCCAGGACGTCAAGGATCTCCACGGGCTGGGATACGCCCAGGAGCTCTACCGGACGATGGGCGGGTTCTCGAACTTCGCGATCAGCTTCTCGATCATCTCGATCCTGACCGGCGCGGTCATCCTGTACGACTACGGCCTGGCCTGGGCCGGGACAGCGGCGGTCCTCATCGGCTGGCCGCTCGTGACCGTCTTCGTCCTGCTCATCGCAGCGTCGATGGCTGAGATCGCCTCGGCCTACCCCACGGCGGGCGGGCTGTACTACTGGGCCAGCAAGATGAAGAACAAGAACTGGGGCTGGTGGACCGCCTGGCTCAATCTCATCGGCCAGTTCGCGATCGTCGCCGGGATCAACTTCGCGGCCGCCGCGTTTCTCAATGCGACGATCATCACGCCGCTCCTGGCCAACGCCGGGATCGTCTACGACAACACGACGCTCGTGTTCGGGCTGTCATGGCTTACCGGTCAGCTCCTGACGATGGGGATCCTGATGCTCATCCAACTGATCCTGAACATCGTCGGGATCAACCTCGTATCGGCGATCAACGACATCAGTGTGTGGTGGCACATCGGGATCGTCGCGGCCGTGGTCGTCTTGATCTTCGCCATCGGCAAGCCGGACATCTCGGGCCTGACGTTGTTCGCGATCCAACCCCAGGACGTGGCCGGGAGCTGGAACAACGACATCGGTCCGATCAGCCTGAAATACGGACCGGCGGTCTCCTATCCGATCGTCCTCGCCTTCTTCTTCTCGCTTCTGCAGGCGAACTGGACCTACACCGGGTACGACGCCTCCGCCCACGTCGCCGAAGAGACGGTGGGCGCCCGGATGTCGAGTGCTTGGGGCGTGTTCCTCTCCGTGGCCGTGTCGGCCGTCGTCGGGTTCATCTTCCTTGTCGCGCTGACGACTCACCTGCCCGACCTCAAGGCGCTCTTCCCGGCGACGCTCGATACGCCGGTCCAGGCCACGGCAAGCCAGTATTACTTCGGCGGTGGCGTGGCCGTGATCGCGATCCTCCAGTACAACCTCAACAGCATCGTCATCCTCGGCGTCGGGGGCGGAGACCTGCTCGCCGCGGGGATCGCCATCGCCATGTCGTTCTGCGGTCTCGCCTCCGTCGCGGCCGCGGGACGGATGTTGTTCGCCTTTAGCCGCGACGATGGGATCCCGGCATCGGGTTGGCTCAAGAAGGTGTCCCATCGGTACCGGACCCCGGCCAATTCCCTGATCGCGATCGTCGCGGTCGCCTGGCTGTTCACGGTCGCGGCCGGCGTCGTCGGGGGCGGGACTGCGATCGTCATCGTCACGGCGATCAGCACGATCTTCCTGTACGCCGCCTACGGGATCTGCATCTATCTCGGCGCGACCACCACCGAATGGCTCAAGGCACGGGTCTGGAGTCTTGGCCGGTACTCGAAGCCGGTCGCCTGGATCGCGGTCTTCTGGGTCATCGTCCTGATGATCCTGTTCAGCTGGCCGACGTCGGGCAACATCTCGTTCCCGTTCATGGTCATCACCGTCCTGCTCCTGCTGATCTACTACTTCGGGTGGGCGAGGACGCGGTTCAAGGGGCCACAGGTCCAGGGAGCCGAAGCCGACCTGACCGAGCTCGAACGCGAGTTCGACCAGGCCGCCAGCCAGATCTGAGCCATCAACCGGAAACGACCGGAACGCGCCGCCGCCTCGCGCGACGGCGTCGAGGCTCGTAGCATCGGAGGGTCGGCCGCTCGGTCGGCCCTCCACTCGCTTCCACATCTCTCGCGCCCCCGGGCGAGGAGTCGACGATGAGCAAGGATCACGGCCACGCCAAGCATCCCCGGCTCGAAGAGCTCGAGGCGCAGGTCCGCGACGGGCAGATCGACACCCTGATCGTCGCGATCACCGACATGCAGGGACGGCTGATGGGCAAGCGCGTCCAGGCCCAGGCGTTCCTCAACGGGGTGATCGACCACGGAGCGCACTTCTGCACCTACCTCCTCGGGACGGACATGGAGATGAACACGCCCGAGGGCTTCCGCCTGATGAACTGGGAGACCGGGTACGGGGATTGGATCGCGTCACCCGTGTGGGACACGCTCCGCGTCGTCCCCTGGCTCGAGAAGACCGCCCTGGTGCTGTCCGACACGATCGACGAGGCGACCCACGCCGAGATCCCGATCTCGCCGCGGACGATCCTCAAGCGGCAGGTCGCCGCGGCCGCCGACGCCGGCTACGTCATCAAGGCCGGCTCCGAGTTCGAGTACTACGTGCTGCGGACGAGCTGGGAGGACCAGCACCGGTCGGGCTGGGCGGTGCCCGAGCCGTTCGGGACCTACAACGAGGACTACCACCTCCTCCAGGCGACCAAGGCCGAACCGCTCCACCGGCTGCTCCGCAACCAGATGACCGAGGCGCGAATCCCGATCGAGTTCAGCAAGGGCGAGGCGGCCGCCGGCCAGCACGAGGTGAACATCCGCTACGACGAGGTCCTCGAGTCCGCGGATCGGAGCGTCATCTTCAAGCACGGCGCCAAGGAGATCGCCTACCTCAACGGCTGGGGGATCACCTTCATGGCCAAGCCCGACCATCGCTGGACGGGTTCGTCGGGCCACCTCCACATGAGCATCTGGAACGACGATGGATCGAAGTCGCTGACCCACGACCCGAAGGCGGACGGGCCGTACGGGATGTCGACGACGATGGCCCAGTTCATGGGCGGGATGATGCAGCTCGCCCGGGAGCTGGCGATCTTCTTCGCCCCGAACGTCAACTCGTACAAACGCTTCGCCGCACTGAGCTGGGCGCCGGTCAACGTGGTCTGGGGCCGAGACAACCGGACGACCGGGTTCCGGGTCGTCGGCAACGGCCCGGCGCTCCACGTCGAGTGCCGCTTCCCCGGCGGCGACATGAACGCGTACCTGACCTACGCCGCGTTCGTCGGCGCCGGGCTCTACGGGATCAGGCACAAGGTCGCCCCGCCGGCCGAGTACAAGGGCAACGGCTACCTCGCGACCGGCTGCGACCGGATGCCGCGCGCGCTGTGGGAAGCGATCCAGGCCACGGAGCGCTCGGAGGCGGCGGTCGAGATCTTCGGCCAGGACGTCGTCGATCACTACCTCAATGCCGCCAGGGTCGAGCAGGACACCTACGACGCGGTCGTCCATCCGTGGGATCGCGAACGCTATCTCGAACGGGCCTGACGGCCACCTCGATGCCTGACAAGCGCGGGTCCGGCAAGCACAAGCGATCGGCGGCGGCGGCGGCCTCGAGTGGCTCGACCAAGGACGCGGCCGCCCTTCGGACGCGCATCGCCGAGCTCGAAGCGCTGGAGGCGGAGCGCGGACGGGCGCTGAAGATCCAGGACGCGCTCTACCGGATCGCCGATGCCGCGAGCGGCGTCCACGACATGGCCGAGTTCTACCCGGCCATCCACCGGATCGTCGGCGAGCTGATGGACGCGGACAACTTCTACATCGCGCTCTACGACGATGAGCATCGGACGATGAACTACCCGTACGCCGTGGACTCGGTCGACATGGATCTCCCGGACTCTGACGCCTGGGAGCCCATCGGGACCGGCCAGGCACGGGGGACGACCGCGTATGTCCTCCGGACCGGTCGCCCGGCGCACCTCACCGTCGACCGCTGGGAAGCACTCATCGCCGAGGGTGAGATCGACCGGCTGGGTGCCCCAGCCGTGGACTGGCTCGGGGTCCCGTTGGTCGCCGAGGGCCGAACGCTCGGCGTGCTCGTCGTCCAGACCTATGAGCCTGGGCAGCGCTACACCGACGCGGATGTCGACCTGCTGGCGTTCGTCGGCCAGCACGTCGCGACGGCGCTCAGCCGCGTCCGGGCGATCGAGGAGACGCGCCAGCGAAACGCCGAGCTGGCGGTGGTCAACAGCGTGCAGGCAGGTCTCGCCGCCGAGCTCGACATGCAGGCGATGTACGACCTGGTCGGCGACAAGATCGCCGAGATCTTCGACACCCACGTGGTGGACATCGGTATCTACGACGCCGAATCGGACCTGCTCCATTTCCCGTACACGATCGAGCGCGGTGTCCGGTTCCCCGACGAGCCCGTCACCCCGTTCGGGTTCCGGCGACACGTCCTCGAGACCGGCGAGCCCTTGCTGATCGAGGACTTCGAGCGCCAGTACGCCGACTACGGGAACCCCTCCGAACCGCTGCAGGGCGAGCCGGCGAAGACGCTCGTGTTCGCGCCACTGATCTCCGGTGGTCGATCGGTCGGCGTGATCTCACTCCAGAACCTCGACCGGGTGCACGCTTTCGGGCGGCCGGAGATGGAACTCCTCGCGACCCTGACGACCAGCCTGAGCGTCGCACTGGAGAATGCCCGCCTGCTCGACCAGACCCGGCAGCGCAACGCGGAGCTGGCGGTCATCAACAGCGTCCAGGCAGGACTCGCCGCCGAGCTGGACATGCAGGCGATGTACGACCTCGTCGGCGACAAGATCGCCGAGATCTTCGACACGCACGTCGTGGACATCGCCACCTACGACCGGGAGGCGGACCTGCTCCACTTCCCGTACACGATCGAACGGGGCGTCCGGTTCCCGGACGAGCCGGTGGCCCCGTACGGGTTCCGACGGCATGTCCTCGGGACCGCGGAGCCGCTCCTGATCGACGAGGTCGCGCGCCAGGCCGCCGAGTACGACAACCCCCTCACCCCGCTGGCGGGCGAGATGCCGAAGACCGCGGCCTTCGCGCCCCTGATCTCCGGTGGGGTGCCGACCGGGATGATCTCGCTCCAGAACCTCGACCGGGAGCACGCGTTCGGCCGGCCGGAGCTGGAGCTGCTGAACACGCTTGCGGCCAGCCTGAGCGTCGCCCTCGAGAACGCCCGGCTCATCGATGAGACCCGTCGCCGTGCCGCGGAGCTGGCGATCGTCAACAGCGTCGGCCAGGCACTGGCGTCGCACCTCGATCTGGACGCGCTGATCGCGCAGCTCGGCGACCAGATGGTCTCGACGTTCGGGGCCGACCTCGTCTACGTGGCGCTCCACGACACCGAGACCGACCTCATCGAGTTCCCGTACTACTACGAAGGAGACGAGAAGGGGGCCCAGGCGCCGCTGCCGTTCGGCCAGGGCCTGACCTCGCGGATCCTACAGACGCGCGAACCGCTGCTCCTCAACCAGGCCGCCCAGTTCGAGGCGATCGGGACCCGCGGGGTCGGCACCGCGGCAAGCTCGTACCTGGGTGTGCCGATCACCGTCGGCGACACGGCCATCGGCGTGATCAGCGTCCAGAGCCTCCACCAGGTCGGCCGGTTCGGGGAAGCGGATACCCGTCTGTTGACCACACTCGCCGCGAACGTCGGCGTCGCGATCCAGAACGCTCGCTTGTTCCGCGCGCAGGAAGAAGGCGAGCGGCAGTACCGCCGCCTGGTCGAGGAGCTGCCCCTCGTCCTGTACACCGACAAGCCCGACGCGACGAGCACCGCGATCTACATCAGCCCGCAGGTCGAGACGATGTTCGGGTATCCGCGCGCCTCGTGGTTCGACCCGCCGTTCTTCGCCTCGATCGTCCACCCGGATGATCGCGAGCGGGTGATGAGCCAGACCCAGGCGAACGTTGACGAGCCGGACGCCACGCAATCGTTCGAGTATCGGGTGATCGCCGCCGACGGCCGCGTCGTCTGGGTCCACGACGACGTCTGGGTGGTGCGCGACGAGAGCGGGGAACCGCTCCACGTGCAGGGCTTCATGATGGACGTGACCGAGCAGACGCTCGCCGCCGCCGAGATCCGTCGTCAGAAGCAGTACTTCGAATCCCTGGTCGAGATCAGCCCGGTCGCGGTCGTGACGATGGACCGGGGCGAGATCGTGTCGGGCTGGAACCCCGCGGCCACGCGGTTGTTCGGCTACGAACCCGAGGAGGCGATCGGCCGGCACGTCGACGACCTCCTGTTCCCGGCCGAGGGTCGAGAGGAGGGACGGGCGGCCACCCGACAGGCGGCCGAGACCGGACTGGCCCAGCTCATCGGCCGGCGCTTCCGGAAGGACGGCCAGCCGGTCGACGTGGAGATCGTCAGTGTGCCCCTCGTCATCGACGACGAGCACACCGGGTACTACGCCATCTATCACGACATCAGCGAGCTGCAGGCCGCCCGAGCGGCGGCCGAGGACGCCAACCAGGCCAAGAGCACCTTCCTCGCCGCGATGAGCCACGAGATCCGGACGCCGATGAACGCGATCATCGGGATGAGCGGGCTGCTGCTCGATACGCCGCTCAGCGATGAGCAGCGGGACTATGCCGAGACGATCACGACCTCGGGCGAGGCACTGCTGACGATCATCAACGACATCCTCGACTTCTCGAAGATCGAGGCCGGCAAGATCGACCTCGAGTCCTCGCCGTTCGCGCTCGGCGCGTGCGTCGAGGGCGCGCTCGACATGATCGCCCCGCTGGCGGCGACGAAGGGCGTCGAGCTCGCCTATGCGATCGACCCCGACCTGCCCGCGGTGGTGGTCGGGGACGGCGGCCGACTCCGCCAGATCGTGCTCAACCTCCTGTCGAACGCCGCGAAGTTCACCGACCGTGGCGAGATCGTCCTGCGCGTCGGTGGCCGCCGGCTCGACCGACGAGCGTCAGCCGCCGGGCCCCGGCGCTGGGAGATCACGATCGATGTCCGGGACACGGGGATCGGGATCCCGGCCGAGCGGATGGACCGCCTGTTCCGGTCGTTCAGCCAGGGTGACCTGTCGATCTCGCGCCGCTACGGCGGCACCGGGCTCGGCCTCGCCATCAGCCGCCGCCTGGCGGAGCTCATGGACGGCTCGCTGATCGCCGAGAGTGCCGGGATCGACGGCGAGGGCAGCCTGTTGCGGGTCGCGATCCGGGTCGACGCGGCCTCCGAGCTGGACCTGGCGCCCGATCGCGCGGGACCGCTCCCGGAGCTGGTCGGGCGGAAGGTGCTGGTGGTCGACGACAACGCAACCAACCGGCAGATCCTCGTCGCGCAGACCGGACGCTGGGGGATCGATAGCCGCGACACGGCGTCCCCGCACGAGGCCCTCGGCTGGGTCGAAGGAGGCGAGACGTTCGATGTCGCGCTCCTCGACCTGAACATGCCCGAGCTCGACGGCTACACCCTTGCCGACCGGATCCACGCGAGCGCGACCGGAGCCGCGACACCGATCGTGATCCTGTCGTCGGTCGGCAGCCGGGACCGCGACGCCCCGTCGGTCGCGGCGTTCCTGACCAAGCCCGTCAAGCCGTCGGCGCTCCACGACACCCTGATGACGGTGCTCCATGGTGTCGACAAGGCGCCGGCGGTCCGTCTGTCCGAACGACCGACGGCCGACCCCGAGCTCGGGCGGCGACATCCGCTGAAGATCCTCCTGGCCGAGGACAACGCCGTCAATCAGAAGCTGGCCATCCGCCTGCTCGCCCAGATGGGCTACGACGCCGACATCGCCGGGAACGGCCTGGAAGCGATCGCGGCGCTCGAACAGGTGCCCTACGACGTGATCCTGATGGACGTCCAGATGCCCGAGCTTGACGGCCTCGGGGCGACGCGCCGGATCCGATCCGGTGACGGCGATCGCCGGGACGTGCGGATCGTGGCCATGACGGCGAATGCCCTGGCGGGCGACCGCGAGGCGTGCCTCGAGGCGGGCATGAACGACTACGTCTCCAAGCCGATCCGCCCCGCCGAGCTCGCCGCCGCCCTCGCCGCGACGCCGTCCAAGAACGCGCATGGAGTGGCCTCCGATGCTTGATCAGACGCTGGATCGGACGGCGCTCACGGTGTTGCTCGAGACCGTCGGCGACGATCGCGAGTTCCTCGGCGAGCTGATCGAGACGTACCTCGCGGACAGTCCGGCCCTGTTCATCGAGCTCCGCGGCGGCCTCGCCTCCGGGGACGTCACCGCCGTCCGTCGCGCCGCCCACACGCTGAAGTCGACCAGTGCCACGTTCGGGGCGATGCGCTTGGCCGGGTTGGCGCGCGTGATCGAGACCGCGGCGGCCGACGACGACCTCGTCGATCTCGGACCGCGGATCGACGCGGCCCAGACCGAGTTCGACCTCGTCGGCGGACAGCTCCGGGCGGCCGCGGAGTCGGGCGTCGCCACGTGAGGGAGGGAAGGTGAGCGGAGCGACCGGCCGGATCCTCGTCGCCGACGACACCGCTCTCAACCGGACGATCCTCGACCGCGCGCTTCGCAGCCAGGGCCACGAGGTCGTCGAAGCGGAGAACGGACGGATCGCGCTCGAGATCCTCCGTGCCGCCGGAGACCCGCCGATCGACGTCGTCCTGCTCGACATCGAGATGCCCGAGATGGACGGCTACGAGACGCTCCGCCGGATCAAGGCCGACCCCGATCTGCGAGACCTGCCGGTGATCGTGATCTCGGCGGTCGACGAGCTGGCGAGCGTGGTCCGCTGCATCGAGATGGGCGCAGCCGACTACCTGCCGAAGCCGTTCGAGGGAGCGATCCTGCGGGCCCGCGTCGAGGCGTCGCTGACGGCCAAGCGCCTGCGCGACACGGAGCGTGGGCTGCTCCAGACGATCGAGCGTCAACGGACCGAGCTCGCCCGGTTCCTGTCGCCCCAGGTCGGGGCGCTCATCTCCAGCCCGGACGGGGAGGCTCTGCTGGCCGGCCACCGACGGCCGGTGACGGCGGTCTTCTGCGACCTGCGCGGGTTCACCCCCTTCTCGGAGGCCTCCGAACCGGAGGAGGTGCTCGGTGTGCTGCGCGACTATCACCGGGCGATGGGCGAGGAGATCGTCGCCAACGGAGGCACCCTCGAGCACTTCGCCGGTGACGGCATGCTCGTCTTCTTCAACGATCCCATCGAGCAACCCGATCACGTCGCCCGAGCGGTCCGGATGGCCGTCGCGATGCGGAGCCGGTTCGAGGCGCTTCGGCCGTCCTGGCCGGAGCGCGGACGGGAGCTCGGGTTCGGTGTCGGCATCGCCGAGGGTCACGCCACGATGGGCCGGATCGGTTTCGAGGGTCGCTACGACTACGCGGCGGTCGGGACGGTGGTCATCATGGCCTCGCGCTTGAGCAGCGATGCCGCCTCGGGCCAGATCCTGCTCAACCGGCGGGCCTACGCTGCGGTCCAGGACCTGGTCGGCGGTCGGTCCGTCGGCGACCTCAGCCTCAAGGGCTTCAGCCGACCAGTCCCAGTCTTCGAGGTCCTGGACCTGGTGGAGCCAGCGACCGGACGCGCCGGTGGCGTACGCTCACCCGCATGACAGCGGATCGGCCGCCGGAGGGGCGACGGCACACGGAGGACCGGCGACGATGAGGCTCCAGGACAAGGTCGCGATCATCACGGGCGGTGGCAGCGGCATGGGGCGGACGGCCGCCCTGATCTTCGCCGGTCATGGGGCGAAGGTCGTCGTCGCCGAGTTCAGCGAAGCCGCCGGCCGCGAGACGGTGGGGCTGGTCGAGGCCGCCGGCGGGACCGCTTCGTTCGTCCGCGCCGACGTCTCGAGCGAGGTGGACGCCGAGGCGATGGTCCACCACGCGATCTCGACCTACGGCCGGCTCGACGTCCTCTACAACAACGCCGGGATCATGCCCGAGGCGGACCACTCGGTGATCGACACCGACGTGGCCGTCTGGGACCAGGTCATGGCGGTCAACGTCCGCGGGATCTTCCTCGGCTGCAAGTACGCCATCCCGCACATGGCCGAGCGGGGCTCCGGGTCGATCATCAACATCGCCAGCTTCGTCGCCCTGGTCGGCTGCTCGGTCCCGCAGGATGCCTACACGGCGTCCAAGGGAGCCCTGCTGGCGCTGACCCGCAGCCTCGCCGTCCAGTTCGGGCCGAAGGGGATCCGGACGAACGCGATCTGTCCCGGCCCGATCGAGACGCCGATGCTGATGGACTGGCTGCTCAAGGACGAGGCTGCCAAGCAGCTCCGACTGGCCCGCAATCCCACCGGTCGGTTCGGCAAGCCCGAGGAGATCGTCAACATGGCCGTCTACCTGGCGTCGGACGAGTCGCGCTTCACCAATGGGGCGCAGCTCGTCGTCGATGGCGGCATCAGCGTCAACTACTTCTAGGGCACGGACCGTGACCGACTACGCGATCGGGATCGACATCGGCGGGAGCGGGATCAAGGCCGGCGCCGTCGACCTGCGGACCGGCCGACTCGTCGGCGAGCGGCTCCGGACGGCGACCCCGATGCCGTCGACCCCACAGGCGGTCGTGGCCGCGACCAGGCGCCTCGTCGCGCGGATCGCCCGGGCCGTGCCGGAGGCCGCGGATCCGGCCACGGTGCCAGTCGGCATCGGGATCCCGTCGGTCGTCGTCGATGGGATCACGAAGTCGGCTGCCAACATCGATCCGGGCTGGGTCGACTACGCCGCGACGTTCGAATTCAGCCGAGCGCTCGCGCGGAATGTCGTCGTCGTCAACGATGCGGATGCGGCCGGCGTCGCCGAGATGCGGTTCGGGGCGGGCGTCGGGCAGCTCGGCTCCGTGTTCATGCTGACGCTCGGCACGGGCCTCGGGTCCGCCCTGTTCTCGGACGGCAAGCTGGTCCCCAACACCGAGCTCGGCCACATGGAGATCCGCGGCCGCGACGCCGAGCGACGCTCCGCATCGAGTGCACGGGTGCGGCGCGGCCTGTCGTGGAAGGCGTGGGCGGCGGATCTCGACGAGCACCTGATCGCGATCGACCGGCTGTTCAGCCCCCGGCTGTTCATCCTCGGCGGTGGGGTCAGCAAGAACCCTGAGAAGTTCGTGCCGTTCCTGACGGTCCAGGTCCCGATCGTGGCCGCGGAGCTGCGCAACGACGCGGGCATCGTCGGCGCCGCGATGTTCGCGGCCGAGCGGATGGACGCGACGCAAACGGCTCCACTCGAGCCGCCGAGCACGGAGCGGGCTCCAGACCTGGCGACGTGAGCGAACCGATCGTCGACCGGGTCGAGATCGCCGGGACGCCCAGCGCCATCTGGTCGATCCTCGACGATCCGGCGGCGCTCGGCCGGGTGCTGCCGGGCTGCGAGTCGGTCGAGCCGGACGGCCCGGACCGACTCCGTCTCGTGCTCGTCAGCCGGCTCCAGATGATGACCGTCCGGACCGACGCCGTGGCGACGTTCAGCGAGCGGCGTCCTCCGACCCACCTCCGCCTCGAGCTCGACGGGACCGCGCGCGGCATCGGCGGCTCCCTCCGCGTGGTCGTCCCATTCGACCTCGAACCCGTCGATGGCACCCGGACGGGCGTGTCCTACGCGATCGACCTGACGGTCTCGGGGACGCTGGCGCTGGCCGGGACGCGCGCCATCCGCGATGCGATGCGGACCGAGATCGGAGTGCTCGTCCGGAATGTCGAGCGCGAGCTGGCCGCGCGGGAGGAGCACGGCGACCTCGGCTAGGCCGCCGGTTAGACGCGGGCGCGCAGCTGCTGGAGGGTCTCCGCGCTCCCCGACACGATGAGGCTCTCGCCGGCCACGACCGTGCGCTCGTCCGGTGGGTTGGGCACGTACTCGTTGGGGTCACGGACGATCGCCAGGAGGAAGATCCCGGCGTCGCGCAACGCGCCGACGGTCATCCCCTCGAGCGGTCCGCCTGCGGCGACCTCGACCTCCTCGAGCGAGAACGCGAGCTCCCCATGGGACAGCGCCGCGTCGATGAAGTCGGCCACCCGTGGCCGGATGGCCAGCTCGGCGATGCGCCGGCCGGCCATCGAGTACGGCGAGACGACCCGGTCGGCTCCGGCCTGCAGGAGCTTGCCCTCCGAACCTTCCGCGTTGGCCCTCGCGACGATGAACAGCGCCGGACTGATCGCCCGCGACGACAGCGTCACGTAGACGTTGAGGGCGTCCGAATCGATCGACGTGACGAGCCCGCGGGCACGTTCGACGCCGGCCCGTCGCAGGGTCTCGTCGTCGGTCGCGTCCCCGGCGATGACGAGGTGACCGTCGGCCTGGGCGGTCGCGAGCGACTCCGCCCGGACGTCGATGACCACGACGCGCTGGCCCCCGTGGACGAGCTCGCGAGCGACGGTCGACCCGACGC
Source organism: uncultured Chloroflexia bacterium (assembly GCA_963744115.1). Lineage (GTDB taxonomy): Bacteria > Chloroflexota > Limnocylindria > Limnocylindrales > CSP1-4 > Chersky-267. Next base: position 96,956 of record CAVUSI010000003.1, on the reverse strand, counting down.
GGCCGTAGCCGCAGACGAGATAGTGGTCGCGGATCTGGTCCACCGCGCGCTGCATCAGCTTGGCCTCCCGCTTGCCGCTCGCCGCATCGGCGACGATCGCCTCGGCCACCAGCCCGATCGTCCCGAAGATGATCCCCACCGCCGAGATCGCCAGCACCATCGTCCAGACCTGGCCGGCCTCATCGAGCGGATGGACCTCGCGGAACCCGACGGTGGTCAGCGTGATCACCGTCATGTACAGCGACTCCTCGACGGTCCAGCCCTCGAGCAGCGCATAGCCGATCGTGCCGACGATGCCGATCGCGACCACCACCATGATCCATAACGCCGTCCGGCGTGTCGCCACCGGCAGACCGATGGCCCAGCCGGATCGGCGCTTGTTCGCTCGTGGCGGTGGCGCGGTCACGTCGTCGAGTGTAGCGACGGTCCGACCCGCCGGACGACCGCCGCGACCGGCGTATCATCGAGGCCCTCCAGCCCGACCCGGGACGATCCGCCCGCACCACCCGAGGATCCAGTCATGACGACCGAGCCCCAGACCGAGCCGCAGACCAGTCCGGACCGGATCGTCGCGAAGATGGTCATCGGGGGCCGGTCGGTGGATGCCGCCGACGGACAGACGTTCGACGTGCTCGAGCCCGCCACGGGCAGGGCCCTGGGGACGGCGCCGTTGGGTGGCAAGGAGGACGTCGACCGCGCCGTCGCCGCGGCCCGCCAGGCATTCGACGACCCGAAGGGCTGGTCGACCTGGTCCGCCAGCAAACGCGGCCGGACGCTCGCCAAGTTCTCGGCGCTGGTCAAGGCCAACCTCGAGGAGCTCGCCCGCCTCGAGAGTCGCAACGTCGGCAAGCCGATCAGCGGCGCGCGCGGCGAGGCCCTCGGTGCCAGCCTCGTGTTCGAGTATTACGCCGGAGCGGCCAACAAGATCTTCGGCGAGACGATCCCGGTCAGCAAGCCCGGTCTCGACTTCACCCTGCGCGAACCGATCGGCGTGGTCGGCCTGATCGTCCCCTGGAACTTCCCGATGCTGATGGCGAGCTGGAAGCTCGGGCCGGCCCTGGCCGCCGGGAACACCTGCATCCTCAAGCCCGCGAGCTGGACGCCGCTCAGCACGATCCGGCTCGGCGAGCTCGCCCTCGAGGCGGGCTTCCCCGCCGGCGTCGTCAACATCGTGACCGGGCCGGGCGGGACCGCGGGTGCGGCGATCGCGGGTCACGCCGGGATCGGGAAGGTGGCCTTCACGGGCGAGACGACGACCGGCCAGGAGATCATGCGACTGGCCGCGAACAACGTGAAGAAGGTCAGCCTCGAGCTCGGCGGCAAGAGCCCGAACATCGTGTTCGCCGACGCGGACCTCGAGAAGTTCGCCCGCGAGTCGCCGTACAGCGTCTTCGACAATTGCGGGCAGGACTGCTGCGCCCGGAGCCGGATCCTCGTCGAGCGCTCGGCCCACGACCGGGTCGTCGAGCTGTTCGTCGACGCGACCCGCAAGGTCAAGGTCGGCGACCCGTCGGACGACGCCACCGAGGTCGGGCCGATGGTCCATCCGCGCCAGCGCGACCGCGTCATGGACTACATCGGGATCGGCCAGGACGAAGGTGCCGAGCTGCTCGTCGGCGGGACGGCTCCCGAGGACCCGGACCTGGCGGCGGGGACCTACGTTCTGCCGACCGTCTTCGCGGGCGTCTCCAACGACATGCGGATCGCCCGCGAGGAGATCTTCGGCCCGGTCGTCTCGATCATCCCGTTCGACACGGAGGAGGAGGCCGTCCGACTCGCCAACGCCACGCCCTACGGCCTGTCGGGCTCGATCTGGAGTCGGGACATCGGACGCGCCCTGCGCACTGCCAAGGGCGTCCAGGCCGGCGTCCTGAGCGTGAACTCGAACAGCTCGGTCCACACCGAGGCGCCGTTCGGTGGGTACAAGATGTCGGGCATCGGGCGCGAGCTCGGCCTCCACGCCGTGGAGCTCTACACCGAGACCAAGAACATCTTCGTCGACCTCGACTGACCAGGCCCGCCTCGCTCGGCGCCGCCGCGCCGCCCTTGAGGCTCGCGGGCCCGTTCCGGGTCGTTCTGTAGGCCGCCCCGCCGTGTTCCGCCGGTCCGCCTCGTTCCGCGACGCCCGCTTCGCTCGCGGCCTCGTCCTCGTTCCCGCCTCGTTCCCGCCTCGTTCCCGCCTCGTTCCGCGACGGGTAGCACGGGCATTCGTAGCTGACGCCGGAGGGCGATCGTTCGGCCTCGCCAGAGCGATCCAAGAGCCCGGATACGACGACCATTCGTACGAGGTGCGGCTTCCGGCCCTCGCGACCGCGGGATCGGTCCCGGACCAACCTCCTCGCCCATTCCTAGGAATGCCCGTTGTATCGAGATCGTCGGACGGCCCCCCGACGGGCGTCCTGCCTGGCGGCCTGCCCCACGGCCTGGTCGTCGCCACCCTCGACCCATGACGGACGAGGGATTGCCGACAGGACGAACGGCGCCGCAGACTGCCGGCCATGGATGACCGCCCCACTACGACCGTCGAACCGGGCACGAGCCTGACCACGACCGCCGAACCGGGCGCGGGCCCGGACCCCGAGGCCGACGACACCGGACCGACGATCGCCCGTCGGCCGCCGACGCGGCGCCCACTGTCGATCGATGTCATCTCGGGCATCCTGATCGTCGCCGGCGGCGCCCTCGAGGGCTACGCCGTCGCACTCACGGCAGGCGACTCGGCCGGACGCCAGTACGCCCTCGCCTGGGCGCTGCTCGGCGCGGGGCTGGTCGTCACGGCCTGGGCGCTGCGGGGGCGACGCTGGTGGGGCGGGGCGGCCGCGATCGCGGTGTCCGTGGTCGGTCTGTTCGCCGGGATGTACGGGGTCTACGGGGTGCTGGTCCTGACCAACTCCCCGACCGATGACCGGGCCAACTGGGCGACCACGGTCGGCCTCATCGCGGTCGGCGCTGCCTCGATCGCGGTGATCGGGCTGCTGTCGGGCGCCTGGGGATGGCTGACCGCCACGACCCCGCGCCGGTCCTCGTTGGCGGGTCCGTCACCGACGGTGTGAAGGGATCTGGCGAGCCGCCCCGCGACCATCCGACGGGAACCCGGAGTCGGGATCAGCCTTCCCAACGCCGCCAGGTCGGCGGCGGACCCGGCGACAGGTCCGGACGGCGTCGCGCGAGCCAGTCGACGAGCGCGTAGTACGTCGTCTTGAACCCGATCTCCTCCCAGGGGATCGATTCGGGTGTGAAGGTCTCGACAGCCGTGGCCTCGGGTGTCGGGTGGGCCTCCCCCCCGACGATCCGCGCTTCGAAGACCACGACCACGACGGTCGCCTCGAGCCGCGAGTACAGACCCACGATCTCGCCCGGATCGACGATCAGGCCCGTCTCCTCGAGGGTCTCCCGGATGGCCGCCTCATGGACGGTCTCGTCGACCTCGAGGAAGCCGCCCGGCTGGGCCCAGGCGCCGATCGCCGGTTCGATGCCGCGACGGATCAGGACGACGTCGCCGGCGGCGGTCACCGGCAGGGTCGTCGCGACGAGCCGTGGATTGACGTACGCGATGTGCCCGCAGCGAGGGCAGGCGAGCCGATCGCGATGCTCGCCCTCGAGCGGGCCGGAGACCAGCTCGGCACCGCACCGTGAGCAGTGCTTGATCGTCCCGGCGACCCAGGCCGGTACGCCCGCCCCCGAGGCGATGTCGGTCGACCGTCCATCGCGCCCGCGACCCGATCCGGTCATGCGCTGAGGACCACCCAGGTCGCGACCGCGAGCACGCCGAGGAGGATCACCGTCGCCAGGAACCACGCCAGCCGGAACAGGCCGCGCCCAGGGTTCACGGGCATCCAGGCCCAGGCCGATCGCCAGATCCGAACGGCGGCGTCGGTGGTCGTCAGGAAGAGCACCGGCGCCCCGATGACGACGCACAGCTTGACCAGCGGGCTGCCGGGCGCGACCCCCAGCTCGAGCGCGGTGATCGCGACCGCACCGCAGATCAGCGCGACGACCGACAGGCTGATGTAATGCCGCTGGAGCGGGGTGGGCCTGAGCTCTGGCACGGACCGGGGCGGGAGGCCCTGGAGGCTCGGCGGGAGGATCGGCGTACGGACGGCCTGCCGGTCGAGCACCGGCATCCCCGGCTCATATCTCGGGTCGTCCATGGACCCATCGTAGTCCGAGCGGTCGACCGATGGGTGTCACGGCACCCGGATCGCGGACGTCACACGAGTGCTCCAGGTCGAACGTCGGAGGGTGGCATGAATGGTCGCGGTCGGACTCACGGACGGACCCGGCAGAGTCGATGGATCCTCGCGCCGGCGATCGCCGCCGCGCTGCTGGCGGGTTGCGCCGGGGCATCGTCGAGCGCCGGACCCGCGACGCCGACCGCCGCCGTGCCCGCGGGTCCGACGGCCGCGTCGGCGGCGACGTCGACAGCTTCGGCGACCCCGTCACCGACCTTGGCAGCCTCTCCGACGCCCACGTTCGGCGCAGCCGCATCGCCGACCGCCGCACCGAACCCCTCGTCGTCCGCCGCGATCGGTGCAGCCGGTTGCCCGACGCCCCCTGTCGATCTCGCGACGACCAGGGATCTTGCCCGCGCCGGCACGGCCGTCAAGTGCTTCGGGTCCAGGGCGCTGACGTTCCGAGCCTACGTCCCCACGACCGAGGGGCTTGGCGGAGCGAGCGCCTGGAAGATGACGCCGGCCTGGCTCGCCGACGACTGGATGGGGGTGATCCTCCAGCCAACGCCACTCGCGGATCAGGATCAGAACGCGTGGCTGGTCGTCAGGGTCCCGCCGTCGCTCGGGCGCTGCTCGATCACCGACGAAGGAGCGCCGGCCTGCCCGTTCGGTCCGCACCTCGACGGCTTCGTCGTCGTGACCGGCCATTTCGACGACGCCGCGGCCGCGACCTGCAAGTCCGCGCCATGGGAGTCGGGGCAGGACGCGGGCCCATCGAAGGCCAAGATGGTCGCCCGCTGTCGCGCGCGCTTCGTCGTCACCGGGATCGAGCCCGGCTGACCTCGCGGTCAGCCCTGGTTCGTCTCGTCGTCGAGCACGGCCTGGGTCTGCGCGGCGCGGTAGGCTCGGACGCGCCCGGCAAGCGCGACGTCGGACAGCGCCAGGATCTCTGCCGCGAGCAGGGCCGCGTTCTCGGCGTTGCCGATCGCGACCGTGGCAACGGGGACCCCGCGGGGCATCTGGACGATCGACAGGAGCGAGTCGAGACCGCCGAGGTGCTGGGTCGGGATCGGGACGCCGATGACCGGGAGCATGGTCTTCGCGGCGATCATCCCGGGCAGGTGCGCCGCCCCGCCGGCGCCGGCCACGATCACCCGGATGCCTCGCCCCGGAGCCTCCTCGGCGTAGCGATAGAGCAGGTCCGGGGTGCGATGGGCGGAGACCACCCGGAGCTCGTTGGGCACGCCGAGCTCGGTCAGCAAGGCGGCCCCCTTCTCGAGGATGGGGAAGTCGGAGCGACTGCCGCCGACGATGCCGACGAGGACGCCCGATCGGGTCGCCACCGCTACTGACCCTGGGCCTTGGTGAAGCCGTCGTGGCCGGCGAAGACGTGGAGCTTCTCGATGTGCGTCCAGCCGGGGTGCTGCGACGCGACTCGAGCCTGGAGGTCGAGCAGCTCGGCGTCGACGGCATCGCCGCGATCGCGCGTGACGAAGCGGGCCCGGACCAGGCCGACGTCGTCGGGCGACAGGCCGGTCGGCGGATAGACCTTCGTCCCGCGGCTCGAGATCATCTCGAGCTCGAATGGGGTCCCGCCCGCGATCCGCTCGAGGTCCGGCCCGAGGACGTCGGACCCGATCTCGGTCGCGATGAAGATGTCCATCCCGATCGTCCGTCGGTCGATGCCGGCGTAGTGGGCCGGCGAGTAGTCCCAGCCCGGGAGGACGGTCGGCGGCGATCCCGTCGGACGCTCTCGCCGACCGCCGCGCGACGGTCGGTGGCCGAGGGCCGCGATGACCGCGTCGGTGAACCCGGATGTCGAGGCGGCCTGCTCGACGTCCCCGCCGGTCTGGCGGGCGAGGTCCTGGGTCACCGCGGCGCCGCTCTCCAGCGTGGCCAGGACGGCATCCTCGATCCGGTCGGCCGCCTTCACCTCGCCGAGGTGCCGAAGCATCATCACCGAGCTGAGGATGAGCGCCGTCGGATTGATCACATCCTTGCCGGCGTACTTCGGCGCGGACCCGTGGACCGCCTCGAAGATCGCCACGCCGTCGCCGTAGTTGCCCGACGAGGCGAACCCCAGCCCTCCGACGAGCCCGCTGGCGAGGTCGCTGATGATGTCGCCATTGAGGTTGGTGGTGACGATGATGTCGAACTGGGCAGGCGCCTTGGCGAGCTGATGGGCGACGTTGTCGATGATCAGGTGCTCCGCGACGATCTCGGGGTATTCCTGTGCCAGCTCCTCGAAGACGCCTTTGAACAGGCCCTCGGTGAGCTTCATGATGTTGGCCTTGGTCGCGCACGTGACCTTCTGACGACCCTCGCGACGGGCCAGCTCGAAGGCGTACCGGATGACCTTCTCGGACCCCTTCCGGCTGATGATCTTGAGGCACTGGCCGACGTCCGGCGTCTGCATGTGCTCGATCCCCGCGTAGAGGTCCTCGACGTTCTCGCGGACGATGATCATGTCGACGCCCTCGCCCGCGTAGCGGGTCGGGACGCCCGCCAGCTCCCGTGCCGGCCGGACGTTGGCGTACGTCTCGAACAGCTTGCGCAACGTGACGTTGGCGCTCTTCTCGCCGAACCCGACGGGGGTCTCGAGCGGCCCCTTGAGGACGACCCGGGTCTGCTCGATCGACTGCCGGGTGGCCGCCGGGACGCCGCTCGTGTCGCCGCGCTTGAACACCTCGAGGCCGGCCTCGGCCTCCTCCCAGGCGATCCGGACCCCTTCGGCCTCGATGATCCGGACCGCCGAGCGGACGACCTCCGGTCCGACCCCGTCACCTGGGATGACGGTCACCTGGTGGGCCTGGGACATCGGTCGGGTCTCCTCGGGGCGGTTGGGTCGGCAGCCCGCCGAATTCTAGTGCCTCGGAGACGATGGACCGTGAGCCCGACGGCGCGAGGATCAGGACGGCCGTCGGGTCGATGACGAGCGGCGGTCGCCGGACTCGACTATCTCCGAGCGGCGACCATCATCGACAGGAGGGTCTGGACCGTGTTGAGGTTGCGGGCCGTCGCCCTGACCTCGAGGCGCCGCTCGATCAGCGGAGCGAGGATGCTCCGCCCGACCCCGTTCGGGAGGTCGAGGTAGGCGACCGGCCCGGCGACCCTGAACTGCTCGGGCCCGGCATCGACGGCCGCCAGCGATCGGATCGCCTCCGGCGACGGTGGCCGTGACAGGAACGCGACGATCAGGCGCTTCGGATCGGCCACATGGAACGGGACATCCGCCACGGTCCGCTGGAGGTCGTCCCGGCTCCGGACCATCACGTCCACGTCGAGGCCGAGTCGAGCCTTGAGCGCGTCGTGGATCCCCGTCGCCAGGCGCGCGTCGGGCGCCGGCTCGTCGGCCGCTGCGTCGCGGGCCGCGTCCGCGGTGAACACGACATTGCCGCTCTGGATGTAGGTCGCGACGTCGCCATGGCCGAGCGATGCGACGATCTCGCGCAGGTCGGCCATCCGGATCCGCGCGTTGCCGCCCACGTTGACCCCGCGCAGAAGCGCGACCCAGGCCGTCCGTTCAGCCATCGAGCCAGCGCAGCCGCTCCCGGGCGGCCTTGGCACGCGACAGCGCCTCGTCGGGCGTCGCGGCGCCGGCCACCGTGACGTGGCCCATCTTCCGACGCTCGAAGACACGTCGCTTGTCGTAGACGTGGAGGTGGACGAGCGGGTCGGCGAGGGCATCCTCGGCGCCGACCAGTCTGGCGTCCCGAAGCGGGCCGGTGCCCAGGAGATTGACCATCGCGGTGGGTCCGTGCGCCGTCGGGGATCCGAGCGGCAGTCCGCAGATCGCCCGGATGTGCTGCTCGAACTGGCTGGTGGCGGCGCCCTCGATCGTCCAGTGACCACTGTTGTGGACCCGCGGCGCGAGCTCGTTGACGGCGATCGACCCGTCGCGGAGCAGGAACAGCTCGACCGTCAGCGTGCCCACGATGTCGAGCTCCATCGCGATCCGGACCGCCAGCTCGGTCGCCTCGTCCGCGACGGCACCCGTCACCGGGGGAGGCGCCGGTGCGATCGACTCGACGAGGATGCCCAGATCGTGCCGGTTCGCGGCGAGGGGGAACGGCACCGCGCGACCCGCGAGATCCCGGCCGACGACCACCGAGAACTCGCAGGCGAAATCGAGCTCGGGCTCGAGCAGCAGGCCGACCCGCTCGGCGACCGGTCCGAGCGCGGCCCACGCCGCCTCGACCCCCTCGGGTCCGTCCGGCCCCGCGATCCGGACCTGGCTGCGGCCGTCGTACCCACCGATCGCGGCCTTGAGCCGGAGGGGGTAGCCCAGCGCCAGCGCCCCGGCACGCAGGTCGTCGAGCGTGCGGATCTCCCGCCACGGGGCGGTCGGCACGTCGATCGACTCGAGGAAGCGACGCTCGGCGAGGCGGTGCTGGGTCGTCCGCAGGGCGAACGCGCCCGGCCGGACCGGCAGCTCGGCGTCGAGCGCGTCGACCAGGGCAGCGGAGACGTGCTCGAGCTCGTAGGTCACCACCGCGCAGCCGCGGGCCAGCTCGAGGCCGGCGTCGATGTCGTCGTACGGAGCCTGGACGAGTCGATCGGCGATCGCGGCCGCCGGACACGCCGGGTCCGGGTCGAGGATCGCCACCTGATAGCCGAGCGCCCGGGCGGCCGAGCCGAGCATCCGGCCGAGCTGCCCGCCGCCGAGGATCCCGATCGTGGCGCCGATCGGGATCGGTGGCTCGGCCGCAGCATGCTCTCCCAGGACGCTCCGGATGAACGCGGTCTTGGCCATCGAGTAACGCAGGCCGCTGGTGATCCCGGCGTCGACGATCTCGCGCTTGAGCGCGGCATAGCGCTCGACGAGCTCGGGATCGCCGCGCAGGGCGTCGCGGAAGACGATCTGGCGGGACCACTCGGCGGCGTCGGGGATGACATGGAGGTGGATCTGGCGCGGGGCATCGTCGCCGTCGCCCGGCGCCAGGCCGCCGAGGACGAGCGGCCGCGTGGGTGGGAAGGCGTTCGCGTTGTCCTGCGGCTGGAAGCCGAGCTCGAGCAGGAGCTCGGTGATGGCCGGCACATGCACGGGGTCCGACGGGTGGATCCCGAGGTCGACCACGCCCTTGCCGGCAAGCCCGGCGACGGCGGTACTGCCGAGGTGCTCGACGACGAGGTTGGCTCGACGCCCGGCCACGAGCTCCGCGACCTTCCGGGCGACGATCGCACATCCGGGGTCCGGCGGACGGATGGCCAGCGGCAGTCGCGGGTACGGTCCGATCGGTGACTCCGGCACGGGTCGAGTGTATCCTCGGCCGACCATGCGCAGACTGATCGGCCGACGCGTCCTCGAGGTGGACGTCGGCTAACTGACCGACCTGACGGCCCGCTTCGAGCGGGTCGAGATCGACGTGGGGACCGGCGATGGTCGGGCCGTGATCCGCGCCGCCGCCCGGCAACCGACGACACTCGTGATCGGACTCGACGCCGTAGCCGGTCCCGATGACCGGTCGTCTCCCGGCGCTCGGCTCGGCCCGCGGCGCGCGGTGGCGTCGACAACGCCCTGTTCTGCGTCGCCGGCATCGAGGCTCCGCCGCCCGAGCTCATCGGTCGCGGCGACCTCGTGACGGTGCGGTTCCCGTGGGGATCGCTGCTGCGCGGCGTGCTGGGCATCGACCCCGTGGCGCGGGCCGGGCTGGCCTCCCTCGTCGCGCCGTCCGGATCGATCGAGGCCCTCGTCTCGGTCGAGCAGCGGGATGGACTGCCGGACCTGGCGAGCGCCACCGCCGACCGGACCCGACTTGCCGGCGCATGGGCCGGCGAGCGGTTCGTCCTCGACCACCTGCATCTCGCGGGCGAGGAGGATGGCAGCGTCCGGTTCGACCTGGGCCAGACGGCTCGGCGCGACGTCAGCGGGGCGTCGCCGGGTCGTGCGGTTCCGCCTGTCACGGCTCCCGTAGGATGGTCGGATGACGGGTCATCCGCTCTGGCTCCGATCGGCGTAGCGCCCACCGATGCCCGCCGGAACGTCGCTCCCCGATCGGCCGCCGTTCGTCCTCCGGGCGAGGCTGCTCACCCCACTCGCCGGAGGCGGGATCCGCTACGTCCGGGACGGTGCGATCGCGGTCGACGCGACGGGCCGGATCGGGGCCGTCACCGACTGGGAGGCGTGGGCGCACGCGACCTCGGCGACGAGCGCTCGGTCCGACGCCGACGCCGCCCTGTCGGCCGTCGTCGACCTGCGCCCGATGGTCGTACTCCCCGGTCTGGTCGACCTGCACGTCCATCTGCCGCAGCTGCCGAACGCGGGCGTCGGGGCGGGGCTCGACCTCCTGACCTGGCTCGGACGATACATCTTCCCGCTTGAGGCCCAGTTCGATGAGGCCACGGCCGAGCGGGTCGCGCCCGCGGCGTTCAGGGCGATGGCCGCCGCCGGGACCACGACCGCGATGATGTATGGCGCGGTCTTCGAGCCGAGCCTGGACGTCGCGTTCCGGGCGGCCGAGACCCACGGCATCCGGGCGATCATCGGGAAGGTGATGATGGACCGGCTGACCTATGACGAGCGGCTGCCCGCCGATCGGATCCTCGAGCTCAGCCTGCGGCAGTCGGCCGATCTCTGTTCGCGCTGGAACGGTCGCGACGAGGGACGCCTCCAGTACGCGTTCACGCCGCGGTTCGCGGTGTCGTGCACGGCCGACATGCTCAGGGAGTCCGCCGCCCTGGCGCGCCAGACCGGCGCGTACTGGCAGACGCACCTGTCCGAGGACGTCCACGAGATCCGCGAGGTCGCCCGCCTGTTCCCGGACGCCGTCGACTACGTCGACGTGTACGACCGGGCCGGCGGCCTCGGACCGCGGACCGTGCTCGCGCACGCGATCCACCTGTCGGACCGCGAGATCGGGCGGCTCGCCGAGACCGACACGGCCGTCGCCCATTGCCCGGCGTCGAACCTGTTCCTCGCCTCGGGAGCGATGCCGCTCGCCCGCTATCGGGCGGCCGGGATCCGGGTCGGGCTCGGGTCGGACGTCGCTGCCGGACCGGAGCTGTCGCTGTTCGCCAACATGCGCGCCGGGGCGTACGTCATGAACGGGCTCCGGGTGCTGGAGGGTGACGGTGCCCCGCTGCCACTTCTCCCGAGCGAGTGGCTCCGGATGGGAACGCTCGATGGGGCACGAGCCCTCGGGCTGGATGAGCGGATCGGGTCGCTCGAGGTCGGCAAGGAGGCGGACCTGATCGCCATCGATCCGGGGATGGTCGCACCCATCCCCGGCATCGATTCGGACGACCCGGAAGAGATCGTGTCGCGGCTCGCCTTCCGACCGCACCCGGCGATGGTCCGCGGGGCGTGGGTCCGTGGCCGCCGGCTCGACGGACCGCCGGGCATCGAGGCTCATCCCTGATGACGGCCGGAGTCGAGGCGGTCCGACCATGAGCGGCATGGGCGTGTCGTCGCGTCCGCCGAGGGACCCCCGGTCAGAGGATGACGATGCCGTTCGCTGCGGGCTGCCGCCCGTCGCCGAGCGCCGCGAGGATGTCGCGAGTATCCAGTGGGTAGGTCCCACGCAACGCTTCCCGGCTGAGCGCGAGAGCGCGCCGGTTCGCCCGCGTATCGGCGATCAGGATCACGACCCGATCGACCTGTCCGTCTCGCTGCTTCCGATTGATCCTTCGCTCCAACGCCTGCACGTCCGCGATGCGCGTCTCAGCCTCGAGCGCGGTCTCGGACCCGACCGGCCCGATCACCGCGTCCCAGGCACGCAGGTCGCCAGGGATCGGAAGCGGCACCTCCGCGCGAAATGGGATCGTCGGCGGGAGGCGCCGCCGGAGTCGATCGAGGAGCTTCACCTGGGCCACATCCCGAACGGGATCGCCCGATGGGTACACTCGCGCGACCAGGTCCAAGCCGACGGCGGCACACGTTCTGGCCAGGATGTCGATCGCGACTCCCGGAAGCTTGGCGCGTTCGATCCGCCCGATCGTCGTGTGGGAGACGCCCACGGCGCCGGCGACCGTGGCTTGGCTCAGCCCGGCACCCAGCCGGGCTCGACGGACCTCCTCGCCGATCGAGACGAGGGCACTCCGCCCGAGTCGTCGTACCTCGGTCTCGGGATCGCTCGCTGGTCGCCACGTCCGCAGATCCTGCCCGACCACCCTTATCACACACGTACCTGGGTGGGATGTCGGGCGCTTCGGGCTCCAGGGCGAGCTTCCGCTCGGGGTGTGTTCCACGGCCACGGCCCGAGCTCCCGATCAGCCTGATCGAGGTGCGGTCCCGACGCCACCGCTCGCGCCGGACTGATCGATGCGTCCACGGTCGCGCGGCTGTCCACGGCCACGACTCGCGCCGGACTGATCGCGGTGGGCTCCACGGCCACGACTCGCGCCGGGCCGATCGCGGTTGTGCGTGGTGCGTTCAAACGAGCGATCAGGGACGCGCGAAGGGGCGACCGAGTGTCGACTCCGAACTCATCCCGCACCGATCCGACCGCCAGAGCCCCTGTTCGGGCGCGCCACGCACAGCGGCGGAGGTTCCGAGCGCCCAACCCGCCGGTTCGAGCGTGCCACGCACAGCGGCGGAGGTCCCGAGGAACGCCAGCGTCCGTTCGAGCGCGCCACGCACAGCGGCGGAGGTTCCGAGCGCCCAACCCGCCGGTTCGAGCGCGCCACGCACAGCGGCGGAGGTCGCGAGGAACGTCAGCGTCCGTTCGAGCGCGCCACGCACGGCCGCGCAGCGTTCGAGGTCGCCGCATCGGCCGCTCCGAACGCCGGCCGATGACCGACCAGCCGGTCGACCTGCTCATCGTCGGCGGCACGATCGTCGACGGGAGTGGCGCGCCTGGATTCCGCGGGACGATCGCCGTGACCGGGGACACGATCCGCGTCCTGCGCGACGCGAACGCCGCTCCCGGCACCGCCGCGCCCGGCGCGCATCCGCCCGCCCTGCGCACGATCGACGCGACCGGTCACGTCGTCGCGCCGGGGTTCATCGACCTCCACAGTCACGGCGGGTTGATGATCCTGGCCGAGCCGCGCCACGAGCCCAAGGTCCGCCAGGGCGTCACGACCGAGGTCATCGGCGTCGACGGCAACGCCTACGCCCCGTTCCGGACCCAGCACGACCTCGACGACTTCCTGACCCTCAACGCGGGCCTCGACGGTCGCCCGGACGTCGCCTACGACTGGCGTACGGTCGCTGACTACCTCGCCCGCTACGACGGCAAGGTCGCCGTCAACATCGCCTACCTCGTCGGCAACTCGGCCCTGCGGATCGCGGCCGTCGGATGGGACGACATCGAGCCGACGAGCGCCCAGATGGCCGACCAGCGCGCCCTCCTCCGCGAGGGGCTGGAGGAGGGCGCCTTCGGCCTGTCGACGGGGCTCGACTACCCGCCGGGCGCCTACGCCACGACCGGCGAGCTGGCCGACCTGCTCGCCGAGGCCGCCCGCCTCGGCGGGTTCTACCACACCCACGTCCGCTACCCGCTCGGTGACGGGTTCCTCGACCCGTTCCGGGAGGCGATCGAGATCGGGCGGCGGGGCGGCGGCCCCGTCCACATCACCCACTTCTACCATCGGGCGACCTTCCCGGGATCCCCGGACGACATGCTCCGTCTCGTCGACGACGCCCGGGGCGAAGGCCTCGATGTGAGCTTCGACCTGTACCCGTACGAGTGGGCGAGCACCCGGCTCCTGATCATGCTCCCGCCGTGGATCCAGGCCGGCGGCGTGGCCCGTCTCAGGGAACGGCTGGCGGACCGGGCGATCCGGTCGCGGATCCGGGATGAGCTCGCCGAGCGTGGCCGCCTGTTCGCCGGGGTCGGAGCCTGGGCGGACCTCCGGCTCGGCCACTTCCGGCGGCCGGACCATCTGCGCTGGGAGGGTCGCACGCTCGCCGACTACCTGGCCGAGACCGGCCAGGACCCGGTCGACGGGATCTGCGACCTCCTCCTCGCCGAGGATCTCGGCGTCAACCAGGTCTCACCCGGTCCGCATCGCGCCGGGATCCCCCCGTTCCTCGTCCACGATCGGTCGATGATCGGGACCGACAGCGTGCTCATCGGGTCGATGCCGTCGCCACGGACCTACGGCTCCTTCCCGCGGATCCTGGGCGAGTTCGTCCGCGAGGAGCGCCTGCTCAGCCTCGAGGCGGCCGTCCGGAAGATGACCGGGGCTCCGGCGGCGCGGCTCGGGCTGACCGACCGCGGGCTCCTGCGTGACGGCCTCAAGGCCGACATCGTCGTGTTCGATCCGGCTGTCGTCCGGTCGCTCGCCACCTACGACGATCCTCGCCGCTATCCGGTAGGCATCCCCCACGTCATCGTCAACGGCCGGTTCGTCATCGACGGCGGCGATCACACCGGCGCGTTGCCCGGTCGGGCGCTCCGACGTGGCCGATCGGTCTGAGTCCGGCGCGACGGACGGTGCGATGATCGTGGCCATGCGCCAGGGACCTCCCCCGCCGCTCGCTTGCCCGTCGGGGCTGCTGGGCGGGCTCGACCGTCCGGTATCGCGGATCATCCTGGGGATGTCGGCCGCGACCGACGACCTGCCGCGGCTGTGGGACGCCTTCGTGGAGCTCGGCGGGAACGCGATCGATTCGGCGCACTCCTATCCGAACGAGGCCTCGCTCGGCCGGTGGCTGGCCCGACGACCGGACCGCGACGAGCTGATCATCGTCGGCAAGGCCGGACATCCCCATCGACAGGGCGGTCGGCCGCGGATCCGGCCCTCGGACATCGAGCAGGACCTCGTCGAGAGCCTCGACCGGCTCGGACGCGACCGGATCGACCTGTTCCTCCTCCATCGCGACGACGAGACGATCCCGGTCGGCGAGATCATGGGCGCGCTGGCCGACCACCGTGCCGCCGGTCGCATCCTCGCCACGGGCGGCTCGAACTGGACGACGGACCGACTCGCCGAAGCCCACGCCTGGGCCAGGACGCACGGCGTCCCTCCGTTCGACGCGTCGAGCCCGAACCTCTCCCTGGCGCTGCCGATCAGCGCACCGTGGCCGGGCTGCCTGACCGCCGGGGATCCGACTTCGCTGGCGTGGTACGAGCGCGAGCAGTTGCCGCTCATCTCCTGGTCACCGCTGGCTCGCGGCTTCTTCGCCGATCCGGACGATGTCGGCGAGCGTGCGCGCCCGTCCGGTCCCGACCAGGAGCTCGAATTCCAGGCGGCGACCCAGGCGTTCGACACGGCCGACAATCGCTCCCGCCGCGAACGAGCCCGAGCGCTGGCGGCCGAGCTCGGCGTGTCCGCCAATGAGATCGCGCTCGCCTGGGTCATGAACCAGCCGTTCCCGACCTGGGCGACCGTCGGCGCCGTCTCCATCCGGCAGATCGAGCAGAGCATCGCCGCGACTGCCCTCGCCCTGACGACCGACCAGGTTGGCTGGCTGGCCGCGGGCGGATCCGCGGCCGGCCGGACGATCGGCCGATGACGATCGCGGCCCGCCCCGGTCTCGCGTCGGGTGCGCCACCCCGACGCGAAGGACCGGCCAAGCTGACCGGCACCGCGCTCTACACCGACGACCTGGTCTTCCCCGGAGCCTGGTACGGGACGACGATCCGCTCGACCGAGCCACGCGCTCGCCTGGTCGCGATCGACCTCGATCCGGCCTTCGACTGGTCGCGGGTGGCGATCGTCACGGCCGACGACATCCCCGGCGACAACGTCGTGGCGAGCATCGCCGCCGACCAGCCGATCCTCGTCCCGGTCGGCGGTGAGATCCGCCACCAGGCCGAGCCGGTCGCCCTCCTCGCTGCGGCCGATCGGGAGACCCTCCGGGAGGCGAGGCTCCGCGTCCGCCTTCGGACCGAGTCCCTGCCGCCCGTCTTCGACCCACTCGCCTCGACCGTCGAGTTCGCCCGCTACGACCTCGCCAAGGGCGACGTGGATGCGGGCCTGGCCGGCGCGGACCTCGTCGTGGAAGGCACCTACCGGGTCGGCCACCAGGAGCAGCTGTACATCGAGAACAACGCGATGATCGCGCTCCCGCGAGCCGACGGCGGGGTCGTCGTCCACGGCAGCCTGCAGTGCCCGTACTACGTCCACAAGGCCCTCAAGCGGGGCCTGGGCATCGACTCGGAGCAGGCCCAGGTGGTCCAGGCCGAGACCGGTGGCGGGTTCGGGGGCAAGGAGGAGTACCCGTCGATGATCGGGCTCCACGCCGCCCTGCTCGCGCTTCGGACCCGGCGGCCGGTCCGGATGATCTACGACCGCCACGAGGACCTGGCGGCCACCACGAAGCGCCACCCCGCCATCGTCAGCCACCGGACCGGCGTCATGCGCGACGGCCGGGTCGTCGCCCAGGACATCGACCTGGTCCTGGACGGCGGGGCGTACACGACGCTCACCCCGGTCGTCCTGTCGCGGGCGACGATCCATGCCGGCGGCCCGTACGACGTCCCGAACGTCAGGATCCGCGGACGCGCGGTGATGACCAACACGCCGCCGAACGGCGCATTCCGGGGGTTCGGCGCGCCCCAGTCCGAATTCGCCGCTGAGACCCAGCTCAACCGCGTCGCCGAGGCGATCGGGATGAGCCCGCTCGACCTCCGCCGGCGCAACGTCTATCGCCTCGGCGGGATCACGCCGACGCAGCAGGTCCTGCGCGGCGGGGTCGCCGGCGAGGACGTGCTCGAGCGAGCCGCGGAAGCCTCCGAGTTCGAGCGCGTCCGGACGCGCACGGCCGAGTCCCGCGCCGGCCGATCGGCCCGGGACCGGACCGCGCGCGGGATCGGCCTCGCCCTCGCCTGGCACGGGGCGGGGTTCACCGGGTCGGGCGAGGCGAAGATGGGCTCGGTGGTCAGCGTCGAGCTGTCCGGCGACGGGGTCGTCCGGATCCTGACCGCCTCGACCGAGATGGGCCAGGGGACGAAGACGATCTTCCCGCAGCTCGTCGCCGCCGAGCTGGGCCTGCCGATCGAGGCGGTCGAGATCGCCCCGCAGGACACCGCGCTGGTGCCGGACTCGGGGCCGACCGTGGCGTCGCGAACGGCGATGGTCGTCGGCGGGATGGTCATCCAGGCCGCCCGTCGATTGCGCGAGGCCGTCGAGGCACGGACCGGCGGGCCGTTCGCGACCAGCTATCGGGACGACGCGGCCGACCATGGGCCGACACGGATCGACCAGGCCTTCGAACCGTATCCGGGCGTCGGCTTCGACGACGCCACCTACACGGGCGACGCGTACCCGGCGTTCGGCTGGGCCGCCGCCGTCGCCGAGGTCGAGGTCGATCTGGACACCTTCGAGGTCGCGGTCCGATCGATCGTGGCGGTCGACGACGTCGGTCGCGTCATCCACCCGGTCCTGTGCGAGGGGCAGGTCGAAGGCGGGACGCTGCAGGCCGTCGGCTACGCCACGATCGAGGAGATCAAGCTGCTCGACGGGCGCTACCTGAACGACCGGCTCCAGACCTACCTCATCCCGACCGCCCTCGACGCACCGCGCCTCGAGACGATCCTCGTCGAGTCGCCGTTCGCCGACGTTCCCCACGGCGCCAAGGGGGTCGGCGAGCTGCCGATGGACGTCGGCGCGCCCGCCGTCGTCGCCGCGATCCACGACGCGACCGGCGCCTGGATCCACGACCTGCCGGCGACCCCCGAGCGGATCATGGCCGCGCTCGTCGGGATCGACGCCCCGGGACCGCCCGGGATCTCGACGATATCGCCGCCTCGGACCGACGACGAGGGCGCCGGACGATGAGCTACCACCTGACCGTCAACGGGACCGCGACCGAGGTCGCCGTTCCCGGGATGCGCCGCCTGCTCGACGTCCTGCGCGAGGATCTCGGCCTGACCGGATCGAAGGAGGGCTGCGGCGAGGGCGAGTGCGGCGCCTGCACGGTCCTGATCGACGGCGCCGTGGCCGTCAGCTGCCTCGTCCCGGTCTGCCAGGTCGACGGGGCCGCGATCACGACGGTCGAAGGGCTCGCCTCACCCGCGGCCGGCCTGAGCACCCTCCAGCAGGCGTTCCTCGAGACGGGCGGTGCGCAGTGCGGCATCTGCACGCCCGGGATGCTCCTGTCCGGCCAGGCCTTCCTCGACTCGGGGGCCGAGCCCACCGACGACGCGATCCGCGAGGCGATCGCCGGGAACCTGTGCCGGTGCACGGGCTACACGAAGATCGTCGAGGCGATCGCGCTGGCAGCCGCCCGCCGCGGCGAGACCGGAGCCTGACGGATGCCGATCGAGCCGGCCGTCGTGTCCCCGGCCACCCTCGCCGAGGCGTATGCGATCGCGGCCGGCCGGGCCCACCGACCCGTCGCCGGCGGCACGGACCTGCTCGTCCAGATCACCGGCGGGATCGGTCCGCCGCCCGACGGGGTCCTCGACCTGTGGCGACTCGACGAGCTGCGCGGGATCTCGGTCCGTGACGGTGCGCTCGAGGTCGGGGCGCTGACGACGTTCTCGGAGATCCGCGCATCCGCGGCCTGTCGCGAGCGCGCGCCCGCGCTGGTCGAGGCGGCGGCGACGATCGGCGCCGCGCAGATCCAGAACCGCGGCACCCTCGGTGGGAACATCATGAATGCGTCACCGGCCGGGGACACGCTCCCGGTCCTGCTCGCGCTCGATGCCGAGCTGATCGTGGGCGGCGAGACCGGCGAGCGCACGATCCCAGCCGCCTCGTTCTGGCCCGCCTACCGCCGGACGGCCGTGCAGCCGGACGAGCTTCTCGTCCGGATCCGGGTGCCGCTGCTCTCCGGCCGTCGCCAGCGCTTCCGCAAGGTCGGGACACGCCGCGCCCAGGCGATCTCGAAGGTCGTCATCGCGCTGGCCTGGCGCGATGATCCGGGGTCGGGGGCCTGGCGCGACGTCCGCGTCGCGTTGGGTTCCGTGGCGGCCACCCCGATCCGCGCGGCCGCCGCCGAGGCCGCACTCGAGGGCCACCCACCGACCGAGGCGACCGCGGAGCGCGCCGTCGCGGCGCTCGTCGGCGAGCTCCGCCCGATCGACGACGTCCGGTCGACGGCGGCGTACCGTCGCGAGGTCGCCGGGCGGGTCCTCCGACGGCTCGTTCGCGATGAAGGTGGGTGGTAGCGGCCGTGCCGAAGGAGTGACGTGATCGAGCTTGGACCCAATCGCTACGGCAAGGCCGCGATCCGCCTGGTCAAGATCGTCCGCGAGCCGGACCGCAACCGGATCCGGGACCTGACCGTGGCGATCGCGCTCGAGGGCGACTTCGCAGCGGCCCACATCGACGGCGACAACGCCAACGTGATCGCCACGGACACGATGAAGAACACCGTGTACGCCTTCGCCCAGGAGCATCTCAGCGGACCGGTCGAGGCGTTCGCGATCGTGCTGGCCCGGCATTTCGCTGCGATGCCGCAGGTCGCCCGGGCGACCGTCTCGATCCGGGAGCACCGCTGGGCGCCGATCCCGACCGACGCCGGGCCGTCGCCCGACGCGTTCCTGCGAACGGGCGACTTCACCCGGACCACGTCCGTGACCGCGACCGGTCGGCGGAGGTCTGGACATCGACGCTGGCGTCGAGGACCTGACCGTCATGAAGACCGCGCGTTCGGCCTTCCGCGGGTTCCCACGCGACGCCCTGACGACCCTGCCCGAGACCGACGACCGGATCATGGCCACGAAGGTCACCGCGACCTGGCGCTACGGCCCGCCCGATCTCGACTGGGACGCCGTCCACGACGGGGTCCTCGGGACGATGCTCGACGTCCTGGCGGAGCACGCCAGCCTGTCCGTCCAGCACTCGATCTGGGTCGTCGGCCGGGCGATGCTCGAGCGCCACGTCGCCCTCGCCGAGGTCAGCCTGGTCCTGCCGAACCTGCACCACTGGCTGGTCGATCTCAGCCCGTTCGGGATGGACAACCCCGGCACGATCTTCACCGCCACGACCGAGCCGCACGGTCTGATCGAGGCGACCGTCCGCCGGTCGGACGAGCGATGACCGCAGACCTGCCGGCCGGCGTCGAGGTCGTCGGTCCGCCCGTGCCCGGCGCGGGCGACGTCCTGACCGCATCCGCCCTGGCGATCGTCGCCGACCTTCAGCGGCGGTTCGGGCCCGCCCGCGAGGAGATGCTGGCGGCGAGGGCGACGCGCTACGTCGAGCTGGTCCACGGCGCGCTCCCAGGCTTCCTGCCCGAGACCGCCGAGGTGCGCGCCGCCGACTGGCGGGTCGCAGCGGCTCCACCGGACCTGGAGGACCGGCGGGTCGAGATCACCGGGCCGGCCGAGCCGAAGATGATGATCAATGCCCTGAACTCGGGCGCTCGCGTCTTCATGGCCGATCTCGAGGACGCCCTCAGCCCGACCTGGGCGAACATCGTCGGCGGCCAGGCCGCGCTGCGAGACGCGGTCCGCGGCACGCTCGAGCTGCGGACGCCCGACAAGCACTACCGGCTCGCCGAGCGGACGGCCACGCTCGTCGTCCGGCCGCGCGGCTGGCACCTGGTCGAGCGCCACGTCCTTGTCGACGGGGCACCCGTGTCGGCGAGCCTGTTCGACGTCGGGATGTTCCTCGCCCACAACGGCGTCGAGGCGGTCCGCCGCGGCTCGGGACCGTACCTGTACCTGGCCAAGCTGGAGGGCCACCGCGAGGCGCGGCTCTGGAACGACGTCTTCGTCGCGAGTCAGGCGGCGGTCGGGATCCCGGTCGGGTCGATCCGGGCGACGGTCCTGATCGAGACGATCCTCGCGGCCTTCGAGATGGACGAGATCCTGTACGAGCTGCGCGACCACGCCGCCGGGTTGAACGCGGGTCGCTGGGACTACATCTTCAGCATCATCAAGAAGTTCCGGGATCGGCCCGGGTTCGTCCTGCCCGACCGCGGCCAGGTGACGATGGCCGTCCCGTTCATGCGGGCGTACACCCAGCTGCTCGTCCGGACCTGCCACCGGCGTGGCGCCCACGCCATCGGTGGGATGTCGGCGTTCATCCCGAACCGGCGCGAACCTGAGGTCACCGCGAACGCGCTCGGGCGCGTCCGCGAGGACAAGGTGCGCGAAGCGGGTGACGGCTTCGATGGGACATGGGTGGCCCATCCCGACCTCGTCCCGGTCGCGGCCGAGGTGTTCGACGGCGTGCTCGGCGACCGACCCAACCAGAAGGAGCGGCTCCGTGAGGATGTCAGGGTCACGCCGGCCGAGCTGCTGGACGTGGCGATCCCGGGCGGGGCGGTCACCGAGGCCGGGGTCCGCCAGGACGTCAGTGTCGGCCTCCGGTATCTCGATGCCTGGCTCCGCGGCAACGGCGCCGCTGCGATCGACGACCTGATGGAGGACGCCGCGACCGCCGAGATCAGCCGCTCCCAGCTGTGGCAGTGGCGGCGCCATCGGACGACGCTCGCCGACGGCCGGACGATGTCGGCCGAGCTGTACGCCGCGATCCGGGACGAGGAGCTCGCCCGTCACGGCGGTCGTGCGGCGGGCCGCCTCGGGGACGCCGCCGACCTGCTCGACCGCCTCGTCCTCGACGACACCTTCGCCGAGTTCCTGACCCTGGACGCCTACCGCCTGCTCGACTGACGGGCGCTCCGACCCGCGGAGTGGTCGCGACCGAGGGCGATCGGCAAGGGGCCGACCGCGATCGGCACGGGGACGACGGCGATCAGACCGCCGCCTCGAGCGAGCGCTCGATGAACCGTCCGTGACCGCGGCGGCCGACGAAGGCGCCGTCACGGACCACGAATGCGCCGCGGACGATCGTCGAGCGGACCGCGCCCTCCACGACCCGACCTTCGTACGGCGTGTAGTCGCTCGTGTGATGCAGGTCGACGGCACGGAGGGTCCGTCGGGCGGCCGGATCGAACAGCACCAGATCGGCGTCACGCCCCCGCTCGATCGAGCCTTTCGAATCCAGGCCGAACAGTCGAGCGGGCGTGGTCGCGACGAGGTCGACCATCCGCTCGAGCCCGATCCGGCCCCGAGCGACCCCCTCGGAGTAGACGAGGCTCAACAGCGTCTCGATGCCCGGTCCGCCGTTCGAGATCCGGTCGAACGACTCGCGCCAGGTCCGCTTCTCGACCGCGATGCGGTCGGGCACATGGTCCGTCGCGACGAGCGCAAGGTCACCGGACGAGAGGCCGCCCCAGAGCGCCTCCGGCTGGCCCGGGCCGCGGAGCGGCGGCGAGATCACGTACCGGGCGGCGTCCTCGGGCGGCAGATCGTAGCGCTCGTCGGTCAGCGTCAGGTAGTGCGGGCACGTCTCGGCGTGGACCGGGAGACCCTCGGCGCGCGCCGCGCGGACGTGCGCGAGCGCCTCGGCGCACGACAGGTGGACGACGTACAGCGGCGCCCGGGCCGCCCGCGCGAGTCCGATCGCCCGGGCGGTCGCGTCGGCCTCGACGAACGGCGGTCGGGAGCTGGCGTGGAAGCGCGGGGCGGTCTCACCGGCCGCCAGGTGTCGGGCCGTTCGCTCCTCGAGCGCCGACCGGTCCTCGCAGTGGACCTCGAGCATCCCGCCGTGCCGGCCGAGCGACCGCCAACGCCCGGGAGAGCGTCGCGTCGTCGACGCCGAAGTCGTAGACCATGAACGCCTTGAACGTCGGCACGCCCGAGGCGATGGCCTCCGGCAGCTCGTCGATCGGGTCGTCCTGGGCGGACGTGATGACGAGGCTGAGCGCGACGTCGACGGCGGAGTCCGACGCCGTCGAGGCCCGCCACTCGCGCATCCCGCCGAGGAGGCTCCTTCCGCCGGTCACCGACCCACCGGTCCCGGGGTTGTTGAACGACAGGAACGTCGTCGTCCCGCCGAACGCGGCGGCCACCGAGTCCTGGAAGAAGCGATCGGGCTCGGCGTCGCTGGCGACCCGCGTATGGGTGTGGACGTCGATCGCACCGGGGATGACGAGCAACCCGGTCGCGTCGACGACCTCCCGCGCGGTCGCGGTCAGGGAACCCAGGTCGGGCTCGACCGCGGAGATCGTCCCGCCGTCGACGGCCACGTCCGCTCGCGACGAGCCGGCCGTGGTCACGACCGTCCCGCCGCGGACGAGCAGATCGGTCACCCCGTCTCGTCGATCTCGATCGACTGGGCTCCGTCCCACAGTGCTCGCCGACCGACCTCGCGCAGCCGGTCCTCCCAGCCGTCGTCGGGCCGGACCGTCGCGAAGTGGTTGGCAGCGAGCTGACCGACCTTCGAGCTCGTCGTGCAGGCGCCGTACGGGAAGAAGATCTCGCATTCGCTGATGCCGCCGGGGTAGATCGCCAGCTGCCCCGGCGCCGGGTGCGAGGTGTGGTTCTCGTAGTCGATCCCGGGCCGGAAGTCGCCCAGTGGGATCCAGGTCGATTCGCCGCTCCAGCGGCAGTGGATGATCCGACCCCGGATCGGGAGCATCGAGCGGATCGCCTCGATCGTGAGCGGCGCGGCCGGCTCCCAACGGGCGCTAAAGTGGAGGTCGCCACCGACTCGGATCGACAGGTCGCTCATCGCCGGAGGATACGTGACCGGGCCTCGTCCGACCATCTCGACCCACATCCTGGACACCGGCAGCGGGTCTCCGGCGGAGGGCGTGCCGGTCAGGCTCTGGCGCTCCGGTCCGTCCGGCGAACCCGAGCTCCTCGCCGAGCTGCGGACCGACCGGGACGGCCGGATCCGCGATCTCCTCGATGGAGCCCCGCTCGTCGCCGGTCGGTATCGGCTCGAGTTCGGTCTCGACGACGGCGGGTTCTTCACGGGCCTGTCGGTCGATGTCGCGATCGACGATCCCGGCCGGAGCTACCACGTCCCCCTCCTTCGGGCGCCGTTCGGGCTGTCGACATATCGCGGGTCGTAAGCCGTGCCGCAGGTCGAGCGGTCGATCGCGGAGATCGACGCCCTGGCACCCGACGACTGCGTCGCGGCGCTCGCGCCGCTGTTCGAGGGGGCTCCGCGCTTCCTCTCCCGGCTGTGCGCGGCGCGCCCCTTCGCGGACGTCGGCGACCTGTTCGAGTCGGCGCGGCGGATCGCCCACGCGATGCCGGCCGACGAGCAGGTCGAGCTGATCGACGCCCATCCGCGGCTCGGCGCCCCCTCCAGATCGGTCTCGGCGGCCTCGTACGTGGAGCAGGGCTACGACCGAGAAGCCGTCGAGGGCGAGCCGACCGCCGACCGTGCCCTCCTGGCCGCGGAGCTCGAGCACCTCAACGCGGCTTATGAGGCGCGGTTCGGCTTCCGCTACTGCGTCTTCGTGGCCGGGCGTCCGCGGGCCGCCCTGCTGCCCGAGTTCGAGGCCGCCATGTCCGCCGACCCTGCCAGCGAGCTGGCGCGTGCCCTGGACGCCGTCGTCGACATCGCAGCCGACCGCTGGCGCGCGCAAGACCGGCGGCTGACCGGCGGCTGACCGGCGGCTGGACGGCGGCGGAGCTCGGTTTCGGGGCCCGCGCCACCTGCTCGGCTTCCGGGCCGGCGCCTCCTGCTGCTCGGTTTGGGGGCCCGCGCCACCCGGAGTGGCGGTTCGACGCCCTTCCGAGCGTGGTCAGAGCGCCCGATCGACCGATCTCGCGGCGCTCCACGCTTGATGACGGGGCAGATCACCACTCAGTGTGGCCGAACCGTCATCGCGGTGGCCGAACCACATCGCGCTGGCCGAACCGTCATCGCGGTGGCCGAACCGTCATCGCGGTGGCCGAACCGCTCGCGGTGGCCGGCGAATTATCTGCGCCCCTGCCGCGTCCGCCTCATGAAGTCCGCGTAGTCGAGGTATGGGGCGGGCCGACGCCTCCCGTCGATCCTCGCCGCTCGCAGCCACTCAGCCCTGCGGCCATATGGGTCGATCATCGCGAGACCTCGGGCGCGATCGGCCCAGGCGCCGCCATGCGCGACGCTCCGCGCGAGATCGTGGGCACGGGTCGGGAACGACAGCGCGAGAAGCTCTCGGTTCGCCGCGAGACGCCGGTCATTCGCATCCGTCGCCAGGAACAACACCATCTCGACGACCCGTGAGGTCGGCCAGCCGAGGCGGCGAGCGACCGTCCACGCCTCGCGCCCGTAGCGACCGAGCTGACGCTCGAGCTCGCCCAGATCGAGAAGCTCGGTCTTGACCTCGACGACGAGAAGGGTGCGACCTCGGGGCTCGTAGGCGACGACGTCGATCCACCCGCGCGATCGACCGACGACCTCGACTTCCGATGCCGTCCGCCAGCCGGCCGCCTCGAAACGCCGTCGACAGTAGGCGATGCACCGCGCGTGCGCCGGGTCCCGTTGACGAACTCGGTCCGCCAGGAACGGGGTGTCGACCCGAAGGTCGAGTCGGATCCCCAACGCATCCGCCAGGGCGACCACCACCCTGAGACTGGAGTTGCTCGAGCCAGCCTCGACCTTGCCGACCATGCTGCTGGAGAGCCCGGCGCGAGCGGCAACCTCGGTCTGCGACCACCCGATCGACCGACGGGTCTCGCGCAGTGCCTGTCCGATCCGCGTCTCGAGGTCCCGAAGGTTGGACGATCGGGACGTCACCGAAAGTCGAGCCATGCGCCCATCCTGGGACGAGGGTCTTCGCTGGCCATCACCTCCCGTCCAGCCGTGCGCCGCTCGCCCACCAGCCACTCAGCCTCCTGACGTCGCCAGGGTGCGGACCGGCGCTTGACCGGCGGATCGAGCGCGAAGTGGCGCCGTTGGCCCACTGACAGTGGTCGATCAGCGGCCCGGCAGGAATGCAGGCGACGCGGTTCATGCGCGGTCCGGATGCCTGCCACGCGTGGCCAGCTGTGAAACGACCACCTCGAGTGGCGAGCGATCAGCCTCACGACGTCGCGAAGGCGCAGACCGGCGAAACGACCACCCCGAGTGGCGGCGTGATCGTTCCGCCGACCTCACGCGACTCCACGTGCGTGCCGACTCGACGCGCGCGCCGGGACGCCGCCGGCTCGGCTAGCATCGGGGCGATGACCGCGACGACCGCCATCCTCATCGACTGCGACACCGGGATCGACGACAGCCTGGCCCTGTTCTATGCGGTCGCCTCGCCCGACGCGGAGATCGTCGCCGTCACCTGCTGCACGGGGAACGTCGAGGCCGACCAGGTCGCCGCGAACACGCTCGCGATCCTCGAGCTTGCCGGACGGACGGACATCGAGGTCGCCGTCGGACGGAAGATCCCGCTCGTGCGCCCGGTCGAGGTGACCCCGGAGACCCACGGACCGCAGGGTCTGGGGTACGCCACGCTCCCGCCGCCCAGCCGCCCGGTGAGCGAACGCCATGCCGCCGATGTCATCGTCGACCACGCTCGGAGCCGACCCGGCGAGCTGACCCTGGTCACCCTCGGCCCGATGACGAACCTGGCCGTCGCGCTCGAGCGCGAACCGGAGCTGCCCCGACTCCTTCGCCGGCTCGTGTTCATGGGTGGCGCGTTCCGGGTCCCGGGCAACACCACGCCGACGACCGAATGGAACATCCACTGTGACCCCGAGGCCGCGAAGCTCGTCATCGACGCGTTCGCTTCGGCCCCCGTCCTCCCGCTCGGCCTCGGCCTGGACGTGACCGAGAAGGCGAAGGTCCTTCCGGATCACGTCGTCCGGCTCGCCAGACGGGCCGGCAGCCGCCCCGACGATTCGATCGCCCTCAGCGCCGGGGAGCATCCGCTCGTCGCGACGAGGAGCGTCGCCGGCAACCCGATCGTCCGGTGCATCGCCAATTCACTCCGCTTCTACATGGAGTTCCACGCCAGATACGACGGGTTCTACGGTGCCTTCATCCACGACCCTCTAGCACTGGCAGCGGCTCTCGATCCGAGCCTGGTCACGACCCAGGCGGTCCATGTCGATGTCGACACCGCCCACGGGCCGGCCGACGGCCAGACGATCGCCGACTGGCGTCACCTGACCGGCAAGGCCGCCAACGTCGAGGTCGCCGTCGACGCGGACGCCGAGGAGTTCCTCCGCCGGTTCATCGAACGCGTGGGCGGGCTGGCGGAACGACGAAGCTCGGGACTGGCGGAGGGCCACCCGGACGTGGCACTCTGACGAACGAGGGAGTGGTCGTTCGGGATCGGCGATTCGCGGGCGACCGAAGGGTTCGAGGAGGATGCAGCTGATGAGCTTGTCATGGCTGACCGTCTGCGCCGAGGGTCAGACGACCGACTGCATCCCGACGATCCAGCTGGCGTACCTCGCCGGGATCGTGGTCGCGGTCATCCTGCTGGCCGTCGTCGCCGTCCGGTCGCGCGACTTCTCGACCGCGACGCTGGCCCTCATCCCGGTCGCCATCGCGATCAACCTCGCGGTCGGGTCGCTGATCGTGACCCTCCGGCTGCCGATCTATCTCGACTCGATCGGGACCGTGCTCGTCGGGGCCCTGGCCGGGCCGTGGGCCGGTGCCCTGACCGGCATCCTCGCCAACCTCATCTGGTCGCTCTTGCCGGTGCCCGGCGGGGCCGGTCCCGTCGCGGCGTTCTTCGCCCCCGTGGCCGGTGTCATCGGGTTGATGGCGGGCTTCTGGGCGGCGCGCGGCGTGTTCAACCTGCGGACCGACGACGCCCGGGTCGGCGGCTTCCTCGCCCTCGCCGCGGGGATCGTCGGCGCCGCGATCTCATTCCTGGTGATCCAGGCCACGGTCGGGATCCCGCAGCTCGGCGCCGACACGAGCGCGGACGACCAGAATCGGTTCGTCCTCACCGGGGTCGTGATCATCGCGATCGCCATCGCCGTCGCCTGGGCCAGCCGGCGGACCGTCTTCTCGTTCCATGCCGACGACCCGCGGATCCGGACCTACCTTACCGGCGCGACCGCCCTGTTCGCCTTCGCCCTCGTGTTCGCCCTGGCGCGCCTGCTGTTCGGCCCGACGGGCTGGTTCTCGACGATCAACGGCTCCGACACGACCTTCCTCGGCGGACTGAACCTGAGCAGCCTGGCCCTGACCGACCCGCTCGGCCTCATCGTCGAGGCCGGGGTCGCCCTGGTCGTCGCTGCCGGCGCCGTGGCCTGGGCGCGACGCGGCGAGAACGCCCGCTTCTTCCCGGTCTGGATCGGCGGCCTGACGACGGGCCTGGTGGCTGCGGCGATCTCGGCACCGATCGCGGCCGGCGTCTTCGGCGGCGTGACCGGCGGCGGGACCGACGCGCTCATCGCCCTGTTCCGGACGCTCGGACTCGGCGTCTTCCAGTCGGCGTTCGCCCAGGGACTGACGAGCGATCCACTCGACAAGACGATCAGCTACACGGTCGTCTTCCTGATCCTCGGCGCGCTCCCGCTCACCGTCAGGTCGATGTTCAGCCGCGGTGAGGCGACCATCGCCGACTAGCGATCGACATCCCGGCGACCGTACGTTCGAGGCACGATGTCCACCGCGACCGGGTACTACCAGGCCGGCGACAGCTGGCTGCATCGGCGCAATCCGATGACCAAGCTGCTCGGCGTGGCGCTCGCCCTGATCGCGACGTTCATCCTCCCGCCGCTCGTCCTGCCGGTCATCGCGCTGATCGTCGTCGTCATGGCCTGGTCGACCGGGCTCGGCCGGCAGATCATCCGGGCGCTCCGGATCCCGGCGCTGCTGCTCGCCTCGATCGTGGTCGTCAACGCGCTGTTCTTCCCCGGTGCGACGGACCGGCTGGTCAGCCTCGGCCCGTTGGCGATCACGCGTGAGGGACTGAGCTTCGGGCTGATCTCCGCGGGACGGGTCCTGGTCTCCTTCCTGGTGCTCGTGACGTTCCTGTTCACGACCCTGGCGGACGACCTGCTCGAGTCGCTCGTCTCGCGCGGGGCCAGCCACCGGATCGCGTTCGTCGTCCTG
Source organism: uncultured Chloroflexia bacterium (assembly GCA_963744115.1). Classification (GTDB taxonomy): domain Bacteria; phylum Chloroflexota; class Limnocylindria; order Limnocylindrales; family CSP1-4; genus Chersky-267. Next base: position 68,151 of record CAVUSI010000003.1, on the reverse strand, counting down.
TCGGCCGTCCAGATGGTGCCCCGGATGCAGGAGCGCGCCGGCTCGATCCTCGATGCTCAGCAGGCGCGCGGCCTGGTCGTCAGCGGGTCGATCCGCCAGCGGGCCAGGGCGCTGGTGCCCCTGATCGGCCCGGTCCTGCTCGGTTCGCTCATCGACGTCCGCGAGCGGACGTTCGCGCTCGAGGCGCGGGGCTTCGGCGCCCGGCCCGGACGGAGCGCCTATCGGATCGTCGCCGACCCCCCGGCCGATCGCTGGTTGCGGCTGGCGATCCTGCTCGGGATCGTGGCCGTGGTCGCGCTCGCCCTGTCGGGCGTGCTGACCGGTCGGGCGCGCTGACCAGGTGACGGAGGACGACCGAGCATCCATCGCGCTCGAGGGTGTCTCGGTCCGCTACCCCGGCCGGCGCGAGCCGGCGCTGCGCGACATCGACCTGACGGTCGCGCCGGGTGAGCGACTCGGGATCGCCGGCCGGACCGGGGCCGGGAAGTCCACCCTCGCCCTGGTGGCCGCCGGGTTCGTCCCGCGTGTCGTCCGGGCCAAGCTGACCGGGACGGCGTCGTTCGGCGACATCCCGTTGACCGGGCCGACCGGCGGGGCGCTGCTGGGCAAGACCGGGATCGTCTTCTCGACCCCGGCCAACCAGCTGTCGGCGTCGAAGCTGACGGTCCGAGAGGAGCTGGCGTTCGGCCTCGAGAACCTCGGCGTTCCGCGGGAGGAGATGGACGGGCGCATCGATGCCGTCCTGGCGCGGCTCGAGATCGGGCACCTCGCCGACCGGGAGCCGTTCGCGCTGTCGGGCGGCGAGCAACAGCGGGTCGCGATCGCCAGCATCGTCGCGATGGGGACATCCGTCCTGGTCCTGGACGAGCCGACCGCCCAGCTCGACCCGGTCGGGACGGCGACCGTCGGGCGCCTGCTGGCCGAGCTGGCCGCCGACGGGACGACCGTCCTGTGCGCCGAGCACGATCCCACGATCCTCGGCGGCGTCGACCGGTGCCTCGTCCTCGAGACCGGGGCGGCCGTGGCGGTCGACCGTCCCGGACGGGCCCTGGGCGGAGCGACGCTCGGCCCGATCGGCCTGCTCCCGCCGACCCTCGTCCGGCTCGCCGAAGCGGCCGGCGTGGACCCGGCGCAGGCGTTCGACGAGGCCGCGGTGGCCGCCGGACTGGCCCGGGCGCGGCGGTCGCTCGGCACGCTCGATGCGGCGAGCTGGACGCCCGCGGATCCGGCCCCGGCCTGGCAGCCCCGCGAGGGCGCTCGGGGCGTCCGGATCGTCGTCGACGAGCTCGCCCACCGCTACCCGACGGGTGTCGAGGCACTCCGTGGCGTGTCGCTGACGATCGACGCGGGCGAGTCGGTCGCGATCGTCGGGCAGAACGGGTCGGGGAAGACGACGCTGGTCAAGCACCTGAACGGGCTGCTTCGTCCGACCGGCGGACGGATCCTGATCGACGGCGAGGACACCTCGGCCGTGCCGGTCCACACGCTCGCCGCGACGATCGGGTTCGTATTCCAGAACCCGGACGACCAGCTGTTCGATCGGAGCGTCGCCCGCGAGGTGTCGTTCGGGCCGCGCAACCTGGGCCGCTCGACCGACGAGGTCGCTCGGGCCGTGACCGACGGGCTCGTCGCGGTGGGTCTCGAAGCCTCGCGCGCCACCAACCCGTACGACCTCGACCTGTCCCTCCGCAAGCTGGTCGCGCTCGCGAGCGTCCTGGCGATGGACCCGGCGGCGCTCGTCCTCGACGAGCCGACGACGGGGCAGGACGGCCCGGGTGTCCGGCGCGTGGGGGCGATCGTCGACGGCTGGGTCGCCGCGGGACGGACCGCGGTCGCGATCACCCACGACATGGAGTTCGCGGCGGAGCACTTCCGGCGGATCGTGGTCATGCGCGGCGGCCTGGTCGTGGCGGACGGCACCCCGGCCGAGGTCTTCGCTCCCGGCAACAGGGAGCTCCTGGCGAGCGCGGGCCTCGAACCCCCGCCGTCCGCGCGCATCGGGGCCCGCCTCGGGCTGGGCTCGACGCCCACCGTCGCGGCCCTCCTGGCCGCGCTCAGGTCGTGATGACCACCTCGAAGACATCCCCATCGACGATCCGCCACGCTCGGACCCCGGGCAGGCCCGTGATCGGATCGGTCTCGGTCTCGGCGAGCGACACGAGGACGTAGAGGGCGTCCGGGTAGAACGCCAGTCCGATGTCCGTCGGCGATGGCCGGGCGGGCGACCGGACGTGCGAATGGACGATCGCCCAGAACGCCTCGTCGGCGTCGTCCGCTTCGAGCGTCAGCCGGAGCAGGTCCCCCGAGTCGATCTCGTAGCGCAACGGGGACGCGGCGGCGTTCCGAGTCGGTGCGAATCGCAGCGCTCGGCCCCCCTCGGCGGCCGCAGCGGTCCCGATCACGACGCCGCAGGCCTCGTTCGGGTACTCGGCGCGGGCGTGGGCGACGATCGCCGCGCGCACGGCGTCGGGCAGCGCCACCTCGGGCGGCCCGGGATGACCGTCGGTCACCACCAGTTCACGCCCCCTTCGAGATCGCCCTCCATCTCGTCGAGGTCGCGCGAGTACGCACCGGCCGACAGGTACTTCCAGCCGCCGTCGGGCAGGAGGGCGACGATCGTGCCCCGCTCCATCGACGCGGCGACCCGGACGGCCGCGACCAGGACGGCACCGCTCGACGGCCCGGCGAAGATCCCCTCGCGGACGACAAGCTCGCGCAGGGACGCGACGGCATCCCGGTTCGACACGAGGAACTTCCCGTCGAGCAGGCCGGGGTCGAAGATCTCCGGGACGAACCCCTCGTCGAGCGAGCGCAGGCCCTGGACCGCGTCACCCGGCAGCGGCTCGGCGGCGAAGATCCGCACCCCGGGCTTCGCCCGGCGGAAGAAGCGGGCGACCCCCATCAGCGTGCCGCCCGTCCCGAGCCCCGCGACGAACGCATCGACGTCCGGACAATCGGCCAGGATCTCCGGCCCGGTCGTCTCCTCGTGGACGCGCGGGTTCGCGTCGTTGCCGTACTGGTAGGGCATGACGTAGCGGGGATCGCCGGCGGCGAGCTCCCGGGCCAGGTCGATCGCCCCGTTCGAGCCCAGCGCTCCGGGCGAGTCGATCACCTCGGCTCCGAACAAGGCCGCCATCTGACGCCGCTCGGTGGTGATGTTGTCGGGCATGACCAGCGTGACCCGGTAGCCCTTGCGCCGCCCGATCATCGCCAGGGCGATGCCGGTATTGCCCGAGGTCGGCTCGAGGATCACCGAGTCCGGCCCGAGACGGCCGGACCGCTCCAGGTCCTCGATCAGGGCCTTGGCGACCCGGTCCTTGACCGAGCCGGTCGGGTTGGCCATCTCGAGCTTGGCGAACAGCCGGACCGCCGGATCCGGCGACATCCGGGGGATCTCGACCAGCGGAGTGTGGCCGATGGCATCGACGATGCTGGGGAAGACGCTCACGCGCCCCCGGCCATCGCGGGCAGGATGACCAGCTCGTCGCGCGGCTCGACCGGCGTCGCCACGCCGTCGAGGTAGCGGACGTCCTGGCCGTCGAGATAGACGTTCACGAACCGGTTCAGCTCACCGTCGGGGCCGAACAGCTGGTCGCGCAAGCCGGGATGCGCCTCGACGAGCCCGTCGAGGAGCTCACCGACGGTCGCCCCCGACACGTCGACCTGCTTCGCCCCGCCGACGTTCGCCCGCAGGACGGGCGGGATCCGGACAGCGCTCACGAGGCGCCGCCGAGCACGCCCAGACCGGGCCCTCCCAGCGTGAACGTCCCGTCGCCGACCCCGGCGACCGCCATCGGACGTCCGGCGGCGCGGGCCTCGACGGCCGCGTCGGAGCAGGTCGGGCAGGCCGGGTCGCGACGAAGCTTGAGCTCGTTGAACGACGCGTCGAGGGCGTCGAACAGGAGGAGCCGGCCGGCCAGCGTGTCGCCGATCCCGAGGAGGAGCTTGATCGCCTCGTTCGCCTGGAGCATCCCCATGATCCCGGGGACGACGCCGAGGACACCGGCGACCGAGCAGCCGGGGGCGAGCTCGGGCGGTGGGGGTGTCGGATAGAGGCAGCGGTAGCACGGGCCGTCGAAGGGCTTGAACACCGTCAGCTGGCCCTCGAACCGGAAGACGCTGGCGTGGACGACGGGGATCCCGGCCGCGACCGCCGCGTCGTTGAGCAGATAGCGCGTCTCGAACGTATCGGTCCCGTCGACGATGACGTCGTAGCCGGCGATCAGCCGATCGACATTGTCGGCGACGAGCATCTCCTCGTGGGCGACCACCTTCACGTCGGGGTTGAGTCCCTGGATCGTGATCCGCGCCGACTCGACCTTCTTCTCGCCGATCCGGGCGTTCGTGTGGACGATCTGGCGCTGGAGGTTGGACAGGTCGACGACGTCGAAGTCGACGATCCCGATCGTCCCGACCCCAGCCGCCGCGAGGTAGAGCATCGCCGGCGAGCCGAGCCCGCCAGCGCCGATGAACAGGACCTTCGATTCGAGCAGCCGCGTCTGGCCCTGGATCCCGACCTCGGGGATGAGCAGGTGACGGCTGTAGCGCTGCTTCTGCTCGGCGGTGAGGACGGGTGGGATGGTCCAGTCGAGACCCTTGGTCTTCCAGCCCTGGAACCCGCTCTTCATCGAGGTCAGGTCCGTGTAGCCCATCTCGCGAAGCGTCTGGGCGGCGAACAACGATCGGACGCCGCCCGCGCAGTAGAGGACCACCGGACGGTCCCGATCGGGGACCGCGGCCTCGATGTCCTGCTCGAGGTAGCTCTTGCTGATGTGGATCGCGCCGGGGATATGGCCCTGCTCCCACTCGGAGGCTTCGCGGACGTCGACGAGGACCGCCTCGCCGCGGCTGCGCAGGGCGTCGACCTCGAGCGGGTCCGCCTCGTGGACAGTCGAGCGGGCTTCGCGGAGGAGATCGGCGTAGGACTTCGGCATGTGGTTCAGGACTCCGGATCGGGGCTGCCGACGGGCGGCAGAGGAGGAGGGACGGGAAGGTCGGAGATGGTGCCGGTCAGGCCGGCCAGCGACACGCGCACCGGACGCCGTTCGACATCGGGGTCATGCCGGCTCCTCGGCCGCCACCGCCGCGGGGGAGGCCGACGAGTCGAGGTCGGCCAGGGCCGCGTCGAGCGTCTCAAGGCTGAGCATGGCGCACTTGAGGCGGGCCGGGCTGATGTCGATCCCGAGCAGGTCGAGCAGCTCGTCCGCCCGGTAGGCCGCGGCCGCCTCGACCGACATCCCCTTGACCTCGTCGGTCAGGAGGCTGGCGCTCGCCTGGCTGATCGCGCAGCCGCGCCCGGTGAACGCGACCTCGGCGACCTTGCCGTCTCGGATCCCGAGCTGCATCGTGATCCGATCGCCGCACAGCGGGTTCGACCCCTCGTGCGAGGTGGTCGCATCGTCCAGCACCCCGAAGTTGTGGGGTCGCCGGTAGTGCTCGAGGATGTAGTCGCGGTACAGGTCGTCCATGGCCGACAGCGAGTGTACCGCCTCGCCCCAATTCCGACCAGCCGGGTCGGATATGCGCGGCCCGTCAAGGAGCGACCCAGAGCTCGCGGAAGTCGAGTGGCAACGGTGCGCGGTCGGTGATCGACCCATCTGGGTTCCGCCGAGCCGACTCCGGCTCGCCGACCTTCGACTGGTCGACGAAGATCAGGCTGTCGTCGTCGATCCAGGCGGCCCTGTACATCTGGTTCTCGTCGAGGATTTGGCGCACGCGCCCGGTCGCCAGCTCGACGATGTATCCGACCTCGATGAAGTCCTGGCCGGTCTTGAGGCCGCGCTTCCCACCGCCCACATAGAGCGATCGTCCATCCGGCGAGAACGTGGGGAAGTCGGGGTCGCCGACCCAGATGATCCGCGCATCGGCCGCGCTGCCGGTTTGGGTGGATGCTCCAGTGGTGGGGTCGACGGTCCGGAACGTGAGTCCCCCTGCCCCGGACGTGTCGGCGACGACGGCCTCCCGGATCGACCGTTCCCCAGCCTGCCATGCGAAAGCGAGGATCAACTGACCCTTGGCATCGGCCGACACGACACGACCGCCCGGCGCGGGATCGACGATGAGCAACCGGTCCTCGCAGTTGACGACGATCCGGTCGCCCATGGGGGACCACGAGATCGCGCCCGTGGATCCATTCCCGCCGGGGCACCCTGGGCCGGCTGAAACCGTCCCGGTCGAGCGATCGAAGATCGCCACAGCGCTCTCCCGGGAGTCGTTCGACCACGTGACATACGCGACGCGCCCGCCGTCGGGCGAGATCGCGGCACTGACCACCGAGTCGCCCAGAGCGAGGTGGGTGATACGCAGGGCTGCGGATCCGTCGGTCGGGACCAGGTAGAGGTCGATGCACTCCGGGCTCGCCCCCGAGGGGCTGAAGTTCCCGATCCGAAGCAGGCTGACGGAGCCATCCGTCGACCCGCCGGCCAGGTCCATGACATCGCCCGGGGCGTAGACGGCGGCCACGAGTCGAGGGTTCTGCTGCCCATTCCCGATCGCCCACACCATCGGCACCTGGGACGTCAGTCCCGCACCTGCGGGTCCGACCGGGACCGGACCGCGTGCCACCATGACGGCGGCGTGCGCACCCAAGGCGGGCAGCGGCCCGAGCGGGTCGGTCGGCGGCAGGTCGGTCCCCGTCACGATCTGAACGTTGTCGTCGGGACAGGTCATCGGCCCGATCGTCAGGGGGTCGACCGGATGGTTGGTCGGGCTCGGCGCCGGCAGCTCCGACCGCGGCGAGCCCGTCGGAGCCGGGGCGATGACGCTGAGGTCGGATCGGTCGCGGCCGAAGCCCCCGACGACCAGCGCGCCAACGGTCAGGGCGACCAACGCAAGCGCAACCCAGGCGATAGCGACCCGGGGCGCGATCCTCGCCGGACCGAACGGCGGCCACCACGAGCGACGCTGTCGCGTCTGTCCGGCGATGTCCACGATCTCGACCAAGAGAGCAGCATCCGGGCCACGCGGTGCCCGGCGTCCGAGAGCGCGCTCGATGCTCGCGTCGGAGGGCTGGGGCGGTCGGTCGGTCATCGTCGTTCTCCGGCGAGAGCGCTCTCGAGGGCGATCCGGGCGGCGTGGAGGCGCGACTTCACGGTGCCCGGCGGGATGGCGAGCGCGGTCGAGATCGAAGCGACCGACTCGTGGCGGAGGTGGTGGAGGACGAGGATCGTCCGGTGCTCGACGGTCAGCCGATCGAACGCCCGCGAGATCGCGTCAGCCTCGTCGACCGAAGCCGGCTCACGATCGCCGACGGCCGCCCGGTCGTGGGCCGGAGCGATCGCCACTTCACGGACGCGACCGCGGCGGCGGAGCGCCATCCGGCAGGCGTTCACGAGCACGCGATGGAGCCAGGCGTCGAATGCGTCGGCATCGCGCAGTCGCGGCAGCTGTCGCCAGGCGGAGATGCACGCCTCCTGGGTGGCGTCGCGGGCATCGGCCTCGCTGCCGAGGATCGCCCAGGCGGTCCGGAAGAGCGGATCCATCCGATCGTGGAGGAGCGCCTCGAAGGCGGCCGTGTCACCGGCGCGGGCGCGCTCGACGAGCGTCGGCTCGGCAGTGCGACCGACCGGTCGGTCGCTCGCCATCACCGGGTCCATCGCACGCTCCGACGAGGGTTCATGACCTTAGGATGCCCGCCCGCCGTCTCAGGTTCGATCTGGGACGAAGGGACGCCGTGGGACTCGACCACGAGCCGGACGCGCGCGGAGGAGCCGGCACGAAGCGCCACCGGCCGACGGGTCCGCGGCGCGGGACCGGCGCGCGGTCAGCCTCGGAAGATGCGCTCCACCTCGACCAGGCCGGCCGCCAGGGCGTCGATGTCGGCGGTCGTCGAGAAGACGCTGAAGCTCGCCCGGGCCGTCGCGGCCAGGTCGAGCCGCTCATGGAGCGGCATCGTGCAGTGGTGACCGGCGCGCACGGCGATCCCGAAGCGATCGAGGATCTGGGCGACGTCGTGGGGATGGATGTCCGGCAGGTTGAACGGGATCACGCCACCGCGGAGATCGGGATCCATCGGACCGTACAGCGCGATGTCCGGCACGGCTCGCGGCAACGCTTCGAGTGCGTACGCCACCAGCTCGCGTTCGTGCGCCCGGACGGCGTCCATCCCCAGCGCCGCCAGGTAGTCCGTGGCGACCCCCAGCCCGATGGCATCGCCGACGGCCGGCGTGCCGGCCTCGAACTTCCACGGGATGTCGTTCCAGTCGCTCCGGCGGAGGTGGACCTCGCGGATCATCTCGCCGCCGGCGAGGAACGGGGGCATCGCCTCGAGGAGCTCACGCCGGGCCCAGAGCGCGCCGGAGCCCATCGGGGCGAGCATCTTGTGGCCGCTGAACGCGTAGAAATCGACGCCCAGCGCCTCGATGTCGACCGGCACGTGCGGGACCGCCTGGGCGCCGTCGACCAGCACCAGCGCGCCGGCCGCGTGGGCCATGTCGGCGATCTGGCGGACCGGGTTGATCGTGCCCAGGGTGTTCGACACGTGGGTGAACGCGACGAGCTTCGGCTTGAGGCGGAGCAGGACCTCGAGGACATCGAGGCGGAGGATGCCGTCGTCGGTGATCGGGATGAACTCCAGGTCGCCGTCCTTCTCCTGGACCAGGAGCTGCCACGGGACGAGGTTGGCGTGGTGCTCCATCTCGGTCAGGACGATCGCGTCGCCCCGGCCGATGTTCCGCCGACCCCAGCTGTAGGCGACCAGGTTGATCGCCTCGGTCGCGTTGCGGGTGAACACGATCTCATGCGGATCGGCGACGCCGATGAACCGCGCAGTCCGGGCCCGGGCGTCCTCGTAGGCGGCCGTCGCCCGCTCGCCGATCTCGTAGATCCCGCGGTGGACGTTGGCGTTGTACTGCCGGTAGTAGGTGTCCATCGCCTCGAGGACGACCTGCGGCTTCTGGCTGCTGGAGGCCGAATCGAGGTAGACGAGCGGCCGGCCGGAGTGGGTCGGGGCCGACAGGATCGGGAAGTCGGACCGCAGGACGGCCGGATCGAACCTCGGCGCAGCCGACGCGCGACCGACCGGACGGCCGTCGACGGCGGGATCGGAGGTCAGCGCCATCGTCAGCTCGCGACCTCGGCAGGCTCCGCCGGAACGAGCAGCGCCTCATCGGGGACGTCGGTCTCGTAGCCCTGCTCGCGGAGGATCGGGCCGTAGCCCTCGTCCTCGAGCCGGAGCGCGAGGTCCTTGCCGCCGCTGGTGATGATCCGGCCGAGCGCCAGCACATGGACGACGTCGGGGGTGATGTAGTTCAGAAGGCGCTGGTAGTGGGTGATCAGGAGGACGCCCATGTCCGGGTTGAGCATCGCGTTGACGCCCTCGGCGACGATCCGCAGGGCGTCGATGTCGAGGCCGGAGTCGGTCTCGTCGAGGATCGCCATCCTCGGCTCGAGGACGGCCATCTGGAGCATCTCGAGGCGCTTCTTCTCACCGCCCGAGAACCCGTCGTTGACGTACCGGCTGGCGAACGACTCGTCGATCTTGAGGAGCGCCATCTTCTCGCGCATCAATCGCCGGAACTGGCCCATGTTCAGTCCACCGCCCTTGACCAGGTCGGTCGGGTCGATGTTCGGGTCCTTGTCGACGCCCTGGAGCTTGGCGTTGAGCGCCGAGCGGATGAAGCTGGCGACGCTCAGGCCGGGGATGGCGGTCGGGTACTGGAAGGCCAGGAACATGCCGAGTCGCGAGCGCTTGTCCGGCGACAGCTTGAGCACGTTGCGACCCTGCCAGGTGACGGACCCGCCGGTGACGATGTACGCGGGATGCCCCATCAGGGCGTAGGCGAGCGTCGTCTTGCCGGAGCCGTTCGGCCCCATGATCGCGTGGACCTCGCCGGGGCCGACCGTAAGGTCGATGCCCTTGAGGATCTCCCGCTCCGGGTCGGCGATCGGGGCGACGCGGAGATCGCGGATGACGAGGTCGGTGTCGTTGGTCACGGGTGGTCGGGCTCCTGGTCGCTGGTGGGTGACGACGTCGTTCAGACGCCGAGCGGTTCGGGGGTGGCGGCGGTCCGGGTCGCAGGCTGCGGGTCCACCAGGCCGGTCCGTTGCGGGACGAGGTCGGCCAGGGTCATCCCCTCGAGGGTGCCGCTGATCGCGTCACGGATGCGGACCCAGAGGAGGTTGACCGAGCAACGGGCGGTCCGGTCGCAGGCGTGTTGATGGTCGGGCGCCTCATCCTCGCTAGCGCAGATCATCGGGGCGATCGGCCCCTCGAGGGCACGGAGGATGTCGGCCATCCCGATCGCCTCTGGGGCACGGGCGAGCTCGTAGCCGCCGTGGGCGCCGCGCGTCGAGACGACGAGTCCGGCATCCCGCAGGCTCATCACCAGCTGCTCGAGGTACGGTCGGGGGAGGGCCTCCTCCGACGCGATCTCGGCCAGGCTGGCCGGACCCGCGCCATAGTGGCGACCGAGCTGGACCATCAGCCGCACGCCGTATTCGCCCTTCGTCGAGAAGGACACGGCGCCGCTGCCATGGAACTGGGTCCGGGTGCTCAGGGGTCAGGCCTCGAATTCCGAGTGATTCCGTCGGGATTAGTCTACGCGCCGACGGCCTCGAGCGTCAACGAAGCCAGGGCGGTCGCCGTCAGCGGACGCTGACCGCCGAGTAGATCGACCCGAGGAACCGGCTCGGGACCGAGGCGAGCCACCGGGTGTCCCGGAACCCTGAGACCTCGGCGGTGCGCCGCCAGGTGTCGAAGGTCATCGGGAACGGGACCCACTGGTTGCCGCGATCGGCGTCGTACTCGACGAGGACGAGCCGCCCGCCGTCGCGCAGCGCCGCCCGCACCTCGGCGAGGACGGGGGCCTTGTCGCGGACGAAATGGAGCGAGTTCGCCATCACGATGCCGTCGAGCGGACCGACGCCGAGCGGCCCGCTGAAGTCCGCGACGCGCTGGTCCACGGCCACCTCCGGGAACCGACGACGCAGCTCCCCCGCCTGCTCGCGGAGCGCACCGGCGTCGCGATCGACCGAGACGATCCTGCCGGACGGTCCGAGGATGTCGGCCAGGGCGAGGGTGAACGCACCCCTCCCCGACCCGAGGTCGGCCCAGGCCGGACCCGCGCCGATGACCCCATCGCGGATCAGGCGGACGTGGTCGGCGTGATCCATCGCGACATCGTAGGCGACGATTCTTCGAGTGCCCCGGATGACCTGACACACGGTCGTCACCGAGTCGTGGTTAGATGCGGCCGTGAACGACGAACCGGTCTGGCGTCCAGGGGACGTGGTCGGACCACCTCGTGCCGCAGGACCCTCCGCCGCCCCCGTCCCCGAGGCGGCTTCCGCCGGCTCGGCCCGAAGGTGGGCGTTCTTCGTGGCCGGGGCCGTGGCCGTCATGGTCTCGATCGCGGTCGGGGAGATCGTCGCCGGGCTCGTCGCGGGCGCGCCGTCGCTCGTGGTGGCGATCGGGACGCTCGTCATCGACCAGCAGCCGCCCGGGGCCAAGGACGTCGTGGTGTCCCTGTTCGGGACGAACGACAAGCTGTTCCTCAACGTCCTCATCCTCGTCGTGGCTCTTGTCGTCGGCGGACTGCTCGGGCTGCTCGCCCGGACGCGGTTCACGGCGGCGGCCGGGGTCTTCGGCGCCTTTGGGATCGTCGCGCTCTTCTCGGCCCTCAGGATGGGGACCGGGTCGGCGCCACTGTCGGTGCTGACCGTGGTGCTCGCCGTCGGAGCGGGTCTCGGGGCCCTGCGACTGCTCGTCGATCTCGCCGCCGGGCGCCGCTCCGTGACGGCTCGCCCGACCGCGGCCGGCACGTCGGGCGCGGCGGCCGGCCGCGGGCCGGGTCGAGGCGCGGCGCGGTCGAGGTCCGGCGTCACCCAGATGCCGGACTGGGATCGGCGCCGGTTCCTCGTGGCCTCGGGAGGACTGGCGCTTGGATCGGTCGCGGTCGGGGCGATCGGTCGGACGCTCCTCCAGGGCGCTCACTCGCAGGAGCCGACGACCGTCGTGCTGCCGGGCGCGTCGCTGGCCCCGGCGCCGCTCGCGCCCGACACCTCGCTGTCGGTGCCTGGGATCACCCCGATCGTCGTCCCCAACGACGACTTCTACCGGATCGACACAGCGCTCATCGTGCCCCGGGTCGACGTCGCGAACTGGACGGTCAAGGTCACCGGGATGGTCGACACCCCCGTCAGCCTGACCTATGCCCAGCTCACCGCGATGCCGATCTTCGAGCAGTACGTGACGATCGCCTGTGTCTCCAACGAGGTCGGCGGGAATCTCGTCGGGAACGCCCTGTGGCGCGGCGTCCACCTCCGGGAGGTCCTGGCGATGGCCGGCGTCCGGCCCGGGGCGACCCAGATCGTCGGCCGCTCGGTCGATGGTTTCACGGTCGGGTTCCCGACCGCCTGGGCGATGGACCCGTCCCGCGAGCCGATGATCGCGGTCGGGATGAACGGCGAGCCGCTGCCGGTCCAGCACGGATACCCCGCCCGGCTGATCGTCCCCGGTCTGTACGGCTACGTGTCGGCCACGAAATGGCTGGCCGAGATCGAGCTGACCACCCTCGAGGCGTTCGACGCCTACTGGGTGCCGCTCGGCTGGTCCAAGGAGGCCCCGATCCTGACCCAGTCGCGGATCGACGTCCCCTCGTCCGGGGCGAACGTCACGGCCGGGCCGGTGGCCGTCGCCGGGGTGGCCTGGGCGCCCGATCGCGGCGTGTCGAAGGTCGAGGTGCGGGTCGACGATGGAGCCTGGCAGCCGGCGGTGATGTCGAGCGAGATCTCGAACGCCACCTGGGTCCAGTGGAAGCTCGCCTGGGACGCCCCGGCCGGCGAGCACCGGATCCAGGTCCGGGCGACGGACGGGACCGGACAGGTCCAGACCGAAGCGTCGTCGCCCCCGGCGCCCGACGGGGCCCGCGGCTACCACACCATCGGCGTCCGCGTCGGCTGATCGGACGCCAGCCGACTCCGGCGTTCGGACTAGGACTGTCGGGCCATCGCGAACGGGTCCGCCCCGACGTACGGTCGGGACTGCGACACCCGGCGCTCCACGCCGGGCGTTGCGCCGTCACGAGCCCCGGAATCCGAGCCGATGGAGGTCTCTCCCAACAGGTGGCCGTCACCTATCGACGCGATCGCGACCGCAGCGCCCGGGGCAAGCGGAAGCGCGCGCTCGAGGAAGCTGCGAACGGTCCTGCGCCGATCGATGTGACGCGGGACGTCGCGCTCCGACGGATCGCGGCGGCCGTTTCGGGACGGACGGATCTCGCGACGCTGTTCGACGACGTGATCGCGTTCACCATCACGCTCTTCTCCGTGGAGCGAGCGGCCCTGTGGCTGATCGATGATGGCGCCCAGCACCCCTTCCGACTGGCCGCCCATCGTGGCATCAGCCCGGGGTTGCGCGAGGCCGTCGGCCACCTCACCATCGACTCGCCGGCCAACGGGGTCCAGGTCGCGCGCGACCACGAGCTGCGGGTCCTGCAGGGCGCCGGGCAGCACGCGGCGACACCGGAGATGCGCGCGGCCTATGCCGCCGACGGGATCGAGACGGTCTGCTTCGTCCCGATCGTGTTCCAGGAGCGGATGCTGGGGCTGCTGGTCCTCTACCACGAGACCCGTCGCGAGTGGCCGGCGGAGGAGCTCGAGCTCGCGGCCGCGTTCGGCAACCAGATGGCGGCCGCGATCGAGAACACCCGCCTGCACGAGGCGACCCTCGACCTGGCGGCCCGACTGCGCGCGATCCAGGACCTCAGCGCCCGACTCAACCGGATCCAGGACGTCCGCGGGATCGCCGAGGCGATCGTGGCCGAGGCCCGGAGCCTCATCGACTACGACAACATCCGCGTCTACCGGGTCGACCATGTCGCGGGGCTGTGCGAGCCGATCGCCTTCAGCGGCGTCTTCATGGGCGTCGAATCCCCGAGCGTCGAGGTGCTCCGTTGCAAGGTCGGGCAGGGTCTGACCGGCTGGGTGGCGGAGCGCGGCGAGTCGCTCGTCATCGGCGATGCGGAGCTGGACGACCGGCGGATCCTGATCGGCCCCACCGACGGGCCCGAATCGATGCTCCTCGTCCCGATGGTCTACGACGATCGCGTCGAGGGGGTCATCGTCCTGGCCAAGCTCGGTCGCGACCGGTTCACGGCGGACGACGAGGCCACCCTGTCGATCTTCGCCGGCCATGCCGCCCAGGCGTTCATCAACGCCGACATCGCCGAGCGGGTCCGCCGCCAGCAGGACGAGCTCGAGCACCAGCTCGCCAGCCAGCGCCGACTCCTCGAGGTCAACGAGACGCTCCTGTCGACCCTCGATCCGCAGGCCGTCCTCGAGATGATCGCCGACTCGCTCAAGGCGGTCGTCGCCTACGACTCGCTGACGATCTACCGCGTCGACAAGGAGGCGGCGGTCCGCCGCCCGGTCGTGGCCCGGGACCGCTTCGCCGACGTGATCATGGACTACGTCGGACCGCTCGGGGTCGGGCTCACCGGCTGGGTCATCGAACGGAACGAAGCCGTCCTGGCCAACGATGCCCATCTCGACCAGCGCTCGATCCAGATCCCGGGGACGCCGGAGGAGCCCGAGTCGATGATCGTCGTGCCGCTGGGAGTCCAGGGCGACGTGATCGGCACGCTCAATATCGGTCGGATGGGCGCCGAGGAATTGCATTTCGACGAGAACGAATTCGAGCTGACGAAGCTGTTCGCCGGCCAGGCATCGATCGCCCTCCAGAACGCCGAGGCCCATCGAGCGGTCGAGGTCCGGGCAGAGCTCGACTCGCTGACCGGGCTGCGCAACCACGGGGCGTTCCAGCGGGAGCTGGGCGAGGCCGTCGCCGCCGGAGACGGCTCCGGGTTCGCGGTCCTGATGATGGACCTGGACGGGTTCAAGGCGTTCAACGACACGCTCGGCCACCCGGCCGGCGACGCGCTCCTGCAGACGATCGGCGGCGCGATCGTCGGTGCCGTGCGGGACGAGGACCGTGCGTACCGCTACGGAGGGGACGAGTTCGCGGTCCTGCTCCCGGGCCTCGGACGTCAGCGCGCCGAGGCCATCGCGGACCGGATCCGGGTCGCGGTGGCCGAGACGGCCGCGAGGGAGACCGCCGGGACGGGACCGGTCGTCACGATCAGCGTCGGCATCGCGACCTTCCCCGCTGACGGCCGAGCGAAGGACGCGCTCGTCCAAGCCGCCGACACGGAGCTCTACCGGGTCAAGCCGACCCACCCTGATGTCGGCCGGATCGCCAAGGCCCCGGGTGATGCCTACCTGGCCGCGCTCAATGAGACTGCCGTCGCACTGATGGACCGGCTCGACGCGACGGAGCTGCTCGCCACCATCGTCCGGCGGGCCGCCGACCTGGTCGGCACGCCGCACGGGTTCGTCTACCTGGTCGATCCGGTCGCCGACCAGCTGGTCATGCGGGTCGGCACCGGCCTGTACGCGGACTACGTCGACTACCGGGTCGGTCGCGGGGTGGGCGTCGCCGGCACCGTCTGGGCGACCGCGCGTCCGTTCGTCGTCGACGACTACGACCTCCTGGCCGTCCGAGACCCGGTGGTCACCGTCGGCACGATCGGTGCCGCGGTCGGCATCCCGCTCATCTCCGACGGGTCGGTCATCGGTGTCCTCGGCCTTGCGTCGGGGTCGACCGAGGTGACCTTCGGCGAGCAGCAGGTCGAGGTCCTCCAGCGCTTCGCCGAGCTCGCGTCACTGGCCCTCGACAACGCGCGACTCCACGAGCGGGCGAGGCACGAGGTCGACGAGCGAGCCCGTGCCGAGGACGCGTTGCGGGCCTCCGAGGAGCGCTACCGGCGCCTGTCCGACGCCACGTCCGAGGCCCTGGCGATCCACCGCGACGGCGTCATCCTCGAGGTGAACGCGGCGTTCTGCCGATTGCTCGGGTACGAGGCCGCGGACTGCATCGGCCGGACGATCCTCGACTTCGCGGCTCCCGAGACCGTCGCAGCCGTGCGGGCCGGCGAGTACAGCCCGGAGTCGGCGGTGGCTCTCGAGGTGAACGCACTGGCCAGCGACGGCACCGTCTTCCCGGTCGAGGTCGCCTGGCGCCGGATCCCGTACCCGGACGGCGCGACCGCGGACGTCGTCTCCGTCCACGATCTCCGCGAACGGCGACGGCTCGAGGCGGAGCTCAGCCGATCGGCCTTCTACGACGGGCTGACCGGGCTGCCGAACCGGGCCCTGCTGCTCGACCGGATGGCCCACGCCCTGTCCTTCACGCGGCCCGACGACGAGGGACCGATCGGGTTCATCCTGCTCGACCTCGACCGGTTCAAGGTCATCAACGAGAGCCTCGGCCACGCCGCCGGGGACCGCCTCCTGGAGCGGGTCGGCCAGCGCCTGGCCGAGTGCCTGCGCCCCGGCGACACGGTCGCCCGGTTCGGCGGCGACGAGTTCGCGGTCCTGCTCGACTCGGTGCGAGACCCCGACGACGCCCTGCTCGTCGCCGAGCGGATCGAAGCCGAGCTGCGCGCGCCGTTCGACCTCGACGGCCGCGACACGTTCGTCGGGGCGAGCATGGGCATCGTCCTCGGCCGCGCCGGCGCGACCGATCCCGGCGACCTCCTGCGCGACGCGGAGACCGCCCTGTACCGGGCGAAGGCGGACCCGACCAGCCGGCACGCGCTGTACAAGCCGGGGATGAACACCGCCGCGCCGGAGCGACTCGACCTCGAGAACGACCTCCGTCGCGCGATCGCGCGGGACGAGCTCCTCCTCCATTACCAGCCCCTGGTCGACCTGGCGACCGACCGGATCGTCGGTCTCGAGGCACTCGTCCGGTGGCAGCACCCGGAGCGGGGCCTCGTGCCGCCGCTGGCGTTCATCCCCCTGGCCGAGGAGACCGGCCTTATCCAGGACATCGGCCGCTGGGTCCTCGAGACCGCCTGTCGCCAGGCGTTCGAGTGGCAGCGGTCCTTCCCGCACGATCCGCCGGTCCTGATGAGCGTCAACCTGTCGGCCAAGCAGTTCGCCCAGCCCGACCTCGTCGACCAGGTCGCCCGGATCCTCGCGTCGACCGGGCTCGACGCACCGTCACTCGAGCTCGAGATCACCGAGTCGGTCCTGATGGACGAGTCCGAGGCCGGGATCGAGGCGTTGCGGGCGCTGCGGACGCTTGGCGTGAAGCTCGTCCTCGACGACTTCGGGACCGGCTACTCGTCACTGTCGTACCTCAAGCACCTGCCGCTCGACACCATCAAGATCGACCGCTCGTTCGTGGCCGAGCTGACCGGCGACGACGCCAACCTGCCGATCGTCCGGGCGGTCATCTCGCTGGCCCACGGGCTCGGCATCGATGTCGTCGCAGAGGGGATCGAGACGGCCGAACAGCTGGCCTGGCTGCGTGAGCTGGAGTGCGATCGCGGCCAGGGCTACCTGTACGCCCGACCGCTTCCGGCCGACCGGCTCGCGAAGCTCCTGGCATCTGGCAAGTCGCTCAGGCCCACGCCCGCCGAGCCTGGGCCGCCGGCTCGCCGCATCGCCGGCTGACGCCCGTCGGGCGCGGCACGATCACGAGTCCGACGCGGCACGCCCCCTGGGATCAGGCCGGTGCCGGGTTCGCCGCGCTCCATCGTTCGACGATCCGATCGAGCCGGTCGAACACCACGCCGTCGAGCGATCGGGCGACGGCGATGAACCGTTCGAGCATCAGGAGCCGATGGCCGCGGCCGATCGCCTCGGGATGCATGGTGAGGGTCAGGACCCCGCCGGGCTCGCGATCCCAGGCATAGCGCAGCTCGCCGAGCCAGATCTCCTCGACCTTCGAGGGCGCACTCATCGGTCCGACGCCCTTGCCGCCCGGCTCGAAGTGCGGCCAGTCGTCGAGCGCCCAGCTGATCGGCACCTCGACGAGCGACCCCGGCGTGCCGAAGGCCGACCGCGTCCGGTCGTGGACGTCCCCCACACGAACGCGATGGAGCCGGACGTCATCCGCCATCAGGCTCGAGTCGTAGCGGATGCCCAGCTCGCCGGCGAGCTCGAGCGTCTGCTCGGACAACGCCCAATACGGGGCCCGGAACCCCCGTGGCGCCAGGCCGGAGACACGGGTCACTGCCTCGATGCTCCGGACCATCACGTCCCGCTCGGCGTCCGGCTCGAGGGCGGAGAGGTCCTCGTGGGCCCAGCCGTGGCAGCCGACCTCGTGACCGTCGGCGAGGACCGCTTCGACACTGTCCGGGAACGAGGCGATCGTGTGGCCCGGCACGAACCACGTGCTCGGGATCGTCTCGCGCCGGAGGAGGTCGAGGATCCGCGGTGCCCCGACTCGCGGCCCGAACTCGCCCCGTGAGCGGAGGACCGGCCCCTCGCCCCGATCGACCTCGGACGAGATCGCGTCGTGGTCGAACGTCAGCGCGACGGTCAGTCGCGCCTCGGCCATGGGCCGCTCGCCGACGATCCGCTAGCCGCGGCCGCCCAGGATCCGCAGCATGAACAGGAAGATGTTGATGAAGTCGAGGTACAGCGACAGCGCCCCGAGGACCGCGCCCTTCTCCATCGAGCCGGTCATCACGGCGAGGTCGCCGCGCGAGATCTTCTGGACGTTCCAGGCGGTCAGCCCGACGAAGACCCCGACGCCCAGGAACGACACGATGTAGCCCAGCGTGTCGCTGTGGATGAACAGGTTCGCCACCATCGCGATCACGAGCCCGATCAGGCCCATGAACAGGTAGCCGCCCATCGTCGCCAGCGATCGCTTGGTCACCGCGCCATACAGGGCCGCGGCGCCGAACATCCCCGCGGCGCTGACGAACGCGGCGCCGATCGCCGGCAGCTCATAGGCGATGAAGATGAACGACATCGTCACGCCCATCGTCGCGGCGTAGACGAGGAACAGGCCGAGCGCGGCGGTGGCGCTCAGCTTGCGGATCCCGGCCGAGATCCCGATGACCAGGGCGAACTGGAGGATGATCACCAGGAAGAACCACTGCTCGGCCATCCGGACGAGCGACGGGCTGCCCTGGACGACCCAGGCCACGCTCGCGGTCAGCAGCAGGCCGACGAACATCCAGGCGAACGCCTGGCTCAGGAAGCCGACCGACAGCGCGGTGACGGGTCGGACCCCGAGCTGCGACGGCGTGGCGGGATTCTGGTTCTGGATCATCGGGTCTGCGCTCCTCCCGGGGTCGTTCGATCGTCGTTGGCTGGTGCGGGTCGGGTCCGTCGACGCCCGTCGACCCGAGCCGGTGTGCTCGTTCGTGCCTCCGCCTGTTCGGCCGCCCGGGCGAGCACCCAGACGACGTCCGCGAGACGGTTCAGATACGGTAGCAGGTGGTCGCCCGGGATCTGCCCATCGCGCCCCAGCCCGACCGCTCGGCGCTCGGCTCGGCGGATCACCGTTCGAGCCAGTTCGAGGGCCGCGCTCGTCCGGGTCTCGCCCGGGATGACGAACTCACGCGGCATCTCGATCCGCCGTTCGAGGTCCTCGAGCAGGACGGTCAGCCCGTCGACCATGGCCCGGGAGACCCGCGTCCGGTCGTCGTCCAGGCGATCCCACGCCTCCGGAGTCGTCGCCAGCTCGGCTCCGACGACGAACAGCTCGCGCTGGATGCGCAGGATCACGTCGGCGAGGCTGGCCAGGGCCGGGTTGAGGACGCCGTACTGGCCCTTGGTGCCGAGCTCGGCGCGAGCCATGCCGAGGGCGGCCACGGCTTCGTCGACCGTGCCGTAGGCCTCCGTGCGAGGATCGTCCTTGGCGATCCGCGGGCCGCCATAGAGCAGGCCCGTCGTCCCGTCGTCACCCTTGCCGGTGGCCACCAGCGAGTCGATCGCCTGGCTCACCGGTGTCGTCGCGTCGTCCGCGGTCATCGTTCTCGGTCGGACCCGGTCACCACATCAGGCCGGCGTCGCGCGGATCCCAGCGCTCGGCCAGCAGGGTGACGGTGACGTCGTGCTCGACGACGGATTCCGCCTGCTCCTTGACCTGCTGGATCATCGATCCGGCGTATGGGCAGAACGGCGTCGTGAGGATCATCTTCACTTCGGTCGAATCGGGGCCGAGGACGATCTGCTTGATCAGCGCGAGTTCCACGACGTTCATCCCGATCTCCGGGTCGACGACGGAGCGAAGGGCGTCGAGGATGGCGAGCTCGGTGGCGCGGCGCTCAGGGTCGAAGGTGGATGCGCCATCCGGCCCGGGAGCGGCGGTCGTGGCGATGGTCGCGGCGGTCTCGTCGGTCATGGCCTAAATCCTACCACCGAGGTCGGAATAGCCACGAAGGCCTTCCTCGCGGTCGTCAGGCGGTGACGGCCGACCGCTCGATGACGACGCCCGGGACGCGCAGGTGGTCCGGCAGGACCGCTGCTTCCGCCGGGCTGAACCCGGGCCCGGAGAGCGAACCGTCGGCCCCGATGAACTCGTGGTAGCGATCGGGGTTCGCCGCGGCGTAGACCCAGGCGGTCGCGACCCCGAGCGTCTTCAGCTCGGGATGATCGGTCAGGATCCTCGTCAGGTCGTGCCCGTGCCGGCGTTCCTCGAGCAGCTGTCGGACGGTCATCCGACTGCCGTAGCAGAACGGCTCGCCGTTCATGACCAGTGGGTCCGACTTGACCCATTTGACCGTCATCGGGTCAGGCGCCCTTGTAGATGAACTGGAGGATCCGGTTCCGACGACGGGCGTCGCCGGCGATCCGGCGGTACTTGCGGAACACGATCTCGGCCTCGTCGAGCGCCTCGTCGACCGGACCGCGCTCGCCGGGAGCGAGCACGCTCTTGGACGCCAGGCGCAGACCCTCGGCCAGGCCGATCAGGTCGTCCATCGGCACCCGACCCCGGCGATAGACCGGGGCGACCTGGTCCGCCCATTCGCGGACGAACCGCGGATCTGCGCTCGCCAGCGACCGGCTCAGGACGTCGACGAACACGGCGCCGTCGCGGAGGAGCTTCTGCAGACCGACCTCGCCGTGACGCTCGCGCATCGTCGGGTCGGCCGCGACGGCGATCTCGAGCGCCCGCGCACTGACCCGCTCGGCGGAAGCCGCGAGGCGTCGGGCCGCGTCCGGGTCCCCGGCGGTCATGTCGGTCGGCGGCAGGCCCAGCGAGGGATGGCTCACGGTCGAGAGTCTAGCGCACGCGCGAGGGCCCGACCCCGACGGTACGATGACGTCGATGACCGAGCCGACCGAGCCCGCGGCCGCCGAGGAGCCATCCGGATCGCCGGGAGAGACCGCGCCCGATGCGACCCGACGCCGGCTCGATCGACCTCCCGCGGACCGCTTCGGCCGAGGCCCTCACGAGTCCACCGAAGAGACCTCCGCGGCGGACGAGGGCAGCCCATCGCGGGCTGTCGCCATGGGCGTCGTCGGAGCGGCCATCGGGACCGCCATCTACCTCCTGCTGGCGGTCGTCTTCAGCTTCTCCGCCGGGTTGATCGTGGTGGCGATCTTCACCGGTCGGTTCATCGGGCTGTTCGTGCGGGCCGGGGCCGCGGGCACGCTGTCGTCGCCGGCGCGGGTGACGGTGTCGGTGGTCATCTTCCTGGCGGCGATGACCGTCGCGATCGTCGGGACCTGGCTCGCCGCCGGGCTGGAGGGCGGGGTCCTGCCGCTCGGCGAGTATCTCGACGACGCCTACGGGACGCCGCTCATCTCGCTCGAGTACATGCTCGGGACCCTGCTGGCCTGGTGGTCCTCCAGATGACCGGCGTCGACGCGATCCGGCTTCGTCGCCCGAACGAGAGCGACTACCCGGGCGTCGTCGCGGTCGTCGACGAGTGGTGGGATGGGCGACGGCTCCATCACCTGCTCCCGCGACTGTGGTTCCAGCACTTCACCGGGACGTCATGGATCGCCGAGACCGGGGACGGCCGGCTGGCCGGCTTCCTCGTCGGCTTCGTCAGCCCGGACGATCCCGCCACCGGATACGTCCACATGCTCGCGAGCGGTCCGAACCTCCGCCATCGCGGCGTCGGTCGCGCCCTGGTCGATGCATTCATCGCCGACGTCGCCACTCGCGGCGTCCGGACGGTCAGGGCGGTCACCTGGCCGGGCAACCGGGCCTCGGTGGGCTTCCACCGGGCCCTCGGCTTCACCATCGACGACGGACCGGCCACCCAGCGGTTGTACGGCACGCCGGCGTATCCGTCGTACGACGGCGAGGGAGAGGATCGCGTCGTCTTCAGCCTGGCCGTCGCGGCGACGGCCGGGCCGTCCCCGTCCGCGGACCCGCCAGCGACGGCACCGGGGTCGGAGCGATCCCATGGGCGATGACGACCTGCCGCTGGGCGAACCGCTCGGGTGGACGACGCCGGAGGTTCCGACGACCGGGATCGACGCCGCGTCCGAGGGATCCCCGACGATGGAGCCCGATCGCCACCGACTCGATCGTCCCCGAGGCGGCACCGAGCCCGGACGACAGCCCGATCCCAGCGATCCCCGACATCCCGGCGGCGGCGGCGCCGCTCTGGCCGGACCGCGGCTCGGTCCCGGCGACCCCTTCCAGCCCGACAGCGGACGAGCCGCTGTGGCCGACTGCCGGCCACCCACCCGAGGTCCCGCCGTCCGCCGGTCTGGCCGGGTCGGCTGGCGCGGCCCCGGGCGGAGCGGTCGGGATCGAGGGCTGGGTCGCTGCCCCGCCGGCGGCCCGGACCGGGAGGCGCTTCCCGCGGAGCCTGGTCATCGGCGTCGTCGTCATCGTGGCCGTCGTCGTGGCCGGACTCATCGGTCGCGACTCTTCGTCCGGGAACGTCAGCGACCTTCACGTCGGGGATTGCTTCGACGATCCGATCGCGGCCGGGGGCAGCGGCAACGAGGTCCAGGACGTCCAGCATCATCCCTGCTCCGAAGCCCACCAGTTCGAGGTCTTCGCGTCGTTCGAGTTCCCGGGCGACAAGGGTGCCGCGTTCCCGGGCGATTCCGGGTTCGACGCGTTCGTGAACGAACAGTGCGACCCGGCGTTCACCTCGTTCGTCGGGATCCCGGAGACGGACTCCAGCCTGACCTGGGCCGCGTATCAGCCGCTCGAGGCCGGCTGGGATGCGGGCGATCGAGAGATCACGTGCTTCCTGCAGGAGCGCGACCTGGCCGTGCTGACCGGCTCGGCCAAGGGCACCCACCGCTGACCGTCGGACCGCCGCGACCCCGCTGACCGTCAGCCTGCGGCGACCTCGCTCGCGATCCCGGACGGCGTGACCGCCTCGACCAGGAGCCGCCGGAAGCGCCCCGGCTGCTGCTCGGCCGGGACCATCGCAAGCCAGTGCTGGAGGAGGGCCGCGCCCTCCTCGTAGACGAAGACGTACGTCCGCCAGAGCGGATGCTCGATGAACTCGAGCAGCTTCTGGGCGCGCTCGGGCGACATCCCGGCGACCCGTTCGAGCCAATCGTGGACGACCGAGCGATCGAGGCCGTCGACGTGCAGCATCAGCGCGGCGTTCGTGGCAGCCGGACCGAGCGCCGTGCGAGCGATCCGGATGCGGATCGCCCGATCCACCGTCGAGCGGCGGGACGCAGGGTCGGCGCCGAACGGGATCCGGCTTCGTTCCAGGAGTTCGGCGAGGACCTCCGGCTCGACGTCCGGCGGGACCGCGAACCGTCGGCCGACCTCGGCGAGGCCCTCGCTGATGAGGCATTCGGGAGCGTTGATGAGCAGGACGCTCGCCTCGAGCTCGGCCTGTTCGTCCACCCGGACCGCCTCGTGCCAGATGTGCTCCAGGTGATGACCCGGATAGGTCTCGTGGGCCACCAGCCCGATCAGGTCGCCGGCGCGGACCGGGAGGTCCGTGTTGATGTCGAAGCGGGACCGGAGCCCGCCGTCGTACCAGTTGTACCCGGACCAGGGCTGGCCGGTGACCAGCGAGACCTGCAACGCGTCGCCTGCCGGCGTGCCGAAGGTCGCGACGGATCGCTCGCGGACCAGCCCGATCAGCCAGTCGAGGACGTCGCGGAGCCGCTCCACCGGGACGATCGTGCCGGCGTCCCAGGCGGCCAGGCGGTCGGCCAGGCTGCCTGCTCCCGGCAGCAGCGCATCGAGCTCGTCCGCGGCCGCGCGGAAGACCGCCTCGTCCCGACGGACGGGAAGCGCATCGAAACACCGCCCGACATGCTCGAGGTAGGGCAGCGGGTCACCCGCCAGCGAGTGCGCATGCGCCTCGAGGGCGACCAGCTGGACCCGCAGCCAGTCGCGCCGGAGATGGTCGTCGACCTCGGCGTCGAGGCGGCCAAGGAGCTCGGCCGCGTCGGCCACCAGCCGCGCCGGTGCCGGGAGCTGCTCGATCTCGACCTGCGCCTTGAGCGCCGCCGGACCGAAGTACGCGTCGACCAGGCCGGGGATGCGCTGGTCGAGACGAAGCGCCAGCAGCAGGTAGTCGCGGGCGATCGGATCGGGGCTCGGGACCTGGCGGTCGCCACCGACCGCGATCTCGGTCGTGCGGGGGCTCACCGTCCGGTGGCGCGGTCAGGATCGAGTGGCGCGGCACCGACCCCGCCGTCCTCGCCCACGAACGGCATCCCCTGACGCTCGACCGCGTCGAGACTCATCCGAAGGGCTGCGGTCTTCTGCTCGGCGACCTCCCGGACGTAGGCGGTCTCCTCGTCCGGCGTCATCGGCCGGCCGCGCACCACCTGCTTCGGTTTGCCGACCATCAGCCAGGCCAAGTGGTAGCGGTCCATCGTCCCCCAGGCCGCGCTGAGCAGCTCGTCCGACAGCTGGAGCCAGGTCTGGAGCGCGCGGAGAGACGGGTTGGCGACCAGCCGATCCCCCTCCACCACGAGCTGACGGGTCCGAGTGATGAGCTCGATCCGGGTCATGACGCGGTACCAGACCGACTGACGGCGTCGATCCACTCCTCGCGCGCCTCTCGGAGCCGGGCAGCCCACGGCCCGGGCCGGCCGGCGCCGACCGGGCGGCCGTCATAGCCGGTCAGCGGCACGATCCCGGCCACGCTCGACGACAGCATCGCCTCGTCGGCCGCGAGCAGGTCGCCGGGTCGGATGTCCGCCTCGACGGGTTCGAGGCCGAGCGCGGCGGCGTGTCCCAGGAGCCACGTCCGTGTCGTGCCGACCAGCACCGCGGCGGACGGCGGTGGCGTCGCCAACCGGCGGCCGGTGACGATCCACAGGTTCGCGCTGGTGGCTTCGCTCAGCTCCCCGGTCGGTCGTCAGGAACAGGGCGTCGTCGGCGCCCGCCCGCGCAGCCTCGAGCTTGGCGTAGACGTAGTCCGCCCGCGACGTGGACTTGATCCCCGCGAGCGGCGACAGCGGGTCGCGCCGGACCGCGCTCGGGATGGCCCGCAGGCCGCTTGCGAGGATCGCGGCCGTGGGGGCCGTGTACGGCCAGGCCTGGATGACGACGGTCGGCTCGATCGCCTCGACCCCCGCCGGGAGGAGTCCGCGTTGGGCGATCGACCCCCGGCTGACCGTGATCCGCAGCGCGGCGTCGCCGATCGTGCCTCCGTCGCCCCCGCTTCCGTCGAGGTCCTCGGCGGCGAGGAGGGAGCGGATGCCGTCGACCAGGTCGGGCCGGCCGACCGGCAGATGGATCGCCAGTGCTTCCGCGCTCTCGTGCAGCCGTCGAAGGTGCTCGTCGAGCTCGATGACGACGCCGCGCCTGGCGCGCGCCGTCTCGAAGATCCCGTCACCGAGCTGGAAGCCGCGATCGGTCACCGCGAGGTGGGGAGCGGCTCCGTCGACGAGCCGTCCGTCGAGCCAGATCGAGCCGCCCACGATCAGGTGACCTCCCAGCCGCCGATGGCCCGGAGCGGCCCGCGCGCCTTGGCCTCCGTCTCCGCCCACTCGGCCTCGGGGTCGCTTCGCCAGGTGATCCCTCCCCCCACGTGCAGGGTCAGGCGGACGCCGTCCGCAACGAACGTCCGGATGAGGATCGACGACGCCATGGCCCCGTCCGGACCGAGCCACAGGGCCGCGCCGGTGTACGGCCCCCGGCGGACCGGTTCGAGCTCCTCGAGGATCTCCATCGCTCGGATCTTGGGCGCGCCGCTGATGCTCCCACCGGGGAAGCTCGCGGCCAGCAGGTCGAAGGCGTCGCGGCCGGGCGCCAGGCGGCCGGTCACCGTCGACACGAGGTGCTGGACGGCCGCCGTCCGCTCGAGTCGGCACAGCCGCGGGACGCGGATCGAACCGGGTCGACAGACGCGCCCGAGGTCGTTCCGCAGCACGTCGACGATCATCACGTTCTCGGCTCGGTCCTTGCCGCTGGACAGCAGCTCGGCGGCCAGCGCTCGATCCTCCTCGGGCGTTCGGCCGCGCGGACGGGTGCCCTTGATCGGGTCGGTCGCCACGAGGCCGCGTCGATCGACCGACAGGAACGGTTCCGGTGACGCGGACACGATCGCGCGCGGCGCCGCGCTCGTGCCGTCCGCCCACGGAGGCGCGCCGGGCCCGAGGTCGAGGTAGGCGGCGAACAGCGACGGGTCCCCGGTCCGCAACGCCCGATAGACCGGCCACGGATCGCCGCGGAACGGCGTCGTCAGGCGACGGGCGAGGTTCGCCTGGTAGATGTCGCCGCGCGCGATCCGCTCACGCACCGCCTCGACGAGGGCGACGTACGCGGTCCGGTCGAGGCCGGAGCGGAACGGGAAGCCTCCGGGCGGGAGCTCGGCGGGGCGATCCGGGCTCGATGCGTCGGTCAGCCGCTGCCGGACGTCGTCGAGCCGGCGATGGAGCGCGGTCGCGTCGCCGTCCACGGCTCGGCCGGCCAGCCAGGCGCGACCGTCGCGGCGATCCCAGGCCAGGGCCCAATCGTGCAGCGCGAGTCGGAGCGGGGGCAGGCCCTGGTCGTCGACGGCGATCGACGGCAGGCGCTCGAGCGCGTGGCCGATGTCGTAGCCCAGCGTTCCGACGAGGCCGCCGGTGAACGGCGGGATCGCACTCCCCGGCCACGACCCGGGATCCATGTTCGCATCGGGCCGTCCGGTGCTGACTCGCGCGATCGCCCGGCGCGCCTCGACGAACGGATCCGGTCCGTCGCTCGGACGTTCGAGCACCACGATCGGATCGGCGGACAGGAACGTCCAGCGGGCCTTCCGACCGGCCCGGGCGCTCTCCAGCAGGGCCAGCCCGGGACGGTCGCGGAATCGTTCCGCGACGTCCATCGGGGCGAGGCCGTCCAGCTCCGGGCGCCGCTCGAGGACGACCTCGGCCGGGGGTGCGGGCAGGCTGGCCGGGCGGCCGCGAACAAGCTGGGACTGGAGCGTCGAGGTCACCCGGCGATGATAGGCGAGCCGGCGGCCGGGCCCGTCGGGGCACGGACCGCCGGCTCCTTCGACGCTACCCCGCTGCGACCGGTGTCGGCTTCTCGATCGGGACGCCGATGAGGCTGCCCCACTCGGTCCACGACCCGTCGTAGTTGCGGACACGCTCGTAGCCGAGCAGCTCGCGCAGCACGAACCACGAGTGGCTCGACCGCTCACCGATCCGGCAGTAGGCGATGATGTCCTTGTCGGGCGTGACGCCCTTGGCCGCGTACAGCTCGCGCAGCTCATCCGCGCTCTTGAACGTGCCGTCCTCGCGGACGGTCTGGCCCCACGGGATCGACGCGGCGCCCGGGATCCGGCCGGCTCGCTGCGCGGTCTCGCTCATCCCGGGTGGGGCGATGATCTCGCCGTTGTACTCGGCCGGCGACCGGACGTCGACCAGCGCGAGCCCGGCATCGCCGAGCCGCGGGAGGATGTCGTCCCGATACGCTCGGAGCGAGAAGTCCGGCTCCGGCAGCTCGTAGCCGGTGGCCGGATAGGTCACCTCGTCGACCGAGATCGGCAACCCGTTGTCGAGCCAGAACCGGCGACCGCCGTTGATGATCCGGACGTCCCGGTGACCGAACAGCTTGAGCTGCCAGTAGGCGAACGCCGCGAACCAGTTGTTGTTGTCGCCGTACAGGACGATCGTCGTGTCGGGGCCGATGCCGCTGCTCGACAGGAGCGTCGAGAAGTCCTCGCGACTCGCGAGATCGCGCCGGACGCCGTCGGACAGCTGGCTGGTCCAGTCCCAGCCGACGGCGCCGGGGATGTGGCCCTGGCTATAGGCCGTGGTGTCGACGTCGACCTCGACGAAACGGACGGTCGGATCGTCCAGGTGGGCGATGGCCCAATCCGCGTCGACGAGGACGCGATCGGAGGCGTAACCGGGAACGGACATAGGAAGGTCTCCTGGGGTTCGATGAACGAACGAGCGGGCTGCGTCAGGTGCGCGGCGGGTGGCCGACCGTCAGGGTCGGTCCCGCCGAAGACACATGCATCGGCCCGGCGCTCCGATCCCGGGGAAGGGAGAGCGGTCAGTCATCGAAGCCCTCTCCGTCGCGGCGACTGAAGGCGGTCAGGATGTCCTCGCACGCGGCCAGCTGCCGGGCGACCTGACGGATGAGCCAGGGATCGACCCGGCTCGACTCCTCGATCGTGACGACCGGCCCGTACGGACCCTCCTCGACGACGATGCCGGACCCGTTCCGGTAATCGACCATCCAGTTGGCCTGGAGCTGCAGCAGCGCGTCGGCGACGACCCCCGGGGCGAACGCCCAATCGAGGTGGCGGGCGTTCAGGCTGGCCGAGATGTCCGCGATCCGCGTCGGCCGGCCCCGCTCGATCCGGGCGACGAGCTGGAGGATCCGGACGGTGGCGAACGGGTCGGCCGCGAGCGCGATCGTCGGGGGTCGCGGCTGAGCCTCGGACAGGCCGGCCGGAGCCGAGCGCAGCACGAGTGAGCCGGGAGCGGCGGCGAGCGGGCTGGCGGTCACGTTTCGATGGCACCTGCAGGTCAATCCCGATGAAAGTGCTCGGGATTGGACCCGGAGGATAGCACGAGGTCCGCGGATCGGAACAGACCCGCCGATGATCCGGTTACGCCGTCTTCATCGTTCCGATACCCAGGCTGAGCGCTCTTGTCGCACACTGAGCGGACCGCTCCTCACAGATAGGCGACCGATGACCGAACAACCGCCTCACGATCCTCGCGCACCGCTCTGGCCGGCCCCCGTGCCGGCCACGCCAGCCGTGGATCCGAACGCCCCGCTCTGGCCGGCCGGCGGCGCTACGGTCTCGACGCCGAGCCAGACCGTCGATCCGAACACCCCGCTCTGGGCGCCCACGGCCGCGGTGGCCCCGCTCGCCGGACAGGGCGCGACCTGGGCGACGCCGCAGACCCGCAGCCGCCGCAGCGGCCTGCCGTCGGTGGCCAAGGTGCTGGGGATCGTCGTCCTCTGCGTGGCGGTCTTCGCCGGCGGCATCGCCGTCGGAAAGAGCGACAGCGCGGTCTCGGCCGGCGCCGCCTCGACCTCCGTGCCGGCGGGCCTGCCGCCGCAGTTCGCGACCTTCCTGCAGGCCTGGCAGGTCCTCCACGACAACTTCGTCGATCCCACCGCCCTGGACCCGACCGCGCTCGTCTACGGGTCGATCAACGGCCTCGTCCAGGCCGTCGGCGACACCGGTCACACCCGGTTCCTGACCCCGGACCAGGTCAAGGACCAGCACACCTCGTTGAGCGGCTCGATCGTCGGCATCGGCGCGGTGATGGACACGTCCTCGGGCAAGCCGATCATCGTCTCGGTGATCCCGGGCGGCCCGGCCGAACGCGCCGGCCTCCGGTCCGGCGACCAGGTCCTGTCGGTCGATGGCGTCTCGACGGACGGACAGGACATCGACACGGTCGTCAAGCGCATCCGCGGTGACGAGGGGACCACCGTCAAGGTCAGCGTCCTCCACCAGGGTGACACCGTCCCGAGTGACTACAGCATCGTCCGCGAGAAGGTCACGGTCCCTTCGGTCAGCTGGGCGATGGTCCCCGGCACCAAGATCGCCGATCTCCGGCTCGAGGAGTTCGCCAACGGCTCGGCCAAGGAGGTCGAGGACGCGATCGTCGCGGCCAAGAAGGCCGGGGCCACCTCGATTGTCCTCGACCTGCGCGGGAACCCGGGTGGCTACGTCGGCGAGGCGGTCGACATCGCCAGCCAGTTCATCAAGGACGGGATCGTCTTCGAGCAGCGCGACAAGAGCGGCAAGGTCACCCCGTCGCCGGTCAAGCCGGGCGGCGAAGCGGTCGACCTCCCGCTCGAAGTCCTCGTCGACGTCGGCACGGCAAGCTCGGCCGAGATCGTGGCCGGGGCGATCCAGGACGCGCAGCGCGCCCAGCTCATCGGCCACACGACGTTCGGGACCGGGACCGTCCTCAACGAGTTCGGGCTCAAGGACGGATCCGCGCTGCTCGTCGGGACCGTCGAGTGGCTGACCCGCGACGGACGACAGATCTGGAAGCACGGGATCGTCCCGGATCTCCCCATCGAGTCCGATCCGGCCGGGACGATCGTCGTGCCGAGCTCCTTCGACAAGCTCGGTGCGGCCGGCCTGGCCAAGTCGGGCGACGCCCAGCTGCTCAAGGCGATCGAGCTGCTCAAGGCCAAGTAGGGGTCAGGTCGAGGGCCGCGCATCAACCGACGCGCGGCCGGGACTCACGCGGCCGTTGAACCCGCTCGGATACAACGGGCATTGCTTGGAGGCGGCTGGGACGTCGCGCCGAGCCCGAGCTGGATGCCTAAGGTGCACGGATAGCACGGGCATTGCTGAGACGCCCGCTCGGGACGTCGATCCCAAGGCGAGGCGGTCGAATCGCTCTCCATGAGCGGCTCTCTAAGAATGCCCGTGCTAAACCGCGTCGGATGCGTCCTAGAGCAGCTCTCCGTGGGCCGAGGCGGTGGGCTCGCCGTCGCGGGGGCGCGGTTCCTCGCCGGGTCCGTAGTCGGGTGTCGGCGGGGCCGGTTCGGTCGCCGTCGGGTCGGCGCCGCCGGCCCCTGATCCGCCGCCAGCCTCTCCGCCCACGGCTCCGGGTCCGCCGGCGCCCGGCTCGAGGACGTTCTGGGTGGGCACCGCCTGGCCTTCGATCGCGCCGACGCCGAACGGCACCCACTTGCTCGGATCCTGGAGCCGGTGGGCCTCGGTGTTGCCGCGGCTGTGGATCTCGCTGAACCCCTTCGGTTCGATCCACATCCGCTCGCCCTCGAGCAGGCCGAGGACGCCCGACTGGCCCGGCTCCGGGCGCTCGTGCTGGCAGTACGCGCAGGCGGCCTTGTCGTGGGGCTGATAGGTCGGAGGTTCCTCGTAGGTCGTGATGTAGCCCTCGTAGTTGCGCAGGACGACCTTGTGATCCGAGTAGCTGATCAGGTAGTTGGGCATGACCGGGATCTTGCCGCCGCCGCCCGGAGCGTCGATGACGTACGTGGGGACCGCGTAGCCGCTCGTGTGTCCGCGGAGGCCCTCCATGATCTCGAGCCCCTTGCCGACCGGCGTCCGGAAATGACCCGAGCCCTCGACGAGGTCGCACTGGTACAGGTAGTACGGCCGGATCCGGTTCTCGACGAGCCGATGGACGAGCGATCGCTGGATGTGGACGCAGTCGTTCACGCCGGCCAGCAGGACCGACTGGTTGCCGACCGGCAATCCGGCCCGGGTCAGCTTGTCGACCGCCCGGCTGACCTCGGGCGTGATCTCGTTCGGGTGGTTGAAATGGAGGTTGATCCAGAGCGGGTGGTACTTCTCGAGCATCGAGCACAGCTCGTCGTCGATCCGCTGCGGCAGGAAGACCGGGACACGCGAGCCGATCCGGATGATCTCGATGTGCGGGATGTCCCGGAGGCCGCGCAGGATCGACTCGAAGAGCTTCGGGGCGAGGGTCAGGCCGTCACCGCCGGAGATGAGGACATCGCGGACCTGCGGCGTCCGACGCAGATAGTCGAGCTGCGCTTCGTGATCCTTGCGATTGAAGTTCTGGGTCGGGTCGCCGACGATCCGCGACCGCGTGCAATATCGGCAGTAGCTGGCGCATTGCGTCGTGACCAGCATCAGGACCCGGTCCGGGTAGCGGTGGACCAGGCCGGGCACCGGCGAGTGGCGGTCCTCGGCCAGCGAGTCCTCCATCATCGCGGTGAACGCCTGCGACTCGCGGCCGAGCGGGATCACCTGGCGACGGATCGGATCGGTCGGGTCCTTCGGGTCGATCAGGCTGATGAAATACGGCGTGATGTCGACCCGGAACTTGTCCGGAGCGCTGAGGCCGGCCCGCTCCTCATCGGTCAGCTCGAGGATCTGCTCGATCTCATCGAGGTCGTTGACCCGGTGGCTGAGCTGCCAGCGCCAGTCGTTCCACTGCTCGTCGGGAACGTCCGCCCACAGCGGCGCGCGCCGACTGACGGCGGGACGACCGTCCGGGCCGAGGACCCGTGCCGGGTCGCGCCGGTTCACGAAGGGGACCTCGTCGGCGGTCTTGAGCGCAGCCTGGTGAGCGACCGCGGCCTTGATCTCCTGGGCGTCCACGCTGGCTCCTTCGTCCCGGCCGGGACCGGTCAACGCATAAAGTCTATGCAGTCTGCAACTTCGGGCATCATACCGCGACAGTGCGCACAGGGACGCGAGCGTGCGAGGCGGGGGCCATCGTGCGCGGCTGAAGTCGCTCCCGCGCGTCTCCCTACCGAGGTCGGGTCACTCCCCGATGACGGCCCAGAGGAAGCCCATCATGATGAAGAAGCCGGTGAACATCGCGATCAGGGCGAGGGCGCCATAGGGCGAGCTCGCACCCTCATGCGGCACGATGGTCAGGCCCGCTCCGAAGACGACCGCCCAGCCGACGAACAGGATCGCGAACAGGATCTTCGTGTTCGGCTGCTTGACGAATCGGCGAAGGAGCGACGGCCGGCCCTCGGCCGAGGCGGCAGCCCGCAGGAAGATGAAGACCATCAGGCTGGCGATGCCGATCGCGATCACGAACGCCACCAGCGACTCGGGCATCTTGCTGAACGGCGCCAGGAGCAGCTGCAAGCGACAGGCCTCCGCGGTGACCGGACGACGACGGCGGAATCCTAGCAGACGGACGATCGGCCGGGGCACGTCGCCGGGCGGTCGACGGCGGTCGCGGGAGCGATCCGGGTCCCGGGGCTACGATGCTGGCATGCCCCGCCTGCGCCCCTCTGCAACGCTGCGCGCCCGCCACGCCGTGGCGGCCGTCGAAGGCCGAGCGTGAGCGTCTTCGAGCGACTCGGCGAGCTGGTCCATCGTCGCCGGCGCTGGGTGATCGGGGCCTGGGCGATCCTGCTGCTGCTGGCGCTGCCGCTGGCTCCGCGTGCCGCCACCGCACTGCGGGCCGGTGGGTTCACGCTCGACACCCTCGAGTCGGCCCGGGCCAGGTCCCTCCTCGAGAACGAGCTCGGCCTCCCGCCGTCCGCCCTGGTGCTGGTCTATTCGGGCAGTCCCGGGTCGGTCGGGACCGACGCGTTCGAGACCGCCGCCGCGGCGGCCGCCGCATCGGTCGCCGGCGCACCGCATGTGACGGGCATCCTGTCCCATGCGATGGCTCCCGCGCAGGTCTCGGCGGACCGCAGCACCGCCTACGACGTCGTCCTCCTCGATCTGGCGCCCGACGTCTCCCCGAACGCGCTGCCGGGTGTGCGCGACCGACTCGCGGCACTCGCGCCGGGGCCGGTCACGGTGGCCGTGGCGGGCGGACCGGCGTTCTACGGCGACATCCAGTCCGTGTCCGAGTCGGATCTGCGGCGGAGCGAGGTCGTGTCGCTCCCGCTCGCCGCCCTTGCGCTGCTGGTCGTGTTCGGCTCCGTCGTCGCGGCCGGGCTGCCGCTCGCGGTCGGCGGCGGTGCCGTCGTCGTCTCGCTGGCGATCATCTGGCTGGTCGCAAGCGTCACCCAGATGAGCATCTTCGTGCTCAACCTGGCCACCCTCCTCGGTCTGGGGCTCGGGGTCGACTACTCACTGCTGATGACCAGCCGGTTCCGC
Source organism: uncultured Chloroflexia bacterium (assembly GCA_963744115.1). Classification (GTDB taxonomy): domain Bacteria; phylum Chloroflexota; class Limnocylindria; order Limnocylindrales; family CSP1-4; genus Chersky-267. Next base: position 34,468 of record CAVUSI010000003.1, on the reverse strand, counting down.
GAGGAGCTGCGCCGGCGCGGCTCGGTCGAGACCGCCGTCCGGATCACGGTCGCGACGGCCGGGCGGGCGGTGTTCTTCTCGGGGCTCACGGTGCTGCTCGGCCTGTCCGGCCTGATCCTGTTCGACTTCCCGATCCTGCGATCGGTCGGGATCGCCGGAGCGATCGTCGTCGGACTGGCCGTCGCGTCGGCGCTGACGCTGCTCCCGGCGATCTTCGGCGTCCTCGGCGAGCGGGTCGACTCGGTCCGGATCCGGCGGGTCGGTGAGGCGGACAGCGTGGACGGCCCGTGGGCGCGGCTCGCCCGACGGGTGATGGCCCACCCCGTCGCGGTGTTCGTCCCGACCCTCGCGTTCCTGCTGCTCCTCGGCGCCCCGTTCCTGCACGTCCGGTTCAACGCGCCGGACGCCACGATCCTGCCACCGGAGGTCCCGTCGCGGGCCGCGTTCGACATCCTGGACGAGCAGTTCGGCGCGGGCCGCTTCGCGCCGCTGTATCTCGCCATCCGGACGAACGGCTCGGCGACCTCGGCAGCCAACGTCAGCGCCCTGTACGACTACTCGCGGCGGCTCGCGGCGGATCCCCGGATCGATCGGGTCGACGGGTACGTCGACGTCGATCCGCGCCTGACCAAGGGCCAGTACCTCCTCCTCTACGGCGCGCCGGGCGGCCCGCCGGACCGCTACACGGCGACGGCGCTCCAGGCGACCACCCGGGGCGACCTCACGGCCTTCACCCTGACGACGCCGTACGGCCCGAACGCCGACGAGGCACGCGCGCTCGTCGGAGCGCTCCGCGCCGCGGACGGGCCGTTGGCCCCCCCACCCGGGACCACGGTCCTGGTCGGCGGCGGTGCCGCCGATGTCGTCGACGTCGTCGACGGGGTCGGCGCCGGATTCCCCCGGATCGCCCTGTTCATCTTCGTGTCGACGTACCTGGTCCTGTTCATCCTCCTGCGCTCGGTCGTCCTGCCGGCCAAGGCGCTGGTGATGAATACGCTGTCGATCGTCGCGGCGTTCGGGGCCCTGGTCTGGATCTTCCAGGACGGCAACCTGTCGGCCCTCCTCGGGTTCAGCCCGCTCGGCTACGTCGAGACGACCCAGCCGGTGATCCTGTTCTGCGTCCTGTTCGGGCTGTCGATGGACTACGAAGTCTTCCTCCTGTCGCGGATGAAGGAGGTCTGGGACCGGACCGGGGACAACACCGAGGCCGTGGCGCGCGGGCTGGAGCGGAGCGGACGGATCGTGACCTCGGCCGCACTCATCGTCGTCGTCGTGGCTGGATCGTTCGCCTTCGCCGATATCGTCCTGATCAAGGCGATCGGCCTCGGCGTGGCGATCTCCGTGGCCCTCGACGCCACCGTCGTGCGAGCGCTCCTGGTGCCCGCCACGATGCGCCTCCTCGGCGACTGGAACTGGTGGATGCCGGCTCGCCTGGAGCGCTGGATCGCCGGTCGATTGCCGGCCACGGAAGCCGAAGCCGAGGCGGCGATCCGATGAGACGCCGCGTCCTGGTCCTGCTGATCGTGGCCGGCTGGGTCGCGGCCGGCTGCTCGGGGCCGGTCCTCGCCCGGCCGGTCGCGAGTCGAGGTCCGGCACCGTCAACCTCGCTCGCCCCGCCGCCGCCCGACGATCCTCGGCCGATCGTGCTGCCCGCTGACGACGCCCCCCACGACCGGCTGACCGAGTGGTGGTACTACACCGGCCACCTCGTCGACGACGCCGGCGCGCGCTACGGCTTCGAGTACGTGATCTTCCGGGCCGAGCGTGGCGGCCTGCCGGTCAGCTGGGCCGCGCACCTGGCGATCACCGACGAGGGACGCGACGCCTTCCACTACGCCCAGCGCAGCGAGATCGGCCCGCAGGTGGACCGGAACGCGATGGTCGCGGCGGTGGGTGGCGACCCGCCGCCCGGTTTCGACCTGGCGATCCGGGCCGGTGCGGGTGCACCGCCGGCTGCGATCGGCGGCGTTCGCCCCAGCGCGGCCCGCCGTCCAGCGCGAGCGCGGCCCCGCCGTCCAGCGCGAGCGACCCGGGCTCGCTGTGGCGGATGCAGGGCGCGGGAGGGCGCGACCGCCTGTCCGCCATGGCGACCGTCGAGGAAGCGGCCGCGGCCGGGTCGCCGGGCGGGATGGGCCTCGATCTGGCGCTCGCGGCGACGAAGCCCGCGACGCTCCACCACGGGGACGGCTGGATCGACTTCGGGCCGGCGGGCGGCTCGTACTACTACTCGCGGACGGCGATGACCGCCGACGGCAGTCTGACCCTGGATGGTCGGACGTTCCACGTCGACGGCACGACCTGGTTCGACCACCAGTGGGGCGACTTCATCTCGGTCGGAGGCGGGGGCTGGGACTGGTTCGCGGTCGACCTGGACGACGGGACCGACCTGACCCTGTCGCTCGTCCGCGCGGCCGACGGCACGTATCCTCTTGTCTACGGGACGATCGTCGACGCCCATGGCGCCTCACGGAACCTCGCGGCGTCCGAGTTCACGGTCACGCCCACCGGTCGATGGCGGTCGCCGCGGACCGGCGCCGACTACCCCTCCGGCTGGGTCGTCGAGCTGCCGGGCGAGGATCTCCGGATCGAGCTGACCCCGACCGTCCGTGACCAGGAGCTCGACACGCGGGCGACGACCGGGGTCGTCTACTGGGAGGGCTCCCAGCACGTCAGCGCGACCCGGGGCGGCGCGACGCTCGGCGGCGAGGCGTACGTCGAGTTGACCGGCTACGGCCCGTAGGGCGCGGATCGTCCCGGCTAGGGCGTCGAGGGTGCCGCTGGGATCGAGATCCGGTTGGCGCTGCCGAGGGCGTCGATCGCCTTCCGCAGGTCGTCGGCCGAGCCGAGCAGCTTGACCATCTTCTTGGCCGACAGCTTGTACTTGGCGGTGTCCTTCATCGAGACGCCGAGCGCGTCGCGGGCCGCCGCACGGAGCGAGGCATAGGTGTCGCCCAGCTGCGCACGGAGCGGCGCCGCCGCCGACCAGCCGTCGAGGCGATCGACCAGGTCGCTGCCCCAGGCTGCGTCGGCCGCGACCTGGCGGATCGTGGTCGTCGCCGCGCCGACGTTGAATCCACTCTTGAGCAACCGGCGCAGGGTCGCCGCGGAGACCGACATCCGGTCCTCGACCGTGGCGGTCAGGCGGAGTGCCGCGGCCGCGGTCGGCGGGACCGGTCCGCTGATCAGCGCGGGGTCGACCGACGGATCGACACTCGGCGCTGCCGAGGCGCTGGCCGCAGGACCGGTCGCGGCCGCCGAGGACGACCCCGGCAGGAGCGCCAGGCCGACCGCCAGGACCGCCCCGATGATGAGGCCGCCGGCGCAGCCGGCGATCACCAGCAGCCCGCCGCGCTTGAGGGGGACACCGGCCAGCACGTGCAGGCCGCAGCCCGGACATTCGATCTGGAACAGACCGAGCTGTCGTCCGCAGTTCGGACAGGCAACCTGTGGGCCCCGGGCCGCGTCCTCCGCCGGGTGGTCCCAGTCGTCGAACTCGACCTGATCGGCCGGTACCGCGGGCGCGGCCGGCGTCCTGGCAGCGCGATTGCGAAGTCCCCGAAGGACGTTGATCGCCATCGTCCGACTGTAGGCGCCCGATCGCCCGGAGACGACCTGACGATGGTCCCGTCGCCAGGGGTACCCGTTCCGGACCCCGCGAAAACGGGCCGAATGGCACGGGTCACGACGGATCGGCGCGGCTTAATATCACACTAAGTTACTACGCATTTTGGAGACCACGATGAACCGTCGATCCGGCCAGCACGTCGCCCATGCCGTGCTCGTCCTCCTGGTCGCGTTCGCTCTCATGGGCTGTGCGGCGCAGGCGCGTCCCACCTGGACCTATGCCGCCGCCGGAGCGGCTCCAGCCGCCAGCATCGCGCCGGCCGGCTCGGCCCCTGCCGGTGTCGCGGTCGCCAGCGCCCTCCCGGCCTCGAGCGACCACGCGGCCCACGGCAGCGGCACCCTCGCGATCGAGGCGTTCGACCTGGGGTTCAAACCCAACGCGCTTACCGTCGATGCGGCCGGCACCTACGCGGTGACGTTCAAGAACACGGGCTCCATCGCTCACGATCTCACCTTCGCCGACGGTACCAAGATCGCGGCCGAGCCCGGGGCCACGGCCTCCGGCAGCGTCGACGTCCCGGCCGCCGGGCTTTCGTTCATCTGCTCGATCCCCGGGCATGCGGATGCCGGGATGAAGGGCGCCGTGACCGTCGCCGGCCAGGCCGCGGCGGGTTCGGCCGACGACCATGGCGGACCGGCGCCCGCCACGAACGTGGCGGCCGACCCGAACGCCCCGAAGTACACGCTCTACGACGCCACGGCGCCGAAGGTCCTCGACGGCACGGTCCATGACATCGACCTCGTGGTCCAGGAGAAGGACATGACCGTCGCCGACGGCTTCGTCCAGGCCGTCTGGACGTTCAACGGGACGGTCCCGGGACCGGTCATCCGGGTGCACCTCGGCGACACGGTCCGGGTCCACCTCAAGAACCCGATCACGAACACGCTCTCCCACAGCGTGGACTTCCACGCCAGCCAGGTCGCCTGGAACGACGAGATGACGTCGATCAAGCCGGGCGAGGAGAAGCTCTACGAGTGGCACGCCGACTACGCCGGCGTCTGGATGTACCACTGCGGGACCGCGCCCGCCCTTCACCACATCGCCAACGGGATGTACGGGATGGTCATCGTCGAGCCGAAGGACGGGTTCAAGCCGGTCGATCGCGAGTTCGCGCTCGTCCAGAGCGAGTGGTATCTCGGCCCGCAGGGTCAGCCCGTCGACCTGGCCAAGGCGTCGACCGGTAACCCGGCCCCGGACTACGTGGTGTTCAATGGCGTCGCCAACCAGTACAAGGACAACCCCCTCAAGGTGCCGACCAAGGGGACCGTCCGGCTGTTCGTCCTCGACGCCGGCCCGAACATCGACAGCTCGTTCCATATCGTCGGGACGATCTTCAACACGGTCATCAAGGAAGGGATCCAGCTGACCCCGAACAACCCTGGCCATTTCGGCTCGCAGGCCGTCGACCTCTCGCCGGCCCAGGGCGCCATCATCGAGCTCGTGACACCCGAGGACGGCCTCTACCCGATCGTGACCCACGCCTTCAACTTCGTCGGACGCGGCGCCCTCGGCCTGCTCCAGGCCGGGGACGGCGACCCGAAGAACTGAGGGCGAGCGTTGCGCGCAGAGCTGACGAAGCGGGCCGACTACGCCATCCGGGCGATGCTGGCGCTCGCCCGCTCGGGCGACGACGGCCCGCTCAGCGTCCGACGGGTGGCCGCCGAGATGGACATCCCGGCCCGGTTCCTGCCGCAGGTCATGACCGACCTCGGACGGGCCGGTCTCGTCCGCGCCGAAGCGGGCCGGAACGGCGGCTACCGACTTGCCCGGACCGCGGCCGACATCGACCTCCTCGAGATCATCGACGCCGTCGAGGGTGACAGCCGGCGGGTGTCCTGCGTCCTCCGCGGCGGGCCGTGCGACCCGAGCGGGGAATGCGCGGTGCACGCCGTCTTCTGGGCCGCGCAGGCGGGGCTGCGGGAGACGCTGGCCCGAGCGGACCTGGCGACGATCGCGGCACGCGGCCTGCCTCCCGGTGTCGCCCGCGCCTAGCTCCTCAGGGTGACGATCGATCCGATCGGAGGGCGAGCAGCGCCACGAGCCAGCCGGCGATCACGGTCACGCCGTACGCGACGCACCAGACGCAGACCGCGTGGATCACGAACAGCTCGAGGTAGGTGAGGTAGGCCACGAACAGGATGCCGACCAGGCCGAGCCCGTAGGCCCCGAGCAGGGCCCGGCGATCCGCTCGGACGGCCCAGGCCAGGCCGAGGAGCGCGGTCACCGTCGAGAACAGGGCACCGAGGGCCGCCACCGGGACCCCGAAGACGGAGCTGTACTCGCTCTTGGCGACATCCTCGCAGCCATGGACCGGGCCACACACCGGCAGCCCGCCGGACAGCTTCGTGGCGGTCAGGTAGAGGGCGACGAGCAGGCCGACCCCAGCGATCGCGGCGATCGCGAGACCGGAGCGCCTGGGGGTCACGGCGCGGTCGAGGACGAGCTCGCGGGCGATCCGGACGGCCCGCTCGCGGCGACCGTCTTGTCGAGGAGGGTCAGCAGATCGTTCCACGAGGTGAAGTTGTCGAGCGACACCATGTGGCCGTTGATGGCCAGGCTCGGCGTGGACAGGACGCCCGCCTGCTGACCGGCCTTGGTCTCGGCGGTGACCGCCTGACGCTGGCTGCCGCCGTCGTAGCAGGCGGACCAGGCCGCCGTATCAAGACCCGCAGCCGCGGCGAACGCCTCGAGCCGGGCGCGGGTGAACCACCCCTGGTTCTCGCCGTTCTGATTGGCGAAGACCAGGGTCTGGTACTCCCAGAACTTGCCCTGCTGGTCCGCGCAGCGTGCCGCCGACGCGGCATCTTCGGATTCCTGGCCGAGGAACGCGAAGTCGTGGAACGTCATCTTCAGCTTGCCGGTCGCCACATAGCGCTCGATGATCACCGGCGCGACGGTCCGGCTGAAATTGCCGCACGACGGGCACTGGTAGTCCTCCCACGTCTCGAGCGAGACGGGGGCCGTCGACGACCCGAGTGTCCGGCCGTCGCGCGGGATCCCGGCGGCGATCGGGGTGGGGACGGCGATCGATGGGAGCGGAGCGGCCGAGCCCGAGCTCGCGCCGGCGCCGGCACTCACCCCCGGGGCGACACTGGCCGCCGGGCTCGGGCTGGTCGAGCCGGTGTTCCCGCTCGCCCCGCGCGGGAGGTTGAGCACGAGGATGGCCGCCAGGGCCACGACGACCGCCCCGATCGTCACCAGGGCGGTCGGCGAGCGCCAGGCCGGCTGGCTGGTCGCCCTGCGCTTCGGCCCCGATCGCGCCTGCTCGGCTCGGAGCGCTTCGCGGCGTTGGCGGCGGGTGGTCGGAACGGGCGGCTGGTTGCGGCCCGGCTTCTTGGCGGACGTGGTCGTACTCCCGAGTCGTTGGGCGGGTCTGTAGCCTATCGCAGAAGCCCGCTCGGGCCGGTGTGCCATCCGGACCGCACGGCGCGGGCCGTTCGGCCCATCGGCCGGTTGGGGGCCGGTGAGCACAACGGCTTCGACGTCACCGGGGACTGCCAGTGGCGATGTCCTCGGGATCGCGGCGGCGGATCGCGTCCGGATCGCCGTGCTGGTCCGCTGGTCGTCGCGGCCCGCCTGAGAGGGGCCCGAACGTACGGGGCGGGGGCTGAGAAGGATTCATCAGCCCGCGGCGAAACCTTCCAGCCGATACTCGTCTCGGACCAGGTGACAGCGCCTGCCACCGGGAGCCCCCATGAGCCTTATCCACCGATCCCAGTCGACGCGGGTCGAGCGAACCCAGGCCGGACGATGCGTCTGAGCGGGCAGAACTTCCTGGTCCTGCTCGGCCTTCTCGGCGTCGGGATCGTCCTTGCCACCAACCAGGTCGTCCCGGCCAGTTCGGCGCACCAGGCCCAGGAACGGGTCTGGCTGGCGGCCAGGGCCGCCGGGATCGTGACGTACCTCCTGCTGACCCTCCAGATCGTCCTGGGGATGGTCCTCAGCCACCCGACCAACCAGACGACCTGGAAGCTGTCGAAACGGCTCTTCCCATGGCACGAGAACCTGTGGGTGTTCGTGCTCGCGTTCCTCGCCGTGCACGTCGTCAGCCTGATCCTGGATCCCTACGCCGGCGTCGGGCTGGCGGGTGCCTTCATCCCGACCATGTCGAGCTACCGAAGCTCACCGGTCGCGCTCGGGACGCTCGCCATGTACGCCCTGATCCTGACCGGCATCACCGCCCGGTACACCAAGCTCCTCCCGCCGGGGTTCTGGCTCAAGATCCACCGGCTCAGCATCGGCGTGTTCGTGCTCGCCTGGCTCCACGGGATCCTGTCCGGGACCGATACCCCGGCGCTGCGGGTGATGTATATCGGCTCCGGCCTGGCCGTCCTGATGGCCGCGGCGTATCGCTACTGGGTCGGCCGCAAGGCGCGGCCCACCTTCTCGACCTCGCTGCCGGATCGCGCGCCACGAACACGGAGCGCGTCTCCCACGGCTGCACCGGCGGCCGCCGACATGACCGGTCCGGAGGTGGCCTCGTGAGGGCGTCATTCCTGCTCTTCTTCCGACGCCTGATGGTCGTCGTCGCGGTGGTCCTCAGCCTGACGGTCGGCGCGATGGCGGTCGAGGCCGCCGCGGTCTGGACGGAATTGTCCGCCCCGCTCACGGTCGCACCGGTGTCCGCGTCGAGCCTCGTCCAGCAGCTGACCGACGAGCAGACGCGGGCCGCCGCCCTCGAGGAGCAGATCAACGCCCTGACCGACCAGACGGCGCAGCTGACGGCGGCGCTCAAGGATGCCGATACCCGCATCGTCCAGGACGCCAGGACGGCCAAGACCCTGCGCGATCAGCTGGCGGCGGCCAAGAAGAAGCTGTCCGCCCTGACGGGAGGCCGCTGATGGGCGAGCCGCGTCGGCCCGTCCACCTGGCGGTCATCGTCGGGTTGTCGGCCGGAGCCTACGCCGTGTCCCTCGCCGGGGTGACCGCCCTGCAGGCCGCCAGCGACCAGCAGCTGGACGCGGCGAACGGCCCGGCAGCGGATGCCGTCAAGACGCTCCAGGCCGAGCACACCCGGCTCGACGACCGGCTGGCCGCGGCGGCATCCACCTACGACGCCGCGACCGCCGCCTATGCGGATATCTCGGGACAGCTGGCCGCGATGGAGAAGCGGCTCGGGAAGCTGGCCGTCGAGGTCCACAAGGTCCAGGGAAGCGCCTCGTGGACGCCGCCACCGCCGCCTGCGGCGGTCAGGCTTCCGACGGTGACCCGCAGCGGCGGCGGATCGTCGTCCGGAGGGTCCGCCACGAAGCCCGCTCCGAAGCCGCCCCCGACGAACGGGTCGACCGGCGCATCCGGCCATTGACGTCCGAGACGCCGGTCGACGCGGCTCTGACCTTCGAGCGTCGAGCGATGGGCTCGCCGCTCCGGTTGACCGTGGTCGGCGGATCGCCCGATCACGCAGAGCGGCGTGGGCGCTCGTCTCCGACGAGTTCGAGGCGGCCGAGCAAGCGCTGTCGCGCTTCCGTGAGTCGAGCGACCTGACGACGGTCAACCGCGCGGCAGGGAGCGGGGACGCCCGGCGGGTCGATCGCCGACTCGCGGCGGCGTTGGCGGCGGCGGATCGAGCCGGACGGGTGACCGACGGCCGGTTCGATGCCCGGGTCCTCGGCGACCTGGAACGACTCGGCTATGCCGGCGCGGAGCTCCCGGTGGACGTCTCCGACGTCCACCGCACGAACGCCGGACGGGAGGGTCCACCGCCGGCTCGGTGGCTGTCGATCGATCCACGGAAGGACACGGTCGCGATCGCCACGCCGGTCGATCTCGGGGGGATCGGCAAGGGCCTGGCCCTCCGCTGGGCCTGGCGTCGGGTCGTCGGAGCCGGGATCGTCGATCACCTGCGTGGCGGGCTGCTCGAGGCCGGTGGGGATCTCGTCGCGGGTGGCACGGCGCCGCAGCCGGGGCCGTGGATCGTCGGCATCGAGGACCCGACGGGTGGGAACGGGCCGTTGGCGACGGTCGCCGTCGAGGCCGGGGCCGTGGCGACGTCATCGACCCTGGTCCATCGATGGACCGGCGACGACGGACGGCCGGTCCATCATCTGATCGATCCGCGGACGGGCGAACCCGGCGGGATCGGCCTCCTGTCGGTCACCGTCGCGAGTCCGGACCCGGCCTGGGCCGAGGTCTGGTCGAAGAGCCTGTTCCTGTGCGGGCGTCGGGGCATCGCGTCGCTTGCCCGGACGCGCGGCCTCGCGGCGTGGTGGGTCCACGACGACGGGCGCCTCGAGATGACCCCGGCGGCACGCGCCCGCACCGGATGGGTCGCCGCCGAGGCCTGAACGAGGCTCGCTCAGCCCGGATCGGCGACCACTGCAGCGATGGCGCCGTCGAGCTCCCGCGCCGTGGGCATCCCCGCTCGAGCCCCGGGCGATCTCGTGGCCAGGGCACCCGCCACCACCGCCCGACGGACCGCCGTCTTGATCGACTCGGCCCCGGCGAGCGCAGCGGCGAGCGCGCCGTTGAACGCGTCGCCGGCGCCCGTCGCGTCCACGGCGACGACCCGGAACGGAGGGACGTCCACGACGTCATCTCGGGTCACGAGCAGCGCGCCGTCGGCGCCGAGCGTCACGACCACCGCCTCGGACACGCCCGGCCCGGCAGCCGATGGTTCGAGCAGGCCCCGGGCGGCCCGCGCGACATCGGCGGCGGCAGCGACCCCCGACACCGACGCCCGGCCCGATCGACGGGCGTCCGTCGCCGCGAGCGTCAGCAGCTCGCCCTGGTTGGGGCTGATCACGTCGGCCTCGGCCAGCAGCGTCCGGTCGATCCCGTCGGCCGGCGCCGGGTTCAGGACGGTCCTGGCGCCGGCGGCGCGACCGAGACGCAGCGCCTCGCGGACCGTGTCGACGGCGACCTCGCGACAGACCAGGACGACGTCCCCGGCACCCACCCCGATCCGTCCGAAGGCCGGTCCGATCGCCGCCGGTGACAGCCGGGCGTTGGCCCCCGAGGCGACCGAGATAAGGTTCTCGCCCCGACCGTCGACCATGATCAGGGCGATCCCCGTCGCGCTGCCGGCGATGGTCGCGAGCGACTTGACGTCGATCCCCTCGAGCTCGAGCGCGGCCCGCGCCTCGATCCCGAACGGATCGTCCCCGACCGCACCGATGAACGCGACCGGTCGGCCGAGCCTGGCCGCGGCGACGGCCTGGTTGCCGCCCTTCCCGCCGTGGTGTCGCTCGAACGTCCCGCCGGTCACGGTCTCGCCCGGTGCCGGCAGGCGGTCCCCGCGGATGACGAGGTCGACGTTGACCGACCCGACCACGACCACCCGCCCGCCGCTCATGGGGCGGTCACGAGCCGGTGATGAACTCGCCGCCGTCGACCCCGATGGTCTCGCCGTTGATGAAGTCGACGCCTTCGCCGCTGAGCGCGACGATCGTGGTCGCGACGTCCTGCGGCGTCGTCATCCGGCCGGTCGGGTTGCGCCGCCTGGTGATGGCGATCATCTCGTCGTGCTCGGGGATCTTGAGCAGGGCCGGCGTGATCGTGACCCCGGCGCGGATCGTGTTGGCAGTGATCCCCTTGCCGGTCCTGGCGAGCTCCATCGCCAGCTGCCGGGTGTGCGACTCGAGCGCCGCCTTGGCGGATGACACCACGCCGTATGAGGGGACGACCCGGCTCGAGCCCTCCGAGGTCATCGAGAAGATCTTCGAGCCCTGCTCGAGGAACCCGCCGCGATAGAGGTCCTGGACCCAGTAGACGAGGCTGTTCGCCATGACGTCCTGGGTCATCTCCATCTTCTTGCGGTCCACGCCCGCCTTGGGGTCGTCGGTGATGTACGGGACGAGCGACCCGAAGGCCAGCGAGTGCATCACCACCCGGACGTACGGATGGTGGCCCGCCGCCTCAGATCGATCGAACCGCTCACGGAGGGTGGCCAGCGCACTCGCCCGCTTCCCGTCGTCGGCCGCGTTCATGTTGATGAACAGCGCCTCGGACCCGGCCGCCTCGATCGCGGCCTTGACCTCGTCCACGTGGGCGAGCCCCGCCCGGAAGTCGAGGTGGATCCCGAAGATGCGATAGCCGGCCGCGGCCAGCGCCCTCGAGGTCGCCTCGCCCATCCCCGAGGATGCGCCGAGGATGACGGCCCAGCGCTCGCGTTCATCGGTCATCGGTGTCGTTCCTCCGTGGATCGGCGCGACCGTGACAGGCTCGGTCGGCGGCGGGGTCTCCGTCGGCCGAGTCTAGCAGCGGGCGGTGGAGCCCCACGCTCCAGGTCCATGCCGTCCTGCACACGATCCGTGCCGGCCGGACGAGCAGGGACGGGGTTGACGGCAGGCCCGTGATCGAGCTACTTTGGCGCCGACCGAATTAGGTGACCGACGAAACAACAGATGAACAAGGTCTACCGAGCCCTCAGCGATCCGACCCGTCGCCGGGTCCTGACCCTCCTTCGCGAGCGCGACATGACGGCCGGCGAGCTGGCGGCGAATTTCAGCCTGAGCGCGCCCACGATGTCCGGGCACTTCTCGGTGCTGAAGGAGGCCGACCTGATCCAGGCCGACCGGGTGGGCTCGACGATCACCTATCGACTCAACGTATCCGTTCTCGAGGAGGCCCTCCTCGCCTTGATGGATGCATTCGGACTGGACCCCGAGAGGAGCGCCCGATGAACCTGCGACCGTTGCTGATCGTGATCATCGCCACGGTGGCGGCGACCCTCGGTCTGGCGATCGTCGGCTGGGTCCAGCTCCCGCCGGACGCCCAGGTGCCGATCCATTGGGGCGTCGACGGGCAGGTGAACGGCTATGCCCCGAAGGCCGTCGGGCTGCTGCTCATCCCCGCGATGACCGCCGGCCTGTCGGTCCTGCTCTACTTCCTGCCGAGATTCGAGCCGCGGGCGCGGAACCTGGCCCTATCGGGTCCGGCGTACGTCAGGATGTCGAGTGCGGTCCTGATCCTGATGGCGGTCGTCCAGCTCGTCGTCGTGGCATCGGCGCTGGGTCGACCGATCGACGTGACGGCCGTGATCAGCGTGGCGGTCGGGGCGCTGTTCATCGTCCTGGGCGATGTCCTGGGGAAGGTTCGAAGCAACTTCATGTTCGGTGTCAGGACGCCGTGGACGCTGGCCAGCGATCTGTCCTGGAACAAGACACACCGGTTGATCGGCCGGCTGTTCGTGATCCTCGGGTTCGTCGTCATCGGGACCGGGGTGGTCGGCGGTGGCTGGCCGTTCTTCGTCGTCCTGATCGCCGGGATCGCGCTCATCCTCGCCGTGGCATTCGTCTACTCCTACCGGGTCTGGAAGGTCGACCCGAACCGCCAGAAGGTGGGTGAGGCCGGATGAACGGGATCGACCCGCAGCTCCTCGTCCTCCTCGTCCCGATCGTCCTGGTCGAGCTCGGACTGGCCGTCTGGGCGTTGTTCGACCTGACCCGGCCCGGTCGTCGTGTCCGCGGCGACAGCCGCCTGATGTGGGGCCTGATCGTCCTCCTCGTGTCGCTCATCGGACCGATCCTGTACTTCGCGGTCGGGCGCCAGGAGAGCACCGGCGAGCCCGAAGCGCCGCCCGTCTGGCCGACGGACCCGGCGGTCGCGGCTCCGGTCGCTCCGGCCCCGACGCCCGTCTCCCCGGTCGCGGCTCCGGTCGCTCCGTCCGCGGCTGCCGCCGCGCCGGTCCTGACCGCCGCTCCGTCCGCGGCCGCCGCGCCGGCCGACGAGATCGCCGCGCCGATCGCCAGCGGTCCCTCGGCGATCGCCAGCCGCGGCCTCACCAAGCACTACCCGGGCGGGATCGTGGCCCTCGATCGGCTCGACCTGGACGTCCCGGCCGGCTCCGTGTTCGGGCTCCTGGGTCCGAACGGTGCCGGCAAGACGACCACCTTGCGGATCCTCGTCGGGCTCGCCCGGCCGTCCGCCGGGACGGCGACCGTCGCGGGCGTGCCGCTCGGTGACGAGCGGCTGACCGCCAGGATCGGGTTCCTCGACCAGGACCCGCGCTACTACGGCTGGTCGACCGGTCGGGAGCTGGTCGAGCTCGTGGGTCGCCTCCATGGGATGGACGGCACCGAGCTGCAGGCCCGGGTCCATGAGGTCCTGGCCCTGGTCGGGCTGGCGGACGCCGCCGACCGACGGATCGCCACCTACTCGGGCGGGATGCGCCAGCGCCTCGGGATCGCCCAGGCCCTGGTCAACCGGCCGGCGGTCCTGATCCTGGACGAGCCGGTCAGCTCGCTCGACCCCGAAGGACGACGGGACCTCCTGGCGCTCATCGGCCGGTTGCGCGGCAGCGCCACCGTCCTCTTCTCGACCCACGTCCTGGCCGACGTCGAGCGTGTCTGCGATCGGATCGCGATCCTGGATCACGGTCGTCTCGTGGTGGTCGGCCCGCTCCAGGCCCTGCTCGACCGCTACGCCCTGCCGATCTACCGGATCGACCCCGAACCAGGCCAGTCCGAGGCGGTCGAACACCTGGCCGCGGCCCTCCGTGCGACGGACTGGACGACCGACGTCTCGGTCGACCTGGGCCGGCTGCGGATCACGGTCAACGACCCGCCACGTGCGGCCCGCGAGCTGCTGCCCGCGATCGTCGCGGCCGGGGTCGCCGTCGTCGGCGTGGAGCGGGCCCGGCCATCGCTCGAAGACGTCTTCCTCCAGCTCACCGGGGCCGCGGGGACCGCCGCGGCGGCGGGCGCCGCCACCTCCGGAACGGTGGGTGTGGCATGAGCCGGCCGGTCGTCCTCCTTCGCAAGGAGATCGTCGAGTCGTGGCGGACCCGCCGGCTGCCGGCCGTCCTGATCATGTTCATCGCCATCGGACTGCTGGCGCCGCTCACCGCCAAGTACCTGCCCGAGATCATCAAGGCCGCGCTCGGCGACGAGATCACCGTCCCGATCCCGACCCCGACGGCCGCCGACGCCGTCCTCCAGCTCCAGAAGAACCTCGGACAGCTCGGGGCGTTCGCGGCCATCGTCCTGGCGATGAACGCCGTCGTCGGCGAGAAGGAGCACGGGACGGCCGCCTTTCTCCTGACCAAGCCGGTCCGGCGCGGCGCGTTCATCGGCGCGAAGCTCGGCGCGCTCGGTCTCGTGCTGGCCCTGGCGGTCCTCGCTGCCTTCGTGGTCGGCTGGGTCTACACCGCGGTCCTGTTCGAGCCGCTGCCGGTCGGCGGCTGGCTCGCCCTGGGCTTCCTCAGCTGGCTCGGGTTGGCGGTCTGGGCCGCCATCACGTTCTTCGCCTCGACCGTCACGGGCTCGGCCGCCGCAGCCGCCGGCGTCGGCATCGTCGCGTTGATCGTCCTGTCGCTCGTGTCGGCGATCCCCCAGGTCGGCCGGTTCCTGCCGCCGGCGCTCGACGGTCCGGCCCTCGCGCTGGCGACCGGCAACACCGCCGACCTCGCCGCCGATACGCTGGCCACGGCCGTCGGCGGGAGCGTCATCCTCCTCGTCGCGAGCTCCGTCGGGGCGTGGCTGGCCTTCCGGCGCCAGGAGCTCTGATCGGCGACGTCCGCACGCTCGCGGCACGCCACCCCGGCCTCGGATCGCGGCAGCCTCAGACGGCGCCGTCCGCGTGCAGCCGGGCGATGGCCTCGCCCCCGTAGCCGAGCTCGGCCAGGACCTCGTCGGTGTGTTCGCCGAGCAGCGGCGGCGCCGATCGGATCGACGCCGGGGTGTCGGCGAGCTTGAACGGCAGGCCGACCTGGCGGATCGGACCGAGCCGGGGATGGTCGATGTCGACGACCATCTCGCGCGCCCGCGCCTGCTCGGAGGTGAGGGCGGTCAGGACGTCGTCGATCGGTCCGCACGGGACGTCCGCCTCGTCGAGACGCTCCACCAGCTCGGCGGTCGACGCCGCGAGCAGGCGCTCGGCCAGGATCGGCCGCAGCGCGGTCCGGTGCTCGACCCGAGCCGCGTTCGTCGCGAAGCGAGGATCCGCCGCCAGGTCGGCGATCCCAAGTGCGCGGCAGAAGCGCGCCCACTGGCGCTCGGAGCCGACGGCCACGGCGATGGCCCCGTCGGCGGTGGTGAACGACTCGTACGGGACGATGTTCGGGTGGGCGTTCCCGCGACGAACCGGGGCCACGCCGGTCGCGAACGCGTTCTGGGCCTGGTTGACGAGGATCGCCAGGGTCGACTCGAGGATCGACACGTCGATCCGCTGGCCCCGGCCGTCGGCCGGCGAGCCGGCTCGCTCGCGCCCGGCCAGGGCGGCGAGGACGGCCACCGTTCCCTGCAGCCCGGTGACGACGTCGGCGATCGCGACGCCGACCTTGGTCGGTTCGCCGCCGGCCTGGTCGGCCTGGCCGGTGATCGACATGAGGCCGGCCGCGGCCTGGACCACGAAGTCGTAGCCGGGCCGGCCGGCGTCGGGTCCGGTCGTCCCATAGCCGCTGATCGCCAGGTGGATCAGCGCCGGATTCAGGGCGGCGAGGGTCGCATCGTCGAACCCGAGCCGCGCGAAGCCGCCCACGCGGAAGTTCTCCACAAGCACGTCGGCCCGCCCGATGAGGCGCCGGAGGACGTCGCGGCCAGGTTCCGTCTTGAGGTCGAGCCGGATCGACCGCTTGTTCCGGTTGACCGCGAGGTAATACGCGGCGACGCCCGGATCGTCCGGCGCGAGCCGCCCGGCCCCGACCCACGGCGGGCCCCAGGCGCGCGTCCCGTCGCCCTCGGGCGGCTCGACCTTGATGACGTCGGCACCCAGATCGGCCAGCAGCATCGTGCAGTAGGGGCCGGCCAGGACGGTCGAGCAGTCGGCGACGAGGATCCCTGCGAGCGGTCCGGACGACCCGGCCGTTCCCGAGGTCGGGGGCATCATGCCGGTCAGGCCGAGGGCGACTCGGTCGCCGCCTCGACGCCGGGTGAGCTGGTGTCGGCCCTCGTCCCGTTGTCGCGATCGGCGCGGGCGGCGACCAGTCGATCGAGACGAGCGAGGTACGGGGCCGCGCCGATCCGGGTGAGGATCTCGCGCGCCTCGACCTCCGCGAGGCGGGCCGCTTCCTGGCCACGCGGAGCGAGAGCCACGACCTCGAGCAGCCCGAGCGCGAGATCGAAGTCGGCCCGGAGCTCTCGCAGCCGGCGGAGGGCGTCGCGATGGAGCTCGGCCGCGGCGGGCCAGTCGCCCTCGAGTGCCAGGATGCTCGCGGCTTCGACGTCCGCCGCGGCATCGAGCGCCGGGCCGCGCACTCCGAGGGCGACGAGATCGGCATGGATCCGTTTCGCGTCCTCGAGATGCCCTCGCGCGACCGCCGCCCGTGTCGCCCAGAGCAGGGCGTACGGACGGTTGAGGTGGCTGACCCGGGCGACCTCGAGCCCGGCCGCCTGGGCGTCGTCGAACCGGCCCTCCGCAAGTGCCGCCATCATCCTGGCGAGACCGAGCGCGGCTTCGTAGATCGGGTCGTCCTCCGGGGCGTTCGACGCCAGCGTCTCGAGCCGGGCGGCCGTCGGTTCGCCACGAGTGGCGACGAGCTCGATGAGCACTGACTCCAGGGTGGCCCGGTCGATGTCGGCGAGCTCGAGGCCACTGCTCTCGGTCAGGGCTGCGATCGCCCAGTCGAGCTCGCCCGCCGAGAGGGCGGCCTCACCGGCGTTCGCCGCGAGGATGACCGCGACGTGCCGATAACCGAGCCGTGCCGCGAGCTCATAGCCGTCGCGTCCGATCTCGAAGGCCTGACGTGGGTCGTAGGCGGCCAGGATCCCGCTCAGCGACACGGCGGCTCGAAGGCGCGTCGCGATGTAGCCGTTCGTTTCGGCCAGCTGCTGGCCCGCCCGGACCAGTCCGATCCCTTCCCACACGCGGCCGGTGTGGGTCAGGCTCGCACCCTTGGTGATGATCGCCTCGGCCAGGGTCGGGAGGAGGTAGAGCCGCTCGCTGATCGCGAGTGAGCGCTCCGCCCAGGCGATCGCCTGGGCAGGATCCTCGTGCAGCTGATGGGCGCGCGCGATCTGCGCCGTCATCTCGGCGACGATCGGCGTCTCGCCCAGAGCCTCGGCCAGGGTCGAATACGCGGGTTCGAGGATGCGCAGCGCGTCGGTCGACCGGAAGGAGGTGATCAGCGCCCCGGCCTGCGCCACGGTCGCCCGGGCGATCGCTACCGGATCGCCGCCCGCCGTCTCGATCTCCACCGCTCGGCGAAGGGCCACGTCCGCCTCATCGAAGCGGCTCGCCGCCGCGGCGGCCGCGCCGATCCGCTCGAGGATGGAAGCTTCGTCCGAAGGATCGATGGTGACCGTCAGCGCGCGCCGGAGGAAGGTGATCCCTTGATCGTGCGAGCCGAGGGCGATCGCCCGCTCGGCGGCCGCCCGGAGTGCGATCCGGGCCTGGTTGGCCACCGCCTCGGCCTCGTCGCCCTCGGGTGAAGCCAGATACGCATCGACGTAGTGGGTGGCCAGGACGCCGGCCGTCTCGTCGTCGCCCATCTCCTCGAAGTAGTGGGCTGCGGCCAGGTGGCGAGTGCGCCGGTCCTTCTTCGACAGGGTCGAGTACGCGACCTCGCGGAGGAGCGCCTGGGCGAACCCGAACTGCCCGCGCTCGGGCGAGCGCGGGTCGGTGTCGAGCAGGAGGACCTCTCGCCGGACGAGCGCCCGGAGCGACGGCTCGAGCGCCTCTACGGCCTCCCCGCGCAGGGCCGACAGGGCGGCGACGGTGAACGTCTGACCGAGGACAGACGCGTCCTGGAGGATCGCCCGATCGGTCGGCTCGAGCGCGTCGAGGCGGGCCGCGATGAGCGCGTGGAGCGTCTCGGGGACGGCCAGGTCACCCAGGTCGCCCACCGGTCGGAACGCGCCATCCGCCTCCTCGAGCTTGCCCTCCGCGACGAGCATCCGGACGGTCTCGACGGCGTACAGCGGGATCCCGCCGGCCCGCTCGAGGACCGACCGCACGGCCCGTTCCGGGAGACCGGGGACGAGCCCCGCCAGGAGCTGGCGCATCGCCGCTTCGTTCAACGGCTCGAGCGACAGCGCGACGAAGTTGCGACGACCGGCACCCCAGCCGGCGCGCCGATCGAGCAGCTCGGGGCGGGCCAGGGTGATGACGAAGATCGGATGGCTGGTCGACCACTCGAGCAGATGGTCGATGAAGTCCAGCAGGCCCGGATCCGCCCATTGCAGGTCCTCGAAGACCAGGACGGCCGGACTCTCCGTGGCGACACGCTCGAAGAAGGTCCGCCAGGCCGCGAACAGCTCGTCCCGGTTGCGGGCCGAGGCGTCGCCGAACCCCAGCAGCGCGAGCAGGGCGGCCTCGATCCAGCGGCGTTCGCTCTCATCCGGCACGAACTCGGCGAGGGTGGTCGCGATCCCGGCCCGGGTCGTGGCCTCGTCATCGGTCTCGGCCAGCCCGGCTCGCCGACGGACCATCTCGCCGAGGGCCCAGAACGTCACGCCGTCACCCAGGGCCGGTGAACGACCCTCGTGCCAGTAGACGGTCTCCAGCACGCCGTCGATGTACTTGAGGAACTCCCAGGTCAGGCGGCTCTTGCCGATGCCGCCCTGGCCGGTGACCGACAGCAGACGCGCGCGGCGCTCACGCGACGTCGCGTGGAAGAAGTCCTTCATCAGGCGAAGCTCGTCGTCGCGGCCGACGAACGGGGCCTCGAGACCCTCGCTCCGACCCTGACCGCCGCGCTTCGCGACGACGCGGAGGGCGCGCCAGGCGGGGACCGGTGCGGTCTTGCCCTTGAGCGTCTGCTCGCCGGCCTCCTCGAAGACGATCGCCCGGTCGGTCGCGCGCATCGTCGCTTCTCCGACGAGGACGCTCCCGGGGGGCGCGACCGACTGGAGCCGGCTCGCGGTGTTGACGAGGTCGCCCGCGACCATGCCCTGACCCGTCGCACCGAGGGTGACGGCGGCCTCGCCGGTCAGGACGCCCGCTCGTGCTTCCAGGCCGCGGCCGTCCGCGCCCGAATCCAGGCCCCGCACGGCGGCGACGAGGTCGAGCGCCGCCCGGACCGCCCACTCCGCGTCGGCCTCGCGGACGACCGGCGTGCCCCAGACGGCCATCACGGCGTCGCCGATGAACTTCTCCACGGTCCCGCCGTAGCGTTCGATGACCTCGCGAGCGGTGTCGAAGTAGCGGGTCAGGAGGTCGCGCACCTGCTCGGAGTCCCGATCCGAGGCCAGCGTCGTGAATCCCACCAGGTCGGCGAACAGGACGCTGACGACCCGGCGCTCGGTCGTCCCGCCGTGGCTGATCGGCTGCGCTGCGGGTGGCGCGATCGCCGACCCGGTCCTCGCCTCCGCGACACCCTGGGTGCCGGGGCCTGCCGAAGCCACGGCTCCGAGCCGCGTGCCACAGTCGGAGCAGAACTTCGCGCCGGGAGCGTTCTGGGCACCGCAGCTCGGACAGGCCGAGGCAAGGCGGTTCCCGCATTCGGAACAGAACTTGGCCCCGACCAGGTTCGCGCTACCGCAGCTCGGGCAAGTCAACCCGGATCCTCACTCCCGATGTGGATGCACCGCGCAGCGTAGCCCGACGCACGGTGATGCGTCGAGGCTCCATGCCGCAAGGTCGGCTAGGATGCCCCGATGACCGAACCACGCCGCCTCACCCTGATGACCGTCCACGCTCACCCGGACGACGAGACGATCGGGACCGGCGGAGCGATGGCCCGGGCCGTCGCCGACGGCCACCGGGTGATCCTCGTCACCGGCACCCGGGGCGAGCTCGGCGAGATCGTCGTGCCCGAGATGGACACGCCCGACAACCACCGTCGCCTCGGTGAGATCCGGGCCGGTGAGCTCGAGCGGGCGATGGGGGTCCTCGGGGTGACGGAGTGGGAGAACCTCGGCTATCGCGACTCCGGGATGATGGGGACCCCCGGCAATCACGATCCCCGGTCCTTCTGGCAGGCCCCGATCGACGAGGCCGCCGGCCGCCTGACCTGGCTCGTCCGTCGCTACCAGCCCGACGTGATCACCACCTACAACGCCTTCGGCGGCTACGGCCACCCCGACCACATCCGGACCCACGACGTCGGTATCCGCGCGTTCGAGCGGGCCGGCGATCCGGCCTGGTACCCCGAGCAGCTCGCCACCGAGCACGGCGGGTCGGGCGGCTCCATCGAGGAAGGCGGGCTCGCGCCGTGGGCGCCGTCGAAGCTCTACGAGCAGGCCATCCCGGCATCCGTCCGCGGGCTGATGGCGGAACGGCTCAAGGCGCTCGGCAAGAAGAGCTTCTGGGAGCCGCCGGAAGACGCGACCCCCGAGCAGGTGGCCGAGTTCGAGGCGTTCGCGGCGAAGATGCTCGTGCCCGATGACACCATCACGACCTGGCTGGACGTGTCCGGCGATCCGCTCGAGAAGAAGTGGGCGGCGATCCACGAGCACGTCACCCAGATCAGCGACCAGAGCCCGTTCATGCTCCTCGGCTACGAGGGCTGGCGCGAGAGCTGGGGCCGCGAGGCGTACATCCTCCGCGAGTCACGGGTCGAGACCACCCTCCCCGAGACCGACCTGTTCGCGGGCCTCGACTGACCCACCTGCCGGGCCGGACGGATCCGGCCGGGTCGATCCCACCAGGGTCGACCGCTCAGCGCGCCTTGAGGGCGTCGCGGATCTCCGTCAGCAGCACGACTTCGTCGCTCGGGCCGGCCGGCTCCTCCTCCTTGATCATCACCTTGGCGATGACGTACACCACGAGCGCGACGATGACGAAGGTGATCACCGAGTTGATGAACGAGCCGTAACGGATCGCGACCTCGGTCTTCGGGTCGCCGTTGACGGCGGCGAGCAGGACGATCTTCATGCTCGCGAAGTCGACGCCGCCGAGGATCCGCCCGATCGGCGGCATCAGGATGTCGTTGACCAGCGAGTTCACGACGTTGCCGAGGGCGACACCGATGATGACGCCGATCGCCAGGGCGAGCGCGTTGGTCTTCAGCAGGAATTCCTTGAAGCCGCTCATCGACCCGTTCCTCCTCGTCGTCGACGCCCTACCACGGAAGCAGCTTCCGCGAGGCGTCGAACAGCTGGCCCATCACCACCCGCCCCGTGCCGGCCGGATCCATGAAGTTCGGTTGCGACTTGTCCAGGATCACGTGGGGCCTGATCCGGACCTGGGCGAGGTCGCTGCCGCGGAACGTGAGCTCGAGGGTGATCCCCTCCATCGTCGGCTCCGACCAATCCTGGTCGAAGACGAAGTTGCCGAGGGCGTACCAGATCGGCTTGCCCTTGTAGACCTCCATCGCGCCGACCCAGTGGGCATGGTTGCCGATGACCATGTCGGCTCCCGCATCGATGATCGAGCGGGCCAGTGCCTGCTGCGAGGCGAACGGCCTGGGGCTGTACTCGGTCCCCCAGTGGGGATAGACGATCACGACGTCGGCGCCGTTCGCCCGCGCCTTCTTGATGTCGGCCTTGACGACCGCCCGACTGAGCTGGGCACTGCCGGCCGACGACGGCCCGGCGGCGTACGACTTGGCGATGGTGTCGTACCCGAGGATCGCCACCTTGACGCCGTCGACCGTGGCCGTGGCCGGCGTCCTCGCCGCCTTGAGGTTCGACCCGGCGCCGGTCGACTTGATCTTGTACTTCTTGAGGTTCTTGACGGTGTCGATGATCCCCTTCGAGCCGGCGTCGCCGATGTGGTTGTTGCCGATCGAGACGATGTCGATGCCCGCCTTGGCCAACCCCGAGATGAGCTTCGGATCGGCCGAGAACGTCGTCCCCTGGGTGTGATAGCGGAACGCGTCCGGCGCCGGGTTCTCGAAGTTGGCGACCGCCAGGTCGGCCGACTTGATGAGGTCGCGGACCGCCCCGGCGTTGCCGGTCCGGCGGGTGGTCGGGACCGGGTTGTCGAGCGCCGAGCAGCAGGTCCGGCCGGTGATCGTGGCGGTCCCGCCGTTGAACGGGAAGTCGGCGCCCTTGCCCTGGATCTTGACCACCTTGGCGACCCCGCGGTCGAGCATGATGTCGCCGCCGGCGACGAGCGTCCAGGTCGAGCCGGGGTCGAAGGCCGGCTGCGTCCCGGCGGGCAGCTGGGCGTTCAGCGGCCAGGCCGCCGCGTCGGTCACGCGGTCGACCCCGAACAGGCTCTTGGTGCCCCAGGCCAGGGCCCTGACGGCCGGGGTGACCTGCTCGGCCCGCAGGAACGCCAGCCGGTCGCGATGCTGCTCGAGGTCCTTGATCAGCGTCGCCACGTCCTTCGCCCGGACGATCGTGCCGGAGCTGCCCGGGACGGGCGTGCCGAGCGCGGCCAGGATGGCGTCCGCGTCGGCCTCGACCAGCTCGAGCGCGGCGTAGCCGCCCTTCTGGCCGGAGACGGCTTCCTTGACACCGGCCGCCCGGACGCTCGTCTCGGTCGAGCGGAAGTCCACGACGGGCACGATCGGGACGGCGACGATCGCGCCGGGCGACGGTGGCGGCGCACCCGATCCCGCGGACGGCGAGGCACCGCCGGGCTGGCTGCTCCCGACCGGTGACGCCGACCCATCCCCGGGGCTGGCACCGGCCGCGATGTTCGAGGCGCCGGGGCCGCTCGATGCCGACGCCGCCGGCGAGCCCGGCCCGGGGCCGGCCAGCAGGATCACCCCGACGGCGAGGACGGCGACGACGCCGACCGCGATGGCGACCGGCCCGACCGCGATGCGACGGCGACCCTCATCGATGCGGTGGGCATGGGTGCGTCTGCGGCGCGGTTCGGTCACTCGGGGAGTCTGCCAGATATGTCCCGCGGCATAGGGAACGCCCCGTCCGGGCGGGAGGACGGGGCGTAGGGAAAAGCGTCGATGGCGGACCCGACCGGATTCGAACCGGCGATCTCCAGCGTGACAGGCTGGCATGTTGGGCCGCTACACCACGGGTCCGTTGCAGCGAATGCGGAGGATAGCAGGTGGCGGTCGGGTTGTCGCCGAGCGGCGGGCTCGTCGACCGGGCCGGAGGACCGCCGGACCGAACCTATACTGGCCGGATGCGCCCGATCGATCTGCGCTCTGACACCGTCACGCTTCCGACCGACGAGATGCGCCGCGCGATGGCCACGGCGGAGGTCGGCGACGACGTCTTCGGCGACGATCCGACGGTCCGCGCGCTCGAGGAACGGGCGGCGGAGCTCCTCGGCAAGGAGGCCGGGCTGTTCGTCACGAGCGGCACGCAGGGCAACCTCGTCGCCCAGCTCGCCCACCTCGGTCGCGGCCAGGAGACGATCGCCGCCGAGAGCAGCCACATCGTCATGGACGAGGCCGCCGGCCACGCCGTCGTCGTCGGGACGAGCGTCCGGGCGCTTCGTGAGCGACCCGACGGGACGCTGGACCCGGTCGAGATCGATGGGGCGTTCCGCGACCCGACCGACCCGCACGAGCCGATCAGCGGGATGGTCACCATCGAGAACACCCACGCCCATTCGATGGGACAGCCGCTGTCGGTGGAGTACACGACGGAGGTGGCCGCGGTCGCCCACCGCCACGACGTCCCGCTCCACGTGGATGGAGCCCGGTTCTTCAACGCCGTCGTCGCGCTGGGCGTCACCCCGGCCGCGCTCGCCGGGCCCGCGGACAGCGTCACGTTCTGCCTGAGCAAGGGCCTCGCCTGCCCGGTCGGATCCGTCGTGGTCGGCCCGCGCGACTTCATCTGGCGCGCGCGCCGGGGCAGGAAGCTCGTCGGTGGTGGATTGCGCCAGGTGGGGGTGCTGGCAGCCCCCGGCCTGCTCGCCCTGCGCGACGGCCCGAGCGGCATGATCGAGCGACTGGCCGACGATCATGCCAACGCCCGGCGGCTGGCCGACGGCCTCGCCGAGATGACGGCGATCGAGTCGCCCGGCGGGATCGCCCAGCCCGACCCTGGTCCGCTCGACCCCGGTCGCGTCCGGACCGACTTCGTCGTGTTCAAGGTCGCCCGGTCGCGGGCGGCCTTCCTCGACGCCCTCCGTGCGCGGAATGTCCTGATGGTGGAATATCCGCACGGTCAGGTCCGCGCCGTGACCCACTACGGGATCGAGGCGGACGACATCGAGACCACCCTGGCCGCCGTCACCGCCGCCCTGCGCGAGACGGCTCCCGCGACCGCCGGGACGCAGTGACGACCGCCTGCCGGAGCGGCCGTCTCGGAGGACCCACGTGACGCACGACGCGATCGACGACCTCGCGCTTCCCCGGCCGGCTCCCGCCGCCGAGCCGGGCCCACTCGACGACCGGTTCTACGACCTCGTCGAGGCCCGCTTCCGACGGATCGTCCGCGATCACCCGGACTTCGCCACGTTCATCGGCATCCACACCGAGGATCACCGGCTCGGGAGCGGCGAGCGCGACGCCGTCCTCGGCGAGATCGCCGCCGAGCGCGCGCACCTCGCGGCCGTCGAGGGGATCGACGTCGCAGGGTTGTCGGCCGAGGCACGGTTCGAGCGCGACCTGGAGATCCACAACGTCCGCCGCGACCTGTTCGACTCCGAGATCCAGCGGCTGTGGGAGCGCCGATCGACCGCCCTCGACGGGATCGGCGATCCGTTGTTCGCCCTGTTCGCCCGAGACTTCGCCCCGCTGGCCGAGCGGCTCGATGCGATGACCAGCCGACTCGAGGCGGCTCCGGCGTTCCTCGAGCAGAGCAAGTCCCGGGCGGTAGTCCCCCAGGTGCGGCTGTGGCAGACCATCGAGATCGAGACGTCCGGCGAGATCCCGGCCCTGTTCGACGAGATCGGCGCGGCGGGCGCCGGCGTTCTCGGGCCCGTCGAAAAGCGCCGGCTCGACGCCGCGATCAGGGCAACGAAGAGGGCCGTCGCCGACTATCGGACCTGGCTCGAGGGCACCCTCGCGGGCGGGACCGACGACTGGGCGCTCGGGCGCGAGCGCTACGACGAGCTGGTCGCGCTGCGTGGCTTCGACGGGGTCGACGCCGACGCGATCCTGGCCATCGGCGAGGAGCAGCTCGAGCTGAACCGGGCCGGCCGGGTCGCCGCCGCGCGCGAGATCGACCCGACCGTCGACGAGAAGACGGTGGTGGGACGGATCAAGAGCGACCACCCGGCGACGTTCGCGGCCGCCCTCGACGCGTACCGGGAGGTGATGTACCGCGCCCGGCAGCACCTCATCGACCACGACATCGTGACCGTCCCGGACGACGAGCGGATCGAGGTCATCGCCACGCCCGAGTACATCCGCAACGTGATCCCGTTCGCCGCCTACTTCGACCCGCCCAAGTTCGACAAGGATCCGAACGGGATCTACATCGTCACCCCGTCGGTCGGGAACGATGCCAACGCGATGCGCGAGCACAACTACAGCTCGATCAGCAACACCAGCATCCACGAGGCGTACCCCGGCCACCACCTCCAGCTGTCGGTCGCGGGCAAGCATCCGAGCCTGAGCCGGGCCCTGACCAACGCACCGGAGTTCGTCGAGGGCTGGGGGATGTACTCCGAGCAGATGATGCGCGAGCAGGGCTTCGACGACGCCGCGAACTTCCGGCTGAACATGTACACCGACGCGATCTGGCGAGCCTGCCGGATCATCCTCGACGTCCGGATGCACCGCGGCGAGATCGGCGTGGACGACGCCGTCCGGTACATGGTCGAGCGGACGAGCTTCGAGGCGGCCAACGCCCGGGCCGAGGTCCTCCGCTACACCTACACACCGACGTATCAGCTGAGCTACCTGCTCGGCAAGGTCCTGCTCCTCCAGCTCCGCGCCGATGAGCAGGCTCGCCTCGGCGACCGGTTCTCGCTGAAGGTGTTCCACGACACCCTGCTCCGCAACGGGAGCCTGCCGATCAGCTTCCATCGCCGCCTCCTCGAGGGCGACTCCGGCCGGCGGGCGCTCGGCGGCGGGCCCGGCACCGACCGGCTCGCCGCGCGCTAGCCGGTCGTGCAGGTCATCCCCGCCATCGACCTCGAGGGCGGCCGCTCGCGGATCGTCTACTGGCCCGGCGCCTCGACCGGCGAGGGGACGCCGACCGACCGGCCCGACCGGATCGTCGCCCGCTTCGTCGAGCAGGGCGCCCGAGTGGTCCACCTCGTCGACTTCGACGGGGCCCGGGCGGGGATGCCGGTGAACCTCGAGACGATCGGCGCCGTCGCGGCGCGGGTCGCGGTGCCCCTCCAGGTCGCCGGCGGGATGGAGAGCGCGGATGCCATCCGGCTCGCCTTCGCCGCCGGCGCGACCCGGGTCGTGCTGGCGATGTCGGTCGTGGACGACCCGGCGCTGCTGGCCGACTGTCTCGCGGTCGCCGGTGACTGGCTCGCCGTCGGGCTCGACCCGCGACCGGATCGATTGGCCGCCTTCCCGTGGAAGCGACCGACGGTCCCCACGGTCGAGGCGCTGGTCGGCGAGCTCGTCGGGCTCGGCGTCCGGCGGTTCGTCCTGGCCCACGGCGGGTCCGGTCCGGACCACGCCCTGCTGTCCCGGCTCGTTCGGTCGTACGATGCCGACATCCTCGTCGCCGGTGGGGTCAACGACCCGGCCGCGATCTCACGTGTCCGCGATGCCGGCGTCGCCGGCCTCATCCTCGGGGAGGCGCTCCTCTCCGGCGCCATCGACTACCCCGCTGCCCTGGAGGCTGCCGCATGATCCCGTCGCGACCCCGTTCAGCGCTCGGCGCACTCGGTGCGCTGGTCCTCGGCGGCGTCCTCCTCGCCGGGTGTGGCGTCCTTGGTGGCCAGACCTCGACGATCATCTCGACCGTTGGCGAGCCGGTCACGCCGGCGCCCTCGGAGGCGGCGCCACCGTCGGGAGCGGCCGGCGCCTGCCCGACCTCCCAGCCGGCGGCTCTGCCGGCGGGCGAGAAGCGGACCGTCGCGATCGACACGCCCAAGGGCGCGATCACGATGGAGATCGACGCCGACCTGTCGCCGATCGCCGCGGGCAACTTCGTCGCGCTGGCGCAGTGCGGCTACTACGACGACGTCGTGTTCCACCGGCTCGTGCCGGGCTTCGTCATCCAGGGCGGCGACGGCGAGTTCGGCAAGGTCGGGGCGGACGGCAAGCTCGCGAACCCCGACAAGGCCGGGACCGGAGGACCGGGCTACACGATCAAGGACGAGCCGGTGACGACGAAGTACGAGCGCGGCACCGTCGCGATGGCTCGCAGCAGCGGACCCGACTCGGTCGGCTCGCAGTTCTTCATCGTCCTCGATGACGCCGCGGCCCAGTCGCTTGCCGACCCGCAGTACAACAACTACCAGATCATCGGCAAGGTGACCGCCGGGATGGAGATCGTCGACACGATCGCGGCGATGCCGAACAGCGGACAGAACAGCGGCAACGCCGCGATCGATCCCGTCCCGATGACCAAGGTCACCGTCAGCAAGTAGGAGGCACCATGACCCGCGCGACCATCGCCACCGAGATCGGCGACATCGACGTCGACCTGTTCACCGAGAGCGCGCCGAAGGCCACCCAGAACTTCGTCGACCTCGCCAACAAGGGCTTCTACGACGACGTCATCTTCCACCGGGTCATCCCTGGCTTCGTCATCCAGGGCGGCGACGGCGAGTTCGGCAAGAAGGCGACCCTCAACGCCGGTCGGGTCGGGACCGGCGGTCCCGGCTACAAGTTCGCCGACGAGCCCGTCAAGGGGAACTACACCAAGGGCGCGCTGGCGATGGCCAACTCGGGGCCGAACACGAACGGCAGCCAGTTCTTCATCTGCACCGACGACCTGACCGGCCGCCTGCCGAAGAACTACACCCTGTTCGGCCAGGTGACCCGCGGGCTCGATGTCGTCGACAAGATCGTGTCGGCTCCGCGCAACTCGCGCGACCTGCCGGACGCCCCGGTGGCGATGACCAAGGTGACGATCATCGAGGACTGACGGCCCGCCGGTCGCGACTCGCGAGCGCCCGCGCGAGCACGGACGGAGCGATGTGATGCCCGAAAGGTTAAGGAATTTTCACCACAGAACCTGACAAAACCCTTGGATTCAGGGCACCTGACAGGTACAGTAAGGTGGCTGTGAAAACAGCCGCTGCCCCAGCTTCAAGGTCATGGGTAGGTAGGGTCAGGGTAGTCGGTGCAGCCGACGTGATAGATGCCTTTGTGGCGTGGCAGAAGAGTCCGTTTCGACGGACACCTTCACCGGGACAGCATCGGAGCGGTTCTCTTCGGAGAACCGCTCCGAACTTGTTTCCGGGCTGCAGCAGGGGTGCTGCCCCATCGGCCGTGACGAAGCGGCCGGCCCGGCGAGCGGACCGGCCGTCGTCGGTGGAAGGGATGGGTCAGCGGGCGAGCCGCTGCCAGCTCGAGCCGCCGCCTGGGTCGGGGAAGATCAGGTCCTTCCAGGTCCCGCGCTGCGGATCGATCAGCACGTGATGACTGCCGGGTTCGCCCGGGATCTCCCACAGGATCGATCCGTCCGGTGACCAGCCGAACTCGGTTCCGTAGGCGCCGAGTTCCGGGCCGGCATCCACCAGGGATCCACCGTCGAGCGGCTGGATCCCGAGGGGCATGGTCCTCGGCTGCCCTGAGCTGTTGTCCCAGCGCTGGAAGGCGATCCGGGTCCCGTCCGGTGACCATTTGATGTGGTTCTCATAGACCAGCCCAGGTTCGTTGGTCAGCTCGCGGGCCGACCCGGTCCCGTCTGCGGCCATGATGTTGATCCGGGCCTGGTTCCCATCGCCGCCACGGAGCTTCAGGAACGCGAGCCTCGTGCCGTCGGGCGACCAGGACGGTCGCAGCCCATCGCCGGCGAGATCGCCGCTGGCGACATGGAGGAGCTGCCTCGGGTTCGACCCGTCGGCGTCTGCCACGAATAGGGTCGAGCCGTCGGTCGAATCCCTGATGAACACGAGCTCGTCGCCGAGCGGCGGCCGGAACGCCCCGGGATCGACGTGGGCGTTCGTGGCAAGGATCCGCGGCGCGGTCTTGCCGCTCGCGTCGTACAACCGGACGTCGTCGTTCGTGAACGAGTTCACGACGATGCCGCCGCTGTCGGGGGTCCATTGGATCCCCCACATGTCCGCCTCGAGCACGGGCACATCCGTGATGGCGTGGGCGTTCTTGCCGTCGGCGGCGGTCACGACCAGGTCGTACCCGCCCGTCGACAGCTGCCGCAGGAAGGCCAGCTGTCGACCGTCGGGCGAGTACATCGGGCTGCTGTCGATCTCGGGCCCGCTGGCGATGGCCACCGACTTGCCGGTCACCGGGTCGCCGGCATAGATGTCGCCCGCCGACGTCGCGTAGGCGAACGAACCATTGGCAGCAAGGCCGAACGGTGCGGGGACTCTCGGTCGGCTGCCGACATAGGCGGCCAGGCCGACGGCGAGGAGTGCGGCGAGAAGGGCCAGCAGGCCGACGGTCCGCCACGGGACCGTCCTGCCGGTCATCCTGCCGAGCGTGATGACGCTCATGGGGATCCACCTTTCAGGGAGGGTCCAGGCCGGCCGCTGACGCATCTGCGCGGTCTGCTGGACCACGGAGTCTCGGTAGTAGGGGATCGGCTCGATCAACAGATCGGCCAGCAGGTCGGGCAGCTCCTGCTCGAAGCGGCTTCGGGAGGTCATGCCAGCTGCCCTCCTCGGACCGGGTCGGGAGCCTGCCCGGGTTCTCGGTCGGCGAGCACCGTCGCCCGCATCGACGCGAGCGAATAGTGCAAACGGGACTTGACGGTCCCGATCGGGATGTCGAGCGCCCCCGCGACTTCCTGGAGTGGCATCCCCAGGAGGTAGTGGAGCGCGACGACGGCACGATGCGCGGGGTCGAGGTCCCGGAGGGCCCGATCGAGCAGATCGTGCTGGGCGAGGTCGTGCGAGAGGTCCCGCGTCGCGGGGGAATTGGTCGGGATGAGCTCGACCTCGACCGGTCGTCGACGACGATGACGGGCGAGGTCGAGGCAGGCGTTGACGGTGAGTCGGTGCAGCCAGGCGTCGAACCGATCCGGGTCGCGCAGGCCCGGGAGATCGCGCCAGGCTCGGATGAGCGCTTCCTGGACCGCGTCTCGCGCGAGATCGCGATCCCGGAGCACCAGTCGGGCGGTCGCGTCCAGCCGCGCGATGGTCAGGTCGACGAGATCCGCGAAGGCGTCATGATCGCCTCGCTTCGCCCGTTCGACGAGACCGTGCTGGTCCACGCTTCCCCTCGACTGCGGCACGACCTGGGCGGCCGTACTCGACAGCGTATGGCGTCGGCGTCGACGAAAAGGTTCATCGGTGGCGTTCGCGCGCCAGGGCACTCAGCCATTTTCAAACCTTTTCGTCGGCCCTCCACTCATGATTGGTGACACGTCCCACCAAGGGCGTGCGAGCAAGGAGAGAGGGTGGACCGGACGCTGATCGAAGCGGCACGGTCCGGGAACGAAGAGGCGTTCGCCTCGATCGCCCGCGGCTCGGCTGACCGGCTCTTCGCCGTCGCGCATCGGATCCTGCGAGACGTCGGACTGGCCGAGGACGCCGTGCAGCAGACCCTCGTCACGGCCTGGCGGCAGCTTCCGGAGCTCCGCGAGGTCGATCGGTTCGATGCCTGGATCCATCGGATCCTGGTCAACGCCTGCTACGCCGAGGCGAAGCGAGCGCGCCGCTGGTCCGCCAACGTACGAATGCTGCCGGTCGACGGGCCGGCGACACCCGACACGACCCTTGGCGTCGCGACGCGCGACGCTCTCGACCGCGGATTCCGGCGATTGCCGCCGGAGCAACGCGCCGTCTTCGTGCTTCACCACTACCTCGGTTGGCCGCTGGCGGAGATCGCCGAAACGCTCGGCGTTCCGCTCGGGACGGTCAAGTCGAGGATCCACTACGCAACGTCGACCCTGCGCTCGGCCCTCGAGGCCGACGCCCGGCCTTCGAACCCAGCCTCGCGGGAGCGGATGGCATGACCGAGAACGACTTCGACCGGACGGCACGGCTGTGGCTCGAGGATGGGCCGACCGACATGCCCGATCGTGCGCTCCTGGCCGCCCTCGACGAGATCCACGTCACCCGACAGCGCCGAGCGCTCTGGCCGGCGCGGAGGTTCTCTTCCATGGGAAATACCACTCGCCTTGCCGTAGGGGTGGCGGCCATCGTGGTCGTCGCCTTCGTCGGTATCGGTCTCGTTTCGTCGAAGGCTGGAGGCGCTGGAGGCGCTGCGGCGACAGCGACGCCGGCCCCCCACGAACTGACCGTCGGCTCCATCGCCTCGCTCGAGCCCGGAGCGTACGTCACGGCGGACCCGTTCCTGGCGCGGGTCACCTTCACGGTGCCTGCGGGCTGGGGCGCGAACATGGGTGGTCCATATGCCTTGTGGCTGGACCAGACCACCGCCTCAGGTCCGGAGGCGATGTCCTTCTTGATCTTCGACAGCGTGTACGCCGATGCGTGTCACTACGACAAGGGACTCGCGCATCCTGGACCGACGGTCGACGCGCTCGCGACCGCGCTCGCGACCATGCCGGGTCTTGACGCGACGACGCCGACCGACGTCACCTTGGGTGGCTACCAAGGCAAGCAGCTCACGTTGACGGCACCGGCCAGTACCGCAGGCTGCACCTTGGCGCCCGACGGGTACGCCATCTGGCAGCTTCCACTGGGCGCGATCCATTCCATGATGCCTGGGGAGCGCGACCGGGTGTGGATCCTCGATGTCGATGGACAACGGCTCGTGATCGACGCTGCGGAGGTTCCAGGCCAGACCGCGGAAGCCAAGGCCGAGATCCAGGGCATCCTGGACTCCATCCGCATCGCACCGATCACGTCACCGACACCGAAGCCTTCGTGAATCAGGAGCGCCGGCGACGCTCCTCCTGACCGCTCAGCGCCGGGACCACCGTCCCGGCGCTGGCGCCGAGGTGCTCCAGCTCTAGTCAGCAGCCTGGCGGCTGAAGCGCGGTATCATTCCGGCCCGAACGTCATGCGCCGGGTCGCGATCGGCCGCGCCGGATCGTACGAGACGTTCGCATCGCGCGCCTGTAGCTCAGTGGATAGAGCGTCGGCCTCCGGAGCCGAAGGTCGCAGGTTCGAATCCTGTCGGGCGCGCCATTTCAACCTTTTCGGGCGGCGCCAGCGCCGATCCGTGCGCGTAGGCCGCCTGGGAGCGCCAGCGCCAAACCGTGCGCGTAGGCCGCCTGGGTCGGCCGGACAACCATGATCTCGGGGCCCGCGACCGTGACCCCGGAGGTCCTGGTCCGGTTTGCCGCCTCGAGCTTCGACGACGCGCGCAACTGCACGACGATCAGACAAAGGATCCGATCAGAGACCTGCCTGTCGCGCTCGCGGACCGGGTCCGGCAGCTGCGCGAGGGCCTCGGCCGAGCTGCGTGACCCGCCAGCCACGACGGAACCGAGCCAACCGCCAGTCGTCCGTCCGAGCTGCGCCGTTGGGCTCCGGCAGCCGCGGTGGGAGGACCCACACGAGCTGGGCCGCGGTCGTCGCCCCCGCCCTGGACCGGCATTCGACAGGTGCTTCACCGTCGAGTGCGACAGCTCGAGTCTTCTCGCAGATGGCGCAAGATCAAGGCGACTCGGGCCAGGTCACCCGGTACGCCTCGTCAGCCGGCACGAAGTCCTCGCGGTTGACGGCGTAGAACCGCGTCATCGGGTTGGCGAGCTCCACGGCCGATGGGTCCGGAAAGAACTGCAGGTAGTCCACGTCGCCCTGGTAGGTCATGCCGAGGCCCTCCGCGATCCGGATAGAGGCGTCGTTGCCCGGAACGATGTAGGCCACCAAGCGCCGCCAATCGCCCTGATCGAGCGCGAAACGGGCCATCGCTCGGGCAGCCTCCCGGCCATAGCCCTGGCCCCAGAACGGCTTGCCGAGGAAGTAGTCGATCTCACCATCCCAGGGCTCCGCGCCTTCGTCAACGCCACCCGTGCCGATCACCTGCCCATCGGCCTGGCGGGAGATGACCCAGCCCACGCTGCGGAGCGGCTCAACCGCCCAACGCTCGGCCAGCCTTGCCAGCGCCCGGGTCGCACGCTCCTCGGCGGAGTCCGAGCTGCGGCGGACGGGGATGTAGCGCCGGAAGTCGGGGTCGGTCAACAGGGCCGCCCACGCCTCGACGTCCCCCTCGGCGGGTCCGCGCAGGAGAAGGCGCTCAGTCTCGATCTCAGCGATCCGATCCAATGGGCTTCCTCCTAGCGCTGACACGACAATGCTCATAATCCCGCGGTCGTCTAGGGGGATCTGAGGTGGGCAACGGCCCAATCAAGTCCAGTACACCCACGACCTCGTTAGGCAGACCGCTGTCTGTCCAATTCGTCCATAACCTCGGGCTCAGGCGATCGTGGGCCGAGGATCCACACGAGCTGGGCCGTCGTCGTCGCCCCCACCTTGGACCGCGCACTTGCCAGGTGGTGCTTGACAGTCGAGTGCGAGAGGCCGAGCCGGTGGGCGGCCGCGGGACGCGTCCCCCGGCCGAGGAGCCGTCATGAAATGAAGCGGTGGATGGCCTCGTTGGCGTTGTCCTGATACGACGGGTTCGCCAACTCGGGCAAGAGGTCCACTTGGTTCACCAAGGGACCGGTGAGCGTGTTGGACGCGCTGGCGTAGAACACGCCGCTGGACAGGGTCGGGTCGGTGACGCCGTCGACGAGCCGCTTCGCTCCCACGTCGAGTTTGTGGGCGAGACCTAGGGCGGGCATGACGTACTTGGCGGCTACCCGCATCGGCAGGGGAAGGTCGTTGGGGGCTGCGGTGCCGGTGGTGTTGCCGGGGCTCACGGTGATGAAGCGGCGGTCGGGGTGTTGGCGGGCGAGGTAGGCCATCCAGAGGGCCCCGATGTACTTGGCCTGGGCGAACGCTAGGTTGAAGTCAGCCTTTCTGTTGGCGAAGTAGCTGCCGTCGATGACGGTGGCGAGTTCGTCGGCTGAGGTTGAGACGAAGGTTGGCCCTTTCATCCGCAACTTCGGAACTCCGCGGACTGCTTCACTTCCGGCGAGGACCGCAACCTCGCCAAGCCGGTCCTCTGCCAGGAGCCCTTCGAGAAGGACGACGTGGCCAAGGACGCTCGTCGCGAACACGGTGGTGACCCCGTCAGCGGTCAAGTCCATCGTCTTCGGGCCA
>CAVUSI010000002.1:602500-779383 GCA_963744115.1 uncultured Chloroflexia bacterium | reverse complement strand
ATCGCGGGGTACCACCGGGAAATCTCCGTCTTCTTTCTCCATGTTCTGCTTTTCGCCATTTCCTCGCAACAAATTTCCCGTTTCCTCAACGATTCCGCAACGAGCAACGGGTGGCGAGGGAAATAGGTAGGTTAGGGGCAGGATAACGCGTTTTTAGGCGTGGAGGCCGAGAGCCAGGAGATTCGCACTGCGTTTTGAGAGGAGAAAAAGGGCGGCAGCGCCGCGCGAACAGCCACGGGCAGAAGGACCTCCTTGCAGGTCCCCAGGATGAGCAGAGGTTCTGGAGGAAACGCGAAATAATCTCAGGGCGACATGCCGACGGGAGTCAGTTCGCTATAAAGCTCGGCGGCGATGAGTCGAGCCCAGAAGATTTGAGTTTCGCCCTTTCGTGCGGCAGGCTTCACATTCAAGGCCAGAAAAGCATGAAAGACGTTATAAGCAAGGAAGGCTACGAGCAAGAAGCACTCGATGGCGCCGGGCTTGTGCATGTAGACATGATCGGAGTGCCATTCGTTGGCCAGCTCGTTGAAGCCATAATTCTCGATATCCCATCGCTGGTGTCCCAAACGGACGACCTGCTCGACGGGAACGGTAGGCGATAGCGTCGTCACCCAGATCCAGTCACTGCTTTGCGGATCGTCCCGCTTATCGAGTTGCCGGCGTACCGAGTAGGTTTCCAGAGAACGAACGACACGCACCGGGGTTTGCACCTGCGGCCAAGAGAGCAGGTCCGGAAAATCCCACCAGCAGCACTGGCGAGATCGGTAGCGACCCGGTTGCGGCGCTACGTGCTGGAACAATCCCGCGACATCCTGATACAGATCGCGTCGTTCATCCTTGAGAACGGCCAGTGCGTGTTTGCCATGAGCCAGGAGAAAATTGAAAAAAGGAGCTTGAGCGTAGAGTGCGTCGGCCAGCACCAAAGTAAAGGCGCGCGGATAGGCAGGGATCACGCGCGTCAATAAACGCAGCGCCGTTTGCACTTCATCTTCTCCAGGTCGTTGCGGCTCCTGATCCAGGAGCAAACGAACCGCCTCACGTCCCGGTGGCGCACCGGGCAGCAACAGCAATGTGACTTGCCGGTGATAAAACTGGATGCGATCGTCTTTCTCTCCATGAATGGTGCGCTCTAAGCAACCGGAACAGTGGCGCAAGTAACTCGCGTGGTTTTCGTGGCCGTCCAGAACCACGACGCCCAGCCCGTAAAGATCGGGTAGCGCCTTGTTGCGTTTCAGACGTTCATAAACCTGGTGTATCCCCTGCCGCAGCCCGTCGGCGTCCAGTAGTGCATGGACCCGCCCTAGAGTGTCTGCGCTGCAGGCGGGCTCGGCCAGCCGAACTCGGCCAAGTGGGCCCGGCCACCGATCTGGGCCCAGGCGTTGATGCTGCCCATGCGGGCCCAGAACAACACTAAAGCCGATTTCACGACCGCCGCCGCGGGGATGCGTGGTTCTAATCTCCGATCAGAAACCTGCGTGAGGATATCTGCAGAGAGAGCGAAGATTTTTTCCGAGTAGGCAATCAGGCGGCGGAGAACGTTTATCGTTTCCTTTCCCGAAGACGTTTCCATTCCAACTCGGAAACTTCTTCGATGAACTGCTGCATGTGCTGGTAACTGCTTACGGCTTGGCGAACCCGTTGTTCCCATACCTTGGGAATACAGATCTGGCGTGGTTTCCCCGCGTGACTCTGAACTAAGTACAGGGACTTGTGTGGATCGCCTTGTGCACAATGACAGTTCGACTTACCACACTTGCGAAAGCGTTCGGAGAGGGTGCCGCGAAGAAACCACTGGCTGGAAGCCAGCTGCGCGACCCGAGAGCGAAATTTGCGTTCGGAAGGCGAGAGGCTAGAGCGATGAAAAGCAGAATCAACTGGTTTCTTCATCTGAGATGAATATACTATCTCAGATTAAGCCGGATGTCCACACACAAAATGCAATGCGAATTTGCTCAGTACCTCAAAAAGGGGCCAACGGTAGGGGAATCAAATACTTGGATTACTCAGAAACTTCGTTGCGGAACCACTGCCGTTTCCTGTGCCGTTCCTACTTACACCGCGCTCCGCAAACCGTTTTTCGCTCCGCCCTTCACGCGCGCTCCAACAATTGTGCTAACGTACCCCGTACTCATTTCCATCCGCATCGGAGCCACTCCCGTGCCTAACATTCCTCTTCGCCTAGGTGGAACCCACGCGCGCATCGCCGTCATTCCCGGCGACGGCATCGGCAAAGAAGTCACGCCCGTCGCCGTCAACGTCATCAAAGCCGCCACCGCCAAACGCCACCGCCACGTCGAGTTCGTCGAGTTCGACTGGGGCGCCGACAAATTCCTCCGCGAAAAAATTACGCTCCCCGACGGCGCCGTCGAAATGCTTCGCGATGAGTTCGACGCCATCCTCTTCGGCGCGCTCGGCGATCCTCGCGTCCCCTCCAATCAGCACGCCGCCGATATTCTCCTTGGCCTGCGTTTCAAGCTCGACCTCTACGTCAATGCCCGCCCCACCGAGCTCTTCCACGAGCGCTTCACGCCGCTCAAAGATCGCATCCCCAACGACATTCGCATGATGGTCTTCCGCGAAAACACCGAAGGCGTCTACACCGGTGCCGGCGGCTTCTTCAAAAAGGGAACTCCCGACGAAATCGCCACCCAGGAGGACATCAACACCCGCAAAGGGGTAGAACGCATCCTGCGCTTCGCCTTCAACTATTGCCGCGGCTCCGGCCTCAACGCCCACCCTGCAGCGCAGGGCGACCTCGCCCGCCGTAGCCCCAGCGAAGGCGGGTCTGCGAGCCCTGCGGGTTCATCGTCGGGTCTTGCCTCCGCCTCGCTGCCGAATCCCCCCGCCCACCACTCCACCCACAAACCCCTCCGCCTCTGCATGTCCGACAAATCCAACGCCATGACTTTCGCCGGCGACCTCTGGCAGCGCACCTTCAAATCCCTTCGCGCCGAATATCCCGACGTCGACTCCCGCCACCTTTATATAGACACCCTCGCCATGGAAGTCGTCCGCGACCCGCGCCAGTTCGATGTCATCGTCACCAACAACATGTTTGGCGACATCATCTCCGACCTCACCTCCCAACTGGCAGGCGGCCTCGGCCTTGCTCCCTCCGCCAACATCCACCCCGGCCAAACCTCTCTCTTCGAGCCCGTCCACGGCTCTGCCCCCAACATTGCCGGAAAGGGCATCGCCAACCCCTTCGGTTCCGTCTTAGCCTCCAGCATGATGTTGGATTTCCTGGGCTGGCCCGAAGAAGCCGCCCTCTTAAAGCAATCCGTGAAGTACGCCCTCCACGACGACGTGGTCACTCCCGACCTCCACGGATCTAAACCAATACTAGAAGTCTCCGACTACCTGACCAACTACGTCTCCAAACATTCATGAACCACTTGAACTGGAGTGATTCAGCTATTCGATAAGCAGGCAGTCGACAAAACTCTCCGTTGTCTCCGGTTATCTCTGCGCCCTCTGCGTTAAGATTCTGCCTTCGGTTCTCGGCTGTGGACTAAAACCTGTCGACTGTCGACTTCCTGTTATCTCTTCTTCGCCACCCACGCGATCAACACCCCTGTCAAAAATCCCCCGATGTGCGCCCACCACGCCACGCCGCCCGCGTTCGCCGCGCCAAACTCCCCGATCCCTTCCAGAAACTGCAGCACGAACCAATACCCCAGCACGAACAACGCGGGAATCGGAATCAGAAAAATAAAGAACAGCATGAGCACATTCGCCCGCGGGTACAGCACTGCGTACGCGCCCATCACTCCGCTGATCGCTCCACTCGCTCCAATCGCCGGAAGGGAAGAGTGCAGGTTGAACAGCACATGGATGAACCCCGACCCGATTCCGCAGAACAAATAGAACAATAGATACGCCGCGTGCCCGAAGTAATCCTCCACGTTGTCCCCGAATACATACAGGAACAGCATGTTCCCCAGCAGGTGCATCAACCCGCCGTGCAGAAACATGCTCGTGAACATCGGATAGAACGCCATCTTGAATCCCAAGTATCCCGCCAGAAACGCCGGGATCCGCATCGGCACGGTCGCGTTCGCCACCAGGAACGCCTTCGCCGCATGCGGTGGCAAGTGCACCTGGTAAAAGAACACCACCACGTTGATCAGAATCAACGCCCAATTCACAAACGGAAATGTCCGTGTAGGGTTGTCGTCCTTAATCGGTATCATCGAATCCGCAGCGCCACCAGCACCAGCTCAAGCCCGTGCCGTCTCATCCCATCTAGCGCCAGTGTACCGTGGAGTGCGGCAGCCGAGCTGCCGCTTTTGCGGATAATCCCACAACAAAATTGCCCCAGCGGGAGCCCGGCTCCCGCAAACTCACCAACTGCTCGCACCGCAATCGTAAAAGTAGCAGCCGGGCGCTGTCGCACCAAATCGTCGGCACGCGGACCAGCCAGTACATGTGGGTGCGGCCTACCTGCCGCAGGCAGGGTCTTGAGACTCGCAAACACCAATACTCTTCCAAGTGGGAACTCCGAACACTTCAACCATTACTTCATTTGTCGGCGCGCCGACATTCTCTCCACCTCCGCGTTCCGTCATCCCGAACCCGCCTGCGGCAGGCAGGCGCAGTCTGCGAAGTGAGGAATCTCTCTTCGATATAGGACTTGCCTCCGCGTCGAACGAGCAGTGATCGGCGGCTAAGAGCTATCCGCTGTGAACTGTCAGCTATCCTTTGGCAGTCCTCGCCTCACCGATACTCATCGCAAACCCCCGGCGCGTTGTACCCCAGAATCTTGCAGCTCCTCTTAATCTCGTCCGTGATCATCTTGCAAGTGTTCTGCGCGTTGCACGGCGGATGCGTTGCCGGAGACACTTGTGTGCACTGCTGCACCAACTGGTTCGCCCGTTGCGCACCCACGGCCTGCGTGCACGTCCGTCCCTGCGCCGCGTCGTCTCCATAGCCGTTGCCGTTCCCATACCCATTTCCATACCGCCCGCCCGTCTCCACCGCGAAATCCGCGCGGCATCCTTTATCTACCCAGATCCCCCGCGTATCGAATCCCCACGTCGTTCCTTCCACGCAAGACGATCCGCTCACCTGCTTCACCATGCGGATCCGCGCATTCGTGGTATCCACCGAACAGTAGTTTCGCTTGCCATCATCCGACGAGCACCGCACCGTCCGGCTCGAAACGGGCTGGTTCCCATACCCGCTGCCATATCCATTGCTTCCGCCCACGCTGAAGTCCGCGCGGCATCCTTTATCTACCCAGATTCCACTCTGATCATCAAAACCCCAGGTCCGCCCCTCCGTGCACGGCGACCCGCTGCGCTGCTTGGTCATCTGCACGCCGTTATGCGTGTCGGCAGGGCAGTGGTGCCGCCCGCCGTCGTCCGACGAGCAGGAGACCGTCTGCCCACCGTATCCGCCCGGCCCGGCATTTCCCGCCAGCAGAAAGTCCGCGCGACACCCCCGGTCCACCCAGATGCCCCGGTTATCATATCCCCACGTCTGGTCCTGGACGCACGGCGACCCGCTGCGCTGCTTCACCATCTGTACCCCGGCTCGCGTTTCCGCGTTGCAGTAGTGCCGCTTGCCATCGTCCGACGAACACGTAACGGTCTGTTGCGCCTGAGCGCGGCCAACCGAAATCAACACCACCACCAAAACGAAAAACAATCGACAGGTTCGCATGGGATTCTCCTGGATGTGCGTTTTTTTGACGGGCGGCGGGCGGCAATTTCGCACATAACCTACGCCGAATCGCCAGCCGCCGCAAGCCCCTGATCCGCACACGTGTGGTCGCGGATCTTGAGCTTGCCCTGCCGTAGCAAGGCTCGCAAGGACGGGCAGCGCCCGATAGCAACCAGAAGCCTTTGCCCCGACGCCAAAAGGGAAGTGGCAGAAGGTCGCGTCCTATAATGTTGTTGGCGGAAAATCTAAGTTAACAGAATCTAGGTCGCCTCCGTTCCTCCTGAAACCGCAAGAGTTGCAGCTGTAAGCTCGAGAAAATCCGTCCTGCCAACGGCGGGCGCGCCGCCGTTTGGAGTGCGAGAGCCCAGCTCTCGCTTTTGCAAACTCACCCCAGCCACGAATCGCCCCAGCGGGAGCCCGGCTCCTGCAACCAACAACTCCTCCGCCAACGCAGCGACCGCAAAAGCGGCGGCCGGGCCGCCGCATTCCATATCGACTCAGATCCGTTCACTGATCCTTCCCCGCCGCGCCACTTCCCCCAGCACTCTCCGTCATTCCGAGCCTGCCTGCGGCAAGCAGGCGCAGCGAGGAATCCCTCTTCGATTTGCAATACCAGCAATCCCACTCCGCGAGGACCGCGCAATGTCGGCGCGCCGACCAGATTTCCCCTCGCGCACAACCCGTATCGCGCACTACATCCCACTTCTCCACAGTTTCCCCCACGCCAGCATTGCTTCTCCTACAGCGCGTATGGTAAGTAATTAAGTTCTGCACGCGCGCTCGTTTTAGGTGAGGACTGCTCTTACGCCTCTCCTCGCGGTCGGCGCGCCGACATTGCGCATGCCTGCCCGCGAAACGGAAGCCATCATCCTGAAGACCTTTCCTCTGGGTGAGGCGGATCGCCTGGTCAGTTTTCTGGGCCGCGCCTCGGGACGCATGCGTGGTGTAGCCGCTGGCGCGCGCCGCCTGAAGAACCGCTACGGCTCCACGCTCGAACTGTTGTCTCACGTGCAGATTTGGTACGTCGAACGGGAAACCCGCGACCTGGTGCGCATCCAGCAGGCCGAATTGCTCGACTCCTTCAACAAGGCCCAGAGCGACTACAGCCTCAGCACCGGTCTCGCGCTCGTCAGCGAAGTGGCCGAACAGGTCTTGCCGGAACACGAAGTAAACGAATCTATGTTCCGATTGATCCTGCTCACCGCCAAAGAAGTAGAACGCCGCG
This sequence comes from uncultured Chloroflexia bacterium, assembly GCA_963744115.1. Taxonomy (GTDB): domain Bacteria; phylum Chloroflexota; class Limnocylindria; order Limnocylindrales; family CSP1-4; genus Chersky-267. Next base: position 772,494 of record CAVUSI010000002.1, on the reverse strand, counting down.
GCGCTTCCGCTCTGCCGCTGACCTACTTCGCGTTTTGGACCGTGCGCTTGGCGGGCTGGCTACCCCGCTTCGATCTTTGCGCCGTGTGCGGCAAGCCCTTCGGGAAGGGAATCGCCTTTCAGGATCGCTTCCATCCCGGCCTGTACGACGCGGAGCATCGTCACTCGGGCATGAAGCCGGTTTCGCACGAAGCTCGTGAACTGGCGGAAGTGTTCACCAAGCAGCGCCTGGATCAGTTGGACGAGGCGCTCACGACGTTACCCGGAGCCAAAGAATTACGCGAGGCAGGCTTCAGCTGGATCGAGCATCACACGGAACGCAAACTAGCGACCCGCGCGTTACTCGAAACCTGATTTGGAGTGCGGGAGTCCGCTCCCGCTTTTTGCGGTGTGAAGGTCGGTATCTTCGCTCCAGCGGGAGCCCGGCTCCCGCCGGCCGGGGTCCAGAAAACTCCTGGATCGCAAAGGCGGCGGCAGGGCCACCGCACTCCAAAACGTCGGCCCGCCGACAAACTCGGCCGGGCGGAAGTGGGACGATTCTGTATGGTCCGCCTTCCGAGGCGGACCGCAAACGGAGCAGTAAGAAGAATTCGGCTAAAGCAAAACTTTAGAGCAACAAGGATTGGGTTGCGGGACTTAAAGTAATAAATGAGCATCAAGGTAAAGTTAAGCTTGAGGTCGCGGTTTTGTGAGATCGAGCTTGAAAATGGCGAGCGCATCGTTGGGCTATAACTTAAAGATATGCTTTAATTCTCAGATTTTGTGCATCGACGTATGGCAAGCATCACTTGAGGAGCGCACGTGCCAACTAAAGTAAAACTTCAATCGAAGCCCAAGGCTTCCGGCCTCACTTTCCAGGAGCTCATCCTGAAGTTGATGCACTATTGGGATCGCCAAGGCTGCGTCCTCCAGCAACCCTACGACACCGAAGTCGGCGCCGGCACCATGCACCCGGAAACCTTTCTGCGCGTCCTCGGCTCCGCTCCCTACCGCGTCGCTTACGTCCAACCCTCGCGTCGGCCCGCCGACGGACGCTACGGCGAAAATCCCAACCGCCTCTACAAACATTTTCAGTATCAGGTCATCCTCAAGCCCGCGCCTAACGACATTCAGGATTTGTACCTGCGCAGCTTGGAAGCCATCGGCATCGACCTGCGCGAGCATGACATTCGCTTCGAGGAAGACAATTGGGAGTCGCCCACGCTTGGCGCTTGGGGCATCGGTTGGCAAGTTCTCCTCGACGGACTGGAGATTACCCAGTTCACCTACTTCCAGCAGAGCGGCGGCATCGACCTCGACCCCATCTCCGTAGAGATCACGTACGGCCTGGAACGCATCTGCGCCTTCCTCCAAGATGTAGAGAGTGTCTACGACATCCGCTGGACCCCGGGCATGACCTACGGACAGATTCGCTTGGCGGAAGAGCAGCAGCTTTCTGAATACAGTTTCGACAAGAGCGACGCCAAGGCGCTCCGCGCCGAGTTTGAGTTGCACGAAAAAGAAGCCAAGGAACTGCTGGATGGCTGGAAAGTTTTGGTCGGCGCGCCGACCAAAACCGAGAAGCACGGTGGGGAAGGGACGCAGGGCCATCTCGCGCTTCCGGCTTCACCGGCGGGCGCGCCTGCGATTGCGGGCCCGTCACCGACGACCGGCGCGTCGGCCAAGGCTCGCGCACGTTACCCGCTGCTCGCCGCCTACGACCACTGCCTCAAGTGTTCGCACCTCTTTAACCTGATGGATGCCCGCGGCGTCATCTCCACCACCGAACGCGCCGCGCTGATGCAACGCGTGCGCACCTTGGCGTGCCGCACCGCCGCTGCATACCTTGACCAGATCGGCGGCAAGGACAATGTCGGCGTGCCGACCAAACTGGCCACACCCGGTATCCAGCCTCTCCACGAGGTGCGCTCGTGAACCCCCTGTGGAGTCCGAGAGCCCGGCTCTCGCTTTTACAAACTCAGCCCAGTCACGAATCAGGCCAATGGGAGCCCAGCTCCCGCAGCCAACTCTCCGGCCAATTGCTCAATCGCAAAAGCGGCGGCACGGCCGGCGCACTCCAAAATGTCGGCGCGCCGACCAAATATCGCACGCTAATGTTTAGTGGCTCTTGTAGGGTCCGCCTTCTGAGGCGGACCGCAACGCTTGCCCTGCCCGGACATGAATTCCTTGACGCTAGGTTTTTCGGACGGCCTCAGAAGGCCATCCCTACAAAGACTAGAAATGTCGGCGCGCCGACATTCCCGAAGTGGAACGGTACCCCCGAGGTGGCCGCATGAGCGCCGCCCGCAAGAAGGGAACTTCTGTGAAGCACGCGAAAGCCTCCAAGTCCCAGAGTTCAGCCAAGCCGTCGAAGTCCTCTTCCGTTTCGAATGCGAAAGGCCGTGCCACGGCGCATTTGGTCGGCCTGACTGCGCAGGCAGGCGCGCCGACCAAAACCTCTCCCCGCGTCGAACTGCTCTTCGAAATTGGCGCCGAGGAAATTCCCGCCGGCATGCTCCCCCGCGCCGTCGCGGAACTGAAGACCATCCTCGAGAAGCATCTCGTCGCCGAGAATCTGATGGAAGGCGCCACGCTGGAAACCTTCGGCGGTCCCCGCCGGTTGACAGCCGTGGTTCGCGGCATCATCGCCAAGCAGTCAGACCTTGACCTCGAAGTCACCGGCCCGCCCAAGTCCGTGGCCTATGATAATGTCGGCGCGCCGACCAGAGCGGCCGTCAGCTTCGCCGAAAAGCAGGGTGTCGGTCTCCACGAACTCCTCACCGTGCAAACCGCCAAGGGCGAATTCATCGCCGCCAAGGTCACCAAGCGCGGCCGCACGTCCTACGACCTGCTCTACGAAATTCTGCCCCGCGTGATCCACGACCTCTCGTGGCCCAAGACCATGACCTGGACCGGACTCAAGGGTGCGCGGTTCATTCGTCCTATCCGCTGGATCGTCGCTCTGCTGGATGGCAAGCCCCTGAAGTTTTCCTTTGGCGGAGTCGCTGCGGGAGACACCACCTCCGGCCACCGCTTCCTTGGCCAGCCGCACATTCGCGTCAGCAACTTTGCCGACTACGAGAAGAAGCTTCGCGCCAATGGCGTGATCGTCCGCTCGGAAGAGCGCCGCGAGAAGATCGTGCGCGAACTGGAATCCCACGCCAAGCGTTCCGGCTACCACATCCACGAAGACGCGCACCTGCTCGAACTGGTGTCGTACCTTAACGAGTTTCCCAGCGTGATCCAAGGCGACTTCGATCCGTCCTTCCTCGAACTGCCCGACGAGATCCTGATCACCGTGATGCGCGGCCACCAGAAATATTTCGCCGTGGAAAAACGGGGCGGGGAACTGGCACCGCACTTCCTGGCGGTCATTAATCTGGCCAAGGATACCAAGGGGTTGGTGCGTGCCGGGCACGAACGCGTATTGCGCGCGAGGTTCGCCGATGCGCGCTTCTTCTGGGAGTCCGACCAGAAGGTGAAGCTCGCGGACATTCTGCCCAAGCTGCAAAAGGTCACCTACGAGTCGCGGCTTGGCAGTTACTTTGACAAGGTCGAGCGCGTGCGTGCCATCGCTCGCTGGCTCGCCGAGCAGTGGTACAACCTCGGGGTGATGCAGGCGCATGTGGCCGATGCGGACCGCGCCGCCGAGTTGGCCAAGTGCGACCTCGCCACCGAGATGGTGCGCGAATTCACCGAATTGCAAGGCGTGGTGGGCGGCCTGTACGCGCGTGCACAAGGCGAGTCCGAGGAAATCGCTGATGCGGTGTACGACCACTACCGCCCCGTGGGACTCGATGACCCTATCCCACGCAACTTGACCGGCTGTGCCGTCGCGCTCGCGGACAAACTCGATTCCATCGTGGGCTGTTTCTCCGTAGGCGTTGTGCCCACGGGCTCCAGCGATCCTTACGCGTTGCGCCGCGCCGCGCTTGGCATCGTGAAAATCATTCTGGAGAAGAAGCTGTACGTTTCTCTATCCTTATTCATAGGCGCCGCGGCCAGAGCGCTGCTGGCGCATCCGCCGAAGAAGGGGATTACCGAGCAGCAGGAAAAGCAGGTAATGGAATTCCTGCTGGAGCGCGCCCGCTTCGTGTTGCGCGAAAAGTCTGGCTACGCCTATGACGAAGTGAATGCTGTGCTGCGTGCCGGAAGCGACGACCTGGTCGACGTCGAGAAGCGATTGAAGGCGCTCAAGGCCATCCGCAGGACCAAGAACTTCGAGCCGCTCGCGGTATCCTTCAAGCGCATCCGCCGCATCCTCGAGAAAGCCGGTATCACCAGCGAAGTGCAACCGGTTAATGCGGAACTCTTCGAGAAGGATGCGGAGCGCGAACTGTACGCGGCGGTACGCAAGACGGCCGCGAAGGTGGTCGAGGACAAGCGCGCAGGGAAGTATCAGGAAGCGCTGGAGGAAATTGCTGGGTTGCGCAAAGCGGTGGACCAATTCTTCCTCGACGTGATGGTGATGGCCGAGGACGAAGCGGTGCGCAATAATCGGCTGGCGCTGCTGGCGGAGTTGCTGCGCGAGTTTACGACCATCGCAGACTTTTCCGAACTGGCCGGCGAAGAGAAGTAAGTTTTGGTCGGCGCGCCGACCAAAACAGGCAGACGTGCCGACCAAAATGTGGAATGCGCCGACCGGTCTGGAGTGCGAGAGCCCATCTCTCGCCGTGGCGATTTGTGAACCGCGCCCTGCCAGCGGGAGCCGGGCTCCCGCAGACGAGCCTGGCGCGCGATCGCCAATCGCAAAAGCGGCGGCATGGCCGCCGCACTCCAAAATGTCGGCGCGCCGACATTGCAAGTCTGCACAGAAGAGAGTTTGCGGGGCGGTCGTGCCCAGCGAGGGTTGTGAGATGTATCACGGAGTCATCGTGGCGGATGAGCGATAATGGATGGCTTCGAGTTGTGCCGGAAGCAAGCCGGAATGTCGGCCTGCCTACCGCAGGCAGGCGCGGCGACCAAGCTTTGGAGTGCGAGAGCCTGGAGCGGCCCGTCATTCCGAGCGCAGCGAGGAATCCCTCTCGGATCGACCTCACAGAGAGATTCCTCACTCCGCAGACTCCGTTCGGAATGACGGGTTGCGGTGCGTTGGCGCTGAATGGACGGAATCGAACGTGGCACGGGCGGGAACATTTTGTACCTACATCATGGCCAGCAATTCGGGTGTGTTGTATGTCGGGGTGACAAATAATCTCGTGGCTCGCGTAGCTCAACACAAGGAAGGTATGGTCCCCGGCTTTACCCAGCGCTACCACGTGAACAGGTTGGTCTGGTGTGAACCACATTCCAGTATCCGTGCTGCCATTGTGCGGGAGAAAGAGATTAAGGGTTGGGGCCGCATGAAGAAAGTGCGCCTGATCGAGGGAAGAAATCCTGAGTGGCGCGATTTGAGCCTGGGGCCGTAAACTCACACGCAGCGTCATTCCGAGCGCAGCGAGGAATCCCTCTTGGATCGATTGTTCGGAGGGATTCCTCATTCCGCAGACTCCATTCGGAGTGACGGGGAACAGTGATCGCGTGAAACGCAGGCGGAGCATGTCTGTAAAGTTTTACTTGAAGTGGCGCAACACGATCTTGGCGACAAATTTCTTCGGAAAAATGTCGGCGCGCCGACCAAAATTCCACTCCAAACCCAACTGAGTGGAGCGGGCGGCGCGAGAGTCAGGTGCAGTGGGTAGTGGCCCGTCTTTAGACTGGCGAATGTCTTTTGTTTCGCCGCTCTACAGATCGGCCACTGCCGTTCGTCAAAACATAAGAGAGGCATACCGTGACAAAGTGGGTCTATTTCTTCGGTGCAGGAAAAGCGGAGGGAGACGGCGAGTGGCGCGATCTGCTCGGCGGCAAAGGAGCCGGGCTGGCGGAGATGACCAAGATTGGTCTGCCGGTGCCCGCCGGATTTACCATCTCCACGGAAACGTGCGACTACTTTTATAAACACGACAAGAAGTATCCCGCCGAGCTGGCCAAGCAGGTGAAAGACAACGTCGCCAAACTCGAGAAAGTCACCAAGAAAAAGCTCGGAGATCCCAAGGCGCCCCTGCTGGTCAGCGTGCGTTCCGGTTCTGCGCGCTCCATGCCTGGCATGATGGAAACGATTCTCAACCTCGGCCTGAACGACAAGTCTGTGCAGGGGCTTGCGGGCGCGACGGGTAACGAGCGCTTCGCCTACGACGCGTATCGCCGTTTCGTGCAGATGTATTCCACCGTGGTGATGGGTCTCTCCAAGGAAGATCTGGAGCATCGCTTGCGCGCCATGAAAGATCGCCTCGGCGTGAAGCTGGACACCGATGTGCCAGCCAAGGGCTGGAAAGAGCTGGTGGGCGAGTACAAGCAATACTTCAAGGAGAAGGCCGGGAAGGATTTCCCCGACGATCCCATGGAGCAATTGTGGGGCGCGGTCGGCGCGGTGTTTGGTTCGTGGATGGCGGAGAAGGCCGTCACCTATCGCCGCGTAGAGAAAATCACCGGACTGCTCGGCACGGCCGTCAACGTCGTGCAGATGGTCTTCGGCAATACGGGCGATAACTCCGGAACCGGTGTGTGCTTCACGCGCGACCCGAGCTCCGGCGAAAAGATTTTCTACGGCGACTATCTCACCAACGCGCAGGGCGAAGACGTGGTGGCAGGCATTCGCACCCCAGTGCACCTGACGGAACTGGGCAAGATCATGCCGAAGGCCTACGCGCAACTCGAGAAGGTTCGAGTAAAACTTGAGAATCACTACAAAGACATGCAGGACATGGAATTCACGATTGAAGAAGGCACGCTGTACATGCTGCAGACGCGCACCGGTAAGCGCACGCCTGCGGCGACCTTCAAGATCGCCATGGACATGGCCAACGAGAAGTTGATCAGCAAAGAAGAAGCGGTCCTTCGCGTAAAGCCAGAAGACATCGAGCGGCTCTTCTATCCGGTGATCGATTCCAAGGTGGATAAGAAGTCGCTGCAAGCGAAGATTCTGGCGCACGGCATCGATGCGGTTCCCGGTGCGGCGGTGGGTCGAGTGGTCTTCAACGCAGCCGATGCCGAAGAGTGGGCCAAGAAGGGCGAGAAGGTCATTCTGGTGCGGCGTGAAACCAGCCCCGAAGATGTAGGCGGCATGGCCGTGGCCCAGGGCATCCTCACCGCAACCGGCGGCAAGACTTCCCACGCCGCGGTGGTTGCGCGCGGATGGGGCAAGTGCTGCATCGTTGGCGCGGAATCGCTCGACATCGATTACAGCAGCAAATCCATGAAGGACGGCAAGAGCGGCAAAGTCGTGAAAGAAGGGGAGTGGCTCACGCTCGACGGCAGTGAAGGCACGGTGTACGTCGACAAAATGCCGCTGGTTACCCCGGAATTCCCGAAAGCGTATCAGACCATCATGAAGTGGGCCGACGACATTCGCCGGTTACGCGTGCGCACCAATGCGGATACGCCGCAGGATGCGCGCAAGGCCATCGAGTTCGGCGCGGAAGGCATTGGGCTGTGCCGCACCGAGCACATGTTCTTCACCGACTTTGAATTCCCGGAGAAGAGCCAGGAACGCCAGCGCGCTATCCAGGAAATGATTCTGGCCGACGACAAAGAAAAGCGCGTGAAGGCGCTCGATAAGTTGTTGCCGTTCCAGCGCCGCGACTTCATCGGTATCTTCAAGGCGATGAATGGATTCCCGGTGACCATTCGCCTGATCGATCCTCCGCTGCACGAATTTGTGCCGCACGATCACGCCAAGCAAGCTGAACTGGCCAAGGAACTGGGCATTCCGGTGGAAACCGTGGCGCGTCGCGTGGAGCAATTGCACGAGGCGAACCCCATGCTCGGCCATCGCGGCTGCCGTTTGTCCATCACCTATCCGGAAATTCTCGAGATGCAGGTGCGGGCGATCATCGAAGCGGCGATCGAATGTCACAAAGCCAAAGTTAAAGTGTTACCTGAGATCATGATTCCGCTCACGCTGGACAAAAAAGAGCTCGGCATTCTTGTCGATGCTACCCGGCGCGTTGCGGATGACTTGCTGAAGAAGGCGAACGTGAAGCTACCTTATTTAGTGGGCACCATGATCGAATTGCCGCGCGCGGCGTTGCTGGCGAATGAGATTGCCGAAGTGGCGGAGTTCTTCTCGTTCGGCACTAACGACCTGACGCAAACCACCATGGGCCTCTCGCGCGACGACGCGGGGCGCTTCCTGCCGGACTATGTGGATGAAAAGAAGGCCGGCGTTTTCCACGGCGATCCTTTCCAGACGCTGGACCAGAAGGGCGTGGGAATGCTGATCAAGTGGGGCATCGAAAAGGGCCGGTCGACGCGTCCTAAGCTGAAGGTGGGGATATGCGGCGAGCACGGCGGCGATGCCGACAGCGTGAAGTTCTGCCACCAGGTAGGGATGGATTATGTGAGCGCTTCGCCGTTCCGCGTGCCGATTTCGCGGTTGGCTGCGGCGCAAGCAGTGGTGGAAGAAAAGAAAGCGCAAAAGGCCAAAGGCAAGAAGAAGTAAGGGAAGTCAGAGTTAATGCATGCGGGGCGCTGCGTGGGGTTAGCGTCCCGCATGTTTTTTTGTGCGCCAGAAATTTTGGTCGGCCTGCCTACCGCGGGCAGGCGCGCCGACATTTGGAGTGCGAGAGCCCTGCCCTCGCTTTTGTGAAGAAAGCGAAGGAGCGGTTCGTGCCGGTGGGAGCCGGGCTCCCGCAACTTGGGCCCGCGCCGAGTTCGAGACCGTAAGAGCGGCAGCAGGGCTGCCGCACTCCAAGATGGTTTTGCGTGACGAAGTTTGCGCTTCTAGTAACATGTGAAGTCTCCGGCTCGGGTGGGGAGCTACGGTGAAGAGACTTCGGCCCAGGATGGCGATGCTGTTTGCGCTTGTGCTGTTCGCAGGCGCCTGCTTCGCTGCGGACACACTCGTTGTGCTGAAGGGGCGCGTGATTGATGAGAATGGATTGCCCGTTGGCAATGCTCAAGTAAAACTTGAACAAGCTGGCGGGCAAATTTTTTTGGCGAAGAGCGATGACGCCGGCTTCTTTTCCCTCCGCGACCTTTCTCTCGGTGAATACACAGCGCGCATCGAGAAGGCCGGGTTCTTTCTGCTGGCGGATCAGAAGATCACGTTGACGGCGGAGAGTACGGAGTTCACCTTCACGCTGAATCACGTGGAAGAAGTGCGGGAGCAAGTGGAGGTGACCGCGCCAGCGCACACCATTGATTCGGCCACCACGCAGAGCACGGAGACCCTGACCAGCAAGGAAATCCTGGACGTGCCGGTGCCGAGCGGGCACGACCTGGAGCAGAGTCTGGTGATCATGCCGCAAGTGTTGCGCGACTACTCCAACTTGCTGCACATCGCGGGAGCGCGGAACACCCAGGTGCAATATTTGCTCGACGGGGTGGAAGTGGGCGATCCCGCGAGCAATGGGTTGACGTCGCGAATGGTTGTAGAGGCCGTGCGCACCGCGCAGATCCAGACCGGGCGATTTGGGTCGGAGTATGCGCACCCGGGCGGAGCCATTTTGAATTATGAAACGCGGGAAGGCGACGATCGCTGGCGCTTCAACGCCACTGATTTCATACCCGGAATCAATGTGCAAGACGGCGTGCAGTTGGGGAATTTCTATCCGCGGGTGACCTTTTCCGGACCGATTGTAAAGGATGAACTGTGGTTCTCGCAGGCGTTCGACGTGCTCCACACGTTGAACATTGAGAAGGGACTGCCTCCCGGAACGCCCGAACCAGTCGCAATCGTGGGGCGGCGATAGCTGGTCGCGGATGTTGTGGAAGATGTCCGAGAACAATAGCGTGCAGGCGGCGTTCCTGGCGAATGTGGACGACGATGCGAATTTTGGCTTGGACGCGCTGCATCCGCAATCGGTAACGAGAGATGTGGCGGCGCGGGAATTATTCGGATTCGTGAAAGAGCAGAGTTACTTCGAGAAGAACTTGTTTGAGATTGGCATCGGCGTGGAAGATTCGCTGTACGACGCGGTCCCGCAGGGTTCGCAGCCCTACGTGATATTGGTGAATGGCGCGGAAGGGAACTATTTTCAACGGCAGGATCAGGACGCGCGGCGCTACCAGTTGTTCGCCGATGCGATCCGGGGGCCGGTGAAATGGCACGGCACGCACACGCTCTCGCTGGGCGTAAACATCGCGGATGTAAGCCTGCAGCAAACGTCGACGCGGGGCGAGATTCAGGCGTTGCGCGCGGATTTGACATTGGATCGTCAGAGCACGTTTACAGGCAATGCGACGTTTCATGTGGGCAACACGCAAGCGGGCGGATTCGTGCAGGATTCCTGGTCGCCGGACCCGCACTTCGTGGTGCTGGCGGGCGCGCGCGTGGACTGGGATCGCGCAGTGCATGGAGGATTGGTGCAGCCGCGGGTGGCGTTGAATTGGCTGCCCTTCGCAACTCAGGGCAAGCCGTTTGGCACCCACGACAAGCGCTTTGCGGAGGACCGTACCAAGATTTCCGTGGGCTGGGGCATGTACGACATCCCGCTGAACCTGTCGGTGATCGGGCAGGCGTACGATCAGCAACAGCTAGACACGTTGTATGACCCGACCGGGAAAATCCCGGTGCAGGGTCCGGTGACGAGCGCCTTTCGTTTGCCTGGTGGCGGGCTGGAGCAACTGAAGCAGCCGTACTTCGACATTTGGAGCGCGGGCGTGCAGCAACGTGTGGGCGACAACACGCTGCTCAGCGTGGAATTGCTGGCGCGGGATCAGCAACACGGACTGGTGTGGGAAACGCTGACTCCCGGGCAGTTGGGCTCGGATTTTCTGTTGACCAGCACGCGCAGAGATAAATATCGCGGCGTGACGCTTACGGCTCGGCACACGTTCAAGAATTCCGCGGTGCTGTTTGGGAGTTACACGCGGTCGCGGGCGAGCACGGATCAGGTGCTCGATCCTACGCTGGGCGCGCTGTATTTTGCGTCGCAACAGCCGGGGCCGTTGAGTTGGGACGCGCCGAATCGCGTGATGACCTGGGGCAGTATTCCCACGCCGATCTGGGGAATTTTGTTTTCGTATCTGGTGGATTACCACACCGGGATATCCGTGGAGCGCGATCAACCAGCAGCAATTTCTGGTGGGCGCGCCGAACTCGATGCGGTTTCCGGATTACACCACCGTGTCGATCGCGTTCGAGAAGAAGCTCACGTTTCGCGATCGCGTGTTTGCGGTGCGCGTGTCGGTCATCAATCTGCTGAATGGCGGAAATTCCGACGTAGTGGTGAACAACGTGGATGCGCCGAACTATGGCCTGTTCACCGGCGGGCAGGGCAGAGCGGTGACAGCGCGCTTGCGTTTTGTGGGAAGGAAATAGTCGCAGAATTTGTTGGCGCTGGGTGGGCGGAGATCCGCAGTGCGCATAGACGCGCTCCATGTAGGCTTGTTAGTGCGGGAGCAAATGGGTCCGTTCGATGGAACGAATGAGGGAGAAAAAGGCTTAACGCAGAGGGCGCAGAGGAAGCGCGCGGAGTTCGCGGAGAGTTTCGCGACTACAGTGCTGAGGTCGATTTGGATAGAGTTCCCAACGCTTCCGCGCTGGGCTAACGTGTGGCTCGCCGCTGGCGCTGGATGTTGCAGTTTGCGAATAGATGCGATTAGTGGGCGACTTTTAACTCAATAGTGCGTAAGCCGATGGTGGTGGAGTCGTGGAGAATGAATTCGCAGCCGACGGAAGTGATACAAAGGAAATTACCGCGACGGAGGACCCTAACGGGGTTGCTGTCTGGAGAAGTGAACTTGAAATTGATCTTGAGGAGCTCGGGTGCGAGGGGCTTGAGGGCGTCGGTACCGGAGAAGCGCTTCTGACCAATGGCATGGAATCTTCCGGTGTTGGGGTCAAGTTCGAGAAGGACGTAATATTCGATATTGAGCGAGCCACCATGCACAGCGGTGAGGGACGCGGCGTTGACGTGGGGAAGTTTGTAGTCGCGCATGGCGATGATCTCATCGATCGCGTTCATGTTGACAGTCTTCGAGGAGCCCGGACTGAGTTGCTCGAGACGAGCATTGTTCTTTTCGGCCAGATTGGTGATGTGATTGCCGTCCGGGTCGTATTGCCCGGAGAGGCGGTTGTGAGCAAAGCGGCACATCTGGAGGGCGGATTGCATGTTGTGCTGGGACTGGTAGAGTTCGCAAAGATGAGCGGCGGCCATGCCGTTTTGTGTGAGCTTCCACGAAGCTACGAGGGTTTTCTCAGCGTCTTCGAGTTTGCCGAGCCGTAGTTGAATCCAACCGAGGGTGTGCCAATAGTTTGAAAGTTTCAGGGCGAGAGCTTCGTCTTCAGGGAGTGGATTGTCGAGAGTAATTTTGGTCGAATCGTCTTCGACCGATTCGACAGCTTGCCGGGCGAACTCGAGCGCAATGTCTAGGCCCTTGTTCGTTTCCGCAATATCAAATGCAGCCTGGTTCAGCGACTCGGCGGGCAGGCCAAGTTCAAGAAGTGCGTGATAGGCATCCCTGGCCTGCTCGACATCACCGGCGAGAAGGTACGCTTTTGCGAGTTGCGATTGAGCCGGTTCGAAGCTGGGACGCAGCTTGAGAACAGTCTCAAGCTCCTTCGTAGCTTCCGGATAGCGTTTTAACCAGATGAAAATGTTGCCGAGATTCATGGGGCCGTCTGGGTCGTCTGGCTGGAACTTGACATAGCTCTGCCAAACAGGGAGCGCCTCGTTGTAGTTGCCTTTAGCCATCAATGCGTAAGCGTAAACCTTGTAGGAAACTGGCTCTTGAGGATTCGCGGCCGTAGCCTTTTTGAACGCGTCTATGCCGGCTTCCCATTGACCGACTGACATTAGGAATGCGCCAAGGCGGAGCCATGCGCGGATAAACTTAGGGTCTGCCGCGACGGAACGGTAGAGGGAAGCGATAGCGGTCTGCGAGTCTTTGCGTTGCAGCGCCTCATTGGCTTCGGTTTCGAGGCGGAGGGCTTCAGGGGCGGAGCTGTCGGGTAGATGGCGGACGAAACCTGTCAAGTCTGTGACCACCAGCTCGCTCTGAGCACCGGCGTCGGGCGTAGGAGTACGGTTTGAGGAAAGCTGGATCCACTGGGAGTAGTCGTCGAAGACAGTTTTGGAGAATTGCTCGTAGGGGGTGAAATCGGATTTAGGGAGTTCGTGAAGAAGCGTGCGCAAAGAACGCTCAGAGGAAAGCGTGTTGCCTTTGAAGGAATAGGTGGCGTCAAATTTCGCAAAATCGTTTTTGACGTGAATGTCTTCGGGAACTTGCGGGATATAGCCTTTCGGGAGTTCGAGTTGAGCTTCGAAGGAAACTTCGAGTAATTCGCCGAGAAAGAAGGGAACGGAGAGGGCGTCGAGGTCGGAACTCATGGTAGGGAGGGAAATGAAAGCAGAGGGCGCCACGATACGGTGATTAGGCCAATCGCCAAAGTCTTTGCGGTGATATTTGTAGCTGAGACGAAACGGTTCATCGGTTTTTTCGGGAGAACTGGCTGAAACGTCGCTCACCTCGCCGGCAAAACCAAGGCTTTGGGAAATGCGTTGGGCCAGTTCTTTCCATTGAGGCATGGCGGTGGAACGAAAAGCGCTGCGCAAGAGAACTTCGGTATCGCCTCTGATGAAGAACTGGGAATCACCCGTGAGGGTTCCTGAGTCATCGAGAGCGGCTTTCATTTTGAATTTTTCGAAGGAAGGGTAGGGCAAATCGGCAGGAGTGTTGAGAAGCGCAGCGGGCTTGTCGTCCCACAGGACAAGGGCGTGCTTGTCGCGAAGAGGGGCCTGCAAATACTGAAAGGGAGCAACTTCTGCGGTGGTGTCTAACCAAATCAAGGTGTTGCCACGAGGAATGACAGTCATGACGTGGTCGAAGGCGGAAGGCGAGGGCATATCCTCATCCATTTCGCGTTGGGAATTGATGAGGGCAGGATAAGCCTTGATGCCAGCGGCACTGAGAAGTGCGGCAAAGAGCGTGTGTTTGTCTTTGCAGTCGCCATATTGATTGGCGAGGACTTCGGCGGCGAAGTGGGGCTGGTAACGGCCGACACCAAAAGCGATGCCAATATAGCGGAATTGCAGACTGACGTAGTTGTAAATGGCGCGGAGCTTGGCGTCATCGTCCGTCATACCTTTGGTTAGCTCGGCGGCTTTAGCCTGGATTTCGAGAGTGGGCTTGACGCGGTCGTTCTGCAGATTGCCATACCAGCGGCCGATGTCGCCCCACGTTTGAAAACTGCTCAAGCGGACGTCGGGCTGGGGAAAACGGCCACGGCCTCGTTCCCAGGTGAGCTTCGCAACCTCTACTTTTTCGTTAGGCGTTCTTGTTTCGAGATTCGAAAGCGACCAGGTGTAGACGCGATAGTGTTGTAGCAACGTAATTCTGTCACCCTAACGGCAACATAAAACTGTCACCCCCCTGGTAAGGCTGCGTGCTCTAGACGGGTGTCGCCATAGTAGAAGGCGACGCGACCATCCAAAGCTTGGTAAATCTGTACTTTGGCACCTGCGAAACTGAAGCGACGCGCTTGTTGCGGGATTTGAAAGCGCCGGCCTTCCCATTGCACGACGTTGTCGTTACTGACGATGCGTTCGTGCACGAAGCAGCAGATCCGTTCGAGGCTCTCGGGAGCTGGACGCCATGCAGTTGCCCTCTCGCGAGGCTGTCTGGCGAAGCGGCGGTTGTAGTCGGCAATAAACTTTCGCAGCACGGCGTTGGCGGAATCGATCTCGGTTGCATGGGCAAGACGCAGTTCGCTGGTGAGACGATCCTGCAGCACACCCCAAAGACGCTCCACACGTCCCTTGGCCTGCGGGCTGTTGGCGGCGATGAAGGTGACGCCCAGTTGTTCCAAGGCCCGGCCAAACTGAGTCGGCTGGCGTTTTCCGAGGAGTTGTTCTTCGACCGTCCAACAGTCGTCATTGCGGACGAAGATGCCGCTGTGATCACCATAGAAAGCCAACGGCACGCCGAAACGGCGCAGCAGTTGGCGAAGCAAGCAGAGATAACCGAAAGTCGTTTCCGAGGGGAAGAACTGTGCGGCCAGGATTTTGCCGGTGGAATCGTCTTGCATACCGAGAGCGGTGAGGCGCGGTCCACGGCCTTCGAGCCAATCGTGAGGGCTGCCATCCAGTTGCACGAGTTCGCCGAGCCGAGCAGAACGCACTCGACGCTGACGATGAGCGGGCGCTCGGCGCTTTCTCGGAGAGCCGAGACCGTTCTTGCGCAGCAGGCGGCGCAGGGTTTCCCGACTGAGCGAAAAGCCCTCGCGCTCGACCAGCTTCTCGCAGAGATGGTGATCATTGAAGCCGACATAGGTGTTGCGCGAGAGTTGGACGATACGCTCGACTACCGCATCGGGCAGCCGACGGTGACTCGGTCGGCCGCGGTTGGCGTGAGCCAGAGCCGCCTCCCCGTCTTCGCGCATACGCTTTTTCAAGCGTTTTACTTGGCGCACGCTCAGACAGAGGAGTACGGCGGCTCTGGCACACGCCATGTCTCCCTTGATGCATGCGCTAATCACGCTCACCCGCTGTAGTTCCTTCTGACTCAACGTGAATGTCCCCTGGCTCATAGGGTGACATTTTCACGTTGCTGTTAAGGGGTGACAGAATTATGGAGCTAAGACAAGGTGTAGACGCGATAGTTGCCGGATTCGGAGATCGTGGGTTTCAGTTCTGGGCTTTTCCAAGTGATGACGCGGTCACGTGGGACGCTAAGCTCCAGATGTTCCTGCAGCATGATGACGTCGCGGAAAAAATTATAGTCGAACCAGAACTGCCCGGGGGCAAGAGGTTTGGTGAGGTGCTCGACGGTTTTGTATTCGAGTACGTCACCGATGCCGAGACCTTTGACGGCGGCGTGCTTTTCCCGGAGGTCACTGTAGAAAGGGGCCTGGCGAGTGATTTCCGAGGGCATGTCCTGAATGCTGTCAGGTGTGGTTTCGACGGCGGAGCCGTCTGCTTTGTGAACGCGGATGAATTCAATGTCGAAAGTGCCGACGCCGCTTGCGTAAGAAAAAGTGAGGAGGCCATAGCGTTGAACGCCGGCGTCCGATTGTATGCGGACGCGGGCTAACTCTTCGTGGACGGAGGTGCCGTCGTTCTCGAATTTCACTTTGTGGGTGTACTGCTCCACGACGGCGGCCTCTTTGGAATGGTCGGGCTTGGCGGCGTTGGTTGGTGATGTTGCTGGCGCCGCCGCAGGAGATTGTGCACTGGCGCGGAAGGGGGCGAAGGGAATCAGGAGCAACAGGACGACGGCAGGGCGAGCCTTGGGCATGTAAGGGCCTCAGTCCTCAGATAAAAACATGAGGAGGAATTGCTGACATGGGATTGGAAGCAAAATCCCTGAGTAAGTAGATTGTACAACGCAGAGCGATTTCGCGACGGTAAGTGTGGGGAAACGTAACGATGGAGTAATGGTGGGCAGGGATTTGGTGAGAAAGCGGCGCGTGGTGGAAATGGAGAGAAAAAAGCAGATCCCTCGCGTTGCTCGGGATGACGAGTTTTTTTGGGCGAGCTGCGTGAGGCTGGCATGAAAGCCAGCGCTGCATTGAGGAGGGAAGAGAGTATGGAGTTATTTTGTGGTGGGGGAAGTGGTTGATTCTTTTGCGTAGGTGGGAGAGAGGGTGTTGTGGGACACGCGGCGGTGCGCGGACATCGAGGGCCACATCGAGGGCGGCATTCAGCCCGACGACCCCGCTTCGAGAGTCGGACAGGGGCAGTTGCTCCTGACCGAAGGAGCCCGCGACGCAATCGTGCCGGTGCAGACCGGAGGCGAGATCGCGCTCGTGCGCGTCGCTCTCGACGGCGACGAGTCGCACATCGTCGTGGCCGGCGGCACTCGGGTCTGCCTGCCGGTCTCGGCCAGGGGGCAGAGAGTCCTCTTCGCTGCCTTCGGATTCACCGAGCCGGGAGACCTCTACCTCGTCGACCTCGACACCGGCGAAGAGCGACGCCTCACCCGCGCTCAACGAGGACGTACTCGCGGAGCTCACGCTGCCGACCGTCGTCCCGCTGCAGCTTCCCGAGCATCGACGGAGCATCCGTCGAAGGCTGGTTCGTGCAACCGGCCGGAGCCGAAACGGCGCTGCCGACGATCCTCAACATCCACGGCGGCCCGCATGCCGGCTGGGGCGCGCACTTCAACTTCGACAACCTGATGTTCAGCGGTGCCGGCTACGGCGTGCTGCTCGTCAACCACCGCGCCTCGACCGGCTACGGCGACGACTTCGCCACCGCGATCAAGGGCGACTGGGGCAACCTCGACTACGCCGACCTGATGGCGGGCGTCGACCACGCGATCGAGGAAGGGCTGGCCGACCCGGACCGGCTCGGCGTCTTCGGCATCTCGGGCGGCGGCAACCTCACGGGCTGGATCATCGGACAGACCGACCGCTTCAAGGCCGCCTGCCCCGAGAACCCCGTCTTCAACTGGTTCTCGATGTACGGCACGAGCGACGTCGGGGCCGACTTCAGCGCCCGAGAGCTGGGCGGCACGCCGTACGAGGTCGAGGACGTCTACCGGCGCTCCTCGCCGATCACCTACGCGCACCGCTGCACCACTCCGACGCTGTTCCTGCAGCACGAGAACGACTACCGCTGCCCGCCGAGCAGACGGAGCAGTTCTTCACGGTGCTCCGCGTCGAACGGCTGCCGGCGGAGATGCTGCGCTTCCCGAACACGCCGCACAGCGGATCCGCGCGATGGCCCGATCGGCCACCGGCGCGCCCAGAACGACGCGCTGCTCGACTGGATGAACCGCTACGTGCTCGACACGGCAGTAGAGAGTGAGGAGGAACACGCGGCCACGTGCCGGTATAAAAGCGTCACCGGATTTCGGTCGCATATTCCGACCTTCGTGCGTACCGAGTGGCGCGGATTTTGTAAATTGGACTTGCGCGGCCGGAGGTTTCGCTCTATCGTCCGACCGTCCAAAGGACTACCAATGCAGATGCAACACGCCAACATCGAAACGCTCGGCTCGGCCGCGGCCTATGCCGCGACCGGCGCGTCGTGCCGCAGAAGCCGTTCGGCTTGCTGCGGTCCGACGATAACCAGGCCCTCGCCGGGAGTTGCTCCCGCTAGACGTATAGCGGCATAGCAGCTCGAAGCGAGGGCGATCCGAAGGGGTCGCCTTCGTCGTTTGAAGGCGAGTCAACCACGACGAAGAGAGGTGATGCCCAGCTGAAGAAAACAGAGAACGACATCGAGGCCCCGCCCGAGAGAGAAAGGTCCTCGCCCGCTGGAACGCGGTAATTGAAGCTGCATATATGACGGCTGCTTTTGCCTGCGCATTTTCCACCGGAGACGAGCGCCGGGCTCCAGAACGCCTCCACGAAGACGCGCGGCCGGCGACAGGAGCCGCAGCGATCCAGGGTCGAAGCGTGGGCGAGTGGCATGAACAACTCGTCACAAGAGTTTTTCCTCCGGGATCGTCTAACGGCCAGGACACCGCGCTCTGAACGCGGAGGTCGAGGTTCGAATCCTTGTCCCGGAGCCCCCACGGGCGAGTAGCTCAAGAGCGGAGAGCGCTTGTCTTACAAACAAGAGGCTGCTGGTTCGAGTCCAGCCTCGCCCATCTCGTGGCCGTAGCTCAGCGCGGTAGAGCGGTCGCCTGAAACGCGACGCGGCGCAGGTTCGAGTCCTGCCGGCCACACTCACGGCTCCGTAGCTCAAGAGCGGCAGAGCTGCCGACTCTTGATCGGCGGGTTGCAGGTTCGACTCCTGCCGGGGCCACTCTCTGGGACTTCCCTCGCTGCGATTCCGTAAACGGGTGCGGCTTCGGCCGTTGGGGGTTCGACTCCCTCTCCTTCGCTCCATTCCGGCGTGGTCGAGCGGCTACGACGCGCGACTGTTAATCGCGAGGCGCAGGTTCGAGCCCTGCCGCCGGAGACTTTCTCATCGGAGGTCGGTGTCCGTGGCGGCACGGCTCGCTGATAACGAGCAGGGTGTGGTTCGATTCCACGACCTCCGACTAATCCACATGCCCCCGTGGTCGAGCGGCATGACGCCGGGTCTCACCCGGAAGCGCGGGTCAGTCCCGCCGGTCTCGTCTGGCTGTAGGGGAGAGGCCACCCCGCCGGTTTCGGGAACCGGAGACCGCTGGTTCGACTCCAGCCGGCCAGACCTTCCGCAGCGCGGTAGAGGAGCGGCTGTCCTCGCGAGCCTCATGAGCTCGAGACCGTGGGTTCGAATCCCACCCGCGCCACTCGAGGGGGCGTAGCTCAGAGGCCAGAGCACTCGCTTGTCAGGCGATAGGCCGCCGGTTCGACTCCGGTCGTCCCCGCTCGTGGTGGCTGTGGTGTAACGGCAGCATTCGAGGTCGTGATCCTCGCGGTACCGGTTCGAGCCCGGTCGGCCGCCCCTCCCAGCGGCTGAGCACGAGAGCTCCTCGGGTCGTCGCTCTGTTGGTTCGACTCCACGCGTCCGCACTCATCGCCCTCGGGGATGAAGCTCATGGGGCAGAGCGCCTCGCTTGCACCGAGGAGGAGCGGGTTCGACTCCCGCCGTCTCCACTCCCGATCCGAGCCTCCGTGGTGTGAACGGCCAGCACACGCCCTTCGTACGGCCGAGGCGCAGGTTCGACTCCTGCCGGAGGCTCCTTCACACGCCCGTAGCTCAGCGGACGAAGAGCGCTGCCGTGCGAAGGCAGAGGCCGCTGGTTCGACTCCAGCCGGGCGTACTTCTTCGCAAACCTGTGGCGAACGGACACGGCGAGCCCAACCTCGCAGTCCGGGTTCGAATCCTGGTGGGTTTGCTCCGACCCCGAACAAGAACGGAGGACGCATGACGAACGAGACGATGACGCTCGGCGAGGCGCTCACGGTTCGCGCCGACCTGCAGGCTCGCCTCGGCGAGCTCCGCGGCCGCCTGCTCGCGGTCGCGAAGGTTCAGGAGGGCGAGGCGCCGGCCGAGCAGCCGGACGTCCTGCTCGTCGAGTTCGACCAGACGGCCGAGCGCCTGCGCACGCTGATCGCACGCATCAACCGCACGAACCTGACGGTCGAGACCGCGGACGGTGAGTCGCTCACCGCGGCCCTGGCCCGTCGCGACGTGCTGGCGGTTCGCCACAAGGTCCACCGCGAGCTCGCGGCTGCCGCCTCGGAGCAGCCGGAGCGCTACTCGCTGCGTGAGATCAAGCTGACGGCGACCGTCGACATCGCCCAGCTCCGCCGCACGGTCGACGAGCTCGCCCGCGACCGTCGCGAGCTCGACGTCGCGCTGCAGGCGGCGAACTGGGCAAATTCGCTCGCCGAGTAACGGCGGTGGGCGCGGAGAGTCGCCGTGGGGCGCGCACCAGGGCGGCAGCAGCCCTGAAGAGCTGCAATCCACGGGACTTTGGATCCCGCTTGGGTAACGCCAGGGCCGGGCTAGGGCGGTTCGAGTCCGCTACCGCACAGCGCAGCGGCCGGCATGCGTCACGGCTCATGACGTAAGGGACAAGACACACCACCAGGTGTGGACTGCGGCGACTCTCCGCGCCCACCGGCCGACCGGTCGAGCCCTTCCAACAGCAGAGGAGAACGCCGATGCACCGGCATCTCTACGCCGTTCCGCGTCCGGTCGCCCAGCGGCCGGCGAAGGTCGTCCAGCTCGAGGTGCGGCGCCAGCTGCGCCGCGAGCGGGACGAGCACCGACCCTTCCGGCCCCGGCCCCGTCCGGCGGCCTGAGCACCGAACGACGAGCCGCACGCTCCGGCAGCATGAGCCTGCGGCTCCCTTGCGGACGTGGCCCAACCCGGCAGAGGCACCGGTCTCAGAAACCGGCCAGTGGGGGTTCGACTCCCTCCATCCGCACTCGCGCCGCGCCTCCGTAGCTCAGAGGACAGAGCAGCGGGCTTCGACCCCGCGCGCAGAGGTCGATCCTCTCGGAGGCTCTGACCCTGCGGCGAGGCGCTCGGCGAACTCGGGATCCTCGGCGCAGAGGCGGTCGACCTCTGCCCGCTCCACGGCGACGACGCTGCCGAACGTCAGCGCGCGGACGCGTGCCGAGCGCGTCCCGTCCTCCGACAGGAGCGCCCGCTCGCCGACCACCGTGCCGGGGCCGAGCTCGCGCGTGCCCTCGGGCGCCTCCACCACGATGTGGCCCTCGAGCACGACGTAGAGGCCGGTGCCCGGCTTGCCGCGCTCGATCAGCACCTGCCCGGCGCCGAACGAGAGCTCCGAGCCCGCCGCCTCCAGCTTCTTCAGATCGTCCTCGTCCACGGCGCCGAGTATCGCACCGCCGATGGTGACGATCCGGTGACGAGGCCTGGAAGCCGCCGCCGCGCCGCGGGTAGGGTCAGCGGCGCGATGCCCGCCGCCACCGCAGACGACCTCGCCGGCATCCCGCTCTTCGAGTCGCTCGAGCCGGACGAGCGGGCGGCGATCGCGCCGTGGTTCGAGCTCCAGGAGGTCAGCGCCGGCGTCAACCTCACCGGCGAAGGCGCGTCCGGCTACGAGTTCTTCGTCCTCCGCGACGGCACCGCGACCGTCACGGTCGACGGCGAGCGAGGTGCGGACGCTCGGCGCCGGCGACTTCTTCGGCGAGCTCGCGATCCTCGGCGACGGGCGGCGGACCGCGACGGTCACGACCACCTCGCCGTCGCAGGTGCTCGTCCTCTTCGGGACGGAGTTCCGGCGGCTGCAGCAGGAGTATCCGGAGATCGCCGAGCGGATCGAGACGGCTCTCCGCGAGACCGCGCAGGCCGCGTAGCGCCCGACGCTCTCGGTAGGGTCTCTCCCGTGGGGGTCGAGATCCTCTACTGCCCGACCTGAAGCGGCTACGACCCACGGGCCGCGAGTCTCGTGGCCATGCTTCGCGAGCGTGGAGTCGACGCGCAGCGCGATCCCGGGCGGCAAGGGCCAGTTCGACGTCGATCGCGCGACGGCGAGCTCGTCTTCTCGAAGCACGCCGAGCGCCGCTTCCCCGGCGAGGGCGAGATCGATCGCTCGTCGCTGCTCAGCTAGCGGCCGCTGAAGTCGGGCGCGCGCTTCTCGACGAACGCGGCGACGCCCTCGCGGAAGTCCTCGGTCTGCGCCGCCTCGGCCTGCAGCTCGCGCCTCGCGCTCGAGCTGCTCCTCGAGCGTCGACGTCGCCGGCGTCGTCGAACAGCCGCTTCGTCAGCGCGATCGCGCGCGTCGGCGCCGGCGGCGAGCTCGGCCGCGCGCTCCGCCACCCGCGCCGCGAACGCGTCCGCCTCGACGACCTCGGAGACGAGCCCCCACGCGTGCGCCTCCGCCGCCGTCAGCCGCCGGTTCGAGGTCATCCACTCGAACGCGCGCGGCGTCCCGAGCAGGCGCTGGATGAAGTACGTGCCGCCGGAGTCGGGGATCAGGCCGATCCCGACGAAGCCGGGGACGAAGAACGCGGCGTCGGACGCGATGCGGATGTCGCACGCGCACGCGAGCGAGAGCCCCGCGCCGGCGCAGACGCCGTTCACCGCGGCGATCACCGGCTTCTCGAGCGCGCGGATCGCGAGGATGTTGACGTGGTACGTCGCGCGCAGCATCGCCGCCGACGTCGCCGCCCTCGCCGAACTCCGTCAGATCCTGCCCGGCCGAGAAGCCGCGGCCGGCGCCGGTGATGACGACCGCGCGCACCGTCCGGGTCGCGCGCCTCCTCGAGCGCCGCGCGCAGGCCCGTCGTGCACCGCGCGCGTGAACGCGTTCAGCTTGTCGGGCCGGTTGAGCGTGATCGTCTGGACGGCGCCGTCGCGCGCGATCTCGACCTCCGCCATTACGAGAGCTCGACGAACTCGACCGTCGGCTGCGGGAAGCCGCGCTTGTACGCGTCCTTGCCCGTCGCCATGAACTCGTCGCTGCGGATCGCCGTCTGGAACGCCTGCTCGTCGGCGAACTCCCACTCGGCGTAGTACGCGTGCGCCGGCTCGCCCATCGGCGCGCCCGTGACCTTGCCGTGGCGAAAGACGCCGTTCGGCACCTGCGCACAGTGCTCCGCGTGCTCCGCGTACGCCTCCGCGTCCGGCTCCTGCTCGTAGAGGACTGCGACCCGGTACATAAACTCCTTTCGGTAGCTGGCGAAGGACGATAACCGGGCAGCGAGGGAGGAACGATGGCAGGCAAGCTCGTGCACGTCGAGATCAACGCGGCGGACTCGGAGCGCGCGCAGGGATTCTACAGCGGCGTCTTCGGCTGGGAGATCGGGCCTCCGATGTCGCCGGAGATGGACTACCGGATGTTCCGCACCGGCGACGACCAGGGCGGCGCGATCGTCGGGACCGACGAGAAAGGCCCGCTACGCGTCTACTTCGACACCGAGGACATCGACGCGACGCATCGCGAAGGTGCGCGAGCTCGGCGGCGAGGCCGAGGACAAGATGCCGGTACAGAACTACGGCTGGTTCGCCGGCTGCAAGGACACCGAAGGGAACGCGTTCAGCCTCTGGCAGAGCGATGAGTCTGCGGCGTAGCCGAATCGGACTCCGACCAGACGACGACGGGAGGGTCTAGCTCCCGGAGGACGTCCCGCGACGGCAGCGGCCAGCCGTCGATCTCGTTCGGGTTCGCGTCGTGCTGCTCGCTCATCCGACGCTTGAACGAAAGATCAACGCTCGCGGTTACGCCCGGCGATCGAGGACCCGCAGGGCCTTGCCCTCGCTGCGCGGGACGCTGCCGGGCGGGCCGAGTCGCACGCGCGCGGTCAGCCCGAGCGCGCGCCCGAGCCGCTCGGCGACGAACGCCTCGAGCCTCTCGCCGCCGGGCTCGCGCTCGCGCAGCTCGGCTTCCACGGTCAGCTCGTCGAGGTGCCCGGGACGCTCGACGACGAGCTGGTAATGCGGCGCCAGCTCCGGGATCGCGAGCAGCGCCCGCTCGATCTCGCTCGGAAAGACGTTGACGCCGCGGATGATCAGCATGTCGTCGGTCCGGCCGACGACGCGCGACATCCGCGCGAACGTGCGGCCGCAGGCGCACGGCTCGCGTGTCGACCGAGGCGAGGTCGCCGGTGCGGTAGCGGAGCAGCGGCAAAGCCTCCTTCGTCAGCGTCGTGAAGACGAGCTCGCCGACCTCGCCGTCCGGCAGCGGCTCGGCCCGACTGCCGGATCGATCACCTCGACGAGGAAGTGGTCCTCGTTCACGTGCGCGCCGTCGCGCCCCTCGACGCACTCCGACGAGACGCCCGGCCCCATCACCTCCGACAGGCCGTAGATGTCGACGGCCGTCAGCTCGAGCGCGGCCTCGATCGCCTCGCGCAGTCCCTCCGTCCACGGCTCGGCGCCGAAGACGCCGGCGCTGAGGTTGAGGCGCGCAAGCTCGGAGACGTGGTCGGCGATCGCGAGCGCGTAGCTCGGCGTGCAGCAGAGGATCTCGGCGCCGAGGTCCTCGAGCAGCTGCGCCTGGCGCGGCGTGTTCCCGCCGGAGGCAGGAACGACCGTGCAGCCGAGCCGCTCGGCGCCGTAGTGGAGACCGAGGCCGCCGGTGAAGAGGCCGTAGCCGTACGCGACGTGGACGACCGTGCCCGGACCGGCTCCGGCCGCAGCAAGCGCCCGCGCGCAGCAGTCCGCCCAGGCCGCGAGGTCGTTCCGGGTGTACGCGACGATCGTCGCCTTCCCGCGCGTTCCCGACGAAGCGTGGATCCGGACGCACTCCGCGAGCGGCACCTGCAGCAGCCCGAACGGATACGCGTCCCTCAGCTCCGACTTGACGCGGAAGGGCAGCTCAGGGAGCGCCTCGGGCTCGACGCCGAACCTCTCCCGCAGGCGCTCGCGTTGCAACCGCTCGAGCTCCGGCCGCGGCAGCGTCTCGAGCTCGGGCTGGAAGATCGGCATCGCGCCGACTATTCTCTCTTTCGCAAGCGCCACTGCGAGCAACCCGAAGGAGGCGGCGTGCGCGCACCGTTCATTGCCATCGAAAAGGCCGCGATGACCTACTTGGAGGGTATGGACGCGTGCTTCGCAGAACTGCTGAACTTGGGAATCCTGGCGCATGTAGACGCCGGTAAGACAACTCTCACCGAACGGCTGCTGTACGCGGCCGGCGTGATCGACGAGGTCGGCAGCGTCGACAAGGGGACGACGCAGACCGACTCGCTCGCGCTCGAGCAGCAGCGCGGCATCACGATCAAGTCCGCCGTCGTCTCGTTCCCGATCGACGACGTGACCGTCAACCTGATCGACACGCCCGGCCACCCGGACTTCATCGCCGAGGTCGAGCGCGTGCTGAGCGTGCTCGACGGCTGCGTGCTCGTGCGTCTCGGCGGTCGAAGGCGTGCAGCCGCAGACGCGGATCCTGATGCGCGCGCTGCAGCGGCTGCGAGGTGCCGACGCTGCTCTTCGTGAACAAGATCGACCGCGTCGGCGCCGACCCCGAGCGCGTGCTCGACGAGATCGAGCAGCGCCTGACGCCCGACGTCGTGCCGATGGGCTCGGCGGACGAGCTCGGGCGCGAGCCGCCTCGTTCGCCTCGTTCGGGACCGCCGACGGCGACCTCGCCGAGCGGGCACGGGCGGGAACGTTGCATCCCGTCTTCTTCGGCTCGGCGCTCACCGGCGCCGGCGTCGATGAGGTGATGGAGCGGGATCGCGCAGCTCCTGCCGGCGCAGGCCGGGGACGGCGACGGACCGCTCTCGGCCCGCGTCTTCAAGATCGAGCGCGACCCGAGGGCCACCGGATCGCGTACACGCGGCTCTTCTCGGGAGCCGTGACGCGTCCGCGACCGCTTCGACGCCGGCAAGGTGACCGCGGTCCGCGTCTTCGCGGACGGCGACGCCGTACAGCGGGACGCGGTGCACGCGGGCGAGATCGCGAAGCTCTGGGGCCTCGCGGAGATCCAGATCGGCGACTGGCTCGGCGAGCCGCGCCGCGACGTCGACCATCACTTCGCTCCGCCGACGTTCGAGTCGGTCGTCGAGCCGGTCGACCCCGCGGACGGCCAGCGCCTGCGCGTCGCGCTCGGGCAGCTCGCCGAGCAGGACCCGCTGATCGACGTCCGCCAGGACGACACGCGGGCGGAGATCTCGGTCTCGCTCTACGGCGAGGTGCAGCGGGAGGTGATCGAGGCGACGCTCGCGGACGAGTACGGCCTCGAGGTCGCGTTCCGCGAGACGACGACGATCTGCGTCGAGCGGCCGATCGGGACGCGGCGAGGCGGTCGAGATCCTCAACACGCCGACGAACCCGTTCCACGCCGACCTCGGCCTGCGCGTCGAGCCGGCGGCGCCGGGCTCGGGGATCGAGGTGGTCGCCGCTCCCGGCATCGACCCGCGCGACGCGCCGCTCTACACCTTCAAGACCTTCGACGCCTTCGCGCAGCACATGGGCGAGTACGTCCGGCTCGCGCTCGACCGAGGGTCTCTACGGCTGGCAGGTCACCGACTGCGTGGTGACCGTGACGAAGATCGCGTACAGCCTCGCCGACGGCCCGCCGTCGCGGCGCGGGCCGATGCCCACCACCCGCGACATGAAGAGGCTGACGCCGCTCGTGCTCATGCAGGCGCTCGCGCACGCCGGCACGGCGGTGTGCGAGCCGGTCTTCCGGATCGCGGCCGAAGTGCCGACCGAGGCGATCGGCCCGATGCTCGCCGCCCTCGGCCGTCTCGGCGCCGGAGCCACGACGCCCTCGGCGCGCGGCGAGCTGTCGGTGCTCGAGGCGACCCTGCCCGCGTCGCGCGTCCAGGAGCTGCGGCGCCAGCTCGCCGGGCCTCACCGGCGGCGAGGGCGTGATCGACTCCGAGTTCGCCGGCTACCAGCCCGTGACCGGCGAGCCGCCGGTCCGCAGGCGGCTGACGCCCGACCCGCGCAACCTCGAGGAGTACCTCGCGCAGGTCGGGCGCTGACGACCCCGGGCTGTAGCGTTCCCGGCCGTGTCCGGGAGTGCTATCGCGACGGTGCTGGCGATCGCCGCCGGTCTCGCGGGCTCGATCCAGGTCGCGCTCCAGTCGCGGCTCGGCGAGCGCATCGGCGTGCTCGAGGCGGTCGCGTTCGGGACCACGCTGACCGCGGTGCTCGCGGTCATCGATCCTCGCGCTCGCGCACCAGAGCCTCGGCGGATTCAGGGACGCCTTCCACCAGCCCTGGTGGATGCTGCTCGGCGGCCTGATGGGCGGGCTCATCGTCTTCACGGTCACCTACGCCGGCCCGCGCATCGGCGTCGCGGCGACCGTCGGGATCCTCATCGCCGGGCAGCTCGTCGATGGGCGCGGCGATCGACCGCTGGGGCCTGCTCGGCTCGGACCGGATCGCGCTGCACTGGCCGCGCGTGCTCGGGATCGCGCTGCTCGCGGCCGGGGCCGCGCTCTCGCTCAAGAAGTAGCGACGCCTCGATCAGGTCGGCGGCGAGCCACCGTCCCGGGAAGCTGCGCGCAGCCGTTCGCCGGCCGCGGCGCACCGCGCGCGCAGGGCCTCGTCCGCGAGCACGCGGTCGAGCGTCGCCGCGAGCTCGCCATCCTCGAAGTCGTAGGTCGGGAGCCTGATCCCGAAGCCCGTCTCGTGGACGCGCTGCGCGTTGTCGTGCTGGTCCCAGAAGATCGGCAGCACGAGCATCGGCTTGCCGAACCACATGCACTCGGTCGTCGTGTTGTTGCCGCCGTGCGTGATCACGGCGTCGACGTGCGGCAGGACGGAGGTCTGCGGCAGGAACTCCTCGCCGACCATGTTCTCGGCGAGCTCGTACTCGGCGTGCTGCGGCCCCGTGCTCACGATGTACCGGTGAGGCGTGTCGGCGAGCTCGGCGACGAGCCGCTGCATCAGCGACACGTCGGCGGAGCCGAGCGAGCCGAGGCTGAGATAGACGAGCGCGCGGCCGTCGCGCTCCGGCGGCGACCACGGCGCGTCCGTCGCGCGCACGCTGGTCTGCGAGGTTCCGCCACGCCGGCCCGAGCGGACGGCTGCGCGGATAGTCGAGCTCGTCGGGATAGAGCGTCAGGTTGAGCCACGGCGACTCGTGGATCAGCTCGAGCTCGGGGAGCGCCGGCGCGCCGCGCTCGACGCAGAACTCGGAGAAGGACTCCTGGAGCTCGCCCACCTGCCGGGCGTACTCGTCCCGGAACGCCTCCCACTCGAGCGGTCGTCGAGCGGCAAGCCCCGAGAACGTCGGCGGCAGCGCCGGATCCTTCACCTCGAGCGGGTTGCACGAGACGATCCGCACCCATGGCCGGCCGCTCGCCGGGATCGCGGGGAAGCCGACGACGTTGTCCTCGACCACGACGTCGGGCGCGACCTCCGCGAAGATCTCGGCGAGCGCGGTCGTCGACGTAGCGCGCGCCGTCCACGAGCGCCTGCCAGGTCGGGCGCGATGAACTCGCCGAGCTGCTCGAAGGTGCTCTTGCGGAAGACGGGCGCCGTGTCGCGGATGAAGTCCTTCCAGAACTGGCCCGGCTCCTCGGGCTCCGTCGGGCGGCGCGGCCGAGCCGCATCGTCCGCTCCTCGAAGCCCTTCGCCTCGAGCGTGCCGGCGAACGACTCCTCCACGATGAACACGACCCGGTGGCCGCGCCTGCGCAGGACGTCGCCGATGCCCACGCAGTTGTTCGTGGGACCGAACGCGCCCTCCGGGAAGAAGACGATCGTCCGGCCGGTGGCGCTCAGAGCCCGAACGGATTGAAGGGCTTCGGGCTCGTCGAGAAGAGCACGCCCTTCGTCTCGAGATAGAGGTCGAGCGTGTCGATCGACAGCTCGCGGCCGAAGCCCGACTGCTTGTAGCCGCCGAACGGGATCCCGGGGAACGCGGTGAACGGCATGTTGATCCCGACCATCCCGGACTTGATCGCGCGCGCGACGCGGTGGCCGCGCGCCGGGTCGCCCGTCCAGACCGTCGCGAAGAGGCCGTACCGGACGTCGTTCGCGATCCGGATCGCGTCCTTCTCGTCCTCGAACGGGATCGCGGTCACGACCGGGCCGAAGATCTCCTCCTGCGCGACGGTCATCGCGTTGTCGACGCCGGCGAGCACGGTCGGGAGATAGAAGGCGCCCGCGCCGTCGCCGGCCTCGCCGCCGGCGACGACCTCGGCGCCCTCCTCGCGGCCCTGCTCGACGAAGCCGTGCACGCGGTCGCGGTGCGCGGTCGAGATGAGCGAGCCGACCTGCGTCTCGGCGTCGAGCGGGTCGCCGACCTTGAGCTGCTTCGCGCGCCTCGGCGAAGCGCGCGACGAAGTCGTCGTAGATCGACGCCTCGACGAGCACGCGCGAGCGCGCCTCGCAGCTCTGGCCGGCGGCGTAGTAGATCGACCAGACCGAGCTCGGGATCGCGTCGTCGAGGTTCGCGTCGGCGAAGACGAGGTTCGGGCTCTTGCCGCCGAGCTCGAGCGTGAGCCGCTTGATCGGGTCGGAGCAGAGCCGCATGATCTCGCTCGCCCGTCGCGCGTCGAGCCGGTGAACGCGACCTTGTCGACGCCGGGATGCTGGACGAGGTACGAGCCGGTCGTCGGGCCGTCGGCCGGGACGATGTTGATCGCGCCGGCGGGGAAGCCGACCTCGGTCGCGAGCTCGGCGATCCGCAGCACGCTGAGCGGCGTCTGCGGATCGGGCTTGAGGACGACGGCGCAGCCGGCCGCGAGCGCCGGCGAGAGCTTCCAGACGGACATGAGCAGCGGGTAGTTCCACGGCACGATCTGCGCGCAGACGCCGACCGGCTCCTTCAGCGTGTAGCTGAGCAGCGAGCCGCCGATCGGATTCGAGCGGCCGGCGATCGAGCCGACGACGGAGGCGAAGAAGCGGAAGTTCTCGACGGCGCCGGCGACCTCGGCCTTGACCGAGGAGATCGCCTTGCCGACGTTGCGCGACTCGAGCTCGGCGAGCTCCTTGCGGTTCGCGACGATCGCGTCGGCGAGCGCGTGCAGGAGCCGCGCGCGCTCGTTCGGCGGCGTCTTGCCCCACGGGCCGTCGAGCGCGGCGCGGGCGGCCTCGACGGCGCGGTCGACGTCGGCCTCGCCGGCCATCGCCGCGCGGGCCGAGCGGCTCGCCGGTCGCCGGCTCGAGCGAGGTCGCGGATCTCGCCCGAGGCGGGCTCGACGACCTCGCCGCCGATGAAGAGCCCGTACTCCTGCCCGCCGTCGACCGCCATCGCGCGGAACTTAGCGCGTTTGTCGCGCCGGGCCGGCGCTGGATTCGGACGGTAGATTTCGGATCCGAAGCCGACGAGAGGAGACGGACGATGTCGAGCACGATCCAGGTCGAGGCCGCGCGCATCCCCGATCGCGACCGGCTGCTCGAGGCGCTGCGCGACGAGGGCCTCGACGCCGAGCCGGAGGACGAGGTCGGCATCGTCGTCCCCGTCGGCGAGGCGAGGCGGCGAGCGTCTTCCACCAGGTCGAGGGCGTCGTCTTCAGCGTCGGCGCGCCGTTCGTGCCGATCGAGCACGAGGGCGTGATCTACATCCGCCCGCCCGTCGGCTAGCCGAGCGCTCGAACAGCGCCGCCTGGCCCTGGCCGACGCCGACGCACAGCGTCGCGAGGCCGTAGCGGCCGCCGCGGCGGCGGAGCTCGTGCAGGAGCGAGACGACGAGGCGCGCGCCGCTCATGCCGAGCGGGTGGCCGAGCGCGATCGCGCCGCCGTTGACGTTCACCTTCTCCGGGTCGAGGCCGAGCTCGCGGATCGACGGCGAGGCTCTGCGACGCGAACGCCTCGTTCAGCTCGACGAGGTCGATCTGCGCCGACGTCGACGCCGCGTGCGCGTCGAGCAGCTTGCGCACGGCGGGGATCGGCCCGATGCCCATCACGCGCGGGTCGACGCCGGCGACCGCGCTGCCGACGAACGTGCCGAGCGGCTCGACGCCGAGCTCGCGCGCCTTCTCCTCCGACGCGATCACGAGCGCCGCGGCGCCGTCGTTGATCCCGGACGCGTTGCCGGCGGTGACCGTGCCGCCCGCGCGGAACGCGGGCTTGAGCGCGGCGAGCTTCTCGGCGTCGTGTCGGGCCGCGGATGCTCGTCGCGCGTCACGTCGCCGACCGGGACGAGCTCGTCGGCGAAGCGGCCCGCCTCGTCGGCGGCCGCCCAGCGCTGCTGCGACTGCGAGCGCGAACGCGTCCTGATCCTCGCGCGAGACGCCCCAGCGCTCGGCGACGTTCTCGCCGGTCTCGCCCATCGACTCCGGCGGGAACAGCTCCGACGAGCTTCGGGTTCGTGAAGCGCCAGCCGAGCGTCGTGTCGTAGAGCGGCCGGTCGCCGCGCGCGAACGGCTTCTCGGCCTTCGGCGTCACGAACGGCGCGCGGCTCATCGACTCCTCGCCGCCCGCGACGAAGAGGTCGCCGTCGCCCGCGATCACCGCATGGCAGGCGCCGACGACGGCGGCCAGCCCGGACGCGCAGAGCCGGTTGACCGTGACGCCGGCCGCGGACTCCGGCAGCCCGGCGAGCCCCCATACTCGACGATCCGTCGCTGCTCAGGGGTCAGGTCGACGGGCGTAGCAGCCGTCGTCATTCGGTCACCTGCCTGGTGCAGGCGCGATGCACCGCGCGATAAGTCCGGGGTGGCTGGTCGGACCGGCCCCGGTTGCTCGCCGTGGTAACGTCACAGCGCGGCCACGAGGTGCCGCGAATCATTTCCGCATGGCGCGCCACGAAGCGCGAACGCGATGACTACGAACAGCGCCGACGACGACCTTGA
This sequence comes from uncultured Chloroflexia bacterium, assembly GCA_963744115.1. Lineage (GTDB taxonomy): Bacteria > Chloroflexota > Limnocylindria > Limnocylindrales > CSP1-4 > Chersky-267. The sequence goes on along the minus strand of CAVUSI010000002.1, from coordinate 741,036 downwards.
GGTTCCCGAGATCGTCGAGTTCGGTGGCCTCCGGCGGACGACGGGTCCCCTCTTCCCTGACGGGTACGAGATTCAGATCGACGATGCCGTTGGGTACGAGCTTCGCCTGACTCCCTCGGACAAGATCGTCGGCCGATTCGCGTCCACCACGGAGGCGTGGCCGGTCGTTCAGTCCGAGTTGGCGCGTGGCGTCCCTGCCCGATGCCTTGTCCTCGACGCGCGCTTCGCAGACGGCGATCGCTACAAGATCACGTCCGGCCGCCGACTTGAAATCACTGCCCTGGACGGACTCGGTCAGTCCCCGTCGCCTCGGGCCGCTCGAACTAATCGAGTGGCGACCTAACCGACGAGATCGCATCTCACGAGCGGCCTTCGGCCGCGGATCATCTCCGCATGGCGCGCCTCGAAGCGCGAACGACGTGTCTACGAAGAGCGATAGCGCTCCGGACGAGCCCGGAGTGCGAACCCCCGAGCGGAGCCCTGAGTCGGGCGAGATCCGAGATCCGATGGCGCGATCGAGTATCGGCTCCGGTTACTCCCGTCGAACAAGGTGATCGGGCGGTACAGGTCGACCCTCGACGCCTGGCCGGCCATCATCGCGGCGGTCGACGCCGGGCGGGCTCCCCGAACCCTCGCACTCGACTCCGTCCACCCCGGCGGACGGACGTGGCTGTTCGGGGCGGGCCAGGACCTCATCGCCTCGGCGCGGATCAACCTCGGCGAGCCGCATCCGTATCCAGGCGGGGCGAAGCGAGTCGCGAAGACCTGATCGGCGGTCGGCCTCATCGGGCGTCGTCCTCGGCCATCAGCTGGACGTCGACATCGAAGGTTCGGCTGCGGTCGCATTCGCCGCAGATCGGCAGGCCCGCGTCGCCGGTCGGGTCCTCGTCGGGGTCACCGTCCAGGATCGCGCCGCAGGTCGCGCACGCGAAGGACGTGCTGGCGGGCGCGACCGCACCCGAGGGCCCGATCGCGCCCCCGTTCGCCGCTTCGACACCCGGTACGTGCCTCACAACGACATCCTGGCGGGTCGTCGTGACAGCTCGGGTGACATCGTCGCGCTCATCGGCCTTTCTGCCCGGTGGCGGTCGGTATCGAGACCACCCGGAGTGGCCGGATCGCGATGCTCCAAGCGTGGTGGACCCTTCGATCGGCCGGTTCTGGCGATCGGACGAGCGCGGTGGTCGTGACTCCCACCACTGCCAGTGGCGCGGGGCGGGTGGCGCGGGCCTCGGCCGCGTTTCGTGGCGCGGACGCCGGCCGCGGTTCGTGGCGCGGGCCTCGGCCGCGTTTCGTGGCGCGGACGCCGGCCGCGGTTCGTGGCGCGGGCCTCGGCCGCGGCTCGTGATCGCGACCACTCGGAGTGGCCGATCGCAAGCGATCCAGGCGTGCCTGGCGGTCGAAATGGCCGGTTGGAGGCGGTTGGGGCGTTTCGCCGAGCGCGGTCGTCGAGATTCCGACCACTCCCAGTGGCGATGGGCTCGCGGCGAAGGGGCCCGGCCTCCGGAACGGGCCAGTGGCACGGGCATCAATGGAGCCGCCCGGCCAGCTTGCGTGGCGCGATGACGACGAGCTGGGTCGTGGCGCGGGTCAGGCCGACGTAGAGGAGCTGGTCGAGGCGCTCGCCGGTATCGGGCAGCTCGCACAGGACGACGACCTCGCGCTCGAGGCCCTTGAACCGGCGGATCGTCTCGAACCGGACGACGTCGCCGGGCTCGTCGGGGACCTCGTCGGCGGGCAGGCGGAGGGATCGGCCGGCATCGTCGATCGCGCCGTTCCACAGGACCTGGTTGCCGAACGTCCGCGCCCGCCAGACGGCGCTGTCGGCGGCGGACCGACCGGACAGCACGACGATCTGCCAGGGCCGGATCCCCTCGTCGACCGTCAGCCGATGGAGCTCGACGCGGAGCGCCTCGACGGTCTCGGCGTCGGTCTTGGCGACGATCACCCGCGGCGCGCGACCGCCCGACGCGATGACGATCGGCTCGCCCGGGCCGTGGTAGAAGCGCGCCGCGAGCTCGCCGACGGGCGCCGGACAGCGGTAGTCGTGGAACAGCTCGAGCCGCTCGAGGCCGAGCTCGGCGACGCGGTCGTCCCGGAAGAGCGCCTGGCCGGGGTCGTGGAAGATCCACAGGACGTCGTGCTCGGGGTCCTCGAGCAGGAACGACAGCGACTCGAGCCACGCCAGCTCGAAGTCCTGCCCCTCGTCGACGACGATCGCGTGGAACCGCTCGTCGGGCAGCGCCTCGATCGCGGCGTCGAGGGCGGCCGGCAGCGTCTCCTCCCACCAGGCTCGCGGCGGCTCGTCGGGTCTCGGCGCCGAGGACCCCGGCTCGCTCGCCGAGCGTCTCGCACAGGCGGTGGAAGGTCGAGACGTGAAGCCGCGCGGCCGTCTCGGGATCGCCCGCGGTCAGCCCTTCGACATCGTGCAGGACGGCCGTCGCGAGCGGCTGGTTGAAGCACACGAACAGCGTCCGGAAGCCCTCGCGGGCGAGCCGCCGGGCCTTCTCGACGGCGACGATCGACTTGCCGCTGCCGGCCGGCCCGACGACCTCCGCCCGACGGACGTTCCGGGCGACGTCCAGCGTGCGACGCTGCTCCTGCGACGCGCCGATCAACCGAGCGCGATCGTCGTCGACGTCGTGGCGGAGGAGGCGACGGAGCGCGACGGTCGGGGCGAGGTACTCGTCGACCCGCTGCATCCCGGCGGCGCCGAGCGGCCGGCCGCGACTGCCATCGCCGACCCAGTAGCCGTAGGCCCGGTCGACGGCGGCGCGAGCGGCCAGCGGCGTCGCCAGCGCGTCGGCGTCGAGGACGATCTCGAGCGGGGCGTCCGGCCCGAGCAGGGCATGGCCATGCGGAAGGCTCGCCAGGTCGACGTCGGGGAAGGCGACGGCCTGCCCGGCCCGGGGTTCGTCGTGGGCCGGCCAGTCCGGGAGCGCTTCGAGGGCCCGTCGGAGGTCGTGCTTGGCCGCCTCGGCCTGTGCGAACGGCGATCGCCGGAGCTCGTGCGGCCCGAGCCACCAGCTTCCGGCCGCCCCCCGGCGCGGCTCGCCGGCCTTGACCTCGACGACGAGCAGCCCGGCCTCGGGATGGACGATGACCAGGTCCGCCTCGCCGTCGTGGGCGGGCCCGTCCCGCCGCGACTTGGCGCACCAGCGGGCGTTGCCGTAGAGCCGGTACTCGGGCGGAAGGGCCGCTCGGAGCGCGTCGTGGACGTGCCGCTCCGCGGCCTCGCCCCGGGTCTCCTCGGCCTGGTCCTCCACTCGGTCCCCCTACATGCCTCGAACGATAGCGTGGCGGCGTTCGGGTTTCTCGATGTGAACGCGGGCTGGCGCCGCCGCCACCGCCCGGTGAACGTCGCGGCGTGCCTGGACGCCACTCTGGGGCAGGTGAGCGTCGCGGCGTGCCTGGCCGCCACTCTGGGTGGTCGAATCCGGCCCGCCCAAGCGTGGTCGAGGTCACGATCCGCACGTCCGGGCGGTCAACCAAGCGTGCTGACCGCGATTCCGACCACTGAGAGTGGGCTGGGGCCGTGGCGGACCTCGGGACGTGGCGGGAGTGGACCGGGGCTCGGACGGTGGCTCGGGCCGCGGCTCGGGCCGCGGCGCCCCTCCCCCGGCACGTTCTGCCAAGTCTCAGTACCTTGTCAGGTGACGCAGCCACAGTCAGCCGTTCCATGGGGCACCCTGCATGACGTCTCCGCGCGATCCCGCCGAGCGCTCGGTCCAGCGTGGCCCGGGCGGCGGCAAGCCCGGCCGGGACGTGACCCCGACCCCGAAGACCGACCGGCGCGGGCTCATCGTCGTGGGGACGATCGGCGCGCTCGCGCTCATCGTGGCCGCCGCCGCGCTCTATGTCTCCGCCACGAAGCAGACGCCGGCCGCCGATTCGGCCTGCCGGACGATCGCCTGGAACGCGGTCCCGACCAGTGACTCGCTTCCAGCGGGCTGGTCGATCAACGGCAGCGGCTTCTACACCGACGGCTACGGCGCGAGCCTGAGCGGCCCGACCCCGTCCGGGCAGCCCCACGACCGGGCCGGCGATGAACGTCCGGGTGAGCTGCTATGGCGCCGATGGCCACGTGGTCGTCAAGCGCTCGCACGACTCGGACCTGGCGGTCGGCGGCACGGACGTCCCGTTCGCCGACGTCGGCGACGAGGCGCTGGCGACCGAGGATTCGACGGGGACGACGACCTCGGTCTACATCCGGCGCGGCCCGCTCGTCGCCTCGATCGCGGCGCAGAACATGACGCCCGACGACCTCACCGCGGCCGCCTCGGCGGTCGACGACGCGATGGTCGCGGCCGAGGCGAAGGGCCCGACGATCAGCGGGCCGGCGCCGACGCTGGCGCCCGGGTCCTCGATCGACCTGGGCGCGGTCCCGTCCGAGGAGATCCCGTCCGACATCCCCGAGCCGACGCCGACCGAGGCCCACGCGTTCGCGGACCTCGAGGCGATCATGCCGAAGTCCGTCGACGGCACCCCGATGTCGGTCCAGAGCACGACCGGGACCGACGTCCTGGCCGGTGACCCCTCGAGCGACGACCTCGTCGCCTGGATCACGTCGAAGGGCAAGCAGACCGCCGATCTCGAGGTCGCCGAGGCGTTCGACCCGACCTCGACGGTCGACGCCGACATCACGGCGCTCAAGCTCAACGGCGTCGCCCCGAGCGAGCTCCGCCAGGAGCTGCTCAAGACGTGGCTCGGCGCGAGCGCATCGGGGATCACGACCAAGACGACGACCGTCGGCGGCAAGTCCGTCCTGGTCATCGACTACGGCGACCAGGGCGCCCTCGACTACGTCTTCGAGCAGGGCGGCGCCGTCGTCATCCTGTCGACGTCAGACCCAGCCCTCGCCGGTCGCGTGGTGTCGACCTTCAAGTAGGGTCGGTAGGTCCGTCGGCGGCGCCTCGCACCCGACCGAGCGCGCGGTCGAACACGTCGAGCGCGTCGCCGGAGAACAGCACGAAGTCGATGCGCTCGACCGTGGTCGGGCCGGCGAGGTGCTCGGCAGCGGTGATGACCGCGATCGTCGCCGCCTGTTCGATCGGGTAGCCGTAGATGCCGGTGCTGATCGCGGCCGCAGCGACGGTGCGGGCGCCCGCCTCGTTCGCGACCTGGAACGCGGTCCGATACGCCGAGGCGAGGAGCTCCGGCTCCCCGCCCCGCCGCCGTGCCAGACCGGGCCGACGGCGTGGACGACCCATAGGGCGGGAAGGTCGCCGGCGACCGACAAGATCGCGCCGCCGGTCGGGCAATGTCGGTCGTGCCCATACCGGCGCTCGAGATCGACCATGATCGCCCGCCCACCGGCGCGGTGGATCGCGCCGTCGACGCCGCCCCCGCCGGCCAGGCGGCTGTTGGCGGCGTTCACCAGGGCGTCGGCACGCACCTGCGTGATGTCCCCTTGGATGGTGCCGATGACCCGGTCACCGATCGGGATCTCGCTCACGACGACATTCTGCGACCGAAGGGCCTCGGGCGCGCCACCGACCGACTACGGGGCCGCGGACCCTCCACCGGCGCCGAGCACCGTCTGCGCGGCGACGGACTGCAGGACATGCGCCGTGTCGGCCCCGAGCCCTGCGTCGTAGCCGAGCCCGACCGGACTCCGCCCGAAGATCGTCGCGTATATCACGCACGCGGCGAGGTAGGTGCCGGCCATCGTGGGGTGGCTGCCGTCGGGCTGCCACAGGTCGATCTGGGGCGCGACCAGTCGAGCGGTCCGCCAGGCGACGCCGACGGGCGCGACCTGCGCGCCGACATCGCTCGCCACCTGATCGTAGCCCTGCTCGAGCGCAGCCTCCATCGTCGCGAAGTCGGGCAGGCCGTCCTCGGGCGAGCCGTCGCGATGGCCCCACGTCTCGAACAGGATCGGTCGCGCGCCGATCGCCCGGATCTTCCCGACGAGCGTCCTCGCCGCCGGCTCCATCCGCTGCATCCGGGCGGCGACGATCGCCGGGACCTGGCTCTGCTCCTGGAGGACCACGACGTCCCAACCCTTCGCGGCCAGCGCGGTCTGCGTCTCCGGGAAGGGTCACGTGGCCGGACAGCTCCTCGCCGCCCGGCGCGACCTTGCCGGTCCCGACGTGCTGCCCGCCCGAAGCCGCCAGCTCGGCGAAGACGTGCGGCAGGTCGTTGACGTCCGTGTAGCTGTTGCCGATGAACAGGACACGCTCGCACGAGGCGCCCTCGAGCGGCCCGCAGCCGCCCGCGACCGACAGACGCCCGGTCAGGACCAGCGCACCGGCGATCGCGACGACGACGAACGCCGCCGCGACGCCGAACGCAAGGGGCGCGCCCGTCCGCCGGGGACGCGCGATCGCCAGCTCGGTCATGCCGGGAGCCTGGACGTCCTGCGAGCGTGTCGCCATGGCCCGAACGGCCTAGGGCGGTCGGCTCGGCGATCGGCTCGGCGCTCGGCCCGTGCGTCAGCTCGAGCCCGGTGACGATTGTCTCGATGACGCGGCAGGCTCATACTCGCGACCCATCGGGGGCACGGGCATGGCGGACGGCGTCGAGGTCGCACGGGCGGCGGTCGAGCGACGGGATTGGCTGGCGGCGTACACCGCCTACTCGGCCGTGGATCCCACGACCCTCGTCGATCCGGACGATGTCGCCGCGCTCGGCGACGCGGCCTGGTGGTGCGGCCATCTCGGCGAGGCGATCGCCCTTCGGGAGCGTGCGTTCGGCGAGTACCTTGCCGTCGGCGCCCCGGTGCCGGCCGCGAACGTCGCCTTGAACCTCGCGTTCGATCACATCCAGAAGCTCTCGGTCGGACTGGCGGTCGGGTGGTTCAGCCGTGCCCAGGAGCTCTTGGCCGACCAGCCACCGTCGGCCGTCCACGGTCGCTTCGCCGTCTACGCCTCCCATCTCGCGCTGGCGCAGGGCGATCCTGCCGCGGCGCTCGCCGCCGCCGAGGGAGCGGTCGAGCTCGGACGCCAGACGGGCAACCTCGATGTCCAGGCGGAGGGCCTGACGGCCAGCGGCCGGGCGTTGATCGGCCTGTCGCGCGTCAACGACGGGCTGGCGTTGCTCGGTCAGGCGGGCATCGCGGCGATCTCCGGTCAACTTCAGCCGCTCACCACCAACAGCGTGTATTGCATGTCGGTGATGGCCGAGAACGATCTGGGCGAATACCGTCGAGCCGGCGAGCTGTCGGACGCCGCCACCCGCTGGTGCGACCGCCAGTCGCTGGCTTCTGGCTTTCCCGGGACCTGCCGGATCCATCGTGCGGAGGTGCTTCGGCTGCGGGGCGACTGGCCGGAGGCGGAACGCGAAGCGCGCCGGGGCGTGGCCGAGCTGCGCGACTTCAACACCGGGGTCGCCGCCGAGGGCTGGTACCAGATCGGCGAGATCCTCCAGCAGCGGGGCGACGCAGATGCCGCCGAAGAGGCGTTCGGAACGGCGCATGAGCTCGGACGCGATCCACAGCCCGGCTTGGCGCGCCTCATGGCCGCGCGAGGGCAGGTGGGTGAGGCGCTGTCCGAGCTCCAAGGTCTCCTGCACGACCCGATGACGCTCCCGATGCAGCCGATGATCGGCTCGCCGTCGCATCCTCTCCGTCGGGCGAAGATCCTCTATCCCCTGGTGGATATCGCCCTGGCGGCCGGCGATGCCGAGGCGGCGCGGTCCGCGGCATCGGAGCTGGCGGACATCGCCGCGGCCTGGGACACGGCCGCGCTCCGAGCGATGCGGGCCTACAGCCGGGGCATGATCCAGGCTGGGACCTCACCAGCGGACCAGACCCGCAACGACCTTCGGGAAGCCGTGCGGGAGTGGATCGAGGCCGACAGTCCGTACGAAGCCGCGCGGGCCCGGGTCGCGCTGGCGGCGATCCAGCGTGAGATGGGCCAGAACGAGGCGGCGGCGGTCGAGCTCCGCTCGGCGCGCTCGGTGTTCGAGCGGCTCGGGGCCGAACCCGACCTGATCGTGGTCGGGCGGATGCTCGCCGACCGCGAACGATCCGGCGCCTCGACCCGGGTCACCCGGACGTTCATGGTCACGGACATCGTCGGCTCGACGGGGCTGCTCGAGGCGATCGGCGACGACGCCTGGGACGACCTCCTGCGCTGGCATCGCCAGGCGGTCCGGGCGCTGCTGTCCCGCCACCACGGCGAGGAGATCGACCACGCCGGCGACGGGTTCTTCCTCGCGTTCGCCTCACCGGATCGGGCGATCGCCTGCGCGATCGACCTCCAGCGCGACCTCGCCGAGCATCGCCTGCGGACCGGCTTCGCCCCGCGGGTCCGGGTGGGCATCCACCAGGCCGATGCGGTGCGCGTGGACAAGGGGTATGCCGGGCGCGGCGTCCACGAGGCCGCCCGGATCGGCGGCCACGCGTCGGGCGACGAGATCCTGGCCAGCGTCGAGACCGTCGAGGCGTCCGGCCGCGAGTTCGCGCCGGCCGATGTCGAGACCGTGGCACTCAAGGGCCTAGCTCAGCCGGTCAAGGTGGTCCGCGTCCGGTGGAGCGGCTGACGCGTCGCGGGAGCGGCTGACGCGTCGCGGGAGCGGCTCAGCGGTCGGCGTGTCGCGCCGCGGTCAGCGCCGGATACCAGAAGACCCCGTCCGAAGACGGGGTCTCGTGTGTTCCCGGAAGGGGAACGGTGCGTCGACTAGGCGCTCTGGACGTTCAGCGCGCGCGGGCCCTTGGGGCTCTGCTCGATGTCGAACGTGACCTTCTCGCCGCCGACCAGACGGTCGAAGTCGAGCGAGGAGTCGAGGCCGCCACGATGGAAGAAGTAATCCTTCTCGTCATCGGCGGTGATGAAGCCGAAGCCGCGATCGGCGACGACCTTCTTGATGGTACCGGTGGTCACAGTGACCTCCACATTTTCCCGAACTGGGAACCGCAGGCGCACGGTCCGTTCGAGAAAGGGGTCGACCACGCGTAGGCTCGCCAAAGGTTGGCGAGTCACAAGCCTAGCACATTCGTTCGAATCTGGCCACATCGGCACGTTCGCGGGCGCCCGATGCGGCGCCGGCGGGCGGTATCCTCGTTCGGATGTCGCTCTTCCTCGAGGACGTGGCCACCCTGCTCGACGCGCCGTCGGCGGCCGTCCTGACGACGATGCGGAGCGATGGGACGCCGCACACCTCGCCGGTCTGGCACCGCTGGACGGGTGAAGCGTTCGAGGTCGTGATCGCCCGCGGCGACGTCAAGCTCCGACACCTCGAGCGCGACCCTCATTGCACGCTCCTGATCTTCGAGACCGTCGCCCCGTTCCGCGGCGTCGAGGTCCGAGGTGAAGCCACCCTGACCGACGGCGACATGACGCCCTTCCGGAGCGCGATCGCCGGACGCTACCTCGGAGTCGAGGCCGGCGAGCGCTTCGCGGCCGACCGTGCGTCGAAGCCGGGAGTGCTCCTTTCGCTCGTCCCCTTTGAACCCCGTGTCTGGAGCCTCGAGGGGATCCTGCCGAGGTAGGACGGCCGAGTCGAGCCGAGGGTCGGCGATCGGGCCGAGGTCCGAGGTCGGCGATCGGGCCGAGGTCGGCTCCGGCCGAAGGCGTTTGCACCGGATGCACACGTCGGATCGTGGTGACATTCGGATCGACGACGTGGTCTCGGATCTTGCAGTCGATGCAACGATCGGGCCGTCAGCCGCCTCCCGTCGGCCGAGAGGTGGGACGGCTTGCACCTGATGCAAGGTGTGGGCCTGCGGGCGGGTGCGCCGGGCCGTTGTTTGCACACCGTGCAAGCCAGGTCGGGTTCTTGCACGCGATGCAAGGAACGTGCCCAATCGGCTCGGGAGCCGTGCGGAGCGGCCTGCCCGGCACTCGGCAGCGAGGTCCGCGGCCGCCCACGAACGACGCCGACTCCCGACATCGCCGACACGCCCGGAACGACGACGGCCCGGAACGACGACGTGCCCGGCTCCCCGAAGGGCCGGGCACGTTCGCCAGAGCGGGGACCCGAGGATCCCCGCTGATCACATCTCGGTGAGGCCGATGACGTGACCTTCGGGGTCGGCGAACAGGGCGATCGCCACACCCGGGGCCGGGCTGAACTTCGGCATGATCGTCCGGCCGCCGAGCTCGCCGGCGCGGGCCAGGGTCGCGTCCACGTCGGACACGCCGATATACCCGGTGACGTGACCGTTCCCGCCGTCCTGGCTCGGGCCGACACCGACGGTCGCGCCGGTCACGGCCGGGTCGGTCATGCCGTAGGCGGTCGGATTGTTCGTGTCGAACGACCAGTCGAAGAGCTTGCCGTAGAAGCCCTGGAGGGCCTTCTGGTCCTTGCCGACGACTTCGAACTGGATGAACCGTGCACCTGCCATCGCTCGAACTCCTTCTCCCGGGTCCCTGGCGCTGGAGGCGATCGCCTCGTCGACCCGACACCCCAACGACGAACGCCGGGGTGCCGAATCGACATCGGCCTGGATCTCGACCCGAAGATCAGCGCGTCGGCTGGTCCTCGTGGCGGATCGCCCGGCCCTGGGCGCTGCGCATCCGGGCCACGTTCGAGCTCTGGAAGTACATCTCCTTGCGGGACATCTCGGCCATCGGTGCGGCGAGGACCTCGCCTTCCCGGTCGAGCTCGGCGACGATCGCCCGCAACTCAGCATCCCGGCCCGCGTAGTCGCGGATCCGCCGCGCCACCTTGACGAGCGCCTCCCTCGCCCCGCGGAAGTCACCGGCCCGGTTCCGGGCGGTGGCCTCCTGGCGAGCCCGCGAGGCGAAGATCCGGGCGACGGCCCGATCGACCTCGCGGTCCCGATGCTGCTCGTCGTTGGCGTGGTTGTCGGCGTACTCCCAGCCGAGCTTGGCCATCGCGCGACCGAGGACGCCCTCCCGGTCCGACACGCCGAGGATCGTCCCCGACGTGTGGCCGATCTCGCCGAACGGGAAGTTGAGCCTCAGGACGACCTGGAGCCGCTGGTCCGCGACAAGGTCCCCGACGCTGATCGTGGTCCGGCTCCCGCGCGTCTCCGCCGGGAACGGGCTGAGCGGATCGACGATGACGCCGTCCGCCGCGGTCAGCTCGATGGTCACCTCGCGGGCGACGATCTCGAGCGTCTCCCCGACCTCGCTCGTCACGTGGTCGCGGATCCCGGCCGCGTCGCGGATGAAGTAGAAGTGGCCGCCGCCGGCATCGGCCATCGCCTGGAGCAGGACCTCGTCGAAGTCCTGGCCGACCCCGAACGTCGTCGTGGTCACGCCGCGGATCCGGAGCTCACCGGCGTGCCGCGCCAGCTCTTCCGGGTCGGTCATGCCGACGTTGGCGAGCCCGTCGGTCAGCAGCAGGCATCGATTGACCCCGTCGGCCGACAGCGCGAGGGCGACCTGCTCGCATCCGCGCAGCCAGCCCTCGCCGAGGTTCGTGCTGCCGCGCGCCTCGATCTCGCGGAGCCGCGCCAGGGCGGAGCGGCGGGCGTCATCCGTGGCGGGCGCCGACGGGAAGACCACGTCGATCTGCTCGTCGTAGACGACGATGCTGAACTCGTCCGTCGGGTGGAGCCGCGCGAGCGACTCCTCGACGGCGAGCTTGGCCAGCCGCAGCTTCTCGCCGCTCATCGACCCGGAACGGTCGATGACGAAGGCGAGGCGAACCGGAGGTCGAACGTGCTCGCGGCGGGCCGGCGGCGCCGTGATCTCGGCGAGGACGAAGCGGTCGCTCCGATAGGTCGGACGGATGTAGTGGCGGTCTGGGCGGGCGGTGAAGGTCATGACGGGTCCCCCTCGAGGAGTTCGCGGGCGATCGCGATCAGGCGATCGACCTGTTTGTTCTGCAGGCGGCTGAGTGGTCGTCGGACATGCAGCTCGATGTCCGGGGTCAGGGCCACCCGGTCCCACTGGGATCGGTCGGCCCCGACGGCTTGTGGGGGCGGTTTCGGCGGCGGGGTCGGTGGGGCCGCGTCGGGCTCGGCCGCGCGGTCGGTCTCGAGGAACTCCATCCGGCGGAGCATCAGGGGTGCCGCGCTCGGCGCCGGTCGCGACGCCGGTGCGGGTCCCGATGTCGCCGGCGAGCCGGCGGGCTCCCCCCGTGTGGTGCCCGTCGACTTCGCCAGCAGGGTGCGGATGTAGTCGATCGCGGGTTCCTCGGCCACGACGACCGGCTCGGAGCCCAGGAGCTCCCGGACCTGGTCGTCGTCGAGCGGCTCGAGCCGTGTCCGGATCTCGGCCAGCGGCAGATGCTCACGCTGGAGCCGCCGGATCAGCCGGAGCCGGTCGAGATGACCCTCCGTGTAGCGCGCCCCGGGACCGACCTTGTCGGGCGCCGGCAGGAGGCCCTGGGCGATGTAGTAGCGCACGGTCCGCGGCGTGACCCCGACCAGGTCGGCGAGGTCGGTCAGGCTGTATTCGTTGTCGGTGGGCATGGCGTTATTATGACAGTGCAACGTGCCACTGTCAAGAGTCCGACGCGTGGCTTCGGCCCTTGCCGCGACTGCGATGGTCTGTGGACGGACCTCAGGCCTCGGCGGGAGCCAATTCGCTGGCCCTGTTCAGGCCTCGACCGAGGACCGATCCAGCGGCCCGAGGTTGCGCTCCGGCGCCCAGCGCAGGGCGAGCAGGCGGTCGGCCCGATCGAGCTCGATGTCGGCGGCGACGACGCCGACCCGGCCGTAGTCGAGGCTCGCGACGAGCGTCCCGTCCGGGGCGATGATCCCGGTGATCGAGCCCTGGTCGGGTCCGGCGACGTCGGCCGCGGCGACGAAGACCGTGTTCTCGAGCGCCCGGCACATGATCGCCTTCTCGTTGTAGGGGTTCGAGGCGTCGCACCAGCGGGTCGGCAGCGAGCCGTCGTCGGTCGTCACGTAATGCGGGATGAAGATGACCTGCGCACCGGCGAGCGCGAGCGAGCGGGCGATCTCCGGGTAGCGGAACGCCTCGTGGCAGATGGCGATCCCGAACGTCAGGCCCTCCGCCGTGAAGACGCAGCGGCCGGCTCCCGGCACGTAGTCCGCCTCCTCGCTCGGGTCGATCTGCGTCTTCGCCTGCACGCCGAGCCGCGCGCCGTCCGCACCGATCACGACCGACACGATCTCGCGCCCGGCGGGCGTGGGGCGCTCCGTCCCGACGATCGCCACGACCCCGGCGCGGCGAGCCGCGTCGGCTACCACCCGCAGGGCGGCGTCGAGCGCCTCGGCCGACACGTCGGGCACGGGCCGAGCCTGGACGCGATGTCCGGGAATGGCCGTCTCGGGCAGGCAGACGATCCGGGCGCCGAGCCGGCCGGCCTCCTCGATCGCGGCGACCGCCGCCGGCACGGCCTCATCGAGCGTCGCCGTCAGCGGCGTCGAGGCGACCGCGATCCGGATCGTCGACATGCCCCGAATCTACCGCGCCCGAGGCGCCGGGCGCCAAGGGCGGGGCGCCGAGGGCGGGCCAGGGCCGTTTGCACACGATGCACACGTCCGAAGCGCGTCAGCGGTCTGGGACTCGGTCGTGCATGAGACGTTCACCGGGTGCAAAGGATCGGGTCTTCGGTCTCGAAGCTGCGCGCGGTTTGCACAGGGTGCACGTTCGTAGCCGAATGACCCTGACCACTCGGGGTCCGAAGCTGTTGTTTGCACCACGTGCAACCGCAGCAGGGATCTTGCATGGGGTGCAAGGAACGACCCGAATCACCAGGTTGGGGCGGGCGCCTCGTGGCTCCGCCCGGGCTGATACGGGCGTCAGATGGTGGTACCACCGTGCCACGCCCGGTACCACCTTCGGGCGGGCGCGGGACCACCTGCGACACCCGCAGGATCGCCCGGGCGTCGTAGGGTTCACGCGACGGGCCCGCGCGGGCCGGGGAGGAACCTCTGGACAACGCCGCCATCACGGACCGCCCACCGAGCCTGATCCGGCGCGGCTGGACGCTGCTGACGTCCGCGCTCTTCCGCGGCGCGATCGTCCTGTCGGTGCTCGGGTTCATGGGCTACGCGATGGGCCTGGTCCGCGATCGGATCTTCGCCCGGACCTTCGGGGCCGGCCCCGAGCTCGACGCCTACAACGCGGCCTTCGTCCTGCCGGAGCTGGCCCTCGACGTGCTCGTCGCCGGGGGTCTCGTCGCGCCGTTCATCCCGGTGTTCATCGGGCTCCGGACCCAGGCCGACGAGCGGCCAAGGCGTTCGCCCGGACGATCCTGACCCTGGCGGTCGTGGTCATGGCGGTCGCGTCGGCGATCCTGTTCGTCCTCGCGCCGCAGACCGTCGCGGTCATCGCCCCCGGCTTCTCGCCGGATCAGCAGGCGATGTACGTGAACCTGTTCCGGATCATGTGCTTCACGCCGGTGATCTTCGCCGCGTCGATCGTCCTCGGCGAGATCCTCGTGGCCAACGGCCGGTTCTTCGCCTACGGCCTGGCGCCGCTGCTCTACAACGGCGGGATCGTCGTCGGGACGGTGCTCCTCTACGGGCAGCTCGGGATCTACGCCGCGGCGGTGGGGGCGTTGGCCGGCGCGCTGGCGCATCTCGGCGTTCGGCTCATCGGGCATCTACCGGACGCCGTTCCGCCCGCGAGTCGAGCTTCGCGCTCCGGGCCAAGGGGGTCGGCGAGTTCATCCGGCTGATGATCCCGAAGATGGTCAGCCATCCGATCGAGCCGCTGACCTTCCTCTACTTCACGGCGCTCGCCTCGACGCTGGCGCCCGGCTCGGTCAGCTCGGTCAGCTTCGCCCGCAACTTCCAGAGCGTCCCGGTCAGCCTGATCGGCGCGGCGTTCGCGATCTCGGCCTTCCCGATCATGTCGACGGCCGCGGCGTCCGGCGATCGGCGCGGCTTCGGCCGGGTGTTCGGGATCAACTTCGCGGTGATCGCGATCCTGACGACGGGCGCGGCACTCGTCCTGTTCGTGTTCGGCGGGACGGCGATCCGGATCCTGCTCGGCGGTGGGGCGTTCGAGGAGGACGACATCGCCCGGACGACGACGATCCTGGCCGTGTTCGCCTTCTCGATCCCGTTCGAGAGCCTGACCCATCTCCTCAGCCGGGCGCTGTACGCCACCCACAACACGATCCTGCCGACGCTCGCCTCGATCGCCGGGTTCGTGGTCATCGTCATCGCCGGCCAGACGCTGTCGCCGACGATCGGCCTGTCGGCGGTCCCGGCGGCGTTCGCGATCGGGATGGCGGTCAAGGTCGGGATCCTGAGCGCGGCGCTCGCCCCGCGGATGGCGCGGATCGGCGTCCGGCCGCTGGACACGCCGCGCGACACGCTCGAGGTTCGCGGCTCGCCCGGTGCGGCGGCGGGCGACCCAGGCGGTCGTGGCGGTCGGTCTCGTGCTGCTGGCGGTCGGCACGGTCTACGCGACCGGCAAGGCGCTCAACGACGCGACGCTCGCGGTCGCCCCGGTCGTCACGCCGTGGGCCAGGGAGCGGCCACCCGCGGCGGTCGTGGCGGTCCCGCCGATCGCCTCGCATCGGCCGTCGGCGTCGGGTGGCGCTGCGGGCTCGTCGGGCGGTCCAGGCGGATCGTCGGTCCCGGGCTCGGGCGGCTCGACCGACCCAGGCGGGTCGGCGGCCCCCGGCGCGTCCGCGGCACCCGGCGACTCCCCTGCCCCGACGGCGAGCGGCCCGTTCTCGATGGACCTCTACGAGAAGGGCGACTACGTCGGCGAGTTCCACGACACGTGGTGCCTGGCGGCGGCGGTCCAGACCTCGATGAACATCATGGACGACGGCGCGGACACGACCCGGGACACCCAATCGAAGGTGTTCGACCTGACCCGGTCGCTCGACCCGGCGCCCGACGGCGCCGCGGAGCCCGAGGGCTGGGCGCAGGGCCTGACCGAGCTCGGGTATGGGAACTACGAGGTGGACATCCTGCCGTCGATCAAGGCGGCGATCCACACCGCGGCCAAGCAGATCCGGCTGACGAACCGGCCCGCCGGGCTGATGGTCTGGCGCGGCGCCCACTCGTGGGTGATGTCGGGGTTCACCGCCAGCGCCGACCCCGCGCTGACCGACGACTTCACGGTCTCGACCGTCCGGATCGAGGACGTCTGGTACCCGCGGCTGTCGTCGATCTGGGGGTACTCGCGGCCGCCCGATTCCACGTACAAGGTCGGCGACCTGGACCAGGACTTCCTGCCCTGGAAGCGGCCGCTCGGGACGTATCCCAAGAAGACCGACAACTACGTGATCGTCGTCCCGGTCGAGTAGGCGGCCGGGACGAGGCGCCGGGCACTGGGCGCGAGGCGCCGGGCAAGGGATCGGCCCGCCGGTCGCGGTGAGCGCGACGTCGCGGGCCGAAGCCTCTCGAGCTGAGCCCGGATCGGCCGGCTCTGGGGTGCCGGGCGATCGGGCGTGGACGTCGATCAGCCGGCGGTCGACGGCTCGATGACGGGATGGTCGGATGCGCCGTTCTTGGCGATGGTGGTCATCGTGGTGGGGATGGCGGCCTCACCCTCGACCTTGTCGAAGTGCGCGCTGCGCTCCACCCGCTGCTTGATCCCGAGCATCTGGCGGCGCTCCATGACGAAGACGCCGAAGCCGAGCGTCGGCATGAGCACCTTCGTTCCGGGGTTGCCCTTGCCGAACCAGCCGCGGGTGCGCTCGATCAGGCGGGTCCGCCCGGGCCCGGCCGGCTCGAGCACGAAGGCCCAGCTGACCTTGAACTCCTGCGGCGATGCCGCACCGAGGAAGTTGCCGGACGCCGCCAGGCCGGGGGTGTCGGTCGCGGAGATCGACTCGGCGGGCTTCTTCTGCCAGCTCTCGACGAGGGCCGTGTCGAGATAGACCACGAGCGCCTTGTTCGGTTCGAGGACCTTGACCTCGAAGCCGCCGTCCTCGTGGGTCGGGAGCCGGTCGCCGACCTCGAGCTTCTGCAGCTCGGGGAGGATCCGATCGGCGCTCAGGCCCTTCATGTCGAGCCGGTCGTAGCTGTACCAGCCGGCGCGGCCATAGCCCATCTGGACGAGCCAGGGCCAGACGCTCTCGGGCGGCGCATCGATCGTGATGCCGCGGGTCAGCAGGTTCGTTCCATCCGGGACGATCTCGTCGCCGGGGAGCGCTCTAGCCTGCTCGGCCTCGTCGACGCCCCACGTCGACGACCACCGGTTGATCCTGCGATAGACGCCCCAGGCCGCGAAGGCGAGGCTTGATCCGACGACGATCCGCTTGAGCATGGTGAAGGTACCTCCACGGTCGAGGGTAGCCACGCCCGGCGAGCGATGGAAGGGCCGATCGGCCCGATCTCAGGCGCCGCCCTCAGCCGACAGGTCCTTGTCCTCCATCTCCCACGCATGGTCGAGCGTGTGGAAGCCGGAATGTCGGATGAGGAACGGCAGCGTCCACGACCGCATCTGCTTCGTCACTTCCCCGGCGTTGTACGCGCGCATCGCCGCGACGTAGGTCTCGCGATGCTGCCGCAGTCCCTCCGGGGTGAGTGCCGCCTCCTCCGGGATCCGCAGGCCGACCTGCTTGGCGAAGTCCTCGCTCTCGGTGCGGATGGTGTGGCGGATGATCCGATCGCGGTCGCGGCCTCCCCCGCGGGGGCCCTTGCGCATCACCGGCGAGACCCGCGCGGCGACACCGTCGAAGAACGTCCAGCAGGCTCGCAGGAGCGTGATCGCGCGGTCGAAGTCCGCCTCGGTCATCGGCCCGTGCTCGGTCGCGGAGGGCGAGAAGGAGATGCCCCAGAAGTCGACCGAGCCGGTCCCGACCTTCTCCTCGACGATCTCGAGGGGTCCGGCAGCGTCGAACTCACCTGCCATCCCGGCGAGATCCGCGATCGGCCGGTAGCGCTGCCGATAGGACTCGAGCGTCTCCAGGGCGATCTCGGCGCTCTTCGCGCCCCGACTCCAGCCTGGCCAGTCGACCGTGAAGGCGACCGAGCGCTTGTCCTTGGGCCCGTGTTCGATGACCGTGCGAACGGGCATGGCTCAGTATCGCATGGGGTCCAC
Organism: uncultured Chloroflexia bacterium; assembly: GCA_963744115.1. Classification (GTDB taxonomy): domain Bacteria; phylum Chloroflexota; class Limnocylindria; order Limnocylindrales; family CSP1-4; genus Chersky-267. The sequence continues at coordinate 723,196 of CAVUSI010000002.1, read as the reverse complement.
GCGTGATGCGGCTCGGCGCATCGGCGGGCCGCGCCGGGGGGTTGTCGCCGCCGGTGATGCGGCTCGGCGCATCAGAGGCGTCGGCGCCGGGGGGTCTTCCGCCGCGCTTGATGCGGCTCGGCGCATCGCGTGGGCGGGCGTTTGGCGCTCCCGGTGATGCAGCCGGCGCATCGGCGATCGGGTCGGCCCTCAGCTCCCTCCGCTCCCCAGTGAGGCCCGGAGGGCCGCGATCTCGGCCCGCTGACCGGCCATCTCGGCCCGCAGGCCCGCCAGCTCCTCGGCGATGGTGCCGGTCGACGCGGTCGCGACTACCGGCGTCGGGACCGATGCCACCTGCAGCGCCGGCGCGTCCTGGGGCTCCGGGGTCGGCACCTTCTCCGGGGCGGGCTCGTCGGGCGCCGGCGGCGCGACCAGCAGGCTCGCCAGGATGCTGGCGAGGGCGCCGATGATCCCGATGCCGGCGAACATCACGAAGACCGCGGTGATGCGCCCGAGGGTCGTGACCGGGTAGTAGTCGCCGTAGCCGACCGTGGTGATCGTCACGATGCCCCACCAGATGGCCTCACCACCGGTCTGGATATTCGCGCCGGCCGAGCGGCTCTCCTCCTGCAGGATGAGGATGCTGGCGATCGACAGGACCATCCCGGCGAGCAGGATCGTGATGAACGTCGCGTACTGGCTGCGGTTCTTGAGCACATCAAGGACGAGGTCCTTGCCGGCTTGGCCGCCCAACAGGCGGGTGATCCGACCGAGCCGGCTGAGGCGAGCCAAGCGGAAGAGCGCGGTGAACGGGATGAAGCCGAGGCTCGGGATCGATCCGAGGAGGTCGAGCCAGCCCCTCTGCTTGATGAAGTAGGCCCGTTTGGGCTTCGCGCCGGTGAGATTGAACCCGAAGTCGATCAGGAAGATGACGCAGATGGCGTTGTCGTAGAGGTTGATCAGGGCGTGCGTTTCCGGATCGAGCGGCAGGATCAGCAGGACCATCAGCGCCAACGAGTAGATGGTCAGGACGAGGATGAAGATGTTGTAGGCATTGCCGTGCCGGCGGAGCACCGGTGCCTGGGCAGTCATGACTGCTGAACCTCCTCGGCGTCGAACACTCGGTCGTGGGCGCTGCCATGGTAGTGGCCCGCACGGGCCGCCGAAGGCTTCGGCGCGGGTGATGCGCCGAGCCGCATCAGCCCGAGCGGGCCCACTCCGCCGTGACCGATGCGCCGAGCCGCATCACGTGGAGGAGGACCCGCCCGCCCTTCCCGATGCGCCGAGCCGCATCACGGGCGAGGAGGACCCGCCCGCCCTTCCCGATGCGCCGAGCCGCATCACGGCGGGTGACCCTACCCCAAACCGTTGGCCGCGATGACGCCCGAGTACCAGCGGGCACTCGCCTTGGGGATCCGCTCCTGGGTCTCGAAGTCCACGTAGACGAGCCCGAAGCGCGGCCGATACCCCAACGCCCACTCGAAGTTGTCGAGGAGCGACCAGACGAAGTAGCCGCGCAGGTCCGTCCCCGCCCCGATCGCCTCCTCCGCCGCCGCGAAGTGGCCCTCGAGAAACGCGATCCGCCGGGGATCGTCCACGCCGCCGTCGGCGCCCACCTCGTCGTCCAGGGCGATCCCGTTCTCCGTGACGTACGTCGGGATCGCCGGATAGTCAGCCCGCAGTCGCGCCAGGATGTCGCGCAGGCCGTCCGGCCGGATCGCCCAACCGATGTTCGAGGTCTCGACCCCCTCGGGCGCTCGCTGCGCGTCCCAGCCCAGCCCATCGGTCGTCGCGCGGACGATGTTCCGGAAGTAGTAGTTCACGCCGAGGAAGTCGAGCGGCCGGGCGATCGACTCGAGGTCGCCCGGCTGGACGAACTCCAGGTCCGCCCCGTGCCCGACGTAGTGGTCGACCATGTCGGCCGGATAGCTGCCACGGAACACCGCGTCGAGGAACCAGCGGTTGAGGTTGCCGTCGAACAGGATCGCGGCGCGCTCGTCCGCTTCCCGGTCGGACGCCGGGTCGACGGGATCGAGGTTCAGCACCAGACCGATCTCGCCGGGCAGCCTGCGGGCGCGGAACGCGTCGACCGCCCCGGCGTGACCCAGCAGCAGGTGATGGGCCGCCCGCAGGGCGCTCGTCAGGTCCTGGACCCCCGGCGCATGCCGTCCCTCGTGGTACCCGAGGAACGACGAGACCCACGGCTCGTTGAGCGTGACCCAGTGGCCGACCCGATCCCCGAGCGCCGCGAACGCCGCGTCGGCGTAGTCGACGAACCGGCTGGCGGTGTCGCGGCTGACCCAGCCGCCCTGGCGATCCTGGAGCGCCTGCGGCAGGTCCCAGTGGTAGAGCGTCGCCATCGGGGCGATCCCGCGCTCGAGCAACCGGTCGACGAGACGCTGGTAGAAGTCGAGCCCGGCCTGGTTGAGCCGGCGGTCGCCGTCGGGGAACAGTCGCGGCCAGGCGATGCTGAAGCGGTACGCCTTGAGGCCCAGGTCGGCGATCAGGTCCACGTCCGCCCCGGACCGGTGGTAGTGGTCGTCGGCGACGTCGCCCGTATCCCCGTTCTCGATCATGCCCGGGGTGTGGCTGAACCGGTCCCAGATCGACTCGCCGCGGCCGCCTTCGGACACGGCGCCTTCGATCTGGTAGCTGGCGGTCGCGGCGCCCCACAGGAAGCCGGGTGGGAAGGGCATCGGGGCGGGTCCTCCGGATGGTGGCGCGGCCGTGGTCCGGCACACCGACGATACCCGGTCGCACGGCCGTGCGGGACACCGCCGCGCCGGCCGCGGCCCTAGTCCAGCTTGCCGGCCCGGAAGTCCGTGATCAACCCGGTGAAGTCGGGCAGGCCCTGCTCGTAGCCGATCGCCCAGAAGCCGACGCCCGCCAGGCCGCGCTCATTGGCGAGGCGGACCTTGGGCGTCAGCGTCGCCGGCGAGTCGACGTAGATCGCCAGCCAGCCGGCCGGGCTCGGGTCGGCCGTCGGCACCCCGCTCTTGTCGACCGGGAGCGTGTAGACCATCACCTGCTCGATGTCGTCGAGGACGGGGACGATCGTCGGGTCCTGGAGGATGTCGAGATGGTCGCTCGGGAACCAGGCGACGCCCTTGCCGGTCTGCGCCGCCGCCACCTCCGGGCCGGTCACCGGCCAGGCCATCCCGTACAGCGGCAGGCCCAGGATCGTCTTCTCCACCGGCACCCCGAGCGCCTCGTACAGGTTCAGCGACCAGTTGAGGTCCTTCTCGCTCCCATCTCGGCGGGCGATCGGCGCCGAGGCTCCGGGCGCCGACCCCGAGTAGTGGTAGTCGTAGCCCATCAGGAAGATCCGGTCCGCGGCGGCCGCGCTGGCGGCCGCGGCCATCTCGGCGCCGCCGGCGTTGGCGGGCGTGGCGACCGAGACCTGGGCCGCCGGCTGGACGGCGACGAGCGCGGCCCGCAGCCGGCCGACGAACGCCCCGTACGCCTGGACGAGGCTCCCGTCGAGCTGCTCGACATCGACGTTGACGCCGTCGGTCTTCGTCGAACCCACGAGCGCGACGAGGTCCTTGATGACCGCGTCCTGGATCTTGAGCGAGCCGAACAGCCGCTTGTTCTTGGTCGCGCCGAAGCTGCTGAACACGATCTCGACCCGGGTGCCCCGGTCGTGTGCTTCGGAGATCAGCTGCTGACCGAGCGGTCCGGTGATCTTGAGGTAGCCCTTGCCGGCCGTGTCGATCGCGCCGGTCCGCAGGTTCGAGACGGAGAACAGGGCGAGCGTCGTCAGGTCGGTCGTGGCGAGGTGGGCGGCGATCCGCTCGTCCATCTCCCAGTACGGCACGAAGCCGAAGACCTCGTGACCGGGCTTCGGTCGCGGGGTGGCGACGGGCGTCGGGGTCGCGGCGCCGATCGCGCTCCCGCCACCGGGGCTCCCCGAGCCACCCTGGGGGCTCCCGGCCGTCGGCCCGATGACCCCGCCGATGAGCAGCCCGCCGAGGACGCCGACGAACACCAGCGCCCCGAGCGCGGCGAGGAGCCTGGGACGCTGGGTCATCGGCCAAGGGTACCGCGGGACCGGGAAACGACCCCTCAGCGGAGGCGGCGGATCGGGCCGGCGACGGCGACGATCAGGGTCATCGCGACGAGGAGCGCCCCGGCGACGGCCTGCGCGGCGGGAGCGCCGAAGGCCGCCGCAGCCGCGCCCAGACCGATGAACCCGATCGGCCCGAAGCCGACCCCGAAGACCCAGACGCCCATCGACGCCCCGCGCTCATGGTCGTCGGTCGCGTGCTGGAGGAGCGTCTGGGCGAGCGTGTCCACCCCGGCGGCGACCGCCCCGATGACGAACATGACCACGAGCGAGACCGGGAAGAGCCCGCTCAGGGCGAAGGCGACGAGCAGCAGCCCGAACGCCGCGCCGAGGACGAGCAGCAGCCGGCCCGTCCGGGTCCCCGCGCCGACGCGCGCCAGCCGGAGCAGCCCGACGACGGCCCCGATCGATCGACCCGCCGACGAGGACGCCCAGCCCGGCGGCCCCGACGTCGAGCACGTCCCGGGCGAAGGTCGGGGTCAGGGTCATGCTCGAGAACCCGAGGACCTCGGTGACGATCACCATGGCCAGGATCCAGCGGACCTCGCGGTTGCGTCCGAGCAGCGTCAGTGCGCTGCGGGCGCTCGGCGTCAGCCGATCGACGACGACGCTGCCGGGCGCGTGCGTCCGGCCGAGGACGATCGCCCCGACCAGCCAGCAGGCGGTCGCGACGCCGAACCCGGAGCCGAGCCCGCCGGCGGCGATCAGGACGCCGCCGAGGATCGCGCCCGCCGACCCGAACAGCTGCGCCCCGAGGTTCGACATCGCGAGCCCGTTCGTCGCCCGGTCGGGACCGACGAGGTCGTAGACGTAGGCCTGCGTCGCGGTCGTCCGGGCGGTGTCGATGATCCCGAACACGAAGCTGAACGCCACGATCGCGGGAACGCCGAGGAGGCCGCCGAACGCGAGGCCGGCCACGAGGAGACCGACGCCGCCGGCCACGAGGTTCGCCGTGCGGATGAGGCGTCGCCGGTCGACCCGGTCGCTGACCGCCCCGAGCGGGATCCCGAGCAGGAGCGACGGCACCATCCGGACCGCCAGGGTCAGCGCCACGCCGACCGGCGAGGCGGTCAGCTCGAGGGTCGTCCAGGACAGGGCGATCTGGCTGATCGAGGCCGCCAGGCCGGCCAGCGACAGGCTGACCCACAACGCCGGGAACCCGGCGATGCCGAAGATGGCCGGGAGCCTGGCCGCGATCACCGCGCCACGATAGCCGGGACGCGGCTCCCTATGCCGTCTCGGCGATGTCCCTGACGGCGACGAGCGGGGCGATGAGCTCGACCCGGTTCCGACCGAGGTCCTTGGCCCGGTAGAGCGCTTCGTCGACCCGGTGAAGCCACTGCTCGTCCGTCAGCCCGAGGTCCGCCTGACCGATCAGGCTGCCGCCCATGCTGACGGTGATCCGGCCGTGCGGCGGGTTGCCCGGATGGTCCATCTCGAGCGCCATCACCGCGATCCGCAGCCGCTCGGTCGCGGCGGCGAGTCCCTCGATCGTCGGCACCGACAGGACCACCAGGAACTCCTCCCCGCCGAGGCGGTAGACCGCGTCGTTGGCACGGAGCGTGGTCTGGATCGCCTCGACGACCCGACACAGGACGGCGTCCCCGGCACCGTGACCGAGCAGGTCGTTGACCTGCTTGAACCGGTCGAGATCGATCTCGACCAGCCCGTAGGTGAAGTTCGAGCGGTTGATATGGGCGCGGACGGCGCGGAGGTCCTCGTCGAGCCGGCGCCGGTTGCCCGCGCCGGTCAGCGGGTCGGTCCGGGCGGTCAGCTCGAGCGCGTGATGGACCCGTTCGAGCTCGACCATGTCGTCGGCCGCCCGGCGCTGGAGGGCGCGGATGCTCTCGAGCTGGGCGAAGCTGCGGATCTGCGAGCGCTGGAGCAGGACGTGCCCCGCCAGGCTGGCCCCGAGCGCGACCAGCAGCACCACCACGAGGTCGCTCCGCTCCGACGCCGTGAACGCGCCGTTCGGGTCGAGGACGAAGTAGCCGACCGCCACGAAGGTGTAGGCGAACAGCCACGTCACGTGGGTCGCCGTCCGCCACGGCAGGACGAGGGAGACGAGGCCCGGCAGGACGAGCAGGTAGCCGGCGGTCTGGATGGCGAGCGACGGTACGGCGACTCCGGTCGCGGCGGTCGACGCGGCGACCCCCATCGTCACGATCCAGGCGGCGATCTCGGGGTAGCGCCGGAGACGGCGGGGCAGCAGCCACCAGCAGACCAGCGACAGGAGGATCGTGCCGACGCTGAACACCATCGCCACGGTCGTCTGCCCGCCTTCGAGGCCGAACAGCGCGACGAGGTCGAACGCGACCGCCGCCGCCACGACGAGGAACCCGACCCGGCAGGCCGCCCGGACCCGCCGACGCTGGATCGCCCGGAACCGCGGGCTCAGCCCGACCCGCTGGTACTCGGACTCGCGGACGCGAGCGGGCAACGTCCGCAGGGAATCGAGCAGGGCGACGAAGCGAGACGCGGCGGTTCGAGCCCGCCGGCTCTCGATCGCGTTCTCACGCGAACTCATGGACGGACGCTAGGCCGTTCGCTCCAGCGGGTCCGTGGCTCGTTGGTCCCGGATCGATGGCCCCATCGGCGGTTCGCGATCCGGTGACGGGTCGCCGCCGCTCGGCGGCTCCGCTACCGTGACGTCGTGCGACGGATCGACACGGCAGAGCGGCGTGCGCGACTGGGACGGAGGCACCACCTCGCGCCGGGGTCCCACGCGGCCGGGATCGTCGAGGCCGCCGGCGACCTGGTCGGCCTCCACGGCACGGATCCGGCGTCGGTCTATCTCGGTGCGCGGGCCCGCATCGCGCCCGGTGCGCAGGACGGCCGACCGGAAGCCTTCGCGCGGGCCCTGTACGACGATCGAAGCGTGGTCCGCCTGCTCGGGATGCGTCGCACGATGTTCGTCGAGCCACTCGAGCTGGCCCCCGTCATCCACGCCGCGAGCGGACGGGCGAACGCGGCCCACCAGCACCGCAACACGGTCCAGATGCTGACCGTGGCGGGCATCGCCGGCGATCCGGAGACCTGGCTGACGGAGACCAAGGACGCGGCGCTCGCGGCCCTCATCCGGCTCGGCGAGGCGACCGCGACCGAGCTGGCGGCGGAGGTCCCGCGACTCCGTGAGCAGATCCCCGTGGGTGAAGGCAAGAGATGGCAGGGCACGATCGGCGTCTCGACGCGCGTCCTGTTCCTGCTCGCCGCGGAGGGGCGGATCGTCCGGGGACGCCCGCGCGGGACATGGATCAGCAGTCAGTACCGCTGGGCGCCGATGGACGCCTGGCTCCCGGGAGGCCTGGTCGAGCTGCCGACCGAAGCCGCCCGCGTCGAGCTCATCCGCCGCTGGCTCCGGGCGTTCGGCCCGGGGACGGAGGCCGACATCAAGTGGTGGACGGGTTGGACGCTCGGTGAGACGCGAAGGGCCGTCGCGGAGCTGGGGGCCGTGGAGGTCGCGCTCGACGACGGCGTCGGGCTCGTCCTTCCCGACGACGACGTCCCGATGGGCGAGGCGCCCGATCCGTGGGTCGCGCTGCTGCCGGCCCTCGACACGACGACGATGGGCTGGGCGTCACGCGACTGGTACCTCGCGCCCCATCGCCCTGCGCTGTTCGACACGAACGGGAATGCCGGTCCGACGGTCTGGGCGGACGGCCGGGTCGTCGGCGGCTGGTTGCAGCGGTCCGACGGCGAGGTGGTCGTCCGCCTGCTCGAAGACGTCGGGGCGGAGGCATCGGCTGCGATCGATCTCGAGGCCGCCCGGCTGGCCGACTGGCTCGGATCGATCACGGATCACCCCGCGGTTCCGGACGCCGCTCGAGCAGGAGCTCAGCCGATGAGCGGGCGGCGCTCACGTCCGACGGGCCGTGACGCCTCGGTCGGGACCGAGCGATGAACCGCTACCTGGTCCGGAGCAGCGACGCGAGCACGTTCTTCGAGAGCTTCCTCGTGGCGGCGGTCTCGTCCTTCCTGGCCATCCGCTTCTTCCTGGCGGTGACCGGCTACCCGCAGCTCGGCGGCAACGGGCTCCACATCGCCCACATGCTGTGGGGCGGGCTGCTGATGCTCGTCGGGATCCTCCTGCTGATCAGCTACCTGGACCGCGGGATCCATCACATCGCGGCGGTGATCGGCGGCGTCGGCTTCGGGATCTTCATCGACGAGATCGGCAAGTTCCTGACGTCGGACAACGACTACTTCTTCCAGCCCGCCGTCGCGCTGATCTACGTCCTGTTCATCGTCCTGTTCCTCGTGGTGCGGACCCTCGTCGGGCGTCACCGCCTGACGCAGACCGAGTCGCTGGCCAACGCGCTCGACCTCGTCGAGGGGACGATCGGGCGGGCGATCGAGCCGGACGACCGGATGCGGATCCGGCGGCTGCTCGACGGGGCGGACCCAGAGTCGCCGCTGGTCCGTGATCTTGGGCGCTACCTCGACGGGCTGCCCCGGACGCCCGAGGTCCGGTCACCCGCCGAGCGGATCGCGAGCCGGCTCGGCCACGCGTATCAGCGCCTGGTGGCGAACGACTGGTTCGAGCGCGGCGTGGTGGCGTTCGTCATCGCCTACACGGTCGCTGCGATCGTCGGGGTGCTGGCGGTGACGTTCGCGATCGGCGAGCGCGAGACCTCGACGGTCGTCATCGCCCAGGCCGTCTCGACGGGGATCGGGGTGGCCCTCATCCTGCGGGGGGTGATCGCGTTGCCGACGTCGAGAGTCGAGGCGTACCACTGGTTCATGCGCGGGCTGCTGGTCTGGATCCTGGTCAGCCAGGTGTTCGTGTTCTACAGCTCGCAGCTGGCGGGGCTCACCGGCCTGGCGATCGACCTGGCGGCCTACGGCACGCTGCGCTTCGCCCTCCGGCACGAGGGCGAAGGCGACGAGGAGGCCGAAGGGCCGGCGGCGCAGCCGTCCACCTGAGCCGGGGGGCCGGGCCGACCGTGTGGCGGCCGCCGGGCCGTGTCAGCAGTCGAACGCGAACCAGCACAGCTCGTTGCGCAGCCGCTGGTCGTCGAGCACGAGTTCCCGGATCTCGTCGGGGAGTCGGGCGCGCTGCCAGCGGCACTCCAGGCGGCCGGCCGCGAGGCTGTCGTCTTCGAGTCGCCGCCGCCCGGGCGGCCCTGATCGCGTAGGCCGCGGCTCCGAGCTCGTGGGCCGCCACATGGCCCACCGCCGCGGCCTGGCCCGCAGCGTACGCCGCATGCCGTGCCGCCCCGGTCAGGTCTCTCGCCGCGGCGTTCGCATGACCGGCCGCCGTGCGGGCCTCTCCCCAGGTGATCTCTCCCCGCGCCCAGGCGCGCCCGAGGTCGATCGCCCGACGAGGACGGTCGTCCTGCGGTCGGACCTGCTCGAAGCGGTGCAGGACGTGCTCTGCGCAGTCGGCCGCCCATAACGCGAGAAGACGATGATCGTCGTCTTGGAGGGTCCCGCCACGGCGGACGGTGATGAACCGCGGATCGCGGATCTTGGGGAGGATCACCAGTTCGCCCATCTCGCTCTGTGTCCGCCAAGGGTAGCGGCCTGCGACGAACCTGCCTCCGGATGGTCGGTCGGGTCAGTGGACGCGGAAGGTGTGGGAGCTCGTCTTGGACGCGAGGACGTGGCCGTCGGTCGCGCTGAGGATCCGAACCTTGACCGTGTAGACGCCGAGACGACGCGTCGACGACACGTGGAAGACCGGGGTGACCGAGATCGTCGCACCCTTCCCGAAGGTCGTGGCCGGATAGGTCTTGCGGAACGCGAGGTGACCCGCCGGGTCCCACACGTCGACGCTCACCTTGCCACGGGTGGCCGCCGACGCCTTGGCCCGCGCGGTGATCCGGACGTCGTGGTTCCGACTCAGGCTGGTCGGACTCACGGATGCGCTGAGGGTCCAGCTCGTGACGGTCGAACCCCCACCGCCCCCGCCCCCGCCTCCGCCGCCGCCCGATCCCGGGTCGAGGGCGAGAGATCCAGCGGTGTAGTAGGCGGCAGCCTGCTCGTGGAAGTAGCCGCCGTCGTCGTCCGCGTCGAGCGACGCGCGGGTGTTCCCGTTGATGGCCGGCGGGTTGGTCGTGCCGTCGTGCTGGCCGTCGCAGGCGCAGGTCGTGCCGTCGGCTCCTCCGCCGAACATGAGGGCGATCACCCCGGCGTCACGCCACATCGCCAGGTGGGTCCCGCCCGGATCGTCGAGGAACCACTGGACCCGGTTGTCCTGGTAGTGGCCCCAGGTGTTGTCCTGGGCGCGCATCTTGGTGTTCCCGAGCGGGATCTGCCAGACGACGACGCGCTGGGCGGCGCCGGCCACGTAACCGGCGACGAATCGGGCGTACCGAACGAAGTCGGCGTCGTCCCAGCGCGACGCGCCGCCGTCGCCGGAGATGATCTCCTTGAAGCTCGCATCGCGGTCGGCGATGTCGGTGAAGGTCAGGTCGAAGTGGGCGCCGAGCGACTGGTAGAACGTCGCCGCGCGGGCAGCGAGCGCGTCGACCGCGGCGTCCGAGCTGTTCGAGTAGCTGATGTCCGTGTTCGTGCCCCAGACCGACAGGTGGTACGCCAGGATCACGTTCGGGGCGAGCTGATCACGGAGCTTGACGACCGCCTGGGCGAACCCGGCGGCGGTATTCGGCAGCCCGGTCAGCGACGGGTCGCCCGAGCTCGCGACCGAAGCGGGGATGGCCGTCGCGTCGTCGCTCGTCCCGCTGGCCTGCTCGATGTAGCCCCACAGGTCGGGCTCGACGTGCAGGACGACCGGTGTCGCCCCGGCGGCCCGGGCGAAGAACAGCCGGAGATCGTTGTAATACGCTGCCATGGTGGTGTGATTGGCCAGGTTCGACAGGTCCTTGGCCGATTCGCTCGATCCGGTCGCCGGGTTCGAGAAGAGGAGCATGTAGTACGGGAAGACCGGCGTGACCTGGTTCGCCGTGGAATCGGCGACGTAGTAGGACACGAACTGGCCGTTCGTGTTCCAGGTCGACCACCCGTTTCCTGTGTTGACCCCGCCGGCCAGGTACTGATAGCGGAAGCCGAAGGCCGCCGAGGCGTGGAGCGCGGCGGCGCCACCCGGAGCATCGGCCAGCCCGAGCTCGAAGTGACTCGACGGCCAGGCCGCCGGCATCGCCGGGAGCGCCGCAAGCACCCGGGGCTTCACGGTCTCGACGGCGGTCGCACCCCGGACCGCATGGGCGCCGAACAGCAGCGCGGCGGTGGGCGTCAGCAGCCAGGCGCCGATCGCCACGGCGATGAGGACGACCAGCAGGCGACGGCTCGAGTGGAGGGTCGTGGGCAACATCGGTGTGCTCCCGATCGTCCCCCGCCTCGCTCGCCGAGTCACTCCCTCGCTCGTCCGGCGGGCGACCGTACCTTGGTCGGTGCCCGCCGTCACCGCCAGACTCGGACCCCACGTCCGGCGACGGCCCCGCTACCATGGGCGGACGAGCGAGAGGGGCGATCGGCCCGGAGGTCGGTACGGGTCGACCTCGGACGGCACAGGAGACGGACACCACGATGAGTGGCACGGGCGATCAAGGGGCTGGCACTCCCGGCGGGACCGCAGCACCCGCCGACACCGGACCGGCGGACGCGACGACGACCGGCTCGGCCCCGGCCGGGGTCGCCGAGACCAAGCCGCCGAGCCGGCGGGACGCGATCCTCCGGATCGGGATCGTCGTCGGCGTCCTGGTCGTGGTCTTCGGGATCATCCTTCCGCGCTACATCGACTACCAGGACGTCATCGCCACGCTCCAGGGTCTGACCTTCCAGCAGTTCCTCATCGTCGGTGTCTTCGGCCTCATCGCCTGGGTCCTGACCGGTGCGATCTTCGCCGAGCTGATCCCGGGGCTCGGGTTCATCCGGGGGACGCAGGCCTACCTGATCCTGACCGGGATCGGCGCGAGCATCCCGCTCGGACCATGGAACATGGCCGTGCTGTGGGTGGTCATCCGCGGCTGGGGCCTGCCGCTCCAGGAGACGACCGGCGGGATCCTCCTGTACGGGATCTTCGACCAGCTGAGCCGGTTCGGGCTGATGGCCGTCGCCGGGGTCTTCCTGTTCATCGCCGAGGGCCTGAATCGGGGCGTCTCGGTCGAGACCGGACTGATCACGACGTTCATGGTGATCGGGCTCGGGCTGTTCATCCTGCTCGGCGGCGGGCTGATCCTCGTCGTCCGATCCGAGCGGCTCGCCCGCAAGATCGGCCGGATCGCGGAGCGTGTCGTCGGCGCCGTCCTCCGCCGGATCGAGCGTACCGTCCCCGACATCGAGGGCAGCCTGGTCAAGTTCCGGGTCACGCTCGGCGACACGGTCCGGCAGCGTGGCATCCCGTCGTTCATCACCGCGATGCTGTCGAAGTTCGCCTGGGCGCTGCTGATGATCGTGTCGATGCGCGTGGTCGGCGTGACCCAAGCGGAGCTTCCCGCGTCGATCATCTTCGCCGGCGTGGCGGCCGTCTTCGTCATCACCGTGTTGCCGATCTCACCGGGTGGCGCCGGCGTCCCCGACCTGCTCTACATCTCGTTCTACACGACCTACACCGGCGGCGCCGACAGCTCGGCGATCAGCGCCGCGGTCATGCTCTTCCGCGCCTTCCAGTGGTTCCTGCCGATCCCGATCAGCTGGATCCTCCTGGGGATCTCGCGGCGCGGCAAGTCGCTCCTGCCGACGAAGGCGGAGTTCAGCGGCTCCGAACCCATCCCGAACGTCGCCCCGGTCAGCGGCTAGGGATCACCCGGGTCGCCGATGGATCGACACGTCGACGTCCCGGGCGGTCGGCTGTTCGTGGTGAGCGACGGCGACGGGCCGCCGATCGTCCTCATCCACGCGGCCATCGTCGATCACCGTGCCTGGGACGCGGTCGTCCCGCCGCTGGTCGCCGCGGGCTACGGGGCCATCCGGTACGACCTTCGAGGGTTCGGCCGGTCGGCGACCTCCGACGTCGAGTTCAGCAACCGGGCGGACGTCATCGCGGTGCTCGATGCCTTCGGGATCGGTCAGGCTGTCCTCGTCGGGAACAGCCGCGGCGGGCAGATCGCCCTCGACACAGCGATCGAGTTTCCCGACCGGATCGCCGCGGTCGTCGGCGTCAGCGCGGGGCTCGGTGGGTTCGAAGGCGAGCCGACCGCCGACGAGAGCGCCGCCTTCGACGAGATGGATCGGCTCGAGGGCAGCGACCCGATCGACGTCGACGCGATCGTCGAGCTCGACCTGCGGGTCTGGGTCTCCGGGCTTGGTCAACCCGCCGGCCGCGTCCCGGGCTGGATCGCCGAGGCGGTCCGGATGATGGATCGGCCACAATACGCGGCCGGCCACGTCGACGGGCGGCCGATCCGGCTTCAGCCGCCGGCCGCCGAGCGGCTTGCCGAGCTACGCTGTCCCGTCCTCGCCCTGGCCGGTGCGCTCGACATGTCCGACGTCGCCCAGACCGCGACTCATCTCGAGACCCACGCCCCGAACGCTCGCGCGGTCCTCATCCCGGACGTCGCCCATCTGATCGGGATGGAGGTCCCCGAGAAGCTCGCGGCGCTCATCGTCGGGTTCGTGGGACCACTGGGACGGTGGGGCTGACGGGGTCGGTCAGACCGCCTCGAGCACGAACAAGCGCGCCCAGAAGTCGCCCCATCGAGCCGCGGCGTGTCGTTCCGCGGCGAAGAACAGACCGACCGCCATGAGGTCGTCGCCGCCGCGGACGAGCGCGTTCGCCCGCTCGATGCTATCGCCGGTCGACGGCCACAGCGCGACCCGGTACGCGACGGACGGGTCGATTCCGCGCAGCCGCACGCGGTCGGGTCCCGGCACGGGCCGGTTCAGCGCCCGGTAGACCCCGACGACGGCCCGCCGCCGATCGGGCGAGACGACCATCCAGGCCGTCCCGTCGCCGTCACCCTCGAACGGACTTCGCAACCGGACGAACCGCCCGCGCTGGAACAGCTCTCGATGGGCCGTGTAGAACGCGATCTGCTCGATGACCTCGTGGCGCTCCTCGGCCGAGAAGCGGGTCGGATCCAGCTCGTAGCCGAAGACCCCGAAGAACGCGACCGCCGCCCGGGTCGCCAGCGGCGTGATCCTCCCGGTCTGGTGGTTCGGGACGGCGGCCACGTGCGCCCCCATCGAGCTGAGCGGATAGACCAGCGACGTCCCCCACTGGATCCGCAGCCGCTCGACGGCGTCCGTGTCGTCGCTCGTCCAGGTCTGCGGCGCGAAGGCGAGCATCCCCGGGTCGAACCGTCCACCTCCGCTCGCACATGACTCGAACAGGATCTCGGGGAAGGCGGCGGTCAGGCGCCGGTACAGGTCGTACACGCCCAGGATGTAGCGGTGGAAGAACTCGCCCTGCCGTTCGGCCGGAAGGCCGAGGCTGTACGGCTCGGTGATGTTCCGGTTCATGTCCCACTTGACGTAGGACACGGCCGCACCGCCCAGGACGTCGGACAGGACGCGGAAGAGGTGGTCGACGACCTCCGGTCGGGACATGTCCAGGACCAGCTGCTGGCGCGCCTCGGTCCGCGCTCGCCCCGGCACGCCGATCGCCCAGTCGGGATGGTCGGCGAACAGCCGGCTGCGCTCGCTGACCATCTCGGGCTCGATCCACAGCCCGAACCGGAGACCGAGCGCCTCGACCTTGGTCGCGAGACCGTCGATCCCGCCGGGGAGCTTGCGCCGGTCGACGACCCAGTCACCGAGCGACGTCGTGTCGTCGTCGCGCTCGCCGAACCACCCATCGTCCAGCACGAACAGCTCGACCCCGAGGTCGCGTGAGGCGGCGGCCATCTCGAGCAGCTTCGCCTCGTCGAAGTCGTAGTAGGTGCCCTCCCAGTTGTTGATGAGGACGGGCCGAGGCCGGTCGCGCCAGGTCCCGCGGACCAGGCGCTCGCGGTAGAGGACGTGATAGGCATCGCTCAGGCCGCCGAGGCCCGCGTCGGAGTAGGCGAGGACGGCCTCCGGCAGCTCCAGCTCCGCCCCCGGGTCGAGGCGCCAGCGGAACCCCTCGGGGGCGATCCCCATCCGGACCCGGGTGGTGCCGAGCGCGTCGACGTCGGCCTCGGCCAGGAAGTTGCCCGAATAGACGAGGCTGAACCCGTACGCCTCACCCTGGTCCTCGGTGGTCGACGCTCGGCGAAGGGCGATGAACGGGTTGTGCTGGGCGCCGGAAGCCCCGCGGACGCTGCCGACCGACTGGCGGCCTGGAACCAGTGGGCGCTCGACGACGTGCCGCTCGCGGGCCCAGGTGCCGCTCAGCTGGATCAACCGCCAGTCCGAGTCGGGCAGGTCGAGCGATACGCTCATCGCGCAGGTCAGGTCGAGGGCGGCCCCTCCCCCGTTGCGCACGACCATGCTCCTGGTGACGATCGGCAGGTCCCGGAACACCGTGTAGGCGAGGCGGACCTCGGCCCCGGTCGGCCCATCGGCCAGCACGATCTCGACGGTGTCGGCCTCCGCCTCCGCTTCGACGTAGGTGCACGGCAGCGTGGCGAGGGGCGGCTTCCCAGGCACGATCCGATGGCTGGCGTAGGTCAGGTCGAGGACCGCCGAGCCATCGGGACCCTCGACCGTCAGGGCCGGGACCCGGAAGTCCCCGACGCCGGCGATCGGGAGCTCGAGCGCGACCGGATCGTCGAGCCGGTTCGTGAACCCATCGAACGGACCCAGCCCGATGTGCGCATACGACCGCGCGTCGCTCAGCCGCGACCCGAAATGGAGGTGGCCGAGGGCGCCGTTCTCGAGGATCCGGATGACGTAGCTGACCGTCCCGTTCCGGAGGTGGAGCTGGCGCGCATCCGGATCCCAGCCGATCGGCATGTCAGGGTCCGGTGATCGGACGCAGGGTCCAGGACCAGCGGTACGTCCCTGGACCGATCAGGTACTCGGGCAGCGTGTCCGGGCCGCAGCTGGCCGTTCCCAGGCCGCGGTGGACCGCGTCGATGTGGACCACCGTCTCGTCTCTCGGGGTCAGCTCGACGTCGTGGAGGGCGGCGTCGAGGTCCTCCGCACGATAGTGGGTCGCCGACACCTGGCGGGGCTGGTCGAGGGTCAACCGAAGGCCGCGAGCCCCCGCGTCTCGGAGCTCCAGCCAGCGGACGTCGGCTCGTCCGCCGCTCTCCTGGGGACGGACGTACGGCGTGTACAGATCCGTGACCGTCGAGCGCCACCGACCGACGAGACCGCCGCGCTTCCGATCCGGATAGGTCTCGTGGGGACCGGT
Organism: uncultured Chloroflexia bacterium; assembly: GCA_963744115.1. Classification (GTDB taxonomy): domain Bacteria; phylum Chloroflexota; class Limnocylindria; order Limnocylindrales; family CSP1-4; genus Chersky-267. Next base: position 706,973 of record CAVUSI010000002.1, on the reverse strand, counting down.
CCCGAACCATTCGGCCTGCTCGAAGCCGGGCATGACCTCGAGGACCGTCCCGACCCGTGGCAGATCCGGCAGGCCGGCCGGGATCACCGCGACCTCGTCGACCTGGACGCCACCCTCGCCGAGGTCACGCAGGGTCTGGACGTGGTCCACCACGATGCCCGTCCCGGTCCGGTGCTCGCTGGTGACGACCACCGTCCCAGCGGTCCGCTCGACCGAAACGAGGCGGCGAGCGAGGCGGTCGAGGCCGACCGCGGCCCAGCCGGCGACGATCCCGCCGTATCGGTCGTTCTCGGTCGGCGCCCGCCACAGCGCGAGCGTCGGTGGCGCCGCGAGGAGCGGGTGGACGAGCAGGCCGTCACCGTCGACCTCGACCTCGGCGTCGGAACCGGTCGACGCGACTGGAGCCCCCGGCGATACCTCTGACCCGGTCCCGACGGCGATCTGGGCAGAGGCGACCTCGAACCCCTCCGGGGCCCACGACGAGGCCGCCGCCGTCTCGAACCGGATGGTCAACCACGCCTCGGTCCCGGGCAGGAGCGATGGATCGGTCCAGCCGGCCAGGACCGCGGCGCCCCGGTCCCCCGGGCCGACGTCGGGCAGGACGACGTCGCCGGACCCGGCGGGCTCGCCCTCGATCGCGAGCTGCCAGTGCGCCCGCAACCAGCCGAGATCGCGGAACGACTGGCGGTTGACCACCTCCACGATCCCCGTCCGTCGGTCATGCAGCCCGGTCGGACGGACGGGGGCCGCCAGGTGCTTGTGCTCCCACATCGCCGGCTTCGGGCGTCGGTCGGGCCAGACCAGGCCGTCGAGGCAGAAGCTGCCGTCGTTCGGCCGGTCGCCGAAGTCGCCCCCGTAGGCCCAGCGCTTCGTCCCGTCGGGCAAGGTCTGGACCAGGCCGTGATCCCAGAACTCCCAGATGAACCCGCCTTGAAGGCCCGGCGTCGACTCGATCGCGTCCCAGTACTCGGCGAGCGTCCCGTTGCTGTTGCCCATCGCGTGCTGGAACTCGCACATGATCAGGGGGTGCCGCTGGAGCCCGGATCGGGCGTGCCCGACGATCGCCGAGATCGGCGGGTACATCGGGCAGGTGAGGTCGCTGATGCCCTGGTCGCTCGACCAGTCGTACCGGATCGCCCCCTCGTAATGGAGCGGACGGGACGGGTCGTAGCGCCGGAGCCAGCCGGCGGCCGCCTCGTGGTTCAGCCCGTGGCCGGACTCGTTGCCGAGCGACCAGACGATCACCGACGGATGGTTCTTGTCACGCGTCGCCATCCGCGACACCCGGTCGACCCACGCTCCGAGGTAGCGCGGATCGTCGGACAACGTGCTCTGGAACGCGTGCGACTCGATGTCGGCCTCGTCGATCACATACAACCCGAGCTCATCGGTCAGGTCGAGGAACGCCGGGTCGTTCGGGTAGTGCGAGGTGCGGACGGCGTTGAAGCCGAACTGCTTCATCAGCACGAGCTCGGCGCGCATCTGGTCGCGGGTCACGGTCCGACCCGTGTGCTGATCGAAGTCGTGGCGGTTGACCCCGCGGATGAAGACGCGCTCGCCGTTGACGAGCAGGTCGAGCCCGTCGATCTCGACCCGGCGGAAGCCGATCCGGAGGGTCGTCTCGTCGGCGATCGCGCCGTCGGGCGAGCGCAGGCGCACCGTCAGCGCGTGGAGGTGCGGCTCCTCCGCCGACCAGCGAGCGATGTCCGGGAGCTCGACGCGCCAGGTCACCGCCCCGTCGAGGCCCGGGGTCATCCGCGGATGGAGATCCGACCACGCGGCGGCATCGTCGTCCGTCAGCGGCAGGCGGGCCGCCGCCCGGAACATCAGGTCCTGGACGTCCCGCGTCCAGGCCCGCAGCCCGGCGCGATCGACGACCGGCGCGTCGGCCCGGAGGTCCGCGAGGCCGCCCTCGAGCTGCGCCTCGACGACCCAGCCGGCCTCGAGCGCATCGCCCGGGAACCCGACGGCGACCGTGAGCGCGAGCGATCCGGTCGTCAGGTCGTCAGCCAGGCCGGCGTCGGCCCGGACGTCGGCGAGATACACCGGCCCGGTGGCGTAGAGGTACACGGACCGGGTCAAGCCACCATGCCACCACTGGTCCTGATCCTCGATGTACGTGGCGTCGGACCACTTCACGACCCGCAGGCTGAGCGTGTTCCTCCCCGGCCGGACGAGGTCCGTCACGTCGAACTCGGCGGCCAGGTGCGAATCCTTGCTGATCCCGACCTCGTGATCGTCGAGCCGGGCGATCAGGACGCTCTCGGCCGCGCCGATGTGGAGGACGATCCGGCGCCCGGACCAGTCGGCCGGCAGGTCGAAGGTGGTTTCGTAGAGGCCGGTCGGGTTCGACCTCGGGGACCGCCGGCGGGAGGCCCTCGAACGGCATCTGGACGTTGGTGTAGTGGGGCAGGTCGGCGAAGCCCTGCATCGTCCAGGCGCCCGGGACGACGATCTCGGCCCAGGTCGGCCCCGGATCGAGGTCCGGCCGCCCGAGGAGCTGGAACCGCCACGTGCCGTCGAGCTCCAGCCGGTCAGCATGGACCAGGCTGTGCATCGGAAGCCGCCCGAGCTGGACGAGTTCGGGGGCGACCCAGGGGTCTCGGTCCATCGTTCGAAGTCTAGCCGACGGGGGCCGTCGACTCGCCGGTCCCGGACCCGACCGACCGTCACGCGACTTGCGTCATCCGGGGACTCCCGGCACCCTGTGTCGATGCGCAAGCGCCAGATCGCCGCCCTGTTCGTCGCCCTGCTGTTCCTGTTCGGCCTGCTGGCCGAGGCGGCCGAAGCGGCCTCCCCGGCCGAGGCGAACTTCCCGCCGAGCGACTCCCGGTACCACAACTATCCCGAGATGGTCGCCGAGATCATGGCCGCGCAGGCCGCCTATCCCGACCTGGTCTCGGTCTTCTCGATCGGCAAGAGCTACCAGGGGCGCGACATCTGGGTGGCCAAGGTGTCCGACCACGTCGCGACCGACGAGGCCGAGCCCGAGGTCCTGATCGACGCTCTCCACCACGCCCGCGAGCACCTGACGACGGAGCAGGCGCTCTACCTGCTCAAGGTCCTGACGACGGGCTACGCGACCGACAGCCTGGTCAAGCGCCTGGTCGACAGCCGGGAGACCTTCATCGTCTTCGCGCTCAATCCGGACGGCATGCAGTACGACCTGACCGGGTCCCCGTTCCGGGCCTGGCGGAAGAATCGCCAGCCGAACGTCGGGACGGGCACCGTCGGCACGGATCTCAACCGGAACTACGACTACGACTGGGGCTGCTGCCACGGGTCGTCCACGTCGCCGGGCTCGCTCACCTACCGCGGCAAGAAGCCGTTCTCCGCGCCGGAGACGCAGGCGATGCGCGACTTCGTCAAGAGCCGGGTGATCGACGGACGGCAGCAGATCGTGATGCATATCACGCTCCATACGAACGGCGAGCTGGTCCTTTGGCCGTACGGCCACACGAGGACCGACATCCCGGCCGACATGACCCGGACCGATCACGCCGCGTTCGTGGCGCTCGGCAAGCGGATGGCCCAGCGCAACGGCTACAAGCCCGAGCAGTCGAGCGACCTGTACATCACCGACGGCGACCAGATCGACTGGATGTACGGCCGCTATCGGATCTTCTCGTTCACCTGGGAGCTCTACCCGACCGAGCACCACCGGACGTCCGACTTCTACCCCGCCGACGAGCGGATCGCCGCGGCGGTGGCCAACAACCGCTCGGCGCTGCTCTACGCGATCGACAAGGCGGACTGTCCGTATTCGCCGATCTACCAGGCGAAGGCGGACTGCGGACCGCTGTACGACGACTTCGAGATCAACCGCGGCTGGACGCGGGATCCCGACGGGACCGACACCGCGACCGACGGGCTGTGGCAGATCGGCGACCCGACGGCGACATCGATCCTCGGTCCGAAGCAGCTCGGCACGACGACCTCCGGGCGCGCGGCGCTGGTGACCGGGCTCGCCGGGGTCAAGGGCATCGACGCCAACGACGTCGACGGGGGCACCACCACCATCCGATCCGCGCCGATCGCGTTGCCTGATCCGGTCGGGAACCTGACCTTCTCCTACTACTTCTCGCACCGCTCGAACGCCACCTCGGCCGACTGGTTCCGCGTCTGGGTCGAGGCGGAGGACGGCACGCGCACGCTCGTCCGGGAGGAGCTCGGCAAGGCGACCGATGACGATGCGCGGTGGATCCCGGTCCGTGTGTCGATGACGCCGTGGGCCGGCCAGAAGGTCCGGATCGTCATCGGGGCGGCCGACGGCGCGGGCGACAGCCGGATCGAGGCCGCCGTCGACGACCTTCGGATCGAGCGACCGTAGGCGCTCCCAGACCACGGTCGGGCTGAGAAGCGTCCGCATCGTCACGGGGCGGGCAGGACCGACGTCCGGGTGTGGACGCGACGCGACGTCGCTACCATTCTGGCCGGTCGCCTACGGTGCGGCCGATCGAGGATCCGACCACGAACGACGACGAGCCTCCAGATCCCGTCCCAGAAGCCGAGCCGACGCCCGGCGACGGCGAGTCGACGTCCGGACCGGCACCGACGGCCACGGCCGACCCGGCGGCCCGGGGCGTCGGGCCGACCTGGCTGTCGATCGTCGCCGGGGCGCTGATCCCCGGTCTTGGCCACCTGCTGCTCGGCCGGAAACGGCTGGCCGCCCTGCTGTTCCTCCCGATCGCGGTCCTGGCCTTCGCGATCGCCGTCATCGTCGCCGCCTCGCCGGATCGTGCCGGCCTGCTCGGCGAGGCCCTCAGCCCGGACGTCCTGCTGGCGATCGTGATCGTCGTCTCGGCCGTCGCCGTGTACCGCGTGGTCGTCCTCGCGGCCACGGTCCGGCTGGCGGCCCGGGTCCGCCCGACGAACGCGATCGGCCGGCTCGGGCGGACGTTCCTCGCGACGCTCCTCGCGATCCTCGTCATCGCGCCGCACGTGATCATCGGCGCGACGGTCGAGGACACCCGGGACACGATCATCGCGGTGTTCGATCCGCCGGATCTCGGGGCGGGTCCGGCGGACGGCAGTGACCCCGGCAGTGCCGATGGGGTGCTCCCGCCGGTCGAGCCGGACGACACCGACGCCCCGAGCCCGACGCCGGGCTTGATCGGCGCGCCGTTCGCGTCCGTCCCGCCGACAGCCGCGCCGACGGCGACCGCCAGCCCGAATCCGACCCCGACCCCGACCCCGGGTCCGGGCTGGGCGGCGAACGGGCGGTTGGACCTGCTCCTGATCGGGGCGGACGCCGGGCCCGATCGCTGGAGCCTGCGGACCGACACGATGATCCTCCTGTCCGTGGACGTCGCCACCGGGCGGGCCGCGATGTTCGGGTTCCCGCGGAACATGACCGGCGCGCCGCTCCCGAAGGAGAGCGCCGGCGCCGTCCCGGGCGGGCGCTACCCGGGCCTGCTCAACTCGATCTACGTCTATGCCAATGCGCATCCGTCCCAGTTCCCGGGCGGCCAGAACCGTGGCTTCCGGGCGATCGGCGGGACGATCCAGAAGCTGGCCGGCGTCCAGCTCGATGGGATCGCGGTGGTCAACCTCAACGGGTTCGTCCGACTGGTCGACGCGGTCGGCGGGGTGACGATCACCATCCCGACCGCGCTCCACGACGATCGATATCCGCTCGAGGACGGCAGCGGCGTCGTATCGATCGACTTCAAGGCGGGCAAGCAGCACCTCGACGGGCATCGCGCCCTGATGTACGCCCGGTCCCGCCACCAGGACTCGGACTACGGCCGGATGCGCCGTCAGCAGGCCGTCCTGCTGGCCCTGCGGGCCAAGCTCAAGCCGTGCCGGCTGATCGACAAGATCCCGTCCCTGCTCAAGATCGCCCGAGACGACGCCTGGACGAGCCTGTCGGTCCGGGACCTGCCCAGCCTGATGAGCCTCGCGGCGCGGACCGACGTCCGTCGCGTCAAGTCGCTGATGTTCGCGCCGCCGACCTACGGCGAGGCGATCGGCGACGACGAGATCCGCCAGATCCACAAGGTGGTCCGGGGGATCTTCCCGAGCCAGGAGCCGGACCCGACCGCCACGCCGCAACCCAACCTCGCCCCTGAACCGGAGGACCCGTCCCTGGCGCCGACCGAGGAGGCCGATCCGTGCGATTGATCCCCGGCGATCCGGTCGGTCAGGCCGTCCGCAGCTGACGGGCGGCGTCGCCGAACAGGCCGTTGAAGATCCGCGACGTCGACGGGAACGCGTGGATGGTGTCCGCCAGGACGTCGACCGGGACGTGCGCCCGGATCGCGAGGACGCACTCGTGGATGGCCGCCGAGGCATCCGGGCAGGCCATCGCCGCGCCGATCAGCTCGCGCGTGCCGCGATCGACGACGATCGTGACGTGCCCGAGCTCGGCCTCGACGGCGTATCCCTTCGAGCTCGTCGCGAACGGCGTCGTGACCTCGAACGCGTCCCGACCCTCTGCCAGCGCCTGGTCGAGGGTGAGCCCGACGGAGGACGCCTCGGGTTCCGTGTAGGTCGACCGGGGCAGCGCGCGATAGTCGGGTTTGACCCACTCGCCGAGCGCCATCCGGACGGCCATCTCGCCCTGGTAGTGGCCCTGGTGCGTGTGCAGCTCGGGTCCGGCCGGGTCGCCGACGACCCACAGCCCGTCGGCCACCTTGAGCCGCCCGTCGCGCGGGAACGGCGCCCGACCCGAGGCGTCGACGCCGTAGTGCTCCAGCCCAAGGTCGTCGAGCGGGAACGACCGCCCGACGGCGAGGAGGATGGCCTCGCCCTCGGCCGTCGTGCCGTCGTCCAGGTCGATCACGTGCGCGCCAGCGGCCCCTACCCCAGCCCGCGCCCGGACCGCACGGACCCCGAGCCGGACGGTGACGCCGTCGGCGACCAGGGCGGCGCGGACGGTCTCGGAGTTGCGGGGGTGATCCGTCGGCATCAGCCGGGGGCCGGACTGGACGATCGCGGTCGGCACGCCGAACCGGGCGTAGACCTGGGCCAGCTCGCAGCCGGTCGGTCCGCCACCCAGGACGACCATGCTGGCCGGCAGCTTCCTCGCCAGGGTGGCCTCGCGGTTCGTCCAGTACGGCACGCCGTCGATCCCTTCGAGCGGCGGGACCTTCGACGACGACCCGATCGCCACGACGATGTTCGCGCCGCGCAGCTCGCGCACGGCCGCCTCGTGACGGACCTCGACCCGGCCGGTCCCGACGATCCGGGCGGAGCCACGGACCACGACCGCTCCCGCACCCTCGAGCGCCCTGACGTGGCTGCCGTCGTCCGGCTCGGCGGCGTCGATGGGTCGGTTGACCATGTAATCGCGATGGGCCGAGGCGCGCGCCCAGTCGTACGTCGCCGGATTCGCCGCATGACGCGCGGCCGCGAACAGCAACGCCTTCGACGGGAGGCAACCGATGAACGGGCAGCTCCCGCCGAACCAGCGCCGGTCGGCGATGGCGACGGTCGCTCCGAGCTCGCGGGCCTTGTGGGCGGCGGCTTCGCCGGCCGGGCCGGCGCCGATGATCACGAAGTCGAAGGTGTCCATGGCTCCCTGCACGGTCGCTGTCGGTCCCGACGGATGGGCCGGCTCCGACGGTACCGGTTCCGGCGGCCACGTGCGTCATGGACCCGTTCCACCCGGTGGACCTCCGCCGGTCCTCCGCGGCGCCTCCACACCGCGTCCACAAGTCGGACCGACGATGGGATCACGCAAGGCGGTCCGAGGTGACCGCCGCCAAGGGAGATCGTTCATGCGACGCATCATCGGCCCGATCCTGGCCCTGTTCGGGATCCTGGCCGTCATCGGGGTGGCCACCGGGGTCGCCTACACCGCCGGGCTGAACGCCGGCACCGCGGCCGTCACGACCGTGTCCGCCAGCGGCACGACCACCGTCGTCCCGGTCGCCGGGTACGGCTGGTACGGGGTCCCGTGGTTCGGCTTCGGGTTCGGCCAGTTCCTGTTCGTGCTCATCGGGTTCTTCTTGATCGTGGCCCTGCTGAGGGTCGCGTTCGGCGCCGGCCGCCATCACGGCCGCGGCTACGGCTGGGGCGGCGGATACGGCTGGGGACCCGGCTACGGGCGCGGTCCGGGCGGCTGGGATGCCCATGGTCCCGGCGGTGGAGCGGGTGGACCGACCGGCTCGGGAGATCCGCGTGAGGCATGGATCCGCGGGCGGCTCGACGAGTGGCACACGGCGGCACACGCCGGCGGTGCCCCGGCCTCGTCCGGCGGCCCGACCGGGCCATCGACCGGGCCATCGACCGGGACGACCGGTCCGACGACGGGCGGTCCGACACCGGGCGGTCCGACCGAGCCGCCGGCTGCCGGCTGAGGATCGGCCTCGCACAACGCTTGACGGCGTCGGAGCCCGACCGGGCATCCGGCGCCGTCGGTCGCGCGACGCGCCGTACGATGCCCCGATGAAGACCGTCCTGCTGGTCGACGACGAGCCCAAGATCCGCGAGCTCGCCCGCGACTACCTCGAGCACGCCGGGTTCGCGGTGATCCTCGCCGGCGACGGGCGCTCCGCCCTCGACCAGGCACGGGTCCGCTCGCCGGATCTCATCGTCCTCGACCTGGGCCTGCCCGAGGTCGACGGCCTCGAGGTCATCCGAACGCTTCGCCGCGACTCGTCGATCCCGATCGTCGTCCTCACGGCCCGCGACGACGAGCTGGACAAGCTCCTCGGTCTCGAGCTCGGCGCCGACGACTACGTCACCAAGCCGTTCAGCCCGCGAGAGCTGGTCGCCCGGGTCAAGGCGGTCCTGCGCCGCTCGGAGCGGGCGGATGAGCCGAGCGACGTCATCCGGGCCGGCGACGTCAGCCTCGATGTGCCGCGGATGCGGGTCGAGGTCGGCGGGCATCCCGTCGAGCTGACGCCGACCGAATTCTCGCTCCTGGCGACCCTCGCTCGACGGCCGGGCCGGATCTTCACCCGCGGCCAGCTCCTCGACGCGCTCCGCGGCGTGGCGTTCGAGTCGTACGAGCGGGCGATCGACACGCACGTCAAGAACCTTCGACGGAAGATCGAGCCTGACCCGCGGAGCCCCCGCTACGTCCTCACGGTCTACGGCGTCGGCTACCGCTTCGCCGATGAGCGACCGACGTGACCGACCCGGATCCGGGCGGAGACCCGCGGCGGCCCGACGCCGGGCCGGATGGGACGTCGACTCCCGGACCGCCCGAGGGGCGGAGCGGCCGAGGCGACCGGGAGTGGGCCGGCCGGCGACGCCGCGAGCGGGAGGACGCCTGGCGCCGTCGCCAGGACGTCTGGTTCGCCCGACGGCAGTCGCAGTGGGAGCGGCGTCACGGTCCCCCGAACGGGGACGATCCCCGGCGTCACGGGCCGCCCTGGGGCCGTGGCCGCCCCGACGGGGTGTCGGTCGGGCGGCTGGCCGGGATCGTGGTGTTCATCCTCGTCGTGCTCGTCGTCGTCACCGCGGTCGCCGGCTGGGTGATCGCCTCGATCTTCGGGCTCATCGGCCCGGATCCGGCGAGCGGCGGCCCGCTCCTGCTCCTGGCGCGGCTGGCGGGCGTCGCGCTCGTCGTGGTCGGACTGTGGTCGATCTCCCGACGGGTGCGCCGCGTGACCCGGCCGATCTACGAGCTCGTCGGCGCCACCCGGCGGATCGAGGACGGCGACTTCGGCGTGCGGGTCAGCGAGCCCGTCCGTGCCCCGCGCGAGCTGCGCGAGCTCAGCCGCGGCTTCAACACGATGGCCGCCCGGCTCGAGGCCGACGAGATCCAGCGCCGATCCCTGATGGCCGACGTGAGCCACGAACTGCGAACCCCGCTGGCCGTGGTCCAGGGCAACATCGAGGCGCTCGTCGACGGCGTCCACCCGGCCGATCCCGCCCACCTCGCGGCGATCCTCGAGGAGACCCGCGTCCTCGGTCGACTGGTCGACGACCTCCGGACCGTCACGTTGTCGGAGTCCGGCACCCTTCCGCTCCACCCCGAGCCGACCGACGTCGGGCTGCTCATCGCCGACGTCGCCCGCTCGTTCCAGGCCGTGGCCTCGGCCGGCGACGCGACCGTGGTCGTGTCCGAGCCGCCGGCGACGGGCGGGCCGGCGACGGACGACGTCCCCCTCCTCGACGTCGATCCGATCCGGATCCGCGAGGTCCTGTCGAACCTCGTCGCGAACGCGCTCCGTTACACCCCCGCCGGCGGCACGGTGACGATCTCGGCCACGGTGGAGTCGGCCGGTGCCTGGCTCAGGGTCGAGGTCCGCGACACAGGACCGGGGCTCTCTCCCGAGGTCGCGGAGCACATCTTCGACCGCTTCGCCAAGTCGGCCGATTCGGGCGGGACGGGGCTCGGCCTGGCCATCGCCCGGTACCTGGTCGAGGCCCACGGTGGCGAGATCGGGCTGGACAACCGGCTCGGCGGCGGGACGACCGCCTGGTTCCGCTTGCCGATCGACGCCGCGGACTGAGCGAGCCGGCGCGAGCGGCGACCGAGGCGCTACGCTCCACCTATGTTCAATCCGCGGGGCTCGATCACGGTCATCACCGGCCCGATGTTCTCGGGCAAGACCGCCGAGCTCATCCGCCAGTGCGAGCGCGCCCGGATCGCCCGGCGCAAGGTCGTCCTCATCCGCCCGGCGCTCGACGACCGGACCGAGCCCGAGACCGTCCGGAGTCGGTTCGGGGTGGCCTTTCCGGCTCGACCGGTGGCCGACTCGAGCGCGATCGAGCCCGTCGTCGCGGAGACCCGGGCAGACGTCGTGGCCATCGAGGAGGGCCAGTTCTTCGACGACGGGCTGGTCGCCGTCTGCGAGCGCCTTGCCGACCGCGACCGGATGGTCATCGTCGACGGGTTGAACCGCGACTTCCTCGGCCGGCCGTTCGGTCCGATGCCGGCCCTCCTGGCGATCGCCGAGGAGGTGGTCATGCTGTCGGCCATCTGCATGGTCTGCGGCGAGGAGGCGAGCCGGACCCAGCGCCTCGTGGACGGCCGGCCGGCGACCGCCGACGATCCGCTGGTGGTCATCGGCGGGATGGGCGACGAGCGCTACGAGGCCCGCTGCCGGACCCACCACGCCATCGGCTAGGTCCGGGGAATCGGATGACCCCGGCCCGGGCCGGGGTCATCGCCGTTGGAGCGAGGTCGATCAGGCGCTGCGCTTGACCACCACGGTGGCCGCCTGATGGTCGTGGAAGCCCTGTCGCTTGGGGTCCTGGTTGGTCGTGTACAGCAGGTAGATGAAGTACGCCAGGTTGACCAAGCCGAGCAGGCCCCCGAGGGTGGGGCCGACGACGAGCTGGAGTGCGATGAGGAGCACGTACGGACCGAACATGAACAACCAGCGCCGGATCGCCTGCGGCTGGGTGAGCGTCCGTCCGTCGGCGGCATTGACCGTCTCGAGACTGAGCATCTTCTGACCCGGCGATGCGCGCAAGGTCGTCCATCCGTAGATGAAGTAGATCGCGCTGAAGGCCGCCCCGAAGATCCCCAGGAAGACGAACCCGATCAGGACGCCCGCAGCGCCGCCGATCCCGGCGGTGATCGCAAGGATGATCACGCTGAGCACGAAATAGACGATCGTCATCACGATGACGTCCACGATGAACGCACCGATGCGGATCCCGAGGTCGGCGTAGGCGACACCCGGCGCGGGTCCGGCGTCCTTCGCGGGACCGGGAGGCGGCGCCTGCCACGCGCTCGGCTGCGGCACCTCCGGTGACGGGCTGCTCCCTGGCTCAGGTCCGGACATCGCTACCTCCCGTGACGTCGGTCTCGCTGCCGCGCACCCACCGGCAGTCGGGTCCCGTGGGGGGAGCATACGCGCCGGAGGCAAGCGTCGAGGGACCTTCGGCACCGTGACGCCCGGGAAGTGGCGCGTCGACGCGCCGTAGACTCCGGTCGTGCGTGCTGTCGTGCTCCCCCGTCCAGGCGTGCCCACTGCGGTCGAGGAGCTCGCTCTCGATCCGCCGGCCACGGGCGAGATCCGCGTCCGGATGCTGGCCAGCGGCGTCTGCCACTCGGACCTCCACGTTCGCGACGGGGAGTGGCAGCGCCCCGGCCCGGTGGTCATGGGACACGAGGGCGCCGGCGTCGTCGAGGCGTTGGGGCCGGGCGTCGACGCCGCGACCACCGGCCTCGATCCGGGGCGCCTCGTCGCGCTGGCCTGGGTCGTCCCATGCGGGGCGTGTCGTTCGTGTCGGGCGAGCCGATCGTGGGAATGTCCGGACTCCCCGTCGTTCCGGCACGGACGGGACGCCGCCGGCCGGACCCGCGCCCGCCGCACCGACGGGACCGACGTCCTGGCCTACCTGTCGATCGGGACGATGGCCGAGGCGCAGGTCGTCCCGGCGGCCGCGGCGATCCCGATGCCGACGGGCACGCCTCCGGCCGTCGCCGCGCTGATCGGCTGCTGTGTCGCGACCGGGGTCGGGGCGGTGACCAAGACGGCCGCCGTCCCGGCGGGCGCGAGCGTCGCCGTCATCGGGCTCGGCGGGGTCGGCCTGTCGGCGGTCATGGGCGCCCGGCTCGCCGGCGCCGGTCGGATCGTCGCCGTCGACCGGGTCGCGGCCAAGCTCGACCTCGCCGCCGAGCTGGGGGCGACCGACCTCGTCCTCGCCGGCCCGGATCCGGTGGCCACGGCCGATGCGATCCGCGCGGCGACCGACGGCGGTCCGGACTTCGCGGTCGAGGCGATCGGTCGCCCGGCAACGGTGGAGCTGGCGATCGAGGTCACGCCCGCCGGTGGGACGGCCGTCTTGGTCGGGATGACCCCGCAGGGGGAACGCGCCCGGTTCGACGTCTATCGCTTCGTCGACGGCGGGCGGCGGATCGTCGGCTCGAACTACGGGTCGGCGGTTGCGGCGGCCGACTTCCCGCGCTACGCCGGACTCCACCTCGCGGGCCGCCTGCCGATCGAGCGGCTCATCGACCGGCGGATCGGCCTGGACGGCATCGAGGACGCGTTCGACCGCCTGCGACGCGGCGAGGGTCTCCGCTCGATCGTGACGTTCTGAGCAGTCCCGAACGACGAGCGGCGACGAGCCACGACGAGCTCGCCCGGGGCGTCGGGATCGCCCGGGCTACGCTCAGGGCGAAGGGCTGGCGTACGGCGCACACAGCTTGGTGTCGCCGATGATGTCCGAATCGTCATCGCACAGGCCGGCCACGAACCAGCCGACCTCGTACTCGATGTAGGGCGACGGCGGCTCGCCCGAATCCAGCAGGACCGGGTGCGTGGCGTTGGCGGCGCCCAGCTCGGCCAGCGTGCAGGTGTCGAAGACGGTGTGCTCGAGCTGATCCGGGTCGCCCGACGGCTCGGGCGGGGCGGCATTCGGGTCGTAGCTCGGGTCCTCCGAGGCGTCCGGGCTGGTGAAGGCGACCCACCAGTCGACCCACGCCTTGAAGGCGGCATCGCACTTGGCACCGGCCTTGACCCCGGGCGCCACGGGGGCGAGCGTCGGCGGATCCTCGACGTCGCCGGAGGTGTCGTCCGACGGTGCCGCGTCGATCCCGCTGTCGAAGCTCTCGAGGACGGTCGGCGTCTCGGAGCCGAGCTGGCCCGTATCGCAGGCGACCGCGACGATCGCGATCAGCCCGACCGCCAGGAGCGTCGCGGCCATCCGGCGCAGGATCATCGGATCGCTCCTCCCGGTCGGATCTACTTGTCTCGCTCGGCGGCGTTGACCAGGGCGGCCTGGGCCGCGGCGAGTCGAGCGACCGGGACCCGGAATGGCGAGCAGGAGACGTAGTCGAGCCCGATCTTCTCGCACTTGTGGATGGATTCGGGGTCGCCGCCGTGTTCGCCGCAGATCCCCAGCTCGAGGTCGGGGCGGACCGAGCGGCCCTTGTCGACGGCGATCTTCATCAGCCCGGCGACCGCGTCGTCGAGCGTCTGGAACGGGTTGGCGGGCAGGATGTGGTCCTCGACGTACTTGAGCAGGAAGCCGCCCTCGGCATCGTCCCGGCTGTAGCCGAAGGTCATCTGGGTCAGGTCGTTCGTGCCGAAGCTGAAGAACGCGGCATCGCGGGCGATCTCATCGGCGGTCAGCGCCCCGCGTGGGACCTCGATCATCGTCCCGAACTTGTAGTCGACCTCGACGCCGGCCTTGGCCTCGACCGCCTTGGCCTCGGTCTCGAGCAGTGCCTTCGTGGCGGACAGCTCGTTCACGTGGCCGACGAGCGGGATCATGATCTTGGCGATCGGGTGGCCGCCCGACGTCTTGACCGCGATCTGGGCGTTGAGGATGGCCCGGGTCTGGATCTTGACGAAGTCGGGGATCATCAGCCCGAGCCGGCAGCCGCGCAGCCCGAGCATCGGGTTCTGCTCGCGCATCGACTCGACGACCGCCAGGACCTCCCGCGCCCGGGCGTACTCGGGATCGCTCTCGGGCGTGCCCTTGACCCGGTACTCGGTGACCTCGACGAGCAGCTCGTCGTGGTTCGGCAGGAACTCGTGGAGCGGCGGGTCGATCAGGCGGACGACGACCGGCAGGCCGTCCATCGCCCGGAAGATCCCCTCGAAGTCGCCCTGCTGGAGGACCTCGAGCTTGCCCATCGCCGCATCGAAGCGGACGACGGCCGCGGCGTCCTCGGCGCCGAGCGTCTCGCCGGCGGCTCGACGGGCCTTGGCGCGGGTGGCCACGTTGGCGACGAGGATCGCGTCGCGGACGATGTCCAGCCGCTCCCCCTCACGGAACATGTGCTCGGTCCGGCACAGCCCGATGCCCTGGGCGCCGTAGCTCCGGGCCAGGGCCGCCTCTTCGGGCTTGTCGGCGTTCGTCCAGACGCCCATCCGGCGGACCTCGTCGGCGTAGCCGAGGATGGTCTGGAGCTCGGGCTGGTCCTCGAACCTGGCGCTCACCGTCGGCAGCGCGCCGGTGTAGACCTCACCGGTCGAACCGTCGACGCTGATCCAGTCGCCCTCGGCGAAGCCCGCCCCCGTCTCGGTGCTCCGCGCCGACTTCGTGGCGTAGTCGACGACGAGCTCCGCACAGCCGGCGACGCACGGCTTGCCGATCTGCCGGGCGACGACCGCGGCATGCGACGTCGCGCCGCCCCGGGCCGTCAGGATGCCCTGGGCGACGGCCATCCCATGGAAGTCGTCGGGTGACGTCTCGACCCGGACCAGGACGACCTTCTCGCCGCGTCCGACCCAGGCGACCGCGTCGTCGGCCGAGAAGACGGCCCGACCGACCGCCGCGCCCGGCGACGCGTTGAGGCCCTTCGCCACCCGGGTCGCGGTCTTCAATGCCGCCGGGTCGTACTGGTCGCGAAGGAGCTGGTCGACGTGGGCGGGCTCGATCCGGGCGAGCGCCTCCTCCTTGGTGATGATGCCCTCGGCGACCATGTCCGTGGCGATCTTCACGGCGGCCGCGGCCGTCCGCTTGGCGCTCCGGGTCTGGAGCATATAGAGCCGACCACGCTCGATCGTGAACTCGAGGTCCTGGACGTCGCGGTAGTGGGTCTCGAGGCGCTGCGCGATGCGCTGGAACTCGTCGTAGGCGCTCGGCAGATCCAGGGCCAGGTGGCTGATCTTCTGCGGCGTCCGGATCCCGGCGACCACGTCCTCGCCCTGGGCGTTGGTCAGGTACTCGCCGTACAGGACCTTCTCGCCGGTGTTGGGGTCGCGGGTGAAGGCGACCCCGGTCCCGGAGTCGTCGCCCATGTTGCCGAAGACCATCGTCACGACATTGACCGCGGTCCCGAGGTCGTGAGCGATCTTCTGGTTGTCCCGGTAGTCGCGCGCACGCTTGCCGAACCAGCTGGCGAACACGGCCTTGATGGCCAGGTCGAGCTGGTCGTACGGGTCCGCCGGGAACTCGCGGCCGGTGTCCTCGCGGACGATCGCCTTGTAGGCCTCGGCGACGTCGCGCAACGCGGCGGCGTCGAGGTCCGTATCCTGGGCCGCGCCGCGGGCGTGCTTGGCGGCGTCGAGGGCCCGGTCGAACCGCTCGCCGTCGACGCCCATCACGATCCGGCCGAACATCTGGATGAACCGACGGTAGGCGTCCCAGCCGAAGCGCTCGTTGCCGGTCAATGCGACGAGGCCGTTCAGCGTCTGCTCATTGAGGCCGAGGTTGAGGACCGTGTCCATCATCCCGGGCATCGAGAACTTGGCGCCCGAACGGACGCTCACCAGGAGCGGGTTGGCGACGTCGCCGAAGCCCTTGCCGGTCTCCCGCTCGACCTCCCGGACCGCCTCCAGGACGTCCTCCCAGAGCCCGGACGGGAGCTGCTCGCCGGCGGCGAAGTAGTCGTTGCACGCTTCGGTCGTGATCGTGAACCCGGCCGGGACCGGCAGCCCGGCGATCGTCATCTCGGCCAGCCCGGCGCCCTTGCCGCCGAGGAGGTCGCGCATCGAGGCGTCACCCTCGGCGCGCCCGCCGCCCCAGGCGTAGATGTAGCGCTTCGCAGCCTGGTGGGTGCGGTCGCCGGCGGTGGAGGTCGAGGTGGCCATGGACGGGGATCCTCCGGGCGGGACGGCGGCCGACGGTCGGGCCGCTGGTGGTCTTCAGTTGCGCGCTGATTGTACTGTCGCGGGCGCGGCGACTCGCGGGGCGGCCTGGTCGCGGTCGGGCCGGGCGACGGCCGGGCCGGGTACCATCCGCTGGACGAACCCGCGATCCGGACGGAGACCGATCGGCATGACCCTCCCCGACGACGACCGTGTCATCGACGCCGACGCGCCGCAGTACAACGCGACGCTGGTCCGGCGGGTCGATCACACCGAGGATCTCGCCACCTTCTGGGTCCGCTACGACGACGAGCCGGTCCCGTTCGAGCCCGGCCAGTACATGACGACCGGGGTGTTCGCCGACGGGAAGCTCTGGCAGCGTCCCTATTCGGTCGCGTCACCGCCGCGGGAGTCGGGCGACGGCGGCTACGAGTTCTACGTCCGGCTCGTCCCGATCATCCGGTTCACGACGCTGCTGTGGCGGCTGCCGCTGGGCCACCGGATGCGGATGATCGGGCCGAAGGGCAAGTTCCTGCTCGAGCCGGACGACCACCGGACCCACCTGTTCATCTCGACCGGGACCGGGATCGCCCCGTTCATGTCGATGATGCGCGAGACCCTGGCCGAGGGTCGGCCGCGCAAGACGGTCATCCTGCACGGCTGCTCGTACGTCGACGAGCTCGGCTACCGGGCCGAGCTCGAGGCATGGGTCCGCGACGGGACCTACCCGGTCACCTACGTCCCGACGATCAGTCGACCCGACGACCCGCGCAACGCCAGCTGGACCGGGCGGACCGGGCGGGCGGAGCACGTCGTCCGGGACGTCTGCCGGGACCTCCACCTGCGGCCCGACCGGACCGTCGTCTACATCTGCGGCAACCCCGACATGATCCTCAACGCCGAGGCCGTGCTGATGGACGACGGCTTCCCCGAGTTCCACGTCAAGAAGGAGCTCTACTGGCCGAAGGGCAAGGTCGTGCCGGCGGTGCCCGGCTGAGGGTGTGACCTTCGGCCCGCGCCTATGGGCCACCTGACGGTAGGGCCGGCGCTCGCCCGGCGCCTACGATCGAGTCACGGCCGAACCTGGCCGCCACGGAACCATGGGCAGGCGGATGCATCAGATCGTCGCACGCGACCAACTCTCCCCGAACGTGACCCGGCTCGTCGTCGAGGCGCCCCGGATCGCGGAGATCCGCCGTCCCGGGCAGTTCGTGATCGTCCGGTTGGGCGAAGGTGCCGAGCGGATCCCGCTGACGATCGCCGACGCCGACGCGGAGGCGGGGACGATCAGCCTGATCATCCAGTCCGTCGGGGCGAGCACGCTGGACCTGGTCGCCCTCCAGCCGGGTGATGCGATCCGCGACGTCGCCGGACCCCTCGGACGGCCGACCGATCTCATCGATCGGGGACGGGCCGTGTGCGTCGGCGGCGGTGTCGGCACGGCGGTCGTCTACCCGATCGCCCAGGAGCTCCATCGGCGCGGCGTGTCGGTCACCTCGGTCATCGGCGGCCGCTCGCGCGAGTGGGTGATCCTCGAGGACGAGCTTCGAACGGCCGGCGAGGTGGTCGTGTGCACGGATGACGGGAGCTACGGCCGCCACGGGTTCGTCACCGAGGCGCTCCGGGACCTGTGCGACGCCGGCCCGATCGACGAGGTCTTCGCCGTCGGTCCCGTCCCGATGATGCGCGCGGTGGCCGAGCTGACCCGCCCGTACGGGATCCGGACCACCGCCTCGCTCAACGCGATCATGGTCGACGGGACGGGGATGTGCGGCGGGTGTCGCGTGTCGATCGACGGCCAGAGCCGCTACGCCTGCGTCGACGGACCCGAGTTCGACGCCCACGCGGTCGACTTCGCGAGCCTGGCGGATCGGCTGACCACCTATCGATCGTTCGAGCAGGAGGCGCTCGCCCGTCACGAAGCCTGCCTGATCCCGGCCCTGGCCGACCGGCTCGGCGACGCTCCGCCCACGACGGGCCCGGTCGCCGGGAGCGCCGCTCGATGACCGAGGAGCGACCGCCGACGGCCGCCGACCATCCGGTGCTCACGGCGAAGGAGCGGATGGCGATCGACCGCGTCGCGATGCCCGAGCAGGACGCGGCGATCCGGGCGGTCAACTTCCGCGAGGTCAACCTGGGGCTCACCCGCCAGATCGCGATGCTCGAAGCCGAGCGCTGCCTCCAGTGCCCGAAGCCCTACTGCATCGGCGGATGCCCGGTCAGCGTCAACATCCCGCGCTTCCTCAAGCTGCTCCGCGAAGGCGACCTGCCGGCCGCCGCGGACTCGCTCCTCGACGACAACGCCCTCCCCTGCGTGACCGGGCGCGTCTGCCCCCAGGAGAGCCAGTGCGAGGGGGTCTGCCTCAGGGCGAAGAAGGGCAACGCGGTCGCCATCGGCCACCTCGAGCGGTTCGTGGCCGACTGGGCGCAGGCGCATCCCGACGAGCTGATCCACATCAAGCCGAAGCCGACCGGTCGCTCGGTCGCCATCGTGGGCTCGGGCCCGGCGGGTCTGACCGCCGCCGGCGAGCTGGTCAAGCTCGGCCACGCGGTGACCATCTTCGAGGCGTTCCACGCCGCCGGCGGCGTCCTCGTCTACGGCATCCCGGAGTTCCGCCTGCCGAAGGACATCGTCCAGGCCGAGGTGGACCGGCTGGTCGCCGACGGGGTCAGGATCGAGCCCAACTCGATCATCGGCAAGACCTACACGCTGCCCGAGCTGCGGGCCCGCTTCGACGCGGTGTTCCTGGCGGTCGGCGCGGGACTGCCGGTCTTCATGGATGTCCCGGGCGAGAACCTCAAGGGGGTCTACTCCGCCAACGAGTACCTGACCCGGGTCAACCTGATGGGCGCCTGGAACCCGGGCTCGGAGACGCCGGTCCTGCACGGCCAGCGGGTCGCGGTGGTCGGTGGCGGCAACGTCGCGATGGACTCGGTCCGGACCGCCCGCCGGCTGGGCGCGGACGAGGCGGTGATCGTCTACCGGCGCGGACGCGACGAGCTCCCGGCGCGGGCCGAGGAGGTCCACCACGCCGAGCAGGAGGGCATCCGGTTCGATCTCCAGGTCGCTCCGGTCGAGGTCCTCGGCGACGATAAGGGCTGGGTCCGCGCGCTCCGCTGCATCCGGATGGAGCCTGGTGAGCCGGATGCGTCCGGACGGGCGCGTCCCGTCCCGATCCCCGGCTCCGAGTTCGAGATCCCGTGCGAGATGGTCGTGGTCGCCATCGGGACGCGGTCGAACCCGCTCCTGACCGCGACGGCGCCGGACCTCAGGGTCAGCGATCGCGGCTACATCGAGATCGACGACGACCGGCATGACCAGCATCGACGGTGTGTTCGCCGGCGGCGACATCGTCCGCGGCGCCGCGACGGTCATCCTGGCGATGGGCGACGGGAAGCGCGCCGCGGCGGCCATCGACCGGTATCTCGGGGGCGAGGCGCCCGCCGCGGCGGACGTGGCCGTCGAGGCCGCCGCCGAACCTGCCTGACCGCGAGGATCCGGCGTCAGACGGGGTTCAGCGCCGGACGGCGAACGCCCAGTGCGTCGCGAACAGGTGGTTGCCGGACCCGTCCCGGATCGCGGTCGAGAGGTAGACCGCATACCGCCGGCCCGGGAGCATCCACAGGGTCGGATCGATCGTCGCGCTCATCGTCTCCTGGTCGTAGGCGACCCGGACCTTGACCCACCGTCCGGTCGACAGGTTCTTCAGTCGGAGCGTCGTCGCCGACACGCCGATGACCGGCTCGGAGAAGACGATCCGCGGTGATGCCTTGCGCGACACACGGGACGCGCCCGGCCCGGGGACCCGGGACTGGATCCTCGGCCGGACGTGGTCGACGATCGTGACCGACTCGCTGACCGTGTCGCCGAACTCCCCGTTCTCATCGAACGCGAGCGCCTCCCAGCGGTAGCAGAACCCGGGACGAAGCCCCGTGTCGACGACCGGGCTGTCGAACGGCAGGATCACGTAGTCGAAGATGTCGTCGAGCGGCTCCGGGCACTGACCGCCGTGCTGGAGCACCCACTCCAGGCGGACCAGCTCGCCGTCGACGATGGCGTGGCTGGCCGTCCAGGCGACCGTGAACTCGGGCGACAGCTGGTGGATCGGGACGAGCGGCGAGGTGAACGACACGTCGAGCGGGCCGGCCGGGCCGGGCACCGGGTCGAAGTCGGGCAGCGGCGACGGGACCGCGGCATCCAGGGCTCCGACGGCATCGACCTCCCCGGAGCCGAAATGGTCGTCGCGCCCGTGATCGCCGAGGTCGGTGGCGCCGGCCCGGAGGACGCCCTCGAGCTCGGCCACGTCGAGGGACGGCCGCGCCGCCCAGACGAGCGCCGCGACGCCCGCCACGTGCGGCGACGCCATGCTCGTCCCGCTGAACCGGGCGTAGCCCGACGGGTCGTCGGCGGCGAGGACGGTCGACAGGGTGTCGACACCCGGGGCGGACAGATCGACGGCGCGGTTGAAGGTCGAGAAGTCGGCGGCCGCATCCTCCCCGTCGACCGCGCCGACCGAGACCACGCCGGCCAGGCCGGCCGGGTAGTACATGTACCGGTTGCCGCTGTTCCCGGCGGCCGCCACGACGAGCATGCCCGCGGCGCGGGCGGCGCTGAAGGTCGGTTGGAACAGCGCGATCTCGTCGCTGGTGAGGAGCCCGCCGAGCGACAGGTTGACGATGTCGGCGTGGTGGGTCCGCGCCCAGTCGACCGCATCGAGGACGTCCGAGAAGAAGCCCGAGCCCTGGCCGTCGAGGACCTTGATCGGCATCAGCGAGCTGCGCGGTGCGATCCCGGCGATCCCGACGCCGTTGTCGGTCCGCGCGAAGATCGTCCCGGCGACATGGGTCCCATGGCCGACGACATCGGTCACATCGGTGTTGTTGAACGTCTCGTTGCGCGGCGCGACGACGGTGACACCGGCGAGGTCCGGATGGGCCAGGTCCACGCCGCTGTCGATCACGGCCACGACGACGCTCGGATCGCCGGTCGTCGTTGGCCACGCCTCGGGGACGCGGATCTGCTCGAGGTCGCCCTGCTGGGCGAAGAGCGTGTCGGACGGTGGGCCGTCCTCCGGCCAGTCGAAGGCATGGACGACGGCGTCGGGCACGACGCCGAGGACCCGGGGATCGGCGCGGAGCTCGGCCGCCACCTGGCCGGCGCGACCTGGGGCTGCCACGACGACACTGCGCTGCTCGACCGCCGACGTCCGGAGCGACCGCAGGCCGCCGAGCTGGAGGCTGCTCGGAGCGGCGCCGCGCCACACGACGACGAGCCGTCCACCGGGTGCCGCTGTATCGGTTGCCAGGATCGGCGGCCCCGCCGCGGCGACGGGAAGGGTCGCCACGAGGACGAACAGCGCAGCGAATGCGACGGTCGCCAGGCGGCGAGAGCGTGACGACATCGGGACGGCTCCTTCGGCCTCGACGAGGCTCTTCCGGACGGTACCGCCGTTGACCCGCGCGTGCAAACCGGGCACCGGTCGCGGCGCCCGCGAAGGTCAGCTGACCGCGACGATCGAAACGCTCGAGCCGTCGACGACGACGCGCTGGGCGTGCCCGTCGATCTCGACCTCGACCGTGTAGCCGTCGGCCCGCAGCGAGGTCGACAGGACGCGCACCGTGTGGCCGGCGTCGCGGACCGGCACGATGAGCGTGAGGTACCGCGCGACGCGTCCGTGGAGGCGTGCCTCGACCGTCGGCGATCGGAGCTTCCGGTTGTACGTGTAGGTCCGCCACCCCTGGATCGGGTGGGTCGCGCCCGTCACGATCGTGGTCCGCGGCCGTGCCCCGAGCTGGACGATGACCACGTCGCCGCCGGCCGAGTGCGTCCGGACGGTCCGTCCCACGACGGTCGGGCGGGATGCCGGCGCGAGATGCCACAGCTGGGTGAAGGTCCGCGGTCGGGAAGATGCCAGCCGGTCGTCGACGAGGAGGAATCCGCCCGACTTCGAGAACACGACGGTCCGCCGGTCGCGGACGCCGGCGTACCCCTGGACGGTCACCCCGATCGCCAGCGCATCGAGCGTCTCCGCCCGGAACCGAAGCGGCGTGGTCGCCGCGACCCGATAGGGCGAACCGGACACGGTGACCACGTTCTGGGCGGATCGACCGATGAAGAACGACCGATACGGCCCGGTGTTGTAGCTGTACGTCCCGCTGCCGACGATCAGCCGCGAGCCGAGGCCGTAGACCGTCAGCGAGCCGCCGTCGGCGTGCCCATGGAACGCTCGCCCTCGCCCGTACCGGACGGCGAAGGCGGTCTCGTCGGCGAAGGGCCGGGTGTCCCCCCAGCCGGATCGCCCGAACGCGTAGCCGGCCATGTAGCTCGCGAACGTCCCGAACGGCCGCGGGCCCGACGTCCCGCCGGTCGCCGCGAACTCGGCCAGGGTCCCGGGGATCGGCGTGGCGTGGCCGGCGTGCGTGTCGCCGATGAGCTCGTACTGGCCGTTCGGCAGGGTCGCCCAGCCGAGGAAGGTCGGCATCTTGTCGACCCGCGAGAACGCGGCCGGGACGCTCCGGCCGCAGGCGCGGAGACGGTTCTCGGCCGCGGTGTAGCGAAGGTAGTCGTAGTACTCGTAGCCGATCGACTGCTCGTTCGAGACCCCCTGCGGATCGATGCTCTCGACGACCAGGGCGCCGATCCGCCGAGCCGCCACACCCATCCAGTCGGCGCGCCCGAGGACGCAGCCCACGTCGAGCAGGCCGATCGACTGGTTGAGGGCGTGGTTCCCATGCCGGACGAAGAACCCGGGGCTGGCCAGGACCGCGCCGTGGAGGAGGAGCGCCGAGCGCAGCCAGGGCGGACATCGGGACGATGTCGGCGGTGCAGGCGAGGACCATCGCGCGCCAGGCCGTGGCGTGGTCGTCCCACGAGAAGCGCGAGCGCGGGGCGGAGCGCGGGTTGTCGCGAAGCCAGTCGCGGAGCAGGTAGACCGCTCGACCGAGATAGCGCGCGTTCCCGGTCCGGGCCCACGCCGTCTCGAGCTTGAGGACGAACCGGAGCGAGTGGTAGTCGAACAGCCAGTTGTCGTCGTGGAACGGGTTCTCGCGCCACGTCGGGTTGGCAGGCAGACGGATGGTCGGCTCCGACCCGAGCGTGTAGCGGTCGCGCATCAGCCGGTTCGCAGCGGCGATCACGTCGCCCTTCGCCGCGCAGCCGGCCCGGAGGGTCGTCACGGTCGCCGGGTCGGGACCACGGGGTTGGCGGGCGGCGGTCCCCGCCCCGGGCAACGCATCGGGCGTCGCCGCCACCGATCCGGGCGCGATCGTCGCGACACAGACCGCGACGAGGATGAGCGCACGCGCGAGCCGACCGAACACCATGCCGACCACGTCTCGTCCTGACGCCTGGACGGGGCCGCGCGGGCCCCTGGGGGAGCGACGCTACACCGCGCGCGTCATCCTGGCGATGGGCCCGGTGCCGGCGCGCACCACGCTCAGGGTCGCGCCGCCGCCAGCCGCCCCAGGATGACCGCCTTGACCTGGTCCATCGAGACGCGCTCCTGCGTCATGCTGTCCCGGTCGCGGATCGTCACGGCGCCGTCCTCGAGCGTGTCGACGTCGACGGTCACGCACCACGGGGTGCCGATCTCGTCCTGGCGCCGGTAGAGCTTGCCGATCGCCGCGGTGTCGTCGTAGACGGCCATGATGTCGCGCTTGAGGTCGGCCTTGATCCGGTGGCACAGCTCGACGATCTCCGGTCGCTTCTTGAGCAGCGGCAGGACGGCCACCTTGTACGGAGCGAGCTCGGGGTGGAGGGCCAGCGAGACGCGCGTCTCGCCCTTGACCTCTTCCTCGCGGTAGCTGTCGATCAGGAACGTGAACGCCGCGCGGTCGGCTCCGGCGGCCGTCTCGACGATCCAGGGGATGAACTTCTCCTCGGTCGCCGGGTCGAAGTACTCGAGGTTCTCGCCGGACGCCTCCGCGTGGCGGGACAGGTCGAAGTCCCCGCGGTTGTGGACTCCCTCGAGCTCCTTCCAGCCGAACGGGAAGCGATACTCGACGTCGATCGCCTTCTTGGCGTAGTGCGCCAGCTCGTCGGGCGCATGCTCGCGCAGGCGAAGCCGGGTCGGCTCCACGCCGTAGGCCTCGTACCAGGCCCGACGCCGTGGAAGCCAGTCTTCGAACGCCGCCGCGGCCGAATCGCCCGGGCGGACGAAGTACTGCATCTCCATCTGCTCGAACTCGCGCATCCGGAAGACGAAGTTGCCCGGGCTGATCTCGTTCCGGAAGCTCTTCCCGATCTGGGCGATACCGAACGGGATCTTCTTCCGACTCGACTGCAGAACGTTCTTGAAATTGACATAGCTGCCCTGCGCCGTCTCCGGTCGGAAGTAGACGATCGACGCCTCCTCCTGGACGGGACCCATGTAGGTCTGGAACATGAGGTTGAACTGGCGCGGGGCGGACAACGGGCCGGCGTCGTTCGGACAGACCAGCCCGAGTCGGGCGACGACGCCCGGATCGCGCAGGTCGGTCGCCGACAGATCCTCCGCCCCCGGCAGCTCATCGAGCCGATAGCGGCGGTGGCACGTCGCGCACTCGACCAGGGGGTCGCTGAACGAGCCCACATGGCCCGAGGTCACCCAGACCTGCGGATGCATCAGGATCCCGGCATCCAGGCCGACGATGTCGTCGCGCTCCTGGACCATCGCCCGCCACCAGGCCCGCTTGACGTTGTTCTTGAGCTCGACGCCCAGCGGTCCGTAGTCCCAGACGGCATTGATCCCGCCGTAGATCTCGGACGACGGGAAGATGAAGCCGCGGCGCTTGCTCAGCGAGACGATCGTGTCGAGCTCGGGCACGGCGGGCGCGACGGGATCGGGCGAGGCGGTCAGGGGTTCGGACACGACGGGCACGCTCCACGTGGGCGACCGGCCGTGGCAGGGACGGTCGCGGGGGACGACGTTGATGGCTCGATGCTAGCAGACGACGCCGCGCGTTCAGCCTGCGGGCAGGGCCGCCGCCAGAAGGCGGATCGCGTTGCCACCCATGATCGCCCCGACCTGCGGCTCGTCGAAGCCCTCGGCAAGGAGGACCTCGGTCACCTGGACCATGCCGCTGGCATCGAACGGGATCGGGACGGCGCCGTCGAAGTCCGAGCCGAGCGCGACGTGCTCGACGCCGACCAGCTCCACGGCCGCCCGGACGGTCCGCGCGATCGACGCCACATCCGGGCCGCCGGTGGCCGTCGGCCAGAACCCGATCCCGACCAGGCCACCCGTGGCCGCGATCCCGCGGACCTGGTCGTCGGGGAGATTGCGGACCGAGTCGAAGCTCGCGCGCAGGCCGGTATGCGAGGCGACCACCGGCCGGGTGGCGATCGCCAGGATGTCGTCGATCGTGCGGGTCGAGGCGTGAGCGACGTCGACGATCATCGAGCGGGCTTCCATCCGGGCGACCATCTCGCGCCCGGCCGGGGTCAGGCCTCCCTTCTCGATGCCGTGGGCCGAGCCGCCGAAGGCGTTGTCGAAGAAGTGGGTGGGCGACATCATCCGGAAGCCGGCGTCGGCAAGGACTTCCACGTTGGCGGGGTCGTCGTCGAGAGCGTGCGCGCCCTCGATGGCCAGGAAGGCCGCGGTGATGCCGCGGTCGTACTCCCTCCGCGCGAGATACGCGGCCAGGTCGGCCCGGCTCGTGATGATGGTGAACCGTCCCTCGGACCGCTCCGCCATGTCGCGCGCACGGGCGGCGTGGTAGAGCGCCCGGGCCAGCAGGCTGCGCCAGGTCGAGGGCGGCCAGCGCTGGGCGAGCGCCAGCAGGGTCACGTCGTCGTGGCGGTCGTCGTTGCGATCGAGGTTCGCCCGGCGCGGGACCTTCGTGTTGACGGCCAGGCCCTCGAGCGCGATCCCGCCCTCGATGAGCCTGGGGACGTCGACGTGGCTGTGCGCGGCGCGGTCGAGCAGGTCGCGGCCCCACAGCAGCGAGTCCGCGTGGAGGTCGACGACCACGAGCCGGCGATGGAGCTCGACCGCGCGATCCGAGGCGGTGTACGGCGCCGGCCGCCCGACGGGGTTCTTCCAGCGCGCGACCCGACCCATGATCGCATCGATCGCCGCCAGTCCGAGATGGACCGTCGCGAGCGCCGCGAGCGCCGCGACCAGCGCCGCGATCGCGGTCACCACCGGTCGGCGCGGTCGTCGACCGGTCATCGACGTCGCCCGGTCACGTGCCTGAAACGACGATCGGCCGGGGGGTGACCCCGGCCGATCGATCCATCCGTGATGGGATCAGCGGCGTCGACGGCCGCGTGCCAGCCTCGGCTTCTCGAGCAGGACCAACGCCCCGCCGATGACCAGGCCGAGTCCGAGGAAGACCAGGCCGAGCGAGGTGGTCGGCGGATCGCCGGCACCGAGCGTCGATGTCGGAGGAAGGGTCACGTGCGGCTTGCTGGTGACGTCGAGGACGCTGCCACCCGGCTGCGATGCGGAGACCGACGCCTCGACGGAGGCCTTCGGGGTCGGCGTCGGATCGGTACATTCGATGACGAGCGGGTCGGATCGTCCGATGTTGTCGAGCTCGTCGTAGCCCTCGGCCCGATCGGCCACGCGGAGCGCGTGGGCGCGGATCGTATAGCTGCCCGGGTCGAGCTTGCCGGATCCTTCGTAGCCGTTGGCCTGGCCATCGGTCGGGTCCACCCACGAGAAGTCGGGTGGCGTCCCGTTGTTCCCGCTCAGGCCGCTGAACAGCTTGCCCGAGCCGTCGATCCGGATGTAGGCCTCTTCGGGATCGCTCGTGTTGAGCGTCGTCCCGTCGACGGTGAGGACGAGCGCGAACAGCGTCTTGCTGCTGCAGTCGTAGCGCAGGTAGAGGTTCGCACGGACCGGATTCTTGGCGTAGCCGTCGTCGGACATCCCGGCGAACTTGTCGCTACCCAGGTTCCAGTCCCCGGTGGCTCCGTCGACGACAGCGGTCCCGTACGTCGGGGACGGTGGGTTCGCGGCTCCGACCCCGGCGGGCGAGAGCACCGACAGGGCAAGCAGAGCAGCGGCCGCTGCCCAACCGATCGGACGGACCATCCGCCCCCCCCTGCCCTGAACGAACCGATGACGGACACTCGTCCGCATGGCCTGTTCCTCCTTGGGCCGAGCACCGGCCCGATGATGTCCGTGCTCCGGCATTCGCCGGATCCGGTCGATGATCGTTGAATCATGGCCTAATCGGCGGCAATAGTCCAGTACGAACGTTCTATCGCTTCCCGACCGGACCGCACCGGTCCACTCTGGACGCCCCTCGTGATCACCTTCAGACTCGGTGTCCCCGGGCAACGCGCCGTAGCTGCGAGCCTCGAGGTCGGCCGGCGCCGTTCGACGCCGAGGGTCGTCTCGGCGGTCGGCCCTGATCAGGCGTCGACGTGGACGGGTCGCCGACGTTCCGGGCCGGTCGTCGGATCGAGCGGTCCGGCGGGCCGTCCCGGTGCCCCGGGCAGCTCGGTCATCCCGAACTCCAGGCGAAGCGGGGGCTCCTCGGCGGCGAGCCACGCGTCGCAGCTCCGGGCCAGCCGTCGGGTCAGGGCTGCGGCGCCATCGATCGATGTGTCGGGCAGGGTCACGACGAACCGCCGGCCGCCCTCGACCGCGACCCGGTCCTCCGCTCGGGTCCGCTCGTGGAGCAGACCCGCGATGACGGGTCCCAGGCGACCGACCGCGGCCGGCTCGACGGTCGACCGCGACGGATCCCGACCGACGAACCAGATCGAGACCCGGCTGGCGGGCAGGACCGGGGCGTCGGCCGGTGGACCAACGGGACCGGCGGCCGGCGCCGCGGTCGGATCGGGTGCCGCGGTCGTCCCGGGTGCCGCGACCGGTACCGCTGCCGCGACAGGGGCCCGGATCGGACCCGGGCGGACCACGGCCGACATCGGCGTTGCGTCCACGGGGCTCGGCGTGCCGGCGGGCGTGGTCGTCGGCGACGTCCCGGTCGGTCGCGGCTCGGGCGCTCGATGAACGGTCGCTCTCGGGGCCGAAGCCACGTAGCGCACCGGCGGCGTGGCGGCCCCGGTCGGCGGCGCGGTCGAGGCGGCCCGAACGGCGGTCGGTCCGGGCGATCCCGCTCCGATCGGCGGGCCGCCCGACCTGAACAGCCCATCCGGGCGGCTGAGGAACGCCGAGATCGCACCGGCCAGCGGGTCGTCGCCGACGGGACCCGGATCAGCGGCTGCCGGACGGGGCGTCGTCTCCACCACCGGGGACGGCGCTGCGCCGACGGTCATCGGTGCGGCCGATCGCGACCGGATCGTCGACACGGCCAGTCCGGCGATGACCGCGGTGTTCAACGCGGTCACGACGACCAGAAGCCAGAGCACCGCCGCCTCGTCCACGGCCGGTCAGCGGGTGGCCGGGGTGCGGCTCAGGAAGCGGCGCCAGCCGCTCGACGGTTCGACGCTCGCCGCGGGCGGCAGCTCGACCGGCGCGACCCCGGTGAGGATCTCGGTCGCGACCGCCCGGAAGTCGTTGGCGACCTTGCTGTCGTGGGCGCTCAGGGTGATCGGGAGGCGGAGCCCGGCCGCCTCGGCGAGGCGGACGCTATCCCGGATGGTCGACTCGAGGACGAGCTCGCCGTAGGTCTGTCGGAGCTCGGCCAGGATCAGCCGCGAGTGGACCGTGCGGTTCACCCGGCCGGCGAGGATCCGCGGCTGTTCGAGCGTGGGATTGAGGCTGGTCCGCACCTGGTCCATCTCGCGGACCAGGCTGGCCACGCCCGGGAGAGCGATCGCATGGGTCTCGACCGGGATCAGGACCTCGCGGAACGCGGCGAGCGCGGCGACGCTCAGGAAGGCGATCGACGGCGGGCAATCGGCCATCACCACATCCCAGTTGGCCGGCAGCCGATCGATCGCCCGGACGAACGCGGCGGCGAGGTCGCCGAGGAGCGTCCGCTCCGCCGTGACCAGCCATTGGGAGGCAGGCACGACGTCGACGTTCGGGACGATCGTCCGCTGGGCGAGCGAGGCGAGCTCGGCCGATCCCACGAAGACATCGAACATCCCGCGCGATGCATCGTGCGCACCGACCCAGTCCGAGGCCGAGCCCTGGGGATCGAGGTCGATCAGGAGGACCTTGGCGCCGGTCTCACCGATCGCCGCCGCCAGGTTGACCGACGTGGTGGTCTTGCCCGCGCCGCCCTTGTGATTGATGACCGCCAGCGTCCGCACGCCACCTCCGGATCGCGTTCGCGCTTCCAAACGTTGGCTCGTTCCCGGCGTGCCGCTGGTCATTCTAGTCCGACGGCGTCGCCGCGGCGCTGCGGTCCGGTGCGGTCCGCTGCGGTCCGGTCGGGTGTCAGTGCCCGGCGCGGACCTCGTCGAGGAACGGGAGAGAGCGGGCGTCGCGCTCGAGCGCGATCCGCACGAAGTCCCGCATCGCGCTCTCGACCTCGCGCTCGACCGCCGGCGGCACCCGGAGCAGGGCGAGCCCTTCGGCATCCATCCGCTGGTAGGCCTTGAGCAGCTTCAGTGCATCGAGCGACAGGCCGGTCCGATCCGACGGCGGTCCCGCCTCGCGCTGGCACAGCACGCCGCCCAACGGCGGGACCCAGCGGAAGGTGTCGGTCGACTCGAGCATCCGGTCGCATTCGACGCACCGATCGACCTCGGGCCGGACGCCGAGCTCGTCGGTCAGCCGCATCTCGTACCAGCGCGCAACTCGGCCCGGGGCCATCCCGGCGTCGAGCAGCTCGTAGGCTCGGCGGAGCAGGAGGTACAGCGGCTCCGCCGGATGTCGCTCCTCGAGCGACCGGTCCGCCAGCTCGGCCAGGTACCAGGCGGTGGCCGCCGGTTCGAGCGCGTCCCGCAGCCGGAGCCAGGCGTGACCGACACTGACCTGGGTGACGACGTCGAACGTCCGACCGTGGGCCAGCTGGACGCGCAGCTCCGCGAACGGTTCGACGCTCCCACCGAGGCGCGAGGTCGGGCGGCGGACGCCCTTGGCGATCGCCTTGAGCTTGCCGTCGTGCGGGGTGATGAGGGTGAGGACGCGATCGGCCTCGCCGAGATCGAACCGGCTCAGGACGATGGCATCGGTGGTGAACGTCCGTGGTCGGGGCACCCGGTCACGGTAGCACCGGTGCCCGGACCGGACCGACGCGTCGACGTCCACCCGATCGGCGGCTCGGGTCGACGGGGTCGGTGTGACTTACACTCGGCCCAGGATGACCACGACGACCCCCGGCTTCGAGCTCGCCGAGCTGATCGCCGCGACCGAGAACGAGATCCTGTCCCTGGTCCGGGACCGCGACCCGTCGACCCACGGCGTGTACGAGATGGTCCGCTACCATCTCGGACTGGACGGCAGCGGGGCGGCCGCCGGGAAGCGGATGCGGCCGCTCCTCGGCCTGCTCGCCTACGCCTCGATCACCGGCGAGTATGAGCCCGCACTGCCGGGGGCCGCGGCCGTCGAGCTGGGTCACAACTTCAGCCTGGTCCACGACGACATCGAGGACGGCGACGTCGAGCGACGGCACCGGCCCACGCTCTGGGCGAAGCACGGCATCCCGCAGGCGATCAACACGGGCGACATGCTGTTCAGCCTCAGCCGGGTCGCCCTCCATCGG
Organism: uncultured Chloroflexia bacterium; assembly: GCA_963744115.1. Classification (GTDB taxonomy): domain Bacteria; phylum Chloroflexota; class Limnocylindria; order Limnocylindrales; family CSP1-4; genus Chersky-267. The sequence continues at coordinate 676,029 of CAVUSI010000002.1, read as the reverse complement.
TTGACCGACCTCGGCTTCAGCGACAAGAAGGTCCTCCGCCTGACCCGCCTGTACGACACGACCTGCGTGGCGCTGTGCGAGGGCCAGTACATCGACATCTGGACCTCTGAGCACGACGAGACGATGTCGGTCGAGCTGTACTTCGACATGATCGGCCGGAAGACCGCGGCGCTGATCAGCGCCTCGATCGAGGCCGGAGCGCTTCTCGCGACCGACGACGAGGCGGTCATCGCCCGCTACCGAGCCTTCGGCTGGGCCCTCGGACTCGCCTTCCAGCTCAACGACGATCTACTCGGGATCTGGGGTGAGGAGCAGGCGACCGGCAAGGAGCCGACCGACCTGGCCCGGCACAAGAAGACGCTCCCGGTGATCTATGCGCTCGAGCACGCCGGCCCCGAGGACCGCGCCCGCCTCGTGACGATCCAGGCCGCCGACGCACCGACCCGGGCGGAGGTCGCCGAGGCGATCGCCATCCTCGAGCGGTCCGGCGCCCGCGACTACACCCGGGACGAGGCGCGTCGCCATCGCGACGCCGCCCTCGCCGAGCTCGATGCGGCGGGCACGGTCGACGTCGAGGCCAGGGCCGGCCTCGAGCGGATCATCGTCTCGGTCATCAGCGCCTGATCCGACCGGCCACGTTCGGGCCCGGCCCGGACCGCCGGTCCCGGATGGCGCCCCGGACGCGGTCGATCGGTCCCTAGCGGTCCGCCTCGTCGTCGTCGTCGGCCCGCCGCTCCCGCACGGCCAGCACCTTGCCAACCCGCCGGCCGTCCGTCGACTCCACCGTCAGGCGGAGGCCGTCGACCTCGACCTGGTCGCCGGGCACGGGCACCCGCCCGATCCGATGGAAGACGAGCCCGCCGATCGTGTCGTACTCGTCCTCGTCCTCGAGCTCGATCGACGTATCGAACAGCTCGGCCAGCTCGTCGACGGCCACGCGGCCGTCGATCCGGATCTCGTCGGCCGACAGCCGGACGATCATCTCCTCCTCGACGTCGTACTCGTCCTGGATCTCGCCGACGATCTCCTCGAGGAGGTCCTCGATCGATACGAGGCCCGCCGTGCCGCCGTACTCGTCGAGGACGATCGCGATGTGGACCTTCTTGCGCTGGAAGTCGTGGAGCAGGTCGTCGATCGTCATCGACTCCGGCGCGAAGACCGGCGTGCGAAGGATCGAGCGGATCGCGGGACGCGGTGCCGCGGACGACTTGAGGTACTGGAGGAGGTCCTTGGCATAGAGGATCCCGAGCACCTCGTCGACCGATTCGTCGTAGACGGGGACCCGGCTGTGGCCCTCCTCGACGAACGTGTCGATGGCCTGCTCGAAGGTGGCGGTCGCCGGCAGCGCGACGATGTCGATCCGCGGGACCATCACCTCGTGGAGACGGCGGTCGCCGAGCTCGATGACCGCGTTGATCATCTGCTCCTCCTCCGCCTCGAGGATCCCCTGCTGGCCGCCGCGCTCGACGATCAGGCGCAGCTCTTCGGCGGTGATCTGGCTCTCGGTCGAGACGTCCGCCCCGAACGGCCGGGTGAGGACCCGGGTGATCGCGGTGAGCAACGCGACCAGCGGCGACAGGATCCGGCCGATGACGTCGATCGGTCCGGCCACGGCGAGGGCGAACCGCTCGGGGAACGCCAGCGCCAGCGTCTTCGGGACGAGCTCGCCGAAGACGATCGTGAACCCGGCCAGGAGGATCGTCACGATGACCAGCGAGACCCCGGCGGCCGAGCCGCCCAGCGCGGGGATCCGTTCGAGCAGACCGGTCAGCCGTTCGGTCAGGCTGACGGCCGCATAGGCCGAGGCGAAGAACCCGAGGAAGGTCAGGCCGATCTGGGCCACCGCCAGGAACCGGCCAGGGTCGTCGAGCAGCCGGCGCACCCGGCGCGCTCCCCGGTGGCCCTCCTCGATGAGCTGCTCGACCCGACTCCGCCGGATCGACACGAGGGCGATCTCCGAGGCCACGAAGAAGCCCTCGAGGATCGTCAGAAGGACGATGAACAGGAGCTCGGCGATCGGCAGGTTCATCGTTCGGTGTGGCGTCCGTCCGATGGCGCAGGCTCGTCGGCGGCGACCGGCTCGGGCGGCCGGGGCCGCGGTTCGCGGATCCGAGCGGGCACACCGACGGCGAGCTTGCCGGCCGGCACGTCGCGGGTCACCACGGCCCCGGCCCCGGTCCGCGCGCCGTCGCCGACCTCGACCGGTGCGACGAGCATCGTGTCGACCCCGATGAATGCGCCGGTCCCGATCGTCGTCCGCGTCTTGCGGGTCCCGTCGTAGTTGGCGGTGATCGTCCCGGCGCCGATGTTCGCCCGGGCGCCGACGTGCGCGTCGCCGAGGTAGCTCATGTGGTGCTGCTGGACGCCGGCCTCGAGCCGGCTGTTCTTGACCTCGGCGTAGTTGCCGAGCTTGGCCCCGCGGCCGATCGACGAGCCCGGCCGGAGGTGGGCGAACGGCCCGATCGACACCTCGTCCTCGACCTCGGAGGACTCGAGGACGCTGGCCCACACCCGGCAGTCGCGGCCGATGACGCTGTCGATGATCTGCGCCCCGGACCCGACGACCGTGCCGGCGCCGATCGACGAGCGGCCGCGCAGTGTGACATTCGGCTCGAGCACCACGTCCGCCGCGATGGTCACGTCGGCGTCGATGTAGGCGGTCGACGGGTCGTGCATGGTCACGCCGGCGAGCAGGTGGCGGTCGTTGATCCGTTCGCGAAGGCGGTACGTCGCGTCCGCGAGCTGGGCCCGATCGTTGATCCCGAGGAGCGTTCCGTCGTCACCGACCTCGACCGACGAGACGGCTCGACCGTCGGCGCGCGCCAGCGCGACGAGCTCCGTCAGGTAGAGCTCGGCCGTCGCCGGGGACGGCCTGAGGTCGGCCATCCGCACGCGAAGCCAGCCGACGTCCAGCGCGTAGATCCCGGCGTTGATCTCGTCGATCTCGAGCTCGTCCTCGGTGGCGTCGCGCGCCTCGACGATCCCGCTGACCTCGCCGTCGTCGTCCCGGACGACCCGCCCGAGCGCGGCCGGATCGAGGGTGACGACGCTGACCAGGGAGATCGCGGCGCCCGACTCGTGGTGCTCGTCCAGCAGCGCGGAGAGCAGGTCCGCTTGGAGCAGCGGAACGTCCCCGTAGACGACGAGGATCTCGGCGACGTCCCCCGGCAGGACGGCGAGCGCGGCGGCCAGCGCGTCCGCGGTCCCGCGTGGTTCGGCCTGGAGCGCGAAGTCCGCCGTGTCCCCGAAGGCGTCGACGATCGCCGCGCTCTGGGGCGAGTAGACGACGAGCGGGCGTCGGCCGGTCGCGGCGACCGCGGCGTCGAGGACGTAGCCCAGCATCGGTCGGCCGCACAGCTCGTGGAGGACCTTGGGGAGGAGCGACTTCATCCGCGTCCCGAGTCCCGCGGCGAGGACGATCGCGACGGTCAGGGACTGGGGTGGTTCGGGTCTCATCAGGGCTGAGGCATCGTAGGGGCGTCCCGAGCGGGGTGTCAAACGTCCGGCGCCTCGTCCGCGACGCTCAGTCGAGGGTCGCGACCGGATCGATCCGCTCGACGAGATCGGCCCGGAACGGCGCCGGTTCGAACGGTGCGCAGTAGTAGAACCGCTGGCGCCAGATGAGGGCCCGCCGGACGACGTGGACCGCCACCCCGAAGTAGTGCTCGCCGGACGGATAGCGCATCAGGAACTCCGAGAACCACGTGTCGCCGCCCCCGGACACGCGCATCGGGAGGTTCGCGGGATCGATGATCCAGCGTTCGCTCTCGCCGACGATCCTGCTCACCTGCATGCTCGGGAGACCGCCGGGATAGGCCGCGTCGATCGCGAGCAGGTTCTCGAGGTCGAACGTCTCGCCCGATTGGGCGTACCAGCCCCGGTAGTCCGGGTGCGTCGAGCCGCGCACGATCGCGACGTCGTCGGAGGCGGCCGCGCGAGCGATGCGCTCCATCGCGCTCCGCTCGATGGCCCCGCCGTCGCCGTCGCCGGTCCAGGCGGCCGGCCCGAGCGGGTCGAACGTCTCGACCCAGTGCGCCCGCCAGGCGGGGGCCGGGAACGGGGCCGCGAAGTAGGCGGTGCTCGCATGGATCCGTCCGCGGCTGATCTGATAGATCCCGACCATCCAATAGCGCGGTCCGTCATAGTCGAGGAGCGCCTCGACGATGACGCGATCCTCGCCGCACGACGTCAGGTGCGGATCCCCGACCACGGTCACGCCGCCGGGCTGCCGGACGATCGCCTGGGCGGCGGCGTCCCCACCCGCGATCCGCTCGCCGGACTGGGGATAGGTCTCGACGAAGTCGTCATCGAGCAGTCGCGAGGCCGCCGAGTAGTCGCGGTCGACGATGGCCCCGAAGTAGGCGGCGATGACGGCCCCGTGCTCGGTGCGAAGACCCATCACGGTATCGTGCGCCGGCCGTCAAGGCGACGGATCGGCCGCGGATCGGATGCACCTGCTGCGGACACGGATCGACCCGCCGCGGACGCGGTCGCCGGATCGCGGGCGACCGTTCAGCGTCGGCGGGCGATCGCCTCGATCTCGATGAGAGCGCCCCGCGGCAGTGCCCCGACGGCGAAGGTCGAGCGCGCCGGCGGCGGTTCGACGACGTGGGCCGCGTAGACCGTGTTGATCGCGGCGAAGTCACCGATGTCGGCCAGGAAGATCGTCGTCTTGACCACGTCGGCCCAGCCGAGGCCGTCCGCCGCCAGGACGCTGGCGAGATTGGACAGGGCGCGCTCGGCCTGTGCCTCGACGCTGGCCGCGAGCTCGCCGGTGGCCGGATCGAGACCGATCTGACCCGAGCAGAACAGGAGCCCGTCGATCGCGATGCCCTGGCTGTACGGGCCGAGCGCGGCTGGGGCACCGGTGGTCGTGATCGCCTGGCGGGTCATCGGTCGCTCCTGTCTGGCTGCGGACGGGTGAGGATCGTCGTGGCGGTGACGAGCGGCTCGCCGGCACCGGGCGCCGGGAGCTCGCCGGCCGTGCTCGCCGAGCGGACCGCCTCCGCGGCGGCCTCGGCATCGACCAGCGAAGGATAGAGGACCCACAGGGTCGGACCTGAGCCGGATTGGCCGACCGGACGGCGGAGCAGGCGCGCCAGGCGACGACGCAGACCGAGCAGCTCCGGCTCGACCGCCACCGCCGCCCCGATCAGGTCGTTCGCCACGGCGAGGACCCCGGCCCGATCCACCAGCGCCGCCGCGCTCAGCCCGGCCCGGAGCTCGTCGGCGAGGTGGGCTGAGCTCGTCCGGGTCGAGCCCCCGGCGATCCCACCCGCCGCGTCGAATGCCGCGAACACGCGCGGCGTCGGCAGCGCCACTCGCGGCGTCACGAGCAGGACGCCGGGCGGGTCGCCGGTCACGCCCCGGAGCGGGGTGACCGACTCGCCGCGGCCCTCGACCAGGGCGGCACCGTCGGCCAGGAAGAACGGGACGTCGGAGCCGAGGCGGGCCGCGATCCGCAGCCGTTCGTGGACGGTCAGGCTCACCGCCCAGGCTTCGAGGGCGCCGTCGAGGGCGGCGGCCGCATCGCTCGACCCGCCGGCCAGGCCCGCCGCGACGGGGATCCGCTTGTCGAGGCGGCCAGCCAGCGCCGGAGGTGGACCGCCCGAGCCGCCCCACCCGGCGCCGACCGCCTCCCGGGTCGCGGCGAGGGCCCGCAGGACGAGGTTCGAGGCCGGCGGCCCGGTCTCGAAGCCGTCGACATGGAGCGTGTCATCCGGCCCACCCGCGGCGGCGAGGCTCAACCGGTCGGCCAGGGCGAGCGGCACCATCACCGAATGGAGGTCGTGGAAGCCGTCGGGCCGCCGGCCGACCACCGCCAGGCTGAGGTTGAGCTTGGCCGGGGCCAGCCGGACGACGGGGGTCAGCCGGCGGATCGGATCGATGACCTGGCTCATCGGCCGCGGGTGTCCGGACCGATCGGACCGACGACCTCGAGCAGGCGCAACCACTCCCCCACCGCCAGCGTCTGCGGCCGCCGGTCGGGTGCGATCCCGGCGGCCTCGAGGGCCTCGGTGACCTGGGCCGGCGACAACGGCAGCTGTCGGGCCAGGACGTTGTGGATCATCTTGCGCCGCTCGCGGAAGGCGGCCTGGACGAGGCGCCAGAGCTCGTCCTCGGCCGCCGGGTCGAGTCGGTCGTCCCCGGCGAACGGCTCGGCGACGATGACCGCGGACTCGACCTCGGGAGCCGGCTCGAACGCGGTCGGCGGGACCCGAAGGGCGATCCGCACCGCCGCGTGGTACTGCACGAAGACCGACAGGTAGCTCATCTTGCCGGGCGGGGCCGCGATCCGCTCCGCGACCTCGCGCTGGACCATCAGGACCAGGCGCTCGGGGCGGGGCGGGGCGCCGAGGAGTCGATGGAGGATGGGGCTGGTGATGTGGTACGGCAGATTGGCGACCACGTCGTAGGGCTCGGGGCAGAGCGTCGTGAGGTCCTGATCGAGCGCGTCGCCCTCGATCAGGCGCAGGCCGCCCGGTGCGCCCGGGGAAGCCTCGCCGCGGGCCATCGGCTCGGAGAACCGGTCGCGCAGCCGCGCCGCGAGCCCCCGGTCGAGCTCGACCGCCGTGACCGCGGCGTCTGCGGCGAGCAGGGCGCCGGTCAGGATGCCGAGCCCAGGCCCGATCTCGAGGACCGCACGACCCGGCGTCGGGGCGGCCTCCGCGAGGATCCGCTCGAGGACGTCGACATCGACCAGGAAGTTCTGGCTGAGCGAGTGGCGCGCGCTCAGGCCGGACTCGCGGAGGGCCCGCCGCACCTCGGACGGATCGACCCGGGCGGCCGTGCTCATCGACCCGCCAACGGCAGCGACGGGCGGGCATCGAGGTCCAGCCCGGCCCACTCCCCGGCCGCGAACCGGCGAGCGCCGGCGGCGCCGATCATCGCCCCGTTGTCGGTGCACAGCCCGGGTCGCGGGACGACCACCGGCAGGCCGACGGCTGCCGCGTCGGCCTGGATCCGCTCACGCAGGACGGTGTTCGCCGCAACGCCACCACCGACCACGATCGCCCGCGCCCCGGTCTCGGCTGCCGCGCGGAGCGTCTTGGTCGCCAGGACGTCGACGACGGCCGCCTGGAAGCCGTAGGCGAGCTCGGCGACGGTCGCCTCGGGCAGCGGGGTCTCGGCGTCGTCCGCCGCGATGCCCGCCTCGGTCCGGGCGGCGGCCACGATCCGTCGAGCGGCGGTCTTGAGCCCGCTGAAGCTGAAGTCGTACGACTCGCCCAGCCAGGCCCGCGGGAAGATGACGTCGCGGGCGACCGCCGCCTCGGCGGCCCGCTGGATGGCGGGACCGCCCGGATACCCGAGACCGAGCAGCCGGCCGACCTTGTCGAACGCCTCGCCGGCCGCATCATCGACGGTCTGGCCGAGCAGCCGGAAGTCGCCGTGGTCGCGCATCTCGACGAGGAAGGTGTGCCCGCCCGACACGACCAGGGCCACGACCGGGAAGGCCGGTTCGGGTCGCGCGGCGGCGTCCTCCCCGGGATCGAGCAGCCAGCCGGCCTCGACGTGACCCTCGAGGTGGTTGACCCCGATCAAGGGCTTGGCGTGGACGTGGGCGAGCGCCTTGGCGAAGTTGACCCCGACCAGGAGCGAGCCGGCCAGGCCCGGACCGTAGGTGACCGCGACGGCGTCGATGTCGCGCCAGTCCGCCGCGGCGTCGTCGAGCGCGGCGTCGAGGACGGGCACGATCCAGCGCAGGTGCGCCCGCGCGGCCACCTCCGGCACGATCCCGCCGGTCGCGGCATGGAGGGCGACCTGGCTGGCGACGACGTTCGAATGGATCCGGCGGCCGCCCTCGACCAGCGCGATCCCGGTCTCGTCGCAGCTCGATTCGATCGCCAGCAGGAGCGGGCCGCTCATCCCGTCCGGTCCGGTGCGTCCGTCGGGCGGACACGGCCCGGGCGATCGGCCTCGTCGTCGGCCGGCCGGGTCGGGTCGGGTGCGGCATCGATGGCGGCCCGGAGGCTCGCCAGGCGCTCCTGCATCGCCGGGCTGTCGAGCCGTTCCGTGGTCATGATCAGCGCATCTTCCTGGTTGTCGGTGTAGTAGCGCGGCCGGATCCCGACCGGTCGGAACCCGAACTTCTCATACAACCGCCGGGCCGGCAGGTTCGACAGGCGCACCTCGAGGGTCGCCTCGGCCGCCCGCCGGTCGAGCGCGATGTCGAGCAGGGCGAGCAGGAGCCGGTCGCCCAGGTGGCGGCGGCGCCAGTCGGGGTGGATCGCGAACGTCGTGACGTGCGCCTCGTCGACCATCAGCCAGAGACCCGCGTACCCGACGACGTCGGTCCCGATCCGGATGACCATGTAGTGCGCCAGTCGGTTGGTCTGGAGCTCGGTCAGGTAGGCGTTCGGCGGCCAGGGCGCGCTGAAGCTGGCCAGCTCGATGGCCTGGACCGCCTCGACGTCGGCGATCGTCATCGGGGCGACCACCACGCTCAGACGCGGTCGCGCGACCATCCCACCGCTCCCGTCTCCTGGCGCACGCCGCGCGGCAGGGTCACGTAGTCGGGGACGAGCCCGGCCAGATCGCTCGGACGACCGGCGGCGAGCTCGACGGAACCCAGCGCCAGGAGCGCGGTCGCGAGGCCGGCCCGGGCGCGTGAGCCGAGATCGACGGCGGCCTGCGGTGCCCGACCGTCCAGATCGACCGCCACGAGGGTCCGTCCGGCGGCCAGGTCGGCGAGCCGGGCCGTGTCGTCGTCGGATCCGACGCCTGCAGGCGTCCCGGCCAGGACCGTCGTCCGGCCGTCCGGCTCGATGAACAGGCGGTCCGACGGGCCGGCCGGCAGGAGGAGCGCGAACTCGGTTCGGGCCGGCTCGGCGAGGGCGGCAGCGGCCAGCACGGCCGTCCGGGTGGGGATCCCGACGATCGGGACACCAAGCGCATGGGCGAGGCCCTTGGCCGTGGCCAGGCCGACCCGAAGCCCGGTGAACGCCCCGGGCCCGGTCCCCACCACGATCCCGCCGACCTCGGCCAGCTGGACCCCGGCCTCGACCAGCAGCGCGTCGACCCGGGCCAGCAGCTCCTCCCCGTGTCGGTAGCCGGCCGTCCAGGCCGTCTCGGCACGAAGGCGACCCTCGGGAGCGCCGATCGCGGCGACGGCCACGGTCGTGGCCGTGTCGAAGGCGAGCAGGGGGCCGGACGTCACCGTACGACCTCGAGGTAGCGAGCGAGCGCGGGGACGCCGGCACTGAGCCGGATCGTCCGGGGATCGTCGCCGGTGCCATCGATCGTCACCCGGAGGCTCGCGATCGGGAGGGCGGGACCGAACCGGTCGGCCCACTCGACGAGGGTCACCCCGTCGCGTTGGCGCTCGTCGAGGAGACCGCTGGCCAGGGCGTCGGACGCGTCGGCCAACCGGTAGAGGTCGAGGTGGAAGAGCGGCAGCCGTCCGGGGTACTCGGTCATCAGGACGAAGCTCGGCGAGTTGACCGTCGCGGCGACCCCGAGCCCGGCCGCGAACCCCTTTGCGAACCTCGTCTTGCCCGCGCCGAGCTCGCCGATCAGCGCGATCAGGTCGCCCGGCTCGGCGACCGCGGCAAGGCGTCCGGCGAGCCGTTCCGTGGCCTCGGGCGAGCTGCTGGTCACGACCGCGGACGACGCGGCCGACGGGTGGCGACGGGTCGAGCCGGGAACCATGTCCGGAGCGTAGCCGAGTCGGCGACGGCCTGCCGTCAGACGAAGCGCTCGAGATCGGCCAGAGCGACGGTGGCGACCTCCCCGTCGTCGAGCGCGATCGTCGCGGCCTCGAGCAGGACGCCGGCCGGGAACCGGCGCAGTCCAGCGCCGCGCAGCCAACGGCCCTCGCGGCCGATCAGGTCGCCGCCCATGACCCGGACCCGGTCGCGACCGGGCGGCCCGAGGGCCGGGCCGGGCGGGTTGAAGACCACGAGCGGCGGATCGACCACGATCGCCACCTCGCGGCCCTCGAGCGAGCCAAGCAGGTCCGCCACCGGGCCGGCGAGCGGCCGCCGAGCGCTGCCGTCGAGGACGAGCACGGCGAAGGGGGCGAGCGGCTGGAGGCTCGCCCGCTGGCGCGCCTCGGACGCCTGGAGGTCGCGCAGGTCCTTGCCGGCCAGGCCGGCGGTGATGACGCCGCGGACGCCGGTCGCCCTGGCCCGGATGATCGCCTCCGAGTCGATCCGGCCGTCGACGACCAGGATCGCCCCGGCGCGACCCACGTCGAGCGCCCCACGCAGACCGGTCTCGCCGATCGCCCGCTCCAGGCGGCCTCGGGTCGGGATCCCGGCCGCGGACGTCCCGACGAGCGCGGATCCGGCCAGGCGGATGGTCAGGCCGCGGCCGGGGATCGCCTCGAGGACGGTCCCGGCCGCCGGGGCCTCGAGCACGTCGACGTGCGAGCCGGTCGCGATCCGCCAGCGCCCGTCCTCGGGGTGGAGCAGTTCGCCGGCCGGGCTGCGCGGATGTCGTCGACGGAGCGGCCCTCCGGTCTCGTGTCCGTCGCCCGGCCACCAGTCGCCGGCCCGCAGCGCCGGGTGGTCGACCTCGGCAGCGCCGGCGACAGGCGGCCCGTCGTCGACCCGCGGCTCCCGCTGCCGTTCGGCGAGGCCCATCCCGACGGAGACCCGGTCCCCCTCGGCAACGAGGATGCGATCGCCGGGCGCGAGCTCGAAACGGGCGATCGGCTCGGGATCGAGCAGGCGGCGGGCCGGGACCAGCTCGAGGTCGCGCTCGTCGGTCCCGACGTCCGCCGTCATTGATCGCCCCCGGCCCAGAAGGCGGCCTGCCAGGCCTCGAGCAGCGCCCGGCGCCGCTCGGCGCGCTCCGGCAGCCGGAGCGGGATGTCGCGCAGGTCGACCAGCAGGCCGCCGAGCCCGCCGCCGACCTGGACCGTGAGGTGCCGGCCTCGCGTCCCCATCCCGACGGAGTCGCGGAAGCGGAGGTCGACCTCGGCGAGCTGGCCCGGGGGCAGGTCGACCAGCTGGAGACCGCCCGGGACGAGGTCCAGGCTCGTCTCGCCGGCCGGCCCGCGGACGGTCAGCCGCCCGGCGCTCCGGCCGGCCCGCAGGCCGAGCGGGACGATCAGGCTGCCGAGTGGCGCGAGGAGGTCGTCGGCCATCTCCGCGAACAGCGCCTGGCGCTCGACCGGGTCCTCGATCGCGCCGAGCGGACCGAGCAGCCGGGCATGGTCGAATGCCAGCTGTGAGGTCCCGGGCCGGCGGATCACGTCGGCGATGGCGAGCGCGATGGCCGGGCCGGGAGCCGCCGCCCAGGCGCCACCGGCGACGACGATGAGATCGGGGGCCGGCAACGCCTCGAGCCACGGCGTAAGCGCGACCAGCCGGGTGACCGCGGCCCGCGCCGCCGCGAGCCGGAGCCGGGCGCCGTCCCCATACGCCTCGAGCCAGGGCGAGAGCCGCAGGTCCCGAAGGCGATCGCGCATCCGATGACGATCGAGCGCGACCGTCGACCAGGCGAGGACCTCGTCCACGGCGTCGTCGTCGAGGTCGAGCGGCACCGCCGAGCCCGCCGGGACGAACGCGGGGTGGGCCTCCAGTCCGTGCGGACCGGCGACCGCCCGAAGGGCGCCGTCGAAGCCGACCTCGACCAGCTCGATCCGGCGGTCGAGGGCGGCGGCCAGGTCGATCAAGGCGGTCAGCGCCGAGCGGCGGGAGGTCGGTCCCGTCGGGTCCAGCCGTTCGAGCAGGTGACGGAGCGGCTCGCCCGGCGGCTCCCCGGCCTCCGGACCGGGCGCGTAGATCGACCCTTCGCCGGTCGGCGCCTCGGGCTCGAGACCGAGGTCGTCGCGGGCGAGCTCGCCGACCCGGATGAGCAGCGGGGCGGACGGTCGGCCGACGATCCCCTCGACCGTCGCCGCGAGCTCCGCCATGGCGGTGGTCTCCTCGCGGCTCGTCGCCGGGTCGCCGGTCACGGCCAACGCGTCGACCCCCCGTTCGAGCGCCGTTCGGGTCAGGCCGATCGTCCCGTCGGGCTCGAGGCTCGCGCCTCGGGTCCGCCAGCCGGCGATGCCGGCGACGCGCTCGACGGCAAGCCGGGCGCGGACGGTCGGCGCGAGGACGACGAGTGTCGGCGGCGTGGCCGACCGGACGATCCGACGCGGGACGGTCGCGAACGCGCGATCGTCAAGGCCGAGATCGTCGGCCAGGGCGGGGTCGGCACGGCGGACGCGCTCGAGCAGGTGGGCCACGAGGCGGTCCTCGGCGACCCCCGCAGGCAGCGCCAGCGAACCGAGGAGCCGGCGGCGCCCATCGACCGGTCCGATGAGCGCGGCGGACGCCGTGGCGGCGCCGAGGTCGATGGCGAGCAGGACGTTGGGGTCGACCGTCACCGGTCCATGCTAGCCGAGTGCCCCGGCGCGAGCCTCACGCGTCGAGCGTGTCGTCCTCGTCGTACTCCTCGAGCCGGTCGATGAGCAGCTCGATCCCGATGTCGTCGGCGAGGATCGCCGAGGCGGACGACACGTCGCCGCCGAACAGGCCGCGCAGGGTCGGGTCGAAGAACAGCATCGCGTTGCTGCCGAGCGGCCGGTAGGGGCGGCTGGCGTGGAGGAAATGGACCGCCGGTGCGGTCAGGCCGCGGAACTGGATCTCCCGGGCGACCTGTTCGACGAGGTCGTCCCGCTGCTCGTCGGTTCGCTCGCGCGGGAAGCTCACGCGGACACCCGGTCGATCGCCGAGGGCTGGTCTCGGACCGCAGGTGCATCGGCGACGACGTCGAGGGCGACGGGCGCGGAGAGCGCTCGCTCGAACGCGGCGTACGCCTGGGCGCCGCGAATGGCGAGGATGACCGACTGGATGGCGGGCGACCGGCGCAGCTCGTCGCGGACGGTCGCCACGGTGATCCGTGCCGCGTCGTCCATCGGGAAGCCGCCGACCCCCGTCCCGAGCGCGGGCAACGCGAGCGTCACGACGTCGTACTCCCGGGCTCGGGCGAATGCGCTCCGGATGGCCGCCTCGATGGCGCCGGCGCTGGTCCGTCGGTCGCGGTCGAGCGAGACGGCGTGGATGAGCATCCTCGCCGCCAGGGCGCCGGCCGGCGTGACGATCGCGTCACCGACCGAGACGGGGAGCTGTCGGATCGCGGCGAACTCGACCTGGTCACCGGCGGCCGCCTTCAGGGCACCGCCCACGCCGGTCGACATCCACAGGCTGGGGTTGGCGGGGTTGACGATCGCATCGACCTCGAGCTCGCAGATATCGCCGTTCCAGAGCTGGATCCGCGTCACCGATCCCTCCACGTCGCCAGGGTCCGGACCGCCACCGGTACCGCCGCGGCATGGTACACCCGGGGTAACCGGCGGGCCATCGCGGTAACCGTTTCCCACGTATTCGTGGTGCGCATCCGCGCCAGCTCCTCGATCGGGATGGCCTCGTCCTCCTGCGACCCGATCAGCACGAACTCGTCGTCGACCGTCACCGGCGGGCCGGGCAGATCGGTCACGTCGGCCATGACCGCATCCATCGCCACGTTCCCGACGAGCGGGACGCGGCGGCCGCGGACGAGGGCGGACGCGCGGTTCGAGACGGCGCGGGGGACGCCGTCGCCGTAGCCCAGGGGCAGGGTGGCGATCCGGCTCGGCCGGACGGTGGTGAACGTCGGTCCGTAGCTGATGCCGGTGCCGGCCGGGAGGTCCGTCACCCGGACCGGCCGGGCGTGGAGGGACAGGATGGGCCGGATCAGGCTGGCCGGCGGGCGGGCGGCGGCCTCCGGCGTCACGTCGTCGGGCACGATCCCGTAGGTCGCGAGGCCGATCCTGACCCCATCGTAGGCGGGCACCGCCCGGCCGAGCAGCCCCGCGCTGGCCGCCAGGTGCCGATGCGGGAGCCGGATCTTCGCTTCGGCGAGACGTCCGAGGACGTCCTCGAAGCGCTGGCCTTGGGCGTCCGTTCGCGGCTGGTCGTCGGCCTGTTGGATGTGCGACCAGATCCCGGCCACCCGGACGCCCGGGGCGGTCGCCAGGCGCCGGGTCCAAAGGGCCGTCCGATCCGCTGCGAGACCCGCCCGCCCGAGGCCGGTCTCGACATCGAGGTGGATGCGGAGCGCCCGGCGGGGACGCGGGCCATGGTCGCCGCGCCAGGCCGCCCCGGCCGACGCGACCGTTCGCTCGAGCAGATCCTCCCCGCTCGCCGCGACCGCGATGCCGAGGCGCATCGCCGCGGGCACGACCGCCGGCGGGACGGCATACAGGCACAGGATGGGGCAGCGGATGCCCGCCGAGCGCAGCTCGACCGCCTCGTCGAAGGCCGCGACGGACAGGCCGTCCACCCCGGCCGACTCGAGGGCGCGGGCGATGGGCACGGCGCCGTGACCGTAGGCGTCGGCCTTGACCACGGGCTCGATCCGGACCCCCTTCGGCAGGGCCGCCCGGAACGCGGCGAGGTTGCCGTGAAGACGGTCCAGGTCGATCTCGAGCCAGGCCGTGCGAGGGAGCGGCGGGAGGCCGGCTGCGGCGAGACGGAGCTCGATCGGCCGGGGTCCGGTCACCGGCCGGTCACGAGCCGTCGGACGACGCGCCGCGATCGGCGATCCCGAAGCCGAGGCGAGGCGGCCGGGCGCGACGCTCGGCCGAAGCCGACAACCGCTTGCGGGCGAGGGTCACCTCGATCGGCAGGTCGGACGCGAGGAGGCCGGCCGAGCCGAGGCGATCGCGCAGGACGTCGCCGGCCGCGCCGTGGAGGTAGACCCCGAGCCGGGCCGCGTCGTACGGGGCCAGGCCCTGGGCGAGCAGCGCGCCGATCGTGCCGGCCAGGACGTCTCCGGTCCCGCCGGTCGCCAGGGCCGGGTTCTCGAACGGGGCCCGCGCCGTGCGCCCGTCCGGCGCGGCGACGACGGTGTGGGCTCCCTTGAGCACCACCACCTGGTTCCAGCGCGCGGCGGCCTCTCGGGCGGCCGCCTCCCGAGCGTCGTCGTCCTCGGTCAGATCCCCGTCCGCGCCCGGCTCGACGCCGCTGGCCGCGCGGAGGCGGGTGAACTCGCCGACGTGCGGGGTGAGGATGCACCGCCGCCCGATGGCGACCCACCACTCATCGCGCACCGCCAGCGAGCGGAGCGCCTCGGCGTCGACGACCGCCGGCGGGACCCCGCCCTCGTCGACGACCGCCAGCAGGGCGCGGATCAGGTCGGCGGTGGCGAGTCCGGGACGCAGACCCGGTCCGATGACCAGCGCGTCGTGCTCGTGGTCGAGGATCCTGGCCAGCGCGTCCTCCGGCTCGACCTCCTCGACGTCGTCCTCGGGCAGGGCCATCGTCGTGGCGTCGACGACCTTGGCCGCGAACAGCGGCTGGAGGGACTCGGGGACGGCGAGGGTGACGAGGCCCGCGCCCGCCCGTCCGGCCGCCTCGCAGACGAGGAGGGCCGCGCCGGCGTAGTCGAGCGAGCCGGCGATCACGAGGAGCTTGCCGAACGTCCCCTTGTGCCCGCGCTCGGGACGCTGGGGGAGGAGCGCCGCGACCCCGCGGTCGTCAAGCAGCTCGAGCGGTGCCACGGCGGGGTCGGCGGCCGCCGCGGACCCGTCCGGTGCGCCCGGCTTGGACGTGGCCGAGCGCCGACGGTCAGCCACGTTCGGCCTCCGACGCGAGCGCCTGGAGCCGGTCCATCCGGGCCAGGAGCTGGCGCTCACGATCGTCCAGCCGTGCCTCGATGTCGGGCGGGAAGACATACCGTCCGCCGGCGGTCCGGATGCCGAAGGCGATCGCGACCGCGTAGTCGGATTCGTGGGTGATCGAGACCGCGATCCGCTCCATGCCGAGCTGATCGGACCGGGCGGCCGCACGGCCGTGGAGCCGGACCGCGGGCTGACCGGTCGGCAGGCGCTCGATCTCGATGTCGCGCCAGCCGATCCCGCGGACCCCCAGTCCGAGGACCTTGCTGACCGCCTCCTTCGCCGCCCAGCGCCCGGCGAAGGTCTCCGGGCGGTCGCGCACGTAACGGGCCTCGGCAGGGGTCAGGACGCGGCCCGAGAAGCGCGGTCCGAACCGGTCGAGTGCCGCCCGGATGCGGTCGACCTTGATGATGTCGATCCCCAGCTCGGTGGTACCCGACGGGACGACACCTGGCGCGGCGGCCTCGGGGGCGCTCCCGTCGTCGCCCATCGGCTATTCGACCGTGACGGACTTGGCCAGGTTGCGCGGCTGGTCGACGTCGGTGCCGCGGGCGATCGCCGTGTAGTAGGCGAACAGCTGGAGCGGGATGATGGCGAGGACCGGGCTCAGTGCCTCGTGGGTATCGGGGACCCACAGGACCTCGTCGGCGAAGCGCTCGATCTGGACGTCGCCCTCGGACGCGACCGCGATCACCCGAGCGTCGCGAGCCCGCCCTTCCATGACGTTGCTGATGAGCTTGTCGTAAACCGACGATCGGGTGGCCACGGCCACCAGCGGGACTTCGGCGTCGAGCAGCGAGATCGGGCCATGCTTCAGCTCGCCGGCGGCGTAGCCCTCGGCATGGACGTAGCTGACCTCCTTGAGCTTGAGCGCCCCCTCGAGCGCGGCCGGGTAGGTATAGCCGCGCCCGACGAACATGAACCCACGCGAATTCACGTAACGACGCGCCAGCTCGGGCACGCCGCTCGCCGAATCGAGCGCCGTCTGCGCCTGCTTCGGCAGGCGACGGAGGGCGGCGCCGAGCTCGAGCTCCTGCTCCGCCCCGAGGCGGCCGCGTGCCTTGGCGATGGCGGCGGCGAGGATGACCACGGTGGTGACCTGGGTGACGAACGTCTTCGAGGCGGCCACGGCGATCTCGGGGCCGGCCTGCAGGAAGAGCACCGCGGCCGCCTCGCGGGTGATCGCCGAGCCGACGGTGTTGGTGACCGCGATGACCGGGCAGCCGCGCTCGCGCGCGAGCCGGGTCGGGGCGATCGTGTCGGCGGTCTCGCCCGACTGGGTCACCGCGATGACCAGCGTCCGCTCGTCGAGCGGCGGTGGGCTGTAGCGGAACTCGGAGCCGATGTTGGCCCGGGCTGGGATCCCGACCCAGTCCTGGATCGCGGCGGCCCCGACCAGCGACGCGTAATAGGCGGTCCCGCAGGCGATGAGCTCGACCCGGTCGATCGTCCGGAGGAGGTCGCCCAGGTCGGCGAGCTCGAGGACCTCGATCCGGTCGTCGGCGGTCACCCGGCCGGTGATCGCCTGGAGCAGCGCCGTCGGCTGCTCATGCATCTCCTTGAGCATGAAGTGCTCGTAGCCGCCCTTCTCGGCGGCCTCGGGCGTCCAGTCGATGGTGCTCACCGCGCGTTCGATCGGGTCGCCGGCGACATCGGTGATCGTGACGCCCCACGGCCGGAGGTCGGCGACGTCGCCCTCCTCGAGGAAGATGACCTGATCGGTGTGGGCCAGGATCGCCGCGACGTCGCTGGCCAGGAAGCTCTCGCCGTCACCGACGCCGACCACCAGCGGCACGTCCATCCGGGCGCCGATGAGCCGATCCGGCTCGCCTCGGTGCATGACCGCGAGGGCGTACGCGCCGCGGACCCGGCACAGGGCATCGCGGACCGCATCCGCCAGGTCCCCCGCGTACGCCTCCTCGATGAGATGGGCGATCGCCTCCGTGTCCGTCTCGGACGTCAGGACGTGGCCGCGCGCCTCGAGCCCGTCGCGAAGCTCGCGGAAGTTCTCGATGATGCCGTTGTGGATGACCGTGATGTCGCCGGTGCAGTCCTGGTGCGGATGGGCGTTGAGGTCGTTCGGTCGACCGTGGGTCGCCCAGCGCGTGTGGGCCAGACCGATGGCAGCGTGGGGGGTCCGATCGGCGATGGCCGTCTGGAGATTGGCCAGCTTGCCGGCCTTCTTCTCGACGAACAGGTCGCCGGCGTCGTCGACCAGGGCGATCCCGGCCGAGTCGTAGCCACGGTACTCGAGCCGCTTGAGTCCCTCGATGAGGATCGGCCCCGCTTCCCGCGGACCGGTGTAGCCGACGATCCCGCACATGTCGTTCCGAGTCTCCTGAGCGACCCGGGGGCGACCCGCCGGGCTGGGCTAGTTTAGACGCTCCCCCGCGAGGGTCGCGATCTCGTCGGCCAGCTCGCCGACGAGGGTGGCATCCGCCCCCTCGACCATGACCCGGAGGGCGGGTTCGGTGCCGGACGGTCGAACGAGGATCCGTCCCGTCGCGCCCAGCCTGGCGGTGGCCTGGCCGATGGCACGCTGGAGGACCGGATCCCCCTCCCACTGGTCCCTGTGACGAGCGGGGACCGCGCGTTGCTGCTGGGGCAGGAGGGGGATCTCGGCGGCCAGCTCGGCGATGGGTCGTTCCCGACGGCTGACGACGCGCAGGACCTCGAGGGCGGTCACCAGGCCGTCGCCCGACGTGCTGTGCTCGCGGATGATCACGTGACCGCTCTTCTCTCCGCCCAGGACGGCCCCGGAGACCTGCATCCCCTCGAGGATGTACTTGTCGCCCACGGGGGTCCGGATGACCTGGCCGCCGGCCGATTCGATCGCGCCCTGCAGCCCGCCGTTCGACAGGACCGACACGACGAGCCCGCCCCCGTCGAGGACGCCCCTGGCCAGCCGATCGAGGGCCAGCAGGCCGATGAGCTGGTCGCCGTCGACCACCCGACCGGACGCGTCCACCGCGACGCACCGATCGGCGTCGCCGTCGAGGGCGAAGCCGATGTCCGCACCACGCTCGACCACCGCCGCGGCGAGGGCTCCCGGGGCGGTCGCGCCGCAGCCGAGGTTGATGTTGGCCCCATCCGGCTCGGCGTTGATCACCTCGACCCGCGCGCCGGTGGCTGCGAGGATGTCCTCGCCGACGAGGCAACCCGACCCGTTGGCGCAGTCGAGCACGATCCGTAGGTCGGTCCGGATCGACCGGGCCAGCGTGATCCGATGCCGGAGGTAGCGCTCGACAAGAGCGGTCCCGTCGATCGATCGACCGATCCCGGCGTTGCTCACCGAGCCCAGCTCGCCCGATCGCCAGATGAGCCGCTCGAGCTCATCCTCGATGTCGTCATCGAGCTTGAGCCCGGACGAGTCGAGGACCTTCAACCCGTTGTCGTCGGCCGGATTGTGCGATGCCGAGACCATGATCCCGGCGGCGAAGTCGCCGGACCCGGCGAGGAAGGCGAGGGCGGGCGTCGGCACGACGCCGACCCGGTGGACGTCCACCCCCAGGCTGGTCGCCCCGCTGACGATCGCCGCCACGAACATGTCGCCCGAACGACGGGTGTCCTGGCCGACGACGATCGCTCGTCCCGGGCCGGCCAGCCGATGCGCGACGGCGCGGCCCAGGTCGTGGGCGACCGTCGGCTTCAGGTCGATATTCGCGACGCCCCGGATCCCGTCCGTCCCGAAGAGGCGGGCCATCTACGGCCCGCTCGGCGAGGGGATCGGGCTCTCGGACGGCGGCGGGCTGGCGTTCTCGGTCACCGTGACCGTCACCTCGGGCGGACTCATCGCCACGACGTTGACGTCGGCCGGCAGCGTCAGCTTCGGCTTGACCTTGTGACTGCCGGGCCCCAGGCCGTCGACGTCGACCACCACGGCGAGCGTCCGCGGGTCGAGCGCGTCGAGCGCCTCGACCGTCCCGCCGACCGTGACCAGGATGGATGCCGTGGACAGGTCGTAGGTTCGGTCGTCCCGAGCGCCCGACAGGACGATCCCGGCCGAGTAGGTCCGGGTCGCCGCGACGGGACGGAGGGTGATCTTCATCGTCACCTCGCTGTCCGCCAGCGGATCGACCCCGGCGGGGATGTCGAGGACGACCGTCCGGGTGATGTCCGTCGCCGCACCGCTGATCGAGACGGGCTGGGTGTCAAGGCGCGACAGGCTCGCCAGGGCATCGGCGTCACCCTCGACGCTGACGATCGCCGGTTCGACGGTCACGGCGTCGATCTCGAACCCGGTCGCCGGCGTCCCGGTCACGACCGGGTTCACCGGCAGCTGCTTGGTCTGGAGGCCGCTCCCGACGGAGATCTTGACGTGGACGCTCGACGGCTCGATGTCGACCGGGCTCTGGACCTCGCCGCGAGCGTCGACGGCGACCAGGTCGACCGTCTGGTCGACATCGATGCCCGATGGCTGGACGACGACGCGGGCCTCGGCCGTGGTGACCAGCCGCACGACGGATTCCGGCCCGGACACCGTCGCCTCGTTCGCCGACAGGACCGGCTCGCGGAGCTGGAGCCCGGGCGGCACGGTGCCGTGGTCGACCGCGATCGGGACTGTCTTCGAGACGAGCGGATCCAGCCGGACGATGATCGACGGCGGATCGTAATCGAGGATCGTGACGCGGGGATCGGTCGCGGTGACGGTCACCTTCTCGATGACGATCGGGTTGTCGGTCTGGGCCTGGGCCGACGACAGGTCGACGGTGGCACTGAAGCTCGAGCTGTTGATCCGCTCGGCCACGACGGCCGGGGCGAAGTAGCGGATGCTCGTGACGGACGGCAGGTTGCTCAACAGGACGGCCGAGGTCGGGAGCTTCAGCGGGACGATCGGCACGCTGCCGGTCCAGACCTGGGCGCTCTGCGACAGGACGAGCCCGGCGTACAGGAACGTGGCGAGGATGATCGCGGCCAGCTTCAACGGCCAGTTCCGAACGACGAACTGGAAGGCCCGTCTCATCGACGAGAGGAGGCCGCGGGCGTGTCCGTCGCGGCCGACGCCGGTCCGGGCGGTGCGTCGGCGACCGGCGCCTCAGGGGTGGGTGCGTCGGCGGATGCGTCGGTCACCACCGTCTGCGGATCGGTCGGGCCGCCGACCGGACCGGCGGGTTCGGGCGATGGGACGGCGACCAGCGTCGGGGCGGCACCGGCCGGAACGGTCGATCGGCGGCTGAGGCGGCCCAGACCGACCCGACCGGTCTGCGGGCGCGAGACCGAGACCGAGCGGACCGCACCGGTCCCGCGTTCGACGATCGATCGGCCCCCGCCTGGATGGAGGAGCTGGACGATGGCCCGGGTCAGCTGCGCCTCGTTGAGGTTGCGCCGGATCCGGGAGCGCTCCACCAGGCTGACTTGCGCGCTCTCCTCGCTGACGACGACCACGACCGCGTCGGTCTGCTCGGCGATGCCCAGGGCCGCCCGGTGGCGTGTCCCGAGGCGCTCGGACTGGACGGTCATCTCGGCGAGCGGCAGGAGCGCTCCGGCCGCGACGATCTTCTCGCCGCGGACGATGACGGCGCCGTCGTGGAGGGCGGTCCGAGGCATGAAGATCGTGGCGAGCAGGTCGGCCGACAGGTCGGCGTGGATCATGACCCCCGACTCGGCGATCTCCTCCAGGCCGGTGTCGCGCTCGATGACGATCAGGGCGCCGTGGCCCTGCGAGGCGAGGACGGCGGCGGCCCGGGCGATCTCCGCCGCCATGTGCTCGGCGCTGCGCTCATCGGCCGGCGAGAACAACCAGGCCATCGAGCCGACCCGCCCGATCCGTTCGAGGGCGCGCCGGAGCTCGGGCTGGAAGACCACCACGAGGGCGAAGACGCCGACGATCGCGCCGGTCTCGAGGATCTGGCGCAGGAGCTGGAGGTTGAGCAGGCGCGCCGCGGCGTAGACCGCGAAGAGGACGCTGACACCGATCACCAGGCGGACCGCCCGGGTCCCGCGGATGAGGCTGAACAGCCAGTAGATGAGGACGGCGGTGATCCCGATGTCCACCAGCGTGGTCAGGCGGACCTGGTCGAGGATCGACTGGATGGCCTGCGGCATCGTCGCCAGAGTGTACGTCAGGCCGGGTGGACGGACAGTCGCCGGTCGTCCGGGAGGCGGGTCTCCATGACGACCCGGACCCGATGTCGAGTCCCCTCGTCGCCGGTCAGCTCGACGAACCGCGAGAGCAGGACCAGCTTCTCCGCGGCGGCCACGACCCAGCCGTGGTCGAGGTCGAGCTCGGCCAGGGCGAGGTGGATGTCCGGGTCCGCCGGGGCGACCGTCAGGCCGAGCTGGCAGGCATCGACCGCGGCGTCGAGCAGGCCGCCACGGCGGAGGTCGGCGACCGCGTCGAGGATGACCCGATGGACGACGCCGGGATCGCCGGTCGAGACGGCCGCCTCGACGGCCAGCGACAATGCGCCGACGTCGGGTGGCGGCGCCACCAGGTCGATGGCCGGCCAGTCGGCGATGCCTGGCGCGACGGGGACAGGCGGGATCGCCGCGTCCGCGGCGGCCGGGACCTCGACGGGCGCGTCCAGGGCAGGCTCGTCGCCGGGATCGGGCGGAGCCGGCGCATCGGTCGGGGCCTCCTGCACTGCCGATCCATCCTCGGCGGCGACGGCATCCGGAGCGTCCCCGGCTGGCAGCTCGGGCCCGGCTTCCTCGGCCGGGAGCACGGCCACCACCGCAGGCGCCGGTGTCGCGCCGGGCGGCGGATCCGGCACCGCCCTGGCGGCTGCCGGCACCTCGAGGGCGCGCAGGGCACGTGCGAGCTGGTCGGCGCCGCCGCGTTCGGGCGCCCAGCTCTGCAGCTCGGCGACGAGCGTCTCCAGGTAGCGGCGGCGGGCCCGCGACTCCGCCAGCTCGAGGGCACGTCGAGCCGTGTCACAGGCATCCGGCAGGCGTCCCGCGGACTCCTGCGTGTCGGCCAGCAGATCGAGGACCCCGGCGGCCTCGGCCGGCCGGCCGGCGACGACCAGGGCATCGGCTCGACCGGCGAGGCCGCCCTCGTCGCGAGGGGCCAGCCTGAGCGCCGCCCCGAACGCCGTGAGCGCCTCCTCGACCCGGCCGAGCTTGAGCAGCGTCCGACCCATGCTCGTGTGCGGGAGCGGGCGGTCGGGCGCGAGCGTGGCGGCCTCGGCGTAGGCCGCGATCGCGTCCTCGCTCCGACCTCGGACCGCGGCGACATGCCCCGTTCGGAGGGCACCCTTGTAGCGCTCGTACAGGGCTTCTTCGCTCATCGACCCCCGAGGCTCTCGGCCAGGAATCCCTTCTGCACGTGGAGCCGGTTCTCGGCCTGCTCGAGGACGAGACTCCGCGGACCGTCGAGCACGTCCGACGTGATCTCCTCGCCGCGGTGAGCCGGCAGGCAGTGCATGACGAGGGTAGTCGGTCCGGCGACCGAAAGCAGCGCCTCGTCGACGCGATACGGGGCGAATTCGGTGCGTCGCCGCTCCGCTTCGGCCTCCTGGCCCATCGACGTCCAAGCGTCGGTGTAGACGATGTCGGCGCCGCGGACGGCCGCCCGGGGATCCTGGGCGACGACGATCCGCTCCGGGTCGGCCGCCAGCGCTCGCGCCCGGGCGACGAGAGCCGCGTCCGGACCGAACCCGGCGGGATGCGCGAGCCGGACCTCGAGGCCCATCCGCGCACCGAGCAGGGCCAGTGAGTGATAGACGTTGTTGCCGTCGCCGACGAAGGCGAGGACGAGGCCGTCGAGCGCGCCGAACCGCTCCCGGAGCGTGAACACGTCGGCGAGCGCCTGGCAAGGATGCTCGAGATCGGTCAGGGCGTTGATGACCGGGATGTGCGCCGTGGCGGCGATCTCCTCGGCGATGGCATGGGCGAAGGTCCGGACCATGATCCCGTCGACCCACCGATCGAGATTGCGCGAGACGTCGGCCACGCTCTCGCGGGTCCCTACCCCGACGTCGGCCGTGGCCAGGTGGACGGCGTGACCGCCGAGCTGGGTCATCCCCGCTTCGAACGTCACCCGCGTCCGGAGGCTCGGCTTCTGGAACAACATCGCCAGGGTCCGACCCGCAAGCACCTGGTCGACATGGCGTCGGGTCGCCAGGAACTCCGCCTTGAGCGCTGCCGCTCGAACGAAGACGAGCTCGACTTCGGCAGCCGTCAGATCCGCCGCGCTCAGCAGGTCACGCCCCTGCAGCGAGACCGGCGGTTCGGCGGATCGGTTCATCACCCCACTCTAGCGGCGCAGAGGGCGAGCCGAGGCCGAGGCGCGGGCGAGGACGTTGAGCGAGCGCCCCGTTCCATTCATCCCGCCATTCGAGCGGCGCGGATGGCGGTCGAGGCCAAGGCGGACGCGAGGACGTGAGCGAGCGCACTTGGAGGTGCGTGAGCGAACGCCCGGAGCGCCCAACGCCGGCATCGGCCGACAGGCGCGTCGCGACTAGCGCTTGGTGTACTGGGGGGCCTTGCGGGCGCGCTTCAAGCCGTACTTCTTGCGCTCCTTCATCCGCGGGTCACGGGTCAGGAGGCCGGCCTGGCGGAGCGCCAGTCGGTTGCCCTCGGGGTCGAGCTGGAGGAGGGCACGGGCGATGCCGTGCCGGATGGCGCCGGCCTGGCCGGTGACGCCGCCCCCTTCGACCTTGATCATCGCGTTGAAGCGACCCTCGGTCCCGGTCACCCGGAACGGCATGCGGACCTCCGCCTCGTTGACGGCGTTGCCGAAGTGCTCGTCCATGGTCCGACCGTTGACCACGATCTCGCCCTCGCCCGGCAGGAGCCGGACCCGGGCGACCGCGGTCTTGCGCCGACCGGTGCCGTAGTAGAACGCGGGAGTGGTCATGGGTTTCGGGCTCCTGGGACGAGCGGCTCAGGCCGCTGTGCCTGATGGGGGTGGTCCGTGCCGGCATAGATCTTGAGCTTGCGGAGCTGCTGCGCTCCGAGCCGGTTGTGGGGCAGCATGCCCTTCACCGCTCGGCGGATGACCTCTTCGGGCCGACGCTGGAGAAGGTGCCCGAGGGTCTCCTCCTTGTAGCCCTGCGGATGGCCACTGTGGCGGTGGTAGATCTTCGAGTCGAGCTTGTCCCGGGTCACGGCGATCCGCGAAGCGTTGAGCACGATGACGTGATCGCCCGAATCGATGTTCGGAGCGTACGTCGGCTTGTGCTTGCCCTCGAGCACGGGCGCGATCCGCGACGCGAGGCGGCCGAGTGTCTCGTCCGCTGCGTCGACGACGTACCACTGTCGCTCGATCTCGCTCGCGCGAGGCGCATAAGTCTTCGCGGTCATGGTTCTCCGTGTTCTCCGTGTCCACCTTCGGCCGGCTCGGATCGTCCGAGGACGACCCTCCGCAGGCACAGGCCGTGCGGCGGAGCGCTCGCTCCGTCGAGGGCCGGCCGCCCGGCGCCGAGCGCCGCAGCGACCCCTGTCGCATCCATCTTGCCCTGGCCGACCTCGATGAGGAGGGCGACCATCCGTCGGACCATCCCGCGGAGGAAGGCATCCGCCGCGACGTCGATCGTCACGACCTTGCCCTTCCGCGCGACCCGGACCGCGTGAACGGTCCGGACCGACGACCGGCCTGGTTTCGCCGCCCCGAAGGCCGCGAAGTCGTGGCGGCCGATGAAGGCCGTCCCGGCTTCCGCCATCGCGACGGTGTCGAGCGGGGCCCGGACCCCGAGCGCATGACGCTCGCGGAGCGGACTGCGCGGCCCGTTCCAGACGGTGTAGCGATACTCCCGGTATCGCGCCGCATAGCGAGGGTCGAACTCGTCCGAGACCCGGTGCAGGTCACCGATCGAGACGTCCGCCGGGAGGAGCGCATCGAGCGCTCGTCCAAGCTCGCTGGCCGAGGATCTGCCCCGATAGGTGAAAGCGATCACCTGTCCGGAGGCGTGGACCCCGGCGTCCGTCCGTCCCGCCGCGTCGACCGGACTCGGCCCCGAAGGGTCGAGCCGCGCCAGCGCGGCCTCGAGTTCTCCCTGGACCGTCCGTCTGCCAGGGTTGACCTGGAAGCCGGCGAAGTCCGTGCCGTCGTATTCCACCGTTGCGCGGTAGCGCACCGACGCGCCCTCTCGAGCGCTAGACCAATTCGATCTGGACGATCTCGGCGGCGTCACCGAGGCGCTGGCCGATCCGGACGATCCGGGTGTAGCCGGACGTCCGATCCTTGTATTTCGGGGCGATCTCATCGAACAACTTGTCGATGACCAGCGGCTCGTTCGGGAACTGCGCCACGATCGCCCGGCGCGCGGCCAGGTCGCCGCGCTTGGCCAGGGTGATCGCCTTTTCGACCCGGCCGCGGATCTCCTTGGCCTTCGCCTCGGTGGTCCGGACCTTCTCGTAGCGAAGGACCGACACGGTCAGGTTCTTGTACAGCGCCAGCCGGGGGCCCTGCTTGCGCGACAGCTTGCGACCGTCGATCCGGTGGGAGGCCACGACTCAGACCTCCTCGGTCTCGTCATCGGCGAAGGGCTCGTCGGCCAGGTCGTCCTCGGTCGGCTCGGTGTCGGGGATGACGAAGCCGCGCATGCGCAGGCGCTCCTTCATCTCGTCGAGCGACTTCCGGCCGAAGTTGCGCATCCGCAGGAGATCGTCATCGGAGAGCTGGAGCAGCTGGCCGACCTTGACGATGTTGTTGCGCTTGAGCGAGTTGTACGCCCGCATCGGCAGGTCCAGCTCCTCGATCGGCATGTCGAGCATGTTCGGGGGCAGCTGGGGGGCGCCGTTGCCGGGGATGGCCGCGGTCGCGATCATGCCGATGTTGGCGAACAGGGCGAACTGGCGGACGAGGATGTCGGCCGAGCGGGCCAGCGCCTCCTCCGGGCTGACCGTCCCGTCGGTCTCGATCTCGAGCGTGAGCTTGTCGTAGTTGGTGATCTGGCCGACCCGGGTGGGCTCGACCCAGTAGTTCACCTTGCGGACCGGGGTGAAGATCGCGTCCACCGCGATCACCCCGATCGGGAGCGCCTCCGACCGCTCGGCGGCCAGGTAACCCACGCCCCGCTCGACCGTCAGGTCCACCTCGATCGGCACGTCGTCCGTGTCGAGGGTCATCAGGATCTGGTCCGGGTTGACGATCTCGACGTCGGCCGACTCGGTGATGTCGGCGGCGGTGACCGCCCCGGCCCCGCTCTTGACCAGCCGAAGCTGGACCGGGTGGGTCGCGAAGCTCTTGAGGCGGAGCTTCTTGACGTTGAGGACGATCTGGGTGACGTCCTCCTTGACCCCGGGGATCGTCGAGAACTCCTGGTAGACGTCGCGCAGCTGGACGGAGGTCACGGCGGCCCCCTCGAGCGACGACAGGAGGACCCGTCGGAGGGCGTTTCCGAGGGTGACCCCGTACCCGGCGGGAAGCGGACCCGCCTCGTACTTGGCGTAGGTCCCGAGCTCCTCTACAGGCTCGATCTGCGGGCTATCGAGTTCGATCATGGTCTGGGGCTTACCTCGAGTAGTACTCGACCACGAGCTGCTCGTTGAGGTCGAGCGGCATCTGGTCTCGGCGGGGCTGGTCGAGGACCGAGCCGGACAGCTTCGCGGCGTCGATGCTCAGCCAGTCCGGGGCCTGGTGGGAACGGAGGGTCTCCTTGGCGACCTTGAACGGCTCGCGCTCGCGGTGCGACTCCCGGACCTCGACCCGATCGCCGGCCTTGAGCTGATACGAGGACACGTTCGTGGGCCGGCCGTTCACGGCGAAGTGGCCGTGGTTGACGAGCTGGCGCGCCGCCGCCCGGCTCGGGGCGAACCCCATCCGGTAGACGGCGTTGTCGAGCCGCAGCTCGAGCATCCGGAGCAGGTTCTCCCCGGTCATCCCGGGTCGGGCATCGGCGGCGTCGAAGTAATTGCGGAACTGCCGCTCGAGGACGGAGTACGTCCGGCGGACCTTCTGCTTCTCACGCAGCTGGAGCCCATAGTCGCCGACCTTGCGACGACGGACGCCGTGCTGGCCGGGGGGCGTCGGCCGGCGCTCGAAGGCGCATTTCTTGGAGTAGCAGCGCGAGCCCTTGAGGAAGAGCTTGGCGCCCTCCCGGCGGCACAGTCGGCAGACGGATTCGGTGTAACGAGCCATTCGGAACTCTCCCGCCTAGACCCGGCGCCGCTTGGGGGCGCGGCAGCCGTTGTGCGGGATGGGGGTGACATCGGTGATGGCCGTCACTTCCAGCCCCGCGGACTGGAGTGACCGGATGGCCTGCTCGCGCCCGGCACCGGGGCCCTTGACGTAGACCTCGACCTGGCGCATGCCGTGCTCCATCGCACGCTTGGCCGCGCCCTCGGCCGACAGGGCCGCCGCGTACGGGGTGCTCTTGCGCGAGCCCTTGAAGCCGGCGGTGCCGGCCGAGCCCCAGCTGATCACCGCCCCGACCTGGTCGGTGATGGTGATGATCGTGTTATTGAAGGTCGCCTGGATGTGGACGTGACCCTGGGGCACGTTCTTCTTCTCGCGACGACGCTGCTTGGGAGCTCGTTTGCGTTCGGCCATGGGAGTGGTCGGTGCCCCTTACTTCTTCCGCCGCACGCCGACCGTCTTCTTCGGTCCGCGACGCTGGCGCGCGTTGGTCTTGGTCCGCTGGCCGCGCACCGGCAGGTTGCGCCGATGGCGCAGGCCGCGATACGAGCCGATCTCGATCAGTCGCTTGATGTTGAGGGCCACCTCGCGGCGAAGATCGCCCTCGACCTTGTAGCGACGGTCGACGATCTCGCGCAGCCGGTTGACCTGCTCTTCGGTCAGGTCGCGGACGCGGGTGTCCGGGTTGATGTTGGCCTGGGCGAGGACCTTCTGGCTGGTGGGCAGGCCGATCCCGAAGATGTAGGTGAGGGAGATCTCGACGCGCTTCTCGCGCGGGATGTCGACGCCGGCGATTCGTGCCATCGGTTACCCCTGCCGCTGCTTGTGCTTCGGGTTGGTGCAGATGACCATCACGGTCCCGTGGCGGCGGATGACCTTGCAGTTGTCGCAGCGCGCCTTGACGGAGGCTCGGACTTTCAACGGATCCTCGATCGGTCTTCGGTCGGCCGGAAGGACGGCCGTCTGGTCACTTGAGTCGGTAGGTGATGCGACCCCGGGTGAGGTCGTACGGCGACAGCTCGACACGGACACGGTCGCCTGGCAGGATCCGGATGAAGTTCATCCGGAGCTTGCCGCTGATATGGGCCAGGACGCGGTGGCCGTTCTCCAACTCGACCGCGAACATGGTATTGGGCAGCGGCTCGATGACCGTTCCCTCGACCTCGATCGCGTCTTTCTTTGCCAAGGCGTCCAGGTTCCCTTTCGCGCACGGAGTGCCGGCCCCCTTGGGTCGGCACACGAAGGGTCAGGATACCAAACCCTCCACGTTCCGGCAACCGGCCGGAGGTTCAGATGGTGGTCAGGATCTGTGGGCCCCGTTCGGTGATGGCGATGGAGTGCTCGAAATGGGCGGCCAGCGTGCCGTCACGGGTCACGATGGTCCAGTCGTCGTCGAGCATCCGGGCGTCGGGCGAGCCCATGGTGAGCATGGGCTCGATGGCCAGGCACAGCCCCGGCTCGAGGCGCCGGCCCTTCCGCCCGACCCGGTAGTTGGGGACCTGCGGATCTTCGTGCATCGAGCGACCGATACCATGGCCGACGAACTGGCGGACGATCCCGAAGCCACGCGGGGCAGCGACGTCCTCGACCGCGCCGGAGATGTCCTCCAGGTAGGCTCCAGGGACGGCGGCGGCGATGCCGGCCATCATCGCCAACCGGGTCGTGTCGATGAGGTCCCGGACCGGCGCCGGCGCCTCGCCGATGTAGAACGTCCGAGCGGCATCGCCGTGCCAGCCGTCGACGATCGCGCCGGCGTCGATCGACACGACCTGGCCCTCGCGGATCGTCCGCTCGCCGGGGATGCCGTGGACGATCTCCTGGTCGATCGAGATGCACAGGCTGGCCGGGAACGGTCGCTTCGGGTTGGCGCCCGGGTAGCCCTTGAACGACGGCGTGGCACCGGCGCGCCGGATGTGCGCCTCGGCGATGGCGTCGAGGTGGGCGGTCGACACGCCGACCGCGAGCTCCGACTCGACCAGGGCGAGGACCTCGGCGACCAGCCGGCCGGCCCGCCGCATCCGGTCGATCTCGGCCGGCGACTTGAGGGTGACGGCCATCAGGCGGCTCCCCGCGGGACCGGCCCGATGGCGGCCAGGAGGTCGTCGGCGACCTGTTCGATCGAGCCGCGCCCGTCGACCGTCCGCAGCACGCCGCGCTCGTCGTAGTGGCGGCTCACCTCGGCCAGGGCACCGAGCTGGAGGTCGAGCCGCGCGCGGATGGTCTCGGCCTTGTCGTCGTCGCGCTGGAGCAGCGGCGAGTCGTCCAGGTCGCACCGCCCGGCGACGCGAGGAGGGTGGCTGACCTCGTTGTAGACGTGGCCGTTCTCGGCGCAGATCCAGCGGCCGGACATCCGCCGCACCAGCTCCTCGAACGGGACCTGGATCTCGAGGGCGTGGTCGACCCTGGCGTCGTGTCCGGCCAGCGCCGTGTCGAGGGCGGCCGCCTGGGCCGGGGTGCGGGGGAAGCCGTCGAGGATGACGCCCTCGCCCGCATCGGCCTGGGCCAGGCGCTCGAGCAGCATCTGGACGGTGATCTCGTCCGGCACGAGCTGGCCGCGCTCCATGTACCGGCGAGCCTCGAGGCCCATCGCCGAGCGCTCCCGCACGGCGGCGCGGAACAGGTCGCCCGTGGCGACGTGGGGGATGTCGAGCCGCTCGGACAGGATCGCCGCCTGGGTGCCCTTCCCGGCGCCTGGGGCGCCGAGGAGGACCAGGAAGGTCACCGGATGAAGCCCTCGTAGTTCCGCATCATGAGTTGAGCCTCGATCTGCTTCATCGTCTCGACCACGACGCTGACCACGATGAGCAGGCTGGTGCCGCCGAGGGTCAACCCACCGAGCGACGGGAAGATCAGCCCGATGAGGATGGGCGAGACGGCCACGACGGCCAGGAAGAACGCACCCGCGATCGTGATCCGATAGACGACCTTGCTGAGATAGTCCTGGGTCGGTCGCCCGGGTCGGATCCCGGGGATGAACCCGCCGTTCTTGCGGAGCTGTTCGGCCGTCTCATCCGGCTTGAACGTGAAGGCCGTGTAGAAGTAGGTGAAGCCGAAGGTCAGCAGGAAGTACATGATCGCGTAGAGGGGTCGGGTCGGGCTCATCAGATTGACGATCCCCGTCGCGATGTCGGCGACGATGGTGATCTGGGACGTGGTGAAGTACTGGGCGATCTGCGACGGGAACAGCAGGATGCTCACCGCGAAGATGATGGGGATGACCCCGGCCTGGTTGACCCGGAGCGGCAGGAAGGTCGAACCGCCTTGGTACATCCGCCTGCCACGCACGCGACTGGCGTATTGGATGGGGATCCGACGCTGCCCCTCCTGGATGTAGACGATCGTCAGGACGGCCGCGACGGCGACGACGGCGAAGGCGACGAACGCCAGGATGTCCGGCGACCGCAGGAACACGACCAGCGCCGACGGGGCCCGCCCGACGATGCCGGCGAAGATGATGAAGCTGATGCCGTTGCCGATCCCCTTCTCGGTGATCAGCTCGCCCAGCCACATCAGCAGGACCGACCCGGCGGTCAACGAGATGATCTGGGTCAGGGTCGTCAGGTCGGCCAGGCCGAACGAGCCCGACAGGACCGGCGGCTGGGTGTTGTGGAGCAGGGCCAGGAAGCCGTAGGACTGGAGGAGCGCCAGCGGGACCGACAGGTAGCGGGTGTACTGGTTGATCTTGTTCCGACCGTACTCACCCTCGCGGCTGAGGGCCTGGAGCGACGGCACCACGCCGGTCATCAACTGCATGATGATCGAGGCGTTGATGTACGGATTGACGCCCAATCCGACGATCGAGAACCTGGCCAGTCCACCGCCCGAGAACAGGTCGAGCAGGCCCAGCAGCGAGTTGCTGCTGAAGAACGTCGCCAGGGCGGTCGGGTCCGCACCCGGAACGGGCACGTGCGACAGGAATTGGAAGACGATCAGGATGCCCGCGACGAACAGCAGACGGCGCCGGATGTCCGGCGCACGGAAGGCGTTGAGCAGGCTCTCGAACACGATCAGGCGTCTTCGGTGGTCGGGGCGTCGTCCGCCGCCGCGTCGGCAGCTCCCTCGTCGGCCGGGGCATCGGAGGTCGTCGCGACCGTCGGCTCGGTGGCCGCCGGCGTCGCGTCAGCGACCGGGGCGGCCGCGTCGGGAGACGCGACCTCGGCCTTGCCCTTGGCCCTGGCCTTCTTGGCGGCCGGTTCGGCCGAGCCGGTCTCGGCCTTCGACTTCGTGGATGTCGACGCCTTGGATGCCTTGGGCGCCTTGGGCGCGACCGGCTCCTCGGCCTCGACCTTCTCGTCGGCCTCGACCGCCTCGTCGGCGTCCGGCGCCGTCGGGGTGGCGACCGCGGCCTTCGCCTTCGGCTTCGGGGCCGGCCCCTCGGCCGGCTCGAGCCCCAGGGCGGCCAGCGGCTCGGTCGGGACCTCGAGGACCTGGACGGATCCCCCGGCAGCCTCGATCTTCGCGACCGCGCTCTTGCTGAACGCGTCGGCGACGACGAAGAGCGCGACGTCGATGTCCCCCTGGCCGAGCACCTTGAGCGGCTTGCTCAGCGTCCGGACGAGCCCGACCGCACGCAGGATGTCCTGGTTGACCGTGACCGGCGCGGCCTTCGCGGTCTTGGCGCCGGGCAGGTCACCCGATTCGAACGCGCCGAGCAGGGCGAGCTCGCCGATCCGGCCGATGTTGACGACCTCGTAGTCGACCTTGAATCGGTTCTTGAACCCGCGCAGCTTCGGGATCCGCTGGTGGAGCGGCGTCTGGCCGCCCTCGAACCAGGGCGGGATGGAGCCGCCGGCACGGGCCTTCTGACCCTTCGTCCCGCGGCCGGCCGTCTTGCCCTGGCCCGCCGCGATGCCTCGACCGACACGCTTGCGCGGGCTGCGCGAACCCTCGGCGGGCTTGAGATCGTGGAGTTTCATGCCTTCTCCTCGGGGGCCGCCGACCCCGGGATCTCCTCGACGCTGACGAGGAATCGGACCTGGCGGACCATGCCCCGGGTCGCCGGGTTGTCGACGACCTCGACGCTGCTGCCGATCCCGTGCAGACCGAGCGCCCGAACGGTCGCCCGGTTGCGCTCGATGTGGCTGATCGTGCTCTTGATCTGGGTCACTCGAAGCTTAGCGGGCATCGGCGCCCTCCATCGGTTGCCCGGCGATGAACGCCCGGACCTTGACCCCGCGACGGGCGGAGATCTCCTCGGCCGAGTGGAGCGACCCGAGCGCCTCGATCGTCGCCCGGGTCACGTTGACCGGGTTGGTCGAGCCGTGGACCTTGGCCAGGATGTCGCGGATCCCGGCGGACTCGACGACGGCGCGCACGGCGCCCCCGGCGATCACCCCGGTGCCCTGCGACGCCGGCTTCAGCATCACCCGGGCGGCCGCGTATTCGGTCCGGACCTCATGTGGGATGGTCGTCCCGACCATCGGCACGCTGATCAGGTTCTTCTTCGCGTCCTCGACGCCCTTCCGGATCGATTCCGGCACCTCGCCGGCCTTCCCGATGCCGACGCCGACGTGGCCGGCGCCGTCGCCGACGACGACGACCGCGCTGAAGCTGAAGCGGCGGCCGCCCTTGACGACCTTGGCGACGCGATTGATCTGGACGACGCGCTCTTCGAGCGTCAGCTTGTTCGGATCGATCCTGGCCAACTCGGCTCTCCCTTCAGATCAGAAGTCGAGTCCGGCCTCGCGGGCGGCGTCGGCGAGCGACTTGATCCGTCCGTGATACCGGAACCCGGCCCGATCGAAGACGACGTGCTCCACGCCGGCTGAGCGGGCACGCTCGGCGACCAGGCGACCGACGGTCTTGGCCTCGTCCGACTTGGTCGACTTGGAGCCCTTGAACTCCTTCTCGACGGTCGAGGCGGCGGCCAGCGTCCTGCCGGACGCGTCGTCGATGACCTGGGCATAGATGTGGTTGAGGCTGCGGAAGACGGCCAGGCGCGGCCGAGCCGCGGTCCCCTCCAGGTGGAGGCGGATCCGCTCGTGCCGCTTCATCCGCGCGGCGGTGCGGCTGGCGACCTGGGTCATCGGGTGCGTTCCTTCGTCATGACTACTTCTTGCCGCCGATCTTGCCGGCCTTGCCGGCCTTGCGGCGGATGACCTCGCCCGAATAGCGGACGCCCTTGCCCTTGTACGGCTCCGGCTTCCTGGTCGAGCGCACCTTGGCGGCGATCTGGCCGACCAGCTCCTTGTCGATGCCGACGACCGCCAGGCGGGTCGGGTTCTCGAGCTCGAAGCTGATGCCCTGCGGCGGATCGATCTCGATCGGGTGGCTGTAGCCCAGGTTGAGCTGGAGCTTGTCGCCGATCTTGGTGGCGCGGTAGCCCACGCCGGTGATCTCGATCCCCTTGCGGTAGCCGTTGGTGACCCCCTCGACCATGTTGGCCACGAGGGTCCGGGTCAGACCGTGGAGCTGCTTGTGCATCTTGCCGTCGGTCGGGCGCTCGACGAGGAGGCTGTCCGCCTCGTGGACGACCTTCATGTCCGGATGCAGATCGCGGGCCAGGGTGCCCTTCGGGCCCTTGACCGTGATCGCCCGGCCGACGAGGGTGACCTCGACGCCGGCGGGAACGGTGATCGGTAGACGACCGATACGCGACATGGTCCCTCCCCTACCAGACGTAGGCGAGGACTTCGCCGCCGAGCTGGGCCTGCTTGGCCTGCTGACCGGTCATGATCCCCTGGCTGGTGCTGACGATGACGATGCCGAGCCCGCCGAGCACGCGCGGGATGTCGGTCTTGCGGGCGTAGACCCGCAGGCCCGGCTTGCTGATGCGCTTGAGCCCGGACACCACCGGCACCTTGCCGTCGACGTACTTGAGCTGGAGGTGCAGGATCGCGACCGTGCCGTCCTTGTCCTCGCGGACGTCGGCGATGAAGCCCTCGTCCTTGAGGATCCGGGCGATCTCACGCTTGGTCCGCGACGCCGGGACGACGACCTCGGCATGATGGGCACGCGAGGCGTTCCGGATCCGGGTGAGCATGTCGGCGATGGGGTCGGAGATGTTCATCGGTGTCCTACCAGCTCGACTTCGTCACGCCCGGCAGCTCACCCAGGAGCGCGCGCTCCCGGAAGCAGATCCGGCACAGCGCGAACCGGCGCATGTAGGCCCGGGGTCGACCGCAGACGAAGCAGCGGTGGTACGCCTGGACCGGGTGCTTGGGCGTTCGCTTCGCCTTGGCGATAAGAGATTTCTTGGCCATCGGTCTCCTCCCCGCGCCTAGCCGGCGAAGGGCATGCCGAGGAGTTCGAGCAGTCGCTTCAATTCCTCGTCGGTCTTCGCCGTCGTCACGATGCTGATCTCCAGCCCGCGGAGACGGTCCACCTTGTCGTAGTCGATCTCCGGGAAGGCGAGTTGCTCCCGGAAGCCGAGCGAGTAGTTGCCGCGTCCGTCGAACGACTTCGACGGGATCCCCCGGAAGTCGCGGATGCGGGGCAGGGCGAGCGAGGTCAGCCGGTCGAGGAAGTCCCACATCCGCTCACCGCGGAGCGTGACCTTGGCCCCGACCGAGTTGCCCGTCCGCAGTCGGAATTGGGCGATCGACCGCTTGGCCTTGGTCACGATCGGCTTCTGGCCGGTGATCATCGTCAGGTCGCCGACGGCGGCGTCGATGGCCTTGGCATTGGTCAGGGCCTCCCCGAGGCCGACGTTGACGACGATCTTGACGACCCGCGGGACCTCCATCGGGTTGCCATATTCGAACTGCTTGGTCAGCGCTGGGGCCACCTCGGCCTTGTAGCGCTCGTGCAGGCGGCTGGTCATCAGGCCTTCACCTCCAGGCGCTCGCCGCAGTGCCCGCAGACACGGACGCGCTGGCCGTTGTCGAGCGATCGGTGCTTGACCCGGGTCGGGCGCTCACAGCTGGTGCACACGACCATGACCTTGCTGATGGCCATCGGCTGGGCGATCTCGAGGATCCCGCCGGCCTGCATCTTGGGCATCTGGCTGGTGCTCGAGCCGGTCGACCGGGGCTTGGTGTGGCGCTTGGCGATGTTGACGCCGTCGACGACCACCGCGACCTCGGACAGCGGGCTGATGTGCTTCCAGGCGCCGCCGCCGCGGGCCTTCGTCTTGGCCAGACCGCGCGGGTCGCGGATGATCCGGTCGACGACGCCGCGCTTGCCGGCGTCCTTGCCGTGGAGGACGACGATGGTGTCGCCCTTGCGGATCTCCGGGACCTTGGTCGCCTGCTTCTTGTGGAGCTGCGTCATGTCAGAGCACCTCCGGCGCGAGCGACACGATCTTCATGTAGTTGCGATCGCGCAGCTCGCGGGCCACCGGCCCGAAGATGCGCGTCCCGCGCGGATTACCCTGGTTGTTGATCAGCACAGCGGCGTTCTCGTCGAACCGGATGTAGCTGCCGTCCGGGCGCCCGTACTCCTTGGCCGTCCGGACGATCACCGCCCGCACGACGTCGCCCTTCTTGACCGCGGCATTCGGGATCGCCTGCTTGACGCTGGCCACGATGACGTCGCCGACGCCGGCCGTCCGCTTCTGCGAACGGCCCATCACCCGGATGCACTCGATCGTCCGGGCGCCCGTGTTGTCGGCGACCTTCAGACGGGTCAATTCCTGGATCACGCTCCGGCCTCCGCCGGCTCGACCGGCTCGGCCGGCTCATCGGCACGGTGGCGGCCGGGATGGGCCGACCCGTGGATCGCCTCGGTCGTCTCGACCTCCTCGTCGACCAGCTCGCCGACGGGGCTGTTGTCGCCGGCTCGGGCCACGACCTCGACCAGCCGCCAGCGCTTGGTGGCGGACAACGGCCGCGATTCCTCGATGAGGACGGTGTCGCCCACGCGAGCCTCGTTGAGCTCGTCATGGGCCTTGAACTTGGTGCTCAAGCGGATGACCCGCTTGTACAGCCGGTGGCGCGCCAGGCGCTCGACGGACACGACGATCGTCTTGTCCATCTTGTCGCTGACCACGCGGCCGACCTTGGTCTTCCGCTTGCCGTTCACGGTGGCTCCTGTCATCGCGTGATCTCCGTCAGGCCGTCTGCGCGAGCTTGCGCTCGTGCTGGACGGTCAGGATCCGCGCGATCGTTCGTCGCGTCTGGGGGATGGTGCTGTAGTCCTTGAGCTGACGGGTCGACAGCGCGAATCGCGCGCCCCAGAGGTCCTGCTTCGCCTGGCGAAGGGCCTCGTCGAGCTCGGCGTCGGACATCGCCCGGACCTTATCGATGTCCATCGCTGACCGCCTCCTTGACCGCCGACTCGCGGGCGACGACGCGGGTCTGGACCGGCAGCTTGTGGCTTGCCAGGCGCATCGCCTCGATCGCCTCGTCGTGGCCGATGCCGGCCATCTCGAACAGGATCCGACCGGGTTTGACGACCGCGACCCAATGGTCGGGTGCGCCCTTGCCCGAGCCCATCCGGGTCTCGGCGGGCTTCTTGGTCGCCGGCTTGTCCGGGAAGACCCGGATCCAGATCTTGCCGCCGCGCTTGACCGAGCGGGTCATCGCCCGCCGGGCGGCCTCGATCTGGCGGCTGGTGATCCAGGCCGGCTCGAGGGTCGCCAGGCCGTACTCGCCGAAGGCGACCGTGAAGCCGCCCTTGGCCACGCCGGACATCCGTCCGCGCATGACCTTGCGATGCTTGACGCGACGGGGCATCAGCATGGCTAGACCGCCCCGGCCGCAGCGGCGGCCGTCTGGGCGGCGACGACGTCGCGCGCCGGTGTTCGCTCGGGGATGATGTCGCCCCGGTAGATCCAGACCTTGACGCCGATCCGGCCGTACGTCGTATGGGCGTGGACCTGGCCGTAGCTGATGTCCGCGCGAAGCGTCCCGAGCGGGATCCGGCCTTCCTTGTCCCACTCGCGGCGGGCCATCTCCGAGCCGCCGAGGCGACCCGAGACCTGGATCTTCACGCCCTTGGCGCCGGCCTTCATCGTGCGCTGGATGCCTTGCTTCATCGCCTTGCGGAAGGCGATCCGGCGAGACAGCTGCTGGGCGATGTTCATCGCCACGAGGTAGGCGTCGAGCTCCGGCTGGCGGATCTCCTTGATCTCCAGCTTGACCTTGCGCTTGGTCAGCGCCCCGATCTGCTGGCGGAGGATCTCGACGTTCTGGCCGCCCTTGCCGATGACGATCCCAGGCTTGGCCGTATGGACCGTCACGGTGACGTGGTTGATGCCGCGCTCGATCTCGACCTGGCTGACGCTCGCGTTGGCCAGTCGTCGCTCGACGAGCTGGCGGATCGCGATGTCCTCCTTGAGGAGCGTGGTGTATTCCTTGTCCGCGTACCACTTGGCCGTCCAGGTGCGCGAGACACCGAGCCGGAAGCCATACGGGTGGACCTTGTGTCCCATCTGCTAGGCCTCCCGGTCTTCGACGACGATGGTGATGTGGGTCATCGGCTTGTGGATCGGGAACGCCCGGCCCTGGGCCCGCGGCCGATAGCGCTTGATCGTGGGACCCTCATCGGCGTGGGCGTCGACGATGACGAGGTCCTCGGCCGACAGGTTGTGGTTGTTCTCGGCGTTGGCGGTCGCGCTCTTGAGCACGAGGGCGACG
This sequence comes from uncultured Chloroflexia bacterium, assembly GCA_963744115.1. Lineage (GTDB taxonomy): Bacteria > Chloroflexota > Limnocylindria > Limnocylindrales > CSP1-4 > Chersky-267. Next base: position 637,898 of record CAVUSI010000002.1, on the reverse strand, counting down.
TCGCGCGCGGCGTGCTGGGGCATGAACCGCAGCAGGGCGGCCGCCTCTTCGACCCGCTTGCCCCGGATCGCCAGCGTGACGAGACGGGCCTTGCGGGTCGAGCCGCGGAGGTACTTGGCTGTAGCGGAAACGCGCACGATGCCGGCCGCTCCTACTTGAGGGCCGTCGATCGGTCGGTGTGCTTCCCGTGCCCGCGGTAGTTGCGGGTCGGGGAGAACTCGCCGAGCCGATGGCCGACCATGTTCTCGGTCACGTAGACCGGGATGTGCTTCTTGCCGTTGTAGACGGCGACGGTATGCCCGATGAACTCGGGGAAGATGACCGACGCCCGCGACCAGGTCTTGATGACCTTCTTCTCGCTGCGCTTGTTCATCTCGGTGACGCGGCCGAGGAGCCGCGCCTCGACGAACGGTCCCTTCTTGACCGAACGCGACATGGTTTACCTCCTCCCGCTACTTGCGATGCCGTGAGCGGACGATGAGCCGTCCGCTGGTCTTGTTGCGTCGGGTCCGATAGCCCATCGCGGGCTTGCCCCATGGCGTCTTGGGGGGCATCCCCGTCGGGGACTTGCCCTCGCCGCCGCCGTGAGGATGGTCGCGCGGGTTCATCACGACCCCGCGGACCTCGGGCCGCTGGCCCATGTGCCGGGCGCGTCCGGCCTTGCCCAGGTTCTGGTTCTCGTGATCGAGGTTCGAGACCTGGCCGATCGTCGCCATGCAGCGGATGCTGACCCGCCGGACCTCGCCCGACGGCAGGCGGACCTGGGCGTAGTCGCCCTCCTTGGCCAGGAGCTGGGCCGACACGCCGGCGGAGCGGACGATCTGGCCGCCCTTGCCCGGGATCAGCTCGATGTTGTGGATCGTCGTGCCGAGCGGGATGTTGGCGATCGGCAGGGCATTGCCGACGCGAGCCTCGGCGTCGGGTCCCGCGACGACCACGTCGCCCACCTTGAGGCCGTGGGGCAACAGCATGTAGCGCTTCTCGCCGTCGCGGTAGTGGAGCAGGCCGATGCGGGCCGATCGATTCGGGTCGTACTCGATCGTCGCCAGGCGCGCCGGCACACCGACCTTGTCCCGCTTGAAGTCGATCCGGCGGTAGTGCTGCTTCTCCCCGCCGCCGCGATGGCGGACGGTCAACCGGCCGACGTTGTTCCGGCCCGATCCGCGCTTCTGCGGCTCGAGCAGCGGCTTGTGCGGCTCGCGGGTGGTGATCTCCTCGAAGGTCGACCGGGTCATCTGCCGAAGGCCCGGGGAGGTCGCCTTGTAACTGCGCAGCGGCATGCCTAGACCCCCTCGAAGAATTCGATCTTCTGGCCGGCGGCGACGGTCACGGTCGCCTTGCGCCAGGGTGTGGTGAAGCCGCTGATCCGACCGCGCTTGGTGCCGCGGCGCTTCTCCTTGGCCTTCGTCGTCAGGACGTTCACGCCGGTCACGTCGACCTTGAACAGCTCCTCGACGGCGGCCTTGATCTGGATCTTGTTGGCCTCGTCGTGGACGGCGAAGGTGTACTTGCCGCGGCCCGACTCATCCATCGACTTCTCGCTGATGACCGGGCGGAGGATGATCTCGTGGGCGGTGAGGCTCATGCGTAGACCTCCTCCATCCGCGCCAGCGCCGGCTGCTCGATCAGGACGATGTCGGCCTTCAGCAGGTCGACCACGTTGAGCGAGTCGGCCAGGATCACCTCGACCGTCGGCAGGTTGCGCGACGAGAGGTGGAGCTTCTCGTCCCGACCCGGAGCAACGAGCAGGACGCGGCCCGTGGCGCCGATCGCCGCGAGGACGCCGACGAGGTCCTTGGTCTTGATCGCGTCGATGCCGAAGCCGTCGATCACCTTGATCGCATCGTCCCCGAACTTGGCGGTCAGGGCGCCGCGCAGGGCGAGCTGCTTCATCTTGCGCGGCAGGCGCTGGGCGTACGAGCGCGGGTGCGGTCCGAAGACGACGCCGCCGCCGCGGAAGTGAGGCGCGGTCCGATGGCCCTGGCGGGCGCGGCCGGTCCCCTTCTGGCGGTACGGCTTGCGGCCGCCGCCGCGGACCTCGCCGCGGGTCTTGGTGTCGTGGGTGCCCAGGTGTCGGCCGGCCAGCTGGGCCGTGACGACCTGGTGGAGGACCGCGGCATTGACCGGGGCGTCGAACAGCTGATCGCTCAGCTCGACGCTGCCGATCGAGGCGCCGGTCCGGTCGTACAGGGTGGTCTGCGGCATCGTCAGGCCTTCTTCACGAGGATCACGGCGTTGCGCGAGCCCGGCAGCGAACCGTTGACCAGGAGCAGGTTCCGCTCCGGGTCGGTCCGGACGACCCGGACCTTCTTGACGGTCACCCGCTCGTCGCCCATGTGACCGGCCATCCGCATCCCCTTGTAGACGCGACCCGGGGTCGTGCCCGGCCCGATCGAACCCGGGGCGCGGTGGTGGTCCGACCCGTGGGTCTTGGGACCGCGCTTGAAGTTGTGGCGCTTGATGTGGCCGGCGAAGCCCTTGCCCTTCGACACCCCGGTGACGTCGACGAGGTCGCCGGCGCTGAACAGGTCGTCGATCGACAGGGTCTGGCCGACGCTGTACTCGTCGATGTCTGCGACCCGGAACTCGCGGATCGTGGCGACCTTGGGCAGCGAGCCGAGCTGGCCCGCCTCGGGCTTGGTCAGCTTGGCGACGACGTCCGTGCCGATCTGGACGGCGGTGTAGCCGTCCTGGGCGACCGTCCGGAGACGGGTCACCGTGTTCGGCTGGATGGCGACCACGCTGACGGCCACCATCGTGCCGTCAGCCTGGAAGACCTGGGTCATGCCGACCTTGCGGCCGATGAGTCCGATACTCATGTGCCACGTTCCTCCAGCGACCGCTCAGCCGGTCCGAGGGCAAGGCGGAGCCGAGCACCGGAGCGAACGCACCCCAACGTGCGTGAGCGAGGAGCGCAGGCGACAACGCGGCCATCGGATTGGATCAGCGGTCGCGTCATCACATCTTGATCTCGATGTCGACGCCAGCCGCCAGGCTGAGTCGCATCAATGCGTCGACCGTCTTGGCGCTCGGATCCAGGATGTCGACGAGCCGCTTGTGGGTGCGGATCTCGAACTGCTCCCGGGAGTCCTTGTCGATGAACGGCGACCGGATGACGGTGAACTTCTCGATCCGGGTAGGCAGCGGCACCGGACCGACGACATCGGCTCCCGTTCGCTGAGCCGTCTCGACGATCTGCGCCGCCGACTGATCCAACAGTCGATGGTCGTAGGCCTTGAGCCGGATCCTGATCCGCTGCTTTGCCATCGGATTACTCGGCGATCGAGGTGATGGCGCCGGCGCCGACGGTCCGGCCGCCCTCGCGGATGGCGAAGCGCTGGCCGGTCTCGAGGGCGATCGGGGTGATCAGCTCGACGGTCATCTCGACGTTGTCGCCGGGCATGATCATCTCGGCCCCGTCGGGCAGCCCGATGGCGCCGGTGACGTCGGTCGTGCGCAGGTAGAACTGCGGCCGGTAGCCGTTGTAGAAGGGGGTATGGCGGCCGCCCTCCTCCTTGGTCAGGACGTAGACCTGGGCACTGAACTTGGTGTGCGGCTTGACCGAGCCGGGCTTGGCCAGGACCTGGCCGCGCTCGATCTCCTCGCGCTCGATGCCGCGGATCAGACAGCCGACGTTGTCGCCGGCCTGGCCCTCGTCGAGCAGCTTCTTGAACATCTCGACGCCGGTGATGACGATCTTGCGGGTGGCCTTGACGCCGACCAGCTCGACCTCGTCGCCGACCTTGACGATGCCGCGCTCGATCCGGCCGGTGGCGACGGTGCCGCGGCCCTTGATCCCGAAGACGTCCTCGACCGGCATCAGGAACGGCCGGTCGACCGCCCGCTCGGGGGTCGGGATGTAGGAGTCGACCGCGTCCATCAGCTCCTGGATCGGGACGTAGGCCGGATCGGACGGATCGTCGGGTGCCTCGAGCGCCTTGAGCGCGGAGCCGCGGATGAACGGGATGTCGTCACCGGGGAAGTTGTACTTGCTCAACAGCTCGCGGACCTCGAGCTCGACCAGATCGAGCAGCTCGGGATCGTCGACCGCGTCGACCTTGTTGAGGAAGACGACGATGAACGGGACCTCGACCTGGCGGGCCAGCAGGATGTGCTCGCGGGTCTGGGGCATCGGCCCGTCGGTCGCGGCGACGACCAGGATCGCGCCGTCCATCTGGGCGGCGCCGGTGATCATGTTCTTGATGTAGTCGGCGTGGCCGGGGCAGTCGACGTGGGCGTAGTGGCGCTTGTCGGTCTCGTACTCGACGTGGGCGATCGCGATGGTGATCCCGCGCTCGCGCTCCTCGGGCGCGTTGTCGATCGTGTCGAAGGCGCGGTACTCCGCCTCGCCTTTGAGGGCGAGGTACTTGGTGATCGCTGCGGTGAGCGAGGTCTTGCCGTGGTCGATGTGACCGATCGTGCCGATGTTGACGTGCGGCTTGGTCCGCTCGAACTTCTTCTTCGCCATCGTCGTCTGCTCCTGGCTCCTCTGGCCGGTCGACCCGACCGCCGACTTAGACCTTGGACTTCTGGACGAGCTCCGCCGCGAGACTCGCGGGGACCTCGGCGTAGTGACTGAACTCCATCGAGCTGCTCGCCCGGCCCTGGCTCATCGAGCGCAGGTCCGTGACGTAGCCGAACATCGCGGCCAGCGGGACGTAGGCCCGCACGACCTGGGTGGAGCCGCGCGACTCCATCCCTTCGATCTGTCCGCGCCGGCTGTTGAGGTCGCCGATCACGTCGCCCATGAACTCCTCGGGCATCAACGCCTCGACCTTCATGATCGGCTCGAGGATCGCCGGATCGGCCTTCGAGAAGGCGTCCTTGACGGCCATCGAACCGGCGATCTTGAACGCCATCTCCGACGAGTCGACCTCGTGGAACGACCCGTCGAACAGGGTCGCCTTGACGTCGACCACCGGGAAGCCGGCGTAGATGCCGGTCTCGAGCGTCTCGCGGATCCCCGCGTCGACGGACTTGATGTACTCGCGCGGGATGGTCCCGCCGACGATCTTGTCGACGAACTCGTAGCCGGCCCCCTTCTCCTGGGGCTCGAGCTTGATGATGGCGTGGCCGTACTGGCCCTTGCCGCCGGTCTGGCGGACGAACCGGCCGTTGCCCTCCGCCGCCCGGCGGATGGTCTCGCGGTAGGAGACCTGGGGCTTGCCGATGTTGGCCGCGACATGGAACTCGCGGACCATCCGGTCGACCAGGACGTCGAGATGGAGCTCGCCCATCCCGGCGATCAGGGTCTCCGAGGTCTCCGGGTCGGTCTTGACCCGGAAGGTCGGATCCTCCTCGGCCAGGCGCTGCAGGGCGATGCCCAGCTTGTCCTGGTCGGCCTTGGTCTTCGGCTCGATCTTGACTTCGATGACCGGCTCGGGGAAGGTCATCGACTCGAGGATGACCTGGTGGTCCGGATCGGCCAAGGTGTCGCCGGTGAAGGTGTCCTTGAGGCCGACCGCGGCGGCGATGTCGCCGGCGTAGACCTCCTCGATCTCCTCGCGGTGGTTGGCGTGCATCTGGAGGATGCGCCCGATCCGCTCCTTCTTGCCCTTCGTCGGGTTCATCACGTACGAGCCCGCCTTGAGCGTGCCCGAGTAGACCCGGAAGAAGGCCAGCTTGCCGACGAACGGGTCGGCGGCGATCTTGAAGGCCAGCGCGCTGAACGGCTCGCTGTCGCTCGGGGTCCGGATGATCTCCGACCCGGTCCGCGGGTCGAGCCCGATCATCGGCGGGACGTCGAGCGGCGAGGGCAGGTAGTCGACGACCGCGTCGAGCATCTTCTGGATGCCCTTGTTGCGGAGCGCCGAGCCGGTCAGGACCGGGATGATCCGGGTCGTCAGCGTGCCGAGCCGGAGGCCGCGCTTGATCTCGGCGATCGTCAGCTCCTCGCCCTCGAGGTACTTGTGGGTGAGCTCGTCATCCATCTCGGCGACGGCCTCGATCAGGATGTGGCGGTGCTTGTCCGCCTCGGCGCGGAGCTCGGCCGGGATGTCGACCACGTCGATCTGGTTGCCCAGGTCGTCGCGGTAGTAGACGGCCTTCATCTCGACCAGGTCGATGACGCCCTGGAAATGGTCCTCGCTGCCGATCGGGATCTGGACCGGGATCGCGTTGGCGCCGAGGCGCTCGCGGATGCTGTCGACGCCGCGCCAGAAGTCGGCGCCCGTCCGATCCAGCTTGTTGATGAAGCAGAAGCGCGGGACGCCGTAGCGGTCGGCCTGACGCCAGACGGTCTCGGATTGCGGCTCGACACCTGCCACGCCGTCGAACACCACGACCGCGCCGTCGAGGACGCGGAGGCTCCGCTCGACTTCGACGGTGAAGTCCACGTGCCCGGGCGTATCGATGATGTTGATGCGATGGTCGCCCCACGCCGCGGTCGTGGCGGCGGCCGTGATGGTGATCCCCCGCTCCTGCTCCTGGGGCATCCAGTCCATCGTGGCCGCGCCCTCGTGGACCTCGCCGATCTTGTAGATCTTCTTCGTATAGAAGAGGATCCGCTCGGTGACGGTGGTCTTTCCGGCGTCGATATGCGCGATGATCCCGATGTTCCGCGTCTTCGCGAGCGGAACCTGTCGTGGCACGGTGTGTCTACGCTCCTGGTGTGCTGCTGATTACCACTTGAAGTGGCTGAAGGCCTTGTTGGCCTCGGCCATCTTGTGGGTGTCCTCGCGGCGCTTGACCGCTGCCCCGAGGCCGTTCGACGCGTCGACGAACTCCGCGGCGAGCTTCTCGCCCATGCTCTTGCCGCTTCGCTTGCGAGCCGCCTGGACGAGCCAGCGGACGCCCAGCGACAGGCGACGATCGCCCCGGATCTCGACCGGGACCTGGTAGGTGGCGCCGCCGACGCGGCGCGGCTTGACTTCGATGATTGGCGTGGCGTTGCGGAGGGCCGCCTCGAGGACCTCGATGCCGGGCCGGCGCGCCTGGGCCTCGGCCCGGGCGAGCGCCTGACGAAGGATCCGGTCGGCCAGGTTGCGCTTGCCGTCGTGCATCAGCTTGGCGCTGAAGCGGGCGGTCGTGCGGTTGGCCGGGACCGTCTCGTACTTGGTCTTGCGGGCGATGTTCTGACGGCGGGGCACTTAGCTCTTCCCCCCGATGCCCGGCGTGGCCTTGGCCCCGTACTTGCTGCGACCCTGCTTGCGGTCGCGCACCCCGGCGGCGTCCAGCGTCCCGCGGATGATGTGGTACTTGACCGACGGGAGGTCCTTGACCTTGCCGCCGCGGACGAGCACGACCGAGTGCTCCTGGAGGTTGTGGCCGATCCCCGGGATGTAGGCCGTGACCTCCATCTGGTTGGTCAGCCGGACACGGGCGATCTTCCGAAGCGCCGAGTTCGGCTTCTTCGGGGTCATCGTGCGGACCTGGAGGCAGACACCGCGCTTCTGCGGGGCGCCCGGGATGGGCTCCTGGCGCTGCTTCAGGCTGTTCCAGTTCTTGCGCATGGCCGGCGCCTTGACCTTGCGGATCTTGCGCTTGCGGCCGTGACGCACGAGCTGGCTGATCGTCGGCACGAAGACGAGGCTCCTCTCAACATGGTTCGGCGGCTGGGACCGCCCCGGTCGACCGGCGCCGCTCGGCGGGGACCGGAGGTCTGGACATCTGGTGGTTGGTGGCGGGCCGCTGACGCACGCGCACGCGCGTCGGACCTCTTCGAGGCCACGAAAGCGGAGGATATCAGCGAGCCCGATCGTGTGTCAAACGCGATCGGGCTCGCCGAGGGTGGGTCCGGGTGGGTCGGCGGCGGTCAGTCCCGCTCCGACGTGACGGCTTCGGCCGACTCGGCGTCGGCGAGGAACGGATTGTCGGCCGGATCGTCGTCGGCGGCGGGCGCGTCGCCCTCCAGCAGGAGCTCGGCCAGGTCGTCCTCGTCGGCTTCGTCGTCCGACTTCGAGGCGGCGAGGAGCGAGGCGAGCCCCGCCGTCTCGTCGTCGACCGGTCGGGCCGACCCGTCCTCGAGGAACGGGTTGAACCCGCCGTCGTCGGTCAGGCCCTCGAGGACCTCGCCCGCGAGCGCCTCGAGCGCCGCGCGGCGGCGACGCTCCTGGGCGGCCGCCAGGTTCGCCGGCGCGCCGGTCCCGGCCGGGATCAGCTTGCCGATGATGACGTTCTCCTTGAGCCCGATCAGGTGGTCCTTGGCGCCGTTGATGGCGGCCTCGGTCAGCACCCGGGTCGTCTCCTGGAAGGACGCCGCGGCGAGGAAGCTCGACGTGTTGAGCGAAGCCTTGGTCACGCCCAGCAGGACGGTCTGGGCCGTCGCCGGCTCGCCACCCTCGGCCAGGACGCGATCGTTGGCCTCCTCGAACTCGAGCCGGTCGATCAGCTCGGTCGGCAGGAGGTCGACGTCGCCCGGCTGGTCGATGCGGACCTTGCGGAGCATCTGCCGGACGATGATCTCGATGTGCTTGTCGTTGATCGTCACGCCCTGGCTGCGGTAGACCTTCTGGACTTCCTTGACCAGGTAGCGCTGGACGGCATCCTTGCCCCGCGTGTCGAGGTATTCCTGCGGGTTGATCGGGCCGTCGGTGATCGCGTCGCCGGCCCGGATCTCCTGGCCGCTCTCGATCTTCAGCTTGGCGTTGTGCGGGATGAGGTACTCCCGCTCGACGACATCTTCGGCGCGGACGACGACGGAGTCGCCCTCCTTGACGAGGAAGCCGGCGACCGGGGACTGGACCTCGATCGGCCCGTCCTTGCCGTCGCCACGGGCGACGACCTGGTTGGCCGCGACGGCATCGCCGGGTGCGGCGAGCAGCTCGGCCGCCTTGGGGATCGTCAGCGACGTGTCGTACGACTCGCGACTGACGACCTTGACCCGGGTCTGGGCCTCACGGATGACCTCGACCACGCCGTCGATATGGCTGATCTCGGCCTTGCCCTTGGGGACGCGGGCCTCGAACAGCTCCTCGACCCGCGGCAGGCCGGCGGTGATGTCCAACCCGGCGACGCCGCCGGTGTGGAACGTCCGCATCGTCAGCTGGGTGCCCGGCTCGCCGATCGACTGGGCGGCGATGATCCCGACCGCCTCGCCGATCCCGATGAGCTGGCCGGTCGCCAGGTTCCGTCCGTAGCACGCCCGGCAGACGCCGTGACGGGCCTCGCAGGTGAGCGGTGAGCGGACGACGACCTCGTCGATCCCGGCCGCATCGACGGCCCGGGCGAGGTCCTCGGTGATCAGCTCGCTTCGCTCGACGATGACCGTCGGGTTCTTGCCTTTGCTGGTCGGGTCGATGATCGGCGCCGCGGCCAGGCGACCGACGAGCCGACGCCCGAAGGCGCCTTCCTCGTTGCCGGCGATCTCGATCGACTCGGTCCGGGTGATCCAGCTGCCTTCCTCGGTGCCGCAGTCGTCCTCGCGGGTGATGACGTCCTGGGCCACGTCGACCAGGCGCCGGGTCAGGTACCCGGAGTCGGCCGTGCGGAGGGCGGTGTCGGCCAGGCCCTTGCGGGCGCCGTGGGTGGAGATGAAGTACTCGAGGACCGTCATCCCTTCCCGGAAGTTGCTCCGGACGGGGACGTCGATGATCCGGCCCGACGGATCGGCCATCAGGCCGCGCATCGCGCCGAGCTGGCCGATGTTGCCCTTGTTGCCGCGGGCACCCGACGAGGTCATCATCGTGACCGCCCCGAACGGGTCGAGCCCGGCCATCATGGCGTCCGACATCTCGCCGGTCGTGCGCTGCCAGACCGAGACGACCTGCTCGTAGCGCTCGTCGTCGGTGATCAGGCCCCGCTGGAACTGGCGATCGATCTCGTCGACCTCGCCGTCCGCCTTCTTGAGCCGGGTGGCCTTGTCCTTCGGGATCTCGATGTCGAACACGCCGATGGTCATCCCACCGCGGGTCGCGAACTCGAAGCCGACGCTCTTGATGCCGTCCACCAGGTGGGCGGTGTCGGCCGGACCGAGGAGGCGGTAGCACTCCTCGACCAGGCGGCGGAGCTCGGCCCGCTTCATGGCCTTGTTGTTGAACCGGAGCCGGTCGGGCAGGATCTCGTTGAAGATGACCCGCCCGACGGTCGTCACGATGCGCTCGGGGACGAGCTCGCCGGCGGTCTCGTCCCAGACGAGCGCCTCGACCTCGATCGGCTGGTGGAGGGTCAGCGCGGTCTTCTCGCGCAGCTGGTAGGCGAGGACCGCCTCCTTCTCGTCGGTGAAGCGACGGGGCGTGGCGCTGTTGGGGCCGATCTCCCCGTCCATCGTCAGGTAGTAGCAGCCGAGGACCATGTCCTGGGTCGGCGCCACGACCGGGCTCCCGTCCGCCGGCGACAGCAGGTTGGCCGTCGACAGCATCATCTCGCGCGCCTCTTCCTGGGCAGCCGTCGAGAGCGGCACGTGGACCGCCATCTGGTCGCCGTCGAAGTCCGCGTTGAACGCCGTGCAGACGAGCGGGTGGATCTGGATGGCCGAGCCCTCGACGAGGACGGGCATGAACGCCTGGATCCCGAGCCGGTGAAGGGTCGGGGCACGGTTGAGCAGGACCGGATGGTCCTTGATGACGTCCTCGAGGACATCCCAGACCTCGGGTCGGACCCGCTCGACGATGCGCTTGGCGCTCTTGATGTTGTGGGCGAAGCCCTTCTCGACGAGCTGGCGCATGACGAACGGCTTGAACAGCTCGAGCGCCATCTTCTTGGGCAGGCCGCACTGGTGGAGCTTGAGCTCCGGCCCGACCACGATGACCGAGCGGCCCGAGTAGTCGACCCGCTTGCCGAGGAGGTTCTGGCGGAACCGGCCCTGCTTGCCCTTGAGCATGTCGCTCAACGACTTCAGGCGATGGTTGCCGGTCCCGGCGATCGCCCGGCCGCGGCGGCCGTTGTCGATCAGCGCGTCGCACGCCTCCTGGAGCATCCGCTTCTCGTTGCGGATGATGATCTCGGGGGCGCCGAGCTCCAGCAGCCGCTTGAGCCGGTTGTTGCGATTGATGACGCGGCGATAGAGGTCGTTCAGGTCCGACGTGGCGAACCGGCCACCGTCGAGCTGGACCATCGGCCGGAGATCCGGCGGGATGACCGGCAGGACCGACAGGATCATCCAGTCGGGTCGCGTGCCGGAGCGACGGAACGCCTCGATCAGGCGAAGTCGCTTGATGGCCTTCTTGCGACGCTGCCCGGACGTGGTCCGGACCTCGACGTGGAGCGAGCGCGAGAGCTCCTCCAGGTCCATCCGCTGGATGATGTCGCGGACGGCCTCGGCGCCCATCCCGGCGTGGAAGATCCGACCGCCACGGGCGCCGCTGCCGTACTTGGCGTCCAGGTCGCGGAAGTTCCAGCCGTCGAGCGAAGCCTCGGGCAGGGTCATCAGCGGCTGGAGCTTCTCGATCTCCTCGCGGGCGCGCTTGATCTCGTCCTTGAGGCCGTCGGCGTCGCGCCGGAGCTGCTCACGCTCGACCTCGAGCTCGGCATCGATCCGGAGCTCGGCATCGGCGATCCGCTGGGCGGTCGCCGCCTCCTCGTCGAGCTCGCGCCGCTTGAGGTCCTCGCCGACGCGGTCCGTCTCGGCCGCCGCGATCTTGCGCAGCTGGGCCGTGGCGGTCTTGCCGGGCTTGTCGCCCGCCGCCAGCACGACCTCGCCGGTCGGGCCGAAGGCGATGGTCTCCTCGGCGGCGGCCGTGCCCAGCTCCTTGAGCTGGGCCTCGACGCCCTTGGCGGCCTCGGCGATCGCGTCGGTCGACTCGGTCCGCTGGCGCTCGAGATCGGCCTTCGTCGCGGCGAGGGCGGCGTTCAGCTCGTCCTTCTCGCGATGGAACTCGGCCCGCAGCTCGTCCTCGCGCTCGGCCAGGGCCTTGCCGCCCTTGCCGCCTCGACCCTCGGCCTCCTCGTCGAGCTGGCGGAGCGCCCGGGCCCGGGCCTCCTCGTCGACGTGGCTGACGATGTACAGGGCGAAGTAGAGGATCCGCTCGAGGTTGCGCGGGCTGATGTCGAGCAGGATGCCGAGGCGCGACGGCGTGCCCTTGAAGTACCAGATGTGGCTGACCGGGCTGGCCAGCTGGATGTGACCCATCCGCTCGCGGCGGACCTTGCTCCGGGTGACCTCGACGCCGCACTTGTCGCAGATGATGCCCTTGTAGCGGATCCGCTTGTACTTGCCGCAGTAGCACTCCCAGTCCTTGGTCGGACCGAAGATGCGCTCGTCGAAGAGACCGTCCTTCTCCGGCTTGAGCGTGCGGTAGTTGATCGTCTCGGGCTTGGTGACCTCGCCCTTCGACCATTCGCGGATCTGATCCGGACTCGCGAGCGAGATACGGATCGCGCTGAAGTTATTGACTTCCAGCATGGTTCTCCTCCGCGTCGCCGCCTGGCTCGGAGACGCGATCTGGACCGTGAGCGAGCGAGATCGGGCTGGCCGGGCGCCGAGCTCGCGGGTGGGATGCGGTGATGACTAGTCTTCGAAGCCGGCGAGATTGATCCCGCCGAGGTCGGGCAGCGCGTAGACCGTGCCGTCGTCCTCGCCGAGTTCGATCTCCTGGTCGTTCGGGTCGAGGATCTCCGCGTTCAGCCCGAGGCTGCGCAGCTCCTTGATGAGGACCTTGAACGACTCCGGGACACGCGGTGGCTGGATCTCCTCCCCCTTGACGATCGCCTCGTAGGTCTGGACCCGACCGAGGACATCGTCCGACTTGACCGTGAGCAGCTCCTGGAGGATGTTCGCGGCGCCGTACGCCTCGAGCGCCCAGACCTCCATCTCGCCGAAGCGCTGGCCGCCGAACTGGGCCTTGCCACCGAGCGGCTGCTGGGTGATCAGGCTGTACGGTCCGGTCGACCGGGCGTGGATCTTGTCCTCGACGAGGTGGTGGAGCTTGAGCATGTAGATCTGGCCGACGGTGATCCGGCGGTCGAATGCCTCGCCGGTCCGACCGTCGCGGAGCTCGATCTTGCCGTCCTCGGGCAGACCGGCCGAGACGAGCTCGGCCTGGATCTGGACCTCGGTGGCACCGTCAAATACGGCCGTGGCGGCCGTCTCGCCCTTCGCCTTGAGCGCCCACCCGAGGTGGGTCTCGAGGATCTGGCCGATGTTCATCCGGCTCGGCACGCCGAGCGGGTTGAGGATGATGTCGACCGGCGAGCCGTCCGGCAGGAAGGGCATGTCCTCCTGCGGCAGGATCTTGGCGATGACGCCCTTGTTGCCGTGGCGGCCGGCCATCTTGTCGCCGACCGAGATCTTGCGCTTCTGGGCGACCGACACCCGGACGAGCCGGTTGACGCCCGGCATCAGGGCCGAGTCGTCGTCGTCGCCACGCTGGATCTCGCGGATCTCGATGACCTTGCCGCGCTCGCCGTGAGGCAGGCGGAGCGAGGAGTCCTTCACCTCGCGCGCCTTCTCACCGAAGATCGCTCGAAGGAGGCGCTCCTCGGCCGTGAGCTCGGTCTCGCCCTTCGGGGTGATCTTGCCGACGAGGATGTCGCCGGGGGCGACCTCCGCACCGACGTAGACGATCCCCTGCTCGTCAAGGTCCTTGAGCGACTCTTCGCCGACGTTCGGGATGTCGCGAGTGATCTCCTCGGGACCGAGCTTCGTGTCGCGGGCCTCGATCTCGTGCTTCTCGATGTGGATGCTGGTGAACAGGTCGTCGCGGACGAGCCGATCACTGATGACGATCGCATCCTCGTAGTTGCCGCCCTCCCAGCTCATGAACGCGACGAGCACGTTCCGGCCGAGGGCCAGCTCGCCCATGTCGGTCGAGCTCGAGTCGGCGATCGGCTCACCGGCATCGACCCGGTTGCCGACGTCGACGATGGGGCGCTGGTTGACGCACGTCCCCTGGTTCGAGCGGACGAACTTCTGGAGCGGGTACTCGTCCAGCTCGCCGCCGTCGGACTCGATCTGGATCCGCTCGGCGGTGACGCTGGTCACGACGCCGGGCTGGCGGGCGACGATGACCTGGCCGGAGTCCCGCGCGGCCCTGACCTCCATGCCGGTCCCGACGATCGGCGCCTCGGGCTCGAGGAGCGGGACCGCCTGGCGCTGCATGTTCGAGCCCATCAGCGCCCGGTTGGCGTCGTCGTGCTCGAGGAACGGGATGAGCGCGGTCGCGACCGAGACGACCTGCTTCGGCGACACGTCCATGTACTCGATCTGGTTCGGACGCGCCTCGGGGAACTGGTCCCGGTAGCGCGACGGGACGCGCTCGGCAGTGAAGTGACCGGCCGCGTCGAGCGGCGCGTTCGCCTGGGCGACGACGTGCTGCTCCTCCTCGTCGGCGGGCAGGTACTCGATCTCGTCGGTCACGACCGGGCGGATCGGGAAGGCCTGAGCCTTCTGCTTCTTGAGCTCGGCCAGGGCGGCCGCGTCGAACGGCTTGCCCGACTTGAGGATGACCTCGCCGGACTTCGTCGTGACCTCCGCGCCGGACTCGAACGTGCCGGCCTTGGGATCGTCCCAGGCGACCGTCCGCTTGACCTTGCGGTAGGGGGTCTCGATGAAGCCGTAGCTGTTGATCCGGCCGTACGTCGCGAGCGAGCCGATCAGGCCGATGTTCGGACCTTCGGGCGTCTCGATCGGGCAGATCCGACCGTAGTGGCTGTGGTGGACGTCGCGGACGTCGAAGCCGGCCCGCTCACGCGACAGGCCGCCCGGCCCGAGGGCCGACAGACGCCGCTTGCTGGTCAGCTCGGCGAGCGGGTTGGTCTGGTCCATGAACTGGGACAGCTGGCTGCCGCCGAAGAACTCCTTCATCGCGGCGACGACCGGCCGGATGTTGATGAGCGCGTTCGGGGTGGCCTTGTCGATCTCCTGGATCGTCATCCGCTCGCGGACGACGCGCTCCATCCGAAGCAGGCCGATCCGGAAGGCATTCTGGATGAGCTCGCCGTTGGCCCGGATCCGACGGTTGCCGAGGTGGTCGATGTCGTCCGCGGTCCAGCGCCGCTCGCCGGCGGGCTTGTGGCCCTCGGCGTTCAGCTCGATGAGGTGGCCGACGATCGCGGCGATGTCCTCGCGGGTGATCGTCCGCTCGTCACGCTGGAGCTCGATGCCCATCCGCTCGGCGACCGCGTCGAGCTTCTTGTCGAACTTGTAGCGCCCGACCCGACCGAGGTCGTAGCGGCGGAAGTTGAAGAAGAGGCTCTCGACCAGCTGGCGGGCGTTGTCGCCCGTCGGCGGATCGCCGGGGCGGAGCTTCTTGTAGACCTCGATCAGGGCGTCCTGCTGGGTCTTGGTGAGGTCCTTGTCGAGCGTCGCGGCGATGTACGGATGGTCCGGATCCGTGTCGACGTTGACGAACAGCGCGGCGATCTCGTCGTTCGACTCGTAGCCGACGGCGCGGAGCAGCGTCGTCGCGGCGATCTTGCGCTTGCGGTCGACCTTGACCGACAGGAGGTCCTTGTTGCTCGTCTCGAACTCGAGCCAGGCGCCCCGGTTCGGGATGACCTTGGCGCTGTAGAGCGTCCGGCCGCTGGTCGGGTCCTCGGTATCGCTGTAGTAGACGCCCGGGGAACGGACCAGCTGGGACACGACGACGCGCTCGGCGCCGTTGATGATGAACGTGCCCTGGTCGGTCATCGTCGGGAAGTCGCCCATGTAGACCCGCTGCCGCTGGATCTCCCCGGTCTCCTTGATGAGCAGCTCGACGTTGACGTAGAGCGGTCGGCTGAACGTCAGGTCCTTGCTCCGGCACTCGAGCTGGTTGTACTTGGGCGGGCCGAACTCGTAGTCGAGGAACTGGAGCTCCATCACCTTGCCGGTGAAGTCCTTGATCGGGCTGATCTCGTCGAACAGCTCGCGCAGACCCTTGTCGACGAACCACGTGAACGAATCGAGCTGGAGCTCGATCAGGTTCGGGATCGGGAGGACCTCGGGGATCCGCGCATATGACTTGCGCGCCGAGGCCCGGGTCGCCCGGGACGACGACTCAGCAGACAGCATGAAACCGCTCCTATCCGAGGAGGTAAGGGAAGAGGGGGAAGGCCGCGCTCACAGACCCAGCAGCATATCGCAATTCGCAGCCACGGTCAAACGACCTCGCCGAGACCCGACGAAGCTCCGAAACGCCGAAGCGTGAGTACACGTCCCTGGATGGTAGCTCGTCGATCGGACGGTGCCAGGCGAGGCGCGGTCGAGCACGCGAGCGAGCGCACGAACAGGAACGAGCTCGGCGGTCGGGCGAGCGTAGCCGTAGGCGCCGGCGAGCACGCGAGCGAGCGAAACCCGCCGGCCGGTCGGACGGTGTCAGGCTAGGCGCAGGCGAGCACGCGAGCGAGCGCACCCCAAGGTGCGTGAGCGAACGCGCGCAACCTGCAACGACGCCTGGCGCCGTCCCACCGGCGGGCCGAGCTACTTGATCTCGACTTTGGCGCCGACCTCTTCGAGGGCGGCCTTGATCTTCTCGGCCTCGTCCTTGGTGATGCCTTCCTTGACGGCCTTGGGCGTCGCGTCGACGACATCCTTGGCCTCCTTGAGGCCGAGCCCGGTGAGCTCGCGGACGACCTTGATCACGGGGATCTTGTTCGGCCCGATCTCGGTCAGGGTCGCGGTGAACTCGGTCTGCTCCTCCGCGGCGGCCTCGGCCGGAGCGGCGCCACCCGGCGCGGCGGCCGCGGCGACAGCGACCGGAGCGGCGGCCGTGACGCCGAAGCGATCCTCGAACTTCTTCTTGAACTCCGACAGCTCGAGGACGGTCATCTTCTCGAAGGCCTCGAGGAGCTGGTCGGCGGTAACGGTAGCCATGATGGTGGATCCTCCTGGATCTGACGGCCGGTCGCCCGATGGGCGGCGGCCAGGGGTCTGGGTCGGTGTGAGCTAGGCGCTGGCGCTGCGCTGGTCGGCCAGGGCACCGATCCCGCCCGCGATGTCGCGGAGCGGAGCGTCGAACAGCCCGGCCACGGTGGCCATCGGGGCTGCGATCGCACCGGCGATCTGGGCCAGGAGCACGTCCCGCGGCGGGAGCGTCGCCAGACGGGTGACCCCGTCGATGTCGATCGCCCGGTTGCCCAGGACGGCGCCCTTGACCTTGACGATCTTGTACGGCCGGGTCGCGTCGAGGACCGCCTTGGCGATCGTCGCCTCATCGCCGGACCCGAACGCGATGGCGCTGGGACCTTCGAGGAAGGGCGACAGGGCGTCATGGCCCGACTCGTTCGCGGCGATCCGCATGAGCCGGTTCTTGACGACCCGGTACGTGACGTCGTTCTTGCGCAGCGACCGCCTGATCTCGGCGATCTCGCTCACTTTGAGGCCGCGGTACTCGGAGACGATCATGGCCGTGCTGTTGGAGAGTTCCTCCTTGAGCTCGGCGACCGTTTCTCGCTTGGCCTCGGTCGGCATGGATGACCTCCCGTGTTCTGCGCGCTGCCGGCGCGCGGCGGTGGCGCGGAGCCGGCCATCCGGCCGGTCCGACCCTGCGACGGTCCACTTGCGTCTGCAGGGTGGCGCCACCCGCGTCTCGGGAGGCTCGTCCTGCCTCGGCGTGCTCGCCGTCGTCCCCGGGCGTTCCGGTCCGTGCGGCGGTTCAAGCCCCGACCGCCCCTCCCCCATCGGGTGAGGCACGGTCCGCGGGCGCAGGCTGTCTTGGGCGTCCGTCGTATTCGATTGTCAGGCGATCGGAGCGGGCTGGCCCGTTCGTCGTCGCCGGATATGGTGCCGCGTCCGGATGTCCGGCGCGGTGCGGAACCCGGGCTACGCCACCGCGGCGGCGAGCACCCCCGGGATATCGACCCGGATGCCCGGGCCCATCGTGCTGGCGATCGTCAGTGTCTTGAGGTACTGGCCCTTGGCCCCGGCGGGCTTCGCCCGGTTGATGGCGTCGACGAGCGCCGCCAGGTTGGCCAGCAGCTCCTCGGACGAGAAGCTGCCCTTGCCGAAGGCGACGTGGACGATCGCCCCCTTGTCGACCTTGAACTCGACCCGGCCGCCCTTGACCTCCCGGAGCGCCCGCTCGATGTCGAACGTGATGGTGCCCGACTTCGGGTTCGGCATGAGGCCCTTCCGGCCGAGGATCTTGCCGAGCTTGCCGACCATCCCCATCGTGTCCGGGGTCGCGAGGGCGACATCGAACTCGGTCCAGCCCGCTTCGATCTTCTTGACCAGGTCCTCGGCGCCGACCTCGTCGGCCCCGCCGCGGAGCGCCTCCTGGGCCTTCTCGCCCTGGGCGAAGACGACCACTCGGACGACCTTGCCCGTGCCGTGCGGGAGGACCACCGTGCCACGGACCATCTGGTCCGCGTGACGCGGGTCGACGCCGAGCCGCAGATGGGCCTCGATCGTCGGGTCGAACTTGACCGTGCTGGTGGCCTTGACCAGGTCGGTCGCCGCGTCGGGGGCGTAGACCGTGTCCCGATCGACCAGCCCGGCGGCCTCGGTGTAGCGCTTGCCGTGTGCCATGGTTCGGTTCCTCGTTGCGGCGGCCGGATCGCGGCCTTCCCCTGGCGCGGGGTGGACGACCGGCGGATGCGTCTCGCGGCCGGTGCGCGGGAGATGGTGGCTAGCCGACGACCTCGAGGCCCATCGAACGGGCGGTGCCCTCGATCTGGCGGGCGGCCGCCTCCAGATCGTTGGCGTTGAGGTCGGTCATCTTGATGGTGGCGATCTCCCGGAGCTGGTCCCGGGTCACCCGGCCGACCGTCTCTCGGCCGGTCGTCTCGGCCCCCTTGTCGATCCCCGCGGCCTTGCGCAGGAGGTCGGCGGCCGGCGGCGTCTTGAGGATGAACGTGAACGATCGATCCTCGAAGACCGTGATCTGGGCCGGGATGATCTGGCCCGACTTGTCGGCGGTCTTCTCGTTGTAGGCCTTGGTGAACTCGACGATGTTGATGCCGTGCGGGCCCAGCGCCGTCCCGACCGGTGGGGCGGGCGTCGCCTTGCCGGCGGGGAGCTGGAGCGTCAGCACGATTCGGATCTTCTTGGCCAAGGTGGTCGGGATTCCTTTCTAGCGGGACGCAGCCCGGTGAGCGCCGAGCCGGGCGGTCCGGGCCGAGGCGGAGGTGAGCACATGAGCGAGCGCACGCCCGTGCGTGAGCGAGTGCGCGGAGCCGACAACGCGGGCCTGGGCCGTCCGGGCGGTGCTCACAGTTTCTCGACCTGGAGGAAGTCAAGCTCGACCGGCGTCTCGCGGCCGAAGATGCTGACGAGGACCTTGACCTTGTTGCGCTCGGGGTTGACCTCGTCGACCGTCCCGATGAACTCGGCGAACGGTCCGTCGGTGACCCGGACGCTCTGGCCCTTGATGAAGGCCACCCGGTACTTGGGCGTCTCGACGCCCATCGTCCGGAGGATCTGCTTGACCTCGTGATCGGCGAGCGGGATCGGCTCGTTGCGCTGGCCGGGGATGTTCCCGCCGCCGACGAAGCTGGTCACGCCCGGCGTGTTGCGGACGACGAACCAGCTGTCCGGGTCCAGGATCATCTCGACCAGGACATAGCCCGGGTAGACCTTCTTCTGGACGGTGTGGCGCTGGCCCTGGCGGATCTCGATCTCGTCCTCCATCGGGACGAGGACCTGGAAGATCTTGTCATCCATGCCCATCGACTCGATGCGGTGCTCGAGGTTGGTCTTGACCTTGTTCTCGTAGCCCGAATAGGTGTGGATGACATACCAGTGCTTCGGGCTGGCCGGGGTCTCGGTCGTCTCGGTCGTGGGCGCGTCGGTCATGGTGGTCGCCTACCCCAGCGTTCCGATGAAGTCGAGTCCGGCCGTGAAGATCAGGTCGAAGAACGAGATGAAGACGCCCACCACGAAGCTGACGACGAAGACCAGGACCGTCAGGTTCAGGGTCTGCTGTCGCGTCGGCCAGGTGACCTTCTTCAATTCGGACCAGGACTCGTCGAGATAGCGACGGATCCGCTGCAACATCGGGTCTAGCCTTCAGGTACGGTTTGATGACGGAGTGGCAGGGGCGATAGGACTCGAACCTACAACCGCCGGTTTTGGAGACCGGTGCTCTGCCAATTGAGCTACACCCCTCCGGTGAGCCGCTACTTCGCCTCCCGGTGGAGGGTGTGGCGACGGTCTCGCGGACAGTATTTCATGAGCTCGATCCGGTTCGGATCGTTCTTCTTGTTCTTCCGCGTCGTATAGGTCCGCTCGCGGCACTCGGTGCACGCCAGCAGGATGACCGGACGGTTCTCCGCTTTTGCCATCGGATTACTCGGCGATCGAGGTGATGGCGCCGGCGCCGACGGTCCGGCCGCCCTCGCGGATGGCGAAGCGCTGGCCGGTCTCGAGGGCGATCGGGGTGATCAGCTCGACGGTCATCTCGACGTTGTCGCCGGGCATGATCATCTCGGCCCCGTCGGGCAGCCCGATGGCGCCGGTGACGTCGGTCGTGCGCAGGTAGAACTGCGGCCGGTAGCCGTTGTAGAAGGGGGTATGGCGGCCGCCCTCCTCCTTGGTCAGGACGTAGACCTGGGCACTGAACTTGGTGTGCGGCTTGACCGAGCCGGGCTTGGCCAGGACCTGGCCGCGCTCGATCTCCTCGCGCTCGATGCCGCGGATCAGACAGCCGACGTTGTCGCCGGCCTGGCCCTCGTCGAGCAGCTTCTTGAACATCTCGACGCCGGTGATGACGATCTTGCGGGTGGCCTTGACGCCGACCAGCTCGACCTCGTCGCCGACCTTGACGATGCCGCGCTCGATCCGGCCGGTGGCGACGGTGCCGCGGCCCTTGATCCCGAAGACGTCCTCGACCGGCATCAGGAACGGCCGGTCGACCGCGCGCTCGGGGGTCGGGATGTAGGAGTCGACCGCGTCCATCAGCTCCTGGATCGGGACGTAGGCCGGATCGGACGGATCGTCGGGTGCCTCGAGCGCCTTGAGCGCGGAGCCGCGGATGAACGGGATGTCGTCGCCGGGGAAGTTGTACTTGCTCAACAGCTCGCGGACCTCGAGCTCGACCAGATCGAGCAGCTCGGGATCGTCGACCGCGTCGACCTTGTTGAGGAAGACGACGATGAACGGGACCTCGACCTGGCGGGCCAGCAGGATGTGCTCGCGGGTCTGGGGCATCGGCCCGTCGGT
This sequence comes from uncultured Chloroflexia bacterium, assembly GCA_963744115.1. Lineage (GTDB taxonomy): Bacteria > Chloroflexota > Limnocylindria > Limnocylindrales > CSP1-4 > Chersky-267. The sequence goes on along the minus strand of CAVUSI010000002.1, from coordinate 616,945 downwards.
CGCGGCGACGACCAGGATCGCGCCGTCCATCTGGGCGGCGCCGGTGATCATGTTCTTGATGTAGTCGGCGTGGCCGGGGCAGTCGACGTGGGCGTAGTGGCGCTTGTCGGTCTCGTACTCGACGTGGGCGATCGCGATGGTGATCCCGCGCTCGCGCTCCTCGGGCGCGTTGTCGATCGTGTCGAAGGCGCGGTACTCCGCCTCGCCTTTGAGGGCGAGGTACTTGGTGATCGCTGCGGTGAGCGAGGTCTTGCCGTGGTCGATGTGACCGATCGTGCCGATGTTGACGTGCGGCTTGGTCCGCTCGAACTTCTTCTTCGCCACGTGAGCGCTTTCTCCAAACTGTCGGGCGGCCGGGCCGCCGCGGGCTTCTGGCAGGAGGGCCCGCCATCCGGGGGATCATCGGGGCCTGGGGGACCGCGGTGATGGAGCCCACAATCGGACTTGAACCGATGACCTCTTCCTTACCAAGGAAGTGCTCTGCCAGCTGAGCTATGTGGGCCTGGTCGAACCCTTGAATGTCTCCGGATCGATGGTGGGCAGGGAGGGAATCGAACCCCCACAGTCGAAGACGGCTGATCTACAGTCAGCGGAGCTCACCACCTGCTCAACCTACCCACTGGGACGTACCCGGTGACGCTGCGGCGCCCGTGGTGCACCCGGCACGCGTTATTCGCGCTGGAGCCGACGACGGGACTCGAACCCGGAACCGGCGGTTTACAAAACCGCTGCTCTACCAATTGAGCTACGTCGGCGCGCGCAGGACCATACCGCAGGAGACCCTGTGGCGCCCGGGAATGATAGGGCGGACCGGCCGCGAGCGTCAACCGCGCCACGGCGGACCGGCCGCCGGTCAGACCTCCGACGGCGGGCCGCCCGGCAGCAGCGCCTCGGGGTCGTCAGCACGTGCGGCCGCCTTCTTCGGCTTGGAGGCGGACTTCGATCCGGTGCCGGCCTTCGGTGAAGAGGCCTTCGCCTTCGGTGGGGCGGCCTTCGCCTTCGTCGCGGCCTTCGAGACCGCCGGCTTGGTCGTGGCCGAAGCCTTCGCCTTCGACCCCTTCGCCTTCGATCCCTTGGTCGCCCCCTTTCGTGCACCGTCCTTGCCGGGGACGCCGGACTCCACAGCGACCTGGGTGGCGGCCTCGACGGCCGGCGAGGACGTGACCGGACGGGTCTCGTGGGCGAGGGCCTTCTTCGATCCGGTCCTGCCGGCCGAACGCTTCGACGTCTTCACGGGTCCACCCGCCGGCGGATCCTCCGGCCGTTCAGCGGGCTCGGTCTTCCCGTCGATCGGCTCGGCATTCTCCGGCGCATCGACCGACGCGATCTCCGACGCCGGCTCCGTGGCCGGCCGTGGGTCGACCGGGCGCGCCTGGGTCGAGCCGACGCGCTGGGTCGTGGCCTCGTACAGCAGGATCGAGCCCGCGACCGAGGCGTTGAGCGAGCCGACCGCCCCGCGCATGGGGATCCGGACGAGCAGGTCGCAGCGCCGGCGAACGGCGGGTCCGAGACCCTGGCCCTCGCTACCCACGACGAGGGCCAGGGGACCGCGCAGATCGGCGTCGCGGACCGTCAGCGCGGCGTCCGCGTCGGCTCCCACGATCCGCAGCCCGCGGACGTGCAGGTCCGCCAGCGCCCCCGGCAGGTCGTCGACGGGCGCCAACAGGAGGTGTTCGACCGCCCCGGCCGAGGCCTTGATCGCCGACGGGCTCATCGGCGCCTGGTGGCGGGTCGGGAAGACGACCCCATGGGTCGCGGCCGCCTCGGCGCTCCGGAGCAGCGTCCCGACGTTCTGCGGGTCCTCGAGCGAGTCGAGCACCAGCACGAACGGCGCCTCGCCGCGTTCGATCGCCCGGGCCAGGATGTCGTCCACCTCGGCGTACCGGCGGGGCGCCACGACGAGCGCGACGCCCTGATGGCCGTCGAACCCGGACAACGCGGTCAACGTCCCACCCTCGACCTCGACGATCGGGATGCGCAGGCTCGTGGCGTGGAGGACCAGCTTCTCGAGCGCCTGGCGTCGCTGCGGGACCACCAGCAAACGTCGGGCCTCGCGACGCGCGACGAACGCCTCCTCGACCGGACGCCGACCGGCGACCAGCTCCTCCGTGGCCGGGTCGAGCAGGTCCATCGATGGCGGCATCGGCGGCGGATACGGACGACCGCTCGGCGCGGGTCCGGACCGGGGACGGCGGTCGACCCAGGACCTCGGGGCCGGTCCGAACGGACCGACCGGCGGTCGCGGCCGCGTCGGGAACGAGTCTCGCGCCGGCCCTTCGTCCGGTCGCCGGTCGGTCCCCGGGCCGCCCGGACGCGGTGTGAACGAACGTGGCCCGGGCGGTCGCGGGGTGAACGGGCGAGGACCCGACGATCGGGGGCCGGGCGGTCCCGCACCGTACGGACGGGAGGCACCCGGCCGTGCCGCGGACGGGCGCGGCCGATCGGACGCATCGGGGTACCGGTCCCGGTCGCCCGGCCACTCGCCGGGCTCCCGATCGGGGCGATCGGTCCATGCCTCCCTCGGGTCGCGGCGCGGGCCACTCGGGCCGCTCGGGCGCGAGGCGGAGCCACGGACGCCCGGGCCGTACCCTGACGGGCGAGGGCCACCCGGTCGGGATCCCGACGGTCGCGGACCCCCGGCCGAAGGGTGCGGGCCGCCCGGTCCCGGACCGTAGCCGGGCTGACGCGGGCCGGATCGGTATGCCCCGGGACGTTGGCCTCCAGGACGTGGGCCTCCGGACCGCGGATGGTCGGCGCGGGGACGGTCCGAGCGGAAGGGCGCTGGGCCACCCGGCCCGTCCGGGATCGGTCGACCGTCGGCGCCGCTGCGCATCCCGAACGGCGGGCGGTCGCCCGGCGGTCCGCCGGGACGCGGGGATCCGGCGCCGTGCGACCCGCCGGAGCGGCCGCCGGGCGCGCCGGCGCCACCCGGTCCGGTCCGGCGTGCGGTGGGACGACCCTTCGGCGGTTCGCCGGAACGGTCCGGCTTCGGGCGCTTGGGACTAGGCATCGCTGGTCACCCCTGATCTTCGCCAGCGCTGCCCATCGCGCGAATCCTCGATGACGATCCCACGCTCGGCGAGCTCGTCGCGGAGACGGTCGGATGCTGCCCAGTCGCGCGCGGCGCGGGCGGCCGCACGGGCGTCGACAAGGCCCTGGAGGTCGGGTTCGAGGGCCGAGGCCTCGAGGTCGGGGCCGATCGCGAGGACGCGATCGAGGTCGCGCAGGACGGCGACGGCGCGATCGGCGTCGGAGGTCGACATCGTCCGGGCATCGATCCGGCGGTTGAGGTCACGGACCAGGTCGAAGACTGCCGCCAGGGCCGGGGAGATGTTCAGGTCATCATCAAGTGCGGCCCCGAACGCGGTCCGTGCGGTCTCCAGCGCCGCGGGCAGGGTGGCGTCGTCGGTCCGGTCCTCGTGGTAGCCGGCCAGCGCGAGGTAGGCCGCGTCGAGACGCTCGATCGCGGCGGTCGCCGCTGCCAGCGACTCGTCGGTGTAGCTCAGGCTCGCGCGATAGTGGGCGGCGATGAGCGCGTAGCGGAGCGCCCGAGCCGAGATCCCCCGGTCCAGCAGGTCCCCGACGAGGGCGATGTTGCCCTCGGACCGCGCCATCTTCGCCCCGCCCATCTGGAGGTGGGCGCAATGGAGCCACGTCCGGACGAACTCCTGGCCGGTCGCGGCCTCGCTCTGGGCGATCTCGTCCTCGTGATGGGGGAAGATCAGGTCGATGCCCCCGGTGTGGATGTCGAAGCTCGGGCCGAGATGCTTCATCGCCATCGCCGAGCACTCGATGTGCCAGCCCGGTCGACCCTCGCCGATCCGGGTCGACCACGACGGCTCCCCGGGCTTCGGGCCCTTCCAAACGGCGAAGTCCCGGACGTCGTCCTTGGCGTACTCGTCGGCCTCGACCCGCTCCCCGACCCGGAGCTGGTCCGGGTCCAGCCGGGCGAGCTTGCCGTACGGCGGCCAGGACGCGATCCGGAAGAAGATCGAGCCGTCGTCGGTCCGGTACGCGTGACCCTTGTCGAGCAGGATCTCGACCAGCGCGACGATCTCCTCGATATGGCCGGTCGCGCGCGGGAGGACCTCGGGCTGGCTCATCCTGAGGGCCGCCGCATCGGCCAGGAACCGCTCGGTCCAACGATCGGTCAGCGCCTCGATCGACACTCCGGCCGCAGCCGCGCCGCGGATGATCTTGTCGTCGATGTCCGTGACGTTCATCACCCAGGTGACCCGAGACCCACGCCAGCGGAGGTGCCGGACGAGCAGGTCGGCGAACAGGAACGACCGGAAGTTGCCGATGTGAGCGGGGCCGTAGACGGTCGGGCCGCAGCTGTAGACCCGCACGTGATCGTCCTCGAGCGGGACGAGGTCGCGCTGGCGGCCGGACAGCGTGTCGAGCAGCCGGACGGTCATCGGGCGGAGTCCAGCACGACCACGGCTCGGGCGGTGATCCCCCGCCCCGCCCCCTCGAAGCCCGCCAGGTTCCCGGTCGACGCCTTGACGTTGACGCGGTCCGGCGGCAGGCCGACCAGGTCCGCGAGCGCGGCCCGCATCTCTTCCAGTCGGCCGGCGAGTCGCGGACGAGCCGCGATGATCGTCAGGTCGACCTGGGCGGGCCGCAGGCCGACGTCGCGGAGCCGCCGGACGACCTCGGTCAGCAGCTCGGCGCTGGCGACCCCCCTCGGCGTGGTGGCATCAGCCGGAAAGATCCGACCGAGATCGCCGAGGCCGGCCGCCCCGAGGAGCGCGTCGGCGACGGCGTGGAGTGCCACGTCGCCGTCCGAGTGACCATCCAGTCGCGGGGCGCCGTCGATCGCGATGCCGCCGAGCGCCAGCGACTCGCCCGGTCCGAACGGATGACCGTCCTCCCCGAACCCGATGCGCGGCAGCTCCCGGCCGAGCAGGGCATGGGTGGCGCGCCCGAGGTCGTCGGGCGTGGTCACCTTGAGATTCATCGGCTCACCGGGGATGGCATGGACCGGGATTCTACAGGCCTCGAGCAGACCGGCCTCATCGGTCCAGGTCTGCGGACCGTCGGCCGGAAAGCGCACCAGCGCCTCGAGCAGGATCGACCGCCGGACCCCCTGCGGGGTCTGCGCCGCCCCGAGCTCCGCCCGATCGACCGTCGCCGCGACCAGCCCGCCGTCGATCCGCTTGATGGTCTCGACGACCGGGACCACGGGGATCGCCGCACCCTCGGCGGCCGCGGCCCTGGCCACCGCGCCGACCAGCACGGCTGAGACGACCGGTCGGCCGCCATCGTGGACCAGCACCACGCGATCGCCGGCCGCGGTCCCCAGGCCGTCGAGCGTCGTCAGGACGCGGAGTCCGGCGGCGGTCGATTCCTGGCGGCGGTCGCCTCCCGCGACCACGTCGATGACCGATCCCGGAAGCCAGGCCGCGTCACGGATCGGTGCCACGGCGTCGCCTGAGACCACGAGCACGATCCGCTCCACCTCCGGAGCGGCCGCGATCGCCGCGAGCGTCCAGGCGAGCAGCGGGCGGTCGCCGATCGGCGCCATGAGCTTGTCGACCCCGCCCATCCGGCGGGACGCGCCCGCGGCGACGACGATCGCATCGGCCCGGACCGCTGCACCGACCCCGGACGGGTCGGCGGGTCTGGCCGTCAATCCAGGCGCGGCTGGGCGAAGATCATCCGCCCGGCCACCGTCTGGAGGACGCGGGTGACGGCGACGTCGAGATCCTTGTCGATATACCGGGCCCCGCCCTCGACGACGATCATCGTCCCGTCGTCGAGGAAGCCGACGCCCTGGCCGGCCTCCTTGCCCTCCTGGATGACGCGGACCCGCAGCTCCTCGCCCGGCAGGACCGCGGGCTTGACCGCGTTGGCCAGTGAGTTGATGTTGAGGACGCGGAGGCCCTGCAGCTCGGCGACCCGGTTGAGGTTGAAGTCGTTGGTCAGGATCGCGCCGCTGCGCCGCTTGGCCAGGGCGACCAGCTTGGCGTCGACCTCCGGGATGTCCGGGAAGTCGTCGGTGACGATCTCGACCGGGGTCGGCGAATCCTTCTGCATCCGGGCCAGGATCTCGAGGCCGCGCCGTCCGCGGTTCCGGCGGAGCGTGTCGGCGCTGTCGGCGATGTGCTGGAGCTCATCGAGGACGAACCGCGGCACGACCAGCGTGCCGTAGATGAACCCGGACTCGGCGATCTCGGCGATCCGCCCGTCGATGATCGCGCTCGTATCGACGACGATGTGCGGGTCGCCCCGCCGGATCGTCCCGTCCTCGGCCTCCGGCCGGCGGAAGATGCCGAGCGCCTCGGCGGCGGTGACGAGATCCTGCCGCTTGGCCACTGTCAGGCCGACCATCCCGAGGCCGAGCCCGAGCGATGTCGCCAGTGGCAGCCACTTCCCGAGCGGGTCGGGCAGGTTCGACAGCGGGATCCCGAGCAGGAGGCCCATCAGCAACCCGATGAGGAAGCCGCCGACGGCGGTCACGAACTCCGCGGTCGACAGGTTCTGGGCGCTTCGGACGAGCCATTCGGCCGGGACGATCGTGAGGTATGGCAGGAGCGCGAAGCCGACCACGATCCAGGCCACGACCCAGGCCGCGAGGAAGAACCCGTAGTACGGGCCGCTCCGATCGAACACGCCGCCGAGCGACGTCGCCAGCGCCAGGCCGACGATGCCGCCCAGAGCAGCGCCGAGGATGCGGATGTTCCGGATCACGGTGGGTGGACGCGCTCCCGGCTCAAGGCGGACGTGGGCGACCGCGGACCGTGCGGTGCGGGCGTCAGACTAGCATCGCCGGCGAGCGACTGTCGGTTTCCAGGGCCACTCCGATCGCCTCGCGGAGCGTCCCGACGGCCAGCACGTCCAGCCCATCGACGACCGGCGGGGGCCCTCCCCGGGCCGAACGGGGCACGATCGCCCGGACGAACCCAAGCCGGGCGGCCTCGCGCAGACGGCGTTCGAGCCCGGTGACGCTGCGCAGCTCGCCGAGCAGGCCGACTTCGCCGATCGCGACGGTCGCCGGTCGGACGGGACGGTCGCGCAGGGACGAGGCCAGGGCCAGGGCGAGCGGCAGGTCGAGCCCCGGTTCCTCGAGGCTGAGGCCGCCGGCGAGGTTGGCGTAGACGTCGTGGCTGCCGAGACCGATCCCGGCTCGCCGGCCGAGGACCGCGACGAGCAGCGCCAGCCGGTTCGGGTCGATCCCGACCCCCGTTCGGCGCGGCGTGCCATAGCTGACCGGTGCGACGAGCGCCTGGACCTCGACGAGGAGGGGGCGGCTGCCCTCGAGGGTGGGCGCGACGACGCTGCCCGGTGCGGCTCCGTCGTGTTCGACCAGGAAGGCCCGAGCCGGATCGGTCAGCTCATCGAGTCCGTGCTCACCCATCTCGAACACCCCGACCTCCTCGGTCGAGCCGAACCGGTTCTTCGACGCGCGGAGCAGTCGCAGCCCGGCCGAACGGTCGCCTTCGAGGCCGAGGACCGCATCGACGAGGTGCTCGAGAGTCTTGGGTCCGGCGATCGTGCCGTCCTTGGTGACGTGGCCGACGAGGACGACGGCGATCCCGTCGCCCTTGGCCAGCTCCATCAGCCGGAGGGCGGACTCGCGGACCTGCCCGACACTGCCGGCCGGCCCGTCGAGGTCGTCGACGGTGGCGGTCTGGATCGAGTCCACGATGACGAGGCCCGGCCGCTCCGTCCGCGCCAGCTCGACGATCCGCCCGATCTCACTCTCGGGAACGACCCGGACCGCCTCGCCGGCCGGTCCGTCGAGCAGCCCGAGCCTCGAGGCGCGGAGACGGACCTGGCCGCTCGACTCCTCGCCGGTCGCGTACAGGACGTGGCCGCCCGAAGGCCCGACCCGGGCGGCGACGCCCGCCGCGGCCTGGAGCAGGAGGGTCGACTTGCCGATGCCCGGCTCGCCGCTGAGCAGGACCAACGAGCCCGGCACCAGGCCGCCCCCGAGGACCCGATCGAGCTCGTCGATGCCGACCGAGAGGCGCGGGATGTCCGCCTCGGCGATCGTCCGCAGCGGTTCGGGCGCGCCGCGACCGGCCAGCACGGACGCGGACGGGCTGCGCGCGGCCCGGGCGGGCTCGCGTACGACGGTCTCGACGAGGGTGTTCCACGCCTCGCAGGTCCGGCACTGGCCCTCCCAGCGCAGGAACGCGTCACCGCACGATTGGCAGACGAAACGGCTGTGGCTCTTCGCCATCGGCCCGGCCCGCCGGCTAGTGGGCTTCGACGGGGGTCTTCTGGTCGACCGCGTGGATCGACAGGCCCGCTTCCTCGCCCTTCTCGACGATGATCGTCGTGCCGGGTTCGTAGATGCCGAGGAGGAGCTGTTCGGCCAGGACGTCCTCGATCATGTTCTGGATCACCCGGCGCAGCGGCCTCGCACCGTAGGCGACGTCGTAGCCGAGCTTGATGACGTGCTCCTTGGCCTCCTGGGTGACCTCGAGGCTCATCTGCTGGGCGCGAAGCTGATCGCGAACGCGCTGGAGCATGAGGTCGACGATCTCGGTGATCTCCTCGACGGTCAGGCTCCGGAAGACGACCGTCGCGTCGATCCGGTTCAGGAACTCGGGCCGGAAGCTCTGCTTGAGCTCCTGCTGGACCTTGTCCCGCATCAGCTCGTAGGACGCCTCGGCGCGGGTCGCCTCGGTGTCGCCCTGGACCCGGAAGCCGAGCGACGAGTTCGTCTGGAGCTGCTTCGCCCCGAGGTTCGAGGTCATGATGATGATGCAGTTGCGGAAGTCGACGCGGCGTCCCTTGGCATCCGAGAGGTGGCCGTCCTCGAGGATCTGGAGGAGGATGTTGAACACCTCGGGGTGAGCCTTCTCGACCTCATCGAGCAGCACGACGCAATAGTTCTTGCGGCGGACCGCCTCGGTCAGCTGACCGCCCTCGTCGAACCCGACGTAGCCGGGGGGCGCCCCGACGAGACGGCTGACGTTGTGGCGCTCCATGAACTCGCTCATGTCGATCTTGATGAGCGCGTCCTCGCTGCCGAACATGAACTCGGCCAGCGCCTTGGCCAGCTCGGTCTTGCCGACCCCCGTCGGTCCCAGGAAGATGAACGAGCCGATCGGCCGCTTCGGGTCCTTGAGGCCGGCCCTGGCGCGGCGGACCGCCTTGGACACGATCTCGATCGCCTCCTGCTGGCCGATGACCCGGCCGTGGAGGGCGGTCTCCATGTTGAGCAGCCGCTGCGACTCCTCCTGGGCGATCCTGGTGACCGGGATACCGGTCCACATCGCCACGACCTGGGCGATCTCCTCCTCGCCGACGGTCGGCTGATCGCCGGAGATCTGGGCCTGCCACTCGGCCCGGAGCGTCTCGACCTTCTCCTTGGCCGTGGCCTCGGCCTCGCGGAGGCCCGCCGCGTCCTCGTATTCCTGGGCGTTGATCGCCGCGTCCTTCTCCTTGGTCACCCGATCGAGTTCCTTCTGCGCATCGCGCAGGGCCGGCGGCGCCGAGGCATGGCGCAGTCGGACACGACTGGCAGCCTCGTCGATCAGGTCGATCGCCTTGTCCGGCAGGTGGCGGTCCGTGATGTACCGGATCGACAGGTCGGCGGCGGCCTGCACAGCCTGGTCGGTGATCGTGACCTTGTGGTGCTGCTCGTAGCGCTCCCGGATCCCAAGCAGGATCTCGATCGTCTGCTCGAGGGTCGGCTCCTCGACCATGACCGGCTGGAAGCGGCGCTCGAGGGCGGCGTCGCGCTCGATGTATTTGCGGTACTCGTCGAGGGTCGTGGCGCCGATGCACTGGAGCTCGCCGCGCGACAGCGGCGGCTTGAGGATGTTCGCCGCGTCGATGGCACCCTCGGCGGCGCCCGCTCCGACGAGCGTGTGCAACTCGTCGATGAACAAGACCGCGTCGTTGGTGTTGCGCAGCTCCTCGATGATCTTCTTGAGCCGCTCCTCGAACTCGCCGCGATACTTGGTGCCGGCGACCAGCGACCCGATGTCGAGGGTCAGGACCCGCTTGTTGAGCAGGATGTCCGGGACGTCACCCGCGACGATCCGGTGGGCCAGGCCTTCCGCGATGGCCGTCTTGCCGACGCCCGGCTCGCCGATCAGGGCGGGGTTGTTCTTCGTCTTGCGGCCGAGGATCTGGATGACCCGCTCGATCTCCTTCTCCCGCCCGATGACGGGATCGAGCTTGCCCGCCCGGGCCGCCTCGGTGAGGTTGATCCCCAGCTGGTCGACCGTCGGGGTCTTGCTCGCGCGCTTCGTCTCCTGCGCGGTCGGGCCGGCGGACGAGCTCTGCGACAGGACGCGGATGACCTCGTGGCGGACCTTGTCGAGGTTGACTCCGAGCGACTCCAGGACGCCGGCGGCGATCCCCTCCCCTTCGCGGACGAGCCCGAGCAGCAGGTGCTCGGTGCCGATGTAGTTGTGGCCCAGGCGGCGCGCCTCGTCGATCGCGAGCTCGATGACCCGCTTCGCTCGCGGCGTCAGGCCGACCTCGCCGACGACCGGGCGATCGCCCCGACCGATGATGAACTCGACCGCGGTCCTGACCTTCGGGAGCTCGACATTCATGTTCTCGAGGACGCGCGCTGCGACCCCCTCGCCCTCGCGGACGAGCCCGAGCAGCAGGTGCTCGGTGCCGATGTAGTTGTGGTTGAACCGCTGGGCCTCATCCTGTGCCAGGGTGAGGACCTTGCGCGCGCGGTCCGTGAACTTGTCGAAGCGATCCATCCGGTCGAACGCCTGTTCCTCTCCAGGCGCCACCGTGGACGCCATGGGCCATGCTAGCACGGCCATCTCGCGGCGTGACCAACGCCGTTCGAGGTGGCCGCCACCTTGTCCCACCATCGATACGCCGGCCGGCGCCCGGTGGATGGGGCAAGGATTCGAACGACCCGCCGGGTCGTCCCGACGGGTCGTCTCAGAGCGGAGCGGGCGCGGTCAGCCCTTGGTGTTCTCTTCCATCGTCTTGTCGGCGACATCCTTGATCGCCTCGGCCGCGGTCGCCTCGAGGACGGCCTCGTCATCGGCGACCGTCTCGGCGATGTCGGCGACCGCGGCACCGGCCACGGCCTCCTCGGTCGCTTCGTCGGCGGCCACGGTCTGCTCGATCCCGCCGATCGCCTCGGCGGCGACCGACTCCTCCTCAAACTCGTCGGAGGCGAGGTCGTCCTTGATGTCGGCGATCGCCTCGGCGGCGACCGACTCCTCGGCCGTCTCCCGCTCGGCGACCGCTTCGATCACGTCGACCGCGGCCGTCGTCGCGGCGGGCTCGTTGGCCTCGTTCGCAGCGGCCGCGTCGACGATCCGATCGAGCTCAGCGGCGGCAGCCGCCTCGAGCTCGGCCTCGTCCTCGGCGACGGCACCGACGATATCGGCGATCTTGCCGGCCGCGGCATCCTCGGCGACAGCCTCGTCGGTCGCGACCGTGTCGACGATGTCGGCGATGGCCGCTCCGGCGGCCGCCTCTTCGTCAGCCTCGTCGGCGGCGACCGCCTCGGCGATCTCACCGACCGTGTCGGCGGCGGCGGTCTCCTCGGCGTACTCGTCGGAGGCGACGTCGTCCTTGATGTCGGCCACCTCGGCAGCCGCGAGCTGCTGGCGGACCTGGGCGAATGCCGATGCCAGCGTGTTGTCGATCCCGCCCTCGGGCTCCTGGACGGCGTCGGCCATCGAGTAGCCCCGCTCGGGTCGCGGCCGGCGCTCGGGACGCGGCCCGCTGCTCGGCGCGCCGGCGCCGGGGCCGGGCTCGGTCGCGGCCGGACGAGCCGGCGGCTCCTCGGCCTGCTTCAGGCTGAGGCCCAGGCGGTGTCGCTCGGAGTCGAGCGAGATGATCTTGAGCTTGAGCGTCTGACCCTCGTGGACGACGTCGCCCGGATGGGCGACCCGCTGATGAGACAGCTCGCTGATGTGGATCAGGCCCTCGAGCCCGTCGCGGACGCGCACGAACGCACCGAAGTTGACGAGCTTGGTGACGGTCCCGTCGATGATGTCCCCGACCTTGAAGTCGGCGACGGTCGAGTGCCACGGATCCGGCTGGAGGCGGCGGATCGACAGGCTGATCCGGCCCCGCTCATGGTTGATGTCGATGACCTCGGCCTCGACCTGCTCACCGACCTGGTAGCCGGATTCGGGGTTGTTGACCTTGTTCCAGCTGAGCTCGCTCTTGTGGACCAGGCCGTCGATCCCGCCGAGGTCGACGAACACCCCGAACGGGGCGATCGAGCGGACGGTCCCGCTGACCTTCTGGCCGACCTGCAGGCTGCTGAACAGCTCGTCCCGCTTCTCGCGGCGCTCCTCGTAGAGGGCGACCTTCTCCGACAGGATGAGTCGATTGGCCTTGCGGTTGACCTCGAGGATCTTGAGCCGGAGCTTGCGGCCGACGAACGGCATCAGCTTCTCGGCGATCTCCTGCGCGGCGTCGCGCGGCTGATCGTTCTGCGGTCGGCGCGGGAAGTCGACGATCTGGCTGATCGGCACGAAGCCGCGGATGCCGCAGTCGACGATGAGGCCGCCCTTGTTGTGGTCGATGACCGGCGCCTCGATGATCACGCCGCTCTCGAACTGCTCCTGCATCGAGCGCCACTTGCGCTCGAGGCCGGCCCGACGGAGCGACAGGACGACGTGTCCCTCGGGCGACTCGGGCTGGAGGACGTAGACCAGGACGGTGTCGCCGATCGCCAGCGCGGGCTGGGACTCGGCGTTGCGACCGTACAGCTCGCGGTTCGAGACCACGCCCTCGCTCTTCGCTCCGATGTCGACGAGGATCTCGTCCTTGTCGATCCGGACGACGGTCCCCTCGACCACGTCACCGTGCTTGAAGCTCTTGATGTCCGAGTCCTGCTCGGCGAGCAGCTCCTCCATCGTCGACGGCTCGGGACCCAGCTCGCGCACGGGCTCGGGCTCCTCCTCGGCGGCGGCCGGCGCGTCGGCGATCTCGGCAGCGAGCTCCAGGGCGGCCTCGTCGGCGGCGACGGTCTCGACGACCTCGGCGACGACCTGTGCTGCAGCAGCTTCCTCGACCGCCTCGACCTCGGCGACGGTGTCGAGCACCCCGACGGCCGCCTCGGCTGCCGGCTCGGCGTTCGCGTCGTTGGCGGCGGCGGCGTCGGCCAGCCGCTCGATCTCGGCCGCCGCAGCGGTCTCGAGCTCGGCTTCGTCGGTCGCGACGGTGTCCTCGACATCGGCGATCGCGGCGGCTGCCGCCTTCTCCTCGGCCGCTTCGGCCTCGGCGACGGTGGCCTGGATATCGGCGGGCTCGTCGGCGACGGCGACGGCTGCCTGGGACGCCTCATCGGTGACGGCGGCGGTCGCCTCCGTCTCGGGCGCGGTCCCGCCCTGCTGCTCTTCGGTCAACTTGATCGTCTCTCCTACTTGGATACTCCCCGTGAATCAGAACGGCCCGAGCGAGGCTCAGGCCTGAGGGACGATCGGCAGGTCCGGTGCTTGCTGGGCCTCGGTCCGCTCCTTCGTGTCGATGGCGCTGGCCACGTTCTTCTGCTGTCCTGCCCGCGAGGGCCGCGTGAGTCTAGCACGGGTCCTGCCGACCTACAATCGCAGGGCCGTGCCCGAATCACCCGACCTCAGCGTCGTGTCCGAAGCGTTCCACGCCGCCCTGGTGGGTCGGCCGATCGTACGCGCCGAGGCGCCGGCGCCGCTCGCGATCCGCGGGACGCCGGGCGAGCTGGCCGCGCTCATCGGTCAGCCGCTGACCCGGATCTCCCGCCGCGGGAAGTTCCTCCTGGTCGATCTCGGGCGCGACCGGATCGTCGTCAACCCGATGCTGACCGGCCGGTTCCAGCTGGCCGCCCCGGCCGCCAAGCGGCCGACGAAGACGGCGGTCGTCCTCGGGTTCGGATCGCGATCGTCCGGCCCCCCGTCCGACGCGGCCGCCTGGACGCGCAGCGCGGACTGGCTGCCGCTCGACGGCGATGAGGTCGAGGTCCGCTATCGCGATCCGACCCAGATGGGCAAGGTCTACCTGCTCCCGGCCGGGGTCGATCGGGCCGTGCCGGGGCTGGACGACGAGCTCGGCCCGGACATCGACGACCCGCGCCTCGATCTCGAGGTCTGGCGCACTCGGATCCGCCGTCACCCGGGCGAGCTCAAGAACCTGCTCAAGAACCAGGCGTTCGTCGCCGGGATCGGTAACGCCTACAGCGACGAGATCCTGCACGCCGCCGGGCTGCTCCCGTTCCGCAAGCGCTCGTCCCTCGCGGCCGAGGAGGTCGATGCGCTGTACGACGCGGCGCGGACCACCGTGGCCGACGCGATCGAGGTGCTCCGCCGACGCGTCCCACCGACCTTCGAGACGCAAGTCCGCGACTTCCTGGCGGTCCACGACAAGGGCGGGGCGCCCTGCCCCCGGTGCGGCACGCGCATCACCGAGGTCAAGCCGGGCGGCTTCGTGACGTCGTACTGCCGCGGCTGCCAGCGCTGACCGGACAGGTCCGCGCGCCGCGTCAGGGAAGCTTGAGGACCTGGCCGGGCCGGA
>CAVUSI010000002.1:0-597500 GCA_963744115.1 uncultured Chloroflexia bacterium | reverse complement strand
CAAGGCCCGGGAACATATTCACCGCCGTATGCTGACCGGCGGTTACTAGCAACTCCGGCTTCATGTAGGCGAGTTGCAGCCTACAATCCGAACTGAGACCGGCTTTAAGGGATTAGCTCCACCTCGCGGTTTCGCAGCCCGTTGTACCGGCCATTGTAGCGTGGGTGTAGCCCAGGACGTAAGGGCCATGCTGACTTGACGTCATCCCCACCTTCCTCCGAGTTTCTCTCGGCAGTCCCGTGTGAGTGATACAACACACAGTAGGGGTTGCGCTCGTTGCGGGACTTAACCCAACATCTCACGACACGAGCTGACGACAGCCATGCAACACCTGTGGCCAGGCCCCTTGCGGGGAAGCGACGTTTCCGCCGCGATCCTGGTCATGTCAAGTCCTGGTAAGGTTCTTCGCGTTGCGTCGAATTAAACCCCACGCTCCGCTGCTTGTGCGGGCCCCCGTCAATTCCTTTGAGTTTTAGCCTTGCGGCCGTACTCCCCAGGCGGGACACTTAATGCGTTAGCTTCGGCACTGGCGGGGTTGATACCACCAACACCTAGTGTCCATCGTTTACGGCTAGGACTACCGGGGTATCTAATCCCGTTTGCTCCCCTAGCTTTCGCGCCTCAGCGTCAAGAACAGGCCAGGAAGCCGCCTTCGCCACTGGTGTTCCTCCCGATATCTACGCATTTCACCACTACACCGGGAATTCCGCTTCCCTCTCCTGCCTTCGAGTCGATCAGTATCGAGTGACCCTCCCCAGTTGAGCCGGGGGCTTTCACACTCGACTTGAACGACCGCCTGCGCGCTCTTTACGCCCAGTAAATCCGGACAACGCTTGTCACCTACGTATTACCGCGGCTGCTGGCACGTAGTTAGCCGTGACTTATTCTCCAGGTACCGTCATTATCTTCCCTGAAAAAAGAGGTTTACAACCCGAAGGCCTTCATCCCTCACGCGGCGTTGCTGCGTCAGGCTTTCGCCCATTGCGCAAAATTCCCGACTGCTGCCTCCCGTAGGAGTCTGGGCCGTGTCTCAGTCCCAGTCTGGGTGATCGTCCTCTCAGACCACCTACCGATCGTCGCCTTGGTGAGCCGTTACCCCACCAACGAGCTAATCGGACGCAGGCCCCTCCCGAAGCGCCTTGCGGCTTTACTGGTGCGATCGAACGCACCACCACATGCGGTATTAGCCACCCTTTCGGGCAGTTATTCCCCACTTCGGGGCAGGTCACCCACGCGTTACTCAGCCGTCCGCCACTAACGAACAGAGCAAGCCCTGTTCGTCCGTTCGACTTGCATGTCTCATGCACGCCGCCAGCGTTTATCCTGAGCCAGGATCAAACTCTCCAAAAGAAGCCCGATCTTGCGATCGGGCTTTACGTTCGAGGGTCTGACCGCTCGCACATCCTTACCCGGATTTCCTGTCACTCTTCGATTGTTAAGGTGCAGCCTCCGGGGGCACAACGGCACCCGGCGCGACTTCTCATTGTGAGGCACCGGAGCCGCACGTGTCAAACGTGACGGCGGTGGCCCCGGACCGGCAGACCGGTCGTCGCGACCCTCGTCATCCGAGGGCGCGAGGCGGAATGCTACGGGCTCCCAGAACGACTGTCAAACGCCTCCGGAGGGCCCCGAACCGTCGCTCGACGACGATCAGATCGGGCTGGTCTCGACCAGGAGGATGAACGCCGCCCCGCTGAGCCAGCAGAGGAGCGCCAGCTCGACGCTCGGTGCCGCGCCGAACGGTCCGATCGCCACGACGTAGACGATCGCTCCGAGGAGGAGTGCGGCGAGCGCCTTGGCCAGGCGCAGCCCGATCTCCGACAGGAGGTTGCTCATGCCCGGATCGCCCGTCGGCCCTGGAGCGCCCGGATCAGGGTGACCTCGTCGGCGTACTCCAGGTCGCCGCCCACCGGGATCCCGCGCGCGATCCGGCTGATCAAACCGACGCTCGGCTCCATCCGTTCGTCGAGATACATCGCCGTGGCCTCGCCCTCGAGCGTCGGGTTGGTCGCCAGGATGACCTCCACGAACGGTTCACCGGCAGCCTTCGCGGCGTCGACCCGACCGAGCAGCTCGCGGATCCTCAGTCGCTCCGGACCGATCCCATCGATCGGCGAGATGGCCCCGTGGAGGACGTGGTACAGACCCTTGAACTCGCCCGTTCGCTCGATGGCCAGGACATCGAGCGGCTCCTCGACGACGCACAGCCGCTGCTGGTCGCGGGCGGGATCGCGACAGATCGGACAGAGCGGCGCGTCGCTGATGTTGAAGCATCGATCGCAAAAGACGACCTGGTCGCGGACGGCGACGAGCGCCGCGGCCAGCTGGCGCGCCTCAGCGTCGGGCGCGCGCAGCAGGTGGAAGGTCAGCCGCTGCGCGGTCTTCGGTCCGATCCCTGGAAGCCGTGAGAACGCCTCGATCAGGCGCGCCACGGGCTCGATGACGGGTGTGGTCACCTGGTGACGGACCTACATCCCCGGCAGGCGCAGCCCGCCGGTGACGGCGGCCATCTTCGACTCGGCCAGGTCGCGCGAGGCGCGGAGCGCGTCATTCACCGCCGCCACGACGAGGTCCTGGAGCATCTCGACATCGTCGGGATCGACCGCGCTCGGATCGATCGTGACGCTGACGAGCTCCTGCTTGCCGGTGACCGTCGCGCTCACGACGCCGCCGCCGGCCGAGCCGTCGACCGTCACGCTCTCGAGCTCGGTCTGGACGCGCAGCATCTCCTGCTGCATCTGCTGCGCCATCCGCTGCAGGTTGGCCATCCCCATCCGGATCCTCCTCCCGTCCGCCGCATCCGACCGCGGTCGGTGATGTCAAGTCTGGCCGATGCGAGCCCGCTGCGCAGCGCCCGTCGGTCAGCCGACCTCGCCTGCGTCGACGAGGTCGTCGGCGAAGATCCGACGGGCCGCTTCGACGATCCGTTCATCGTCCTCGTCGGCCGACGGCGGGGGCGGCATCAGGTCGAGGTTGGTCGCGACGAGGCTGAGTGCGACGGGATGGCCCAACGCCCGGGCGATCCCTGCCTCGAGGGCCGGTCGGCGTCGTTCGGCGACATCCTTCAGGAACGCCTTCCCCTCTGGGAACCCGAGGGTCACGGCGTTGCCGTCGACGGCGATCGGACGACAGTCGGCGATCAGCGGCTTGATCGACGGAGACGACTTGCTCAGCTCGGCGACGATCGACGGCCACAGCCGGTCGAGCTCGCGGAGCCCTTCGTCGGCGGAGCTCCCTCCGACGCCGGGCACGGTGGGCTCGGGACGCACGTCGCGCGGAGCCGCGGTCGGCGGGACCTCGGTCGGCGGGACCTCGATGGATGCGCTGTCGCCGGCTCGGGCAGGCGACTCGGGTCCGGCAGGCGACTCGGGTCCGGCGGGCGACTCGGGTCCGGCGGGCGCCGTCGCAGGCGTGGACGACCTGGGGCGGTCGGGCACGATCCCGACGGTCGGGGACGCAGCCGTCGTCGCCGGTCGTGCCGGAGAGGATGCCGCCGGCAGCGGAGCCGGCACGGTCGTCGCGGCGCCGATCAGAGCGAGCTCGAGCTGGAAGCGCAAGCCACCGGTTCCCGGCCGACTGGCGTCGATCGCGACGATCCGCCTGGCGGCCGCCGTCAACGCCGCGACCGTGAACCGCCGATCGACGGTCGGCGCAGCCGACAGGGCGGCAGCCAGGGCCGACCGGAGGGCGACCACCACCTGGTCGAGGAACGCACCGAGATCGCGACCCGCCGCCTCGAGCGCGTCAAGGATGTCGATCCCGGCGAGCGCGTCGCCACCGACGAGCGCTGCCAGGAACGCATCGATGACCTCGACGTCGACCAGGCCCAGCAGATCGCGGACGCCCTCCACCGTGAGCCGGCCCGAGCCGGCGGACAGGAGCTGGTCGAGCATCGACTCGGCGTCGCGCATCCCACCGGCGGCCTGCCGGGCGACGAGCGAGATGGCGTCCGGGTCGGCGGCGCGCCCGTCGGCCTCGAGGATCATCTCCAGCTTGCCCTCGATCTCGGGCACGGTCAGTCGACGGAACTCGAAGCGCTGGACGCGGGACAGGACGGCCGGACGGATCTTCGTCGGGTCGGTGGTGCAGAAGATGAAGACGACGTGCGGAGGCGGTTCCTCGAGCGTCTTCAGCAGGACGTCCCAGCCCTGATCGATCCGCTGGACCTCGTCGATGATGAAGACCTTGCGTTGCATGTCCGAGGGCGCCGTCCAGGTCCGCTCGACCAGCTCCCGGATCTGGTCGACCTTGTTGTTCGTGGCGGCATCGAGCTCGACGACATCGAGCGTCCGACCTTCGCGGATGGCGACGCACGACGGACAGACGTCGCACGGCTCGCCGTCCTGGAGGTTGGTGCAGTTGAGCGCCTTGGCGACGATCCGCGCCATCGACGTCTTGCCGGTGCCGCGCGGACCGACGAACAACAGCGCGTGGGCGACCTGGCCGGTCCGGACGGCGTTCCGCAGGGTCGTGACGACCGCATCCTGGCCGACGATCCGGCCGAACGTCTGGGCACGCCAGCGACGGTAGAGCGCGAGGTGAGACCCGCCCTGGGTCGCGCCGTCCGAGGTCAGTCCAGGTTCCACGCCACGCTCCGGCCGGAGAGGTTGAACGCCGTGCACCCTCCGTCGATCGGACGCTCCCGCGCCCACGAGTCTCGAGCGGCTCGGACCAGGCCGTTCCGCGGCACCCGGCGAAGATCGCTTAGTGCTGCTTCCTTCCGGACCTGACACGGTTCACGAGTCGCCGCTGCGCGGGACCCGGCCCTCAACGTCGCTCGTGACAGCGGCTTTCGAGAACGAAGACCTCGGGAGGGGATTCAGCCCTGCTGGAGCGGATTGCAGGTACAGGGCACCGCTAGTTCCCCGCCTAGCACGGCCGTTGGATGATAGCAGGGCGGGCGTCGCCGGCCCCTTCCACTCTGGGCTGGGTGGCGGAGAGGGCGGGATTTGAACCCGCGACAGGTTGCCCTGTACCGCATTTCCAGTGCGGCGCCCTAGGCCACTAGGCGACCTCTCCGCGGACGGTCGAACGACCGGATCGTAAGACTTGGCAGCCTGAACGCCAAATCGGCACGCTCTCATCGAGGCGCGAGGCCGAGCTTGGCGAGGCCATCGCCCCGAGGTTTGGCGGAGAGGGCGGGATTCGAACCCGCGGTGCTTTCGCACACCGCTTTTCGAGAGCGGCACCATCAACCACTCGGACACCTCTCCGCGGCGGAGGATACCAGAGGAGGGCCGCTCAGCCCCTGATCCGAAGGTCCCGATCAGCGCTGGGCGCGGGCCGGGACAGCCTCGGCTGCGGCGGCGATCAGCTCCTCGGCCTCGTCGCGACGGATGCCGCTGACGACTTGGAGTCGGCGGGCCAGGCCGCTGTGCTGGGCGAGCTGGAGGACCGATCCGGCTGCACCGTCTCGCGGGTTCGGGGTCGCGTAGACGAGTTCCGTGACGTCGCTGACCAGGAGCGCACCGACGCACATCGAGCATGGTTCGATGGTCGAGAACACGGTGACGTCGCCGAGCTGGGACGTGCCGAGTCGCCGGGCCGCCTCGCGCAGGGTGACGATGACCGCATGCGCCGTCGGGTCGTTCGTCCCGCGGACGCGGTCGTGAGCTCGCGCGACCATCGCGTCGTTGACGACCGCCACCGCGGCGCTCGGGCGCTCGCCGCGCTCGACCGCCAGCCGGGCCTCCGCGAGGGCTTCGCCCATGAACAGCTCGTAGTTCATGGCGGGATGATACAGGTCGGTCCACGCCACTCGACGGGTCGGTCTAGGATTCGAACGGCAAGACGAGCAGCGCGACAGGAGATTCGGCCATGGCCCGGAAGCGGAGGATCGGGGTCCTCACCGGAGGCGGCGACGTGCCCGGCCTCAACTCGGTCATCAAGAGCGTGGTCTACCGATCGACCGAGCTGGGCTACGAGGTGATCGGGATCCGCCGCGGCTGGGAGGGTCTGACCCACATGCAGGCCGGGCCCGAGCTCGACCACGACTACCTCCGGCAACTCGACCGGATCAACACCCGGACGATCGACCGGACCGGCGGGACCTGGCTCCACACCTCCCGGACCAACCCGCGGAAGATGCGGGCGAAGAACCTCCCGCCGTGGCTGTCGGCCGACCGGGCCGCAGGATACGCGACCGGCGACGACCTGTACGACCTCACCCCGCTCGTCCTCGACCATATCGCGTCGCTCGGGCTCGACTACGTCGTCGCGATCGGCGGTGACGACACCCTCAGCTTCGCTGAAGTCCTGTCCAGCCAGGGGATCCCGGTCGTGGCGATCCCGAAGACGATGGATAACGACGTCCAGGGGACCGAGTACTGCATCGGCTTTTCGTCGGCCATCACCCGGGCCAAGGAGCTCATCAACCGGCAGCGGACGACACTCGGATCGCATGAGCGGATCGGCGTGTTCCGGATCTTCGGACGCGATGCCGGCTTCTCCGCCCTGTTCACCGCGTACGTGACCTCCGGCCGGTGTCTCATCCCCGAGTCCCCGTTCGACCTCGACCGGCTCGTCACGGTCCTGGCCGACGACCATCGGCTCAACCCCAGTCACTACGCCTTCGTGATCGCGGCCGAGGGCGCGATGTGGCAGGGCGGCTCGCTGGCCGAATACGGCGAGGCGGATTCGTACGGCCACCGCCACAAGGTCAACGTCGGCGAGGCGCTCGCCGGCGAGATCCGCGCCCGGACCGGGATCGAGTCGGTGTCGAGCGAGCTGACCTACGACCTGCGCAGCGGCGAGGCGGATTCGCTCGACCAGATGGTCGCGATGACGTTCGCCAACGTGGCGATGGACCTCATCGCGGACGGCCAGCACGGTCGGATGGTGGCGATCCGCAGCGGTCACTACGCCCACACGACGATGCCGGATCCGGCCCTCGGTCCACGGACGGTCGACGTCGATCGGCTGTACGACCTCGACCGGTTCCGCCCGAACTACTCGGGCAAGCTCGGCGAGCCACTGTTGCTCCTCGGGACGCCGTCGCTCACGCCGGCCTGACGGCGGGGGCGTCGATCGCCCGCTCGATCACTCCGGATCGTCCGGATCGGGGACCACGACCGCGCCGTCATCGGGCGCGGCGACGTCGGCGGCGGGGCCCGGTGCCCGTCGGATGACCTGGCTGGCCTGACCCGGTCGGCCGTGGCAGCTCCCCGTGCCGCTGTCGGTGAACGACTGGCCGGCGATCGGGATGAACTGCCAGTCGTAGCTCGACGAGTGCAAGGTGAGCTTGAGGACGCCGTAGGTCGAGCGGTCCTTGACCTGGCTGTTGGCCATCGTCGTGCTCTTGAAGCCCCCGAGGCCCGCTCCACCGGTCCCGACCACGAACTCGCGGATCCCGGTCGCCGGGTCGGCCAGCCCGGTCGGCGTCTGAGGCGCGAACCGCTCGTAGTTGTGGTAGTGCCCGCCGATGACGACCTCGGCCCCGTTGTTGTAGAGGTCCTGCCACAGCGCGAGCGTGGCGCCATCGGGCGACGAGCGAGTCGAGCTGAACCTCACCTGGTGCCAGAACGCGATCGTGCACTGCGCCGAGCTCGACTGGAGGTCGGCTGACAGCCAGCGCTCCTGGGCCGATCCTGCGCCGCATCCGCCCGCCTTGGAACAGTTGGCGTTGAGCACGACCGCGTGCCAGCCGCCGATGTCGTAGCTGTAGTAGCCCTTGCTCGGATCGCCGGCTGCGGCTCCCCAGTACGCGTAGTACGGCGCCGCGCCGCTGGTGTTGTACTCGTGGTTGCCGACGATCGGCCGGGTCCGCGCCTTCTCCAGGCCCCAGGTCGGGCCGTAGCAGTTCGCGAACTCCGAGGTCGTCCCGTTCGGGTACGTCAGATCCCCAGCCGCGAAGACCGTCCCGGCGATCCCCGCCAGCAACGCCTCGGTCTTCGAGTCCTGGGTCCGCCCGCAGTCGGCGATATCGCCGGCGCCGACCAGGACCGCGTCGCCGGAGGACACCGGGGTCACGGTGATGTAGCCCGTCTTGGTGAGCGGGGCCCCGGGGCCGGCGCTGTTCGATGCCGTCAGGGTCACGTCGTACGTCCCCGGGCTCGCGTACGTGTGACTCGGGTTGCGAGCGGACGAGGTGTTCGACGCGCCCGAGCCGGGGTCGCCGAAGTCCCACGCCCAGCTCGTCGGGCCGTTGGACGAGGCATCGGAGAAGTCGACCTTGCGGGGCGCGGTCCCGCTTCGCGGCGAGCCGCTGAATGCCGCGACCGGTGCGACCGGCGGGGGTGGCGTCGTCACCGTCACGAAGGCCGTCCTGACCAGCGGGTCGCTCGTGCCGAGCGTGTTCGCGACGGTCAGGGTGACGTCGTACGTCCCCGGGTCGGCATAGGTGTGCGTCGGGTTCTTCATCGTGGACGTGTTCGCCGCGCCCGAGCCGGGGTCGCCGAAGTCCCACGCCCAGCTCGTCGGACCGTTCGTCGAGGCGTCGCTGAATGCGACGGTGAGCGGTGCATCCCCACTCGTGGGCGACCCGCCGAACGCCGCGACCGGCGGCGCGCTGACGGTTCCGACGGTCACCAGGAGCTGGGGCGCGGCCGCCCCCTCTCGACTCGAGAAGATGGCGCTGTCCGTGGCGGCGCTGCGCATCCCGAGCCAGACGGTGCCGTTCCCGGACACCGTGGACGGCACTAGGACGACGTCGTTCGAGCCGACCGACTTGAGGATCGCCGTCCCGAGCGCGGTCCCGCCGATCGACGGCGCGTTGGCATAGGTGAGGCCGGTCTCGGTCCATCCGCCGGCGACCGCGTAGACCCCCTGGCTGTTCGCACTGGCATCGCTGACCGACAGTCGGAGCGAGACGCTCGTGACCGTTCCGGACAGTCCCGACACGTCGAACCGCAGATAGGTCCGGTAGACGGGGTCGCTGCTCGTGCCGCTCCCTTCGCGCGTCCGGAGCGTGGCGAGGGTCCCGTAGTTGGTCGATGGGTTCGACGAGTAGACCTGAGCGTCGGCCGTGGCCTGGAATGTCAGGGTCGTGTCGGCCTGGACGTCGGCCGGGGCGCCGAGGCCGGACGCGCCGAGCAGGACCGCGGCGACGAGTGCGACGATCCTCGGTCGTCTGACCCTGTTCATGGCGGACCCCCGTGCCGACCGTCAAGCCGCCGGCTTGCCGGCGGCGCAACGATGCCTGTCCGATCGCCAAGCGTCAAGACGGTCGGGTCGGGCCAGCGATGCAGCGATGCGAACGGCGACCTGCGAGCCGACCGCGCCGGTGGCCGACCGTCGACGGCCGCCCGTTCGCGGAGCCGCGGTTCGCGGCGGATCCGAGGTCGCTGGGTCAGCTCGGCATGGCCGACCGTCGACGGATATCGCGCGCCACCGCGGACACGTCGTCGTCGCCGTGGCCCGCCGCGACGACCGCGTCCTCGATCTCGGCGCACATCCGGGTGATCGGGAGGTCCGCTCCCACCTCGTCGGCCAGTCCGAGCGCGATCCGCAGGTCCTTCAGGTGCAGCGCGACCTTGAACCCGAGCGGGTAGTCGTTGGCCTGCATCCGTCCACTTCGGTTGGCGAGCACCCAGCTTTGGGCGGCCCCGCCGCCGAGCGCCCCCACGACCTGCTCGACGTCGAGTCCGGCCTTCATGGCGAGGACGATCCCTTCGGCGACCCCGAGATAGGTCCCGGCGAGGATGACCTGGTTGACCGCCTTGACCGCCTGCCCCGCTCCGAGCGGGCCGACGTGGGTCACCGTCGTCCCCAGCCGGGACAGGACGGGTCGCGCCCGCTCGACGTCCGCCGAGGCACCGCCGACGAAGATCGTCAACGTTGCCTTCTGCGCGCCTTCCGAGCCGCCCGACACCGGTGCGTCGACCATGGCGACTCCGAGCGAGGCGAGACGCTCGCCGAAGTCGCGGGTCGCTCCGGGGGCGATCGTCGAGCAGTCGATCACGAGGGTACCCGGACGTGCCCCGGCTGCGACTCCATCGGGCGCGAAGAGGACGCCTTCGACGTCCGGCGTGTCCGACACGCACACGACGACGACGTCACTGGCCGCGGCGAGGTCGGCCGGGGTGGTCGTGACGGTCGCTCCGCCGGCGACGAGCGCGGCCGTCCGACCCGGGCTCCGGTTCCAGACCGTGAGCGGGTGACCGGCGCGAGCGAGATGACCGGCCATCGCCTCCCCCATCGTCCCGAGTCCGACGAAACCGATCCGCTCCATAGCTCTCCTCCTCGCTCCGGTCGCCGTCGACCTGATGATGATGCGGCGGACCCCTGCGCGGTCGCCCGGCGCCCATGTTGACCGGACGATGACCCGACGGAGACGGGTCGTTCATCCTCGAGCCCGAGTCTCGGCACATGGTCGCATCGACGCCGACCGGCGAGCGCGGGCGACGGACGGTCCTTCGAGGATCACCCGGCCGTCTCGCTCTCCGTCGCGGACGGGTCGTGAACGCCGCCCGAACCGGACTGGGGGCCGGGTCGGCGTCCAGATCCGCCGCCACACTGGCGGACGGTGCGGCCATTTTCTGGATGATCCGCTCCAACCGGCCCGCCGCCTGGCGACGGAAGTGCTTCCATCGCTGGGTCGAAGCGATCCGCGGACACCTCGAGCCGGTGATCAGCCACCAGGTCCTGGCCGAGTCGTTCGCCCGAGAGGCACTCCCGCCGATGGGGACCGGAGGCGACCCGGTCGTGACGCTGGACGACCGCCTGCTGACGTCGCCGCTGCTCGCGGCCTATGTCGTGCGCTGGCTCGAGCTCGAGACCGACGAATTCCTCGATCCGTGGCGCCGGCTGGTCGGGTAGGGCGCTTCCGGCTCAGCTCACGAACGGGGTGAAGGGCGTGTTGGTGAACGCGCCGATCAAGCCGGCGACCGCACCGAAGCCGAGCAGGAGACGGGCCAGGACCGGTCGCCGCTGATCGGCGAGGCGTGCGACAGAGATGACGAAGACGATCAGCGCGACCTTGACGACCTGACCCGCGCCGGGCATCGCCGCGAGCGCGGCGACGATCGGATTGAGCTCCCGGGTGACGTTCAACGCGGTCACCAGGTCGGCCAGCTGGGCGGCGGCGAACAGCGCTGCCGCCTTCGACAGCGGGAACCTCGCGATGCGGGCGGCGACAGCGGTCATCGCGGAACGATACGCGATGGTCCGATCAGGCGATGGTTCGGTCGATCCTTCTGAGGGCGCCCGTCTCGCTGGGGGCCGTCGTCGCCGTGCCTGCCTCGAGCAGAGTGGCGCGCCCGGCGGGACTCGAACCCACGACCTTCAGGTCCGCAACCTGACGCTCTATCCGCTGAGCTACGGGCGCACGCGATGTCCGGCGGGAGTGGCGGAGAGGGAGGGATTCGAACCCTCGAAGCAGGTTACCCCACTTGGCGGTTTAGCAAACCGCTGCACTAGACCTCTATGCGACCTCTCCGTGGAACGGGCGGCATTCTAGCACGGGGTCCCGGTCGGCCCGACCGGCCTCCACTCCGAGTGGCCGATCCGGAGCGTACCCGCGCACAGCCGCAGCTCCGAACGACCGGTCGGGCGGTCGGGTCGAGCGTGCCGTCGGTCGAATCGGCCACTCCCGGTGGTGCCGAGGGCTGACGGCACGGTCTCCGGATCGGGCCGAGAGTGCCACGCCCCGACCGCGGCCCGGAGGGCGGGCACGGCCGCGAGTGGCGGGCCGCTGTTCGTGGGGCGGACCGCTGTACGGGGGGCGGACCGCTGTACGGGGGGCGGACCGCTGTACGGGGGGCGGACTCCGCGGTTCGTGGGGCGGCGCGGTTCGTGCGTGCTGCGCTCCGTGGTTCGTGCCGGGCGGGTCGCGGTTCGTGCGAGGCGGACCGCTGTTCGTGCGGGGCGGACCGCTGCCTGTGCGTGCTGCGCTCGAACGGGCGATCGGCGATGCGGCCACGGGCCATCGGGCATGGGACCATCGGGCATTGGTCGTGAGCCCGAACGCAGCCCGCACCGATCCGACGGGCCCGTCGGTCCGTTGAGCGTGCCACGCACGAGCGCGGCTGGGCGGCGGGCGGATCGCGGGCCCGTCGGTCCGTTTGAGCGTGCCACGCACGAGGGGCCACCGCGGCTGGGCGGCGGGCGGGTCACGGGCCCGTCGGTCCGTTTGAGCGTGCCACGCACGAGGGGCCGACCGCGGCTGGGCACGACCGCGGCTAGGCACGACCGCGGCTAGGCGCACGGTCCGGAGGGCGGGCACGGCCGCTCCTGTCGTTGACACGGGCGGGCTCGCTCGCGTAGCCTCCTCCCACGCATGAACCACACCTTCTACTTTCGCACCCCGGCATGATCGTTCCCGGAGCCTAGGCCCGGGAGCACGGGTCGTGCCGGGGAAAGCAGAGGTCACGACCTCTGCTTTTTTCTTTGTCCCGGCCGGACCCGCCACCTTCAGGAAGGACGCGCACGGATGTTCGTGGTGATGGCGGTCAGCGCCAGCGAGGCCGAGATCATCGGCGTCAAGAACCTCATCCTGACCGAGGGCCTGACCCCGTACGACCACGAAGGCACTGAGCGGGTCGTCATCGCGGTCGTCGGCGAGATCGGGCCGCGCAAGCCGGTCCTGATGAGCCGGCTCGAGGCGCTGCCCGGGGTCGAGACGGTCACCCCGATCAGCCGGCCGTTCAAGCTGACCTCGCGCGAGTTCCATCCCGAGGACACCGTCATCCGGGTCCTCGGCGCGACGATCGGCGACGGCTCGCTGACGATGATGGCCGGGCCGTGCTCGATCGAGAACCGCGATCAGCTGATGGAGACCGTCGACGGGGTGGTCGCGGGCGGGGCCACGATCATCCGAGGCGGCGCGTTCAAGCCCCGGACCAGCCCCTACTCGTTCCAGGGCCTGGGTGTCGAGGCGCTCCGCTACCTGGCCGAGGCGCGCGACCGGACCGGCCTGCCGGTGATCACCGAGGTCATGGAGCCGAACCAGGTCGACATCGTGGCCGAGTACGCCGACATCCTCCAGGTCGGCACCCGCAACATGCAGAACTACTCGCTCCTCACCGCCGTCGGACGGGTCACCCGGCCGGTCATGCTCAAGCGCGGGTACGGCGCCACCATCGAGGAGTGGCTGATGAGCGCGGAGTACATCGTCAGCTCGGGCAACCCGAACGTCATCCTGTGCGAACGCGGGATCCGGACGTTCGAGACCTACACCCGGAACACGCTCGACCTGGCGGCCATCCCGCTCCTCCACCACCTGACCCACCTGCCGGTCATCGTCGACCCGAGCCATGCGACGGGCAAGCGCTGGCTGATCAAGCCGATGGCCCTGGCCGCCGTCGCGGCCGGTGCGGACGGGGTCATGGTCGAGGTCCATCCGCGTCCGGACGAAGCCCTGTCCGACGGCGAGCAGTCGATCACGATCGAGCAGTTCACGGCGCTCATGACCGCCGTCCGGCCGATCCACGAGCTCGTCCGCGACCTGCACGGCGATCCGGTCCTGTCCGGTGCCGCGCTCAAGATCGGTGGCGGGAGCAAGCATTGAGCGGCTCGCCCGCGATCGCTCAGGAGTCCGACCCAGGGACGGAGGGACCGGCCACCGTCCGCCCGGCGGCCCGGCTTCGGGGCGCCCCCGGACTGCCCGGCGACAAGTCGATCAGCCATCGCGCCCTGCTGCTGGCGGCCCTTGCCGACGGGGAGAGCCTGATCGAGGCTGCCGGCGACGGCGAGGACGTCCGGACGACCGCGGCCATCGTCGGCCGACTCGGCGTGTCGGTCGAGCGGACGGTCGAGGACGGTCGCCGGGTCACCTACCGGATCGTCTCGCCGGGCGTGGACGGGCTGACCGAGGCGGACGGCATCCTCGACTGTCGCAACTCGGGCACGACCCTGCGGTTGACCGCCGGGATCCTGGCCGGACTGCCGGCGACCCACGTCCTCGATGGCGATGTCTCGTTGCGGCGCCGTCCGGTGGCCCGTATCATCGAACCGCTGCGCTCGATGGGCGCCGTGCTCCACGCCCGCCGGAACGATTCCCTCCCGCCGCTGACCGTGGTCGGCCATACCCCGCTTCGGGCGATCGACGTGACGACCGTCGTCCCCAGCGCCCAGGTGAAGTCGGCGATCCTCCTGGCGGGGTTGCGAGCCGATGGCCGGACGACCGTCCGCGAGGCGATCGCGACCCGCGATCACACCGAGCGGATGCTTCGAGCCCGGGGCGTGGCCGTGACGCGCGAGGCGACGGCGGGTGGTGGCGTGAGCTGGAGTCTCGACGGAGGAGGACCGGTGCAGGCGGTGGTCGAGCGAGTCCCGGCGGACGTGTCCGCAGCGGCGTTCTGGCTGGTCGCCGGGGCGATCCACCCGGATGCCGAACTGACCCTCCGGGGCGTCGGCGTGAACCCGACCCGTCGGTCGATCGTCGACCTGCTCCGGCGGATGGGCGCGACGATCGAGGAGCGGCCAGCTCCGGACGCCGAGGGAGTCTCCCCGTCGCAGGGCGCCGATGCCGGCGTCGGCGAGCCCAGGGCGGACCTGATCGTCCGCTCCAGCGTGCTGACGGCGATCGACCTGACCCCCGCTGAGGTCGCTGCGGCGATCGACGAGATCCCGGTCCTCTGCCTGGCGGCCACCCAGGCTCGCGGCCGGACGATCATCCGCGGCGCCGGCGAGCTCCGCCACAAGGAATCGGATCGGATCGCGGGCATCGCGGCCGGCCTGACCGCCCTCGGCGGACGGGTGACCGTCGACGGCGACGACCTGACGATCGAGGGACCGACCGCGCTCGTCGGCGCCTCGACCGAGAGCCTCGACGATCATCGGCTGGCGATGACCTTCGCCGTCGCCGGCCTCATCGCGTCCGGAGCCAGCACGATCGACCGGCCGGCATGCGCCTCCATCTCCTACCCCGGTTTCTTCAGCGAACTCGAAAGGGTGCGGGCATGACCAAGCGTGTCGTCCTGATCGGCCATCCGGTGGCCCATTCGCTGTCGGGCGCGATGCAGCAGGCGGCCTTCGACGACCGGTCGATCGACGCGACGTACGAGCTCTGGGACCGCGCTCCGATGGAGCTCGCCGAAGCGATCGCCGAACTGCGCGGCGACGACTTCCTGGGCGCGAACGTCACGATCCCCCACAAGGAGAAGGTCGTCCCACTGGTCGATCGCCTGACCGAGGAGGCGCACGCCACGGGCGCGGTCAACACCCTGACGCGGGAGGGCAGGAAGCTGATCGGGCACAACACCGACGTGCCTGGCTTCAAGGTCGCGCTCGACAAGCTCGTCGGGAAGCAGAAGATGCCTCGCCAGGCGGTCGTCCTCGGGGCCGGCGGCGGATCCCGGGCGGTCGTCTATGGGTTGATCACCGAGGGGTTCACCCGGGTCATCGTCTTCAACCGCCACCTTCACCGAGCCGAAGCGCTGGTCAAGCATTTCGGTCGGAGCGCCGCGCACATGGAGCTCCGAGCGATGCCCTGGCACGAGTCGATCATCGAGGCGGAGCTGGCCAAGACGCGGGTCCTCGTCAATGCGACCTCCATCGGGCTCCACGGCGACGAGACCCCGATCCCCGGCGAGATCCTGCCGCCGGAGCTGCTCGTCCTCGACCTCGTCTACCGCAGGACGCGGCTGCTCCGCGACGCGGCGGCCGCGGGTGACGAGACCGCCGACGGCGAGCTGATGCTCCTCCACCAGGGAGCCGCCGCGTTCACCCTGTGGACCGGTCAGCCGGCGCCGCTCGAGCTGATGCAGTCCAAGCTCGCCGAGGCGCGCGCCGGCGGCATCGAGTCGGCCGAGGGCGAGCCGACCGGCGCCGTCACGACCGGATAGCGCGTGGGTCGACTGCGCTTCCTGACGGCCGGCGAGTCCCATGGGCAGGCGCTCGGGGTCATCGTCGAGGGCGTGCCCGCCGGCCTGGCGTTGACCTCGGACGCGCTGGCGATCGACCTCGGCCGGCGCCAACGCGGCTACGGTCGCGGCGCCCGTCAGGCCATCGAGCAGGACCGTGCCGAGATCGTCTCGGGCGTCCGCCATGGCACGACCCTGGGCTCGCCGATCCTGCTCCAGGTCGCCAATCGGGACTGGGAGAACTGGACCGGCGTGATGGAGGTCGGGCCGCTTACCGACACGGCCGCCGCCGAGCTCCTCGCCGCCGCCGAAGAGGGGAACAAGCGGGCGATGCCGGTCACCCGGGTCCGTCCAGGACACGCCGACCTGGCCGGGGCGCTGAAGTACGGGTTCAACGACGTCCGCAACGTCCTCGAGCGGGCGTCTGCCCGCGAGACCGCCGCGCGGGTCGCCGCCGGCGGCGTCGCCCGGGCGTTGCTGGCCGAGTTCGGGATCGAGACCTGGTCGTTCACGGCCGAGGTCGGCGGCGAGGCCGTCGATCCGGCCCGAGCCACGCGCTCCCGCGACGAGGCCGACGCATCCCCGCTGCGCTGCCCCGACCCCGAGGCCGAGACGCGGATGATCGCCCGGATCGACGAGGCGCGATCGAACGGGGACACGGTCGGCGGCGTCTTCGAGGTCGTCGCCCACGGGTTGCCGATCGGGCTCGGCTCGTACGTCCACTGGGACCGACGGCTCGACGCGGCGCTCGCCGCGGCCGTCATGAGCATCAACATCGTCAAGGGCGTCGAGTTCGGGCTCGGCTTCGAGCAGACGCGCCGGTTCGGGTCGGCCGTCCATGACGTCATCGAGGGACGGGGCGAGGGCGGTCGCTGGATCCATCGGTCGAACAACGCCGGTGGCCTGACCGGGGGGATCAGCAACGGTGAGCCCCTCGTGGTGCGCGGTGCGGTCAAGCCCATCTCGACTCTCGCCCGGCCGCTCCCGTCGGCCGACCTGATCAGCGGCGAGACCGTCGACAAGGCGCACTACGAGCGGAGCGACATCAGCGTCGTCCCGGCGGCCGGCGTCGTCGGCGAGGCCATGGTCATGCTGACGATCGCGGACTTCGTCCTCGACAAGTTCGGTGGTGACAGCGTGGCGGAGACGAAGGACAACCTCGAGCGTTATCGCGAGCGCATCTCACGGGCGCCGGACGCGCCGGTCGCCGGTGGCCGCCGCGCCGCGGGGTCGGCCGGGGGCGAGCCGGGGCAGTCCCGGAGCGACGAGACGACCGGGGACGGCGAAGCCGGCTCGGGCGGGGACGACTGAGGCGACCATGGACGTCCTCCTGGTCGGGTTGCCCGGCAGCGGCAAGAGCGCGATCGGCCGACGGCTGGCGGCGCGTCACGACGCGCCGTTCATCGACCTCGATGAGGTCGTCGAAGCGGCGGCAGGTCGGCGGATCGCGGAGATCTTCTCGGACGAGGGCGAGGTCGGCTTCCGCATCCGCGAGCGGGACGCCGTCGCGGGACTCGGTGCGGCCACCGAGGGAACGACGATCGAGCGGGTCATCGCCTCGGGTGGCGGCGCCGTCGTTGACCCGCGCAATCGCTGGTTGCTGTACCGCGGCCGGGCCGTGATCTGGCTCGACGGTGCGCCCGAAGCCCTCGCCCAGCGGCTCCGCCACAGCCCGAACCCGCGGCCGCTTGTTGCCGGGCCGGACCCGATCGGCGCCATCCGGGGCCTGGCCTCGGCGCGCGAGCGGTTCTACGCCGCCGGCTACCGGGTCAACGGCCTGGCACCGGTCGGCTCGGTCGTCGATGCCATCGAGACGATCGTGTCGGTGCCTCCGGCGAGCGGGACCCGGCTGTTCGACGCCCATACGGCGATCGGACGGATCGTCTTCGGGGAGGGGATCGCGCCGGAGGTCCTCGTCGAGCAGCTCGGTCGGATGGGCGCCCAGCGGGCCCTCGTCGTGTCGGAGCCCGGCGCCTGGGGGTTCGTCGGGCCGGCGATCACGGCGGCGCTCGATGCGGTCGGGCTCCCCCTCGAGCTCGGCCTCTTCCCGGAGGGTGAGGCGGCCAAGCGGCTGAGCCTGATCGAGCACGCCGCGAGCGCGCTCGCCGAGCTTCGGGTCGAACGCGGAGAACCGCTCGTGGCGATCGGCGGTGGCGCGCTCGGCGACAGCGCCGGGTTCCTGGCCGCGACCTACCTGCGCGGGATCCCGATCGTCCACGTCCCGACGACGCTCGTCGCCCAGCTCGACAGCTCGATCGGCGGGAAGACCGCGGTCGATCTGCCGGAGGGCAAGAACCTGGTCGGCGCCTTCCATCAGCCGGCCGCCGTCATCGCCGACGTGGCCTACCTCAGGACGCTGCCCGAACGGCAGCGACGAGCCGCGCTGGGCGAGGCCGTCAAGATGGCCGCGCTCGGCGACGAGCGGCTGTTCTCGGTGCTCGAGGACGCGGGCAGAAGGATCGCCGGCGGTGACGACGCGGCCTTCGCCGACGGGTCGGCGGCCGAGGTGGTCGAGCGCGCGGCCTGGGCCAAGGTCGAGACCGTCCTGGCCGACGAGCGCGAGCTCGGCGGCGGCGTTCGTGCGACGGGGACGGCCGCGGCTGGACGGCTCGCCCTCAACCTCGGGCACTCGATCGGTCACGCGATCGAGGCGGCCGGCGGGTACGAGACCTTGCTCCACGGCGAGGCGGTGGCCTACGGGCTCCGCGGGGCCTGCCGGATCGGCGTCGAGGTCGGGGCGACGCCGGCGGCGCGCGCGGCCCGGATCGAGGATCTCCTCGACGGCCTCGGGCTCGGCATCGGTCGGCTGGAGTTGTCGGCCGACGTCGTGCGCCGGCACCTCGGCGCGGACAAGAAGCACGCCGAGGGTCGGTTGCGCTGGGTGCTGCCGACGGTCGACGGCGTGATCGTCCGGTCGGACGTGCCCGAATTGGTCGTCGACGCGGTCGTCGCCGGCCTGCTCGAGCCCGCGGTGGAAGGGGCGCCGCTCCGATGACCCGGGTGCTCGTGCTCGAAGGTCCGAACCTCAACCTGCTCGGGACTCGCCAGCCGGAGATCTACGGCCGGATGACCCTCGACGAGATCCACGCGGGACTCGCCCAGCAGGCGCGCGAGCTCGGGCACGCGATCGACTTCTTCCAGTCGAACCACGAAGGGGCGCTGATCGATCGGCTCCACCAGCGCGACTTCGACGTGGCGATCGTCAACGCCGCGGGTCTGACCCACACATCCGTGTCGCTGCGCGATGCGCTGCTCGCGGTCGCCCGCCCGTTCATCGAGGTGCACCTGTCGGACCCGTCGACCCGAGAGCCGTTCCGCCAGGTCAACCTCCTCCACGATATCGCCGTCGAATCGATCGCGGGGCAGGGGCCGGGCGGCTACACGCGCGCGCTCGAGTCGATCGACCGGCGGGTGGCCGCCGGCGAGCTGCCGCGATGACCGCGTCCGACGACGAGCTCGACGCGCTGCGTGAACGGATCGACGATCTCGACCGGGCGATCGTCGCGCTGCTGAACGAGCGGGCGACGCTGGCACTCGAGGCGGGGCGGGCCAAGGCGGCGGCGGGCCGAGCGGCGGTCCGCGACCCCGAGCGGGAGCGTGAGGTCCTGCTGCGGGTGGCGATGGCCAATGAGGGTCCCCTCCCCCAGGCCGACCTGCTCGACGTCTATCGAGCGATCATCGAGGCGCTGGTCGCGCTCGAGGAGCGTGACAGCGCGACGTCCCGGGTGGACGACCCTTCCTAGTCGCGGCCTCGGCTAGCGCTCCGTCCGGTCCTCGATCTCCCAGGCGTGGTCGAGCGCATGCCAGGCGATCCGGCGCGCAGCATATCGGCTCGTCCACTTCCGGCCGGCGAGGACCGAGCCGTCGGTCGGCCCGGCGAGTACGTCGAGCATCGCCCGGCGCATCGCCGCCACGGCGGCCCGATCGGCGGGGCTCGGCGCCTCGAGCTTGAGCCCCATCTCGCGCGCATAGGCGTGCTCGGCGCCGACGACGTGCTCGACGATCCGGTCGCGGTCCCGGCCGCCGCCCCGAGGACCCTTGCGAAGCTCCTGCGGAGCCGCCGCGACGACCCGCTCGAGGACCGTCCAGGCGGCCTCGACCAGGAGCGCCTGGCGCGCCGCAGCGGCCGCATCGAGCGGTCGTCGGTCGAGCGTCCCGATGGCATATGGGACGCCGAAGTCGGTGGCGGCCCCGCCCTCGAGGGCCTCGAGGGTCACCAGGTCGTGGGCGCTGACGGCCCCGGGCTCGGCCGGGAAGTCCAGGCCCGCCGCGACCGCGACGACACCGTAGCGCGGGGCGGACGCGACGAAGGCCTCGAGCGCCCGTTCGCTGTCGCGGCCACCGCGGCACCAGCCGGGCCAGTCGAGGGCCCAGCGGAAGGCCTTCTTCGGGCCGATCTCCTCGGCGGTCTCGATCCGATCCAGAGGCATCGAACAGAGGATAGACGCCGCTCCCCGAGGCTTGCCGTCGATGCGTCGCCGGCGTACGCTCGCTCCTCGACAGGAGGGGGGC
Organism: uncultured Chloroflexia bacterium; assembly: GCA_963744115.1. Classification (GTDB taxonomy): domain Bacteria; phylum Chloroflexota; class Limnocylindria; order Limnocylindrales; family CSP1-4; genus Chersky-267. The sequence continues at coordinate 577,248 of CAVUSI010000002.1, read as the reverse complement.
GCGCGTGCCCGGAACGCCACGACGACGAGCGCGTCAGGTCCTGATCGCGGCGGCGGTCCTGGGTGTCCTGGGCGCGCTGACTCCGACAGGCACCGTCGGTGCATCGGGTCACCCTGCCGACCCTGCGCCCGACGGCCGATGGCACCCGGGACGCCGCGGTCCAGGTTCGCGGGACGACGCTGGCCTTCGACGCGATCGACGAGGGGATCGCCGGGGCCGACACCTCGTCCTACCTCCAGAACCAGCAGAAGACGGCTGGCCGCGCCTTCGTCCTGCTGACGGACATGCCGAGCGACCTGACGTCGCTGAGCTCGCTCACGATCACGATCAGGGCACGGACGGTCGGGGTCGCCGATGACCAGACGACGCTCTTCGCCCAGCTGTTCGCCGCCGACGAGACGACCGCCCTGTCGAGCGAGGCGCTCGTCGCGACGAACCCGGGGACCAGTGCCTGGGCGACGATCGCGAACGTCGCGTTGTCCGGCCTGACGGCGGGCTCGAAGGCGATCTGGGACGGTGCCCGGCTTCGACTCCGCTGGGCGTACGGTCAGGTCGGCACGGCCGACTCCACCCAGCTCCGGCTGACGGCCGTCGAGCTCCATGGCACCTACGACAGCGGCGGCGGCCCGCCGCCGGACCTCAGCCCGCCGAACCTGACGAGCGCGGTCGTCAACGGCGCCGCCCTGAAGCTGACCTACGACGAGCCGCTCGATGCGGGCTCGGTCCCTGGACCTGGCGCGTATGCCATCGTCGTCGACGGGAACCCCCGCTCGGTCGGTGCGGTCGGCGTCGGCGGCTCGAGCGTGACCTTGACGCTCGGCTCAGCGGTGACGAGCGGTCAGGTCGTGACCGCCTCGTACGGCGTCCCGGCGTCGAACCCGGTCCAGGACATCGCCGGCAACGACGCCTCGGCGTTCAGTGGCCGAGCCGTGTCGAATGACACCCCGGGCGGAGGTGGAGGCGGTGGTGGTGGCGGTACCCTGCCGACCCTGCGCCCGACGGCGGATGGCACCCGGGACGCCGCGGTCCAGGTTCGCGGGACGACGCTGGCCTTCGACGCGATCGACGAGGGGATCGCCGGGGCCGACACCTCGTCCTACCTCCAGAACCAGCAGAAGACGGCTGGCCGCGCCTTCGTCCTGCTGACGGACATGCCGAGCGACCTGACGTCGCTGAGCTCGCTCACGATCACGATCAGGGCACGGACGGTCGGGGTCGCCGATGACCAGACGACGCTCTTCGCCCAGCTGTTCGCCGCCGACGAGACGACCGCCCTGTCGAGCGAGGCGCTCGTCGCGACGAACCCGGGGACCAGTGCCTGGGCGACGATCGCGAACGTCGCGTTGTCCGGCCTGACGGCGGGCTCGAAGGCGATCTGGGACGGTGCCCGGCTTCGACTCCGCTGGGCGTACGGTCAGGTCGGCACGGCCGACTCCACCCAGCTCCGGCTGACGGCCGTCGAGCTCCATGGCACCTACGACAGCGGCGGCGGCCCGCCGCCGGACCTCAGCCCGCCGAACCTGACGAGCGCGGTCGTCAACGGCGCCGCCCTGAAGCTGACCTACGACGAGCCGCTCGATGCGGGCTCGGTCCCTGGACCAGGCGCGTACGTGATCGTCGTCAACGCCAGCCCCCGGCTCGGTGAGCGCGGTCGCCGTCGGCGGCTCGAGCGTCAGCCTCTCGCTGGCGTCGAGTGTCACGAACGGCGACACGGTCAGCGCCTCCTACAACGTGCCGACCCACCCCGTCCAGGACCTGGCTGGGAACGACGCCGCCGCCTTCGCCGATCTGGCCGTGACGAACGCCACCCCACCGCCGGGCGGCGCCGTCAACGCCTCGGGGAACGAGATCACCGATGCCGTCCGGGCCGCAAGCATCCAGGGCGATGGACGCCCGCCGGATTCGAGCGTCGGGATCTGGGAGGCCGCCACCAACCTCGACCCGAACGGCGGGTTCGAGAACGGCAGCTCCGCGGGCTGGACCGCCTCGGGCGGCTCGGTCGTCGCCGCGACCGACCAGGCCAAGTTCGGATCGCTCAGCGGCAAGGTCGTCACGTCCGCCCCCGGCGACCGCGTGTCGAAGACCGTCGGCGGCTTGAGCTCGTCGACCAAGTACAGCCGTTCGCTCTGGATCTTCCGGACCGAGACCGCGGCGACCCTCACCGTGAGCGTCCTGGACAACGCCGGAACGGGCATCCTGGCCAGCGCCACGGCCCCGGCGGTCCTGGGCTGGAGCCGGATCGCGATCCATCCCCAGACCCAGGCCAGTCAGACCTCACTCACGACGCAGGTCAGCTCGAACCTCGGAGCGATCACCTTCTTCGTCGACGGGGCGCAACTCGAACGCAACGTCGTCTCCACCCCGTACGTGGAAACGAACGGGTCGACCGCCAGTCGGGGCCCGTCGAAGATCAGCGTGGTCGGGTCCCCGGTCGGTCCGGTCCAGGGCTGGGTGGCCCTCCGGATCCGCTTCGGCTGGGACTCGACGGCCCCCTTCTCGCCCGACCCGGGCATCGTCGATATGAGCGTCTCCAATGACGACGCCCTGTTCTGCTACTTCGACGAGGCGTCCCACACCTTCCACCTCGAGCGGCACAAGAACGCGACGGGCACCCATGCATCGTCCGGGGTGCAGGCCTTCATCGCCGGAACGGCCAAGACCGTGATCTTCGCCTGGACGGCGACCGACGTGCGGATCAGCGTGGACGGCGGACCGTTCGTCGGGACGGGCAACACGACGATCCCCGGGCAGGCGACCCTCTACATCGGATCCGACCAGGTCCAGGGGAACGGCTCGAATCGCCAGGCCGACTCCGACTACCTGTGGGTCGCCGGCGGCAGCGGGACGCTCAGCGACACCGACGCTGCGACGATCCACGCCTTCGGCGACGCCGACCACCCGATCGGCGACTTCCCCGGAAGCCCGACGTTCGACTGGCCCGCCAGCTGACCTGGGACGACGCCGCGTCCGACGGTGGTCAGTCGCGTCTGGTCGCCGCGCGGAGATCCCGGACTCGTCCAGCCAGGCTGTCGACGTCGCGGCCGTCCGGACCGAGCGCGTCGACCAGGGCCGAGGCGACGATGACCCCGTCGGCACCGGCGCGGACGAGGGCGCGGACGTGCGCCGGGCGGCTGACCCCGAAGCCCACGGCCACCGGGACCGGGCTGACCGCCCGGACGTCGCGGACGAGTCGACCCACGGTGCGTGGCAGCGTCGCGCGGGCACCGGTCACCCCGACCAGCGAGACGCAGTAGAGGAAGCCGCCCGAGCGCGCGGCGATCCGGGCGCGGCGATCCGGGGCGGTGGTCGGGGCGATCAGGTAGACCACCGCCAGTCCGGCCGCCCGGGCGACCGACTCGAACGGACCGCCTTCGTCGGGCGTGAGGTCGGCCACGATGACCCCGCTGGCGCCGGCGGCCACGAGTCGCTCCGCGGTCGTCGATCCGTCGCCGCCCCCGATGACCTGGTTGGCGTAGGCCATCGGCACGAGCGGCAGGTCGGGACGAGCGGATGCGATCCGCTCGATGAGTGCGATCGAGCCGTCGAAGGTCGCTCCGGCCCGAAGGGCGACCTGCGACGCCCGCTGGAGGGTCGCGCCGTCGGCCAGCGGGTCCGAGTAGGGCAGGCCGATCTCGACGAGGTCCGCGCCGGCATCGGCTGCGGCGAGGGCGATCCGGAACGACGTCTCGGCGTCCGGGTAGCCGGCGACCACGTACGGGATCAGCGCGGCCCGGCCGTCGGCCCGGGCCCGGTCGAAGGCGGCCCGGATCCGGCGCGCGCCGGCGGTGCCGTCGCGTGCCCATCGAGGTCCCGGCGGGGCGGGCCGATCCCGGTTCGGCCGGTGCGCCGCCCCGGCTCGGCACCGTCTGCGCCGTCACGACTCGACCCTTCGCTCGAGCGCCGCGAGGTCCTTGTCCCCCCGGCCGGACAGCCCGAGGAGCACGATCGTCTCGTCCGGGTAGGGCAGCCCGGAGCCTTCGACCCCGGCGATGAGCCGGGGCAGCGTCGCGAAGGCATGGGCCGTCTCGAGCGCGGGCAGGATCCCCTCGAGCCGGCCCACCTCGCGCAGCGCGTCGAGCGCCTCGGCGTCGGTCGCCGCGGCGAGCTCGAGCCGGCCGGCGCTCACGAGCGCCGCGATCTGCGGGCCGACGCCCGGGTAGTCGAGCCCGGCCGAGATCGAATGCGCCTCGACGACCTGGCCGTCGCGGTCCTGGAGCATCAGCGAGCGGCTGCCGTGGAGGATCCCCGGCGTCCCTCCCGCCAGGGCGGCCGCATGACGACCGGTCGCGATCCCCTCGCCGGCCGCCTCGGCCACGGCCAGGCGGACCGTCGGCTCGCCGATGAACCGGTCGAGCAGGCCGATCGCGTTCGAACCACCACCGACGCAGGCGAGCACGAGATCGGGCAGTCGCCCCTCGACCCCCTCGAGCTGGGCGGCGGCTTCGTCCCCGAGGACGCGCTGGAGGTCGCGGACGATCGTCGGGTAGGGATGCGGACCCATCGCCGAGCCGAGGACGTAGTGGGTCGTCTCGACGTTCGTGACCCAGTCGCGCATGGCCTCGTTGACGGCGTCCTTGAGCGTCGCGGTGCCGCTGGTGACCGGTCGGACCTCCGTCCCGAGCGCGCGCATCCGGAGGACGTTCGGCTGCTGCCGACGGATGTCCTCGGCGCCCATGAAGACCACGCACGGCAGGTCGAGCAGCGCGCAGGCGGTCGCGGTCGCGACGCCATGCTGCCCGGCGCCCGTCTCGGCGATGACCCGGTCCTTGCCGAGCCTGCGGGTGAGGAGGGCCTGGCCGAGGGCGTTGTTGATCTTGTGCGCGCCAGTGTGGGCGAGGTCCTCGCGCTTGAGATAGAGCCGCAGGGTCGTCGGCAGGCGGCCCGGGAGGTCGGCATCCGAGCCCAGGAGCGTGCGGGCGGACGCGAGCGTCTGGGCTGCGAGGCGATCCGCCCGATAGATCGGCGTCGGTCGTCCCGAGTAGGTCGCGAGCCGTTCGCGGAAGTCGGCCCAGAAGCGCGGATCCTGGCGGATCTCGGCGTAGGCGCGCTCGAGGCCCTCGAGTGCGGCCATCAGCGTCTCCGGGACGAACCGTCCGCCGAACTCGCGGTCGATCCCCCACCGACCGGCGGCGTCGGCCTCGAGCAGCCCGGGGTGGGCTCGGGTGGGCCGCGCAGCGACGTGCGGACGGTCCAGCCGAGCGGCACGCGCTCGTTTGGCGAACAGGGCGACCCGGAATGCGTCCTTGCGGGGCCGCTCGCCGGGGATCCGCTCGCCTTCCACGCCCGAGGCGACGTCGACACCGAGGGCCGGGACGTCGAGAACGGCCTGGCGCACGTTTCCGGGAGCCAGCCCACCGGCAAGGATCACCGGCAGCTCCCGGGCGACCGCGGCGGCCAGCGCGACCGATGAGCGCGTCCCCGTCCCCCCGGGATGCGGCCCACCGGCCGTATCGAGCAGGATCCGTTCGACACCGGCCTCGATGAACGTTCGGCCCCGGGCGACGACGCCGGCCGCCGCCGCGGCGAGGTCATCGGGCTCCGTCGCCGGCAGGTGGAGGACCTTCCAGGCGGGACGACCGAGCGCCCGGACCAGGGACGGGGGCACGTCCGCGTTGAGCTGGACGACGTCGGGGCCGACCGCGGCGATCATCCCACGGAGGCGCTGGGCGTCCGTCTCGGTCGTGACGATGACGACCCGGGGCCGGCGGTCAGCCGGTGCCACGGCGCGGAGGACCGTCGTGAGCTCGGCGGCCTCGGCGAGCGTCAGCTCGCGCGGGGTTCCCGGCACGACGTTGAGTCCGACCGCATCCGCCTCGGCCCGGATCGCGGCCTGGATCCCGGCGACGTCGACGACCCCGCAGATCTTCACCGCGGGAAGGCGGGCGGCGACCGACGGATCCGACGGGACGGCGCCGGCCGCGACGAACGCCAGCGCCGCGGCGGCCGGATCCGCCGACCGCATCAGCGCCTCGCCGACGAGCGCGGCATCGAACCCCACGGCGCGCCAGCCGGCGACGATCGCCGGCATCCGAACGCCGGACTCGGCCACGGCGATCCGGTCGTCGGGGATGTGCGAGCGCAACCGGACCGACCGTTCCGGATCGACGTCGAGCGTCCGCAGGTCGCGGTTGTTGATGCCGATAAGGCGCGCCCCGGTCGCGAGTGCCCGGTCGAGCTCGCGTTCGTCGTGCGCCTCGACGAACGGCTCGAGGCCGAGGTCCAGGGCGGCCTCGACCAGGGCGGCCAGGCGCCGGGCCGGATGGAGGACCGCCAGCAGGAGGACGGCGTCGGCGCCGGCAGCACGAAGGAGCGGGAGCTGACGTGGATCGACCACGAACTCCTTGGCCAGCACGGGCAGGCCGACGGCCGCCCGAACGGCGGTCAGGTCGTCGATCGAGCCGCCGAACCAGTGCGGCTCGCAGAGGACCGAGATCGCACTCGCGCCGCCTCGTTCGTAGGCCTGCGCGCGAGCCACCGGGTCCTCGTCGGGGCCGGCGATCGCGCCGGCGGACGGAGAGCTCCGCTTGACCTCGGCGATGAGATGGAGGCCCGGGCGGGCGAGTCGTTCTCCGAGATCGCGCGGCGGCGGGGCGGCGGCCGCGGCCCGCGCGAGGCCGGCCCGTCCCAGTGCGTCGAGCTCCGCCGCGAGGTCGGTCATCCGGCGGGCGGCGATCTCGACGACGACACCGCCCGCGGGACGGCGCGACGCACGGGCGGCGGCCGGGCGGGCCGCGGTCGGGCGGTCGGCCACCGTCACGCGCGGGCTCCTTCCGGCGCGGTCGCCGCGGCCGCCGCGGCGCGTTCCGCGCGGAGCCGGCCGAGCAGGACCGTCGCACGCCCGTCGTCGATCGCCGCAGCGGCTGCGGCGAGCCCGTTCGCGAGTCCGGCGGCGAACCCGGCGGAGTCGTCGGCGGTGCCCGCAGCGACCAGGGCGGCGGCCGCGTTGAGCAGCACGACGTCGCGATGTGCGCCCCGCTGCCCGTCGAGAACAGCCTCGACGAGCGTCGCGTTCTCCTCGGGCGTCCCGCCGGCCAGGTCGGCGTTGGTGGCGGGCATCAGCCCCAGGGCGTCGAGCTCCGCCCGGCCGACCGCGCGTCGCTCGATCCCGCTGGGAGTGACCTCGATGACGATCCCGGTCCCGTCCAGCGGCAGCTCGTCGACCCCGGCACCGTGGACCACGAGCGTCCGCTCGGTGCCGAGCCGCTGCGCGACCTCGGCCAGCCGCGATGCGACGGCGGCGTCGCCGACGCCGAGGACCTGCCGGGTCGCGCCCGCGGGGTTGGTCAGCGGCCCGATCAGGTTGAACGAGGTGCGGACGCCGATCTCGCGCCGCGTCGGGCCGGCGTGGCGCATCGCCGGGTGGAAGCTCGGGGCGAACAGGAAGGCGAACCCGTCGCGCCGGAGCGCGGCACCCGCGCTCGCCTCGTCGTGGTCGATCCTCACGCCCAGGGCGTCGAGCACGTCGGCCGATCCGGACCGCGAGGTGATCGCCCGGTTGCCGTGCTTCGCGACCGGAACGCCCGAGGCGGCGACGACGAGTGAGGCCGCCGTCGAGATGTTGAACGTCCCGCTCCCATCGCCGCCCGTCCCGACCAGGTCGATCGTGCCGGCTGGAGCGTCGACCCGGATGACCCGGTCGCGCATCGCGCCGGCGAAGCCCGCCAGCTCGTCGGTCGTCTCGCCGCGCATCCGCAGCGCGACGAGAAGGGCCGCCAGCTGCGCCGGCGTCGCCTCTCCGTCCATCACGGCACCCATCGCCGCCCGCGCCTCGTCGAGGCTCAGCGTCCGGCCGTCGACGACGGCCGCCAGGGCGGCCCGGACGACCTCGCTCACGGGAGCGCGGCCTCGGGGTCGGCCATGCCCGCCGTGGCGAACGAGCCGGCCGCATCGTCCAGAAGCCCGGCTTCCCCTTCCCCGGCGAGCCGCAGGAAGTTGGCGAGCAGGTGCGGACCCTGGGGCGTCAGGACCGACTCGGGGTGGAACTGGACCCCCTCGAGCGGCAGGCGGACGTGGCGCAGGCCCATGATCACGCCATCCTCCTCGGTCATCGCGGTCACCCGCAGCTCGTCCGGCAGGGTGTCGCGATCGACGCACAACGAGTGGTAGCGGGCAGCCATGAACGCCGGCGGGAGGCCCGTCAGCAGGCCCTCGCCGTCGTGGGTCACCTCGGACGCCTCGCCGTGGACCAATGTCGGCGCGCGGACGATCGACCCCCCGAAGGCGACCGCCATCGACTGCATCCCGAGGCACACGCCGAGGAGCGGGATGGACCGATCCGCGGCCACTTCGATGGCCGCGACCGAGACACCAGCTGTGCTCGGGTCACCGGGCCCCGGCGAGACCACGATCCCTCGAAGGGTGCCGCCCGGGTCGTCCGCCAGCGACTCGACCCCCGCCCGGTCGATGGCGTCGTTGCGGACGACGAGGACCTCGGCACCGGCGGCCTCGAGCGCCTGGACGAGGTTGAACGTGAACGAGTCGTAGTTGTCGATAACGAGGATCATCGGTCGACGCCCCGACCCCGGGGGACGCCGGCGGGCGTGTTCGGCGCGTCGTCCAACGCCTCGGGATCGGCGGTCGGTCGCGCGGCCCCACCGTCCTCCGCCGCACCCGGGGCCGTCCGGCCGGCAGCCTCGCCCAGGCCGGCGGCCAGCTCGATCGCCCGGCGGAGGGCAGCCGCCTTGTGCTCGGTCTCCTCGAACTCCTTGTCGGGGACGGAGCCGGCGACGATCCCGGCGCCGGTGTGGACGTGGGCCTGGCCGGCCCGCAGGACTGCGCTCCGGATCGTGATCGCCGTGTCGAGGTTGCCGTCGTAGCCGAGATAGCCGACCGCACCGCCGTACAGACCGCGTCGCTCTCGCTCGGCGGCCGCGATGAGCTGCATCGCGCGCACCTTCGGCGCGCCCGACAGCGTCCCGGCCGGGAAGACCGCACGGAGCGCGTCGAGCGCGTCCAGATCGGGTCGCAGCCGGCCCTCGACGTGGCTCACCAGGTGGAGGACGTGGCTGTAGCGCTCGACCTCCATGTACTTCGTGACCCGGACGGTCCCGGGCCGGCTGACCCGGCCGATGTCGTTCCGGCCGAGGTCGACGAGCATCACGTGCTCGGCCTTCTCCTTGGGGTCGTTCTGGAGCTGCTCGGCGAGGAGCTGATCCTCCGCCGGGGTGGCGCCACGCGGCCGGGTCCCGGCGATGGGGTGGGTCGTCAGCCGATCGCCCTCGACCTGGAGGAGCAGCTCGGGGCTGGCGCCGACGACCTCGAATTGTGGCGTCCGGACGAAGAACAGGTACGGGCTCGGATTGACCCGTCGGAGCGCCCGGTAGAGCCCGATGCCGTCGATCAGCCGGCCGTCCGGCCCGAGCGGCAGCCCGAACGACTGGCGTCGGGCGAGGACGACCTGGATGGCCTCACCCGCCGCGATCGCGTCCTTGGCGACCTCGACCGCCCGGATGTAGGCGTCGCGGCCGAGGCTCGTCTCGATCCCGGCGTCCACCAGGGACGCCGCGGCCGTCGGCGTCGCGGCCCCGGGCGCGCCGCGGGGGCCACCGGCCGGTCCGGCCATCTCGGCGACACTCGGTCGGGCCGTCCGATCGAGCGCCTCGAAGATCGCCCGCTCGGCGATCTCATAGCGACCCTCGAAGTCCGGGGCGTCGGTGTGGAGGCTGGCGATCGCGCTGATCGTATGGGTCAGGTGGTCGAAGACCAGGACGAGGTCGGTCTCGATGAACGCGGCGGCCGGGACGCCGACCGGATCGGCATCCGGCAGCGGCACCGTCGGCTCGAAGGTCGACACGGCGTCATAGCCGAGCGCCCCGACCGCGCCGCCGGTGAAGCGGGGCATCCCGTCGACCGGCAGGACGCGGCGGCGGGCCACGAACGCCCGAAGCGCGGTCAGCGGGTCCGGGACGACCGACGCCTCGGTCGGCAGGTCCGGGCTGTAGCGGTCGACGCTCAGCGGCCGCGTCTGGACGAGCGCCCGACCGTCGCGCACCTCGAGGAGGCGCCGCGGACCGATCCCGAGGAAGCTGTACCGGCCCAGGCGTTCCCCGCCCTCGACGGACTCGAGAAGGTACGCCGGACCGCCGTCGTCGAGGCGGAGGAAGGCACCGATCGGCGTCTCGAGGTCGGCGTCACGTGTCGCCCGCAGCAGGATCGTGTCGGCCTCGCCGACCAGGCGCTTGGCTTCGGTCAGGCTGAGCGGATCGGTGGTGCCCATCGGTTCGTCGGTTCGCCTCCCAGGCGGTGCGGTCCGGGCCCGGCCCGGAGAATCAAGAACGACCAGTCGTCCCGGGGACGAAAGGTCGTGCCTTCCGCGGTGCCACCCTCATTCGGCGTGTGCCGCACTCTGCTGACCGACGGGTCGGCCGGTGGTCGGATGACCCCGTCGCCGATCGGCGCTGCCCTCTATCGCTGGCGCTCTGCGCCGGAGCCTACTGGGGATCGCGCCCGTTCGGTCCGGAGGCTCCCGGGTCCATTCCCCGCCGTCGCCGCCCCGGTTTCCACCAGCCACCGGGTCTCTGTGCCGACGTGCGACGGGTACTCGTCCCGTTCATCGCCCGTTCTTCGTGATGTGGGCGGGAGTCTAGGCGGGGTCGCGCGTCGGCGTCAAGCGCGCGGGCGCCTCGGGGCGACGGGACCGAACGCGCCGATCTTCCGGCGGACGACCGGCAACCAGGCCAGACCGCCCAGCGCCTGTGCCGCGATGAGCACGAGCAAGAGCAACCCCGGCCCGGTCAGGATCGCCCCGGGGACGGTCCACTCGAACAGCCCGAGGCCCGCCCCGCCGACGTCCAGCCCATCGAACGAGACCGGGTCGCGGACTCCGACGTCGAGCACCGGATCCGGGCGAGCGCCGGATCCGTTGCCGTCGCCGGCACCGCCGGAGCCGCCGGCACCTCCCGAGCCGACCGCGCCGACACCCACAGCTCCGGATCCGCCCGAACCGGGTGACGCGCCGGCGTCCGCCGACGGCGTTGGCGTGGCGGCCGGGCTCGGTGTCGGCGTCGGATCGACCGGCGTCGGCCCGGCCGACGTCGGCGAGGGCGTGGGCCCGGGCGTGCGGTCCGGGGTCGGCGTGGGGGTCGGGGGGCGCGTCGGAGTCGCCGTCGGGGCCGGGGTCGCCGTCGGGTCGGGTGTGGGCGACGGCGTCGGTCTAGGTGTCGGCTTCGCGGTCGGCGTCGGTGTCGGCTTCGGGGTCGGCGTCGGGATCGGGATGCCGAGGATCGTCATCAGGATCGAGACCGGACGATGGTAGCTATCGTGACATTTCGAGTCCTTGAACTCGTTGGCGGTCCAGGTCGCGACGCCGAGCGCCGTGCCGGTCACCCGGATCTTGAGGACGAGCGTATCGTCGTTCGGGTCCCCTTCGAGACGATCACCGCTCGAGTCGCCTATCGCCTTGATGCCGCGCGGAGAGGCGCTCGTCGAGGCCGTCCAAGACTTGCCGTTGGACACGGAGTCGACGCTCACGGCATCGATCGTGTAGACCGTCGGGATCGCCACGGTCACGCAGGCGATGGCGGAGCCGCCGCCGCTGTTGCCGGACGTGTTGGTGATCGTGAGCGTGACCGTCGCCGACGAGTCCAGCGGGACGGTCAGGCGATCGCTGGCGACCGACCACGACTGGGCTGCCGCAACGGGAGTCACGGCGCCGGCGACCATGAGCATCGCGGCAGCGGCGGCCACGATGGACCGTGCGGCACGGCCTCCCGGTGTCCGGGCCATCGTCGTCATCGGGTTCAGGCGACCCGGGTGTAGGGAGCCCATTGACGGCCGGCGGCCGGATCGAGCCCCGGGAAAGGTGCATCGGCGTCCGAGCGCAGACCGGCGACGAAGACGCCGACGAGATGCGCGTCGAGCTGGCTCCCCGCTGCATCCTCCAGCCGCCGGAGCGCCTCCTGGGGATCGAGGGCCTTGCGATACGGCCGGGTCGTCGTCATCGCCGAGAAGGCGTCGGCGACGGCGACGATGCGAGCGACGCGCGGGATGTCCTCGCCCTGGAGCGCATCCGGGTAGCCCTGACCGTCCCAGCGCTCGTGGTGGTGGCGGATCCCGGCCCGGATGAGATCGCAGTTCGGGAGATCGCGGACGATGAGGTCGCCCAGCGTGACGTGCTGCTTCATCACCGTGAACTCATCTTCGGACAGCCGCGCCGGCTTGCGCAGCAGGGCATCCGGGACGCCGATCTTGCCGACGTCGTGGAGCAGCCCGGCGACCCGGATCGTGGAGACGACGTCGGGCTCGAGGTGGAGCCGCTCGGCGAGGTAGACGGCATAGCGTGCGACGTCCTCGGAGTGACGCTTGGTGTACCGATCCCGGCCGTCCACCGCCTGGATCAGACCCTGGTACACGTCGAAGGTCCGCGTCTCCGCCGGGATCTCCAGGTCCGGTCCGGCGACCCGGACGGCGTCGCCACCGCTCGTCTTGGCCTCCTGGAGCGTGATCGTGGCCGCCGACAGGAGGTCGGTGACCGACCCGCCGTGCTCCGGGTAGGCGCAGATCCCCGCGCTGATCGTGACCGGCAGGGACTCCGAGTCGCCGAACTGCACGGCGCGCTCGGCGAGGCCCGCCCGGATCCGGATCAGGACCTGCTCGATGACCTCCGGATCGGCTCCCGGCTCGATCACCAGGAACTCATCGGGGCCGTACCGCCCGAACGTCGTGACCGTGGGTGACCCGACCCGGAGAAGCTCGGCGAGCGTGAGGATGGCCTGGTCGCCGGCCTGGTGCCCGTGCGTGTCGTTGAGCAGCCGGAAGTTGTCGATGTCGAGGAGCGCGATCGTGATCGGCTCGCCGGTCGCCCGAGCAGTCTCGATGGCCCCGGCGAGGATCTGCACGAGCGTGCCGTGGTTGGGCGTGCCGGTCAGCGGGTCGCGTCGGGTCGCCTCGACCAGCTGCTCGGTCTGGCGGTTGATCCGCCCCTGTGCCGCTCGGAACACCAGGAACAGGACGAACGCCGCCAGGAGGCCGGCCGTCAGGGTCACGATGATGACGTCCTGGCGGACGGAGCCGAGGCGGTCGGCGATGGGCTGACCATCGCGCCACAGACCGACGATGGCCATCACCTGGCCGCCCGACTTGATCGGAAAGTACTCGCGCAGGAGCTGGCTCGACGGCAACGCCGGCCCGATCACCTCGGCCGCGGATGCCTCGACGAGGCGCGCGCTTGGCGTGCCGGATCGGGCGCGTTCGAAGTCTGGGGTGGCTGCGCCGGTCGTCCCGACGACGGACCGGTCGTCCGACGCCAGGACCGTTCCGTTCGGAAGCCGGATCTCGATCCGGGCGATCCCCTTCGGCTCGAGCAGCGCGTGGAGCGGGTCGGCGAGTCGCGCCGACACGCCAGGGCTGCTTGCTCCGGAGGCGAGATCGACCGGCGTGAGGTTGTCGTTGACGATCGACCGGATGGTGGCCGCGTCGCTGCCGACGACCGACTCGACGATCGATTCCGAGTACGTCGTGGAGACTAGGATCGCCTGGGCGAGGGCCGTGATCCCGACGATCATCAGGAACACGCCGAAGACGAGCAGGAGCAGGATCGGCTTGCGCGGATGGGTGAGGGTCCCGAACAAGTTCGGACGCCTCCGATTTGGTGCGGACGGTCCTCGTCAGCCTAGGGTGGAAAGACCGGTACGGCCCACCGGACCGACGTACTGGGTGGTCCCATACCGATAGACCCATCCCGACGAGGTCGCGTCGGCCGTCTTCGGCTAGGTGGTAGCCTCGGCCGTGGAGGTGTCGCCATGCCTGATACACACTACCTGCCGCCACCCACGACTCGCCCGTCCGGGGCATACCTACAGCACCGTAAGGACGAAGCACCGGACGCCCAGTGGGCATGTGCTCATGGTGACGACTGGGTCATCGCCACGCGGAGGTCGGACGGCAGCTACGAGTGCCCACAGTGTCGTGCCATGGTCGTGCACGCTGCTCCGAGGTAGGCGCAACACCCGTCCGGCGAGCGTAACACCGACCGAGCCTTACGCCTCCGGCGGATCGGCCGGAGGTGCCGGCTGGGCTGACGCTGCGACTTGAGCGGCCGCCAGAGTCGCCTGAGCCTGCCTCTCGGCCGCCGCTCGGGTGGCTTGGGCTTGCGTCTCGGCAGCCTCCTTCGTGGCCTTGACGATCCGCTTCGTCCGGACGTCGGCGTAGTGATTGTGGGCCACGAAGATCGCCCAGATCGCCGCCGGGATCCATCCGATCAGCGTGATCTGGAGTACGAGGGCAAGGATGGCCTGGAACGGCTTCCCGCTCATCAGGATCGCGAGGGGCGGCAGGATGATCGCGACCAGATAGAGCACGCCGATCCCTCCTCAGTGCGTCGCGGTGAGGCTGCAGCGTCATCCTACGCGACGCCTCAGGGGTCGCCTTCTCGGCACAGCGACCCCGGCATCGGGGGTGGTCGGTCCTCAACCCGACGCCGGGCCGCCTCTCTAACGGTCTGGCGGAGAGGGTGGGATTCGAACCCACGGATCTTTCGATCAACGGTTTTCAAGACCGCCGCATTCGACCGCTCTGCCACCTCTCCGACGGGCATTCTACGGGCGGGCGGAGCGCTACCATGCCGGATGTCCGTCCGGATGGCCCGACGATGGGGTCGATGACCCGGGCGGACGGCACGGTCGGCGAGACAGATGACGATCTCCGAGCTCGTGGCGGCGGTCCTGACGTTCGTCGTGGTCGCCGGGTACGCCGGTGTCGGCTGGCTGCGACGCGGACGCGACCCGGTCTACGGTGACGACCCGTCGATCCTGCTGGCCGCGCCACCGCCCGGGATGACGGCTGCGACGGCGACGATCGTCGATGGCGGGCCGACGCGCCAGGCCTTCACGGCGGCCCTGCTCGACCTGGCGAGCCGGGACCTGATCGCCTTCCGGCCCGACGAGCCGCACGACGGTCGTCCAGCGGTCGGGATCGCCATCTCCGAAGGCGAGTCGACCGACCCGCGCGTACTCGCGAACCGGCGCCTGCCGACCGGCGAAGGTGAGACCTGGCTCCTCGCCCAGCTCAAGATGGCCGCGTTGATGGCCGATCGGCCGGCCGGATCCGGGCCCGACGACCTGCCGTCGCCGGCCGCCATGGAGGTGGGCGCCGAGATGATGAGCGCCATGGCGGCGCTCGCCGGTGGGGCGACCGGCGATGCGTCGGTCGGTGCGCAGGCCGGCGCCCGGGCGGATGCGATCCGGCGCATGACGAGCGCCCTCGACGTGCTGGGTGACCCCGCGACCGTCGCCCGCGACCCCGAAGGCGCGGCCCGGGCGATCGAGGCGCAGACCGGCCGGGCCCTGACGCCCGAGGAGGTCGACGGGTTGAAGGCCTGGGCCGAGCACCATCAGGCCGATCCCTCCGGCCCGGCCACGCCGGGCTACATCCCCGCCGATGCCGCCCGCGAGCTCCAGGCTCCGTTCCTGTTCGGCACGCTGCTCCAGAGCTACGCCGCACGGCATGGCTGGATCGCCGGCCTCCCGCTGGTGCGCCGGATCAAATGGCGCGCGCTCGGGCTCGTGGAGATCGGGGTCGCCCTTCTTGCGCTTCTGGTCCTGGGGCCGTTCGACAGAGACCTGGCGACCGGTGTGGCCATCGGCATCGGAGCGGGCGGGATCGCGACGTACCTCGCCGCCCCGGCGATGGCGACCAAGACGCCCGAGGGCGCCCGGATGAAGGCGCAGCTCGCGGCCTATCGGCGGACCTTGAAGATGACCTTCGACGGGGCGGCCTCGATGGACGACGTGGTCCCTCGCGCCGGGCTGAGCTGGGTGACGACGCCGGACCAGGCGCTCGTGTGGGGGTTCGCGCTCGGCCTGCAGACCGAGATCGAGGGGCTGCTCGGACGGACGACGAACGAGCGTGCGGGTGGCGACGGAGGTTCGGTCGGATCCAGGCCGGCCTGGTATCCGGTCGCGGAGACGGCCCCGGGCGGAGCGTCGACGTCGTCGTCGGGCACGCCACCGCCTCCGGTCGATGCGTCCGCGCTGTTCACGGCGATCGAGGCGATCGGCAGCGAGCACCGCCCACCGGCTTGATCAGGTCGTAAGGTCGTGGACGACCCAGATGTTGGCGTCTCGGTAGGTCCCGCGGTCGGCGACGAGGTCGATCTCGACCGGGTTGGTGGCGATCGGCAGGTAGTAGAGCCCGCTGACCGGGAACTCGAGACCCGTCCACTCGCGCCAGTCGGCGATCGAGCCCGAGATCGTCATCGACCGGGGCGACCCCCGGACGACCCGACCGCCGAGCCGGACGTGAGTCCGCAGCCACGGATCCATCGGCAGGCCGTCGGGTCGGCGCCACGCCGCGTAGTCGTCGATCGACATGAGCGGATAGCGCGCCTTGTCCGTGGGACGGACGCATGCGATCAGCTTGCGGAGTCCGTTGCGGACCGCCGTCTGGCGCATGAGCCCGAGCGTGAGACGAGCCAGACCCTGCCCTTGACGAGACGGCGCGACGACGATCTGGAGCGCCCCGAGCGTGTCGGGCGTCCGGCCGGCGTCGAGATCCGCCGCCGAGCGGTCGAACTGATCGTCCCAGCCCTGGGGCAGGTCCGCATCCGTCCCGTCCCAGACGAGCGGCGCCGAGTTGAACGCTGAGGCGATCGCTCCGTCCTGGCCGAGCAGACAAGCCTGGAACCGCGGCCAATCGGTGAACAGACGATCCCAGTGTCGGTCGGCGGTCGTGTCCTGGAGCATGAACTCCGGCCAGACCCAGACGTTGTGATCGCCCATCGGCCCGCGGAGCGACGGGTCCTCGGCGAGCGTCACGAGCCGGTGACCGGCCGGGAGTCGTCCCGGGTCCGCACCGGCGGCTATGCGCCGAGCCGTCCGCGCGGTGTCGTCGGCGCTCACGCGCGCTTGACGACGACCGTCCCCGCGATGAGGTCGTGCCAGCAGCGCTTGCGCTTGTCGATGAAGATCCAGATGAACCCGAGATAGAGCACGAGTCCGTCGAGGACGTACAGCCCGAACAGCCGGAGGAGCGCCGACCCGACTCCGATCGGCCCGCCGTCCTGGTCCCGGACGACCCGCATCTGGAACATCCGCAGACCGGGCGTCTGGCCGCTCTTCACCCAGAAGTAGGGGAAGTACCCCAAGCCCACCGCGAGTCCACCGAGGAACCACACGAGGAGCGCCAGGATCGGGAGGACGAACGCGAGCAGGAGACCGGCCAGGCCGACCAGGATCAGCAGGCCGGTGATGATCAGGGCGTCGACGATGTAGGCGACGAGTCGCTCGCCGGCCCCGCCGAAGGCATAGCCAGGTGCCGGTCCCGCCTCCGCCTCGGGCGCTTCCCACGCCTGCGCCGGCGCGGCGATCGGGGGCGGTGGCGAAACGGGGGGAGTCGCCATCGGCGGAGGCGCATCGGCGGGCGTTGCCGCGCTCGCGGGCGGAGGTGTCATCGGCTGCGGCGCCAGGTCCGGCGCCGCCGGACGATCATCCGGAGGCAAGCCGGCACCGTCCGCTCCGCCGGTCTGCGGATCTCGTGGTGTTTCCATCAGCGACCTCCGTCGGGCCCCGGCGACCGCGTCAGCCAGGCAACGGGATGGTATCGCGCCCGAGGTACGGCCGAAGGACGTCCGGGACCTCGACCGACCCATCCGGGCGCTGGTACGTCTCGAGGATCGCTGCGACGATCCGGGCCAGCGCCAGTCCGCTGCCGTTGAGGGTGTGGACGAGCTCCGGCTTGGCGCCCGGCTCCGGTCGGAAGCGGACCGCCATCCGACGGGCCTGGTAGTCCCGGAAGTTCGAGCACGAGCTGACCTCGAGCCAGCGTTCGACGCCGGGCGCCCAGACCTCGAGATCGTACTTCTTGGCCTGGACGAAGCCCATCTCGCGCGTGCTCATCAGCAGCACCCGGTAGGCGAGGCCGAGGCGCTGGAGGAGGTCCTCCGCGCGTCCGGTCATCCACTCGAGCGCGTCGGACGAGGCGTCCGGGCGCTCGAACAGGACCATCTCGACCTTGTCGAACTGGTGGACCCGGAGGATCCCCCGGGTGTCCTTGCCGGCGGCGCCCGCCTCGCGGCGGAAGCATGGCGTGTAGGCGACGTAGCGGACGGGCAGGTCGCTCGCCTCGAGGATCTCATCGCGGTGCAGGTTGGTGACCGGGACCTCGGCCGTGGGGACCAGGTACAGGTCGTCACGCGTGACGACGTACATCTGGTCCTCCTTGTCGGGGATCTGTCCGGTGCCGCGGGCCGATGCGGCGTTGACCACCGCCGGGGGCCAGATCTCGGTGAAGCCGTTCTCGCGCGAGTGGACGTCGAGGAACCAGCTGATCAGCGAGCGCTGGAGGGTGGACCCAAGACCGCGATACACCGGGAACCCGGATCCGGCGATCTTGGCCCCTCGCTCGAGGTCGAAGATCCCGAGCCGATCACCGACGTCCCAGTGCGGCAGCCGCTCCCACGACGCCCCGCCAGCGGGCGCGTCCGCGCCGACCGACCCGCTCAGCGGCTGGATCCGCGGGAGCTGTTCGCCCCACTCCCGGATCGTCACGTTGGCCTCTTCCCCGCCGACGGGCACCTCCGGGTCGGCGGGGTTCGGGATGCGCAGGAGGAGGTCCTCGACCCGTGCCTCGACCGTCGCCAGCTCGGCATCGACGGCGGCGATCCGCTCGCCCGCGGCCGTCGATGCGGCCTTCAGGGCGGCGATGTCCGACCCGGCGGCGTCGGCGCCCGCCCGGATCGCCTCGCCGATCGACTTCGACGCCTGGTTCCGCTCCGCCTTGAGCCGGTCGCCGTCGGCGAGCAGGACCCGGCGACGCGCGTCGGCCGCCAACGCCTCGTCGACGAGCGTCGGGTCCTCGCCCTTGTCGATCGCCCCCTGCCGGACGGTCGCGGCATCCTCGCGCAGGCGCTGCAGTCCGACGCTCATCGGGCGACCTCCCTGACGTCAGCCGCCTCGCGCAGACGCTCGAGCACGAATGCCGGATCGAGGCTGGCCAGGAGCCAGCCCGCCCGCGGGCCGTTCGATCGCCCGAGGAATCCCAGGTAGATCGCGCCGAACGCCCGACCGTTGGCCAAGCCGGCCTCGGCCGCCACGGAGAAGATCAGCGCCTGCCAGCCGTCCCCGGCGACGGGCGGCGAGGCCTCGGCGGCGGCGGCGAGCGCGGCCAGGTAGGCCCGCTGGTCGGGCTCCAGCCCCGCTGCCTCGGTCGGAAGCGCCTCGCGCACCGTCATCCGGGCGCGCTCGGGGGCATAGGTCGCGATCCACGCGCGCGCGGCACGAGCGCGCTCGACGAGGACCTCGCGTTCGCGATCGGTCAGGGCGCTCCCCTTCTCGGCCTCGACCCGGCGGTCGATGTCGACGCCGGGGACCTGGACGAGCAGCGCGAGGTGGCCGAAGTCCGCCCGGAAGGCCGCGGCCTCGGCCGCGACGTCGGCCGCGGGATCGAGCAGTGAATAGCGGAAGATCGACTCGAAGCCGGCGGGCAGCTCGCCCTTGACCTCGCGCCCCGCCGTGGCCGCGGCGAGCTTGTCGAACTCGTCGAACAGGCGCGGGACGGCGTCGGTGCCCTCCGGGTCGAACTCGATGGCGCTGTTCGGTCGCGGCCGCAGGAAGAGCAGGCGGGTCTGCTCCGGCGGCACGACCTCGGTGAAGACATGGGCCGAGGCCCCGCGGCCCTTGGACGTGGACATCTTCTTGCCGCCGATGTTGAGGAATTCATAGGGCACGTTGAGCGGCGGATCGATCTCGAAGACCTCGCGGGCGATCGCCGCCGAACGATCCCGGGAGCCGCCGGCGGTCGAGAGGTCCTTGCCCCCTGGCTCGATCGTGACCCCGAACAGGCCCCACTGGGCGGCCCATTCGAGGTTCCACGGCAGCTTGGCGTTGCCGCCGAACGGCGAGATCCAGCCCGACGCGCCGCAGCCTCGGGCCCAGGTGACATGGTCCGCCCGGCACTCGTAGAAGACCCGCTCCCCGTCCCAGCGGGTGACGATCGTCGTGCCGACCTTGCCGCAGGTGGGGCAGATGACGCCGATCGGATGCCAGTCGGCGGGGTGCTGGACGTTGGCGACCCGGCGGTAGATCTCCCGGACCAGGTCAGCCCGGTCGAGCGCGAGGCGGATGTACGGGTCGATCGCCCCGGTCGGGTAGATGTCGCTCATCCAGTAGTAGCGATCGGGCAGGATCCCGAGCCCGGCGAACGTGTCGATGAAGACCTGGGCGTGGTGGCGGGCGTAGGACGCGTGGCAGTCGCCGGCCTGGTCGGGTACGTGGGCGAGCGGCCGTCCCATCTCGTGCTCGACCGCGTCCGGGGTCAGCAGCGCCTGGGCGTCCATCGGATCGAGGTCGTCGACACCGTAGAGGAGGGTCGTTGCGAGGCCGCGCGCCCGCAGCGCCCGGGTGATCGTGTCGAGGATGACCGGCCCACGGAGGCTGCCGACGTGGACCGTCCCGGACGGTGTCTTGCTGTCGTTGACGACCTGCGGGCCGCTGACCGAAGCGGCGAGCTCGTCGGCCCAGTCCATGACGTCCTCGCTCCAGGCTGGGATGCCGGCCCCCGACCGGCGGGTGCCGGTCCTAGCGGATCGTGACGATCGTGTAGCTGAAGTCCCCGGCCGGGACCCGCACGACGACCTTGTCGCCCTTCTTGCGACCGAGCAGGGCCCGACCCACCGGCGACTCGTTCGAGATCCGGCCCTCGCGCGGGCTCGCCTCGGTCGATCCGACGATGGTGAAGGTTTCCTTGCCGTCGTCGCTCTCGACCGACACGGTCGAGCCGATCTGGACGTGCTCGGTCGAGTGCTTCTCGTCGATGATGGTCGCGTTCTTGATGAGCGCCTCAAGCGTCTGGATCCGGCCCTCGACGAACGCCTGCTCGTTCTTGGCGTCCTCGTACTCGGCGTTCTCGGACAGGTCGCCGTGCTCCTTCGCATCGTGGATGCGTGTCGCGACTTCGGCCCGCCGGACGTTGGTCATCTCATCCAACTCGGCGCGCAGCTTCTCGAGGCCGTCGCGGCTGAGGTAGGTCGGCTTGTTGTTCACGCGGGTGGACCCCCGTTCGGAGCGTCGCGAGGCGTCGGCTCTGGGCTGAGTAAAGGAAAGAACTCCAGGGGCCGCGGCACTGCCCGCGCTCCTGAAGTTCGACCGGTGGCGAATCCTAGTCCCGCCGGTCCCAGGGTGTCAAAGACCGTCGGTCATGCCTCCGTCAAGCGGACCAGACGGCGCCTGATCCGACCGAGCGAGGTCCGGTCGGTGAACGCCACGAACAGGGTGTCGTCGCCGGCCACCGAGCCCGCGACCTCCGGCCAGCGAGCCCGGTCGAGGGCGGCCGCGATGGCATGCGCCGAACCCGGCAGCGTGCGGACGACGAGCAGCAGGCCGGCCTCGCGGATCTCGACCGGCAGGTCCCGGAACAGCTTGCGCAACCGCTCCTCGCCGCTCGCCTCCGCCTCGATCAGGCGCGGCGGGAGGGCGTAGGCCACGATCCCGTCGCGGTTGACCTTGATCAGCCCGAGCTCGGCCACGTCCCGGCTGATCGTCGCCTGGGTGGTCTTGAAGCCGCGCTCACCCAGGGCATCCTTGATCTCGCGCTGGGTCCGGATCGCCCGCTGCTCGACGAGGTCGCGGATCGATCGCTGGCGGGCCTGCTTCATGACCTCCATGGCCGAGCGTCAGCGTCCCAGGAAGACCACGACGACGATCGCCGCCAGGACGAGCCGGTAGACCACGAAGATCAACAGCGACCGCGTCCGCAGGTAGCGCAACAGGAAGTGGATCGCCGCCAGTCCGGAGACGAGGGCCGCGACCATCCCGACGACGATCGGCAGCACATCGACCGTGGCTCCCGCCTCGCCCCGGATCAGCTTGACCGTCTCATACGCCCCGGCCGCGGCGGTGACCGGGGTCGCCATCAGGAAGCTGAACCGTGCCGCCGACTCGCGGGTCAGGCCGAGGAACAGGCCGGTCGAGATGCTGATCCCCGAGCGGCTGATCCCCGGGATGAGGGCCAGCGACTGGGCGAAGCCGAGGATCAGGGCGCGCGTCGGTGAGAGCCCGTCCATGCCCTGGTCCTTTGCCCCGGTCCGGTCGGCCAGCCACATGATCGCCGCGCCGATGACCAGGGTCACCGCCACGATCCCGGCCGCGCGGATCTCCTTCTCGAACAAGTCGTTCAGGAGCACACCGAAGATGATCGCCGGGATCGTCGTGATCGCGATGAGGACCGCCAGCTTGCGGTCACCGTCGTCTCGGAATGACCGGTCGCGCACGGCCGCGAAGAAAGCCGGCACCAGGGCGATCCAGTCCTTCCGGAAGTAGATGAGCAGCGCGACCAGCGTCCCCATGTGGAGCATCACGCTGAACGCGAGCGAGTCGATGAACGGGTCGTCCCACTGGAACAGGTACGGGACGAGGATGAGGTGCCCCGAGCTCGAGATCGGCAGGAACTCGGTCAGGCCCTGGACGACCCCCATGACCAGAGCCTGGAGGACGATCGGCATGAGTGACTCCTAACGGAGCGGTGCGCGGGCGATCGCCCCGTCTCGGGGTTCGCTAGCGAACGAACAGGGGGGCGAGGACGAGAGCGATCGTGGCGATCAGCTTGACCAGGACGTGGAGCGACGGGCCGGCGGTGTCCTTGAACGGGTCGCCGACCGTGTCGCCGACGACCGCGGCCGCGTGGGCGTCCGTCTTCTTGCCGAGGATGTTGCCCGCGGCGTCCTTGAGCTGGCCCGACTCGATGTACTTCTTGGCGTTGTCCCAGGCCCCGCCGCTGTTGTTGAGGACGGTGGCGAGCATGACCCCCGAGATCGTCCCGACCATCAGGAAGCCGGCCATCGCCTCGTACCCCAGGATCAGGCCGACGAGGACCGGCGTGGCGACCGCGAGGGCGCCCGGTGCGATCATCTCCTTGAGGGCCGCGCTCGTGGTGATGTCGACGACGCGGGCGTAGTCCGGGCGCTGGGTGTAATCCATGATCCCCGGCATCTCGCGGAACTGCCGGCGGACCTCGACGATGATCGCCTGGGCGGTGGTGCCGACCGCCCGGATGGCGAGCGAGCTGAACAGGTAGACGAGCATCGCCGCGACGAACGCCGCGATGAACACGTTGACGCTGGCCAGGTTGACCGACTCCATCAGCGGACGGCCCTGGACCCGAAGGATCAGGTTGACCTTGTCGATGTAGGCCGAGAACAGGAGGAAGGCGGCGAGCGAGGCCGACGCGATGGCGTAGCCCTTGGTCAGCGCCTTGGTCGTGTTGCCGACGGCGTCGAGGCGGTCCGTGATGGTCCGGGCGCCGGCCTCGGCGCGGCTGAATTCGGCGATCCCACCGGCGTTGTCGGTGATGGGGCCGAAGGTGTCCATCGCCAGGATGTAGGCCGTGGTCATCAGCATGCCCATCGTCGCGACCGCCGTCCCGAAGATCCCGCCGACGTTGACCCCGTTCTCGTTGACGATGCCCGCCCGGTCGCCGAGCCAATGGCTCACGAACAGGGCGATGACGATCGAGATGGCCGTGACCGCGGTCGTCTCGAACCCGACCGCGACCCCGGCGATGATGTTCGTCGCGGGCCCGGTCTTGGACGCCTCGGCGATCTCGCGGACCGGGCGGTAGGAGCCGGCCGTGTAGTACTGCGTGATGTAGACGAAGACGACGCTGGTGGCCAGACCGACCAGCCCTGCGCCGAAGAAGTAGATCCAGGTCGGCAGGCCGTCCGGGCCGGTCTGCGTGCCGGTGGACATCATCACGTTGGTCGTGATGGCCAGGCCGACGACCGACAGGAGCGTGGTGGCCCAGTAGCCGCGGTTGAGGATGTTCATCGGATCCTCGTCCTCGCGACCGCGGATGAAGAAGGCGACCGAGATGATCGTGGCGAACAGCCCGAACGCCCGGACGACGAGCGGGAAGAAGATCCACGCGGCCGGGTTCGGCCAGCCGGCCTTCAGCGCGATGGCGTAGACGCTGACGCCGAGGATCATCGCGCCGATGTTCTCGGCCGCGGTCGACTCGAACAGGTCGGCCCCGCGGCCGGCGCAGTCCCCGACGTTGTCGCCGACGAGGTCCGCGACGACGCCGGCGTTGCGGGGGTCGTCCTCCGGGATCCCGGCTTCGACCTTGCCGACGAGGTCCGACCCCACGTCGGCGGCCTTGGTGTAGATCCCGCCGCCGAGCTGGGCGAACAGGGCGACGAAGCTGGCGCCGAAGCCGAACCCGACGATCAGGAACGGCGCGACCGCCGGGTGATCGAGTCCGCCGTACAGGACGAAGATCCCGTACACCCCGAGGAGCGACAGGGCGACGACGAGGAAGCCGCTGACGGCCCCACCCCGCATCGCGACCTGGACCGCCTCGACCAGGCCGCGCTGCGCGGCCGATGCGGTCCGGACGTTGGCCTTGACGCTGATGTACATCCCGATGATCCCGCAGGCCATCGAGCACGTCGCGCCGACCAGGAAGGCGAAGCCGGTCCGGATCCCGAGGTCCAGGCCGAAGAACTCGGTCTCGGCGAAGTCCTTCGTCTCGACGGCCGCGATGATCGCGCCGAGGATGACGCTGGCGAACAGGGCCATGATCGCGATGGTCCGGTACTGCCGCCGGATGAACGCCACGGCGCCCTCGAGGATCGTCCCGGCGACGTCCTGCATGGCCTGGGGACCCTGGTCCCTGGCGAGCACGTCCCGAGCGAGGTAGAGGGCGAAGAGGACCGCCGCGATGCCGGCGACGGGGATGATCAACTGGAGCGCCTGGGCGTCCATGTGGGTGTGCGTCTCCTCCTGGGACCGGGTGGTGGCGCGCGTGGCGCGTGCGGCCCTGACGCTCGGGTCAGGGGATGTCGGGGGGCGGGGCGCTCGTCCCGGCGTTCCTCCGGGACTGGAACCTTTCAGGTCGGGCGCGAGTGTAGCAAGCGGCTTGGAGGCGGGTCAAACTCGCTCGCCGCGGGGATATGCAGAGGCGACGGGGGCTACGGCAGCCAGCGCGCGGCCGTCCCGTCGGTCGACAGCTGGCGGAGGTCCCGCCCATCCAGACCGGCCAGCCAGATCCCCGCGGACCGGGTCGGATCCGAGGCCTCGACCCGCCCGAACAGCAACGTCGTCCCGTCGGGCGAGAACCCGGGCGCCCGATCGAAGAGGTCGGTCGAGCTGGTCAGGCCGTCGAGCTTCCGGTCGGGCCCGGGCGAATAGCCGAGGTGATCGCCGTTCGGCGCGACGAGCGTCGCGATGCCTCCGTGGACCGCGACGGCCGGCGGCCCGCTCGCCGGGAACCACGCCGGCGTCGGATGGATCACCGCCTGGACCGCGGGACCGGTCCCGTCGGCCTGGTCGGCGACGATCACGAAGCCTTCGCGGACGGGGTCCCAGGCCGGGTCGCCGATGACGTTCGAGAGCGGCTGGTACACGGCGGTCGGGACGTCGGACGCGCCATCCAGGGTCACGAGCGGCAGGCGACCCTGTCCGTCGACGAGCAGGAACGAGGCTCCGGTCGGGTCGAAGACCGCGCGGTGCGACCAATCCGACACGCCCGGTCCGGCCACCAGGCCGTCGCCCCCGAAGGCCGATGATCCGAGGGGCGGGGCGCCGTCCAGCAGGACCTGGCGCTCGGCTGCCGCGCTGTCGGCTCCCGGGATGGGCTCGAGCCAGTACCCGACATCGGCCCCGGTCGCATCGCGGCGTCCGACGAGGACCGACTTCCCATCCGGCGTCAGGACGGGCTCGTATTCGAACAGGCCGGGCGCGGTGATCGTGGCCAGGTCGCCACTGTCCAGCCGCAGGACCCGGACGGCGCCGGCGGTCGAATACACGATCGTCCGGCCGTCGGACGACACGTCGTAGGCACTGACCGGGGCCAGCTCGGTCGTGACCTGGCGCGGGTTCGACCCATCCGGGTTCATCAGCCACACGTTGCGGACGCCGCCGCGCGGGGACAGGAACGCGATCTGGTTCTGGGCACTCGCCGTCTGGCCACCGGTGGTGAACGTCCACGATCGGCCGGCCGCCACCTGGCCGGGATCGCCCGCCCGCCGGACGTCGGGGCCCAACTCCACCGTATACGTGGTGTGCGCCGCCAGCGGACTCGCCGGCGTGAACAGGAGGACCGATCCCGGGCCCGGCGAC
The DNA here is from genome assembly GCA_963744115.1 of uncultured Chloroflexia bacterium. Lineage (GTDB taxonomy): Bacteria > Chloroflexota > Limnocylindria > Limnocylindrales > CSP1-4 > Chersky-267. The sequence goes on along the minus strand of CAVUSI010000002.1, from coordinate 551,203 downwards.
GGCGTCGGTACCGCGGGAGGCGCCGAGGGTGAGCCGTCGCTCGGTGCGGGCGGCGGCACGACCGGCGGGAGGTCGCTCGGCAAGGCGACGACCTGCACCTCGCCGGGGATCGCGGGCGTGATCCGGATGGCGTCGGCGACCGAGGCCGGGTCGATCGGGCCGTCGAACAGGATCGCGATCGGCGTCCGAAGACCGATCCCGGCGACGCCATCGGCAGGGACGACCGCATCGATCCCCAGCCCGGCCGCGACGGTGGTGAACGTGCCGCTGAAGGGGACCGCCAGCGGACTGCCGTCGGTATCTGCCGCGTCGGCTCCGACGGTAACGGTATACGGCGTGCCGAATGCGAGCGGCGCCTCGAACGCGATCGTCAGGTCGGGACCGGTCCAGCTCGCCCGGAACGGCGCCGGCGGGAGGATCCGGGTGGCGGCCTCGACCGAGGCGGTATCCATCAGTCGGTCGAAGCGCAGGCTGACCGTCGCGTCGGTCGCCACGCCGGTCGTGCCGGACTCGGGCGTCATCGCCAGGACCACCGGCTGGCCGACCGTCCGGAAGACGAACGCTTCGCTGGCGTCGGGCGCCGCGTTGCCCTCGACATCGGTGAACCCGGCGACGACGTTGACCGAGAACTCGGTGGCCGGCGGGAGCTTCCTGGCCGGGGTGAAGATCGCGGTCGTGGAGCGATCCCAGGTGAAGGTGCCGCCGACGTAGGGCTCGATCCGGAAGCGCTGCTCGACGGAGGTCCGATCGACCGGCTCACTGAAGCTCAGGTCGATCGCGGTCAGCGTCTGGGCCAGTCGATCGTCCCCATCCGCGGTCGCACTGAGCGAGACCTGGCTGACGGTCGGAGGTCGCCGGTCGACCAGGGTGGCGTTGTACAGGACGAGCGCGAGCGCGACGACCGCCGCGAGGCCGATCAGCGTCTCGATCGACCGTCGGGGCATCCGGCTCACCGCCGTCGGCGGGAGGGGGTCACGGGGCAGGACGATAGCACAGCACCTATACTGCCGGACTTGTGAGCAAACGCCCCCTCGGGTGTCTCTTCGAGGTCGTCGAGACACTGGTCTTGACCCTTGTCATCTTCCTCGTCATCCAGAACTTCGTCGCCCAGCCGTACCAGGTCCAGCAGATGTCGATGGAGAACACCCTTCAGCCCGGGCAGTACGTCCTGGTCGACAAGCTCACCCCCCGGATCAACGACTACGGCCGCGGCGACGTCGTCGTCTTCTCGCCGCCGGCCGGTTACGACCAGGGCAGCAACACGCCGTTCATCAAGCGGATCATCGGTCTCCCCGGCGACACGATCGCGGTGCGCGACGGGCAGGTGATCGTCAACGGCAAGGCGATCGACGAGCCGTACACCTACCCCGGCTCGTCGCCGTACCAGCCGACGGTCGCACCCCCCGACCGGAGCGAGTGGACCATCGGGGCCGACGAGCTCTTCGTCCTGGGCGACCACCGCGCGGAGTCGTCAGACTCGCGCGTGTTCGGCCCGATCAAGCGGGACAGCGTCATCGGTCGCGCCTGGCTGCGCTACTGGCCGCTCAGCGCGTTCGGGATCCTCCCGACGCCGACCTATCCGGAGGTCCAAGCCGGGACGCCGTGAGCGTCCTCCTCGGCCTCGCCGCGATCGTGACCGTCGCCGGAGCCCTGGCGGCGATCGCGGGGCGCGATGCTCGGGTGGCCGTGGCCGGACTCGTGGTGGCCCTGTCGGCCGCACCCTTCCTGGCGGATCCCCTGCCGACCCCTGCCGCGATCGCGACCCGGATCGTGGCCGCCCTCCTCGCCGGGTACCTCCTGTTCGTCGTGCTCCGCGAGACCACGGTCGTCACCCGGGGCTCGCTCGTCGGGCTACCGGCAGAGACGCTGGCTGCGGCGGCCGCGTTCGTCATCGGCTATGGCACGAGCGGCCTCGGGAGCGCGGCGCTCGGCCCGCCCGAGGCCAGCGCCACCGGGTTCGCCCTGGCGGTCATCGCGGTGGCGCCGATCGTCCGCGGAGCCGACATCTTCCGGCTCGGGGTCGCGCTGGCGATCCTGGTCACGGGTGCCGAGCTGGTCCGGGTCGGACTGGCCGGTACGCCCCAGCCGCTCGAGCAGCTGATGACCGCGGCGCTGACCGTCGGGCTGCTGGGGACGGTCGCGGTCCTGTGCGCCAACGTCGTCGCGGCGACGGGCGGTCTGACGATGCGCAACGAGCGACGCCTGAGCGCGATGTACGAGGCCCACCCGCTCACTCCGACGGCTCCGAGCAGCCTGGGCCGTTCGCTCCGACCGCACCGATCCGCCCCCGTCCACGCCGTCGAACCGACAGCGCCGGCCGAGCCGATCGCGCCCACCTCGTCGAGCGAGCCGATCGCGCCCACCTCGTCGAGCGAGCCGACCGGGCCGGCCGAGCCGATCGCGCCCAGCGAGCCGACCGGGCCGACAGCACCGGCCGAGCCGACCGGGCCGACACCCGCGACCGAGCCGACCGAGCCATGAGCCTGGTCCCGTTCCTGGCCGTGGCGTTCGGGGCCGCCGCAGGGGCCCTGATCGCGCGCGGTTATCGGCGGTTGTCGCTCGCGATCGGCCTGCTCGGACTCATCGCGGCGACGATCGCGGCGCTCGCCATCGTCCCGGGCGATCGACTCGGTGTCGGCCCGGGACGGCTCGAGGCCACGGAATTCGGACGGCTCTTCCTCGCCCTGGGGTGCTCGACGGGCCTGATCATCGCCCTCATCGGCCTCGCCACCGCCTGGCAGCGCAACCTGCCGGCCGCGCTGCTCGGTGGGTTCGGGGCGATCGGCCTGGCGCTGGCGATCGGCGACTCGATCACGGCGCTGATGGCCATCCTGGCCGGGGCGCTCGTCGGGTCCCTGGTCACCATCGTCCGACCGATCACGGCGAGCAACGTCCAGGTCGCCAGCCGCGAGTTCCGGGCGATCGCGGTCGCCGGGGCGATCGCCATCGTGGGAATGGCGTGGATCGCCCGACCGCTCGGCCCGCTGGCCGAGGAGCCGACCGTGTTCGGCGTCGCCTACATGGCCGTCGCGCTCGCGGCCGCCATCCGCTTTGGCGCGATCCCCTTCCACCGCTGGGCGGCCCGACTGTCCGAGTCCGCGCCGGAGATCGCGCTCCCGCTGCTCCTCGCCTGGGCGCCGGCCGCGTTCGCCGTCGTCGCGCTGGCCTGGACGGACCGCTCGATCGCGCCGCTGCTGCTGCCGCTCCAGGTCGAGCGCTCGGTCGTCCTGACGGTCGGGGTCCTGAGCATCGTCCTGGGAGCTGTCGCGGCCTGGCTCCAGGACGACCTCGAACACATCGTCGGGTATTCGATCGTCCAGGACGCCGGGTTCGTGATCCTTGGCCTGGCCATCCTCGACCCGATCGCGTGGCAGCCGACGCGCACCTGGATCCTCGTGTTCGTGGTCGTCAAGACCGCCTTCGCCGCCTGGGCGGTCGCGGTCCGGACGCGGTTCCGGACCGGCAGCCTGCCCGAGCTCGGCGGCTGGGCACGACGCTCTCCCGGCCTGGGTCTGGGGCTTCTGCTCATCGTGGTCGCCACCCTGGGCGTGCCCGGCCTCGTCGCCTGGGACGTTCGGAGCCGGCTGGTCGACCTGAGCATCACGACCGGCCCGCTGCGGCTGCTCGTCCTGGTCGGCGGCCTCGCTTCGCTCGGGTATTACGGCCGGATCGCACTCGCCGGCCTGCGGCCGCCGTCGACCCTCGTCCTGGCCGGGGCGACGGAGCGACCTCGTCGCGTGGGCGCGGTCGACGGATCCGATGCCGGCGCGCTGGTGACCGACGGCGTCGCGGCCGCGGCGGATCGCGGGTCGACCGGGACGTCCGACTCGACCGGTCCAGGCGATGACGCGCACGAGACGTCCGCCGACCCCGATCGTCCTGGACGACCCCGTCGCCGGGACCCGAGGCCAGTCGGCGGGGCGCTGACTCGGTTCGAGTCCACCGGCGCGTCGATCTGGCGGGCGAACCGCGCCCCGATCGCGTCGGCCGGGGTCCTCGTCCTGGCGTTGACCGCGCTCGCGGTCGGGGTCGGCGGCCTGGGTGGACCGGCGGCGGCAGCAGCGCCGGCGCCCGAGCCGGTCGCCCCGACCGAGACGTTCGTGCCGGGTCAGACCGAGCCGGCGTCGCCGGCCCCGTCCGAGAGCCGCGCGCCGGACGAGAGCGGCGCCCCATCCTTCGCCCCGATCCCGAGCGCATCGGCCGGCGGGTCCGGATCGCCGGACGAAACGGCCGGGCCGACCGACGTCGCATCCCCGACCGAGGGCACCACGCCGACGGCCTCACCGACGACGACGTCGCCGACTCCACTGTCGAGCGTCGCGCCGACCCCGTCGCCGAGCTGAGCCCGGCGACGCGCGGTCAGTCCTCCGGGGCGAGGGCCCAGCGATCGATGTCGCGGTCGTAGCCGAGCAGCTCGTCCGGCGAGAACCACAGGGCGAGCTCGGTGGTCGCCGTCTCGGGTCCGTCCGAGGCATGGATCAGGTTCTGCGCGGTCTCCAGCGCGAAGTCCCCGCGGATCGTGCCCGGGGCGGCCTCGTTGGGCCGGGTCGCCCCGACCATCGTTCGAACGACGGCGATGGCGTTCGGGCCTTCGACCGCGAATGCGACCAGCGGGCTCGAGGTGATGAAGTCGACGAGCGAGCCGAAGAACGGCCGGGCACTGTGGATCGCGTAGTGCTGCTCCGCGAGCTCGCGGCTGACCCGGACGAGCTTGAGGCCGACGAGCTTCAGGCCGCGCTCCTCGAACCGCGACAGGATCCGGCCGACGAGCAGCCGCTGCACGCCGTCGGGCTTGATCAGGACAAGGGTGCGTTCGGTCACGAGGTCAGGGTCCTCTTGGTGGGGTGCTTGCCGGCACAGGATAGCGCGGCGGAGGTCGGCGTCAGCGCGCCCGATCCGTTTCTGGATCCGCGTCCGCGCCGGATCCGCAGGTGCCTCGGGCCCAGCGCCGCCTCCGGGGTCCGTCTCCCCTTGTCCGAGCTCGCGCTCCCCGGTCGCCGAGCCCCGGGAGGCGGCGGCGAACGAGCGTCGGGCCTGCGACTCGCGGCCGACCAGGCGGAGCGCATCGCCTCGGACCAGGTCGAAGCCCGGTCCCGGTTCCGCCGCGGCGACGTCCAGGACCGCCGGCGCGAGGGCAGGCGACAGGCGGAGCACGACCGCCAACCGGATCGCCGCACCAGACCGGTCCCCGGCGGCGAGGGCGGCCCGGGCGGCGGCGAGCTCGGAGCCGGGGTCCGGCATCGCCTCCCCGTCCCCTGGGAAGGGCCGACCCGGATCCGGGCGCATCGCGACCCCGACCGCGACCGGTCCGATCGCCGGGCCTGACCCGGGATCCGACCCCGACCGCGTCGCGACCGCGGCCACCGTCGCTCCCCCAGCGGCGGCAGCCGGCACGGGATCGCCCGACTCCGACGGCCCGCTGCCCAGGCCACCGACGACCTCCGCCCGCTCGACGGGCTGGGCCGGCCACACGTCACTCCGCGGCATCCCCGCGAACACGCCGTCGAGCGGTCCGTCGATCAGCTCGAGCGCCCGGCCCGCGAGCCGTCGCGCCTCGCCGGGTCGGCCGAGGGCGGCGGTCGCCTCGGCCACGATGACCAGGGCCAGGGACGCCTCCCGGCCGCTCGCGAGGTAGGCGGCGGCGGCCTCGCCCGCGCCGGTCAGGTCGTCCGTCCGCCAGCGGATCTCGGCGAGGTCCAGCAGCGACTCGTCATCGAGGCCGCCGGCCCCGGCCAGCGTCTCGAGCTCCGCCCGCGCCAGGGCCCGTGACCCGGTCCGCAGGTGCAGGCGGGCCAGACGGCGATCGGTCGTCCGATCGATGCCGGGACGGTCGATCTGCTCGACGATCCCGGCCGGCGGCGCACCCTCGGACACGGCGCCCGACGCGACGACCTCGCCCGACGTGACGACCTCGCCCGACGTGACGGCCTCTGCCGGAGTCGTCGACTCGCCCGGCGCGACGGCCTCGGCCGGAGTCGTCGACTCGCCCGGCGCGACGGCCCTCTCGGGCTCCACGGCCTCGGCCCGCACCCCCTCCCGGCTCATCTCATCCACTGGCGTGGCGCCTGCGATCCGATCCGCCGGTCATCGAGCATCTCAGTCCGGCAGCCGCATGGCCCGTTCCAGACCCAGGCCGTGCCCGCGTGGCGCGACCACGGCCAGCCGGAGCCGCTCGTCGACGAACAGCTCGACAGCGACCCGCCGGATGTCGTCGGCGGACACCTCGGCCACCGCCTCGAGCGCCTCGTCGAGCGTGAGGACGCGCTCGTGGAGCGCCTCCTGCCCGCCGATCCACGACGCCAGATGACGGGTGTCGTCCATCCGGAGCTCGAGGCCGCCCGACAGGTACGCCTTGGCCTTGGCCAGCTCGTCGGCCGGGACATCGGCATCGCGGAGACGGCCCAGCTCGGCGAGGATCGCCTGAACGGCCGGCTCGAGCTTGTCCGGGTCGACGCCGGCGTAGATCCCGACCGAGCCCGTGTCGGCGTACTCCGTGATCCCGGATCCGACGTCGTAGGCCAGTCCGAGCTCCTCGCGGACGGACAGGAACAGGCGACTGCTCATCCCTTCGCCGAGGACGCCGTTGAGGACACCGAGCGCCCACGAGTCGGGGTGGTCGCGCCGGTAGGCCGGGACCGAGATGCACAGGTGGGCCTGCGACGTGTCGCGGTTGCCGAGGAGATACGGTTCACCGGCCGGCAGGCTCGGCGCCGGCTCGAACGTGCCCGAGGCACCGTCGCCGGTCCCGAACGCCGGCCCGACCAGGTCGAGGGCCTCTTCGTGGTCGAGGTCGCCGGCGAGCGCGACGACTACGTTCGACGGCCGGTACGTCTCCGCCCAGAAGTCGTGGATGGTCGCGGTCGGCAGGCTTCGGATGCCCTCCTCGTCGCCGCAGATCTCGCGCCCAAGCGCACCGTCGCCGTACATCCCCTGCTGGATGAGGATCTGGGCGTACTCGGACGGGTCGTCGAGGTAGGACCGGATCTCCTCGACGATGACCGACCGCTCATGGTCGATCTCGTCGTCGAGCAGGCGGGGCCGCACGATGAGCTCCGCGACGACGTCCGCCGCCCGCCGCGCCTCGCGCTTCGGGACGCGCACCCAGTAGACGGTCGATTCCCGATCCGTGGCGGCATTGAAGCTACCGCCGACGCCCTCGATGGCCTCGGAGATGGCCTGCGTCGTCGGGAACGCGGTCGTCCCCTTGAACGTGATGTGCTCCATGAAGTGGGCCACACCCGCCTGGGCGGGGGTCTCGAGTCGGGAGCCGGCCAGGACGTAGGCCGCGATCGACACCGAGCGTGACCCCGGCAGGCGGGCGCTGATGACGCGCGGCCCACCGGGCAACGCCGTTCGTTCGAACATCGCCCGGATGGTACAGGAACGGCCGGCCTGGGCAGGCCGGCCGTTCCGCGTGCGGCGCGGGACTACTTGGGCAGCAGTCCCTGGATCCAGGCCTGGCCGAAGAAGATGAGGAACGCACCGGCGACCACCCACATGAGCGGGTGGATCTCGCTGAACTTGCCCCGGACGACCTTGATGAACACCCAGCTGATGAAGCCGGCACCGATCCCGACGGTGATGTCGTAGGTCAGCGGCATCAGGATCAGGGTCAGGAGCGCCGGGAGGCCCTCCTCGACGTCGCTGAATGGGATGTCCTTCACCAGAGTGAACATCAGGTACCCGACGATCACCAGGACCGGCGCCGTCGCCGCGGCAGGGACGAGGCTCGCCAGCGGGGTGAGGAAGATGGCGAGCAGGAACAGCACGCCCGTGACGATCGAAGCGAACCCCGTCCGGGCCCCATCCGCCACGCCGGCGGCGCTCTCGATGAACGTCGTGTTCGAGCTGATCCCGGCCGCCCCGCCGGCGACCGCCGCCACGCTGTCGACGATCAGGATCCGGCCGATCCCGGGGACCGAGCCGTCCGGCTGGGCAAGCCCCGCCTCGGCGATGACGCCGGTCGCGGTGCCCATCGTGTCGAAGAAGTCGGTGAGCATGACGGTGAAGATCACCAGGAGCGCGGTCAGGAACCCGAGCTTCTCGAACGGCTCGGTCAGGCTGAACTGGCCGAGCGTCGCGAAGCTGGGGGTGACCGCCAGGTTCGACGGAAGCGTCTGGACGCCCGCCAGGATGGCGATGACCGTCGTCACGAAGATGCTGATGATCAGGGCGGCCCGGATCTTCATCACGAAAAGCCCGATGGTGATCGCGAGGCCGAGCAGGAAGACGAAGTGGGCGGTCGTCGTCGGGTAGACCGGGACGACGGGCGGGACGCCGCCGGTCGGCGACACGATGAGGCCGCCGTTGACGAAGCCGATGAACAGGATGAACAAGCCGATCCCGACGCCGATCGCCCGCTTCAGCGCGAGCGGGACGGCGTTCATGATCGCCTCCCGGAGGCCGACGACCACGAGGACCGTCACGACGATGCCTTCGAGCACGATGACGCCCATCGCGCCGGGCAGGGTCAGCCCGCGACCGAGGACGAGGCCGAACGCGACGAACCCGTTGATCCCGAGCCCGGCGGCGATCGCCAGGGGGTAGTTCGCGACCGCGCCCATCGCGATCGTCATGACCCCGGCGACCAGGGCCGTCGCCGCGGCCGCAGCCGGGACATCGATCCCGGCGGCCTTCAGGATGGCCGGGTTCAGGAAGATGATGTAGGCCATCACCAGGAACGTGGTCAGGCCCGCCCTCGTCTCGGTGAGCAGGCTCGTCCCCCGCTCGGCGAACTTGAAGTACCCGGCGAGCCCGGACTCCGGCGCCGGGGCCGGCACTCGATCCGACTGTGCTGCTTCCACGGACCGCTACCCTCCACTCCCGTGTGGCGCGCCGGACCGAGGCGGTCAGGTCCGCGCCAGCGCGCCCGCACTCCTGGGACCCGCTCCGCGGTCGGTCACGCACCGCCGCCAGCGGGGACCCGCCCCCGGAACCTCAGCCGGTCGACCGTCCCTCCGGCGGCGACCGGCGCGTTGCGCCTACGTTGTGCCCAGCTGCGCCTGCGTCTCCCCCGCGGGTCAGGCGTCCTCGCGGTCCAGACCGAGCAGCTCCATCTGGACGAAGCCACTGGTATCGAACTCGAGCTGGCGGGGCAACGGCGGCTCGTGCTCGTCGCTGCCGATCGGGGCGAACTCGAGGACGACGCGCTCGTCGCCCTGGACGAGGGTGTAGACGAGGAGCTGGTCGGGGCGGGTGTCGAACTCGAGGTGCTCGAACGAGTCGATGTTCAGGCAGATCGACAGCGGGGTGAAGTAGGTCGAGACCTCGGGGTGATCGAGGACGATCCGCTCGACCCAGCCGGTCCCGTGGCTGACCACGTCGTGGCCGCGGACGTAGCGGTACGTGACGGTCTGCTTGAGGAGCGGTCGCAGGAGGTTGTAGAGGTCCGTCCGGCTGGACACGATGCCGCGATTGACGAAGAACTTCGCGGGCGGCAGGACGGACGACACGCACTTCTCCCGGCGGCGATGGTGGTGCGGGACCACGCTCGGGGAGCGCCGTCCGCCTGCCTTGGAATCTACCCCAGCCGACCGCCTCCCGACAATACGGTAGGTGCCGGTCGAGCGGGCCGGGGCGGCCGCGTATCATCGGGAGATGCTCCTCGCGGTCGACATCGGCAACACCAACGTCACGACCGGCCTATTCCGGAATGGGTCGCTCATCGCCAGCCGGCGGGCAGCGAGCCTGCCGATGCGCACGGGCGACGAGCTCGAGCTGCTCCTGGCGGGCCTCCTCCGGCTCGATGACGCCGACCTCGACGGGCTGTCGGCGATCGCCTGCGCGTCCGTCGTCCCGACCCTGACCGATGCGCTGGCCGCGGTCGCCCGGCGCCACGGCGTGTCGCTGCTGACGGCCGGCGCCGGCCGCGTCCCGATCGCGATCCGGGTCGATCGCCCGACGGACGTCGGTGCCGACCGGCTGGTCAACGCGCTCGCGGCCGCGCGGCTGCATGGGACGCCCGCGGTCGTCATCGACCTCGGGACCGCCACGACCTTCGACGCGGTCGCCGGCGACGGGGCGTTCGTCGGAGGGGCCATCGCCCCGGGGCTCGAGGTCGGGATCGAGGCGCTCGCCGCGCACACGGCGAAGCTGCCACGGATCGAGCTGATCACCCCGGACCGCGCGATCGGCCGGGACACGATCGGAGCGATGCAGTCGGGTGCGATCCTCGGCTACCAGGCGCTCGTGACCGGGCTGCTCGGCCGGATCCGCCTCGAGCTGGCCGAGTCGAGCGGCGTCGACGTCGCCGACGTCCGCGCGATCCTGACCGGTGGACTGTCGGCGGCGCCATGGGCCCGTGGGATCCCCGGGATCGACGCGATCGACCCAGAGCTCACCCTGAAGGGCCTCGCGATCCTGCACGCCGAGGTGAGCGGCGGCGAGCCGCTCGAGGCCGGACTGGCGTGAGCGGTGGGCTCGCCGGCCGGCTGGTGGGACTCGGGATCACCGGCTCGATCGCGGCCTACAAGGCCGCCGAGCTCATCCGCCTGCTCCGCGCCGAGGGCGCCGACGTCCAGGTCCTCCTGACCCCGTCGGCCGCGCGGTTCGTCGCGCCGCTGACGCTGGCCGCCCTCAGCGGTCACCCGGTCGACGGCGACATCCTCGACCTGCTGCCCGACGGCCGGATCGGGCACGTGGTGATCGCCGACAGCGCCGACGTCCTGGTCGTCGCCCCCGCGACGGCGCACTGGCTCGGGGCGATGGCCAACGGCCTGGCGGCCGACCCCGTCACCGCCGCCTGCCTGGCCACGGCCGCGCCGGTCGTCGTCGCGCCGGCGATGGACGGCGAGATGTACGCCCACCCGGCGACCCGGGCCAACGTCGCGCGCCTTCGGGAGGGGTTCGGCTACACGATCGTCGAACCCGAGCTGGGGCCGCTCGCGTCGGGCCAGGTCGGGCTCGGCCGGTTGGCCGAGCTGTCGCGGATCGTCGACGCCGTCGTCGCCGCGGCCGGCGATGGGCCCGTGCGGGCGCCCGATCCGGCCGCCCGGCCGCCCCGGCTGGCCGTCGGGCCGCGCGACGCGGATCTCGTCGGGCGACGGGTCGTGGTGACGGCGGGCGGCACCGCCGAGCCGATCGATCCGGTCCGGTTCATCGGCAACCGTTCCACCGGGCGGATGGGCGTCGCGATCGCCGAAGCGGCCCTGGACCGAGGAGCGGTGGTGACCCTGATCGCTGCCAACGTCAGCGTCGCCCTCCCAGCGGCGGCCGAGATCGTCCGGGTGGAGTCGACCGGCCAGCTGCGCGCCGCCCTCCTCGACCGGCTGGTCCGGACGGACGGCGCGGCCGCGTTCGACGTCCTGGTCATGGCCGCGGCGGTCGCCGACTTCCGACCCGTCGCCCCGGCCGACGTCAAGCTCGTTCGCGGCGGCCCGTTGACGCTCGAGCTCGAGCCGACCCCGGACATCCTGGCCGAGGTCGCCCGGATCGCGCACGGCCTCGACGCCAGCGGTGCCCGGACGCGAGACCCGCTCCAGCCGCCGCCGCTCCTGGTCGGGTTCGCGGCCGAGACCGGATCGTTCGACCGGGCCGCCGACAAGCTCCGGCGCAAGGGCGTGGACCTGCTCGTGGCCAACGACGTCGGCGAGCCGGGTTCGGGGTTCGGGACCGACACGAACCGGGTGACGGTCTACGCCGCCGATTCGGAGCCCGAGGCCTGGCCGCTCGTGTCGAAGCGCGAGGTCGCCGATCGCCTCCTCGACCGGCTGGCGCTGCGGCTGGCGGGCCGCGCCGGCTGACCGCTCGTCGCCGGTGTAGCGAGGACGCGGAACCCGGCGCTCCGGTGGAGCGTCAGCCCGACGGCAGCCGGAACCAGGACGGTCCCGGGGCCTGGGGCGGAGGTTCCGGCGATGCGTGGACACATCTCGAAGGCCCGGCGGTGGCGCTGGTCGGTACCGTTGGCGGTCCTGGCGATCCTCCTGGCAGCCTGCTCGGCGAGCTCGACGAGCCTTACGAAGGTCGGCGGGTCGGGGCCGTCGACCGGATCGGTCCCCGAGGGGATCGTGTCGACCACCGGATCCTCGGTCGACGGGGCGGTCGCGCCGCAGCCCGCCCGGGCGGCCCCCGTCACCGGCGGACCCGAGGCGGACGCGGTCCCATCGGACCTGCTGATCATCAAGACCGGGACGCTCGCCCTCCAGGTGACGGGGATCGACGCCGCCCTGGGTCAGGCGAGCCCCAAGATCGCCGCTCTCGGCGGGTACGTCAGCGGCTCCGAACGGTCCGGTGATGGTGAGAGTGCCGTGGCGCGGGTCACCTACCGCATCCCGGCGGCGCACTGGGACGACGCCCTCGTCGCCCTTCGCGGCGTCGCCGACAAGGTCGTGGCCGAGCAGACCCAGAGTGCCGAGGTGACCGGTCAGGTGCTCGATCTCGGCGCCCGGATCGCGAACCTGCAGGCCACCGAACGCGCGCTCCAGGCGATCATGGACCGGGCGATCAAGATCAGCGACGTGCTCGACGTCCAGAACCAGCTGACGGCGGTCCGCGGCCAGATCGAGCAGCTCGAGACCGAGAAGAAGCACCTCGAGGAGCAGTCGGCATTCGGGACGCTCGACGTGACCTACGGCCTCGAGACGGTCGCCGTGGTCGCCGCCCAGCAGGGCTACGACCCGGCCGGCGAGGTCGATCGGGCGACCGCGAGCCTGGTCCAGGTCGGCCAGGCGCTGGCGACGGCCGGCATCTGGTTCGCCATCCTGTGGCTGCCCGTCATCCTGGTCCTCGGGGTCCTCGGCGCCATCGCATTCTTCATCGTCCGACGGGTCCGGCGGAGTCGACCGGACCGGCCGACCGGGCCGATCGTCCCCACTGCCACCGCGTAGGCCGCGACGGACGACTCCTGCGGACTCGCGCGGGCCGCGTATGCTGGGCGGAGCGCATAGCCAGCCCGAGGAGTCGATCCGATCGTGAGCGCCAGTTCGAACCCGAACCCTCGACCGCCTGCCGGCGGGTCGGCCGCGGGGCCTCGCCTGACCGTCGTCGATATCGCCCGGATGTACGCCGACGGCGAGCGGATCGCCATGCTCACCGCCTACGACTACCCGACCGCCCAGATCCTCGCTCAGGCGGGCATCCCGATGCTCCTGGTCGGCGACTCGCTCGGCCAGGCGATGCTCGGCTACGAGTCCACCGTGCGGGTCACGATGGACGAGATGATCCATCACACCAAGGCCGTGGTCCGCGGGGCCGGTCGCGCGCTGGTCGTCGGCGACATGCCGTTCCTGTCCTACTCGGGGCCCGAGGAGGCACTCGACAGTGCCGGCCGCTTCCTGCGCGAGGCCGGAGCGCAGGCTGTCAAGGTCGAGGGCGGCGTCCGGAGCGCCCGGATCGTCGAGACGCTGGTCAAGGCAGGCATCCCGGTGATGGGTCACATCGGCCTCACGCCCCAGTCGATCAACGCCATCGGCAAGGTCCGTGTCCAGGGCAAGAGCCGGCAGGGGGCGCGGGCGCTGCTCGGCGATGCCCTGGCGATCCAGGAGGCTGGCGCGTTCTCGATCGTCCTCGAGCTCGTCCCGGAACAGCTCGCCGCCGCGATCACCGACCGGCTGAGGATCCCGACGATCGGGATCGGCGCCGGGGCCGGCTGCAGCGGCCAGGTCCAGGTCGTGACCGACCTGCTCGGCTTGGGCGACTTCATCCCTCGCCACGCCAAGCCGTACGCCGACCTGCGCGGCACGATCCTGGCCGCCGCGCGCGCCTACGCCGCCGAGGTCGCCGACGGCACATTCCCAGGGCCGGAGCAGACCGTCCGGATGGACGACGACGTCCTCGGCGACGTCCTCGGGAAGTCCGTCCTCGACCGGCCGATCGGAGATGCCGGCATCCCGGTGGGTGGGATCCCGCTCGATCGCGACCTTTGACCCGGGTCGTCCGCACGCGGGCCGAGCTTCGAGACGCCCTGGCCGACGCTCCCCGTCCGGTCGGCCTGGTGCCGACGATGGGCTGGCTCCACGAAGGCCATCGCTCGCTGTTCCGGCGGGCCCGCGCCGAGATGGCGACGACCGTCGCCACGATCTTCGTCAATCCCCGCCAGTTCAACGCCGCCGACGACTTCGGCCGCTACCCGCGCGACGAAGCGCGCGACGTGCTGATCTGCACCGACGAAGGGGTCGACCTGGTCTGGGCGCCGTCGGTCGACGACGTCTATCCCCCGGGCTTCGACACCACCGTGGCGGTCGGCCGGATCGCGCTGCCGCTCGAAGGGGCCGCCCGGCCGGGGCATTTCGACGGGGTCGTGACGGTGGTCGCCATCCTGTTCGCGCTGGTCGGGGCGGAACGAGCCTATTTCGGCCAGAAGGACGCGCAGCAGGTCATGGTCATCGACCGGATGGCCCGCGACCTGGCGCTGCCGACGGAGGTGGTCCCCTGTCCGACCGTCCGCGAGCCCGACGGCCTCGCCCTGTCGTCGCGGAACGTCCACCTGGCCGCCGAGGAGCGAGCCGCCGCCCCGGTCCTCCATCGAGCGCTGCTGGCCGGTCGCGAGGCGTGGGCCGGCGGCGAACGGTCGGGCGACCGCCTGCGCGGGATCGTCGAGGCCGTCCTTGCCACCGAACCGCTGGCGGTCGTGGATTACGTCAGCTGTGCCGATGCGGCCACGCTCGAGGAGCTCGGCACGGTCCGGGGTCCGGCGCTCCTGTCGCTGGCGGTCCGCCTCGGCTCGACCCGCCTCATCGACAACGAACCGCTCGGCTGAGGGCCGCTACCCCTCGTCCGGCAGCCCGGCGGCGCCGGTCCGCAACCGGTCATCGGTCAGGGTCGCACGGAGCCGGACCTCGGCCGCTCGTCGGTCGGCGGGTTGGAGCTCGAGGCGATCGAGACCGAGGAGCGCCGCACCCAGGACCGGCGGGGCGTCGAGTCGCTCGACCAGGGCGCTCGGAGCGACTCGCGCGACACCCGACCGGATCCGAGCGAAGAACGGCTCGAACGACGTCCGGAAGACACCGCCCGACAGGACGACCGGGACGTCGCGGCGGGTAAGGTGCAGTCGTCGGATGATCGCTCGTGCCCAGGCGACGACCTCATCGGCCAGGGCGTCGACGATCGCGGTCGCGACGGTGTCCCCGTCGGCCGCGGTCGCGAAGACGAGCGGGGTGAGCTCGCGGAGGCGGTCCGGGTCGAGCCGTCCCGAGTACAGCTCGAGCGTCAGGTCGTCGGGCCGGCGCAGACCGAAGTGGGCCGGGACGCGCCGCTCGAGGTTGGTTCGGGGTCCTCGACCGTCACGGCCCCGGATCGCCGCCGCCAGGGCGGCGGTCCCGACATCGCCGCCGCCGCCGCGGTCGCCGGAGTACTCGCCGACGCCGGCGAAGCGGACCGTCCGGCCGGTCGGGCCGACCCCCAGTCCGTTGATCCCGGCACCGCAGACGACGACGACACCCCACGGGCGATCGCTCCCGGCCCGCAGCGCGGCGTGGGTGTCGTTGAGGACGACGACCTCGTCGACCAGCGCCCGTTCGACGAGCGCCCGCCGGAGCAGCCGCATGTCGGCGGGGAGGTCCGCGCCGGCCAGGGTGAAGATGCCGACCCGCGCCACCGGCCGCAGGTCGGGGTCGGCAGCGGCATGACGGAGCAGGTGTCCGACGGTCGACTCGAGGGCATCGAGCCCAGGCCCGAGGCCGACGGCCTGGTGGGAGACCGTCGGCCCCCGCACCGCCCCGAGGAGCGTCCCGTCCGGAGCCACGAGCGCGATGTCGGCCTTGGAGTTGCCACCGTCGACGGCCAGGATCGCCGCCGTCACGTCCGCCCCACCCAGCCGACGATCGCGAAGCCCCGGGGCGGCAGCTCGAGCGCGACCGTGATGTCCCCCGTCGGCGCACGGACCGGCGCGAGCGGCTCGATCCCGGTCGGCCGGTAGCGACGGATGGCGGCGGCATCGTCCGGCAGCCGGAGGTCCACCCGAAGGTCCGCCTCCCCGTGGTTCGTGAGCACCGCCAGTCCACCGGACGGACCGTGGAGCGTCCCGCAGGTCACCTCCGGATGGTCGACCGAGGCGGGCTCGCGGATGCCGGCCTCGGCGAGCAGCCCGGCGTACAGGCCCCAGCTCCGGTCGAGCGCGCCGTGCGCATCGGGCCGGGCCGCGAGGAGCAGTTCGACGGGCGCGGCGCAGGTCGCGACGAGCCCCGACCCGCGGGCGGCGACGACCAGGCCGGGGCCGCCGTCCGCATCGAGCGCGACGACCTCGCCGTCGTCGAGCGCCAGCCGCGCCCAGCGGGTGGACAGCGAGCCATCGCCGGTCGGCAGGGTCAGCTCGTCCCCCGTCGCGAACGGGCCCCACGGCCGGACGAACCGGAGCGTGCCGGGGCGATCCGCGGGCGCGCGGTCGGCGAGATGGCAGCCGGCCAGCGACCCCATCCCGGGCAGGGCCGCATCGGCGGCCATCGACAGCCAGAGCGACCCGCCGCGCCCGAAGTGCGCCTCCGCGCCGTGCCAGAAGCTCGTCCGCACGTGGAGCAGCGACGACGTGGTGGACGTGAGCGGCGCCGGGACGATGACCAGCGGGACGACCGGCCAGACGTCGTCGAGCGACTCGCGCTCGAACGCCACCGACGCTCCGGCCCTCGCCGCAAGCACGAACGCGTTGAGCCAGCCACGCACGAGCGGGAGGTGGTCCCGCTGTGGTGCCCAGGCCATCTCGGCCGGGGCATAGGGTCCCGCCGGAGCGTCGGTCAGGCCGAACCCCGCCGGGTCGTAGGCGCGGACGTACTCGTGCGGGACCGGGATGGCCGAGCAGGCGACCGGTCCGTCACCGGCGAGGCCGTCGAGGTCGTCGGACAGGACGGCGAGGGTCGCGGCGACCTCCCGGAGGACCCGACCACGCGGTCGCAAGCCGCCGAGGTGGTCGGTCACGCCGAACTGGGTCTCGTGCGGCTGGCGGACGTACGGCGCCCGGCGAGCCGCGGCCGGCTCGGCATCGGTCCAGCACCAGGCGAGGAAGCCGATCGCCCCGCGACCGAAGCTCGACCAGCTCAGCAGCCGGTCGTAGTCGGCGGCGAGCTCCGGGTCGAACTGCGCCGACGAGACCCCGTACTCATGGAGCATCACCGGGCGCCCCGCGCCGGCCGCCAGCGCCGTCTCGAAGGCCGCCGCCTGGGTCATCCGTCGACTGAGCAGGCTGTCGGGGACCAGGTCGGGGTTGTAGGTCGGGTACGGATGGACGGTCGTGAAGTCGAGCAGCCCAGCCACGACGTCGGCCCGGAACGGTCCGACCCCGACCTCCTGGCTGGCCGTCCCGATCGTGATCAGGTGGGTCGGGTCCACGGATCGGAGCGACGCGGCGAGGGCGGCCGTCCAGCCTCGCGCGTCGTCGTCCGTCGTGTCGGTGAACAGCCACAGGGGCGGCTCGTCGGTCAGGTCCCAGGCGAGGATCGCCGGATCGTCCCGCCAGCGCCGCCCGAGCTCGGCGACGTGCGCGGCCTGCCGATCGATCAGGCCCGGATCGCGGTGCGGGTGGCGTCCCGCCCGCCACGGGACGTCCCAGTAGGCATCGCCGACCTCGCCGCCGATGAAGAACGTCGGGTGGAGGAGCAGCCCATGTCGCCGGGCGGAGGCGAGGATCTCGTCGAGGACCGCGAGGTGATCCGCGTCGAATCGCCCCTCCGCCGGTTCGAGCGCCGCCCACAGGAGGTCGATCCGGACCGTATCGAGCCCGGCCGCGGCCATCGCCGCGAACGCCCGGTCGAACGCCTCCGGTCCGACCCGCCACGGCCAATCGGGCCCTTCGACCGGGACGAAGTGGGCGCCGACCGGGACGATCGACCGCCCGTCGCGCTGGAGGTAATGCCGGCCGCGACCGACCACCGCGCTCATTCGCGCGTCGTGACCTTGGAGGCCCGGCTGAACTCGCCCGGCCGTCGTCCTCGCTCGATCGCCAGCTCGCGGGCGAGCAGCTGGAACGGGATCATCGCGACCGCGGGCGCGAGGCGCCGGTCGACCGGGCCGATCGCGATCGATGCGACGGCACCGTCGGTGCCCGGTTCGCGACCGACGACGACCACCGAGGCGGGGCCGATCGACAGCTCCGTCGCGAACGACCGATCGATCCCGTCGGTCGCGGTCTCCAGGGTCACGAACGCGACCGCCAGCGACGGGTCGACGAGCTCGAGCGGACCATGGCGGAAGTCTGCCGCCACCAGCGCCTCGGCGGAGGCCCCGGCGACCTCCTTGATGGTCAGGGCGGCCATGTCCGCGGCCGCTCGCCCGGTCCCTCGGCCGAGGATGACCAGGTGCGGCCGGGCCGCCGCCCAGCGGACCATGATCGCGCTGACCGCCGCCCGCTCGGCGAGCAGCGCCTCGGCCGCCACTCGCGGCTCCGTCGACATCGGCACCGACGGCTCGGACGACGTCGTCGATCTCCGCCGACGGGGCGGCGAGGACCCGGGCGACGGCATCGAGCGCCACCAGCGACCCGGCGAAGGTCATCGTCGACGGACCGAGCTCGTCGCCGACCGCCGTGTCGAAGGCGACGTCGGCCCCGACTGCCAGGGGGTTGTCGGTCCCGTTGGTGACGGCCACGACGAAGGGCCGGTCTGGTCGCCGGGCGAGGTCCTCGAGCAGGCGGACGATCTCGACGCTCCGTCCGGACTGGCTGACCACGACGAGCGTCGTCCGGCCGTCGAGGCTCGCCGACTGGAAGTGGAGCAGCTCCGCGGCGTTGACCAGGCTCGCCCGCGATCCGCCCTCCGTGAGCATCGTCACCGGCACGTGGCAGGCGTCGTACGAGCTGCCCATGCCGGTCATCACGATCGTCCCGTCTCGAGGCCGCCGGGCCAGGTCGCCGAGCCGGTCCGCCTGGCGGGCCACCGCTCCGTGCGCCCGGCGCATCGCCTCGGGCTGGCCGCCGATCTCGGTCAGGAATTGGTCGCCGCCGGCGACCGCCGGCCGCTCGCTCACCCGCCGTCCTTGACCGCTCCGGCGGTCAGACCCTCGATGAACCGGCGCTGCATGAGCAGAAAGATGATGATCATCGGCGCGGCGGTCACGATCGTCCCGGCCATCGTCGTCCCCCAGTCGGAGTTGTTCCGGCGGGCCAGCAGGGCGAGCCCCAGCGGCAGCGTCCGCATGTCCTCCGAGCTGGTCACGATCAGCGGCCAGAGGAAGTCGTTCCAGGCCCCCAGGAAGGTGAAGATCGCCAGGGTGGCCATCCCCGGGACCGCCAACGGGAAGACGATCGAACGGAGGACCCGGAGCTCGGACGCACCGTCCATCCGGGCCGACTCGAGGATCTCGTCCGGGATCGAGCGCAGGAATCCCCGCATCAGGAAGATCCCGAAGACCGACACGGCACTCGGCGCGATCAGCCCGAAGTACGTGTCGGCGCCGAGCGGCGGGAATCGCCTTGTGGAGCTCGACCATCATCTTGAACAGCGGGATGAGGTTGACCTGGAACGGGACCATCAGGGTCAGCAGCAGCAGGAAGAAGATCGCGTCGCGTCCCGGGAACTTGAGCTTGGCGAAGGCGTACGCCGCCGCGGTCCCGAAGAACACATTGAGCACGACGATCGTGCCCGTCACGATCGTGCTGTTGAGGAAGTACCTGGGGAACGGGATCAGCGTGGTGATGTTCCGGTAGTTGTCGGCGGTGAACGGGTCGGGCAGGAACCGCGGCGGGTAGGCGAACACGTCGCTGGGCAGCTTGAACGAGGTCGACAGGGCCCACAGGAACGGGACGATCATCAGGAGGGACGCGAGCAGCAGGAACCCGCTCTTGGCGATCCGGTCGCGCCGCCTCGATCGCATCGCCGGCCTCAGTCTCGCGCCTCGCCCAGCCGGAGCTGGGCGTAGCTGAGCACGGCCAGGAAGACGAGCAGGATGTAGGCGACGGCCGAGGCGCCGCCGATGTCGAGCTTGTTGAAGCGGTCGACCAGGTCGAACACGATCGTCCGCGTCGCCTGGATCGGGCCGCCGTTGGTCATGACGAAGACCTGGTCGAAGGTCTGGAAGCTGCCGATGATGCCGATCACGTAGACGAACACGATCGTCGGGCGGATGCCCGGCAGGGTCACCCAGCGGAACTTCGCCCAGCGGCCGGCGCCATCGACCGTCGCGGCTTCGTAGTACTCCTTCGGGACGGCCTGGAGGGCCGCCAGGAAGACGACGGTCTCGAACCCGAAGCCCTGCCAGATGGCCGTGACCACGACCGCCGGCAGGGCCAGGGTCGGATCGTTGAGCCAGTCGTGGCCGGGCAGGCCGAAGGTGGCCGCGACCGCGTTGATGACCCCGTTGTCGGCGTACATCAGCTTCCAGATCGTCGCCACGACGATGAGCGAGGTCATCGTCGGCAGGAAGAACGACGTCCGGAAGAGCGCCCGGAGGCGGAGCTTGTCGTTGAGCAGGATGGCCGAGCCGAGCCCGAGGAGCGGCCCGATCGCCATCCCCATCACGACGAAGAAGATGGTGTTCTGGAACGATCGCTGGAAGCGCGGGTTGGTCAGGACGTCGACGTAGTTCTGGAGCCCGACGAACTGTGGCGGCTTGATGCCGTTGTAGTGCGTCAGGCTCCAGTACCCGGACACGATCATCGGGATGACCAGGAATACGATCGTCACGATGAGCGCCGGGGCGATCAGCAGGTAGCCCGCCGACGCCCCGCGGAACCGCCGGGCGATCTTCGCGCTCACGATCGGATCAGGCCTCCGGTCATCGCTCCCGTGCGATCACTTCGCGAGCAGGGTGTTCGTCTCGTTGACCGCGTCGTCGAGGGCTTTCTGGACCTCGGCCTTGCCGAGCAGGGCCTTCTGCATCGCGTCCGCGATGGCGACGTCGATATCGTCCCACGCCCCGACATAGGGGAACGGACGCGAGGTCTTCATCGACTCGAGGAAGACGCTGAACGGCTGCTCACCGCCGAAGTACGGATCCGGCTTGGTCAGGTCCGGGCTCTGGAGCGCCGCGGTCGTCGCCGGCGCCGCACCGGCGTAGTTGAAGACACCGATCTGCTGGTCGGGCCGGAGGAGGTACTGGGCGAGCAGCCAAGCGGCGTCCTTGTGCTCGGCCTGGACGGGGATACCGAGGCCGGTCCCGCCCAGGTAGCTTCCGGGCTGCTTCGAGAACGGGGCGGTGGCCACCGCCCACTTGCCGGACTGCTCGGGCACGCCGCTCTTCAGCAGGCCCATGTAGTACGGCCCGTCCTGGAACATCGCGACCTCGCCGGACTTGATCGCCGGGGTCAGGTCGCCCTGGGAGTCGGCCCAGTACTTGCCGCTCCCGTCATCCAGGATCGCCTTCTGGATACCGACCGCGTCGACGCCCTCGGGCGAGTTGAAGACGGCCTTGGTGTTGTCCTCGTTGAGCAGCGAGCCACCGTCCTGGTAGAGGTACTGCGAGAAGTGGAAGCTGTTCGGACGGATCGCCGTGAGGTACTTGTCCGGCTTGCCGCCCGGCTTGGACGACTCGGCCAGGGCCTTCGCGGCCGCCCGGAACTCGTCCCAGTTCGTCGGCACGGCGATGCCCTTCTGGTCGAACAGGTCCTTCCGGTAGTACAGCGCGTAGGTGTCGAAGTCGTACAGCATCGACACCATCTCGTCGCCGTAGGTCATGGCGTCGAGGGCGCCCGGGGTGTACTGGTCCTTGATCGGGGTCCCGTTGAGCATCCCGCCGGAGATCGGGGTCAGGTCGTCGAGCGCGCCGTTCGCGGCGAGGGTCGGGATCCAGGTCATGTCGAGAGTCGCGAGGTCGGGGACCTCACCGGCTCCGAGGCCGGCCTTGAACTTCTCGTTCATCGAATCCCAGTCGAGCGCCTGGTAGTCGACCGTGATCCACGGGAATTCCTTCTTGAACCCGTCGAGGGCCGGCTTGATCGGGGTGGTCTCGCCGTAGTAGTCCCAGACCTTGATGGTGACGGGCGTGGTGTCGTAGCTCGGGGCGGGCGTCGGAGCGATCGAGGCGCCCGCGTCGCTCGAAGCAGCGGCGGTCGGTGCTGCGGTCGCCGCGCTGGTCGGCGCCGAGGTGGCGGCCGAAGACCCGCAGGCGCCGGCGATGATCGCCAGTGCTGCCAGTCCAGCCAGAGCCCTGATCCTGGTTGTCATCGTGCCTGTCCTCCTCCTATCGAACGACTTGGGGATGGTTCGGGGCGGTCACCTGACCGCCGACAGCAGGGCCTGTTCGGATCGGACGACCAACCGTTCGACGTAGTAGCGGGTCCGGTCGCCGCGGATGTGCGACCGGCCGTACTCGATCGGCACGTCGTGCTCGCCATAGGCGATGCTCTCGACCAGGAGCGCCGGCCGGTGCGGATCCTGGCCGAGCAGGTCGGCGACCCGGCGGGACGGGTGGACCGGCTCGAGCCACTCGCGGGCCCGGACGATCCGCGTGCCGTAGCGGGTCGTCAGCAGCTCGTACAGCGAGGTGTGCTCGAGGTCGACCGCCAGCAGGCCGGGGAAGCGATCGGCCGGCAGGTGAACGCCCTCGAGCAGCAGCGGCTCGCCGGCGCTGATGCGGAGCCGCTCGACGAACAGCGTCGGGGCACCGACCTTGAGATCGAGCGCCTCGGCCACGCCTTCTCCGGCGGGCTGCCGGCGAGCCACCAGCAGCCGCGTCTCGGGATCGAGACCGCGAACCTGCATCTCCTCGGTGAAGCTCATCGAGCCACCCAGGTCCAGCTCGATCGGCGGCGTGGTGGCGAACGTGCCACGCCCGCGGGTCCGCTCGAGCCGGTGCTCGCGGGCGAGCTCGCTCAGCGCGCGACGGACCGTGATCAGGCTGCACCCGTAGCGGGCCGCGAGATCGCGCTCGGTCGGGAGTCGGTCCCCAGGCCGCCACTCCCCGGCATCGAGCGATGCACGCAGGTCGACGTAGACCTGATGATGGAGCGGCACGGGCCCGGATTCGAGCCGGAATCTCGCCATCTGCACCCTATCGTCGGCGGGCTGGTTGCTGATAACGTTATAACGAACCTTGGACATGCTGAGGTCCGGTTGTCAAGGGGTTCGTGGAAGGGTGGGCACCCGATGGGCCTGAAGATCGCCGTGATCGGTGGAGGCAGCACCTACACACCGGAGCTCGTCCAGGGCATCGCCGACCGGACCACCAGCCTGCCCGTCGACGAGCTGGTCCTGTACGACATCGACCCCGACCGGCTGGCGATCGTCGGCGGGCTCGCCGACCGGATCCTGCGGCGGCAGGGTTGGCCCGGACGACTCGTCATCTCGACCGATCGGGCCGATGCCATCGACGGCGCCGCGTTCGTGCTGGTCCAGCTCCGGGTCGGCGGCCAGGCCGCTCGATTGACCGACGAGACGCTTCCTCACCGGTTCGGCTGCATCGGCCAGGAGACGACGGGACCGGGCGGGTTCGCCAAGGCCCTCCGCACGGTACCGGTCGTCCTCGACCTGGCCGAGGAGGTCGGCCGGAGGAGCGCACCGGACGCCTGGATCGTGGACTTCACCAACCCGGTCGGGATCGTCAGCCAGGCCCTCCTCGACGCCGGGCACCGGGCGATCGGGCTGTGCAACGTCGCCATCGGGTTCCAGCGCCGGCTGGCCACCCGGTTCGGGGTGACCCCCGATCGGGTGGCGCTCGAACACGTCGGACTCAACCATCTGACCTGGATCCGGGCGGTCATGGTCGACGGCGTCGATCGGCTGCCCGGGATGCTGGCGGACGACGCCGAGGCGGCCGGGCTCGCGGAGGACGTCGATTCACCGGTCGAGTTGCTGCGGGCCCTCGGGGCGATCCCCTCCTACTACCTCCACTACTACTACGCGACCGCCGAGGTCCTCGCCGAGCAGCTCGCCGGCGGGACCCGGGCGGAGGACGTCATGGCCATCGAGCGCGAGCTCCTCGATCTGTATCGGGACCCGACCCTCGATCGGAAGCCGGCGCTCCTCGAGGAGCGCGGCGGGGCGTTCTACAGCGAGGCCGCGGCGCAGCTGATCGCATCGCTCCACGCCGGGACCGGGGACGTCCAGGTGGTCGATATCCGGAACGACGGGGCGATCCCCGACCTGCCGGACCGCGCCGTGGTCGAGATCCCGGCCCGGATCGACCGCGACGGGGCTCATCCGCTGCCGCTGGCGCCGCTCGCGCCGGAGATGCGCGGGCTGGTCCAGGCCGCCAAGGCCTACGAGGAGCTGGCGGTCACCGCGGCGACGACCGGCGATCAGCGGGCAGCCCTCCTGGCGCTGGTCGCCAATCCCCTCGTCCCGGACGTCCGCGCTGCCGAAGGCCTGCTCGAGGCGATCCTCGAGCGGAACGTCGGGTACCTCCCGCGGTTCAGCGGGTCATGAGCGGGGCCGGGTCCGGGCCTCGGGAGGCGCCGGCGGGTCGACTGTTCGGCGTCGACGTGGGCGGCACGAAGCTGAGGACGGCCCTGGCCGACGATGACGGGACCATCCTGGCCGAGCGGGTCGAACCCACCGTCCGCGACTCGGCGCACGGGCTCGTCGAGCGGATCGCCGCGGCGCTCGACGACCTGCTCGGGGAGGTCGGTCCCGCCGCCAGCGACCGGCCGATCCGGTCGGCGGGGGTCGCGCTCCCGGTCGGCGTGGACCCGGTCAGCGGCGAGCTCGACTCCGTCCACAACATCCCTGGTCTGGCCGACGCCGACCGCCTCCGCTCGGATCTCGAACGAGCCGTCGGGATGCGCGTCGCGCTGGACAACGACGCGAATGCAGCCGCGCTCGGCGAGCGAGCGCACGGCGTCGCCCGCGGGCTCGACGACTTCGCCGTCATCGCCCTCGGGACCGGGATCGGTGTCGGGATCGTGGCCGGGGGCAGGTTGATCCGCGGCGCGCGGGGGATGGCCGGCGAGATCGCGTTCCTGCCGGTCGGCGGGGGCTCGTCCGAGCCCGCGGCCGCCGGAGGCCCTCCGGACGTCGGTGAGGTGCCGTCGTATGAGGCCCGGGTCGCAGGCCCCGGCCTGCGCGACCGGATCGATGCCGCCGTTCGGTCGGGACCGCCCACCCGGTTGTGGATCGGGGCGAGCGTCGGCGATGCGACGCTGCTGGCGGCCGAGGGTGACACCGTCGCGATGATGCTCATCGAGGATCAGGCGCAGGCCCTCGCCGTCGGGATCTCCGCGTTGGTCGCGTTGCTCGATCCCGAGCTCATCGTGCTGAGCGGCGGTGTCGGCTCCCTCCCGGGTCTGCTCGAGCCGGTCCGCCGCCACGTCGCCTGGACCGTCCGGGTGGCGCCGCGGATCGAGACGGGCCTGCTCGGGGAGCGCGGCCCGCTCGTCGGGGCGTTGGAGCTCGCCCGGCTGGAGCTGACCGACTGACCCGTCGGCGAGGCGTCCGTGCGCCCGTGTGCGGCCTGTGCCCGTGTGCGCCCGGCGCGTCCTGTGCGCGCTCCGTCATCGGGCGACGGCGAGGATCCGTTCGAGGTCGAGGTGCTCGGCGACCAGCGCCTTGATCATGGCGATCTTCTCCGCATCACCGGCGTGCGTCTTGACGAGCAGGTCGTGGACCTCCGAGGCGACCGCGTAGGTGTCCTCCGCGACAAGGGTCGCGAACAGGTTCGCCCAGCGGATCTCGTCGATGACGGTGTCGCTCGGACGGTAGCCGCCGGTCAGGACGAGGCCCGCCGTCACCCCCGCCGAGCTGTGCGCGGCGGTCAGGCGGAGGATGGCGTCGGCGCGGTCCCCGGGAACGATGACCAGCGTCCCTGGCCCGATCCGCTCGAGCATGTGGACCGGCTCCATCGCGCCGATCGCCACGCTGTCGATGACCCGCTCGAGGTCGGGCCCGGGGTGGAGCGTCTCGCCGTGGACACCGGCGAGGACCATCCCGAGGGTCGGGTTGGACAGGATCGGCCGGTACGGCAGGACGCCGAGGAGCGGGATCCCGTGGAGCTCGAGCCCGCGCTCGAGGATCCGGACGAGCCCCGGCTGGGCGTCGAGGTCGACCTTGTTGACGATGGCGCCGGCCACCTCGACCCCGAGCGATGCGAAGTGAGAGGCGTTCAGGACGATCTCGTCGATCGGACGTCCCACGCCGCCCTCGCTGACGATGATCGCCGGCGCCCCGAGCATGGACGCGACCACCGCATTCGACAGGCCGATGACCGCACCGACCCCGGCGTGCCCGGTCCCCTCGATCAGGACGATCTCATGCCGCTCGGCGAGCTCGGCGTAGGCGGTCCGGACGCGGGCCCCGAGGTCCTCGACCACCTCGCCGTTGATGTACGCCTTGGTGAACCCGCGCGGGATGTGGACCGGGCTCATCACCGGCATCGGGTCGGTCAGTCCGAAGACCTCCCGCATCAGGACCGCGTCCTCGTCGGCCGAGACCCCGTCCTCGATGACCGTCCGCTGGCCGACCGGCTTCATGAACCCGGCGTCGAGCCCGTGCCGGACGAGGAGGTCGAACAGGCCGAGGCTGGCCGTGGTCTTGCCCCGGTTCTGACCCGTCGCCGCCAGGTAGAGGTGGCGCACCGAGATCGCCTGTCAGGGTCGGGTGGTTCGGCGCTCGATCAGCTGGACGGCGTCGCGCAGGCGCGTCAGCGTCTCCGCGTCGACGGTATCCGGCTCCAGGTACGGTCCGAGCCGCTCCATCACATCGGCGATCAGCGCCAGGTAGACGCTCCCGTCGGCAACGAAGAACTGCGGCTCGTTGTTGTAGCGGACGAGGGTCAATCGACCCTGGAGCACCCGGCGATCCTCGACGTGGGCGACCTGCGTCGCGAAGTTGTGACCCTGGATCCCGTCCGGGTTGTTGAGGAAGTTCAGCGCGTTGTCGATGGCCAGGCCGAAGCGGGCGCGCCAGGCGACGAGCCGCTCGTGGACCTCCGACGGGATGTTGACGTCGGCGACCTCCTCGAACACCTCGGGGGCGACCGTCAGCAGCCCGACGAGCGTCGTTCCGGCTCGCGCCCCGAGCATCACCTGGAGGCTTCGCTCGAGGGTGAACACCTCGGAATCGAAGCGCGGACTGGTGATGACGTCGGTGAGCAGGTCCTCGACGTTGTCGAGGATCCCGGTCTCCCCCACCGCGTTCGCCAGGTGGAGGATCTCCTCCTTGAACAGGAACTTCTCTTCGTGGTCGAGCATGGGCTCGATGGTACACCGCGGCGACGCCGCCTCGGCCGGGCCGGCCGGAGATCCGGTGGCTCCGGCGCACCGCCCCGGGATGGTCGAAGCCCCCGGCCGGATCGGCCGGGGGCTTCCTCCCACGCGTTGATCGGGGCGCGACCTACGGGTAGAGACCGCGCATGGCGGTGGCGTCGGCCACCCGCTGGACCGCCAGCAGGTAGGCCGCCGTCCGCATGTTGACGCCTTCCTTGAGGGACATCATCAAGGTGTCCTTGAACGCCTTGATCATGATCCCCTTGAGCTTCTCGTTGACCTCGGCCTCGTTCCAGAAGTCGCGGTTGAGGTCCTGGACCCATTCGAAGTAGCTGACCGTGACGCCGCCGGCGTTGCACAGGATGTCCGGGATCGAGAACACGCCGTTGGCGTGGAGGATGTCATCCGCCTCGGGCGTCGTCGGACCGTTGGCTGCCTCGGCGACGACCTTCGCCTTGATGTTCCCCGCGTTGCGCGCCGTGATCTGGTTCTCCAGGGCGGCCGGGATGAGGACGTCGCAGTCGATCTCGAGGATCTCGGCGTTGGTGATGTCCGTGGTGCCGGGGAACCCCTGGACGGTGCCGTGCTCCTTCTTCCAGGCGATGATCCGATCGACATCGAGGCCGGCCGGGTTGTGGATCCCGCCGGTCGAGTCGCTCACGGCGACGACCGTCGCACCTTCGTCCCGGATGAGTCGCGCCGCGATCGAGCCGGCGTTGCCGAAGCCCTGGACGGCGACCGTGGCGGTCTTGAGGTCGAGCCCCAGGTGGGAGGCGGCCTCGACGATGCAGTAGACCGCGCCGCGGGCGGTGGCCTCGTTGCGGCCTTCCGACCCACCGAGCGCGATCGGCTTGCCGGTGATGACCCCGGGGACGGTGTACCCGACGTGCATCGAGTAGGTGTCCATGATCCAGGCCATCGTCTGGGCGTTCGTGTTCACGTCCGGCGCCGGGATGTCCTTCTCGGGCCCGATGATGATGCTGATCTCGGTGGCGTAGCGCCGGGTCAGACCCTCGAGCTCCTTGATCGACAGCTTCTTCGGGTCGACGACCACGCCGCCCTTGCCGCCGCCGAACGGGATGCCGACGACCGCGCACTTCCAGGTCATCCACATCGCGAGGGCCTTGACCTCGTCGAGGCTGACGTCCTGGTGGTAGCGGATGCCGCCCTTGGCCGGGCCGCGGCCGAGATTGTGCTGGACGCGGTAGCCGGTGAAGACCTGGACGTTGCCGTCGTCCATCTTCACCGGGAAGTGGACGATCAGCTCGCGGCGCGGCTCGCGCAGGACCTTGCGCAGGCCCGGGTCGAGATTGAGCCGTTCAGCGGCAAGATCGAACTGTTGCTGCGCGACCGACCATGGGTTGATCGGCCCAGCGGCTTGTTCGGTGGTCATCGAGAGTGGTCCTCCGTCCGGCCGTCGCGTCGATCGGCCGAGTTCTGAGTCGTCTCCCGGACGACCCCACGGGAAGCGCCCCGATCCCGCCCGGAGGGCGGCCGCGGCGCGTGGTTCAGTCACCGGCGAGTATATCTGCCATCCGCGACGCTCGTCGCGGTCCGGTTGCCACCACGTTGCGGACTGGTTGCAGTGCCGTCCATAGGCCGTTCGGCCCATGCCATCCCGGAGCGGATGGGCTCAGGTCGGGCGCTTCCTCAGGACAGCGGCGCCGACCGCGCCCGGTCCGAGGTGCGGACCGACCGACGATCCGACCAGCTCGGTGGACACCCGGGAAGGGTCGATCCCGCCGGGCGCCCGGGCGACGAGCTCGGCCCGGAACGCGTCGACGTCGGGGCTGATCGTGTGGAGCACGCTGAGGCGCTCGACCGGGTCGGACATGATGAAGTCGATCGCGCGGGCGCGGGCTTTCGTCCGCGTCCGGACCTTGTCGACGGTGTCGACCACACCGTCGTCCACCGAGATGATCGGCTTGATGCCGAGGAGCGAGCCGATGGCCGCCTGCGGCCCGCTGATCCGGCCGCCCTTCTTGAGGTAGTCGAGCGTATCCAGGCAGACCACGACCAGGATGTCGTCGGCGCGGCCCTCGATCGTCCGGGCGATGCCGTCCGCGGGTACGCCGGTCGCGGCGAGCTCCGCGGCCAGGAGGACGAGCAGGCCTTGGCCCATCGATGCGCTCTTCGAGTCAACGAGGTGGATCTCCCGCTCGGGCAGAAGCTCCAGCGCGACCTGGGCGCTCTTGTGCGTACCCGACAGCTTCGAACCGACCGTGATGCAGACGACGGCCTCGGCGCCGCTCGCGAACGCCGCTTCGAAGGCGTCCTTGAACACGCCGGGGCTCGATGCGGCCGTTGTCGGGAACGGGGCATCCGGGGCGACCATCCGCTCCCAGAACGCCTCGGTCGACAGCTCGACACCCGCGCGATAGCTGTCCTGGCCGAAGCTGACGATGAGCGGCACGACGATGACGCCGGCCGTGTCGGCGACCTCCGGATCGATGTCGGCGGCCGAGTCGGTGACGATCGCGACGCGAGTCACGGGACGGGACCCTCCTCCTGGGTGGCGTCGATGATACGGTCGGCGACGGGCGGCGCGGGTCGTCAGTCGGTCGCCGGCGCCGGCGTGCCGGCCGTGCCGATGAGG
Source organism: uncultured Chloroflexia bacterium (assembly GCA_963744115.1). GTDB lineage: Bacteria > Chloroflexota > Limnocylindria > Limnocylindrales > CSP1-4 > Chersky-267. The sequence goes on along the minus strand of CAVUSI010000002.1, from coordinate 521,612 downwards.
TGTTCGACCGCGCGCAAGCGACCGAGCGGGATGAGCGCGATCACGAGGGCCAGGCCGGTCGCCACGATGATGCCGTCGATCCCCCGCCAGTCGGCCGCGACCCCGCCGATGAGGCTGCCGATGATCTGGCCCAGGGCCAGGAACACGGAGTAGAGACCCATGATCGCCCCCCGGTCGGCCGGGAACGCCTCGGAGATGTCGGCCAGCATCCCGAGCGCGGCGGGGGTCGCGCCGGCCAGCACGAACAGGCCGGCGACCGCGACCGCGCCCGCCGCGATGCGGACGAGCGGGCCGAGGTCCCCGCTGTGATTGATGACCGCGACCGCCGCGACAACGGCCGCCCCGCCGAGGATCCCGTAGAACAGGATCGAGGTCCGGCGCATCGTCCGGAAGCGCTCGCCCCAGAACGCCAGGCCGGCGAAGAAGACGACGCCGGCGGCGACCAGGCCCAGGCTGACCTGGAGCGGGTCCACCCGGCCCATCAGGTACTGGTCGGCGAACTTCGGGAGCGGCTCCTTGACCAGCTGGAAGAGCGACTGGGTCGTCCACAGGCCGATCGCCGCGTTCAGGGCGATCCAGGTCGGCGCCAGCAGCCAGACGTGCGAGCTGCGCAGGATCTCGAGGTAGCGGTGGAAGCCGGGCGGGCGCTCGGCTCCGGGCGCATGGCCGGCGGGCGTCTCCGGGACGCCGAACCGGTAGATGAGATAGGAGACGAAGTAGACCCCGGCGTTGAGCAGGAACCCCTGCCGGTGGAGGAGCTCCCAGACCGGGCCGGCGGCGACGAGACCGGCACCGAGGCCGGCCAGCGTGGCGCCTTCGAATCGGGACGCGGCGCGGCCCCGCAGCAGCTCGTCGCTCGCGGTGATGACCGCGATGAAGCCGAGGATCGACGGGACCGACGCCGCGGTCGAAGCACCCTCCAGGATGCGCGTCGCCCCGAGCAGCACGACGTTGCTCGCGAGATAGGTGAGGATGACCGCCACGAGGCCGAACAGCGGGCCGAACTGCATGACCCGGTGATGGCCCCAGCGGTCGGACAGGAGCCCGAACGGCGGGGCGAGGACGAGCTCGGAGACGTAGAACGCCGCCATCAGCAAGCCGAGCTGGGCGGCGTCGACGACCGGGGCCCCGTGCTCTGGATGGGCGAGGTAGTAGATGAGCAGGCCGCCGGTCAGGCCGGTGCTGAAGCGGAGCGTGAACGTGCCGGCCAGGACGGCCATCAGCGAGCGCGGGACGTCGCCGACGATCAGGTGGACGAGGCCCGTCTGGCGGCCGTGATCGGGGGCGGTCTGCACGACCGGAAGGGTACCCTGCGCCGATGGCGCCCCGTCTAGACTCAGCGGCGTGACTCGACCGCTCGCTCCGATCCCGCTGGCTCGAGGCACGCACGGAGCGGTGGTCGCACCGCATCACCTCGCGAGCGAGGCGGGCCTGGCGATCCTCCGTGGCGGCGGATCGGCGGTCGATGCCGCGATCGCGGCCAACGCGGTCCTGGCGGTCGTCATGGGCAGCGCCTGCGGCATCGGTGGCGACGCCTTCTGGCTCGTCTGGGATGCCGCGGAAGCTCGTGAGGTGGCGCTCAACGGCTCGGGACGGTCATCGGCTCGGGTCGACGTCGCGGCACTCCGCCGGGCTGGGCTCGAGCGGCTGCCGATGCGCGGCGGGGCGACCATCACCGTACCCGGCGCCGTGCGCTCATGGGGCGACGCTCACGACCGCTACGGGCGACTGCCCAGGGCAGCGCTGCTCGCCTCGGCGATCGAGCTCGCCCGGGACGGATTCGCCGCCTGGGACGGGTTCATCTCGGCGGTCGAGTCGGGGGCCCGAGTCCTCGGGCCGGCGCTCGGATCCGACGCAGCGTGGTTCACCGTCTATCGCCCGCACGGGCGGCCATGGCGACCCGGCGAGCGCGTCCGGCTGCCGGCCCTCGCCGCGACGCTGACGCGGATCGCCGACCAGGGCTGGGACGAGTTCTACAGCGGCGAGACCGCCGAGCACCAGGCGCGCGCCCTGGCGAACGCGGGTTGCGCCATCGATCTCGACGACCTGGCCGCCCAGACGTCCACGTGGACCGAGCCGATCGGGGTCGACTACCGTGGCGTTCGCGTCACGAGCCATCCGCCCAACAGCTCGGGGTTCGTGGCGCTCGAGATCCTGTCGGTGCTCGAACGGTTCGAGCCGCCGACCGCCGGCGCGTTCGGGCCCGGTGCCGGCGCCGACCTACGCTGGACCCACCTCGGGATCGAGGCCTCCAAGCTGGCGATGGCCGACCGCGACGCCTACCTGACCGATCCGGACGTCTATGCCGCGCCGCTCGAACGGCTGCTCTCCGCGCCCTACGCCGCCGAGCTCGCGGCGCGGATCGACCCGTCGCGCGCGGCACGGCCGCCGGCGGCCCGGGTGCCGCGCGGCGGCGGGACGATCTGGCTCGGGGTGGTCGACCGTGACGGGAGTGCGGTCAGCCTCATCGAGTCGAACTACATGGGGTTCGGCTCCGGCGTGGTCGACCCGGCGACCGGGATCGCCTACCAGAACCGGGGCTCCTTCTTCAGCCTCGATCCCGACCACCCGAACGTCCTCGCCGCCTCGAAGCGGACGCTCCACACCCTCATGCCCGGCATGCTCTTCCGCGAGGGGCGGCCCTGGGTCGTCGTGGGCTCGATGGGCGGCGACGCCCAGCCGCAGATCCATGCGCAGGTGGTCTCGGCGCTCGTCGACGGGAGCGTCGACGTGGCGAGCGCCGTCGGGATGCCGCGCTGGTTCGTCGAGCCGGCCGAGCACTTCGCGCCCCCCGACGCCGTCCGCGTGGAGCCGCGCTTCGCGCCCGGCCTGATCGAGGGCCTCGGCGCCCTCGGCCACGACGTGTCGGTCACGGACCCGTTCTCGGGACTGCTGGGCCACTGCCACGCGATCGAGATCGTGGACGGTGGGCCGGGCGACGGCGGGACCCTCGCGGCCGCCACCGACCCGAGGAGCGCCGGGCTCCCGGCGACGTACTGAGCCGGGACCCTCCCCTATACTCGCCCCGTGCGCCCATCGCCTTCCGGGAGGGATCCGTGTCGTCCAACGTCGGCCAGAACTACCCGTACACGAGCGAGATCGAGGTCGATCGGGCGGCGGCCGTCGCGGCGGTGATCGAGGCGCACCCCGAGCTCGCCGGGACGATCGCGACCGAGGCGACGCCGCTCGACGCCAACGACCGCTGGTGGGTCTGGAAATGCCCGACCAAGGGGTGTCGGGGGCTCCTCCACGCGGCGGGCTACTCGCTCGAGAAGCACGCCGTGTTCGTGGTCTGCGACGGCACCTGCGCCAAGACGTTCCTCCGCTGAGTCCGGGCCGCAACGCCACGTTGGCCTACGTCAGTAGGCCAACCAGCGGTACCATCCGGCGATGACGCCGCCAGTCGCTCGACCGACCCAGACCGTCGCCGCGTCGAGACGCCAGCTTTGGCAGGAATCGGCGGGGATCGCCGTGTCGGCGGTCGGATTCGGGTTCGTCTACGGGCTGGCGGCTCGCGGGGCTGGCTTCTCGCCGATCGAGGCGATGGCGATGAGCCTCATCGTCTTCGCCGGCGCCGCCGAGTTCGCCGCGGTCGGCTACGTCGTCGCGCGGCCTGGCGTGGCCCGGGGTGATCGTCCTGACCGCGCTCCTCAACGCGCGACATCTGCTCTACTCGGCCGCCCTGGCGCCGTGGCTGAAGGACCGCCCCATCGGAGAGCGGGCGGCGATGGCCCACGTCCTGACCGACGAGGCGTTCGCCCTGTCGATCGCCCACTTCCGGCGGATCGGCCGCCCCGACCGGCGCGGCTACTGGATCGCGGCGATCGCGGCCACCTTCATCCCGTGGAACCTGGCGACGCTGGCCGGGGTGACGCTAGGTGGCCAGATCGCCGACCCATCCCGGCTTGGCCTGGACGTCGTCTTCCCGGCGGCGATGGCCGGCCTGTGCGTCGGCCTCATCACCGGGCGCCGGGAGGTCGTCGCCGCGGCGGTCGGCGCGACCGTCGGTGTGGTGGTCAGCCTCGCGGTCGGGACCGGCGTCGGGATCGTGGCCGGCGGCGTGATCGGCCCGCTCGCCGGGATGCTGGTGCCCCGCGCGGCGGCCCACGAGGAGGCGCCGATCGGGACCGGCGCGTCCGCCGAGCACTACTCCATGCCGGCCGTGCCGCACACGGCGTTCGAGCAGGCGGATCGAGCCGCCGGAGCCGAGCCGGCCGCTGGTCCCGAGCCGGCCACGCGTCCGGACGAACCCTCGGACCCGGCGTCGTGACGACCGACCTCGTGCTCCTGGCGGTGCTCATGGGCGCGGTCACCTACCCGTCGCGGGCGCTGCCCCTGCTCGCGCCCGGCGTCGAACGGTTGCCGCGATGGGCACTCGACTACCTGCAGCTGGTCGGGCCGGCCGTCCTGGCCGCGCTCGCCGCCGTCAGCGTCATGGTCGTGACCACGGACAACCGGGCCGCGTTCCATGTCGGTGTCGAATGGCTCGCCGTGCTTGTCTCGATGGCGCTCATGTGGTGGCGCCACAACCTGTTCTTCGGTCTCGCGGCCGCGGTCGTCCTGGTGGCGGTCGCTCGGTATCTGGGCTGGGCGTAGCTCGGTCCGGGACGCCTGGCTCGAGCGGGCGGTCGGCAGGGCAGGTGCCGCCGGTGATGCGACTCGCCGCATCGATCGTGGTGCGTTCAGCGATGGCGGACTCGGGCCACGTCGCTCACGGGACACGTCCGTTGCCGGTCCGCCGCACACGCGCCGGGCTCATCGCCCGATGCAGCAGACTGCATCGGAGCCGATCTGGGCGCGCCGTATCTCACACAGGGGCGGCTGATGCGCCGAGCCGCATCGGGGCAGGACCCCGTCGCGGGGGCGGCTGATGCGCCGAGCCGCATCACAGCTCAGTGGTGGGCGTCGGCCTCGATCTCGACCAGGAGGGACGGCTCGATCAGGGCGGCCACGACGACCATGGTCGCCGCGGGACGGATCGACCGGAACCGCTCGCCGTGAGCCGCCAACACGGCCGGGACGGACGCCGCGGAGGTCACGAACATCCGGGTCCGGACGACCTCCGCCAGGCCGAACCCGGCGTCCCGGAGCGCGATCTCGATGCGGTCGAGCGCCGCCCGCGCCTGGCCTCCCGGATCGTCGGGGTGGAGCGACCGGCCGTCGGGCCCGGCGTCGGTCGTGCCGGCGACCCAGCACGCATCGCCGACCACCACCGCGCGGCTGTAACCGCCGGTCTCCTCCCACCGGCCGCCGGACGACACGAGACGGCGACCGGCGGTCATGCCCGGTGGGGCCGCCACGAGGCGATGAGCGGGTCCCGGGCGACCGCCAGCAGGAGCGCCGCGAGCAACGTCGTTCGCGGCACGATCGAATCCACCTCCAGGTACTCGGCCGGGGAATGGTCGTTGCCGCCGATCGGGCCCAGCCCGTCGAGGGTCGGCACGCCCAGCCCCGAGGTCGTGTTCGCGTCGGACGCCCCGCCGGTCGCGCAGTCGACCAGGGGGAAACCGAGCCGGTCGGCGATCGCGACCGCATGGTCCACCAACCGACCCGACCGCTCGAGCTTCTCCATCGGCCAGTGCCGGCCCGTCTCCTCGACCGCGACCGTCGTGTCGGGCACGGTCGACGTGGCCGCGATCGACCGGACCGCCGCCTCGGCGGCCTCGAGGTCCGCGCGTGCCGTGGCCCGGAGGTCCACCTCGAGGATCGCCTCCTCGGCCACGACGTTCGGCCGGATCCCGCCGTGGACGACCCCGACGTTGACCGTCACCCCGGGCCAGCGCCCGTTGAGCGCCTGCAGGGCGATCGTCTGGTGGGCCGCCTCGAGGATCGCGTTGCGGCCCTTCTCGGGCTCGACGCCCGCATGCGCGGCCCGCCCCCGGGTCGTCAGCCGGAAGTCGACGGTCCCCTTCCGGGCGGACACGATGTCGCCGTTCGCGCGGGCGCACTCGAGGACGAAGCAGGCATCGGTCTCGAGCGCCAGCTCGCGGATGTGGGGGCTCGAGGTCGGCGAGCCGATCTCCTCGTCGGGGTTCGCGACGAACACCAGGCGCTCGAAGGGCAGCTCGGCGATCTCGTCCTCGTCGGTCCCCAGCGCTCGCAGCGCGAGCAAGGCGTAGAGCCCCGTCAGCAGCCCGGACTTCATGTCGGTCACGCCCGGCCCGTGAGCGACACCGGCGTCGATCCGGAACGGGCGGGCGCGCGCCGTCCCGTCCGGGAAGACGGTGTCGAGATGACCGATCAGCAGGACCCGCGGGCCGCCGCGACGACCCGCCAGCGTCCCGATCACGGTGTCGCCCAGCGTGTCGTCCGGCCGGACCTCGACCGTGGCCCCGAGCCGCTCGAGGAACCGCCGCGTCCACTGGCCGACCTGGTCGACGCCGGCCTTGGTGTAGCTCCCGCAGTCGACGTTGACCAGCGAGGCCAGGTCCTCGAGGTACGTCGGCAGCTCCTCCTCGACGATCTCCTCGAGCTCCTCGAGCTCATCGGCGCTCACCGCGGCGCCGGGAGCGTGGAGGGATTCCATCGCCGGAGTGTAGCCGGGCCGGCGGGTCGAGCGGTCCCGCGCCACGGCGGCGCGCTATCCTGCCCGGACCGTGCGCGTCATCGAGATCCGCCTGCTCGAGGGACCATCCGTCTACCGGCTCGAGCCGGTGGCCAAGGTCGAGCTCGCCATCGGCCGGCGTCGGACGTGGTACGGCCAGCGAGCGCCGGGCAGGCACGCCCTCGTCCACCTCGGTCGGCAGGTCCCGGCGCGCGAGTGGCCGGACGAGATCGCGGCGCTGACCACGTGGATCCGCCGTCTGCGCGCCGAGCACCACGAGGGGCGTGCCGGCCTGGCCGTCCATCGGTCGTCCGACCCGGGCCACTGGATCGTGACGTTCCCGTGGACCGGAGCGGAGCGCACCCGGGCGATCGTCGACGCCGGCCTGGCCCTCACCGAACGGAACGTCTCACCGGCGCGGACCGCCCGGCTCACGGGATCGCAGAGCCGCCTGCTCGAGCGCTGGGCCGCGCGGATCGCCGAAGCCAGCACCACGCCGCCGGCGTGGATCCGCGACGCGGACCGCCGGGTCCCGATCGTCTCGATCAGCGGCACGAACGGCAAGAGCACGGTCACCCGGCTGATCAGCCACATCCTCATCCTGGCCGGGCGCCACGTCGGCACGACGACCTCGGACGGGGTCCTCGTCGACGAGCGGATGGTCGACCCGGGCGACTGGACCGGACCGGGCGGCGCGCAGCAGATCCTCGCGCGGTCGGACATCGAGGTCGCCGTCCTCGAGACGGCCCGCGGCGGGATCGTCCTGCGCGGCGTGGGCTACGAATCCAATGACGCCAGCATCCTCACCAACGTCAGCTCCGATCACCTCGACCTGCAGGGCATCCACACGCTGCCCGAGCTGGCCGAGGTCAAGTCCACGATCTGTCGGATCACGCGACCCGAGGGTTGGGCGATCCTCAATGCCGACGATCCCCTGGTGGTCGAGGTCGCTCGCCGGACCCACGCGCAGGTCGCCCTGTTCTCGATCGACGAGGCCTCGTCGTCCAAGCTCCGCCGGCACGTCGCGCGGGGCGGACGTGCGTATGTCCTCCGCCACGGGACGCTGGTCGAGGTGGAGGACGGCGTCGCGACCCCGATCGTCGCCACGGCCGAGGTCCCGATCACGATCGGCGGGATCGCCCGCCACAACGTCGCCAACGCCCTCGCGGCTGCCGGCGGGGCACGGGCGCTCGGCGCCACGGTCGACGAGGTCGCCGCGGGCCTGCGCGACTTCCGGCCCACGTCCGACCGCTCGCCGGGGCGGCTCAACCTGTTCCGGCTGGGCCAGCGGATCGTGATCGTCGACTTCGCTCACAACGAAGCGGGGATCGCGGCGGTCCTGGACGTGGCCGAAGGGATCGCCGCCGGCGCGGCGGGACGGGCAGCCCCGATCACGATCATCATCGGCACGGCCGGCGACCGCCCGGATGACACCCTCCGCGGGATCGGCCGGATCGCCGGCGAGCGTGCCCAGCGGGTCGCGATCAAGGAGACGCTCGACTACCTCCGCGGCAGGACCCGAGAGTCCGTGGTCGGCGAGCTCCTGGCCGGTGTCGCGGCGGCCGGCCGATCGCCCGAGGAGGTGACCGTCTACGAGTCGGAGACGATCGCCCTGCGGGCCGAACTGAACGGCGCCGGCTCCCACGCCGACGGGCGCGGCGCCAGGCCCGACGCCGCCCGGGTCATCGTCCTGATGTGCCACGAACAGCGCGATGCGGTATTCGCCCTCCTGGCGTCGGTGGGTGCCCGCCCGATCGACGTCGCGACCGAGCTGACCGAGCTCCTGCCCCGGCTCCAGGAGCGCCCCGGGCGATAGGGACGAGGGCGGCGGCCGTCAGTCCTCGGCCAGGACGATGATCCGGTCTGCCGGGGCCAGCGAAAGCAGCTCGGCCTTGGCCGGATTGACCTTGACCCCGTACGACGCGGCGGCGTCTTCGGACCGCGCGAAGATGCGATATCCGAAGGCGATCTCACCGCGACGGCGAGCGGCTTCGAGGACGGCTGCGAACGGGACGTCGACGCCGAGCGCCACGTAGTCGCCCGCGGGCTTGAGGTAGATCTCCGACCCGGCCGGATCGAGCAGATCGTCGAACACGGCGTTGAGATGCTTGGACTCCGCGACCTGGGCGATCATCAGGCTGATCAGCCGATCGCTGACGATGAAGTCGTCGGCCTTGGCGACCTCTGCCAGCGCCCGATCGCGCAGGTCGAGCATCTCGCTGACGATCGACAGGTCGAGGTTCGCCCGGGCGGCGATGTCCCGAAGGTGGAGGAGGGTGACCAGCGTCCGGGCGTCGGCTCGGCTCGGCTCGAGGGTGTCTGAGCAGAGGACGATGATGTGGTCGTAGCCGGCCACGCCGAGGGCGTCGAGCGTGGCGCGGATGCTCGGATCCCGCCCGTCGTACGTCACGCGCTGGGTCGTCAGGCGACCCTCGAGTCGGGCGAGCTGGGCCTCGACCCCGGTCCCGGTCGCCACGACGAGGACCTCGGACCCGTCGGCGACATAGGCGTCAAGCTCGCGGATGATCGTCGGCGCACGGCGGTTCCAACCGAGGATCAGGGTCCGCTCCGGCGCCTGGACTCGGGTCCGCGGCTCGCGCAGGAGGGCTTCGTCCAGCGTCGACGGTTCGCCGCCGACCAGGTGGATCCGATCGTCGTCGGCAGCGATCACGATGAGCCGGTCGCCCGCCCCGAGGACCGTGTCCGACGGCGGGTTGAGCCGTGGGCGCCCGGCGACGGGCAGCAAGCCGATGACCGACGCGTCGGAGAACAGCGCCAGGGTCTCCCCGAAGCCCCGGCCGACCAGGCTCGGCTGCTCGGTCAGGTAGATCTCGTCGCCGGCGAAGTCGAGCAGCTCGGCGTAGACGACCGACAGCCCGGATTGCCGGCAGGTCTGGGCGGTGATCCGCGAGATGACGTCCTCGGACAGGATCAGCTCCAGCTCGTCGCCGCCCACCATCCGGGCGACGTCGACGTTCGCCCGGTCGCGGATCTCGGCGACGATGTGGTACGGCTCGGGCCGACGCTTCGGGTCGTTGGTGATGGCCACGATCGACTTGATCACGTCGACGTCCGGCTCGTCGCCCTCGGGGGCGAGGATGACGATCGAGCGAGCCGTCGCGAGGCTGGCGATCGCCAGGTCGTTGACGTCCATCGGGCTGCCCGACCGGCAGACGATCTTGGTCCGCCCGGTCGGACCGACCCTCTCGCGGAGCTCGTCCTCCATCTCGACCTTGTCCCGGTCGGCGAGGATGACGATCGAGCGGCGACCCTGGTTCTCGTTGGCGGCGACGATCTCGGTGACCACCGTGTGGATCTGCTGCGACCAGCCGAGGATCGCGGTGTGGCCCTCCTCGATGACGCGCGAGCGGCCCTTGCGCAGGTCGGACAGCTTGCCCTCGAGGCCCGTGTTGAGGATGCCGATCAGCGTGCTGATGATGAAGATGCCGCCGAGCGTGACGGCGAACATCGCCAGCAGGAACCCGGGCTGGCCCTGGTCGCCACCCATCGTGCCCGGGTCGAGTGTCCGAAGGAGCCCGAAGCGGAGGAGGTCGGCGAATCCGAGGTCCTGGTCCCGGGCGACGCCGACCAGCGACACGACGATGGCGATGCCGACGATGAGCAGGAACGAGATGACGAACAAGCCGAGGATCAAGGCGATCGTCCCGCGGCCCATGAACTCGTCGAAGCGATAGCGCAGGCGATCGCGCCAGGTCACTCGATCCATCCGGTGATGGTAGCGAGCGCTCGTCCTTGCGGACCGACGCTTCCGCGGCGCATCATCCGGACGACCCGGCGCGCCGCGCCGACCGAGCCTGAGGGAGCACTACCGGCATGGAGACGGCCATCGGCCTGCTGCTCATCCTGATCTCGCTCGTGGAGATCTTCGCGGTCATCCGGATCGTCGGCAAGAACACCGTCGGGTAGTCGATACCCGCGCCAGGGGTCAGCCCTCGGGCGCTTCGAGCTCTCCCGGGTCGGTGAAGGCCGTCGGCCCGCCCGGCGTCCGTGACGCGGCCATCGCTTCGCGATAGACGCCGACGGCATCGTCGACGCACATCACGACGAGGTCACCGGGTGCGGCGCGACGGAGGGCGGCGCGAACCGCCGTCATCTCGTCGAGGATCTTCTCGGCGCGGGTGGTCCTGGCATTGCCCGCGGCGCGCGCGTCCTTGACGCCGGCGACGACGTTCGTCGCCGTCTCGCCCGGCGAACGGCCGCGCAGGTTCCGATCCTCGCGGACATAGATCTCGTCGAAGGCCGTCGCCGCGATCGCGCCGTAATCGTGCTGATCGTCGTCGCGCCGGTCGCCCGGGATGCCGATCACCCCGATCGCCCGTCCGGTCCGCGGGCGGGCGCCGTTGGTCCTCGACGGCCGGACGCCCTTCGGCCCTCGGACCTCCGGTTCGGTGACCATGTTCTCCACGAAGTCGGCCAGCTGGCGCATCCCGTCGACGTTGTGGCAGTAGTCGATGACCACCCGGATCCCGCCGATCTCGAGCAGGTTGAGCCGACCCGGTGCCTGGAAGAAGGAAGTCGAGAACGTCCGCAGGCCCTGCCGGATGTCGTGCAGGTGCGCACCCGATGCCCAGGCGGCCGCCGCGGCCGCGAGCGCGTTGGCGACGTTCATCCTCGCTCGCCCGCCGAAGGTGGCCGGGATGAGGTGCGTGTACAGCACCGGCATCGTCCGCTGCCCGAGACGCAGGACGATGAGGTCGCCCTCGGCCGTCGAGTCGATCCCGAACGCCGCACCGCCACGCCCGAGATGGCCGTCGATCCGATCGAACCCGTCCTTGCCCTTCTCCGTGGCCATGCTGAAGTAGACGACCCGGCCGGCGCAGTGCCGGCCCATCCGGGCGACGTGCGGATCGTCCGCGTTGAGCACCGCGGTGCCGGACCGCGGAACGGCCTCGACGACGACCCCCTTGACGTTGGCGAGCTGGCCGATCGAGTCGATCCCGCCGAGGCCGAGGTGGTCGCCGGTGACGTTGGTCACGACGGCGACGTCGTTCCGGTCGTAGCCCAGGCCCTCGCGCAGGATGCCACCACGCGCGACCTCGAAGACCGCGGTGTCGACGGTCGGGTTCTGGAGGACCATCTGGGCCGACTTGGGCCCCGACATGTCACCCTTCTTGATCAGGCGGCCGTCGATGACGATGCCGTCGGTCGAGGTCATCCCGACCCGCCGGCCCATCAGCTTGAGGATGTGGGCGATCATCCGGACGGTCGTCGTCTTCCCGTTCGTGCCGGTCACGGCCACGATCGGGATGCGCGACCCCGAGCCGGGCGGGAAGAGGTTGTCGATGACCGGCTTGGCCACGTACTGCGGCTCGCCTTCGGTCGGGTGGGTGTGCATCCGGAAGCCCGGCGCGGCATTGACCTCGACGATCGCGCCACCGGTCTCGCGGACGGGGGTCGCGATGTCCGGACAGATGAAGTCGATCCCGGCGACATCGAGCCCGACGATGAGCGCCGCCGTCTCGGCGATCTCGACGTTGTCCGGATGCGCCTCGATGGTCCGGTCGATGGACGTCCCGCCGGTCGACATGTTGCCGGTCAGGGCCAGCTTGATCCACGCCCCCTTCGGCGGGACGTCGTCGAGCTCCCAGCCCTGGACCCGGACGAGCTCCTCGGCGGCGCCGTCGAGCTTGATCCGGGTGAGGACCTTCTCGTGGCCGATCCCGCGGCGCGGATCCTGGTTCGCCTGGTCGACGAGCTGGCGGACCGACAGGCTGCCGTCGCCGTGGACCGAGGCCGGGACCCGCTCGGCGATCGCGGCGACCTTCCCGCCGATGACCAGGCAGCGGTAGTCCTTGCCGGCGACGTACGTCTCGACGACGACATCGCCGCCGCGGCTCTGGGCGAGCGCGCCGTGGAACGCCGCCCGGACGGCGTCGTCCGAGCGCAGGTCGAGGTGGACGCCGCGCCCATGGTTCCCGTCGAGCGGCTTGACCACGCACGGGAAGCCGAGCCGGCGCGCGGCCGCGACCGCATCCTCCTCGCGATCGACCACGTCGGCCCGCGGGACGGGCAGGCCGGCCGAGTCGAGCAGGCGGTTGGTCAGGCTCTTGTCGCTCGCGACGTCGACCCCGATCGCGCTCGTCCGGCTGGTCATCGTGGCCCGGATCCGCTGCTGGTGGACGCCCTGGCCGAGCTGAACGAGCGAGAACCGATCAAGCCGGATGAACGGGATATCTCGGCTGACGGCCTCGTCGATGAGCGCCTGGGTCGACGGCCCGAAGGCGGACCGCTCGGCCAGGAGGATGAGCCGCTCGAGCTCGTCGACGAGGTCGAACGGCGCGGCGACCGGGTCGACCAGGTGGTTGACGAGCGCCACGGCCATCCGGCCCGCTTCGACGCCGACGGTCTCCTCGCGGAACTCGTAGATGACGTTGTACTGGCCGTACGGCCCGGCCGACCGGGTCTTCCCGTGGCGGACGTCGGTGCCGGCGAGGTTCTGCAGCTCGAGCGCGATGTGCTCGGCGACGTGGCCGGCCCACGTTCCGTCGCGGAGCCGGCTGACGAAGCCGCCCCGGCGACCGAGCGAGCAGGCGTGGTCCTCGAGCGACGGGAGCATCCCGACCAGGCCGTCGACGAAGCCCGGGATCTTGTTGGACGGGTACTCCTCGAGGCTGCCGAGATCGACCAGGAGACGGATCACCGGCTCGCGCGCCCAGTAGTTCGGTCCGCGCAGGATCCGCGACTCGACGATCCGGAGGCTGGGTTCGAGGGCGACCGATCGTGGCTTCGCGGCTCGGGTCGAGGTCGCCGGCGGAGCGTCGACCGCGGCCGCCTTCGCGACCGGCTTGGCCGACTTCCCAGCCTGCGCGGCGCCGGACCTGGAGACGGGCTTCGCGCCGGACTTCGCGGTCGGCTTCGCGCCGGACTTGGCGACGGTCTTCGGCTTCGCGCCGGACTTGGTGACGGTCTTCGGCTTCGGCTTCGAGCTCGGCTTGCGCTCGGAGGGCGTCATGTGGCGGCCTCGCCGCCGCTCACCGCGCGAAGGACCGGGGTCGCGACCCGATGGCGGCGGCGCAGGTCGAACCGGTAGCCGCCAGGAAGCGAGTGGAGGACGACGTTGCTGATCATCAGGGGCCGGTGGCCGCCCACTTCCCAGGCATCCGTCTCCGAGGCGGCTCCGTCGATGATCGTCACGCTGCCCCGACCGATGACCTCCATCACGTGGTCAGGACCGACCACGCCGGCCGTGTCCTCATCGACGCCGAGGCCGAGGAGGCTCGGGTTCTGGGCGATCAGGCTGAGCAACCGACCGAGTCGGTTCCGCTGCTGGAAGTGCTGATCGATGATGACGCCGGGGAGCACGCCGAGGCCGGCCGCGATCTGGGCCATCCGTTGCTTCGGCGTCGCGCCCGACGCCCCGAAGGCGATCATGTGGCTGCTCATGGCCGACGCACCGGCGCTCGTCCCGGCGACGACCGCCCCGAGGCGGAACCGGTCGAGGATCGAGTCGGCCAGTCGGGTCCCGCCCAGCGTCGAGGCGAGCCGGAGCTGGTTCCCGCCGGTCATGAAGATCCCCGTCGCGTCCTGGACGGTACGGACCGCGGCCTCATCATTGGCCTGGGGTCGGGTCACGGCGTGGAGTGTGTGGACCTCGCGCGCTCCGAGCTCCGTGAACACCTGCCGATAGCGCTGTCCCGCCTCCAGGCCGAGCGACGAGGCGGTGCTGATGACGGCGATCGTTGCGTCCTCGCCGCCCGCAAGCGCGATGAACCGACTGAGGATGACGCGGTCCCGGACCTTGTCCTCCGCGCCGCCGATGACGATGACGGTACCTTCGGCCACTGCTGGTGCGCCTGCCTCCCGAACGTTGCGCCCGAGGATACAGGAGCCGACACGTGGGAGGAGCCGCGCCCTCGGTTCAGCGCATCACCTGCGATAGCGCCCACAGGTTGCCGACGGTGCCGAGGATGCCGAGGGCGACGACCGCCGTCAGCCCGATGAACTGGCCCCACGGCTTGGCGTACGACAGGAGCCCGTAGGCGATCGCCAGGCCGGCGCACTTCCAGGCGAGGCTCCCGAGGATGCCGCCGACCTGGAGGACGCTGCCGATCGGTCCGACCTCGACCTGGATCAGCCCGGGCACCGCCCAGATGGCCAGGGTGAAGGTCAGCCAGTCGGTGGCCTGCGTCAGGAGTCCGTACTCGCGGAGGGTCATCGCGTGCGCACCCAGGGGTGCCAGGAGGGGCCGGTCTCGCCCTGGCCAGCGCGGCGATCTGGCGACCGTTTCGGGGTCGTCGCGCTGCGGGATCGTTTCGGATCCCATGCCTCCCATCCGGTCTGTCCATCATCGCCCAGCCGGTGCCGACCCGGAAGGACCTTTGTCCACAGAATGCGCGGCCCGGCGGACGAGATCGCCGACCCGTCCCGACGCCGTCCACATCTCCGTCCACATCGCGCGTGCGCATCCGGACGGCTTCGAACCGGGCTGGGGCCCTCCCGGCCTCGTGCGACAATCGCCGACGATGACCGAACCGTCCGACGCCGCGCGACCCGGTCGAGGCGTCCCGGGCGCGCCGCGACGAGCGTCCGCCGGGTTCCCGGCGGATCGCATCCCGCGTCCGACCAGGCGCCGCGCCGGCGTCTTCCAGCGCGCGCTCCGACGCGAGGCATCGAGGCTCCGCGACCCGCGCCGGATCGCGGCGATGGCGATCCTCATCGTGGTCGCCGGGGTCATCGGCGCCGGCCTCGTATCGCGCGGCGAGCTGGCCGGCGCCGACGCCCGGGCGTACTGGGCGGGCGTGCGGATCTGGCTGAACGGCGGCAACCCGTACGCGCCGACCGGCCCGTTCCTGCCGTACGTCTATGCGCCGTGGATGTTGCCGCTGTTCGCCCCGTGGGCGCTCCTCCCGTGGGACGTCGCGTGGTTCATCTGGCGGGGCGGCGCGATCCTCGCCCTGTTCTGGACGATCCACTGGGCCTATCGCCAGCGGCCGCTCGCGACCGCCGTGGTCATCCTCATGCTGGCGTTCCCGATCGGCGCGAACCTCGACACCGGCAATATCACGCTCGTGCTGACCTTCGCGCTGTGGGCGACCCGCTTCGTCGGGCCCGCGTCGGGGGGCTTCCTGTGGGGCATGGCGACCTGGATGAAGTGGGTGCCGGCGCCATTCTGGCTCGTCCTCGCCCCGCGGGCCCGTGGATGGGGCCTCGCCTGGCTGTGTGTCTTCGCCGGTCTCAGCCTGCTGATGCTGCCGTTGACGATCGTCCAGCTCCAGGCGATCTTCGGGTTCGGCGAGCGGCCGATCCGCCTCGACTATCTGGTCCTGCTGTGGGGCGCGGTCCCCTATGTCTGGCTATCGGACGACCCGATCCGCTGGCTCCGGCCGGCGACCTATCGTGGCCTCGTCGCCGACCTGCGCCGGGCCCCCGAGCCGCGGCGCCGGTTCCGGAGGTTCGTCGGCCTCGAGCCCTGAGTCGGAGCCATCGGCCGCTCGAGCGGCTCGTTCTTCGGCCGGTCGAGCGGCTCTCGTTCGGCCGGTCGCGGCTCAGCTGGTCGAGCCGGCGGCGGCGACGGGCACGGGCTCGGCCGACACGGCCGACGGCACGTCCTCACGACGGCGCTCGTCGACCTGCGTCAGCAGGAGGGACCCGATCAGGTAGTACGAACACGCGACGCCGAACGCGAGCCGCGGTCCGGCACCCACCCCGAAGGCGTGGTTCCCGACGTCGACGAGGACGAGCGCGATGGCCGCGGCGATCGCCCCGGACGATCCCGTCACGACGTTGCTGATGCCCATGTATCGCCCGGACTCGGCCTTCGGGATGATGTCGGTCATCAGCGCCCAGTCGACGGCCAGGAAGATCCCGGATGCCACGCCCACCGGCACGGCGAAGCCGAGTGCGACGATCGACGACGGCGAGAGGACCAGGCAGGCCATCCCGACCGAGCCGATGATCGCCGAGATGTAGATCATCCGCTTCCGGCCGATCCGGCCCGACAGCCGACCCGACGGGACCGTCGCGATGGCACCGAACGCGACGATCAGGGCGCCGGCGACGAAGGTGTAGTCGAGCGCGGTCTGCGTCGCCATCCCGAACGAGTCGGCCATGTAGAAGAAGGCGATCGCCGTGAGGGTCGCCCCGGTCATCAGGAAGAACAGCCGTGAGCCCAGGAGCCAGACGAAGCTCCGCTCGCGCAGGATGTCGGTGCCCCACGCACCGAGCCCGACCTGGAGCCACGACTTCCCCTCCCGCGGGATGCCCTGTCGCCCCTCGCGGACCCGGAAGACGGTCAGCAGCATCGTCGTGAGCTCGACGGCCATGATCGCGAAGATGACGAAGCGCGGGTTGCCGAGCGCGTTCGCGACGGCGACCAGCATCGCCCCGCCGCCGATGCCGACCAGGATCATCAGGCCCATCAACCCGCTGGCCAGCCCGACCTGCTTGGCCGGGACGAGATCGGGCATATAGCCCTGGAACGGGCCCTGGGCGAAGTTCGAGCTGAACTGGAGAAGGCAGTAGAAGAGGAGGATCCCGATCCAGGCGCCCGCGAGATACAGGCCGAGGAGGAAGACCATGTCGAGCAGGGTCCCGACGATGATGAACGGCTTGCGTCGGCCGAGCCGGCTGCTCGTGTGGTCGCTGATCGCGGCCACCGTCGGCTGGACGAGGATCGCGATGACCACGCCCAGGTTGATGATGATCGCCTCGGCCGCACCCTTGCCGACGGTCACCCCGGGCAGGATGGCAGACGGATCCGGGCATGCCTTGTCGCCGCGGCAGACGAGATCGACCATGAGCAGCGGGAGGAGGCTGATCCCGATCGCCCCCCACAGGATGTTGATCGCCAGCCAATAGGCGTTGAGATCGAACAGCTCGCGGAAGCTGAGCGCTTCGGTCGGACGTCCGCCTGCTTCGGCGCCCGCCGCGCCCCCTCCGGTCGTCCCACCGCTGGGTCCGTGCATCCCGCCCTCCCGATCGCCGGCGGCACTGGGTCCCTGGACTCGCCATCAGCCTACGCCGTCGATGTCACGACGTCGTCGCGATCCGGACGTGACGAGACCCGGTCTCGGGCACGTTCGCGGCGGGTGACCGAGCGTGTCTGCGGTACCATCCCGCCGATGTGCGAGCAGTTCGTGGCGCGTGCGGCGGAGCCGTTCCGGCTCGACGAGCTGTGGACGTTCAGCGAGCGGCTCGAGCGGTACGGGGTGGCCGGGTTCGGTTGGGGAGCGGCCTGGCTGACGCCGGGCGGCACGATCGGCGAGTACCGGGACCTGCGTGCCTTCCGCGACGACCCGGGTCGCGACGCCCTGGGCCGGACGGAGACGACCAGCCTGCTCGTGCATCTCCGGCGGCCGTCCCGGCTGTCGACGCTCGGGATGGGCGACACGCAACCATTCATCGACCCGGCCGGACGGTATGCCTTCAGCCACAACGGCGACCTGCGCGACTACCGATCCTGGCGGATCCGCTACCGCAAGGAAGGCCGCATCCACGGCCGAGCCGACACGGAGGTCGGGGCACGCTGGCTCGAGGACGCCTGGACGGCCGACGAGCCGGTCGCCCACCTCCTCGGCGCGCTCCACGACACCTTCGCCGGACAGGCCAACATGGCCGTGCTGGCCGCCGACGGGACGCCGTACCACTACGCCGGCAACGGCGAGAACCCCGTCTTCACGTTCCGGCTCGGACGGATCAGGCTGGCCTCGACCGGGATCTACTCCCTCGATCGGTCGGTCTTCCGGTACGTGGCCCCGGCCGCGGAGGATCGTCGGCTGGTCAAGCTCCGCTCGACCGTCGCGCTCGACGCGACCTGACGACGGCGCCGGGATCTCGCCGGCCGAGCGCCGTCAGCCGGTCGCCTGGCAGCGCGGGCACCAGAAGGTGAGTCGCGGCAGGTCGGCTCCCTGCGAGCGCCGCCGGACGATCGTTCCGCAGCGTCGGCACGGCCGGCCGGCTCGTCGGTAGACCCACAGCGGCTGGCCGGCCGCTGCCGGGTCGCCCTGGGTGGTGACGCGCTCGGAACGGCGGGACGATGGCCTCGAGGCGCCGGTCCGGTCCGCGTTCGCGACGAGCAGCCGACGAGCCGTCGCGACCAGTCGCCGCAGGACGGCCTCGTCGAGGTCGCCGACGCGGGCCCATGGATCCACCCGCTCGATGAACAGGATCTCGCACTTGTAGACGTTGCCCACGCCGGCCATCGTCCGCTGGTCGAGGAGCGCCTCGGCGATCGCGCGGTCGGCGCAGGCGGGCAGGCGGAGGCGCCGCAGGATCTCGACGTCGTCGCCGGCAACGTCGGCGGACGGGTGGAGCAGGTCGGGACCGAGCGACGCGAGCGCCGGGTGGAGGCCCTCAGCGCGGGTCTCGAGGAGCTCGACGACCGGCGCGTCGAAGCAGACCGCGACGGCTCCGGGCACCTCCAGCACGAGCCTCGCCCGGACCGCTGCCCGGCGCCACGGTTCGCCGGGGCGGTAGCGGTGCCACGACCCGTTCATCCGCAGATGGGTCCGCAGCTCGAGCCCGTTGTCGAACCGGATCAGCAGGTTCTTGCCGACAGCCTCGACGTCGACCACGGTCGAGCCGACGAGCCGGCCGACCTGCGGGATCGGGCCTGGCCCGTTCGCCCGGACCGACACGACCGGGCGACCGACGAGATACGGCCGGAGGCCGTCCGCCGTTCGATGGAGGGTGTCGCCCTCGGGCATCCGGTCGAGCCCGGCCTACCGGACCCGCAGGGCCAGGCCGCGGTAGCCCGGCACGAAACCCGCGTCGAGCAGGTGCGGTCGCCAGACCGACTCGGCGACCGGCTGGCCGTCCACCTTCGCCACGAGCAGCTCGCGCATCCGTCCGTCCGCGACCAGGGCACCCAGCGCTCGCAGAGCGAGTCCGGCGACGGCCGGATCGTCGGCGGCCGGGAGCATCGCCAGCGACCGGCCGCCGCGCTCGAGGAACGCCGCGGCGACGCCGTCGACGAGGATCGCGTATGCGCCGGCGACGCGGGCGAAGGCCCGACGGTCCGCGTCGTCCCGGCGCGGCCACCCCAGGGCCGCGCCGTACGGGTTGGCCGGATCGGCCGCCGCCAGGAGATGGACGCGCGCGCGGTCCGGCCGCTCGGCCGGCTCGCGGACCGACCGGAGCCGGTCGATCGCACCGGGGAGCGAGAACTGAGCGGCGCCGAGGCCGTCGACGAAGTACCCGCGGCGGACCCGGCCGGCCTCCTCGAGCGCGCGCAGGACCGGATAGACCGCGCTGAACCCGCCGAATACGCCCTCGGCCGCGACCGCCTCGCGGGTCAGCACCCCATGGCGATCCAGCAGGGTCAGCGCGAGCGCGTGGAGGCGCTCGGTCGCGGAAGATCGTCCCGCGCGGGATGGCGGTACTGCGCCGGGGACGATCGCGGCTGTGTCATCGCCCGCCTCGGAGGGTTCGGGCTCGCCGTCCGACCCGACCAGCGACCATCGTCCGGCGGCCTCCGGTGGACCCAGGCTCGTCAGGCGCCCGGGCCGCCGCTTCGCCTCGCGGCCAGGTCGGGCCCAGCGGAGCGCCCGAAGCGGGGCGAACGTGTCGTTGGTCAGCTCGCCGGCCCAGACGAGGTCCCACAACGCGTCGAGCATCGCGCGGTCGGGTCCGCCCCCCGCCGCGGCATGGATCTCGCGGTAGAACGATGCGCCGCGCCGCTCGAGGTACGTCCGGATGGCCGCGTGCCGCGGCGAGTCCGGTCGCTCGGTCGTGGCCGCCTCCACCGAGCCCGGCCCGCCGGCGAGCCCGAGCGCCTCCCGTCCGGGACGGAACAGCGCGATCCGCCCGTCGTCGCGGCCGAGGCTCCCCCGCCCGACCCAGACGACCTCGCCGAGCGCGCCCAGCTCGTCGAGCAGGCGCGGCTGATAGCCGGGGACGCGGACCGGGAGGACGTCGCGCTCGAGGATCGACGCCGGGATCGGCAGGCCCGCCAGCTGGTCGACGACCTCGGCCAGGCGCTCGAGCGCTGCGGGCCCGCGGAATGGAGGCGGTCCGTCGCTCGGTCCGCCGCCCAGTCGCGGCAGTGGGGCGACCCCCTGCCAATCGGGCAGGAACCGCGCGAGCGCGGCCGGATCGACCGGCTCGACCTCGCGGCGGAGCCGGGCGAGCGAGCGGCGACGGAGCTGGCGAAGAACCTCCGGGTCACACCACTCGCGTTCGGCGCCGCCGGGCCGGAACTCTCCGCGGAGGATCGTCCCGGCCGCCATCAGTCGCCCGAGCGCGTCTTCGACCACGCCCGCCGGCAGGCCCCAGCGGATGGCCGGCTCGGGCGTCAGGAACGGCCCATGCGTCCTCGCGAACCGCGCAAGGAGACCCTCGAGCGCCGCGGTGGTCGGCTCGAGGAACGCAAGCGGCAGGCCGGCCGGCGGTTGGACCCCGACGCCGTCGCGGAAGCGCCCTGCGTCCTCGATCGCGATCCAGCGGACCTCGCCGCCGATCCGGACCGCGACGGCGCGCCGCCCCGCTGCCAGCGCTCCCAGCCATTCGGCGCTCTCGGCCGGCGGCACGGCGCAGCGGGCGGCCACCTCCGCCTCGGTCAGGTCCCCGATCCGCCGAAGGAGGTCGTGGAGCTGGTCGGCGGTCGTCGCCCGGCGCTCGTCGGCCAGGGCCTGGAGGGCCAGTTCGAGGTCGGCGAGGGCGTTCGGGTCGAGCAGCTCGCGCAGCTCCTCCTGACCGAGCAGCTCACGCAGGAGGTCGCGGTCGAGGGTGAGCGCCTGGGCGCGTCGCTCGGCCAGCGGCGCGTCGCCCTCGTACATGAACGCGGCGACATAGTCGAACAGCAGCGAGCTGGCGAACGGCGAGGCGCGGACGGTCTCGACGCGGTGGACGGCGACCTCGCGCCGGGCGACCCCGGCGAGGACCTCACGGAGCGCCGGAAGGTCGAACACGTCGGACAGGCATTCGCGATACGTCTCGACGAGGATCGGGAAGCTGCCGTAGCGGCTGGCGACGGCGAGCAATCCGGCAGCGCGTTGGCGTTGCTGCCAGAGCGGCGTCCGCGTCCCCGGACGACGCCGCGGCAGGAGCAGCGCCCGAGCCGCGTTCTCCCGGAAGCGCGAGGCGAACAGGGCCGAGTCGGCGACCTTCCCGACCACGAGGTCCTCGATCTCGTCGGGGTCGGGGAAGAGCAGGTCGTCGATCCCGTCGAGGTCGCCGTCGGGCAACCGGATCGCGATCCCATCGTCCGACCAGATCGTCTGGACCTCGGCGCCGAGGCGCTCGGCGAGGCGGGTCTCGATCGCCAGCGCCCACGGAGCGTGGACGCGGCCGCCGAACGGGGTCAGGAGGCACAGCCGCCAGTCGCCGAGCTCGTCGCGGAAGCGCTCGACGATCACGCGTCGGTCGGTCGGCAGGGCGCCGGCGACCGCGCGCTCGTCCTCGAGGTACGACAGCAGGTTCTCGGCCGCCATCGGGTCGAGATCGTTGCGGTCGCCGAGCCGGGTCAGCGCCGCGGTCCGTCCCCGGGCACCACGCCCGAGCTGGTCCTCGAGCTCCGCCACGAACGAACCCACCGCCCGACCCAGCTCGATCGGCCGGCCGACCGCATCGCCGTGCCAGAACGGGAGGCGGCCCGGCTCACCCGGCGCGGGCGAGACGACGACGCGGTCGTGCGAGATCTCCTCGATCCGCCAACCCGACGCGCCGAGCGTGATGACTTCGCCGACGCGGCTCTCGTAGACCATCTCCTCGTCGAGCTCGCCGACCCGCCGCCCGGGCGTCCCCGGGTCACCGACGAGGAAGACGCCATAGAGGCCGCGGTCGGGGATCGTCCCGCCGCTGGTCACCGCCACGACCCGTGCATCGCGCCGGCCCTCGACCGCCCCGGTCACCCGATCCCAGGTCACCCGCGCCTTGAGCTCGGCGAACTCGTCCGAGGGGTACGCCCCGGCGAGCATCGACAGGACGCCCTCGAACGCCTCGCGCCCGAGCGACTCGTACGGCATCGCCCGGGTCACCGTCGCGTGGAGATCGTCGACCGTCCAGCGCTCCATGACGGTCATCGCCACGATCTGCTGGGCGAGGACGTCGAGCGGGTTGCGCGGGATCGTCGTCGTCTCGATCGCCCCGGCGTGCATCCGCTCGGCGACGACCGCTGCTTCGAGGAGGTCGCCGCGGTACTTCGGGAAGATCACCCCCCGCGAGGGCGAGTCGACCTGGTGCCCGGCCCGGCCGATCCGCTGGAGCCCGCGCGCCACCGACGTCGGCGATTCGACCTGGATGACCAGGTCGACCGCGCCCATGTCGATCCCGAGCTCGAGGCTCGACGTCGCGACGATCGCGGGCAGGCGCCCATCCTTGAGCGCCTCCTCGATCGCGACGCGCTGCTCGCGCGCGATCGAGCCGTGGTGGGCGCGGACGAGCTCCTCGCCCGCGAGCTCGTTGAGCCGCTGGGCCAGCCGCTCGGCCAGCCGCCGGCTGTTGCAGAAGACGATCGTCGAGCGATGCGCCCGGATCAGCTCGAGGATCCGCGGGTGGATCGCCGGCCAGATGCTCACCCTCGCCTCCGGACCACCGGCCGGCCCGCCCGGCTGCTCGTCGAGCGGGAGCGCCTCGCCGATCCGGCTCATGTCCTCGATCGGGACCACGACCGACAGCTCGAGCGGCTTCCGCGCCCCCGCGTCGACGATCGCGACGTCCCGGTCGGGACCGATCCCTCCGAGGAACCGCGCGATCGTCTCGAGCGGTCGCTGGGTCGCCGACAGGCCGATCCGCTGGATCGGCGCCGCGTCAGGGCCGCGCAGGTGCTCGAGTCGCTCGAGGCTCAGCGCGAGGTGGGCGCCGCGTTTCGTCCCGGCGATCGCATGGACCTCATCGACGATGACGTGCTCGACACCCCGCAGCCCGTCGCGCGCGGCGCTGGTAAGGAGGAGATAGAGCGACTCGGGTGTCGTGATCAGGATGTCCGGCGGCCGGCGCGCAGACTGCCGTCGCTCCTCGGCGCTGGTATCCCCGGTCCGCAGGCCGACCGAGATCGACGGGGCGGGGTCGCCACGGCGGGCGGCCGCCAGGGCGATCCCGGCCAGCGGCGCCCGGAGGTTCCGCTCCACGTCGTACGACAGCGCCTTGAGCGGTGAGATGTACAGGACCCGGACGTGACCAGGTCGCTCCCGCGTCGCCGGCGGAGACGGCGCCCGGACGAGCCGGTCGATGCACCACAGGAACGCCGCGAGGGTCTTGCCGCTGCCGGTCGGGGCGTGGATCAGCGTATGGCGCCCGGCCGAGATCGCTGCCCAGCCATCGACCTGTGCCCGGGTCGGGGCCGGGAAGGCGCTCCGGAACCAGTCGGCGACGGCGGGGGTGAACCCGCCGAGCGGGTCTGACGGATCGGGCGGGTCGGCCAAGGCCGGCGGATCTGGCGCGTCGGCCGACCGATCCTGCCGGTTCGATCCGCCGGACCCCGAACGTCCCTGCGCGGGCACGATGTCGCCGGACGAGGGAGCCGGGGTCAGGGTCGTGCGTCGGGCGGCCACGGGACGCCGAGTATAGGCCCGCCGGACGTTCCTCGCTGCTCACTTTCGAACAGATGAGCGAATCCCGCCGACAGCGTCGCGAATCGAAACGGCGGGCCGTCGAGAGCCCGCCGTTCCGAACGAAGGCTGGAGGGTCGTCAGGCAGTAGCGCTGGTCGCGCTGGCCGCATTGGCCGCGCCGGCCGGCTCCAACGGGTCACCCGACAGGAACCACTTGCGGAAGAAGTCGTGGTTCTGGCCGAACTCCGTGCTCGCGGCCCACTGGTCGAGGCCGTAGTACTTGCCCGCGCCGAGGCCGGCGATCGCCAACAGCACGACCATGTAGGTCAGGTGCTCTTCGACGATGCCGTTGGTGAACGACCAGCCGGCGACGAAGAACAGCGCCATCATCAGGGCGCCCATGATCGCGCCGAAGCGGGTCAGGAGGCCGAGGATCAGTGAGATGCCGATCCCGAGCTCCCCGTACACGACCATCGGATTGATGATCGCCAGGGCCGTGGTGTTCTTCGACAGGCTGACCCACAGGTCGTGGGTCGGGTTGTAGATGACGACCGCCGCGTCCGCGGCCGGCGCTGCCACGAAGGGCCAGCCAAGGCTGCCACCGGTCGCATGACCGAGGTACCCGGCTGCCGAAAAGCCGGCGGGCCCGCTCCCCAGGAGCTTATCCAGGCCGGCCCATAGGAAGATGACGCCGACGACGATCCGCAGGAGCGCGACGCCCCTGCGGTGCCAAGGTGCTGTGATCTGCATTTCCTGACCCTCCCTGGGCGCCCGTTCGAGCCGCCCTGTTCATCCTGGCGACTCCGGCGCTCCGAAACCGTCATCACCATAGCGACGGGCCGCAAGCGTGATGACGGGCCATGAGGCCCGCCTTGGGGGTGCCATTGGTCGGCACCTTGACCCTCTCGAAGGTCACCGAGAGCACGGGCCGTGTCGCACGGGTGACAGCCGGGGTAGGCCTGGTGCGACTCCCAGCGGTGGCTCGGGTTGACCGGTGACGGGTCGGCCGGGCGGTCGTCCGGACGGGCCTCCCGGGTGGAGCATTCAGGCAACGGATGCGGCAGCACCCACGAACGAACCGAGGGGATGACATGAACACCTACTTCAGCCAGGAGTTCACTCGTCACCATCAGGCCGATCTGATGCGCGAGGCGGACCGGAGCCGGCTCGCCAAGCAGGCCCACGAGGCCCGGATCCACTCGACGCCGGATCCGAAGTGGGGCGGCGGGAATCGCCTCCTGGTGGCACTCGGAAGCGCGGCGGCGGCGATCATCGCCACCGCATCCGCGGTCCTCGCCGGCTGACGCCGACGATCGATCCCGACCGAACGAAGCGGCGAGCTGGGGCTCGCCGCTTCTTCTACGTCCGGTAGGCCACGACCCGCGCGGGACTGTCGCCCGGCGGTCCAGGGATCCGCTCGAACCCTGCCCCCGTCAGCAGGCGATCGGCGATCTCGTGGCGGGTCGACGATCGGCAGCGGTTCGATCACGTCGCGCTCCCCCGTTCCGATCCTGGCGAGGAGGCCGACGCTCCGGGCTCGGGCGTCCTCGATCGACGCCGCGACCAGCGCCGCGGCGAGACCTCGCCGCCGCCAGGCCGGGAGCGACGCCGAGGGCGATCAGCTCGTCCTCCGGCCGGGTCGGCGCGGACGCCCGGCGGGGCCTGACCCGAGGCCGGGCTGGGTGGAGGCCGTGAGAGCGACGCCGACCAGATGATCCCCGTCGACCGCACCGACGAGATGCGAGCCGGCGCGGACCGCCCGGACGAGGATGCCCATGGCGTCGTGGGGATCGCTCGGGGCGATCGTCCGCGCCGCCAGCCGAAGGCCGTCGAGCAACGTCGCATCGAGGCGTCGGATGACCGGCGTGCCGATCGGGCGCCCGGCAGGATCCCAACGGTCGTCGGCCGCGGCGCCGCCCGGCTCGGTTCCGACGGTCGTCGTCTCGGACCAGCCCCGGTCCTCGGCAACCGTCAGCAGCCTCGGGAGGACGAGGTCGCGCACCTGCTGGAGGGTGGCGAGCGACTCGGCTTCGGCGGCCGCCTGGCTCTGTCCCCGTCCGAAGCCGCCGTTCGACGGGTCCTCGAACCGGTCCGGCAGCGATCCCACGTCCCAGCGAGCGGCCTCGCCCGCCCATCGTTCGCGCCACGGCTCGGGGACGGTGTCGGGCACCGCGCGGTGAGCGCCCGCCAGCCAGGTCAGCGCCCAGGCGCGCGGCACCACCCGATAGACCTCGTATCCGCCACCGCCCGTGGCCAGCCAGCGCCCGGCCGCGAACCGGTGGGCCACGGCGTCGACCAGGCGCGCCGCCTCGCCCATCGCCGTGGTCGTGACCCGGAGGTGCGCGAGGGGGTCCCAGGCGTGGCTGTCCGCTCCGTGCTGGCTGACGATCAGGTCGGGGCCGAATGCCCCGGCCAGGGTCGGGACAAGGGCCCGGACCGCCGCCAGCCAGGCACCGTCCCCGCTGAGCGGCTCGAACGGCATGTTGACGACGGTCCCGGCCGCGATCCCGTCACCCGCCTCGTCGGCGGACCCGGTCCCCGGGAAGAGGTAGCGCCCCGATTCATGGAAGGAGACGGTCATGACGCCCGGGTCGTCGCGGTGGATCGCCTCGACCCCGTCGCCGTGGTGAACGTCGAGGTCGACATACAGGACGCGGAGGCCGGCCCGACGGGCCGCTGAGATGGCCAGGGCCGGGTCGTCGTAGACGCAGAAGCCGGACGCGCGCGCCGGCATGGCGTGATGGAGACCGCCGCCCGGGTGGTAGGCGTGCTCGACCTCGCCCCGGAGGATCGCCGCCATGGCCGCGAGCGAGCCGCCGGCGACCGCGGCCGCGGCGGCGTGCATGCCACGGAACGGCGGGACATCGCCCAGCGGCGCGATCCCGAATGCCGGCGGGAGGCCGGGGTCCGCGCTGAACCGGCGGACCGCCGCCAGGTACGCCTCGGTGTGGACGGCGAGCAGCTCGTCGTCGGTCGCCGGCTCGGGGGCGAGACCCGGTTCGGCCCCGACGGCCCGGAGCAGGTCGATGCCGGGACCGAACCGACGTGGGGTGAGCGGGTGATGGGGCCCGAAGTCGTACGTCGCGGATCGGGGCCCGAACACGAGCAGCGGGCCGTCTGAGGCAGCGGGGCCGACCATGCGTGGCACGATACCCGGCATGGAACGCGTCTACACCAACCCGATCGCCCGGCGACCCTCCGTCCGTCCCGCCGGCTGAGGCTGTACCATCGGGCCATGCCCGACTTGCTCGTGCTCCTCGTCATCCTCCTGATCGTCGTCGTCATCTGGCGCGGCCCGAAGACCATCCCGCTCATCGGGAACATGCTCGGCCGAGGCGTCAAGGAGGCCCGCAAGGAAGTGTCCGACATCCAGAAGGACCACGACACGACGAGCGGCGGCCAGACCCCACCGGCTCCCCCCGCCTGACCCTTTCGTTCGGTGCCTGCCCGCACCGAACGGCCCTCCTCGGACGAGAGCGCCCCGGGCCCGCCGACTATCCTTCGCGCGTCCCAGGCGAGGATCGTCGACACGGTCCCCCGGCGGACCAGGAGGACCGACCCCCATGGCCATCGACTCGACCGACCGCGTCACCTCCCGCCGGGCGATCCTGACCGCGGCGCTCGGAGGCGCGGCCGCGATCGGCGTCCAGGCGCTGGCGACCGCCCCGGGTGTCCGCGCCGTCGACGTCCCGGCGCTGCTCAACGTGTCGAATGCCGCGACGGCCCGGACGACGATCAGCGCCGGGCTCGCCACCGACGCGACCCTGGCCGTCGCCAACACCGACGCCGGGTACGGCGCCAGGATCACCGCCGATCCGACCAACGGGGCCGGGACCGGCGCGTGGGTCGCGGTCGGGGACGCGACCAACGCCTGGGACCTGACCACCTCCGAGCTGACGACCGCCGAGACCGGCGTGTACGGCTATTCGGACACGTCGGCGCTCAACGCCGCGGGCGTGTGGGGCGATTCGATCCAGGGCACCGGCGTCGTCGGGACCGGCGACTACGGCGTCCTCGGCGCCTCGGCCGGGGCCGCCGGCGTCTACGCCCAGGGCATCGCGCCGGCCCGGGCCCTGGTGGTCGACGGCTCCGCCCACTTCACGATGAGCGGCAGGATCTCTGTCTACAAGACCAAGACGTCGGCATCGAAGGCGGTCACTGGCGTGACCTCCGCGAGCCTGGTCTTTGCGGTCCTTGCGACGGCGCGAACGGGCGTCTACGTCCGGGCGGCCGTCGCATCCGCCGGGAAGGTGACCGTCTACCTCAACAAGGCCCCCGGGCTGTCGACCAACGTCAACTTCGTCGTGCTCGACTGAGGCGGGCGACGATGACCCCGAAGAACCGCATCCGGGTCCGTCCGGCGGCCGGTCCGGCCATCCCGGGCCATGTCCGCGCCCTCCGCCTGGCGCGTGTCGCGTCGATCCTGGCCCCCCGATCGCTCGACGGGCCGAGCCACCTCGAGCGCAGCCATCGCCTCCAGCGGGTCGAGCGCGTGCTGGGCGATCGCCCCGGTCCGAGCGACCGCTGACCGTCGCCGTCGCGGCGCCGTGCGCTATGCTCGCCGCCCGATGACGACCCTCGACGAGCTCCTCTTCCGCCCGGGTCCCGGTCCGCATCGGACCACCCTGACGATCGACGGACGGGCGGTCGAGACGCTGGCGGACCTGCCGCCCGAGCGCGGCGGCCTGCTGTTCGTCGGGCTCAACCCGTCACCGGTCAGCGTCACCGCGGGCCACTACCACCAGGGCAGCCTCGGCCGGCGATTCTGGTCGCGCCTCGGGCGGGTCGGGATCGTCCCGGCCGACACCCCGGTCGAGGCGGCCGACGACGCGCTCGTCGCGGCCGGTCACGGGATCACCGACCTGCTCAAGCGGCCCACGCCGCGCGACACGGCGTCGGACGAGGAGCTGACCCGCGGGGTCGGCGCGCTGTGGCAGAAGATCGCCCTGTGGCGGCCGGGTGCCGTCGTGTTCATCTACAAGCGGGCCGCGACGGCCTCGGCGGGTCGAGCCCTGACCGAGGCGTGGGGTCAGCTCGACGGCGTCGCGATGGGCGGCCGACCGTGCTTCCTGATGCCCGGACCGTACGCCCCGACCGAGGATGTCGACGAGGGCCTCAACCTCCTCCGGAACCTGGCCCGGGCCCTCGCCGACTGAGCGGTCACGGTCCACCGCCTGCGCTCGTCGGACAGGCGCGCGACGATAGAACGGGCATGACTAGGAACCGCCCTGCAGCCACCTGTCCGTGGCGGTCCGGCCGGTCCACGGGCCGGGATAGCACGGCCATTGGTATCGCGGACACCGAAACCCGATCCGCGCGCCCGCGACCCGGCTGGGCCCAGCACGA
Organism: uncultured Chloroflexia bacterium; assembly: GCA_963744115.1. Classification (GTDB taxonomy): domain Bacteria; phylum Chloroflexota; class Limnocylindria; order Limnocylindrales; family CSP1-4; genus Chersky-267. The sequence goes on along the minus strand of CAVUSI010000002.1, from coordinate 492,273 downwards.
GACCGCTCCCTAAGAATGCCCGTACTACCGCACCTGGGAGACGGCAGGACCCGGTGGTGTCCGTCACGGACCCGGGAAGCGAAGGCCGCCGGTCTCGCGACCGACGGCCATCCGCCTCGTGGTCGACCGGGATCACTCGGGGGGAAGCTCCCGGTAGACGAGATCGATATCGATGCCCTGGCTCTTCCGGATGGCGCGGGCGCCATAGAAGATGACCAGTCCGATGATGACGATGGCGAGCATGAAGGCCGGGACCCACCAGGCGTTGTCGGAGCTCCCGAGTGCCAGCGGCGGGTAGGCCAGGACGGCGTAGACCAGGAAGACCATCACCAGGATCGACAGCGGGGCCACGATCTTGAGGACGGGCAGACCGGCGAAGGTCACGTTGGCCGGGGACGCCTGGTACAGGTCGGGTCGGCGGCTCGAGAAGACGAAGGCGGCGACGGCGACGATCACGACGCAGACGACGCCGGCCAGGACGCCCAGCGCCAGCCACGTCCCGAAGTCGGTCGACACGATGCTCCAGGCAAGCATCGCGGTGATGATGCCCATGACCAGCAGGATGGCCGGCACGGGCGAGTGGGTCCGCTCGTTGACCTCGGCGAACTTCTCGGGCAGGAGTCGGTCGAACGACCAGGCGAAGACCGAGCGGATCGGCATGAACGTGTTGCCGACCATCGCGGGCAGGCTCCAGAACAGGAACGAGCCGACGATGAGCACGGTCACCACGGGGATGTCGGCGACCAGGCTCGCGAGGAGCTGGAAGAAGGCGCCCGACGGGATCGCGTAGGCGGTGCTGCCGCTGTTGGCCGCGACGACGAAGTCGAAGCCGACGACGCGGAAGAACAGGATCGCGCCGAGCGAGATGAACACCACGTCGAAGATCAGCGCGCCGAACATGATGCTGAGCTGGCGACCACGGTTCATCGCGCTCTTCAGCTCGCCGGCGAGGTAGACCGACCACCAGTTCCACATCATGAAGGTCATGACCACGAAGATCGCCGGGACGAGCGAGCCGAGGTCCGAGGTATCCGGACCGATCCCCGCCTTGTCGCCGATGACGTCCGCCGCGGTCCCGCCGCCGAACGTGGCGTTCAGGGTGTTGAAGTGCGCCTGGAAGTCCGCGTTGTTGCCGAACAGGAGGACGACGAATGCGGCGAGCGTGCCCGCCATCGCGATGACGAAGAACGTGTTCTGCCAGCGGAAGGTCGTCTTCGTGCCGGCGATGAGGATGGCCGTCATCAATGCGATCATCGCGAAGCCGCCGAGGAAGACCCAGATCTGGTGGTTCTTCTGGTCGCTGAAGTTCTGGCCCCACTCGACCAGCGTCGCGTTCCCGGTCACCGCCCCGATCGAGACGAGGACGGGCCCGAGGGCCGACACGGCGAAGTAGCGGGCCCAGAAGGTGGCCCCGATCATCGCCGACAGCGCCGCGCCGAAGTTGCTGATCAGCGCCAGCGGGGGCGACAGGATCCGGCTGACCCAGACGTAGTCGCCGCCGGTCCGCGGCATGCTGGCGGCGAGCAGCGCCATCATGATCAGGACGGGGACGTTCAGGAACAGCGAGATGATCGTGGCCGACACCAGGTCGGCCTTCGGGAAGGCGGAGTAGGCCCAGAACAGGCCGAAGGCGAGAGCGGCGCCGACCGGCGCCGAGAAGACCGCGTTGAAGATCGTCGCATCGAGCGCCGAGGCCTCCCGAACCAGCCCCGTGCTCTGGCGAACGAACAGTTGGCTACCCCCGGTACCGTCGACCTTCGTGGTCAAGGTGGTTCCTCCTCCGTCGCGGTCCACAGTGCGGTGTGAGCGCTTGACAGCGCGGGCCTGCCGCATTGATAGTCGAACACAATCGCACACTGTTCGTCAATGGTTGTTGTGCGTTTCGAGGAATGAACGTGTCGGATGCTGTGAGACGTGCGGAGACGAGCGGTGGCCGTCCGCGGCCGCTCGCGGCGGTCGACCGGCGTCATCGCATCCTCGAGCGCGTCGCCGAGGAGCAGACGATCCACGTCGGTGACCTTGCCCGGGAGTTCGATGTCAGCGAGATGACGATCCGCCGGGACATCCGCCGGCTCGAGCGGGACGGCTTCGTCCGCCAGACCTACGGTGGGGCGACCGCCCACCTGACCCGGGCGCTCGACGTCGCGTTCAACGCGCGGGCGCTCCAGCACACCCGGGAGAAGCGCCGGATCGGGATGCGCGCGACCCACCTCCTCGGTGACGCCCGGGTGGTCTTCGTCGGGATCGGCACGACCGCCGAGCAGTTCGCCCGGTTCCTGCCGGTCCGCCCGGGCCTGGTCGTCGTGACGGCGTCGCTCCCGACGGCGAGTCTCCTCGGGACCCGCCCGGTCGAGGTCGTGGCCCTCGGCGGCGCCGTCCGACGCGACGAGCTGACCTGCGTCGGACCGGTCGCCGCCGCGACCCTCGGTCGCTTCCGGTTCGACCTGGCGGTCATCGGCGCCGCCGGGCTCAGCGCGCGTTGGGGCCTGACCGAGGTCGACGACGACGAGGCGGAGATCCAGCGCCTCGCCATCGAGCGAGCCGCCCGCGTGGTCGTCATCGCCGACGGCTCGAAGATCGGCACATCCGCGAACGCGGTCGTGGCCGAGGCCGCCTCGATCCAGACCCTCGTCACCGACCGATCCGCCCCCGCGCTCGAGCTGACGGCCCTGGCCGCCGCCGGTCTCGAGATCGTCATCGCCGGTCCGAACGACGAAGCGCTCGCCGCCTCGTCGGCCCGGATCGACCCAGCCTGAGGAGAGAGCATGGACGCACTGGAGCGGATCTTCGGGACGGTCAAGCCGGTGGTCGCGATGCTCCATTTCCCCGGCCTGCCCGGCCGACCGCTGCACGATGTCGCCGCGGGGCAGGGCAAGGCGCTCGACAGCCTCGGGCGCGACCTGGCGATCCTGCAGGAGGCGGGCGTCGACGGGGTCCTGTTCTGCAACGAGGCCGACTATCCCTACCAGCTCAAGGTGGGACCGGAGATCCCGAGCGCCATGGCCGCCACCATCGGCATGCTCCGGAGCGACGTGCGGGTCCCGTTCGGGGTGAACATCCTGTGGGACGCGATCGCCAGCCTGGCCCTGGCGAGGGCGACCGGGGCGAGCTTCATCCGCGAGGTCCTGACCGGCGTCTACGAGAGCGACCTCGGGATGATCGAGCCGAAGATCGGCGAGATCGCTGGATACCGGACGATGATCGGGGCCGCCGACGTCGCCCTGTTCGACAACGTCCTCCCGGAGTTCGCCAGCGCGATCGGCAGCCGGGGCGTCGCGGAGCGGGCCAAGGGCGCCGCCTTCCTCGGGATGGACGCCGTCCTCATCAGCGGACCGGCCGCCGGAGTGTCGTTCGCGATGAGCGACCTGCGGACGGCCAAGGAGGCGATCCCGGACACGCCGGTCATCGCCAACACGGGGGTCCGGGCCGAGCGGATCGAGGAGATCTTCGCGGTCGCCGACGGCGCGATCGTCGGGACCAGTCTCAAGGTCGATGGGGTGACCTGGAACGCGGTCGACCGCGACCGGGCGATGCGCCTGATGGACGCGGCCCGGACCGTCCGCTCGCGCGCGGTCGGCGCCTGACCGGCGATGGGCAAGAAGACCAAGGTCTACTTCGCCACCGACCTCCACGGATCGAGCAAATGCTTCCGGAAGTTCGTCAATGCCGGTACGGCCTACGGCGTCGACGTCCTCGTCCTGGGCGGCGATATCGCCGGGAAGGCGCTCCAGACGATCGTCCGCGGCAGCGACGGTCGGTACCGTTGCTCGTTCATCGGGACGAGCTACGACGTCGAGGACGGACCCGAGCTCGAGGCGCTCGAGAAGCTCATCGCCGATCACGGCTACTACCCGTACCGGGCGGAGGCCGGCGAGCTCGACGCCCGGAAGGCCGACGGATCGCTCGATGCCCTGTTCGTCAGCCTGATGCACGCGCGGCTCAACGAGTGGCTGAACCTGGCCGATGAGCGCCTTCGCCCGACCGGCAAGCGGCTGTACTTCATGCTCGGCAACGACGACCCGGCGGAGCTGCGATCGCTCCTCGACGACGCGCCGTGGGGCGTCCACGACGAGGGTCGGGTCGTCATGATCGACGACGATCACGAGATGATCTCGCTCGGCTACTCGAACATCACGCCGTGGCACAGCCATCGCGAGATGACCGAGGACGGCCTGGCCGCGGCGATCGGCGACATGGCGGCCAGGCTGCAGGCGCCGGAGCGGGCGATCGTCAACGTCCACGTCCCGCCGTTCGGGAGCGGCCTCGACGAGGCGCCGGTCCTCGACGCGAACCTGACCGTCCAGACCTCCGTCGGCCAGGTCAAGTTCGCGCCGGTCGGCAGCACCGCGGTCCGCGACGCGCTGATGACGATCCAGCCGTTGCTCGGATTGCACGGGCACATCCACGAGTCGGGCGGCATCCGCCGGCTGGGCCGGACGATCGCCATCAATCCGGGCTCGGACTACGGGACGGGCGTCCTCAACGGAGCGATCATGACCCTCGAGCGCGACAAGGTCGCGGCGCACCAGCTCGTCCGGGGCTGACGTGACCCGCGCCCGGCACGATGGACTGCTCGTCGCGATCGACGTCGGCACGTCCGGGGCCCGAGCCGCGGCCCTGGACCTCGCCGGCCGACGCATCCTCGAGGCGCGTCGGAGCTACCCGACGGCTGCTCCCCGGCCGGGATGGGCGGAGCAGGACGCGCGCTCGTGGCGGTCCGCGGCGGTCGGGGCGCTGGCCGATCTGGTCCGACGTCTCGAGGCCGACGGCCTCGGTCGCGCCGCCGACGTGCGCGCGATCGGGCTGACCGGCCAGTGCCCGTCGGTCGTCCTGGTCGATCGACGCGGTCGACCGGTGACGAGCGGCCTGATCTACCGCGACAACCGAGCGGTCGCCGAAGCGACGGCGATGCGCGAGCGTTTCGGCGACGAGGCGATCCACGCCCGGACCGGTCACCTTCCGTCGAGCTTCCACATCGCCCCGAAGCTGCTCTGGTTGCGCGAGCATCAGGCGGCCGACTTCAGGCTGGCTTCGCTCGCCCTCCAACCGCGCGACCTGGTCGCCCTCCACCTGACCGGAGTCGCCGCGACCGACGGGACGCATGCCGGAGCGACGCTCGTGTACGACCTGCGCGCCGGCGGCTGGGATGACCGGATGCTCGACGACCTCGGCCTCGACCGCTCGCTCTTCCCGGCGATCATGGCGTCGAGTGCCGTCGTCGGTGGGTTGCGGGCCGCCGTGGCGGCTCGGGTCGGCCTGCCGGTCGACCTGCCGGTGATCCTCGGCGGGGCGGACAGCCAGGCCTGCGCGCTCGGGGCCGGGGTGATCGCACCCGGACCGGTGAGCGAGATGGCCGGTTCGTCGACCTGCCTCAATGCGGCCGTCCGCGAACCGCTCGACGTCCTGGCCGTGACCCACTACCCGCACGTCATCCCGGGTCCGTTCACGACCGAGACCGGGATCAACACCACGGGAGCCGCGGTGGCCTGGCTCGCCGGTCTCGCCTATGCGGGTCGGTCCGGGAGGCCGGCGGCCGCCGATTACGACCGCCTCGACGCTGAGGCCGGGGCGATCGGCCCGGGAGCGGACGGGGTCGTCGCCCTGCCCGTCCTCGGTGACGGCGAGCGGACCGATCCCGACCTGCGCGGCGCCTTCGCCGGACTGTCGCTCCGCCATGGCCGGGCGGTGCTGGCGCGCGCGGTCCTCGAGGGCGTGGCGTTCGCCATCGCCGACCAGCTCGACCTCCTCCGCGTGGGCGGGGCGCCGGTCACCGAGCTGCGCGTGTCGGGCGGCGACACCCGCCTCGGGACCTGGACGCGGATCAAGGCCGACGTGCTGGGCATCCCGGTCCGGACGGTCCCCGGCGACGCCGCCGTCACCGGGGTCGCGATGCTGGCCGGCCTGGGTGCCGGGATCTACCGTGATCCGGCCGAGGCGATCGCCCGCTGCACCCGGACCGAACCGCCGATCGAGCCGGACGCCGGCGCCCGATCGGCCTACGACGAGGCTCTCGGCGCATATCGCAGACTGGCCGCGTCCGCGGCGGTCCGGGGAGGTTGACGGTGGACGTCCGGCTCGGGATCAACACCTGTTTCGCCGTCAAGCGCTGGCCGCTCGCCGAGGACTGGATCCCGATCGTGCGCGAGCGGCTGGGCCTGTCGCTCGTCCAGCATTCGTTCGACCTGGTGGCGGCAGGCTCGAGCGCGGACGATGCCGCGGCGCTGGCGCGAACGGCGACCGCGGCGGGCATCGAGATCCATTCGACGTTCACCGGCCTGGCGGCCTATTCGGACAACCTGCTCCTGGGACCCGACCCGGCCGGACGCGCCGCCGCAGCGAGCTGGTTCCGCTGGGCCATCGACTGGACCGCGGCGCTCGGCGGCGTGGCGACCGGCGGCCACGTCGGCGCCTTCAGCGTCCCGGACTGGACGGATCCCGACCGGCGTGCGGCGCGGTGGACGGAGCTGCAGGCGTCGTTGATCGACCTGTCGGGCGCGGCGTCGCGTGCCGGTCTCGAGTACCTCATGGTCGAGAACCTCGCCGCTGCACGCGAGCCGTCGACCATGGCGATGATCCGAGAGCTGCTGACGAGCGGCGACGATGGATGCGTGCCGGTCCGGCTCTGCCTCGACGTCGGTCACATGTGCGTGCCCGGGTCGACCGGTCCGGACCGCGATCCATACGCCTGGCTGGTCGAGCTCGGCTGGGCGGCTCCCGTCGTGCAGCTCCAGCAATCCGACGCCGATGGCGACCACCACTGGCCGTTCACGGCGGACCGCAACGCGATCGGCAGGATCGATGCGGACCGGGTGCTGGCCGCGCTCGAGGCCGGCGGCGTCGAGACGACGGCGCTCATCCTCGAGATCATCCCGGCATTCGAGCAGGACGACGAATCGGTCCTCGACGACCTGGTCGCCAGCGTCGAGTACTGGCGTGAGGCGCTCGTCCGCAACGGACTCGGCGAGGGCTGAGGGCCCGGGTCGACGCGAAGCGGGAGGTCGCCGGCTCGCGGCGCGCCTCCTCGGGCGTCTAGCGGCGGGCCTCCTCGGGCGTTTCGTACCAGCGGACCCGCTCACCGACGCGTGCGCGCGCCTTCCAGCCCAGCGACTTCGGAGCCGCCTCGAGGTCCGCGAGCAGGGTCGCGACCTGGGCGTCGACGGCGAACGGCGGGTCGGGGATCGGCGCGGTCACCCACTGTTCGGCGACCGCCCGGAGGTTCCGTTCGACCGTGTGGCAGAAGCCCCAGTCCGCGCCGAGGACGGATCGGAGGCGGACAAGATCGATCGGCGCCGGAGTCCCGTCGGCTCCGCCCGCGGCCGACAACCGACCGACCGCAGCGAGCGGGTGGTCGGCCAGCAGGCAGATCGCGTCGCCGAGGTCCTTCCGGTTCGTCTCCCAGATCTGGAGCTTGGTCAACAGCAGGTCGGCGAGATCGAGGGTGGGCCCATCGGTCGCGAGCCGGCCCTTGAGGTCGAGGGTGTGGGACATCTCCAGCCGATCGATCACGATGTCGACCGACCAGCGGCCGTCCGGCGCCGAGTAGACCAGCCGCTGCGCGCCGTGGATCGCGTTGAACAGCTTGTCCCCGACGTAGCCGGCGGCATCGAGCAGTCGGCGGAGCGCCGAGACGTCCTTGTCGTGCGCCACGAGGTCGAAGTCCCGGTAGGTCCGCTCGTACGGCGGTCGTGAGGCCGTCGGCGACTGGATCCGGATCGCCAGCCCGCCCATCAGTCGGACCCGGAGCCGAGCGTCGGTCACCGACCGCATCAAGCGAAGCGCCTCTGCCTCGACCTCGGCGGCCGAGGCAGCAGGCGGTTCGTCCGGCGGCAGTGCATCCGCCGGCGAGGCGTCCGGCGGCGAGGCGTCCGGCGGCAGGCTCATGGCGCGTCAGTCTAGCGACCGGCAAGGATGGCCGCGGGATCGGCCAGGATCGCCGGGCCGTGGCCCGGTACGAACCGGCGGACCGTCCCCGCAGCGACGAGCGTCCGGACGTGCGCGACGGTCGCCGCGTGTGCGGCCGCGTCCCCCTCGGGAGGCAGGACGAGCGTGGGGCGGTCGGTGATCGCGTCGCCGGTCAGGAGCGTCCCGTCGGGCCGGAGGAAGGCCAGGTGGTCGGGCCGATGGCCGGGGGTCGCCACTGCGGTGAGTCCGTCGTCCCCGCGACCGACCGACGCCCCGTCGACGACCTCCGAGGCGTCCCAGGACAGCGATGCCGCACCGCCGGGCCCGACGACGACCGGCGCCCCGGTTCGCTCGGCGAGCTCGGCCGACCCGGCCGCGTGGCCGGGATCCACGTGGGTCAGGGCGATCGCGACGATCCGACCGCCGCCGGCGGCCACGGTCGCCTCGATCGCGTCGAGGACGTCTTCGTCCGGGTCACCGGGATCGACGACCACCACCGCCCGCCGACCGACGAGAACGGTGTTCACGGGCCGGCCGTCCGGCCCGAACGTGGCCCGACCGGTCACGACGGTCAGGGTCGGGTCGACCCGCTCGATCCGGATGCGCAGCTCCGGACCGCGGACGAGGCCGGCTCGGACCTCGGCGAACGATCCGGCCCGTTCGAGGCGCTGGAGCGTGGTCGACGTCGGCGGCCACATCGCGATGGTCCCGTCGGCCATCGCCGCGAGGGCCGCCCGCGGGGTCAGCCAGGCGTGGTCGACGACCTCGCGCGGATCGGGGGCGAGCACCGCGTCGGGTGGCAGCTCGGCGACGTAGAACCTGGCATCGAACCGGCGCGGGTACGCCCGAGGCGTGACCCAGCGGGCGACCTCGACGAGGTCGACGGTCGCCAGCGACAGGTCGAGCCGTGTCGCCAACGCGACGAAGTCATGGTCGGCGTCCCGCGGGCCGCCCGCGGCGGCTCCGACCCCGGCTCCTGCGGCGTCGGGCTCGGCCGTCGCTCCGCGCCCGGCGAGCAGCACCCCGACCTCCTCCCACGTCTCGCGGATCGCCGCGATCCGGTGCGCGACCCGGAACGCCGGATCGTCGCGCGGCCCGCTCGCCCGGGCCACCAGCCTCGCGTCGCCGTCCGCCTCTTCGACCCGGCCGCCCGGGAACACGTGGAGCCCGGCCGCGAACGCCATCGAGTCCGGGCGGCGGGTCAGCAGGACCTCGAGGCCGTCGGCGCTCGGCCGGACGAGGACGATCGTCGCCGCGGGTCGCGGCTCGACCGGCGGGTCCGTGGCAGCCGCTGGGCGGCGTTCCATCCGCGGTCAGTCGGCTCGGTCGAGGGTCGTCGAACCGTCCGCCGCACCGTCCGGCAGCGTGTCCAGCCCGAGATCCAGCTCGAACCCGAGCAGCTCGATCCCAGGCTCCGGCTCCCAGTCGCGCTCGGGAGCGCGCCGGAACCCCATCCGCTGGTACAGCCGCTGGGCCGCCGTCATCCGGGGCCGGGTCAGCAGGACGATCCGTGAGCGACCCTCGGCGCGGGCCCGGTCGATGCAGGCCTGGACGAGCGCGCGCCCGGCCCCCCGACCCTGGCCGCCGGCCGGATCGACCGCGAGCATCCGGAACCCGGCTTCGCCCTCGCGTTCGGACTCCGACCATGGCGTGCCCGGTCCGGGGACGTAGGTCACGCCGCCCAGGATCCGGCCGTCGTGGTCGACCGCGACCAGGACCGGACAGCTGGCGGCCCGCCGCGCGACGTCACGGACGACGTCCAGGTACCCGTCATGGCCGTCCTCGCCCACGGTCAGGTAGGCCGCGACCGTGATCGCCCCGAGCGCGTCGTACTCGTCCGGGTGGATCTCACGGACGCTGACGGTCATCGGCCGGTCGATGGCAGGCGCAGCTCGACGTTGCCGCAGGCTCGACAGGCGCGGACCTCGAACGGGAGCATGTCCTCGCCGACCTCGGCCCACTCACCGAACAGAAGCTTCCAGCCCCCGGTCGTGCCGCCGGTGCGGAACTGGTGGACGCCCAGTGACTCGAGGGGTGCGTTGCATCGGAGACAGCCCGCGTCGGAGACCGGATGCTGGCTTGACGACTCGCTCATCGGGTCACCTCATTCGAGCAGCAGGGCCGCCAGGGCCTCCGGCTCGGTCACCGGTTGGCGGCAGGCGAAGTCGCGGCAGACGTACGCGGTGGGCCGACCCGCGAGGCGGAACCGCGAGCCGAGGAGCTCGATCGTGCTGGCTTCCGGATCGGCCGCGCAGGCGACCACGGTGTGCGGCCGGTAGCCGGTCCGGGCCGGACGCACCAACCGGGCCGTGGCTTCGTCCGCCGGGTCGCCGACCACCGCGACCTCGACCACGTCGGCCAGGGCGAGGTCGAGCGCGATCAGCCACTGCCCGAACCCGCCCGGATATCGGGCGAGCACCCCCGAGACCTGCGCGACGGCGCGCTCCGCGGCGGCCACGTAGCGGCCCTCGCCGGTGAGGCTGGCCAGCTCGAGCAGGACCGTGACGGCCATCGCGTTCCCCGAGGGGACCGCATTGTCCTGGAGGTCCTTCGGTCGGGTGACGAGGGTCTCGTGGCGGTCGCCCGTGTCGAAGAACCCGCCGGCCGGGTCCGCGAACTCCGCCAGGATCGTGTCGGCGAGGCTTCGGGCGGCCACGAACCAGCGCTCGTCGAACGTCGCGCCGTACAGCGCGAACAGGCCGTCGGCGAGGCAGGCGTAGTCCTCGAGGACGCCGTCGGCGGAGGCGCGCCCGTCCTTCCAGCTCCGGCGCAGGCGACCGTCCGGCGCGCGGAGGTTCGCCAGGAGGGTTTCGGCGGCCGTCGTCGCCACGTCGCGGTAGCGCGCCGCGAGGGCCTCGTCGGCGTCGTCGCCGGCGGTCTCGAGAGCCGCCGCCGCGTCCGCCAGCGCCCCGAGGGCGAGCCCGTTCCAGCCGGCGAGGGCCTTGTCGTCGCGGGCCGGCTGCGGACGATCGGCGCGGACCGCCAGGAGCGTCTCGCGCGCCGTCGCCAGGCGCAGGGCGACCTCGTCGGCGGGCGTCCCGCTCATCGCCGCGAGCTCGGCATCGGAGCGGACCCGGCGGAGGATCGTCCGGCCCTCCCAGTTGCCGCCCTCGGTCACGTCGTACGCCGCGCCGAACAGGGCCGCCTCGTCGGGGCCGAGGATCCGCCGGATCTCCTCGGCGGTCCACACGAAGGTCGCCCCCTCGTCGCCGTCGGTGTCGGCATCCTGGCTCGCCGCGAATGCCCCGTCCGCCGTGAGCAGCTCCCGTGCCATGTAGTCGAGCGTGCCGAGCGCGACCTCGCGGTAGCGTCGGTCGCCGGTCAGCTGCCAGGCATGGAGGTAGACCCGGGCGAGCTGGGCGTTGTCGTAGAGCATCTGCTCGAAGTGCGGCACGAGCCAGATCGCGTCGGTCGCGTAGCGGTGGAAGCCGCCGCCGAGCTGGTCGTGGATCCCCCCGTCGGCCATCGCGTCGAGCGTCCGCCGCGCCATCGCCAGCGACCGGCCGTCGTCGTCGCCCGAGGCCGCCCGCCGGAGCAGGAACTCGATGGTCATCGGCTGCGGGAACTTCGGAGCGGCACCCCAGCCGCCGTGCCGCGGGTCGAACGTCCGCTCGAGGGCGGCGACCGCCGCGTCCAGCACGGTCCGGTCGGGCAGGCCCTGGGCGGGGACGTCGGCCGGACCGCCGGTCGCGCCGAACCGCGACGCGTCGGCGATGGCCGCCACGATCGCCCCGCCGGACCGCTCGACCTCGTCGCGCTGCTCGCGGTAGGCGCGAGCGACGCCCTCGAGGACCTGACGGAACGCGGGCATCCCGTGACGCGGCGAGTCCGGGAAGTACGTGCCGCCGTAGAACGGCCGCCCGTCGGGCGTCAGGAAGACGCTCATCGGCCAGCCGCCGCTGCCCGGTCATCGCCTGGACCGCGGCCATGTAGACCTGGTCGAGATCCGGCCGCTCCTCGCGGTCGACCTTGATCGGCACGAAGTCGCGGTTCAGGTCGGCGGCCGTCGCCTCGTCCTCGAACGACTCGCGTTCCATGACGTGGCACCAGTGACAGGCCGCGTAGCCGATCGAAAGGAAGATCGGCTTGTCCTCCGCGCGCGCACGGACGAGCGCCTCCTCGCCCCACGGATACCAGTCCACGGGGTTGTGGGCGTGCTGGAGGAGGTACGGGCTCGTCTCGCCGGCGAGCCGGTTGGTGGGCATGCGTCGATGGTAGCAATGCGGGCCGACCGGACCCGTATCATCCCGCGCATGACCGCCCTGTCCGCGCTGCTCCGGACCCTCGGGCGGACCGCCTCGATCCTGCTCGTCGTCGCCGGCGGGCTGACGATCGCCACCGCGGTCCTCCAGTTCGCGGGGGCGCCGCACGCGCTCGTGTTCGTCGTCTCGGCGATCGCCCTGGCGGGGCTGGCCGGGCTGATCGGCTCGGGCACGGACCAGCTCGGTCACCGCCTCGGCCCGGGCAAGACCGGCGTCCTCCAGTCCGCGCTGGGCAACCTGCCCGAGCTGTTCATCTCGATCTTCGCGCTGCAGGCCGGTCTCGTCGTCGTCGTGCAGACGGCGCTTGTCGGGTCGATCCTGGCCAACTGCCTGCTCGTGCTCGGCCTCGCCTTCTTCTTCGGCGGTCGGACGAACGGGGTCCTCCGGTTCGGAGCCGCGCCGGTCCGGATGATCGCCGTGTTGCTCGTCCTGGCCGTGGCGGCCCTGGCGATCCCGACCCTCGCCACGGCACCCGGCGCCCCGGACGCGGGACACGCCCAGGAGCTCAGCGTGTTCACGGCGCTCGTCCTGCTGGTCCTGTTCGCCGCGTCGATCCCGTTCTCGATCTCGGGTGGTCCCGGCGCGAGCGCGATGGAGGCTCCGGTCGACGAGGTCTGGCCGTTGCCGCTGGCGATCGGGCTCCTCGCCCTGTCGGCGGCCGGCGCCGCGCTCGTTTCCGAGTGGTTCGTCGACGCCCTGGTGCCGTCGCTCGCGTCGCTCGGCATCTCCGAGGAGTTCGCCGGGCTGGTCGTCGTGGCCATCGCCGGCAATGCGGTCGAGAACGTCGTCGGGGTCCGGTTCGCGATCAAGAACCAGGTCGACCTCGCGGCGAGCCTGATCCTGAACTCGAGCCTCCAGATCGCCCTGGCGCTGACCCCGGCACTCGTCCTCATCTCGATGGTCATCGGCGGCCCGCCGCTGACGCTCGTGCTGACCCCGCTCCTGCTCGGGTCGCTGGCTCTGGCCGTGATCCTCGGCGCGCTCATCGTGTTCGACGGTGAGTCGACCTGGCTCGAGGGCCTCGCCCTTGTCGCCCTTTACCTGATCATCGCCGCCAGCGTCTGGTACGGCCCGAGGATCGCCGCCTGACGGCAGGCCGCCGGGCTCCTCGAGCCTGGACCGGCCGGGAGCGGCCCGCCGACCGCGATCGGCATCGGTCGCCACCCCACCGCGGGTAGGCTTGGCGCGATGGATCAGCCGAGGCAGCCCGCGCTGCGCACCGCCCTCGACGAGTGGCGCATCTTCCTCGGCAAGCGTTATCGGCGCTACCTCGGGATCGGCATGGGGCAGGCGGCCGTGTCCGCCCTGGCCGGCGACGGGCTCACCGTCCCGCTCCTGCTCGTGCTCGGTGCCTCACCGGCCGTGGCGACGGTCATCGGTGTCCTGCCGTTCGCGTTCTCGGCGGCCCAGCTGCTCGTCCCGCGCCTCCTGCGTCGGTTCGACGGCAACCTTCGCGGCGTCACCCTGGCGATCCTGCTGGTCGGTGAGACCCGCGGGTTCATCCTGGCGATCCTGACCTTCCTCGTCTGGGCCAAGGTCATGCCGGCCTCGGTCGCGATCGTCGCCATCGGCGCCGTCATGACGATGGCCGGCGCCGCGACCACGATCGGCGGGACGAACCTCCTCGCCTGGTTCGGGGCGATCATGCCCGACGGCGAGCGCCGTTTCGTCGCGCCGAGGGTGATGGGCACCAACCTGGGCCTCGGCGCCTTCCTCCTGCTGCCCGTGGCCATCCTCGTCCAGCTCACGGAGTCACGGGTCGGCGTGCTGATCTACGCCGCCGTCTTCGTCGTGGCGGGCGTCGCGGGAGTCGCCGAGCTGCTGGTCGTCCGTCGCCTGCCCAAGCCCGGCCGGGTCCGGGTGGCCGAACCACGGCCCGCCGAGCCGGTCCTTGACCCCGCCACCGGCCGGCCGACGACGCCGGCCAAGGGACCCGGACCGCGCGAGCTCGACCGCTTCTTGCGCTCGATCACCCTTGCCGCGTTCGGCGCCGGGTTCGGTCCGTATCTGTCGATCTACGCGATCAGCGTCCTGCACCTCCCGCCGGCGTTCGCGATCCTGCTCGCTGCGCTCGCGTCCGGCGCGTCGCTCGTCGCGGCGACGATGGTCGGCGGGATGCTCAGTCGAGGCTCCGCGTCGAGGACCCTGCGGCTGTCGTTCCTGCTCCGCGGCGGGTCGATGATCCTCGGCCTGCTGGCCTTCCCGCAGAACCCGCTGGCGTGGCTCGTCATCTGCGTCGTGGCGGTGGTCGCCAGCGCCGGGGCCGCGGCCGGCACCCTGTCGTCCAACGAGCGCCTGATGCGGATCACGCACGGTCCCGACGTCATCCGGGCGCAGGGTCGGTTCGTGGCCGGGACGGCGATCGGGCGTCACCGCCGGACAGCTGTCCAACGCCGCCATCCTGGCGATCCTGCCGCTGGGCTACCCTGCTTTCGCCATCCTGTTCACGGTGTCCGGGCTGACCCGCTTCTTCACCGCCTCCCGCGCCGACGTCTCGGCGACCTGGTCGTCGAGCACGATGCCCTACCGGATCGACGACCTTCAGGACCGCTGAGGCGGGCCGTCGCGCCTCGAGACGAGCAGCGCGTGGCGCGGCGCTGGCGTCGTCAGCGGAGGCGACGGTAGGAGCTCTCGGCACGGCGGACCACTCGCTCGATGCGAACCACTCGAGCCCCGTCATCGATCAGGTACACGATCCGCAGGTCCCCGACCCTGATCCGCCAGAAATCGGCCCCGACGAATCGTTTGACCCCCGGCGGCCGGGGGTCGGTCGCGAGCGCTCGTAGCGGCATCCGGACCCTGGCAACGACATCGGCTGGGAGCCGATCCATCTCCCTTTGTGCGGCGGCCGTCACCACGATCCGGTACGCCGAGCGGGCGGTCACCCCTTGCGCGTGCCGTACTTCGCGCGGTCCTCAGCGACCCTCTGTCTGAAGTATTCGTCGATGTCGACCCCACCGCCGTCGCGCTGGTACTCGGCTTCGGCTGCCGTGGCCGCGGCGATGTCCTCGGCGTTCTCGATCGCCTCCAGCCAGGCCTCGAGCGCCTCGTCGGCGATGTCGCGGACCGTTCGGTCCTGACGGGCGGCCTCGACCTTGATGGCGCGATACAGGTCGTCCTTGATGTCCAGCGTGACTTTCACGGTGCCATCTTCCCATCTTCCCATCTAGATGGCAAGATGGGCGGCCGAGGGCGGCGCCGTCCCGCCGCCTTCCGGGCTATCGTTGGGACGATGACCACGATCCGGGCGGTCCCCGGCTTCCTCCCCTCCACCGCGGGGTTCCACTTCGCCAACCAGTGGCCGCACGGTCCGGCGATCCGCGTCGCCGTCCGGATCCCCGGGCCTGTACCGGTCGAGCTCGAGCTGCGGATCGGCGACACGGCGAACGGGCTGTGCGGCGGGATGGCGCTCGCGACCATCGACCGCTGGCTGGTCGGGGAACCGCCACCACCTGACCTGACGCCGCCCCCCGAGGGTTCCGAGCTGTTCCGCGAGATCGTCCGCCGCCAGATCGAGAGCCTCGGCTGGGGCGTGGCGGTGACCCGGTTCTGGCGAACGGGCGCGGTCGGCGCGTCGACCCGCGCCCGTCTCGCGGTCCGCGATGCGTGGCCGGCGGTCCGCCGGGAGATCGACGCCGGACGGCCGGCAGCACTCGGGCTCACCCACGTGGCGTCGGCGGATCCGCGCCACCTCATCGGCGACCACCAGGTGGTCGTCCACGGCTACGAGCTCGACGCCGCCGCCGGGACCGTCGTCCTGTGGATCTACGACCCGAACCATCCCGACGACGACGCGATCCGGCTCCGGCTCACGCTGGGCGGGGCGGCAGGGCCGCTGGCGTTCGACTATGTCGCCGGGGAGGCGCCGGTCCTCGGCCTCGTCCGACTGTGAGCGGCGCCGGCTCGACCGGGAGCCGCGACCGCTAGTTCGACGAGCCCGGGGATCGCGGGAGTGCGGCTGGGTGCGGACGTCGCGGTCGCCTGCGATCCGTTCGCCGCCCCGCCTGCATGGCTCGCCGCCCGCGATCCGAGCAGTCCCCAGCGCCAGGCGAAGACCCCGGCCACCAGCGCGATGACGATCGCGGCAAGTCCACCGAGCAGGACGGCGGTCGCCGCCCCGAACGCGCCGGCAAGCGCCCCGAAGAGCAGGCCGCCGATCGGGGTCGAGCCGGCGAACACGGTCGTATAGACGGCCATGACCCGGCCGCGGAGACCGTCGGGGACCGACAGCTGGATCGAGGTGTTGGCGGTCATCGCCATGGCGATCCCGCCGGCGCCGATCCCGAACATGCACAGCAGGGACAACGGCATCGACCGCGAGTACGCCAGGGCGACCTCGAGGATACCGAGGACGAGCGCGCCGCCGATCAGCATGCGTTCGCTCGGACGACCGAGGAAGGCGATCGACAGGGCCGCGGTCAGCGAACCGACGCCGGACGCGGCCATGAGGAAGCCGTAGCCGGCAGCGTCGCTGCCGAGCACGTCCCGGGCGAGCGCCGGGATGACGATCGTGAAGTTCATCCCGACCAGCGACACCAGCCCGACGACGCTGACGGCGAGCAGGACGATGTGGGTCCGCCGGACGTAGCCGAGCCCCTCGCCGAGGTTGGCGAAGACGGCCCGAACGGTCTTGGGCATGATCATCGGCTTGGCCGGGTGGAGATCGGCCGGACGCATGGACAGGAGGCTGGCCAGCACGGCGATGAACGACAGGCCGTTGAGGAAGAAGGCGATCGAGATGTCGAACAGGCCGATCGTCAGCCCGGCGACGGCAGGGCCCACGATCCGGGCGGCATTGAAGATCGCCGAGTTGAGGGCGACCGCGTTGCCGATGTCCTCGCGACCGACCATCTCGAAGACGAACGACTGCCGGGTCGGCATGTCGACGGCGTTGGTGCAGCCGAGCAGGAAGGCCAGCACGATGATCTCCCAGACCTGGACCGTGCCCGTGGCCGTGAGCGCGGCGAGGATGAACGCGAGGCTCATCGCGCTCGACTGGGTGGCGATCAGCGTCCGGCGCTTCGGCAGGCTGTCCGCGACGATCCCGCCGAACAGCCCGAAGACCATCACCGGCAGGAACTGAGCGGCCGCGACGACCCCGAGCATGAACGGATCGTTGGTCATCGTCAGGACGAGCCAGGCCTGGGCGACCGACTGCATCCACGTCCCGACCAGCGAGATGAGCTGACCGGACCAGAACAGCCGGAAGTTGCGATGGCGCAGCGCGCGCAGGCCGGCCAGCCCGGCGACGGTCTTGACCGGGCTCATCGCGGCGCGCGACGGCGGGCCGGCGACGGATCGTCGCGGGCGACGTGGACGTGCGTCGGCGGCCGGCCGTGGGGGTGATCGGCGTGGGCGGCCCGGGCGTGCTCGGCGGCCGCCTCGGTGTCACCGGCCAGCTCGGCCTCGATCTCCGCCAGGTGCTCGCTCAGGTGGTCTTGCCGATGCGTCGCGTCATCGATCATCGCCTCGAGCCGATCGGCCTTGGCGCGCAGCGTGGCGACCTGGCGGTCCACCCGGGCGAGAGCGTCATGGATGATCGTCCGCCGCTCGTTCAGATCGTGGGTCTCACGGAACCGGACCCGGTTGCGCGCCCGGGCGGTCTCGTCCTCGAGCAGCTGGGCGATCTCCGCCAGGCTGAAGCCGGCATCGTCCCGAAGACCCTTGATGTAGCGGAGTCGGTCGAGATCGTCGGCGTCGTACAGCCGGTAGTCGCCCTCGGACCGGGCCGCCGGCTCGAGCAGCCCGATCTCCTCGTAGTAGCGGATCGAGCGGGTCGTCAAGCCGAGCTCGGCGGCGACCTTCTGGATCCGGAAGAGACCGGCGGGCGCGGGCGCGCCATCGGCTGTCTCGGGTGCCCCTTGGGTCGCCTCGAGGGCGTCGACGGACTCGCTCATTTCCCCCCGACCTTATCACACATTGACGTTTACGTAAAGGTTATGCCCCGAGCGACGCCGAGGGTGCTGCGGCGCCGTCGTGAGTCAGGGTCGTCCTTGAGACGGGACCCTTGGTCGTCGAGCGTGGGTCCTGACGGGAAGCCGCGGAGGTACCATCGCGCGATGACGAGGCTCCCGGACGGGTTCGACGTCGAGGGTCCGGTCCAGGCCGAGGTCTTCGTCGTCTGGCTGGCCGGCGATCACCTCGAGCTACGGGTCCGTGTGGCGCGGCCCCTTGGCTGTCGAGCTTGGGGCCGCGCTGACTCACCCGGTCGACGTGGCGGATCGTGAGCGACGTCATCGGCCAACCCCTGCTTGTCCACTCGACATCGTGGCGCCGCGACCGCGGGGCGGTGATCCTCAGCTTCGTGGCCGCGATCAGATGGCGCCGCGACGCGAACAGGAGCACGGCATCGGCGACCGCGGCGAGGATCTCCAGGCGCAGGTGCCGAATGCCTGTCGACGCCTTGTCGGATCCATGGAGAGCGCCCCGATCGGACGGACCCGCGCTGGCCCGCGGGGAGGCCACGGCGGCCCCCCAGGAGAGATCGCCACTGCCCAGGTCGTCGAGCACGGCCTGCGACACAGCGGCCCTGGCTGGCGGGCGGACGACCCCGTGGTCGCCGCCGAGCTCCCTCCGGGCTGGCGGACGATCCTCGCGACCTATGCCCCGGAGCCGTTCCGGAATCTCGGCTGATGGAGGAGCCTACGTGGACGACGAGACGATCACCGTTCGGTGCGCCTGTGGCTGGGAGACGACCGGTGCGGAGGGCGACGTCGTCGTCGCGACGACGGAGCATGGCCGCGCCGTCCACAACATGACCCCCACCCGTGAGGAGGTTCTGGCCATGGCCGTCGCGCGGGCGCAGACCCAGGATGGTGCGACCGCCTGAGCCGTCTCCGGCTACGTCCGGGTCGATGAGCCGCCTGGGTTGTCGCCGAATGCTACGATTCCGTGGTCATCTATCATCTGCATCCTCGTCTTCTCGCACTCGCCACACGCTCATCCGCCGCTAACCGTGCCGCGTCAGCCCTCGTTGAGAATCGGGATGAACCGTATCCCTGCCGAACCGTGCTGAACCGGGGGTGCCGATCGCGAGCTTCCGCAGGCTCGACGCTCGATGCCGCTCAGGTGACGATACTCCCCCCCGTTCTTCTGACCTCAGCCCTTCCTCCGCGCTGATGCCGCTATTGTTCGCCACGTCGTGGCCTCTCCGGCCGCCGGAGCCGGGCGATGCGGCTCGGCGCATCATCTCGGGATCTGAGCCTCTCGCCGGCTAAGTGATGCACCGACTCGCATCACGGAGCGACACCGCCTCGCCGTGGGCCTACGGCCCGCGGTCACGACCGCGGCGACCACCGACGGAACGGCCATGAGAACGATGGAACGATTCGCGCGACGCGAGCGCCATACCGTATCAGCGCGACCAGATAGGTCGCCATCTGACCGGAGTGGACCGTGGAGCAGCGAGAGCTCGTCGAGCGGGCAAGGCGGGGCGATCATGACGCCTTCGCGGCGCTCGCCGCCGGCGCGGTCACGCGGCTCGATGCGGCCGCCCGACTGATCCTCCGAGACCGCGAGCTCGCGCGGGACGCGGTCCAGGAGGCATTGGTCCGGGCCTGGCGGGACCTCCCGGGGCTTCGCGACCCCGCGAGATTCGATGCCTGGCTCCACCGACTGATCGTCCACGCCTGCATCGATCAGGCGCGGATCCGACGGCGGCGACCGATCGAGGTCGAGATCGGCCCGATCTTCACCGCGTCGACACCCGACGAAACCAAGACCGTCGCCGACCGCGACCTGGTCGACCGGGCGCTCGCCCGGCTCGGTCCGGAGCATCGGGCGGTCGTCGTCCTGCACTACTACCTGGGGATGCCGCTGCCGGAGGCTGCCGCGATGCTCGGCATCCCGGTCGGCACGGCCAAGTCACGGCTCAATCGGGCGATCGGCTCGCTTCGGCGGTCGTTCGAGCCCGACAGGCCCGAGACCGAACTGGAAGGAAGGCGGCTGTGATGACGTCCGACGACCGGTTCGATCGACGCCTGGAGTCCGGCGTGGCCGACCTGGCGGCACCCCGGTTCCCTGACTACTTCGACGACGTTCTCGCGGTGACGAGCCGGACACGGCAGCGTCCCGCCTGGACGTTCCCAGGAAGGTGGATCCCGATGATTGACATCTCGCGCCAACGCGCGATCGCACCGGGCGTGCCGTGGCGCGCGCTCGCGATCCTGGTCGCCGCTCTCCTCATCGTCGCGCTGGCGGTCGCGACGTTCATCGGGGCGCAGCACCACACGCCGGCACCGCCGTTCGGCGTGGCCCGCAACGGCCTGGTGGCCCACGTCGAGAATGCGGCTCTGTACGCGACCGACCCGAAGACCGGGGAGTCGCGCTTGCTCCTTGGCGACGCCAACGATGTCGGCGGCTCGAAGACCGACTCGGCCGCCTTCTTCGCGTCTCCGGCCTTCTCCCTCGACGGGACTCGGCTGGCGGTCCTTCGGACGCATGCCGGCAACCAGTCGGACCTGTTCGTCGCGGACGCCGACGGGGCGCATCCCGTCAGGCTGAATACCGACTCGCTCGCCGATGTCCAGGACTTCGCCTGGTCGCCCGATGGGCGATCGATCGCGATCGGCGTCGGCCTAGAGGCGGACACCGAGCGGGTCCTCATCGCCCGGACCGACGGCAGCGGGATCGCGGCACTCCCGGTCGCGACGCCACAGTCCCAGCCCGCCTGGCGGCCGCCGGATGGGCGCGACCTCCTGTTCCGAGGTGCGAAGGACGGAGGGCCGGTGATGTTCCTCGTCCATCCGGACGGCTCCGACCTCCGCCTGCTCGGCGCACCGGGATCGGCCGACGGCTACGACCTAGCGAACGCGACCTGGTCCCCGGACGGGTCGCGGATCGCCTATCTGCTCGATCAACAGGACCCGTACCAGGCTCGGATCCACGCCATCAACCCGGACGGGTCAGGTCATGTCGTTCTGTCGGTCGCGCCGACGGGGATCCAGGACTACTCGCCGGTGTGGTCGCCCGACGGCCGCCACCTCGTCGTCTACCGCTGGCAGATCGCCAGCGGCGCCGCGGACAAGTGGGTCGCGATCATCCCAGCGGATGGAAGCAACGCCGGTGTCGACGCCGACTACCGAGTCAACGATGCCAGCTTGGATCTGGCGGCGACCTGGTCACCAGACGGCAGCCAGGTCCTCGCCGTCGACAAGCTCAGTCAACGAGCGATGACGATCGATCCGACGACGGGCAAGACGACGACGCTGCCGTGGTCGTCGATCCAGCTCCCCACCTGGCAGCGCCTCGCACCGTAGAGCGGGTGGCTTCGTGCGACGCCCGATCCGGCGACGGGTCGGGCGTCAGCACTCAACCTCGCTGGACGCCCGACGCCTTGTCCCGGTGCGACGCTCATGCCGTAGCGGGAGTACCTCTGTACGGCTGCGCGCTGGGATCTCGAGTCCTAGGATGACCGGCGCGGGCGTACGCGAAGGAGACTTGGATGCTGGTCGAGCATCGATCTGCGTCATCCGACCCTGCAACGACCGACATCGTGCGACGCTCCGACGCAGCCTTGAAATCCAAGCGGCCGGCAGACGCCGAGCAGCTGGCACGGCTGGCGATCCGGCGAGATGCCCGATACGTGCCGGCGAGACTCGCCCTCGGACGAGCCCTCGAGGCCAGTGGACGCCCGGCGGAGGCGGCG
Organism: uncultured Chloroflexia bacterium; assembly: GCA_963744115.1. GTDB lineage: Bacteria > Chloroflexota > Limnocylindria > Limnocylindrales > CSP1-4 > Chersky-267. Next base: position 470,463 of record CAVUSI010000002.1, on the reverse strand, counting down.
ACGGTCTACGCCGAGGCGGCCCGCATCTCGCCGTTCAGCCCGGGAGTCAGCAAGTCCCTGCGCCGCGTCTGGGTCGCTCCGTTGGCCGGCTTCAGCATCGTGGCCGCGCTGGTGTGGGGCATCTTCCGGGTCGTCGGGAGGCAGTTCGATCAGCGCACCGTCCTATTTGGACTGCTCATCAGCGCCACGGTCCTGATCGTCGGCACGTTGCTGCTCCTCTTCCGAAGGCGGCAACGGTTCGCCTCCCTGTCCGACGACGACCGCCGATTGCTCGAGGTCCACAGCCGGACCGGCTCGCTGATCGGTCCGGCTTCTGGCCGGCTGGCCCTGGTCGCCATGGTGATCGTCCTGTTGTCCGGAGCGGCCGTCATGTTCGCGGTGGGAACGAAGCCGTCGCTCGGGATGAAGATCGGAGATTGCTTCACCCTGGACGGCCGAACGTCGATCGAGCAGATCTCGGCGATCCCGTGCGACCTGCCGCACGGCACCGAGATCTACGCGAAAGTCGAGGATCCGGCGCCATCGGACGCGCCATACCCAGGGGTCGAGACCGTCCGGGCCGGCGCCGAGGCGGGCTGCGAGGTCGCCTACCAACAGTTCGTCGGTGTCCCCTACTCGCGATCGGCCAGGCTGCACATCTTCATCCTGTCGCCCGAAGCGCCGTACTGGGACATCGGCGTGCGCACGAATTGGTGTTCTCTCCAGGATCCGAATGGCCGCCAGACCTCGGGCTCGGCCAAGGGCTCAGGCGGCTGACGTCGGGTCGGTCGATGCATCGACTCGCATCACGGCCTGACACCTCGCCGCCTGCGCTCGTACCATCCGGGCATGGACTACGGGCTGTGCCTCCCGACGATGCATGCCGGCTCCAGCGCGGAGGGGATCGAGGCAGCTGCCGAGGCGGCTGAGAACGCCGGCTTCTCGACGGTCTGGACGACCGATCATGTCCTGGTCGGCCACGCCTCCGAGGCGGAGTACGGTCGGATCTTCGAGGCGGTCGTCACCCTCGGCTATCTCGGGGCGCGGCATCCGGGGCTCAAGCTCGGCACCAGCGTCATCGTCGTGCCCCAGCGCCAGGCGGTCGTGCTGGCCAAGGAGCTGGCGACGCTCGATGCGCTGACGCGCGGCCGGGTCATCGCCGGCGTCGGCCTCGGCTGGGATGAGCACGAGTTCGGCAACCTCGCTATGGCCGATCGGTTCAAGGTCCGCGGCGCCTACCTCGAGGAGACGGTCGAGCTGTGGCGGCACCTCTGGGGCGGTACCACTTCCCCGTTCCGTGGCCGCTTCCACGACCTCGACGACTACGTCTTCGAGCCGCTCCCCGCACAGGGCGCGGCTCTGCCGATCGTGTTCGGCGGTCGCGTCGAGGCGGCGCTCCGTCGCGCCGGCCGGCTCGGTGACGGCTACCAGGCCACCTCGTCGTCACCGGCCGCGGTCGCGGCGAGGGTACCCATCCTCCGGGAAGCCGCCGAAGCCGCCGGCCGGCCGATGCCCGCCCTGGCAGCCCGGGTCCGCGTCGTCCCGGGCAACGCAGCCGCCGCCGACGCGGCACCGAGCGCCCCCGGCCCCTACACCCTGACCGGCACACCCGACCAGATCCGCGCCGAGATCGCCGAGTGGGAAGCGGTCGGCGTCACGCACCTCGCGCTGTACTTCTCCTCGGTGGAGCCCGAGGCGATCACCCGGGATGTCGAGTGGTGGACCCGCGAGATCGCCAGCGCCGGCTGACGACGCGCCGGCGCCGGCGACCGGCCGCCGCCCGGGGAGATCGACCTCAGCCGCTAACCTCGGTGGATGCCGCGTAGCTCGTGGCGTGGGTCACGCCGGGGAACGTCGGCGCCGACACGGGCACGAGGAGAGCGCCGAGCACGCAGGCCGCGGCACACGCCACCACCGCGAAGAGCACCGTCGCGCCGAGCGAGACCGTCACGAGCAGCCCGCCGATCGCGGCGCCGATCGGAAAGCCCGCGAAGTTGAAGGCCATCGACACGGCGAACGCCCGGCCCATCCACGCCGGATCCGTCCGGCGCTGGCGGACGGTGAACAGCGCGATGTCCGTGCAGCCGTTGAGCAACCCGAAGATGAACATCGAGGCGGCGAGCAGGGCGAGCCCGGCCGTCGGCGCGATCGGGCCGAACCAGCCGGTGGCGGGAAGCATCAGCAGGATCGTCGGGACCATCAGGCCGATCGGGATGACCAGCATCCGCCACTCGCGGCCGCGCGTGTCGACCCGGCCGAAGATCAGCGCCGAGATCATCCCCGACACGCCCGAGACCGCGTAGACGATCCCGACCATCTCGGCGCCGAGGTGGAGGACGTCGAGGATGATCAGCGGGATCGCGATCGTGAGCGCCCCCCAGGACAGGTTGAGGACCGACAGCGAGAAGCCGAGCCCGCGGATCGTCCGGTTGGCCCAGGCGTAGCGGAACCCCTGCTGGGCATCGAAGAAGAGGTGACCGGTCGAGGCGCTCTCGGTGTGCGGCTCCTTCAACCCGAAGATCGCCGCGGCGGCCAGGCCGAACGGGATCGAGATCGCGATCATCGCCTCGGGCGCGCCGAGGAGCACGACGAGCGCGGCGGCGAGCGGCGGTCCGAGGATCGTCGCGACGACGTAGCCGTTCGAGTCGACCGCGTTGACCCGCTCCCAGAGCTCGGGCGGCGCCATGATCGGGAACAGCGTCCGGAGCCCGACGACCGACAGGATGCTCGTCAGCGATGTGACCGCGACGATCAGGACGAGCAGGACGGGTGGGAGCAACCCGGCCAGCGACAACACGCCGATGAGCGCGAGGCTGGTCAGCGCGACGATGTAGTCGAGGATCATCAGCCGGACCCGGCCGTGGCGGTCGAGCAGAGCGCCCGCGAGCGGGGCGACGACGAGCCCTGGGGCGATCGACGCGAATGTCACGATGCCGGCCAGCGTCGGCGAGTGGTACTCGGCGAGGACGAACAGGACGATCGCCACGCCGACCATCGACTGGCCGATCCGCGCCAGCGACATCGACGTCACCACGCGCCCGAGTCCACGCACCTTCAGCAGGGCGCGATACGACCGATCGAGGGGCTCTTCAGGCATGCGCTGATTCTAGCGGGAAGAAGGACGGATTTGTATTACGGGACTGTGCCAAATGTGCAGGTAGCGCAGCGCCGAAATTTCGACCTCCTGCCGGAACCCGGCTACAGGTCGACCGTGATCGCGACTCTTCGCAAGACGAAGACGATGGCGCTTGACTCACGACCGTCGCGGACCGCGGGACGCCCTTCGAAGTCAACGAAGGCGAACCTGCCCGTGAATTCGTGCTCACCCGGCCGACGCTCAACGAAGAGGTACAGGTTCGGGCTGCGATCGCAAATCGCCGCGTTCCCACCGGTCATGTTCATGTCACCGGTGCCACTCCACTCACCGAAGTACTCGTACGTGTCGCTGTCTCTCCACTGGTCTTCGTAGCCGAAGTCCTTTCGGCCAGATCCGCCTGAGAACAGAAGGACGTAATCGCCGTTCGCGGGGTAGCTGATGCCCTTCTGGCGGTTCCCGCCAAGTTGGGCGTGGTGGAGATCGATCCGCCGATATCTCTTCCCGACCTCGAGTTGCCCCACGACTGGATCGACACCGGTTGGAAGTGGTCGGCGGGCGTGAGGGCGCGGCGGGTCGAGACTCGCGATGGCGGCGTCGAGGTCCGAGACAGCACTCGGTGCGAGGCCGTCACGGTTGATGGACCTGAGCGCTTCGGCGGCATCGTACCGAGCACCGAGTTCGCCGACCTTCTTGATCGTGAGGACGGCGAACGGCCCATAGCCGTCATTCGCGAGCGCAACGAGCGGCTCGAGCGCTTGCGCGCCGAAATGGGCGATCGGGTCCCGCAGCTCAATCCGATCCAGGTTCGACGCGTTGCGCGCTAGCTCGATCAGATCGGGCAGCCCAGGTGGCTCCTTCAAGTCCGGCCTAGGGAGATCGGCAGTGAGGCCATGGGGCCCGTGCCCATGGAGTTCCCGGAAACCGCCCTCCATCAGGAGGTCCCAGACCGGGTCAAGCGCCGGGATCGGCGGTACGAACACAACCGTTGCGTCGCGACCCCTAGTTAGCAGAACGCGGTAGGCGTTGAACCGAAGCTGGAACGCGTCGTGAATGAGATTCGGAGCTTGGTAGCGCCGAGCTCGGCGGTTGGTCCACCGCCCGTCTTCCAGCATGAAGTCCGTGCCCCACGCGACGAGCGCGGCATCGAGCTCCAAGCCTTGACAGCCAAACTCCGTGACACAGTCGCGAAGGCTTCGGCACGACCGACCCAGAGCGTCATCGTCTCCTTCGCAGAACCAGGGGCCAGGTCGAACGCGCTTCGTGGCGTTCCAATCGTTCTTGACATCAAATCGCGGGAGGTCGATGTCCCGTGACGAAGCCACAAGCCCAAACCGAGCATCGGGATTGTCGGTGTACCGATCCCGGAGATAGCGCTTGGCAACATCGAGATCACGAGTGGCGCGGAGATGGAAGCCGTCCGACTCGAGTTGCACCGCGAGCCCTCGGAGCTCGTCGGCCGCTCGAAGGGTCAGCAAGCCGTCGACATATGCGTGCACCGCATGAGCGGAGTGGTACCGAAGCTCGGCATTGAGCTCCAGCGCGGGTTCGACCTCGAGGTTTGCAACTCCGTCGAAACTAGCGGCGATACTTGGCGGGACGGTGACCACCCAATCCTCGGAGTTCGGTAGGCGGTCGAGCGCTGTGCGCCATTGACCAATTCCTGCCTCCTCGCCGTCATGGATCTCCTGGCCCGAGCCAATGAGACCGACGATCACGCACCACTCGGGGATCCGGGCCCCGAATTCAAGGAAGTGGTCCGGTTCGGAGCCAGCCACCGTTGATCCTTTCCCCTTGTGTTCGCGTGCCACCTTCGCGGCGTCCCACGCGCGCTGGGCTTCGTCGAAAACCACCGCATGCTCGCCTGGAACGAGCGCGGGGCTCCGGATGTAGCGCTCGACGTACGACTTCACGTCGCGCACGAACGTTCGGCCACCACCGCCTGCCTTCGCAAGCTCGTACTGAAGCACCTCGACAAGCGGGCCATTGCCCGATAGGAATAGGCCTGGCACGTGGCGCGTCCCGTCTGATCGATCAACTGCCAGGTCATCCAGGAAGCTCGAGTGCGCGAATTGCAGCCCGACAAGCGTCTTACCTGTTCCGGGCGAGCCAGTGACGAGCACGAGGTGGCGCCGCTTCGTTCGAGCCGCCTCATGGGCGGTGCGCGACAGAACCTCGACAGCTGGACCAGTGGCGGCCGCTGCCCGTTTGATTCGACGGAGCTCCCCGGTCTCGAATAGCTCGCGTGCCGCCTGGACCAAGGCTGGTAGGGGTCGATAGTGGTCGACTGCAAGGAAGTCGGCGGGTTCGATCTGGGGACCGCCAAGCGGCTCGCCGAGATCCGTCAGCCATCCGTCGAGTGCGTCGGGCCCCAGAACCTCGACGCCCGCCTGGCGACCGAGCCGGCCCCTGGCGCGCATAAGGAGCAACACGGGATGAACTGGCCTCCCGGCGCACAGTTCGTGATAGGCACTGAGGTCCCTGGCGTACGCAGAGACCTGATCGAGATCGGCTTGAGTCGGGCGGTCCTTGCCCTTGGCTTCGACGACGATGACGCTGCCGCCCATCAGAAGGAGGGCGTCTGGACGACGGTGATTCAGCGGCAGCTGATATTCAAGGATCGTTCCGTACGACGGAGCTGCCGCGTCTCGATCGAGGACCTCACCTACCTCGCGCTGCAGGGGCGGGATCGACTCGTCCCAGGCGCGTATCTGCTCGACGGACGCATCCGGCAGGAACGCTGCCAGCTGATCGCGAACGTATGGCGCTGACGCCTCCCGGAATGCTGGAAACGAGGACATCCAACCGTGGGGCGCAAGAACCGGGTATTGGTTCGGTGATTCCCCCATGCTCGCCAGGGTAGTCTCACCGGGACGCGCTCGTGACGGGACTTCGGGTCAGCCCAGCTGCATTTCTACGAGCTCGCGAATCTCGTCTCGGTACCCCGCCCACGCGTCCCAGGCCGACTCGCACCAGCGGCGGACGGCGGCGGCGTGGTCCTCGGGGGTCGTCGCGGCGTGGACGTCGACGACGGTCACGGCACCGAGCGAGGACGGCGGCTCGAGCCAGGGATAGTCGCGCTTCTCGGAGGCGAGACGCTGGATGTAGTCGGATCGTGACGTCGTCGGCCAGCCCGTGCTCGAGACGGAGGCACAGGCTGACGAGATGGATCCAGACCGACTGGCTCGACCGTCGCTCGGGGACGCCCGGGTGCTGCACGGCGTAGGCGTCGATCATCTGGAGCCCGGGTGCCGCGTACCGTGGATCCGAGTACTGGCGCGCCGAGGCCTCGCCGAACAGCGCCCAGCAGCCGGGCGAGGCGAGCATGTACTCGTGGGTCGGGCCCGGTCCATCGACCACCGGGACGAGGGCTCCGCAGCCCAGACACGGCTCGATGCGGGGCACTTCGTTCATTGCGGCATCTTGCCCGAGGTTAAGCCGACTTAAGGGGTCCCACGACCGTCCTGCAACCCGCCGCGTGGTGGACTGGCCTCAGAGCGGCGCACCAGACAGGAACGGTCCGCCGCAGCAACCGAGCCGCCCCAGGCCACGGTGCTCAGGTGCTGTGATGGCTGGAGGCTCCCATGACTGCTCTCCCGCGAGGGCTGAGGATCTGCGAGGACTGCCGCGAGGTGCGTGGGCGGACGATCGACGACAAGCTGTCGGTCTGCCTGTGCCAGGGCGTCCGCTGCAACTGGTGCGGGATGACCCGACGCCGACCGATCAGCGACTACTACGACCCGGCCAGCGCGTCCTGGGTCCACGTCCCGTGGTTCGGACTCCAGGCGCATCGCTGCCCGGCTCCCGAGGAGTGGCGGGTCGGCGAGCACTACACCACGCTCCCCAAGGACGAGAGCTTCCAGGCCTACTCGTCCGCGATCACACGGATGACTCTCCTGTCGATGGGTTTCGAGCACGGAGACGAGTCCTAGGGTCCGATGCTCACCGTCGGACCCGTTCCCATCGGGCCGGTCGCTTGGAGGAGGCGGCCGGCCCGACCCTTACAGCTTCGGCAGCTCCTGGGCCAGGCTGAGCGCGCCGGCGAACAGGTCGCCCCGTCTCGGCCACTCGGTCGACGATGTCGCGGATGGTCCAGCGGTCGGGCCGAAGGTCGGGGTCGTCGAGCTCATCCCACGAGATCGGCGCCGAGACCGGGGCGCCGGCTGACGGACGGACGGCATACGGCGCGACGAGCGTCTTGATCGACGCGTTCTGGGTGTAGTCCAGGCGTGCCTTGCCCTTGCGGTCGGCCTTCGACCACTCCCAGCTGACGAGGTCCGGCACGATCGCCCCCACCGCCCGGCTGATCTGCTCGACCCAGGCGCTCGTCTCCTGGTAGGTGTAGCTCCGGACGATCGGGATCCAGACCTGGATGCCGCGCTTGCCGGTCGTCTTCGGATAGCCGGTGACGCCGAGGTGGTCGAGCGCCGTCCGGTAGAGCCTGGCGAGGACGAGCGTCTCCTCCCAGGTCGTCCGTTCGCCCGGGTCGATGTCGATGAGGGCGAAGGTGGGTTCCCACGGTCGGTCGATCCGGCTCGTCCAGGCGTGGAATTCGAAGGCCGCCTGGTTCCCGAGGAACGCGAGCGTCGCGACCCGGTCCGCCACGAGGTGGACGTTCGGGGCGCGGTGGTCCTCGACACCCGTCTCACGCCAGCGGGTCAGCCACGCCGGCGCCGTCGGCGGCAGCTGCTTCTGCCAGAAGCTCGGACCGCCGACCCCGTCCGGGAAACGCTGCATGTTGAGCGCGCGGTCATGGAGGTGCGGCAGGAGCGTGGGAGCGATCATCACGCAGTACCGGATGAGCTCCCGCTTCGTGATCGGCGGGTCGTCCGGGTGGTTCGACGCCGGCGGGAAGAGGACCTTGTCGAGGTTCGTCAGCTTCTGCTCGAACCCCCCGACCGACCACGTCCCCTCCTTCCCGAGCGCATCGAGCGCCGCGAGCTCGGCGTCCGTCGCCGGCGTGACGGTGGGTGCGGCTTGCATCGGCGCCGGCGCCGTCGCTCCGGGCGTGTCAATCCGGGGTTCGTCCTTCCCGGGTGTGTCCTTCCCGGGTGTGTCCTTCCCCCGTGATGCGGCTCGGCGCATCGGTGGCGAGTCGTCGTCTGACCCGGCCTGTCCTTCCGTGATGCGGCTCGGCGCATCGGTCGGGCCGATGACGATTCGCCGCGCCGACGTCCGGCACGCGGGCCCGGCGTCGAGCTCGGATCTCGGCGGCACGCTCGGCTTCGGCGGTCCGGACCGCCCGCTCGCGGCCCACGCTCATGGGGTCCCTCCCCGGCTCGATCCCCTTGTACGACGGCTGTCGGATCAGGCCGTCTCGGGTCCAGTTGGAAAAGGCGGCCCGGATCACGAGCTTCGGCTCGGCCCAGACCGCGGCGCGAAGGTCGCCTTTGCGCTCGGGTGCCGGTTCGAACGGACTCGCCTCGACACGGAGCGCGTCGAGGGCGGCGCGCACCTCGCGTCGGGTGCGACCGTCGAAGCCGCTGCCCACCCGGCCGGCGTAGCGCAGCAGCTTGTCATCGTAGTAGCCCACTAACACGGCACCAAGATCCTTGGCGTTTCCCTCCCCCGGCAGATAGCCGCCGACGACGAACTCCTGCTCGGGTCGGATCTTGAGCTTCAGCCAGGTCGACGACCGACGGTTGGGCTCGTAGGTGCTCCGTCGGTGCTTGGCCATGACCCCTTCCAGCCCCTGGGCTTCGGCCGCTCGGAGGAAGGCTCGCCCGGACCCATCGACATGCGCCGCGTACCGGACGCGCGGGTGCTCGCGCAGGACGCGGCGGAGCAATCGCTTCCGTTCTTCGAGCGGCACCTTGAGCAGCGACCACCCATCGAGATAGAGCAGATCGAACGCCTGATAGGCGAGCGGAGCCGGCCGTGCACCGGGGACGGCCTCCGAAGTCGGACGCTTCCGGGCCGTGCCGTCCTCGTAGGTAACGCCGATCCGCTCCTGGAGTAACCCGAAGTCGGGTCGGCCGGCGTCGTCGAGCGCGACCACTTCCCCGTCGACGATGGCCTCGTCCGCGTCGATCCAGTCGGGCGGCGTCAGCAGTCTCGGGAAGTAGGTGGCGGCGTCGTTGCCATTCCGGGTGTGGAGCTTCACGACTCCGCCGCGGACGACCGCCTCCACGCGATACCCGTCCCACTTGATCTCGAACAACCAGTCCGGGTCGTCGAACGGATCGGTCGCGAGGGTCGCCGACATCGGCTCGATGAACCCCGGCATCGGCGCATGGACCGCCCGCGACAGGTCGATCGGCGGCTCATTCGTCGGTGGCTCCGCCTCGAATCGCGGGGCCGCCCCCGCGGCGAGCTCGACGTTCGTTCGACCGGTCTTGACCGACGCGAGATGGTCCTCGGCATTCCAGCCGGCGACCGCGTCCGGATCCTTCTTGTGGATGAGCAGCCAGGCCTCGGAATCGCCGCCGTCGGGCGGGCGGCCGGTCCGAACGATCGTGAACCGGCCGCGTAGCTTCTCCCCGTCGAGCCGGAACTTCAGCTCGCCGTCGTGGATCGCCCGGACCGCGTCGAGCGTCGGCGCCTCCGGCTCGTAGGTGCCCCAGTCCCAGACGATCGCGTCGCCGGCACCGTACTCACCGCGCGGGATGACATCCTCGAAGTCGAAGTAGTCGAGCGGGTGGTCCTCGACATGGATCGCCATCCGGCGCTCGTCGGGGTCGAGCGTCGGACCCTTGGGCACGGCCCAGCTGACGAGGACGCCGCCGATCTCGAGGCGAAGGTCGTAGTGGAGCCGGGTCGCCCGATGACGGCCGACGACGAACCGCCCGCCCCGCCCCAGCGCCGCCGCCGGAAGCCCGCCGATGCGGCCATCCGCATCGATTTGAGCACGATCTGCCGCACCGGCCTCGATGCGCCGAGCCGCATCACCGGACGAGGAGTGGTCCCCCGCCGCACCCGCCGCACCCGCCGTACCCGCCGCGGGCGGCGGCGGCGGTTCGACCCCCGAGGGCTCGGGCGTCTTCGAAAAGTCTCGTTTCCGGCGATATCGCTCGAGCGGCATGCCGACCAGTTTGCCGCGCCGGCCGCAGGACGCGCCACCAGGCGCGCGACGGCGATGGAGCGGCTACGCGCTCTTGCGGCGGCGAGCAGGCCGGGCGTCTTCAGCGTCGGCGTCGGCGTCACCAGCCGCGGCGGCCTTCGCCTCCACCTCGTCCGTCGCCCCCGCTTCGGCCTGGGCGGCCTTCGCCTGAGCGGCCTTCGCCTTGCCGGACTTCGACTTCGCGGCGGTCACCTGCGTCGGGACGGTCGAGCCCCGAGCGTCGACCGCGGCCTTGACGCTCGCCTCGAGGGCGGCCATCAGGTCGACCAGGTTGGTGGGGGCCTCCGCCTCGGGTGGGGCCACGGTCTCCTCGCCGGCGATCTTCGCCTCGATGATCCGGTTCAGGGCCTGGCGGTACTCGTCGTGGTACTCGGACGGGTCGAACTCGCCGGTCATCGCGGCGATGAGCTGCTCGGCCATCTTCCGTTCGGCGGGCTTGATCTCGGGTGGCTCCGCCGGGAGGTCGAGCTCGCCGGTCGAGCGGATCTCGTCGGGCCAGTGGAGCGTGGTCAGGACCATCGTGTCCGAGAACGGATCGATCGCGGCCAACGCCTCGCGGTCCTTGATCACGACCTTGCAAATGGCGGTCAGGCCCTTGTCGCCGAGGACGTCCTTGAGCAGGTAGAACGCCTTCCGACCGACGGCCTCGGGCTCGAGGTAGTAGGCCTGCTTGACGAAGCGGACGGCACCGTCGTCCGCCTTGCGCTCGGTGAACAGCTCGATCTCGATCGACCGCACGGTCTTGAGCGGGACCGATTCGAGGTCCTCGTCGGTCACCACGACGTACTGGCCGGGCGCGTACTCGAACCCCTTGACCGTGTCGCCGCGAGAGATGACGTCATCGTCGACCGGGCAGTAGGTCTTCATCTGGATCCGACTCAGGTCGGTCTTGTGGAGCATGTTGAAGCTCACGCCCTTCGACTCCGTCGCAAGGTAGAGCTTCACCGGGATGGTCACCAGTCCGAACTGGATCGCCCCCCGCCACATCGCTCGCGCCACGATCTCACCCTCTGTGCGGACCGCGAGGGTAGCACGGGATCGCGCTCGCGCAAACCCGCGCGAACCCGCCCCGCGGCCCGGCTGAACCGCCGGTCAGCCGGCCCGGCGGAGCTCCGCCTCGGCCTCGGCGACCCGCGCCAGGACCCCGTCCCGGAGCCGGTCGAGGCCGGCGCCGACGTCCCGCGAGTGGTTGCCGATCGAGGTCAGCGTGGCCTTGAGTCCCTTGATCAGCTCGAGCTGCTCGCGGACACCGTCGAGCGCCGCCTTGACCGCCGGAGCGTCGACCTCGACCTCGCGATCCCTGGTGCTCACGAGGGCCAGCAGCCTGGCCAGCCGGATCGCCGCTTCGAACGAGGCGTGGTCCGGCGCCTCCGGGTCGACGACGCAATACACGTCGCCCGCTCGCAGGTCGAACGGGGCGATCCCGCTCGGGGCGTGGGCCGGAGTGAACACGACGACCCCCACCGCGGCGCCGCGGTTCGTCTTCGCCGCGCGGATCTCGTCGCGCATCTCACGGACCGACTTCGAGCGGTCCTTCGCCTCGATGACCAGGCGCAGCTCCGTGCCGGCGGTGTGTGCCGGGTTCACGGTCAGGACGAAGTCCCCCTTCTTGGAGCGGATGACATCCCCGGTGGCCGTCCCGGTCCGTTCGACCAGGTCGCCCGGCCCGCGGGCGATATCGCCGAGCATCGCCTCGAGGAGATCCTCGAAGTCCGCGCCCTTGGCCGTGGACTTGGCCCGCTCGGCGCCACGGGCGTTGGCGGCCGCCTCGATGGCGGTGAGCCGGTCGTGCAGCTTCGTGAACCCGTCGGTGACCTCGGCCCGGAACTGGTGGAGCGGGGAGTTCATCCGGGTCGGGTCGAGGAGGACCGCGAGCCGCGACGCGTCGCCGTCGAAATAGGTCCCGAGCAGCTCGCGCATCTTGCCGATCGCGCTGTCCCGCTTGGACTCGTCGAACAGGTCCGTGACGAACGCCTGGAGCCGGCCGCGGTCCCCGAGGAAGGTCTCGAGCGTGCGCGGCAACCGGCCGTCTTCGTCGGCGAAGTTCTGCCGCAGCACGGTGTCGAGCGCCAGCGCCGCCCGCTCGTTCGCCTGCGCGGTCCGCGTGAGCAGTCCGTCGAACTCGCGACGCACGGCATCCACGTTGACGGTGACGCCGGCGTCTTGGAGGGCGACCAATCCGATCCGCATCGCTCGCTCGACGAGGGCCGGCCGATCGTCGGCTGGACGCTCGGCGACGAACCCGGCCAGGCCGGCATCCACCAGCAGCAGGTGGTCGACGACGATCCGCTCGCCGTCCAGGTGGACCTCGGTCGACGCATCGACGACGCTCACGGACGAGCCATCGGGTGGGAACGGGATGACGGTCGCGTTCTTCATGACCACAGCCTCGCCCTCCCCTGTGACAGCTTGCGTGTCATCCGCGATGCGCCCGCTCGGATCCGGCCCCTCAGCGCCATCCGGCGACATCGGCCACACTTGACCGCACCGGTCCGAGGCGGACTCCTCAGGCCGTTGTCGCATAGCACCGGCATTCGGTCCCATGCGGCTCCCGACGGTGGTCATCCCGTTGGGGCGGACCTATCCTTGGCGCCCGGGAGCCCTCGTTCCCGCCTGGGAGTCCGCGCCAGACAGATGTCGACCCAACCGATCCTCGTCGTGATCGGGATCGCGATCGTCGTGAACCTGATCATCATGGGGGGCCTCATGGTGACGCTGGTCCTGCGCCGCCGCAGCCGCCTCGCCACGCCCGACGGGATCGTCGAGACCACGACGTATCGCAACGACGCCATGACCTCGACCAGACCGACCGCCACCAGCCCGATCTCGTTCATGGACGACGAGGATGGATACGACCGAGCCAGCGAGGATCTTGACGAAGACGTGAGTGCGATCGAAAAAGACGAACGACGATTCCATCCGATGATGTCCGACGAGGGCGAACGCGTCGAGACGACCGTCGCGTCCTTTCTGACCGGTGGCTCCACGAACGCCGTGCCACCGACCCCGGTGCCGGCTGCGCCCAGCCCGCCTCCGACGCCGGCCGCCCCAGCGTCGCCCGCGACGCGAGCCAGCGCTCCGCGCCAGCCGGCTTCGGATCCGACGCGGCCCGTCGCCTCCGGCAGCCTGAGCTGGGAGAGCCGGATCCGGGAGGAGGATGCCCGGCTGAGCCGCTATCGCCGGCCCGTCTCGATCGTCCTGGTCGAGCTCGAGGGGATGGATCGCCTCGTGGAGCGCCTCGGAGCCGACGCCGCCGAGCGGATCGTCCCGCCGGTCGGCCAGACGCTGGCTCGCCAGGCACGAGCATCCGACCACGTGACCCGGATCGGCTCGAGCCGGTTCGCGGTGATGCTGCCCGAGACCGACGAGGTCCAGGCGATCAACTACGTCGAGCGGGTCCGCGCCGAGTGCGACCGCTGGCTGGCCGCCGGTGCGGTGTCGATGCGCCTGGCCATCGGCTGGGCATCACCGGCGCCCGGGAGCGACCTGCGGACCGCCACGCGGATCGCCGAGGACCGGCTCAACGCTGACCGGCGGCGGCTGATCGAACGGCTGGACATGACGGTCGACGCGTTCGCGAGCGGCGAGCCCGGCGCGATCGAGCTGACGCCCCCCGACGGAGCCGAGTAGCTCCGAGGCAGAGGAGTTCCCGGGGCCGAGGAGCCCCGAAGCGGGTCCGGCCTAGCGCTTCTTCCCGCGGACGAGGAACAAGTGGGCGTTCCACTCTGAGGGCTGTCCGTCGGGCGTCGCCGAGCTGCCGTGCCATCCGCACACGCACGTGACCGTCTGGTCGCGGTGCTTGTACTCGTCGATGACGTGCTTGAACTCCGGCGTGGGAACGGGCTTGCTCAGCGGGGACGCGGCCAACATCGGCTCCTGTCGCAGATCACGCGGTTCGGGGGCCCTCTATTGTGCGCCTTTCGGCCGGATCCTGCCCAGCCGCTGACCCCGCGCCCCTCGATGAGCCGGGCCGGGCTCAGACTCCGCGAGGGCCCGGAACGTCGGTCGCAGCGCGGGGTAGAGGGCGACGTACCTGTCGTACACCGCGTCGTACATCGCCCGGGTCGACGGGTCCGGGACGATCCGTTCAGCGATCGTGACGAGGTTCCGAACGCCGCTCACCAGGTCCGGGAACGCCCCGGTGCCGGTGCCCGCGGCGATGGCCGAACCGACGACCGCCGTCTCGAGGATCGTCGGAACCGCGACGGTGAACCCGGTCACGTCGGCCTTGAGCCGGTACCTCGCTGATCCGTTCGATCCGGCGCCGGTGACTCGCAGCTCGGTGACCGGGACCCCGGCCGCCAGGATCGGGGCGGCCACGTGGCGGACGGCGAGGTCGGCCGCCTCGAGCACCGCCCGGACGAGGTGCGCGCGACCATGGCGCAGCGTCAGCCCGACGAACGCACCGCGCGCCGTCGGGTCCCAGATCGGGGAACGCTCACCGGCGAGATAGGGCAGGAAGACGAGGCCGTCGGACCCGGGCTCGACCGCGTAGGCCTCCGCGAGCAGGGCTTCGCGCGAGGCGTCGCCGCCGAGGACGTCGTCGGCCAGCCAGTCGAGCGCCTTGCCCGTGGCGTTCATCGCGCCGCCGACGAACCACCGGCCGGGGATCGGGGCGGATGCGCCGAAGACGCCGGCGATGTCGATCGGGCGGTCGGTGTAGACGGCGAAGCCGCCGCTCGTCCCGCCCGTGTCGATCGCGTCGCCGGGCTCGAGCAGCCCCGCGCCGAGGAAGCTGGCGTGGGCATCGGCCATCCCCGCGACCACCGGGATCCCCGGCGGGAGTCCGAGCTCCGCGGCCGGCGCCGCGAGCAGCGGCCCGAGGACGGATCCGGCCGGCACGCGCCGCGGGATCCGATCCGTGCGTAGCCCGGCTCGCGCCAGGGCGTCGCGATCCGGGTGGACCTGGCCCGGCAGTGTCGTCTCGGCGGCGACGCCGGTGAGCCGCAGGGCGATCCACTCCCAGCTGGCCAGGTACCAGCGGGCATCGGCGGCCTCGGCGGCGCGGCTGCGCTCGAGCCAGCGCGCCTTCGGCAAGACGCCCAGGACCCAGCCCGCCTCGCCGGTCGCGGCGGCCAGGGCGGCGTCCTCGGCCCCGGCACGCCCGTCCATCCAGGTGATCGCCGGTGCGACCGGGCGACCGTCGGCCGCCGCCGCGACCAGCGTCGGCCCCTGGCCGTCGAGCCCGATGGCCGCCACCCGGACGGACCCCGCTGTGGCGAGGAGCTCGGCGGTCATCGTCCTGATCGCCGCCCACCAGTCCGCCGGGTCCTGCTCGGCCGCCCCGTCCGCAGCGTCGGTCGACAGCGGGTAGCCGGCGCGGGCGATGGCCAGCGCCCGGCCGTCGAGGCCGATCAGGCCGGCCTTGGCCTGGGTCGTGCCGAGGTCGATCGCGAGCAGCGCCTGCGTCGTCACCCGGCGACGATCGCCCGCGTCGGCGGCCATCCGCAGATCGGCGGCCAGCGCCTGGGGCATCGACCGGAAGCCCGCGCGGCAGGAACGGACGCCAGGCGCGGAAGCCGGCGGTCAGCCAGGCCGTCGACGACGCGCTCGCGCGGACCCCAGCGAAACCCGTAGTCGGCGCGGATGCTCGCCGGCAGCAGGCCGACGGCCGGCCACAGGGTCCAGGCGTAGAGCCCCGGCGGCACGCCGGCGAGCGCCGGCAGGAGCGGACCGAGCGGCGGGTTGAGGACGACCCGGGCGAGCTCGCGCGCGGTCGGAGTGACCCGGATCGGGCCGCCGGGACCGATCTGCTCCTCGAGGTACGCCTCGAACGCGTCGAGGTCGGCGGGGAGCATCGCGTCGGGGATCCCGAACGCCCGCCCGATCGGTCGGGTCTCGGCGTAGAAGCGCCCCCGCTCGTCGCGGGACAGCGGTCGGATCCAGGCGTCATGCGCGACGATCGTGGCGTCGATCAGCGTGGCGTGGACCCACAGCGCCAGGACCGGGTCACGGGCGTCGTAGCGAACGGCGCCGCTGGCCGCGCGCGCGGCGGGGTCGCGGACCGGGCCCGTCACCGCGCGGTGGAGCCCGTTCAGGCGGCGGATCTCCGTCCGTGCCGTCGTCGTCGTCCCGTAGACGATCGCGAGGTAGCTCCGGAGGGTGCCGCGAAGCCGCTGCCAGGGGTCGGCGCGGAAGTCGCTGTGCTGGTCGACACCCTCGGCGATCAGCGGATGGGCGAGCTGCATCAGGAGCGCCCGGGGACCGGCGCCGAGCAGCAGGGTCGCTTCGCGGTTGAGCTCCCAGGCCATGCTCGTCGGGCCGTCGGGCGCTACAGGCGGCGGTCGACGTCGCCCGGCATGGTGCAGCGCTTCCGTATCATCTCCGCCATCGTAGCCGGAGCTTCCACCGATGACCGACGGGCGCTGGGGCGCGGCATTCGACCCGGACCGACTGGCGATCCTCGAGCTGCGGATGTGGAAGGCGTACTACCGACGCCAGCCCGCCCGCCTGTTCGGCAACCTCGTCCTCGGCCTGCGTGAGCAGGCCCGCGCCTCGTGGCCCCGGGCCCTGCTGGCGGCCGGCTGGCTGACCAAGGCGGCGGTCGGATTCGCCCGGGCGACCGACGACTACGAGCGATTCGCCCCCGACATCGTCCGAGGCTACCGGACGATCGGGCTGCCCGACGTCGTCGACGTCGAGACGGTCGCCCGCGAGGAGCTCCGCTGGTGGGTGGTCCGGCGCGAGATCGGGCTGGCCGCCGGGGTCAAGGCCGGAGCGACGATCGCCCGGCTCTACGCCGCGTTCTACGACGTCCCGGAGGCGCGTGTCGCAGAGGCGGGCCGGCTCCGCGGCGAGGCGGCCGAGGTCCGCGACCGCGGTGCGACAGCGGATCCGGCGGGCCCGCGCGGAGAAGGGGCGGACTACTGGCCGGAGGTGGGGCGCCTGCTGCGACGGTCGTATCGCAGCCTGTCGCGGGCGGTCGGCCCGGGGTCGGAGGATCGCGCCGCGGGAGCCTAGCGCTCCTCGGTCCCGCGCCCGACGACCCACCAGGCGAGCGGGAACAGCCCGGCGGCGAGCACCAGCTTGATCGCGTCGCCGACGAGGAACGGCTGGACCCCGAGCGAGAACGCCTTGGCGAAGTCCCAGCCCGTCGCCGCCATCAGCCACGGGACGCCGACGGCGTAGATGGCGAGGTTGCCGAGCGCCATCGCGGCGAGCGCCCCGCCGAACCGCCGGTCCCAGCCGAGCTCGGCCAGCCGACCGACCACGCCGGCCGCCAGGACGAACCCGATGAGGTAGCCACCCGTCGCACCGAACACGAAGTGGCCGTCGCTGAACCCGCCGATGATCTCGAGGCCCTGCTTGTGCTCGGCGTAGACCGGCAGGAAGAGGCCCAGGACCAGGTACAGCAGCGACGCCAGGATCCCGCGTCGGGCGCCGAGCGCGCCGCCGACCAGCAGGACCGAGAAGGTCTGCCCGGAGATCGGCACCGGCGTTCCGGGGACGGGGATGCTGACGTTCGCCGACAGCGCGATGAGGAGGGCGCCGGCCACGATCAGGGCGAGGTGGCGGGCCCGGGTGCTGATCCGCTCGCCGATGCGGATCGGGACGAGGAAGTCGCCGATCGTGATCCCGCGCTCGGCCGCGGGCAGGCGATTCAGGCGGCTCGCGGTCGTTGCCATCGCCGGGAGTCTAGCAGAGCCCCACGGCCCTCAGACCGCCCTGCGAAGAGCGCCTACTCGTACTGGACGGCCCGGACGATCGACACCCGGGAGGCCAGCCGAGCCGGCCAGATCGCCGCGAGCATCGCCACCACGATCCCGAACGCCGCCGCGGCGAGGATCGTCCGCCAGTCGGGTTCGAACGGCAGACTCAGGCTGGCGCCGCCGGCCAGCCCGATCATCACCTGGCCGACCACGAGCCCGGTCACGCAGCCGAGGATCGCCCCGACGACGCCGAGGACCCCGGCCTCGACGACGACCATCCGCCAGACCTGCGGCCGGGTCATCCCGGCGGCACGGAGGACGCCGATCTCGCGGACACGTTCGTAGACGTTCATGGTCAAGGTGTTGACGATCCCGAGCGCGGCGACGATGACGACGACCAGGGCCAGGACGTCGAACAGGCCGAAGACCCGAGCCAGGGTGTCGTCGACCGCGCCGGCGATCCGGTCGATCGGGTTCGCCTCCAGCGCGTAGCTCGTCGCCAGGGTCGTGAGCGCCGCCCGGTCGGCGGCGGACGCGGACGGATCGAAACGGACCGCGAACGAGTCCGCGCCGCCGACCCCGAACGCGGCGGACGCATCGGGCCAGCCGACGAGGACGGTCTCGCCGGTCCGGCCCGGGATCGTCCGCTCCACGACCCCGACGATGCGCAGGGCGACCTCCCTGCCGTCGCCGACCGGGAAGGTCATCTCGTCACCGACGCGGAGGGCCATCGAGCGGGCGAGACTGTCGGGAACGATCGCGGACCCGCCCTCGTCGAGCGCGTTGAGGGCGGAGGTCCGGTCGCCCGCCAGGAAGGTGAGTCGGCCGTCGGCCAGCAGGTCCTGCCCGACCACCGCCGCGGCGTCGAGGCGGACCCCGCGGAAGGCAGCTTCGAACGTCGCCAGCGGGCTGACGCGGGCGACACCGGGCGACGCCGCGAGGTCGGCCCGGACGGGCTCGTCGCTGGCGATCGGCCGGATCGACGTGGCGATGACATCACCGGGAACGACCCCGGCGATCCAGGCGGTGGCCGCTCGTCGCGCGTCCTGGGCCACGCCGCCGAGAGCGACGATCATCGCCAGGCCGACGGTCAGGGCCCCGACGGTCAGGGTCGTCCGGCTGCGATCGCGGATGAGCGCGCCGCGGGTGAGCCGGACGGCGGTCGGGGCCACGAGCCGGAACGGGATGGCCGCCGCGGATCCGAGCGGCCCGAGAAGGAACGGCGTCAGCAGCGTCGCGATCAGCAGGATGCCGTAGACCGCCAGCCAGCGGACGACGCCCGACGCGCCGGCACCGGACGGCCACAGCGCGACGCCGGCGACGGCGACGACGAGGAAGACGACGACCAGCCAGCGCAGCCGGGCCCGGACCGTCCGTCCGGCACCGGTCGGCCGGAGCGCCTCGATCGGCGGGATCCGGCCGGCCCGGATCGGCGGGCTCGACGGCGGCGGCCAGCGTCACCAGTGTCCCGACGGCCAGCGCCACGACGATCGCGCTGCCCGTGACCACGGGGCTGTCGATCGGCACGACCCGGGCGGCCTGGAGATACCAGGCGACGAACGCGGCGAGCCCGAAGCCGAGGACGACCCCGAGCACCGCTCCGGACAGCCCGATGACCAGCGCCTGGGTGAAGATCAGGCCGTTGACCTGGCGTCTGGTCGCGCCCGCGGCCCGGAGCAGACCGACCTCGCGAGCCCGCTCCGCCACGGTCATCGACAGCGTATTGAAGATGAGGAAGGCGCCGCCGAACAGCGCCAGCGCGGCGATCAGGGCGGTCGTCGCCTGGAAGTCGACGGTCGAGGCACGGATCGAGGCGGCCAGCTCGGCGGGGCCCGACACCACGTACGGCTCGGAGGTGAGCCGGCTCTCGAGGTCCACCGTCACCGCGTCGACCGTGGCGCCGGCGCCCAGCTTGACGTCGACCCGCGAGACGCCCGTGGTCCCGAACAGGTCCTGCGCCTCGTGCAGGACGATGATCACCGTCCGGCCGTCGGTCGTGCCCGGTGGGCCCTCGCCACGCACGATCCCGGCGATCGGCTCCGACTTCGGGCCATCCGCCCCCTCGAGCGCGATCGTGTCACCGATCCGAAGCCCGGTGTCGTGCGCCATCCGCTCGGTGATGAGCGCGCCCATCCCGTCGGATCCGACCAGCGGCTGACCGGCCGCCAGGTCCAGGTCGTGGATCGCCGCATAACTGGCGCCGTCGATCCCCAGAACGCGGACCGGTGCCGGGAGGGTCCCGGTCGGGGGCGCGGCCGGGTCCGGTGCGAGGTACGTCCGGCGCTCGAGGGTCGGGGTGATCGCGTCGACCCCAGGCGTGTCGCCGATCGCCTCGACGGTCGCCGGCGATAGCCCGCCTTCGGTGAAGCCCTCCACCCGCAGGTCCGCCCGGCCGATCAGGTCGCGGACGCTGCGGTCGATCGCGCTGTCGATGCCCGCGTTCGTGACCAGCGCTGCGAACAGGACGGCCACGCCCAGCGCGACGCCGACGACCGTCAACAGCGTCCGGAGCGGTCGGGCGGCGAGGCTCCGCCAGGCGTACGAAGACAGGCCGCCCACGGGTCAGAGTCCGAGCTGGGCGAGCCGGGCGATGAGCGGGGTCGCCGAGTGGTCGGTCCGCCGGCCGAGCTGGATCTCGTCGCGAAGGCGTCCGTCCTGGACGAAGAAGACCCGGTCGGCGTACGCGGCCGCCTTGGCGTCGTGGGTGACCAGGACGATGGTCTGGCCGCGCTCGACGCACGACCGGAAGAGCGCCTCGAGGATCTCGGTGCTGGTCGTGAAGTCGAGGTTGCCGGTCGGTTCGTCAGCCAGCAGGAGCGCCGGACGGGTCACCAGGGCCCGGGCGATCGCCACCCGCTGCTGCTCCCCCGCCGACAGCTGATCCGGCCGGTGCCGCTCCTTGCCCGTCAGGTCGACCAGCGCGATCGCGTCGCGGATCCGCTCGGCGGCGGCGCCCTTGCGCGGGTCCTCGCCGGCGATCGTGAACGGCAGCCCGACGTTCTCGGCGACGTCGAGGAGCGGGATGAGGTTGAAGAACTGGAAGACGAAGCCGGTCTTGCGCCGGCGCAGCCGGGTCGCCGTGTCGTCGGACATCTCGCTGACCGGGTCGCCGTCGAGGACGACGTCCCCGGAGGTGGGCCGATCAAGCCCGCCGAGCAGCTGGAGGAGCGTGCTCTTGCCCGACCCCGACGGGCCCATCAGGGCCACGAACTCGCCGGGCTGGAGGGTCAGCGACACGCCCCGCAGCGCCTCGACGGTGGTCTCGCCCAGCCGGTACGCCTTGGTCAGCTCGCGCGCCTCGAGGATGGCTGCCATCAGCCGCCGAACATCCCGGTGAGCCCGCCGAAGATCGACTCGAGCAAGCCGCCCGGCGGCGGTCGGTCCACCACCCGAAGGCCGAGGCCGGTCCCGGTCACCGGGGCTCCGGAGCCGCCGCCCGGGACCGCGGTCGGGTCGCTCGCGATCGCCGTCTCGCGCGGCGCGAGGATCTCGGTCGGCTCGGCGGCGGGGGTGGGGGTCGCCGTCGGCTCGGCGGTCGGTCGCGCCGTGGCCTTCGGCTTCGGCTTGGGCTTGGCCGTCGCCTGCGGTTTCGGTTGGGCGATGGGCTTCGGCTTCGGCTTCGGCTTCGGGTTCGACGTGCCACCCGACGAGCTGCCACAGCGGTCGGCGAACAGCACGGTCCACATCTTCTTGCCGTCGGCGCCCTTGTAGGCCCCGATCCCGATGTGGTCCCAGGCCTTGCCCAGGATGTTCGCCCGGTGGCCCGACGAGCCCATGAACATCTGCTGGATCTGGGCCGTTGCGGCGTCGTCCGGGTACGTGTTCCAGCCGATGTTCTCGCCGGCCAGGTTGTAGCAGTAGCCCCGCGAGCTCATCTCGTCGAAGACGTTGCCCCCGCCCGGGATGTCGTGGCTGAAGTAGTCGCGCTGGATCATGTCCTTGCTCCGCCAGCGGGCGATCGAGGCGAGCGCGGAGTCCCAGCGAAGGGTCGGGCGGCCGGCGCTCGCCCGGGCCTGGTTGGTCAGGGCCAGCAGCTGCTGCTCCGAGGCGGAGTTGAAGGCGTTGGCGCTCCAGCCGAAGGTGACCGCCGGGGTCGCCAGGAGCCCGACCGAGCTCGCGAACAGGGCGACGGCGACGAGCAGGCTGAGGCGGCGCTTGGCGTAGGGACGGACGTCGGGACGGGCGTCCGGCCGGGCAGGGCTGGGGCGCGCCGCGTCCGCCGGAACGGGTCGATCCGACATGACCGCACCGTAGTCGTCCGCTCCGGTCCGGTCAGCCCGCGCGATGGTCCCGCCGACGGGGGGACCCCGGTACCAGCGCCGACCCCGGACCCGGCGCGGCCCGCGGGCCGGCCCCGTCGTTTGACAGGAGGGGTCATGGGGCGCACCGTGAGAAGCGTCACCGCGTCGGATCGATGCGCCGCGCCGAACGGGCGCGACGGACCCTGGCGCCCGGTGGCGGTCCCCCGGAACGGGTCCTTCGCCGGACCCTCGGACCGCCGGCCGGTGTCACCGCCAGAGCCGGGACCACGACGCCTCGAATGGTGTCGTGGAGCGCCCGACAGGAGCTATCTCATCCGAATCGCGTTCGCTTCCACCTATCCCCCACGCCGCTGTGGCATCGCCACCTTCACCAGCGACCTGTCGCGAGCCGTCGACAGTCGGGAGATCGTCGCCCTCACCCCGCCCGACCATGCCGAGCCCTACCCGTCCGAGGTCCATCACCGGATCCGTCGCGACGAGTGGACCGACTATCCGCGTGTCGCCCGCGCCCTCGACCGGTGCCGGATCGACGCAGTGTCCATCCAGCACGAGTACGGCATCTGGGGCGGCGACGACGGCGAGCACGTGATCGACTTCGTCAAGGCCCTTCGGGCTCCGGCGATCGCGACGCTCCACACGGTCCTGCGCGACCCGACCCCGCACCAGCGCCGGGTCCTCGTCGAGCTGGTCGACGCGACCATGGGCACCGTGGTCATGTCGCGCGCCGCGGCTTCGCTGCTGACCGAGGCGTACGGCATCGAACCGTCGCGGGTCGACGTCATCCCGCACGGCGTCCCCGAGCTGCCCTTCGTCGAGCCGGACACGCTCAAGGCCGGCCTCGGCCTCGACGGCCGCCAGATCATCCTCAGCTTCGGCTTGCTCGGACCGGGCAAGGGCTACGAGCTCGCGATCGCGGCGATGCCGGCCGTCGTGGCTGCCCACCCGAACGTCCATTACATCATCCTCGGGGCGACCCACCCGGATCTCCTCCGGACCGAGGGCGAGGCGTACCGCACGAGCCTGAAGGCTCGGATCGCCGACCTGGGCATGACCGGCCACATCCAGCTCATCGACCAGTTCGTCGGCCGGCGCGAGCTCGCTCGCTGGCTCGAGGCGGCGGACCTGTTCGTCACCCCGTATCCGAATCTCGACCAGATCGTGTCCGGCACGATGTCGTACGCCATGAGCGCCGGCAAGGCGATCGTGTCGACCCCGTACGCCTACGCGTCCGAGCTCCTCGCCGAAGGCCGGGGCGTCCTGGTCAAGCCGGGTTCGGCCGCCTCGATCAGCGAGGCGTTCAACAGCCTGCTCGACGATCCAGCCCGGCGGCACGCGATCGGGGCCGAGGCCTACGCCTACAGCCGCGGGATGATCTGGCCGGAGGTCGGCGCGATGTATCGCCGGCTGTTCGCGCGGGTCGTCGGGATGCCGACGCTGCTGACACGAGAGGCCCAGGTGGCCATCGAGTCGCGCGGGTCGCACGACCTGCGTCTCGGGCTCGACGGACGCTCCAGCCTGGCAGGACGGGTCGCCCACGCCGATGTCTGAGCTCACGCCGAAGGCGGAGCCGGCTCGTCTCCATCCGATCAGCCGCGTCCACCTGGACGAGCTGACGGACGCCGTCGGGATCATGCAGCACGCCATCGGCGAGCGGCCCGATCCCGCCCACGGCTACTGCACCGACGATGTCGCCCGGGCCTTGATCGTCGATCTGCTCCACGGGGCGGAGCTCGGCTGGGCCGAGGTGGCGGCGACCGCCGAGGTCTCGATGGCGTTCCTCGGCGCGGCGTTCGATCCAGCGAGCGGCCGGTTCCGCAACTTCCGCGACGTCGAGGGCCAGTGGCTCGAGGACGTCGGTTCCGAGGACGCCCACGCGCGGGCCGTGCTCGCGCTCGGTGAAGCCTCCGCGAGCGCCGGCGACGCGCGGGTGTGCGCAGCGGCCGCGTCGCTGTTCGAGCAGGCCCTTCCGGCGACCCTGCGCCTGACCTACCTGCGGCCGCTGGCCGCCGCGATCGTGGCGACTGATGCGGCGATCCGCGGGGGTAGCCGCGACGCGGTTCCGGCCCTGCCGCGGCTGGCCGCGGCCCTCCGGCTGCTGACCGAGCCGCTCCGCCGCGTGCCGTCGGCCGAGTGGCCGTGGCCGGAGCCTGTCCTGGCCTACGAGAACGGGCTCGTCCCGCGAGCGCTGATCGTCGCCGGGGATCGACTCGGGGACGGCGCGATGGTCGAGCGAGGTCTGCACCTGCTCGACTGGCTCGTCGCGGTCCAGACGGCTCCCGAAGGCCACTTCTCGCCGATCGGGAGCGATGGCTGGTGGCCGTACGGCGGGCCTCGCGCCCGGTTCGACCAGCAGCCGATCGAGGCGACGGCGCTCCTGCTCGCGGCCGAGGCGGCCTTCGCGGCGACCGGCCAGCGGCGCCACCTCGCCACGATGGAATGGGCCTACGGCTGGTTCCTCGGCCGGAACGACGGTGGACGTGCCGTCGCGCTGCCCGCGACCGGCGGCGGCCACGACGGCCTGACCCCGTCCGGCGTCAACCTCAACCAGGGCGCCGAATCGACGCTGATGTGGCTCATCGCGCTCGAGCGGATCCGCGTCGCCCGACGCGGGCGGTCAGGAGTCGTGCCTTCTTCGACGGGTCGGTCGGCCCCGCCGGCGGGGCGCCCACGAGGCCGCCCTCACGTGACCGCCGCGGACGGTCCGGACCTGTTCCAGCGAGCGGCCGACAATCCGATCCTGACGGCGGCGCACCTGCCGTACCTCGCCAACACCGTGTTCAACCCGGGCGCGGCACGGGTCGGCGAACGAGGTCCTCGTCCTCGCCCGGGTCGAGGATCGCCGCGGGATCTCCCAGCTCCACGTCGCGCGCAGTCTCGACGGCGTCGGCGACTGGCGGTGGGATGACGAGCCGCTGCTCCGCCCCGACCCCGACCACCACCCCGAGGAGATCTGGGGGTGCGAGGATCCGCGCCTCACGTGGCTCCCCGAGCGCGAGGAGTGGGCGATCGCCTACACGGCCTACAGCCGGCGCGGGCCGCTCGTGTCGCTGGCGACCACGAAGGACTTCCGGACCGTCCGACGGCTCGGCGCGGTCATGCCGCCCGAGGACAAGGACGCGGCCCTGTTCCCCATCCGCATCGACGGTCGCTGGGCGATGATCCACCGGCCGTCGCCGCTCCGCGGCAACGCCCACATGTGGATCTCCTACTCGCCCGACCTGCGCCACTGGGGCGACCACAGCCTGCTGATCGAGGCGCGCGACGGCGCCTGGTGGGACGCCGGCAAGATCGGCCTCGGCCCGCCGCCGGTCGAGACCGAGCACGGCTGGCTGACGATGTACCACGGCGTCCACAACACCGGCGACGGCCCGATCTACCGGGCCGGGTTCGCCTTGCTCGACCTCGAGGACCCGACGGTCATCCTGCGCCGCTGCGACGAGTGGACGTTCGGCCCGGTCGAGCGCTATGAGCGCGAGGGCGACGTCGACAAGGTCATCTTCCCCTGCGGCTGGGTCGTCGACGCCGAGCGCGACGAGATCCTGCTCTACTACGGGGCCGCCGACACGAGCATCGGCCTGGCGACCGCCAAGCTGAGCGAGGTCATGCGCCACGTCCTGGCCTGCCCCACCCCCGAACGACGCCGCCAGCAGGGCACGGGCGAGTCGATCTAGGGTCCCGGGCGCGCCCTGCGCGGTCCGGCCGGCCCACCGCGCCGAGCCGCTATACTCCCGTGGCTCGCTCGCCGAGCGGCGCGACCCACGGCGCCGCGACCCGATGGCGAACGACGCCCCGCGGTGGCCTTAGCTCAATGGCAGAGCATCGGATTGTGGCTCCGAAGGTTATGGGTTCGAGCCCCATAGGCCACCCCACGCTCTCAGGTTCGGAATCCGCCGAGCAGGCGGCAAGCGTGACTCGCGCCCGCGAGTGTCGATTCCCAGACTGACCCATCAGCCGTCGAGTCGTCGAGTCGATCCCCGCCCATTCCACCTGCCGCTCGCGACGTTACCGATCGGCACGGTCGCCACAGGCTTTGGCCTGCTCGGCCCGTTCGCACAGGCCGTCTCGGCCGAGCGACAGCGGCGTCACCGGCGGCGGTC
This sequence comes from uncultured Chloroflexia bacterium, assembly GCA_963744115.1. Classification (GTDB taxonomy): domain Bacteria; phylum Chloroflexota; class Limnocylindria; order Limnocylindrales; family CSP1-4; genus Chersky-267. The sequence goes on along the minus strand of CAVUSI010000002.1, from coordinate 444,322 downwards.
GTCCGCTCACTCCGCCGTCCGGCGACCGCCGGGTGGCCCGTCACGATGACGTCACGAAACGGCCGCACGATCGGCCTGGGTGGCCACCCGACCACCATCCCTCAGGACCAAGGAGATCGCGCAACATGCATCGGATCCTCCGCCCGCTGGCGCTCAGTGCGACCGTGATCGCGGTGCTCGGCGCCTCGGCAGTCTCCGTCTCGGCTGCGTCCCCGGACCGGATCGTCGGCCACGTCTACGTCAACAACAACTCCGCGATCCACAACTCCGTCGCCGGTTTCGCGCGCCACCGCGACGGTACGCTCACGCCCCTGGCCGGCTCCCCGTTCCTGACCGGGGGGGCCGGGACAGGAACTCCGACGGGCTCGGCCGGCGCGATCCAGTCGTCGTCCAACGGGAGGTACCTGCTCGCCGTCGACGCCGCCAGCAATGACGTGTCCGTCCTCAGGATCCGCGGGGACGGCTCGCTCCGGCTCGTCGATACCGAGAGCTCTCACGGCACGACGCCGCTCAGCATCGCCGTCCACGGGAGCCTCATCTACGTCGCCAATGCCGGAGCCGGTGGCAGCGATTACACCGGGTTCCGGCTGGACCACCGCGGGCACCTGCGGCCGGTCAGCCACAGCACTGTCGCCTTGCCGGACGATGCGCTGCCCGGCCAGATCCTGTTCAGCGGCGACGGTCGGACCCTGGCCGCCACCCGGGTCGGCCCGAACTCGGGCCCGTCCTACATCGACAGCTTCCGGGTCCGCGAGGACGGTCGCCTGACGGCGGCTCCGGGCTCACCGTTCCCGGCGCAGCGGATCGGTCCGTTCGGGAGCGCGTTCCGACCGACCAACCCGCGCCAGCTGTTCGTGTCGAACGCCCATGATGGCGCGCTCCTCGGCAGCGTGTCCGCGTACCACGTCGGGCCTCATGCGACCCTCACTCCGATCGGTGCGTCTCCGTTCGCAGACGGCCAGACAGCTCCGTGCTGGGTCGAAATCAGCCACGACGGACGCTACCTCTTCGCGATCAACACGGCGAGCAGCTCGATCTCGAGCTACCGGATCGCACGGAGTGGCACCCTCACGCTCCTCGGGAGCACGCCCTTCAACGATCCAACCGGTCTCCGCCCGTTCGATGCCCGCCTCGATCCCGCCGGACGGTTCCTCTATGTCGTGGACGCCGGAGCGGCTGCGATCAGCATCTTCGCGGTCAGCGGTGGGAACCTGGCGGAGCTCCCGTCGTCACCGGTGTCGATCCCCGGCGGTGTCGCGCCGTTCGGTATCGTCGTCAACTGACGGGTCGCACATCAGCGGCCGACTTCGACCGGTCTCGATGGCGGCGAGCCAGACGCTCGTCGCCATCGGACCCTCCGGTGGCAGGGCGGTCAAGTTGCCTACCATGAGCGGCATGGCCCCTGACTCGCGTCGGCCCGTCCTCGTCGTCGACGACGATCTGAAGATCGTGCGCCTCGTCCGACTCTATCTGGAGCGAGAGCGCTACCGCGTCGTCGAGGAGCACGACGGGGCGCGTGCCCTCGCCGCGATCGAGTCGCACGATCCTGCGCTTGTCGTCCTCGATGTCATGCTTCCGGAGGTCGACGGCCTCGCCGTCGTCCGGGCGGTCCGCCGACGCTCGAACACACCCATCATCATCCTGTCCGCTCGAGGTACGACGGCCGATCGGATCACCGGCCTCGGCCTGGGAGCGGACGATTATCTGGCAAAGCCGTTCTCCCCGGCCGAGTTGGTGCTCCGCGTCGGGCGCGTGCTGGCGAGATCCGAGGGCGATCGACCTGCGCCGACGGCGGCCCATCTCGAGCACGGCACGCTGATCGTCGATCCCGAGCAACACGCCGTCACGGTCGATGGGCGTCCGATCGTTGTCACGGCGGTCGAGCTCAAGCTCCTGGTCGCGCTTCTCACGGCCGGCGGGAGAGTCTTGAGTCGCGATCAGCTGCTCGACGCCGTCTACGGCGCCGATTGGACGGAGGTCCTGGATCGGACGATCGACGTTCATGTCGGCCGACTTCGGCACAAGCTGGGGGACCTCGCGGCGACTCCGCGGTTCATCGAGACCGTCCGCGGTGTGGGCTACCGAAGCGCGCCTCCGTCCGAAATGCGTCGGTCGGGATCGACCCACGGACGCCGCGGATGAAACGTCCTACCTGGACTCGCGGGCTCGGACTGCGGATCGCCTCTGCCGCGATCGCGACGACCGTGCTCGGCATCGGGATCGTGACCCTAGGTGTCCTGGTCGTCGGGGCGGACGCCTTCGAGCGGCTGATGGTCGAGGCGGGCAGCAGCGCCGAGTCTGCGCACGCGATGTTCGACCAGTCGGTGACGGTCGTCCTCGCGGTCGCGGTCATCGCCGCCGGGGTCGCCGGCGTCGTCCTGGCGATGCTCCTCGGCCGACGCCTGGCGAGACCGCTCGGAGCGATCAGTGTGGCGGCCCGGCGAGTCGCCGCCGGCGACTATCGCGCACGGGTCCCGCGAGCTGGTCCGAACGAGATCGTCAGCCTGGCAGACTCGTTCAACCAGATGGCGGCGAGTCTCGAGGAAGGCGAACGGATGCGACGCGAGTTCATCGCCAACGCGGCACATGAGCTGCGCACACCGCTCACGAACCTGAAGGGCTACCTCGAGGGTCTCCGTGACGGCATCATCCCGGCCGATGAGGTCACCTTCATGTCGCTCTCCGAGGAGGTCGAGCGACTCGTCCGACTTGCCGCCTCCCTCGACTCGCTTGCGGACGACGATGACGCGACCGGGTCGGTCCGACGCGTCGAGGTCGACCTCCCCTCGGCCATCAGGTCCGCGGCGGAGCTTGCCGGACCCGCGGCGGAGCGGGCTGGGATCAGCCTCGAGCTCGACCTGCCCGACCAGCTGCCGGCCGTGGCCGATGCCGACGGGTTGGCGCAGGTCCTTGGCAACCTTCTCCAAAACGCCACCCGCTACACGCCGCCGGGTGGTCGCGTAACCATCCGTGCCGAGCGTCGGGCGGAGGACGTGCTCGTGACCGTCGTCAACACGGGCGACGGGATCCCGGCGGCCGACCTGCCGCACGTCTTCGAGCGGTTCTATCGCGTCGACAAGTCACGCGACCGGGCACGGGGCGGAGCCGGGATCGGCCTCGCGATCGTCAAGCAACGGATCGAATCTGCCGGCGGTAGCGTGGGCGTCGAGTCCGACGCCAGCCGGACCCGTTTCTGGTTCAGCCTGCCGGGCTGAGAACGTCGTCCGTCTCAGCCGACGAATCGTGGGCAACGAGCGCCAGACAGGACTTTCGTCCTCTACTACGGTCGCCTGAACAACGGATAACTTATGTGTCATGCGACACGTAGTTCATACACATCGCGGATCGCTACCAAGGAGACGGACCGGCCAGTCCCTCGCCGAGTACGCCCTGGTGGTCGCGATCGTCGCCGTCCTCGCGATCGGAGCGCTGCTCACAGCGGGCGGGGTCGTGGCGGACACGCTGACCACGGTATCGGACTCCCTGAACGGAGCGGCGCCGGCTCCGACTGCGACGCCGAAGCCGACGAAGACGCCCAAGCCGACGAAGACGCCCAAGCCGACGAAGACGCCCAAGCCGACGAAGGTGCCGAAGCCCTAGGCGTCAGACCCAGTGGTCGAAGGCCGAGGCGACCGACTCCAGCTGCCGCGCGGCCGCGGGCGAGAGTCGGAGGTCAGCAAGCGTCTCGCGAATCAGGCTCCTCCGGCGATCGACGATCCGGGCGCGCGTCGTTTCCCCCGCCGGCGAGAGTCTGAGTCGAACCGCCCGTCGATCGACGGGGTCGCCATGTTGGATCACGAGCCCGCGTCGCACGAGCCGGTGGACGATCCTGCTCGTGGACGGACCAGAGGCCGTGATCCGTCGGGCCACGTCGGACACCCGCATGCCGTCGTCGACCCCGCCGAGGACGACGAGGACGCGCCACTGCTGGAACGTGAGCTCGCCAGCGCTGACGTCCTCGATCGCACGGGAGGTGATCGCGACGAGTCCGAACGCCAGTCGTTCCAATGCGTCGACAGCCTCAGCACCATGAGCAACCACGCGTTGGACCTCCGGTCGGTTCGATCCCTCTTCGAAGCGCCCGACGGCGAACGACCTCGACCGCGGTTCGCGGCCCACGTCAATCCTACGGGCGGAGCGCCTCGACGATGTGGCCGAGGTCCGGGCAGCAGTCCGCGAGCGGCCGGGGGCATGCTTCGCGGGTGGGCGCCGGTCGGTTCGATCCCGCCTGTCACCTGGTCTGCGTCGTATCCACCACCGGCCGTACGAGTCCGCAGTCGGGCTCGGTGCAGAGCTCCAGCCCGAGCTGAGCCAGCCCCTCGGCCAGCGGTGTGAACCCGAGGTTGCCGCCGAAGCTGCGGCTCGTGACGCCCGCCGGGATGCCCCGCACCAGGACCACGCCGCCGGAGTCTCCCGTGTCCACGGGGATGTGCGCGGCGATCATGCACGGGAAGTACGAGCCGTCGACCGAGTTGAGGTTCTGGCCCTTCTCGGCCACCGTTCCGCTCCGGTAGATGTTGCGGCCGTCGATCTCCACCAGGTCGCCGATCGCGATATCGGCGCATGAAAGCGCCTTCGTGCCCGGCGGGATGATCCGGTAGCCAGCGGTGCCGAGGTCGACGACATTCAGGTGACCCCACGGGATGCGCGCGGGATCGACCACGAGGTAGTTGATATCCGACGACGCGCACGTGTGACCGGGGTACGGACAGGTCGCGTCCCGGGCGGCCGGGCCGAAGACGCCGCGCACGGTGGTGCCGTCCGGGTCGTAGGCCACGGTGCCCTGGCTGGTGCAGTGGCCCGTCGAGGTGAGCACGATCGTGTCGCCGTGGCGGGCATAGACCCCGCCGGAGCACGCTCCCCAGAGCTGCTGGCCGGCGAGGACCGGCGGTTCGTAGAACGGGGTCGTGCGCCGCGGCGTCGTCACGGCGCTCACGATCGAGAAGACCGCGATCCCGACCAACAGACCGAGCAGGGCGACGATGATCGTCCGGGTGATGACCGTCCCGCGGGTCGCCTGGCGGCGCACGAGCGTCATCCCTAGTACGTCGGCGGCCGTGCTTCGAGCACGAGATCGACGCTCAGGGTGAGCCCCGAGCGAAGCACTTCCAGGTGAAGGGTGTCACCGATCCGGTGGGCCGCGACGATCTCGTCCATGACGCTCGCCGTCGGGTTCGGAGCGTCATCGATGCGGGTGATGACGTCGCCGGCCTGGAGACCGGCCTTGGCCGCCGGGCCGCCCGGATAGACGGCAGGCACGCGTCCGGTCGGACCGCTCGTCGACCGCAGTCGCAGGCCCTGGTCGACCTCCTCGACCACCATCCCGAGATAGGGAGTCGGCGCGATGTATCGACAGGCGACCGCACCTTGTGACGCGCTTCCCGAGTCGTGGTCGTAGACGGACACCTCGAACCTACCGACGGCCCCCCGGCAGAGGAGATTCCCGCTCGGAGGATCGGCCGGCTGACGGAGGTCGCCCAACCTGCGACCCGAACCCAGATCGATCGTCCGGGCGAGCTCATCACAGGCTGCCTGGCTGCCGTCCCCCTCCACGATCACCATCGCGGCGTTGTCCGCAGCCCCGATGCTGCACGACGCGGCGGCAGCCGACGCTTCCGCGGCGGCCTCGACGGCTTCGGCCGATGCCTGGACCGCGGCCGCCACGGCGGCGGCCGACGCCCTGACTGGAGCCAACGCAGCGGCGGCTGACGCCCTGGCGGCGGCCGCCTCGGCGGCTGCCGACGCTTCCGCCATGCCGGGATATGGCCGTGCGGCGGGCGGAAGCTGCGAGCCGTCGAACAATGCTCGGCCCCAGAGCGGCTGGCTCAAGTGGACCGGGAAGTAGGTGCCGGACAGATACCAGCCGACGATGGACCGACCGGTCGAGTCTCTTGGATAGCACTTCGTGACGTCGCCGAAGGCGTCGGTCGTGTGCATCGTGATCGTGACCGACCACGGCGTGTAGGTGACGACCGGGTCCGCCAGCCAGGAGGTGCCTGCTGGGGCGCAGCCGGGCCGCTCGACCTCGATCGGGATCACGGTCGTCGTCTGAGCCGTGGTGGGGTCGAACGCAAGTCCGCCGAAGCCGTGGTTCAGCTGCCATCCGACGCGTTGTGACGACGGGATCGCGAGCGACGGCACGAGCAGCCACGCTGCGACCGCGGCCATCAGCAGGAGGATCACGAAGCTGAAGACGAGGATGTCGCCCGTCGTCGAGCGCCGTTTCGGTGGCAGGGCGGCCCAAGGAGCGTCCGGGAGCTGGGCATCGGCCTTCGGCGCCTCGGCACCGGGCACCGAAGCTGACGGTGGCACTGGTGGGACCGGCAGCGGCGCGTCGAGGCTGACCTGGATGGCGGAGTCCGGCAGGGCGGCGGAGGAAGGCGCCTGCTGATCTCCAGGTGGGATGTGATACGCGTCGGGCGGCGCCTTGGACCGACGTCGATCGAGCCACCACCAGACACCGATGAGGAGCGCCAGTCCCGCAAGGGCGAGACTCAAGGCGCTCGTGGCGATGCCACGAGGAAAGGGACCCACGTCCGCCGGCGGCAGCCCGGTCGTTGAGCCGGGAGCCAGACACCCGGAACCATCGTCCAGTACCGGCGGCTTATTCGTCACCGGATCGATACACGGGTAGACGTCGAGGATGCAGCCCACGTTGCAGAAGACGGGCGGACGGCTGCCGATGCCGATCCCGGAGACCCACCCGGCGAGCAGCAGGAGGAGGACCACGAGCGCGATCGGCCCGAACCTTCGCATCTGGACCCCCGCCCAACTCACCGCTTCGAGACCGACCGGACTGCCCAGTGGACGGACCGCAGCCTACGGGCGGGTCGCCGACCTGTCTCTGACTCGAAGGTCCCAGCGGCTCGGGACTGGGCGCGGTCACCGTTCCGCGAGGCCGCGGGCGACCGGAGTCGGACCTCGAGGAACGAGCGGCCGGGTACGATACCGGCCGGATGAGTGCCAGCGGAATACCGGACCAGGATCGTCGACGGCGGATCCCGATGATGACCGCGCCGATCGTCGACGAGCACGGCCGCGGATGCTGCTCGCCCGACGCGGGACGAAAGGCCGACCAACAGGCCGACACGAGCGACCGGACCGTGGGCAGCCGACCCGGCCAGGCAACCGACGGCCGACCCGGCCGACCGGGCCCGGCCACCGCCGCCGACTCGATGGCCGCGACCGATGGAGCCGGCGCTGCCGCCGCGTCCGCCTCGCACCCGACCCCCGACTCGGCGATGATCCGTCTCCCGGGCGGCGAGTTCCGGATGGGCAACCCGCGCGGCGACGGCTACCCCGCAGACGGCGAAGTACCGGTCCATACCGTCCGCCTCCACCCGTTCTGGATCGACCCCACGACGGTCACCAACGCGGACTTCGGGCGCTTCGTCGACGCGACCGGGTTCGTGAGCGAGTCCGAGCGGTACGGCTGGTCGTTCGTGTTCGGCGGCCTCCTGCCGGACGACTTCGAGGAAACTGCCGCGGCCGCGGCCACGCCGTGGTGGCGCCAGGTCTTCGGGGCGGACTGGCGCCACCCGGAAGGTCCGCACTCGTCGGTCGCCGATCGGCTCGACCACCCGGTCGTCCAGGTCTCGTGGACCGATGCCGCCGCCTACGCCGCCTGGGCCGGCAAGCGCCTGCCGACCGAGGCCGAGTGGGAATACGCCGCGCGGGGCGGGCTCGACGGGGTGGCCTTCCCGTGGGGCGCGGACCGCGAGCCGGGTGGCCAGCACCTGATGAACGTGTTCCAGGGGCGCTTCCCGAACGAGAACACGGGCGCCGATGGCTATCTCGCCACCGCCCCGGCCACGGCCTTCCCGCCGAACGGGTTCGGACTCTACGCCACCACCGGTAACGTCTGGGAGTGGTGCGCCGACTGGTTCGCCCCGGGCTACTACGCGGCCTCCCCGATCGACGATCCGCCCGGGCCGACGGGCGGGACCCACCGCGTCTACCGCGGCGGCTCCTACCTGTGCCACGACTCGTACTGCTACCGATACAGGGTCGATTCTCGAAGTGCGAGCACGCCGGACAGCGCGGCCGGCAACGTCGGCTTCCGCTGCGTCCGTGACGACGTGCCCGGACCCGGCGCCGTCGACGGATGACCGACCCGGCGTCCACCGCCGGTCAGGCACCGGGACCCGCCGCCGACGGAGCGCGGAGCTCCGGCACGGGTCCGCGCGGCCGGCGGTCCGTCTCACTGGCGGATGTCGGCCGGATCGTCCGACGGTACATCCCGATCACGGCCTGGCTGCCCGCCTACGACCGCTCGTTCCTCCAGCTCGACCTGATCGCCGGGATCGTCGGTTGGGGAGTCATGGTCCCGGTGTCGATGGCCTACGCCGGCCTGGCTGGCCTGGCCCCGGAGGCCGGCCTCGTAACGGCGTTCGCGGCGATGACGGCCTATGCCGTGCTCGGCACGTCGCGCCACCTGAAGGTCACGGCCAGCTCGGCGATCGCCCTGATGTCGGCGGCGGTCATCGCCACGATGCCGTCGGCGCGCGACCCCGCCGTCTACGTCTCGCTGAGTGCGGCCCTGGCGCTCATCGTGGGCGGGATCCTGGTCATCGCCGGGATCGCCCGCCTCGGCTTCCTGTCGCAGTTCCTGGCCAAGTCGGTGGTCACCGGCTTCGTCATCGGCCTGTCGATCGTGATCATCGTCGGCCAGCTGCCCGCCCTGCTCGGGATCCCCGGTGGTGGGACGACGGTGTTCGAGAAGCTGACGACGATCGCCGGTCAGCTATCCGAGATCAACCCATGGACCCTGGCGCTCGGCCTCGGTTCGCTGGCGATCATCTTCGGCTGCCGGACATTCGCACCTCGGATCCCCGGTCCACTGGTCGCGCTCGTCGTCGGGATCGTGGCCGTCCCGCTCCTCGGGCTCACGGCGCACGGGGTCGCGGTCGTCGGAGACGTCGACACGACGGTCCCCCTGCCGGACATCCCGTCGGTCTCGTTCGCCGACCTTGTCATCCTGGTCACGGGGGCCTTCGGCCTGGTCTTCCTGGCCCTGGCGGAATCCATCGGTGCCGCCCGGATCTTCGGCTCGCGGAACGGCTACGACATCGACCCCGACCAGGAGCTCATCGCCCTCGGCGCGGCCAACATGTCGGCCGGGATCTTCGGCGGGTTCGCCGTCGACGCGAGCATGTCCCAGTCGGCGACCGGCGAGGCCGCCGGAGTCAAGACGCAGCTGTCGTCGCTGGTCACGGCTGCCCTCGTCCTGATCACGGCGCTGTTCATCGCGCCGCTGTTCCATGACCTGCCGATGGCCGTCCTGTCGGCGATCGTGATCAGCTCCGCGATCGGGCTCGTCGACGTCGGCGAGCTGCGGCGCTACCTGCGCTGGAAGAAGACGGACTTCCTGCTCGCGATGAGCGCGCTGTTCGGCGTGGTCCTGACGACCGCGCTCATCGGGATGGCCATCGCGGTCACGTTGTCGCTCCTCGCGATCCTGTACCAGGCGAGCCGACCGTACATCGCCCTGCTGGGGCGGCTGCCCGGCCAACCTCCGTCGTTCGGGGACGTCGACCGGCACCCCGCCGCTCGGGCCACACCGGGCCTGCTCATCCTGCGCCCGAACGTGCCGCTGACCTTCGTCAACGCGAGCGTCGCCAAGGACCAGATCATGGCCTTGATCCGCGCCGCCGATCCGCCACCGACGATCCTGGTCCTGAGCATCAGCGCCACGGCCGACCTCGACGTGGCGACGATCGACATGCTGAACGAGCTGATCGAGGAGCTCCGTCGCCGCTCGATCGAGCTTCGCCTCGCCCAGGTCCGGGGAGCCGTCCGCGACCGGATGCGGCGGACCGGCCTGATGGATTCAGTGGGTGAGGAGCACGTCTTCCTGTCCGTCTCGACGGCGGTCGAGGATGCGACGACCGGGGTGTCCGTGGCCGCCCCGTCGGGCCCGCCGATCGCAGGCGCGAAGGCCGACGCCGGCCTGGGCGCGAAGCCCGGCGGCGGCTTGGACGTCGCCGCCGAGCGCGAGCCCGACGCTGCCGACACCGGCGCCGAGGACGAGGCCGACGTTCCAGACCCGGACGAGTCCGACGCCGACCCGGTCTGAACCGATCGTCGAGATCGCCGTCGCCTGACGCCGATCGTGGCGAGGACCCCCACTCGGGCGCCGAGTCGAACCGGACCGGTGCCCACGTCCGCGCGCAAGGCGAAGGTCTGAGGCCCGTCGACGCTGGCTCGGTCCAGGTCGACCACTCCCGGTGGTCGTTCGGGCCTGTCCCGCGCTCGGTCACCCGCCCTCCTGCGTCGTCAGTGGTGGGTAGACAAGCGTGCCGACCCTTGATTCCCCCACTGGGAGTGGGCCATGAGGCGTGGACGCACGGTTGCGGCCAAGCCGACTGATCTCGTTCGAACCGGTTGCGGCCGGTCCGCCCGGTGCTACGATGCGGTCGACCAACGGGTCGCGTACGGAGCCCGTCCGAGTCCGCCCAGGCGGCCGGATGCATGGGCTCGCGACGGCTCGGTGGAACGGGAGTGCGCGCCATGGCGACGGTCACCTTCGAGCACGTCACCAAGAAATACGGTGAGGTCCTCGCGGTCAACGACCTCAACCTCGCGATCCAGGACGGCGAGTTCATGGTCCTGGTCGGCCCATCCGGGTGTGGCAAGACCACCAGCCTGCGGATGATCGCCGGTCTCGAGGAGATCTCCGAGGGCATCCTCAAGATCGGCGACCGGGTGGTCAACGACGTGGCCCCCAAGGATCGCGATATCGCGATGGTCTTCCAGAGCTACGCCCTCTACCCGCACATGACCGTGTACGACAACCTCGCCTTCGGCCTGAAGCTGCGCAAGGTGCCCAAGGGCGACATCGACAAGCGGGTCCAGGAGGCCGCGGCGATCCTCGACCTCGGCAAGCTCCTCGCGCGCAAGCCCAAGGAGCTGTCCGGCGGCCAGCGCCAGCGCGTCGCGCTCGGTCGGGCGATCGTCCGCGAGCCGGCCGTCTTCCTGATGGACGAGCCGCTGTCCAACCTCGATGCGAAGCTCCGCGTCCAGACCCGGGCCGAGATCGCCCGGCTCCACCAGCGCCTCAAGACGACGATGGTCTACGTCACCCACGACCAGATCGAAGCGATGACGATGGGCACCCGGATCGCGGTCATGAGCGACGGCTTGCTCCAGCAGGTCGGCAGCCCACAGGTCCTCTACGACACGCCGGTCAACCGGTTCGTCGCCGGGTTCATCGGCAGTCCGGCGATGAACTTCATCGACGTCGAGGTCAAAGGCAGCGGCGATGGCGCGACCATCGAAGGCGCGGGGGTCAGCCTGCCGCTCCCGGCTCGTCTGCGCGACGCGGTCGGCCCGATGACCGCGCGCAAGCTCGTCGCGGGAATCCGGCCGGAGCACCTGGAGATGGGCGCCGTCGCCGGGGCCGCCGGGACGGTCCGCGCGACGGCCGACGTCGTCGAGTACCTCGGCAATGACCAGCTCCTCCACGTGACGATCGGCGGCAAGGACCTCGTGGCGGTGGTCGGGGCCGAGCACCGGGTCCGGCCGGGCGACATCCTCGACCTCGTCGTCCCGCTGTCCAAGCTCCACCTGTTCGACGTCGAAACCGGGATCTCGCTGGCGAGCCTCGACCTCGCCTCGGCCGCCGCTCCGGCGCCCGAGGTCGCGACGACGCCCGCGGCGGCCATCCCCGAGGCGGCGATCCCCGAGGCGGCTCCGCCCGCACCGCAGGCCCCGGTCGCCTGACCTCACCCCGGGACTCGACCATCGATCCGTTCGTCGACCGTCTCGCGGAGGAGGAGCTCCGCGAGACGACCGTCGACTCGAGGGTCGTCCATCGCGGCCGGACGATGGCGTTCCGGGTCGACACCATCGAGCGGCACGACGGTTCGCGACACCAGCGCGAGATCGTCGCCCACCCCGGCGCCGTGGCCATCGTGGCCGTCGACGACGAGGACCGGGTCCTGCTCGTCCGCCAATTCCGGACGGCCGCCGAGCGGACCCTGCTCGAGATCCCGGCGGGGACACGCGACGTCGACGAGGCCACCGGCGACGTCGAGGATCCGGATCGGACGGCGGCGCGCGAGCTCGAGGAGGAGACCGGCCAGCGCGCGACGACCTGGCTGGGGCTCGGCGCGTTCTGGCCCGCGCCCGGGTTCTCGACCGAGGTGATCCACCTCTATCTCGCGACCGGCCTGTCGTCCGCGGTCGAGGGACGACTCGGTCCCGACGACGACGAAGCGCTGGTCGTCGTCCGGGTGCCGTTCGAGGCCGCCGTCTCGGCCGCCGAGGATGGCCGGATCGCCGACGCCAAGTCGATCGTCGGCCTCCTCCGGGTCGCGCGGATCCGCGCCGGCGTCGGCCCCCGGGCATGACCGACCGGGCCGTCCGGGCGTTCGTGCCCGCCGATGCGCCGGCCGTCCTGGAGCTGGAGCTGGCGAGCTTCGACGACCGGCCGCTGCCGGGCTCCAGCCGCGCCGAGATCGGCTGGATGATCGAGCGGCTTGCGCTCTTCCCGGAGAGCACGGTCGTCGCCCTCGAGGACGGGCGCGTCGTCGGGCAGTGCACGCCGCGGAACGACGCGCTGACGGTCCACCCGGCGTTCCGCCGCCGGGGGCACGGACGTCGGCTCGTCGAGGCCGCCCGGGTCCTCGTCGCCCGACAGGGGATCGACGAGCTCTCGCTGTGGGGTGACCGCACCCGGCCCGACGCCGCGGCGTTCATCGACGCGCTCGGTGCCGTCTACCGGTCGAGCCTCTGGCAGTTCGTCCTGCCGGCCGGACATGCGGTGCCGCCAGCGACGTTCCCGCCCGATGTCGTCGTCCGCGCGATCCGGCCCGGCGCCGACGACGATCGGTACGTGAGCTTGATCAACCGTGCGTTCGAGGATCATCCATCGCCGCTGTCCTGGCCGGACGAGTACATCCGCGAGATCCACGCCCGACCCGACTTCGATCCGAGCGGGGTGCTGATCGTCGCGCCGCGCTCGGACCCGGACCACCTGGTCGGGTTCTGCCGGACGCTCGAGCTGCCGGGAGACGACGGGCGTCGCCGGGGTGAGATCGGGATCGTCGGGTTGCTTCCGGAGTGGCGTGGTCGCGGCCTGGGCCGCCAGCTCCTGCGCTGGGGCGTGGGGCGGCTGCGCTCGCTCGGTATGGACGAGGTCGAGCTGTCGGTCGAGGCCCGCAACCAGCGGGCGCTCGAGCTCTACCGCCAGGAAGGCTTCGAGGCGACCGTGGAGTGGCCGCACTGGGTGGTGCCGTCGGTCCCGCCGGGGCTCATCGCCGCCCGCGGATAGCGCCCGTCGCCCGCGTCTAGCCTCCGGAGTTCCATCCGGCGAGGTCGACCGGGCGCAACCGCGGGCTGTCGGTCAGCCCGGGGATCCGGCCGCGCTTGGCGATCGCCCGGCCATCGATCTCCTTGATGTCGCCGGTGAAGTCGATCGGGCTGGCGCCGCTGATGTACGACCCGACGGCGTACGAGTCGACCGGCGCACCGTTCTCCACGAAGTAGCGGATCCGGTCCGGACTGAGCCCGCCGGACACGACGATCTTGACGTGCTGGAAGCCCTCGAGGTCGAGCCGCGCCCGGATCTCGGTGACCAGGTCGGCCGTGACCCGACCACGCTCGGCCGGCGTGTCCAGCCGGACCCCGTACAGCCGGTCGCCCAGCGCGTGCGCGACCCGGAGGGCCTCTTCCGCCTCGTCCTTGAACGTGTCGATCAGGACGATCCGGGGCACATCCGGTCCCATCGCCCGGTCGAACGCCTGAGCCGCTTGGACCGTGTCCCCGAAGATCAGCACCAGGGAGTGGGGCATCGTCCCGGTCGGATTGAGCCCGGCCAGCCGAGCCCCGGCCGGGGTCGACGCACCGACACAGCCGCCGACGATCGCGGCATAGTCGAGGACGTCGGTGATGTCCGGGTGGACGTGGCGGGCACCGAAGGAGATCACCGGGTTGGGGGAGGCCGCTTCGACGCATTCGCGGGCGGCGGTCGCCCAGCCGGTCGACTGGGCGAGCATCCCGAGGATCGCGGTCTCGTACAGGCCGAACTGACGATACCGGGCGCGGATCCTGAGGACGACCTCCTTGGGCGAGAATGTGTCGCCGTCGTCGAGCGCCTCGATCGTTATCTCGTCCTGGTCCGCCTCGCCCAGGACGTGGGCGATGAGGTTCTTCGCCTCGTCGATCCCGCACAGGATCCCGGATTCGCGGCTGAACACCTCCATCGCGACGATCGGGTCGAGCCCACCCTCGGCGAGGATCTGGTCCGCCCGCGCGAAGTAGACGTCGGCCGACTCGCCCGACAGGATCTCGTTGGACGGCCGCACCCGCAGGATCCCCATCAGCCGGCGACCTCGTCGTGCGGGGTGTCCGTGGGCTCGCTCACGATCGGATCGGCTCCTTCGTCCGCGCCCGTGGCGACCGGGCTCGACTGGCTGGGCAGTGTAGCAGTCGCGGCGCGCCGCGAGGAGCTCATCCGATCTCGGATTCGTACCCGATCCGCGAGCGACGGCGCGGTTGGCGGCGGGCGCGCGTCGCGATGAGCAGGACGATGAGCAGGACGATCAGGGCGATGGCCCCGATCGACCGGAGCCGCAGCCCACCGAGGTCCGCCGCCCCGGCCCAGGCCTCCCGGGCTGCGATCGCGGCGGCCTGGGCCGCCGTCAGGTCGCCCGCGTCGAATGCTGCCCGGGCGGCCGCCAGCTGGACCGTCGGATCCTGGCCCAGGAGCCCGAGTCGGTCCAGCCAGGACGACGAGGCGGCCGCCCCGGCGGCCTCCGCCGCGACGATCTGGTCGATGATCGTCCGCTCGACCGCGGCCTCGGCGGCGGCGGTCGCCGGGTCGCCGCTCTCGAAGGCCGTTCGGAGGTTGCCCGACGGCTCGAGCCCCGCCACGGCGGCCGCGACGGCCAGGTCGTCCCGCGCCCCGAGGACGTTGCGCGCGGCGGCCATGTCCGCCTCGGCCGTGTCGAATCGCCAGACGGACAGGGCCTGGTCGATCTCGGCGGGCAGGGCCCAGCCGTCCGCCTCCCCGACCAGGGCATCGTGCTCGAAGGCCAGCCTGGCGCGGGTATCGAGAAGCGCGCCGTCCTCCGGCCGGGCGACCCACGACCGCCACAGGTCGGTCGCGTCGACCCCCGCCTCGGTCCGGAGCAGATCGAGCAAGCCGCGCCAGTCGGTCGGGCCCTGGGCCGCACGGGCCGCGGCCGCGGCCATCACGGCCCGAAGACCATCCGGGCCCGTCCGCGCCTCGATCAGTCGAAGGAGCTGGCCCGACGCCGCGTACCCGTACGCCTCGGTCGGGTCGGTCGGCGACCGGGCCGGATCCGCCGTCCAGGCGTTGAGCGGGAAGGCAGCGCTCGACGTCGCCGGCAGCGCGGACCCGGTCCCGGGCCCGAGGCCCAGTCGCTTCGCGGCGCGGTCCGCCGCGAGGGTGGTCAATCCCTCGACCGCCCATCGATCGGCGAACACCGAGCCGTCGAACCACAGGTGGGCCGCCTCGCGGACGAGCACTTCGGGAGGCGCCGTGTAGGCGACCCGGATCGTCCGCGACGTCGGGTCGTAGACGGCCGCCTGCCCGCCGATGGAACGCGAGACCGCCTCCTCGATCGCGATCGTGCCCGCCCGCGGGTACGGCGTGCCGATGGCGGTGCCGAGCGCCGGGAGTGCGCGCTTCAGCAACGCGGCGGTCCGCTTCGCCCACGTGGGATCGTCCTTCCAGCCGCGGACGACGAAGTGGGCCGGCGTGCCACCCACGTCGACGTCGACGGCCGTCTCGGCGTAGGCGCCGGGGCGGTCGGCGAGGACGTAGCCCGACAGCGCCATGGGGTCCGCCAGGACGGGCGACGACAGCGTCGTCGTCCCGTCCGCGGCGGTCACCGGCTTGCCGAGTCGCCCGGTCACGGCCGAGACCTTGTAGCCGGACGGGAACCGCACGGTGACCGACGAGCCCGGTGTGGCGCGGGTCCCGTAGGCCCACACCGGGAATGCTGCGATCGACGGCCCGATCCGGACCGACCGCGACGCCTTGCCGCCCGGATCGGGCAGCTCGAAGGCCAAGTGGATCGCGGTCGACTTCCCGGCGCCGAGGCGCCCGGCGAAGTGGATGCTGAGGAGGGTCGCCTTGGCAGAGCGCGAGACGACCCCCACCGGCACCTTCTTCCCGCCGCTCGTGGCCCGGAACGCGGTCGTCCCCGGCAGGACCGACAGGTTCGCCCGGTCATAGACGTAGTTCGTCGTCATCGTCCCGGTGGCGTGGTTCGTCGCGGTCAGATCGACCGTGATGTGGACCCGGCGGTGCTCCGGCTGGACCTCGTAGTGCGCCGCCCCGACGAGCGTCAGCCGCGGAGGCGCCGCGGCCGCCGGCGTCGCGAACTGGGGCGCGAGGGCGAGCGGGACACCCAGCAGGATCGCCCCCGCCAGGGTCGCAGAGCCGAGCGCGGATCCGTCCGGTCACGAGCCGAGCAGCTCCGGGAGGCGGTCAGCGTAGCGGGCAAGAAGCGCCTCGTTGCGCGACCGCCGCGGTCCCTGGTCGGGGATCCGGCCGCCGATCCACAGCCAACCCGCCGACTCGGGCAGGAGCGCGTCGCAGATCGCCAGCGACCGGGCCAGGGCCAGGCCGAGCTCGTCACGATCGGCGAACCGAGCTGGGATCTCGCTGCTGAGCGTGGGACGCCCGTCCTCCGCGATCGAGAACTTCACGAACGGGAACTCGTCGTTCCAGCGCAGGAGCATCCGATACGACTTGCGGAACCCGTCGCCGATCGGCGGCGCGAAGTGGACCCAGGTGATGATCCCCAGGCTCGGGTCGAGGATGACGGTGATCCGGACGTCGAACCGCCGCCGACCGTCGAGCTCGAGGTCCCAGGCCACGATCCCGTCGCGCTCGACCCGTTCGCCGGGGTTCGCCCCGAGGTCGGTCAGCCAGCCCGCGACGGTCGCCGCGGGGATCGGCTCGGGTTCAGGGTCGACCGGCCGCGCCTGACGCCGCGCGGCGATGTCCGATCCGTTCGGTGACATGGCCGGGACAGTCTAGCCGAGGACCGCCGAAGGTCCATCCACCGCGGGCCCGATGGGTCCCGGGCCCGGTCAATCCCGGGCGCGCCTCGAGACGCCGGCCTCGGCCCGGACGACGGTCGTCGCGTCGACCGGGTGGTCGACCGCGGTCGCCGCCAGCGCCGAGGCCGCTGCCGCGCGCTGGGTCCGCGGGGAGTCGGTGCGCTCGACCGAGCCACCGCTCCTGACCACGCGACTCGGGAAGTCGGCCGGCCGGCAGCTCTCGCCGACCTTGACGTTGCGGCCGATCTTGGCGCCGCGGGGGATCACCGAACGCTTGCCGATGACGCTGATGCCGCTGTTCAGCCGGGTCGGCTCGCGCCGGTTCGGTGTGTCGTCGCCGCCGTCACCGACGATCGCCCCCGGGCCGACCACGACCTCCTTGTCGAGGATGGAGCGGTCGACGATCGCGCCGCGGCGGATGATCGTGTCGAACATCAGGATCGAGTCGCGGACGACCGCTCCGACCTCGACCCGGACGCCCGGCGACAGGACGGAGTTGACGACCGTCCCGTCGACGATGCAGCCGTGGCTGATGAGGCTCCGGTGGACCTGCGCGGTCGGCCCGATCTTGGCCGGCGCGCGCTCCTCGGAGCGCGTGTGGATGAGCCAGTCCTTGTCGTACAGGTCGAGCTCGGGGTGGTCCTCGAGGAGCGCCATGTTGGCCTCCCAGTAGGATTGGATCGTCCCGACGTCCTGCCAGTAGCCGTCGAACCGGTAGCCGAAGACGCGGGCTCCGCCGTCGATCATGGCCGGGACCACGTGGCTCCCGAAGTCCGTCCTCGACTCGTCCAGCCAGCGGCGGAGCGCCTTCCTCGAGAAGACGTAGACGCCCATGCTGGCGAGGTCGCTCTTCGGCTGCTTCGGCTTCTCCTGCCACTCGACGACCCGGTTCTGGTCGTCCATCGCCAGGATCCCCATGCGGGTCGCATCGGACAGCGGGACCCGGCGGACGGCGATGGTCACGTCCGCCCGGCGCCGGCGATGAGCGGCCAGGAACGGCGTGTAGTCCATCTTGTAGATGTGGTCCCCGGCCAGGATGAGGACCTCGTCCGACACGCCGTGCTCGATCACGTTGAAGTTCTGGAGGACCGCGTCGGCGGTCCCGCGGTACCACTCCGCCACGCGACCGCGGGCGATGTAGGGCTGGAGCATCTTGACCCCGCCGGTGTTCCGGTCGAGGTCCCACGGCCGACCCAGCCCGATGTGATCGTTCAGCGAGCGGGGGTTGTACTGGGTCAGGACCACGACGTCGGTGATCCCGGAGTTGACGCAGTTGCTCAGGGTGAAGTCGATGATCCGGTACTTGCCGCCGAACGGCACCGCGGGCTTGGCCCGGAGGGAGGACAGGATGGACAGGCGCTCGCCTTCGCCGCCGGCGAGGATCACGGCCATGGTCGGTCTCATCAGACGCCCCTTCGCGCTGTGGCCCAGGTCCCAGAACCCTCGTGACCCGATGCTAGCACGGGGGCCGTGGACGTTCGATGGCGCGCCGCATCAACCTCCGGTCAACGTTCGGACGCGCGGCTGCGCCTCGGCCGGCTACAGGAACAGGCGCGGGTTGACCCAGCGGTCACCGAGCTTGACCGCCCAGTGCAGGTGCGGCCCGGTGGTGTGTCCGGTCATCCCGACATAGGCGATGAGCTGGCCCTTCTTGACCATCTGGCCCGCCCGGACGGGGATGTTCGTCTTGACGTGCCCGTACAGCGTGATCAGGTTCGCGCTGTGGGCGATGATCACGACCCAGGCACCGTCCGACAGCGGGCCGGCGTAGAGCACCTTGCCGTCGCCGGCGGCATGGATCCGGGTGCCGAGCGGGTCGGCGATGTCGATGCCGGTGTGGAAGTGGCTGCAGTTGCCGAGCGGCGGCTCCCAGGGGAACCCGGTGCAGCCGAACTCCTGGGTGACCGTCCCGGAGAGCGGCCAGGCGAGGGTGCCGCTGTACTGCGACGGGACGCCGCCGCCGTTGCCCTGCGACGCCATCAGCTCACGGATCTTGCGGTCGATCGATGCGTTCTCCCTCGCCTCGTTGGCGAGGATCTTCTTGGCGGCGGCCTTGTTGACCGCGATGTTGCGGTAGGCCTTCCGCTGGAGGGCCAGCTGCTGGGCGGTCGCGAGCTCGAGCTTCTTGAGCCGGGCGCGCGCCTTCTTGAGATCGGCCAGGCTGCCGTCGAGGACCTTCTTCTGAGCGGCCGTCGCGGCTCGCAGCTGGGCGGTGTCGAAGCGGGTCTGGAAGACCGTGTCGCGCAGCGCGCTCAGGGTCTTCTGGTCCTCGACGATCTGGGCGGCGAGCGCCTTGTCCTGGTTCCCGATGTCGATGAGGTACCCGACGTCGGACAGTGCGTCGGAGAACGAGTCGGCCGACAGGATCGTCTCGAGGAGACTGGTCCGATCGCTGTCGTAGGCGGCCCGGACGTGGTCGGCCAGGAGATCCTTGCGGTCGACCAGCTCGGCCGCCTTGGCGACCTCCTCGGTCTGGATCTCCGCCAGCTGGGCGTCGAGATCGGCCAGGTCGGCGACCTGCTGGTTGTAGACGGTGCGGACGGCGTTGACCCGGGCGGTCGCCTGCTTGACCTCGACCTTGACGTCGGCCAGGTCGGCGTTGATCCCGTCGAGCTTGGCTCCGGTCGAGGCGATCGTGACCCGGAGGTCGGCCTGGAGTCCATTGAGCTCGGCGACCATCTTCTTCTGGGCCGCGATCTTGGCCGCGATGGCCTTCTGGCGGGCGAGCGCCTGCGACAGTTCATCGCCGCTCGCCGTCAGGGGCGACCCGAGCGATCCGCCGAGGAGCGGGACCAGGAGGGCGACCACCAGGCCGAGGCGGACGGGCATCGACCGGCGCCGGCGCCATCCGGGCACGAGCGTCCGGGGCGCGGCGGGATCGGGGGTGGCGCGGGAGGATCGGTAGATCACGCTGGTGACGTCACGTTGCGAGCAAACTCCGTTGCGCGCGCCTGGTTCGACGCGACTGGCGGCTACGCCCGCCGGTTACGTGCCATCCCTGGGAGCACACCGCAGGACGACTCCGGCTCGCCGGCATCATACCCCCGGTCGTCCACGGACCCCGTTCGGGGCCGGTCACGTGCGGAGCAGGATCGCCCACAGCGCGCCGAGGATCAGGAACGGGCCGAACGGGATGTAGGACTTGAGGGTGACCCGCCGGGTGATCAGCAGGAGCACGATGACCACCCCCGCGACGATCACCCCGACCAGCGTCCCGGCGACCGCGTGGTAGGCGCCGGAGATCAACCCGACTGTCACGAGCAGCTTGACGTCCCCGAGCCCGAAGGCCCCGGCGCCGAACAGGAGCGACGGCAGGTACAGCAGCGCCGGGATGATCACGGCCGCGGCGATCGGCGGGGATCAATTCCTGGCCGACGAGCGGGTTCTGGCCGCTGATGGCGAACAGCAGGGCCAGCGGGATCATCGGCAGCGTGAGGAGGTCGGGCAGCAGACGCTGGTCGAGGTCCGTCGCCAGCAGCAGCACCAGGACGACCACGTAGGCGATGAAGACGGCGAGGACGAGGCCGTCGGCCGGTCCGCCTGAGACATCGATCGTCCCCGGCTCCACGAGGAACCGCGATGGGAGGGCGCCCAGCCCGACCGCGCCGAATGCGGCGACCACCACCGTCCGCCAGCCGGGCCGCCGGCCGGGGAAGAACCCCTCGGACTCGTCGTGATCGGGCCAGCGGGTCGACAGCCGGTCGGCGGCGATCCCCCAGGCGACGCCGACGATCGCCAGCGCGATCGACAGCGTCCCGATCGGCACGACGGTCGCGGTCAGCGTGCCCCGGCGAGGGCGAGCTCGACCAGGGTGGCGTGGGTCACGCCGTTCGCGCCCCGGGCGGCGAACGGCAGGGCCTTGCGGAAGTAGCCGGTGCCGCCGATGTCGAGGTGGACCCACGGCCGGGTCACGAACTCGCGCAGGAACAGGCCGCTCTTCACCAGCGAGCCCTCGGCACTGCCCGAGTTCTGGAGGTCGCCGTACCAGCTGTCCATGTCGACGACGTAATCGTCGACCAGCGGGATCTGCCAGTACCGCTCGCCGGCCCGGCCACCCGCCGCCAGGACATCATCCACCCAGGATTGCGGCGTCCCGAAGGCCCCGGTCACCAGGTGACCGAGCGCCCGCGATACCGCTCCCGTGAGCGTCGCGACATCCACCAGATGGGTCGCGCCGAGCCCCTCGGCGTAGGTCATCGCGTCGCCCAGGATGAGCCGACCCTCGGCGTCGGTGTTGGTGATGTCGACCATCTTGCCGTTGAGCGCACGGACCACATCGCCCGGGCGGGTCGAGTGCGGCCCGGGCATGTTCTCGACCGCGGGAGCGACCGCCAGGAGCGGCGTCCCCGGAGCCAGGCGAGCGACGGTCTCGATCGCGGCGATCACGGTCGCCGCGCCCGTCTTGTCCATCTTCATCTCTTCCATCCGGTCGGATGGCTTGATCGAGATGCCCCCCGAGTCGAAGCAGACGCCCTTGCCGACGATGGCCAGGTGGCGCCCGAGGGCGTCCTTCTCACCTTCCTTCCCGGAGCGCATCACGATCATCCGGGGTGGGTTATCGCTGCCTCGTCCGACCGCGATGAACATGCCCATCCCGAGGGCGATCGCCCGCTCGGGCTCGATGACGTCGATCCACAGCCCGTTCCGCTCGGCGATCGCCCGCGCCTCGTCGGCCAGGACCTCGGGGCTGACGTCGTTCGATGCGCGATTGGCCAGGGTCCGTGCCGTGTTGGCGCCCTCGCCGATGATCCGACCGCGCTCGGCCGCGCGAGCGAGTCCCGCGGCGTCGCCGCCGGGGACGACGACGATCAGCTCGTCGAGGATCGGCGGCGCGTTCTCGACGTTGTCGAGGTAGATGCTCTTGGGTTCGTAGTGGCCCTCGACGACGCCGCGGACGAGGAGCTCGACCACGGCCGCGTCACCACCGTCGATCCGCTCGCCGAGATCGCCGATACTGACCGCGAGACGACCGACGGTGCGCCCGCCGAGACGACGCTCGATCGTCGCGCCGAGGCGGTGGACGACCTCGCGATCGACGCCCTCCGGATCGCCGGCCGCGACCAGCACGAGACGACCATGGGGCAGGTCGCCGGCGGCTGCCAGGGCGATCCCGTAGCGCTTTCCGGCGAGCTCACCGAAGGCCGCCAGGTCCTTGAGCTCACCGCCGCTCCGGCGGTCGAGCTCGCCGAGGGTCCCGTCGAAGGTCGGTTCGCCGACATACGGGATCGCCAGCACATCGGCGGCGACATCCCAGGGCTGATCGGTCGCGATACGCAGGTGCATCGAGCGCGGTTCCTCCAGGGTGGGCAGGCAGGATCGGACGGCAAGGGCGCCAGTGTAGCGGGACTACCCCCCGCCGAGGGCCGCGGCCGCGGCCGACAGGCGCCCGCGCGCCTGCTCGATCTCGATGACCGCCTGGTTGATCCCGCCGCGCGCCACGTCGGCCATGATCACGATCAGGGCGCGACTGTCCCCGGGGAGAGCGGCGGTCGCCGCCCGCAGCTCGACGAAGGCCGCCTCGATCGGCTTGGTGACCCGGCCCTTCGACTTGTCGAGCAGGGCCCAGGTCTTGCGCAGGGCCGCGTCGTACGCGGCGTTGAGGTCGATCCAGCGGCTGAGGATCGAGACGTCGGTGGTCGTCGCCAGCTTGTCGCGGAGCTGACGCGACGTGTCGAGCGCCTGGTCGGCCAGGTCGAGTCGGGCGAGGGCCTTGCGATATTGACCCTTCCGACCGAGGGCGCCGGCGGCGGCGGCCTCGGCGTCGTGCCGGGCCAGGCTGTCGGTGAGCTCGGTCGCCGCGATGCTGCCCTGGGTCAGCGAGGACCAGGAGGCGGACAGTCCGTCGGTCGCGGTCAGTGCGCCGACGAGGTCGTCGTAGCGGATCCGCAGGCTCGTGCCGATCCGCGTCCGGTCGTCCGGCCCGATCCCGGGGATCGCCGCGAGCCGCGCCCGAAGCGCGTCGGTCGCCTCGGCGATGAGGGCGAGCTGGGTCTTCCCGTCGGCGGTCGCCTGGCGCAGTCGCTCGGTGTCGCGATCCACCAGCGAGGTCAGGGCCGTGCGACCGATGGCGCCAAGCCCGTCCACGTCGTCCGACAGCGCCGACAGGTCACCGGCCGCCGCCTTCAGCTCGGGCTCGAGCGCCTGGTCCGCGACGATCGTCAGTTCGGGTCGGGACCCGGCGACCGGCGGCGGGTTCGCGGCGTTGATCAGCCCGGCGGCGCCGAACGAGAAGACGATCGCGAGCGCGAGCCAGCCCGCGGCGGCGGCGATACGACGGCGCGATGACGGCATGCGCTCCTCAGGCGGGCTCGGGCTCCTGGTGGACCTTGCGCCGCCGAAGATAGCCCAGCTGGCCCGCCATGTCGCGCGGGACGAAGCCGAAGGCCGCGACGAACCCGTCGAGCGGACCGATGTTGTCCAGCTTGAGCTGCCGGAGCTGGTCGGTCGCGACCGGGAACGGCAGATGGATCCGCTCCGACGTGCCGGCGACGAGGCGGATGACCGGGACCGGCATCGGCAGGATGACCCGTCGCCTGGCCATCGCCGTGCAGACCTCGGCGGTGATCTCGCGATAGGTCCAATAGCGCGGGCCGCCCAGCTCGATGCTCCGGCCCGAGTACCCGGGTTCGTCGAGGGTCTGCCGGAAGGCCATGGCGAGGTCGTCGACCGCCAGCGGCTGGAACCGACTTCGACCGTCGCCCGGGACCGGGACGATGCCCGGCGACAGGCGCACGAGATCGGCCACGATGTTGAAGAACCCGTCGCGCTCGCCGAACAGCAGCGATGGCTTGAGGATCGTCCAGTCGAGCGAGCTGCGCGCCACGAGCGCCTCGGCCCTGGCCTTGGACGACGCGTAGTGGAGGGCCGGGTCGTCGACGACGCCGAGCGCCCCGAGATGGACCAGGCGGCGCACACCGGCGGCGCCCATCGCCTCGACGACGTTGCGGGTCCCATCGGTGTTCACGCGGAGCAGCTCGCCGCCGTCGCCGCGGTCGCGCGGGATCGCCGCAAGGTGGGCGACCGCGTCGACGCCCGCGAGGGCAGCTTGGAGCGTCGCCGGGTCGGTCACGTCGCCGATCCTCGTCTCGACCGCGGATCGGGCACCCCGGTCGAGGCGCGCCACGACCTGGTCCCCCGCGGATGTGGTCCTGACGAGCCCGACCACTTGGTGGCCGGCAGCGGCGAGCTCCGGGACGAGATGGCTGCCGACGAAGCCGTTGGCGCCGGTGACGAGGATGGTGGACATGACTGGAACGGTAGCATCCGTTCATGCGAACAGCCCCGCTCCGTCGCCTCGTCGAGGCGATGCCCAAGGCCGAGCTCCACCTCCACCTCGACGGGTCGCTCCGGGTCGGCACGGCCCTCGACCTGGCCCGGACCAGGCGGCTCGAGGCACCGACCACCTGGACCGCGATGTTCGAGGCGCTGGTCGCGCCGGAGCGGACCGCCTCCCAGGCCGAGCTGCTCGAGCGGTTCGCCCTGCCGATCACCCTGCTCCAGGATGCTGAGGCACTCGAACGCGTCGCGGCCGAGCTGGTCGAGACGAAGGCCGCCGAACGGGTCCGCTATGTCGAGATCCGCTGGGGTCCGGCGCTCCACACGGAGCGGGGCCTGTCGCTCGCCGACGGCATCGCTGCGGTCTGCCGGGGGGCGTCGCAGGCGGCGGCGCGGTCCGGGACGACCGTCCGGCTGATCTGCACCGCCCTCCGCTCCCACGAGCCGAGCCGCAACGTCGAGCTGGCGGAGACGGCGGGGCGATTCCGCGACCTCGGCCTGACCGGCTGGGACCTGGCCGGCCCCGAGGAGCGATTCCCGGACCCGCTCGTCTTCGAGCGGGCATTCGCCGCCGCGCGCGCCGGGGGCCTGCGGGTCACCATCCATGCCGGTGAGTGGGGTGGCGCCGCTCAGGTCCGGCGCGCGCTCGCGGTCGAGCCCGAACGGATCGCCCATGGCCCGCTGGCGATCGAGGACCCGACGCTCGTCGCCGAGCTGATCGCCCGCGGCGTCACCCTCGACCTGTGCCCGACGAGCAACGTCCAGGCCGGGATCGTGCCCAGCATCGCCGAGCACCCGCTCGCCCGGCTCCATCGCGCGGGGGTGTCGGTGACGCTGTCGACCGACGACACGACGGTCTCCGACATCGGCCTGTCGGAGGAGTACGCCCGGGCCGTCGATCGCATCGGCCTGACCCTGCCCGAGCTCTGGGCGATCGATCGACGGGCGCTCGACGTCGCATTCGCCGACGAGGCGACCCTCGGGCCGATCCGCGCCGAGTTCGACGCCTGGGCGTCGGGGGTCCCGGAACTCGGCGCGGTGGGCTAACCTCAGCGGACCGGGAGGTGCGGGTGACCTGCGCGAGTTGCGGCACGGCGAACGAAGCTGGACGGAAGTTCTGTCGGGAATGCGGTCGGCCGCTCCTGGCCGGCTGCCCGAACTGTGGGGCGACGAACCCGCCCGACGCGAAGTTCTGCGGTGACTGCGGCGGGCCGTTGCTCGGCCTCCCGCGCGAGGCGGGGTCGGCTGGCAGCGGCACCGGCCCGGAGGCGAGATCCGGCCCGGCAGGTCCCGAGCGGGTCGCGGAACGGCGCCTGGTGTCGGTCCTGTTCGCCGACCTCGTCGGGTTCACCCCGTTCGCCGAGGAGCGTGACGCGGAGGAGACGCGCGAGCTCCTGACCCGCTACTTCGACGTGGCCCGTGAGGTCATCGAACGCCACGCCGGCGTCGTCGAGAAGTTCATCGGCGACGCGGTGATGGCCGTCTGGGGTGCCCCGATCGCCCGCGAAGACGACGCCGAGCGGGCCGTCCGGGCCGGCCTCGAGCTGGTGACCGCGGTCCGAGCGCTCGGCCCGACGATCCAGGCCCGCGCCGGCGTGCTGACCGGGGAAGCCGCGGTGACGCTCGGCGCGACGAACCAGGGGATGGTCGCCGGCGACCTGGTCAACACGGCGGCGCGGCTGCAGGGCATCGCCGAACCCGGCACCGTCCTCGTCGGCGAGGCGACCCAGCGGGCGTCCGCCGCGGCCATCGCCTTCGAGCCGGTCGGCGACGCGACGCTCAAGGGCAAGTCCGCCCCGGTCCCCGCCTGGCGAGCCTTGCGGGTCGTGGCCGAGCGCGGCGGTCGCGGGCGATCGGATGCACTCGAGGCGCCGTTCGTCGGGCGCGACACCGAGCTGCGGCTGCTCAAGGACCTGTTCCATGCGGCAGCGCGCGAACGCCGCCCTCGGCTGGTCTCGATCACCGGCCAGGGAGGGATCGGCAAGAGCCGCCTGGCCTGGGAGTTCCTCAAGTACATCGACGGCCTGCTCGAGACGGTCTGGTGGCATTCCGGTCGGTCGCCGGCGTACGGCGACGGGATCGCGTTCTGGGCGCTCGGTGAGATGGTCCGGAGCCGGGCGGGCCTGGTCGAGACCGACGACGAGACGGTCACGCGAGCGCGGATCGCCGAGACCGTCCTGCGGTTCGTCCCGGATGAAGCAGAGCGCGGATGGATCGAAGACTCGCTGCTGACGTTGCTCGGTGTCGGTGAGACGCGACCCGGTGGCTCCGAGCAGCTCTTCGCGGCCTGGCGGACGTTCTTCGAACGGATCGCCGAGGGCGGCCCGGTCGTCCTCGTGTTCGAGGATCTCCACTGGGCGGATCCGGGGATGCTCGCGTTCATCGACCATCTCCTCGAATGGTCCCGGGAGGCCCCGATCTTCGTCGCGACGCTGGCCCGCCCGGAGCTGCTCGAACGGCGGCCGGACTGGGGCGCCGGGCGACGCGGCCTCGTGTCGGTCGCGCTCGAGCCGCTATCCGACGAGGCGATGCGCGAGCTTCTCGACGGCCTCGTCCCCGGCTTGCCCGAAGCCGCCCGTGGAGCGATCGTGACGCGGGCGGACGGGATCCCGCTGTACGCCGTCGAGACGGTCCGGATGCTCGTCGCCGAGGGTCGCCTGACCGAGGAGGACGGAAGCTACCGGCCGACCGGCGATCTGTCGGCGCTGGCCGTCCCGGAGACGCTCCAGGCGCTGATCGCCGCCCGGCTCGACGCCCTGGCCCCGCTCGACCGCGAGCTCCTCCAGGATGCGGCCGTCCTCGGCCAGAGCTTCACTCCGGCGGGGCTCGCCGCCGTCAGCGGGCTCGACGAGGCCGAGCTCGAGCCGCAGCTCCGCGCTCTGACGCGACGCGAGATGCTCAACCAGCAGATGGATCCCCGGTCGCCGGAGCGCGGGCAATACGCCTTCGTCCAGGCGCTGATCCGCGAGGTCGCCTACAACACGCTGGCTCGAGCCGACCGCAAGAGCCGCCACCTCGCCGCCGCACGCTTCTTCGAGTCGCTCGACACCGACGAGCTGGCGGGGGCGCTGGCGTCCCACTACCTCGCCGCGTACGACAACGCCCCGCCCGGGCCGGAGGCCGACGCGCTCGCCGCACAGGCACGGGTGGCACTCCGGGCGGCAGCGGATCGGGCCGTCGCCCTCGGCGCCCACGAACAGGCGCTCGTCTACCTGCGCCGGACGATCGACATCACCACCGATCCGGCCGAGGAAGCGGACCTGCTCGAGCGGGCCGGTCGGTCGGCGATCGCGTCGTTCCAGCGCGATGAGGCCGTTGCGCTGCTCGAACGCGCCGTCGAGCTCCAGCGCAGCCGCGGCGACCGAGCGGGCGTGGTTCGAGCCCTGGGCGCCCTTGGGCGGACCCAGATCGAAGCCATGCGCAGCGAGCAGGCGATCGCGACGCTCGAGGCGGCCGACCGCGAATTCGCCGACCTCGTCGACGGTCAGGACCTGGTCCTCCTCCGCGTCGAGCTGGCCAGGGCCTACTTCATGCACGGCGAGGGCGGACGGTCGGTCGACCTCGCCGAGCGGGTCCTGCCGACCCTCGAGCGGCTCGACCTGGTCTCCGCGATCGCCGAGGTGATGATCACCAAGGGCTCCGCCATGGCTACCCTCGGACGCGTCCGGGAAGGTCTCGCCGTCCTTCGAGGCGGGCTCGAGATCGCCCGCTCGTATGGCCTGGCCGCGTCCGAGCTGCGCGCCCGGATCAACCTGTCGGCGACCACGACGTACGAGGATCCGCGCCAGGGACTCGAGATCGCCCGGGACGGGATGGAGCTCGCGGATCGACTCGGGCTGCGCGGTCGGGCGCTCAACCTGCTGGTCAACGCGTCGGGCCTGGCCATGTCGACCGGTGATTGGGACTGGGCGCTGCGGGCCGCGGACCGTGCCGCCGCCGACGCGACGGACGACCGATTGCGGGCCGTGCTGTTCAGCACGACGGACCGGATGCGGCTCATGCGCGGGACCGCGGGCGAGGCCGAGGTGGCCGCGTACGAGGACGCGATGGCGAACGAGACCGATCCGAACGCGCAGTCGAACGCCGCGGATGTCCAGGCGTTCTTCGACTTCGTCGAGGGCCGGGTGGCGAAGGCGGCCGACATCTGGCGCGAGCAGGCGCGCCTGGACCCGTTCTCGGCCGCGGGCAACCTCGTCGATGCCGCGGAGGCCGCACTATGGCTCCGGGACGCGCCCGCGCCGCGGAGGTCGTCGCGGCGCTCGACGCGACGGGTACCCACGGGCGGTTCATCGACGCGGTCCGGACGTCGCTCAAGCGCCGGGGTCGCGGCCCTCGAGGGACGTCGGGCCGACGCCGTCGCCGGGTATCGGGCCGCGGCGACGGCGCTGCGGTCCCTGGAGACCCCGTTCGACCTCGCCCGGGCCGGCCTCGCGCCGCGATCGTGCTCGGGCCGGACGAGCCCGGCATCGCCGAGCTCGTCGAGGAGTCTCGCCGGACGCTCGAGCGGCTCGGAGCCGTCCGGCTGATCGAACGGTTCGAAGCCGTGCTCGTCGGAGGACGCCGGGCCGACGGCCGGCTCGCAGGACGGCCGGACCGACGCCGCGGCCGGCAGCTCAGCCGAGGTCCGCGCCTAGCCGCTCGAGGATCGCCGCCAGCTCGGTCGCGTCGGCGGCCACGGCCGTCGGGCGGTCGGCCGAGGGCAGCGCCTCGATCTGGGCGCGGCTCGTCACGCCGGTGAGCATCAGGACGCAGCGGGCCCCGACCGCCCGGGCCGCGGCGAGGTCGGTCACGATCCCGTCGCCGATCATCACCGCGTCGCGTGGATCGGCGCCGACCGCCCGGGCGGCCTCGACCAGCAGCAGCGGTGCCGGCTTGCCGATCGAGATCGGCGTCACGCCGGACGCGGTCTCGACCGCGGCGACCATCGACCCGGCCCCCGGCATCAGGCGGTGCTCGGTGGGGTAGATGGGATCGCGGTTGGTGACCACGAACAGCGCGCCGGCCCGGGCCGCATCGGTCGCCACGGCCAGCCGCTCATAGGTGACGTCCGGGTCGAGCCCGACGACGACGGCGTCGGGTCGGCCGGCGGCCTCGAACCCGTCGATGCCCTCGGCCGTCGAGCGAGCCGCCGCGTCGGCGGCCGTGACCACCTCGAACCCGAGGTCCTCGAGCTCGCGGCGCATCCCCGATCCGCCGAAGGCGAGGACGCGCCGGGGCCGTGGCACCTGCTCGGCCAGCCACAACGCCGTGGCCCGCGGCGAGCTGACGACCCGCTCCGGGGTCACCGGCGCGCCCATCGCCGCGAGGCGGGCGACGTAGTCGGCCCGGTAGTGCATCGAGTTGTTGGTGACGTAGACGACGTCGTCGCCCTTGGACGCGCGGTCGCTCAGCACGGCGGCCACACCCGGGACGGGCGCACTTCCGCGATAGACGACGCCGTCGAGGTCGACCAGGAGGAGCACCGACGCATCGTAGCCGGGGGGCCTTCGACGTGGGACGATGCTCGGGTGACTCCCCCGATCCGTCCGGCCCGCGATCGTCGCCCCGACCACGCCGACCCGCTCGCCGGCACCGAGCGGATGATCATCGACGGATCGAACCTGCTCCACGCCCTCGGGCGGGGCAAGGGTCGCCCGGCGCCGGCCGCGACCCTGGTCGGTCGGTTGCGCGCCGTCATCCCCGCTCCGATCCGGATCGAGCTGATCTTCGACGGGCCGCCCGACCGCGGCCTGCATGGGACGCGGATCGCGTCCGGACTGACCGTCCGCCACAGTGGCTCGATGTCGGCCGACCGGCTCATCGAGCGCCTCGTCGCCGATGCGATCGGCAGCGGCGGGACGCCGGACGCGGCGCATGCGGCCGGCGACGGAATCCTGGTGATCACCGACGACATCGAGCTGGGCCAGCGCGTCCGGCGGCGTGGCGGGCGGAGCGCGGGCGCGGTCTGGCTGACCCGCCGCCTCGACCGCGGCGTCTTGAGCGCTCCGAGCTCGGGCAGGCCGCGACCGCCGAAGCCGAGCGCGGGGCACGGGGTCGCGGGGAGCGGCGAGGACCCCGCTGCCGATCCCGACCGTCTCGGCTGGAAGCCCGGCCGCGGGGCGACGAAGAAGACCGGGAATCCGAAGCGCGGCCGACCACGCCGGAGCGGCGGTCCCGGCTAGAATGCCGCCGTGAGCATCATCGACCAGCTCGGCCAGATCTGGAATCAGATCCTCGACCTGACCGCGAAGTTCGTCGTCCCGGACTGGGGTGCGCTCATCGGGCTGCTCCCCCTCTTCGTGCTCATCGGGATCATCGGCCCGCTGATCAGCCTGATCGTGCTCGTCTGGGTGATCTACCTGATCCGCAAGCCGCGCCCGAAGCTCAAGATCGACGAGGGCCCCCGAGCCGCTCCGCTCGATGCCGCCGGACAGCCCGTCTATCCGACCGGCTACCCCTACTGCGCGCGGGACGGCCTGATCTACCCCAGCGGCTCGACGGTCTGCGATGGGTGCCAGGACGAGCTCGTGGTGACCTGCCCGAAGTGCGGGATCGGCCGCCAGGCCCGGATCGACACCTGCGAGAACTGCGGCCTGATCCTGCGGATCGACAAGAACGCCCAGACCCGTCACCTCCAGCCGGCTGGTCCGCCGCCGGGTGGCG
Organism: uncultured Chloroflexia bacterium; assembly: GCA_963744115.1. Taxonomy (GTDB): domain Bacteria; phylum Chloroflexota; class Limnocylindria; order Limnocylindrales; family CSP1-4; genus Chersky-267. The sequence continues at coordinate 413,368 of CAVUSI010000002.1, read as the reverse complement.
CGGCGGCGGCGTGATGGCCCAGCTGGCCCAGCTCCTGTTCTCGGTCGGCGTCGTCGTCGTCGCCCTGACCTTCGCCGCGCATGTCGGCCATGCCGTGATGCTCGCCAATGGGCGCCGCACCCTGCCGCGGCTGGCCACCGCGCCGCAACCCGCCTTCGCCGGGGTCGTCAGCGGTTCGTTCGCCGAACAGGCCGCGCGGCGGCCGGGCCGGGAGACGATCGAGCCGACGAGTCCGCTGTCGGGCGTCTCGACGGGGCTCGGCTGGGCGGCGGTCGCCCTGCTCGGGCTGTCCCTCGTGTTCCGGGCGCTGTCGGTCGGTCGCGGGCCGTGGGGCAACATGTTCGAGTTCACGGTCGCCTTCGGGTTCACCATCCTGCTCGGCTACCAGCTGCTCGAGCGGCGCTACCCGATCCGCTCGCTCGGGTTCATCCCGTTCGGGGTGGCCCTGGCGCTGCTCCTCTACGCGAGCAGCCTCCCGAACGAGGTCAAGCCGCTCGTCCCGGCGCTCCAGAACGCGCCGCTGCTGACGATCCACGTCGGGATGGCCGTGACCGCCTACGGCATCTTCGCCACGGCCTTCGCGGCCGGCGTCGGTTACCTCGTCCAGGGCCAGCAGGACCGGTTCAGCTGGCTGCCGACCCACAAGGTCCTCGACGAGGTCGCCTACCGGGCAGTCATCATCGGCTTCCCGATCTTCGCCACGATGATCATCCTCGGCTCATGGTGGGCGTCGATCGCCTGGTCGCGGTACTGGGGCTGGGACCCCAAGGAGACCGCCGCCCTCGTGACATGGCTCGTCTATGCCGTCTACCTCCACGCCCGCAACCAGAAGGCCTGGGCCGGCCGGCCCGCGGCCCTGCTCCTGGTGGTCGGGTTCGGGATGGTCCTGGTGACCTACTCCGGCAGCCTCTGGTTCTCCGGCCTCCACGCCTACTCCGGGCTGTAGCGGTCCCAGGCGCATGCCGATGCGCGCCGGTTCGACGGATTGGTGGCAGCGCGGGGTCATCTACCAGATCTATCCGCGCAGCTTCGCCGACAGCGACGGCGACGGCGTCGGCGACCTGCCCGGGATCACCGCTCATCTCGACCACCTCGAGGCGCTCGGCGTCGACGCCCTGTGGCTGTCGCCGATCTACCCGTCCCCCGGTCTCGACGTCGGCTACGACGTGTCGGACCATGCCGCGATCGACCCGCTGTTCGGCACGATGGCCGACTTCGACCGCCTGGTCGGCGAGGCCCACGACCGCGGCATCGCGGTCGTTCTGGATCTCGTCCTCAACCACACCAGTGACCGGCACGCGTGGTTCGAGGACTCCCGATCGAGTCGGACCAGCGAGCACGCCGACTGGTACCTGTGGCGCGACCCGGCCGGCTGGCGTCGCGGCAAACCCATCCCGCCGAACAACTGGCAGTCGCTGTTCGGCGGCGGCGCCTGGCAGTGGGAGCCGCGGCGTGAGCAGTTCTACATGCACATCTTCCTGGCCGAGCAGCCGGACCTGAACTGGCGCCTGCCCGCGGTCCGGGCGGCCCAGCTGGAAATGATCCGGGGCTGGCTCGGGCATGGCGTCGACGGGTTCCGGCTCGACGTATTCAACGCGTTCTTCAAGGATCCGACCTTCGCCTCGAACCCGCCGCGGGTCCCGGGACCGAAGGGGATCGCCCGGTTCCGTGGCTGGAATCGGCAGGTCCATATCCATGACAAGGACCAGCCGGACCTGGAAGAGCTCCTGCGCGAGTTCCGCGCCATCGTCGACGCGGTGCCAGGCCGGATGTCCGTCGGCGAGCTGTTCGAGGGGCCTCCGGCGCTCGGGGCCCGCTACGTCGGGCCACGCCATCTCGTCCTCGACTTCCTGTTGCTCGAGCAGCCGTGGACCGCGGACGCCCTGGCGGGTGCGATCGACGAGCGCGAGGCGGCCTACGGCCCGGGGCGCTGGCCCACGGTCGTCCTGTCGAACCACGACCAGCCGCGCGAGGCGACCCGCCACGCCACGGGCCCCGAGCGCGATGCCGTCGCCAAGGCGGCCGCGGTCCTGCTCCTGACGCTCCGCGGGACGCCGTTCCTGTACTACGGCGAGGAGATCGGGCTGGGCGACATCCACGTCCCCCGCAGGGAGATCGTCGACCCGCCGGCTCGACGCTTCTGGCCCTTCACGCAGCTGTGGTGGAACCGCGACCAGTGCCGCGCCCCGATGCCCTGGACCGACGGCCCGAACGGTGGGTTCACGACCGGCCGGCCGTGGCTGCGGATGGCTCCCGACCTCGCGACCCGGAACGTGGCGAGCCAGTCGGCGGACCCGGACTCGGTGCTGTCGGCCTACCGTCGGCTGCTCGCCGTGCGCCGTGCGCTCATCGCGCTCCAGACGGGCTCGTTCCGCTGGGTCGTCCGGGCCCGAGGCGGGGTCCTCGCCTACCGCCGCGACGCCCCGGGCGAGGCCGTCCTCGTGGCGATCAACCTCACCGCCGAGCCCACGACGGTCCCGCTCGAGGATCCGGCGACGGCGGCGCTGACCTGGCAGCCGGCCTACTCGACGGTCGGACAGGATCGCACCCCGCTCGACGGCGCGACCCTCGATCTCCTCCCACGCGAGGCGGTCATCCTGCGGGCCCCGATCAGCTTCTGATCACGGGCCCGCCGTCCGAGACCGGTCCGGCCGTCAGCTGGTCCGGTTGTCAGTTGGTCCGGGTCACCTTGCTCAGGTTCCGTGGTGCTTCCGGATCGAGGCCGCGCGCCCGCGTCAGGTGATAGGCGTACAGCTGCCCGGGGACGATCGAGACGATCGGCCGGAGCCACTCCGGGATGTCCGGAGGTAGGGCGATCGACCGTGTGCCGACCGCCCGGATCGCCGCCGAGTCCGACAGGACGAGGAGATCGGCGCCGCGGTCCCGCAAGCGGGTGAGCAGCTCGACCATCCCCGCCGAGGCGACCCCCTCGGGAACGACCGCGAGCACGGGCACGCCGGTCCCGACGAGGGCGACCGGACCGTGCTGGAAGTCCGCCGCGGAGTACGGGTCGGCGAACACCCGAGCGAGCTCCTTGAGCTTGAGCGCCCATTCGCGCGCCGTGGCGTACTCGTAGCCCCGCCCGAGGACGAGGCAGCGGTCGGCGCCGGCGAGCTCGCCGGCGATCCGCTCGACCTCCGGCTCGACGGTCAGCGCCTGCCCGAGCGCGTCCGGGATGCCCGCCACGGCCGCCCGCGAATCGGCCTCGTCGAGGAGCTCGGCGGACAACCGGGCGATGGCGAGGAGCGAGGTCGTGTACGTCTTGGTCGCGGCGACGGCGCGCTCGGGTCCGGCGGCCAGGGTGATCACGAACTCCGCCGCCATGGCGAGCGGGCTGTCCGGATCGTTCGTGATCGCCAGTGTCGGGACGTGCTGGCGGCGACCCGCCTCGACCACCCCGACGACGTCCGGCGATGCGCCCGACTGGCTGATGCCGACGACGAGGGCGCGGGCGAACCGCGGCACGACGCCGTAGAGGGACAGGATCGACGGGGTCGCCAGGGCCACCGGCAGGCGATGGACCGTGCCGAGGAGGTACTGCGCGTAGATGGCCGCATGGTCCGAGGTGCCCCGTGCCGCGATCACGACGTGATCGATCGGCTCGGCGCGCAGACGGGCGACCAGGGCATCGATCGCCGGGCGGCTCGAATCGAGCTGGCGCTCGGCTGCGGCGGGCTGCTCGAGGATCTCGTCGCGCAGGGTCACGGTGGCATCGTGCTCATGTGGCGTCGGCCCATCCTAGGCGCCGACCCGTGGTCGGGCGTCTCGCGTCACCCGGACGGGCAGCCGGCCGGACGGCTCCAGGCGACCTGCGAGGATCCCGGCGAGGGCGGCCATCGACTCCGGAAGGATCGAGTAGGTCGCCAGGTTGGTCGCCGCGCCCGGATAGGCCTCGATGTCCCAGGGCGTCCGGAGCGCCACCGTCACGACGGGTCGATCACCGGCCAGGAGCGCCTCGACCACGGCTACCTGTCGTCGGTCGCGCGCCGCATCGATGGTGCCGATGACGACCAGATCGGCGCCCGTCGCCCGGATGCGGACCGACGCGATCTCCTCGTCCGTCGGCGGATGGGCCGTGGTCAGCTCCTCGACGGTCGCGTCCGGCCAGGCGGCTCGCAACGCCGACGCGAGCCCGGGCGCCACCTCCGACGACGTGTCGGCCGGGGTCAGGTCCTTCGGATGCGGCATGACCGCAACGACGCGGGCTCCCCGCGCCAGTCGGATCGGCAGCAGCCCCGCATCGTCGCGGACGAGGGTCACCGACCGTTCGGCCACTTCGCGGGCCAGGGCGCGATGCTCACGGCCCCCGACGATCGCGACGTCGGGACGGTCCGGGGCGGCGAGCGTCCGCCCGAGGCGGCGCCGGAGGTCCAGCACCCGCCGGGTCGACGCGCGGAGCCCGGCGTCGGGGAACAGGCCACGGGCGGCGGCCCGGACCAGGGTCCCCTCGATCCGCCGCCGTGCCGCGGGGTCGGGCGCGGACAGGAGGAGGTCGACGCCGGCGACGATCGCAGCGATGACGTCGATGGCCTGGTCGGGCCCCTGGGCGAGCGCGCGCATGTCCAGGGCATCGGTGATCGAGACGCCGCGGAACCCGAGGTCCCGCCGGAGCAGCCCGTCCATGACCCGCCGCGAGAGCGTCGCGGGCAGCGTCGGGTCGCCGGTGATCGCCGGGATCCCGATGTGGCCGGACATGACCAGGTCGACGCCCGCCCGGATCGCGGCTCGGAAGGGCGCCAGCTCGACGGCATCGAGCCGCGCCCGATCGCCGGCAGCCGCAGCCAGCCGGAGATGGCTGTCCACGGTCATGTCGCCGATCCCCGGGAAGTGCTTCGCCGTCGCTGCGACCCCGACCGCGTGGAGGCCGCGGATCGTGGCCGCGCCCATCGCGGCGACGGCCGTCGGGTCGTCGCCGAACGCGCGGGTCCCGACGGCCGGGTTGACCGGGCTCGTGGCCACGTCGAGGACAGGCGCATAGGCGACGGTGATCCCCATCGCGAGCAGCTCCCGACCGATCGCCAGGGCGACGCGCTCGGCGAGGACGGGGTCGCCCGTGGCCCCGAGCGCCATCGCCCCCGGGAACGCAGTGGTCCCCGGACCCAGGGCGACGAGCTGCCCTCCCTCCTGGTCCGCGGCCACCAGCCGCGGCGGGCCGCTCGAGCGCCTCCCGGCGCCGTGGATGGCGTCCGTCAGCTCGCGGAGCTGGCCCGGCGACTCCACGTTCGACCATCGGAAGAGAGTGACCCCGGCGGCCGGCGCATCGCGCAGGCGGCGGGCCATCGCCGCCGGCAATCGTGTCCCCTCGAACGCCAGCATCAGCCGATCGAGGATGGCGTCGTCCGATCCGGCCGCCACGTCAGCCCTTGACCGCTCCGGCCAGGCCGCGCACGAAGTAGCGCTGGACGAGGACGAAGAAGATCAGGATCGGGGTGACGGTCATCGTCACCCCGGCAGCGATGGCGCGGGCGTCGGACGAAAAGAACCCCTGGAGGGCCGCCAGCCCGACCGGCAGGGTCATCCCGTCGCGAGTGTGGAGCATGAGGGATGGCCACAGGAAGTCGTTCCACGACGTGACGAAGGTGAAGATCGCGACCGCCGCAAGCGACGGCCGGACGATCGGCAGGAGGATCTGCCACCAGATCCGCCACTCCCCCGCCCCGTCGACCCGGGCGGCATCGATGAGATCGTTGGGGACGCCGCGGAACGCCTGCCGCAAAAGGAAGATGTTGAACGCGCTCACGATGTTCGGGAAGATCAGGGCCGGCAGCGTGTCGTAGTAGTGGAAGACGTTCACGGCCAGGATGAAGCTCGGGATGTAGGTCAGCTGCGCCGGCACGATCAGCGTGGCGAGCAGGAGATAGAAGATCGCATCCCGCCCCGGGAACCGCATCTTCGCCAGCGGATAGGCGGCGAGCGCGGCGACGAGCACGTTCAGCGCGCCGACGGCGACCGACACCACGATGCTGTTGAAGAAGAACTTCGGGATCGGAAGCGCGTCGAGCACGTGCTGGTAGTTCGCCAGGGTCGGGTTGGCGGGCAGGAACTGCGGCGGCACCGATGTGATCGGGTCGGTCGGACCCTTCAGCGAGGTGAGGAGCATCCAGGCGAACGGGAAGACCGTGATGAAGGCCACCGCCCCGAGGGCGATGTACCACAGCCCGCTCGATACGGCCCGACGGCCCGTTCGCCCAGCCCGGTTGCGCCGGGTGAGCGTCGCGACCGGTTCGGCGAGGTCGGCCATCTCGGCGTGGCTCATGTGTCGTTCTGGCCCCGCTCCAGGATCCGGACGTTGACCACGGAGAACAGCAGCGTGATCGCCAGCAGCGCGATCGCGATCGCCGAGGCGTACCCGGCGTGCTGGAGCTGGAAGGCCTGCTTCCAGAGGTAGAAGACCATCGTCACGCCGCTGTCGAGGAACCCGCCCGTCCGGTTGGTCAGGACGTAGATCTCGTCGAACACCTTCAGGGCGGCCAGGCTGGAGATGACCGCCACGAACACGATCTGCGGGCGCAGGCCCGGCAGGCTGATATGCCAGTGCTTCTGGAAGTCGGTGCAGCCGTCGATCCGGGCGGCGTCGTACAACTCCTCGGGGATGTTCTGGAGCCCGGCCAGGAAGATCACCGCGTAGTAGCCGAACCCGGCCCAGATCGTCAGCAGCATGGCGATCGGCAGGACGAACTCCGGAGTGTTGAGCCACTGGACCGGGCGGTCGATCCAGCCCCACGACAGCAGGACGCTGTTGATGAGGCCGGTCCGCTCGAACAGCCAGCGCCAGGTCAGCCCGATCGCGATGCTTCCGCTGACCGCCGGCACGAAGTACAGCGCCCGGAAGATGTGGATCCCGCGCAGCTGCCGGTTCACGGCGATGGCCAGGACGATCGACAGCCCGATGATGATCGGCGTCACCATCAGGTACACGAACGAGTGGGTCAGGGCCAGCCAGAAGGTCGGGTCGGCGACCAGGTGCTGGTAGTTGGCCAGGCCCACGGGTACGGGCGGCCGGACGATGTCGTAGTCGGTGAAGCTGTAGAAGACGACGGCGACGATCGGGTACAAGACGAAGACCCCGAGCAGGGCGAGCGCCGGGGCGAGGAAGAGGTAGGGCGTCGCGGTCAGCTTGCGGGTCATCGCATCCCAGTCAGGGCGGTCGTCGTGGATCGGCGCCGACGATGGTAGTGCTGGCCCCCTCCCGCGTGGGAACGGGAGAGGGCCAGCGGAGACCCGGCCTCGGGGGGAACGGACCGGGTCGGACGGCTACTTGATCAGGGCATTGGCCTGGGTCACGGCATCGGTCAGGGCCTGCTGGGCCGTGACCTTGCCGGCCAGCGCCAGCTCGATCTGGTTGAGCACGATCTGGTTGACGTCGGCCTTCTTGGGGATCGTCGGCACGATGTCCGCGTACTTGGACACGATGTCCTTGGCGATCGGCTTGGCGCTGTCCTCGACGGCCGTGGGAGCTGCCGAGAAGAAGGGGTCGTCGTAGGCGGACGGTGACGATGGGTAGATCGAGACTCGCTTGGCGAAGTCGACCATGCTCCGCGGGTTGGTGAAGAACTGCGCGAGCGCGATCGAGGCGTTCGGGTACTTGGTATCGGCCTTGACCGAGATCCCCATCGAGCCCTTGCCGACGACGCCCGACTTGCCGACCGGCGCCGGCACGACCGCGAGGTCGTCGTAGAGCGTCGCGTTGTCCGACTTGACGACGCGGATCAGGTTCGGGGCGGTCTGCCAGAACGGCGACTGGCCGCTCGAGAACGTGGCGAGACCGAGACGGTCCTCATTGGCGGTCAGGATGCCCGTATCGACGGTCCCGGCCTTGACCATGTCCACGTACATCTGCAGCCAGCTGACGGCGTCGGCCGAGTCGAAGGTGAAGGTCTTGCCGTCGTCGCTGATGACCTTGACGTTGCCCTCGTAGACCATCTGGGCCAGGAGATCGTTGACCGACAGGCGCAGCGTGCAGAGCGACTTCCCGGGATCGACGACCTTCTTGCACAGGTCGGGCAGGCCGTCGATCGTCTTCGGGAAGTCGGCGACGGTGAGACCGGTGGCCTCGTAGAGGCGCTTGTTGATGAGCTCCGTGGCGATGCTCTGGTACCACGGGAACTGGAAGTTCTTGCCGTCGACGAGCTGCGACTTCCACAGCCCGGGGAAGTAGATGCTCTGGACGTCGGCCGGGACCTTGTCGTCGAGCGGCAGGAGGAGGCCCTTCGAGGCGTAGTCGGCGACCCAGCCCTCACCGACCGACAGGTTGATCACGTCCGGGGCGTTGCCGGCCGCGAACGCGCTGTTCAGGTCCTGCTGGAACGTGGCCTGATGGTCGGTCCAGTTGACCGTGACACCCGGGTAGGTCGCCTCGAAGCGGGCGATCGTCTCCTTGATGTAGTCGTCGAACGTCGGCGACAGGTAGTAGGTCCAGAAGTCGATCGTGGCGCCGGACTCGACGCCCTTGATCACGGCCTCCGCCGGATCGACCGGCAGCGCGGTCGGGCTGGCGGCCGCCTCGGACGGGGCTGCCGACGAGGCGCCGCCCGATGCCGCCGGCGTCGCTGTAGCGGTCGCCGGAGCGGTCGTCGGAGCCTCTGCGGACGGGGTCGTCGACGAGCTCCCGCAGGCCGCCGCCAGGATGGCGATGACCGCTCCGAGAGCGAGGATCTTTCGAGTGGACATGCTCCTCCTCCAAGGTTCCTTCGATGGCTGGATGGACGATGTGGCGGTCAGCAGGACCACCGGGGTCGATCGATCAGTGCGGGGCGTGGCCCACCTCCCTCCGCGGGATCCCGCCCCTGGCCGACTCCTCCTCGAGGGCCAGACGGGCGATCGTGACGGCTCCCCATGCCCCGGCCTCGGCGCCGGTCGGAAGCAGCTCGACGATGCCTGGAGCGAGCTGTTCCCGGGCGAGTGCCGAGGACCGGCGGAGCCGGTCGAGCTCGCGGTGGATGGGGGACAGGAAGGTCGCGCCGGCGTGGCTCACGCCACCCCCAAGGACGACGCGCTCGACGTCGTAGGTCATGACCAGGAGATGGACGGCCCAGGCGAGGCGCCGACCGACCGCCTCGGCGATCCCGACGGCAAGCTCGTCGCCGTCGACCGCGGCCGCGTAGACGTCGACCGACGTCGGTTCGGGGATCGTGGCCAGCCGGCTCGGTGTCCCGGCCGCGATCGCCGTCCGGGCGTCGCGGGCGATCGCGGGTCCGGACACGAACGCTTCCAGGCAACCCCGCTCACCGCACGAGCAGACGGGACCGTCCGACGCCGCGATGACGTGGCCGATCTCGCCGGCCAGTCCGCGGACGCCGCGATGGAGCTCGCCACGCAGGATGACCCCGGCGGACACGCCCGTGCCAACGGCGACATACGCCAGGTCCTCGACACCGCCGACCACCCGACGGCGATGCAGGCCGAGCGCGGCGGCGCGCACATCGTTCTCGAGGAAGCACGGGCGCCCGAGACGCGCCTCCAGCTGATCTCCGAGCGGAAGGTCCGACCAGCCGAGGTTGACCGCGAGGGTCACGGTCCCGCTCAGCGGGTCGACGCGGCCCGGGACGCCGACACCCACCGCGGCGACGTCGTCCAGCGTGGCGCCGGAGCCCCGGAGACCCTGCTCGACGACCAGGGCCACCGCCTCAACGGCGTGCTGCTGTTCGCCGATCGCGGTCGGTGCGACCTGTCGGCCGCGCACCCGACCGGCGCGATCGACGATGAGGACGGCGATCTTCGTCCCGCCCACGTCCACGCCGACCAGGAGCGGTCGGCTGTCCGCCGGGCGCGGTCCCTGGCCGTCGAGGTCGTCGGCGTGCGAGGGATCGGCCGGGACGTCCATCGCGCGGTCGTTCATCGCCCGACCGTCAGACCGAGCTCGGCGGTGATGAGCAGCGCGGATGCGCCCATGATCACGAAGTCGCCGATCGGCGGCGCGAGCTCGATCGTGGTCTCGCGCGACAGGAGCCCGAGCGACCGTCGCCCGGCCTCGTCGCGCACCGCCGACAGCCAGGGCTCACCGAGCTGGGCGACGCTGCCGTGGAGCACGATGAGCTCGACGTCGAGCATGCCGATCACCGCGGCGACGGCCTGTCCGAGGTACCGCCCCGCCGCCACCACGACGCGTCGCGCGTCCTCGTCACCCGCATCAAGCTCGATCTTCACGTCGCCGAGCGTGAGCGCCCCGGCCTGCGCCAGCCGCCGACCGAGCGCGGAGTCCGGCCGCTCCTTCGCGACCTCGGTCGCCCGAGCGACGATCGCCCGCGAGCTGGCGACGGTCTCCAGGCACCCGAAGCGACCGCAGCGGCACTCGGCGCCGTCTTCGTCGACGACCGTATGGCCGATCTCGCCGGCGCCGAACCCGTCGCCGTGGAACAGCTCGCCGCGCAGGACGACACCCGCCCCGATGCCGCGACCGACCTTGATCGCCACGAGGTTCGCGGCGCGCGGGGCGGTCGTCCGCGCGTCGCTGAACAGCTGGATGGCAAGGGCTGCGGCGCGGCTGTCGTTCGCCAGCTCGGCGGGGACGCCGTATCGCTCGCGCAGGAGGTCGCCGAGCGGCAGGTCCTGCCAGTCGAGGTTGACCGCCCAGCGGATCGTGCCGGTCGTCGCGTCGACGATCCCCGGGGTGCCGACACCGATGCCCAGCAGCGCATCGCCGGCGGCGGCGGCCAGCTCGTCGACGAGCTCGTAGACGAGCGCCAGCGCCTGGCGTCCGTCGAGACCCTCGACCGGTCGCTCGACGACGCGCTGGACCTGCCCCCGGAGGTCCACGATCGCCGCCCGGAAGACCTGCTCCCCGAGGTCGAGCGCGATCACCTGCCGCGCGTCGTCGATGAGCTCGACGAGCGTCGGCGCCTTGCCCCCGGTCGACGGACCCCGACCGACCTCCCGCGCCAGGCCGTCCGCCATCAGCTGGGCGACGACCTCGCCGACGGTCGTCCTGGTCAGGCCGCTCAGGCGGGCGATGTCGGCCCGGCTGATCGGCCCGAAGTCGTACAGGGCGCGAAGGACGAGCGCCGAATTGAACGCCCGGGTCTGCTGGTGCGTCGCCTTGGTCGGGAAGGCCATGCGGCGTCGGACTCCTCCTCGGGTCGGGGCGGTCCGGACGGCGTCGAGCCGGGGGACTTTGCCAAGACTCTTTACAAACTTTCCACGTGTCCCCGACTTTGTCAAGATTTCTGGACGAACTTCGTCGCTGGGCTGAGCGAAAGACCGGCGGCGCACCAATCGGCGGGGGTCGCGCGTCGACCAGACGCTGGTGCGACACTGAGCCGACGTCGACCGAACGGAGTGCGCCCGTGACCCGACCGATGGATCCGCCTGAACCGCCGCCTGCGGCGTTGCCCCGAGCGGCGGGCCCGACGCGGACGCGCCGAACCGTGACCGAGTCCGTCCGCGCCAGCCTCGGACCGCTCTACCGGCGCACCCGCGACATCGCCTTGACGCCCGTCTACGCGTTCTACGTCACCCGGCTCGAGGCGGCGGTCATGGCGCATCCGCGACCGGCGCACGTCGCGGTGATCATGGATGGCAACCGCCGCTGGGCCACAGCCGAAGGTCTGGACGACCCGGGTGCCGGTCACCGGGCGGGCGCGGAGAAGGCACTCGAGCTCATCGACTGGTGCGCCGGCCTCGGGATCCGCGAGATCACCCTGTGGGCCCTGTCGATCGAGAATCTCGAACGCCCCGAGCAGGAGGTCGGGACGATCACCGAGGTCGCGGCCGACGCCATCGCCGCGATCGCCGAGGGCCGGCGGAAGACCCGGCTGCCCATCCACCTGCGGGTGATCGGGCGACGGGATCTCTTGCCGGAGGGGCTGGCCGCCGTCGTCGAACGGTCCGCCGCCCTGTCGCGCGAAGATGGCGCGATGGCGGTCACGATCGCCCTCGCCTACTCCGGCCGGGACGAGCTGCTCGAGGCCTTTCGGGCGACCGTCCGGGACGCCGTGGACGCCGGGACGCCGCCCGCCGAGATCCCCGACGCCCTGACCGCCGATGCCCTGGCCGCCCACCTCTACACCCACGGCTCGAGCGACCCGGACCTGATCATCCGGACCTCCGGCGAGGTCCGCCTGTCCGGCTTCCTGCCGTGGCAGAGCGTCTACGCCGAGTACCACTTCGCCGAGGCCTACTGGCCCGCCTTCCGCGAGATCGACTTCCTCCGCGCCATCCGCACCTATCAGCAGCGCGCCCGCCGCTTCGGCCGCTAGGGGCTCCGTCGCGGGCGCCCGACCGCGGGTCGCTCGGCGCGCTGAGTGCCACCAGAGCCTCGATCCTGTTGTGGCCGCCCGAACCGCCGCCCGACCGGACGATACCGCTCACCTGTTCGAAATGGCCCGCCTCTGCCCGGCCCGGCCCACCGCGGATGGCCCCCGGCCCGGGTCCTCACTCGGAGCGCTGGCGGAAGCGGCAGAACGTACCTATCCACATCGTTTCCACGCCGGGATCGGGGTCGTCCACGCTCCCGGCGAGCTTGTCCACGCCCGGACGCCATTTCGTCCACAGGCACATCATGTAGCGGTCGGTAGGCCGAACGTACCACTACATCTTGTGTTTTCGGCTTGACGCCCGTCCGCGTCGAGCAGTACAGTAGACGGGTCGTTCGCTTGCTGGGAGTCACAGCCCGGACCGCCGCTCGGATCGCCGCATCGCGACCCGACGGACACTCGGGAACCCGCCCCGAACGGCCTATCGATGGAGGCACGGTCGCAGCTACGGTCCGGACCAGCCTCGCCACCCTCGGACCGGGATCCGAGACCACGGGCCTCGCGCCTGATCAGCCCCGCCGCCCCAGCCCCGGCCGCACCGATCGCGGCCGAGGTCACAGACCGCCGCTCCGCGGAACGCGGGTCGGCGCCGCATCGCCGCCGATGAACGCGGCACCGAGCACCGGCCCTCGAAGCCCCCATCAGCCCAGCGACATCGTCGGAGGAGAGAGCACAGATGGCCCGAGCCGTCGTCCAGGGAGTCCAGGTCATGGATCAGCCCGTCAGGAAGAGCGCCAAGGACAAGAGCGGAGCCCGCAACTACGGACCGTATGGGGTCAGCTTCAACGGCCAGAACCCCGATGGGACGCCGGCCGCTGGCCTGACCTTCGAGCGCCGCTGGACGCGACCCGGCGTCCATCCCTACGACGAGATCCGCTGGGAGACCCGGACCGCGGCGATCGGCAACGAGTCGGGCAAGCTCGTCTTCGAGCAGAAGGACGTCGAGGTCCCGGAGTCGTGGAGCCAGCTCGCGACCAACGTCGTCGTGAGCAAGTACTTCCGCGGGCATCTCAACACGCCCGAGCGCGAGACGAGCGTCCGCCAGCTGATCGATCGGGTCGTCAACACGATCGCGGCCTGGGCGGAGACACAGCACTACTTCGCGACCGACGAGGACCTCCGCGCCTTCCAGGCCGAGCTGACCCACCTGCTCGTCCACCAGAAGATGAGCTTCAACTCGCCGGTCTGGTTCAACGTCGGGATCGAGCCGCGCCCGCAGTGCTCGGCCTGCTTCATCAACTCGGTCCAGGACTCGATGAGCTCGATCATGGACCTGGCCAAGACCGAGGCGATGCTGTTCAAGTTCGGCTCGGGCGCGGGCAGCAACCTGTCCCCGATCCGGTCGGCCAGGGAGAAGATGTCGGGCGGCGGCACGGCGTCCGGCCCGGTCAGCTTCATGAAGGGCTACGACGCCTTCGCCGGCGTGGTCAAGTCGGGCGGCAAGACCCGCCGTGCGGCCAAGATGGTCATCCTCGACGTGGACCATCCGGACGTCCTCGACTTCATCGACTCGAAGATGCTCGAGGAGAAGAAGGCCTGGGCGCTGATCGAGATGGGCTACGACCCGAGCTTCACGGGTGAGGCCTACGGCTCGGTCTACTTCCAGAACGCGAACCACAGCGTCCGGGTGACCGACGACTTCATGAAGGCCGTGGTCGACGGCACGGACTGGACCACCCACGCTGTCGTCGACGGGGCCCCGATGGGCACCTACAAGGCGCGCGACATCTTCCGCCGGATGGCCGATGCGGCCCATCTGTGCGGGGACCCGGGCATCCAGTACGACACGACGATCAACGACTGGCACACCAGCGCGAGCTCGGACCGGATCTACGCGAGCAACCCGTGCTCCGAGTACATGTTCCTCAACGACACCGCCTGCTTCGCGCCGGAGACCCGGATCAGCACGCCGGACGGCCTGCGGACGGTCGAGGAGCTCTACCTGGCCCAGGAGCGCGGCGAAGCCGTCCAGGTCACCACGGACCTCCACGGCGAGCAGGATCATCGCCGGATGGCGGCTCATCGGGCAGCCCTGGTGACGCTCGTCGGCGATCGCCAGGTCTATCGGCTGACGCTGGCCGACGGGCGCTCCATCCGGGCGACCGGGGACCATCGCTTCCTGACCGACAACGGCGAGTGGAAGCGGGTCGACCAGCTGACCCCGGAGGTCGACCGGGTCGCGGTCCGCGAGTCGGGCAACACCGTCCGCTTCGAGTCGTCCGCGAAGGACGTCAGGCGCTGGCAGATGCTCGGCTGGATGAGCGCGGACGGCGTGTTCACCGGCGACGTCGCCGCGCTCGCCTTCGGGGCGACCGAGCAGGCCACCGCCCAGGCGATGACCGAGGAGCTCGAGGCCCTGCTGGCCGAGGCGCACGACGGCGAGGACACGGTCAAGGACCTCGAGCGCGACCTGCTCGGGGTGACCGCCTCGGCGGCCGCGAACGGGATCGGCGGCGCGGACGACGGCGGATCGACCGCCGTGTCGACCGGCCGTCGGGCGAACGTGTCGGTCCATCCCAACGGCACGATCGCCGTGTCGACCCGCTCGGGCGCCCTCGTCCGGATGCTCGAGGACCGCTACGGCCTGCGTGCCACCGCTGCCGCCGCACGTCGCGACGTGCCGACCGAGGTCCATCGGATGCCCGAGGACCTCAAGGTCGCCTACCTCCAGGGCCTGTTCTCGGCCGACGCGACCGTCCGCACCGCGGGCGGCGCCGCCGGCCCCGAGATCACCCTCGCCTCGACCGCGCCGGAGCTCGTCCGATCGGTCCAGCTCGTCCTGGCCGACCTCGGCATCGCCAGCCGCATCGCGTGGACCGGGCCCGAGGGCACGACGGGCGCGCAGGCCCACCTCCACGTCTATGGTGAAGCGGCCCGCAAGTTCGCCGCGCTCGTCGGGACACCGCTGTCCCCCGAGGAGCAGGCCAAGATCCACGCGCTGATGGCGCACCCGTTCGCCCGCGGTCTGGCCAATGCCCGGGCGGCCACGGTCCGCTCGATCGTCGCCGACGGCGTCGAGACGGTCTATGACGTGACCGAGCCGGTGACCCATTCGCTGGTCGCCGAAGGTCTCATCGCCCACAACTGCAACCTGGCCAGCCTGAACCTGATGAAGTTCGTCGGGGAGGACGGCGAGTTCGACGTCGAGTCGTATCGCTACGCCGCCAAGCTGACGATCACGGCCCAGGAGATCCTCGTCGACAACGCGTCGTACCCGACGCCGCGGATCGAGGAGAATTCCCACCGCTTCCGCCCGCTCGGACTCGGCTACGCCAACCTCGGCGCGCTGCTGATGAGCCGCGGCCTGGCCTACGACAGCGATGAGGGCCGGGACTACGCCGCCGCCCTGACCGCGATCATGCACGGCGAGGCGTACCGCCAGAGCTCGGTCATCGCCCGCGACCACGGCGGCCCGTTCAACGACTACCAGATCAACCGCGAGCCGTTCCTGCGGGTCATCCGCAAGCACCGCGACGCGGCCTACCGCATCCCGGCGGACCAGGCCATCCCGGCCGACATGCTGGCCGCGGCGAGGACCGTCTACGACGAGGCGCTCGAGCTCGGCGAGGTCAACGGCTACCGCAACGCGCAGGTCACCGTCCTCGCCCCGACCGGCACGATCGCGTTCATGATGGACTGCGACACCACCGGGATCGAGCCCGACATCGCCCTGATCAAGTACAAGAAGCTGGTCGGCGAGGGCTTCCTCAAGATCGTCAACCAGACGGTCCCGGCGGCGCTCAAGAAGCTCGGTTACGCGCCCGACCAGGTCGAGGAGATCCTCGCCTACGTCAACGAGCGCGAGACGATCGAGGGCGCGCCGCACGTCAAGCCGGAGCACCTGTCGGTGTTCGACTGCGCCTTCAAGCCGGTCAACGGCGAGCGGTCGATCCACTACATGGGCCACGTCCGGATGATGTCGGCGGTCCAGCCGTTCCTGTCGGGCGCCATCAGCAAGACCGTCAACATGCCCGAGGCCGCCACCGCCGAGGAGATCGAGGAGGTCTACCTCGAGGGCTGGAAGCTCGGCCTCAAGGCCATCGCGATCTACCGCGACGGCTCGAAGCGGAGCCAGCCGCTCAGCACGGGCAAGAAGAAGGACGACGACGCGGCCGATGCCGGCGTGGTCGCCGACCTCAAGGCCCAGCTGGCGATCGCCCAGGCCGAAGCGAAGAAGCCCCACCGCCACCGCCTCCCGGCGGAGCGGACCGCGGTCACCCACAAGTTCGACGTCGCCGGGCACGAGGGCTACATCACGGTCGGGCTGTACCCCGACGGCCAGCCTGGCGAGATCTTCCTCAAGATGGCCAAGGAGGGGTCCACCGTCTCCGGCTTGATGGACACCTTCGCGACGTCGGTCAGCCTCGCCCTCCAGTACGGCGTGCCGCTGCGCGACCTCGTCAACAAGTTCGCCCACGTGCGGTTCGAGCCGTCGGGCTTCACCGGCAACCAGGAGATCCCGATCGCCAAGTCGATCGTCGATTACATCTTCCGCTGGATGGGCAGCCGGTTCCTGCCTGCCGACGAGCGCGCGCAGATCGGTCTGATCGATCGCGGTGCCGTCGTCGACTCGCCCGCCCCGTTCTCGTTCGGCGGCTTCGGCAGCACGCCGACGGCTCCGGCCGTCGAGGAAGGCCCGTCAGCCATCGACGAGGCGATCAGCGCACCGCCGATCGACGCCCCGGCGTCGGCCGAGCCTCCTGCCGACGCTCCGAAGGCCACGGCCGTCGCGGCCGCTCCCCAGGCGGAGCTGCCGGTCATCGCGACGAACGGTCATGCCGATCCGCACACGAACGGCAATGGGAATGGCAACGGCAACGGTCACGCCCTGAACGCGATCGCCGCCTCCCTCGGGACGACGAAGGTCTCCTTCACCGTCCAGGAGGACGCCCCGAGCTGCGCCGAATGTGGCTCGATCATGGTCCGCAACGGCAGCTGCTACAAGTGCCTCAACTGCGGCAGCACGAGCGGCTGCAGCTAGCGCGGACCGACTCCGGGGGGAACGAAGGCCGGGCGACGAGCCCGGCCTTCCTCGTTGCCCGGTCACCCGGCTTCGACTATCGGTCGAGCCGGCTCTGACGGACGACGGCGCGCCAGGCTCGTCCGGTCGGGCTCCCGTCCGAGGGCGGTCCGACCTGGGCGACCCTGGATCTCGCCACGACCGCCTGCCATCGCGCTCGACTCATCGAGCGCGGATGACCCGGACCATCCCGCCTTCGCGCCAACGCCGCCCGGAACGGGTCGATCGGCTTCGGCATCAGGCGATCCCGTTCAATTCAGGACCATCCAGGCGAAGTATGTGGTCGCCGTGACGGCCTTGTTGAGGTACAGCGTGAACCTCCCGGTGGTCGGCACCGCGGCCGCGACGTAGACCCCGGTTCGATGGGTCTGGAGCGTGGCGATGACGAGGTTCGAGCTCGTCAGCCCGCTGACCGTCACGGCGTGGCTGGACTTGCCCTTCGACACGGCGGCCCGGCCGCTGCGGCTGAGCTTGACGCGCCCGTTGACCTGCAGGGCGATCCCCGTCGGGTCCGCGCCGGCATACACCCCGACGTTGTCGGGAGGCGTCGGCGGGGCTGCGCCCGAGAACGCGTACACCGCGGTCCCGAAGAGACCGGGTGGGCCGAGCCCGTCGCCGAGGCCGACGATGGCCGGCGCGCCATTCCCGACGACGCCGATCGGCCCGGCACCCCAGATGCCGGCCAGGTCGCCGCTGCCCAGCACGCCGATATTGAGGGCGGTCGGGTCGGCGGTCGGAGCGATCCCGACGCCGTAGACGCCAGCGGCGTTCCCGGTCACGCCCGGATACCCGTTCGGATCGCCCGAGAACCCGGCGACCCCGGTCGAACCGCCCTCGGACGTGCCCAGGACCCCGGTCCCGTGCTGGGTCTCCCCGACGAGCCCGACACCGATGTCGGTCACGGTCCCCCGAAGCGCCACCGCCTGATCGCTGCCGTCGCTGTTGGTGATCGATGTCTCGGCGGCCGTGGGGTTGTCGACCTCGCTCAGCACCGCGGTGGATGCGGCGTTCGCCGAGATCGGCCTGATGATCCCGGCGGCGGCGATCGCCGCGGCACCGCCGAGAGCCGCGCCCAGGACGTCCCGGCGCGAGCGCACCTTGTCCATCGAGGTTCCCTCCATGCCCGCCGGCGATGACGAAGATGGTCAGGGGCGGCGGGCTCGGCCGGGCGCCGCGATCCTACGCTCTCGCGGAGGACCGCCGCAAGGTCCGCGGGTCACCAGGTCCCACCGACGGCGCATCGGATCGGCGTAGGCTCGCGATCTACCGGACCTCGCCGAGGAGACGCCGATGGAGACCATCGCGGTCGTGCTGAGCGTGGACGCCGGCCAGGTGGCCGCATTCGAGTCGGGGTTCCGTGAGCACGAGCTTCCGATCTGGCAGGACTTCACCGGGCGGGGCGTGCTGGTGAGCGCGTCGCTGTCGAAGATGGACATCTCGTCGCGGCCGGTGGACGGTGCCGTCCAGTACCTGATCGTGGCCGTGTTCGCGACCGGCGAGGGTCACACGCTCCACGACAACGACCCGCGGTTCAAGGCCTGGAACGAACGGGCGGACGCGTTCCAGATCACCGACGGGATGGCGTTCGGCGGCGAGACGCTGATCCGGGCCTGAGCGTGGCAGGCGATCGGCGCCGGAGACCCCTCAGCCGTCGGGAGCGGGGTCGAGCCGCAGGATCCACTCCTCGACGTCGTCGGGCCCGATCCCGGACGGCCAACGATCGTCACCGACGATGACGAAGCCGCACTTCTCGAGGACGCGGAGCGACCCGGCGTTGTGCTTGGCGACGCGCGCGTGGAGCGGTCGGTGGGGCACCAGCTCGAGGAACGCGGTCAGCGCGCGGGTCGCGATCCCGCGGCCCCAGAACTCCCGGCCGAGCCAGTAGCCGACGTCGCGCTCGCCCGACTCCTCGAGCCAGCAGACGATGCTCCCGGCCACGTGGCCGTCGACGACGATCGTCCGGTTGGTCACCGTCGGGTCGACATGGATCCGGGCGGCATGGGCGACGAACGGGCCCCACTCCCGGGCGGGGAACGCGGCCATCTCGTTGGCCCCCGGGTCGCGCTGATGCTCGAACAGGATCGGCAGATCCTCATCGACGGCCTCGCGGAGCTCGAGCGTCGGGTCTACAGCAACAGCCCCAGCAGCGCGATGGCGGGCGGCACCGCCTGGATGAGCCCGGACCGGACGAACCGCCGGTCCGACGCGATGAGCACGACGCCGGCCAGCAGCATCGAGCCGCAGGCGAGGAGGACGAGCGCCCGACCGGCCTCGACATAGCCGGTGTTCGCGGCGATCACCCCACCGATCGCACCGGCGGCCAGGAACAGGTTGTAGAAGCCCTGGTTGAACGCCATCGGTCGGAGCAGCTCGGCGTCCGCCTGCGATCGGACGTGGAACCTCTGCCACGTGGCCGGGCGGGTGAAGGTGAGGCTCTCGAGGTAGAAGAAGAAGACGTGGAGAAGCGCGGCGACGACCGCGAAGACCTCGGTGACCGGGCTCACCCGGGCATCCTAGCGAACGCGTCCGGACGTCGGGGGCCTATCCGGTCCAGGGCCCGTTCCCGGAGACCTTCTCGACCGCCATCCGGATGACGAAGCCCGGCGGTGGGTTCGGGATCCCGGGAAAGATCACGTCTGGGCCGAGGTAGGTCCTCGCCAGGTGCTGGAGGAGCGCGGCAGCGCCCCCTTCGGTGACCCGGGCGCGCCCCCGGAGGACGAGGTATCGGTCGAGCCCGTAGTCGTCCCGGCCCGGCGCCTGGAACGACATCGCGATCCGCGGGTCGGCCCGCAGGTTGCGCAGCTTGCGCTGGTCGGACATCGTGCCGATCACGATCTCGTCATCTTCGATGCCGACCCAGGCGACCGAGACGTCAGGGTCGCCGTCCCGGTTGAGGGTCACGACGTGGGCGATCGGCCCCGTCGCGATGAAGGCGCGGACGGAGGCGGGCAGCTCGGACATGTCGCAATCGTACCGGCTCAGCCCGGCGACGCGGCCTCCGGCGTCGTCACGTCGGCGACGTCAGCGCGGAGCGCCCGGACCAGGTCGGCCGGGGCGAAGTGCGCGCTCACCCCGCGGACGCCGGCCCCGATCGCGACGACCGCGCGATCCATGATCGAGGCGTCGGCCACGACCGGCCAGGCGCGGCTGGCTCCGAACGGGGTGATCGTGTAGCGGACGTAGCCCGTGACCGCGAGCGCCTCGTCGGCATCGGGCAGCGACAGGCGGCTGACGCCGAGGTGGGATCGCAGCTTGGGCCAGTCGAACCGGCGGCCGGCAGGGACAAGGACGAACACGTAGTCGTCCGCCCCGCGGCGCACGACGATCGTCCGAAGCAGCGAGCCCAGCTCGATCCCCTGCATCGCGGCGCTCTCTTCGGCGCTGCCCGCGGCCTCGGTCCGGACGACCCGGTATGGGACCTCGACGCCGGCGAGGGCCGGCGGCGGGCCCGGATCGGCCGTCGGGTCGCCGCGCTTGTCGTCACTCATCGGCCGACCAGGGGCTCGGGTCAAGCGGCCGCGGGACCGGCCTGCGAACGGATCAGGCGGACCGCCTCGGCCACGCCTCCCGTCCAGACCTGGCCGTGCCCTGGAAGGACGAGCCCGGCTTCGAGCCCGTCGAGCCGAGCGAGCGACTCGACCACCTGGCCGGCATCTGCCGAGAACGGCGCGATCTGCGGTCCCAACTGCCCGGTGGTGACGCTCTGGGTAGCCATCGCGTCGCCGACGAACAGCGCGTCGAGCGACGACGACGTGGAGGGCGGCACTCCCGGGTGTGTGACCCGGCAGGAGGATGACCCGCGGTGAGCCGGGCACATCGAGGGTCGCGCTGTCCCCGAACGTGGCGACCTCGGCGATCCGCGGGATCGACAGCATGCCGTGCCGGATCGAGAAGGCGATGAACCCGAGGAGTGGCCTCAGCCGGAGCGGGCCGGTGCCCTTGGCCGGGTTCTTGACCTCGCCCCGGGCGAGCTGCGCGTCGGCCTCATGGACGCGGATCGGGACGTGGCGCTCGCGGCGGATCCGCTCGGCAAAGCCGATGTGGTCACTGTGCCCGTGGGTGAGCACCACCGATTTGACGTCGTCGAGCGACCGACCCATCGCGGCCAGCTCAGCCGGCAGGTCGCCCCAGTAGGACGGCGCGCCGGCGTCGATGATCGTGACCGAGCCGGACTCCTCGATCAGGTACGAGTTGACGAGGCCGCCGCCGATCCGACGGATGCCCGATGCGATCTCCATCGGCGGATGGTACCCGGCGAGCAGGCGCCGCGGTCGCGGGTCGCCCCCGTCCCCGGGTTCCTCTCCGAAGATTGAGTCATTCGGACCTCGACCGCGCACATACCTTGTGAGTGGCCGGACCGACCGGGCACTGACAGGGTGGAAGGGACGTGGATACCGAGCTCATCGGACGGGCGCAACACGGAGACGAGGAGGCCTTCGCGAGCCTCGCCGTCGCCGTGAGCGACCGGCTCCACGCGGTGGCGCACAGGATCCTGCGCGACATCGACCTCGCCGAGGACGCGACGCAGCAGGCGCTGCTCGCGATCTGGCGGGACCTTCCCATGCTGCGCGACCCGGCGCGATTCGATGCTTGGTCGTACCGGCTCCTCGTGCGCGCCTGCTACGCCGAGGGACGCCGGACGCGGCGCTGGACACCGCACCTGCGGCTTCTGCCGGCTGACGAGCCGGAGGCGGCCGAAGGCCTGAGCTCGGTCGTCGATCGCGACCAGCTCGAGCGTGGCTTCCGACGATTGTCCATCGACCACCGCGCCGTGGTGGTCCTTCATCACTACCTCGATCTGCCCCTCGACGAGGTAGCCGAGGTCCTCGGCGTCCCCATCGGGACGGTCCGCTCACGTCTGCATCACGCGATGCGCGGCCTACGAGCGGCTCTCGAAGCCGACGCACGGCCGGTCGCACGGGAGGTTGCCCGATGACCACCGATCGCGACGTCACCCGCATCGTTCGGTCGTGGCTGGAGGAGGGCGTGACGTCGGTCCCGGACCGTGTCCTCGACCGCGTGCTCGACCAGCTCCCCGCGACCCCACAACGTCGGTCCCGCTGGCCGGCGTGGAGGTTGAGAGAGATGAATGGCTATCTGAAGCTCGCGATCGCGGCTGCCGCGGTGGTGGTCATCGCGATCGTCGGGATCAACGTGCTACCGAGGAGCGGCGGTGTCGCAGGCCCGGGCCCGACGCCGACACCCTCGCCCTCTCCGGCGGCGTCGCCGGTGGCTCTCCGGGAAGGCCCGCTGCCGGCCGGTACGTATGTGTCCACGCCGTTCGCGCAGTCCGGGAGTGACGCCTGCTTCGTGCCGCCTCAGGCTGGATGCATCGACCCGATCACAGACGACGCCACTCACGTCACGTTCACCCTCCCCGACGGCTGGGACGGGTCTGCCGATGGTGCCTCGCCGACCAGCACCGGGAACGACGCGCCCGACGGGGCAGGCGTGCTCTTCGTCCGGGGGGCCTGGCTGCTCACCGACCCCTGTCAAAACGGCGCCAACCCGGACATCCCGGTCGGGCCGAGCGTCGACGAGTTTGTCAGTGCGCTCGCGAATCATCCGATCCTCGACACCACGACTCCGGTCGACGTCACGCTGGCCGGGTACTCCGGGAAGTACATGGACCTGCAGGTACCAGCAGACATCTCCGGGTGCGACGTCTACCGGCCTTGGGAACCCGGGGTCTACGCCCAGGGACCGGGCCAGCGATGGCACCTCTGGATCCTCGATGTCGACGGCGTCCGGGTCGTCGTCCAGAGCACGGACTACGCAGGGACGTCGGCGCAGCACGAGGCCGAGCTCAAGGCGATCGTGGACTCGATCAAGATCGAGCGCTGACGCGGCACCGGGTCGAGTGGCATCGGTCGCTCGACCCGGATCCCTCTCCGGCATCCCTCCGATCCGCGGCTCGTCCGGCATGATGTCGACGATGCAGAAGCCACACCCGGGCTCCGCCCGCCTGCCAACGGCGCTCGATGCCGAGACGCTGGCCTCGGCCGTCGGGGAGCTCGCCGCGCGCGACCCGGCCCTGGCCGGGATCGTCGAGCGTCAAGGTCCGCCTCCGCTGTCGGACCGCGAGCCCGGGTTCTCGACCCTCCTCCACATCATCCTCGAGCAGCAGGTGTCGCTGGCGTCGGCTCAGGCAGCCTTCGACCGGCTTCGACTGACCGCCGACCCACCCACTCCCATGCGCTTCCTCGAGCTTTCCGACGGGGAGCTCCTGACGATCGGGTTCAGCCGCCAGAAGACCCGCTACGGGCGGACCCTGGCGACCGCGATCTGCGACGGCAGTCTCGACCTGGACGGGCTGGCCGGCCTGGACGACGAGGCAGCCCAGCGGTCGCTGGTCGCGTTGCCCGGAATCGGGCCGTGGACGGCGACGATCTACCTGCTGATGGCACTCCGACGGCCCGACCTGTGGCCGACCGGCGACATCGCCCTCGCCCAGGCCGTCGCGGACGTCAAGGGCCTCCCCGAACGCCCCCGTCCCGAAGCGATGTCAGCACTCGGTGAGGCCTGGCGACCGTGGCGATCCGTTGCTGCCCGGATCTTCTGGCACGACTACCTGAGTCGCCGCGGCCGGGGCTGACGCCGAGCCGACGCGGCCGGAGCCGACGCCGAGCCGGCGCGGCCGGAGCCGACGCCGACGCCTCGGGGCACCGCTCCAGGATCCGGACCAGGCCACGCGGCCCGTTGTCGTCGTGATTCGGCGGCCGGGCCGCTGGGCCTACCGCGGTCAGCCACCCCCGGCCACCGCCAGTGGTGATTCGACGAGGCCTCGAGCGTGGATCCGGGCACGAACGGGCGGTCCCGGCGGCCCACCACGCTTGTCGCCCTGTGATTCGACCACTGGCAGGGGCGAGGGTCCCGATCAGCACATCGATGCCGAGGCCCATCCTCGATCGACCCGATCTAGGCCTGGGCCCGCGCCCGGTCCTTGAGGATCTGGCCGGCGGCCAGCTTGCCGGGGGCGCCCATAACGCAGCCGCCGGGATGGGTCCCTGAGCCGCACTGGTAGTAGCCGTCGATCGGGGTCCGGTACTGTGCCCAGCCCGGCGCCGGCCGGAAGAAGAACATCTGCGGGGCGAGGAACTCGCCGGCGAAGATGTTGCCCTCCGACAATCCGACCGTCCGCTCGATGTCGAGCGGCGTCCGGACCTCGCGCTGGAGGACCAGGTCCCCGAACCCCGGGAAGAACGACTCGAGCGTCGCCTGGACGGTGTCCCCGAGGTTCTCCTTCTCGGCGTCCCAGTCGCTCTCGCGGAGGTGGTACGGCGTGTACTGGACGAAGCAGCTCATCACCGCCTTGCCGGGCGGCGCCATGTCCGGGTCGACCAGCGACTGGATCGCCGTGTCGAGGTACGGCCGCTTCGAGTACCAGCCGTACTTGGCGTCGTCGAAGGCCCGCTCCAGGTACTCCATCGACGGACCGATGTTGGTGAACCCGCGGTACTGGTCGATCCGGTCGCCGAGGGCCGGGTAGCGCGGCACGCCGTCGAGGGCGAAGTTGACCTTGGACGACGTGCCCTGGAAGCGGAACCGCTGGATGGTCTCGACCAGGTCGGTCGGCAGCTCGCGCGGCTCGACCAACTCGAGGAAGGTGCGGCGCGGGTCGAGCGCGGAGACGACCACGGGCGCATGGAACTCGCTTCCGTCGACGAGCGCGACACCCGTCGCCCGGCCGTTCCGGGTGATGACCCGCTCGACCGGCGACTCGAGCCGGATCTCGGCGCCGAGCGCCTGCGCGGCGCGCGACAGGACCTGGGTGAACCCGCCGTTGCCGCCCTTGTGGAACGACCAGGCGCCCATCTCGCCGTCGTGCTCGCCGAGGATGTGATAGAGCAGGACGAGGCCCGACCCCTGGGAGTACGGACCGACCTTCGTGCCGATGATGGCCGAGGAGGCGAGGTAGCCCTTGAGCACGTCCGATTCGAAGTAGTCGTCGAGGAAGTCCGCCGCCGAGCCGGTCAGCAGCCGGACCGCATCGTGGAGCACCTTCTTGTCGAGCTTGCGGAAGCGCTGCCCGAGTGCGGCCAGCGCGATCAGCTCCTCGGGGTCGTCGCTGAAGAGGTCCGGCGGGACCTCGTCGAGGAGCGGCTTGATCGCCTGGATGACCTTGAGGACGTCGTGGTTGAACGCGTCGTAGGCGTCCGCATCGTGCTTCGACTGCCGGCCGATCTCCCGGAGGTTCTCGCCGTGGTCCTGGCCGAGCAGGAGGTAGTCGCCGTCCTCCTTCGGGCAGAACGTCGTCGGCATCAGGATCGGCATGAACCCGTGCTTGACGAGGTCGAGGTCCTGGACGATGTCCGGCCGAAGGAGGCTTAGGGCATAGGAGAACGTCGTGAACCAGAACCCGGGCCGGAGCTCCTCGGTGATCGCCGCCCCACCGACGAGATGGCGTCGCTCGAGGACGAGCGTCCGGAGCCCAGCCTTCGCCAGGTAGGCGCCGTTGGTCAGGCCGTTGTGCCCACCGCCGATCACGATCGCGTCGTAGGTCCGGTCGGCCGTCGCGGCGGTCGTCTTGGTCTTCGGCATGTCAGGCGGTCCTTCGCTCGGGGTTGTACAGCGGCGTGCGGGCCACGTTCGCGTCGAAGTACTCGTAGCGGTGGTTGACGGCGAGCTCGAGCTTCACCCGTGACCCCGGCGCGGTCCGGTCGAGCGGCACCCGCGCCAGGGCGATGTGACGCTGGAGGATCGGCGAGTACATCTGGCTCGTGGCGTAGCCGAGCTGGTTCAGGTCGTCGTCGTAGATGTAGTACTCGTCCTGGATCGGGGTGTGATCCTTGGGCGGGATGAGCCCCGCACCGTCGTAGATCCGGTCGTAGTCGCGCCAGTCGACGACCAGGCCGGACAGCTTCCAGCGCGACGTCCTGCCGGCGATCTCGCGGCGGATCGCGTCACCGCCGATGAACTCGCGGTCGTCGTTCGCCAGGTCGCGGAACATCCAGCCGAGCCCGAGCTCGATCGGCGTCGAGCGGTCGGCGTCCGTCCAGGCGAAGCGGCTCGAGTGGAAGTCGACGTCGAGCAGGAGAAGGCCTGCCTCGATCCGGGCCATGTACAGCGCGATCATCCCGATCGGGATCACGCCCTGGCCGCGACCGACGCCCCAGATCGCGTCGAAGACCGTGAGGGCATCGGCCGCCGGCGCCCAGACCTCGAACCCGAGGTCGCCGGTGAAGCCGGTCCGCGAGACATGGACCGGGACCTTGGCGATCTTCGTCGAGGTCAGCCCGAAGTACGGCAATCCCGCGACCGCCGGCGCGAGCGCGGCGAGCAGGTCGCGCGACCGCGGCCCCTGGACCGCCAGGACCGCCCAGTCGTCGGAGACCTCCTCGATCGACACGTCCATCCGGCCGATCAGCTCCGCGAAGTAGGCCAGGTTCGGCTCGGCCGCCGTCAGCACGAACTCCGACGGACCGTGGCGCAGGATGACCCCATCCTCGACGACGAACCCGCGATCGTCGCACCAGATCGTGTATTGGGCGTGGCCAGGCTGACAGGTCCGGACGTCGCGGGCGAGCACGCCCGCCAGGAATCGCTCCGCGTCCGACCCGTGGATCCGGTACTTGTACAGCGGCGACGAGTCGAACAGACCGGCGCTGTTGCGGATCGCGAAGTACTCGAACTTCTCGGACATCTGGTAGCGGGTCGCCGCCAGGTGGTTCGACCAGTGCTCCCACAGGCCCGTCTCGTTGAGCGCCGCGAGGCGCTCGTGGAACGGCGTCGTCCGGATCATCAACGGCCTCACTGCGCGTTTCGTCGCCGCGGGACGACCTTGGTCGGCCTTCGACGACGCCACGGTAGGTGGTCGCCCGACGGTTGCGTTCGACTGTCTAGGCTGGTGGGACAATCCGCCCGCCGGGTCACGTCCTCCGGCGTCAGACCCGGGCGGTCGACTCGATCGCGGTGGCGAAGCTGCGCAGGCCCCGCTCGACCATCGCGTCCGATGCGGTCAGGCTGATCCGGAACCAGCCCGGGACCTCGACGATGGAACCCGGCAGGACGAGTGCCCCGTGGTTCGCCAGCGTCTCGGCGAAGGCGACATCGTCGGCGATCGGCGAGCGGGCCATCACGTAGAACGTCCCTTCCGGCATCGTCGTCTCGTAGCCCATCGCCCGTGAGTGCCGGCACGAACCGGTCGCGTCGTCGCTCGAGCGCCCCGATGTCGATCGACAGCCGTTCGAGGTCCTCGATCGCGTGCTGGAGGAGCGCGTTCGGGAACGAGTAGCCCGTCGACAGCTGGGCCAGCATCACCGCCTGCCGCAGCTCCTCGCGGTGCGGCATCGTCGGCGGGAACGTGACGTAGCCGATGCGCATCCCGGGCGCCAGCAGCGTCTTGCCGTAGGAGTAGGTCGTGATCGTGCTGGGGTAGACCTCGGCCGGGCTGTGGAAGGTGATCCCGTCGAAGACGATCCGGTTGTACGGCTCGTCGCAGATGAGGACGATCTGGCGATCGCGCCCGGCCGACCGCCGCGCCAGCATCTCGCCGAGCTCGCGGAGCGCCTCGATCGGGTAGATCCGGCCGGTCGGGTTGTGCGGCGAGTTGATCAGCACCGCTCGGGTGCGCGGGGTGATGGCGGCCTCGATCGCCGCGGTGTCGAGGTCGAAGGCGGGCGGCGTGAACCGGACCCGGACCGGGGTCGCGTCGGCGGACGCGATGAGGAGCTCGTAGAAGAACCACGGCGGCGACACGAAGATCGACCTCGTCGCCCGGTTCGACGATCGCGCGGATCGTGACGGCCAGGGCGGCGAACCCGCCGTTGGTCATGGCCACGTCGGCGGGATCCCAGTCGATCCCGGTCCGGGCGCTGAGGCCCCGCGCGACCGCCGCCTGGGACCTCGGCTCGCTCAGCTTGTAGGCGAACCAGTCCTTGTCCTGCGGGACCAGCGCAGCCCGTAGCGCTTCGACGTACCCCGGCAGCGGCATCTCCTGGGGATTGCCCACCGCGAAGTTCGCGATCGACGGGTCGCCGTTCCACCTGGCCATCGACCCCTCGAAGAACGACAGGAACGGAGCGATGGTGGCCGCCAGTCGCTCGTTCCGCCCGACCGTCATCGTCATGGGATGGTCCTCCTGGCCAGAGCATAGGCCTATCCTTGGGACCGACGCTGGACCGCCGTCGGCCGGGGTGCGACGGCTCGACATCCACGTCGTCGGAGGGACCGATGAGGATCGGCGTGATCGTCCCGCAGGGTTGGGTCGGCGAGTACGACGGGTGGGATCCGCTTGCGGCGTGGCAGCGCACGACCCAGGTCGCGCTCCAGGCCGAGCGCTTGGGGTTCGAGTCGATCTGGCTGTTCGACCACTTCCACACGATCCCGCGGCCGACCGACGAGATCACCTTCGAATCGTTCACGTCGCTGAGCGCCCTGGCCGCCCTGACCACGCGGGTCCGGCTCGGGCACATCGTCATCTGCACCGCGTTCCGCAACCCCGCACTGACGGCCAAGATGATCGCGACCCTCGACACGATCAGCGGTGGCCGGATGGAGCTCGGCATCGGCGCCGGCTGGAAGGAGGACGAGTGGGAGGCCTACGGCTACGGGTTCCCCGAGACCCGTGAACGGCTCGCCCGGCTCGACGATGACCTCGAGGTCATCACCCGGATGCTGGCCGGCGATCGCCATCACCACGCGACCTACGAGGGAACGTACGCCCGGGTGCGCGATGCGATCAACGTCCCGAAGCCGATCCAGCGACCGCGGGTCCCGATCATGGTCGGCGGCAACGGTCCGAACGTGACCTGGCGTCTGGCCGCCCGGCACGCCGACGAGCTCAACCTGGACGGGATGCTTCCCGAGGATGTCGTCGAGGCGCTGCCGATCATCGCCTCGCGTTGCGGCGAGCTCGATCGAGACCCGGCCTCCCTCGCGGTATCCGTCCACATCTGGAGCGAGTACACGCATGACGAAGGTCAGCGGCGGGTGGACCTGCTCGCCGGCTACCGGGAGACCGGGGTCGATCGGGTGATGGCGCTCGTCCGTCGGTCGGCCACGGACGACGAGGCCCTCGAGTCGCTCGCCCAGGACGCGCGCGCGGCCGGGCTCGAGCTCGGCTGACGTCGACAGCCGATGATCGCGGTCCAGCGCTGCGGGACGGTCGACGAGTTCCTCGGCGCGGCCGGCGAGTTCCTCGAGGCGCGCGAGGCCGAGCACAACCTCCTGCTCGGGATCTGCACGATGCTGCGCGAGCGACCGTGGGCGGGTGACGAGCCGCCGGATCTCTTCGTCGTCCGATCTGGCGAGCGGATCGCCCTCGCCGCGGTCCGGACGCCGCCGCACAACCTGGTCCTCAGCGAGGTCGACGATCCGGACGCGGTCGGGGTCCTGGCTGATGCGGTGGCGGACCTGGACCTCCCGGGCGTGACCGGCCCCAAGGAGCATGCGGCGGCGTTCGCCGAGCGCTGGTGTCGACCGACCGGGCGGCGGCCGGTGGTGGCGATCGCCGAACGCATCTTCCGACTGAGCGTCGTGCGCCACCCGCCCGCTATCTCCGGTCGACTCCGGCTGGCCGGTCCCGACGATCGGGAGGTCGTCATCGCCTGGATCGAGTCGTTCATGCGCGAGGCGCTCCCGCCGGACAATCCGCCGCTCGACCATGCGATGGTGGACCGTCGGATCGCCCTCGGCGGCATCTACCTATGGGACGACGAGGGCCCCGTCTCGCTCGCGAGCGCCCATTCGCGGACACCGCACGGGATCCGGATCGGCCCGGTGTACACGCCACCGGAGCTGCGGGGGCGCGGGTACGCCTCAGCGTGCGTCGCCGGCACCAGCCAGGTCCAGCTGGACGCCGGTCGTCGGTTCGTGTTCCTGTTCACCGACCTGGCCAACCCGACGTCGAACCACATCTACCAGGAGATCGGCTTCGAGCCGGTCCGCGACGTCGACGCCTGGCGGTTCGCCGGCTGATCGTCGGACACGACCCGACAGCGGTGGCATCATGGGCGGACTGCGAGGCCCGGTCGAGTTGGGGGGCGATCATGACGGGACGCGATGACCGCGACACGATCGGGCTCCGGGGGGCACCCAGCCTCCCAGGCCTGCGCTTCCGCCGGTTCCGCGGCTCGACGGACCTGCCCGGCATGGTCGAGGTCATCACCGCCGCCCATCACGCCGACGCGGTCGACTTCTTCGTGACGGTCGGCGACCTCGCCAACGAGCTCGACCACGCGGTCAACGAGGACACGGCCCGGGACCTCATCGTGGCCGAGATCGACGGACGGATCGTCGCCTATGCGCGGGCGAGCTGGTCGATCCGCGACGGTCAGTACACCTACGTGAGCAGCGGCGAGGTCGAGCCGTCGGTCCGGCGGCACGGGATCGGCCGGGCCCTGCTGCACGCCGAGCAGGACCGCCTGCGATCGATCGCCGCCACGCATCCGGTCGACGCGGAGAAGCGCCTGCAGGCCTGGATCTTCGGTGGCCAGGTCGGATGCCGGGCGCTCCTCCACTCGGACGGGTACGAGACGATCCGCTACTTCTCCGAGATGGCCCGGTCGCTCGCCGATCCGATCCCGGATCGAGCGCTGCCCGACGGCCTCGAGATCCGCCCGGTCACCGCGGCAGACCACCGACGCATCTTCGAGGCCGAGGCGGAGGCCTTCCGGGACCACTGGGGCTACCGCGAGCAGACGGACGACGACCTCGAGCGGACGTTCGGGAACCCCGACCTCGACACGTCGCTGTGGCGGGTCGCCTGGGAGGGCGATGAGGTCGTCGGCGTGATCGTGACGACGATCCCCCGCGCCGAGAACGCCGAGCTCGGGACGAAGCGCGGCTGGCTCGACCAGATCAGCGTCAGACGTCCGTGGCGGAAGCGCGGTGTCGCGAGCGCGCTCATCGTCAGCGCGATGGCCGGACTCCGTGAACGGGGACTCGACACCGCCCTGCTCGGGGTGGATGCGGAGAACCCCACCGGAGCACTCCGCCTGTACGAGGCGCTCGGGTTCCGGGTCGTGGACCACGGCGAGGTCCTGTCGCGCGAGCTCACACCTACGAGCGCCGCGTGAGCCCGGGGACGATCCGCCGGCGATCCACCCGACGCCAGCCGGGCGAACGTCGCCTATCCTTGAGCGGTGAGCCTCTATCGCCTGGACGCCCCGTCCGACCTCGTGGCCCCGACCCTCATCGCGGCCTTCGACGGATGGGTCGATTCCGGCTCCTCGGCGACCACCGCCGCCGAGCTGCTCGCCGGCGACGGCCCGGTCGTCGCGACGTTCGACGCCGACCTGCTGTTCGACTACCGCGCCCGACGGCCCGACCCTCGACATCCTCGACGGCCGGCTGAATGAGCTCACCTGGCCCGAGCTCACCCTGCGCCGGTCGACGGTCGACGGGCGAGATCTGCTCATCCTGACCGGCGCGGAGCCCGACTTCCGCTGGCGCGAGTTCGCGGCGGACGTGGTCGAGCTGGTCGATCGCCTCGGTATCGTCGAGTGGATCAGCATGGGCGCGATCCCGGCGGCGGTACCCCACACCCGGGCCGTCCCGATCATCGGGACCGAGTCGGCGCCCGGCCTCCTCCGAGCCGGGGTCCGACCGGGACCCCAGGGAAACCTGCGCGTCCCGTCGGCGGCCGTGTCCGTCCTGGAGATGACGCTCGCGGCTGCCGGCACGCCGGCCCTCGGCTACTTCGCCCAGGTTCCTCATTACGTCTCCGGGCCGTATCCGGTCGCCGCGCTCGCTCTGCTCCGCGCGATCGAGACGCACCTCGGGGTGTCCGTCCCGCCCGGCCCCCTCGAGGATGAGGCACGCCAGCTGCGGACCCGGCTCGACCTGGCGACGGGCGCCGACGAGGCGACCAGGGCGTACGTCGAGCGGCTCGAATCGATGGTCGACGAGGAACGCCTCCCGGCCGGCGACGAGCTCATCTCGGAGATCGAGCGCTTCCTGCGTGACCGCGGCGCCCCCGGTGGCCAGGGCACCCTCCCGAATTGATCGGACCGTCAGCAGCCCGATGAAGCGTTCGGCGGTCGCGCTGGCGATCCTCTTCCTCCCCATCCTTGCGGGATGCGGGTCAGGCGCGGCGACGAGCGGACCGGTCGCCTCGGTGCCGGCCGTGGCGACCCCTGCCGCCGGTGGCTCGGGCTCTCCGACAGGCACGGCCGGCGGCCGGCTCGAAGACGTCGCCACGGCGCTCGTCCCGGCGATCGTCCCGACCGGCGATCTCGAAGGCGGAGCGTCGGCCGGCGCGTATGCCATCGCGATGGATGGCGCGTTCGGCCGGGTCACGGCCAGCGGACAGGGTGCCTGCTCCTGGGATGGGACCTCGCCGGGAGCGACGTTCACGGCCATGGCGGGCGAGCCGACCGAGCTGCTCGGCGAGCACGTCGACGTCCAGGTCAGCGCGGGCGGATCGCCCGAGCTGCGGCGCGCGGATGGGGCCCGCTACATCGCGTCCGGGGGAACGATGACCGATCCCGTGCCGGTCGGCGACGTCCTCGTCGTCCGGGCGACGCAGCTGAAGGTCGATCCGGCCGACCCCGTGCCGGTCGGCGAGGACAAGGCGAGCTACGAGCAGCCGCTCGGCGGGCGAACCGACACCGCGACACTGGACGTGGCCGTCGCCTGGCGCTGTGACCAGCCGACGGCGAGCCCGATCGCCACCGAGGCCGTCGATCCGACCCCCGTCTGCCCGCCGACGGCGGCCGGGACGCCGGGTCCGATCCCCACGCTCGTGCTGACAAGCGGCGCAGACCAGGTCGACGGTATCCCGTTCTCGTCGGACTACACGACCTGCACCGACGACGGCTCGGCCGACGGAGAATGGAACGTCCCCGACGCCGCGCTACCCATCGACGCGAAGGCCCCGCTGACCCTGTCGCTCGACGGCTCCGGCGCGCTTTTCGGGGTCGGTGCGTTCTACGCGCCGGCTGGCTCTGACACACCGCCGACCGATCCGATCACGCTCACGGTCCGGCCGGGAACGTCGCCGGGCACGTACGCGGTCGACCCACCGCCGCACGGCGATTGGGCCCTGGTCGTCAGCACCGGCATCGCCGACGCCGACCACGGGATCGTCCGGGACGTCACCTACATCTACCGGGTGAAGGTCAAGTAAGACGACCCGACGCCGCACGCGCCGGGGACCCGATCCCGAGCCGCAGGACTGCCGATGTTCACGGACCGACATCGGCTGGTCATGGTCCGGATGCACAACGTTCACGCTTCGGGCCGACAGTCGGTCCATGGAGCGCGTCGGATTGAGCGTGGTGCGAGACCCGATCCTCGATCATCAGGAGGCGGACCCCCGACCGGTGGCAGCGCCGCAGGACCCGGGTGCCGCACGGCCGAAGTCGGCCGAGATGCATCCAGGGCCGGGATTCCGCATCTGCGTCGATGTCGAGCGTCCCGACGTGGATGTGATCGCCGGCCTCGGGATGTTCGAGACCCCGGCCATCTCGGATCTCATGAATCGGTTGTTCACGATGTCGCCGGCGATCCGCCCGATGACGGACCCGGCGCTACGGATCCTCGGTCCCGCGTGCACGGTCAAGGTGTTCCCCGGCGACAACCTGATGGTCCACAAGAGCCTCGACATCGCTCGTCCCGGGGACGTGATCGTCGTCGATGCCAGCAGCTCGTCGTTGACGGCCGTGCTCGGCGACCTCGTGTCGACCAAGGCGCGGCACCGCGGCATCGCCGGGTTCGTCGTCGACGGCCTGATCCGCGACCTCCCAGCGATCCGGGCGCTCGGCGCGTTCCCGGTCTTCGCCCGTGGCGTGACCCCGATCGGTCCGCTCCACCGCGGGCCCGGCGAGGTGAACTACCCGGTTTCCGCCGGCGGCATCGTGGTCCAGCCCGGGGACGTCATCGTCGGTGACCTCAATGGTGTCGTGGTCGTGCCGCGGGCCACCGCAGCGGGCCTGCTCGAGCGGCTTCGCGCTCGGGCGGTCGCCGACGCGGACTACCAGGCCGCGGTCGCACGCGGCGAGTTCTCGAACCGGTGGGTCGACGACGTGTTGCAGGACGCCGGCCTGCTGTCGAGCTCGGTCGGGTCGCCGCGATGAGCCTCGTCGGACGACACCCGCCGGCGATCATCCTGGGGGGCAACGCGAACGCCGTGTCGGTCGCCAGAAGCCTCGGCGCCCGCGGCGTTCGCGTCATCGCCCTTGGCAACGGTGCCGACCAGGTGCGCCATTCACGCTTCTGCGCCGAGTACGTCGGTGCGCAACCGGGTCGGACGACGCAGGAAGGGTGGCTCGACTGGCTGACGAGAGCCGGCGGCGGAGCGGTCCTCCTCCCATGCGACGACGACGCGGTCGAGCTCATCGGGACCCATCGCGCCGCCATCGCCAGTGTCGGCTATCGATCGATCGAGGCGGATGATGCGGTGATGCTCGATATGCTCGACAAGGAGGCGACCTACGCCCGGGCGAGGTCCGCGGGCATCCCGACCCCGGCGACCCACCCCATCCGGACGACGGACGATCTGACGCAGGCCGCCGCTGCGATCGGGTTCCCCTGTGCGCTCAAGCCGGTCCATTCGCATCGGTTCGCGAAGCACTTCCGGGGACGCAAGGTCTTCATCGTGCACGACCTCGCGGAACTGAGCCGCCGGCATCTCGAGACCTCGCGCTTCGGTCTCGAGATGTTCGTCACCGAGATCATCCCCGGCGAGGATGACCGACTCTGCTCCTACTACGGCTACCTCGATGAGACCGGTCGCTCGCTGGTCGGAGTCACGAAACGGAAGGTCCGCCAGTATCCCCGCGGCTTCGGGCTCGGGTCCCTCGAGGTCACGGACGACGCCCCGGATGTCGCCGACCTCGGACTGAGCTTCTTCCGGTCGATGCGCCTGCGCGGCCTGGCCAATGTCGAGTTCAAGCGGGACCCGCGCGACGGGCTTCTCAAGCTGATCGAGGTCAACCATCGGTTCACGGCGTCGAACGAGCTTCTCCGACGCGCTGGGGTCGACCTTGCGTACCTCGCCTACGCCCGCCTTGCCGGCCTCCCGACCCCGTCCTTCGGGCGCTACCGGCTCGGCATGACCCTGTGGAACCCCCTCCGTGACGTGCGCAGCGTAAGCATCGCGGCACGCCAGGATGTCCGGACGCTCCCTGGCTCGATCCGGTCGCTGGTAAAGCCGCACGTCCTGCCCGTCCTCAGGCTCGACGACCCAGGACCGTCGATCGCCCACCACCTGAGTCTCGCGGCACGGGTTCCCGCGAAGCTGGGCCTCGGTCGCCATCCCGAACCGGTGACGGCCGACAGCTGAGCGCCCGGCCCGCTCGATCGATCCGGGTCGTCAAGACCCGGCAGCCTTGGATCGCGGCATCCCATCGGTGTCGCCTCGGAGAGAGAGTGCAGATGAAGATCGCCGTCGTCGGGCTCGGATACGTCGGTCTCGTGACCGCCGCAGGCTTTGCCCGGACCGGTCACGAGGTGATCGGCGTCGAACGTGATCCGATCCGGCTCGGAGCCCTTCAGGCGGGCCTCGTCCCGATCCACGAGCCCGGGCTGGAGACGCTCCTCGGCGACGGCCTTCGCGACGGCGTTCTGCGACTGTCCGGCACGTCGGCCGTGACCGCGACAGCCTCGGTCGTGATCGTCTGCGTGGGCACCGACGACGGGATCGGCGGATGGCAGACCGCGACCATCGAGGCATGCCTGGCGGAGCTGGTACCGAGCCTGGCCGACGATGCCGTGCTGCTGATCCGCTCC
Organism: uncultured Chloroflexia bacterium; assembly: GCA_963744115.1. Classification (GTDB taxonomy): domain Bacteria; phylum Chloroflexota; class Limnocylindria; order Limnocylindrales; family CSP1-4; genus Chersky-267. Next base: position 377,425 of record CAVUSI010000002.1, on the reverse strand, counting down.
ACGCTGCCGCCGTCCTTCGTCGCGACCCTGGCCGAGCGAGTCGGATCACTTCGACGCGAGGCAGGACGAGGCGCGGTGCCGGTCCTGCTCAATCCGGAGTTCACGAGCGAGGGGACGGCGGTCCGGGACTTCCTCGCACCCGATCGGATCCTCCTCGGCGTGTCGAGCGATCCCGACGGACACGGCGAGGCGATGGCTCGCGAGCTCTACGCCGGATTCGGAGCTCCCATCCTCGTCCAGCATGCGAACGACGCCTGCCTGACCAAGATCGCGTCCAACTTGTTCCTGGCGACCAAGATCAGCTTCGCCAACGAGCTTGCGCGGTTGTGCGAGCTCTACGGGGCGGGCGTCGACTCGGTCGTCGAGGGAATGGCCTACGACGCCAGGATCGGGGGATCGTTCCTGCGACCGGGCGTCGGATTCGGGGGTTCGTGCCTGCCCCACCAGGTCCGGATGGTCGTCCAGGGAGGACGCGAGGCCGGCCTGCCGATGCGCCTCCTGGGAGCGGTCGAAGATGTCAACCAGGACCAGGTACGCCAGGTCGTGGACCTTCTCGAGTCAAGGCTCGGCCCGCTCGGAGGAGCGAGGATCGCGCTGCTCGGGCTAGCGTTCAAGCCCGGCACGGACGATGTCCGTGAGGCCCCGGCCCTCGCGGTCGCCCAGGCGCTGATCGATCGCGACGTCAGGATCGTCGCGTACGACCCGATGGTCAGGGCGCGCGAGCGGGTCGTCCAGCTGATGCCGAAGCTCAGGGTCGTCCCGTCGGCCATCGATGCTCTGCGCAGAGCCGATGCGGCCGTCCTGGTCACGGAGTGGCCCGAGTTCCGACAGCTCGACTGGTCGAGCATCCACGCCTCGATGACCCGGCCGGTCGTCGTCGACGGCCGCAACGCGCTCGATGCGGCCGGCCTCCGGGCCCTTGGCTTCGACCTCGTCGGGTTCGGTCTCCCTCGCGAAGCGGCGTCGCCCCCGGACCGACTGCCGGACGTGCGTCCCGCGCCGAGTCGACCCGACGCGATGGCACCGGTCCGCGGGGTGTCGATCGGCGGCCGGTCCGCGATCCGGGTAGCGACCGAGCAGGGTCTCGCCACCGCCGAGCTCCCCGGGACCTGATGATCGCCACGGTCGATGCCGTGGGTCGGCCGCAGCGACCAACCGCTGTCACGCCTCCTCGACGGGTGACCCTCATCCCGGGCGACGGGATCGGCCCGGACGTCATCGCGGCGGCTCGCGACGTTCTCGACGCGGTCGACTCGCAGATCACCTGGGACGTCCAGCTCGCCGGGCAAGCCGCCGTCCAGCGCATGGGCACGGCCCTGCCCAACGAGGTGGTCGAGTCGGTCCGGAGGAACGGCGTGGCGCTCAAGGGACCCACGGCCACCAGCACCCATGGGGAGCGATCGGTCAGCGTGCGGCTCCGTGAGCAGCTCGATCTCTACGCGGGCGTGCGACCGTGTCGGGCGCTCACCGGGACGCGGATAGCGGTCCCCGGGACGGATCTCGTCGTCATCAGGATGACCCACCAGGACCTGTACGCCGGGTTCGAGTTCGAACCTGGCGATCCACGGGTCGGGGCCATCGCCGCGTGGACCGCGACGGAGGGTCGGCCGAGGATCCCACAGGATTCAGGGGTCTCGCTCAAATACCTGTCGCCGGACGCTGTCCGACGGTTGCTACACTTCGCCTTCGGTTGGGCACGGACAGCAGAACGGCGGCGGGTGACGATCGTGCACAAGGCGACGGTGATGAGAGCGACGGACGGACTGTTCCTGTCGATCGGGCGCGAGACGGCTCGGGCGTATCCGGATCTGGACGTCGACGACGTCCAGATCGACGCCCTGTGCCTGGCCCTTGTCCGCGATCCGTCGCCCTACGACGTCCTGGTCATGCCGGTCCAGTACGGAGATATCGTGTCCGACCTCGCCGCCGGTCTGGTCGGGGGCGTCGGGATCGTGCCAGGGGCCAACATCGGCGACCAGGCCGCGGTCTTCGAACCGGTCCACGGAACCGCGCCGCGTCTGGCGGGCCTCGATCGCGCGAACCCGATCGCGATGGTCCTGACCGGCGCCATGCTCCTCCGCCACATCGGGCTGGCCACGGCCGCCGATCGAGTCGAAGATGCCGTGGCGATCCTGGTCCGCCGCGGTCGGCCGCTGACCTACGACCTGGTCGGTCGCGGCGTCGCCTCGCCGCAGGCCGCCTCGACCCGGCTGGTGGCCGATACGCTGATCGCGATCCTGGAGCAGGGACCGATGTTCGCGAGCGAGGTCGCCACAAGCGCTCGATAGATGTCAGCCGACGCGAGCAACCTGCAGGCGGCCCGCGACACGCAGGGACAGATCCGGGGCTCGAGCCTTCTTCTCGTCGGTCGGATGATCTCGATCGGCATCAACCTGCTGGCGCAGATCGTCATCGTCCGCCACCTGTCGACCACCGGGTTCGGGGCGTTCGCCCTCGCCTACTCGATCGTCGGACTCGCCCAGGTTGCGATCACCCTTGGGCTCCATCGTGGTGCGACCCGGTTCGTCTCGATGTACGACGAGGAGGGCGCGTACCCGCGGATGCTGGGCACGATCCTGCTCAACGTCGCGGTCATCGTCGGCCTTGGGGCGGTCCTGATCGTCGTGGTCCACCTGATCCCCGATGCCATCTCCGGCAGCGGGTTGGCGGACCCGATGGCGACCGGCCTCCTGCTGATCCTGATCTTCCTGGCGCCGGTCGACGCGCTCGACGACCTGATGCTCAACCTGTTCGCCGTGTTCGCCGCCCCGCGAGCGATCTTCTTCCGTCGGTATGTCCTCGGGCCGGGGCTGCGGCTGGTCGTGGCGATCCTCTTGGTAGCTGGGAACGGCGACGCCACCGGGTTGGCCATCGGCTACGTCGTCGCCAGCGTCATCGGGTTGTTGCTCTACGGCGCCCTGTTCATCCGCCTGCTCGCCGACCGCGGGATCATCCGCGAGTTCCGACGGAGCCGGCCGGAGGTCCCGGCCCGCGAGGTGCTCGGCTTCTCGATCCCGCTGCTCACCACCGACGCGGTCTGGCTCCTCCTCAACACGTTCCCGCTCATCCTGCTGACCGCGTTCGGAGGCCTGGATGACGTCGCCGCGTTCCAGGTCGTCAAGCCGACGGCCACGCTGAACCTCCTGGTCGCATCGAGCTTCGCCGTCCTGTACTTGCCGGTGGCGTCCCGGATGGTCGCTCGACGCGACGAGGCGGGGCTGACCGAGCTCTACTGGCGGACGGCCATCTGGACGGCGGTCATCACGTTCCCGATCTTCGCGATGACGTTCGCCCTGGCGGACCCGCTCACCGAGATCATGTTCGGCCAGCGGTACGAGGCATCTGGTACCTACCTCGCCATCATGTCACTCGGGTACTACGTCAACGCGGCGCTCGGGTTCAACAGCACGACGCTCAGTGCCGCGGGACGGGTCAGGTCGGTGGTCCTCGTCAACGGCATCTCGGCCGTGATCAGCATCGTCCTCGGCCTCTTGCTGATCCCCCGGTTCGGAGCGCTCGGCGCGGCGGTGACGAGCTGCCTCACCCTCCTGGTCCAGAACCTGCTGCTGCAGATCGAGCTCCGCCGAAGGCTCGGCGTTCCGCTGCTCTACCGACCCGCCGTCGAGGCATACCTGGTCGTCGGCGCCTGCGCGGGACTGCTCCTCCTCGTCGAGACATTCGCCGCGATCGGATGGTGGTCGCTCGTGCTGGCCGGCCTCGCGTCCATCGTCGTCGTCGTGCTGACGCGTGGGTCGCTCAACGTGACGGAGTACTTCCCCGAGCTCCAGACGGTCGCCCTCGGATTGCTGCGTTCGGCGGGTCGACCGACTCGGCGGTTGGTCGCCGGCATCGACCTCGTCCGCTCGACCGGCCCGATCGAGGCCTGGCGGCGCCTGGACATCGATCGCCGCTGGACGATGCTCGGGAGCGGTCCGAGGCGGCGGGTGTACGAACGACTCTGGACGACCGCCGCCGACGAGCTCGGAGCGACGCTCCGGCCGATCGATGAGGATCGATTCGAGTTGAGGTTGGGAGCTGTCACCATCGTGGTCCGCGACCACCTCCTCGATATCGACGGAGCGGAGGCGTTGGCTCGCATCCGCGACAAGCCCGCGGTGAACGAGCTCCTTCGCGACAGCGGCCTGCCCATCCCCGATCAACTCCTCTTCCGGATCGGTCAGATCGACCTAGCGCAAGGGTTCATGGACCAGGTCGGGGGGCCGTGCGTCGTGAAACCTGCCCACGGCTCGACCGGCTCGGGCGTGACGACCGGCGTCACGACCCGCGCCCAGCTCTGGCGGGCTATCGTGCGCGCCTCCGTCTCCAGCCAGGACCTCGTCATCGAGGCGCAGAGCGCGGGTTCCGTCTACCGCCTGTTGTTCCTTGACGGCGTGCTCCTGGATGTGCTCGAACGGCTCCCGCCACGGGTCCTCGGGGACGGCCGCGCGACCATCGGCCGCTTGATCGAGGCCGAGAACATCGGGCGGATCGCCGGCGCCGGAACGGCCGGGTTGTCCCTGCTCAAGGTCGACCTCGATTGCCTGTTCACCCTGGAACGAGACGGGCGGACCTTGCGAACGGTCCTGCCGGACGGCGTCGTGGCGCCGGTCAAGACCGCCACGAATCAGAATGGACCGGCCGACAACCGGTCGGTGATCAACGAGGTCTCGCCGGCGTTCATCGACGAAGTCCGGGCCGCGTCGCAGCTGGTCGGCCTCCGCCTCGTCGGGATCGATGTGATCACCGCGGACCCAGGTCGCTCGCTGACGGACAGCGGCGGTGTCATCATCGACATCAACGGGACACCCGGGCTCCACTATCACGTCCAGATCATCGACCCGACGACCGCGCGAGACGTTGCCGTCCCGATCGTCCGGTCGCTGCTCGAGCCGGACCGGGTCGCAGCCGCGGGCGATGTCGCGGCCGGCCGCGCGCTCCAACCCGGCTGACGTCCTAGCCGCCGAGGTCCTCGAGCAGGCTGGCGAGCTCGCGCGCGTTCGTCGTCCCGTAGTTCGCGTAGCAGTTGTTCATCAGGACGTGGGTCTCCCGGGCCTCCGAGGCGGCCTGGCGGATCCTGGGGACCCACTCGCCGAGCTCGTCCCGTGAGTAGAGGTAGCGGAACCGCTCGGCCGGGCTGATCCCCTTTGCTTCCCAGGTCCGGGCGTTGCGTCCGTGGAAGCGGACGATCGCCAGGTCCTTCGAGGTCACCGCGGTGACCGCCGGGACGCTGCTCCGGAACCCCTGGGGCTCGTCGACCATGACGAAGGCGATGCCGCGGTCCGACAGGAACCGGATCGTCCGCTCGGCGTTCTTCTCGTTCAGCCACGATCCGTGGCGGAACTCGACCGCGCACTGCCAGCCGTCGAGTCGATCGACCGCCTCCTCGATGACCGCGCGGTTCTCGGACGAGGGGAAGACCCAGCTCGGATACTGGAGCAGGATCGAGCCGAGCTGCCCGCGTTCATCGAGCGGCGCCAGGCCCTCGCGGAACATCGTCCAGACGAGGTCCTGGAGGGGCGGCGCGAGGTCCTTGGCGTAGATCCGTGGCTTCGCTCGGAGCGCATCTGGCAGCTCGTCCCGGATGACCTTCGGCAGGCGCTTCGTCTCGGTCCCCTGCCCGGTCATCAGGGCATGGGCCTTGATGTCGAAGGTGAAGTCGGGCGGCGTCCTGTCCACCCACAGCTCGGCCGTCCGGGCCGCGGGCAGCGCGTAGTACGTCGCGTCGACCTCGACGACGGGGAAGGTCGAGGCGTAGTGGTGGAGCCGTTCCTCGGCCGTGTCCGCGCCGCGCGGATAGAACACCCCGGGCGCGACCATCGTCGGGTCCGTCCAGGACGCCGTCCCGATCCGGATCGAGCCGCCGCCGGCGACCGGGATCGGATCGGCTGCCGCCGCCTCGACGGCCTCCCCCCGGCTCCTGGCGAGGTCCGGTCCCGGATCGTGTTCGTCGCCCATCTGCGAAGCATACGCCAGGTACATGTCATGAAGCGTCATGTACGGCGGTATGCTGACGCCGTGCGCGCATCCCGCCTGGTCCAGCTGCTCCTTCTCCTCCAGACCCGCGGCGGGTTGACGGCCGGCGAGCTCGCCGCGGAGCTCGAGGTCTCGGTCCGCACGGTCCACCGGGATGTCGAGGCCCTCAGCGAGGCCGGTGTTCCCATCTACGCCGACCGCGGCCCACACGGCGGGATCCGGCTGGTCGACGGGTACCGCACCCGACTCACCGGGATGACCCCCGACGAGGCCGAGGCGCTCTTCCTGTCCGGGCTGCCCGGTCCGGCGGCCGAGCTCGGGCTGGGGACCGTCGTCACGGCCGCCCGGCTCAAGGTCCTGGCGGCCCTCCCGCCCGAGCTGCGGACCCGTGCATCCCGGCTGGTGGAGCGGTTCCACCTGGACGCCAGCGGCTGGTTCCAGGCCGGCGAGCCGGTCCCCCACCTCCCGGTCCTGTCGGAAGCCGTGTGGGAGACCCAGCGGGTGGCGATCGATTACGAGCGCGGCGATCGGACGGTCCAGCGCCAGGTCGAGCCGCTCGGGCTCGTCCTGAAGGCCGGGGTCTGGTATCTCGTCGCCGCGACCGAGGGTTCCATCCGGACGTACCGGATCGGCCGGGTCTCCGCGGCGTCGATGCTCGACCAACGGTTCGATCGACCCGATGGCTTCGATCTCGCCACGTGGTGGGCGGAGTCGAGCGCGGCGTACGAACGCGAGACGCCGCGGATCGAGGTGACGGTCCGGATCGAGCCCGGCCGGATCGACCGGCTGCGGACCGCCGTCGGGGATCGCACGGTCGATGCCGCCGAGGACCTGTTCGTGGACGACCCGGCGGGCTGGCGTCACCTCCGACTCCGCCTCGACTGGCCCGCCGAGGCGCCGGGGCTGCTGCTCAGCGTGGGTCCGGAGCTCGAGGTCATCGAGCCGGTCGAGGTGCGCGACCGGCTGGTGGCGATCGCCCGGGCGACCCTCGATCGCTACGGTCCGCCGGGAGAAGCGGACCGAGCGACCTGAGGGGTCCCCGGACCGCGTCGGGTCAGCTCCCCCGGCGCGGATCGGGGGTGAATCGGATGGCGTGGGTCAGTCGACCCGGTCGGGTCGTCGGTTCGGGAACGAAGGTCTCGGTCCGGTCGTCCGTCTGCGCCTGTCGGGCCGCGCGAGCGCGTCGGTCGCGGGCGATCTCCCGCTCACGGTCGGCGTGGATGAGGCGGGCGAGATCGAGGTCGTGCATCGTGACGGGGCCTCCTGGTCGGCGGTCGTTCGACCGGTTTGGTGATGCCACCACGATAGGTTCCGTACCTGCCAGGAACTGTCATGTTCTTCGTCGATCTCGCCTCGACTCGCACGGCGCCATCCAACGGGCATACTTGGGCAGACTGCAGGAGGGATCCCGATGACGTTCCGGCCAGGGGCCTCGCTCGACCCGTCGCAGGTCGAGGACGTGCGCGGCCGGCGGGTCGGCGGTCGCGGCGTGGCCATCGGCGGAGGTGGAGGCCTCGGCCTCGTCCTGATCATCGCGTTCATCCTGCTGGGCGGTTCGCCCGGCGACCTCGGCGCGCTGTCGGGCCAGGTCATCGGCGACGGCAGCGACGGCGGGCCGGCGAGCACCTTGCTCGCCAGCGAGTGCACGACCGGCGCGGATGCGAACGCCCGCGAGGACTGCCGGATCGTGGGCTACATCAACAGCATCCAGGCCTACTGGACAGATGAATTCGCGGCCGGCGGCAGCCGCTACCGGCCCGCCCGGACGCGCTTCTTCACCGACCAGATCAACACCGGCTGCGGGTTCGCCAGCGCGGCCTCCGGCCCGTTCTACTGCCCGAGCGACGGGTACGTCTACATCGATCTCGGGTTCTTCAGCGATCTGCGCACGAAGTTCGGTGCGCAGGGCGGCCCGCTGGCAGAGGCCTATGTCCTGGCTCACGAGTACGGACATCACGTGCAGGACCTCGCCGGGACCCTGACCGGGGGTTCGAGCCAGGCGGGGGCGACCGGTCGGTCGGTCCGGACCGAGCTCCAGGCCGACTGCTTCGCCGGCGTGTGGGCCCACAATGCGGCGACGACCGGGTTCCTGGAGCCGATCACGACGGCCGAGGTCGCCGATGCGCTCGACGCGGCGGCCGCCGTGGGCGACGACCGGATCCAGCAGCAGACGCAGGGCGGGGTCGATCCGGACTCGTGGACGCACGGCTCGGCGGCCCAGCGCCAAAAATGGTTCACGATCGGCTACGACGGGGGCGATCCGAACGGCTGCGATACGTTCAGCGGCAACCCCTGATCGCCGGCCGCGGCCCTCGGCTACGCTCTCAGCCATGTCACCCCTGCCTGATCACCCGCCTTCCGATCCGGAGCGTCACCGCGACGCGCTACGTGACCGCCCTGCGAGAAGGCGGCTCGCTGCCCGGTCTCGTCGAGGCCGACGACGACGGGCTGTACGTGGTCAAGTTCCGCGCTGCCGGTCAGGGGCCCAAGGCGCTCATCGCCGAGCTGGTCGGCGGCGAGATCGGTCGCGCCCTCGGGCTGCCGGTGCCGGAGATCGTCCTGGTCGGGCTCGACGCCGCGCTCGGCAAGGCCGAACCGCACCAGGAGATCCAGGACCTGCTCGTCCGCAGCGCCGGGCTCAATCTCGGCCTCGATTTCCTGCCGGGCGCGCTGGCGTTCGACCCTGCAGCCGGGACCCCGCCCGGGATGGACCTGCCGGACCCGGAGCTGGCGGCCGACGTCGTCTGGTTCGACGCGTTCATCACGAACGTCGATCGGACCGCGAAGAACGTCAACCTGCTCGTCTGGCACGGCCGCCTGTGGCTGATCGACCACGGGGCTGCGCTGTACGTCCAGCACACCTGGCGCGATCCGGCCGAGCACGCCCGCCGACCGTTCGAGCGGATCGCCGACCACGTCCTGCTGCCGCATGCGGCGTCCATCGTCGAGGCCGACGCCCGGCTGGCCCCGAGGGTCACCGAGGACCTCCTCGGCTCGATCGTCGAGGCGATCCCCGAGGCATGGCTGGGGCCGGACGCCACCGCCGAGCGGCGCGCCTATGTCGACTACCTGCTGACGCGGCTGGCCGATCCGCGCGCGTTCGTCGAGGAGGCCGAGCGTGCCCGCCGCCACGCGTAGTCCGTTCGAGTACGCGATCGTCCGGGTCGTCCCGCGGGTCGAGCGGGGCGAGTCGATCAACGCCGGGATCGTCCTCCACTCGCGGCCTCGTCGGTTCCTCGCGGCGCGCGTCGAGCTCGACGTCGGTCTCCTCCGGGTGCTCGCCCCGGACTGCGATCCAAGCGAGGTGTCGGCGCATCTCGAGGCGATCCCGCGGATCTGTGCCGGCGACCCCGCCGCCGGGCCGATCGCCCGGCTGAGCCGGCCCGAGCGATTCCACTGGCTCGTCGCTCCCAGCAGCACGGTCGTCCAGCCATCGGAGGTCCACACGGGACTCACGGACGACCCGGGATCGACCCTCGACCATCTCTTCCGGACGCTCGTCCTCGAGCGCCGCTGACGTCAGTCGAGGACGATCCGGACCCCGTCCCCATCCTCATCGAGGGCCTCGAAGATCGGTCCCCGGGCACCGGCCGCCAGGGCGGCCCGGATCCGGTCGACGTTGGTCGTGGTCAGCCCGAGGACGCCCTCGAGGCCGCGGTCCCCGAGGGCGGCCGGCAGACGGAGATTGACGGCGACGCGCCCGCCGTCGGTCACCTCGAGCCGGATGGACCTGGGTCGCGAGATCTCGTCGGCGGGAGCCGCTCCGGGACCGCCGTCGGCCCGAGGGTCGGCCGCCGCACGGTCATCGGCGGTCCGCTCGTCCAAGGCGGCGATGATCGGTCCGGCCTCCTCGGCGGACAGGTGGCCGTCGGCGACCATCCGCAGGACGGCTTCGAGTGGATCAGACATGACGCACCCACGAGAAGTCGGCGGCGTCGTGCGTCGGAGCCGCGCCAGGGGGCTCGGTCGGTCCGTCGGCGCGGTCCAGGTCGGCCAGTCGACGACCCGCCTCGTCGACAGCGATCCGGCCCGACTCGAGATCGCGCAGGACCCGCAAGCGCCGCTCCTCCAGGTCGGTGGCGTCATCGGCCGGGGGGTCGGTGGCGACCGTGGCCGCCGGCATCGCGGCCGGCGGCTCGGAGGTCGCGGCGGCCATCGGGACGGGGATCGCCTCTGCCGGCGACGGTGCATCCGGGACCGGCACCTGCCCGGTGACGACCTCGAGGTCCCCCGAGATGGACTGGAAGGCGACGAGCGGACCACCGTCGCCGATCTCGATCGTCCGGCGTCCGGCACCGCCGCCCGAACGATGCGGGAGGGCGGTCCGCAGATCGCCGGACACGGTCTTGCCCTCCACCCGGAGCGGACCGATCGCGGCCACGGTCACGTCACCCGAAACCGTCCCGATGGAATACGGCCCGGAGCCCGTGAACGATCCGCCGAGCTCGATGTCGCCACTGGTCGTCCTGACCTGGGCCGCTTCGACCGTGCGGGCCGAGATGCGCAGGTCCCCGGAGATGCTCAGCAGCTGAGCGACCAGCCGGCCGGTCGCTCGAAGGAGCACGTCGCCCGAGGTCGTCTCCACCGATGTCCGCGCCGTTTCAAGGTCGATTCGGATGTCGCCCGACACACTCTGGTAGCGCTGATCGCCGGCGAACCCGACGGCCCGGATCGCACCGCTGGCCGTCTCGATCGTGATCGTCGCTCCCCTCGGGGCCTCGACGTCGATGGGCTGGCAGCGCCGGCCGCCCAGCCAGCGGATGCCGAGGATCGCGGTGCCGACCGCTGTCAGCTCGAGGCCGCCGTCGCGCCGAACGACCTGGAAGTCGTCCTCGAGGGGCTTGCTCCCGGTGCCGTGGACCCGCACCGACGACCCCTCGACCGCGCGCACGTCGACCGCACCGTCCAGGCCGCGGATCGTGAGTGCCCCCGTGAGGCCGACCTCGTGCTCGAGGATGTCGCTGAGCTGGGTGGTCATCGGTCCGTCCTCCGCAATGCTCGGATCTCGGTCGCGGCGTCGTCCGCGCTGATCTCACGTCGGGCGAGCCGTTCGAGGATCGCCTGACGGGCCGCCGGCTCGGCCTCCGCGGCTCGATCGGCCGTTTCGCCGGATGACCCCTCGGACGACCCGTCGCCCGAGTCGCCGGCGAGGCCGAGCGCCCGGACGAGCGCTTCGACGCGGGCCCGCACGGTCGGGTAGCTGATCCCGAGCTCGCGCTCCATCTCGCGCAGGTTCCCGCGCGAGCGGAGGAAGCTCTCGAGGAGCGCCATCTGGTCCCGGCCGAGGCGGGAGAACCGACCGACGCTGAACTCCCCCTCCAGGGTGGTCCCGCAGCTGCCGCAGTGCAGCCGGCTGACCGTCAGGTCGCTCGAGCAGACAGGGCAGATAGAGATGACATCGTGAGGCATCGACATGTCCTTAGTTACGAGTACCTCACACGTTGTAACGGCTGACCTTCACTTTGTCAATACCGTCGCTCACTTCATTGGCATCCCACGCGACGTGGGAGACGCGGAGATGACGGCGCGAAGAAGGCGACGTCGGTCGGAACGGCTCGGGCGGCGAGCGGACTCCCGCCGCGGGTTGTTTTCGGGCCGGCGCCTCGACGGCAGGGCGGCCGTCCCGCCGGAGCGTCGGTCAGGCGGGCGTGGCCAGGGCGAGGCCGGGGATCGTCAGCTCGATCAACGGGCTCTCGGCGACCATCCGGTCGACGTCCGTGCGACGCCAGACGCGGGCGACCCGCTCGAGGACCGAGCGGCGTTCCACCGGGTCGGTGATCTCCCGTGCTGTCGCCGGCACGTCGGCCGTCACCGCCCCCTTGAGGTGGACCGTGACGCGGGGGTCCGCCTCGATGTTGGCGATCCAGCTCCGACGTCGCGCGTGCGGCATGCCGGAGATGTAGATCCGGCCATCGAAGTTGTGGAAGACGATCTCGACCCGGCGCGACTGGCCGGTCTTCCGGCCGACGGTCGTGAGGTCGATCAGCTGGCCGCGGTCGAACTGATGGCGGATCGCTGGGTCCATGTCGTGGGGCTCCCGGTGCTTATCGTTGCGTGTGCAATCATCCTAGCGCGGAACTCGCCGGACGTCAGGCGGGCCGCCTGCGACCGATCCGGGACGCGTGCCCGTCTCCGGCGGGCCGGCGCCGCACGCGAGCCCGCCGTCGGCGCGCTAGGCTGACCGAACGATGACGACCGCCGGACTCGACACCTCTCGCATCGTCGCCGTCCGCGCCGGCCGGCTCGTCGACGTCGTCGCCGGGGCCATCCTCCCGGACGTGGTGCTGTTGATCCGGGCGGAGCGGGTCGAAGCGATCGTGCCGGACGACGCACCGATCCCGGATGGCGCCGACGTGATCGACCTGACCGGCCACACCGTGATGCCGGGCCTCATCGACGGGCACAGCCACCTGATCGGCGATCTCGAGTACGCGGACGTCCCCGCGATCGGGATGACCGCCGAGCGGGAGATCCTGGTCGGTGTCCGCAACGCGTCGGTCACGCTCCGGGCCGGGGTGACGAGCGTCCGCGATGTCGGCACGTTCCGGGCGTTCCTCGACCTCGAGCTTCGAGACGCGATCGAGGACGGGCTCGTGGCCGGCCCGCGGATGCAGGGCGCGGGCGCCTATGTCACGGTCCCAGGTGGTGCCGGTGAGGTGACCGGGCTTCCCGGCTCGGAGGTGCCGCCCGAGATGCGATTCGGCCTCGTCCGCACGCCGGCCGATGTCCGCCGGGTCGTCGACGCGATCTGCGATCGAGGGGCGGACCTGATCAAGGTCCTGGCCACGGGGGCGGTGCTGACCCGCGGGACCGAGCCGGGCCGGGTCGAGCTGGATCGTCCGATGCTCGAGGCGGCCGTCGAAGCCGCCACCGCCCGCGGACGGTACGTCGCGGCCCATGCCCACGGTGCCGAAGGGATCAAGCTGGCGGTCCGGGCGGGGGTCCGCTCGATCGAGCACGGATCGCTGATGGACGACGAGGCGATCGCGCTGATGGCCGAGCACGGGACGTATCTGGTCGCCGACATCTACAACGGCGACTGGATCGCGGCCGAGGGGCTCCGCGGCGGCTGGCCCGCCGAGACGATGCGCAAGAACGACGAAACGACCGAGGCGCAGCGCGCCGGCTTCCGGAAGGCGGTCGCGGCCGGCGTCCGGATCGCCTTCGGGACCGATTCAGGTGTCTACCCGCACGGCACCAACGCGATCCAGCTGCCGCTCATGGTCCATCACGGCATGACCCCGCTCGGCGCCGTCCGGGCGGCGACCATGGTGGCCGCCGAGATGATGGGCTGGGCCGATCGGGTCGGGACCTTGTCGGTCGGGCACTACGCCGATCTGCTCGCGGTACCTGGTGACCCATTCGAGGCGGCCGATGGGACCGGTCTGAAGGCGCTCCAGGACCCGGTGCTGGTGATGAAGGGCGGCTCGGTCGTGCGGGACGATCGCCGCCTCAGCGAGCCACCGGGACGATGAGCACGAACCGGCCGTCCTTGCCGGGGTAGCGTCCGGTCGGTCGACGCCAGGGCAGGTAGTCCTCGGGCATCAGGCGAGCCGGGACGAGGACGTCCGGTGGGCGCGACTCGCCCCAGATGCTGCTGATCCGGGGGTACCAGACGTCCTCGATCCGAAGGTCGGTCACCCGGAAGGCCCCACCGAGCGCCGGGTCGGCCGTGGACCGGAAGCCCGACATCACCCAGTTATGGGCGCCGCGCCAGACCAGCAGCGCGGCCGGTCGGCCGGTCAGCCGGATGGCCGTCGCGGCGGCGTGGATCGCCTGGGTGCGGGTCCTGGTCACCAGCACGCGGTACTTCCCATAGCCGAGTGACGTCAGGGTCCGAGCCTCGCCTTCCGGCTCGGAACCCTTGTCGGGCGCCGGACCGAGCTTGCGGGCGATGGAGTGGAGGAGCTTCTGCGTCTTCCGGGTCGTATCGGCGCCGGGCGACATGATGTTGATCATCGTCTGGAGGGCGGCCGGCGCGCACCAGATCGGCGTCTTCTCGCCGACGAAGTCACCCTTCCGGAAGAGATCCATGCTGAACGGACCGGCCCTCGGCGGCGGGACCAACGCCGGGGCGGGTGTCGTGGCCGGCGAGGCCGCCGGAGACGGGACCGTCGTCGCGGTCGGGGTCGACGGAGCGGAGGACGCCTGGGCGGGATCCGGGACGGGCGACCCGGGCCCCGATCCCGGCGCATCGGACGGTCCGGCAGCCTCTTCGCCGTCGGTCGCGACGAGCGACGAGCCGGCGCCTGCCTCGGTCCCGTCGCTCGGGAACGCGCCGGGCGACCGGACCGATCCGGCCGGGGGACGAGCCACGGATCCGACACCCGGGGACCCCGAGCAGCCCGCGAGCGCGGCGATCGCCGCGACGAGGATCAGCCCCGCAACGGCTCGACGAAGTGCGGCGTGTCCATCCATGGGCCCGGGCATGGTGTGCCTGCGGTCGGGACCGGTCAAGCCGACGGGTGCGGCCGGGCACCGCCGGCCGCGGAGGTCAGGCGCTCTTGGCCTTGAGCGACGCCTTGTAGGCGCGCTTGCCCTCCTGGTAGCGCGCGAGGGCCTCCGGCGAATCGACGCCGCCGAGGGTCGGATGGGTCGGCCGGACACCCTCCCAGCCGGGCGGCCGGACGCCGAGTCGCAGACCGACGATCTCGATCATCGACTTGGCCTTCATGGCCCCGAAGCCGGGCAGGCCGAGGAGCCGCTTCTCGAGATCCTTGCCGTCGCGGGCTCCGGTCCAGACCCGGGCTGCATCGTTGCCGTAGTCCGCTGCGATGGCCGCGCAGAGGGCCTGGGTCTTGGTGGCCATCGAGCTCGGGAACCGGTGGAGCGCCGGGGGTCGTCGGAACACCTCGTCGAGGACCTCGGGCTCCATCGCAGCGATCCTGGCCGCGTCGAGCCCGCCGATCCGACGCTTGAGCTCGAGGGGCCCGCTGAACGCCTTCTGGACCGTCACCTGCTGGTCGAGCGCGAACCCGATCAGGAGGGCGAGCGGCTCCGCGACCAGCAGGCGGTCCGCTTCGTCGTCACCGGTGAAATAGAGCCGGTCGGCAGGCGTGGTCGTGGTCGTCATGGCCGCATGGTAATCCCAGCTGAGGCCATCGGTGTCGGCAAGGACCACGCCCGCGGTCGTGCGTCGCCGGCTCCGGCATACTCGCCGTGATGGACGGGAAGATCGACTGGCTCGGTCACGCCACGATCAGGATCGAGCTCGCCGGTGTCAGGATCCTGACCGACCCCGCGATCCGCGAACGGATCGGTCCGCTCGACCGCAAGGCCGGTCCGGTCGCCCATGCCCTGATCGAGGGGATCGATGTCGTCCTGATCAGCCATCTGCACCAGGACCATCTCGACCTGCCGTCGCTGCGGCGGCTCGGCGACCCCCGGCTGATCGTGCCCGCCGGCTCGGGCGGCATCTTCCGGTCGGCCGGCCACCGCGACGTCGACGAGTTCTCGCCGGGCCAGCGCACGACGCACGGTCCGCTGACGATCGAGATCGTCCGGGCCGACCACAGCGGCTTCCGTCCCCCGTTCGGCCCGACGGCGCCGGCGCTCGGATTCGTCGTGAGCGACGGGCACCAGCGGGTCTACTTCGCCGGCGACACCGCGATCTACCCGGAGATGGCCGAGCTCGGCGATCTCGACCTCGCCCTCGTCCCGGTCTGGGGCTGGGGACCCAACCTGCGCGGCGGGCACATGGACCCGACGATGGCGGCCGAGGCGCTGACCCTGCTCCGTCCGCGACTCGCCGTCCCGGTCCACTGGGGCACGTTCTGGCCGAAGACGCTCGACCGGGTCAAGCCGGACCGCCTGCGCCTGCCGGGACGGGAGTTCCGGGAGGCCGCGCGGGGACTCGCCCCGGACGTCGCGATCCGCGTCCTGCACCCCGGCGAAGGGCTGGCGATCCCGCGCAGACCGGCCGGCAATCCGCCGTCCGAGTGACCGACGATCCGTCAACGCGCTGACCGGAGGTCCTGGGTCGGGCCCACCCCACCGGACCGACCCGGACCCGATCGGACCGACCCGGACCGCCCCACGCTCCGTTGCCAGGATGCACCGCAAGGTGTCCGGCAAGGCCGTCAACCCCTCGTCGGACGGCGCGATGACGCCTATCCTCCGGGCCCGTCGATGGTGACCCGTCACCGTTGAACGGGCTCGGGGGGATCAGAGAGCGCCGGGGCCTCACCGCTCCGGCGCTCTTCGATTCCGTTTCCGCTATGCTCCGCGCGAGACGACGCGCCGCCTTCGCTCACCGGGGGTGTCGGGGCAGACCCGCCCGATCCGCGTCCCGACCGTACCGATCCGCCCACAACGGCCCAGGCCCGACGGGCCACAGGAGCCCTGCTTGACGTTCGACCACCTCGGCCTCTCGGCCGACATCCTCCGCGCCGTCGCCGAGGAAGGCTATACCGAACCGACCCCCATCCAGGAAGAAGCCATCCCGCTCGTGCTCGCGGGTCGCGACCTGCTCGCCGCCGCCCAGACCGGGACCGGCAAGACCGCGGCGTTCACCCTGCCGATCCTCGAGCGACTGAAGGCCCACGCCAACACCAGCTTCTCGCCCGCACGCCATCCCGTCCGGGCGCTGATGGTGACCCCGACCCGCGAGCTGGCGATGCAGATCGCCGAGAGCGTCGCCGCCTACGGTCGGCACGTCCCACTCCGCTCGGCCGTGGTCTACGGCGGGATCCCGATCGACCCGCAGATCAAGGCGCTCCGCTCGGGGATCGAGATCCTCGTCGCGACGCCGGGTCGACTGATGGACCACGTCGGCCAGCGCACCGTCAACCTCACCCAGGTGGAGATCCTGGTCCTCGACGAGGCGGACCGGATGCTGGACATGGGGTTCATCCCGGACATCCGCAAGATCGTCGCCCTGCTCCCGGCGAAGCGCCAGAACCTGCTGTTCAGCGCGACGTTCTCCGAGGAGATCCGACGGCTCGCGCAGGAGTTCCTGAACGATCCGGCGACGGTCGAGGTCGCCGCCCGCAACACCGCCGCCGAGGGCGTCGAGCAGGTCCTCTACCCGGTCGATCGGGACCGCAAGGAGGACCTCCTCATCCACCTCATCCGGCGCGACAAGATGGAGCAGGTGCTCATCTTCACCCGGACCAAGCTGGCTGCGAGCCGACTCGCCTCCTACCTCGATCGGCGCGGCGTCGCCGCCATCGCCATCCACTCGGATCGAAGCCAGCCGGAGCGGACCCGCGCCCTCGAGGACTTCAAGCGGGGCGAGGTGACCTGCCTGGTCGCGACGGACGTCGCTTCTCGCGGTCTCGACATCGAGGAGCTCCCGTACGTCGTCAACTTCGAGCTTCCCTTCGAGCCCCAGGACTACATCCATCGGATCGGCCGGACCGGGCGGGCCGGCTCCACCGGCATCGCCATCTCCCTGGTCACGGTCGACGAGGTCGAGCTGCTGAAGGGCGTCCAGCGCCTGCTCAAGCACGCGATCCCGTATCGCGTCGCCGAGGGCTTCGAGCCCGATCGCTCGGTCGTCCCGCGACCGATCCGCGGGTTCGGCAGCCGCGACGGCGCAACCGGGAGCGACGGGCCGCGCCATCACGCTCACCACAAGCCGATCCGGACGCGGACGGGCAGCCGGCGGGGCTGACGCCCGCCGGCCGATGGCCGACGTCTACGGCGTCGGCAGCGCCAGCGAGATGAGCTTGGCGATCAGGGGCCTCGTGTCGACCCCGTTCTGGTTGGCGACGATCGCGATCGCCAGGCCGTCGGCAGGCAAGTAGCGGAGCTCGCCCCGGACGCCGATGAACCGGCCGCTGTGGCCGAGCGCGACGCGATCGCCGATCTTCGTCACCTGGACGCCGAGGCCGTACGGAACGTAGGGGTGGTATCTCGCGGTCTTCTTCGCGTCCGCGACGGCCGCGGCGAGCGTCTCGGGCCGGAGCACGGCACCGCCGTACAGGGCGCGCGCCCAGGCCGCCAGATCGGCCGATGTCGCCGCGACGTCACCGGCCGACCCGGCCGCCGTGATGACCGAGGTGAACGGCACGACCGTCCGACGCGCATCGGCCAGGCCCTTTGGCACCTCGGCGAGGCTATATCCGGTGTAGTAATAGCCCTGGGCGATCGGGCCCGGCGGTTTCTCGGCCACCTGGATGTAGGCCCCGTCGAGCTTGAGCGGGTCGAGGAACCGGTCCCGGATCTGGGTCGCGAACGGCTTCCCGACGACCTTCTCGGCGAGCAGTCCAAGCAGGAGGTAGTTCGTGTTGGAGTAATGCCATGTCCGCCCGGGCTTGCCGAGCGGCTTCCCGACGTAGGCCAGCGCCTGATCCGCAGTCCAGGTCGCGCCGCGCCGGGCAAGCAAGGCGGCGTCGATCCCCTTGCCGAAGAAGAAGTCGGCCAGCCCGCTCGTGTGATCGAGCAGCATCCTGACCGTGACGCCGGGCGGGATCGGCACGCCGGGGGTCCCGAGGCGGACCGCCGGCAGGATCGTCGCGACCTTCGAGTCGAGGCTGAGCTTGCCGTCGTCGACCAGGCTGAGGATCAGCGCCGAGGTGAACGTCTTGCTCATGCTGGCGATCGCGAAGGCGGTGTCGGCGGTCACCTTGCGCCCGGTCTTGACGTCGGCCAGGCCGGTCGTCCCGGTCCACGTCCGGCCGTCCGGCCAGGTGATCGTCACGCTGGCTCCCGGCAGCCGATGGGCCACCGCGAATCGATCCAGGGTCTTCTGGAGCCGCGCGGCGAGCGGATGGGCGACGGTCGATGTCGCGGGGGACACGCCGGGCGCGCTCGTCGGGGCGGACGTCGGGCCGGTCGACGCTGCGGGAGCGGACGTGGCCGCGGGGGTCGCCGTCGGGCTCGGGGACGCCGGCGACGGGCCCCGGCTCGAGGTCGCGCCGGGATCGAGGGTGGCGCCCGCCAGAGCCGGCGTCGGGCTCGCGCCCGGCCCGGATGAGGCTACCGGCGACCCGACCCCCGGCCCGCCGCCGACCACGAACAGGCCAACGGCGATGGCCGCGGCCAGAGCGAGCGGCCCGATCAGCGTCCGACGCGACATCGCCGAGATGATACGGCCGAACGGCCGCCGACCCTGCCCGCCGGTCAGGCCCGGCGTGCGATCGGCCCGACGGTCGCCCCGGTGAGCGCGACGAGGTCCGACCCGGCCAGCTCCAGGTCGAGGCCGCGCCGACCTCCGCTGACGAAGATCGTGGCAGGCTCGAGGGCGGTCACGTCGATGACCGTCGGCAGCCGGCGACGACCGCCGATTGGACTGATCCCCCCGACCCGATAGCCCGTCGCACGCTCCGCCTCGGCGGCATCCGCCAGGGCCGCCCGACGACCGCCGACGGCGGCCGCCAGGGCCTTCAGATCGAGCTCCGCGTCGACCGGGACCACGCCCACCACCGATCGGGTCTCATCGACCTTCGCCACGAGCGTCTTGAACACTCGGCCGGGCGGCACGCCGAGCGCCGCAGCCGCTTCCAGACCCCAGGACGGCCGGTGATCCCCTCGCCCGGGGGCGTCGTCGCGCTCGAACTCGTGGATCGTATGGACCACGCCCGCCCGCCGGACGGCGTCGGATGCCGGGGTGCCGCGCCCGCTCATCCTGGCTTCCCGACCCGGATCCGATCCACGGGCCGATCATACGAGAGCCACCAGGCTGGCCGGCCGCCCGATCCATGCCGGGATGACGCGAGAGGTCCCCCACACCGGAACCGCCGGGTGCCCTCGGCCTACCGCTAGACTAGGGGTCGCCCGGCAGCCCAGCACGGCCGCGGCGAGACCCAGCGGAGGGATGCAGTCGTGGACACCAAGAAACTCCTGGCCGAGCTCCTCGGGACATTCACGTTCTTCACGATCGGCTTCATGGCGATCCTGTCGCAGAAGGCGTTCTACCCGGGCGGCGGCGACCTCGTCGTGATCGCCTTCGGGTTCGGGTTCGGGCTGTTCGTCGCGATCCAGATCTTCGGCGGTGTCTCCGGCGGCCACTTCAACCCGGCGGTGACCGTCGCGGCCGTGATCGACAAGCGGCTGGATCCGATGACGGGCGTCGGCTACATCGTGTCGCAGCTCATCGGAGCCATCGCGGCCTCCGCGGTCATCCTCATCGTGTTCAGTCAGGCCGCCGTCGCCGAGACGGTCACCCAGCCCGGAAGCGGCGTCGATACCGTCAAGGCCCTGCTCCTCGAGACGCTGTTCACGGCGTTCTTCCTGTTGGTGATCCTGGTGTCGACCAAGAAGGCGCCCACGCAGGCCGCGTTCGCGATCCCGCTGACCCTGCTGGTGATCCACTTCGCGCTCGTGCCGTTCACCGGCTCGTCGGTGAACCCGGCTCGATCGATCGCCCCGGCGATCCTCAGCGGGAACCTCAACGACCTCTGGATCTACATCGTCGGGCCGGTCGTCGGCGGGATCATCGGCTGGGGCGTCTATCGCGTCGCCACGGGGGAGGTCGACCCTGCCTGACGAGGCCCGCGCGCCCGAGCGCACCGCCGTCGCCGGCGGCGCCGAGATCCTCCGCTCGGTCGGCCTGATGGCCGACGGCCCTGCGACTTGGGGGACCCCGGTCCGGTCCAACCGGCCCGGGGTCTATCTCGTCGAGCTGCCGCAGCCGCCGACGGCCGCCCCGATCGACTTCAATGCGATCGGGCTATGGATCGAGCGCGTCCCTACGCTGATGGTCGACGGCGCCCGGCCGACCGGACGTGAGCTGGCGGCGCGGCTCCACGGCTTCTGGCTCCCCGATCAGCCGGTCGTGTACATCGGGATGTCCGCGGTCTCGATCGGGAAGCGGGTCGCGGCATTCCAGCGGACCGTGCTGGGCGAACGCAAGCCCCACGCCGGCGGGTACTGGCTCAAGGCGTTGACGGGCCTGGACCGCTTCCGGATCTGGTGGGCCGAGACCGACGCCCCGGAGGAGTACGAGGACGCCCTGTTCGACGCGTTCGCCGCCGGCGTCGCGCCCGACACCGCGGCTCGACTCCACGACCCGTCGGTGGTCCTTCCGTTCGCCAACCTGCAGACCGCCGACAAGGTCCGCAAGGCGCACGGGATCTCCGGCGCGCTCCTGGCGGAGGAGGGACCGGAGCCGGTCAGCGACGCCCAGCGACGCGCAGCGGCGGATCCACGCAGCCGCCAGGGCCGGGCCGATCCGACCGGGGCGTCCGGGGTCCTGCGTTCGAAGACAGCGCTCAAGTCGGCGGCGCCGTCCCGACCCGCGGCCGCCCGGCCGCGGACGACATCCTCGCCACGCCTGACGGCGGCTGCCGCATCGTCCGTCAAGGCGCCCAAGGCCCCGACCCGATTGTCGGCCGACGGTGTGGCCGCGCTCGAGGCCGAGCTGCTCGAGCTGACCACGGTGACCCGGCCGGCGATCGTCGCCCGGATCGTCGCGGCGAGGGAGCTGGGCGACCTCAAGGAGAACTCGGACTACCACGAGGCGCGCCGGGAGCAGTCGTTCGCCGAGGGACGCATCCGCGCCATCGAGGACCTGCTGCGCCATGTCGAGCTGATCGAGGAAGGGGTCGACGGCGGGCGGGCGCGACTCGGCTCGACCCTGCTCGTCGAGGGTCCCCACGGCGAGGAGGAGACCTTCAGCCTGGTCGGGCCGACCGAGGCGAACCCAGCCGCCGGGCGGATCTCATCCAGCTCGCCGATCGGGGCCGCCCTGCTCGGGGGGGCCGTCGGCGACGAGGTCGAGGCGATCGTCCCGTCGGGTCGACTGCGGTTCCGGATCCTCGAGGTCCGCTGACACGCCACGAGACCCCGGCCGGGGGAGCCGAGGTCTCGAGTGGAGGAGCGGAGGAGGGCCTAGCCGGCCGGAGCCGTCCGGAGGGCGACGAGGCGACCGAGCGCGACGAGGCGGGTCCGCTGGGGCTTCGCGGCCGACATGCTGACGCGCTCGGCGGCGGCATCGCGGATCATCTCCTGCTGCCGACGCGTGACGACCGTCATGCGATCGATGTGGTTCACCTTGTGACCTCCTTCCTCCCGGGCCGCCGAGCCGGCGTCCCCCGGGACCGAGGTCAGTGTCGCGCGGCGTGGCGCGGCGGCCGAGCGTCGGATGTCGATCCGCGGACCCGAGCTTTGCCCTAGCTGGGGGTGAACATTCGTCGACCGTCCGTTCGAGGTACGACCGGGGCCGTCACGCGATCCGCCTCGCTTCGCGGCGTCAGGCGAGCTTGTGCTCGACCGCGTAGAGCGCAGCCTGGGTCCGGCTCGTCAGGCCGAGCTTGCCCAGGATGTTGCTGACGTACGTCCTGGCCGTGCCCTCGGCGATCCCCAGCTCGTAGGCGATCTCCTTGTTGCTCAACCCGCGAGCGACGAGCCGGAGCACGTCCCGCTCGCGGTCCGTGAGCGGCTCGATCGGGTCCGGGGCCGGCTTGGCCCGCATCCGCTGGGCGAGGAGCCGCGTCACCTGCGGATCGAGGACCATCTCGCCCGCCATGGCGGCCCGGATCGCCTGGGCGACCTCGTCGGCGCCGGCGTCCTTGAGGAGGTAGCCGGTCGCGCCCGCCTCGAGCGCCGCGGTGACCTTCTCCTCCTCGATGAAGCTCGTCATCGCCACGACCTCGATGTCGGGCGACTCGGCCTTGATCCGGGTGATGGCGGTCACCCCGTCCATGTTCGGCATCAGGAGGTCCATCAGGACCACGTCCGGCTGGAGCCGGCGGGCCATCGCCACGCCCTCGCTGCCGTCGGCAGCTTCGCCGATGACCTCGATGTCGTCGAGCAGATCGAAGAAGACGCGGAGGCCCGTGCGGACGACCCCGTGGTCGTCGACGAGCAGGACGCGGATCGGGCTGGGACTGCTCACGGTCGGCATCTCCGGGATAGCGTCGGGGCCGTCGAGGATCGAGTCTACTTCAGGCCCATCTCGCCGGAACCGGCTGGATCCCGACCGCCGAGCAGCGACTCGATCGTCGCGATGAGATCCTCCGGCTCGATCGTCTTGGGCACATACCGATCGGCGCCGGCCGCCAGCGACCGCGACCCGACCGCATCGTCCCAGGTCAGGACGACGATCCCGATGTCGGGCCGCCCAGCCCGGATCGCCGTGATGAGCTGGAGCCCGTCATCGACGTCGGGGAGTCGCGGGTCGAGGACGACGACGTCGGGACGTTCGGACCCGAGCTGGCCGAGCGCCTCGTCGATCCGCCCGGTCGACCCGACCAGGGCCAGCCCGCTGGCCAGACCGATGAGCGAGGCGAGCGCCGCCCGGACGCGACGGTCGGCATCGAGGACGAGGACCCGGACGGTCGGCGTCACCAGGTCGGTCATGGCTCGGAGCGGTCGCCGCTCGGCGCCACCGGCAGGCTGGCGCGGATCAGGGTCCCCCGACCGGGAGCGGCGTCGACCTCGAGTCTTCCCCCCGTCCGCTCCGCGCGCACCCGCATGCCCTCGATCCCGAGGTGCCCCGGCGGGATCGCCGCGGGGTCGAACCCGACCCCATCGTCCTCGACGGTCAGCAGGGCGGTGCCGTCGCTGACCGCGACGGCGATCCGGGCGCGGCTGGCGCCGGCATGCTTCACCACGTTGTGGAGGGCTTCCTGGCCGATCCGATAGAGGACGTCCTCCGTGCCCAGGGCGAGCCGGCTTGGAAGCTCGTCGCAGTCGACCACGATGGACAGGCCCGTCCGTCCCTCGACCGCGGCGGCGTGCGTGCGCAGAGCCTCGACGAGGCCGTCGCGCTCCAGGCTGCCCGGCCGCAGCTCGAAGATCAGGGCGCGCATCTCGGCCAGGGCATCTCTCTGGAGCTCGCCGAGGGTCTCCAGTCGCTCGCCGGCCGCCGCCGGGTCGCGGGCGAGCAGGAGCTCGATGCTCCGGGTGATCAGGGTCATGCTGAACAGCGCCTGGGTGACCGAGTCGTGAAGCTCGCGGGCGAGGTGAGCGCGCTCCTCGCTGGCCGCGATCTCGGCAGCCTGGCGGCGCAGCTCGAGCTCCAGTCGCTCACGGGTGCGCACGTCGCGGGTCGAGCCGTGGATCCCATCCAAGCGACCGTCGACGACCACGCCGACCGCCGTGATCTCGGACGGGACCTCGGTCCCGTCCCGGGTCACGAGCTGCAGCGGCACGAGCTGACGGGTGGCCGGGTCGTCGAGGAGCTGCTGCCAGCGTTCGGCGGCGCGGGCGACGGCCGACGGTGCGACCACCGTCATGAAATGGCGCCCGACCAGCTCGTCCGGAGCGTATCCGAGGAAGTCCCGCGACGCCTCACTGATGAACGTGAAGACGCCGTCCGGAGAGGCGGACCAGATCAGGTCCGGCGACGCCACGGCGAGGCGACGGTGGCGTTCGTCCGACGCCTGGATCCGCTCCATCAGGCCGGCGTTGGTGACGGCCAGGGTGGCGATGTCGGCGATCGCGCCGATGATCCGGAGCTCGTCTGGTCCGAACGCGTCGACTCTGAGCGCATGGACGTTGATCACGCCGACGGGGACGCCTTCGGTGATCAGCGGCGCCGCCATCACCGAGTGGATCCCCTGCGACCGGATGAACTCGTCGCGGGACGCCTCGTGCTGGAACGTGTCGTCGGTGAGGTAGTCGCCGGTCGCGATCGGTCGTCCTTCGGAGATGGCCCGACCCGAGATGCCGACCCCGGCCGCCGTCTCGAGGTCCATGAGCTCCGGGGCGTTGCCCTCGTCCTGGGCGAGCCCGATCCCGACGAAGAAGCCAGTGGCGATCCCGACCGGCCTCAACAGATCGACCGTCGCCCCCTCCGCGTCGAGCAGCGTGCCCGCCTCCGCGGCGGCCTGCTCGAGGATGGTCGCCGGCTCGTGCAGGGCGGTGATCCGAGCCGCGATCTGGCGCAGGGCGCGTTCGGTCTCGGCCCGCCGGGCGACCTCGTGGCGCGAGCGGCCCAGCTCCTCGATCAGCCGGGCGGTCGCGATCGCGACCGACACCTGCGTGGCCAACGCCTCGAGCACCGCCGCATCGTCGGTGTCGAACGCATCGGCGCGCTTGGAGCCGGCGGACAGGACCCCGATCACCTCGGATCCACCGTACAGCGGCACCGACAGGACCGATCGGAGATCGACCTGGCGGACGTAATCGTCCTCCTCCGCGTCGTGCTCGAACCGGGTGTCGTCGAGGTAGGCGCCGGTGAAGAACGTCGCGCCGTCGGCCACCACCTTGCCGCCGACCCCCGTGCCGAGCGGACGCCCGGCACGGGCTCGCTCGTCGACGGCCGACGTGTCGCCGCGGGCGGAGATATAGGCGGCGCGCAATCGCCCTGCCGGGCGGTCGATGAGCTCGATCCGCGCGGTGCCCGCGTCGAGCAGCCGGACGCATTCGTCGACGGCGTGCTGGATGACGGCGTCGGGGTCGCGGATCGCCGAGATCCGGGCCGCGATCTCGCGCAGCGAGCGCTCGGTCTCGGCCCGTCGCGCCAGCTCGCGGCTGGACCGGTCGAGGGCTTCGATGAGCCGCGCGTTGGCGAAGGCGATGGCCGCCTGGGTCGCGATCGCCTCGAGCAACTCGGCGCCGGCGTCGTCGAACGCCTCGCCCCGGGTGGTGTACACCGTGATCGCACCGAACGGCCCGTCCTCGCCGATCAGCGGTGCCGCCATGACCGAGTGGATGCCCTGGTTCCGGATGTACGTGTCGGAGCCCGAGCCGTGGCGGAAGCGGTCGTCCTCGAGATACGCCCCGGTGTAGAACGTCCGCGCCTCGGCGACGACCAGACCCGAGATGCCCGTGTCGATCGTCTCGTCGGGGGTGTCCGGCCATTCTTCCTCGGTCGGCCGGGCCCCGCCGGACATGTAGGCGCCACGCAGGAGCCGGAGGACCGGGTCGATCAGGTCGATCCGGGCGCCGTCGGCGCGGAGCAGGCGCGCCGCCACGTCGACGGTCTCCTGGACGATCGTCTCCGGCTGACGGATGGCGGTCAGGCGGGCGGCCATCTGGCGGAGGCTGCGCTCTTCCGCGGCGCGTCGCGCGATCTCCGCCTTCGACTCGGTCAGGTCGGCCATCCGGCGGGCGGTGATGAGCGCCACCGCCGCGTGGTCGGCCAACGCCCCGACGAGTGCCGCGTCGTCGTCGTCGAACGCGTCGGGACGGGTCGAGTAGACCTCGAGCGCGCCCAGCGGGGTCCGGTCGTCGCCGATCGGTGCGGCGATCATCGAGCGGAAGCCGGTGAGCTCGAAGAACCGGTCGGAGTCGTCAGACGGCGGGAACTCGTGGACGAGGTCGTCGCCGGCGACCAGGACGCGCCGCTCCTCGACCGCTCGACCGGTCAGCCCGACGCCGATCGGCAGCGTGTAGTCGCTGATCTCGTCGGGTGCGAACGACCTGGCCAACCCCGAGTCGTAGGCCCAGACGAGGATCCGGGTCCCGGGCTGGACGACGTCGAGGATCGTCCCGTCGCCCGAGACCAGGCGGTTGGCCTCGTCGGTCACATGTTGGAGCAGGACCGCGGGGTCGGTGATCGCAGCGAATCGCGCGGCGATCTCGCGCAGGGCTCGTTCGTTCTCGACCCGGCGGGCGAGCTCGTCGACGAGCGCGTCCTCAGGAGCCATGGCAGGAGGCTCGGCGAGCGGCGCGGGACCCGGATCGACGGTCGTCACGATGCGACCACCGTACGTCCGAGACAGGGCGCTGACCATCGACATTCGTCATGGTCCGAGCATCGCATCCCGTCGGCGCGCCGATCGGCCGGATCAGCTCGGCGCCGCCAGGTCGCGTCGCGGGAACACCGTCAGGGCGACGAGGATCGCCACGGCCGACACCGCGATCGGGACGAGCCAGTCCCCGGTCGTCGTCGTCCCGTTCAACGCGCCGCGCGGGTCGAGGTAGTGGAACAGCGAGTACGGCTGGAGGCCCTTGGCGGCGGTCCACAACGAGCCGATGATCTCGAGGAAGTAGGAGATCAGGACGAAGGCGAGGCTCAGGCCCAAGGCCGGCCCGAGCCGGTCGAACGAGACCGAGGCGGCCAGCGAAACGGCCCCGAACGCGCCGAACACCAGGACGCCGTTCAGCCACATGACCGCCAGGCGGTCGGGTCGAAGCTCCCCCATCGCCCCGCCGAGGGCAGCCCCGATGATGGTCCCGAGGACCTGGGCGGCGATGGCGATGGCCAGGAAGACGATCGTCGCCACCAGGAACGTCCCGTAGATCCGTCGGCGTGACAGGGGTCGGGCGAGCAGGACCTCGAGCGTCCCCCGCTGGCGTTCACCGGCGACGGCAGCGACCGCGAACCCGAGCGCGAACACCAGCGACAGGGCGACGGCGATCGGGTGGATGAACCCGACGGCGATCGCGCCCGGCAGGCTGAACAGGTCCCCGCCGCCGAACTGGGCGAACTGGGCGAACTGGGCGAACTGCGAGCCCGACCCGAGCAGGATCTGGATCTGCTCCTTGAACGCCTCGTAGACGAGCGGCATCAGCGTCGCCCAGATGAGCAGGCCGACCGAGACGGCGACGAGCTTGAGCCGCTGCGCCGCCCACGTCCGTCGGAACAGCCGAAGGCTCATGCCGCGCCGGTCTCCGCGACAGCGGGCGCCTCGTCGCTCGTAGGTTCGCCGGCCGTGGCCTCGCCGGCCGTGGGCTCGTCGGTCGGCGCCACGCCCACAGCCGGCGTCGGGTCCGCGCCGCGCGGCGGTTCCTCGCCGTGTTGGACGCCCTCATCGTGGCCCTCGCCCTCGTAGAACTCGAGGAACGCCTCCTCCAGGTGGGCCGGCTCGATCGTCAGGTCCGCGACGGTCGTGCCCGCCAGGGCCGCCAGGAACGGCCCGACGTCGCCCTCGAGCTGGCAGGTGAGCAGGCTGTCGTGGATGGCGATCCCACTGACACCCGGGACGGCGCTGAGGACGGGCGCCGGGCCGCGGAACCGGAGCTCGACATGACGCTTGCGACGAGCGAGCAGAGCCGCGACATCCTCGAGGGCGACCAGCCGACCGGCGCGGATGATCGCGACCCGGTCGCATACGCGCTCGACCTCCGACAGGACGTGCGACGAGAAGAAGATCGTCCGGCCGGCGGCGCGGAGCTCGTCGAGGACGTCGTAGAAGGCCCGCTGCATCAGCGGATCGAGCCCCTCCGTCGGCTCGTCGAGGATCGCCAGCTCGGGGTCGTGCTGGAGGGCCTGGACGATCCCGACCTTCTGGCGCATCCCGCGCGAGTAATCGCGGACCTGCCGGCGCAGGGTCCGGTCCGACAACTCGAGCCGGTCGAGCAGCTCACGCCGCCGGACGGGCGTCCGTCCGTAGAGCTGGCCGAGGTAGTCGAGCAGGTCCAGGCCGGTCATCCCGTCGTACAGCGCGATCCCGCCCGGCAGGTAGCCGACCCGTCCGCGGATCTCGACCGACGACGTCGCGGTGTCGAGCCCGAGCACCTCGGCGCGGCCCGAGGTGGCGTGGAGGTAGCCGAGGAGCAACCGGATCGTCGTGCTCTTGCCGGCGCCGTTCGGACCGAGGAACCCGAAGATCTCGCCGCCCTTGACGGCGATCGACAGGTCCGTCAGGGCCCGCACGTACGGGCCCGCGGGCATCCGACGGCGGTGCGGTCGGCCGTAGTGCTTGGTCAGCGCGTCGGTTCGCAGGGCGTCCACGGCCGACAGGCTACACCGGGCCGGGGGTGTCCATAGGCGTTTCGGGTCGACGGGCGTGGTCCCGTCGGGTGGTGTCGGCCGGGAGCTGGGCGGTCCATGGTGGTAGCCTCCCGACAGGAGAGATCGCCTTGTCCGTGCCCGACCAGGGACGCCTCCACCGACCCGTGCGCGCGCCGCGTGCCGCCATGCGCACGACCCTCGCCACCGTGGTCGCGCTGGTCGGCCTCGTCCTGTCGTCGGTGCCGCTCGCGTCGGCGGCGGTGCCGGATCCGCCGACCCAGCCGATCGTGTTCTACGGGCGCGGCTACGGTCACGGCGTGGGGATGTCCCAGTACGGGGCCCGGGGCAGGGCGCTCGCCGGCGAGGACGCCGCGACCATCCTCGCGCACTACTACCAGGGCACGACCCCTGGCGTCACGGATCCGAAGCGCCCGGTCCGGATCCTCGTCCTCCACGCCTTCAAGCCGACCGCGGCGGCTCCGCTCCGGATCTACGGTCGGGGCGGGCCGTGGACGATCGACGGCGTGACCGGGTCCTTCCCCAGGGACGCTCAGCTCCGGGTCACGAAGACCGCGACGGGGACGCACCTCATCGTCCGCGACGTCACCGGGAAGCTCCTCCTCGACCGGCTGGCCGGGACCACCGTCCGGGTGCGTGCCGGCGCGGTCGCCGGTGGCCGCGTCCAGGTCTGGTCGAAGCCGGGCTCGTACGATCGCTACCGGGGGACGATCCGACTCCGCTCGACCGCGTCGGGGATCGACGCGATCAACGAGACCGAGCTCGATCTCTACCTCCGTGGCGTCGTCCCGGCGGAGATGCCCTCGACCTGGCCGGTCGAGGCACTGCGCGCTCAGGCCATCGCCGCCCGGAGCTATGCCGCCCGTCGCCTCCACCCGAAGACCGGGTTCTCCGACCTCTACGACGACTCACGGACGCAGGTCTACCGCGGATCGCTCGGCGAAACGGCGGCGACGACCGCCGTGGTGACCGCCACCGCCGGGCAGGTCCTCCGGAGCGGGACGGCCTTCGCCAACACCCTGTTCCACTCGACCGGCGGCGGCGCCACCGAGGACAACGAGAACGTCTTCACGACCGCGACCGGCAAGATCGTCGCGGGGCCGGTGTCCTACCTTCGCGGATCGCCCGATCGCGCCCCCGACGGCACGCCCTATGACGCCGCTGCCCCGCGCGCCGAGTGGCGGACCGCCGCGTACACCCTGGACCAGCTCTCGGCCGTCTTCGGCGCCGACCCCCGGACGAACGTCGGCACGATCAACGGTCTCGACCTGTCCGATGTCGGGGTGTCCGGGCGCCTCGTCAGCGTCACGCTCACGGGCAGTCTCGGGACCAAGACGGTCTCCGGCGAGGTCTTTCGCGACGTGTTCAACGCGGAGACCCCGGCGGCCGACCCCTACATGTGGAGCACGCTCGTCTCGACTTCGCCCATCCCGTAGCCCGGGCGGCGGCGGCGGCGTCAGCCGCGGTAGCGGAAGCAGCCCGGCAGATGGTCGTCGACCAGCCCGACGCTCTGCATGAACGCGTAGACGATCGTCGAGCCGACGAAGCCGAAGCCACGCCCACGGAGGTCGGCCGACAGGGCATCCGAGGCCTCGGTGCGGGCGGGGATGCCGCCGGGCTCGGACTCGCGCGGCAGGGGTGCCGGCGGACCGGGCACCAGGTCGTGGAGATAGGCCGCGAACGAACCGCGTTCGGCGACGACGGCAAGGAACCGACCGGCATTGCCGATGGTCGCGTCGATCTTGGCCCGGTTCCGGACGATGCCGGCATCCGACATCAGGCGGTCACGTTCCTCGGCTCCGAAGCCGGCGACGACCGCCGGGTCGAACCCACGGAAGGCGGCCCGGAAGGCCTCGCGCTTGCGCAGGATCGTCGACCACGAGAGACCCGCCTGGAAGCTCTCGAGCGCGAGACGCTCGAACAGCTCCGTGTCGTCCGTGACCGGCGTGCCCCACTCGAGGTCGTGGTAGGCGACCATGAGCGGGTCGGGGCGTGGGCCGTCCGCGCCCGCCCAGGCGCAGCGGGCGAGGTCCGGCTCGGGTCCGGGTCGCTCCATCGCCGGAGGATAGCGCCGGCGGACGATCGCCCGACAGCGTCCGGTCGTGGTCGGCCCCGACCTCAGCCGATGGCCAGTGGCTCGCCGGGATGGGGCCGCGGCGGGCTATCGGACGTGCAGGCTCAAACCGGTCGCGTTGCGGCCGCCGGAGCGATCGGTGCCCGAGACCAGCAGCGCCAGCTTGCCGGCGCGACCACCGGCCTTCAGCAGCCACGACGCCCGGTAAGTCGACGTCCCGATCTTCGTCAGCCTGACCGCGTAGACGGCCAGGCCGGGCTGGCGGACGGAGAGCTTCGGGGCCGCGCCGAGCGGCTCGCTCGTCGCCACCGTGAGCGTCAGCCGCGCCCCGCGCCGCACGGAAGTGAGAGACGGCCGGAGCTCGAACGCGGCGGCGCGCACGCCGACGGCGTGGGTCTCGTGCCGGGTGCCGACGGTGGCGGTCACCGCCACCCGGTAGAGCCCTTGCGGCACGAACGCGCCGCCGTCGCCGCGGCCGTCCCAGCCGATCGAGACCGGGCCAGCCGGGTACGACCCGGTGATCGTCCGGACCACGGTCCCCGCCGCGTTGCTGACCGTCAGCCGGATGTCGGCCGCCGTGGCCAGGCGGAATGCCGCCACCGTCTGGCGGGCGATCGCGTCGCCGTCCTGCGGGTAGAACCGGGCCGGCGACGGGGCGAGCCCGACGAAGGCGCCGAAGACCGCGACGTCCGCGCTCTGGCTCGAGCCGACGTTCCGCGCCCGATCGAGCGCCGTGAGGGTCACGGTGTAGTCGCCGTCGGGGACCGCGCCGCCGCTGTCGGCCCGGCCGTCCCAGACGATCGTGCCCGCGCCCGCCGTCGCGACCGGGATCGTCACGGTCCGGATCGGGGCGCCACCGGCGGCCGGCGTCACGACCAGGCGGACGGCCCCGGCTTCAGTGATCGCGTGGGTAACAGAGACCGTGTCGGCGATCCCGTCGCCGTTCGGCGAGAACTGGGCGGTCCCGGTCCGGACCGCGCCGGACGCCCCGATCGATGGCGCCGTCCGGTCGATCGTGAAGGTCACCGTCTTCGTCGTCTCCGTCCGGCCGGTCAGGTCGGTCGAGCGGAACGAGACGTGATGGACCCCCTCGCCGTCCACCGTGACCGGACCGCCATACGGCGCCAGGGCGGCACCATCAACGGCGATCTCGCTCGAGGCGACCCCGCTCTGCGCGTCGCTCGGGGCGAGCCCGACCGTCACGTCGTCCCGGTAGAATCCGGCCTCCCCGACGGGCCCGGAAAGCGTGGCCTTCGTCACGGGCGCGGTCACGTCGACCTTGACCTCCAGCGTCCGGGTCGACTCGACGTTCCCGGCCTTGTCGACCGACCAGTACGCGAGGGCATGGTCTCCGGAGCGAGCGATCGCGATCGGCGTCGTGTACCGCGTCTTCGTGCCGCCGTCGAGCCGATAGTACGTCGCCCGCATCCCGCTGGCGGCGTCGAGGCCGGCGAGCTTGACGGTCGCGGTCGCCGTGTACCAACCCGTGGGATGGAGCGTGCCTGAGGCGGTCGCGGTCGTCGCCGGATCGGTCGCATCCAGGTCGAATGCCCCGGACCGCGTGAAGGGGACGGCGTTGTTGCCCCACGGCTCGGTCCCCCGGTACGACCATGTGTAGTGGCCGTCGGCCACGACCGCGCCGCCGGTCCCGCGGAGGTCCCAGTCGAACACGGACCAGGCGTCCGACGCCGTCAGCGTCTTGACGGTGTCGCCGGCGGCGTTGCGGATCGTGATCGTCCCGTCGAGCGGCTCGGAGGCACGGACGATGACATGGAACGTATCGAACACGTAGTCGCCGTTCGGGCCGATCAGCGCGCCCGGCGGGTCGACGTCGTAGAGCTTGGCCGGCGTGCTATCGGCCGGCAGGAGCGCGTCGGCCCGGGCGAAGCCCGACGCCGCCCCGTCGAGCGTCCGGACCTCGACGACCCGCGACCCGTCGGCCAGGGCCGGCGCCTCGGACAGGATGCGGAGCCGGGTGCCGGGGTCCAGCGTGCCGGCAGCCGTGGTCAGCAGCGGATCGGACGACAGGTCGAGGGTGCCCGCCGTGGTCGCCGCGCCCGGGACGACCAGGGCTGCCGGGACCGTGTCGGTCGGGCGGTAGGCGGTCCGGGTGACCTGCGCCGCGGTCAGAGCCGGGTCGTACACGATGGAGTGGTAGTACGGGCCGCTCGCCACGCTCGTCGGATCCATCACGATCTTGGCCCCGGTCGTGCGGAACGAGTCGAACGCGATGTCGTGCCCGTGGTAGGTCGGCACGTCGTGGAACAGCTTGTTCATCCCGGTCGTCGACGTGAACAGTCGGCGGATATAGGTCACGTTGGGGTGGTAGGCGTCGGCGATGACGGCCCGCGCCCCGGCAGCGAAGAACCCGGCGCCGTAGTTGTCGACCCGTGCCTTCTTGTCGGCCAGGGTCCCGGTCGGCAGCCCGGGTTCGGTGTTGCCCGAGGCGTAGCACAGGTGGAACAACAGGACGACCGCGTTCGGCGCGAGGCGGATGTCCGAGGCGACCTGGTTCTCGCCGTAGTAGACGTGAGCCGTGCCGTCCGCCCCGGTCGTCGGGTCCAGCCCGAGGCCGTTCTGGGTGAACGGCCAGAGGGCATCGCGGTACCTCGAGGGCCAGCCGTTGCCGTGCCCGAGGTAGACGAAGATCGAGGCGCCCTGGGCGGCGGCCTTGACGGCCGGCCAGGTCGCCCTCGGCGTCTTGATCAGCACGACGTTCCGGGTGTACTCGCGAGCGACCCTGGCCAGCGCATCGCCGTCCGCCTTGTAGTGGGCGTCGAACGAGCCGACCGGCCCGACGACGATGACCACCTTCGGGTCGACCCTGGGCGTCACCGCGGCCGCGGCCGGTGCCACGGCCGCGCCGAGCGGCAGGACCGCGGCCATGGCGAGGACGGTCGCGCCGAGGACGCGGAGGAGCCGTTCCGGTCGGGGCCGGTGGGCGGACGGTGCATTCACGAGGGTGAGACCTTCCCACACTCCAGCGCTCCACACCATGGGGAATACGGGCCACCGGCACCCCGGACCAGGGCGTCGTCCGAACCGCCCGTCCTCCAGGGGGAGGGACCGGCGCTACAGCTCCCGGCGGGCGAACGACAGGACGGTCAGTCCGACGATCCCGGCGACCCAGGCGAGGCACCAGGCGAGGTAGGCAGGGCTCGGGCCGGTCGCGGCGAAGAACGGGTTGGCCTGGAGGATCTCGGCCGACCGGTTGCCACTGATCGCCGCGATGACGGCCGACGGCTCGAGCGCGAAGATCGTCGCTCGCCACAGGCCATCCGACGGGAAGACGATCCGGGTCAGCGAGCTCACGGTCTCGAGCGATCCGACCCCGAGCGCCGCCCCGACCCCGCCGAGGACGCCGACGCCCCAGGCCAGGCCGAACAGGACCACGGCGATGGCGCCGCTGGCGATCGCCGGCAGGCGACTGCTGAGCAGCAGCGTGATGGTCAGGACGATGACGGCCTGCGCCGCCAACCCGCCGACTGCCCCCGCCGGGTCCGGCGGCCCATAGCCGGACGCGAGCTTCATCGCTCCGATCTCCAGCAGGCCGGCCGCGGCCCCGTAGATCCCGACGACGATCGCCAACCCGAGCCACCGTCCGACGACGAAGGTCCCGCGGCCAAGCGGTCGGGCGAGCATCGCCAGGAGGACGCCGGACTCGACGTCGCCGGCGATCGCCGGCGCCGCAAGGAACGCCGCGGTCGCTGCGAGGATGAACCCGAACATGAAGGCGCACAGGATGAGGACCTGGCTCACGCCGACCTGGAGCTGGAGCTCACGGGTCCCGTGGCCCCGGGCCTGGGTCACGAGGTATTCGAAGCCGAATCCGGTCAGGACGACGATGACCGCCGTCAGCCCGACGAGGGCCCACAGCGTCCGTCGGCGGAGCGCCTCGAACAGCGTCAGTCGGACGATCGTCGGGAGCAGGCGGAGCCCGCTCACCCGGCCCGCCCTCGCTCCACCAGGTCGAGGAACCGCTCCTCGAGCGACGCCCGACCCGGCTCGACCGCGTGGACGGCCCCGCCGGCAGCCACCACGGCCGCCACGAGCTCGGGGATCCGCTCGGTGGCGATGGGCTGGATCGACAGCCAGTCCCCGTCGTCGGTCAGCGGACCGAACCGCCCGAGCGCCGCACGCGTGGCCCGGTCGAGGCCGCTCGCCCGGACCCGCACCGAGTCCTCGCCGAGGAGCTCGGCCAGGGTGCCCGCCGCCACGACCCGACCGGCATCGACGATCGCCACCCGGTCGCAGACCAGCTCGACCTCGGACAGCAGGTGCGAGTTGAGGAAGACGGTCGTCCCGCGATCGCGGGCCTCGCGGATGATCCGCCGCACGTCCGCCCGGCCGACGGGGTCGAGCGCCGACGTCGGCTCGTCGAGCAGGACGATCTCGGGCTTCCCGAGCAGCGCCGTGCCGAGACCGAGGCGCTGCTGCATCCCCTTGGAGAACGTGCCGACGGGATCGTCGGCACGTTCCGTCAGGCCGACGGTCCCGAGCGCGCGCTCGATCTCCGACCGGCGGTCGGTGGCCGGGATGCCGGCCAGCTCGCAATGGAGGGCGAGGACCTCACGGGCACGCAGCCACGACTGGTAGCGGAACAGCTCGGGCAGGTAGCCGACACGCCGGCGTGCCCCGCGATCGCCGAGTGGGGCGCCGAGCAGGGACCCGCTGCCCGACGTCGCCCGGGCGAGGCCGAGGAAGAGCTTGACCGACGTGGTCTTGCCCGCGCCGTTCGGGCCGAGGAAGCCGAACACCTCGCCGTGCTCCACGCGCATCGTCAGACCGGCCAGGGCCGTCGTCCGACCGTAGCGCTTGACCAGGTCGATCGTCTCGATCGCGGGTCGCATCGTCACCATCGTGCCAGAGACGCACCGCCCGCCGACGATGACACGCTAGCTGTCACGGACACGGTCCACAGTCCGGGCATGGACCGACTCGAACGCCCGCTCCGCAACAGCGCCAACGCCGTCGTCGAGCTCGACTGCCCCTGGTGCGCCGAGCCCGTCCGGGCGACCGACGCCGAGCTGGCGGACGGGCTCAGCTGCCCCGCCTGCCTCGTCGTCGTCCGCCTCGATGAGCCCCGAGCCCCAGCCGTCGCCACGTTCGACATCTCCGTCGCCGCCTAAGTCAACGGGTCTGGGCGTCGGCCGCTCGCAGCGGCCGCGACAACGCGAACAGCCCGCTCGTGGCAGCCAGCGCGATCCCGAGGGACGCCAGCGTGACGCCGCCGCCGGCTGCGTCGATGAGCAGGCCCGCGACGACGAACCCGATCGGCTGGAGGCCGAGCGAGATCGTCCGGGCCGTCCCACCGATCCGGCCGATCAGCTCATCCGGCGACGCTGCGGCGCGGAGCGTGATGTAGGTGATGAGCACGACCGAGTCGACGAACCCCGCGACGAGGCCGGCCGTCATCATCGCCGGTAACGTCCCGATGGCCACCACCGCGACCAGGGCCAGCCCGCGGACGAGGTTGCCGCCGAGCATCAGGCGGCCCGCCCGGCGGAGTCGCAGGCGGGTCGTGAAGATCGCGCCGAGGAACGTGCCCGCCCCGTACGCCCCCAGGATCAGCCCGAGCGCGGTGGCATCGAGCGCCTGCTCCTCGATGACGAAGTACGCGAGCGCCGGGACCAGTCCGGCGCTGATGACGCTGACGGCACCCCAGAACGCCACCGCGTCGCGCAGCGGTCGATGGTGGACGACGTAGGCGGCGCCCTCGCGGATCTCACGGACGAGGTCGAGCGGAGGATGGTCGCGGACGAGCGTCAACGGCCGACGGATGAGGAACAACGCGACGGCGGACAGGGCGTACGAAGCGGCGTCGATGGCGATGGTCTCGGCGGCGCCGATCGTCGCGACGAGGAGCCCGGCGATCCCCGGGCCGATGATGTAGCCGAAGCTGTAGATCGCCTCGAAGATCGAGTTCGCCCGGCCGAGCTGGGGCCGGCCGACAAGGTTGGGCAACGACGCGGTGTACGCCGCCAGGAACAGCGAGCGGAGGACGCTCATCGGCGCGGCGACGAGGAAGACGACCACGATCGTCGACACGCCGAAGACGTACGAGAGCGGGATCAGGGCGGTCAGCCCGGCCCGGCCGAGATCGGCCAGCAGCATCATCCGCCGCCGGTCGTGCCGGTCGGCCAGGACGCCTGCGACCATCCCGAACAGCAGGTCGGGGATCGACTGGAGGACGCCGACGATCCCCATCGCGAGGCCCGAGCCGGTCAGGGCCAGCACGAGCAGCGGCATCGCTGTGAAGCTGACCGCATCGCCGATCGCCGAGATCCCCTGTCCGGTCAGGAGGACCTTGAAGTCACGGTTGTGGGCCAGCGGCTCGTCCCGGCGGTCGGCCGGGACGTCGATGGGCGCGGCGAGGCCGGTCTCCGGTCCTGGGATCATCGGGCCGATGGTACGTCGCGCCGCGCGGCGCGACGGGGTCAACCGGGCGCGGGACTCCGGGCCGCCAGCGGGATCGTGACGGTGAACCGGCTGCCCTGGCCGGGCGAGCTGTCGACCAGGATCGTCCACCCGTTCCGACGCACCAGCGAGGCGACCGAGGCCAACCCCAGCCCGGTCCCGCGGCCGGGGCCCTTGGTCGTGAAGTACGGCTCGAATGCCCGAGCCTTTGTCACGGCATCCATGCCGCAGCCGGTGTCGGAGACCCAGATCCCGGCGCGGCGCCCTCCGGCTCCGGGCAGGATCGCGGACCCGAACGTCAGGGTCCCGCCGTCGGGCATGGCATCTCGCGCGTTCGTCGCGAGGTTGAGGATGACGGCCTCGAGGTCGACCGGGTCCTCGATCACCCGGATCGGTCGGATTCCTCGTTCGACCCGCAGGTCGATCCCGTCACCGATCATCGGTCGGAGCATCGCCGCCATCGCGTCGACCACCGAGCGGAGGTCCATCTCCGTCCGTTGCCCGACGTCGGGGCGGAGCAGCACCACCAACCGCCGGGTCACGAGCGCGGCCTGGCGTGCCGCCCGGGCGATCGCCTCGACGTCGGAGCGCACGCCATCCGGGAGCCCCGGCTCGCCGAGCGCGACCTGGGCATGGCCGAGGATCGCCGTCAGGAGGTCGTTGACGTCATGGATGAGCGGGACCGCCTGCTCGCCGGCCGGATCGCCGGGCGAGCGGCGATGATCGGGCACCCAAGGCGACCGATCATCGTCAGGCTCGGCCTGTCTC
Source organism: uncultured Chloroflexia bacterium (assembly GCA_963744115.1). Classification (GTDB taxonomy): domain Bacteria; phylum Chloroflexota; class Limnocylindria; order Limnocylindrales; family CSP1-4; genus Chersky-267. Next base: position 339,665 of record CAVUSI010000002.1, on the reverse strand, counting down.
TGGCTGGCCACCGCGCTCTCCCATCCGTCCCGGGGACCGGCCCCGGGCGCCGAGATCAGCGCCGATCATACACGGTGTGTGGCCAGTATTTAGCGACCTCCGTTCGAGGCCGGCATGGGTCAGTGCAGACCGGGGCCCGGTGCCGTGCCTGCCAGGGCGACGGCCGCGGCGGCCAGCGACAGCAGCGAGGCGATCAGCGAGGACACCAGGATCGAGCGACGCGAAGCCACAGTGAGCCACCTCCCAGCGTCAGGGCCCGACGGGCGAGGTACCCGTCTCGTTCGGCTGGCGTGACGCAGGGCCGGATGCTAGGCTTCCGGAGATGCGGCTGTCAACTATTGCTAAACAATCGCTGGCCGGGCCCGGGACGCCGTTCGCGCTCGCCGTCGGCTCGGAGCTGCGAAGGCTCCGGTCGGACCGCGGCTTGACCCAGGGTGAGCTCGGCCGTCCGCTTACCCGGTCGTTCGTCTCGTCGGTGGAGGCCGGCGAGGCGGTCCCGTCCCTCGCGGCGCTGAGCCTCCTGACCGCCCGTCTCGGGATCTCGCTCGAATTGTTCTTCGCCGGGGTCAACCGCACGTTGACCACGGTGTACACTCCCGAACGTGACCGACACCAGACGCCGCCGGATCGTCGTCGACGACTCCGCGCTCGCTCTGTCGATCGGCCGGCGGATCCGGGAGCGTCGGCGGCGCGCCGGCTTGAGCCAGCAGCGGTTGGCGGAGGGCCGCTACACGAAGGCCTACATCAGCGCCCTCGAGACCGGCGCAGCCAAGCCCTCGATGGCCGCGTTGAACTTCATCGCGGCGCGACTCGGGACGACCGCGGCCGAGCTGCTGGCGAACCCTGATACCACCTGGAACCGGCTCGAGGCGGACCTCCGACTGGCATCGGGTGATGCGCGGGGCGCCGCCGACGTCTATGTCGCGCTCCTCGACGCCGGACCGGATCCGGGCGAGCGGGCGGACCTGCTCCTGGCGCTGGCCGAGGCATCCTGCCGGCTCGATCGTCCGATCGAGGCGATCCGGGCCGCGGCGGAGTCCGTCGAGCTGTTCACGACCCTGGGTCGACCGGCGGAGCGAGCCCAAGCGACGTACTGGCTCGGTCTCGCCCAGCATCTCCAGGACAACGCCGACGAGGCGCGCGGCCTGCTCTCCGCGTTGCTCGCGGACCTGCGCGCCGGACTATCGGTCGCTCCGGACTTCCGACTGAAGGTCCTCGTCGCGCTCGCGGCGACGGAGACGTATCGCGGCGCCCACGAGGCCGCAGTCGGGTACCTCGAAGAGGCGCGCGGCCTCAGCGCGGATCTCGACGATCGGCGCCGAGGGATCGTCCTGACCACGCTGGCCAACGGGTACGTCGAGGCGGGCGACCACGAGGCGGCGATCCGCTACGGAGCCCAGGCACTGACGCTCCTCCGGGCGGCCGAGGCGGATCTCGAGGCGGCGGTCCTCGAGAACAACCTTGCCGTCGCCTACCTGTCGATCGGGAGCACGGACCGAGCGGCCGAGCTGGTCGCCGAGGCGCAATCGATCGGCCATCGCCACGACGACGTGCGGCTGCTCGCTCACCTGGCCGACACGGAAGCGCAGGTCGCCCTCGCGACCGGGGACGGCGCCCGGGCCATCTCGCTGGCGGGCATCGCGATCGAGCGCGCCGAAGCGGCCGGCGGGTCGAAGGCCTCGGTCGATGCCTGGACCACGCTCGCCCGAGCCCGCCTGGCCGAGGGCCAGACCGAGGCGGCGCTCCAGGACTTCGCCCACGCCGCCGAGCTGGCCCGGGCCCATGCTCCCGCACCCCGTCTCCGCGAGGTGCTGCGCGCCTGGGCAGACGCTCTTGCCTCGGCTGGACGCCACGCCGAGGCGTACACCGTCGCACGCGAGGCGCTCGCCACCGACGGGGCGGCCCCCGAGCGGGTCCCCGCGAGCGCGGCCCCGGGCACCTGAGGGGACCCGCCCGATCGCCCTCACGGACGGCCGTCGATGCCCGATGATGTCGGCATGGATGCACGCGCGGTCCGGCTCGCGGCCGAGTCCATCGTCGCCGGTGGGCGGCGGATGGGCGCTCGAGGGCTGATCGTCGCCGGCGAGGGCAATCTCTCCGTGCGGGTCGGTGACCGGCTGCTCGTCACCCCGAGCGGACGGCGCAAGGACGAGCTCCGACCGGACGACCTCCTCCTCGTCCCGGCCGACCCCGACGCAGATCCCGTCGATCCGGGCCGGCCGGACCTCCGGCCCACGTCCGATCTCCGGATCCACCGCGCCGTGCACGCCGCTCGCCCGGACATCGTGGCCGTGGCGCACGCCCATCTCGCGGCGTCGCTCGCGATCACCCTGGCGGGCGAGGTGCCGGATCCGTCGGTCCTGCCCGAGACCGGCCACTTCATCCCGCGCCTCCCGTTCCTGGCGTTCATGGCGATGGGCAGCGCGCAGCTGGCCGAGGCGATCGCGGCCGAGCTTGCGGACGGCCGCCAGCCGACCGCCGACGTCGTCCTCCTCGAACGCCACGGGGCCGTCGCGGTGGGAGCCAGCGTCGACGCGGCGATCGACCGCCTCGAGCTGGTCGACCTGCTCTGCCGGGTCTGGCGCGATGCCCGGCTGCTCGGGTGGCAGCCCGGACCGGATGGCGGGGCGGCCTAGGAGCGAGGGTCCATCCCCACGACCCCGACGGTCCGCTTGACCAGGGCGCCGGCCGTCATCCCCTGGACGATCAGCGTGAACAGGACGATCCCGAACGTGATCTGCTGAAGCAGCGCGCGCTCGGGGACGGTGACAGGCAGGGCAAGGGCCATCGCCACGGCGACGGCACCGCGCAGGCCCGACCAGAAGAGGACGTGCAACCAGCCGCGCGGCAGCGGCCCCCGGGGCCCGACGATCGGGAGGAGCCGCGCGCCAGCACCCAGCAACACGTAGACGACCAGGGCTCGCCCGACCAGCGTCCCGACGATGCCCCACACGATCCATGGCAGCGATCCGGCCAGGTCCCCGACCGGGAACGCCAGCCCGACCAACAGGAAGACGAGGGCCGTCAGCAAGTAGGCCAGGAACTCCCAGACCGTGTCGAGGGCATCGCCCGCGGTCGGATCGCCCGGTCCGGGGGCCCCGCCGGGCGAGGCTTCGGTCGACGCGGCGGACGATGAGCTCGCCGCCGATGCCGTGGCCCGCCGCCGACGGTGATCCCCGAGGACGATCGCGGCGACCACGGTGGCGATGACTCCCGACTCATGGAGACCGTCGGCAACGAGGTACGTCCCGTAGGCCAGGACCACCGAGATCGTCAGCTCGATGAGGTCGTCGTCGACGAGCGCCATCACGCGGGCGGCGACGTAGCCGGCGGTCAGGCCGATCGTCGAGCTGACCACCACCGCCACGATGAACGAACCGAGCGCCTCGACCGGCGAGATGGGGGCGCTCAAGGCGCTGATCGCGATCGCGAAGACGACCAATCCGGTCCCGTCATTGAACAGGCTCTCCCCTTCGACCAGGGTGGCGAGCTCGGCCGGCACCCGGAGGCGCCGGAACGTGCTGACCACGGCGGCCGGGTCGGTCGCCGAGACCATCGCGCCGACGATGAACGCGAGGTCGAACCGCAGCCCCGTCGTCAGGTTGAGCGTGACGGCGACCACCGCCGCCGAGATGAGCACCCCGGGCATCGCCAGGAACAACAGACCCGCGAACGACCGGCGCAGGTGGGCAAGGTCGAGGCGGTATCCCGCTTCGAACACGAGCCCGGGCAGGAGCACGACCAGGACGGCCTCGGGCGGGACCTCCGGACGAAGGCCGACGACGACGACCGGCGCCAGGAGACCGGCGAGCAGGCCGACCGCGACGAGCGCGACCGAGTACGGCAGGCGCAGCGGCCGAGCGGCGATCGCGACGATCGCTGCGACACCGAGGAGGACGACGAAGATCTGGATCGTCTCGACGATCAACATCGCTACCGTTCTCGGGCTGGAGCGCGCTCAGGCGTCGGGCTGGGCCTGGGTCACGTCCGTCGCCATGCTGGCACGAGTCGCGGCCGTCGTGGCGGCGGGTTCGGTCGCGGCCACCGCCGCCGGAGGGATGGCCGTGGCCGCGCCGGCCGTGGCAGCGCCCTCGGCTCCCGCGATCGCACCCGCCGGCGCGGTCGTCGTGGACCTCGGCTGGAAGACCGGCAGCTCTCGCCCGCCTTCGGCCAGCCAGCATGCGGCCTGTTGCCCGGCGCCGATGTCGAACAGCGGCGGCGAGTCGACCTTGCACCGGTCGAACGCCAGGGGACAGCGCGGATGGAACCGGCAGCCCGGCGGGATCGCTGCCGCGTCGGGGGTCTCGCCGACCAGGATGTAGCGCGACGCGCGCTCCGCTCCGGACATCGGGTCCGGGGTCGGTGAGACGCCGACCAGGGCCTTGGTGTACGGATGGTGCGGCGTCCGGATCACGGCTTCGGCCGACCCGATCTCCATGATCTTTCCGAGGTACATGACGGCGATCCGATCGGCGATGACCCAGGCCAGGGACAGGTCGTGGGTGATGAACAGGTAGGTCAGCTCGCGCTCCTTGCGGAGGTCGAGCATCAGCCGGAGGAGCTCGGTCCGGATCGACACGTCGAGCATCGACACCGGTTCGTCGGCGACGACCAGCTCCGGGCCCATCACCAGCGCTCCGGCGATGACGACCCGCTGGCGCTGTCCTCCGGACAGCTCGTGAGGGTAGCGGAAGGCGAACTCCGTCGCCGGCCGCAGGCCGGCCGACTCGATGGCCTCCATGACCCGTCGCTCGCGATCGGCGTTGGAGCTCGCGAGGTGGTTGACGTCGAGCGGCTCGGCCACGAAGTCGTGGATCGTCTGCTTGGGATTGAGGGTCTCGTACGGATCCTGGAAGATGAGCTGGACGCGTCGCCTGTAGTCGCGCAGCTCCGTGCCGCCCCACGTATCGGTGACATCGACCCCGTCGAAGGTGACCGTGCCGGCGGTCTGCCGGGTCAGCTTGACGATGACCCGCCCCGTCGTCGTCTTGCCCGAGCCGGACTCGCCGACGAGGGCGAGCACCTCCCCGCGTTCGATCGTCAGGTCGATCCCGTCGACCGCCCGGACGTACGCCGCCGGTCGGCGAGCGAGCGAGTCGAGCAACCCGCCCCGGATCGGGAAGTGGACCTCGAGACCCGCCAGCCTGACCAGTTCGGTCACGGCTGCGGGCCCGCGAGCCCGGTGGGCTCGGTCACGGCCGCGGGCGCGACGGTGGGCGCGCCGGGGCCCTGGACGACCGGCAGCTGCCGGTGCCAGCCGATGACGTCGGCCGATGTCACCCCGACGGCCCCGTCGCGACCGGCGACGTGGAGATGGCAGGCGACGCGGACTCCGTCCGGGTAGACGACCTCGGGCGGCTCGACCTCCCGACAGATGTCCATCGCCGCCGGACAGCGGGGGTTGAACCGGCACCCGGCCGGTGGGTTGCGAAGATCCGGCGGCGACCCGGGGATCGTCTCGAGGCTGCGCCGATCGGCGTGGATGTTCGGGAAGGCCCCGAGCAGCTTCTGCGTGTAGGGGTGCCGGGGCGCCGTGAAGATCCGCGAGACCGGACCCTCCTCGGCGACCTTGCCGGCATACATGATCAGGGTCTTGTCGCAGGTCTCGGCGATCACCGACAGGTCGTGGGTGATGAGGATGAGGCTCAACCCGAGGTCGCGGCGGAGTCGCTCGAGGAGCTCGAGGATCTGGGCCTGGACCATGACGTCGAGCGCGGTCGTCGGCTCATCGCCGATGACGATCGCGGGGTCGCAGGCGAGCGCCATCGCGATCATCGTCCGTTGGCGCATCCCGCCCGACAGCTCGTGCGGGTAGGCCGCGGCTCGCTGGCGGGGGATCCCGACCAGCTCGAGCAGCTCGGCCGCCCGCTTGCGCGAGACGTCCTGCGACTGCCCCAGGCGGACCTCGATCGGCTCGGCGATCTGCTCGCCGATCCGGCGGACGGGGTTGAGGGCGTTCATCGCGCCCTGGAAGACGATCGAGATCTCGCGCCACCGGTAGCGCCGCAGCTGATCCTCGGTCTTGGGCACGAGGTCGATCCCGAACAGGTCGATGCTGCTGCCCTTGCGGATCCGGGCATTCGACGGCAGCAACCGGACGAGCGACAGCGCGGTCGTCGTCTTGCCGCAGCCCGACTCCCCTGCCAGGCCGAGCGCCTCCCCGTCATTGAGCCGGAAGCTCACGCCGTCGACGGCCTTCACCCAGCCGGACTCGAGCTTGAAATGGGTTCGCAGGTTCTCGACCGCCAGGAGCGGCGCAGTCGGATCGGCCTGCTTCGGCAGCGGCCACTGGCGCCGACCGCGGATGAGCGCACGGGCGGCCGCCGCGGCCTCGATCGCCTCCGAGTCGATCGGCGCCTCGACGACGACCTCCTCGCCGGTCTCGGCGGCCCGTCGGGCGGCCTCCTGCTCGGCATCCTCCATGACCTTCCCGGTCTCACCCGGGCCGGTCGGCATGCGCATCATCGGCGGCCTGCCGTCTTCGGGTTCATGACGTCGTCGAGGGCGTTCCCGACGAGGGTGAACGCCAGGATGACCAGGACGACACACGTCGCCGGCGGGACGATGTACCACCAGGCCCCGAGGCTCGGCGCCCCGATCGCCTGGGCGGCGTTGAGCAGCTGACCCCACGAGGGGGCGAACGGGTCGCCCAACCCGATGAACGCGAGCGTGGTCTCGGTGAAGATCGCCGCGGCGAAGGTCAGCACCGTGTTGGCCACGATCAGGTTCGTGACGTTGGGGAGGATGTGCCGGCGCATGATGTGGCCGGGGCCGCTGCCGATGACCCGGGCCCGGTCGACGAACATCCGCTCCTTCACCGACAGGGTCTGCGCCCGGATGATGCGGGCCGTGCTCGCCCAGCTCGTCAGGCCGATGACCACGACGATGACGATCAGCTTGGCCTTGATCCCGGCGATCTCGGCGTCGTCGCCGACGATGTCGAGGATGATCGGGGCGAGGAGGACCGCCAGGACGAACGTCGGGAGGATCAGGAAGAAGTCGGTCAGGCGCATCAGGACGTTATCGGTCCGGCCACCCCGGAACCCGGAGACGATGCCGATGACCGCGCCGAGAAGGATCGTGATCAGCGTGGCCAGCAGGCCGATCGTGAGCGAGATCCGCGCCCCGTGGACCGTCTGGTTGAGCATGTCGCGACCGAGATCGTCGGTCCCCAGGAGATGGGTCAGGCTGGGTGGCTCGAGCGCGGTGCCGCTTGCCGTCGTCGCCGTCTCGAGCGCGCCGACGAACACGTTGGGGAACGCGGCCAGGATGACGAACACCAGGAGGATCGCGAGCCCGACCACGCCATCGGTGCGGCGGGCATAGCGTCGCCCGAAGTCGCGCGCGTTCCGAGCGCGCAGCCGCCAGCGTTCGCCGCGGAGGTCGACCGGAGCGGCGGTGGCGCTCACGCCCGGACCCGCGGGTCGAGTCGCCCGTAGACGAGGTCGGCGCCGAGATTGGCGATGATCACCGCCACCGAGATGAGCAGGAAGATCCCCTGCAGGACCGGGTAGTCGCGGGCCGCCAGCGCATCGACCGTCAGCGTGCCGAGGCCGGGCCAGTTGAACACGATCTCGGCGGTGATCGCACCGGCGACGACGTAGCCGAGGTTGATCGCGATGACCGTCACGGTCGGCAGCAGTGCGTTCGGGAAGGCGTGATCGCGCAGGATGCTCCGGTCCTTCAGCCCCTTGGCGCGGGCCGTCGTGACGTAGTCCTCCCCGCGGGTCTCGATGATCGACGAGCGCATCAGGATCGAGTAGCCGCCGATCAGCCCCAGGCTGACCGTCGCGAGCGGCAGGACGAGGTGCCGGGCGAAGTCCAGCAGCTGGTCGATCGGCGATTGGTACTGCGCCCCGGGTGACAGCATCCCGGAGGTCGGGAACCAGCCGAGACCGGCCGCGAAGATGATGATCAGCGGCATGCCGATCACGAAATACGGCATCGAATACAGGATGAGGCTGATGCCGTTCCCGACGCGGTCGAGTGTGCCGCCGCGCTTCCAGCCCGCCGTCGAGCCGAGGGTCAGCCCGACGACGATCGCGATGAGCTCGGCCAGGCCGATGAGGATGATCGTGGGCCAGAACCGGGCGCCGATCACCTCGGTCACCGACTCCCCCCGGAACTCGAACGACAGGCCGAGATCACCCGAAGCCGTCGTCTGGAGGTAGGCCAGGAACTGGCTGTCCGGGTTCACCTTCAGCGATGGCGGGTCGAACGACAGCTCGATCGGCAGGAGTGGCTTATCGAGGCCGAACCGTGCGCGGGCGGCGGCGATCGACTGCGCATCCAGGTGCGGGTTGCGCAGGAGGATCCGCTCGGGAGAACCGGGCATCAGCCGGAACAGCAGGAAGTTGAGGATGACGACGAAGACGATGGTGGCGATCGCCTGCAGGATCTTCCGGCCCAGGTAGCTCGGGCTCACGGCCGCGCCGCCGGGTCAGGTCGTCCGGTTGGACCAGCGACCGCCGCCGATCACTCGTCGTCCTCGTCGTCGCCCTTGGCCGTGCCGCGACGTCGCGCCACCAGGACGGCGATCACCGCCACGACGACGACCACGGCCAGGATCGGGACGATCGGCAAACCGCCGCTCGAAGAGGTCGTGCCCCCGCTCGGAGCCGCCGACGGCGCGGCCGATCCACCCCCGGCGATCGGAGCGCTCGAGGCCGCCGCCTCACCCGAGGGCACCGCCGTGGGGCTCGGGGCGGCGGAGGCGTCGGTCAGGAGGGTCTCGCCGAGGGTGCTGTAGGAGAAGAGCGGCGTCCCGTTGGCCGGCTGGTTCTGCCAGCCGCCCCACTTGTCGGTCCGGTACGCCGTGAGCTCGTCGTCGTAGAACAGGATGTGGTAGGGCGCCTGGTCGTAGAACAGGTTCTGCATCTGGGCGAGGAGGTCATGGCGCGCCTCGGGCGTCGGGGCGTCGTGCTGCTGTTGGTAGAGCTGGTCGTACTGCTGGTTGCACCACAGGCTGTCCGACGAATAGCCGATCGCGTCGCATTTGAAGACCTGGAGCGCATCGTCGGGGTTCGGCCCCCACGCCCAGTCCCAGATGAACATGTCGTAGTCGGCCTTGTTGCTCGCGCCGCCGGCCTCGGGCGGCAGCATCACGTCGACCAGCGCGCCGCTGTCGTAGACCTTCGGGGTGACCTTGATCCCGAGCTGGCCGTACCAGTCCTGGATGAACTGGCCGACCTTCGGAAAGTTCGGGTTGTCGTCGGGCATGACCAGCCGCAGGCTGATCGGCTTTCCCTCCTTGTCCAGTCTCGCGCCCGACGAGTCGAGGACGTACCCGGCCGCGTCGAGCTTGGCCTTGGCGGCGTCGATGTCGAAGGTGCGAGGCGTCGTCGGCTCGACGTGCCAGTCCTTGATGACCGGTGGGATCTGGGTGGATCCGAGCGTGCCATAGCCGCCGAGGACGTTGTCGATCAGCTTCTGCTTGTCGATGGCGTAGCCCAGGGCGTCACGGAAGGCCGGGTCCTGGAGCGCTTTGGTCGACGGACCGCCGCCCTTGATCGTCTTGCCGGTGCCGGTCCCGTAGGTGTTGAAGCCGAGCTCGGTCCAACCGTTCGATGCGCCGTTGACCGTCTTGACGTTCGGCACGGTCTTGAGCTGATTGAACAGGTCCTTGCTGATCCGCCGGGCGTAGTCGATCTCGCCGGCCTTCAGGGCCTGGACCATGGTGTCGGTGGTGCCGAAGAACTGGATGATGATCTGTTCGGGAGCGGCCTTCGTGCCCCAGTAGGTCGGGTTCTGCTTGAGACGGGCGTACTGCCCATCCTTGAACTCGGTCAGCAGGTACGGACCTGTGCCGACGGCGCCGCTGCCGTCGGCGGGCGGCTCGAACTTGGCATCCCCGAGCTGCTTGTAGTTCATCTTGCCCCAGATGTGCTTGGGCAGGATCGGGATGTACGTCTGGAGGATCCGGTCGGAGGCGTCGTCGGTGGTCGCGATCATGGTCGTGGCGTCGGGGCACTCGACCTTGGTCACCCCGGCATCCTTGAGGGCCGGGTCGATGTACCCGACCCCGACACTGTCGCCCTTGGCGATCGCGTCGATGACGAGCCCCCAGGAGAAGCAGGCATCGGCCGAGGTCGCGGGCTGACCGTCGGACCACTTCAGGTCCGGCCTGAATTTGAACGTCCACGAGTGACCGTCAGCGGCCCGCTCCCACGACGTGGCAAACCCCGGGATGGGCTCGAGGTTCGGCCCGAATCCGACCAGCTGGTCGTAGGTCAGCTCGAACGCCTCGTAGCCGCTGGTGAGCGCGGTCACGTACGGGTTGAGGGAATCGATCTTCTGCAGCGTGCCGAGCCTGAGGATCTTGTCGTCGGCGGCGACGGCGGGGGCGGCGGCCGGCCCGAGGACGGACAGGGCCAGCGCGGCAGCGGCCGCGAGACGGGTGGCGCGAGCGGCCACGGAGAGACGCATGCGATCCTCCTCAGGGAGGCCCGGCGCAGGGACGCGTCGTGGCCGACCCTCCGACCCGTAGTGGGTGCCGGGCACTGTCGCACAGCCCGGCGGAGACGGTCAACCGTCCGTCTCAGACCATGAAGTTCGTGGGTGGATCGGCCAGCTCGAGGATCGGTCGATCGACGGCGAACCCGCCGATGTCGCCCGCCGACGGCGTCGAACCGTCGACCGCCAGCTCGGACAGGATCCGACCCAGGACGGACGCGTACTTGAAGGCGTGGGCCGCCCCGAGCGCGACCAGCACGTTCGGGGCCTCGGGCACGGGACCCACCACGAAGTCGCGGTCCGGGGTCAGCGTGTAGAGGCACGTTTTGGTGACGAGATCCGGGCCGAATGCGCCGGGCAGGCGCTCGCGCACGAAGGCGCCGACGCGGGCGTGCGCGTCCGGGTCGATCTCGAATGTCCGCTCGGCCGGCGTGGTCGGCCGCCCACCGACGTCCTGGGCGGCTTTCGGACCGGGCTCGCCGTAGGTCGGGAAGCCGTAGAAGCACGGCTCGTCCATCCAGATCCAGACCGGGAAGCGATCCGGGGCGAAGTCCTCCGGTCGGGGGCAGGCGAAGTAGGTCACCTGCTCGCGGGTGATCGTCAGGGGCAGGTGCCGGTCGAACGACGCGAGCAGTTCGTTCGTCCAGGCATCGGCGGCGACGACGACCCGACCGGCGCGGTAGGTCGTGCCGTCGGCGATGGTCACCTCGATATCGCCTCCGCCGGCGTCGCGCAGCCGGGTGACCGGGGTCCGGTCGAGCAGCCTCGCCCCATGATCGCGGGCGAGCCGCTGATGGGCCGCGTTCCCGCGGTTCGGGTCGGCCAGGCCGCCCTCCGCCTGGAATAGCCCGTGATGCTCCTCCGATAGATGCCATTGCGGCCAGCGCCGCATGATCTCGGAGGCATCGAGGTGCTCGAACGGGACACCCTCGGCGGTCATGCTCTCGATGTAGTCGGTCAGGGGGATCGCGGCGTCGCGCGGGGCGACGTCGAGCCCGCCGGTCCGGGTGACGACCTGGACGCCGGCCTCGGCCTCGAGCTCGGCCCACGCGGCGTAGGCGCGGCGGGCGAGCCGGACGTACTCGCGCCGGTGGTAGGACAGCCGGATGATCCGGCTGTGATCCTGGCTCGCCCCGTTGACGTGACCGAGCTCGAACTGCTCGAGCCCGAGCACGCCCGCACCGAGCCGCCGGCTCAGCCAGTAGGCCGCGCCGCTGCCGATCCCGCCCAGGCCGACCACGATCGCGTCCCAGTCACGACGGGGCGTCACGTGGCCGCCCGCCGAACGTCGATCGGCTGCCGGCGGACCGGCCGCGACGATGGGCAGATGGGCAAGGACGTCCTCCGATCGGTCGTAGTATCGACGGCGGCAGAGCGGGACGGGGGTGAAGTGCGAGGAGCGGGACGTGGGCGGATCGGCGGCGGCTCGTCGGGAGGGACGGTGAGCCCGGTCGCGACCATCGGGATCGTCGCCATCATCGCCTACCTCCTGGGCTGCGCCGGGCTGTATCACCGGCTGACGCGGATCCCGAAGGACTCGCGGATGTTCCGATCGACCAACACGCCGGCTGCGTTCGAAGCTCCTCCCGTCGAGACCGAGCCCTACCTGGTCCCCCGCTACGACACGGTCTCGTTCGCCGACCGCACCGCGCGCATCACGATCGCCGGCTGGTGGATGCCGGTCGAGGGCGACCCGACGGCGCCGGCCGTGGTCGTCGTGCACGGCTACACGGCCTGCCGGCGCGATGAACGGATCCTCCTGGCCGCCGGGATGCTCCATCGCCACGGCTTCGCCGTCGTCGCGATCGACCTGCGCAACCACGGCGACTCGGGCCGGACGGGAGGCCGGCATACCGGCGGCGTCCGCGAGGCCGACGACGTCCTCGGAGCATGGGACTGGCTGGTCAAGGTCCGCGGCCTGTCGCCGGATCGGGTCGGCCTGTTCGGGATCTCGCTCGGTGCGGCGAGCGTGCTCATCGCGGCCGGCGACGAGCCACGGGTCGCAGCCGTCTGGGCCGACTCGTCGTACGGAGACCTCGACGAGGCGTCCCGGGCCGAGGTGGATCGCGCCCACCTGCCCGCGTTCCTGATGCCGGGCGGTCACGCCGCCGCGCGGATCCTGGACGGCCCCGGGCTCCGCAGCAAGAGCCCGCTGCTGGCGATGGACCACCTGGGTCGTCGTGCGGTGTACATCACCCACGGGACGCTCGACTCGAGGCTGGATGTCCACTTCGCCGACGAGCTCATCGCCGCCGGCCTCGCCGCCGGCTCGACCGGCGGGTCGTGGATCGTCGAGGGCTCCGAGCACGCCGATGCGATCGTCGATCACCCGGCCGAGTACGAGCATCGCCTGACCGACTTCTTCGAGCGCTACATCGGCTCCGACGACTCGACCTCGTCGGCCGCCTCCGCCGCCTCGTAGCCCGACCATCGGAGGCGGGCGACCCGCTCGAGCGCCAGCTGGCTCAGGGCGTCCGGGACCTCCCCCCGATCGATCATCGCCATCACCTCGGTGAACGGGACGCGCCGTACACGGAGATCCTCGGTCGGGTCCGGCTCGGCCGCCCCCTGGGTCAGCCCGGTGGCCAGGTACATGAAGCCGATCTCGTCGGAGATCGAGTTCGAGATCTCGAGCCCGCCGATCTCGCGCCAGGTCGCCGCCTCGACCCCGGTCTCCTCGCGAAGCTCGCGCCGGGCGCCTTCGAGCGGGTCTTCGCCCTCGGGGACGCCGCCCTCGGGGATCTCCCAGGAGTAGTGGTCCATCGTGTAGCGGAACTGCCCCACCAGGACCACCTGGTCCTCGTCGTCGATCGCGACGATCCCGACGGCGCGCCCGCGGAAGTGGACCACCCCATAGATGCCCGGCTGGCCGTCCGGCCGGGTGACCTCGTCGTGGTGGACCTCGATCCACGGGTTCTCGTAGGCGAGCCGCCTCGAGTGGCGGCGCCACGGGTTGTCGTTCGCGGCGACCGGCTCGAGCGAAGCGCTCCGGTCGGACGGGGTCGGCTCGAGGTCGGGCATCCGACTGATGGTAGCCGGGCGTGGCCGGGTCCGGTCGCGCGCCGGTGGCTAGACTCGCGGTCATGCCCGACGACCGCGGCCCGCAGGACCACCCTCGCCCCGCCTCTCAGCCGCGCCACGAGGTCGAGGTCCGCCTCGACCTCCGCGTCCCGATGGACGACGGGCTCGAGCTGAGCCTCAACGCCTGGCTGCCGGTCCCTCGCGCCGAGGCACCCCACGAACGATTCCCGGCGATCCTCGAGATCCTGCCCTACCGCAAGGATGACTGGCATCGCAGCGGCGACGAGCGTCGCGGTCGGTGGCTGGCGGCCCGAGGGTTCGCCCTCTGCCGGCTCGACGTGCGCGGCACCGGGAGCAGCCCGGGCGTCGCCGAGGACGAGTACACCGAACGCGAAACGCTTGATGGGTTCCAGACGGTCGAGTGGCTGGCGGGTCAGTCGTGGTGCGACGGGAACGTCGGGATGTGGGGGATCTCGTACGGCGGCTTCGCGGCGATCCAGGTCGCCAAGCTCCGGCCACCGCACCTCCGCGCGATCGTCCCGATGTACGCGACGGACGACCGCTATACCGACGACATCCACTACATCGGCGGGTGCGTGACGGTCAGCGAGCTCAGCCAGTACGCGGTGAGCATGGTCGGGATGAACGCCCTGCCGGCACGCCCGTCGTTCCGCGGCGATCCGTGGCGCGAGGAGTGGCTCGATCGGCTCGATCGAACGCCGGTCTGGCTGTTCGAATGGCTTCGCCAGCAGCATGACGGCCCGTACTGGCGCCGGGGGTCGCTGGCCCCCGAGTACGACGCCATCGAGGCGGCGATGTTCCTCGTCGGAGGGTGGATGGACGAGTACGTCGACCCGGCCCTGCGGATGCTCGAACGCTGCGTCCACGCACCGCGCAAGGCGCTGATCGGGAACTGGGTCCACGACTTCCCCGACGACGCCTACCCCGGACCCAACCTGGACTGGATGCACGAGCTCGTCCGGTTCTTCGATTACTGGTTGAAGGGGCACGACAACGGGGTGATGGACGAGCCTGCAGTGACCTACTTCCAGCGCGACTTCGCCCCGCCCGAGCCGTTCCCGACGAGCTGGCCCGGCAGATGGCGGAGCGAGTCGTCGTTCCCGCCCCCGGGGGCGACCGAACGGAGCCTGTGGCTCGACGCCGGCGAGGTGCCCCTGTCGGGGAGATTGGTGGCGGCCGAACCCGCGCCGCCCGCCACGACCACGATCGCGCCCGCGACCGGCGCCGACGCCCGGACGGATCGCTTCCCGCACCGGGCGACGACCGGGACCCGGACGTCGCTCTCCTGGGGCGCGGGTGCGCCACCCAACGGTCTCGCGCGCGATCTCCGGCTCGACGACGCCCTCGTGCCGACCTACACCAGCTCGCCGCTCGACGAGCCCATCGAGATCCTGGGCTTCGCGGTCGCCGAGCTGACGGTGTCGGCGACGATGGCGGTCGCCACGCTGGTCGTCCGGCTGGCCGACATGGCGCCGGACGGGTCGGTCGCCCAGGTCACCGCCGGCGTGCTCAATCTCACCCACCGCGATTCCCATCGCACTCCCAGCCCACTCGAGCCCGGACGGCACTACCGCGTCAGGGTGTCGCTCCGTGCGGCCGGCTACCGCTTCGCGCCGGGCCATCGGATCCGCCTGTCGGTCGCGTCCAACGCCTGGCCCGTCCTCTGGCCGTCCCCGTTCCCCGGCGAGCTGACGATCCACCGGGACGGGTCCAGGCTCATCCTGCCGACGGTCCCGACGGGACCGGGCTCGCTCCTGAGCCCGGCGTTCAAGACGACGCCGGCCGGGTTCGAGGAGATCGGTGAGGGCGAGGGCGAGCCGCCGGTCTGGCGGATCGTCGAGGACGTGATCGCCGGGACGGTCACCGTCTCGACGGACGATGCCGGTTCGTCGAGGCTGCCGGATGGGACGGTGGTGTTCGCCGGCGAGGAGCTCGTGATGACCGCCTCCGATGCGGATCCGGCTCATGCCCGACTGGACAACAGCGTCCGCTATCGCCTCGACCAGGACGGGCGCCGGATCGATGTCCGGGCCGGCGGGACGACGACCTCGACCGAGGAGGCGTTCCGGATGATCGTCCATCTCGAGGTGGACCTCGACGGGGACCCCGTCTTCCGGCGAGACTGGGACGAGACCATCCCGAGGAGGCTCGTGTGACCGCCAGGATCTCCGTTCGCGCCGCGAGCTTCACCGAGTCGGTCATCCGCGAGATGAACCGGCTGGCCCTCGAGGCCGGGGCGGTCAGCCTGGCCCAGGGGTACCCGGACTTCGAGAGCCCGGTCGACCTGCGGTCCGCGGCGATCGCCGCCCTCCACCAGGACGTCAGCCAGTACGCCATCACCTGGGGGGCGCGGCCCCTCCGAGCCGCGATCGCCGCACGCGTGACCCGCTCCCACCCGACCTGGGCGGTCGACCCGGAGACCCAGGTCACCGTGACCTGCGGCGCGACCGAGGCGATGATCGCCGCGATGCTCGGGGTGGTCGACCCCGGCGATGAGGTCGTCCTGTTCGAACCGTTCTACGAGAACTACGGCCCCGATGCGATCCTGACCGGGGCGACCCCCCGCTACGTGACGCTCCACGAGCCGGACTGGTCGATCGATCCGGACGAGCTGCGGGCGGCGTTCACGACGCGGACCCGGGCCATCGTCATCAACTCGCCGCACAACCCGACGGGCAAGGTCTTCTCGCGCGGGGAGCTCGAGCTGATCGCCGGATTGTGCATCGAGCATGATGCGGTGGCGATCACCGACGACATCTACCAGCACATCGTCTACGAGGGCGAACACATCCCGCTGGCGACGTTGCCGGGCATGGCCGAACGCACGATCGCGATCGACTCGCTGTCGAAGACGTACTCGGTGACCGGCTGGCGGATCGGCTGGGCGATCGCCAGCCCGGAGCTGTCGGTCGGGATCCGCCGGGTCCACGACTTCCTGACCGTCGGCGCCGCGGCCCCGCTCCAGGCCGCGGCCGTCGTCGCCCTGCAGTTCCCCGACGGCTACTACGACAAGCTGCTGCACGACTATCGAGCGCGCCGCGACCGGATCCTCCCGGCGCTCGAGTCCGCCGGCTTCCGGGTCCATCGACCTGCCGGCGCGTACTACGTCATGACCGACATCCGCGACCTCACCGACGAGGACGACGTGACCTTCGCCCGGCGGCTGATCGCCGATCCCGGTGTCGCTGCTGTGCCCGGCTCGTCGTTCTTCTCGGATCCGGCCCTCGGCCGGACCAAGCTCCGGTTCGCCTTCCCGAAGAAGCACGACACGCTCGATGACGCCGCGGAGCGCCTGGCCCGGATCCGGCGGCCCTAGGCGAGGACGAGCCCGCGGGCGATGTTCGCGGCGATGAGCAGGACGATGCCGTAGCCGACCAGGCTCAGGACGGCCGTCGCCCGGACCGAGACCCGGTGGTGGAGGAGGGATCCGGCGGTCGAGATCAGGAGCTGCCAGCCGAGCGACGCCAGCGCCGCGCCGAGCACGAACAGGACCTTCTCGCCTGATCCGGAACCGACGGTCGGCAGACCGAGGATCAGCGCGGCGAAGTAGATGATGGTGGCCGGATTGACGATCGTCAGGGCCACGAACTGGAGGTAGGTCCGCCGCGGGGACGTCTCATCGAGCCGCTCCAGGTGCGGGTCGCCCGGCGTCGCCCGAGCTCGCGCCCGGGCGTCGAGGATGCCCTTGCCGGCGATGACCACGAGGACCGCCACGGACAGCCATCGGAGCGGCACCTGGATCGGTCCGATGAGGCTGGCCAGGGCGGCCCCGAACAACGCCGCCAGGGTGGCGTAGGTCAGGTCGGCGGTCGCGGCACCGGCGCCGGCGGCCCAGCCGTAGATGCGCCCGCGACGGATCGCCGTCTCGACGATGAGGATCGCGATCGCCCCGAACGGGACGGCGACGCCCAGTCCGGCGGCCACGCCGGCGAGGAAGGCCGTGCCCAGGGCCGGCTCGGTCAGCGGATGCCGGCGGCGAACCCGGCCAGGACGCCCTCGATCGCCTGCCGGGCCGATGCGGTCTCGTAGTCCAGCAGTGGATGCGGGTCGATCGGATGCTCGGTCAGGCGACCCTCGATCCGCGAGTACAGGACCGGATAGACGGCCCCGGTCCCGTCGGCCTCGAGGGTGATCGCCAGGGCGTCCGGACCCGAATCGTCCGTGTCGTCGACGAACGGGGCCAGCGGCACGATCCCGTCGTCACGGATCCCGCTGGCCGGGTCGAACGCGACGACCCTGGCGAGGTAGGCCTTCTGGTTCCAGACCTCGGGTCCGCGGGTCAGCTCCGCCGCCACGAAGTCCGCCAGGTCGGCCGACGGGATCGTGGGTCGCGCCGGTTCGATCCCGAACCTCGTCCGGGCCACTTGTGCGGCCAGGCAGCGGGCGTTGTAGCGGGCCCCGTGGACGGCCCCCGAGTTCGCTGGGATCCCGTGCTTGCGGAGCCCCTTCGACCCCTGGCCGATCGTCCCGGCGAAGTAGATCCCGGGGACCGAGGCGCTCTCCCAGTACGGGGTCTGGGCGGGCAGGCGGCTCTGCCCGAACGTCGCGACACCCAGGTCCGGCAGGTCGAGCAGCGGGGTCACGAAGCCGGTCGCGGCGATGACCTCATCGACCTCGAACGCGGCCGCCGGACCGCCGTCGGACGGTCGCGTCCGGACGATGTAGCCGGAGCCGTCCGGGCCACGCTCGATCGCGTCGATCGACGCGTCGAGGACGGCCACGCCGCCGCCGAGGGCATGGTCCTCGTAGGGCTGGACGTAGCGGGCCCGGATCCCGACCAGCGAGTGCGTGTTGACCGACAGTTTGGCCGGGCTCGGCGAGGCGACGATGATCCGGCGCGCCCAGGGCAGGAGCCCGGACGCCAGCTCGAACCCGGAGTTCTGCTTGCCGATGATGAAGACCCGCCGGTCCGCGTAGGTCTCGACCGGACGGGTGTCGGCATAGTGGGCGGCCAGCTCCATCCCGGGCGAATCGGGCCGCCACGGCTCGGCGACCCCGACGGCCAGGATGAGGGTCCCGGTCGTGTACGGGCCGTCGGACGTCGTCAGCTCGAACCGTCCGTCGTCGAGCCGCCGGGTCCCCTCCCACCGACAGCCGAACCGGATGGCGATCCCGGTGCGACCGGCGAACGACTCGAGCGACGCCTGCATCTCGGGCCGCGACGGGAAATACGAGCTCCCGTCCATGAGGCCGGCCTGGATCGCGCGATCCGCGTCGTCGTCGGGGATCAGGCTGTTCCAGTCGTAACGCTCGTACCCTCGGCTGACGCGCTCGGTCGGGGCGTACGGCTTGGTCCACGACAGCAGCCGCTGGAAGAACGGCCAGCGGCGGAACATCCCCCCCGGCGCGTCGTCGGCCGAGATGACCGCGTGGGCGACGCCCAGCCGGCGCAGCGAATACGAGACCTGCAGTCCACCCGGGCCGCTGCCGACGACGACGACCGGGTAGTCGCCGGGCGGGAACGGCCGCTCGCTCAGCTCCGCCATCGATTCGCGTTGCGGAGGCGTCGGGCGGACGCCTGGAGCATCCGGTACATGACCCGCGGATGTCCGACCAGGAAGGCCTCGACCGCCGGGCCGGCAAGGACCAGACAACGCAGCTGGCTGAGCGCCACGACGTCGGCGACCGGGGCCTCGCCAAGGAGGATCGAGACCTCACCGAAGAACTCGCCCCGAGAGATCGTGGCCCGCTCGACGCCGTCGACGCGGATCGAGCACGTCCCCTCGAGGATGACGTAGAACCCGGAGCCGGTCAGGCCCTGGCGGAGGACCCGGTCGCCCTCCGCGAACCACTGCTCGTCGAAGGTGTGGGCGACCGACTCGAGCTGAGGCGTGGTCAGGTCCGCGAACAGTGCGAAGCCGGCGATCGTGTCGACGATCGGATCCGTTCCCGCCATCGGTCGGCCTGCCTCACCGGGTCGCGTCGGATGAACCCCGGGAGGGGGCTCCCACTTCCGGCCGCGTTCTGCCATCGTATACGACGATGAGCCTCACGTCGGAGCGCAGGACGCAGCTGCTCGGCACCGTCGGACTGTTCCGCGGGCTGGCGCCGGATGAGCTGGCCGCGGTCGCCGACCGTGCGGTCGAGGTCGACTTCGGCGAGGACCGGACGATCGTCCGCCAGGGCGAGGTCGGGACGGGCTTCTTCATGATCTCGAGCGGGCTGGCGCGGGTCGTCCGTGACGGGGCGACGATCGCCGAGCTCGGTCCCGGCGACTTCTTCGGCGAGCTGTCACTCCTCGACGGGGAGCCGCGGATCGCCGCGGTGGTCACCCAGACGCCGACGACGTGCCTGGCGATCGCATCCTGGGACTTCGAGGCGCTCCTCGAGGCACAGCCACACCTGGCGATCCTCCTGCTCAAGGGCGTCGCCCGACGACTTCGCGCGGTGAGCGAAGAACACCATCACTGACCCGGGCCTCAGCGGAGCCAGGATGACCACGGATCGACCGAGTCCGACCGGGACGGTCACGTTCCTCTTCAGCGACATCGAGGGTTCGAGCCGACTCGAGCGCGAGGTCGGCACGGACGCCTACGCCGCCATCCTGGCCCGACACCGGGCCATCCTGAGATCGGCGTTCGAGGGACACGGCGGCGACGAGCAGGGCACCGAGGGCGACTCGTTCTTCGTGGTCTTCCCGTCGGCGACATCGGGGGTCCGGGCCGCCGTCGACGCGCAGCGCGGTCTGTCGGCCGAGGCCTGGCCGGACGGACGGACCGTCCGGGTCAGGATCGGGGTCCACACGGGTGAGGCCTCACACAGCGCCGAGGGTTACGTCGGCATCGACATCAACCGGACGGCCCGGATCGCCGCCGCGGGTCATGGCGGGCAGGTCCTCGTCTCGGAGGCGTCCCGCAGGCTGATCGGCGACGTGCTTCCATCGGGCGTCACCTGGCGCGAGCTCGGTTCGTACCGCCTCCGGGACTTCCCCGAGCCCGAGCGGTTGAACCAGCTCGTCATCGACGGGCTCCCGAACGACTTCCCCGCGCTGCGGACGGTCGATGCCCGGCCGAACAACCTGCCGACCACGGTCACCACGTTCGTGGGCCGCGAGCGCGAGCTGGCGGAGGCTCGGCGTCTGCTCGGGACGGCGCGGCTGCTGACGATCACCGGACCCGGCGGGACCGGCAAGACCCGGTTCGCGCTCGAGCTGGCGGCCGCGGTCGGGCCCGACCATCCCGACGGGACGTTCTTCGTCCCGTTCGAACCGGTCGACGACCCGCGCCTCGTGCCGGGCACCATCGCCCGGGCGGTCGGGCTCATCGAGAACGGGTCGCGGCCACCTCTCGACCAGCTCATCGAGCTGCTGGCCAAGCAGCGGGTGATTCTCGTCCTCGACAACTTCGAACGGCTGACCGGGGCGGCGCCCGTCGTCGCCGACCTGCTCCGGGCGGGGCCCGGGCTGCGCATCCTGGTCACCAGCCGGGCGGTCCTCCACGTGTCGGGCGAGCAGGAGTTCCCGCTCGATGGGCTCGCCTTCCCGTCGTGGGCCCGCGACCTGACACCCAGCGAACGGACCGGCCGGGCGGGGATGGACGCCGGCGCGATCGAGCCCGGACGCCTGCTCGACTACGCCGCGGTCCGGCTGTTCGTGGAGCGGGCGATGGCCGCGCGGCCGAGCTTCCGACTCGATCCGTCGAACGCGCGGTCGATCGCCCGGATCTGCGCCCGGCTCGACGGGATGCCACTGGCCATCGAGCTCACCGCCGTCCGCGTCCGGTTGCTATCACCCGATGCCATCCTGACCCGGCTGGAGCGTCAGTTCGAGCTCGATGCCTCGGGCGCCCGCGATGTCCCGGAGCGCCAGCGGACCCTGCGTGGGGCGATCGCCTGGAGCTACGACCTCCTCGACGAGCCCAGCCGTCGGCTGCTCGAACGGCTGGCGATCTTCGTCGGCGGCTGCGACCTCGACACCGCCGAGCGCGTGTGCGGCCCATCGAGCGAGCTCGGGCGGGACCTGTTCGACGGGATCTCGGAGCTGTCCGACCAGAGTCTGATCCGCCAGTCCGAGGCCGACGGCGACGTCCGCTTCACGATGCCGGAGACGATCCGCGCCTTCGCCTTCGAGCGCCTCGAGGCCCGCGGCGAGGCCGACGACCTGCGGCGCCGCCATGCGATGGCGTACCTCGACCTCGCCCGGAGCGCGGCCCCCGAGCTATCCGGACAGGACCAGAAGCGATGGCTCGAACGGCTCGAGCGAGAGCACGACAACTTCCGCGCGGCGCTGGCGTGGGCGGTCGCCACACCCGACCCGCCGACCGCCCTTGGGCTCGCGTTCGCGCTGTGGCGGTTCTGGCAGAAGCGTGGACACTTCCAGGAGGCTCGGCGCCGGCTCGACGATCTCGCCGGCCGACCGTGGGTGGACGACGATCCGGCCGCTCATGCCCGGATCCTCGAAGCCCTCGGCGGGATCGCCTACTGGCAGGGCGACTTCGACGCATCCATCCCGGCCTACCGGGCGGCGCTCGAGATCTGGCGGTCGCTCGGCGACCGACCCGAGATCGCGAACGCGCTGTACAACCTGGCGTTCACCTACAACATCGATACCGACCTGAACGAGCACGCACCCTCGCTCGACATGCGCTACGGCGGGCCGCTGCTCCAAGAGTCGCTCCAGATCTACCGGGAGCTCGACGATCAGCGCGGGATCGGCAACGTCCTCTGGGCGCTCGGCGGGACCGAGATGTTCGGCGGCCGAGCCGAGGCAGCGCTGCCGATCTTCGAGGAGGCTCGGTCGGCGTTCAAGTCGGTGGGCGATCGGACGATGGAGGCCTGGGCGCTCCACATGATGGGCGTATCCGACGTCCTGCTCGAGGACTTCGCGGCGGCGGATGATGCCTTTCGTCATGCGGCCCGCCATTTCGCGGAGGCCGGCGACATCACCGGCCAGGCGCTGATCGTCGACGACTTCGCGACGCTCGCCCTTGCCTCGGGCGACAAGGAGCGAGGCATCCGCCTGTGGGGGGCCGCCCGACGGATCCAGCAGACGCTCGGCACCGGGCTCGTCCAGGCCCAGATCAACTCGTCGGGCACGGCGTGGATCGAACCGGGCCCTGACGATGCGACCCCGGAGCGTCGGGCCGAGCTCGAGGCGGAGGGTCGCTCATGGACGCTCGAGGAAGCCCTGGCCTACGCGATCGACGGCGTGGTGCCGAGCGCACGATGAGCCGATGACCGGGCCGGCCGCCGGTCCCGAGGACGCCGTTCCGTCGGCGGATGGGTGGCGCGGTAGACTGGGCGTCCGATGACCACCGAGGCGACGCCGGCCCGCGACAAGACCGCGATCCCCAAGAATCCGGGGCGCCGCGAGCTCGGG
Organism: uncultured Chloroflexia bacterium; assembly: GCA_963744115.1. Classification (GTDB taxonomy): domain Bacteria; phylum Chloroflexota; class Limnocylindria; order Limnocylindrales; family CSP1-4; genus Chersky-267. The sequence goes on along the minus strand of CAVUSI010000002.1, from coordinate 316,855 downwards.
ATGAAGGCGACCCTCCTGTTCCCCGACCGGGACATCGTCGACCGCTTCTACGTTCCGCTGATCTACACGGCCTGCCGGACCTGCTACTCGGAGCTCGAGCCCGACGAGATCTTCCGGCGCGCGGTCGACGGTCGGATCGATCCCGCCAAGCAGCAGAAGCTCATCCAGGGCGTGATCGAGTCGGGTCACGGGTCGACCATCGAGCACATCGTGTTCACCTTCGGGATCAGCGGCGTCTCGCGGACCCTGTCCCACCAGCTGGTCCGCCATCGGGCCGGGGTCGCCTTCGACCAGCAGAGCCAGCGCTACGTCACCTTCAAGGGAGCGTCGACGATGCTCCCGACGTCGCTGGCCGAGGCCGACCCGCAGCTCCGCGCCCGCTACGAGGACCAGATCGAGGGCTCGCTGGAGCTGTATGGCGAGATGGTCGCGGCCGGGATCCCGGGCGAGGACGCCCGGTTCGTCTTCCCCAACGCGACCCGGACCAACCTGGTGATGACCACCAACCTGCGCGCCCTCATCCACATGAGCGGGCTGCGCCTGTGCACGATGGCCCAGTGGGAGATCCGCCGGCTGTTCCAGCTCATCCGCCACGAGATCTTCACCGTGTCCCCGTTCCTCGGCTCGTTCCTCGCCCCGAAATGCGTCGCGCTCGGCTACTGCGACGAGATGGGCAACCGCGACGAGCACTGCCCGATCCGGCCCCACAAGGACACCGTCCTGGGCGCCTGGGCCGACAAGGCGAAGGCCGCCCGGGCCGCCGGCCGCGAGCTGTCCGTCCGCTAGGGGCTCGGCCAGGCCTGCCGGGGGGCGTGGCCGCCGGATCAGCGCTCGGTGCCGAGCTCCGCGACGAACCGGCGCAGGACCCGTGCCAGCCGGGGGCCGGCGACCAGGCCCGCCTCGAGGACCTCCTCGTGGCTGAGCGGCTGGCCCGAGTATCCGGCCCCGAGGTTCGACACGAGCGACACCCCGCAGACCTCGAGCCCAGCCCAGCGAGCCGCGATCGCCTCGAGCGCCGTCGACATGCCGACGGCGTCGGCGCCCATCGTCCTCAGCATCCGGACCTCGGCCGGGGTCTCGTAGGTCGGTCCGAGGAGGGCCGCATAGACGCCCTCGCGGTGCTCGACGGACTCGGCCGCGAAGGCCGCCCGGAGTCGCTCGCGCAGGCGGGCGCTCCAGACATCGGTCAGGTCGGTGAACCGGGGGCCGATGTCGTCGGCGTTCGGCCCGAGCAGCGGCGTCCGGCCGGTCAGGTTGAGATGGTCGCTGATGATCATCAGCGTGCCGGGACCGAAGGTCGGGTCGACCCCGCCCGCGGCGTTGGTGAGCACGACGATCCGGGCTCCCAGCCGGCCCATGAGCAGGACGGGCTGGATGACCAGCCCGGGATCGTTGCCCTCGTAGAGGTGGAGACGGCCCTGGAGCATCGCCACCGGGACCCCGTCGAGCCGCCCCAGGAGGAGTCGCCCCACGTGCCCGGGCGCGGTCGCCGCCGGCCAGCCGGGCAGGTCCCCGAAGGGGATGGCGACCGCGTCGACGAGGTCGTCGACCAGCCCGCCGAGGCCGGAGCCGAGAACGATCCCGACCTCGGGGACGAGGTCGGTCCGGGCCCGGACGGCCGCTTCGAGTGACGCCAGGCGTGCCGGTTGGTCGATCGGCGGGATCGGGCGGGAGGGATCGGACTCGGCCACGTCGCTGAGTCTACGGCGGGCCCGCCGAAGCGTGGCGGCCGCCGGGTCTTCGCCACCCGGAGGGAGTACCGACACCGGGATGCCGGTCACTTCCCTCCGGGCGCCCATGTCGTGCGATGGTGAGACCGCACGACCCGGGACGCGAAGCGCCCGAAGCGACCGGTAGGAACGAGGCGCCGTTGATGTGATCTCCAGCACCCGGGTCCCTGACGGCCCCTTCGGGCAAGACCTACGGTATGGGCGGGGCGCTGGCCGGGTCAACGCGCTTGTCCACGAATCCGGTCGCGCGCAGGCGCCGGCTATCCACGGGTTTCGGTCCGCTGTGGACGATCGGTGGACAAGCCGGCTCGGATCGGCGGCTAGCCGCCCATCGCGAACATCTCGACCCGCGGGAGGTCGGCGGTGGCCTCGGACCGGAGCTCCGAGTAGCGGTCGGCCCGGACGGACCAGACGGCCCGGATCGCTGCGGTCAGCTCGGCGTCGGTCACCCCGCTCCGGGCCAGATCCCGGAGGTCGGTGCCCTTGACCGCGAACAGGCAGGTGTAGAGCTGACCGTCGGCCGAGATCCGCGCCCGGGTGCAGGCTCCGCAGAACGGCGCCGTGACCGACGCGATGACGCCGACCTCGCCGTCGCCCCCGCCGTACGCCCAGCGGTCGGCCACCTCACCCGGATAGTTCGGTGCGATCGGCTCGAGGGGCATCTCGGCGGAGATCGCCGCGACGATCTCGCTGGCGGGCACGACCTCGTCGAGGCGCCAGCCATTGGAGTGCCCGACATCCATGTACTCGATGAACCGGAGGATGTGGCCCTCGGACCTCGCCCAGCGGGCCATCGGCACGATCGACGCCTCGTTGATCCCGCGCCGCACGACCATGTTCACCTTGAGCGGTCCGAAGCCCGCCTCGCGCGCGGCCGCGATCCCGTCGAGCACCTTCGAGACCGGGTAGTCGACCCCGTTCATCGCCCGGAACGTCTCCTCGTCGAGCGAGTCCAGGCTGACGGTGATCCGTCCGAGGCCGGCAGCGCGGAGCGCGCCGGCCAGCGACCGCAGGGCGGATCCGTTCGTCGTCAGGGTGAGGTCGACCGGGCCGCCGTCGATCCGCCTTACCTCGGCGAGCATCGCGATGAGGTCCGGCAGGTCGCGACGCACGAGCGGCTCGCCGCCCGTGATCCGCAGCTTCTCGACGCCCTCGGCGGCGAACAGCCGGGCCAGCCGGACGATCTCCTCGAAGGTCAGGACCTGGCTGCGTGGCAGGAAGGCGAAGTCGCGTCCGTAGACCTCGCGCGGCATGCAGTACGTGCAGCGGAAGTTGCATCGGTCCGTGACGGAGATCCGCAGGTCGTGGAGGCGTCGGCCCAGGCGATCGAGGACCGGCTCGTCCCGGCTCGCGCCCGGACCCGCTTCCGCCGCCGTCTTCCCATCCATCCACGCATGGTACAGGCGACGTCCGAGGGACCCCGCCCACGGCGGGCCGTGCGACCCGTCGCGGTGACGGCCCGCACCGAACGCCGGTGACGGCCCGCACCGATGCCCCGGTGACGCTCGGCACCGACCCCCACGCCGGTACCACCGGGTCCGACCGCTGGTACCTCTAGCGCACTCCACCGGACCGCCTCCCGCCCATACGATGCGAACCAGCCCGGAGATCGGGTCCAGGGATCTCACCCGGAGGGGACCGAACGATATGGCAGCGACCGAATCTCGGACCGGCTTCCGGCTCCCGTGGAGCACGGAAGAGAAGGCGACCGGCCAGCGCGCGGATCCGCCGCAGGACGACCGCCCATCCGACGCCGAGCGTTCCGACGCCTCCGCCGAGGCGCCGGTCGAGGCTGCGGTCGAGGCCGTCGTCGAACCGTCTCCCGCCGAAGTGGGCGCCACCGAACCCGCTCCGGCCGATCCCGCTCCAGAGGCTCCACCCACCGAAGCCGTCGTCACCGAGGAAGACTCCGTGCAGCCGACCGCCACGCCCGATGCCCCGACCCGGTCGAGGGATGTCGCACCGAAGAAGCCGACCAAGTTCCTGGCCGACCTGACCCGGGCGATGCAGGCGGCGGCCGAGTCGTCGCGCGCATCGACCCTCGAGCAGTTCCAGGCGGAGGCCAAGGCCCACGTCGAGCAGGTCCATGCTCGATCGGCCGATGAAGCCGCCGAGCTGCGCAAGACCGCGGACGACGACATCGTCACGATCCGCGACTGGTCGAAGGCCGAGCTGGCCCGGATCCGCGAGGAGACCGAGAAGAAGATCAGCACGCGCAAGTCCGACCTCGACTACGAGCTCGAGGAGCACGCCGCCCGGATCGAGCGCGAGATCGAGCGCGTCCAGGGCCGGGTCGCCGGCTTCGAAGCCGAGATGGACAAGTTCTTCGAGCGACTGCTGACCGAGGACGACCCGGCCGAGTTCGCGGCGATGGCCGAGAACCTCCCGGAGCCCCCGCCGTTCGACTTCGACTCCGACGACGACCGCTACACGCAGAGTGCCCACGCGGCGGAACCGACCGTGGCCGACGAGGCCGAGCCGGTCTCGGCCGAGGCGACGACGACCGAGCCGGCGGCCGGGGCCGAGTCCGGCACGGCCCACGCCGAGGCTGGCACCGTGGAGGGCAGCGCCACCGAGGCCACGCCCCCGACCAGCGAGGCTCCGGCCCCTGACGTCACCGCGGACACCCTGATCGGGACGGCCGACACCGTGACGATCGGCGACCTGCCGTCCGCCGAGGGCGACGAGGTCCCGTACGCGGTCCAGGACGACCCTGCCGCGGTCGAGGCCGCCATGGCCGCGATCGAAGCCGCCTACCGGGCAGCCGACGACGGCGGAGCCGGGACACCCGACGCCGCATCGACCCCGGTCGACGCTGACGACCCGAGGCTCGCCGCGCTGGGCCTGACGCCCGATCTCGACGCAGCCGAGGCCGAGGCCGCGGCGGCCGCCGCGGACACCTCCGACGACGAGATCCCGACGATCGGCGACGACGCCCTCGCCGCCCGCCTCGCCGGCCTCGTTCCCGAGGGCAGCCCCGCGCCGACGCCGCGCGCCGCCGCCCCCAAGGCCGCCGCGACCAGCCAGGTCGTGGTGACCGGCCTGGTCAGCGTGGCCAGCATCGCCAGCTTCAAGCGGCACCTCGGTCGGATCTCCGGGGTCCAGTCGGTCGGCGTCTCGTCCGGGCCCGACGGGGAGTTCGTGTTCAAGGTCGCGCACGGGGCGGATGTCGTCCTGGCCGATGCGATCCCCAGCCTGCCGGGCTTCGAGGCCCGGGTGACGAGCACCGGCGACGGCGTGGTGAACGTCAGCGCACGCGACCCCGAGTCCGAGGGCTGATCCGGCCCGGCCGGATCGAACCGTACCGATGGCACGTCTGACCGTCGCGCTCGCCCTGCCTCCAGAGGAACGGGACCCGGTCGCTCGAGAGCTCGGAGCCGCAGGCTACGAGGTCGTCCCCGTGTCGTCCCCCGAAGAGTTCGCCGTCCTGCTCGACTCGCGGCGGGACTTCTCGTTGGCGGTCCTCGATGGCGAGAGCGACTTCGACCAGTCGCTCGAGTACTACTCGCTGCTCCACGACAACGGCCGGGACATCCCCGCCCTGATGGTGGTCTCACCGCGCGCGCTCGAACGGCTCAGCGGGCCGGCGACCAAGGCCACGATCAACGACGAGTACTTCACCCGTCCGTACTCGGCCGACTCGCTCCGCTGGCGGGTCGAGGCGATGCTGATCCGCGCTCAGACCGTCGACGACGGCAAGGGCCCGGTCATCGTGGGCGGGCCCGGCGGCGATACCGGTGGCCTCAAGCGTGCGACGATCGTCGCCGTGTTCAACCCGAAGGGCGGCGTCGGCAAGACCACGATCTCGATGAACCTGGCGACCACGCTCCAGGTCCGCCGCGACAAGAAGGTGCTCCTGGTCGACGCGGACACCGTGACCGGCCACATCGCCAGCTCACTCGGGCTGGACCAGATCAAGACGGTCGACGACGCCTGGGAAGACGACATCGCCGACGGCAACGCGCCGCGGACGCTGGCCGAGCTGGCGACCCACCATGCCAACGGCCTCGAGGTGGCGGTCCTGACCACCCAGCCGCTCGACAACGGCAACCTCGACCCGACCCTCGTCGGTGATGCTCTGTCGTTCTCCCGTCGCGGCTACGACTTCATCATCGTCGACATGCACCCGTCGTACGGGCCCATCAACCGGGTCATCTTCGAGCGTGCCGATCGCATCCTGGTCCCGATCACGCCGGACGTCCCGGCGCTCAAGGCCGGCGTCCAGCTGACCAACCTGGCGGTCGAGCTCGGGATCCGGGACAAGCTGGCGATGGTCGTCAACCGGGCCAACGCCGGGGTATCGGTCGCCGACATGGAACGGACCGTCGGGATGCCGGCCATGGCGCTGATCCGCTCGGGCGGCCTGCTCTTCGTCAAGGCCGCCAACGAAGGCCATGCCGTGGTCGAGTTGTTCCCGCGGGAGAAGGTCACCGAGGACTTCGACGCGCTGGCCGATCGCCTGCTCGGCAGCGAGACGACGCCCACCGAGCAGCCGGTCCAGGGCCGGACGCGGCTGGGCTTCCTCAACCGCACCAAGGAAGCGGCCCGAGCCTAGGTCCCGGGCAGCCGCTGGTGGGCCGAGCCGGTCCGCCGGTCGACCTGTTCGACCCCGCGCAGGTAGCGCCGGTTGACGAGGAACGTGTCGACCTCCGTCCCGCCGATCCGTTCGTCGCCGAGGTAGGCCACCGCGTCGACCACGGGGACGAACATCTCGGTCGCCCGATCGAGCAACCGCTCGGGCTCCGATCCCGGGAAGAGGTAGACGGTCCCGACGATCCGGAACGGCGGGATCTCCAGCGCGACGTCGTAGCTGATCTTGTGGATCCGGTAGGCCGCCTTCTCGTCCTCGGTCAAGGGCGGCAGGGTCGTCGCGCCGGCCAGGACCACGATCAGGTCGTACGGGTCGATGGTCTTCAACCCGGGGGCCGGGCTGAACGGCTCGGAGCCGTCGATCGGGGCCCACGAGACGTCGGTGATCGGGATCGACTCGCGCCGGTTGAGCACGTCCGAGAGGCGACCCTGGAGCTGCATCGCCCCGACCAGCCGCCACTCCTCGGTCAGCCCGTCGAAGGCGATCCCCTGGGCGTGGACGACCGGGACGTCCGACGTCGACGTAGGCTCGGCGGCGGCCGCCTCGGGGGCGGGCTTGCCCTTCTTGAGGAAGTCGAACGGCACGGTCAGTCCTCTTCAGCCGAGCCGGACTTGTCCCGGATCACGTCGACCACGTTCGCGTCGGCGAGGGTGGTCGTGTCTCCGAGGACGCGGCCTTCGGCGATGTCGCGCAGCAGTCGACGCATGATCTTCCCCGACCTGGTCTTGGGCAGGTCCGGCGTGAACATCAGGTACTTCGGTCGCGCGATCGGCCCGATGACGTAGGCGACGTGCTCGCGGAGCTGGACCGCCAGCGCGTCGGACGGCTCCTGGCCGGCGCGCAGGATGACGAACGCGAAGATCGCCTGGCCGGAGATGTCGTCGCTCTTGCCGACGACCGCCGCCTCGGCGACCGACTTGTGGTCGACCAGGGCGGATTCGATCTCGATCGTGCTGATCCGATGACCGGCGACGTTCATGACGTCGTCGACCCGGCCGAGGAGCCAGAGGTAGCCGTCGGCGTCGCGCTTCGCTCCGTCGCCCGCGAAGTACATCCCGGGGAAGCGGCTCCAGTAGGTCGACCGGTAGCGGTCCGGATCGCCGTAGATGCCTCGCAGCATCGACGGCCACGGCCGCTTGAGGACGAGGTAGCCGCCACCGCCGAGCGGGACGCTCTCGCCCTTCGCGTCGACCACGTCGACCGCGATCCCTGGCATCGGGAAGGTCGCCGACCCGGGCTTCGTCGTGGTCACGCCCGGCAGCGGGCTGATCAGGATGGCCCCCGTCTCGGTCTGCCACCAGGTATCGACGATCGGCGCCCGACCGCCGCCGATGTTGTCGTGGTACCACAGCCAGGCCTCGGGGTTGATCGGCTCGCCGACCGAGCCGAGGACGCGCAGCGAGGACAGGTCGTGCTTGGCCGGGTAGGTCTCGCCCTGCTTCATGAACGCGCGGATCGCGGTCGGAGCGCAGTACAGGATGGAGACCTTGTAATCCTCGACGATCTGCCACCAGCGATCCCAGTCGGGTGTGTCGGGCGCACCCTCGTACATGACCCCGGTCGTGGCGTTGGCGAGCGGGCCGTACACGATGTAGCTGTGGCCGGTCACCCAGCCGATGTCCGCGGCACACCAGTAGACGTCGTCCGGCTTCACGTCGAAGACGACTTCGTGGGTGAAGCTGGCCTGCAGGAGGTACCCAGCGCTGGTGTGGACGATGCCCTTCGGCTTGGCCGTCGTGCCCGAGGTGTAGAGCAGGTAGAGCATCTGCTCCGACTCGACCGGGACCGGCGGGCAGACGTCCGACTGCCGGGCGACGATGTCGTGCCACCAGTGATCGCGACCCTCGACCATGTGGATCCCGCCGCCGAGCCGGTCGACCACGATCGTCCCGGTGATCGACGGCGTGCTGGCGAGCGCCTCGTCGGCATGGTGCTTGAGCCCGACGGGCTTGCCGCGTCGCCAGCCGCCGTCGGCGGTGATCAGGACCTTGGCCTGGGCGTCGTTGATCCGATCGGACAGCGCCTCGGCCGAGAACCCCCCGAAGATCACCGTGTGGGCCGCCCCGAGCCGGGCGCAGGCGAGCATCGCGACGGGCAGCTCCGGGATCATCGGCATGTAGATCGCGACCCGGTCGCCCTTCTGCACGCCGAGCTCGCGGAGCGCATTCGCCGCGCGACAGACCTCGGCCAGCAGGTCCCGGTAGGTCAGCGTCCGGGTGTCACCGGGCTCGCCGATCCAGTGGTAGGCGACCTTGTCCCCGAGACCGCGCTCGACGTGACGGTCGAGGCAGTTGTAGGAGACGTTGAGCTCGCCGCCGGTGAACCACTTCGCGAACGGCAGGTCCCACTCGAGCGTCGTCTCGAACGGCGTGAACCAGCTCAGCCGTTCGTGGGCGCGTTTGGCCCAGAACGCCTCGAAGTCGGCCTCCGCCTCGGCGTACAGGTCGGCCGTCGCGTTCGCCTGGGCCGAGAACGCCGCCGACGGCGGGAACGTCCGGGCCTCGGCCAGCAGGTTCTCGATCTCCGGACGCGACGAGGGATCGACGCTCACGTGCCTACCTCCACGACCTGACCACGGGAGGCCATTCTACGCGGCCGAACAGCGGCCAACGACGCGGCGCGTTCAGGAGCGGTGCTCCCCGGTCGCCTCGGGGGCGCTCGGGCCGCCCGGGTCCGGGTCGATCGGCACACCCCCCGGATCCGTGCGGTCGCGCTCGAGGACCACCCGGCCGCGGACGGGGATGTCGATGCCGTTCGCCTGGAAGGCGGTCAGCAGGCGCTGACGCAGCTCGCTCGGGGCGGACCAGCGATCGGCGGCCTTGACCTTGCCGGCGACCCGGATCGTGACCCCGAGGTCGCTCACGGCGGGAACCCGGAGGAGCGTCGGCACCTCGAGCAGGCGCGAGCTCCAGGCCGGGTCCGCGGCCATCGCCTGGCCGACCTCGTTGACGACCCGGGTGACCGCCTCGAGGTCGGCCCCGAAGGCGACGGTGATGTCGACCTGCATCCGGGCGTAGACCCGGGTGAGGTTCGAGGCGATCCTGATCAGCCCGTTCGACACGCTGTGGACGGTGCCGGTCGAGTCGCGCAGGACCGTCCGCCGCAGGCCGACCTCCTCGACCTCCCCCTCGACCCCTCCCACCTGGATCCAGTCGCCCTTGTAGTACGGCCCCTCGAACACGATGAGGACGCCCATCAGGTAGTCGAGGACGATGCTCTGGCCGGCCAGGGTCAGCGCGGCGAGCAGCACGCCGAGCCCGGCGATGACGGGGATGAGGTCGAGCCAGGTCAGCAGGATGAGGATCGTGACCAGGATGACCGTGAACCGGAGCGCGGTCGAGAACAGGTCCTCGAGCGTGGTGACCCGCTTGGCGACCTCGTCGGCGGTCAGGTCGGCCTCGTCGGTCTGTGGGCCGCGGCGTTGGAGGAAGCCGACCAGCGCTCGGTGGACGATCGGACGGGTGATCCGGAAGACGATGAAGGCGAGGACGAGCAGGACGAGCACGCTCAGCCCGTTGTGCTGGATCGCGTCCGTGAGCTGGCTCAGGTCGGGCGTGGTCACGGTCGCTAGCCTAGCCGGTCCGGAGCGCGCTCGGACCTTGGAGCGCGGCGTGCCCGTGCATCAGGCCGGCCGCGACGCCCGGGTCGGGCGGACGCGGCCCCGCGTCAGGCGGCGGCACCGCCGAGACGGACCGAGATCGCCGCCGCCGCCTCACGCACCTGCGCGGCCAGCTCCGGGATCCGGCGCGGGGTGAGCCGGAACGCCGGGCCCCAGATGTCGACCGCGGCGATGACCGCCCCCCGGGCGTCGTGGACCGGCGCTGCGACGGCGTTGAGCCCGGCCTCGTATTCGCCGATGGCGGTGGCGTACCCGCGGCGGCGGATCCGCGACAGCTCCTCGAGGAGGGGTTCGAGCTCGGTGATCGTCCGGTCGGTGTGGGCGACCAGCCCGTGCCGGACGATGCGCAGGACCTCGCGCTCGGCCAGGGCCGCCATGAGGACCTTGCCCGACGCGACGCAGTGGAGCGGAACCGATCGGCCGGTCCAGTCCCCGACCGCGATGAGGTTCGGGCCGTCCGCCTGGGCGACGGTCAGGAGCTGCTCCCCGTCGAGCACGCCCAGGCCCGTCGTCTCGCGGGTGAGGCGGGCCAGACGCTCGAGCTCGGGCATCGCGATCCCGCGCAGGTCGAGGGTGCGTTCGGCGCGTTCGGCCAGCCGGATCACCACCAGGCCGAGCCGGTACTTGCCGGTCTCGTCGTCCTGCTCCACGAGGCCGCGACGCTGGAGGGTGGCGAGGAGCCGCGACGCGGTCGACTTGTGGAGGCCGAGCCGACGAGCCAGCTCGGTCACGCCGGCTTCGCCTTGGCTGTCGCCGAGCGCAAGCAGGAGCGCGGCCGCGCGGTCGACCGAGCGGACCGCGTTGCCGTCGAGTGCCATGGCCATCGTCGTCTCCGTCGTCATCCGCGTTGCGTTCAGCCGGCGCTGGGGGCCGACATGCCGCCATGCGGCGTCGGCGGTGGGGCGGCATGGGCCCGATCATCGAGGGCCGCATCGAGCGAATCCGAGAAGATCGTCACGATCCGGTCGACGTAGTCGCCCGCGCCGGCGTGAGCCTCGCACAGGAACCACGGCTCGCGTGAGTCGGGCTCGGGCATCGCGCCTCGGGCGTGCATCCCGAGGGCGATCGCGTCGTACAGCTCGTGGTCGGTGGTGGCCCAGTCGCGATACTCGCGGGCCTCCTGCTCGCGGAACATGATCCCGAACATCGACGGATGTCCGGTGAAGTGGTACGGCAGCCCCTTCGGGTTGAGCACCTCGCGGAGCCCGGCCTGGATGAGCCGGCCCGTCGCGTGGATCGTTTCGAGGGCGTTCGTCTCCTTGAGGATCGTCAGCGTCTTGACCGCGGCCGCGGCCGCGATCCGATTCCCGGCATACGTGCCGCCGTGGCTGACCTTGTCGGGCAGCATGCTCATGACCTCGGCTCGACCGCCGAACGCGGCGGCCGGGTAGCCGTTGCCCATCGCCTTGGCGAACGTGGCGAGGTCCGGGGTGATCCCGAAGTACTCGGCGGCGCCGCCCTTGGCGAAGCGGAACCCGGTCTTGACCTCGTCGAAGATCAGGAGGATCCCGAACTCTTGGGTCAGCGCCCGCATCGCCTGGTGGAACCCGGGCATCGGCATGATCCCCTGGGCGTTGCCAAGGACCGGCTCGACGATGATCGCGGCGATCTCGTGGCCCTGGCGCTCGAACAGCTGGCGGAGGAACTCGAGGTTGTTGTAGCGCGCCGGGATGATCGTCTCGGCGACCGCGCCCGGGATCCCGCGGCCCCAGGCCAGGGCGACCGGGGCTTCGGCGTCTCCCAGCTCGGACATGTCGTCGGGACCGACGCTGATCAGGGCGTAGTCGTGCACCCCGTGGTACTGGCCCTCGAACTTCACGATCTTCTCGCGGCCGGTGTATGCCCGGGCGATCCGCATCGCGTGCATCGTCGCCTCGGTGCCGGACACGGTCATCCGCGCCTGGTCCACCCAGCCGGTGAGCTCGCACAGGAGCTCCATCGCCTGGACCTCGTCCTCGCTCGTCAGCGAGAAGCTGACGCCGCGCCGCATCCGCTCGTTGACGAAGTCGTCGACCCGCTCGTCACCGTGGCCCAGGATCACGGGTCCATAGCCCATCCGCAGGTCGATGAACTCGTTGCCGTCGATATCCCAGACCGTGCCGCCCTTGCCCCGGTCGACGTAGATCGTGCTCTCGCCCCACGCGCGGAAGTTCGAATCCGTCCCGCCCGGCATCACCTTCAGGGCGCGCCGGTACATCTCGAGCTGGCGCGTCCGATCCAGGTCGGGAACGGTGTTGGCGGCGGGTTCGGTGGTCATGATCGCTCCGCTGGACCGACCGGCCGCGTGCGCAGCGGCCGGGTTCGGGTGGCTGGGGCAGGCGACCGGTCGGTGGGACGCCTGGCGCAACGGTTGCGCGCTACGGGACGGGCCGGGCGCCATCTTGGCATAGCCCGTTTCGCGGCGTCAATTCGATATCCGCGCCTCATCGCGCACGGAACGACGAAATCCGTCGGCCCGAAGGCACCATGCCCTGGCATCCGCATGATCCCGCTGCCGCGCCGGAGCCGAGCGTCAGGGCCCGGCGGTCCGGATCGCAGCGGCGACGTCGGGGTGGCCGGCCCGGTCGGCCAGGTCGGCGGCCGTCAGGATGTCCTGGTCGTAGGCCCTGGGATCCGCTCCGCGGGCGAGGAGCAGCGCGACGGTCGCCGCGAGCCCGTTCTGCGCCGCACCCATGAGCGGGGTGGACCCGCCGTCCTGGGCCGCGTTCACGTCCGCGCCCGCGTCGACGAGCAACGCGGCGACCTGCTCGTGACCGCCGGCGACGGCGCTGTGGAGCGGCTGGACGTGGAGACCGCCGGTCGCCCAGGCATTCGGGTCGGCGCCGCGGGTCAGGAGCAGCCGGGCGACCTCGAGCCGCCCGAAGAAGGCCGCCAGGTGGAGGGCGGTGAAGCCGTCGGCGGATCGTTCGTCCACGGGCGCGGTCGACCCGTCGTCCCCGTCGGCTGACCGGCGGTCCCGGCGGCCGACGGTCTCGCGCTCGATCTCGGCCTCGCGCTCGGCATCGTCGAGCTCGACCGCGACGCCGTCGACATCGCCGACGATCGCCGCCTCGAACCGGTCGAGGTCCGGCCCGGTCGCCCGGATCCGATCGACGATCGGCCACTGTCCGTGGTACGCGGCGACGGTCAGGGCCGACTGCCCCGCCGCGTCGCTCGCCGCCGCGAGGGCCGGCTGCGCCGTGAGCAGCCGGTCGACGGCGGCGAGGTCCCCCGCCCGGATGGCGTCGAAGAACGCAGCCTGATCCATCGGTCCGCCCGACACGCGCCCGCTAGGCCGGGGTGGCGACCCAGTTCGGCAGCTCGCGACTGAGTGTGGCGAGCGGCAGCGAGCCGTGGCCGAGGACGGCGTCGTGGAAGGCGCGAAGGTCGAAGTCGGCGCCGTCGCGCGCCGCGATCTGGGCCCGAAGTCGCTCGATCTCGCGCTGGCCGAGCTTGTAGGTCAACGCCTGCCCCGGCCAGCAGATGTAGCGGTCCGTCTCGATCACCGAATCGGTCGGGGTGAGGCCGGCGCTGAGCAGCGTGTCGATCGAGCGCTGGCGCGGCCAGTGCAGCCCGTGGAGCCCGCTGTCGACGACCAGGCGGGCGGCCCGCCAGGCCTGCCCATCGAGCATCCCGAACCGCTCGGCCTCGCTGCGGTACAGGCCCATCTCATCGGCGAGCCGTTCGGCGTACAGGCCCCAGCCCTCGACATACGCCCCGCCGACGAGCCGCGAGCCAAGGCGGCGGAACGTCGTCAGGTTCTCGTTCTCCATCTCGAGGGCGATCTGGAAGTGGTGGCCGGGCACCGCCTCGTGATAGGTCGTCGAGGCGAGCTTGGTGTAGACCCGCGACGGGAGGTCGTAGGTGTTGGCGTAGTAGATCCCCGGCCGTGAGCCGTCGGTCGTCGGCGGGATGTAGTAGGCGAACGGGCTGTCCTTCTCCTTGAACTCCTCGACCGCCTTGACGTCCAGACCCGCCCGGGGCAGCCGGCCGAAATAGCTCGGGGCGAGCGCCAGCGCCCGGTCGATGTCCTCGCGGGCGCGCCCCAGCAGCATCTCGGCCGTCTCGGGGATGTTGTCCGCCTCGGCGGCGAGCGAGGCCCGATAGGCGGCCGTGTCGTCGCCGAACCCCTCGGCGCGGGCGATCGTCCGGCGCTCCGCCTCGATCGACTCGAGCTCCTCGAGCCCGATCCGGTGGACCTCCTGGGGGTCGATGTCGAGCGTCGTCCAGGACCGGATCTGGGTCCGATACAGGGCGTCCCCGTTCGGCGCCGACCACAGGCCCGGCTCCGCCCGGCTGGCCGCGAGGTAGCCGTCCTGGAGGGCGGCGAGGAAGGCCCGCTCGGCCGGGATCACGACCTCGCGGACGATGTCGGCGACCCTGGCGCGATCCGTCTCCGAGGCGACCCGCGCGCCGGTGGTGATGATCGATTCCTCGGCCGGGATCATGGTCAGCCGCTCGAGCTGGGCGATCGTCCGCTCGGTGACGATCCGGGGCGCCGTCAGGCCCGACGCGATGCCCTCGCGCAGGAGCTCGCGGTTGGCCGCCATGTAGCCTTCGTAGCCGCGCAGGCGAGCCTCGAGTCGTTCGAACCGTTCCGGGGTGTCGGCCGGCTGGAACATCACGACCTGCGGGAGCAGGGTCTGCGGCCCGGCCATCTGGTCGACCATCTTGAGCAGGTCGGTCCGCTGGTCGTCCTGGACGATCCCGAGCTCGCAGACGACGCGGATCATGTCGATGGTGATCCGGTCCTCGAGCGATTGGGCGTCGAGGTCGATGGTCGCCGCCTCGGCCAGGGTCGTCTCCATCAGCCGCCGCCGGCGCGCCCGGCCCGCTGGACTCGGGTCCTCCAGCCGATCGTCGTAGCGATCGTCGCCGTACATCGTGGCGGTCGTCGGCTCCTCGGCCAGGATCGCCTCCCAGAAGCGATCGGCGAGGAGGTTGACGGGCGAACCCGGATCGAGCTGGGACACCGAGGAGCCTCCTGTCGGATAGGTCGGAGTAGGTCCGCCGGTCGGATCGGGCACGGTCACGGGCAGCCGAAGCCGCCCCACCTGGTTTCGCCAGAGTACACCGCCGGGCTCAACCCCCGAACAGCGGCATCTGCTCGCCGGCCCGATGCTCGATCGCCGGATCGATGCCGAGGTACGGCTCGAGATCGGCCAGCGTCAGCGTCTCGTGGGCGGCGAAGGCGCGAAGGTGATTCGCCTTGAGGATGTGCCAGTTGCCGTCCTCGAGCGCGGTCCGCAACAGCGGCGACCGCTCGAGCTTGTAGCGCAGCAGCTCGGTCCGCTCGGGCACGACGACGAGGAACCGGACGATGTCCTCGGCCGGAGGGATGAGGGCCGCCCGGCGCAGGAGCGGCTCGCCGAGCATCGCCGTCCACTCGACCTCGAACAGGAAGCTGGCCCGTCCCCGGACCTGCCAGACGACGTCGATCTCGTCGACCGACTCCGGACGCGCCCGGCCGACCCGCGGCGGCCCCTGGCGACGCTCGCTGTCGTCCAGCCAGTCGGCCAGGTAGTGCCCGCGGACCCGCCGGACCTGCTCGCGCGTCGCGATCCAGGCGCGCATCCCGAGCCGATGGCCGACGTCGACCAGGTCGGCCACGATCTCGCTGTGCTCGTGGGAGCGGCGGAGCAGGTCGTCCGAGGTGACGATCCGGTCGGGCGTGCTGGCCATGCTTCGGTAGCTCTCGAGGCAGGCGGCGACCAACGCCTCGTCCGGCAGGTCGTGCCCGGTGAAGAGCGCGGCGATCCGCTCGTTGAACGCGGATTCGGACAGCTTCCCGGCGGTCGACAGGAGGCTGTAGACGGCCCACTCGACCCGGTCCGCGAGGGGCAGTGCGGCCGCGGCGATGTCGACCGGGTCGGACAGCCACCATCGGCCGGGCTCGATCTCGTGGAGCCGGCGATGACTCGGTCGTCCGAGCTCGTCGCGGATGATCGTCAGGAGCCGCTCCACCTGGTCCCCTGCCGCGGCCGCGGCAGGTTCGCGGATCGGCTTGGCGGACGAGCCGACCCTGGGCGCCGAAGACGTCCGCCCGTCGGCCGCCTCACCGCCGTCGGCCGCCTCGTTGGCGTCGCCGCCGGTGGCCGCCGGACCGTCCCCGGACGAGCCTCCGACCGGACGATCCGGGTCCGGCTCCGGCGATCGGTCGCCGCTCGGCCAGGCCTCGACCTGGTCGACGACGTCCGTTCCGTCGTCGGCGCCGTCGTCCGGGCCGCCCCGGCGGGTCACCAGCCGACGGAGCTGGCCCGCCCGGTCGAGTCCGACGAGGATCTCGCCGAGGAGCCGCTCATAGCGAGCCGGCTCACCCCGTGCCTGGAGGATCTCCACCGTCGTGTCCGTCACGGTCCGGGCCACGTCGGCCTCGGAGGAGCGGGTCCGGTCGAACCGTTCCGGCGGGGCGAACAGCCCGCGTCCCGGGACCGCGTCCGGGTCACCCGCACCGCCCGGCACGTGGGGAAGCGTGACGTTGGCGCGGGTCCGCGGGCCGACCGGGACCGATGCGCCGGGCGGCACGAATTCGACCGTGCCGCCGATCTCCTCGCCCGGCTCGGCCAGGCGGGCCGCGACGAGCCGATACCCCGCGGCGACCCCGCCGAGGGCGGCCGCGACGAGCCCCTCCGGGCCGCCCGGCTCGAGGATGAGGACCGCTCGCCCGTCCCGCGCGAGAAGCGGGGCGACGGCGTCGAAGGCCCGGCGGATCGCGGTCGACTGCCAGCCCCACGGGGCGCGCCCCGATCCGCCGAAGACGGCTTCGAGCGGCAGGAGCGAGGCCGCGTCGCGACCGAGGACCCAGCCGGTGGCGAAGTAGGCGTACGACAGCCGCTCGACGTTCGGCCGCTGCGGCGGCTGGCCGAGCACCAGCCGGACGCGTGGCCGATCGGCCAGGCCGGCGAGCGCATCCGCCTCGCCCTCGAGGGCACGGAACGACGACGGCGTCCCGAGCCGGACCACCACGTTGGCCATGCCCTCGCTGAGGCTCTGGATGTCCTCGCCGAAACGGGCGGTCATCAGCCCCTGCGGCGATCCCTCGAGGCGCTGGACGAAGCCGCGGACGATGCGGAACCCGTCCTCGAAGGCGAGCCACGGGTTGCGCTCGCGCCATTGACCACCGGCCGGCAGGCGGATCCGGCCGCCGCTGATGCGGAGGTTCGCGATCCGGCCCGGGTAGCCATTCAGTCGCGAGGCCGGCAGGAGCGCATGGAGCAGCGCCAGCCGCATCGCGGCCTCGACCGGCGCCGAGCGGAGGTCGCCCTCGATGCGCTCGAGGATCGCCTGCAGGCCGACGAGCTGGCGCGGCGTGTGGAGGTCGAGCAGCTGCTCGACGAGGGCGTCGTCGCCGTCGACGGTCGGGAAGCGGTCCCGGACCGTCCGCCAGGCGGGTCCACGGGGGTCGGTCGCGTCGATCCGGGCCAGGTCGGCATCGTCGATCGAGCCGTGACGCTGGTCGCCGCCGCCGACCTGGTCACGGCAGGCCGCGCACCGATAGTGCTTGTGGACGGGACGCGGCGCGGCGTCCGGGACGGTCTCCCAGACGATCTCGTCGAGGACGACGCTGCGACCGCAGGTCACGCAGCGACTCGCGTATTTCTCGCCGAGCCAGACCTTGAGGGCGGACTGCTCGCGCGGGGCGGCCGCGATCGCCTGGAAGGCCGCATCGAGATGGCGGACGTCCGGCGGCCGAAGGACGACCTCGGCGAGCAAGCGGGTGAGCGGGCTCGTCTCGAGCGACGCCGCGCGGCGCTGCCGGTCGACGGCGGCCCGGGCGATCCAGCCGCCGCGCCCATGCAGGTCGACGACCACGTCGCCGAGGCTGGAGTGCGCCTCGATCCGGGACGACACAAGCTCCGGTGGAGGCGGCGGCGCCAGCCGGCTGAACGCGGGGAGCGAGAAACCGGGGTCGCTCCGGATCGGAAGCTCTCGGGCCGCCATGCGCCGCATCCTGCCACAGACGGGACGTTCCGGCGAGTGAACGAGATGCCGCCACGGGACGTACCCTTGGGCGACCTGTTCGACCCGGACCGGAGCCCGACGTGACCGACGGCGAACGCACGACCACCCCGAGCCTCCCTTCCATCACCGCCGCCGGACCGACCGCGCCCTCGACTGCGGCCGACGCCGCCCGAGCGTTCCAGGCGCTGCGGGAGGCGGTCGCGGTCGCGGTCGTCGGCGCCGACGAGCCGCTCCGCCTCCTGACCGTCGCCCTGCTGGCCGACGGTCACGCCCTCATCGAGGACGTCCCCGGAGTCGGCAAGACCCTCCTCGCCCGGGCCTTCTCACGTGCGCTCGGCCTCGAGTTCGGGCGCGTCCAGGGCACGCCCGACCTGCTCCCGAGCGACGTGACCGGCGCGAGCATCATCGATGGATCGCCGATGACCGGGATGAGCCTCCGCTTCGTCGAGGGCCCGGTCTTCACCAACGTCCTGCTCGTCGACGAGATCAACCGGGCGACCCCGCGGACGCAGTCGGCGCTGCTCGAGGCGATGCAGGAGCGCCAGGTCTCGGTCGAGGGGGTGACCCGGGCGCTGCCCGATCCGTTCCTCGTCCTGGCCACCCAGAATCCGATCGAGTACGAGGGCACGTTCGCCCTGCCCGAGGCGCAGCTCGACCGGTTCATGCTCCGGCTCCGGCTCGGCTACCCGGGCGCCGCCGCCGAACGGAGGATCGCCGGGCGGTACGCCGTGGCCGTCGAACCGCTGACGGACGTCCCGATGGTGCTGCCGCCCGATCGCATCGCCGGGCTGCGCGAGGGCGCCCGCCTGGTCCGGATCGCCGACGAGCTGACCGACTACCTCGTGGCGATCGTCGCCGGGACGCGCGACCGGCCCGAGATCGAGCTCGGCGGGAGTCCTCGGGCGAGCGTCGCCCTGTTCCGCGCGGCGCAGGCGGCGGCGTTCCTCGCCGGGCGGGACTTCGTGCTGCCCGACGACATCCGGGAGATCGCCCCGGCCGTGCTCGGGCACCGGCTCCGGGTCGACCTCGACAGCTCGCTCCACGGCGCGACCGCCGAACGGGTCCTGGCCGACGTCATCGCCGGCGTCCCGGTCCCCGTCGACGACCCGCGCGACCGGGCGGGATGAGCTTCCGGACCGGCCGCGGGCTGGCCGGCGATGAGACCACCTCCGGCGGCGAGGAGTCGCTCGAACCCGAGGACGACCCCAGCCTGACGGCGATCGTCGCCTCGACCGAGCTCGACCTGCGCCCGACCCTCGGTCTGATCCTGGTGGTCGTCGGGGGGCTCCTCGGCGTTGCCATCCTGGTCGTCTTCGGGGTCGTCGTCCTCGTCCTCGCCTGGCTCCGCGCCATCTGGGCGCGACGCGCGCTGCGGCGGGTCCGGATCGAGCGCCGCTTCGAGCCCGACCGGGTCATCTGCGGCGACACCGCCCATCTGGTCGTGACCGCCTGGAACCGGAAGCTCATGCCCCTGCCGTGGATCAGGATGGAGGAGCCGCTGCCGTGGGAGCTTCGGGCCGAGGACGACCCGGTCGGCGCGGGCTGGAAGGTCGCCAGCCGGAACCTGGTCAACGGCTGGACGCTCGGTCCGCGCGAGCGGGTGACCCGGGAGATCGACCTCGTCGCCGAGCGGCGCGGCGTGTACCGGTTCGGCACCCTGTCGTTGTCGGCCGGCGACCTGCTCGGGGAGGAGGTCGCGCAGGAGGACCGGCATCTTCCGGCGGTGCTCGTCGTCCGTCCCCGGACGCTCCCGATGCTTCGCCCCGAGGCCACCCGGGATCGGTCGGGCGTCCTCCGCGCGCGACGTAGCCTGATCGAGGACGCCAGCCGGTTCGCCGGCGTCCGCCCGTACACGCCCGGGGACCCGGTCCGCCACCTGCATCGGCGGACGACCGCCCGGCTGGGCGTCCCCGTCGTCAAGCGCTTCGACCCGTCGCACGATCGCGACGTCGTGATCGCCCTCGATATCCAGACCACCGACGAGGCGTGGACGGGGCGGCACGATGACGACCTGGCCGAGACCCTCTGCATCGTCGCGGCGTCGCTCGCCCGGACGTTCGAGGCCGAGGGCGCCGCCTGCGGCCTCGCCGTCGCCGCCTACACCGGATCGACCCAGCGCCTGGCATTCCTCGCCCCGAGCGCGGCCGAGCGCCAGTCCGGCCGGGTCGGCGACCTTCTCGCTCGGATCAGCCCCTATCCGTCGGCGCCGTTCGAGCACCTCCTCGGGCGACTCGTCCGGATGGTCCGGCCGGGGACGCTCGTCGTCATCGTCTCGAGCCGGGATCCGGTCGTGTTCCTGCCCCTCGCCCGCCGGCTCGTCCGGACCGGCTTCGGCGTCGTCCACCTGGCCGCCGGCGCCGACGGTCCGGCGCACGCCCAGCGCTCGAGAGCGACCGGGGTGACCGCGCGATCGGTCCGGCTCGACGGCGACTGGCGGACCGCGAGGACGGTCGATGTCGCGAGCTAGCCGGTTCGCCTACCCTGTCGCGGTCGGACTGGCCGAGGGCGGCTGGGTGACGGTCCTGTACTTCCTCGTCGACGCCCTCGCCCGCGTCCCGGCCTCGCTGGGCTGGGTCGTCTTCGCGGTGGTGGCCGGGACGACGTGCCTGTCGGCGGATCGGATCGATCGACTTGCGTCGTCGCGGGTGGTCGTCATCGTCGGCCTGCTCGCGGGCGGTGCGATCGTGGGGCTGATCCTGGCGGCCGCGGTGGCGGTGGGCAGCGGCTCCGGAGCGGGGATCGGCATCGAGGCGGACCCGGGGTCGGTGCTGCTCGGGGTGGCCGCGCTCCGCGGGTTCATCCGGGCGGGCGCGATGGGCGACCCGGACGAGGCCTCGCGGCCGTTCTTCCTCGGCCTGCTCGGCCTGGCGGCGATGTGGGTCGTCGGAGGCGTCCTCGCTGAGCCGATGCGCGCGACCTTCCGTGGTTCGGCCGTCGTCCCGACCCTCACGTTCCTGATCGGCGGCATCGCGGCGACCGGGCTGGCACGGTCCGCGGTCGCAGCAGCCGGGGCGGGATTCGATCCCCCGTCGAACCGCTCGTGGCTCGTCGCGCTCGGCGGCCTCGCCCTGGCGATCGGCATCGCGGCGCTCCCGGTCGGGATGGGGGCCGAACGGGCGATGGCGGCGATCATCGCCTGGCCGCTCTCGCTGCCGCTCCTGATCGTCGCGGTGGTCGTCGCCCGGGTGCTGGTGCCGTCGCGTGGGAACATGCTGACTCGGGCCGGCCGGTACTCGCTCGCACCGCTCATCGCCCTCGGCATCCTGGCCGGGGCGGCGATCCTGCTGCCGCCGGCCAAGCCGATCCCCGGCCGTGACGCCGCTTCGGCGCAGGGCGGCCTGACGGCCGAGCCGACCACCCCGGTCGTCGACATCTTCCTGGCGCTCCTGGCGGTCGCCCTCGTCGCCGGCGTCCTGCTCTACCTGGCCAGAGCCTGGCGGACCAACGCCGACGCCGCGGAACGAGCGCGCGGCGGCGACCTCCGCAGCCGGGCCCGCGACACGTCCGAGACCGACGAGGAGGACGGCTGGGGGCTCGGTCGTCGGCTGCGCGCGCTGACCCACCGGGGGCGACCCTCCGACGCGGTGGCCGCCTACCTTGCCACGCTCCGGGCGCTCGAACCCATCGAGGGCCTGGGACGCGAGCCGGGCGAGACGCCGGCCGCCCACGCTCGCCGCCTGCACGAGGCCGGTGCCGGCACCCTCGAGCTCGATCTGCTGGCGGCCGACTTCGAGCTCGCCCGCTGGGGCGGTCGGACGATCAGCCGGGCCGAGCACCGCCGCGCGATCGAGCGCTGGGAGCGGCTCCGCGCCCGGCTCGCGCAGGGTTCGCTCGAGGGGTAGCCTGTCGCGATGGACGATCCGCTCGTCGAGCTCACCCCCGGGCCGGCGATCCCCGTCGCACCGGTCCTGCTCCGGTCACGCGAGGCGCTCGCGGGCGCCTGGTCGGCCCTCGCCGCGGTGCCCGACCGGGTCCTCGAGCTGGCCTGGCCGTGGCGCGTCGGCGACGAGCTCGACGCCGATATCCGCTACGGCTTCTACCGGATCCACGAGAGGCTCGAGGAGGCTGCGGCCGGGATCGCCCGGGGCCGGCTGGCCACGGGTGAAGGGCTCAGCGTCGGCCCGGCGGTCCCGATC
The DNA here is from genome assembly GCA_963744115.1 of uncultured Chloroflexia bacterium. Lineage (GTDB taxonomy): Bacteria > Chloroflexota > Limnocylindria > Limnocylindrales > CSP1-4 > Chersky-267. The sequence continues at coordinate 294,838 of CAVUSI010000002.1, read as the reverse complement.
CTGGCGGCGTCGACCGCGGCGCGCTGGGAGCTCCGGGCGGCGGTCGCCGCCCTCGACGAGGCCGTCCTGGACCGCGACCCCGGTGGCGGCGAGTGGACCGTCCGCCAGACGCTCGGGCATATCGTCAGCAGCCAGCGCGGCTACGGCTGGTACAACGCCTGGTGGCTCGCTCGCGGCCATGCCCCCGGGCCGCTCCCGACACGGGCCGGCGGCGACCCGGGCCGCCCGTTCGACGCGGACTGGGACGGGGGCGACCAGCGGTTGCCGGAGCTTCCGGACGAGGAGGTCGAGGCGATCGGGACGCGGGCCGAGATCATGGCGCGGTTCGACGCGCTGGTCGATCAGGGCGCCGAGCGGTTCGCGACCATCGACGCGGAGGCGCTGGCGATCCCGGCTCGCTGGTCCGGGCTCCGTGTGGATCTGGGGTTCCGGATCGGGCGGCTCGGCTCGCACATCCGCGAGCACACCATCCAGGTCGACAAGACGGTCGCGCTGCTCGGCCGGCCGACGACCGAGGTGGAGCGGCTCGTCCGGCTGACCGGGGCGTCCTACGGACGACTCGAGGCGCTCGTCTTCGCCCGCTCGGCTGAGACGCTGGCCGCTCCGTTCCCGGACGGCGGGAGCGCCGCCGCGATCCTCGATGCCTGCGCGTCGGACGTGGGCGATCTCGGGGCGTCGATCGCAAGCGCAGCGGAGCGCGCCGGAGCCTGAGGGCGGCGGGCGAAGCGAGCCTGGCGGCGGCGAACGCCGCCGGCCGGCACGCTGCCGGCGACCGCGGCCCGGGGCTACGGCTCGTCGAGCTCGTCGGGCTCCTCGACGAAGGCCTCGTCGGTCGTGACGTCGGCGGGCAGGACGCGATCGAGATCCTCGATCTCCTCGTCCTCCTCGTCGTCCTCGAGGTCCTCCTCGAGGTCCATCTCCTCGCGGACGAGGGTGCCCTTCGTGTAGGGCCGCAGGTCGGTCGACTTGGCGGCCGTCGGGAAGCTGACCTTGCCGTAGTTGCGCGGGTCCTGGTAGATCTCGCGGATGATGATCCGGACGTCCTTGTCCCCGAGCGACGTCACCCCGGCGAAGTACTTGTTGCCGTCCGCGATGAGCTTGAGCAGGCGGGCCGCGACCCGCGGCTCGACGATGCCGATCCGCATCCCGTTGCTGATCGCGATCAGCCGGTTGCCCTCCGGCGTCAGTTCGACCGCGTCGCCGGGGTTGACCTGGGCCAGCTTGCGCGGGTCAGGCAGGTCGGTCAGGAAGGCGAACCCGGTCTTGCCGGTCTCCTCGACGAAGATCGAGACGGGGGCCTTGCTGCCCTCCTGGGCGGGCACGGTCTTCTCGCCGGCGTCGACCAGCAGGACGCGCAGCCGGTCGATGTTCCGCTCGGCGATCCGGTTCGTCGGGTCGAGCGCGAGCGCGGTCTGGTAGTGCTCCCGGGCGAGGGCCAGCTCGCCGAGCTCCCAATGGGCCTTCGCGAGCCGGTTCTCCGCCTCGGCGTCCGGACCCATCTCGAGGATCTTGCGGTTCGTCTCGGCCGCTTCCGACCACTCGGCGGCGGACGCGTGGGCGATCGCCTGGTCGACGAGTCCGCGCTTGAGACGGACCGAGCTCGCGGCGGTGGCGGCCTGATCGTTGAGATCCTGGAAGGTCACGGGCGGGATCGTCCTTTCACGGCGCCGCGGTGGGCGCGATCGGTGCCGAGGGTGGCGGCGGAGCGGTGCCGTTCGTCGGCGACGAGCGGTACGCGCGCGGACACGGCGCCACAGCCGGGGGCAATGGTTTGTAGCACCATCCCGGCGTCCCGTCAACGCGAGGCGGCGTGCGTGGCCGTGAGCCGGGCGGCCGGGGTCAGTCCCGGAGGGCGAGATTCCAGCCGACGACCGCGACCCCGAGGATCACCAGCAGGGCGATCTGCCAGATCCAGCGGGGGTCGCGGCGCTGGGTCGGCGGGGCGCCGTGGACGCCGTCCCAGACGAAGAACACGAGCGCCAGCAGCGCCGGACCCAACAGCCGGGGGAGGGCGACGGCGCGGACGGCTGCCGCGGCGATGGCGACGACCGCCGCGTACGTCGCGGCCGACCAGAGCGCGTCCCGGAGCGACCGCTCGCGGAGGACCGAGACCCGGAAGCCGAGCAGGCCGGCGACCATGGCGTCGGCCAGCGCGAGCAGGAGCAACGCCTGCTCGTCGAGCGGCTCGGCCGCCGGCGACGTCGCCGTCGGAGGAGGCTCGACGAGGCCTCCCTGGATGAACGTGGCGATCCCGACGAACGCGAGGAAGGCGATGACGATGGCGTAGCCCAATGCGGTCGTCCGGTCGTCGGCGTCCACGTCGCCCTCTCGCTGGGCGAGCCGCCCCTCGAACGCGAGCGTCCGATCGATCAGCAGCCAGACGGCCGCCAGCGCGGGGACGAGGAGGATCCCGAGCGGCACGATCCGGATCGCCCCGAGCGACGCCGCGGCTGCCAGCGCCGGCAGGATCACCCCGTCGATCGGAGCGTCGCCCGGCCGACCGTCGGGAGCGATGAGTGCCGCCGCCCCGATCGCCACCGACGCCGACAGCAACCCCACGGCCGCCCAAACGAGCGGCCCATCGAGCAGGCGCGACAACCCGATGACGGCGATCGCGAGGATGACGAGCTCGCGCCGCTGGGCACGTCGGTGATCCATCGCCGCCGATGGTACGCGACCGCCTCGGCCCGAAGACAGCTCGCGGCCTACGAGGTGCCCGCCAGCCGGTCGGCCTTGGCGCCGACCCACGCGAGCAGCTCGGCGCGCGAGCGCGAGTTGAGGACGTCGGTCGGCGTCACCCACGCCCGGCGTGCCTGGGAGACGGCCCAGTCGAGGTTGTGGAACTCCTCGATGCGATGGGCGTCGGAGTCGAGCGACAGGAGGCAGCCCGCGGCGAGCGCTCGGCGGGCGCGCTCGTCGGACAGGTCGAGCCGATGGTCGGACCCGTTCATCTCGAGCACGGTCCCGGTCCGCGCGGCCTCGGCGTAGATGACGTCCCAGTCCAGGTCGAGGTCGTCGCGGCCCTGGATCATCCGCCCGGCCGGGTGGGCGATGACGTCCACGTGCGGGCTGCGGATCGCGGTGAGCACTCGCTCGGTCAACTGCGATCGCGTCTGCCGTCGACCGACATGCAGTGACGCGACCACCAGGTCGAACCGGGCGAGCAGGTCGTCGTCGTAGTCGAGCCGGCCGTCGGCCCGGATCTCGAGCTCGCAGCCGTGGAGCAGGCGGAAGCCGTCCGGCGACGACCCGGCCGGCGCCAGGCCGGCCTCCTCGTCGGCCACATAGCGGGCGTTGAGCTCGGCGATGATCGTCCGCTGGAGCTCGACCCGATCGGGGGTCAGGCCCCGGGCGATCGCCAGCGACTGGCTGTGGTCGGTCAGGACCTGGTAGGCGTGACCGCGAGCGCGTGCCGCGTCGGCCATGGTCGCGATGGGATGGACGCCGTCCGACCAGTCCGAGTGCGAGTGGAGGTCGCCGCGCAGGTCGTCGAGCTGGACGAGCGTCGGGAGCGTGCCCGACGCCGCGGCCTCCACCTCGCCGCGGTCCTCGCGGAGCTCCGGCTCGATGAACTCGAGATCGAGGAACCGATAGGCCTCGGCCTCGGTCGGGAACGTCTTCAGCTCCGCCGCGTCGCCGGTCAGCGGCTCGCCGTCCTCGCCGATCCGCAGGAAGCCCTTCTCGGACAGGCTCCAGCCACGGTCGCGGGCGATCCCGCGGAGGTGGACGTTGTGGTCCTTCGAGCCGGTGAAATGGATCAGGTACGTCCCGGCCGTCGCCGGCGGCATGATCATCAGGTCGACCTGGGGGCCGCGCAGCAGCCGGACCGCCGCCTTGTGCGAGCCGGATCCGAGGACGCGATCGACCGCGGAAAGCGTCGTGAACCGCTCGACCAGTGCCGCGGCGTCGGTCGTCTCGGCCAGCAGGTCCAGGTCGCCGATCGTCTCGCGCCGGCGGCGGAACGAGCCCGCCGGGACGATCGAGATCAGGCCCGGGGAATCGCGCAGCTCGTCGATGAGCGTGTCGACGAGCGTCTCGGCCGCCTCGAGGAGCATCCGCGTCTCGCGCGTCTCGAGCGCTGCGATCCCGTCGAGGACCGACTGCTCGGTCTTGACCGACAGGCCCTTGACCGACCGGAGGCGGCCCGCCTCGGCCGCCTGGCGGAGGTCCTCCAGGCTCTCGACCCCGAGCTCCTCGTGGAGGACCCTGACCGTCCGCGGCCCGACCCCCGGGACGCGGAGCAGCTCGACCAGGCTCGGCGGGACCTCGGCGACGAGTCGATCGTAGAAGGCGAGATGGCCGGTCCGGGCGAGCTCGTCGATCTTGTCGCTGATCGCCTGGCCGACGCCGGGGACCTTCGGCCGCTCGCCGGCGCGGTAGGCCGCGCTCAGCTCGACCGGGCTGTGGGCGATGGCATCAGCGGCGCGGTGGTACGCCACCGTCTTGAACACCAGTTCGCCCTTGACCTCGAGCATGTCACCGATGTCGTGGAAGACGCGTGCCAGGTCGGCATTCGAGAGGAGCGGGACGTCGACCTCGGGGTCCATCGAGGCCGATGGTAGCGGGCGACCCGCAGGGTCGGTGGGGCGGGCCGCGCCGCCGATCGCACCGCCGACCGCATCGCCGGCCCTCGCTACGACGCCACGACGCGGTCGCGCCCGGCACGCTTGGCGCGATACAGGGCTCGATCGGCGGCCGCGAGCAGGTCGTCGATCGGCTCGCCCGGGACGTCCTGGACGGCCACCCCGACCGACACCGTCTGCCCGGTCGGGCCGACGGCCCGCAGGTCGAGCGCGGCGACGGCGGCGCGGACCCGCTCGGCGACCTCGAGCGCGACGGCCCGCGACGGGTCGCGGAGCAGGATGACGAACTCCTCGCCGCCGAAGCGGGCGGGCACGTCACCCTCGCGGACCGCCCCGGCGATCGCCCCGGCGATCGCGCGCAGGACGGCGTCGCCGGCATCGTGGCCGAAGCGGTCGTTGATCCGCTTGAAGTGATCGATGTCGATCATCAGGATGCCCACGCCGTCGTCCGCCCGGCGGCGGCCGGCGAGCAGACCCGAGAACTCATCGAAGTAGCGCCGGTTCGGTAGCCCTGTCAGGGCGTCGGTGGAGGCGTTCGCCTCGGCCGTCCGGTGAGACTCGACCCGGTCGAGCGCGGCGGCCGCCTCGAGGGCGGCCGCCTGGAGGACACGCCGGGCGGACGCCGGCCATGGTTCCTCGGTCCGGCGGGCGAGGACGATGACCCCGGTCACACCGCGAGCCGTGCGGAGCGGAGCCACGAGGGTGTTCGTCAGGGCGAACTCGGTCCGGACCCGCGCTTCGAGCCGATCGGTGACGTCGGTCCCGTCGGCGCCATCGGGGTCCAGGTCGGAGACCGGCAGCCGCGTGGTGGTCGTCGGATCGCCCGGTCGAGCGCCGGCCAGGGTCGCGTCGAGAGCGTGATCCTCGGCCCGATAGCGGACGACGACGGTGTGATCGGCGCCGGTCCCGGTCGGGAGGTCGGCGATGAGGGCGGCAGCGATCCCATCCGATGAGGCCGAGCGCGACAACCCCTGGAGGATCCGGGCGACGTGCTCGGCTTCCACCCGGCGCTCCGCCTCGTGCGACGTGATGGCGCGTTCACGGACGACGGCAGCCACGCCCACCGTTAGGACGATCGCGACCGAGAGCTCGGCGAGCGGCTGACTCCAGAGGGCCACCACGGCGAGGAGGCCGGCCAGCCCGAGGGCGGCGAGCGGGACGCCGGGTCGGCGCCAGAAGGTGGAGGCGGTGGGGTCGTCGAGGCCGGTCGGGCGCTCGTCGAACGGAGACTGCAGGGTGCCGGCCACGCTCCACCGAGGATGCACTTCCGAACGCCCGTTCGTCCAGCGTCGGCGGGGGGTACCTTCGGCGGCGGCGGCTAGTACTTCCGTTCAGCGGGTCGGTCAGTCGACGAGCGGATCCACCTCGAACCGCGACGGGTCGGTGCGCCCGCGCGTCGGCTGACGACGAGGCCGGGCTGCGCCGGTGCGTCCGCTGATCGGCTCGGTCCGTCCGCCTCCCGGTGCGCTGGCCGGGGGCCCGAGGACGTTCGCGCCGGCAGCCAGCTTGACCCGGTACATGTCGACGTCCGCCGTGGCGATCAGCTCTCGCCCGGTCCGCCCATCGAGCGGGAAGGAGGAGATGCCGATCGACGCCCCGACCGGGACCGGCCCGCGCTCCTCGCTCTCGAAGACGTGCTCGCGGAGCGCCTCGACGATCCGTTCGGATGCATGCTGGGCGGCCGCGCGGTCGGTGTCCGGAAGGATGATCGCGAACTCGTCGCCGCCGTAGCGAGCCGCGACGTCGCTCGCCCGGAGCGTGGCCCGGATCTGCTCGGCGGTCCAGGCCAGGACGCGGTCGCCGAAGAGATGCCCGAATGTGTCGTTGACCAGCTTGAAGTCGTCCAGGTCGATCATCAGCAGGGCCAACGGCATCTTCGAGCGCTGCGCCCGGACGATCTCCTCCCCGAGACGCTCGTGCAGGTAGCGGTGGTTGAAGTAACCGGTCAGCTGGTCGCGGTCGGCGAGCTCACGAGCGTCCTGGTAGTGGCGGGCGTTCTCGAGCGCCATCGCCGCCTCGTTGGCCATCGTCCGCCCGAGCTCGAGCGCGGCCTGGTCGAGGACGACGTCCGTCCGGCTCATCAGCTCGACCAGCCCGATCGAGCGACCCTTGGCGACGAGCGGCAGCATCGCCGACACGGCCAGCCCTTCCCGCCGCAGGAACTCGACCTCGGCGACGTCCGCCGCTGGATCGTCGACCCGGATGATCGACGTGACCTGGTCGCGCAGCACGCGCGACGTCTCCGGGAACCCCGCCAGGTCGAAGTCGGGCTGGATCCGATCGTCGCCCAGCTGCGGCCAATAGCCCATCGTGAGGAGCCGCTCGCTCGGTCGATCCCACCAGCTGATGGCGCACTCGTCGACACCCATGGCATCGGCCATGTGTCGGGCGATGAGCGCGGCGACCTCCTGCGGGACGAGGCTCTGGGCGAGCGCGCTGCTCATGTCGAGGAGCCGGCGCAGCTCGGTGGCGAGCCGGTCGCTCCGGCTGAGCAGGCGCGCCGACTCCACGGCGGTAGCGGCCTGGTCGGCGAGGATCGTCAACAACCGCAGGTCGGCCTCGTGGAACTGGCGCAACCCGAGCTTCGATAGCGTGATCACCCCGATGACCCGCTCGTCGTAGCGCATCGGGACGCACAGCATCGACTCGTCGACGTCGTCGGTGCCGGCGATCGTCGCCCCGCGCGGGTCGGCGTTGGCCTCGTCGATCAGGAGTGGCTGGCCGTTCGCGGCCACCCAGCCCGTGAAGCCCTCCCCCATCTTGGTCCTGAGCAGCGCCATGTCGACGTCGTCGTAGGCGCCGACCCGACCCTCGAATGCGATCGGCACGACGTCGTCGGGCTCCTCGAGCACATAGACCCGACAGTTGTGGTAGTCGATGATCTGCCCGACCTCCTCGACGATCGCTCGGCCGACCGAGGCGACCGTGTTCTGCCGGCTCATCCGGGCCGACGCCGCCTGGAGCACGGCGAGCTGGGCCGCGCGGTCCTCGGTCTGGGCGAACAGGTCGGCGTTATGGATCGCCATGGCGGCGTGGGTCGCGACCGCGACGGTGAACTCCACGTCGGCCTGCGACCAGGGATGGGGCAGGGCGTTGAACGCGGCGAGGGCGCCGATCACGCGGTCATCGCGCAGCAGCGGCGCCGAGATCGAGGAGCCCACCTGGATCACGCCGCCGTACAGCGGTCGGTCCTCCACGCCGGTCAGGCTCCCGTCGTCGACGATCGGTCGGCGATCGCGGACGAGCTCGCCGAACCAGCCTTCGTCCGGCGCCAGCGCAGGCAACCGGGCGACCACGTCGGCCGGGATCCCGGCCGAGGCGACGACCACGGCCCGGTCGTCGTCGAGGATCCGGATGGTGGTCCCGTCGGTCTCGAGGACCCGGTTCACCTCGGTCACGATCGTGCGCAGGATCGCGTCGCGGTCGAGGGTCGTCGTCAGCCGCTCGGCGATCCCGAGGACAGCCTCCAGTCGCTGGGTCGACAGCGCCTCGTGGGCCGCCTCGCTGGCCGCAGCCGCGGAGGCGCGGACCATCGCGGCGCGAAGCGCGAGGGCGGCCAGGACGAGGACGACCAGCTCGGCCAGGATGCCGACATCGAGCAAGGTCCACTGGCCCGCCTCGGCGGACAGGGGGATGACCGTCACGACGATCGTGCCGAGCCCGACGGCGATCGCCCGCCAGCGTGGCAGGAACGCGGCGGCGAAGAACAGCGGGACCGACGCGAGACCGACGCCGAGGGGTTCGTGGATGCCGACCGACGTCCGGACGATCGCGTAGGCGACGAGCGCGGCGGCCGCGAGGAGCGTCGTCGGCAGGGACGCCGCCAGGGGAGCCGCAGGACCCGTCCGGTCCGTCGAGTCGCGCGCGGCCCGGGGCCTACGGGCGACGACGGGCTCGCCGGCCTCGAGGCCGGCCACGATCGGGCGTCCCCCCATGGGCGTCTGATCGTCGTTGCGCGCGCTCGAGGCCGTCGAGTCCGTCGCCAGGGACTGGCCATCGGGCGGGACCGGCATCGCGGCTGCATCGTCGCATCGCAGGCCCGTTCGGGACGCCTCATCCTTGGTACCAGCGGCGGTCGTCCGTGGTACCTCTCGGATGCGCCGTTCGTACCAGCCACCCGGATGGTTGACCGGCTCCACGAGGCGCGGCTACACTCGCGACGGTCCGCCCGGGCGCTCCGTGCCCTCACGTCGCGCCCACCGGCTGACCGCCCAACCAGCATCCGGAGGATGACTCCACTCGTGGAGCCAGGACCCAGTCCCTGCGGCGCCCGACGCGCCGAGGCAACGAACACGGTCCCAAGCGCCCTCTGACGGTTCGCGCCCATCGCGGCGCGCGCCACCGGCGAGCGGGACGGACCCCGCCGCGAGGTGGCAGATGCTTTACCTGAGCCAGGTGATCGGCCGCCCGGTCCGCGACCGGAACGGCGAGCCGATCGGCAAGGTCGCCGACCTGATCGTCGCGCTTGCCGAGCGCTACCCGCCGGTCACCGGGATCGTCGTCGAGACGGACCGGCGCCGGATCTTCCTGCCGTGGTCGTCGGTCGAGTCGCTCGATGCCGGCGGTGTCCTGCTCCAGACGCCGACGATCGACATCGACAAGTTCCGCCAGCGCCCGGACGAGATCCTCCTGCGGGCCGACCTGATGGACAAGCAGATCGTCGACATCGATGGCCGCAAGGTCGTCCGGGTCAACGACCTCCGCCTCGACGAGGTCGATGGCGCGCTCCACCTGGTGGCCGTCGATGTCGGGGCTGCCGGGTTGCTCCGGCGCCTGGGGATCGAAGGCGGCTCCCGCCGCATCGCCGGGGGCCTCCGGCGGCCGATCCCCGAGCGCTACATCGACTGGGAGGATGTCGACCCGGTCGAGACGTCGATCGCATCGATCAAGCTCCGGGTGCCGCATGCCGGCCTGGCCGAGCTCCACCCGGCGGACCTGGCGACGATCATCGACCAGCTCGCCCCGCGCGACCGTGCCGGCGTCCTCGCCTCGCTGGACGACGAGGCCGTCGCCGACGCGATCGAGGAGATGGAGCCCGACACCCAGGTCGAGGTGCTCGAGGACCTCGCCCCCGAGCGGGCGGCCGACATCCTCGAGGAGATGAGCCCCGACGATGCCGCCGACCTCGTCGCGGACCTGTCCGACGAGGCGCGCGACGAGATCCTCGCCCTGATGGAGGCCGAGGAGAAGACGGAGGTCCAGGAGCTCCTCGCCTACCCGGAGGACACCGCCGGCGGGATCATGACCACGGAGTTCGTGGCGGTCCCTGCCCACTTGACGGCGGCCGAGACGATCGACCGACTGCGCGAGCTCGAGCCGGACGCCGAGACGATCTACTACGTGTACGTGATCGACGACGACGACCGGCTGGTCGGCGTCCTGTCGCTGCGCGACCTCATCGTCGCCCAGCCCGAGACCCGGATCGCGGACGTCATGATCGACGAGCCCGTCGCGGTCGGGGTCCTGGCCGACGAGGACGAGGTCGCCGAGGTCGTCGCCCATTACAACCTGCTGGCCGTCCCGGTCGTGGACGACATGGGCCGGCTGGTCGGCATCGTCACGGTCGACGACGCGATCGACACCGTCCTGCCCAATGCCTGGAAGAAGCGCCTGCCGCGCCTCTTCGCCCGGACCTAAGGCCGGTCCCCGGCCATGCCGCAGCTGCCGCCGGTTCGGCGGGTCGCACGCCAGGCGGGCTCCGAGGCGAAGCACGTCGTGGAGCGCGTCGAGGGCGCGATCGCCGACGCGATCCCCGGTCAGCGGCCCGCGATCCGACTGCGCGGGCGGATCGAGCCGCCGCCACCGCCGCGCCGGCTGGTCCGTATCCGCGACCGGATCGTCTCGGGCGAGGGGCTCCGCCTCCGAGGCCGGTTTCGCGGACGGCGAGGCGTGGTGGCCTTCCTGGCGGTGATGGGGCCCGGGCTCATCTCCGGCATCGCCGGCAACGACGCCGGCGGCATCACCACGTACAGCGTCATGGGCGCGAAGACGGGTCTGTCGCTGCTCTGGCTCTTCCCCATCACGATCGCGATCCTGGCCATCGTCCAGGAGATGGCCGCCCGCCTCGGCGTGGTCACCGGACAGGGCCTGAGCGACCTCATCCGCGACCGGTTCGGCGTCCGCTGGACCGTCTTCGCGATGGCGATCCTGCTCATCGCCAACGTGGCGAACACCGTCGCGGAGTTCTCCGGGGCCGCGGCGTCACTCGAGATGTTCGGGATCAGCCGCTACCTCGTCGTGCCGATCGTCGGGCTGTTGATCTGGGGGCTCGTCCTGTTCGCGAGCTACCGGACCGTCGAGCGGATCTTCCTGGGCGTGGCCCTGGTGTTCGTGAGCTACATCGCGTCGGCCATCCTGGCCGGCCCGGACTGGGGCTCGGTCGGCCGCGCGCTGGTGACCCCGTCGATCCAGTGGTCGCCGGCGATCCTGCTCCTGATGGTCGCGGTCGTCGGCACGACGATCACGCCGTACATGCAGTTCTACCTGCAGAGCGCGGTCGCCGAGAAGGGCATCGACGAAGAAGAGCTGCGGCTCGAGCAGGCGGACGCGGTGGGCGGCGCGGTCTGGACGAACGTCATCGCGATCTTCATCGTCGTAGCGACGGCGACCACGATCTTCGTGGCGGGCGGGACGATCACCTCGGCGGCCGACGCGGCCCAGGCGCTCGAGCCGATCGCCGGCCATCTCGCCTCGCTCCTGTTCGCGGTCGGCCTGTTCGGAGCGAGCGTCCTCGCCGCGACGATCATGCCGATCTCGACGGCCTACGTGATCTGCGAAGCCTTCGGCTGGGAGTCGGGCGTCGGCAAGCGGTTCGGGGATGCCCGGGCCTTCTTCGGGATCTACACCTTCGTCCTGGTCATCGGCGCCCTGGTCGTCCTGATCCCGGGGATCGACCTGCTCCCGGTCATCCTCGCCTCGCAGAACCTCCAGGGCCTCCTCCTGCCGATCGTCCTGATCTTCATGGTCCTGCTCGTCAACGATCGCGGCCTGATGGGCCGCCACGCCAATGGACGTCGAGCGAACGCGCTTGCGTGGACGGCCGTCGGGCTGGTCGTCCTGCTCGACGCGATCCTGCTCGGGAGCGTCGTGCTGAACGTCTTCGGCGTCGACTTCGGCGCTTGAGCAGGGCGCGCCCGGGAACCGTCCGGCGAGGACGGAACGTCAGTAGGGCACCATGAGCGGACCTCGGCACCCGGTCAGGCCACGAACGCCGCTCCGCTCGGCGCTCCTCTGGGTGCCCGTGGTCCTGGCGATCGCGGGCTGCGTCTCGGTCGCGCCGGGGTCGTCGGCGAGTGTCGCGGGCGATCGGGTCCACCGACAGGCACAGGCCGCCCTGGCCCGCTGGGCGGATGCCGTGGGCGGGACGAAGAAGCAGGGCGTGGTCTTCGTCGGGGAGCTAACGAGCCAGGTCGGCGACTGGGAACCTTCCCTCGGCGACAACGACAAGATCGCGCTGATGTCGGGCCAGCTGCGACCGACGGCCAGCCTGCCCACGCAGCAGCCGCCCGCGGGTGAGGTTCGCTGGCCCGACGGGAGCTCCTCGATGGTCGAGCTGCTGTCCGCCGATCGAGCCCTCGCCGACGTCGTCAGGGCGGCCGAGTCGTGTGACGGCTGCGTGCCCCTGGAGGTCACCGCTGCCCGGCTCACCAGCGGATCGACGCAGACGTCTCGCGGACCAGCCAGCGCACCGCTCTGGGAGTTCAGCCTCAAGGGCACGGCGGTCAAGGTCGCCCGGGTCGCGGTGGCGGACCCGATCGCGGTCGTCCCGCCGCCGTGGGATCCGAACGATCCACCGGAGGGCATCTCGATCTCCTCCGCGCGAGGCGACGCCGGCGCCGCCCAGCTCACGGTCTCGTTCGTCGGCGCGCCGACCACAGGCGACCAGCCGTGCGGCGCCGACTACACGGCGGAGGCGGTCGAGTCGCCTCTGGCCGTGGTCGTGATCGTCGTCGAACACCAGCATCCGACCATCGGCGCATGCTCGGCCGTCGGGGCCCCTCGCACCGCCGAGGTCCACCTCGCCTCACCGCTCGGCGACCGCGCCGTGCTGGAGGTCACGCAAGGGCTGCCGGTCTCCGTCCTGGCGCCGTGACGACATCGCCGCCCGGGGCAGGCTGGCCGGCGAGGCGAATGGACGAAGCGGCCGTCCGCGCCGGCGGACGAGCCGGCTAGCGCGCTACTCGGTGGCGGAGGTAGACGACGCTCGAGCTGAAGGTGCGGGTCTCGACGAGTTCGAGATCCACCCGACGCTCGCGCCGCGGGAAGTACGGGATGCCACCGCCGACCAGCACCGGGTAGACCATGGTCCGGTACTCGTCGATCAGACCCAGCGCGCCCGCCTCGGCGGCGAGCGTCGCGCCGCCGATCGCGATGTCGCCCTCCCCCGGCTCGGCTCGCAGACGCCCGATCTCCTCCGCCAGGCCGCCGGAGGCCAGGCGGGCATTGCCCCGCACCGCCGACAGCGTGGTGGAGAACACCACCTTCGGCAATGGCTTCCACAGTGCGGCCCACTCGAGCTCGGCGTCGTCGAGCGGGGGATCCTGGTCGGCCGTCTCCCAGTACAGCATCGTCTCGTACAGCCGTCGTCCCATGAGGTGGACGCCGACCTCTCGGATCTCGTCGATCCAGAACCGGAAGATCTCGCCGCCGGGCGCCGTCCAGTCGAAGCCGCCGTCCGGCCCGACGATGTAGCCGTCGAGCGAGACGCCCATCGAGTAGGTCACGCTGCGCATCAGAAGTCCTCCTCGGGTTACGGGTCTGACGATACGACCGCCGGTCGCGCGGATCCTTCATGACGCGCAGCACGTCGGCCCCTTGACATGTGACTTATCGGTCACGTATCGTTCGGGCATGGACGAGGTGTTCCGGGCGCTGGCCGATCCCACCCGGCGGAGCCTGCTCGACGAGCTCTTCCGTGAGGACGGGCAGACGCTGAGCCAGCTCCAGGACCGGTTCGAGATGTCGCGCTTCGGCGTGATGAAGCACCTGAAGCTGCTCGAGGAGGCAGGCCTGGTCGTGACCAGGCGGCGCGGCCGCGAGAAGCTCCACTACCTGAACCCCGTCCCGATCCGGCTCGTCCACGATCGGTGGGTGAGCAAGTACGCGGAACCCTGGGCGGCTTCGCTCAGTGACCTGAAGACCAGATTGGAGCGTCCGATGGAGAAGGTGTTCGAGATCTATATCAAGACGACGCCGGAGCGCCTGTGGCAGGCGATCACGGATCCCGACATCCGCAGCAAGTACAACTTCGGAGCCCGCCACACGACGGACTGGACACCCGGATCGAGCTACGTGATGGGCGCCCCGGGCGCACCGACGCCGCTCGGCGAAGGGGTCAACCTCGAGGTCGACCCGCCGCGCCGGCTCGTCCAGACCATGGTCGCGCTGTGGGGCGATGACGTGAAGGCGGAGGGCACTTCGCGGGTCACCTGGCAGATCGAGCCGGTCGGCGACTCCTGCCACCTGACGGTGACCCACGACCAGCTCCGCGAGGGCGCCAACGAGCAGCTCTACGGCGGCTGGCCGATGATCCTGTCCGGCCTCAAGACCTGGCTCGAGACCGGCGAGCTCCTGACCACGCCGGGCTCGCTGATGTACACCTGAGCCCGGACCGCACGAGGGCGCGTGAAGGCCGCGCCGGCGGAGCCCCTTCGGCTCCGCGGTCGGCGAGCTACATCATCACCAGGCCGCCGTCGACGGCGAGCACCTGACCGGTGATGAAGCTCGCCTCGTCGGAGGCGAGGAAGGCCACCGCGGCGGCGATCTCTTCGGGCGACCCGAAGCGGCCGAGCGGAGTGGCGGTCTTGAGCTGGTCCTGGAGCGCCTCCGGCAGGTCCTGCGTGAGCTCGGTCAGGACGAAGCCGGGCGCGACGGCGTTGGCGGTGATCCCGCGCGACGCGAGCTCCCGCGCGGTCGCCTTGGTCAATCCGATCAGACCGGCCTTGGCCGAGGAATAGTTGGCCTGACCCATCTGGCCGGCCTGTCCGGAAACACTGGTGATGTTGACGATCCGTCCGGCCTTGGCCTTGAGCATCGGCCGGGTCACGGCCTTGGTCATGTAGAACGCCCCGAACAAGTTCGTCTCGAGGACGTCGCGCCAGGCCTCGACGCTCATCCGCATGATCAGGTCGTCGCGGGTGATCCCGGCGTTGTTGACCAGGATGTCGACCTTGCCGAACGCCTCGAGCGTCGCCTTGACGACCGACTCGGCGGTCTCCGGCTCCTTGACGTCGGCCTGGATCGCCAGCGCCCGGCGTCCGAGCGCCTCGGCGTCGGCCACGGTCGCCGCAGCGGCCGCCGCATTGCCGCGGTAGCTGAACGCCACGTCGGCGCCCTGGGTCGCCAGCCGGAGGACGATCGCCCGGCCGATGCCGCGCGCGCCGCCGCTCACGAGGGCCGACTTCCCGCTCAGGTCGATCATGCGTGGACCTCCGCTGCCTTGGCGCCCGGCTCCGGCGATCCCGGGCGGGCGAGGATCTCGACGAGCGCCGCCGGGATCGGGTCGACGGGCTCCCAGTCCAGCGGCGGGCGGACCGTGACGTCCTCCGGATGGATCGACTCGGCGAGCGCACCGCGGGCCGGGTCCGCGGTCCACGAGATCGCCGCCGCGCCCGACGTATAGCCGGCACCGAAGGCGACGATCACGAGCTTGTCGCCGATCTTGACCCGACCCGAGTCGACCGCCTCGGCCAGGGCGATCGGGATCGACGCTGCCGACGTGTTCCCGTAGCGGTCGAGGTTCACGAACATCTTGTCCATCGACAGGCCGAGCCCGTCGGCCACCGACTGGATGATCCGGATGTTCGCCTGATGCGGGATGAACAGGTCGATGTCGGCCGGTTCGAGGCCGGCCTTGGCGACGGCCGCCAGCGCCGTGGACGCCAGGGTCCGGGTCGCGAAGCGATAGGTCTGGGTGCCGTCCATCCGGATGTAGTGCTCGCCGCGCTCGACCGTGGCCCGCGACGGCGGGCTCTTGGCGCCACCCGCCGGGAGCCAGATCATGTAGGCACCCGACGGCTCGGTCGTCAGCTCGAACCCGAGACCGCCCCCTGGCGTGTCGGCCGCGGACAGGACGATCGCCCCGGCGCCATCGCCGAACAGGATGCACGTGCTCCGGTCGGTGTAGTCGAGGAACCGGGTGAGCAGCTCGGCCCCGATGACCAGCACGTTCCTGGCCATCCCACTGGTGATGTACGCCTGGCCGGCCGAGTAGGCGTAGACGAACCCGGAGCAGGCCGCGGCGACATCCATCGCGAATGCCTTGGTGTTGCCGATCGCTTCCTTGACCAGTGCCGCCGTCGAGGGCATCCAGTAGTCGGGCGACAGGGTCGCGAGCAGGATCACGTCGATGTCGTCGGGCTGGAGTCCGGCGACGGCGATCGCGCGTCGCGCGGCGACCGCGGCCATCGACGCCGTGGTCTCGTGGGCGGCGGCGACCCGCCGCTCGCGGATGCCCGTCCGGGTGCGGATCCACTCGTCGCTGGTGTCGACCATCTTCTCGAGGTCGGCGTTGGTCAGGACACCGGCCGGCGCATAGCGACCCCAACCGGTGATGTGGGCGTAGGTCGATGCTTGGGTGCTCACAGCGGCTCCACCTCGATGAGCGGTTGCTTGGCCTTGACCAGCGCACCGCTCTCCGGAACGACCCGCACGACACGGCCGGCGAGGTCGCTCTTGATCTCGTTGAACAGCTTCATCGCTTCGATCAGGCCGATCACCTGGCCGACGGCCACCTCCCCACCGACCTGCACGTATGGCGCGGACCCGGGACCCGGGGCCGTGTAGAAGATCCCGGTCAGCGGTGCCTTGACCGACGGCCGGCCCGGACGCTCGCCGGTCGGGCCGGCCCCATCCGTGCCGGCCGGCGCGGGCGCCGTCCCCGGGGTCGCGACGGCGATCGCCCCGGCGGCCCCCGGCGACGATAGCGCGGCCGCCTTGCGCAAGATGAGACCCGTACCGCCCGCCTCCACCTCGATCTCGGTCAGATCGCTCCGCTCGAGCAGGCCGGTCAACCGGTCGAGGATCGCCAACAGTGAGCCGTCGGCATCGGCGGTCTCGGGCGCGGCCGCCGGGAGGGTCGGGTCCACCGCCGCCGCGCTCTCGGCGGTCTCGGGCGTCGCCACCGCACTCTCGGCGGTCTCGGGCAGCGTCGTCACGGTCTCGGCGGTCTCGTCAGCCTCGGCGGCCGGGACGGGATCGTGGTCGTCGGTCATCCATCGAACCTGGTGAAGACGAGCGCGGTGTTCTGGCCGCCGAACCCGAACGAGTTCGAGATCGCCGTCCGGACGGTGCGCCGACCGGCTTGGCCGGGGGTCAGGTCGAGGCCCTCCGCCGCGGGGTCCGGGTCGGTCAGGTTGATCGTGGGGGGGATCAGGCCCGTCCGGATCGACTGGATCGTGGCGATGGCCTCGATCGCGCCGGCCGCCCCGAGGGTGTGCCCGACCATCGACTTGTTGGCGGTGACCGCGACGTTCGGCGCGTGGTCGCCGAAGATCGTCCGGATGGCCTGGAGCTCCGCCCGGTCGCCCTCGGCCGTGGAGGTCGCATGGGCGTTGAGGTGGTCGACCGCGTCCGGCTCGATGCCGGCCTTCTCGAAGGCGCGACGGGCCGCTCGGACCGCCCCGGCACCACCCGGTGCCGGCAGCGTGATGTGGCTGGCGTCGGCGGTCGCTCCATAGCCGACCAGCTCGGCGAGCGGGGTCGCCCCGCGCGCCTCGGCGTGCTCGAGCGCCTCGAGGATGATGACGGCGGCCCCCTCGCCGATGACGAACCCGTCGCGTCCCTGGTCGAACGGCCGCGACGCGCCGGCCGGATCGTCGTTGCGGGTCGACAGCGCCTTCATCGCGGAGAAGCCGCCCACCGCGGCCTCGTGGATGGCCGACTCGACGCCGCCGGCGATCATCACATCGGCATCGTGCCGCCGGATCGTCTCCCAGGCCTCGCCGATGGCGTGCCCACCGGTCGCGCACGCCGAGACGATCGCGAAGTTCGGCCCGAGCGGCCCGAAGGCGATCGCCACCTGGCCGGCGCCGACGTTGGCGATCCCCATCGGGATGAAGAACGGGCTCATCCGATCCGGACCGCGTTCGGCCATCAGCAGGACGTTGTCGAACAGCGTGTTCACGCCGCCGAGGCCGGATCCGAGGATCACCCCGGTGCGCTCGGCGAGCTGGCCGTCGATCCGACCGGGCAGGCCGGCCTGGTCGAGCGCCTGTCGGCTCACCACGAGGCCGAACTGCATGTAGCGGTCCATCCGCCGCATCTCTTTCCGGTCGATGACGCCGCTCGGGTCGAACCCGGGCACTTCGGCCGCGATCCGCGAGTCGAGCCGCGAAGGATCGAACGCCGCGATCGTCCGGATGCCCGACCGGCCCGCGACCAGGCCCTCCCAGGTCGAGGCCACGTCGGTCCCGAGCGCGGTGACCATGCCCATCCCGGTCACGACGACCCGGCGCGGGGCCGGCCACGGGCGGCTCGCGTCGGTCATCGGACCAGCTTCCCGGTCCGAACGGTCGCCGCCCGGTAGACGTCGCCGGGCAGGCCCCGGGCGGAGATCCCGTTCGATACGACCATCACGTCGAACTCGGTCCGGCGGATCTCGGCCGTCACTTCACCGTCCGCGATGTCGACGAGGGCCCACGAGGCCGTGGGGTCGCCGTCGAAGACATACCCGGCGCTGCCGGCGTTGACGATGACCTTCCAGCCCAGGTCGCGCACCTCGGGCAGATGGGTGTGCCCGCAGCAGATCACGCGGGCATCGGTCCGCGACGCCCGCTCGAGCGTCACGTTCGGGTCGAGGACCTGGTCGAAGCCGCCGGTCTGCGACCCGGGCGATGCGTGGCAGACGAGCGTGAGCGCCTCCTCGGTCCGCAGCCGACGCTCCGAGGGAAGCCGGCGAAGCCAATCCACCCGCTCGGGACCGAGTGCGTCGTGCGCCCATTCGGCCGCGGCCCGGAAGGATTCCGGGACGCCCTCGGTCAGCCATGGGAAGGCCGCGGCGTAGTCGAAGTCGGCGACGGCCACGTCGGTGTTGCCCTGGACCACGAGCGCGCCGTCCGCCTCGAGCTCGCGCACGCCGTCGAGCGCGGCGGCCGGCTCCGGACCGTTGAGGACGAGGTCGCCGGTGATCATCACGGCGTCCGGCTTGGCGGCCTTGACCGCCTTCCGCACCGCGTCGAGCGCGACCGCGTTGCCGTGGATGTCCCCGAGGACGGCGATCCGGGTCATCAGCGGAGCACCGACGCGTCCGGGATGATGAACGTGAGCGTCGCCTCGCAGGCGACCTCGCCGTCGACCGACGCCACCCCGCGGCCGCGGCCGAACCGCCGCCCGAGCTTCTCCATCGTGACCTCGAGCCGGAGCGTATCGCCGGGCACGACCATCCGCTTGAAGCGACAGCCCTCGATCCCGCCGAACAGCCCGATCCGGTCGCCGAAGCCCGGCTGCTTCGCCACGTAGACGGCCATCGTCTGGGCCAGCGCCTCGACCTGGAGCACGCCGGGCATGACCGGCAACCCGGGGAAGTGGCCCTGGAAGAACCACTCCGTCGAGGTGACGCCCTTGATCCCCACGATCCGCGACTCGTCCGGTTCGTAGGCCACGATCCGATCGACCAGCAGGAACGGCCAGCGGTGCGGGATGAGGCCCTCGATCTCCCGGGCGGTGTGGATCGTCGTCGAGGGCGCGAGCGAGGCGGCGGCGTCGTCCTGGTCGGTCATGGGCGGCTCCAGCTCGGGTCGGTCGTTCGGTCGGGGCGCCACCAAGTCTGACGCCTGGGGCTGCGGCCCTGCGGCCGGTCGATGCAGGTCTGCACCAAGTCCGGGTCGGACCGTGGGGTCGTCGCGCTGCTCACCGCCGCTCCGCGGCGGCGACGAACGCGGCGCTGCCGACCCGGTCGAGCAGGTTCGTCGTCATCTTGCCGTCGAGGAAGACCTCGTTCCGAAGCATCGCCCGGTGGATCGGGATGTTCGTGACGATGCCGTCGACGACCAGCTCGTCGAGCGCCGCCCGGGCGCGATCGATCGCCGAGCCGCGGTCCCGACCCCAGACCACGAGCTTGCCCAGCAGCGAGTCGTAGAACGGCGGGACCTCGTACCCCGCATAGAGGTGCGAGTCCATCCTGACGCCGGGGCCGCCGGGGGCGAGATAGCGCTCGACGACGCCGGCGCTTGGCCGGAAGTCGTGATCGACGTCCTCGGCGTTGATCCGCATCTCGAGGGCGTGGCCGCGGACCTCGACGTCGGCCTGGCTGAACCCGAGCGGCTCGCCGGCGGCGATCCGGATCTGGGTCGCGACGAGGTCGATCCCCGTCAGCATCTCGGTCACCGGGTGCTCGACCTGGATCCGGCAGTTGATCTCGATGAAGTAGAAGTCGCCGTCCCGGTCGACCAGGAACTCGAGGGTCCCGACGTTCTCGTAACCCGCCGCGACGACCGCCCGGATCGCCCGGTCGGCCAGCTCGGCCCGGGCCGCGACCGACAAGGCGGGCGTCGGCGCCTCCTCGAGGATCTTCTGGTGGCGCCGCTGGACCGAGCAGTCCCGTTCGCCGAGGTGGACGCCGTTGCCGAACCGATCGACCACCACCTGGACCTCGACGTGGCGGGTGTCGTCGAGCCACTTCTCCAGGTACAGCGAGTCGTCGCCGAAGGCGGCCTTGGCCTCGGACCGGCAGACCTTGATCGAGGCCTCGAGCTCGCGCGCGGAGCGGACCATCCGCATCCCCTTGCCGCCGCCGCCCGCACTGGGCTTGATCAGCACCGGGTAGCCGATCCGCTCGGCTTCCTCGAGCGCGTGCAGCTCGTCCCGGATCATCCCGTTGGAGCCGGGGATCGTCGGCAGGCCGTAGCCGCCGAGGAGCCGTCGTGTCGCCTCCTTGCTGGCGAACCGATCGAGGACCTGGGGTGGCGGGCCGATGAACGTCAGGCCGTGGGCGCGGACGACCTCGGCGAACGTCTCGTCCTCGGACAGGAAGCCGTAGCCGGGGTGGATCGCGTCGCAGCCGGTGACGATCGCCGCGCTGATGACCGCCGGGACGGACAGGTAGCTCCGCTTGGCGTCGGGCGGTCCGATGCAGATCGCCTCGTCCGCCAGCCTGACCGCCAGCGAATCGCGATCCGCCTGGCTGTAGACCACGACCGCCTCGACGCCGAGCGCCCGGCAGGCTCGCAGGATCCGGACCGCGATCTCGCCCCGGTTGGCGATGAGGACCTTCTGGAACATCAGGGCTGCCTCACCGTTCAGGACCCAGGGGTCATCGGATCGGCCGCACCGGCCGGGGCGGACAGCAGCTCCACCCAGACCAGCTCCTGACCGTACTCGACCGCCTCGCCGGGCTCGACCAGGCTGGCCCCGACGATGCCGTCGGCGGGCGCCACGACCTCGGTCGGGACGCCAAGCACGTCGATCGCGCCGATCGGATCGCCGGTCCGGACGCGCGAGCCGGGGACGACCCCCGTCCGCGGCGTGTAGAACCCCACGGCCGGGGACGTGGCGATGGCCCGGAACGGGTCGCGGCCATGGGCCGGGTCGAGGGGCGTCGACGGCGCTCCGTCGCTCTCGAAGACCGCCCCGACGGCCAGCGCCTCGACCTCCTCGAGGACCGACTGGCGACCGGGGCCGACGGGCGTGAGCTGCTGTCGAGCAGAGCCTCCCGAACCGGCGACCGGGCCGGGGACACCCACAGCGGAGCGCGAGCCGCGGTCGCCGACCTTCCGGGACGGCGGGGTCGTGCCGTCCGCGGGTCGACGGAGCCGGACCTTCCAGTCGCCCTCGCGGACCTCGATCTCGCCGAGGCCGCTCGCCCCGAGCTTGGCGATCAGGGCCGGGATCAGCTGGTCGGCGAGCGAGTCGATGGCAGCGTGATCCGCCAGTCGCTCGGCGGCCTCGCGCTCGTCGGTGCCCATCGCTCAGTCCTCCTCGCCGACGGGCGGCTCGTCGGGCGGCCGCACCGGTGCGGGGTTCCCGGTGGGGACCCGCGGGCCGCCGATCAGATTGCGCAAGCGGTCGGCGAGTCCCGGCCGCTCCAGTGGCGGGACCTCGACGGTCGCGATCGTCGCGAACGGCCCGAGCGAACGATAGCGCCGATAGCGGTCCTCGATGAGCTCGTCGAGCGGCTTGGCCGCGAGGATCTCGAGCTGCGCGACGATCGCCTCCTTGAGCGCAGCCGCCGCCGCTTCATGGTCGTTCTGGGCGCCACCCTCGGGTTCCGCGACGACGAGGTCGACGACCCCGAGCGCGGCCTGGTCGGTCGCGGTCATCTTCATCGCCACCGCTGCGGTCGCGGCCTGGTCGGGGGTCCGCCATAGGATCGCGGCGCAGCCTTCGGGCGAGATGACCGAGTAGACGGAGTGCTCGAGAGCGATCACGACGTCGCCGACGGCGATCGCCAGTGCTCCACCCGACCCGCCCTCGCCGGTGATGACGGCGACGATCGGCGTCCGCAGCCGGCTCATCAACGCGATCGACCGGGCGATCGCCTCGGCGATCCCACGTTCCTCGGATTCGGGTCCCGGGTGCGCACCGGGCACGTCGATGAAGGTGACCACCGGGATCTGAAGCCGCTCCGCCAGCTCCATCAGGCGCATCGACTTGCGATACCCCTCCGGGTGGGGCATCCCGAAGTTGCGCCGGATGTTCTCGTCGGTCTCGGCCCCCTTCTGCTGTCCGACGACGACGACCCGTCGACCGGCGATCCGGGCCAGCCCGGCGACCATCGCCGGGTCGTCGCCGAACAGGCGATCGCCGTGGAGCTCGATGAACTCGTCGGCGATGAGGCCGACCAGCTCGAGCGTCCGTGGACGGCGCAGGTTGCGGGCGAGCTGGACGGTGGCCCAGACCGAGGCGTTCAGGTCGGTGGTCTCAAGCACGGTCGGCATCCTCGGCGGTGTCCCCGCCCGAACCGGTCCCCACACCCGCGGCCGATCCGGCGTGACCGGTCCCGTTGTCGCCCTCCGGGATGACCTTGTCGGCGAGGGCCGTCAGGAACGACAGCGGCCGGAACGACGGCAACGACCCGTTCTCGGGCTCGTCGACGGCCGTCACCTCGGACGGCTCGAGGAAGGCGAGCAGCGCCGCGAGCTCGGAGCGGAGCTCGGTCCGGTGGACCACCCGGTCGACGAACCCATGGCGGAACAGGAACTCGGCCCGCTGGAAGCCGTCCGGCAGCTCGCCGCCGATGGTGCCGGCGTTGACCCTGGCGCCGGCGAAGCCGATGAGGGCGTTCGGCTCGGCCAGGTTGACGTCGCCGAGTGCCGCGAACGAGGCGAAGACGCCGCCCGTCGTCGGGTCGCTCATGATCGAGATGAACGGGACGCCGGCCAGCCGCAGCCGCTCGGTGGCGGCCACGGTCTTGGCCAGCTGCATCAGCGCCAGGGTGCCTTCCTGCATCCGGGCTCCGCCCGAGGCCGACACGACCACGAGCGGGACGCGGGCGTCGAGGGCGGCCTCGGCGGCCCGGGTCACCTTCTCGCCGACGACCGCGCCCATCGAACCGCCCATGAACCCGAAGTCCATGACGCAGATCGCGACCGGATAGCCGGTCACCGTCCCGAGGCCCCAGACCGCGGCGTCGCGCATCCCGGTCGCCAGCTGGGCGGCAGCGACGCGATCGGGGTAGGCCTTCTGATCGACGAACCCGAGTGGATCGACCGACTGCAGTCCAGCATCGCGCTCCTCGAACGAGCCCTCGTCGAGCAGGAGCTCGAGTCGAGCGGCCGCCGACAGCCGGAAGTGGTGACCGCAATTCGGACAGACCCGCAGCGCCTTGTCGAGCTGCTTGTTGAACAGCTGCTCCTCGCACGACGGGCATTTCGTCCACAGGTCGGCCGGATAGACGTCGCGACGAGCGCGGAAGGACGGCAGCTTGATCGGCATCAGACGAGCCTCACGCCACGGTGTCCGCCGTTGGCCGCCCGGTTCCAGCGCCAGGCGACGATGGCGGCACCGGCGAGCGACAGGGCGGCCGAGGCGAGCGTCCCGCCGATGACCAGCGGACGGCGCGGGATGCCGGCCGGGAGCTCCGGGTGGGCGGGGTCGTCGAGATCGAGCGGACCGAGGGCGCCGAGGCCGGAGCCATCCAGCGCGAACGTCGCGCCGGCCGTCCCGGTCGAGATCTCAAGACCCTCGTCGCCGGCCGCGCGCGGCAGGGCGATCGTGGCAGCCGCCGCGGCAAGCCGTGTGGCGAGCCGCTCCTCGAAGCGGAACGACGGGTGGACGCGGACGACGGCATCGACCAGGCGTGCGGCGGCGGCGCGGACATCGGGGTCGAGCTCCGAGACGCTGGGTGCGTCCCACGCCCGCCGCTGGCGTGCCGCGAGCAGCGATTCCAGGTAGGCGTCGGTGATGAGCGCGTCGACCTCGCCGGGTCCGACGGGCTGACCCATCACGTGCGAGGACCCAGGTCGCGCGCGACGGCCCGCAGACCGCGATGGATGAGCACCCGGACGGCACCCTCGGACCGGCCGAGCACGCCGGCGATCTCGGCGGTCGACATCTCCTCGACGAAACGCAGGGTCAGCGCGCGGCGACGGTCGTCGGGCAGCCGGTCGACCGCGGCCCAGGCGTCGTGGGCCTCGAGCCGGCGGGCTGCCTCGCCTTCGATGTCGTGCGGCGCGGCGACACCCGCGGCGGACTCGAGCGGCGCCTCGGGCCGGCGACGACGGCCGCGGCGGACGTTGGCGACGACGTTCCGGGCGATCTGGAACAGCCAGACGCGGAAGGTCGACGCACCATCGCCGTCCTGCGGCCGGGCGCGCTCCTGGAACCGCGGCAGGGCGTTCAGCGCCAGCAGGAACGTGCGCTCCGTGGCGTCCTCGGCGTCGTGATGGTCGCCGAGCTCGTAGTAGGCGAAGCTGTACACCTGGGCCAAGTACTTCCGATAGAGGGCGTCGAACCTGGCTGGGTCGCGCAGGGCGGCCTCGACGAGCGATCGATCGCGGTCGAGATGGACGAGACGGCGTTCCTCCCCCGCCACCCTCCTGAACACCGGTCGCGCCATCCCGTTACACCCCGACCGTGAGGTGGGGCTCGACCGGTTCGTCGGCCAGGCGAAGGTGGACGATCTCGCCGCTGAGCACGGTGCGCTGGCCGCCCGCCGCCGACCGATCGGCGACGATCAGGCCGCCGGTCGCGACGTCCACGCCCAGGGCCCGGACGACCTCCGACCGACCGTCGCCGCCGTCGAGCCGGACCGGCCGGCCGTTCGTGAGCTGGCGAGCCACCCAGCCGGCCGCGTCGAACCGGCCGTCTCGCAGGGTCACCGTCCGAGCCTCGAGGCGGTCGAGGAACGCCCCGAGGACGGCGGTCCGGTCGATCCGGGTGCCGTCCCTCGCCACCGCCCGGAGGCTGGTCATCCCGCCCGCGAGCTCCGGCGGGAAGTCGGCCGCCGACCAATCGGCGTTGACGCCGATCCCGACGATCGCGCGCGGATCCGGGCCATCCAGCCCGGTCGTCTCGCCGAGCACGCCGGCGAGCTTGAGGACGTCTCCCTGGACGGTCTCGACCACGAGGTCGTTCGGCCACTTGAGGCGGATCGAACGCTTGGGCAGGCTCGCCACCGCCTCGCCCGCCTCGGCCATCGAGAGCGCCACGTTCGCCGCCAGCTGCCAGGTCCGGTCCGCCGCGAGCCACGTCGGTCGGAAGCCGACGGACAGCAGGAGCCCGGCGCCCGGCGGAGCGGTCCACGTCCGGCCACTCCGGCCCCGTCCCGCCGTCTGCTCGTCGGCGACCGCCAGGCAGACCTCCGGCGCGCCGTCGTCGAGCCACGCGCGGACGACGTCGTTCGTCGAGCCGATGCTCTCGAACGACTCCCGGCGACCGATGAACGTTGGTCCCGCCACGAGCTCGGTCAGCCCGCCCTGGCCGCGTGTCCGGGGCCGGTGCCCGAGGCGAGGTCGACGGCGTCCGGCTTCTCGAGCTCGAACGCGGAGTGGAGGGCGCGCACGGCTGTCTCGACATCGTCCTCGGCGATGATGCAGGTGATCCGGACCTCCGAGGTCGAGATCATCTCGATGTTGACCCCGGCGTCAGCGAGCGTCCCGAACATCCGCGCCGCGTAGCCCGGGGCATTGTGGATGCCGGCTCCGACGATCGACACCTTGGCCACCGCCGAGTCGGTCGTCATCTCCTGGAAGCCGAGCTCGCGGACGATCGG
The DNA here is from genome assembly GCA_963744115.1 of uncultured Chloroflexia bacterium. Classification (GTDB taxonomy): domain Bacteria; phylum Chloroflexota; class Limnocylindria; order Limnocylindrales; family CSP1-4; genus Chersky-267. Next base: position 269,107 of record CAVUSI010000002.1, on the reverse strand, counting down.
CTCGATGATCCGCTTCGCTCGGGCGAGGTCCGATCGATTGACCGTGAAGCTCTGGTCGGTCGACCCACCGTGGCCCACGTTCTGGACGATCATGTCGACGTTGATCCCAGCGTCGGCGAGCGGGGCGAAGACCGCGTAGGCGACCCCCGGTCGGTCGGGGACGGCGACGAGGGTGATCTTCGCGACGTTCCGATCGTGAGCCAGACCGCGGACCTTGTTGCGCTGCTCCACGAGCGGATCCTCCTCGATGAGCGTGCCGGGAGCGTCCTCGAACGAGCTGAGGACCTCGATGGCGACGTCGTTGACCCAGCCGAGCTCCACCGCCCGGACCTGCATCACCTGGGCGCCCTGGTGGGCCAGCTCGAGCATCTCCTCGTAGCCGATCACCGACAGCTGCCGCGCATCGACGACGATCCGGGGGTCCGCAGTGTAGATGCCCTTGACGTCGGTGAAGACCTGGCAGCGGTCCGCACCCAACCGCGCCGCCAGGGCGACCGCGGTGGTGTCCGAGCCGCCGCGTCCGAGGGTGGTCGTCTCGGCCTTGTCGATGTCGGCGGCGCTCTGGCCCTGGAAGCCGGCCACGATGACCACCTTGCCCGCCGCGATCTCATCGTGGACTCGCACTGGATCGACGTTCGCGATGCGGGCCTTGCCGTGGCGCCCGTCCGTCTGGATCCCTGCCTGAGCACCGGTCAGGCTGATGGCCGGGACGCCCAGCGCGTGGAGGGCCATCGACAGGAGCGTGGCGCTCTGATGCTCGCCGGTCGACAACAGGACGTCGAGCTCGCGCGAATCCGGCTCGTCGGTGATCGCCGCGGCCAGGGCGAGCAGCTCGTCCGTCGTGTCGCCCATCGCGCTGACGACGACGACCAGGTCCGAGCCCGCGGCGCGCTCACGCGCGATCCGGCGGGCGACGCGCTTGATCCGGTCCGCGCCCGCGACGGACGAACCGCCGAACTTCTGCACCACGAGGGGGGCTGGCATCAGGGCGGGATTGTAGCAGCGGGTCCCGCCACGTCCGATCGGCCGTTCCTCGTTCCTACAAGGGGCTCAGGGCCCGACTTCGAGCGAGGAGAGGACCGTGCGAACGTCGCGAGTGAACGCGTCGAGCTTCGACGCCGGGGAGCCGACGAGGGCGACAAGCGTGCGATCGCCTGCATCGATGAAGTAGGCCGGTGAGGCCGGCCCAGGAGTGACCACCCATCGGTCGTCGCCGGTCGTGCCGTTCGGCTGCCGTTGGATGAGGAAGAGGGGCTGGCCGAGATGGTTCGCGCAGCCGTCGCCCAGCCCGACGTCGAGCTCCTGTGCCTCGACGTTACCGATCGGGAGGGTCCCCGCCAACGTGATCGACAGGCCCTTGTTCGCCATCAACCACGCGACCAGATCCTCCCGACGAGCGGGCAGTGTCACGAAGTCGGTCGACGAGCACGGGGCGTATCCAACGCTCGGCCCCAGGAACACGAGCTGCTCGTTCTCATCGGCCGATGAGTCGATCTCCAGGAAATTCGGGAGCTCGGTGATGCCATTCCAGCCGTCCGGGACGGTGAACTCGAGGCTCGGTTTGAATACGGTCGAGACGTACGTCCCCGCAGCGAGGCGGCCGGTATGGAACGGCTGTGGTCCAGACGCTGCGGGCGATGCCGACGTGCCGATGATGCTGGCGGACGGTCCGTCGGACGGGCCCGCCGATCTCCGAGCCGCCTGGGGATCGGCCGATGACGCCGGCGAGCCGGCAGCACCTCCGAGCAGCCATGCCGCAACGACGGCGATCGCGACCAGCCCGAGTCCGGCCCCCGCAACCAGCGGAGTCAGACGACGACGCGACGCCGCGTGATCGGGCGCGACCGGAGCCGCGTCGTCGGCCGAGGCCTCGGTCGCCGCGAACAGGGCGATGGGCTCGGCGATCCCCTTGAGCGTGGGCCGGCCCCGAGCGGTGAACCGATAGCGCCCGCTCGTTCTGGTGAGTGATCGGACGGTCTCGGTCACGAGCACCTCGCCGGGCCGCGCCTGGGCGCACACCCTCGCGGCGATGTTCACCGCGGTCCCGACGTAACCCCCGTCCCGCTCCTCGGCCTCGCCGGCGTGGATCCCGACCCCGACGTTGATCGGGTTCGTCGGATCGGTCAGGTTCGCGTCCGCAGCTCGAGCCACGATGGCCAGGCCAGCGACGACGGCGCGGCTGGCGGATGGGAAGACGACGTAGAAGCTGTCGCCTTCGGTCTTGATCTCGGCGCCACCGAGGTCGCCGACCACGGCACGGACGACGGCGCGATAGCGGTCGAGAAGGTCGCCGGCCGCGGCATCGCCCCGGGCCTCGGCGTAGGCGGTGTAGCCGCGCAGGTCGGCGAACAGGAAGCCATGGGTCAATGGACCTGTTGGCGACGGGCCAGTCATCTACCTCACCGACTGGGGACGCGACATGATAGGCCGCGACCGACGGGCCTGGTCGTATCCTGTCAGCGACGGAGGGCTGCCCAGGATGTGCTTCGATCTCGATAGTCGACCCCCGATCGCGCCGATCGCGGGCGGGGCGATGGATCACGAGGATGTCGTCCTGACGGCCGCCGACGGCACCGAGCTGTCCGCCTTCCGGGCGCGGGCGAGCGCGCCGACCGGAGCCGGGATCGTCATCCTGCCGGACGTTCGCGGGTTGCACCCGTACTACGAGGAGCTGGCCCTCCGGTTCGCCGAGGCCGGGGTGGACGCGGTCGCGATCGACTACTTCGGACGGACGGCCGGTCCGGGGAACCGCGACGACGGCTTCACGTACCGGGAGCACCTCGAGCAGACGAGCTACGAGGGCCTGCTGGCCGACGTCCGGGCCGGTGCGGCCGCGGTCCGCGAAGGCGGTCGGGTGGTGGCCGTCTTCGCCATCGGCTTCTGCTTCGGCGGACGACTCGCGTTCCTGGCCCCGACCTTTGACATCGGCCTGTCCGGCGCCATCGGCTTCTACGGCTGGCCCACCGGCTCACGTCCGAACTCTCCGGCGCCGGCCGACGTGGCCAGCGAGATGCGGGCGCCGATCCTGGGGATCTTCGGCGGTGCCGACGAAGGCATCACCGCCGACGTGGTGGCGACCTTCGAGCACGCGCTGGTCGCGGCCGGCGTCACCCACGAGCTCGTCGTCTATCCAGGCGCCCCGCACAGCTTCTTCGATCGCAAGGCCGACGATTTCGCCGAGGCCTCGACGAATGCCTGGCGCCGGACCCTGAAGTTCATCAGGGCGAACACGCCGGCCGCGTGATCGTCGACGGCCTGACCGGTCGCTACCGGTCGCGCGCCTGGCAGACCCCGGCCGACAGCCGGCAGATGCAGGCCCTCGTCGCCCGGTGCTGGCGGGCCGACTGGCCGGATGTCCACCTGCACGCCGGCGATGTCGACTGGTGGAGCGTCCACGCGCTCGGTAAGCCGCCGGGGCTCGAGGATCGGATCGGCCTGTGGTTCGACGGTGAGCCCGATGCGACGGAGCTGGTCGGGTTCGCCTGGTACAGCCCGCCGCTCGATGCCGACGTGATCGTGGCGCCCGGGCACCGGACCGTCGCCCTCCTCGGCGCGATGACGGCCTGGATCGACGGCCAGGCCGCGCGGTTCGGGCCGGATCCTGCGGGGCCGCGAGCGGCGCAGCTCCGGATCTGGACGGTCGAGACCGACGACCGCTCGAACGAGGCGCTGGCATCGCTCGGCTTCGGACCGACGGCGGTCCCGGCGTTCCATCACTTCGCCGGCCGGACCGACGAGCTCGATCTCACGGAACCGCCCCTCCCGGACGGATTCCGCCTGGCCACGATCGCCACCGATGGCGACGTGCCGGCCCGGGTCGTGGCGGGCCACGCGGCGTTCCCGCGATCCACGATGACCGAGGAGGCGTATCGGTTCTGTCGGACCACACCCCTCTACCGGCCCGCGCTCGACACCGTCATCCGCGCGCCGGATGGGACGATCGCGGCGTTCGCCCTGGCCTGGCTCGATCCCCTCAGCCTGGGCGTGGAGCTCGAGCCGGTGGGCGTCCACCCGGACCACCAGCGGCGCGGTCTCGGCCGAGCCGTCTGCCGCGCGGCGATCCGGGCGGCGCGAGACCTCGGCGGGCGCGACGTCCTGATCGCGGCCGAGTCCGGCAATCCGGCGTCGAACGGGCTGTACGCCTCGCTCGGGCTGGGGTTGAGCGCTCGGGTGATCGCCGTCGGGCGGCCGGAAGCCGCGGACTGATCGGAGCCGTCGGCGGCGCGGTCGAGGTCAGCGACGGAACGTGGCGAGACCCACCAGAACGGCGATCGCGCACAGGACGATGAACACCGGGAACCCGCCCGGGATGATCCCGTTGACGGTGTGGACGAGCTCCGTGAAGACGTGGACGACGGCGGCCGACGACGCTGTCGAACAACCCGCGGATCGCCCCACCGATACTGCCGATCAGGTCCCCCATGGCCTGAGTGTCGGCCCGGTCGTCAAGGGGCCGGTGACGCCGGGCAACGGGCGTCGTGCGTGGGCCGCGGCGGGTCGCCGCGAGGCGGCACAACCTCCGGTGACGGAGGGCACCGCCTCAGCCGCGGTCGACGATCTTGGCTCCGGCGTTGCGCGGCGCGACGACCGTGGCGCGCCCTGGAAGGTCCGTGTCGGCGGCCACCGCCGAGAATGCGGCCTCGATCCGGGCGACCGCCGACACCGTCTTGGTGAAGGCGATGATCGCCGAACCCGAGCCGGACAGGCAGGCGCCGAGCGCGCCGGCCTCCCGAGCGGCCTCGATCAGGCGGGGGAGCTGCGGATAGACCGCCGCGCGGTATGGCTCGTGGAGCCGGTCGACGGTCAGGAAGCGGAGCAGGTCGGTCCGGCGTCCGGCCATCCCCGCGACGCCGAGCGCGACCCGTCCGAGGTTGGCCACCGCGTCGGCGAACGGCACCGTCTCCGGCAGCGCGTGGCGCATGGCCTCGGTCGGGAGCCGGAGCTCGGGCACGTACAGGACGCAGCGCAGGTCGCGAGGGACGTCGAACCGCAGGGCCTCGACCTTGCCGTCCATGGCGGCACTGACCACGAACCCGCCCAGCAGCGCGGCCGCGACGTTGTCGGGGTGGCCCTCGATCCCGGCCGCGAGCCGGAGCATCTCCGCCGGATCGAGCCCGCCCTCCGCCAGCGCATCGGCGGCGACCACCCCGGCCACCGTCGCGGCGGCCGACGACCCGAGGCCGCGGGTCAACGGGATCCGATTGCGCATCGTCACCCGCCAGCCCACGCCGTCCGGGATCTCCCCGCGGAGGTGGACGAGGGTGGCCTCGAGGCCCTTGATGAACCGATTGTCTCGATCCTCGGTCAGCTCGTTGGCCCCCTCGCCCTCGATGTCGAGCTCGATCTCGCCACGGCTCCAGCTCCGGACTTCGACCTCGATCCGGTCGGTCAGATCGATCGCCAGGCCGAGGCAGTCATACCCGGCGCCGAGGTTGGCGCTCGTCGCAGGCACCTCGACGGCGATCCGCCGCCCATCGAGCTCCGCCAGCCAGTTCGCGACCACCGTTCCCTCCTACCAGCCGAGTGCGGCCACGACCGCGTCGGTCGTCGGCCCCGATCCGAGCACGTCGCCGACCTGCGCCTCGGCCGTCTGTGGGTCCTTGAGGCCGTTCCCGGTCAGGACGCAGACGATGGTGGCATCCCGCTCCACCCCGAGTCGGTCTGAGCGGACCAGCTTGCGCACGCCCGCCAGGCTCGCCGCTGACGACGGCTCGCAGAAGATCCCTTCGGACCGGGCGAGATCGCGGTACGCGGCGAGGATCTCCTCGTCGGTGACCGCTTCGATGAGACCGTCGGATTCGTCCCGGGCGGCGGTCGCCTTCGTCCAGCTGGCGGGATCCCCGATCCGGATCGCGGTCGCGACCGTGTCCGGCTCGGCCACCGGGTGGCCCAGGACGATGGGCGCGGCACCGGCCGCCTGGAAGCCGTACATCCGGGGCCGGCTCGAGCTGAGCCCGGCGGCGAGATAGTCGCCGAAGCCGGCCCAGTAGGCGCTGATGTTGCCCGCATTGCCGACCGGGATGGCCAGGACGTCGGGGGCCCGGCCGAGGTCGTCGCAGACCTCGAAGGCCGCGGTCTTCTGGCCTTCGAGCCGGTCGGGGTTGACCGAGTTGACCAGCGTGATCGGGCGGTCGTCGCGCTCGGCCAGCTCGCGCACGATCCGGAGCGCCGCGTCGAAGTTCCCGTCGACGGCGACGACCCTTGCCCCGGCCACCAGCGCCTGGAGCAGCTTGCCCTTCGCGATCCGACCAGCGGGCAGGACGACGACGACCTCGAGGCCGGCCACGGCGCCGTAGGCCGCGGCCGAGGCCGAGGTGTTCCCCGTCGAGGCGCACACGATCGAGCGGGCACCGGCCTCGAGCGCCCTGCTAACGGCGACGACCATCCCGCGGTCCTTGAAGCTGCCGGTCGGGTTCGCCCCCTCGATCTTGAGGTAGAGGTTCTCGAGCCCCAGGTCCCGTCCGATGTTGCGAGCGCGGACGAGCGGGGTGAACCCCTCGCCGAGGGTCAGGGCCGGGGTCGCGTCGGTGACCGGCAGGAACCGCCGGTAGCGCTCCACCAGCGTCTGGGGCGGGGTCGAGCGTCCGGCCGGACCGCGCGTGGACGGGCGGCGTCCGGACGGGCGACGGGTACTCATGGTCGGAACGATCCTGGCATCGGGCTCATCAGTCCTCGACCGGATAGAGGGTGGCCCCGACCCCGGCGGCGGCCAGACCCGCCCGGAGCTCGGCCAGCGGGGCAGCGGCGCTGATGAACCCGCCACCGCGGGCGGCCTCGATCTCGACCTGGTCTCGGATGAGCTGCTCGGGGAGCGTCGTCGCGAAGAACCGACGCCGCGGATCGTCGTCGGGCGGACCCGCGATCGGGGTCGTCGACGCCGGCGGCAGGCCGGCCCACGTGCTACCGCCCTCGCGAGCGATCGAGATCAGGTCACCGAGCACCGCGCTGCTCGTCGCCGGCCCGCCGGCGCCCGGCCCGACGAACGCGACCCGGCCGACCGGTCGGGCATCGACCTCGATCCGGTTCTGCACGCCGCCGGTCCGACCGAGGGGACCGTCCGAGGGGACCGCGGTCGGGAGGACGCGGGCGCGGATCGACCCATCCTCGCGCCGCTCCGCCGCGGCGATGAGCTTGATCGTCCGGCCGACCGCGGCGGCGGCCTTCGGCTCGTCGGCGAGCACGCCGGTGATGCCCGGTCGGCCGGCGCCCTCGACGGTCGGTGGACGTCGCTCGACACCGGCGGGGTCGAGCCAGGTCCCGAAGGCGAGCCGGGCGAGGATGACCAGCTTGTTGACGGCGTCGTCGCCCTCGACGTCGCCCGCTGGGTCGGCCTCGGCATAGCCGGCCGCTTGCGCCCCGGCGAGCACGAACGCGTACGGCTGCCCCTGCTCGGTCATCGCGGTCAGGATGTGGTTGGTCGTCCCGTTGACGATGCCGCGGATCGCATCGACCCGGTCGGCCGCCAGCTCGACCGCGAGCGGGCCGAGGATCGGCGTCCCACCCCCACCGCGGCCTCGAATCGGAATGCGGCACCGGTCCGGCGAGCGATGGCTTCGAGCTCCGCGCCGTGATGAGCGATGACGTGCTTGTTGGCGCTGACGACGGGCTTGCCTGCCGCGAGCGCCGCCGCGGTCAGCGTGCGGGCAGGCTCGTCGCCGCCCATCACCTCGACCAGCACATCCACCTCGGGCGATGCGACGAGGTGAGCCGGCGCGTCGGTCAGAAGGTCGGCGGCGATCCCGTTCGCCCGGGCGCGCTCGAGGTCCCGGACGGCGACACCGGTCAGGCGCAACGGCGCCCCGTCGGCGGGAGCCAGCCGGTCGGCGTGGTCGACCAGGGCCCGGACCACCTCGATCCCGACCGTCCCGGCCCCGAGCACGGCCACCCGGAGCGGCACACGGCTCATCGCGGGGTCGGAACGTGGCTGGACATCGGCCGAATGGTAGCCGAGACGGGGGGCGTGACGACCGGTCGTGGGGCTCGAACGGTCCGCTACACTCGGTCCGATGACGACCGAGCTCGCCCCAGCGCCGGCCCCAGCGCCCGCCCCGGCCGCCCGCCCGCGGATCTTCAGCGGCATCCAGCCCTCCGGGATCGTCCACCTCGGCAACGACCTCGGGGCGATCAGGAACTACGTCCGGCTGCAGTACGAGTACGAGGCGATCTACTGCATCGTCGACTACCACGCGCTTACGAGCAGCCACGATCCCGACCTGCTGCGGGCCAGGACCCGCGAGATGGCCGCCAGCCTCCTGGCGCTCGGCCTCGATCCCGAGCGCTGCACGCTGTTCGTCCAGAGCCACCGCCCGGAGCACACCGAGCTCGCCTGGCTGCTCTGTACCGTCACCCCGGTGAGCTGGCTCGAGCGGACGCCGACGTACAAGGAGAAGAAGCAGAACCAGCCCGACGACATCAACCATGGGCTGCTGACCTACCCGGTCCTCCAGGCCGCGGACATCGTGATCTACAAGGCGTCGCTGGTCCCCGTCGGGAAGGACCAGGCCGCCCACCTCGAACTGTCACGCGAGATCGTGCGCGCGTTCAACTCGCGCTACGGCGAGACCTTCCCCGAGCCGCAGGCCGTGTTCACCGAGGCCCCGATCGTCCTCGGGACCGACGGCGTCAAGAAGATGAGCAAATCGGTCGGGAACACGATCGACATCTTCGCCGACCCGGACACGATCCGGAAGCAGGTCATGTCGATGGTCACCGACACGAAGCGGATCCTGAGGACGGACCCCGGGCGGCCGGAGGTCTGCAACGTCTGCCAGCTCCATCGCTCGTTCGGCGACGACTACGAGACGATCTGGGAAGGCGAGCGAACCGCTCGGACGGGTTGCGTCGACACCAAGCGACTCCTCGCCGAGCGGATCATCGAGCACTATCGCGAGCCGCGCGAACGCTATGCCGAGCTGATGGCGCAGCCCGAGCTCGTCGACGAGATCCTGGCGGTCGGCGCCGAACGGCTCCGCCCCAAGGCCGAGGCGACGATGGCCGAGGTCCGCGCGCGGATGGGCCTTCGATGACCGACACCGGCTCCGAGGATCGGAGCCGATCGGACGAGCCGATGGTGACGGCGCAGCTCCTGCCGATCACCCGCCGCCAGGCGCGATTGTTCGACCTCCTGTTGATCTTCGCGACCGTCGGCGTCGGGATCGTCGTCATCGGGATGGTCGGCAAGATCTTCTTCGACTTCGGCGACGTCATCCTCGAGTTCTTCCTCGCCTGGCTGATCGCGTTCGTCCTCAGCCCGATCGTGCGCTGGATCATCGAGCACGTGCCCCGGCTGCCGCGCGTGCTCGCGGTCGTGATCGTCTACCTCCTCCTGTTCACCGGGATGGTCGGGGTCATCGTGTTCATCGCCCAGACCCTGGCCACCGGGATCTCGGAGTTCATCGACTACCTCCCGAAGCTGACCTCGGACCTGCCCCAGGTCCTCGCCCCGCTCCAGTCGTGGCTCAACCAGTTCGGTTTCGGCCAGATCGACCTCGTGGTCACGGCGCAGCAGCTCCTGACGTACATCCGCGAGTCGGCGAGCGGCCTGGTCGGGCCGCTCCAGTCGATCGCCGTCGCGAGCGTCGGAGCGATCGGGACGACGCTGATCGTGGTCATCCTGTCGGTCTACATCCTGGTCGACCAGGAGCGGATCCAGGCATTCCTCAACCGGCTCGTCCCACCCGACCGGCGCGACGACGCGCGGCTCCTCGAGCAGGCGGTCTCGCGCTCGTTCGGCGGGTTCCTGCGCGGGCAGGCGGCGATCGGGTTCGCCTACGCGGCCGTGGCCCTGGCTACGAGTGCGCTCCTCGGCCTCGACTTCATCGCGGTCACGACGGCCCTCGCCGGGCTGCTGATGGCGATCCCGTTCTTCGGTCCGTTCGTGTCGTGGGCGCCGCCGGTGATCGTCGCGGTGTTCACCCAGCCGGGCGCCATCCTGCCGACCCTGGTGATCATGATGATCGGCTGGTTCGTCGTGATGAACATCCTCCAGCCGCGGTTGATGGCCGGCGCCGTCGGGCTCCATCCGATCGTCGTCCTGGCCTCGGTCATCATCGGGGCGAAGGTCGCCGGGGTCGCCGGCGCGATCTTCGGGATCCCGATCGCGGCGGTCCTGTCATCCCTGTTCTTCCACTATCTCGAGATCTTCGGCGAGGGCCGGACGGTCACCGAGCGCGCGGCGAAGCGGGTCGAGAACCGGGAGGGCCGGCGCATCCGCGTCCCCCGGGAACCCGAACCGGGCGTCGACGCCGATGTCGAGGAGATCGGCAAGGCCTGACGCGGCTGATTCGGGCGCAGGAACGCTCGTGCCTGGAGCCCGAGCTCCGGGGAGCGGTGGCCCGCGGGTGCGCTAGCCGCCGAAACCCTTGAGCAGCCCACCGATGACGTCCGCCGGGTCGCCGCCCTCGCCGGCCTTCGGGAGCTGGCCGTTCGGGGTGAGCGCGTTGATGATCTGCGGCAGGAATGTCGCCAGCATCGGCAGCAGCGCCGCGACGTCGATGCCTGTCGAGCTCGACAGCTGCTGGACCTTGTCGGGACCGAGCGCCTGGCCGATCTGTTCGGGCGTCACGGGCTGGTTCGCCCCGGTTCCGATCCACGACTGGACCTGGTCTGTCAAGCCGGCCTGCTCGAAGCCCTTGACCAGGTCTTCGAGACCGGCCTTCCCACCGGCACCTCCGCCGAGCAGGCCGCCGATCGCATCGCCGACGTTGGCCGGGATCCCGTCCGAGGCGGCTCCGCCGATAAGATCGCCCAGCCCGCCGAGCGGATCGTTCGTCGCCATGGTTGATCTCCCTCGCCGCAGCGGCCCGAGCGGGCCGGGACCGAACCCTACCGCTTCCAGCGCTTCCGATCGGCCAGGATCTCGCGGGCGGCGTTCTGGCCCGGCTGGCCGGTGATGCCTCCGCCCGGGTGGGTCCCCGAGCCGGCCAGGTAGAGCCTGTCGACCGGCGACCGGTAGCGCGCGTGACCGAACAGCGGCCGCCACAGGAAGAAGCTGTCGAGCGACGGTTCGGCATGGTACGGGTGACCGCCGGTCAGTCCGTAGTCGCGCTCGAGGTCGGACGGGCTGAGGACCTGCCGCGCCGTGACGAGTGAGCCAAGGCCAGGGGCGTAGGTCTCGAGCGTCTTGACCGCGAGGTCGCCGAGCTCGTCGCGCCGGTCGTCCCACGATCCGTCGCGCAACGCGTACGGCGCGTACTGGAGGTGGATGCTCATGACGTGGGTCCGAGCGCGAGCCCCCTTGACGAGGCTGGGGTCGACGAGCGACGGGATCGTCGCCTCGAGATAGGGGTGCTCGCTCGGTCGTCCGTACTTGGCCGCGTCGAACGCACGCTCGATGTAGTCGATGCCGGGGGCGATGACGATCCGGCCACGCAGTCGCGCCTCGTGGTCGGCGCCCTTGCCGGCCGACGGGAACCGCGGCAGGCCCGACAGGGCGAGGTTGACCTTGGCGACGGTCCCGGGCGTCCGGATGTTGGCGGCCCGCCAGCGCATCCCGGGACCGACGACGACCGGGTCGACCAGGGTGGTCAGGACCCGCTTGGGATCCGCCCCCGCGACGACGATGGACGACGCGATCTCCTCGCCCGAGGCGAGGGTCACGCCGACGGCCCGCCCGTCGACCGTCCGGATCTCGACGACCTCGGCGTCGGTGCGGATCTCGCCGCCCGCCGTCGTGACCGCCGCGGCCAGGGCCGCGGACAGGGCCCCGGGGCCGCCGCGTGCGTAGACCGTCTGGCCCGCGGCACCGCCGTCGTTGCCGGCGGAGTCGGTCAGGAAGACGTTCGTCGTACCGGCCGACCACGGGCCCATCGCCGTGTTCTGGATGCCGCGGGTGGCGAGGACGCCGCGGAGGGCGTCGGTCTCGAACGACTCGGCGACGAAGTCCGCGATCGCCATCGGCAGGACGCGCAGTACCGCGTGCGAATCGTGCTTGCCCAGACCGCGGAAGCGGCGCCCGAGACGGAGTCCGGCGAGCGCATCGCCGACGCCCGGCGACTTGACGTCCGGCGGGGTCGAGGCGTTCAGCTCGGCGAGGAACCGACCGATCGACCGGACCAGCCCGTCGAACTCGGCGTAGCGCTCGGCATCGTGGCCCGACCAGCCGCGAAGTCCCTCGGCCGTGGCGGAGGCATCGGCCCACAGCGTGATCGCCCTGCCGTCGGGCTGCGGCGCGAAGGCGCGCACATCCGGCGCGACGAGCGACAGGCCGTGGCGGCGCAGCCCGAGCTCGCGGACGACCGACGGACGGAGCCGCCCGACGGTGTGGGCGACCGCGGGGGCCCGGACGTTCGGGGCGATCTCGACCGTGTCGGCGATCCCGCCGACCCGTTCCCGGCGCTCGACGACGAGGACGCGGACCCCCGCCCGGGCGAGGTAGGCCGCGGCCACCAGACCGTTGTGACCGGCACCGACGACGATGGCGTCGTACGGCGCCGCGCTGCTGACGCGGGCGGGTGCGGTCATGTCAGGCCGCCTTCCTGCCGCGGGCCCGGAGGACCTCCATCGCGGCGATCCGTCCGTTGGCGCCCATGATCCCGCCGCCCGGATGGGTGGCCGAACCGCACAGCCAGAGGTCCTTGACCGGAGTCTTGAACCTCGCGTAGCCGGGCACCGGACGGTTGAAGAACAGCTGCTCGAGGCTCAGCTCACCCTGGAAGATGTTGCCCTCGGTCAGACCGAAGCGGCGCTCGATGTCGAGCGGGGTGAGGACCTGCCGGTGAAGGATGATGTCGCGGATGTTGGGGGCGACCTCGGCGATCCGGTCGATCACGGCATCGCCGAATGCCTCGCGGTTGTCGTCCCACGTCCCGAGGCTCGGGTCAAGCTTGTACGGGGCGTACTGGACGAAGCAGCTGATGACGTGCTTGCCGGGCGGCGCCATCGACGGGTCGACGAGGGTCGGGATGATCATGTCGATGTACGGCCGCTTCGACCAGTGACCGTACTTCGCATCGTCGTAGGCCCGCTCCATGTCGTCGACGCCGGCGCTGAAGCTGATCGCGCCACGGAGATGGTCCCCCTCGCCCGGCAGGCAGGTGAACTCCGGCAGACGGTCGACAGCCATGTTGACCTTGCCCGACGAGCCCCGGAACTTGAACCGGCGGACCTCTTCCTCGAACTCCGGGTCGAGGGTGCCGGACTCGATCAGCCCGAGGTAGGTCAGGCGCGAGTCGACGGAGCTGAGGACCGCCCGGGCGTGGATCTCCTCGCCGTCCTCGAGAGCGACGCCGACCGCACGACCGCCCTTGACGATGATCCGGGCCACCGGAGCCTCGAGCCGGATCTCGGCGCCGAAGGCGCGGGCCGACTCGCCGATCGCGTTGGACACGCCGCCGGTCCCGCCGCGCGGGATCCCCCAGGCGCGGAAGGCGCCGTCGATCTCGCCCATGTAGTGGTGGAGGAGGACGTACGCGGTGCCCGGGCTCTGGACGCCCTGATAGGTGCCGATGATCCCGGACGCGGACATCGTGGCGATCAGCGGGTCGGTCTCGAACCACTGGCGGAGGAAGTCCGTCGCACTCATCGTCATGAGCTGGACGAACACGGCCTGCTGCTTCTCGGGCAGCTTCTGGAAGGCGCGCAGCAGGCCGCTGAGCGGGGCGAGCTGGCGCGGGTCCATCCCCGTCAGGTCGGGTGGGACGATGCTCAGGATCGGCTTGATGAACCTGGCCATCTCGACCATGAGCTGGCCATACTCCTCGTACGCCTCGGCGTCCGCCAGGCTCCAGCGCCGAAGCTCGCGGATCGTCCGGCCGTGGTCGTTGACCCGCCAGAGGTGATCCTTCTCGAGTGGCGTGAAGGTCCCGTCGAGGGGCAGGATGTCGAGGCCGTGCTTCGGGAGCTCAAGCTCGCGGATGATCTCCGGCCGGAGCAGGCTCACGACGTAGCTCGCGACGCTGAAGCGGAACCCCGGGAAGATCTCCTCGGTCACTGCCGCCCCGCCGAGCAGCTCGCGCTTCTCGAGGACGAGCGTTCGGAGGCCGGCCCTGGCGAGGTAGGCCGCACTGACGAGGCCGTTGTGACCGCCGCCGATGATGACGGCGTCGTAGGACTGGGCCAAGGCAGGCGCCTCCGCGCTATCCAGACTGCATAGGATTCATGCAGAGTTTACCCGAGCGGCGGGGGTGGCTGCCCAGCTCGGACCGGCGCGGGTGTCGAGCGTCGTCCCGGCGTCGTCCCGGGGGTCGCCCGGCGTCGTTCCGGCGTCGTTGTGCGTTCCGGCGTCGTTGTGCGTCCCGGCGTCGTTGTGCGTCCCAAGCTCGGATCGACGCGGTGTCGAGCGCCGTTGTGCGTCCCAGGCTCGAACCGGCGAACGAACGGCATCCGGCAGGGTCCCGGCCCGTGCTCGGCGCCGTCGATCATCCCGCGCCACGCTCGCGCCGGGATGAAGTCGACCGCGAACCAGGGCCGTGACCACCCTCCTCCGCCGGTTGGAGCGTCCCACGCACGATGAGGCGTTGCTACGATCGCCCACCCGCCCGACGACCGCGGCTACGAGTCGCCTCACCCGCTAGTCGGCCGCCGCCCCGCTGCCGCTCGGCGCATCGACCGGCGACGGGTCGGGTCAGTGGATCGTGGCCGACGCAAGCATGGCGTCGAACGTCGCCTCGAACGCCTCGGTGCCCGGCCCGCCCAGGCAGGCGTCGATCCCGATCCAGCCGACCTGACTCGGCGGCTTCGGGACCGCGACGGCGATCGATCCGTCGCCACCGATCGCGGCGCAAGCCTTGTCGGCGGGTCCGCGCTCGATCGTGGCCGGACGGCCACCGACGGAGGTCGGCCCACCACCGGTGGGTGGCTTCGATCCGGGCATCCCATGGGCGCGCCAGGCGACGACGATCTCACCGGGCTTCAAGGTCATGACCGGCCACGGGTAGCACACGCCGCCGTTGGCGGCCTCGACGCAGTCGCTCGGCAGGGCGGTCGAGCCGACGAACACGATCGTCACGTTCCCGCTCGGATTGATCGCTCCCGGACGGGCATCCCAGCCGGCCGGATATCCGAAGGCGACTCGATCGTCCTCGAACCGCTGCATCGCCGACGTCGGTTGTGACTCGGACGCCGCTGGCCTCGGGGCTGAGGCGGACCCTCCGGGCGAACCGGACCCGACCGCCGCCGCCGACGCTGATGCAGACCCCGCCGGGGCGCTGCACCCGACAACGAAACAGGCCACCGCCGCCGATGCGAGCGCTCGCCCGAGCGCGCCCGTCGTCGACACGTGCCATGGAACGTACTCCGGGAGCCTCATCGTCGTCTCCACCTCGACAGCCGGTCGTGGCGCTCAGTACAGGTACGGACGTCTCGGACAGCCGTCAGGTTTCGACCCGCGCGGCGGCCGCGAGGCTCCGCGGCTCGGGCTCCGGCGGTGAGGCCGCGTCTGCGGCACGACGTTGGTGCGTCCCAGGCTCGAACCGGCGAACGAACGGCATCCAGCAGGGTCCGGGCCCCGACACGAGGCCCTGGATCATCCCGCGCCACGCTCGCGCCGGGATGAAGTCGACCGCGAACCCAAGCCGTGACGACGCTCCTCCGCCGGTTGGAGCGTCCCACGCACGATGAGGCGTTGCTTCGACGGGGGTCGCCCGTAAGCCTCTGAGGTGGGAAGACCATCCATGCTGCATACGATTCATGCATACTTGGACGCGGCTCAGCACGAGCCGCCGGGGCCGCGTGGCCCCGACCGCCGGCGGGGCACTCTCGTCCACCACAGGAGCAGACCTTGAGCGTCGGCACCGCGTTCCACCCTCGCACGGAAGCCCACAACCGGAAGATGCAGTGGCGCGAGTGGTCCGGCTACTTCGCCGCCAGCGTCTACGCCGACTTCCACGACATCGAGTACAACGCGATCCGCGAGCAGGCCGCCCTGATCGACGTCAGCCCGCTCTACAAGTACGAGGTCAGCGGCCGCGACGCCCAGCGACTCGTCGACCGGGTGATCACCCGCGACGCGACCAAGCTCAAGGTCGGCGGCGTCTACTACTCGCCGTGGTGCGACGAGGATGGCAAGGTCGTCGATGACGGGACCATCCACCGCCTCGACGACGATCGCTACCGCTGGACCGCCGCCGATCCCCAGTACCGCTGGCTGACGATGAACGCGACCGGCCTGTCGGTCGAGGTCGAGGACGTCAGCGAGCGGATCGCCGCGATCGCCCTGCAGGGTCCGTGGAGCCGCGCGGTGCTGGCCGCGGCGACCGGCGAGACGTTCGAGGACCTGCGCTACTTCCGACGCCGGGGGACCACCATCGCCGGCGCAGCGATCGACGTCAGCCGGACCGGCTACACCGGCGACCTGGGGTACGAGCTGTGGATCCCCGCCGATCGCGCGGTCGACGTGTTCGATGCCCTGCTGGCCGCGGGCAAGCCGTACGGCATCCGGCCGGCGGGGATGATCGCCCTCGACGTCGTCCGGCTCGAAGCCGGGCTCATCCTCCTCGAGGTCGATTACACGAGCGCTCGCCACGCGATGAACGCCGATCAGGCGTACTCGCCGTACGAGATCGGCCTCGGCCGCCTGGTCGACCTCGCCAAGGGCGAGTTCGTCGGGAAACGCGCCCTTGCGGCGGAGCAGCTCGCCGGCGGCCCGCCCCGGCGGCTCGTCGGCCTCGAGTTGACCTGGGACGACATCGTCGGGCTGTACGACGCCCGGGGCCTCCCACCGACCGCTCCGGCGGTGGTCTCACGCAGCCACACCCCGCTGTACGACGCAACCGGCGGTCGACAGATCGGCCGTGTGACGAGCCTCGGCTGGAGCCCGATCCTCAAGAAGCCGATCGCCCTCGCATCGGTGCCGCCGAGCCACGAGCCGGTCGGCTCGAAGGTCTCGGTCGAGTGGACCGTCGAGGCGCATCGCGGCCGCGTCGGCGGGACGGTGGTCGAGCTGCCGTTCCTCGATCTGCCGCGAAAACGGGCCTGACCGCCCGGGACCCTAGCGGAAGAACTCGCGGAGCGTGTTCGCGAAGCAGGCTCGGTTCAGGCACGGCAGGCCCCAGGCCGCCTCGATCGTCCGGACCAGCGAGTAGTGCGAGTGCGGCGTCGCCGAGCGGAAGCCGCGCTTGACCGTCGGGCCGATGACGACCGTCGCGACCTTGCCGCCCCCGCCGAGCTTGCTCGTCCCCTCGTCCCAGGTGAGGAACAGGACGCTGCCCTTCATCGACGGGCTGCGCAGAAGGCGAGGGATGAATGTCCGGAGGAAGGCGTCGCCGGTCGCCGTGGAGCAGTCGTGCATGTCGTTGCACAGGTTCGGGACGATCAGCTCGAAATCGGCCGCGGACGGCGCGAACGCGGTGAAGTCCCGGATCTTCCGGCAGCTCGCCGGGCGGCTGTAGACGCTCTTGAAGCTGATCGGCCGGTTCGTGCTTCCGGGCGTAGGAGCCCGCCCCGTCGCGACCGTTCTGGGCGGTCGCGCCCGTGAAGCAGCCGGACGGGACGTTCTGGGCGAACACCCGCCATGTCTTGCCGGCCGCCTCGAGCTGGCTGGCCAGGCTCGGCCGGGCGAAGTCGTGCACGCCGTCGTCCGTCACACCCTGGGTCGAGCCGCTGAACAGGGCGAGATAGTTCGGTTCGGACGGATGCGCGACGGCGCGGTAGTTCGTGGCCAGTCCGTAGCGTGCCACGAGCGAGTTGATGTACGGCGCCGCGCTGTTCCCGATGACCGACCCGGACTCGCGGTTCTCCATCACGATCACGTAGATGTGCTTGAAATGCGGAACGGTCGCGCTCGCCGCGGCGATGGCGGGGCTCGACCCGGCAGCCTGGGCAAGACCGTTCCCTGGTGAACCGGAGGGAAGGACGGCGGAGCCGCCGACCGACGCATCGGCTGAGCCGGGGCCGACCGCCGCGACCGGGGCCGCCGAACCGTCGGGACCGACGCTCGACCGGGGACCGACGCTCGAGCGGGGACCGATGACGCCGAGGAGGACGGCGCCGACGATCACCGCAACCACACCCGCGACGAGGAGGCGTGCGGGCGTCGTGCCCCGGAACCGATCGATCGCGCCTCGGCCAGCGTCGCCTGTCATACCTCGTCGAGGCTACTCCCGTCCGGGAGGTTTCACCTGCGGCGAGCCGGTGGCGCCGGGTATCCTCGGGCGGAGATCGCCGCCGCTGGGAGTCCGACCGTGACCGACTTCGCCGCCCTCGACCGCTATGTCGACGAACGGATGGCCGCCTGGACCGAGGAGCTGGCGGAGTTCTGTCGGTTCCGCTCGGAACAAGGCGACGTCGAGGGCCTCGGCGGCGCCGCGGACTGGATCGCCGCGCGGCTCCGTCGACTCGGGGCGACCGTCGACGTCGTGGAGCTGCCGGGTCGACCGGAGGTCCCGCCGCTCGTGCTGGGCGACATCGGCGACGGGCCCCGCACCCTGACCGCCGTTCAACACTACGACGTCCAGCCGTCGGTCCCGCTCGACCTGTGGACGACGCCGCCGTATGAGCCGACGGTCCGTGACGGCCGACTGTATGCGCGCGGCGCGACCGATAACAAGGGCGAGCTCATGCCGCGCATCTGGGCGGTCGAGGCATACCTCGCGACGATCGGCCCGCTCCCCTGCCGTGTCCGGTTCCTCGTGGAGGGCGAGGAGGAGTACGGCAGCGAGCACCTCGACGAGCTGCTCGACCAGCGGCCGGGGATCCGCAAGGTCGATGGCGCCCTGATCGAAGGCGGCGGGGTCGACCTGTCGGGGCGACCCGAGATCCTCGGCGGCGTCCGCGGGATGGCCGTCATCGAGCTGGTCTGCCGGACGATCGCCTACGACGCCCATTCGAGCGCGGCGACCGTCCTTCCGAGTGCACCGGTCCGGCTGGCGCAGGCGCTGGCCAGCATGTACGACGCGGATGGCTTCCCGACGCTGCCCGGGATCGAGGCCGGGATCGTGCCACCGACAGCGGCCCAACTGGCGATCTGCGATGCCGTGCCGCTCGACGCGATCGAGGAGATCCGCCAGGAGTACGGCGTCCCGCGCCTGCTCGGCGGCCTCGACGGCACGGCTGCGATCCGGGCGATGACATTCGCCCCGACACTCAACATCCAGGGGCTCTGGTCCGGCTTCATCGGCCCGGGCGACAAGACCATCACCCCGGCCGAGGCCCACGCTCGGCTGGACATCCGGATCGTGCCGAACCAGGATCCCGCGGCGATCGTGGCTGCGATGAAGGCGCACCTTGCGGCCAGCGGCTTCGACGACATCGAGGTCATCGGCGAACAGGGCGAGCGGGCGTACTGGAGCAAGGCCGACGACCCGATCCTGGACGCGGCCGCCCGGGTCTCCGAGGCCGTCTTCGAGAGCCCCTCGGTCCGCTACGTGTCGATGCCGGGAACGGCCCCGATGTGGCAGGTCTGCGGCCGTGACGCGGTCCCGACGACCACCCTCGGCGGCGGGTCGGCGGATTGCCGGGCCCATGCCCCGAACGAGAACGTGCGCCTCGACTATGCCGCAAAGGCCGCCCAGCTGACCGCCCGGTTCCTCGACGAGTTCGCCCGCATCGGCTGACGTGACGGCGCACCCCGGGAGGGTGGGCAGAGCACAAGGGCTGCGGCGCGTTGGACGCACGCCGCCGTCCGCACGGACGTTGACCATCGGTGCGACCATCCGTGGATGGCCAGCACCGCCGGACCCGGCGAAGGGATCCGTCTCGAGGAGCTCCAGCTCGCGACCCGCAACCGGGGCATGCCGCTCGAGGCGTTGCGCTACGACGTCACGCCGGTCGGGATGCACTACCTGCTCATCCACTTCGACATCCCCGACGTCGACGCGGACGCCTGGCGACTCCGCATCGGGGGCCTGGTCGAGCGCCCGCTCGAGCTGAGCCTGGCCGACCTGCGCCGACGACCCGCCCGGACGCTCCCGGTCACGATGGAATGCGCCGGCAACGGCCGCGCCCGGCTGGACCCGCGGCCGCTGAGCCAGCCGTGGCTGGTCGAGGCCGTCGGAACGGCGACGTGGACCGGGACGCCGCTGGCGGGGATCCTCGCCGACGCCGGGGTCCGACCGGACGCCGTGGAGCTCGTGTTCAGCGGAGCCGACCGGGGGACGCAGGGCGACATCGAGCAGGACTACCAGCGCAGCCTGACGGTCGCCCAGGCGGCAGCGCCTGAGGTCCTCTTGGCCTACCAGATGAACGGTCGACCGCTCGAGCCGCAGCACGGCTTCCCCGTCCGGCTCCTCGTCCCCGGCTGGTACGGGATGACGAGCGTGAAGTGGCTGACCGCGATCGAGGCCGTCGCCGCGCCATTCGAGGGCTACCAGCAGATCGAGGCGTACACCTTCCGCGAGTCGGACGACGACCCCGGGCAGCCGGTCACCCGGATGCGCGTCCGGGCGCTGATGATCCCGCCGGGCATCCCCGACTTCTACACTCGCGTCCGGTCGTTGAGTGCGGGAGCGACGACGCTCCGCGGTCGAGCCTGGGGCGGGACCGCGCCGATCGTCCGGGTCGAGGTCGGGGTCGACGGGATCTGGGCCGACGCGACGCTCGGTCCGTCGATCGGCGACTTTGCCTGGCGGAACTGGACATACGACTGGTTGGCGGACGCGGGCGAGCACACCCTCTCGTGCCGGGCGACGGACGCCGAGGGCAGCACCCAACCCACGGTCCCGCCGTGGAACGTCAAGGGGCTCGCCAACAACCTCGTCCAGGACGTCGCGGTCAGCGTCCGGGCCTGACCTGCGACGCGCCTACCGGATGTGGCAGACGAATCCGACAGCGGCGCCCAGAGCGGCGGGCGCGGAGATGGCGGCCACGTGGACGGCGTGGAGCAGGACGAAGCTCAATCCGGCCCCGACCCCGAGTCCTCCCGTGGCACGTCGCAGACGCATGGCGAGACTATCCGCCCGGCAGGGCCGGTAGACAAGCCCTGATCGCGATCAGCCGAACCGGCGATCGACGAACGCCTCGAGACGGGCGAGCGCGACCGGCAGGTCAGTCCGACCGAACCCGATCCGGAAGTGGTCGCCCGGGACGCCGAACCGCGAGCCGGGCAGGAGCAGCACGCCCTCTGCCTCGACCAGGTCGGCCGCGAACGCGTCGATCGACACGCCCGGGATCGTCAGCCGCGGGAACCCGACCGAGCCCGCGCGCGGGCGGACCCAGCTGAACGCGTCGGAGCGCTCCGCGAAGAACCGGTCGAGCAGCGCCAGGTTGGCACTCACGATCCCGTGGGTCCGAGCGAGGACGGTGTC
The DNA here is from genome assembly GCA_963744115.1 of uncultured Chloroflexia bacterium. GTDB lineage: Bacteria > Chloroflexota > Limnocylindria > Limnocylindrales > CSP1-4 > Chersky-267. Next base: position 247,928 of record CAVUSI010000002.1, on the reverse strand, counting down.
GCGCGCCCGGAGCGCGACGATCCCGAGGATCTCCGCGGGCGCGGAGGAGCAGATCGTCGTGTAGTCCTTGAACGCGGCAGCCCGCGCGAGCAACGCTCGGTCGCGGCTCGCCAGCCAGCCGATCCGAAGCCCGGCCAGCGCGAACGACTTCGACAGGACCCCGAGCGACACCCCACGCTCGATGGCGTCGGCTCCCGCGGTCACCCGGTCGGCGGGGTCGAACTCGAGGAACCGGTAGACCTCGTCGGCCAGGAGGTGGACGCCGGCCTCGGCGCACAGGTCGGTCAGCGCCCGCCACTCGGCGTGGGTCGGCAGCATCCCGGTCGGATTGTGCGGCGTGTTGACGACGATGAGGCGGGTGTCCGGCCGGATCGCCGCACGGAGCCGCCCGACATCGAGCGCCCAGCCGTCCGTCTCGTGCAGCTCGTGGAGGGTCACATCCGCGCCCGCGGCCCGGGCGACCTCGTACAGGCTCTGGTAGCCGGGCCAGGTCACGATGGCGTGGTCGCCCGGCCCGAGCATGACCGAGATCAGGCAGAAGATCGCCTCCTCGGCGCCGGCGAAGACGAGCACCTCCTCGGGCGAGATCCCCTTGTACAACCCGGCGATCTCGCGGCGCAGCAGCGGATGCCCGGTCGATTCGGTGTAGCCGAGCTGGAGGCCGTCCCACAGTCCGCGCGTCTCGTCATCGGCCAGGGCGAGGAGGTCCGCCATCGGATAGCCCTGGACGTCCGACGCACAGAGCAGGTGCCTGACGGCGAACTCCCAGCGGGCGAAGTACCGCTCCAGCTCGAACTCGGCGATCCGCATCTAGCGGTCGAGCAGATGGAGCTTCGCGGCGATGGTCTTGAAGTCCCTGGCTTCGATGCCGGTGCCGGTCAGCAGCCAGGCCGGGTTCTCGGTCTCGTCGACGACCGCGCTCAGGACGCTCGCCGACGTGGAGCTGAGGTCCGCCTGGCGGTCGCCGAAGGGGATGGACCCAAGGTCATCCCCGGACGGCACGCATGGGGTCGTCTCCTGGCAGACCGAACCCTGGTCGAGGACGACCTTCGCCCCGTCCGAACGACGCCGATAGATGATCCACAGCCGACCGCCGTCCTTGAGCTGGAAGTGTCCGTCCTCGACCGACCAGCCCTTCGGCAGCACCGCGCAATAGACCGGCCAGGACACGTCGTCGGCGAAGACGCCGAAGAAGTCGTCGCGTGTCTGGGCCGAACCGAAGCAGGCGTCAGTCCCTCCGGCCGACGGAGTTCCGACAGGCGTCGGCTCGTCGGTCGGGGCCTCGCTGGGCTCGTCGGTGGGCGACGGCTCGAGCGATGGTTCGTCGGTGGGTCCGTCGGACGGTTCGTCGACGGGTCCGGTGGACGGCCCCTCGGAAGCCGGCCCGCCGGACGCCGAGGGCGCCTCCGATCCGGCCAAGGACGCCTGCGCCGTCGGGCTCGTCTCGGCGGTGCCGTTGCAGCCGCCGAGGGCGATCGCGACGAGCAGGACGAGCGACGTCCCCCGGCCCCGAGCGATCCCTCCCGGGCGCCGGCCGATGGGCGAGGGCCTCGGACCGCGCGCTCGCATCACCGCCGCAGCCTAGCCCGTCCCGCCGCAGGCGGTCAACGCGGGGCGGGGACCCCGTCGATCGCGAAGACGCCCGTCCGGCCACCCGATCGCCGGACGAAGGCCGGATCGACGCCGAACACCTCACGGATCCTGTCGTCGACCAGGACGTCGTCCGGGGTGCCGTCGGCGACGATCCGCCCGTGTGCCATGAGGACGAGGCGCGGGAAGAAATGCGCAGCCAGACCGAGGTCGTGGAGGACGGCCAGGATGGTGGTCCCGTCGCGCCGGTTCAGGTCCACCAGCAGGTCCATCGTCTCGACCTGGTGACGGAGGTCGAGGTGGACGGTCGGCTCGTCGAGGACGAGGACGGGCGCCGCCTGGGCCACCGCCATCGCGAGGAGCACCAGCTGGCGCTCGCCGAGGGAGAGCTCGCGGGCATCGCGGCCGAGCAGCCCGCCGACGCCGACCCGCTCGATCGCCGCCGCGATCGCCGCCCGGTCGGCCGGCCGGTGACCGCGGAACGGATCCTCGTGGGCGAGGCGCCCGAGCCCGACGACCTCCTCGACCCGGGCGGCGAACGGCAGCGCCCCGGCTTGCGGGACGACGGCCAGCCGGCGGGCGATCGCCATCCGGTCGAGCCGCTCGACGGGATCGCCGTCGAGGGTCACTCGTCCCGCGCTGGGCCGGAGCGTCCCGGTGACCACCCGCAGCAGGCTCGACTTGCCGGCTCCGTTCGGTCCCACGATCGCGACGCGCTCACCGGGCGCGATCGACAGGTCGATCCCGCTGAGGACCACCCGGTCGCGATAGGCCGCGTCGACCCCGAACAGCTCGACCACCGGGGCCTGGATCGAGCTCACAGCTCGTATCCGGTCCGCGCCCGACGGAGGAGGACGAGGAAGAACGGCGCCCCGATGATCGCGGTCACGACTCCGACCGGGATCCCGCCGGCGACCCGGGCGACGAGGTCCGCGGCGGCCAGCAGGCTCGCCCCGATGAGTGCGGACAGCGGCAGGACCCAGCGCGCGTTCGGCCCGACGACGAGCCGGACGACGTGGGGCACGACCAGCCCGACGAAGCCGATGAGACCGCTGATCGAGACCGCCGCCGCGGTGATCAGGCTGGCAAGGCCGAGCAGGATCGCCCGCTCGCGGCGGACATCGACGCCAAGATGGGCGGCGGTCTCCTCGCCGAGGAGGAACCCGTTGAGCGACCGGGCGCGGGCCAGGATCGCGATCGTGGCGAGCAGGATGATCGGTGCCGTGAGCAGGACCTGGGACCACGACGTCCCCTCGAACCCGCCGAGCAGGTAGTAGAAGATCTGGCGCAGGTTCGAGCCCGACAGGTACATCGTCATCGCCAGCCCGGCCGCCAGCAGCGATCCGACCGCGTAGCCGGTCAGCAACAGGCTCGTCAACGGGGCGAGCGTGCCGGTCCGGCTGAACCGGTAGACAGCGGTCACTGCCAGCAGGGCCCCGACGAACGCGAGGACCTGGACCAGTCCGAACCCGAGCAGCGCGATCCGGATCGGGATGAGCACGCCGATCGCCGCGCCGAGCGCCGCACCCGACGCGGTCCCGAGGACGTACGGGTCCGCCAGCGGATTGCGCAGGATCCCCTGGAACGTCACGCCGGCGACGGCCAGGCCGAGCCCGACGACCATCGCCGCGAGCACCCGTGGCAGCCGGAGGTCCATGACGATCGTCTCGGCCGCCGGCGTCCAGGTGATGCCGAGGTCGAGCCCGACCAGGCGGTGAGCGAGGATCGCGATCGTGTCCGCCGGGGCGACCGCCACGCTGCCCAACGCCACCCCGAGGATGAGCACCACCAACAGTGCGACGACGCTCCCGACGAGGAGGATCGCCGGACGCGCGCGGACGCGTTCGAGCGGGCCCGTCCGGGCCAGCGGTGCACCGAGGACGTCCGTCCGGGTCGCCACGGCGGTCAGGGCGCCGCCGAGCCTGAGGCGGCCGGCGACGCCGTCGGGGTCGGCTGCGGGAACATCGCGGCGAGCTCTGGGTGGATGGCCACCGCCAGGGCCTGGATGCCCTGGACCAGGCGCGGCCCGGGGCGGCTGATGACGGTGTCGTCGGCCGGCCGGATCGCGCCGTCCTTGACCGCCGTCATCTTGTCCCAGCCCGCCCGGCCGGCGACGATCGCGGGGGTCGTCCCGTATGCAGCGTCGCCGAGGATGATGATCGCCGGGTCCGCCGCGACGAGCTTCTCGAGCGGGATCGCGAAGACGGCCGGGTCCTCGGTCGTGATCGGGGTCCCCCCGGCGAGGCTGATCATCTGGGCGATGAACGAGTCCTTGGCCGGGCCGTAGATCTCCTTGGTGGCATCGAGCTCATAGAACGTCTTCGGCGCCGGCAGGCCCTTCGTCGCGGCGGCGACCTGGTCGAAGCCGGCCTGCATCGAGGCGGTCAGATCGCGCGCCGCTGGGCCCTCGCCGACGGCATCGCCGACCAGCTCGATGTCCTTGAGCACGCCCTCGACGTCGGTCGCGTAGGTCACGACCACGGGGATACCCGCCTTGCGCAGCTGGGTGATCGCCTCGGGCGGGTTGAAGCCGTTGCCGCCGGCGATGACGAGGTCGGCGCCGAGATCGACGATCCGCTCGACGTCGACCGACCCGAACTTGGCGACGACCGGCAGCGTGTCGGCCTCGGGCGGGTAGGGCGTGAAGTCCTCGACCTTGCCGACGGTCCGGTCGCCGGCGCCGATCGCGTACAGGATCTCGGTCGTCGCCGGCGTGAGCGAGACGATCTTCCCGGGGGCGGCCTTGAGGTCGACGGCGGTGCCCTCGTCGTCGGTGACGGTCAGCGGGAAGGTCGCCGCGGCGACCGGCGTCGGGCTGGGTGGGGCCGGCTTCGGCGTGCCGGCCGCCGCTGGGATCGCCGACGCGGTCGCATCGGGCGGGATCGAGACGGGGGTCGCGGATGAGCCGCCGGTGCAGGCACCGAGCAGGACCGCGGCGCCGAGCAGGACGGTCGCGATGCGCCGGTTCGGCCGGGTTGCGCCGGGCACACGAAACCCCTCGCCGGGCGGTCGAGGGGTGGAGGTCGGGGTCACGGGATGCCTACCCTTTCTCTCGAAGGTGGAGCATGGACCCCTGGGCCGGCGACCGGACTCGCGCGGTCGGCCCGGGCACGGATGCCCGAGACGCCGCGACCACCGTAGCGGGACTGTGCCGGGATCTCACCGGCTTCGCGACCCAGCGGTCTGGCGTATGCGGTTGACCCGCCGACTGTACCACGCGACACCCCTCCGCCCGTGCCGGCGCCGGCCCGGACGCGCCCTGGCGGTCCGCGGTGAGCCGGCGGTGAGCGGGTGATACGCCGCTGGTAAGCGCTCGCTGCGAGACTCCCTCCCTCGCCCTCCTCCCGCCAGCAGCCCTACCCCGCCGGAGGAGGTCCAGATCGTGGACGGACGAACCAGGCGAAGACGGTGGAGGTCATGGGTCCCGCCGCTCCTCGGCGTCGTCACCCTGCTCGTGACGGTCGCGGCGACCGGTCCGCGTCCGGTCGCGGCCGCCTACCAGGGAACGGCGGACTCGAACGAATCCGCCTTCGAGCCGCCGTGCATCGGCTGGGACGACCCCCATCCCGAGCGGATGCTGACCCTGGCCACGGCGGGGATGAAGGCGCTCGGCTACGACGTCAAGGCGTACAAGGGCGCCGCCTTCACCCGGGCCCACGTCCTCAGCCGGACGATCGGCGACTGGGCGTACTACGTCCACTCCCACGGCGACTACTACTGGCACGCGGGCGACCAGCGTCGCTACTCCGGCTTCCGCGAGGACTCCGGCGACTGCAACCAGTCGATCGTGTATTCGAAGGACATCAAGGACAAGCGCGACGGCCGGCAGACCAACCTCGTCGTCATCTCGACGTGCAGCAACGGAGACGCCAACACGACGATGCCCGGCGCGTTCGGGATCGCGAAGTCCAAGGCGGGCGAGCTCGATTGGAACGGACCGAAGTTCTTCCTCGGTTACGTCGGCGAGACGTACGACAACGACGAGGAGACGTTCGAGGTCACGTTCTGGGACGCCCTCAAGCGGGGCAAGGGCGTCGGGCCGGCGTTCGAGCTGGCGATGCTCGAGGACTTCACCCACAGCTCGTTCGACGCGGACTGGTGGGGCAGCTACATCTGGTCCGGCAGGGCCGGCCCGGTCGTCACCTGCCCGTCGTGCGTCTAGGAGTGTCGACATGCCTCAGCTCCTCCACCCCTCGTTCCTGCGGCTCGGGCGTCGGTCCGCGGCGATCCTCCTCCTCTTCGCCGCGATCGGCCTGCTCGTGACCGGCCTCGCCCGCCCCGCCGACGCGAGCGACCCCTACGTCACCGGTGGCGACCCGACAAGGGTCAGCCGACTGACCGACGCTCGGGCCGCCTCGATCGCCGACCGTGCCACCGCCGACGAGCGTGCCCTCGGGTCGGTCGCGGTGACACGACGGACGGTCGACCGGATCGTCGACCGACGCGGACATCGGACCTTCGACGAGGTCACCGGCCTCGATCTGCGCGGCCGTCCCATCGAGGTCCTGCGCTACGACGTCGACGGACGACTGATCGCCGCCACTCGTCTGGGCTGGTCGCGCGCAGTAGGTCGGCCGCTCGGTGGCTCGGCTGACGCGATCCGCGCCGCGGACCAGCTGGCCCGATCGGTCGGGATCGTGCCTCACGGCCGACCCGTCGCCGACGGTCGCGGCGCGAACGGCTGGAACGTCCACTGGGATCGGGCCGTCGGCGGGATCCCCGTTCCGGGCGACGGCCTTCGGGTCCAGCTCTGGACCGACGGCACGTTCCACGGGCTGGCGGTCTCGGAGCACGGCCTCGCGGCGGCACCGGGCGTGACCACCGCGAGCGGGCAGGCGGAAGCGGTCGCCACGACCCTCCTCGACCGGTGGATCCCGGCGAAGCATCGGTCGGAGGCCCGGATCACGTCGTCGTCCCTGGCCTGGGTGGCCCCGAACGACACGTTCGAGCCGGCGCGGCCTGATGCACCCGCGGAGATCCGCCGCCTCGCCTGGGTCGTGACCGTCCGGTCGACCGGGGCGTTGGCCGCCTCCCTTCGTGGCCTCGAGATCTGGATCGACGCCGGTGACGGCTCGCTGCTCGGCGGCGACGTCCTGCGATGAGGTCGTCGGGGCGTTCCCGCGGACGACGCCTCCGGCCGATCGCCGTCGCGCTCGTCGCGATGGCGATCGGCACCGCCTGCGGTCCGGCACCACCGGTACCGAGTGGGACGGTCGCCCGGTCCCCGGCGGGGTCGACCGGGTCGGCCGGGTCGCCGGCCGCGGAGACCCCAGCGGAGGCAGCCTCGAACGAACCGTCGATCATGCCGTCGAGTGCGCTCTCTGCGGCAGGCGGTGAGCGGTCCGGGCGACTGCTTCTCCTGTCCGGCAGGACCGGGACGATGCGCCTCGAGGTCGTCGGCGGCGGCGGTGAGCGGCGGTCGATCCCGTCGCCGGCGCCCGGCGTCGCCTGGATCTCGACGAGTCTCGACGGCCGCGCCCTGGCGACCACCCTCGACGGCCGAGCCTACGTCTCCGGAGCGCTCGACGGCGACGCGGACCCTGCCTGGCGACCGATAGCGCCCGGACCGGACCGCCCGACCATGGCCGGCCCGTTCGCGTTCGGGACGCTCTCGCCCGACGGGTCCCGGGCGGCGTTCGTGGCAGCGGACTACGACCGTGGTGGCCCTTTCGACGTCGTTGCCCTGCCCGTCCCGCCGTCGACAGCCGATCCTGTGGTGACCCGGGTCGATCTTGGCGCGGAGGGCGCGCCTCCAGCGTGGCTCGGTGGCCGGACCGTCGTCCTTGCCCGGACATCCGGCGACGCGGTCCGGGCCTTCCTCATCGACCCGGCCGCGCCGGGCCGCGTCACTCGCATCGAGCGGTCCTCCGGCGACCCTCCCGGACCCATCGCCGGGCTGTCGATCGCGGCGGATGGACGGTCCCTCGCCGTCGCGTCGAGGGATGGCCGGATCGTCGTCCACTCTGCGCAGCCGTGGATGACGGATGTCGCGACCGGCACGGTGACGGCGACGCCGGCCCCGGTCTGGCTGGAGCCGGGTCCCGACGGATCCCGCTCGTTCGCCTGGCTCGCCCTTGCACCCGACGGCGAGCGGATCGCGATCGTCCGGACGGACGCCGACGGTGCATCGGTCGGCGTGGCCGTCCACGACCGGGCGGACGGCTGGGGCCAGGGACGGTCGATCCCCCTGGCGGCGGGTGCGGATCGCGCGGTGGTCGCCTGGCTGCCGTGACGCCCCGTGGCGCCCGGCCGGATCAGGCGACGGACAGGGTCAGGCGGTGACCGGTTCGCGCGCGCTGAAGATCGAGACCTGCGCCTCCTCGGGCAGCATCACGCCGAAGATCTTCTGGAGCGCGAGGAGATGGACGCACGAGTCCCAGCTGTCGAAGTAGTGGCAGGTGCAGCGCCAGCTACCGGCGTCGAGGCTCACGTGGTGGGTGTCATTGTCACCGCGGAACGTGAGGCTGAGGCGATCGATCGTGATCCGATCCAGCTCGCGAGCGTAGCGATTCGCCTTCTCGACCTTGCCGATGAGGGAGCTGTGCATCGTCGAGGATCCTCCGTCGCCCGAGGGCGCTGACGAGGCCGCCGTCCGGTCCTGCACCATCGACCGGTGAGGGCGGTCGCTGACCGAACCATACACCCGACGGGACCCGCCCGGAACCCCGCACCCGACGGATCCGGCCGGTACGAACGACCCCCACCCGTCAGGGCGCGGAGGTGCCCTCGCGGCCGAAGTCGTCCTCGATCCGGATGACGTCGTCGAGCTCCGGCGTCGACACCTCGATCAGCTCGCAGCGCTCGATCGCCTCGAACCGGTGGACCATCCCGACGGGGATGCGACGGTGATCGCCGGGCCCCATCTCGGTCGTTCCGAGCTCCCGCCCGAGCTCGCCGTGATGGAGCCGCAGCCGTCCCGAGATGACGAGGATGGACTCGTCCTTCAGCTCATGGACCTGGAGCGACAGCCGCTTGCCGGTCTCGATCACCAGGATCTTCCCGACGTACTTGTCCGTGTGCGCCCAGATCAGCTCGTGGCCCCACGGCTTGTCCACCCGGCGGGCGGCCGGCTCGACCGCGGCCGCGGACCCGGCGGCCGACGAAGCCGTCGCCCCGCGCGCCGACGCGACGGGCTCAGGCGCCACGAACGAGCCGCTCCCCGGCATCGATCATCGCCTCGCGGACCTCCGGCGTGGTCGCCTCGGTATAGATCCGGACCAGCGGCTCGGTCCCACTGAACCGGACCAGCAGCCACGACCCGTCGGAGACGAAGAACTTGAACCCGTCGTTCGTGTCGAGCGCGACCGTCCGGGTGACCGGCTCGCCGGCCAGCTCGCTCGGGGCGTTGACGCGGAGGTCGACGAGGAGCCGATCCTTGAGCGCCGGATACGCGGCCCGCTCGATGTGGACGTCGACCCGCCGGTAGTTCGACGGCCCGGCCAGCTCGTGGAAGGCGGCCAGCGCCTTCGACACCGGCCATCGCCCGGCGGCCCGCTCGCGCAGGAACAGGTCGAGCAGCAGCAGGTCGGCGTAGACGCCGTCGCGCTCGGGAAGGTGCATCCCGAACCCGAACCCGCCCGACTCCTCGGCGCCCATCATCGCGCCCGTCTCCATCATCTTCGGGCCGATGTACTTGAACCCGACCGAGGTCTCGTAGATCTGGATCCCGTAATGCTTGCCGAGGCGTTCCGCCATCGACGTGTTGTTGACGCTGATGACGACCGGATCGCGCAGCCCGCGGTATTCGGCGAGGTAGTACATGAGGAGCCCGGTGACCTCGAGCTGATGGATGAACTCGCCCCGCTCGTCGGCCGCTCCGGCCCGGTCGGCGTCGCCGTCGAGCAGCAGTCCGATGTCGTACCCGCCGCGCGACAGCATCCCCAACGCCTCATCGACGTTCGGCCGGATCGGCTCCGGGTTCACCCCGCCGAAATACGGGTTGCGCTCCTGGTGGATCTCGTTCACCCGGATCTTGCCGCCCGACAGGAGCCTGGAGATCCAGCCCGCCCCGGCGCCCCACATCGGCTCGACCAGGACCGAGGCGTCGGCCGCCCTGAGTGCGTCGAGGTCGACCGTCCGGCGAAGGTAGCGCTCGTAGCCCTCGAACGGGTCGAACCGCTCGACCAGCCCGGCGGCCTCGGCGTCGGCGAACGGGCGACGCTCGATGGCCGTCCCTCCGTTGGTGGCGATCGTCGCCTCGATCACCGCCAGGATGTCCGGCCCGGCGGCGGACCCCGTCGGCGCCTTGATCTTGAAGCCGTTGTCGGTCCACGGGTTGTGGCTGGCAGTGATGACGATCCCCGCGGCGGCCCCCCGTTCGACCACCTCGTAGCTCGACATCTGGGTCGGCACCGCGTGGCTGGCGTAGGCGACCGGGATGTCATGGGCGAGGAGGACCTCGGCCGCCGCCATCGCGAAATGTTCGCTCGCGAAGCGCCGGTCGTAGGCCAGGACGACGCCCTTGGCCTGCTCGCCGCGGTCGGTGACGTAGCGAGCGACCCCGTCGGCGCAGCGCCGGACGTTCTCGAACGTGTACTCGTCGGCGACCTTCGCCCGCCAGCCGTCGGTTCCGAAGACGATCTTGGTCGGTGCCGGAGCCTCGGCGATGTTGGTCACGATCAGGCCTCCTGTCGAGCGGCCCTGTCGAGCAGCTGGACCACGATGTCGCGCGCGGGACGAGCGCCAGCGAGCAGGGCGACCGGCGTCCGGGCGAGGATACCGCGGGGACCGTCGGTCAGGACGAGCCGACCGTCGAGCCGCTCGACGACGAGGTCGTCCGGGCCGGCCTCGGCCGTCTCGCCTGGCTGGACGACGCGGCCGACCCCGACCCCGTCGAGCGCGGCGAGGAGCACCGTCCAGCTCCCCAGATCGCTCCAGCCGACCTCCATCGACGCCATCACCACCCGGTCTGCCGCGGCGGCCGGCTCCATCACGGCGTAGTCGATCGAGACGGCCCGGGCGGTGGCGTACCCGTCGGCGAGCCGCCCTTCCGCCCAACCATCGGCGATCGGGTCGAAGACGTCCGGAGCGAAGTCGCGGAAGGCGGCCAGGATCGCGCCCCGCCGCCACAGGAACATGCCGGCGTTCCAGGCGACACCCGGGGCCCGGCCGAGCTCGGCCGCCCGGGCCGGATCCGGCTTCTCCTCGAAGGCCCTGAGCGGGTACGCCCGGATCCCGCCGACGTCAGCCCCGCGCTCGAGGTTCGGCAGAAGGTAGCCGTATTCGGTCGCCGGTCGGTCGACCTCGATCCCGAGCGTGACCAGCGGGTCGGCGATCCCGAACCGGTCCGTCGCACCGCGTGCCGCCAGCCCGGCCGCACCGGCGAGCACGCCCCGGAAGACGTCCTCGGCGGCGATCAGGTGGTCGGCCGGCAGCACGATCATGACGTCGTCGTCGGGGCGGTCGACGGCGACCGCTGCGAAGGCGATCGCCGCGGCCGTGTTGCGACCCTGTGGCTCCTCGAGGATGCGTACGCCGGGGACCTGGCCCCGTGCCAGCTCGGCAGAGGCGCCAGAGGCGACGACCGTGATGTCGTCGAGGTCGAGGTCAGGCCCGACGATCCGGGCGATCGTCTTCTGGAACAGGGTCTGGTGCCGCGCCTCGCCGGGGAACAGCGGCAGGAACGGCTTCGGGCGCTCCGGGGTCGACAGCGGCCACAGTCGGGTCCCGCCGCCGCCGGCCATGATGACGGCGTACACCGCGCTCATTCTAGGGACCGCCCATGGTCTACCGCAGCGGCAGGAGGCTGGCGTCGACGATCCCGTCGACCGTCACCGGGTTCGGCACGAGTCCACCCGGAAGGCCGGCGATGAAGTCGATCGACTTCGCCCACCCGTCGCGGTCGATCGCGCCGAGGCCCTGGGTGGCCGTCAGGCTGTCGTGCCAGCCGTCGATGGTCGCCTGGAGCACGGCCATCTGGGCGTCCTTGTCGTTGGCGATCTCGGGGACCACCGTGATCGCGGCATCGAGTCCCTTCTGGGGGTCGGCGGTGATGTCGTCCATCGCCCGGAGGGTGGCCGCGATGAAGGCCGCGATCGCGTCCTTCTTCGTCCCGAGTGTCTTGGTCCCGGCGATCAGCCCGTTGCCCTGGAGCGGGACGATGTCGTCGACGGTCAGGACGACCGGCGGGACGCCGGTCCGGGCGAGCTGGATCGGCTCGTTGTTGGAGAAGCCGGTCGCCGCGTCGACCTTATCCTGCTCGACGCCGACCAGCTGGCCGTAGTCCGGATAGAGGCTGATCTTCGTGTCGGCCGGGGTGAGCCCCGCCGATGACAGGAGCGCCTGGAGCATGATCCAGCCCGAGCCGTACTTGCCCGGCGTCCCGATCGTCTTGCCCTTCAGGTCGGCCGCGGTCTTGATCCCGCTCGACGCCTTGGCGAAGACCACATTGGGGAACTTGGCGTAGATCGTCGCCAGGTAGCGGACCGGGATGCCGTGGCTGACCGCGGGGATGACGCTCGTGCCGTCGGCGATCGCGACGTCGACCTGGCCGGCCGCCGCGAGCGTGATCAACACCGGGTCGTTGCCGTTCTGGAAGGTCACGTCGAGCCCGGCGTCACGGTAGTATCCCGCCTGGTCGGCGAGGTAGAACTGGGCGAATTGGACGTTGGGGATGTAGCCGAGGCCGATCGTCAGCTTGGTCGGCGTGGCGGTCGTGGACGCCGAGGCCGGCGGGGAGGCGGTCGCGGCAGGCGGCGCGCTGACGGTCGCCGGGCTCGCTCCCGCCGACGATGAGGCGACGCCGACCGACGGCGAGGCGCCTCCGGACGAACACGCGGCAGCCAGCAGCCCGACGACGACGGCGACCGCCAGGAGCGGCCGATTGGTGGGGCGGGTCGAGAGCGGGTCCACGGGTTCCTCCACGCCGGATGTCAGCCATCGGCCACGGGGCGCCCGAAGATGGAGCTCGCGCACGTCCGCACGCGGTCCAGGCCTTCTTCCATCCGGACTCTACCGTCGGCTCCGGTCGGGCGATGGACTCGCGTCCGTCGCCCTCGGATCTGCTGACACCCGACTCGATCCAGTCGTGCCGGGCCGCTCGTGGGCTCGTCCGACGACGCTGTCGCATCGGCCGGACCGTACCACCGGTCGGGATTCTCACCCTGCCCCGAAAGCCGGCCCGATCGTAGCACGAGACCGGTACTCAGCCGCCCGACGGCGTCCATCACCGGTCCGCGCGCTCAACGGCCTACCGTCGAACGGTCGTGGACTCGAGCATCGCGCGAAGCTGGGACTCGGCGGCCTCGATATCCGGGCCTCGGAGACAGGCGACGACCGCCAGGTTCGACACCGGCGTCGGCTGGCCGATCGGGATCGTGGCCGTGATGGTCTCGTCGCCGCCGACGGCGGCGCAGGTGCCTGGGGATTCGACGTGTAGGGCGGTATCGATCCCGTCGATCGTGATGAGGGGACCGGCCGTCGGGTCGAGGTTCGGGTCCGTGATCGGTTCGAGGATCCGGGTCGACTCCCACGTCACGAGCACCCCGTTCGGCGACAACGAAGCGAGCGGGGGATCGCACGCCCGACCCTGACTGTCCGGGGAGTTGCGAGGTTGCCCCAAGGCAGTCGCGCACTCCGGCAGGAGTGGGTCCGTGCTGAGGTAGATGAGCGGTCCGTCGTTGATCGGGTTGAAGGCGTTCGGCTGCATCCGCGTCCAGCTGACCGGCCGCTCGAATGAGATCCCGCCGACCGAGTCCGCGACCGGAGATGCCTCCGGCGTGGGGCTGGGCATCGGCGGCTGCCACCGTCCGTCCGTGGAGGGCAGAACGTGGATCGGGATGCTCGCCGTCATGAGGTGGTCCTTGCCCGTGCAGCCCGCCTCCTCGACGAACGTGCGCGACTGCCGTGATCGTCCAGTCGCCCGGCGGCAGGCGCACGGTCGGATCGCCGTTCAGGAACGCCCGGAAGAAGGCCGCGTCCGGATCGTCCTCCGAGAAGCCGCCCGACTTGCTGAGGCCCGACGTCATCGGCTTGTCGCTGTTCAGCTGAGTCGACCTGCAGTCGCTCGTCCAGGCGGGTTCGATGTCGTGCTTCCCGTTGGGATCGACATAGGCGAACCCGAACGGCCCGCCACCGGACGTCCCGATGTCGGCGCTCGTGCCGTCGATCGAGCGACAGCGTGGCGAGGCCCTCGATCGGCTCCCCGGCCGTCCAGATCGTCTTCGGCAGCTCGAAATCGAGGCGGAAGTGACCCTCGACCGACTGAGCGTGTCGTGGCGCGCTGGATGGATCGGCCGATGGTGCGGCCGACGGTCCGCGGCGACGTCACGACCGAACCGCCCGACGAGACGGCCGACCACCCGACGCGGGACCGGACGCGATCGGGGTCGGGGAGGCGCTCGCGAGCTGACCGAGCCGCGAGCCGGAGCCGACGAAGACCACCGACGCCAGAAGGACCACGGCGACGACCGCGACCCCGATCGGAAGCAGGCGGGGCATCGACGAGCGGATCGTCGGCGACGACAGCCGTTGGCTCGAGCGCGCCAGGTCGTCCGTGGCGCGCGCCGTCTCGGCCTCGTGGAGCGCCTTGAGGCGTCGGACGATCGGGTCGTCATCGGGCATCGTCACGACATCGACTCCCTGAGCTTGCGCAACCCGGTCTTGAGCTGGGTCTTGACCGTGTTCTCGGATACGCCGAGTGCGGCCGCGGTCTCGGTGACCGAGAGGTCCGCCATGTAGTGAAGGACGACGGCCGCGCGAACCCGGGCCGGAAGCCTTCGGAGCGCGTCCCGGAGATCGGCGGAGGCCGCGAGATCGGGCGTCGTATCGGAAACACCACCACCGTCGATGTCGGTGGCCGCCCCGAAGGGGAGGACCATTCGAAGTCGGCGGCGCAGCCGGAATGCCTCCCGGGCCTGGATCGTGACGAGCCAGGGCCAAAGGGCCTCGGCCCGATGCAGGCCGCCGACGTTCCGGATCGCGAGCTCGAACGTCGTCTGGACCAGGTCCTCGGGGTCGCCTGCCCGGAGGGACCGGGCGATCGCGAGCAGGCGCGGCCGATGGCGCTCGAGCGCATCGATGAGCGTGTCGGTCGCGAGGTCGCCGGCCGGCCGCTCGATCTCGAGTTCGTCCAGGGTCATGCCGATCGAGGTCACACCCCTATAGAGGCGGCTAGCGTATCGATTCGGGTGATGCCGACCGTTGCGATCAGCCCTCCACGAGACATCGCAAGCACGCCTGGCCGGCTCGCGTCGGGAACCGCGATCCGGGCCGACCCGTTCGTCCAGAGGGCCGCCCGGGCATCGCCGGCCGCGCCCTCACACCAGATGAGGACGGCCCCAAGCCGGAGATATCGCTCGTAGAAGCCTCGCGTCCCGTCGAAGCCTCGGTCGACGAAGAACGCCTCGTCCTTCCGGTCGGCGCGGGCCCGCAGCGCGCGCGTCGCGGCGGCCACGTCGAACGCGTCCGCCCGCTCGCCGTCGATCGAGATGAGGACGATGTTGGCGACGCTCGGCGGCAGCTGGTGGAGCTTCGCCAGCAGCTGCCGACCACCGCCCGGGGCGTCCGGCGGCCGACGAAGCCGCGTCACTTCGAGATTGAACCTGCGTTCGCCGCGGAACGTGACCGTGAAGTCCGGTCCGGGCCTGCCCGACCCGTACGCCTCGAACTCGAGCTCGATCCGCCGATCCGCCAGGAGCAGCTGGGCAGCGCGTAGCTCCGCCCGCACGTCACGTCTCGCTTCGGCATCCGCCGCACCGCGCAGCTTCTTCCGGATCTTCGCGCGGTTCGCCTCCGCGAACGTACGGAACCGCGGCGACCCGGCCAGCCACGCCTCGAGCTCCGCGGCGAGCGGGTCCGACGGTGCGCCTCCGAGCAGCTCGCGAGCGAGCCGTTCGACCGTCGTGCCAGGGACCGCCGCCCGCGCCATGCCCTCCAGCCTAGCCGACGTTGCATCCGGCAGCGGCGAGCGTGCAGGCTGTATACATCGCGAGGAGACGGGCCGACGACACCGGTCGGCGGTCCGTCCGGAACGGGAGGAGCGAATGGGTCCATGGCCGAGCGGCATCAGCGCCATCACGCTGTTCGCCGAGGATCTGGCGACGACGAAGCGCTTCTACCAGGAGGTCTTCGACCTGCCGATCGTGTTCGAGGATGACGATTCGGCGGTGTTCAAGTTCGGGGCCACCCTGGTCAACCTGCTGAAGGCGACGGCGGCCGTCGAGCTGATCGAACCCGCCGCGGTCGCGAGTCGGGAGGCCGGATCACGCCTCCAGTTCACGATCGACGTGGATGACGTCGACGCGATGTGCGCGGAGCTGGTCCGGCGCGGCGTCGAGCTGCTGAACGGCCCGATCGATCGGCCGTGGGGTGTGCGGACGGCCTGCTTCATGGATCCGGCCGGCCACATCTGGGAGATCGCCAAGTAGCCCGGCGGTCGCGCCACAGAGGGTGCCGATGGAGCGCAAGTACCGCCTGACCTCGCTCAAGATCGACCAGCGCGCCTGCCCCATCACGGCAGGCATCCTGTCGATCCGGCGCGACCTGCGCGGTCGTCGCTCCTGGGACGTCGTCATCAGGCTCGATGCCGCCGATGTCCGGGTCCCGTCCGACCGGTCCCTCGCGGTGGAGATGACGACGGAGATCGGGGTCTTCTCGGGCGTCGCGGCGGTGGCCCGGATCACCCGGACCACGGTCGACGACCGAGCGTCGTCCCGGCTCGAGCTCGACGGTGCCGGTCCCCTCACGCCGCCCGGCGGGCCCTAGCGACTCCGGACCGCCGGCCCCGCCGGCCGAGCGGCGATCCCTCAGCCGCGGTCGCCGACGAGCCAGCGCTCGGCGAGGACGGCGATGCCGTACAGGCCGACGCCGACGAGCGCCAGCATGAGCAGCGCGGCGAACATCAGCGGGATGTCGAACAGGCTGCCCCGGGCCAGGTTGATCAGGACGCCGAGACCGGACTCGGGGCTGACCCACTCGGCGACGATCGCCCCGACGACGGCGAGGGTGACCCCGACCCGGATCCCGCCCATGATCGACGGCATCGCCGCCGGGACCTCGAGCGTCATCAGGATCTGGCGAGGCGTGGCGCGGAGGCTGCGGCCGAGCTCGAGCAGCCTCGGGTCGACCGATCGGAACCCGACCGCGGTCGACACGGCGACCGGGAAGAAGACGATCAGCGAGCAGATCACGATCTTGCTCAGCAGGCCCGGGCCGAACCACAGGATCAGCAGCGGCGCGAGGGCGAGGATCGGCGTCGACTGGGCCGCCACCAGGTACGGCGACAGGACGAGCCCGACGACCCGCGACCGGGCCAGCGCGTAGCCGGCCGCGAGGCCGATCCCGGCACCGAACACGAACCCGAGGACGATCTCCTGGAGCGTCGCGGCGACCTCGGGCGCCATCGTCCCCTCGGTCCAGGCGGTCGCGAACCGCTGGAGGACGGTCCACGGCCCCGGCAGGATGTAGTCCGGGTAGCGGCCGAGGAACACGACCAGCTGCCAGACGACGATGAAGACGACCAGGCCGAGCACGACCGGCACGGCACTCCGGGTCAGCCGACCGCGCCGGCGCGGCTGGGCGCTCACGACGGATCCTCGGAGCCGGCGCGGACCGCGGCGAGCTCGGCCGGATCGGGGTCGGCGCTCAGGGCGCGGATGTCGCCGAGGGCGGCCCGCACCTCAGCGGCCGCGGCGGCCGTGGCTGAGCTCCCGAGGTCGGTCAGCCGGCGCGGCCGGGCGAGCGGCGACGGAACGGTCGCGACGACCCGTCCCGGCCGCGGCGAAAGGACGAGGGTGCGGTCGGCCAGGAAGACCGCCTCGGTCATGCTGTGGGTCACGAGCACGACGGTCGTCGAAGTCTTCTGCCACAGGTTGAGCAGCTCGATGTCGAAGCGCTCGCGGGTCAGCTCGTCGAGTGCGCTGAACGGCTCGTCCAGCAGCAGGATCGAGGGCCCGAGCGCCAGTGCCCGAGCGAGTGCCACGCGCTGGCGCATCCCACCGGACAGGCGCGTGGGCCGTTCCGCGGCGAACCCGTCGAGCCCCACCAACCGCAGCAGGTCGTGGGCGCGCGCCTCGCGTTCCGGTCGCGACGTGCCGGCGAGCTCCAGCGGGAGCGCGACGTTGGCCAGGACGTCCCGCCACGGCAGCAGCCGCGGCTCCTGGAAGACGAACCCGACGGCGGGGTCGGGACCGGTCACCGCCCGCCCCTCGACCTCGACCGTCCCGCCGTCCGCGGTCAGCAACCCCCCGATGACCCGCAGCAGGGTGCTCTTGCCGCTCCCGTTCGGGCCGATGAGGGCGACGACCTCGTTCGGCGCGACCTCGAGATCGACGCCGTCCAGGGCGATGAGGGTCGACCCGCCCGGGGCCTCGAAGGTCCGCCGGACGCCTGCCAGGCGGATCGCCGGCGTGGTCACCCCCTGCCGAGCGGGAGCGTGCTCAACTCGCGGCGGCGACCGGCTCCGGCTCGGGGAGCCCGGCTTCCGACGCCAGCTCGGCGGCCTTCTCGGTCCGCTCCCAGGGCAGGTCGAGGTCGGGTCGGCCGAAGTGGCCGTAGGCGGCGGTCTGGCGGTAGATCGGCCGGCGAAGATCGAGCGCAGCGATGATGCTGGCCGGTCGAAGGTCGAACGTGCGCTCGACCATCTCAAGGATCCGGTCGTCCGAGACCTTGCCCGTCCCGAACGAGTCGACGCTCAGGCTGATCGGCCGGGCGATCCCGATCCCGTAGGCGACCTCCACCTCGAACCGGTCGGCCAGGCCCGCCGCGACGACGTTCTTGGCCACCCAGCGGGCCGCATACGCCGCGGAGCGGTCGACCTTGGTCGGATCCTTGCCGCTGAACGCGCCGCCACCGTGGCGAGCCATCCCGCCGTAGCTGTCGACGATGATCTTGCGCCCGGTCAGACCGGCATCGCCCATCGGCCCACCGGTCACGAACCGACCGGTCGGATTGACGTGCATCACCGGGTCGTCGAGGCGCAGCTCGCGCGGGATCACCGGCAGGATCACCGCCTCGGCGATGTCGGCGCGGAGGCGTTCCGCCCGCACGTCCGGGTCGTGCTGGGTCGAGACGACGACGGTCCGGACGCGTTTCGGGATCCCGCGCTCGTACTCGACCGTGACCTGCGTCTTGCCGTCCGGGCGCAGCCCCGTCAGCTGGCCGCTCTTGCGGGCCTCCGCCAGGCGACGAGCCATCCGGTGGGCGAGGGCGATCGGCAGGGGCATCAGCTCGGGTGTCTCGCGGCAGGCGAACCCGAACATCATCCCCTGGTCGCCGGCGCCGAGCTCGAACGGCGGCGCGGCGTCGTCGCGGACCTCGAGCGCCGAGTCGACGCCCAGGGCGATGTCCGGCGACTGCTCCTTGACCGACACGAGGGTGCCGCACGTCAGGTAGTCGAATCCGTAGTCGGCGCGGGTGTAGCCGATGTCGCGGACGGTGTCGCGGACGATCGACTGGAAGTCGACGTAGGTCGTCGTGCTGATCTCGCCGAGGACCATGACGAGACCGGTCGTGGTGGCCGTCTCACAGGCGACCCGGGCGTTCGGGTCCTCGCGGATGATCGCGTCGAGGATGGCGTCGGAGATCTGGTCGCACATCTTGTCCGGGTGGCCTTCGGTGACCGATTCGGACGTGAACAGGTATTGGGCGGCGTCGACGATGCTCATCGCCGGGAAGCCTAGCACGACCCTTCGCGGGTCCGGCGGGCGAGGTGGTCGGACGTGCCTCCCGACGGCCGCAGTGTCCGACGACGCCCCGATCAGGCTCCGGCGCGGACGGCCTCGAGGTCCAGCTCCCGCTCGATCGTCCGGAGCGCATCGTCGCCGATCACGCCGTCGTCGCGCAGCCGGATCACCGCCTCGCGCTGGGCCGCGACGAGGGCCAGCCGGATCTCCTGGTGCTCGAGCCGTTCGCGCTCCTCGGCGCCGAGGTCGCCGTCGGCCTCCCCTGTCGCGTGGGCCGCCTCGTGCTCGAGCTCGGCCCGCAGGTTGTCGACGAGCTCGAGGTGGTCCGGGTATTCGGTGGCGAGACCGTCGAGCCGTTCTCGGGCGGCATCGGTCGCGGCGGTCCGCGCGATCCGCTCCTCGACCTCCCGGCTCGACCCGGCCACGACCCCGAGGCGGCGGACCACCCACGGCAGGGTCAGGCCCTGGCCGACCAGGGTGGCCAGGATCACGCACAGGGTCAGGTAGATCAGCAGCGCGCGATCCGGGACATCGAGCGGCAGCGACAGCGCCGCGGCGAGCGAGACCACCCCACGCATCCCCGCCCAGGAGATCACGAAGACCGCGCCGATCGGCGGCAGCGGGTCGCGCGTCCGGATCTTCGCGCTGACCCAGCGCGGGATGTAGGTGGCCGGGAAGACCCACGCGATCCGCGCAAGGATGACGGTCAGGCTGATCGCCATGCCGAGCCCGACGAGCTGCGACGTCGGGTACGCGCTCAAGGCATCGAGGATCGACGGGAGCTGGACGCCGATGAGCAGGAAGGCGAAGCCGTTGATCATGAACAGGACGACCGACCAGACGCCGGTGCCCATCAGCCGGGCGTTGGGCGACAGGACCCGCGCTGCCCGGCGCCCGGCGACGATCCCCGCGGTGACCACGGCCAGGACCCCGCTGGCGTGGACCGCCTCCGCCGGCAGGTAGGCGGCGAACGGGACGAGCAGGGAGATCACGATCTCGAGGGTCGGATCGGTGACCCGACGCCAGATCCAGGCGAGCCCGAGCCCGACGACGGCGCCGATGGCGATCCCGACCACCGCCACGTAGACGAACTCGGCTCCGGCGCCGACGATCGAGAACGAACCGGCGATGGCGACGAGCGCGGCGCGGTACAGGATCAGCGCGCTCGCATCGTTGATCAGGCTCTCGCCCTCGAGGATCGTCACGATCCGGGGCGCGACGCCCAGCCGGCGGAAGATCGCCGTGGCCGCCACCGCGTCCGGCGGTGCGACGATCGCCCCGAGGGCGAACGCGGCCACGCCGAGCTCGGGCATCAGCAGCAAGGCGACGCCGCCGACCACGAGCGTCGTGAACAGGACAAGCCCGACCGCCAGCAGGCCGATCGGCCGGAGGTTGGCCTTGAAGTCGCGGATCGGCGTGAAGTACGCGGCGGCGAACAGGATCGGTGGCAGGAACAGCAGGAACACGAGGCTGGGCGGGAGCTCGACCGACGGCGGTTCCGGGAGCCTGGCCAGGATCAGCCCGAGCGCCAGCCCACCGAGGACGAGGACGATCGGGTAGGCGACCCCGATCCGCCGGGCGACGAAGGCGAGCCCCGTCGCGATGACGAGCAACAGGAGGACGAGCTCGATGGCTGCGGTCGGGTCCATGGCGTCGCTCGTCAGTCGGGTGCCGGCGACCAGCCGAAGAGCGTCCGCGGCGTCCCGGCCCGGGGCCACAGGACGGTCACGATCAGGATGCCACCGACGACCGCGCCGAGCAGCGACACACCGAGGTCGCGCATGGTGTCGGTATACCCGAGCCGGATCCCGGAACCACCGGTCCGGGCGAGCGTGAACTCACCGATCTCCCAGACGACGTCGACGATCGCCCCGAACCCGACGACGAGGCCGAACGCCACCCAGCGTTGCTCGATCACCGGGGCGACCGCGAGGCCGAGCGCCACGGCCAGGCTCAGCCAGCCGAGGAAGTGCGGGGCGAGCTCCAACGGCGTGCCGATGAACCAGCCGAAGCCGTTGCCCGCGGCGTCAAGGATGATCGGGATGGCCAGCATGACGTCGGCGAGGTACGGGTAGGGGACGGGGCGTCGGCGGACGAGCCAGATCGCCGGGATGACCAGGATGAACAGGGGCGCCGCGATCGTCCGCAGGGCGAGCGCCTTGCCCATGAACTGCGAGGCCGCCGGGTCGAACAGCGGCACGACGACCATCACGATCGCGATGACCTTGACCGCGATGTCGAGGATCGCGGCTCCCGAGAGCACCACCGGCCCGGGTCAGGTCCCGTGCTGCCAGGAGGCGACGTAGGCGGCCTGTTCGGCGGTCATCGGCTCCAGCTCGATCCCGAGCGCCGCCAGCTTGAGGCGCGCCACCTCGGCGTCGATCGCCTCGGGCACGACATAGACCCGATCCTCGAGCTCGGCGTGGTGGAGCGCGACGTACTCGGCCGACAGCGCCTGGTTGGCGAAGCTCATGTCCATGACGGCGGCCGGGTGCCCCTCGGCGGCGCCGAGGTTGACCAGCCGACCCTCGGCGATGAGGTTGAGCTTCTTGCCGCCGATGTCGAACTCCTGGACGTTGTCACGGACCTCGCGGACGTGGCCCTCGGCCATCTCGCGCAGCGCGGTCAGGTCCAGCTCGGCGTCGAAGTGACCGCTGTTGGCCATGATCGCCCCGTCCCGCATGGCGGCGAAGTGCTCGCGCCGGAAGACGTTGAGGTTGCCCGTCGCGGTCACGAACAGCTGGCCCCACGCCGCGGCTTCGGTGTGGGTCATCACGAGGTAGCCGTCCATCAGCGCCTCGAGAGCACGGACGGGGTCCACCTCGACGACCGCGACGTGGGCGCCGTGGCCGTCCATCCGGGAGGCGATCCCCTTGCCGACCCAGCCGTAGCCCGCCACGACGACGTTCCGACCGGCGATCAGGATGTTGGTCGCCCGGAGGATCCCGTCGATCGTCGACTGGCCCGTGCCGTAGCGGTTGTCGAAGAGGTGCTTGGTCTGGGCCTCGTTGACCGCCACGACCGGGAAGCGCAGCGCGCCGTCGGCCGCCATCGCCTTGAGCCGGATGACCCCGGTCGTGGTCTCCTCGGTCCCGGCCAGGACCTCGGAGACCTGGTCGGGTCGTTCGGCGTGGAGGAGCGAGACGAGGTCGCAGCCGTCGTCCATCGTCAGGCTCGGGTGCGTGTCGGCGACCGCGTTGAGGTGGGCGTAGTACGTGTCGCGATCCTCGCCGCGGCGGGCATAGCAGGCGATCCCATAGGCCGAGACGAGGGCGGCCGCGACGTCGTCCTTGGTCGACAGCGGGTTCGACGCCGCGATGACGACGTCCGCCCCGCCGGCCTTGAGCGTCCGCATCAGGTTGGCCGTCTCGGTCGTGACATGGAGGCACGCCCCGATCCGAAGCCCCTCGAGCGGGCGTTCGCGTTCGAAGCGCTCGCGGATCAGGCGCAGGACGGGCATCTCTCGCTCGGCCCACTCGATCCGGCGGACGCCCTCGTCGGCCAGGCCAAGATCGGTCACGTCGTGCGGCGGCAGGCTGGTGGTCGCGGTCATCGGGGCGGGTTCTCCTTGGGGGACGACAGGAAGCGGCGAAGCGGGCCAGGGATGCCCGGCCACGGGGAACCGAGGCGATGGACGAGCCGCTCCTCGAAGCGGACGTGCTCCTGGTAGCCGAGCCGGCGATACGCCTGGAGCGCCGGCGGATTGTCGGACCGGACGTTGAGCACGACCTGGTCGCACGTGCGCAGGAGGTCGGCGGTGACGGCCCCGGTGGTCGCCGTCGCGAAGCCGCGTCCGCGGTAGTCGGTGTGGGTCAGCACGTTGCCGACGACCGCCAGCCGGGCGTCCTGGCTGATCACGTGGGTCCCGGCGGCGGACACCAGCCGGCCACCGACACGCATCCCGTAGTAGACGCCCTCGGAGATCGTCGACGAGGGCAGCCACGAGGCGAAGCCGAGCTGATAGAGCCGGTTCAGGTCGCTGACCTCGACCGGCAGCAGCCGGCGGACGTCCGCCGGGTAGGGCCGGAAGGTCGACCGGTCGACCCACATCCGGACCATCAGCGGGCCGGGATCGACGCGGTACTGCGTCGCGACGGCGGGCAGGCCGGCGCTGAGCGTCGCGACGTAGGCGGCTCGCGGCTTGATGACGTCGCGCAGGATCGTGGCGATCCCGTCGGTCCGGCCCATGACGAACAGCGGCTGCGGGGACAGGCCGGCGTATTCGAGGGCGACCGCCACGAGGTCGTCACCTTCGAACGCGCCGCCCCAGCGGGTCTTGCCGAACTCGCGCTCGTCGAGGTCGCAGATCGCATAGGCCGCGAACAGCCGGTCCCGCTCGAGGAACCGCCGCAGGAGCGAGCGGTCGGTGGTCGTCCGAGCGACGGTCGTGTCCCGCTGGCCGCGGATCGCCACGGTGGCCATCAGCCGGCGACCGCCGCCGCGACGCGGGCGGGGTTCGGGGCGGTCGGCCCGGCGACGATCGTCGGTCGAGCATGGCGGGCCGCCACCGCTCGCTCCAGCGCCGGCCCGAACGGCGCGACGAGGACGCCTTCCTCGGTGACGACCGCCGAGATCAAGTCGGCCGGGGTCACGTCGAACGACGGGTTCCAGACGGTCGCACCGGGCGGTGCGACGCGGACACCCCCGAACTCGAGGACCTCGGAGGCCGACCGCTCCTCGATCTCGATCGACGCGCCGTCCGGCGTCGCGAGGTCGACCGAGCTGATCGGTGCGCAGACGAAGAACGGGACGCGGTGTCGCGCGGCGAGGGCCGCCAGCGGATACGTCCCGACCTTGTTGGCCGTATCGCCGTTGGCCGCGACCCGGTCCGCTCCGACGAGGACGGCGTCGATCGTGCCGGTCGCCAGGAGCGCACCGGCCGCCGAGTCGGCGATGAGCGTGTACGGGACACCCGCCTGCTCGAGCTCCCAGGCCGTCAGCCGAGCGCCCTGGAGGTAGGGTCGCGTCTCGTCGACGTGGACGTGGACCTCGCGGCCAGCGTGGACGGCGGCCTGGACGATCCCGAGTGCCGTCCCGAACTGGCCGCAGGCGAGCGGTCCGGTATTGCAGTGGGTGAGGACCCGCAGCGGCCGGTCGAGCGGGACGGGCAGGCTGGCGAGCCCGTGCTCCGCCAGCAGGCCGTGGTCGCGGGTCGCCTCGGCGCAGATCGCGTTGGCCTCGGCCCACATGGCGTCGGCGATGGCGACCCCGTCCTCGTCCTCGTCGCGCAGCCCCACCGCCTCCATGGCGGCCTCCATCCGGTCGACGGCCCACCCGAGGTTGACCGCGGTGGGTCGAGCGCTGCGCAGCGAGGTGCCGGTCGAGCGGATCGTCGCCCGGCGCACCGTCGGTTGGAGGGCGATCGCCCGGCCGGCGGTCAGCGCCATCCCGTAGGCCGCGGCCTGGCCGATGGCCGGAGCACCGCGGATGACCATCTCGCGGATCGACCACGCCACGTCCGCCCCGGTCCGGCACTCGATCTCGTTCAACCGACCGGGCAGGAAGCGCTGGTCGACCAGGATGAGCCGCTCGCCTTCGAGCCGGAACGCGGTCCGGAAGCCGGTCGGGGCGACCGGCTCGGTCGTCGCGGGCGCGGGTTCGTCGCGGCCGCCATCGCCTTCGCCCCGGCCTCGGGATCGAGGATCGCGCTGGCCGCCTGGATCGACGTCTGTTGGATCGCGTTGGCCGCGCCGACGACGGTCGCGGCGGCCTGGATCGCATCGGCCGCGAACTGTCGGAAGAAGCGTCGCCGGGCGAGGTCGACATCGGCGGGCGCGGCCGTCTCCGGCCCATCCACCCGCTCGTCCTGTGCGCCCTCGACCATCCTCCGACTCAGTACCGGATGACGCTCTCGACGCGGTGGCCCTGGAGGCGGTCGCGGCCCTTGAGGAGGTCGAGCTCGACGAGGAACCCGACGCCGACGACCTCGCCCTGGAGCCGCTCGACGAGCTCGATGGTGCCGTGGACCGTCCCACCGGTCGCCAGCAGGTCGTCGACGATGAGGACACGCTGACCGGGCTGGATCGCGTCGCGGTGGATCTCGAGCGTGTTCGATCCATACTCGAGCGCGTACTCCACGGTGATCGTCTCGGCCGGCAGCTTGCCCAGCTTGCGGACCGGGACGAGCCCGGCCCCGAGCAGGTACGCCATGGGGGCGCTGAAGATGAACCCACGCGATTCCATCCCGACCACGAGGTCGATCTTGTCGTCGCGATACGGCGCCAGCATCAGGTCGATCGCGGAGCGGTAGGCCGCGGCGTCCTTGAGCAGCGTGGTGATGTCGTAGAACAGGATCCCGGGCTTGGGGAAGTCTGGGATCTCGCGGATCTTGGCGCGCAGGTCCTCGGCGGTCGCGGTCATGCGAAAGGGGCTCCTTGGGCGGCCTCGGATGGCAGGCGAAGTCTACCCCAGCCGCGGAGCTGGACCCGAGGCCTCTGGGGTGTCGGACGGGTGGGTGGCCAGCCGACCGGCGAGTGCGATCCCGACGAGCCCGACGGTCGCCCCGACCGCGAACGCGCCGGCTAGTCCGACCCAGGTCTCGAGGCCTGCGCGCGTGGCCGCGGCGAGCAGCGCGCCGCCGACGCCGGTCCCGAGGGCGGTGCCCAGGACGTCGCTCAGCTGGAGGCCCGACGTGGCCGCGCCCTCCGCCCCGGGCGTCGCCTCACGCAGGACCGTCAGCGACAGCGGTGAATACGCCAGGCCCATCCCGAGCCCGGCGATGGTCCAGGCCACGATCCCGACGGCGACCGGGACCGCCGGCGACAGGACGAGGCCGAAGGCGGCGATCCCCACGACGACGACCGTGAACCCGCTCCGAACGAGCCGTGGGACTCCCCAGGTCTCGATCCGCCGTGCCTGGATCCATGCGCCGGCGGTCCACGACAGGGTCGCACCTGTCAGCGCGATCCCGGCGACGGCGGGACCGAGCCCTCGCCACTCCTGGAGCGCCAACGGGACGTACGCATCGGCGCAGAAGAAGGCGAACGTGAGGACGCCGCGGAGAAGGACGGCGGCGGGCAGCCCGCGCGCCGCCTGGAGCGTCCCGGTCGGGGTCAGCCGGCGGAACGACGGGACGACGAGGGCCAGACCGATCATCGCCAGCGGGACGCTGATGACGAGCGTGCCTGCCGTGAGCCCGACGACGAGGATCCCGGCGCCAGCCGTCAGCACCACGCCGAGCGGGACCCGACGGCGCATCGCCATGACCTCACCGACCGCATCCGGTCGGTCGCCGCCGTCAGCGCCCGACGAGCGCGGCGGGACGGCGGCCCGGATCGCCGGCAGGGTGATCGCGCCGGCGATCACGATCAGCGGCAGCAGGCCGAGGAAGACCACCCGCCAGATCGTCAGCTGGGCGACCCCGCCGGCGATGGCCGGACCGATGATGCCGGGCAGGACCCACGCCGTCGAGAGGGTGGCGAACATCCGCGGTCGAAGCTCGTCCGGGTACGACCGTCCGATGACGACGTACGCCGTCGGCGGGATCGCTCCCGCCCCGAGCCCCTGCAGGAACCGACCGAAGACGAGGACGCCCATCGACGGCGCCAGACCGCCGATGATCAGGCCGATGGAGAACAGCCCGAGCCCGGCCGCGAGCGGGCGGACGAGGCCACCGCGGTCGATCAGCCCGCCGACCACGACGATGCCGATGAGGTCGCCGAGGAAGAACGCGGAGAAGACCCAGCCGTACAGGTCGAGGCCGCCGAGGTCGCGCACCACCAGGGGCATGATCGTCGCGATGGCCAGGGCTTCGAAGGCGACCAGCGTGATCGTCATCACCAGGCCCGTCGTGAGCGCCCGGCGCCCCGGCGAGAACAGCCCGCCGACCTCGGCGAGGTCGGTCACGGGATCGTCGCACGGGCCGTCCATCGGGATCTCACCGAGCTGGGGCCCGGCGACACCGACACTCTGGCCGCCCGGGGCGTCGGCCGGTGGCGCGGTCACGGGATCGAGCAGCGCGTCACTCATCGGAAGCCACGGATGCGCCGGCGGCCGCGCTAGGTGCCCGCGAGTCGTTCGACGACCGGTGCGAGCTCGTCGATATCGCCGGTCAGGATCGAGCTGATGCCGAGGCGCTCGCGCAGCGCGACGAACTTGTCGACGAGTCCCGTGATCGAGCCGATGAAGATGTGCGGGGACTCGAGGATCTCGTCCTCGGTCACATCGAAGCCGGTCCGTGCCTTGAACCGGTGGACGACGGACCGCGCCTCAGCGCGAGCGTGGTCGGTGACGGTGATCGGGACGGTCGTCGGGTAGACGTTCAGCTCCAGTCGGTCGAACCGCTCGCCAGCCGCCTCGCGGACCCAGTCGATCTTCTCGGCGGTCGCGGCGAGCGTGATGCTCCGAGGGTCCGCACGCGGGTCGGTCGGGTCGGTCTGGATCAGGCGCGGGGCGAGTCCGACGATGTCCGCGGCCTGCCCGGCCAGGGACAGCGTCCTGCGGCCGCCGCCGCCGATGAAGAGCGGAGGCCGCGGGCGCTGGACCGGCTTGGGCTGGCCGTCGTGGTCGGTGATCGTGTAGTGCGCACCGGCGAAGCTGAACGGCCCCTCGCCGAAGCAGCCGTCGAGGACCGCGATGGCCTCGGCCAGCCGTGCCGAGCGCACCGCGACCGGGTCGAACGGCAGGCCGATCGCCCGGTACTCGGGCTGCCGCCAGCCGCCGCCGATCCCGATCTCGAGGCGCCCGCCGCTGAGCAGGTCGAGCGTCGCCAGGTCCTGGGCGAGGACCGCCGGGTGGCGCAGGTCGTTGTTGAGGACGAACGTCCCGACCCGCAGCCGCTCGGTCGCGGCGGCGATCGTCGCCATCGCCGGGATCGGGGCGAGCTGATCGATGAGGTGGTCCGGGATGACCAGGACGCTGTAGCCCATGGTCTCGGCTCGCCGCGCGTCGGCGCCGAGCTTCCGGCCGTCGACCGGGTCACCGGCCGATGCGAGGAACCGGAACGGTCGCACGTCCGATCAGGCCGCCTGGATCAACTGGAGGACCTCGCCGGCGAAACCGATGACCTCGGGCGTGGACAGGATCGGGTTGTTGAAGGTGAAGCCCGTGAAGCCTGCGTCGAGGTAGGGTCGCAGGGCCTCGGCGGCCTGCTCGGGTCGAGTCGCGACGGCGCCCCGACGCTCCGGCGGAAGGCGGGCGAGCAGCTCCGCACCGCTGGCTTCGTCGACGGCCAGGAGGACCGGCGTGGCCATCGTCCGCTCGATCGAGGCGGGGTCGCGGCCGATCGCTTCGCAATGCTGGACGAGGACCTCGTCCTTGTGCTTGAGCACCTCCAGGCCGAGCGGGAACCAGTGGGTCATGTCGGCGTGCTTCGCCGCGATCTTGAGCGTCCGCTGCTCGCCGCCGCCGCCGACCAGGATCCGCGGGCCACCGGGCTGGATCGGCCGCGGCGCGTTGAGCGCCCCCTCGATCCGATAGTGGCGGCCCTCGAAGCTCGGGCGATCCTCGGTGAACATCGCGCGGCAGATCGTCAGGGCCTCGTCGAGGCGATCCATCCGCTCCCTGACCGGCGGGAACTCGACGCCGTACCCCCGATGCTCATCCTCGTTCCAGGCCGCGCCGATGCCGAGCAGCGCCCGACCGCGCGACAGGACGTCGAGCGTCGTCACCGTCTTGGCCAGGATCGCCGGATTGCGGTAGGTCACGCCCGTGACCAGCGTGCCCAGCCGGACCGTGCTCGTCCGCTGGCTGAGCGCGGCGAGGGTCGAGTAGGCCTCGAGCATGGGCTCGGTCTCCGGACCGACACCACGGATCTGGTAGAAGTGGTCCATCACGGTGACCAGCCCGAACCCGGCGGCCTCCGCGGCCGTCGCCAGGCCGACGACCCGCTCGAACAGCCGCTCCGGAGGCGTTGCCGGGAACGAATAGCTCGGCAGGTGCAGTCCGAACCACGGGGTCACGTGTCCCTCCCTGCCGTCAGCACGGCTCGATGGTCTCGTCCAACGGTGCCGTCTGTACCACGGGGTGTCAAACGACTCCGGGGGCCGCGGTCAGCCGGGCGACGACCGCCTGGGTCAGCAGCCAGCCCTTGGCCGGATCCCGCGGCATCCGGATCCGGACCTGGTTGCTGGCGAAGGTCATGTCGCCCGGGCGGATGCCGGGCAGGCCAAGCGCCGCGGCTCGCGGCCCGCCACCGAGCGGGTTCAGCAGGCGCATCGCCGTCCCGCGCGACAGCCCGGCCCCGAACCGGACGACGAGCTGGCCGTCCTCGCGGGAGATCGAGGAGACCCCGGCCGACTCGGCCGCCAGCCGGAGCTCGGCGACCTCGACGAGACGGGCGACCGGCTCCGGCATCGGGCCGAACCGGTCGGCCACCTCCTGGCGGAACGCGGCGATGTCACCGGGGGACCGGGCGCGGGCCAGGCGGCGGTAGAGCTCGAGCTTCTGGGCCTCGTCGGGCACGTAGTCGTCGGGCAGGTGGGCGTCGACCGGCAGGTCGAGTACCGCGCCGGGTTTGTCGAGGACCGGTTCGCGACCGTCGTGGCGTGCCTTGCTTTCCTCGACCGCGTCGGCGAGCAGCCTCGAGTACAGGTCGAACCCGACCGCCGCCATGTGTCCGGACTGCTCGCCGCCGAGGATGTTCCCGGCACCGCGGATCTCGAGGTCCGACAGGGCGATCTGGAACCCGGCGCCCAGCTCCGACGCGTTGAAGATGGCCTGGAGCCGCTTCCGCGCCTCGTCGCTCAGCCGCTCGCGCCGGCGGTAGAGCAGGTAGGCGTAGGCGCGGCGTGACGACCGGCCGACCCGCCCGCGAAGCTGGTAGAGCTGGGCCAGCCCGAGCGTGTCGGCACGGTCGATGACGATCGTGTTGGCGTTCGGGATGTCCAGGCCCGACTCGATGATCGTCGTGCAGACGAGGACGTCCGCGGCGCCGTCGGCGAAGGTGAGCATCACCTTCTCGAGGACGCCCTCGGGCATCTGCCCGTGGCCGACGACGAAGCGGGCACCGGGCAGCATGCGGCGGAGCTGCTCGGCCTGGGCTTCGATCGTCTCGACCCGGTTGTGGACGTAGAAGACCTGGCCGCCCCGGTCGAGCTCGCGCAGGATCGCGTCGCGGACGAGGCCCGCCGAGGCCTCGGCGACGCGGGTCTGGATCGGCAGGCGATCCTCGGGCGGCGTCTCGATCACGCTCATGTCGCGGATCCCGGCCAGGGCCAGGTTGAGCGTCCGCGGGATCGGCGTGGCCGACAGCGTAAGCACGTCGACCTCGTTGCGCAGCCGCTTCAGTCGTTCCTTCGCGGCGACCCCGAACCGCTGCTCCTCGTCGACGACGACCAATCCGAGGTCACGGAAGCGGACGTCCTTCGACAGCAGTCGGTGGGTCCCGATGACCAGGTCGACCGAACCCGAGGTCAGGCCGTCGATGGTCACCGCCTGGTCGCGCTCGGAGACGAACCGCGACAGCAGCCGCACGGTGACCGGGAAGGCGGCGAACCGCCCTTCGAACGTCTGGAAGTGCTGGGCCGCGAGGACGGTCGTCGGGACGAGCACGGCGACCTGCTTGCCGTCCTGGATCGCCTTGAATGCCGCTCGGATCGCGACCTCGGTCTTGCCGTAGCCGACGTCCCCGACGACCAGCCGGTCCATCGGCCGTCCGGCCTCCATGTCCGCCTTCGTCTCGACGACCGCGCGGAGCTGGTCGACCGTCTCCTCGTACGGGAAGCTCGCCTCCATCTCCCCCTGCCAGGGCGTGTCGCCGGCGAACGCATGACCCCGGGCCGACGTTCGCGCGGCGTACAGCGCCAGGAGCTCCTCGGCCAGGTCGTCGACGGCGCGCTTGACCCGCTGCTTGGTCCGGATCCAGTCGGTCCCGCCGAGCCGGCTCAGCTGCGGCCGCTCGCCGCCCGAGTAGCGACTGACCCGCTGGATCTGCTCGACGGGGACGTAGATCCGGTCGCCGCCGGCGAAGCTCAGCTCGAGATAGTCGCGCTCCTCCCCCGCCCCGCCGCGGCGGAGCATCTGCTCGTAGCGGGCGACGCCGTGGTCGATGTGGACGACGAGGTCGCCGGGCGTCAGGCGCTCGAGGATGTCGCGTGGGACGACGCGGCGCATCGCCTTCGGGCGGCGGACGCGGACCGTGCCGAACAGCTCGCGGTCGGTGACGAACGCCAGGCCGTCCGGTCCGCCGATGAACCCGCCGTTGAGGCTCCGCTCGATGAGCGCGATCGCGCCGGCCGGAGGCGGAGCGTCGACCCGGCTCACCGCGGCGACCGGCCGGCCGGCATCGGCGAGGAGCTCGGACAGCCGCGCGGCCTGGTCCGAGGCCAGGACGATCCGATAGCCCTCGGACGCCCATGACTCGACGGCCTCGGCCAGCCTGCCGGATCGGAGCCCCGGTACGCTCGGCTCGCGCCAGCCGAAGAGGTCGCCCGAGCTCAGGCCGCCGCCCGCCAGGGCCTCCCCGGCTTCCGACTCCCAGGTCAGCTCCAGCGTTCGGGCGCCGAGCAGTCGTGCCTTCCATTCGCGCGCCGGCAGGTACGTCGCCGGCCAGGTCTTCGGCAGGTCGCCGGAGGCCACCAGGTCCGCGAAGCGCTCCTCGGACTGGCGCCACAGGAACGCACCGGCCTCGGCCAGGTCGCCCGGCTCGTCGAGGACGAGCAGGGTTCCCGGCGGGATATGGTCGAACCCGCTGGCCGGGCAGACGACGCCCGCCCAGACCTCGGCCGCGTCGCCGGCGTCGAGGGCCCGGGTCGCCCCGTGCGTGCCGGTCGGTGCCGTGCTCGGCGCTCGGTCGGCCTGGTGGCCTTCGAACCTGGCGAGGTCGACCGCGAGGCGCTCGGGGAGCCGATCGGCGCCACGGCCGAGGCGCTCGCGGATCGCGGTGACGCCGTCGCGCGACAGGAGGAACTCGCTGGCCGGCAGGAGGATCGCCTCGTCGGCCGGGCCGACCGTCCGCTGGTCGGTCGGATCGAACCGCCGGAGCGAGTCGACCTCGTCGCCGAAGAAGTCGATCCGGACCGGCAGCGAGCCGCCCGGTGGGAAGACGTCGACGATCCCGCCACGGTGGGCGAACTCGCCTCGACCGGCCACCTCGAGGGTCGGCTGGTAGCCGAGCTGGAGCAGCTCATGGAGCAGTGTCTCCAGCCCGATCCGCGCGCCCGGCGTGATCGTTCGCGGCGTCGTCGGGAGGTCGGCCGGGTCGAGCGTCCGCTGGAGGAGGGCCTGGACGCTGGCGACGAGGATCCGGGCGCGTCCGCTCCGCCAGGCCGCGAGCGCCGCGACACGAGCCGCCGTCTCGTCCGCGACGAGCTCGCTCCGCTCGTAGGCCAGCGCGGTCCTCGGCTCGAGCACCGCCACCGCGTTCGGGTCGCCGAGCCAGGCGCCGAGCTCCTCTGCGACGCGGTCGCCGATCTCGGCGTCGCGGGCGACCCAGACCAGGCGTTCGCCGCCCGAGCCGAGGGCGAGCGTCGCTGCCAGGAAGCTCTTCGCCCCGTGCGGGACGGACGTCAACCCGGCGTGCCGGCCGTGCTTCGAGAGCGGGACGTCCGCCGATCCGAGACGCTCCAGCAGCGCGCCGAACGAACCGCTGGTCGACAGGAGCGGCGGCAGGGCCGCCAGATCCGGCAGACGCCGGCCCGCCCGGGGACCGAGCGCCGCGGCCGCCGCGGCCCGAGCTCGTGCCTCGCGGTCGGCCTGCTCGACCCGGCCGGCGTCGTCGACCTCGTGGTCCACCTCGGCGACATCGAAGTCGACGGCGGTCTCCGACCGGGCGAGATGGCGCCCGACGAACTCGTCGATCGTCTTCTCACCGAGCCGGCGCTCGGCGCCGCGCTTGCCGCGCAGCGGGGGGGTCGTCATCGGTCGCCGCCGGTCATCGGTCGTCGTCCTCGACCGGGCGGGGCTTGCGCCAGCCCGTCTTCGTGCGGCGGATGCCGTCGGCACCGGCCGGTCCATCGACCTCGCCGGGCGGGGCGACCATGTCGGCGTCGGCCGGTCGGAGCTGGAAGCTGTTGAACTGGTTGGCGGCCTTGTTCGTGCCGTCCCTGGCCCATGCCTCGACCGCGTCGGCGGCCCGGTCGAGGAGCTCGTCGAGGCGAGGGCGTTCGTCGGGCTTGAACACGCTGAGGACGTGGTCGACGGCGTTGCGGTCAGGCTCGCCGATGCCGACCCGGAGCCGGCTGAACTTCTCGGTCCCGAGCTCGTCGATGATCGAGCCGAGGCCGTTGTGGCCGCCCGGGCCGCCACCCTCGCGGAATCGCAGCTTGCCGAACGGCAGCGCGAAGTCGTCCGCGACGACGAGCAGGTCGACCAGGGGAGCGTGCTCGCGGGCGAGGACCTTGCGCACCGCCAGCCCCGACTCGTTCATGAACGTGAGCGGCTTGACCAGCGTCAGGTCGAGCGAGCGGAAGCGACCCTGGACGATCCGCGACGCGTCGCGCTCGCGGCCCTTGCCGTCCCAGCCGGCGCGGTCGGCGAGCCGATCGAGGACCATCCAGCCGACGTTGTGGCGGGTCTTCGCGTAGCGATCGCCCGGGTTCCCCAGGCCGACGACGATCTTCACCCTCGGTCCATCCCTCCCCCTGCCCAGCACGCCGAATGAGGCCCGATCCCGTCCGGGAGGGCCCGCGTCGATGGTATCAGCCGCGGGTCGACCGGGAGATCGGCGGTCAGCGCGGGACGTCGATGCCGAGGACTCGGGCCTCGAGGGCTCGCATGGCGGCCTGCTCGATCGGCTCGGCGTGGTCCCAGCCGCAGACGTGGAGCACGCCGTGGGCCACCAGGAGGCGCAGCTCGTCGGCGGCCGCCCAGCGGAGGTCGCCCGTCCAGCCGCCGCGACCCGCCTCGGCCTGGCCGACCGCCCGCTCGACCGACACGACGATGTCGCCGAGATGGGGACGGGCACGCGGCGGGAGCGCGAACGCGGCCGACCCGAACGATGGGTCGCGAAGCGACGCCCCACGGGGATGGACCGGAAATGCCGTCGGCGGCAGGAGCGGGAACGACAGGACATCGGTCGGGCCGGTGGCGCCCATGTGGGTCTCGTTGAGCCCGGCCAGCTCGCGGTCGTCGGACAGGATCAGCCCGATCGACGCCGGTCGCGGCGCCCCGGCCGCCGTGAGCGTCGCTGCCGCGGTCCGCCCCAGCTCGGCCAGCGGGACCACGCGAGGCGCACCCGGCCGGACCGTGACGTCGATCCGCCACGGCGGCAGGTAGATCGCCCGCAGGGCGACCCGCGCTTCGTGACCGGCCTCAGCCGGCGTCGTCGCCACCTCCACCGGCGCTCCCGGGGGCGCCGGCGCCGCCGATCGGCCCGCCGCCACCGCCCCCGCCCGCGGCGATCCGGCGCGACTCGAGCTCGACGATCTTGCTCTGGGGGTAGGCGATCCGCTGGTGGTACATCCCGAGCAGCTGCGCGACGAACGCCTCGCGGATCTGCTCGACGTCCCGCAGGGTCAGGTCGCACTCGTCGAACTGGCCGTCGCTCAGCCGCTCCTCGATGATCCGCGAGACCATCGCCCGGATCGCCGGCTCGTCGCGGGACGACAGCGAGCGGACGGACGCCTCGACGCCGTCGGCCAGCATGATCAGCGCCGCCTCGCGGCTCTGCGGCTTCGGGCCGGCGTGGCGGAACCGGCTCTGGTCGACGGCATCGGCAGCCTTCTCGCCCTCGGACGTGTCGAGGCCGCCGTACGGCGCCGCGGCCTGCTGCGCGAGCCTTGGCGTAGAAGTAGCTGATCAGTGCCGTGCCGTGGTGCTGCGGGATGAAGGCGATGAGCGGCTTGGGCAAGCGCGCCCGATAGGCGATCTCGATCCCGTCGGCGACGTGGCTCTTGAGGATCTGGGCCGACGCCTCCGGGTCCAGGTCGTCGTGGATGTTGTCGCCGCCGGCCTGGTTCTCGATGAACGCCATCGGGTTGGCCAGCTTCCCGACGTCGTGGTAGAACGCTGCGACGCGGGTCAGCAGCGGGTCCGCCCCGATCGCCTCGGCGGCCCGCTCGGCGAGGTTGGCGACCATGATCGAGTGGTGGTACGTCCCGGGCGTCTCCATGAGCAGGCGACGGAGCAGCGGCTGCGACGGGTTGGCCAGCTCGAGCAGCTGGAACGCCGTCAGGATCCCGAAGACGTTGCCGAGGACCGCGAACGTCCCGACGGCGACCACCGCGGCACCGCCGCCCGCCAGCGCCGAGGCGCCCCACAGCTGGACGACACCGGTCAGGTCCCGCTGGCCGAGGAGCCCGAAGGTCGTCACGACGATCGCGTCGACGATCGCGACCGCGATGCCGGCCTGGACGAACGCGTTCAGTCGGTCGCCCCGCCGGATCGCCACGATCCCGGCGGCGCCGCCGAAGAAGACGTAGGCCGTCATCTCGACCGAGCCGCCGTTGACGGCCCCGGCGATGACCGCGATCGACCGCCATCAGGACGATGGCCATGCCCGAGTCGAGCAGGAGTGCGACCAGGATGCCGACGGCGGCCGTCGGCAGGATGAACGGCAGCCCGGATCGGCCGGCGGTGACCTCGAGCGCGAACGTCGAGAAGAGCAGGAGCATCCCGATGAGGGTCAGCACGTTCGTACCGATGCCACAGCTCCGGCCGGAAGCGCCAGACCCAGGTCAGCAGGAGACCGACGAGGAGGACCGAGAACAGCGCCCAGCCGGCCAGCCGGGCGATGTCCCAGCGTGCGGTCGCTGAGCCCGAAGGCCTCGATCTGCTCGAGCGCCAGGGCGGTGATCGGGTCGCCCTTGCGGACGATCGCCTGGTCCTGGCTGACGGCGACGACGATCGGCGACCACGGTCTCGGCGGCTCGTTCGCGAGCCTGCGTCGGTCTCGGTCTGGTCGTAGTCGGAGTTGGCGACGAGGAGCGGGGGCGATGATCTCGGCCGACAGCTTCCGCTCGGCCTCGTTGAGGCCACCGAGGATCCGCCCCGACAGGCGGGCGCGGACCTCGGCCAGGTCGGCGTCGCGAAGCTCGGCCGACTCGAGCTGGTCGAGGATCCGGGCGCTCTCGTCGCGGATGGTCGGCCAGCGCGCAGAGTGGCAGCGCGAGGAGCGTCGCCCGGGCCTCGTCCGACAGACCGGGCAGGGCCGATCTCGAGCAGGGTCAGCCGCTCGGACTCGGCCACGGCGGCATCGAACGCGGTGTCGACCGGGGCCACGATCCGGTCGAACGCCAGGCCCTGCTGACGGGCGACGGCCGACGCCTTGTCGGGCGTGAAGTCGTACTGCGGCGCCACGGCGACGCGGGCCGCATCGCGCGCCTCCTGCGTCTGGATCGCGCTCGTGTAGGTCAGGGCGCGCGGCGCGAGGATGTCGGACGCGGCGACGTCGCCGACCTTGACGTCGATCCGCGTCGGGACGATGTCGACAGCGCGAAGATCGCGGTCAGCGCCAGGACGAGCAGGGCCGACGCGACGAGCAGCCGGCCGAGATCGCGCCGCGAGAACGCCGCCTCGCGGGTCGGCGCGTTGCGCGAGCATCGGCGGTCAGTGGCTCCCGGCCGCGTCGTGTCGGCGCGAGGTCGGCGGCGGCCAGCGCCTGCGCGACAAGCTGGCTGACCTGCTTCCCGTCGGCCCGGCCGCGGGTCCGCGGGGCGAGCCAGCCCATCACCTTGCCGAGGTCCCGGGCGGAGGTCGCCCCGGTCGCCGCGATCGCCTTCGGCCGACGAGGGCGTGCAGCTCGGCCTCGCTCAATGGCTGCGGCAGGAACTCGGACAGGATGGCGATCTCGGCCTCCTCCTTCGTGGCGAGGTCCTCCCGGCCGGCGGCGCGGTAGGCCTCGAC
Organism: uncultured Chloroflexia bacterium; assembly: GCA_963744115.1. Lineage (GTDB taxonomy): Bacteria > Chloroflexota > Limnocylindria > Limnocylindrales > CSP1-4 > Chersky-267. The sequence continues at coordinate 210,996 of CAVUSI010000002.1, read as the reverse complement.
CGACTCCCGGCGGGTCTTGACCTCGCGGCTGAGGACCTGCGAGCTCCTCGTCCTCGGTCAGCGGCTTGCCCTGCCGCTTCTCGACCATGTACATCGAATTGCTCGCCATCCGGAGGACATCGCGGCGCAGCGAGTCACCCGACCGCATCGCGGCGGTCGTCTCGGTCTGGAGGCGTTCCTTGAGGGTCACCGGATCTGGCACCTCGGGCGGGGCTCGGAGGAGCTGCCCTTGCGGAGCGGACGCGCGACCGCGGCCTAGCTCTGCTGCGTGCGGGCGGCCTTCTTGCGCTTGGCTTCCTTGCGCTTGCGCTTCACGCTCGGCTTCTCGTAGTGCTCGCGACGGCGAGCCTCGGCGAGGATCCCGCTCTGCTGGATCTTCTTGTTGAAGCGGCGGAGGGCGCTCTCGAAGGTCTCGTTCTCACCCACTCGGACTTCTGCCAATCCTGGTTCACCTCCCCGGGCCCGGTCTCGATGGTACGTTCGCGGCTCGAAGGCCACCCGGCCCGAACGGCCTCGGCGCGGCGCGGATGAGCGCTCGTCGACAGGCTGGCGGAGTGTAGACGAGGGTCTCGACCCGGTCAAACGCCCTCGGAACGGGATCGATCGGCCTCGGAACGTGCCTGATCGACCTCGGAACGTGCCTGAGTCGCGTTCGCAACGGCCCCTGCCACGCTGCTCGAACCGCTGACCTCGGCCGTGAACCGGGCCAGCGCGGAGCTATAGGCAGACGGACGGTCGAGATTGACCAGGTGTCGCGCGCCGGGGACGACCAGGAGTCGGGCGTCTCGGGCGGCTCGACGGAAGCCCCGCTCGCCGAGCCGGAACGGGAGGTCGAGCTGGCCGTTGATGATCAGCTTCCGCCCGGGGTAGGCGGCGAACGCCGCGCGGGCCTCGTGACCGATGAGCGACCGGAGGGCGGTCCCGCCCGCGGCGTAGGGAAAGCCGCCGGCCAGCAGGGCATTGGCGGTCGCCGCCGGGTAGCGCCGTCGGAACCAGGCGCGATCGAGACGCTCCATCCGCGGCGTCGATGTCCGTTCGAGGACCCGGGCGAAGACGCGGATCCCGCGCGGCATGAACGACCCGGTCGGCTCGGCCGACGCTCCCGAGATGACCAGCCCGGCGACGCGCTCGGGGTGCGCGGCCGCCACCTCCATCGCCAGGTAGCCCCCGAGCGACAGGCCGCACAGCACCGCGCGGCCGCCGGCCGCCTCGTCGATGACCCGGACGATCTCGTCGAGCGCTTCGTCCCAGTCGAACGGCCGGTCGCGCAGCGCCCCGTGGCCGGGCAGGTCCAGGGCGACGATCCGGAAGCCGCCCGACAGGGCGACCAGCTGGGGGTGCCACATGCCTCGCGACAGGCGGGTCCCGTGGACGAGGACGATGGCTGGTGCGTCGGGCGGCCCCATGGCGGTGTAGGTGCTGGACACGGTCCCAGCCTAGCGCGTCCGCGGAGTAGGCTTCCTTCGTGGACTCGCTGATCGACATCCTCGACGAGGCGGTAGCCGCGTTCGGGGACCGGCCGGCCCTATCGCTTCGACGCGACGACGGGACGAGCGAGTCGTGGAGCTTCCGGGAACTCGACCGGCGGAGCCGCGCCGTCGCCTGGCGGCTCCGCGCAGTCCGGCCTCGAACCCGGCGACCGGATGCTCACCTGGTCCCCGTCGACGCCGGCGCTGCCGGCGGTCTACTTCGGGGCGATGCGCGCGCGGGTCGTCATCGTGCCGCTCGACCTCCGGATGTCGCCAGACGCGATCGAGCGGATCGCCGAGAAGGCCGACGCCGAAGTGGCTGGCGATCGGCAGCGGCCGCGACGCCCCGGATCCCGCGCGACGCGCGCCTCGAGCACTTCCCGACCTCGACCGTCGAGGACCTGGCGGCCGAGCCCGACGCGGACTGGCCCGCCGACTGGGCGGACCAGGTCGCAGGCCTGGCCCCGCCCGACGTCGGTCGACCTGTTCGAGATCATCTTCACGAGCGGCACGACCGGGACGCCCAAGGGGGTGATGCTCAGCCACGCCAACGTCCTCGCGACGGTCGAGACCGCCCACAACGCGATCCCGCCGCAGGAGCATCGGCTGGTCTCGCTGCTGCCGCTGTCGCATCTCATGGAGCAGGCGATCGCGCTGTTCTACGCGCTGACGGTCGGCGCGGACATCCTGTACGTCCGGAGCCGCAACCCGCGGGTCATCTTCGAGGCGATCCGGGACCATCGCGTCACGACGATGCTGGTCGTGCCCCAGATCCTCGACCTGTTCTGGGGGGCCATCGAGCGCGAGGTCGAGAAGTCCGGCCGGACGAGCTCAGTTCGACCGGCTCCGCGGGATCGCCCGGCACCTCCCGTACGGCCTGCGCCGGCGCCTGTTCCGGACGGGTCCACGCTCAGCTGGGCGGCGGCCTGAACCTGTTCGTCTGCGCGGCGGCGTTCCTGCCGCCCGCCCTGCAGCAGTCCTGGGAGGACGTCGGGGTCGTCGTGATGCAGGGCTACGGCGCGACCGAGTGCGGCCCGGCCAGCGCGACCTCGAAGCAGGATCACGGCCTCGGGACCGTCGGCCGGACCATCCCGCCGGTCCAGGTCAAGCTCGCCGAGGACGGCGAGATCCTCGTCAACGGGCCGACGGTCTTCAGCGGCTACTGGCGGGACGCGGAGGCGACCGCGGCGGCGTTCACGCCCGACGGCTGGTACAGGACCGGGGACATCGGCCGCCACGATGACGCCGGCCACCTGATCCTGATGGGCCGGATCAAGGACATCATCGTCCTGCCCAACGGGCTCAACGTCTATCCCGAAGACATCGAGAACGCCCTGCGCACGGCGGGCGTCCGCGACTCGGTCGTCATCGAGACGCGGCCGGGCCGCATCGAGGCCGTCGTCCTCGCCCCGGGCTCGGCTGTCGTCCCGCGCGGCGGCGACGTGCCGGGACAGGGCGTCGAGGCCCTCCATCGCGATCCGGGCGAGCTCGGAGCGGAGATCGATGCCGCCGTCAAGCGCGCCAACGCGACGCTCGGGATCAACCAGCGGGTGTCCGCCTGGCGGCTGTGGCCCGACGCCGACTTCCCGCGGACCCACACGCTCAAGGTCAAGCGCGACCGGATCCGCGCCTGGGCGGTCGTCGAGCAGCCGCTCCCCGTGGGCCGAGGACGGCTAGCGGACGATCGGGACGTCGGTCCCCAGGGTCTGGAGCGCCTTGGCGATGTCGGGCGTCCGCGGGTCCGGCGAGTTGGCCGGCGACCAGGTGAAGAAGACGAGCGTCGAGCCGACCTGCCGCAGGGTGTGGATCGAATCCGGCACGAACTGGATGCGGCCCGGCCCCGACTTGAGGTAGGCGGCCATCTCGTTGCCGGCGGCCAGCGCCGCGCCGGCATCCGGGAAGTCGTAGATGACGATCATCCCGTGGGTCAGGTCGTTCGGCAGGACGACCTGGATGACCTCGCGCGGCGCCGCCGCGAGCTTGGGCGACTCCCCCGGCCGGAACGGGACCTGGGCCGGCGTGGTGGTCAGGCCGACCGCCGACAGCGCGCCGTCGATCGCGGCCGCGGTCGCGGCGACCGAGGGGGAGACCGCCTGGGTCGGGCTCGGGACGACGCTCGGGATCGGCACGGTCGTCGCGCCGGCGCCACACGCGCCGAGGACGGCGGCCAGCACGAGCGCGAGCACCGGGCCCGCCCATGCCCGGGGTGCGGTCAGCCGGGCGGCCACGTCATCGACCTCCCGCCGAGCAGGTGGATGTGGAGGTGCGGGACCGTCTGACCGCCCCAGGTCCCGACGTTGGTCACGAGCCGATACCCGTTGTCGGCGATGCCCGCCTCACGGGCGAAGTCGGCCGCGGCGGCGTACAGCCGCCCGAGCAGCGGCCCGTCGGCGTCGGTCAGCTCGGCCGCCGAGGCGATGTGCTCGCGCGACAGGAACAGGACGTGGGTCGGCGCCTTCGGCTGGATGTCACGGATGGCCACGACCAGGTCGTCGGCGTGGACCTGCTCCGACGGGATCTCGCCGGCCACGATCCGGCAGAACAGGCAGCCCGGGTCCGGCGTGCGGTCGGTCATGGCGGTCACCTCCGGCTCAGAACTGCGGCTTCGTGCTCATCAGGTAGCCGATGAGGCCGATCAGGCCGGCCATCGCGTACGAAACGTAGCGCTGCCGGCGTGCGGCGGCCTGCCAGACCCGGTCGTCCCAGGCCGCGCGGATGCCGACCAGGGCGCGCAGGTTCGGTCGCTGGATGAAGAACGCGAGGATCAGGTCGACCGCGTAGATCGCCAGGGCGACGAGCAGCCACGGCTGGTCCATCACGCTGATCCCGAGCGCACCGACGAGGAGCAGCCCGGTGATCGCCAGGCCGATCCCGATGGCCACGCTGCCGCTCGATTGCATCCGGAGCATCGCCCGGACGAAGCGGCTGTGCGACTCGGTCGTCCGGCCGGCCGGCACGGAGCGTGAACGGGAGGAGGAGCGACGGGACGAAGATGGCGATCGCCAGGGCGATGTGGATCGGCAGGATGACGGCGAGCCAGGGCACGGGGCGGATTGTACGGGCGGCCCACCGGAAGCGGTCGTCAGCCGCGTCGGACGGCTTCGAGGGCGACCCATTCGCCCTCCGCCGAGCGACCGACGACGTCGAGCCCGGCGCCGCCGAAGGCCGCCCGGACGTCGGGCTCCCGGTCGACGAAGATCCCCGACGCGAGGAGCCGACCACCCGGCCGGAGCTCGCCGGCCAGCCCGTCAGCCAAGCTGACGAGGACCGACGCGATGAGGTTGGCCAGGACGAGGTCGAACGGGCGCTCGCCGCTCGGCAGTGACCCGACCCGGGCTCGCAGCCGGCGCCCGAGCCGGTTCCGCCGGGCGTTGGCGGCGGTCGCCTCGATCGCGATCGGATCGGTGTCGAGCCCGACGAGCTCCTCGGCGCCGAACGCCCCGGCGGCGATCGCCAGGATCCCCGAGCCGCAGCCGACGTCGAGGACCCGGCTGCCGCGGTGGCGCGCCGTGCCGGTCGCGAAGCGGTCGTCGTCGGCCCACGCCTCGATCCCGGCGAGGCACAGCCGGGTGGTCGGGTGGAGCCCGGTCCCGAACGCCATCCCCGGATCGAGCGCGATGACGACGTCGTCCGGGCCGCGACGATGGCGACGCCAGGTCGGCCGGATCACCAGCCGCCGGCCGACGCGGAGGACCGGGAAGTACGCCTTCCAGGCATGCGCCCAGTCCTCCTCGTGGACGATCCGCGTCTCCAGATCGCCGATGGGCCGGAGGCCGAACGCCTGGAGGTGACCGAGCGCCTCGCGCGCGCCTTCGACCGCGCCGAGCGCCGCGCTGCGATCGCGGGCCGGCAGGTACGCCCGGACGATCGCCGGGCGATCGACGTCGACCCGGGTACCCAGTCCCTCGTCGGTCAGCTCGAACGCCGGCTCGACGGTCGTCCCGCCCGGCGCGAACCGCGACAGGATCTCGCTGACCGCCTCGACCGCCTCGTTGTCGGCGGTGACCGACAGCTCGAGCCAGGCTCCCTCGGCCGAGACGCCCTCGTCGAGGACGTCGGCCGGGCTCACGACAGGGCGTCCTTGACCCGGTCGAGGATCCCGCCGCCGCCGGCCCCGACCGACTCGCCGGCGTCGGCCGCGTACGACTCGAGGAGCTCGCGCTGCTTCTTCGTCAGCTTCGTCGGGACGGCCACCTTGATGAACACGTGGAGGTCGCCGTGCTGGGTCGTCCGGCGGAGGTGCGGGACGCCCTTGCCCCGCAGCCGGATCTCGGCCCCCGGCTGGGTGCCGGGCTTGATCTCGAGCGCCTCGTCGCCGTCGACCGTCGGGATCGTGACGGTCGTTCCGAGCGCGGCCTGGACGATGGAGATCTCGTGCTCGAGGAACAGCTCGGTGCCGTCGCGCTTGAGGACGGGATGGGGCTGGACGTGGACCGCGACATAGAGGCTCCCGGCCGGTCCGCCGCGCGGCCCGACCTCGCCCTCGCCGGACAACCGGATCTGGTGGCCCTCGTCGATCCCGGCCGGGATGGCGACCCGGATCGTCCGCTTCTGGTCGGTCCGGCCGTCGCCGTGGCAGGTCTCGCACGGGCTCTCGATGAGCTTGCCCTCGCCCTTGCACCGGGGGCACGGCGAGACGTTGACCATCTGGCCGAGCATCGTGTTGCGGACCGTCCGGATCTCGCCCCGACCGTCGCACTGCGGGCAGGTGGTGCTCGACGTCCCGGGCTTGGCTCCCGAGCCCTGGCAGGTGGCGCATCGGCCGAGGGCGTGGAACTCGATCTCCTTGTCGGTCCCCTTGATCGACTCGACGAAGGTGATCCGGAGCTCGTAGCGGAGGTCGGACCCGGCCGCCGGACCGGACCGCCGTGCCCGGCCGCCGGCCGCAGCCCCGCCGAAGAACGCGTCGAAGATGTCGCCGAACCCGGCGAAGTCACCCGGGTTCGGCCCACCCGCTCCGCTCACGCCGGCCCGTCCGAACATGTCGTAGGCCTGTTTCTTCTGCGGGTCGGACAGGATCTGGTAGGCCTCGTTGATCTCCTTGAACCGCTCGTCGGCGGCGCCGTCCGTGTTGACGTCCGGATGCCACTTCTGGGCCTGCTTGCGGAAGGCGCGCTTGATCTCGGCATCGCTCGCCCCGCGCTCGACGCCCAGCACCTCGTAGTAGTCGCGTTCACTCACCATCGGACGAAGAAGGATACGGGAGCCGCCGCCGGACGGTCCGGGGACACGCCTCGCCCGGGTGAGCCGGCGCCCGGTCTCACCCGCTGACGACCGTCACCCTAGGTGCCCGACGCGGCCTCGACGCCGGGGACCTGGGCGAGCACCGACTGGATCGCCTGGACGGCGCCGAGCAACGCGGCCGACTCGGCCGGGATGACGATCTTGGTGTTCGGGCTGGCGGCGAACTTGGACAGCGTATCCAGCTGGAGGATCGCCACCAGCGTCGGGTCGGGGGCGGCCGCGGTGATCGCGCCGTAGACCGTGGCGATCGCCTGGGCGCGGCCCTCCGCCTCGAGGATGGCGGCCTGCCGGTTGCCTTCGGCCCGGAGGATGGCGGACTGTCGCTCGCCCTCGGCGTTCTTGATCGCGGCCTGTCGGTTGCCGTCGGCGACGTTGACCGCCGACTGCTGGAGGCCTTCCGACTGGAGGATCTTCGCCCGCTTCTCCTGGTCGGCCTGCTTCTGGAGCGCGAGCGCCTGGAGGATCTGCGGCGGCGGGGTGATCTCGACGATCTCGATCCGGTTGATCCGGATGCCCCACTTGTCGGTGACCGCCTCCATCTGCTCCTGGACGTCGACGTTGATCCGCTCGCGCTCGGACAGCGCCTCGTCGAGCGACAGCGTGCCGATGACCGAGCGGAGGGCGGTCCGGGCGAGGGCGTCGATGGCGATGTCGAAGTTGGCGATGCTGAAGAGCGCCTGCTTGGCATCGACGACCTGGGTGAAGATCGTGGCGTTGACCGAGACCACCACGTTGTCCTTGGTGATGACCTCCTGTCGATCGCCCGGGCGCGGGTACTCGCGCATGTCGACTGCCACGAGCTTGTCGATGAACGGCGCGATGATCGCGAGTCCGGGTTCGTGGATCGCCCGGAACTCACCCAGGCGCGTGGTCACCCCGACGAACCCCTGCTGGACGAGGTTGACCGTGTTGCGCAGCAGGTAGACCGCGAACAGCACGAACAGGATCGCGATGATGAACGCGACCACAAGTGCCGCCAGCCCGGTGTCCATTTCAGCCCTCCGGTGGGACCGGCCCGTCCCCGGGTCGGACCACGAGCGTCGTCCCGCGGACGGCGGTCACGGTGACGGGAGCGCCCGTCGCGATCGAGGTGTGGTCCCCGCTGAAGGCCAGCCAGACCTCGCCTGCCAGCCGCACGTGGCCCGGGTGGAGCTCGTCACCGATGGCGTCGAGCGCCAGCGCGCGCTGTCCGACGAACCCACCGTGGACCCCCGGCGTCAGCGGCGGCTCGCCCTGGCGCCGCAACCGACTGCTCAGGAACGGCCGGCCGACGACCACCCCGGCGAGGGCGACCGCGATCGCCACGACCGCCTGGATCCAGATCGGGCTGCTCGGGATGAAGAACGCCACCAGCCCCGCCGCGAACGCGCCGATGGCCAGGAAGATCGAGAAGAACGTCGTACTCGCCAGCTCGATCACGAGGAGCGCCAGCGCCGCCACGAACCAGCCCACGTAGACCGCCATATCGCCGAGTGTAGGCCGTTCCCGTCAGCGCGTATGGCGCCCGGCGTCAGGGCGACGCGGGCCGGGCGGGTCCGAGTCCGGCGAGCTCGCGGGATCGGGCGATGACGACCGCGAGCATCTCGGCCGTGAGCTTGCCGGTGAACGTGTTCTGCTGGCTGGGGTGGAACGAGCCGACGACGACATACGGCCCGACCCGCGCCTCCGCGGCGTGGCCGAAGCGGGGCCGCGGCCGCGGGACCGCATGCCCCAGGTCGCCCAGCGCACGGAGGACGCCGTCCCAGGCGAACGCCCCGAGCGCGAGAATGACACGGATGTCGGCGAGAAGCGCGAGCTCGCGGCCGAGGAACGGCAGGCAGGCGTCCCGCTCGTCGGTCGTCGGCCTGTTGAGCGGTGGTGCGCAATGGACCACCGCACTGATCCGTACGCCGGTCAGGGTCAACCCGTCGTCGCGACGGTGCGAGATCGCCGAGCTCGACAGCCCGGCGTCGAACAAGGCGCGATAGAGGAAGTCGCCGGAGCGGTCGCCGGTGAAGATCCGCCCGGTCCGGTTGCCGCCATGGGCCGCCGGGGCCAGGCCGACGATCAGGATCCGCGCGGCCGGGTCTCCGAAGCCGGGGACCGGCCGGCCCCAGTAGATCTCGTCGCGGTAGCGGTGGACCTTGTCGTGGGCGGTCTGCTCACGCCAGGCGACCAGCCGCGGGCAGCGGCGGCAGTCGGCGACCTCCGCGTCGAGGGCCGCCAGCCCGGCGACCCGTGCCGGCACGGCGTCTCGTGCCAGCCCGGCGTCTCGTATCGGATCGGCGAGTGTGGCGTCCACGGCGCGCCCCGCGTCCTTCGCCACGCTACTTGAGCAGGAGCCGGCCCAGCCGGCGGTCGACCACCACCAGGCCGATCAGGCCCATCACGACCAGGTACGCGATGTGGACCAGGATGTCCGGGCCCACCGTCCCGAGCGCCAGCGATCGAAGCAGCTCGACGCCCTGGGTCAGCGGGGTGAGGCTGACGAACGTCCGCAGCGGCTCGGGATAGACGGTGATGGGGTAGAACGTCGCCGAGAACAGGAACAGCGGCAGGGTGACGACGAAGATCCAGTCGAAGTCGGTCCACCGCCGGACCCAGGTCGTGGCGGCCATCCCGACCGCCGCGAACGCGAACCCGATGAGCATCGCACCCGGGATCGCGAAGATGATGAGCGGCGACTTGATCAATCCCAGGAAGGCCATCGCGACGAGGAACCCGACCGCGTACATCGTGCCCCGGATGAGCGCCCAGGAGATCTCCCCGACCGCCACGTCGGTGACCGCCATCGGGGTCGACAGCATCGCGTCGTACGTCTTGGCGTAGCGCAGCTTGAAGAAGATGTTGAACGTCGAGTCGTAGATCGCCCCGTTCATCGCCGACGACGCGAGCAGCCCGGGCGCGACGAACACCGCGTACGAGACGTGCTCGCCGCTCGGCAGGACGATCGGTCCGACCAGCCCGCCGATCCCGAACCCGATCGCCAGGAGGTAGAAGACCGGCTCGAAGAAGCCGGACACGAGCTGGATCCAGGTCCGCCGGTAGACCATCACGTTGCGCTCGATCAGCCGCGCGGCGCGGGTCCCAGGCTGGTACGCCGGCGCGATCGACGAGAGGGACGTCATCTTCAGCGCACCAGCGTCCGGCGGAACGTGATCAACGCCGCGACCGTCCCGGCGACGATGTAGGCGCTCAGCACGACGACGTGGACCACCTGGTCGCTCCGGTCGGCCGCGTCGCCCAGGCACAGGTGACGGGCGAGCGCGACGCCGTGGTGGAGCGGCAGGATCTCGGCCAACAGCTGGATCCGCGCCGGCAGGCGCTCGATCGGGAAGAACGTGCCGCTGAACAGGAACATCGGGGTCAGGCCGAAGCGGAAGATCATCGAGAAGGCCTGGTCGTTCTTACGCGTCGCGGCGTACGCCATGATCGGCGCGGCGAAGGCGAGCCCGGTCATCACGCCGACCCCGATCGACAGGATGCCGAGCGGCGAGGCGACCAGCCCGAACGCCACCATCACGATGAAGAACGCGGTCGACACCATCGCCAGGCGGACCGCCATCCAGCCGAGCTGGCCGAAGACGATCCCGGTCACGGTGATCGGGGTCGCCAGCATCCCGAAGTAGGTCCGATCCCAGACGATCGCGCCCATGATCGGGTAGGTCGACTCGAACCCGGCGGTCTGCATCGCCTGGCCCGCCAGCAGCCCGGGCGCCAGGAACGCCGCGTAGGAGAACGGACCGAGCGCCCCGTTGCCGCCCTGGTCGACGAACGCCCCGAGACCGAGCCCCATCGCGGCCAGGAATAGGACCGGCGACAGGAAGGTCGAGAAGAGGGTTCCCCGCCAGACGCGGCGATAGCCCATCGCATTGAACTCGAGGACGCGCAGGGCGGCGGTCATCGGGCTACTCGATGAGGCTTCGGCCGGTCAGCCGCAGAAAGACATCCTCGAGGCTCGACCTTCGGACCAGACTCGTCTCCGGCCGGAGACCCCGCTCGTGGAGCACCGCCGCCGCCGCCTCGCCGTCGTCGGCGTAGAGCAGGACGCGGTCGGGCAGCTGCTCGACCCGGCTCGCCACGCCGTCGTAGATCGACGCGTCGAGCGGCGCGGCATCGGCCGGGAACCGCAGCTCGAGGACCTCTTTCGTCGAGTACTGCTCGATCAGCTCGCGCGGCGAGCCGGCGGCCACGATCCTGGCCTTGTCCATGACCACCAGGCGGTCGCACAGCTGCTCCGCCTCGTCCATGAAGTGGGTCGTCAGGACGAGCGTCACCCCGCGCTGCTTCAACCGGTAGAGGCGATCCCACAGGAGGTGGCGGGCCTGGGGATCGAGGCCGGTCGTCGGCTCGTCGAGGAGAAGGAGCGACGGCTCGTTGATCAGCGAGCGGGCGATCGTCAGCCGCCGCTTCATCCCGCCCGACAGCGGCTCGACCTGGCTCTTCGCCCGTTCGCCGAGCTGGACGAACTCGAGGAGCTCGTCGGCGCGTCGACCGGCCTCGCGCCGCGACAGGTCGAAGTAGCGCCCGTAGATGACGAGGTTCTCCCGGACCGTCAGCTCCATGTCCAGGGTGTCCTGCTGCGGGACCACGCCGATCCGCGACTTGATCCGCGACGAGTCCGCGGCCGGGTCGAGCCCGAGGACGGTGAGCACCCCTTCGGTCACCGGCGACACGCAGCCGATCATCCGGACGGTCGAGGTCTTGCCCGCCCCGTTCGGGCCGAGGAACCCGAACGACTCACCCGGCGCGACGTCGAAGTCCACCGCGTCGACGGCCGTGAACGCGCCGAACCGCTTGGTCAAGCCGCGGGCATGGATGAGCGCGGGCTCGGAGGAGGTCGCCATGGAGCGGCCATCCTACCCGGACGGCGGGACCGCCGCGCCGCGACCCTCAGGAGGCGGGGGGCAGCTCGGTCCTCCCCGACAGCTCGGCGGCCTCCGCGGCGGCGGCGATCTCGGCTGCCTCCGCGGTCCGGGCACCCGGGGTCTCGGCCGGTGGCGGATCGGAGGCCATCGCAGCAGCGGAAGCCGTGTCCGACGGAGCCTCGGTCGCCATCGCGGCGTCGGGATCGTGGGAGGTCGCGGCCTCGCTGGTGTCGGCGGTCACGGCGGTGTCGGCTGCGTCGGCGCCCTCGGTCGGGGGCGCCTCCTCGGTCGTCGCCTTGGCCGGTTTCCGCCGGACGCGCTTGCGCTTGGGTGCGACCGGTGTTTCCGCTTCGGCAGCGGCGACGGTCGGCCCGAAGTCGGCTTCGACCGACGCGTGGGCGATGTCCTCCGGCTCGCCGGCCCCGAGCGGCGGGGCCACCTCGAGGGGGAGGACCTCGTCGCGATCCCGGCGCCGCCGGGTGGTGAGCGCGACGCCGCCGGCAGCCAGCAGCCCGGTGACGATCGCCACCGCCCCGATGATGAATTGTCGCATCGTCGCCTCCGTTCGTCGCCCGGCCTGTCGTCCGAGCCTACCATCCGACGAGTCGGCCCATGCCACGGGGCCGTCGAGGGTCCCGCGGCGCTCCGTCGAGCGGTCAGACCTCCTTGAACTCGCCCTCGACGGCTTCCTCGCCCTCGGCGCCGGGTTCGGACGGCCCGCTCCCGTCGGCCGACGGGCCGGCGCCGTCGCCGCTGCCGTCGTCGCCGGTCGGGCCGGCGTCGGCCGAGCTCGCCGAGGCCTGGTAGGCCGCGGTGCCCACCCGCTGCAGGACGCTGGCCAGGTCGGTGGTCGATCGCTTGACGGCTTCGAGGTCGCTCCCCTTGAGCGCCTCGCGCACCACCTCGATCGCCGACTCGGTGGCGGCCCGATCCTCGGACGACACCTTGTCGCCGAGGTCCTTGAGGGTCCGTTCGGCCTGGTAGGTGAGCTGCTCCGCCTGGTTGCGGGTCTCGACCTCCTCACGCCGCTGGCGATCCTCGTCGGCGTGGTCCTTGGCGTCCCGGACCATCTTGTCGACATCGTCCTTCGACAGCATCGACGAGGCGGTGATCCGGACCTGCTGCTCCTTGGAGGTCGCCCGGTCCTTGGCCTTGACGTCGAGGATGCCGTTGGCGTCGATGTCGAAGGTGACCTCGACCTGTGGGATGCCGCGCGGCGCCGGCGGGATGCCGTCGAGGATGAACCGGCCGAGGGTCTTGTTGTCCGCGGCGAACTCGCGCTCGCCCTGGAGGACGTGGATCTCGACCTGGCTCTGGTTGTCCGACGCGGTCGAGAAGACCTGCGACTTGGAGGTCGGGATGGTCGTGTTGCGTTCGATCAGCTTGGTCATCACACCGCCGAGCGTCTCGATCCCGAGCGACAGCGGGGTCACGTCGAGAAGCAGGACGTCCTTGACGTCGCCGGCCAGGACGCCCGCCTGGATGGCGGCGCCGACGGCCACGACCTCGTCGGGGTTGACCCCGCGGTTCGGCTCCTTGCCGCCGAAGAAGCCCTTGACCGCCTCGATGACGGCCGGCATCCGGGTCATCCCGCCGACGAGCACGACCTCGTCGATCTCGGACGGCTTGAGCCCGGCGTCCTTGAGCGCCTTGGCGACCGGATCCTTGGTCTTCTCGATGAGGTCGCGGACGAGCTCCTCGAGCTTGGCCCGGCTGAGGGTCACGACGAGGTGCTTGGGACCGGACGCATCGGCCGTGATGTACGGCAGGTTGATCTCGGTCGACATCGTCGACGACAGCTCGATCTTCGCCTTCTCGGCCGCCTCCTTGAGGCGCTGGAGAGCCTGCTGGTCCTTCGACAGGTCCATCCCCTGGTCGCGCTTGAACTCGGCCAGCAGCCAGTCGATGACGCGCTGGTCGAAGTCGTCGCCGCCGAGATGGGTGTCGCCGTTGGTCGCCTTGACCTCGAACACGCCGTCGCCCAGCTCGAGGATCGAGATGTCGAAGGTCCCGCCGCCGAGGTCGTAGACCGCGATCTTCTCGTCGGTCTTCTTGTCGAGGCCGTAGGCCAGGGCCGAGGCGGTCGGCTCGTTGATGATCCGCTTGACGTCGAGGCCGGCGATCCGGCCGGCGTCCTTGGTCGCCTGGCGCTGGGTGTCGTCGAAGTAGGCGGGGACCGTGATCACGGCCTCGGTGATCTTCTCACCGAGGTACGCCTCCGCGTCCGCCTTGAGCTTCTGCAGGATCATCGCGCTCAGCTCGGGCGGCGTGTACGACTTGCCGTCGCCGACCTGGACCTGGATGCCGTCGCTCTTGGGATCCTTCTCGACCTTGTACGGGACGAGATCCTTGGAGCGCTTGACCTCGGGGTCGTCCCAGCGGCGGCCCATGAAGCGCTTGATCGAGAAGACGGTGTTGGCCGGGTTGGTCACGGCCTGGCGCTTCGCCAGCTGGCCGACGAGACGCTCGCCGGCCTTGGTGAAGGCGACGACCGACGGGACGGTCCGGCCGCCTTCCGCCGATGCGATGACGGTCGGCTCGCCGCCCTCCATGACCGCGACGACGGAGTTCGTCGTGCCGAGGTCGATGCCGATGATCTTGCCCATGGTTCGGGGTCTCCTGGTCGGTCAGCTGGTCTAGGGCTGGATGGTCCGGTCGATCGGATGGTTCAGTTGATGGGATCGGCGTCGTCGGACGGCGCCGCCGCGACGGCGACCATCGCGGGTCGCAGGATCCGGTCGCGGATGCGATAGCCGCGCTGGAGCTCGGATACGATCGAGCCCTCGGGCAGGTCGGTCCCCGGCACATTGACGAGGGCCTCGTGCTGGTACGGGTCGAACGGGACGCCCGGCACGACCTCGATCGCGCTGACGCCCTCGCTCTCGAGCAGCAGCCGCAGCTTGCGATCGATCGCCGTCACGCCCTCCGCCCAGGGGTCGCCTGCCAGCCCTTCCGGACGGGCGTCGATCGCCCGATCGAAGTCGTCCGCGAGTGCCAGCACCTTGCGCAGCAGCCCGTCGGCGGCCAGACCTGCGTCGCGCTCGCGTTCATCGGCCGTGCGACGGCGGAAGTTGGTGAACTCGGCGCGCTCGCGCTGGAGTCCGGCGAGGTACTCGGCCGCCTGGCTGTCCGCGATCTCGAGCTGCGACTTGAGCTGGTCGATCTCGGCGAGGAGCTTGGTCGGGGAGATGTCGATCTCCTCGGCGCGTTCCTGGGCTCGGGTCTTGTGGGGCATGGCGTCAGGTCTCGTCCTTCAAGGGTCCGATGGATCAGGCGTAGAGGTGGTCGACGAGCTCGTTCATCAGGCCGGACACGAAGCCGACCGTGCCGATCGCGTGGGAGTACGCCATCCGGGTGGGGCCGAGGACGCCGACGACCCCGACCGCCCGACCGGGCCGGCCGTACGGGGCGAGGACGAGCGACACCTCGCGCATCTCGGCGGGGGCGTTCTCGTGGCCGATGAACACGTGGATCCGGCCGCTCCCGCCGATCAGCGCGAGCAGCTCACCGAGGTACGACCGGTTCTCGAGTGCCGAGAACACCCGGCGAAGCTTCTCGCTCTGGGCGAATTCGGGCGCTTCCATGACGTTGAGCAGGCCATCGCTGTAGACCTCCTCGACGGCTTCGCCGTCGGACTCGCGCATCGTCCGAGCGATCCGCTCGGTGACCCGGCTGACCAGCACGGCATCGACCGCCGCGGGCCCATCGGGGTCGACGTCGGCCGCGATCGAGGCCGACGTCGCGTACATCGGGAGGCGCGACTCGACCTGGGCGGCGGTCAGGCCGGTCAGCTCATCGTTGAGACGGTTCGCGCACCGGGTGAGGTCATCCTGGCCGGCGGGCCGGTCGAGGCTGATCATGCCCTGCTTGATCGTGCCCTCGCGGAGGACGAGGATCAGGCTGGCGACCCGATCCTGGAGCGCGACCAGGTCGATCCGGCGGACCCGGGCGGATGCGGGCTTCGCGGCCGTGGCGAGACCGGCCGAGCCGGTGACGCTGGCGAGGGTCGTCGCGGCGAGCCGGAACCAGTGCTCGCTGGCGAACTGGACCTGGCCGAACTGGTGTCGGATCATCAGCTGCTCGACCGCCGGCAGGACGGTGGTGTCGGCCAGCGTCTCCACGTACAGGCGGTAGCCGGTGTCGGTCGGGATCCGACCGGCGCTCGTGTGCGGGTGGGTGAGCAGACCCGCTGCCTCGAGGTCGGCCAGGATCGACCGGACCGTCGCCGAGCTGACGCCCAGACGGTACCGGTCGACGAGCGCCTGGGACCCGACCGGGACGGCCGAGACCACGTACTCCTCGATGACGGCCCGCAGGATCGCCTGCGAACGAGCGTCCAGGGGGCCGGCGGTGGGGCGACTCCGTCGCGCCAAGGGCGGTGGCTCCTTCCTGTTAGCACTCTATGGTTGAGAGTGCTAACGGTGTGGTCCGCATCGTAGCAGTCGACGCCCACGAGTGTCAACGAACCGATCGGTGCCGCGGGCACGGGTCAGATCAGCCGAGCGAAGACCTCGTTCGACAGGAGCCGACCGTTGGTCGTCAACCGGACGCGGCCGTCGGTGGTCTGTTCCACGAGACCCGCCGCGTCCGCCCAGGCGAGCGTCTCGTCGAACGGCGGTTCGAGGAACGCCAGCAGCGGGACCCCGGCTTCGAGGCGGAGCCCCAGGATGATGGCCTCCGCGGCGGCCGCCGTCGGGTCGAGCCGCGGTTCGACGCCACCCGGCGGCAGGCTCGCCGGGACGGTGTGGTCCGCCGGTCGGAGCGCCGCGACGTAGCCATCCAGGCGGGCGGCGTTCCAGCGCCGATCGAGTCCATCGAAGGCGTGCGCCCCGGGTCCCACCGCTTCGACCGGGCGGCGTTCCCAGTAGGCGAGGTTGTGCCGGCTCTCGTGCCCGGGCCGGGCCCAGTTCGAAAGCTCATAGCCATGGAAGCCGGCCTCAGTGAGGCGATGGACGGCGAAGTGGTACATCGCGGCTGCACGATCGTCGTCCTGTCCCACCCGCGCGCGCTCGCGCCAGCGCCGCGCCCCGGCACTCGTCGGGAGGTGATCACCCGACGGGCCGGTCAACCCTTCGGCGTCCGGGTCGTCGAGGACCAGGGCGTACAGCGAGACGTGGTCCGGGCCGAGGGCGATCGCCCGCTCGAGGGATTCGGTCCAGCTCGCCAGCGACTGGCCGGGGACGTCGTACAGCAGGTCGATGTTGAGCGATCCGATCCCGGCGGCCCGGGCGGCGTCGACCGCATCGGCGACGTCACCGGGTGAGTGGCGGCGGCCGAGCTGACCCAGCTCAGCCGCGTTGAAGCTCTGCGCCCCGAACGAGATCCGAGTGACGCCCGCGTCGCGCTGGAGGAAGACGTCGCCGCGCTCATCCGGTCCGGGATTCGCTTCGACCGAGACCTCGGCCCCGTCGGCCAGCCCGAACCGTCGGCGGACACGTTCGACGATGCCGGCCAGGTCGTCCGGTGCGAGCAGCGACGGCGTGCCGCCGCCGAGGTAGAGCGACGCCAGCGGCGCGCGGCGGCCGGCCGTCCGACCGGGTCGCCCGAACCGCGCATCGAGGACGTCCGCCCGGAGATCCAGCTCGGTCAGGACGGCATCGACGTACGACGCGATCCGGTTGCGCGGTCCGCGCGTGTCGGAGCCGGCCAGGACCACGAAGTCGCAATACGGGCAGATCGACACGCAGAACGGGAAGTGGACGTACAGACCGACCGGCGGCGATGGGGCGTCGACGACGGAAGGGGCCACCCGCGGATGATGCGCCGCTCACCGTCGGCAGGTCCAGCCCCGGTCTCGAGCTTGATCCCCGGTCTCGGGATCAGTGCTTCGGGTCGATCGACTCCCGCGAGGTACCGACCGTGGACCAGCCCTCCGGGATCCGCTGCTTCTTCTCGATCTCCTCGACCTCGCGGCCGACCGGCGCGGGCTGTCCCGTGTGCCCGGTCGCGACGAACGTCGCGAAGCGGGTGATCGAGTGACCCAGGAACGCGGCGCCGATGCCGCCCGTCCGAAGCGTCACGTAGCCGGACGCCAGCCCGATGACGATCGACAGGATCAGCAGGTACTTGTCCCGACCGGGCGCCCCGAGCCGGGTGACCAGGCCATAGAACAGCGCCTGGAGGATGATCGCTTCGCCCGGTTCGAGGCCGATCAGCAGGAGGAACCCGAGGATCGCCCCGCGGAAGGTGGCCTCGTCGATGAACGCGGTCCCGACCGAGTTGAGCAGCGCCACCGGGTAGGCCCCGGGCGCCGGGAACCGCAGATGACGGTAGCGGAGCATCGCGAAGGCGATCGCCTGGGCCACGCCGATCCCGCCGTAGACCAGCCCGGCGACCACGGCCTGATACCGGTCGCCGAGCGTGACGTACAGCTGGGAGGTCGGGTCGGGGATGATCAGCCAGGTGGCGGCGACGAGCCCCAATCCGACGATGTACCACGCCAGCCGGCGCCGGAGCGGGGCTCGGGTGCCGTAGCGGTCGACCTCCGCGTACTCGGCGGCGCCGAACCGGTCCGCCTCGAGGCGGAGCATGACCAGGAGGCCGGTGAACCCGAGGGCGGCCAGCAGCCGGATCGGCTCGTAGTAGTCCTCCATCGTCCCCTCAGACGCCGCGAGGCCGCTCGACGTTGCGCCTCACCCTTCGTCCATCCGGAGCACCGCCAGGAACGCCTCCTGGGGGATCTCGACGGAGCCGATCCGCTTCATCCGCTGCTTGCCTTCCTTCTGCTTCTCGAGCAGCTTCCGCTTCCGGGTGATGTCGCCACCGTAGCACTTGGCCAGCACGTTCTTGCGCAGCGCCCGGACGGTCTCCCGGGCGACGACGTTCGAGCCGATCGCGGCCTGGATGGGGACCTCGAACATCTGGCGGGGGATGAGCTCCTTGAGCGCGGCGGTCAGGCGTCGGCCGATCGACTGGGCGTTGTCGCGGTGGACGATGAGGCTCAGGGCGTCGACCGGCTCGCCGGCGACCAGGACGTCGAGCTTGACCAGCGGGGCGGCGCGGTAGCCGGCCTCCTCGTAGTCCATCGAGGCGTAGCCCTGGCTGCGGCTCTTGAGCTGGTCGTAGTAGTCGACGATCAGCTCCGCCAGCGGCATCTCGAAGGTGATCAGGACGCGCTGCGGATCGAGGTATTCCATGCCGACGAACGTCCCGCGGTGGCCGGTCGAGAGGTCCATCAATGAACCGATGTACTGGCTCGGCGTGATCACCCCGACCTTGACCCACGGCTCCTCGATCGCCTCGATCTCGCCGGCGTTCGGCATCAGCGCCGGGTTGTCGACGTTGACGGTGCCGCGGCCGAGGGTGAGGACCACCCGGTACTCGACCGACGGCGCCGAGGCGATGAGCTCCAGAGAGAACTCGCGCTCGAGCCGCTCCTGGACGATCTCCATGTGGAGCAGACCGAGGAACCCGCAGCGGAACCCGAAGCCGAGGGCGACCGAGCTCTCCGGCTCGTAGGTGAAGCTGGCGTCGTTGAGGTGGAGCTTCTCGAGCGCCTCGCGCAGGAGCGGGTAGTCCTCCCCGCTGATCGGGTAGATGCCGGCGAAGACGAGGCTCTTCGCCTCCTGGTAGCCGGGCAGCGGGGTCGTCGCCGGGCGCGCTGCATCGGTCACGGTGTCGCCGACCTGCGCATCGCGGACACTCTTCAGGCCCGTCGCCACGTAGCCGACCTCGCCGGCGCGGAGCTCCTTGACCGGGACGAGCTGCGGACGGAAGACGCCGAGCTCGAGCAGCTCGGACTCGACGCCCGAGGCCATCAGCCGGATCGTGTCGTGGGCGTGGAGCGTCCCGGCGGCCAGCCGGACGTGGACGACGACGCCCTTGTAGGCGTCGTAGTGCGAGTCGAAGATCAGGCCCTTGAGCGGGGCCGCCGGATCGCCCTTCGGCGGCGGGATCCGGGCGACGATCGCCTCGAGGATCTCCTCGATCCCCCGCCCCTCCTTGGCGCTGGCCAGGATGACCTCCTCGCGCGGGATCGCCAGGACGTTCTCGAGCTCGTCCATCACCACGTCGGGCTGGGCCGACGGCAGGTCGATCTTGTTGAGGACCGGGATGATCGTCAGGTTCTCCCGCAACGCCAGGTGGACGTTGGCCAGCGTCTGGGCCTCGATCCCCTGGGCGGCATCGACGACAAGGATCGCGCCCTCGCAGGCCTGCAGGCTCCGGCTCACCTCGTAGCTGAAGTCGACATGGCCGGGCGTGTCGATGAGATTGAGCCCGTAGGTCTTCCCGTCCCGGGCCGGGTAGTCGAGGCGGACCGCCCGGGCCTTGATCGTGATCCCCTTCTCCCGCTCCAGGTCCATCGAGTCCAGGACCTGGCTGTGCATCTGCCGCGCTTCGATGGTGTGGGTGAATTCCAGCAGGCGGTCGGCCAGCGTCGATTTGCCGTGGTCGATGTGGGCGATGATGCTGAAGTTGCGCAGGCGGTCCTGGGGGATGGTCACGAGGCGGCAGTGTAGCCGGTCGGGCGCTCGTGGCGACCAGGCCTGGGCCAAGGCGGCCATCCGAGGTCGACAGCCAGTCGCCCCCCCACCGTCCGCCACTCGACGTGGCGCGCGTCGTGGAGATGACCCTGCCGCGGGCACACCCGCTGCCATCCTGCAGGAGGGCCGGGCATCCGCCCGCCGTGGCATCGGAGGGTAAGCGCCATGTCCGAGCGACCCGGATCGCCGACCGCCGAGGCGCGCCGTGACGAGCTGGCCGAACGGCTCTTCGGCTCGATCAATGCGACCTTCGATCTTGCTGCCGTCTACATCGGCGACCGGCTCGGCCTGTATCGGGCGCTCGCCGCCTCCGGTCCCTCGACGTCGTCCGAGCTCGCCGCGACGACCGGGCTGGTCGAACGCTACATCCGGGAGTGGCTCGAGCACGGGGCGGTCTCCGGACTCCTCGGGGCCGACTCGACCGATGACGCGATGGCGCGCCGTTATCGGCTGCCCGAGGGCCACGACGAGGTCCTCCTTGACGAGCTCAGCCTGGCGTACACCACGCCACTGGTCCGCGCCGTGGCGGCCTCGATGCGACAGCTGCCACGGATCATGACCGTGTTCGCCGAGGGCGGCGGTGTGCCGTGGTCCGACTATGGATCCGACCTGCGTGACGGCCAGGGTGCGGGCAACCGACCCCAATACCACCACCTGCTGGGCACCGACTGGCTGCCGTCCATCCCCGACGTCCACCAGCGCCTGACCGCGGACCCGCCGGCACGCGTGGCCGATCTCGCCTGCGGCGAGGGCTGGTCCACGATCGCCATCGCCCGTGCCTATCCCAAGGCGCGGGTGGACGGCATCGACCTGGACGACCCGGCCATCGCGCAGGCCCGTCGGAACCTGGCCGGGACGGAGGTCGGCGACCGGGTCGCCTTCCACGCTCGCGACGCCGCCGAGCCGGCCCTCCAGGGAGTCTTCGACCTCGTCACGGTATTCGAGGCCGTCCACGACATGTCGCAGCCGGTCGCGGTGCTACGCGCGGCCCGCGAGCTGCTGGCCCCAGGCGGCACGATGCTGGTCGTCGACGAGCGGGTGGCCGACAGCTTCACCGCGCCCGGCGACGACGTCGAGCGGCTGATGTACGGCTTCAGCCTGCTGGTCTGCCTGACGAATGCACTGGCCGATGAACCGTCCGTCGGGACGGGCACGGTCATGCGGCCTGACGCCATGCGCCGGTACGGGCTCGATGCGGGCTTCCGTGAGGTCACCGTCCTGCCGATCGAGCACCCGACGTTCCGCTTCTACCGTCTCGATCCGTGACGCCGCGACCTTGACATCTCACGCCGGGTCTGTATAGTACCGAGAAGTTATATAACTCATCGGTGATGTCTATGCAGCGACCCGACCAACTGAGCACGACGTTCGCCGCCCTCGCGGACCCCACCCGGCGCGCGATCCTGGCCCAGCTCGCCGGCGGCGAGGCCTCGGTCAAGGACCTTTCTGGACCGTTCGCGATGAGCCAGCCTGCGATCTCCAAGCACCTCCGGGTGCTCGAACGGGCCGGGCTCATCGAGCAAGGCCGCCGGGCGCAATGGCGACCCCGACGACTGCGCGCCGAGCCGCTTCGGGACGTCGCCAGCTGGGTGGACCAGTACCGCCGCCACTGGGATGAGAGCTTCGAGCGCCTCGACGGATACCTGCGTGAGATCCAGCCCGAGAAGGAGGAGAGGACATGATCATGGCTACCGAACGGTTCCGGAACGAGACCACCACGGTCTATTCGGAGGAGGCCGACCTCGTCTGGGAGCGGACGTTCGATGCCCCGCGCGAGCTGGTCTGGCAGGCGTTCATGGATCCGGAGCGGATCCCTCGCTGGTGGGGGCCGCACGGTTCGACGGCCACGGTCGTCGAGATGGACGTCCGGCCGGGCGGCCGATGGCGCTACATCAGCCGCGCGCCGGATCGCGCCGACGTGCCGTTCATGGGCGAGTACCTCGAGGTCGAACCGCCCACGCGTTTCCGCTGGACGTTCATCGTCGACATCGACGGCATGCGCGACCACGTGGGAGTCGAGACGTTCACCTTCGAGGACATCGGCGGGAAGACCCGCCTGACCTCCAGATCGCATTTCTCGTCCGAGGCCGAGCTCGAAGGTGCGCTGGCGACCGGGATGATCGCCGGTGGGGTCGAGACCTGGGACCGCTTCGCGGCGATGCTTGCGGAGAGCTGAGCCGATCGACCGAGCGAGCCGGGCGACGAGGGCAGCTCGTGGTCGCCCGGCTCGCGACGTTCACGTCTGAAGGAGTCCAAGGGTCGCCACGCCGACCACGATCGCGACGATCCCGGCGACCTGGAGCCGGCTCAGCCGTTCGCGGAAGACGACGAATGCGGCGATGGCCGCGAACGGGGCGAACATCGACGCGAGCACCGCGCTGACCGCGATCCCCTCGCGGGCGCCGATCGTGTACGCGACGTAGCCGACGATCTCTGCGACGCCGGTCGCGACGACATAGGGAAGGGCCGCGCGGGTGATGTGGACCCGACCCAGGAGGGCCAGCGGCACCGCCACGACCACGACGCCGACGACGCGCGCCGGCAGGATCGCCCAGGCGAGCGGCAGGAGGCCCGCGATCCGCCCGGCGCCGTAGAGGCCGAAGGCGAACGAGATGGCAGCCGCGAGCGCCAGGCTGGCGGCCCGCACGGCCCGGTCGCGCGGGATCGGCACGCCTTCTTCCTCGCCGCCGCCGGACGCCGCCAGGACGACCCCGACCGCGATGAGCGCGAGCACGATCCCGGAACCCGGCGCCAGGATCTCGCCGGCGAGGACGGCGATCACGGCGGCGATCGCACCCTCCGTCGAGGCGATCGCCGAGACCACCCCGACGGCGCCGGAGCGATAGGCGACGTAGGTCAGGAGGAGTCCGCAGACGTTGCCGAACCCGGCCATCAGCGCCCATCCGAGGGCGGCTCCATCGAGATCCGGAGCCGGGGTCGTGACGAGCGCGATCGGGAGTCCGATCGCCAGCCCGACGACCATCGCTCCGGCGACCGTGGAGGGGGCCCCGACCAGGCGGCTGGCGCGCGCCGAGACGAGGACCGAGACGGCGAAGACCAGCGCGGCGCACAGGCCGCCGATGATGGGGACCATGGGCCGCTAAGTGTGCCCGAGGCCGACATCACTTCGCCGGCCGAGGCACGCTGGCCGGAGGTGGGCCCTTCTGCTACCATCGTCGTTCGCGCCGGGTGCCCTGCGCCCGCGCGCCATCCTTCGTCAGTGTTGAGGTTTCGACTTGGCCAGTAAGCCCCGAGGCTGGACCGGCGCCAGGACGCCGTCCGCCCTGAAGCGGGTCCGCACCGCAGAGCGACGCGCAGAGATCAACCAGCCGCGCCGGAGTGTCGCGAAGACGCTCACGAGCAAGGCCGTCAAGGTCGCCGCGGGGACGATGGAGGGCGACGCCAACGAAGCCCTCGCCGCCGCCCTCAGCTCGCTCGACCGCGCCGCCAAGGCGGGTGCCATCCATCCGAATGCCGCCGCCCGGCGCAAGTCGCGACTCACCCGCAAGGTGAACGCGGCCCTCGGCGGGGCGCACGTCCAGACCTCGGCCAAGGTCACCAAGACGACCGGCAAGGCCGCCGCCGCGAAGGCCGCCAAGACCCGGATCGCGCTCGGCAAGGCCGGCAAGGCGAAGGGTGCCCAGACGGCCGCCGGCAAGGCGCGTGCTGCCCTGAGCAAGACCGCCCGGGCTGAAGCCGCCGCGACCGCCGCGGCGACCGAGGCCAAGGCCGCGGCTTCGGCCGCGGAAGCGAAGCCAGCCAAGGCGCCGGCTCGGAAGGCGGCGGCCCCCAAGCCGGCGGCCAAGTCGACGGCGGCCAAGTCGACGGCGGCCAAGAAGCCGGCGACCAAGAAGGCCGACGCCTAGGGCGCCCGGCCACGTTCACTCGAACCTCGAACGCCCCGGTCCGCCGGGGCGTTCCGCTATCCGCCGACCGGGGTCGGGTCGGACGCGATCGAGGTCTTCGGTCGGGTCAGCCCGTAGACGACCCCGCCGAGAGCGGCGGCGCCGACCGACAGCCCCAGCAACAGTCCGGCGGTCGCCAGCTGCTGCTCCCAGTACAGCGTGGTGAACGAGCCGACTTCGGTCACCCCGGCCGACTCCAGTGCCTGGCCGCGACCCGCCGCGAGATAGCGCGCGTACACGCACGGGGCACCCGACTGGCAGTACGGCGGGATCGTCTGCCCCTGCTGGTCGACCCGGTTGAAGTCGGGGTAGCCGGTGTCCGCGAAGAAGAACAAGGCCTTGACCGCCAGCAGGAGCAGGGCGAGCGTCACTCCGGTGACAAGCCCCGCGAACAGGGCATCGGCGATGATCCGACGCCACGCGCCGCGAGGGGTCAGCGAGCGCTGGTTGGCGTAGTAGCCGATGAGCAGCCCGGCCATCGGCGTGAGCAGCCAGTAGATCGGTTCGATCGGGATGACCAGCAGGAAGCTGACGCCGATCGTGACCGCCATCCCCAGCCCGACCCAGGCCGCGACGACGGCTCCATGGTCGACGATCGGGGAACGGTCGCGCCGGGGACTGGATCCTGCGGGAGCGCCGTTCTGCGTGAGCGGTCCGCCGGCCGCTGCGGGGTCGGTCACCTCACCGCCGCAAGGGCGGCCCGACCGAGATAGCGGGCAGTGTCACC
This sequence comes from uncultured Chloroflexia bacterium, assembly GCA_963744115.1. GTDB lineage: Bacteria > Chloroflexota > Limnocylindria > Limnocylindrales > CSP1-4 > Chersky-267. Next base: position 186,321 of record CAVUSI010000002.1, on the reverse strand, counting down.
GAGCTCACCCTCGATCCGCAGCAGGCGGTTGTACTTCGCCACGCGTTCGGACCGCGACGGTGCGCCGGTCTTGATCTGGGCGGTGCCCATCGCGACGACGAAGTCGGCGATGGTCGTGTCCTCGGTCTCACCGGAACGGTGGCTGACCATGGCCGTCCAGCCGGCGCGTCGCGCCATCTCGATCGCCGCGATCGTCTCCGTGAGCGTCCCGATCTGATTGAGCTTGATGAGCACCGAGTTCATCGCGCTCTCATCGATCCCGCGGGCGATGAATGCGGGGTTCGTCACGAGGATGTCGTCGCCGACGAGCTGCACCCGGTCGCCAAGCCTGGCGGTCAGCTCACGCCAGCCGGCCCAGTCCTCCTCGGCCAGCCCGTCCTCGAGCGAGACGATCGGGTACTTGTCGATCCAGCCGGCCCACAGGTCGACCATCTCGCCCGAATCCAGCGTCCGACCTTCGCGCTCGAGCCGGTATCGGCCGGGCACCCCGGCGACGCCGGTCCCCTCCTCGAGGATCGAGCTCGTCGCCGGGTCGAGCGCGATCGCGATCTGGTCGCCGGGACGATAGCCGGCGGCCTCGATCGCCCGGATGATGACCTCGACCGCCGCCTCGTTCGAGGGCAGCGACGGAGCGAACCCGCCCTCGTCGCCCTGCCCGACCGCGAAACCTCCGTCGTGGAGGATCCCGCGGAGCGCGGCGAAGACCTCGGCCCCGGCGCGCAGTGCCTCGGCGTAGGTATCCAGGCCGACCGGGGCGATCATGAACTCCTGGAAGTCGGTCGAGTCCACGGCGTGCTTGCCGCCGTTCAGGATGTTGAAGAACGGCACCGGCAGGATGGTCGCGCCGACCCCGCCGAGGTACCGATAGAGCGGCATGTCGTAGGCGGCCGACGCGGCGTGAGCGCAGGCCAGCGACACGCCGAGGACCGCGTTCGCGCCGAGGCCGCCCTTGTTGGGCGTCCCGTCGAGCGCGATGAGCGCCGCATCGATGGCAGCCTGGTCGCCCGCATCCTCGCCCTCGAGGGCCGGCGCGATCGTCTCGATCACGTTCGCGACAGCCTTCAGCACGCCCTTGCCGCCGAACCGCGACGGGTCCCCGTCGCGGAGCTCGACAGCCTCGTTGATGCCGGTGGAGGCCCCCGACGGGACCGCCGCCCGGCCGACGGCGCCATCCTCGAGAACGACGTCGACCTCGACGGTCGGGTTACCGCGCGAATCGAGGATCTCTCGCGCGTCGATGTAGGCGATATAGGTGCTGGTCACGAAGCCTCCGTTCCCGCCGGTCGGTCCTGGAGCACGGCGATCCCGGGGAGCTCACGGCCCTCGAGGAACTCCAACGAGGCGCCGCCGCCGGTGCTGATGTGGGTCATCCGGTCGGCCAGGCCCTGTTGCTTGACCGCCGCGACCGAGTCCCCGCCGCCGACGACGACCGTCGCGCCGCCCGACGCCTTGTCCGCGAGGAAGCGGGCCATGGCCTTCGTGCCCTGGGCGAACGATGGGATCTCGAAGACGCCGAGCGGGCCGTTCCAGAAGACCGTCTTGGCCGGTGCCAGCGCTTCCTCCATGAGGGCCTGGCTCTGCTTGCCGATGTCGACGATGTGCCACGAAGCGGGGATCTTGTCCGCGGGCAGCGTCTTGTATTCGGTCCCCTGGGTGACCTCCTTGGCCACGATCACGTCGACCGGCAGGACGATCCGGATGTTGCGCTTCTCGGCCATGGCCAGGATCCGTTTGGCGTCGTCGACGCGGTCGTACTCGGCCAGGCTCTTGCCGACCGACTTGCCCTGGGCCACGAGGAAGGTGTTGGCCATCCCGCCGCCCACCGCGAACAGGTCGACCTTGTCCATGAGATGGGTGAGGACCTCGATCTTGCCGGAGACCTTGGCTCCGCCGATGACCGCCGCGAACGGCCGGGCGGGGTCCTCGAGCAGACCGGACAGTGCCTTGATCTCGGCCTCCATCAGGAGCCCGGCGTACGCCGGCAGGATCCGGGCGATGCCGACCGTCGAGGCGTGCGCCCGGTGCGCCGTCCCGAACGCGTCGTTCACGTACAGGTCGGCGTAGGCGGCGAGGGCCGCGGCGAACGCCGGATCGTTCTTCTCCTCCTCGACGTGGAAGCGGAGGTTCTCGAGCAGGAGCGCCTCGCCCGGCCGGAGTCGCTGGACCGCGTCGTCGGTACCCACGCCGAGGGCATCGCCCGTACACGGCACGTTGAGCCGAAGGAGCTGGCTCAGACGCTGAGCCACGGGCCGGAGACGGAGGCCGTCCTGGACCTTGCCGTCAGGCCGGCCGAGGTGGCTCGCGAGGATGACCCGCGCGCCCTGGCCGAGCAGCGCCCGGATGGTCGGGATCGCGGCCTGGATCCGCGAGTCGTCGGTGACCTTCCCGTCCTGGAGCGGGACGTTGAAGTCGACCCGGACGAAGACGCGTTTGCCGGACGCGTCGACGTCGCGGATGGTGAGCTTATCCATGATGGCGGGGTGCCCTTCCGTCAGGCGACGGCAGCGGGGATCCGCTCGGCCACGTACCGGATGAGGTCGGCGACCCGGCAGCTGTAGCCCCACTCGTTGTCGTACCAGGCGATGACCTTGACCATCGTCCCGCCGATGACCATCGTCGAGGCCGAGTCGATGATCGAGCTGCGCGCGTCGCCCCGGAAGTCGGTCGACACGAGCGGCTCGTCCGACACCCCGAGGATGCCCTTGAGCGGGCCGGCCGCCGCCTCGCGGAACGCCGCGTTGATCTCCTCGGCGGTCGTCGGACGCTCCAGCTGGGCGGTGAAGTCGACGACGCTGACCGTCGGGGTCGGGACGCGCAAGCTGAACCCGTCGAACTTGCCCTTGAGATCAGGGATCACGAGGGCGAGTGCCTTCGCGGCCCCGGTCGTCGTGGGGATGATGTTGAGACCGGCGGCGCGGGCCCGGCGCGGATCCTTGTGGGCGACGTCGAGGATGCGCTGGTCGTTGGTGTAGGAATGGATCGTGTTCATCAGACCGTGCTCGATCGTCCAGCCGTCGTGGACGACCTTGGCCGCCGGCGCGAGGCAGTTCGTGGTGCAGCTCGCGTTGCTGATGATGTGGTGGGCGGCGGGGTCGTAGCGGTCCTCGTTCACGCCCAGGACGATCGTGATGTCCTCGTTCTTCGCCGGCGCGCTGATGAGCACCTTCTTCGCCCCGGCGTCGATGTGGGCGCGCGCCTTGGTCGCGTCGGTGAAGATCCCGGTCGACTCGAGGACCACGTCGACCCCCATGTCACCCCACGGCAGAGCCGCCGGATCCTTCTCCTTGAGGACCTTGATCTCCCGCCCGTCGATGATCAGCGAGTCCTCGGTGTGATCGACCGTGCCGGGATACGCCCCGTAGGTCGAGTCGTGCTTGAACAGGAGCGCATTGAGGGAGGTGTCGACGAGGTCGTTGACGGCGACCACCTCGATCTCCGGTGCGCGCTCGATCAGCGCCTTGAGCGATTGGCGGCCGATCCGGCCGAAGCCGTTGATCCCGACGCGAACGGTCATCGTTCGTTCCTCCGTGTCCCCGGGCTCGCTCATTGCGAGCGCGACGTGATTGGGCGTGGTCGTGGACGCGGCACGAGGGCCGGTGATCGATGGCCCGCCTGGGCCGCACCCAAGCACGACAATCGTACGACGCGGAGGGCTCACCCGGTGACGCGCCTCCGGCGACGGTCCCGGCGGTCGGAGAATTCGACGACCCCCGCCGTCGCCGGCGGGGGTCGGTCGTGATCCTGGTTGAGGTCGGTCGGTCAGCCGCCGATCCTGAAGACCTTGCCACCGCACTTCGGACAGGTGCCCGAGAGGGCCGGCTTGCCATTCTTCATGGTGATGCGCTGCGGGTTCTGGACTTCGACCTTCATCTTGTCCTTGACGCAGTAGGCCTCGGCCATGGGTGGGTGTCCTCCTCGACTCAGCGTGGCGTCACGGGACGAACGCCCCGCATCCGCTGTTCACGTTCGATTCCAGAGTGACGGCCGCCAGCGGTCCGTCTGGGCTTCGCGCTTCTGGCGCTCCATCGCGGCGAGGATCCGGAGTCCTTCGAGCCCGGTCTCGACGCAGGCCGCCTCTGCGCGGTCCTTGGCCTCCCCGACCACGAAGTCGCCGGTGGTCCGCTGTGCGTATACCGCACAGACGACCCCCGCTCGGCTTCCGGCCAGGTGAGCCAGGACCATCAACGCCGATGCCTCCATCTCGAAGTTGAGGACGCGCTGGCGCGCCATCTCCTCGGCGAGGTCAGGGTAGCGGATGGGGAGCTGCGGGATGGGGCGCCCTTGCGCTCCGAAGAACCCCGGTGCCGTGGCCGTCACCCCGACGTGCGCTCGATGCCCGAGCTGTGCAGCGGCCTCGACGAGGGCGACGATCGCTTCGTAATCGGCGATCGCCGGGTACCCGTCGTGGACGAAGAAGCTCGTGGTCGCCTCGAGGCGGACCGCGCCGCTCGAGATGACCAGGTCCCCGAGGCCGATCTCCGGCTGGAGCGTGCCGCAGGAACCGACCCGGATGAAGGTCGGACGTTCCGTGATCGCCAGGATCTCCGCCACCACGATCTCGACGTTGTCCGTGCCGATCCCGGTCGACACGACGGATACCCGTTCGCCGCGATACATGCCGGTGACCGTTGCGAACTCACGGTTACGCCGTTCGAGCTCGATCGAGTCGAGACGTGCGGCGATCCGGGCGGTCCGATCGGGGTCACCGGGGAGGAGGATGTACTCGGCCAACTCGCCGGGGCCGAGTGAGATGTGGTACTGCCGTTCTCCGACAGGGAGTGCGACGCGGTGATCCGCGTTCGGCAAGACCGTCCCTCGCTCCTCTGAAGCGCTTCGCTGGCGCGAAACTCGGCCGAGGATAGTCCCGCCTTCTCGCGAGCGTCAAGTTCGGCTGAGCGTGGGTCACGCACGAGACGGGCTCGCCGGACCGCCCAGGGCGGCCACCCGGACGGCGATCCGCGCCGCCAGGGCCTGTCGTGAGCGACGCCGTCGGACGAGCGCGAGGGCCGCCGATCCGCCGATCGCGAGGATGAACCAGCCCGTCACCAGGGCGGTGAGGTCGGACGGGCCGGCGACCCCGACCGGACCGGCGAGAGGCGCTCCGGGACCGTCACTCGGCGCAACTGCAGCGCCCCCGCCGACGGCGTCCGTGCTCGGAGACGGGCTGGCATCGGGTTCCCCGAGGCTGCCAAGACGGACGAGGTCCGCCCCGATGTCCACCACGAGCCGGACGTCGACGGCGCCCGGCTCCACCCTGCCGATGGCGTCGACGGCGTCGCCCGGCTCGATCAGGCCGAGGAACGCAGCTGCCTCGCCGCGCAGGACGACCCGACCGATGGCGCTCCCGTCATCGAGCGTGAAGCCGTCGGCCACGAGGTCCACGACGAGGCCTCCCACCTTGACCCGCTCGCCCGGGTGATCGGCAAGCCGATCCAGTCCGACCGTCGGGACATCCGTGGACCGTCCTGCGGCTGCCGCCCCGTCGGGTCCCGCCGCACCGGCCGTGGCCGGCGACGCTCCGGCGCTTGATGAACCTCCTTGGGACGCGCCCGACGCCGCCGAGGCCGGCCCGACGGCGATGTCGGACGTCGATCGCGGCAGGACGGCGTACCGTCGATCGGAGGTGCCCGGATACGGCCGCCGGGCGATCCCGACGACGGTCGCTCGGCGACCCTCGACGAGCGTGGTCGATGGGATCGCGGCCCCCGACTGGCCCTGGACGACGACCTTCGTCGCGCCCACCCGGAGCTCGGCACGCCAGCGATCACCGAGCTTGTGGACGTCGACGACGGTCCCGGCGACGCGGACGAGCTGCCACTCGACCGCGATGGACGGTCCGCGGGGCAGGGAGCGCGCGGCCGGGATCGCCGCCGGACCCAGGTCCGCGATCGCCGTCGCCCTGATCCGTGGCGCGTCGTAGGCCCGAACGACCTCCCCCGTGACGCGGATGCGGCGGCCCGGGCTCGGCGTCGTCGTGCCGGTCGGGGTCCGGACCTCGATCGCCCCGGACGCGTCCTGGATCACGATCCGCCGTCCGGTCGCATCGAGGAGGGTGGCAGGCGTCGTCACGACGCCAAGGACGGCCACGACCTTCCCCTGCATGGTCAGGGCGCGGGCGATCGATACCAGCGGGACGCCGGCCGGCGAGGAGCTCGGTCGCGGCGTCGGCGTCGGACTGGCCACGGGACCGGCCAGGTGGACGATGTCGGCCGCATCGCGGACCCACAACCGGTAGCCGTCGAGAGCGCCGCTCTTGGAGGCGCGCTGGCCGACGAGCCCGGTCAGCCGATATCGGTGTCCCGCGACGAGGTCGGATCGCACGACGCCGCTCGACGGGCCGGTCGAGATCCTCGCTCGACCACCGGCGGCGTCGACCAGCGTCGCGCTCAGGCCGCCTCCGGTCGTCGCCGTCGGCGCGTGCTCGATCACGCCGGTCAGGATCGCAAGGGTCCCTTCATTCGCCTCGCCGAGCGCCGTGGCCGGGACCGGGACGGCCGCCGGCGCGGGGCCGGGGCCGACCGCGGGGACGATCCCACCGACCTCCGGCCGGATCTCCAGCTGGCCATACGGGTCGGCGAGCTTGCCGGTGACGATGACGTGGGCACCTCGGCCTGGGGCGACGAGTCCCGACGGCAGGCGCACGACGATCCCCGCGGTCCCATCGCCGAGCCCGATCAGCCCGACGTCTCCGATCTGCCCGGATCCGGCCGTGACCACTCCGTCCACGGTGGCCGAGGTCCCGATCGGCAGGGTCCGCACGAGAGCGATCGACGGCCCGGCCGGCGTCGCGGTCGGGGCGGGGCTCGGCGTCGCGGTCGGGCCCGGGCTCGGCGTCGGTGCCGGAGCGGGGTCTGACGGGGTCGCACTCGGGCCGGGCGACGGGTCGACCGACGGGCTGGGCGTCGTCGCCGGGTCCGTCGGACCGGGCGTCGTCGTCGGCTGGGACGTCGGGCTCGGGGACAGTGTCGGCGATGGTGCCGGTCGGACCTCGAGGTCGCCGCTCGTCATCGAAAGGAGCCGGTAGCCGGTCGAGCCGGTGCCCGTGGAGTCGTGCTGGCCGAGCGGACCGATGACCGTCACGCGGTCGCCGCGGACGGGGCTCGAGCCGCCGAGGGCGGCGGGGCCGACGATGGCGCGGAGCGGCCCGGTCCCGTCGTCGACGAGGAGGCCGAGCCCATCGGCGAACGCCGCCGGAGCCTCCACGATCGTCCCGACGACCTCGATCCGCAGGCCTTCGATCGACTCGCCGGCGGCCCCCGTCGGGATGGTGAGCGGCGCCGGCACCGGCCAGGGCCCGAGATCGACGATGGTGTCCGTGCTCGCGCGGACGGTCCGTTGGGCATAGCGCTCGTCGAGGGTACCGGTCACCCGGACCCGCGTCCCCGGCGGCAGGACGGACGTGGCTGGGGCGTCGAGGTAGATCGCGATGCCGCCGGTCTCATCCTGGACGAACCCGGACCGACCCGACTCGATGAGGCCGGGGCCGACCGTGACCGTCCCCTCGATGGCCACGATCGCGCCGTCCGGCATGGTTCGGACCGCCGCGATGTCGTCGACCGGCATCGGCGTCGCGCTCGGGCTCGGCGTCGGACTTGGCGTCGGGGTCGGGCTCGGCGTCGCGGTCGGGCTCGGCGTCGGACTTGGCGTCGGGGTCGGGCTCGACGACGGAGTGGGTGTCGGGCTCGGGCTGGGTGTCGGGCTCGGGCTGGGTGTCGGACTCGGGCTCGGCGTCGGACTCGGCGAAGGAGTGGGCGACGCGGTCGGGCTCGGGCTCGGCGTCGCGGACGGGGTCGGCCCTGGGGTCGACGGCGGGAGCGGCGGCGCTGCCAGGTTCCGTGGCTCCGGTCTCGCCTGGACGATCCAGTCGGCCGCGTTGTCGTTCGTGTCGGTGCTGTTCCCGGCCGACCCGCCCGGCCGTCGCTCGATGCTCGATCCCGCCGGTGGCGCGGGAGTGACCACACCCTCGACGAACTCGTTCGTGGCGTCACCCCAGCCGACCGCGTCGATCGGCGTGCCGCCGACCGGTCGCAGCGCGAGCGCGCCGCCGGTCGCCGCGAACCCGCCGCTGTAGGTCGCATCGGCGAGCGCGGCGAACGCGCCGGCCGCGTTGGCCACCAGGAGGTGCTGACCAGGCGCGAGCGACCGTGGGCTCGCCCAGGTCGCCTTCCGCGTCACGGTCGACCCGCTCGAGGTGACGTAGACCAGCTCCAGCCCGCCGAGGTCGACCGCGACCGTCGAGGCGTTCGTCAGCTCGACGTACTCATCGGATGCGGAGGCCCCTCCGGTGACGACCTCGGCCAGCAGGACGCCCGGGCTCGGCGGCCAGGCCACGGCCGCGAGCGGACCGGGTGGCTCGAGGCCGGAGTCCAGCCGCGGGTCCGGCTGAGCGCCGACCGCGAGCGCGGCGAGGGACAGGGCGAGGACCAGAGCGGCAGCCGCCGCCCGACGAGCGCGTGCCATCGACGACCTCCCGGCGGGGACGGGTGGCAGGCGGGGGTCGGTTGTAGCAGTGCCGGCTTATCCGCGGATCACCTGAGACTCGTTCCCCGCGGAACCGGGCCGTCGACTACGATGGCGACCGACCGGCGCGGCAGGAGCGTCCCGACCTGCCCGACGCCCCGAGCGTCGACCGACGCACAGCGAGACCCAGGAGGCACCGTGGCCCGCGCCAAGAAGACCGACCGCGCCGAGGCACGCCGTCGCGCGAGGGCCGTCGCCGCCACGAACGAGGCCACCGTCGGCGAGGGGTCGGGCGGGGGCGGGGCGGCCCCGGCCAAGTCGACCGGGGGCGGGGCTGCCAGCGGATCAGCGCCCGTCGCGCGCCCGAGCATCACGGGGGCGTTCCGCGAGGCTACCCGGCCGGTCGATCTGCGTGGCGACATCCGGCGGATCCCGTGGCTGATCACCCGGACGCCCGCGGTGATCGTGCCGAGCCTCCTCGTCATCGGCGCGGCCGTCTGGTACGCCACGTCCGGGACCGGCAGCAGCCTCTCGAGCTTCGCCTTCCAGCTGCTCGTCTATCCGCCTCCGCAGATCGGCGCCCTGTTCCTGGCCGGCATCCTGACCGATCGGATGAGCTACATGGCCGGTGGGATCGTGGGGCTCGTCTGCGGCATCGTCTTCACCTTGTACCTGGCGTTCGTCCCGATCCCGGCGACCGTGCTCCAGGGCACGCAGGTGCAGGCCTACATGCTGTACGGCCTGGTCCTCTCGCCGCTGAGCGGGCTGGCGATCGGTGGGTTCGCCGGGTTCTACCGACGGTTCCTGCGCCGCGCGAACCCGAACGCCGGGAAGGGCCAGTCGCCAAAGGGCAAGAGCTCGTCGAAGGCGTCCGCCCGCCGCTAGTGCATCCGGCGCATGCCGGCGAACCCGAGCTGGCGGACGCCCGGTGGCCGGACGGGGCCGCCGACCTCGGCCGAGGCCTCCGGCAGCGGACGCACGTCTCGGGCGATCACGTTGACCACCTCGCCCTCCCGTTGGAGCGTCCCGTCGACGAGCAGGAGCGCATGTCGCCGGACGACCCCGCGCAGCCGCGCCCAGGTGTCCGGCCAGAGCGTGACGTTGACCATCCCGGTCTCGTCCTCGAGCGCCAGGAAGACCGTCCCCTTGGCCGTCATCGGATGCTGCCGGGTGACGACCAGGCCACCGATCCGGACCGGGCCGGGTCGGTGCTCGTTGAGGGCTGAGTTCGGCACCGCACCCAGCCGGTCGAGCGCCTCACGGAACAGCCCGATCACCTGCTGCCTGGCGTCGAGCGAGATGACCGCGTACGCGTCGCCGAGCCGTTCGATCTCCCCGATCGGCGGCAGCTCGGGGGCCGATGTCGCCGGCAGGCGAAGGTCCATCGGCCGGCCGGCAGCGCGTTTCGAGGCCCGCGCGGCGGTTCGGGTCGTCCGCCCGTCGATCCGCCCGCCGCTCGCGCCCATGACTTCGCGGAGCTGCCACAGGAGCTCTCTCCGGGGGCGGGCCAGCGAGTCGAGGCCGCCGGCCCGGATGAGCCGTTCGATGACCTCTTCCGGCAGCGCCGTCCGCTCGACGACATCGGCCAGGCTCCGGTATGGACCGGCGGCCAGCTCCGCATCGAGGCGCTCGGCATGCTCCTCGCCGATCCCCTTGACCAGCCCGAGCCCGAGTCGAACACCCCAGCCGACGGCGCTCGCCGCGGCCCAGCGGCCCCTGGCGTCCTCCGACGGCATCACGCAGGCAGGCGAGCGGACGGGCTCCGGACGTCGGTCGATCCCGGCTTCGGGCGGGAGCGGCTCAGGATCGATCCCGACCCATTCGGTCGTCGTCAGGTAGGCGCTCGAGTTGACGTCGACCGGCAGGACGGCCACGCCGTGGCGCTTGGCGTCGTTGACCAGGACCTCGACCGGGTAGAAGCCCATCGGCTGGGCGTTGATGAGCCCGACCAGGAACTGGGCCGGGTAGAACAGCTTGAGGAACGACGACTCGTAGGCGGTCCGGGCGAACGCTGCGGCATGGCTCTTGGCGAACCCGAAGCTGGCGAACGCGGATACCTGGCGGAAGAGCTCCTCGGCGGTCGCCTCGTCCATCCCGGGCTGGCGGAGACAGCCGTCGACGAACCGGCGGTGGAGCTTCTCCATCTCCCGGGTCGAGCGCCACGTCCCCATCGCCCGGCGGAAGCCGTCGGAGGCGGCCGGGCTGAACCCGGCGACCTCGATCGCCACCCGCATCACCTGCTCCTGGTAGAGGATCACCCCGAGGCTGTCGCGGAGGACCGGCTCGAGGCTCGGGTGGAGATAGGTCACCGGCTCGAGACCCTGCTTCCGGCGCAGGTAGGGGTGGACGGCATTGCCCTGGATCGGACCGGGCCGGATGATCGCCACCTCGACCACCAGGTCGTCCAGGCTGGCCGGCCGGCTCTTCGGCAGGGTCTGCATCTGGGCCCGGCTCTCGACCTGGAAGACGCCGACGGTGTCGGCTGCCTGGAGCATCGCGAAGACCTCGGGGATCTCCTCGGGCAGGCGGTCGAGATCCAGGCAGGTCGCGCAATCGCGCTCGATGAGCTGGAGCGTCTCGTCGATCGCGGCCAGCATCCCCAGGCCGAGCAGGTCGAGCTTGATCAGCTTGAGCGTCTCGACATCGCGCTTGTCGTACTGGACGACGACCCGATCCTTCATCGTCGCCCGCTCGAGCGGGGCGATGTCGATGAGCGGGGCGGCCGTGATGAGCATCCCGCCGCTGTGGATGCTGAGGTGACGCGGGAAGCCGTCCATCCGGGCGCATAGCTCGAGCCAGCGGTCCCAGTCCGAGAGACCGACGACGCTCCCGCCGCGCGGCTGTGGCCGGGGATCGGGCTCGACCCGCGCCACGCTCGAATGAGCAGCCCGACCGTCCTCCGCCCGCGGCGGCACATCCACGTTCCGCGGCACTTCCCCGTTCCGCGGTGCGGCCAGCTCCGCCGCGCGGGTCGCGGCACCCGGGTGGTCCGTATCCCAGTGGAGCGGCCGGCCGAGGCGATCGGTCCTCCGCTCCGGCGGCAGGAGCACCCCCGACTCCGGATCGATCGCCCGGCCGTCGATCGTGCCCGGCGACCCTTCGCTCAGGCGCGGCTCGTGGCCGGAGGCACTCGACCCGCGGTCCGACGTCGGGGAGTAGCCCGTCCCGCGCCCCGACCGGAGCCACGCGACGCTGGCCGGTGAGTCACCCGGACCGCCTTCGTCATCACCCGGCCCACCGGCCCGGATCGACGGCTTCGAGCCGGCGGCCATCGGCCAGGTGCCTGAGCCGTCCTCGATCCGCGGCAGCTGCCCGTCGCCGCGCTCGTTCGCGCCCCCGGTCCGGATCCGTCCGCCGCGGGCATGGTTGAGCTGGCCCATCCGGTCGGTCAGCCCGCGGGCCTGGGTCAGGATCGGGACCGTGGCCGGGTCGATCGTCGCCGCATCCGCAACGACCCCCTCCCCCGGGCGCCGGAAGAACTCGGCGAACCCGCCGTCGGCCTCGAGATCCCGGCGGACCATGACCGAGTCGTAGGTCTCGAGCGCCTTCGCCACGCGGTCGACCAGCGGACGGGGGAAGCCGAGTGCGACCCCGACCTCGCGCACGACCGAGCGCGCCCGATAGGTCACGATGTTGCAGACCATCCCGGTGTGCTCAGGCCCATATTTCCCGTAGACGTACTGGATGACCTCCTCCCGCCGCTCCGAGGAGAAGTCGATGTCGACGTCGGGATAGGTCGTCCGGCCCTCGTTGATGAACCGCTCGAACAGGAGGTTGTGCCGGATCGGGTCCACCCGCGTGATCCCGAGCACGTAGGCGACGATCGAATCGGCCGCGCTGCCCCGTCCCTGGGCGGGGATCCCACGCGATCGGGCGAAGCGCATCAGATCCCAGCAGATGAGGAAGAACTCGGCGAGGCCGGTCCGTTCGATGACGTCGAGCTCGTGAGCGAGCTGGCGGACGACCTCCGGGGTCATCGGGTGGTAGCGCCGCCGGGCACCGTCGTGGCACAGCTCGGCCAGGTACGAGAACGGCGTCTCACCGCCGGGCACCGGGAACCCCGGGAAGCGATACGCCTCGAACTCGAGGTCGACCCTGCAGGCCGCCGCCAGCTCAGCGGCGTTGGCGATCCCCTCGAGCCACGCCCGGGCCGTCCGCGGGTCCGCGGTCGCTCCGGCGCCGTCCCCGGGAGGCAGCACCGCGAGCTCATCGCCGGCCTTGAGGAACGACTCGCCGTCGGCGCGGCGCAGGTCGGCCAGCGTCCCGACCGTCCGGCCGTGGCGGATGGCGGTGACCACGTCCTGGAGCTCGCGTCCCTCGGGCAGGGCGTGATGGACGTCGTTGGTGACGACCACGGGCAGGCCGAGCTCCTCGGCCAGGCGGGCCGTCTCGGCGACGAGCCAGTCGTCGTCCGGCAGGAGGTGGTGCTCGAGCTCGAGCACGAAGCCGGCCGCCGCGACCCCGCTCGCCCCCGTCGCGACCCCGAACATCCGGGCATAGCCCTCGGCGACGGCCCGCGCCCCCTCCCGGTCGCCGACCCGGAGCCGCCGGGCGATCTCACCGTCGCGGCAGCCCGACAGCGCGACCAGGCTCTCGGCGTGCTCGGCGAGGAGCGCCTGGCTGAACCGTGGCACACCCTTCGTCCCGTCGAGATTGGCCCGGCTCACGAGCCGGCACAGGCTGCGATAGCCCGTCTGGTCGCGAGCGAGCAGCACGAGATGCGGCCCGCGCTGGCCCTCGCCGACGCCCCGCAGATCCTCCCGGACGGGGTCTCGATGACCGGGCAGCCGGGTCCGCTCGGGACGCGGCCGAGCGGGCGAGCCGTCGACCGGCAAGCGATCCGACGGACCCGCGTCCGGGACCGCGCCCCAGCTGGCCGACGACGGCCGTCGACCTCCGCGGCGAACCGGCCGCCGGCCGGGCACGACGATCCGATCCGGGTCCGGACCGAATGCATCGAGCAACTCCAGCTCCAGCCCGATGACCGGATGCAGCCCGGCCTCGCGGGCGGCGGTCGAGAACCGGACGACCCCGTACAGGCCCTGATGATCGGTGATCGCCAGGCCCGCCAGGCCGAGCTCGACCGCGCGCTCGACGAGCTCATCGGCGGCCGAGGCCCCATCCAGGAACGAGAAGTTCGTGTGGCAGTGGAGCTCGGCATATGGGCGAGGGCGGGAGGGCTGGCCGGACATCTCGGGTCTTCCACTGAACAGACTCGGGCCCGTCAGATGATAGAACATCCGTTCTATCCATGGGGCGCGAGGCGGCGAGGTGGGGCCCATCGAGAACGGTGGCCCCAAGGGGTCGGTCCGCTGGCCCCAAGGTACGGCTGGTCAATCGTGGTACGGTGGGGTTGAGTACTACCATGCACGACCTCCTCCGTCAGAGGTCGCGACCGAACGCCTGGACCCCCGGTCTGGTCGCCGCCGTGATCGCGGTCGCGCTCCTCGTCCTCGCTCCGCTGGCCCCCGCACCCCTCGCCGCGCCGGTCGCGCGCGGCGCGGATCCGGGCATCCAGCCCCGGGTCACCGGGATCGCGCCGCTCGAGCGCCAGGTCTACGGCTACCTGCCCTACTGGCGCCTGGACAGCGGGACCGCCGACCGGCTCGACTACAGCCTGGTCTCGACCATCGCGCTGTTCGGCCTCGGGATCAAGAAGGACGGCAACATCGACATGGCATGGCGGGGAACCACCGCCTTCCTGTCGGACGATGCCGCAGCGGTCACCAATGCCGCCCACGCCAAGGGCGTCCGCGTGGTCCCGACCTTCCAGCTGTTCGACTCCGGCACGCTGGCGAAGATGTCCGGCTTCCTCCACAGCAAGGCCGCCAAGACCCGCTTCATCAAGCAGGCGCTGGTGCTCATGGAGCGGCGGTCCGCCGACGGGGCGAACTTCGACTTCGAGCCGATGCCCCAGTCGCTCTCGCTCGACTATGCCAAGTTCCTGGCCCAGTTCAAGACGGCGATGCTCAAGCAGTTCCCGCGAGCCAAGCTCGTCGTCGCGACGTCCGCGGGGGCGCCGTACACGCTGATCGACGGGATCGAGAACATCGTCGACCAGATGCTCGTGATGACCTACAACTACCGCTGGTCGGGCTCGACGGTCACCGGGGCGATCGCGCCGCTCGACAACACGACCCGGACCGTCAAGCTCCACATCGAGCGGTATCTCAAGCACGTCGTCGCGTCCAAGCTGATCCTCGGTGTCCCGTATTACGGCTATGACTGGCCGGTGACCAGCGACACCCCGAACGCCACGGTCAACAAGCCGGTCTCCAAGTACGGCGGCGTCTGGAGCGTGACCTACAGCTCAGCCCGCAAGTTCCTTGACGCTCACCCCGAGGTCGTCCGCCACGAGGACACCGCGGAGGGCAGCGCCTACTTCACCTACTGGGACGCGACCGAGATGACGTTCCGCCAGGTCTATTTCGAGGACGAGTCCAGCGCGGCCGCCAAGTACGACTACGCGATCGCCACCGGGCTCGCCGGGGTGGGCATCTGGACGCTCGACAACGACCGCGGCTACCCCGAGATGAACGACGTCCTTCGGGCGAAGTTCTACGACCCGACCCACCGGGTCTCGGTCGGCTCGACGGTGGTCAAGGTCACCCGGTCGGGAAGCACGGTCAAGCTGACCCACACCGATCGGGTCAAGAACACGGGCAACGTCCCCGAGCGCGGCACGCTCGTCTGGCGGATCTATGGTCCCACCGGGCGGCTGATCAAGAAGGGTTCATTGACCTTCACCCTCTATCCCGGCAGGACTCGGACGCTGACGACGGCGACCGTGCTCGGGACTTCGACCGGCCTGCCGGCCGGGACCTTCAAGCTCAAGGTCCAGTTCGTCTCGCGGGCGGGAGTCTGGAAAGCGCCGGTCGACGCCTTCCGCCAACGGTATTGAGCCCGCGGGCGGCGGATCGATGAAACACGGAGCGCCCGCCCGACGTCTGAACGCTGCACACCGACGGCGCGTGCCTGGGGGCGCGCACCGATGGAATGGGCATCGGTCTTCCCGAGTGGTCGATCCGATGACCCGGTCGACGGCCTGGTGAGCGGGCTGGCGACCCGAGGGGCCCCGTCGCTCAGCGGCGGGGCCCCGGCACGTCCCGCGCAGACCGTTCGCCGACGCCCGATGCGAGGATCCGATCGTTGAGCCGTTCGCCGGTCCTTCGTTCGCTGATCCTGGGGTCGGTCGTCGTCCTGGCCGCCACCGCGTGCGTCCAGGGTGGTGCGTCGGACGCGACGGCCGGCGTGGCGACCGCTGCCCGTCCGGCGGCCGCGTCGGGGGCGGACCGCGAGTCGATGTCCCCGACCGCCTCGACGCCCCGAACGGCGACATCGGCCACACCGCCGACGGCCGCCACGGTCGTTCCTCCGACGACGACCCAGACAGCCTGGGGCCGGATCTGGGACGCCCTGCCTGACGCCTTCCCGGTCTATCCCGGGGCGAACCCGACCGACACCGGTGAAGGTCCGGCGTCCGCGGTGATCGACATGCCCGCCACGGTGGCCAAGGCGGTCGCCTGGTACCGCGCCGCCCTGGTCAAGGCCGGCTACTCGATCGAGGCCCTGGCCGGACCGCTCGAGGACGGCAGCACGGTGATCGACGCCGTCGGCCTGCATCCGGCCTGCCGGGTCCAGGCGTCGATCGTGCCGCACGGCTCTCGGTCGATCGCCACGATCCTGATGGCGGCCGACTGCCCCTTCCGCTGAGTCCCGGCCGAGCCGTCGGTCCCGACGCAGGCGACACATCGCAGCTACACTGCGCGTCAACATCGACTCACGGTCCACCGGCCGACGCACAGGGGGATGGCGTCCGTGCAATCCACGCGTCCTCGCGATCTCGGCGCGCTGTTCCTCGTGCTGGGGATCCTGGCGATCCTGTTCTTCGTGAGCCTGGCGATGGGGCGCCCCGGCCTCCGCTGATCGCTCGTTCAGTCGTAGACCCGCTCGAGATGCCACGTCCCGTCGAGCCGGTCGAGATAGACCAGGGCGAGCCAGCGTGATCCGACGACCTTGAAGTAATCCCGGGCGATCGGATCGCGCCACCAGCCTTCGTCGATCCGCCAGCGGTTGCAAACCTCGACCGGCTCCCGCCGCCCGGCCCAGTGCACGGCGACGACCTGCCCGTCGCCGTCGAGCTCGACGCCGATCGACGGATGCTCGCGCAGCAGACGCGTCACCGGCCCGGCTCCGGGACGATCGGGTGGAACCCGCCCGCCGAACCCGACCCGATCGGCAGCCGCCGCCAACGAGCCTCGGGCAGGGTCGCTTCGGGATCCGTGAGCTCGACCCGACCGATCCGATCCTCCCCGTAGGCGAGGGCGAGCCGGGCGAGCTGCCAGCCGAGCCGGGCGGCACGAGCAGCCTGGGGAACGAACAGGGCGAGCTGCTGACCGGTCGCCGGGGCGACCTCGGCGAGCTCGAGCTCGAGCCGAGCGATCGCGGCCGGCGGTGGCTCCCGCTCGAGCCTGGCGAACAGGAGCCGATCGATCGCCTCACCCTCGGCCGTGGGCTCGGGGAAGCGCTGTTCGATGGCGAGCGCGGTCGGCGTCCCCCGCCGGGCGAACGCTGGATCGAGCTCGAGACGCAGCTCGACCCGACCGGCCGCCGCGCCCCGAGCCAGGAGCTGATCGCCGAGCGCGCCGGCCAGCCGGTGGAGCACGAACCGCAACGGCTCGAGGTCCTCGATCGGCGGTTCGAGCCCCAGCCCCAGGACGAGTCGCTCGGCGGCGCGATGGGGCCGGAACGCGACGATCTCCTGCCCGTTGGCCCGGGCGTGGATCCGCTCGCCCTCGGCACCGAACCGGGCGATCAGTGCCGAGCGGGGCAGCGTCGCGACCGCATCGATCCGACGCAACCCGAACCTGCTGAGCCGGGCCCGGACATCCGGGTCCGGGGTCAGCAGAGCGGCCGGGAGTGGCCCGAGGAAGGCCGCCTCGCCGCCCGGTTCCACGATCCACGGATGGCCGGGGGCCTCCGCCGCCCCGGCGGCGGTGGTCGCCGCGAACCGCGTCCCGGCGATCCCGATCCGGGGAGCACCTGGAAGGATCCCGGACAGCACCTTGACGATCCGCTCCACGAGGACCGGCTCGGGTCCCCACAACCGCTCGAGCCCGTCGATCTGGACCTCGAGCAGCCCGAAGGCCGGGTCGGCGGGGTCGGGCGCGCCGGCGACACCGGGGCTGAACCCCTCGAGCGCCTCCAGCGCCCGCTCGATCGTCGCCCGGTCCGCGGCCGGGTCGGGGTCGAGGAACGTGGCTTCCGGAGCCAGTCGATGGGCGGATCCGAGCGGTTGCCCGCGTCGAACCCCGAGGTCACGAGCCGACGGGTTCGCGTCGAGGACCGTCCCGTCGGTCCACGGTCGTCCGCCGAGGACGACCGGTCCGGTCGGGAACGATCCGAAGCCCGGGTCCGCGGTCGCGCGCGCGCGGACGAGGCGGAGGGGGAGATGCGGCCAGAGGAGGTGGAGCAGTCGCACGATGGTCGATCCATGGCTGGACGGTGATGGGGGCGTCGGTGAGAAGCGGCTCGTGGAGGAGACAGGCGTCCCGCCCGCCGCCCTCCGCGTAGAGGATCCGGAGCTCCGCTCGCCGCCCCGGCGGACCCGCCCGGTTCCGGGCGATCACCACCTCGGTCCGCTGCCCGATGACATCGCGGCCGAGGCGGACCCAGGCGCGTCGAGCGAGCTCGAGGCGCAGGCCGGTCGATCCGGCGATGGCGCTCGAGACCGGGCCAGGCAGTCCCGGTGGCTCGAGGACCACGAGCAGGACGTCCGACCGACGGGCGAGTGCCGCGAGACGCCCGAGGCGATCCGCGATCGAGGGGGACGCCGACCGTCTCGCCGGGACCGGCTCGGGTCGGAGGCCTCCCGGGTGGTGCGACTCGGACCGCCGGACGCCGGCAGGTCCACGATGAGCATGTCCACGGACCGTCCCGCCACGAGCGCCCCGGCCATGGCCAGCGCCTCCTCGAGCGATGCCGGTTCGAGGACGACCAGCCATTCGAGGCTGACCCCACGGGCGACCGCCTCGACCGGATCGAGGCTCCTGGCAAGGTCCACGTAGGCCACGATCGAGCCCGCCGCCTGCGCGCCGGCGGCCAGTCGCAGGGCGAGGGTGGTCTTGCCGCTCGACACGTCGCCGCGCACGGCCAGCCCGGCCGAGCGCGGGATCCCGCCCGTGCCGAGGATGGCATCCAGCGCGGGGAACCCGGTCGAGATGACCCGGTCGTCGTCGGCGATCCGGGTGGGTCGCGGGTCCGGTCCGTCCGGGAGCGGCACCATCGCGAGCGCGCCGACGACCGACCCGACGCCCGGATCGTGCCCGCCGTGCGCCGACCCACCGACCCGTGGAGCGGCGTCTCCCCAGCGCGTCTGGAGAGACGCCAGGGCCGCCGTCACGTCCGTGGGAAGGGTCGTCATCGGACGGCTCACGATAGAACGGATGTTCTATCTCGTCAAGGGGCGGCCGGCGCGATGGAGGCCTCGTGCTACACTCTCGCACCGGTCCCGGGTGCCGCGATCCGTCGCCGCCCGGCACGACCCTCGTGGGGATGTAGCTCAGCTGGAAGAGCGCCGCGTTCGCATCGCGGAGGCCAGGGGTTCGAGTCCCCTCATCTCCACCACCCATCCCCGACGATGACGGCCTGCCACACTGTCGTTCGACGCGGTCGACCCCGGCGTCCGGCCGCCGCCGGCTCGAGGAGGACAAACGGGATGGGGCCTCTGGCGATGACCGGCCTGGTCCTGCTCGGCGCCGCCATCGGCCTCGGCCTGCTGGCATCCCGCTCGAGGCCCGCCGCTGTCCGGACCGACGCGCCCCGGATCCGCGCACTGCTGACGATCGCGGCCGCGTTCATCCAGGGCATCGGCGTCCTGGCCGTGGTGGTCGGCCTCCTTGCCGTCGAACTGGGCGAGGCGGCCGGTCAGAGCTCGGCGCTCCTCGTCGCCGGCCTGGCCGTGGCCGGGGCACTGCTCGGCATCGGGATCATCGCCCGTCACGCGGGTCGAGTGGACCCCCAGGCGGCGCTCCTCGGAGCGATGTTCACGATCGGACTCGGCACCCTCGGCGCGGTGACCGGGATCCTCGCCATCGTCCTGGATGAGCGTGGCACGGCCGCACCGCCGGACTGGCCGTTCGTCGTGGTCGGGATCGTCGGCGGGGCATGCGCCCTGGCGATCGGCTGGACCGGCGGTCGCTCGCTCACGGCGGCGACCGCCACGGATGCCGACCTGGCCGCGATCCGGACCGCCATGCTGCGACGGATCGTCCCGCTGGATGTCGTGGGGATCGCGGCAATGGGCGTCGGGCTGCTGCTGCTCGTCGTCGGCTGACCCTACCCGGGCGGATCGGCGGCAAGGGCCGCATGCAGCTCGACCGAGTGCTCGCGAAGCCAGCGCCGCCAGGCCAGGTGATCGGGGATCCGCGACGCGACCACCGCCCAGAACCCCGGGCCGTGCCCGAACACCAGGAGGTGGGCGAGCTCGTGGACGACGACCGTCTCGAGCGCTTCGGGCGGCGCCAGGACGAGGCGCCAGGAGAAGGCGAGGCGACCCGATCGCGAAGCACTCCCCCAGCGGGTCCGGGGGTCGCGGATCGACACCCGGCCCGGGCTGACGCCGAGGGCGGTCGCATGCCGATCGATCGCCGCGTCGATGTCGGCGACGGCTCGTTCGCGGAGCCACGCCTCGAGGACGGTCGCGAGCGGTCGGCGATCGGCCGGCGAGACGCGGACGACGATCTCGGAGACGCCCCCGGCGATGTCGACGCCGCTCGCTCCGTCGAGCGCCGACCACCCGGACAGGACACTGGACCGTCGCGCCTGACCGTCGTCCGACTCGACCCGCAGGACGTGGACGACGCCGCGCAGCCGCAGACGCGCGCCGTCGACGAGCGCCTCGGCCGAGGCCCCGGCGACGGCCGCCCGCTCCTGCTCGTGGCGGGCCAGGTGGCCCCGGATCCAGGGCTCTCGCTCGCGCAGGAACGGCTCGACGTGCGCCGCCGCATCGCGGGCACCGGGTCGTCGGGCCGGGATCGTGACGACGACGCCTCGCCGGGGGTCCACGACCAGGCGCAGACGGTGGGCGCGGTGCGATCGACGCAGGGTGTAGGTGAGGGGTCCGCCGGGCAGGATCGTCCGCTCGATCGATTCGGTCACCGCCGGGGGTCGGGCGGCGGGCCGTGACGGCCGCGCGGTGGGGCTCATCGCTCCCGGCGCAGCAGCCGGCCGGGCCGCTGATCGGTCTCGACGCCGTCGGCGATCGCCTGGACGCCGTTGACGATGACGTGCTCGATCCCGGCGGGATAGCGGTGCGGATCGAGCTCCGTCGCGAGGTCGCCGACGGTCGACGGATCGAACACGACCACGTCCGCGAACGCCTTCTGGCGCAGGACCCCGCGCCCGCGCAACCCGATCCGATCCGCGGGTACCGAGGTCAGCTTGGCGATGGCCGACTCGAGCGACAGGATCCCCACGGTCGCGGACGTACCGGCCGAGGACCCGCGGCGCCGTGCCGTAGGCGCGCGGGTGCGGCACCCCCGAGCCGAGGTGGCTGTGGCCCGGGCGCCGGCCTCCGGCATCGGTGCAGACGGCGATCCAGGGCACGGCCATGATCGCGTCCACGTCCGGTTCGGTCATGCATTCCATCACGATCGAGGTATCGAGCCGGTCGTCGACGAGCAGGCCGAACGCCACGTCGGCCGGATCGCGATCGAACTCCGCCGCGAGCTCGGCGAGGGTGTGGCCGGCCCAGTCTCGATGCGTCCGCGAGTCGGCGATCCGCAGGCCGGCCCAGCCCGGGTCGGCGCCCGCGTTCTCCCAACCCGGCACGCCGCCGGCGATCTCGCGCTTGATCCGGTCCCGGACGTCAGGATCGCCGAGCGACTGGACGATCGCCTCGATCGACATCGCCATCATGGCCGGTGGCAGGATGATCTCCAGGGTCGTGGCGGCGGCGGTGTACGGGTACTGGTCGGCGGCCACGTCGAGACCGTCAGCTCGGGCTTGCGCCAACCGCTCGACCGCCTCCGGCCCGTGACCCCACATCGACCGCGACCCGGCCTTGAGATGCGACACCTGGAGCATCGCGCCGGAGCCCGCCGCGCGGATCGTGGCGACGGCCTCGTCGAGTGCCGCGAACAGGTCGTCGGACTCGTTCCGGATGTGGGTGGCATACAGACCGCCGCGACGCGCCGTCACCGCCGCCAGGCGCTCGAGCTCATCGGCGCCGGCGTACAGGCCGGGCGGATAGATCAAGCCGGAGCTCAGGCCGACGGCTCCGGCGTCGAGCGCCTCCTTGAGGTGGCGGATCATCGCCTTGAGGTCGGTCTCGGTCGCGGCGCGATGAGGTCGGTCCCAGGACGGCGCCGCGGATGGTGCCGTGGCCGACCAGGAAGGCGTGGTTCGGCCCGAGCCGCAGGCGCTCGACGACCCCGAGGTATCCACCGAACGTCGACCAGGTCGGCTCGACGCCGGTCCCCGCCAGAGCCAGCTCGACCATCTCGCGGCCCGGTTCGGCCAGGGGCGCGAGGGTGTCGCCGCAGTTCCCCGACAGCTGGGTGGTGAAACCCTGATGGAGGTGGCTGGCGATCGCCGGATCGACCAGGATCGACGCGTCGGAGTGCCCGTGCACGTCGATGAAGCCGGGGCACACGATCCGGCCGGTCGCGTCGATCACGACCGCGACCCCCTTCTCGTCGGCGGCGGAGAGATCCCCGATCGCCTTGATCCGGTCGCCGACGACGCCGACATCGGCGAGCGTCCCGGGCGCGCCCGTCCCGTCGACGACGGTGCCGCCGCGGATGAGCAGATCGAACGCGGTCACCGACCGATGGTGACACACGGACGCCAGCCTTCGGCGCCCGGAGCCGGTGACCGGCGGGCGCCGATCCGCTGATATACTGCCCGTCCCGTGGGGCTATAGCTCAGCTGGAAGAGCGCCTGCATGGCATGCAGGAGGTCCGGGGTTCGAGTCCCCGTAGCTCCACCACTCCGCTCGCCGGACCCCCTCGAACCGCTACGGGCGACGCCAGCGCACCGAGAACGACGTGCCGTCCGGGCCGGTGGCGGTCACCTCCGAGCGGATCCGGCCGTCGGCCGCCACCATCGCCTCCTCGGCGCGGACGAACTTGGATCCGACCAGCGGCCGCCGCGCCCCGGCCAGGCTCAGCCACGCCTCCTCGAAGGCGAACGTCTTGAAGTCGGGCATCCGCAGGGTGCGACATGCCTGGGGGCAGCCACCGGTCGGTGCCTCGACGATCCACTCCGCCGAGGTCCGCCTGAGGGTGGTGTTGACGATGGGGATCGACACGCGCTTGCGCGTCGTCAGGTTGACCAGCGTCATCCGATAGTGGCCGTTGCCCAGCGAACGGACCTGACCCCAGATCCGATCGCCGACGCGGATCCGGAGGTTCGCCCGGAGGGCGTAGGTCTCGCGCGGGAGCGACTCGTGCCACGCGGCCGCCTGGGCGACGCCGCCGACGCAGGCCGACTCCGTTCCGATCTGGACGAGCGAGTGATGATCGTAGCCGCCGAGGCCCACCCAGTAGACGGCCGCCTGCTCGGCCGAGCCGTGGCAGCGGACCTTGGGCTGCGTCCAGACCGCCTCGACGCACGAGAACGTCGTGGCACCGGTCGCCACGAAGCCCGACCAGTTGCGGCTCTGGACGGAGGCGGACTTGCCAGCCTTGGCGTCGGTGGGTGCCTTTCCCGGGCACGGCGTCGTCAGCGTGTCGACGGACGCAGCCGGACTCGCGGTCGGGCTCGGCGTGGGGGTGGGCGTCGGGGTCGGCGTCGGGGTCGGGGCGGACGTCGGTCGAGGTGTGGGTCGGACCGTCGGAGCGGTCGTGACGATCGCGGCCCCGGGGGTCCCCGCCGTTTGCGACGACGTCGGATCGCACCCGGCGAGGAGCGCGAGGGCGACCCCGAACGGCATGACGCGGCGCGCGAACCGGCTCCAGCGAGATCGACGAGCTGTCACCGGGCGACTGTACGCCGAGGTCCGCCGACGCGCACCGGGACGAACGGACCAGCCGGATCACGACCGGATGGGTCGTCCGTGGGGACGGTCGCGGCCATCCCGGGTGATACACTCAAGGCCCTCGCCGCGGGGTCACGGGACGATCCCCGGAGCTCATCAGACCCCCCACCGGGATCGGCGGGGGGTCCACTGTCGAGAGGATGAGATCCCGAGATGGCCACCACCGACGAGACGCCGACCGATCGCGCGGCCCCTCGCGAGCGGTCCAGGATCGATCGCTACGATCCGGTCGCCATCGAGCCCGCATGGCAGGCACGCTGGGACAAGCTCGGCCTCAACGACACGGACCTGACCGACGAGTCGCGGCCGAAGTACTACCTCCTGACGATGTATCCCTACCCGTCGGGCGACCTCCACATCGGCCACTGGTACATCGTGACCCCGACCGACGCACTCGCCCGGTTCCGGCGGATGCACGGCTTCAACGTCTTCTTCCCGATCGGCTTCGACGCCTTCGGGCTCCCGGCCGAGGGAGCCGCGATCAAGAACGGCGTCCATCCGGCGGCGTGGACGATGAGGAACCTCGAGAATATGCGCCGCCAGTTCCGGACGATGGGCGCGACCTTCCCCTGGGAGCAGGAGCTCGTCACGGCATCCCCCGAGTACTACCGCTGGAACCAATGGATCTTCCTGAAGTTCCTCGAGGCGGGGCTGGCGTACCGAGCCAAGGCGCCGGTGGACTGGTGCCCCAACGACGGGACGCTGGCCCGCGAGCAGGTCGAGGGACCCGAGCGACGCTGCTGGCGCTGCGGTGCGCTCGTCGAGAAGCGCGACCTCGAGCAGTGGTTCTTCCGGATCACGGATTACGCCGACGAGCTGCTCGACTTCGGCGGCATCGACTGGCCGGAGCCGATCAAGATCCAACAGACGAACTGGATCGGCCGGTCCGAGGGCGGCGAGATCGTCTTCACCTCGGCACCGGGCGAGCAGACCCCCGGCGGCGACGAGATCCGGGTCTTCACCACCCGCCCGGACACCCTGTTCGGCGCGACGTTCATGGTCCTTGCGCCGGAGCATGCCCTCGTCGAACGCCTGACCTCGCCCGCCCAGCGCGAGGTCGTCGAGGCCTACGTCGCCCAGGCCCGCCGCCAGACCGAGATCGAGCGGCTGTCCACCGACCGACCGAAGACCGGCGTCCCGATCGGCACGGATGCGATCAACCCCGTCAACGGCGAGCGGATCCCGATCTGGATCGCGGACTATGTCCTGTCCGGCTACGGCACCGGAGCGATCATGGCCGTGCCCGCCCACGACGAGCGCGACTTCGCCTTCGCCCGGCAGTTCGGCCTCGACATCCGCGAGGTCGTGCGACCCGGGGACTCCCGCGGGGAGGCTGGTGGCGGCGACCTCGAGGCCGCTTACGTCAGCAAGGCACCGACCGACGTCCTGGTCAACTCCGGCGTCTATGACGGCCTGCCGGTGCCGGACGCGATCCGGGCGATCGTGGCCGACCTCGAGGCCATGGGCCAGGGCAAGCCGGCCGTCAGCTATCGGATCCGCGACTGGCTGGTCAGTCGGCAGCGTTACTGGGGAACGCCGATCCCGGTCATCTACTGCGACACCGACGGGATCGTCCCGGTGCCCGAGGAGGATCTGCCGGTCCGACTGCCCGAGGAGGTCGACTTCCACGGCAGTGGTGAGAGCCCGCTCAAGACCGACCGGACCTTCCTCGACGTGGCGTGCCCCCGCTGCGGCCGGCCGGCGCGTCGCGAGACGGACACGATGGACACGTTCGTCGACTCGAGCTGGTACTGGTTCCGCTACCTCTCGCCGCACAACGCCAGGGTGGCCGTGGATCGGGCGCTGGCCGACCGGTGGACCCCCGTCGACCAGTACACCGGCGGCGCCGAGCACGCCGTCATGCACCTCCTGTACAGCCGCTTCTTCACCAAGGCGCTGGCGGACCTGGACGTGGTCGCCGATCGGGAGCCGTTCAAGCGATTGTTCAACCAGGGCCAGATCCTGGGTGCCGACGGCGAGCGGATGAGCAAGTCCCGGGGCAACGTCCAGGACCCCGACGAGCTCGTCGCTCGCTACGGGGCCGATACCGTCCGGCTGTACCTGATGTTCATGGGACCGTGGGACCAGGGTGGCCCGTGGAGCCCGACCGGGATCGGCGGCGTCCATCGCTTCCTGAACCGGGTCTGGACCCTGACGCTCGACCCGCACGGCATCGAGGGGGGCGACCCCGACTCCGGCCGCCTCCCTCCGGGCGAGGACAGCGCGGCCGCCGAGCGAGCGATCCGGATGGCCGCTCACCGGACGCTGCGGGTGGTGACCGAGGAGTACGAGGGCTTCCGGTTCAACACCATGGTCGCCCACCTGATGGAGCTGGCGAACGCCCTGTTCCGCTACCGCGGATCCGAGGTCGCCGGTGGAGCGGCCTGGGACGAGGCGATCCGCCTGCTGCTGCTGATGCTGGCGCCGTCGGCGCCGCACATCGCCGACGAGCTCTGGTCGCGTCGGGCCGCGACGGCTGGGCTGGCCCGGTCGTCGATCCATCTCGAGACCTGGCCCTCGGTCGACCCGTCGGCGATCGTCGACGAGACTCGCGAGGTCCCGATCCAGGTCAACGGGAAGGTCCGCGACAAGGTGATCGTGGCGGCTGCGATCGATCAGGCCGAGCTGGAGCGCCTCGTCCTCGAGCGTCCGCGGATCGTCGAGCTGCTGGCTGGCCGGACCCCCGACCGCGTCATCCACGCCGGCGGACGCCTGGTGAACATCGTCGTCCGGGGCTGACCCGGTCGTCGAGGGCTACAGCTAGGCCTCTGCTCGCGTCTCCGCAGATTCTGCTTCGCCCTTGACCCGGGCGCGGTGGCGGGCGGCCTTCGCTCGGTTGCCGCAGCTGTTCATGTCGCACCAGCGCCGACGGCCCGTCCGCGAGTCGTCGTAGAAGACCCAGCGACAGGTATCGCTGGCGCAGGCGCGGATGCGCTCTGGCCTCCCGCCGACGATCTCGCGGACGATCTGCTGGGCGAGATTGGCGAGCGCGTCGTCGACCGGGTCCCCGACGTGACGATGTCCGATCCGCACCCCGTCACCGCTCGGGACGAGCTGCAGGATCGCCCGGGTCTGGAGCGTGCGATTGACCTCCGCGATCGCGTCCGGGGCCGGAGCGCGATGTTCGTAGGTGGCGTCGACGAGCTCGCGCAGCGCGGCGCGAGTCTTCCGGATCCGGCGAAGCGTCCGCTCGTTCGCGAGATCCGCCAGCGTCTTGCCGGCGTTAGTTGCATGGACGAGGCCACGGTCATGCAACCAGTCCAGGGCGTCCTGGGTTGAACGGAAGTGGTCGGTCGGTGCGCCCCGCTCGAGCTCCAGCGTGTTGACGAAATCGAGTGCGGTCTCGAGGTTGGCGGCGTGGTCGTGTGGGGGCGTTTCCATGGCGATAACCACATTAGACCACTTGACAGGTTACGCGCAAGTGGGCATACTGCAGGTAACCGATAAAGGTACGGATAAGAGTTAGTCAGGAGGTTCGAGATGGAGACCATGTTCGGGCTCGGGATCGCCATCTTCATCGTCGGTTTCATCGCCTTCGATGTCATCACCGCCCGCTTCGGCGTCGACTCCCGGCCGTCGATCAACGACGACCAGCAGCGCTGGATCTAGCAGGAGGACGGACCTCATGTGGCAGTTGCACTACGTTCGGGCACGGGAGCTTGCTCTCGAGCGGGCCCGTGAGGCAGAGCGAGCCCGGCTCGTTCGCCTTCACAGGGAGAACCGGATCGCCTCCGGTCCCAGGTTCGCCCGTATCCGTCGCGGTGGTGCCGTCGCTGCCGCGTGGGTCGCCCGTCATCTCGACGAGCGGGCAGCGCACGACGCGCTCATCAAGCGAACCCTGACCGAGGATCCCACCCCGGCCCTCGGCTGACCGACCATCACTCCCCGATCGACGCCGGATCGTCACGCGATCCGGCGTCGCGCTGTCCCGTACGCTTGCGCCCGACGCGACATTGACGGCGGAGGGATCGATGACCGAAAGCGTGAAGTTCGGGGCGCTCTGCTGGAACCAGTACACCGACTGGCCCAGCCTCCTCGAAGCCGGCATCCGGGCGGACCGACTCGGGTATCACAGCCTGTGGACGTGGGATCACCTGTACCCGATCATCGGTGATTTGCACGGCCCGATCTTCGAAGGCTGGCTCGTCCTGACGGCCTGGGCGCAGGCGACGTCGCGGGTCCGGATCGGCCTGATGGTCGGTGCGAACACGTTCCGCGAGCCGACCATCGTCGCGAAGATGGCGACCACGCTGGACCACATCAGCAACGGACGGGCGATCCTCGGGATCGGCGCGGCCTGGTTCGAGGAGGAGCACATCGGGCTCGGGCTGCGCTTCGGGGACGGCCCGCCGGAGCGCCTGCGCTGGCTCGGTGAGGCACTGCCGGTCATCCGCGGCATGCTCGACGGGACGGAGCCATCCGCCGCCGGCCCGCACTACGCCGCCCGCGCGGCGCGGAACCTGCCGCCACCCGTCCAGCCGCACCTCCCGCTCCTCGTCGGCGGTGGCGGCGAGCGGGTCACCCTGAAGCTGGTCGCGAAGTACGCCGACGCGTGCAACGTGGGTGGCGGGATCGAGAGCGTCCGGCGCAAGGACGCGATCCTGCGCGAGCACTGCCAGGCGGTCGGTCGCGACCAGGCCGAGATCGAACGGACGACCGGGATCGGGACCGTCTTCATCCGCGACGATCGGGCCGAGGCAGAGCGCCTCTTCCGGGCCGCATTCGAGCGCAACCGGATCGCGAACCTCTGGAAGGACCAGCCGGTCGGGACGCCGGAGGATGTCGCCGAGCGGCTCGCGCCGTACCTGGATATCGGGTTCCGGCACCTCGTCGCGGGGATGCCGGCGACCTACGACGAGGAGTCGATGACCCGGCTGATCACCGACGTCAAACCCATCCTCGAGCGCGGAGGCTGACGATGACGAGCCCGACGGCCAACGGCGGGATCGCCGCCGCCTCATGGGGTGTGGACCGGATCGATCTGTTCGAACGAACCGCGGATGGCCGGCTCGTTCATCGATCGTTCGACGGGGCGGGGTGGTCGACGGTCGAGGACCTCGGCGGGACGCTCGCCTCCGCGCCGGCGGTGACGGCTTGGGACGTGGACCGGATGGAGGTCTTCGCGATCTTCCCGGACGGTGAGCTGTGGGATCGCTACTGGGACGGCCAGAACTGGCACGCCTGGGAGTCGCTCGGCGGCCAGCTCGACCCGGCGGGCGGGTGCACGGCTTCGTCGTGGGGTCCGGATCGGCTCGACGTCTTCGCCGGCGGTCGCGACGGGCGGACCTGGCACCGCTGGTGGGACGGCACCCGCTGGGTCGACTGGGAGCAGCGTTAGCCGCTCGGGCAGGGTGGACCAGCGGGTCCGGCCACGGGGGTCGGGGAGATGATCGGGCTGTTCCCGATGAGCACCACCCACTGAGGCAGCTCGGTGACCCGACTCGACAACAGCGGTCGGCCGTCGCCCTCCGCCACCAGACGGAGATCCCACGGTAGCGGAGGAACCCCCGCCTGACCCGGCGTGACGACGCCGCCGTCGTTGCAGCCGATGTGGGCGACCTCGACGGTCCCGATCTCGAGGATCGTCCGCGGTGCTCCACGAGTGTCGTAGTTCAGAACGGCTGGGAATGCCGGCGATGAGCTGGACGACGACGTGCATCCGACCAGCACGGCACAGAGCACGACGATCCGTAGCTGGTTCCTGTTCAGCACCGGCTGGAGGATACCGGACCCCCGTCGCCGTCCTGCTCCGCCGTCATGATCGACGGACGTTCGACAACGACGGGGACATCAACCCGAAACAATCGGGGGGCACGATCTGCTGATGACGTTGCTAGATCAGGGAGAACGCGCCGATGCTTCAGCAGGATCATCAGGAAGCCCAAGTCGTGGCGATGAGGGACAGTCTGCGCAGGGCGTACGTCGATCCGGACGCGATCGACCAGATCGACCGAGCCGTGTCCGCCGTGATGGGCGACGAGCGCGACGACCGCACGGGCGACGAAGACGACGAGTGTTGACCGCCTAGCTGACACTCGCCACGATCAGCATCGCTCCATGGCCCGCAAGTCTGACCCCGCCCGGATCTCCGTCGCTCGTCGCGATGCCATCGCCAGCCGCCTGACGGGTTCAGGGATCTCCGAGGACGAGGCCGAGCGGTGGCTCGCGGCATGGGAGGCCCGAGCTGCACTCAGCGGCCTGGACGCGAAGGACCGTGACTTCTGGGAGGCAGGCGCCGACTGGATCGCGATCGGTCGGCGGACCTCCCGCTAGGCGAGTGTCTTGACGAGGCCGACGCCGGCCTCCTGCCCGGTGTGCGGGCAGCCATCCCCGGGCGGCGCCATCCACTCCTTCCATGTGGCGAACGCAGGCATGCCAGGGCCGCACCCAACGGTCCCGCCGCCGAGCGGGCGACCGGCCGAGTCAACGCAGGAACGACGCACCACGGCGATCGGCTGTCTCACTCTCGTCGTGATCTTGATCGCTAGGAGTTCGGTGGTTCGTCGCAGCTGACCCGACACGTCGAACCGACAGCGGGATCCACTTGTGTCAACGCGCACACCGGATCGAGGCGGAGACAAGGACGCGATCGGATAACTCGCAGCTAACGCGACGCCGATAGGGTCTTCTCGACGCCCGCCGCGCCGGATGTGCCCCCGACGCGGCGGGCGGCATCCGACGCTCGCGCCAGGCGAGATCCGCCCCGATCCCCGCCGGGGAGGTCACCCGTGGACCGCAACGCCGCGCCATGGCGCGCTCTCGAGGCACCGATCGCAGGAGACGAGCCTCCGGAGGCGTCGGCGCGGATCTCGGTCGCGCCGGACCTCTCGGGGATCCCGGTAGCGTGGGTCGTCGGTGCGGCGATCGCCGTGATGGTCGCACTGGCGATCGCCGGTGTGCTGCTCGCGGGAGCCGGCGGTCCGCAGGTCGTCGTGCCGGCGTTCCTCGACGGAACGGCGGTCGGGTCGACAGAGCGGCCCGAGCCGGTCGCCTCCGGCCTACATGGCGGGGCAGCTGCTGCCGGGGGCGAGGTCGTCGTCGAGGTCGCCGGCGCCGTGCTTCACCCCGGCGTCTATCGCCTTGGTTCGGGCACGCGCGTCGCGGACGCGCTGGCTGCCGCCGGCGGATACGGACCGAGGGTCGACGCTGTGCGAGCGACGGCCGTGCTGAATCTCGCCGCTCGCCTGGCCGACGGCGACCGGGTGGTCGTGCCGTCGCGTGACGACCCGGCGCCGTCCGGCGGAGTGCCCCTGATCGGCGGTGGGAGCGCGGGTGGCGCCGGTTCAGGGTCATCCGGCGGCGTGCCATCCGGTCCGGTCGATCTGAATCGTGCGACCGCCGGCGAGCTCGATGCGCTGCCCGGGATCGGTCCGGTCACCGCGGCGAAGATCATCGCCGCCCGCACCGAGCAGCCGTTCACAGCGGTCGACGACCTCCGGACGCGCAAGCTCGTCGGGACCTCGACGTTCGAAAAGCTACGCGACCTGGTCGCGGTCCACTGACCGGCGGGGCTGGACCGGCTGGGGTCGGCTGATGCCGAGGAGCGGCTGATGCCGAGGAGCGGTTGGCTTGCCGTGGGGGCGGTCGGCGCTGCGCTCGGCGCACCGATCCTGGTCGAGCGGTTCGGGCCGCCTGCCGGGCTGGCGCTCGCCCTCGCCCAGGCGGCCGTCGCGGGCATGCTCCTGGGCCTCACTCGCATCGGCGGTCCGTCCCGTCGGACGCGGGCGTCGGGCCGGGCCGCGCTTCCGTTGGTCGTCGGCGCCACGATCATCGCCCTCCGGCTCCTGATCGGCGGAGGGCCGGGCGTCGATCCGGCGATCCCGGCCGGCGACGGGCCCTGGCAGAGCGTGGTGGTCGGCGTCGGGACGCCGAAGAGCGGCCAGCAGACCGCGACGATCGAGACCGAGCCAGATCGGCTCCGCGTCGCCGCGACGCTTCCCCGCTATCCGGAGATCGTGCCCGGCGATCGCGTCACGACCACGGGACGGTTGGAGCCGCTCCCGCCGGACGACGGCGGCTACGGCACCTACCTCCGCCGGGTCGGGGTGACGGCCACGCTCCGAGCACGCTCGCTCGACCGGGTCGGCACGGACGGGAGCGCGGCGGCGGCGATCGAGGACCTGCGGCGCAGAGCCGGCGAGGCCCTGACCAGGTCGCTGCCCGAACCCGAGGCCGGGCTCGCAGCCGGGATCCTCGTCGGGTTACGCGACCGGGTCGATCGCGACCTCGCGGCGGCGTTCACGACGGCCGGGGTCAGCCACGTCGTCGCGATCTCGGGCTGGAACATCGCGATCGTCGGTGCCCTGGTCGGGGCGCTCGTCCGCCGTCGACTGGGTCGCCGCAGCCGTTCGATCGTCACGCTGCTGGCGATCGTCGCCTATACCATCGCCGCCGGGGCGTCGGCATCCGTCGTCCGGGCTGCGGCGATGGCCGCCGTCGTCATCCTTGCCCGGGAGTCGGGACGGGCCGGGGCGGCAGCCACCGCGCTCGGCTGGGCCGTCGTCCTGCTCCTCGTCGCGGAGCCGGCGACCGTCGCTGACGCGGGGTTCCAGCTGTCGGTGCTGGCGACCGGCGGGCTGATCGCCTGGGCGACGCCCATCACCGGACGACTTCGAGCGTGGCGAGGAGGACGTCTGCCCGGCTGGCTGGCCGAGGGCCTCGGAGTCTCGTTCGCCGCGGAGGCCGCCACGCTCCCGGTCGTGCTGGCCGGCTTCGGTCGGTTCGCACTCCTCGCACCCGCGGTCAATCTCGTGGTCGTCCCGCTCGTGCCGCCGGCGATGGCGGCCGGCACGGTCGCCCTCATCGGTGGCTGGCTCGCGCAGGCCGGTGCGCCGCAGATCGTCGCCGTCGTCCTCGGCCTGCCGGGCTGGTTCGTCCTCGCCATCCTCGTCGGGGTCGTTCGTGCCGCGGCGGCGATGCCGTTCGCCAGCATCACGTTGGCCCAGCCGTGGGGCACGGTCGCCGGTGCGGTGGCGGCCGGGTCCATCCTCGCCGCAGCGAGCGGCCGTCGGCCCTTCGGTGCGATCGTGGAACGGATCCGCCTCGTTCGGCGATCCGCGTCGCCGACCGGAAGGCCCGGGTCCGGCACCGACGCCGGCCTCGTGAAGCGCCGTCCGCCGACCGCGGACAGGCGAGCGACGACGACGGTCGGGCCGACCCGGGCGACGCCTGTGCGGCGGGTCGATCGCTCGCGGACCGGCCGATTCGTCGCCGGCTCGCTGGTCCTCAGCATCCTCGTCGTCCTGATCGCCGCGGCGAACCGGCCGGATGGGCAGGTCCGGGTGACCGTCCTCGACGTCGGCCAGGGTGACGCGATCCTGGTCGAGGGCGGGCGGGGCGGTCGACTCCTGGTCGACGGCGGTCCGGACCCGGATCGCCTCCTCGTCGCGCTCGACGCGCGACTCCCACCGTGGGACCGGCGGATCGACCTCCTCGTGCTCACCCATCCCCACGAGGACCACGTCGCGGGGCTCGCCCTGCTGCTCGATCGGTACCAGGTCGGACGCACGTTCGAACCCGGCATGATCGGGCCGGGACCCGGCTACCGTGCCTGGCAGGCGGCGCTCGGCAGGCTCGGGCTCCATCCCGATCGGCTCGCGACCGGCGACGCCTTCGGACTGGACGAGATCCGCTTCCACGTCCTGTGGCCTG
Source organism: uncultured Chloroflexia bacterium (assembly GCA_963744115.1). Taxonomy (GTDB): domain Bacteria; phylum Chloroflexota; class Limnocylindria; order Limnocylindrales; family CSP1-4; genus Chersky-267. The sequence goes on along the minus strand of CAVUSI010000002.1, from coordinate 153,170 downwards.
ACCCGGGTGCGGTGCCGCTCGAACCGGCGGACGGCGGCACGGCCATCAACAACGTGTCGGTCGTCCTCCTCGGCGAGGTCGGTCAGGAGCGGTTCCTCCTGGCCGGTGACATCGAGGAGCAGATCGATCCCATCCTGCTGAGCCGCGGCCTGCCCCGGGTCGACTTCCTCAAGATCGCGCATCACGGCAGTCGGACCTCGTCCACGGGGCCGTTCCTCGATGCGGTCCGGCCGCGCGTCGCCGTCGCCTCGGCCGGGAAGGGCAACCCCTATGGGCACCCGACCAAGGCGACGCTCGATCGCGTGGCGGCGCGAGGCGCGACCGTCCTCCGGACCGATCTCAACGGGAGCGTCGAGGTGACCCTCGACGGGATCCGGGGTCTGGACGTCCGACCGGATCGGGTCGTCGCCACCGACGCCGAGCTCGCCACCCCGCCGGGGACCGCTGCGGCCGGCGCGGCGCTCGCCTTCTCCTGCGGGATCCCGCCGCCCGTCGCGAGCGGGCCCGTATCATCGGGGTGATGAACCCCGGATCCCCGATCACCCTCGCCTTCTACTTCGGCGACGACACCTATTCGATCGATCGGGCGGCGGTCGCGCTGGCGACCAGCGCCGCCGGGCCGGATGAGCCTCCCCTCGGCCGGTGGCGCATGACCGGCGCCGCCACGTCGGCCGCGGCGATCGGCGAGCGGGTCGCCACGGGGGCGCTGTTCGGGGGTGGGACGCTCGCGATCGTGGCCGATCCCGCCCCGCTGATCCGCGCCAAGGCCAATCGGGACGAGCTCATCGCGACCCTCGGCACGATCGCCCCCGGGAATGCGCTGGTGTTCGTGGAGAGTCTCGATCGCTATCCCAAGGATGGCCGGCTGACCGGACCGGGTGCGACCCTCGCGGCCGCCGTGGAGGCGGCGGGCGGCGAGGTACGCGGGTTCGCCGCGCCGACCTCGGGTGGGATGGCACGCTGGGTCGAGGATCGCGCCAAGGAGCGCGGGATGACGCTCGAGCGCGGAGCGGCCCAGGTGCTCGCCGAGCGGGTCGGGGGGTTCGTCCGCGAGGGTGACATCGACCGGCGCCGGCAGGGTCAGCTCGCGGCCCAGGAGCTGGACAAGCTCGCGCTCTACCGCCAGGACGGTCCGGTGACCGCGGATGATGTCCGTGCCCTCGTGGCCGAGGCGGTCCCAGCCTCCACCTGGGCGCTCCTCGACCTGATCGCCTTCCGGCGGACCCGCGACGCGGCGGACCTCCTGGAGCGGGTCCTCGACGTCACGCCGGAGCCCGTCGTGCTGGTCCAGCTCCATCGCCGCGTCCGGGAGCTGCTCGAGGTCGCCGACCTGGTCGGATCGGGGACGCGCATGAGCGAGCTGCCGCGCACCTTGAAGCTCCACCCGTTCCGCGCCGAGCAGCTGGCGAAGCAAGCCGCGGCCTGGACCCCGACCGAGCTCGAGGGAGCCCTCGACGGGCTGCTCGAGCTCGACGCGACGGTGAAGGGGGCCGGAGGGGCGATGGTGGGAGAGCCGACGCGACGGCTCGCGTTCACGACCTGGCTGGCGACCCGGGTCGCGACGCCGACCGTGCCGTCGGCCCGTGGGTAGGGCCCCCGAAAGGAGCCCGACGGCCTAGCGGCCGGAGGACCAGGCCTGCTCCTGGAGCACCAGGTCGCTTTCGATGGCGAACGTGCAGACCGCCCGCTCGAGATCGAGCAGGTCGAGCAGGTCCGGATCGACGAACAGCTGGACGCACCCCTGGCAGAGGCTGCCCGGGATCCCGAAGCACAGCCGCTCCGAGCTGTCGTCCAGCCGGAAGGCCGTGTCGAATCGACTGACGACGAGCTTGCTGGTGCAGCGGGGGCAGCGCTCTCGGGTGCGCGACATCCGGTCCGACCTCTGGAGTGAGCGCCTCGTGGCGCCCGGACCCGGATTCAACGCTGGGGCCGACCACCCCGGACATGACCCGACAGTACTACCCCCGTCGGCGGCCCTGGGGTCGCGCGCAGAACCGGCGAGCTACTGGACGCGGAGGACGGTACGGGCCTCGGACCAGTGCTTCTCGAGCTCGTAGAAGTCGCGCTCCGGCGGCGTGAAGATGTGGACGATCACCCCGCCGAAGTCGAGCAGGACCCAGTGCGACGCGGCGATGCCCTCGCGACCGATCGGGCGCACGCCCTGCTCCCGGAGACCCGACACGATGCCGTCGGCGATCGCGTCGAGCTGGCGCTCGGATCCGCCCGAACAGATCACGAACGCATCCGCCAGCGTCGTCAGCTCGCCGAGATCGAGCAGGACGATGTCGGCCGCCTTCTTGTCCTCGGCCAGCTCGACCACCCGACGCGCCGTGGCGAGCGACGCCTTGCGATCCTGTCCGGTCAGCTCGGTCCGGGCGGGCAATCCCGGCCGCGGCGTCGACGCGGCCGTCGCGCGCCTGGCCCTCGGCTTTGGCGCGGGTGCCGCGTTCGTCGTTACCGCGTCGACCGCGGTCGCGACGGTGTTCGGCGTGGCGGCCTTCGGCTTCGTGGCGGCCTTCGGCTTCGCGGCGGCCTTCGGCTTGGCGGCGGCCTTCGGCGCAGCGGCCGTCGACGTCGCCGTCGGCGTGGTCGCGGACTTCGGGCTCGTCGCGCGGACCCTGGCGGGCTTGGCCGACGGAGTGGCTGGATCGGTCACGGTCTGGTGGTCCTCAGCGGGGTGAGACGGGGGCGACGTAGAGACGATGGTCGTCGATGTAGGCGATGACCGCATCCGGCACGAGATAGCGGATCGACCGACCGGCGGCGACACGAGCTCGGATGAGCGTGCCGGACACGCCGAGCGACGGCCCATCCAGCAGCGTCGTCCGGGCCTGCGCTCCGGGGACCAGCCGGTCGATCGCGGCGGGGTCCGCCGCCGCGGCACCCGGTCGCGGGACGACGGCCATCCGGCACAGCTCGAGCAAGCGTGCCGGTCGGTGCCAGGTCGGCAGCGCGGCGTAGGCCTCGGTCGACAGGATGAACGTGAACTCGACCGATCGGCCGCTCGCCCGGGCCGTATCGACCATTCCCTCGAGTGTGTCGACCGCATACGACGGACCGTCCCGGTCGACCTCGGCACGCTCGAGCGCGAATGCCGGATTGCCGGCGATCGCCGCGGCGACCATCGCCACCCGGTGCTCCGCGGGCGTGACCGGACGGCCCGGCTTGTGGACGGGCATCCGCGTCGGCACGAACAGCACCTGCTCGAGGCCGAGCGCCTCGCGGGCCTCCTCGGCGATCGCCAGGTGGCCGATGTGGATCGGATCGAAGGTCCCACCCAGGATCCCGACCGCCGTGGGGACCGTCATGCGGGCTCCCACGCCTCGCGGTCCCACTCGAGCGAGACCGCGCCGATCCGGACCGTATCCCCGGCGACGATGCCCGCTCGACGGAGCTCGGCGTCGATCCCCAGGCGACCGAGGTCGCGCTGGAAGCGATCGGCCGACTCGTCGACCTCGAAGTCGGTCTGGGCCGCGATCCGCTCGATCCGCTTGCCCCGGACGCGGAACGCCCCATCGGCCTCGCGCTCGACGACGAAGCCGTCGCCGAGCGACTCGATCCGGTGGACGACGACACCCGCCGGCTCGGGTGGGATCCCGAGGTCATCCGCGTCGGGTAGCCGCTCGGCGATGAGCGCCTGGAGCTCGGCGATCCCCTGGCCCGTCGCAGCGGCGATCGGGACGCAGGCGATCCCGTCGCGCTGGCGCGCATCCCTGAACGCGGGCCACGCGGAGACGGCCGCCGGCTGATCCATCTTGTTGAAGGCGACCACGATCGGCTTCTGGAGGAGCGCCGGGTCGTGTGCCTCGAGCTCGTCGCGGATCACGCCGTGGGACCATTCGGGATCCCGATCGGAGCCGTCGACGACGTGGACGAGGATCCGGGTCCGCTCGACGTGGCGCAGGAACGCGTGCCCCAGCCCCGCACCGAGGCTCGCACCCTCGATGAGACCCGGAACGTCCGCGATGGTCGGTCGCCGTTCATCGTCGTCGCCGAGGTCGAGCACCCCGAGGTTCGGTTCGAGCGTCGTGAACGGATAGTCCGCGATCTTCGGGCGTGCCGCGGTCATCGCCGCGAGCAGCGTCGACTTGCCCGCGTTGGGGAGGCCGACCAACCCGACGTCGGCGATCAGCCGAAGCTCGAGCCGGATCCATAGCTCCTCGCCGGGCTCGCCCTTCTGGGCGTGCTTCGGCGTCTGATGGGTGGAAGTCGCGAAATGGACGTTCCCAAGCCCGCCGCGCCCGCCCTTGGCGACCATCGCCAGCTGCTCGCTCGATACGAGGTCGGCGACCAGCTCGCCCGTCGCGTCGTCGTAGACCGCGGTCCCCGGCGGGACCGCGAGGACGAGGTCCCCGCCCGCCTTGCCGTGCCGCCTCGAGCCGCTGCCGCGGCCGCCGGACTCGGCCCGGAAGTGGTGATGCTGGCGGAAGTCGCGGAGGGTGGTCTGGCCCGGGTCGACCCGCAGGGAGATCGACCCGCCGCGCCCGCCGTCGCCGCCGTCGGGGCCGCCGCGCGGGACGTGCGCCTCGCGTCGGAACGTGGCCGCGCCGTCACCACCCGATCCGGCACGCACGTTGATCTTGACGCGGTCGAGGAACATCAGTGCGCTCGTCCCAGGCCTGCGACCGCGGCCGGTCGGATCGGGACCGCGGCCGTCCGGCTAGAGATAGCCGAGCGGGTTGACCCGGTAGCCGCTGCCCCACACCTCGCCGCGCCAGACCTCGAAGTGGCAGTGCGGCCCGGTCGCCCAGCCCGTCTGACCGACGCGCCCGACCTGTTCCCCGCGCCCGACGTGCTCGCCGTTGCCGACGGTGATGGCAGACATGTGGTTGTAGGTCGTGAACAGCCCGGAACCGTGGGCGATCCACACCTGGTAGCCGCCGCCATTGTCCTTCCAGCCGGCGAAGATGACCGTGCCGGCCGCAGCCGCGACGACCCGGGTACCGTAGGGCGCCGCGATGTCGAGCGCCGGGTGGCCGTAGTGGAAGTACTGGCTGATCGTCCCGCCGGGCACCGGCCAGGCGAATACGCCACCGCTGTACTGGCGCGGGACGCTCCCTCCGCCACCACCACCACCGCCACCGCTCGAGGTCGCTGGCTGGGGCTTGGGGGTGGGGATCGGCTTGCCGTGGCCGCCGGGGAGGATGAGCGTCTGGCCGACCGTCAGCGCCTGATCGGTCATCCCGTTGAACGACATGATGTCGGCCACGGATACGTCCGCGGCATCCGCGATCTTGGCCAGCGTCTCACCGGCCTTGACGACGTGGACGGTCCCGTCGACCGGCGGGATGACGAGCTTCTGGCCGACCTTGAGCGAGTCCTTCGACCTGAGGTGGTTGGCCCACCACAGGGTCATCATCGAGACGCCGAAGTGGCGGGCGATCCCGGTCAACGTGTCGCCCGAGCGGACGCGATAGGAGCGCAGCGTGTCGGCGGCGGCGACGGCCGACGTATCGACCGCGATCGGCTTGAGCAGGGTGCCGTCGGCGAGGTACGGGCCGCCGGGCTGGACGGCATCCGCGTTGACGTCGCCGCTGATATCGAGCCGGGCGGCCCCGGCGGGATCGATCACCGCGCCGTCGACGCCGACCCCACTGTCGTACCCGGAGTCGCCGTTCTCGAGACCGGCCACCGCGAGTCGCGGGCCCTCGCCGCTGCCCGAGGTCCCTCCGACCGCACCGGTCGGCGGCGGGACGGCGATCGCGCTCATCGACCCGACGAGCACGAGGATGGCGACGCCGATGGGCAGCAGCCGCTCGCGACCGACCGACCGGGCGCGCAGCCCGGCGATCCTGGCCGGCGAGAGACCGAGACGGTTGCCGAGACGCTCGCGGCGGGTGACGCGGTGCGCGCCACGGGCGATCGCCGGCGGGCGATCGGGTCGCGATCCAAGGGTTTCGATCCCCGCCATCGCCGTGCGCGTCGCTGCCACACTCCGCAGTCGGAGGGAGCGGATCACGCCGGGCACCGACGGGATGCGGTCAGGCCTGTGGCGCCGAAGGGCGTCGCGGGCCCGGACCGTCGCATTCTGCAATACGGTCTCCTGAAGAAGCGGACGGCTTCGCTGGGAAGGGGGCGCTGGGGGTGCGCCGTCCGGTCGGGTCGCGCTATCGGAGCTGGGGGTCTCTGTACGCGCGGGTGATCCGGACGAAGGCGCCGGACCGTCCCGATGTCCCGTCCACGGTAGCAGACCGGACTCCGGACTGGCAAACCCCGTCGAGCCCGGATGGGGCTCGACGGCACCGCGATCAGGCGTCCAGACTCTTGGTCAGCCCGGCCAGGAACTGGGCGTTGTTGTCGGTCTTCGACAGCCGGTTGAGGAGCAGCTCGATGCCTTCGTTCGTGCCCACCGCGGACAGCATCCGGCGCATCGTCCAGACCATCTTCAGGGTGCCTTCCTCGAGGAGCAGCTCCTCGCGCCGGGTGCCCGAACGTTGCACGTCGATGGCCGGGAAGATCCGCTTCTCGGCGAGCTTCCGGTCGAGGATGAGCTCCGAGTTGCCGGTGCCCTTGAACTCCTCGTAGATCACGTCGTCCATCCGCGATCCGGTATCGACGAGACAGGTCCCGATGATCGTCAGGCTGCCGCCCTCCTCGATGTTCCGGGCCGCCCCGAAGAACCGCTTCGGCGGGTACAGGGCGATCGGGTCGAGGCCGCCGGTCAGCGTCCGTCCGCTGGGCGGGAGGGCCAGGTTGTAGGCCCGGGCAAGCCGGGTGATCGAGTCGAGCAGGATGACGACGTCCCGGCCGGTCTCGACCTGGCGCTTGGCGATCTCGAGGGCCATCTCGGCGACATGGGTGTGGTTCTCGGTCGGCTCGTCGAAGGTCGAGCTGATGACCTCGCCCTTGACGCTCCGGCGCATGTCGGTGACTTCCTCGGGCCGCTCGCCGATGAGCGCGACCATCAGCAGGATCTCCGGGTAGTTCGTGGTGATCCCGTTGGCGATCTGCTTGAGGAGCATCGTCTTGCCGGCCTTCGGCGGGCTGACGATCAGCGCGCGTTGACCCTTGCCGATGGGGTTGACGAGGTTGATCAGGCGCTGGCTGAGGTTCTTCGGGTCCGACTCGAGGTTGAGCAGCTTGTCGGGGTGGATCGGGGTCTGGTCGCCGAAGTGCGGCCGGCGAGCGGCGGCGCCGGGGTCGACGCCGTTGACCGAGTCGACCCGGAGGAGACCCCAGTACTTCTCGGCCTCGCGTGGGGCGCGAACGGCGCCGGACACCCGGTCGCCGATGCGCAGACCGAAGCGGCGGACCTGGCTCGACGAGACGTAGACATCATCCGGGCTCGGCAGCAGGCCGTGCCGGCGCATGAACCCGAAGCCCTCGTCGACGATGTCGAGGATGCCGGTCGCGTAGTCGTGGCCGGCGTTCTCGGTCTGACGCTGGAGGATCCGGTCGAGGAGGTCCTCGCGACGCTCATCGGCCTCGGTGTCGAGCTCGAGCTCCTGGACGACCGCCCGGAGCTCCTTCTCGGACATCGCGCCGAGCTCGGCGATGTTGAGATCGTTCCGCTGACGGGCGGCCTCGATCTCCTGCATCTCGTCGAATTCGGAGACCGGCGGGCGCGTCGCTCCCTGGGGTCGTCGACGGGGACGACGGTTGCGGGCACGCTGATCGCGCTGATCGGGACCGATGGAAGGCATCTTGGGCAGGACTCACGGAACGGGTAGGGTGGGGCCGTTGGACCGCGCGGAATCGCTCCGCAGCGCAGGCCTCGGTTGGGAACGACCTGAGCATAGTCCCCCGTCGCGGCGGCGTCAATACATGGCGGGTCGCCCGCCCGCCGGACCGGTCGGTGGCCACGTAGACTCTCGGGGAGCGGGGTGGCCAAGGGCGGAGGGACGGCTGTGGCGCGGTCGAGAAGGACGATCCCGGGAATCGGGGCGGCCGTCATCGGGACCGGTTTCATCGGGACCGTCCATGTGGAGGCCCTGCGACGGATCGGCGTTTCGGTCCGCGGCGTGCTCGGCAGCAGCCCGGAGCGCGGGGCCGCCCGAGCGGCGACCCTCGGCGTCCCGCAGGCATACCCGTCGCTCGATGCGCTGCTCGCGGATGAGACGGTCGACGTCGTCCACGTCACCTCCCCGAACCACCTGCACGTGCCCCAGGTGCGGGCGATCCTGTCCGCCGGGCGCCACGTCGTGTGCGAGAAGCCGTTGGCGATGGACGCCGCGGGGTCGGCCGAGCTGGTCACCCTCGCGGCGGCGAGCGATCGGGTCTGTGCGGTCAACTTCAACATCCGCTTCTACCCGCTCAATCAGCATCTCCAGGAACGGGTCGCCGAGGGCATGCTCGGCGACATCCGCCTCGTGACCGGCCAGTACTTCCAGGATTGGCTGTTCCTCGACACCGATTGGAACTGGCGACTCGAGCCCGAGCAGGGTGGTGCGCTGCGGGCGGTCGGCGACATCGGATCCCACTGGATCGACCTGATGACGTTCATCACCGGGCGGCGGGTCGCGTCGGTGATGGCCGACCTGACGACCTTCATCGGGACGCGCCACCAGCCACGGGGACCGGTCGAGTCGTTCGCCACCGAGCGAAGCACGGACACCGTCGCGCGGTCGATGACGACCGAGGACACCGCGTCGATCCTGCTCCGCTTCGCGGACGGCGCGCGGGGTGCCGTCAACCTGTCGCAGATCAGCTCGGGGCGCAAGAACTCGCTGCGCTACGAGATCGACGGGTCCGAGGCCGCGGCCGCCTGGGATTCGGAGCAGCCGGACCAGCTGTGGATCGGACATCGAGCGCGCCCGAACGAGATCCTCATCCGCAACCCGGCGCTGATGGGACCCGCCGGCGTCGCAGCGGCGGCCCTGCCGGGTGGCCATGTCGAGGGGTTCGGGGACACCTTCGGGGCGCTGTTCCGCGCGATCTACGCCGATGTCGCGGCGGGCAAGCCGTCGCCGCGGCCCCGCTACGCGACGTTCGCCGACGGCCACGACCGGATGCTCGTGGGCGACGCGATCGGCGAGAGTGCGCGCCTCGGTCGATGGGTGGACGTCAGACGCGGAGCCGACAGTCGGTGAGCGGGCCTCAGCCGCTCATCCGCCGCTTCCGACCCCAGTGACGAGGCCGGTCGAGCTCGTCCGCGGTCGCCTCGTGCTCGACGATCGGATCGTCCCGGGGCGGGTCTCGATCGAGGATGGAAGGATCTCCGCGGTGGAGGTCGACGAAGCCGGACGGGATGGTCCGCTCATCGCCCCGGGTTACGTCGACATCCACGTCCACGGGTGGGGCGGTCACGATGCCATGGGCTCGATGGCCGACCTCGACGGGATGGCGCGCGCGCTGCTGCGTCGCGGTGTCACGTCCTTCCTGCCGACGGCGGTGACCGCCCCGATGGACGCCCTGCTCGGATTCGCCGAGCTGGTGCGGGCATGGCGCGACGATGCGCCGATCGACGGTGCCGCCCCACTCGGCTTCAACATCGAAGGACCGTTCATCGCCGCTGGAAAGTCCGGTGCCCAGGACCCGACGGCGATCCTCGACCCCTCGACGGTCACCATGACGGAGCTCGAGCCGCTGGTCGACGGTCTCCGATCGATGACGATCGCTCCCGAGCTCCCGGGGGCGGTCGAGCTCATCGGGTGGCTGCGGAAGCGCGGTGTCGTCGTCTCCGCAGGCCACTCGCTGGCGACCTTCGAGGAAGCCCGGGCTGGATACACCGCCGGCGCATCGAGCACGACGCACCTGTTCAACGCGATGTCGGGGGCCGATCACCGGGCTCCGGGGCTGGCGGTCGCGGCGCTCGTCGATGACGCCGTCTATGTCGAGCTCATCGCGGACGGCATCCACGTCCATCCGTCGCTCTGGGAACTCGTCGTTCGGATGAAGCCGGCGGACCGCCTGATCCTCGTGAGCGACGCGCTGTCCGTGGCCGGGTCGGGCCGGTCCCGCGGCGAGGTCGGCGGGCGCCAGGTCGAGATCCAGGGCGACCGTTGCGTCCTGGTCGACGGAGGCCAGCTTGCCGGATCGATGATCGCCCTCGACACCGCCGTGCGGAACCTGGCGGGCGCTGGTGTGCCCCTGCCGGCGGCCGTCCGGGCAGCCGGCCGGAACCCGCTGGAGCTCCTCGGGGTGGGCGACCGTGGCCGGATCGCCGTCGGTCAGCTGGCGCACCTCATCGAGCTGGACGACGAGCTGGGGGTGCTCCGAGTCCTGCGCGGGGGAGCCTGGTCGACGGGCGCCGCCGGCGAGGCGTGACGAGGCAGCCCGACGCCGTCAGCTGGTCGTGGCGGGCGCCTCGCTGCGCGCCTTGGCCCAATCCGCCTTGAACTGGGCGATGCCCTTGTCGGTCAGCGGGTGGTGGACCATCTGCTGGAGGACCTTGAACGGGATGGTCGCGATGTGGGCGCCGGCCATCGCCGACTGGGTGACGTGGAGCGGGTTCCGGATCGAGGCCGACAGGATCTGGGCGTCGATCTCGTGGATGGCGAAGATCTCGGCGAGCTCGCGGATGACGATCATCCCGTCCTGGTTGATGTCGTCGAGGCGGCCGACGAACGGCGAGATGAGGGTGGCCCCGGCCTTGGCCGCGAGGAGGCCCTGGTTGGCGGTGAAGATGAGGGTGCAGTTCGTCCGGATGCCCTCATCGGCGAAGCGGCTGATCGCCTCCAGGCCGTTCTCGCTCATCGCCACCTTGACCACGATGTTCGGGGCGATCTTGGCGAAGTGGCGGCCCTCGTCGAGCATCGAGTCGACGTCGTCGCTGATGACCTCCGCCGAGACCGGGCCGGAGGTGATCTTGCAGACCTCGGCCAGGATCGAGTCGTACGACCCGCCGACCTTGGCGTACAGGGTGGGGTTCGTCGTGACGCCGTCGAGCACGCCCCAGCGCGCCGCGATCCGGATCTCTTCGATGTCGGCGGTGTCCAGGAAGATCTTCATCGGGGCCTCGGGGTGCGGTTCGATCGGAGCCGGATTCTAGACCCGCCGGGGACGGTCGACTAGAAGCGGTCCGCGATGCTCCGCAGGACGACGGTGGCCGGCTCGATCGCGAGCGCGGCGACGACGCCGAAGACGGCGAGGGCGACGTACCCCGTGCGCCGCTCGCCGGGCCGCAACAGGAACCACGGGATGGCCAGGCCGACCGCGGTCTCGAGCCCGAGCAGGATGGCGCCCGGGTCGTACGCGAGCTCGTTCACGACGACCAGCCGGGGTGCCCCGAACACCAAGCCCTCTGCGATGAACGCCGCCCCGAGCACGGCCACCGCGATCGCCCGGGCTCGACCCCGGCCGCCGCGCCAGGTCGCCCCGGCCACCCCGAAGACCGGCCCGATGACGGACGCGGCGGCGCCCCACACGAGCGACGCGTGGACGGCGCCCCCGGACGAGACGCCGTACCCCAGCGTCCCGGTGAGCGCTTCGTAGACGACGACCGCGGCGAGCAGCGCCGCCAGCCCGCGGATGGCTCCGCCGACGACGGAGACGCCGAGCGCGCCCGCCGCGAAGGCGACCGCGACCCAGGCAGCGACGGTGTTCGCCGGGATCAGCACGCTCCACGGATACGCCAGCTGATCCGCCGACCAGGCCGCCAGGCCGAGCAGCGCTCCGAGCCCGATCGCGGCCAGGGGGCGGACGAGCGGCCGAGCCCTGTCGGTCGGCGTGGTCGCGGCCGGGGCGCCGGACGCCACCGGTGTCGCGGGCGTCGGGGCGGTCACTGACCGGTCGGAGCGCGATCCGCGACCGGGGGCTCGATCGAGATGGCGACCGTCGTCGGCGACGTCGTCACCGCGCCGGCCTCGCGGGCCTCGAGGACCGGCTCGCGGCCATCGGCGACCGCCAGAGCGCTGGCGACGAACCCGTCGAACAGCGGATGCGGCCGGTCCGGCCGGCTCTTGAACTCCGGATGGAACTGGCTGGCGACGAACCAGGGATGGTCGCGCAGCTCGACGATCTCGACCAGCCGACCGTCCGGCGACTGTCCGGACAGGATCATCCCCGCGGCTTCGAGCATCTGCCGATAGCGATTGTTGACCTCGAAGCGATGGCGGTGGCGCTCGTAGATGACCTCCTGCCCGTAGACCGCGGCCGCCTTCGAGCCGGGGGTGAGCTTGGCCGCATACAGGCCGAGCCGCATCGTCCCGCCCTTGTCCTCCAGGTCGCGCTGGTCGGGCATGAAGTCGATGACCTTGTTCTCGGTGAACTGGTCGAACTCGGTCGAGTTGGCGTCCGGCGTGTCGAGCACCTCGCGGGCGAACTCGATGACCGCACACTGGAGCCCGAGGCACAACCCGAGGTACGGGATGCGGCGCTCGCGCGCGTAGTGGGCGGCGAGGACCTTGCCCTCGATCCCGCGATGACCGAAGCCGCCCGGCACCAGGACGCCGGCGACCCCGTCGAGCGCCTCGGCGGTGGTTTCGGCGGTCAGCGTCTCGGAGTTGACCCAGCGGATCCGGACGTCCACGCCGTTGGCCCAGGCCGCATGACGAAGCGCCTCGGCGACGCTGAGGTAGGCGTCGGGCAGCTCGATGTACTTCCCGACGAGTCCGACCTCCAGGGTCGGCTTGGGTCGCTTGATGAGGTCGACGAGGGCGGACCAGGCGGTGAGGTCCGGCGCCGTCGTGGAATCCGCCAGGCCGAGATCGCGGACGACCAGGTCGCCGAGGCCGGCCGCCTCGAACTGGAGCGGGACCTCGTAGATCGTGTCGGCGGTGACCGCCGGGATGACGGCCTCCGACGGGACGTCGGTGAACAGGGCGATCTTCTCGCGGACGTCGTCGCTGACCGGATGGTCGGAGCGAAGGACGATGACGTCGGGCTGGATCCCGATCCCGCGCAGCTCCTTGACCGAGTGCTGGGTGGGCTTCGTCTTGAGCTCGCCGGTCGCCGCCAGTGCCGGGAGGAGGGTGACGTGGACGTAGAGCACGTTGCTCCGCCCGACGTCCTTGCGCATCTGGCGGATGGCCTCGAGGAACGGCAGGCTCTCGATGTCGCCGACGGTCCCGCCGACCTCGACGATGACGACGTCCGCGCGGCCGTCCCGGGTCAGCCGCTGGATCCGTTCCTTGATCTCGTTGGTGATGTGCGGGATGACCTGGACCGTCCCGCCGAGGTAGTCGCCGCGGCGCTCCTTGGCGATGACCGCCTGGTAGATCCGGCCGGTGGTGACGTTGCTGAGCTGGCTCAGGTTCTCGTCGATGAACCGTTCGTAGTGGCCGAGGTCGAGGTCCGTCTCCGCCCCGTCGTCGGTCACGAAGACCTCGCCGTGCTGGTACGGCGACATCGTGCCGGGGTCCACGTTGATGTACGGATCCAGCTTCAGGATCGAGACGTGGAGGCCCCGCGCCTTGAGCAGTCGACCGATGCTGGCGGCGGTGATGCCCTTGCCCAGAGAGGAGGTCACGCCTCCGGTCACAAAGACATACTTCGCCATGGGATCGGTCCTCCGGGGGTTTTTCGAATGCTACCGGAAAGCGCCTCCTGGGGCAAGACGAAGGGCGGGTCGTGACGCGGCTCCCACCCGGTGTGGCGCCGGCGATCGACACCAAGACAGGAGGCCCTCCATGCAGTTCCAGGTTGTCGTCATGCGACGCCGCGCGGTGCGCCGCTTCGAGGAGGGCGGGGTCGACCTCGCGGTCATCGAGGGTATCGCGCGGCTCGCCCAGCGCACGCCTTCGGCCGGATTCAGCCAGGGCCAGCGCCTCGTCGTCGTGACCGACCAGGCGACCCGGCGGCGAGTCGCCCGGACCTGCGGGGAGGAGGAGTACGACGACCTCGAGATGGGGCCCTGGATCTCCGAATGCGCCGCGCAATTCGTGCCGTGCGTGTCGGAGGAGATCTACCACCGGCGGTACCGCGAACCGGACAAGATCGACGAGGACGGCGCCGAGATCGAATGGCCGGTGCCGTACTGGTGGGTCGACATCGGGGCGACGATGATGGTGATCATGCTGGCCGCGGTGGACGCCGGTCTCGCCTCAGGGTTCGCCGGGGCGTTCGATCCCGACGGACTGCGTGCGGAGCTCGGCATCCCGGCGGAGTTCACCCCGATCGGGGTGATGCCGGTCGGCCGGCCGCTCCCCGATGTCCGGTCGCCATCCTTGAAGCGCGGCTGGGTCCCGTTCGAGGACTTCGCCCGCTGGGAACGCTGGTAAGGGGTCATTCGTCGCGCGGGACACCCCGCCGCCGGGCTACCGGATCTCCACCTCGTCCCGTTTGCGGGCTTCGGCCGGAGCTCCCGGTCGGGTCGCCACGAAGTCGTCGAGGATGGAGACCAGCGCGGAGGCGCCGAGGCCGTCGAGGATCGCCCGCGCCTCGTCCGCAGCAGCGGCCGAGGCCGACGGATCGTCGAGGAGACCGGCCTGGTGGATGAGCACCAGCGCGACGTCGCGCTGCGCTCCGAGCTCGCGGAAGGCCGTCAGGGCATCCCGGAACCCGGTCTCCGCGACATCATGCCGCCCTTCGAGGGCGGCGATCGCCGCCTCGAGCGCAGAGCGAACGGCAGTCACCCATCGCCCATGGATGTTGGTCGCGACGATCCCATCGAGCGCGGTCCGGGCGGCCGCCACGTTGCGTGTCCAGAGGGCCGCGCACGCCGAGATGTAGTGGCAACGCAGCGCGTTGCTCGGATCGGTCTCGCTGAACTCGTAGCGCAGGACGTCCTCGGTTCGGCCGTCGGCCAGGTCGATCCACATGTGGACGGCCGTCACCGACGTGACCTCCTGGGTCCCGGTCACCGACGCCATCGCGGCGTCGTACGCGACCAGATCGCGGCGGACCGCATCGATGTCGCCGCGCAGCGCCCGGATGACCATCGCCGTCCCGAGCAGCTCCTGGACGTCGACCCGGATCGTCGCGCCCTCCGGCTGGATCTCCTCGGCCGTGGCGAGTGCCCAGTCCCATTCGCCGAGATCGACCGCGGCGTCGACCGCGTTCCCGGCGAGGAGGAGCGTCCAGTCGCGGAATCCGAGGCGGCGGGCCCGCTCCAGACCCGTCCGTGCCGTCGCCCACGAGCGGCGCGGCTCGTCCGGCCCCTCGAGATAGCTGATGTTGAGTCGCGCTCGAAGCTCGGAGGCCGCGAACCCGTGCGTCTCGGCCAGCGCGAGTCCGCCGGTCAGGAGGACCAGGCCTTCGCGATATCGGGCCGCGTAGAGCAGGGTGGTTCCCTTGGTGAGGACCGTCTCGGTGATCAAGGCGACGTCGTCGATCCGCTCGGCAGCGACGAGCGCCCGGTCGGCCAGCTCGAGCGCCCTCGGGTAGTCGTCGGCGAAGAGCGAGGCCCGGGCGAGCGCCGCCACCAGGCCGATCGCCTCGGGCTGGTCGCCGAGGTCCGTCATCTCGTCGACCGCGGGTTCGAGCAGGCCCACGGCATCCGACGGCCGGCCCTGGAAGGACAGCATCAGCCCCAGCGCCGACGTCACCCGCGCCACGCCGCGTCGGTCGCCTGAATCACGGAGGGTCTCGATCGCCGCCTTGAAGTGGACCTCGGCGACCTCGTACCGTCCGGCTGCCCGGGCGGACGATCCGCTCAGCTCCAGGAGGGCCGCCCGATCGGCCAGCTCCGTGGTGACCTCGAGGGCCGTCTCGAGGAAGGCCAACGCCTGTTCTGGTGAGTGAAGGGCGGCCGCGCGCTCGGCCGCTGCCCGCAGCGCGATGCGGGCCTGGGCGGCGACCGCATCCGCCTCGGGACCCTCATCCGAGGCCCGATAGGCGTCGAGGTAGTGGGTCGCCAGGACGCCGCTCAGCTCATCGTCGCCGATCGACTCGAAGTAGCGGGCCGCGGCGAGGTGACGCGATCGACGGTCGCGCCGGGCGAGCGTGGAGTAGGCGACCTCGCGGATGAGCGCCTGGACGAAGCCGTACTGACCTCGCTCCGGCGACCGGGGGTCGCGGTTGTGACCCAGCACCTCGCGGCGGACGAGATCTCGCAGCAGGCCGTCGAGCTCCCCGAGCTCGGTCTCGCTCACCGCTGCGAGCGACGGAACGGTGAAGGTCTGGCCGAGGATCGCCGCGTCCTGCAGGAGCCCCCGCTCCGACGGCTCCAAGGCGTCCAGGCGGGCGGCGATCAGCGCCTGGAGCGTCCCGGGGACCTCGACGTGGCTCAGGTCGCCGACGGGGCGATACACGCCATCCACCCGCTCGAGTCGTCCGTCGAGGAGGAGCTTGCGAACCGTCTCGACCGCATACAGGGGGATCCCCTCCGCCCGCCCCAGGATCGCCTGGGTCGCCGCCGTCGGCAGGCCTGGCACGAGCCCGGAGAGGAGGTCGTCCATCGCGGCATCGGGGAGCGGGTCGAGCGACAGGGCCACGAAGTTGCGCCGCCCCGCACCCCATTCGTGATGACGCTCGAGGAATTCCGGTCGGGCCAGCGTCACGAGCAGGATGGGATGCCCTGTGGACCACTCGGCCATGTGGTCGATGAAGTCGATCAAGCCGTCATCCGCCCAATGGACATCCTCGAAGACGAGAACGGTCGTGGCCGCGTCGCTGACCCGCTCGAAGAACGTCCGCCAGGCGGCGAACAGCTCCTCGCGCTCCACGGCCCGGATCTCCTCGAGGCCGAGCAGGCCGAGGAGCTTGGGCTCGATCCAGCGCCGCTCGGCCTCGTCGGGGACGTACTCGAGGAGGGCGTCGGCGATCTTCCGCCGGCTCGTGGCGGGATCGTCGCTCTCGGCCAGGCCCGCCCGCTTGCGGACCATCTCGCCGAGCGCCCAGAACGTGATCCCCTCGCCATAGGCGGGCGACCGGCCCTGATGCCAGAACACGTCCTCGACGAGTCCGTCGATGTACTTGAGGAACTCCCAGGCCAGGCGGCTCTTGCCGGTCCCCGCCTGGCCGGTCACGGACACGAAGCGGAGTCGCCGCTCGCGGCCGGTGAGGTGCAGGAAGTCCTTCAGCAGTCGGAGCTGCTCGTCGCGCCCGACGAACGGTGGCTCGAGCCCTTCGGATCGACCGATCCCGCCCATCTTGGCCACGACCCGACCGGCCCGCCAGGCTGGAACCGGCGCGGTCTTCCCCTTCAGCAGCTGCTCGCCCGCGGGTTCGTAGACGATCGCCTGCATCGTCGCGTGATAGGTGGCCTCGCCGACGAGGACGGAGCCGTGCGGCGCGACAGATTGCAGGCGCGAAGCCGTATTGACGAGGTCTCCCGCGACCATGCCCTGGTTCACGGCCCCGACGGTTACCGCCGCCTCGCCGGTCATGATCCCCGCGCGCGCCCGGATCGGGTCGCCGGCCTCGTTCCGGCCCAGCGAGCGAACCGCATCGACGAGCTCGAGGCCGGCCCGCACCGCGCGCTCCGGATCGTCCTCGCGGGCGATGGGAGCGCCCCAGACCGCCATGACCGCGTCGCCGATGAACTTCTCGACCGTCCCGCCGTACCGCCCGATCACCTCGCGGGCCAGGTCGAAGTACCGGGTCAGCAGTTCGCGGACCGCCTCCGGATCGCGGTCCTCCGCGAGTCCGGTGAACCCGACGAGGTCGGCGAACAGATCGACACCTGTCGACGCTCGGCGACATGCCCCGGGGCGTGGTCGCCGGCGTGAGGCGGACCTGGCGGCCGGTCGCGGTCGGCCGAAGCGAACGGACCGGACCGCTCCGACGCGATGGATGCCGTCGCTGCGGCTGCGCCGGGTCCCACCCCGAGCGCCGTCCCACACTCGCCGCAGAACCGGGCGCTGGGGCTGTTGGACGAGCCGCAGGTCGGGCAGGCACGGACCAGGGCAGCGCCGCAGTCCGCGCAGAACTTGCGACCGAGCTCGTTGACCGAGCCGCAGCTGGAACAGGTCACGCGCGCCCCTCATTCACCCGATCGGAGATAGCGAAGCCTAGCGCACCGGGGCGACGGGCTGCCGGCGGCGACGGAGGCTGCCACACGGCGGCTACCGGACCTCGAAACCGTTCCCTTTGACGGAGACCGAGCGGACGGCATCGAGTCCGGAGTGGAGCACGAATGCGACCTCGGCCTCGAGCGTCTGGCCGGGCTCGAGCAGCCGTGCCCGGCCGGCGGCGGCAGCCTCCTCGAGCTGCATCGGGTACCCGGTCCACGGCTCCAGGGCCAGGTGATGATGCCCGCGCCACCCGCCGTAGACCTGCCACAGCCAGGCATGCGGGAAGACCTCGACCGGGAAGACGATCGCGACACCGCGCCGGGCGACCGTGTCGGTCAGGGCCAGCCAGCCGTCCGCCAGATCGGTCGCCCAATGGCCGCCGAACACGGCATCCTCCCGAGGGCGGACGCGGCGGACGTCGCGCGCCCCGGACTGCGTCGAGGAGTCGGGGAGGGTGGGCCATGGGTACGTCTCCCCCACCGTCCCCATCGACGGACCCGACGTCACCCCGACGAGCATCGTCCGGGCCGGATGATCGATCCGATGGTCGGGTGTCACGGCGAAGACCGGGTGGATCCCCCACAGGAAGGGCAGCGGTCGAACGTCGAGATCGGTGATCCGGTACGAGGCGTGGATCACCGGCTCGTCGGCCCGGATCCACAGGCGTCGTTCCATCCGAGCCGGCGCGATCGTCGCGTGACCGACCGTCGTGACGGACGCGACCTCGCCGTCCGTCGCCACCTCCGCCGTCCAGGGGACCGACCACATCTCGCCCATGTATGGCAGCTGCTCCCCGTTGAGCGTCGCCTGGTCGCCGGTCGGGAAGATCTCGTCCCAGCCGCCCGACCACCAGTCGTCGAAATGGGCGCCGTAGGGGGCCCGTCGCAGCGTCGTCCGCGGGTTGTGCCAGAGCAGGTCGCGCTCGGCAGCTCGGTCGACCAGCTCGGTGACGTGCGCCCCCAGTTCGGGGACGACCGTGACCCGCACGGCGTCGTTCTCGAGGCTGATCGCCTCGAAGGCGACGACCCGTCCGACGATGACCCGGGCCGTCATCCGGCGCCGGGCCGGGACGTCATCGACGCGGGTCGACCGAGGATCACGCCAGGACCACCTCGATGCCGAGTCGACGCACACGCTCGACCTCGGCCGGATCGGCGGCGTCGTCCGTGATGAGCACCTGGACCGCGGGCAGGGCCACGATCGGCGTGAAGCCCTGGCGGCCGAGCTTGGTCGAGTCCGCGACGGCCACCACGCGCCGGCTGCGTGAGGCCATCGCCGCGCCGACCTCAGCGACCAGCATGTGCGGGGTCGTCAGACCGGCTTCGACCGACAGGCCGTCGCAGCCGAGGAAGACGATGTCCGCCGAGAGGTCGCGCAGTCCGGCGACGGTCTGTGGCCCGACCAGCGCGCGGTAATCCGGCAGGTACAGCCCGCCGAGGCAGATCAGGTGGGGCGACTCCCAGTCGCCGACCTCGTCGATGACCGGGAGCGAGTGGGTCGCGACGGTGACGGCGCTGGCCCGCCGGAGCGCGGCCGGGACGTGGGCCGCGACCTGCACGACGGTCGTTCCCGAGTCGAAGAAGATCACGTCTCCGGCGCTGATGAGCGCGGCGCCGGCGACCCCGATCCGTGCCTTCTGCTCGCGATGCTCTCGCTGCTTGGTGGAGTAGACGCCACGGGCCCACGGATCCAGGCGAGCGACGGCGCCGCCGTGGATCCGGCGCAGCCGTCCGGCCTCCTCGAGGATCACCAGGTCCCGGCGGATCGACGCGTCGGTGACGTGGAAGCGGTCGGTCAGCTCGCCGACGGAGACTCGCTCATCCTCCTCGACGAGCCTGGCGATCTCGTCGCGTCTGGCGCGGGCGTTGAACCCGGTCGGTCCCTCAGCCGAGCTGACCGTCACTTGTTCACCCCCATCGTCAGGCCCGGCGACCAGGTTCCGCTGGAAGATGAGGAAGACCACGATGGCGGGGAGGGCGCTGATGATCGAGCCGGCCATCAGCGCGGGGACGTCGACCATCCGCGACGACTGGAGGGTCGCCAAGCCGACCGTGATCGTCCTGACGTCGGGCCGGTTGAGGAAGAGCAGCCCGATGAGCAGGTCGTCCCAGATCTGGATGACCTGGAGGACGCCGACCGTCACCAGTCGCTGGGACGCCCATCGGCAGCATGATCCGGAGGAAGACCTGCCAGAACGATGCGCCGTCCATGAGCGACGCTTCGACCAGCTCGTTCGGGATGCCCCGGTAATAAGTCGGTCATCAGGAACGTCGCGAACGGGACGCCGAGGGCCGCGTAGACGAGGATCGCGCCGAGGTACTGGTTGATCAGCCCGACCTGGCTGATGTTCACGAACTCCGGGATGATGATCGACTGCATCGGGATCGATCATCCCGGCGAGCACGGCGAGGAAGACCCAGGCAGAGCCCCGGAACCCGAGCTTGGCGAAGGCGTAGCCGGCCGATCGTGCTGACCGCAAGGATGAGGAGCACGGCCGCCGACGGTGACGACGGTCGAGTTCACCAGCTGCTGGACGACCGGGATGCTGTCGAACAGGACCTTCCAGCTGTCGAGCGAGAAGCCCTCCCCGGAGATGTACTGGTCGGTCGACCGGAACGGCGGTGATGAGCATGAAGTACGAACGGGAACAGCATGACCACGCCGACGACGCACAGGATCGCGAAGATCGCCGCGCGGGAGATGCGTCGTCGCGATCGGTCCATCAGCTCTCCTAGTCGAGCCGGCTGCGGAAGACGCCGCAGTCTGCCCGAGGCTGATCGCGAAGACGATGCCCGAACAGGACGACCCCGATCGCGGCCGCGTAGCCGAACACGCCGACCTGGAAGCGCCTGCTGGTAGACGTAGAACTCGAGGGTCGTCGTCCCGTAGCCCGGGACCCCCGCCGGTCATCACGAAGATGAGGCTGAACAGCGCGGTGAACGCGGTGATCAGGGTCAGCGATGAACGCGAACTGGATGAACCGCATGAGCATCGGGATGGTGATCTCGCGGAACGTCGCGAACGCGCCGGCGCCATCGACGCGGGCCGCGTCGTAGATCTCCCGGTCGAGCGTCGCCATCCCGGTGATGAAGATGATCGTGTTCGTCCCGAAGACCGACCAGATGAAGGTGATGATGACCGACAGCATCGCCGTCAACTCGGCGCCCAGCATGTTGAGGTGGATCGGCAACCCGACCACGTCGAACAGGCCGTTGAGGATGCCCCGCGAGGCGAACACCCGGATCGCGACCATCCCGATGACGACCCACGAGATCGCCGTCGGCAGGAAGTACGCCGATCGGAAGAACCGCCAGCCCCGGACCGTGCTCGTTGAGCAGGAAGGCGACACGCAAGCGGGATGAGGATCGCCACCGGGATCGACAGGAGCAACAGGACGTTGTTGAGGACCACGCGCCAGAACGTGGTGTCGGTGAAGAGCCGCTCGTAGTTCTGGAGACCGATCCACGTCGATGTCAGGCCGTTCCAGTCGGGTGAAGCTGTAGTAGACCGTCTGGACGATGGGCAGCACGAGCAGGAGCAGCTCGAGCACGACGAGCGGGAGGATGAACAGCAGGCCCGCCCGGCGCTGCGAGCGCTTGAGCCTGCCTCCGAGCGGCCGCGGCGCCAGGGCCGGGGCCGTCGTGGGTCGGGCCGCGGGTGCGGTCATGGGTGGGTCAGGGTGGGTTGAGCGGACCGGGGTCGCCGCGGACGACTACCCCGGTCCACCGTTGGCCTCGGCCTACTTGTAGGTGTCGCCGCGCCTGTCGGCCGGCAGCGCCGTCAGCGTGTCCTGCATCTTCTGGGCCGCCTCGGCGGGGGTGGTCGTCCCGGCGAGCACGGCATCGAGCAGCTTGGTGGCCACGTCGGTCACCTCCGGCTGCATCACGTTGTCGATCATCGGGTAGCGGGTGAAGCCCTGCGTGCCGGCGAAGTCGAGCATCGCCAGCGCCAGCGGGTTGCTTGGCGACGTCCCGGCGACCGTCGGGATCAGGCCGCCGTCGGCGATGATCTTCTGGGCCTCGGGGCTGGCCATCCAGGCCAGGAAGCTCGCAGCGTCCTGCTTGTGCTGGGAGTAGCTGGTGACGCCGAAGCCGTCGCCGGGGAACTCGACGACACCCTTGGCCTGGGTGTCGTTGAACGGCGGGACGAAGACCCCGACCTTGTCACCCAGCTTGTCCTGGAACTCGCTGAAGCCCCACGAGCCCTCGAGGGTCATGGCGGCCTTGCCGGTCTCGAACTGCGAGACCGATTCGGTGTTGGCGAGCACGTCGTCGTTGGTGCAGCCCTTGGTCTTGAGGGCGGCCCACTTCGTCAGCGCGTCGACGATCTTGGGGTCGGTCCAGGGGATCTGACCGTTGTAGAGCTTCTTCCAGTCGTCGACCGAGTACATCATCATCATGTAGCTCAGGTCGTAATACGGGTAGAAGCCCGACGTTGAGCGCCTGCAAGCCCGTGCCATACGTCATCGGCGTGACGCCGATCGCCTTCAGCTTGTCGCAGGCGGCGTAGAGCTCGTCCCAGGTCGTCGGGAACGACGTGACACCGGCCTTGGTGAAGAGCTCCTTGTTGTAGAAGCCGTTGTAGTACTGCAGATCGAGCGGAACGCAGATGGCGCCGGTCTCGACCTTGAGATCCTTCGAGCACCAGTTGATCCCATCGAACTTGTTCAGCGTGTCCATCGGGATGTACTGGTTGAGGGGCTCGAGGTATTCCTGGTTCTGAAGGGCGAACAGGCCGGTCCACATCGTCATCAGGTCCGGCCCGGTCTTCGAGATCGCCGCCGTCTTGAGCAGCGCGAAGTAGTTGTCGGCCGGCTGGGCGACCAGCTCGAACGTGACGTTCGGGTTCTTGGCCGTGTAGGCGTCGGTCAGCGCCTTGGTCACCTTGGCGTTCGCTTCGACGCCGTAGTTGTGCCACAGGGTCAGCTTGACCGGGGCGGCCGCAGCCGTCGCTGACGCCGCGGCGGCCTGCGAGGCGGCGGTTGTCGGCGCGGTGGTCGGCGCGACCGACGGCGCGCTGGTCGTCCCGGCCGACGAACAGGCCTGCACGAAGATCGTCGCGACCATCACGGCCGTGACGAGCAGGAAGGGTTTCCGATCCAAAGCCCACGACTCCTTTCGTCCGATGGCGCCGCGGCTGGCTCATCGAGCGGCCACGGCCTCGACCGGCCTCCTCCAAAGGTCCGGACCGCATGGTACGCCCGAACGAACACAAATCGCAACATCGATGTTCGGTTCGCCTTGACATCCGCAACGTCATCGATAGCATTGTGTGCGTCATTCCACACATATTCCGACAGGGAACCGGACACCTCGATGGCCGGTGCCCGGTACGGTCCCGAGCGGAGGCGATGGTGTCGACCGGCGAGCAGATCCGTCTGGCGCGGTTGTTCGACGACGGCGCGAACGCCGTCGTCGCGGCGATCGATCACGGCCTGTACAACGGGCCCCGACCCGGGTTCGAAGAGCTGTCGAAGATCGTCGACCGCCTGAGCGGAGCGGACGCGATCCTCATCAGTCCCGGTACGGCCGGTCACGTGGCATCCGTCTTCAAGCGGCGCGGGGCGCCGGCGATGATGGTCCGTCTCAACTGGGGCACGCAGTACGCCACGCAATGGGGCTACCACGAGAGTCGCAGCGTCCCGATGGTCAGCGCCGCGCAGGCGGCCGCCTTGGGCGCCGACATCGTCCTGGTCGGGATGTCGATCAAGACGGGTTCCGAGGCCGTCGACGCCGAGAACGTGGCGATGGTCGCCCGGTGTGTCGCAGAGAAGCGCGAGGCGGGCGTGCCGATCGTCGGCGAGGTCTACCCGGCCGGTCACGAGGACATCTCACCGGAGGAGCGACACGAGGTCATCTCGATCGGCTGTCGGATCGTGGCCGAGCTCGGGGTGGACCTGGTCAAGACGTTCTACACGGGCGATCGGTTCGGCGAGATCGTCAGGTCGACGCCGGTGCCGATCCTGGCCCTCGGCGCCAAGAAGCTGCCGCATGAGCGCGACGCGCTCGCACTCGCGGCCAGTGCGGTGCGATCGGGAGCGCGCGGGGTCGTCTTCGGCCGCAACCTGGTCCAGGCGCATGACAGCGAGGCGTTCATGCAGGCCCTGCGCGATGTCGTCAAGGCGGGAGTGGACCCCGTCGAGGCGGCCAAGAGGTACGGGATCGGCTAGGGCTCGGACAGAGCATGGCCACGCTCCTTGGGCTCGATATCGGCACCACCGCGGTCAAGGCCGGCCTGTACGCCGATGACGGGCGGCTCCTTGCGGTCGCGGGTGAGGAGTACCGACTCGGAACCCCGGCTCCCGATCGGACCGAGCTCGATCCGGAGCGCTACTGGGCAGGGACGTGCGCCGCCGTTCGGCGGGTCGTCGCCGCAGCAGCGGTCGAGCCAGGCTCGATCGAAGCAGTCGCCGTGTCGAGCCAGGGCGAGACCGTCATCCCGGTCGATCCCGACGGTCGAGCGATCGGTCCCGCCATCGTCTGGCTCGACAATCGCGCCGCGGTCGAGGCCGGCACCCTTGAGGCCCGCTTCGGAGCGGATCGCATCTACGACGTCACCGGCATCCCGTCGGTCGTCCCGACCTGGCCGGCTTGCAAGCTGCTGTGGTGGCGAGCGAACGATCCCGACCTGTTCGCGCGCACGGACCGGTTCCTGCTCGTCGAGGACTTCATCCTGCATCGCCTGACCGGCCGATTCGTGACCGACGCGGGGATCCAGTCCACCTCGATGCTGTTCGACATCGTCGAGCGACGCTGGTGGCCCGAGATGCTCGAGGCTGTTGGCATCGACGAGCGTCGGCTGGCCGAGCCGATGGGGCCCGGCGACGTGGCCGGCCGGCTGACCGCCACCGCCGCTGAGGCGCTCGGCCTGGCCGAAGGCACGCTCGTGGTCGCCGCCGGGATGGACCAGGGCGCCGGCTCGGTCGGTGTCGGCAATCTCGCACCGGGCATCGTCTCCGAGAGCACGGGCGGGGCGTTGACGCTCCAGGCGACGGTGCAGAGCCATGGCGGGGACCCGAGCCGCCAGACGCCGGTCTACATCCACTCGGCGCCGGGTCGCTACCTCTACTGCCCGGTCTGCCCGACCGGCGGGATGGCCCTGACCTGGTTCCGCGACACCCTCGGCCGCGATGAGATCGAACGCGCCCAGCGCGAGGGTCGCGACGCCTACGACCTGCTGACGGAGCGTGCGGCGGCGGTGCCGGCCGGATCCGAAGGGCTGGTGATGCTGCCCCACCTCGCCGGGGCCTTCAGCCCCGAGTACGATCCGGCGGCCCGGGGTGTGTTCTATGGGTTCGGACTCGGTCACGGCCAGGGCCACTTCGTGCGCGCCATCCTCGAAGCCGTCGCGTTCATGCTGAGGCGCAACATCGAACTGCTGGCCTCGGCGGGAGCACCCGCGACCGAGATCCACTCCCACGGTGGAGGGGCACGGAGCCCGCTCTGGAACCAGGTCAAGGCCGACGTCTGCGAGATGGACGTGATCACCCTCCACGGCGAGGACGCCGCGGTCCGGGGCGACGCGATGCTGGCCGGGGTCGCAGCCGGGGTCTTCCGCGATCTCGACGAGGCCGGGCGGGCGATGGTCGCCGTCCAGGATCGATATCGAGCCGGACCCGACGACGCGCGAGGCATACGAGGCGGCGTATCGCACCTATCGGGACCTGTTCGAGGCGCTGCGCCCGCTGTTCGCCGCGTCGACCGGGCAGCCGACCGGGTCGGCCTCAGACCATGACATGAACCCATCCAGGTAGCTCAGGGAGGCCCAAGGTGAAGGTCAAGGCGAAGATCGGCGTCCTGGTCATGGCGCTGCTCGAGGACGACTACAACAAGACCGCCCACATGCGACCGGCCGCGACGGCGGCGGCCCAGGAGATCGCGGACCTCCTGGCGGCGTACGGCGACGTCGTCCACGCCGGGCTGGTCGAGGAGGAGCACCAGGCGGCCGAGGCGGCCCGCATGTTCAACGCCGAGGACGTCGACATCATCGTGGCGATGGAGCTGGCCTACACCAAGGGCGTCGTTCCCGCCCGCTGCTTCATCGACACCACGGCGCCCGTGCTTGTCTGGAACGCCCAGCGGATCAGCCGGCTCGGCGAGGACGACGGGTTCGACGTCGTGATGCTCAATTCAGGGATGGCCGGGATGCCCGAGCTGACCGCGGTCCTGCTCAGGACGGGCCGCGACTTCACGATGGTGACCTCACGACTGGACGATCCCGCAGGGCAGCGCAAGGTGGCGATATGATCGCCGCTGCGGCCGTCCGGCGGCGCTTGCGGACCGCCCGGATCGCGCTCGTCGGCCATCCGTTCGAGGGGATGACCGACCTGATGTTCGATGGGCTGTCGCTGCGTCAGGACATCGGGCCGGTCGTCTGGCCGCTCGAGCCCGAGAAGATCGCGGTCCGGTTCGGCGAGATCCCCCAGGCCGAGGTCGACGCGACCGTCGCTACCGAACGGGCCAAGTACACCGTCGAGATGGAGCCCGAGCTGTTCGAGCGGTCGGTGCGGCTGGCCCTTGCCCTCGAATCGGTCGTCAAGGAACGCGGCTTCGACGCCTTCACCGCCTTCGACCAGGTCTGGTTGACCGACCCACGGGTCGGCATCATCCCCTCGTACGGCACCGGCCGACTGTGCGAGCTCGGGATCGCCGCGTCTCCGGAAGGCGACGTGAACTGCGCCGTCGCCCAGCTGATCATGCAGGAGCTGGCGGGCCAGGCCACGACCGTCGAGAACTACGTCATCGACTTCGAGAACAACGCCGTGATGTTCTCGCACGACGGCCACGGCAACCCTGCCCTGGCCACGCCCGGCGCGGCCAAGGTCAAGCACTCCATCTACTACCAGGGCGTCCACGGCTTCGGCGCCGGCTTCGAGTTCGCCTACCAGCCCGGGCCGGTCACCAACCTCGCCCTCGTGACGATGGGCGAGAACCAGTGGCGGTTCGTCATCTCCGAGGGCGAGTTCATCCCGTTCCCGCCCCGGCCCATCTCGGCACCCCAGACCCTCTTCCGCCACGACAGCCTGCCCATCGACGAGTGGTGCAACGAGTGGTGCCAGGCCGGCGCTCCCCACCACATGGCTGCCGCCCAGGGTCGCTGGTCCGACCGACTCCTCGTCCTGGCCGAGATGCTCGGGCATCGAGGCGGTGGTGGTCTGAGCATGGACAGCCGTCACCGCCTCCGGCCGCCGGTCTTCGAGATCGGCCTGAAGGCCTACGCCTGGGGGCCGGAGGCCGTGCGCCTCGCGAAGGCCGCGGATCGGATCGGCGAGGAGCTCGGGGTCAGCATCGTCTTCGATCCGCAGACCGTGGACATCGCGGCCGTCGCCCGCGAGACCCGGCATCTTCTCGTCTTCGCCCAGCACATGGATCCGGTCGCTCCCGGCCGCGGTGTCGGGAGCGTCCTCGCCGAGGCGATCCGGGAGGCCGGAGCCGTCGGGGCGATGCTCAATCATTCCGAGCGGAGGATGACCCTCAGCGACATCCATCGCGCCGTCGGGCGGGCTCGGGAGCTCGGCATCCTCACGATGGTCTATGCCGACTCCCCGGAAGAGGCCGCCGCGGTCGCGCTCTTCGGCCCGGACATCGTCCTGGCCGAGCCCCCCGACCTGATCGCCACGAGCCGCTCGGCCGCCACCGAGATGCGCGGGTTCGTCGAGCGGACGATCGAGATGGTGCGAGGGATCGATCCGGGGGTGATCGTGATGTCCGCTGCCGGCGTCCAGACCCCGGACGACGTCGAGGCGATGATGGGCCTCGGAGTCGGCGGCACCGGCTCGTCCAGCGGCATCCTCAAGGCGGACGACCCGATCGCCATGATGGAGGCGATGATCGGGGCGATGCAGCGCGCCTGGCTCAAGACTCACCCGACAGCGGCGGCGCTCGAGCTCCCGTGAGCGGGCGGTGGACGACCGCGCCTCGCCGTCGCCGGCGCCCGTCCACGGATCAACGGAAAGGATCGATCAGATGACCGTCTACCACGAGATCGTCGACGTCAGCAGCCCGCTCCACAAGCCGATGTTCCACGACGTGACCGCCCAGGCCGTGGAGGCGGTCCGGCGCTCCGGGATCCGGATGGGAACGATCACGGTCTACTCGCCGCACACGACGTGCAGCGTCATCATCCAGGAGGAATCGCACGACCGTCTGTACGACGGGACCGAGCACCTCCTCCAGGACATGCTCGATCGCCTGGAGATCCTCGTCCCGACCTGCCGCCACGAGGGGCAGTACCTCCATCCCGGGAAGCTGCACATCAAGCACGCCGTCGAGAACCTCCACGAGGAGGCGGTCTGGAGCCTGAACACGGACGCCCACGTCCGCTCGGCCCTGGTCGGCCGCTCCGAGACGATCCCCGTCGTCGACGGCCGGATGGAGCTCGGCGACTTCGGGCGGATCTACTTCGTCGACTTCGACGGGGTTCGCCCGCGCGATCGCCGGGTGCATCTCCAGCTGATCGGGGAGTGACCGAACCGACCCGGTGGCCGGTGGGTCAGCCGCCGGGCGCCGGGGGGTCCTCCCGGCCGTCGCCCCAGACCTCCGGGCCGCAGAAGAACGGGTGCCCGGAGGGACGTGGCAGTGGCGAGGCCGTCGGGTCTCGCCGCCAGGCGGCGAGGGTGGCGTCCAGCCAGGCGTGGACCTCGGCGAACTCGGTCCATGGTTCGAACGGCCAGCCGTTGGCGAGGCAGATCGGGACGAGGAGCCGCTTGGCGAAGACGACGTCGGCGTAGCCGGCCGCGTAGCGATCGCTCTCGCCGTCGCCGATGAAGACGACCGCCCGGCCGGCCGCCTGGTGCGCCTGGACCCGTTGGCGCTTGCACGTCCCACAGACCCGGCAGGTCGGGTGGCCGTTGGGGTAGGCGATGGTCGCCCGTCCGTCGGCGAAGGTCGTGCGAGCGGTCACGATCGGGACCTCCGGCAGGCCGAGCCGCTCCATCGCCGGCGCGATGAAGAACCCGAGCCCGTCGCTGACGACCTCGACCGGGATGCCGGCCGCCTGGGCGCGACGGACGAACGGGACGAAACCCGGGTCGTGCGGCTGTCGCGCCGCCGTCGCCAGCAGGTCGCCGGCTTCGGCCCGGATCTGGTCGGTCTGCCAGTCCCAGAACCGGCGCGAGCCGATGAGACCTTCGTCGTACTGGGCGGCCATCTGCTCGCCGGCGTCCAGCGCGTGCTCGGCCATGATCGTGTCCGAGACGTCGGTGAGGGCGATGGTGCCGTCGTAGTCGACCAGGATCGCGAGCGGCACGGCCCCGTCGGGCAGCGGCTCGACCGGCGCTGCCGTGCCGCCGCCCGCATCCGCCCCGTCGCCCCGCCCGGAGCGCGACCGCGCGGCCATCAGCTCGCCTCGACGGAGGGTCGCGAGCCCCGGTCGCGTCGGGCGATGACCACGCCCAGGACGATCACGATCCCGCCGACCACCTGCGTCGGCAGGATCGGCTCGCCGAGGAAGACCGCCGCCATGACGATCGCCAGGGCGGGTGGCAGGAACTGCAGGTTGGTGATCCTGGTCGGGCCGAGCATCTTGATCCCGCGGAAGACCACGACGTTGCCCAGCGCGCCGGCCAGGAGGGCGGAATAGGCGACGGCCGCGACCTGGGCAGGCCCGACCGCGGCGAGATCCGCGTGGGCCATCTCCCAGGCGGCGGCCGGGACCAGCAGCGCGGTCCCGGCGAGGATCGCCCAGGCCGAGGTCCGGAGCGGCGAGTGCCGGCGCAGGACCGCGGCTCCGAAGCTGACGTAGATCGCCCAGCAGATCGCCGCGCCGATCGTCAGGACGTCCCCGAGCGCCGCCCGGTCGAAGCTGGCACCGTGGGTCGCCGCGACGATCGCCACGCCGCCGAACGAGATGCAGGCGCCGATCGCCCGGGTCCGACCCAGCCGGTCCGTCCCGATCGCCGCGGAGATGAGCATCGTGAAGATCGGTGTCGCCGCGATGAGGAGGGCCGAGTTGCCGACGCTGGTCGACGACAGGGCGGTGGTCCACAGCATCTGGTAGGCGCCGAACCCGACGAACCCGAGCAGTGCGATCCGCCCCAGGTCGCGTCGGGGGATGCCGATCGAGCCCTCCCACCAGCGGCACAGGACGAGCAGGACCAGTCCTGCGACGAGGAACCGCAGGAACGCGAACCCGACCGGGGTCAGGATCGGGATCGACGCCTTGACGACGATGAAGTTGCCGGCCCAGATGGCCATCACGCCGACGGCCGAGATCTCGGCCAGCCGGCGCTCGGAGGGCGTCCCGGCCGGGGCCATGGACCCGGGCCGAGCGGCCAGGGCCCGAGCGACAGCGGGCCGCGCCGCATCCGCTCCCGTGGCGGTCGACCAGGACGTCGAGACGCCCGGCGCGGCGATCGCGTCGGGCGTCAGCGGGGTCGGAGCCCCGGCGGCGGTCAAGCGGCGGCCCGGGTCGGGCCGCCGGCTCGGGTCAGATGCCTTCCTGGTCGAGCTCGAGGGCCTCCTCGTCGCTCTCCTCGGTCACCTTGAGCCAGACGAACAGGCCGGCCAGGACGACCAGCGGGATGACGATCAGCGCTCCGAGCGTGACACCCAGGGCGACGGCGACGGTCTTCAGGGCCTTCATCGGATTCCTCCGTTCGGTCACGCGGGGTCCCGCGCAGCGGTTACTTCTCGGCCGGTGCGGCTTGCCCCGGCCGGGCCTTCGTGTCGCGCAGGGCCGGCCCCTGGGCGATCATCGCGTCGATGTCCTCGCGGGTGAACTCCGACAGGACGTGCCGGCTGCCCGTGGGGCTGGCCATCAGCAGGCGGACGACGAACGCACCGTCCTGCTCGAAGAAGAAGGTGTCCCGCGGCTTCTGCTCGTCCATGTATCGCCCGAGGACCCGGAACGCCTTCTCATAGTAGCCCGCCTTGGCCCAGTCGTCGGCGACGGCATGGTTGCGGCGGGCGAGTGCCTCGTCCATGAACCTGGCGATGTCGTCGTCCAGGAAGGTCAGGGTCTCCTTCGTCTGCGTCCCCATCGACTCGGACCAGGCACCTGCGTCGACGCCGCTCGAGACCAGCCCCTGGACGATGAACCCGTCCGGCGCCTCGGCCAGCAGGACCTCCTTCATCGCGCGCTGGTCGAGGAATGCCCCGATCGAGCGGAAGACCTCCTCGAAGTCCTGGCGCGGGGAGCCCTCATAGATCCGCACGGGTCCGACCTCCTGTTCGCGCCGCCCGACACCGAGCGGACCTCCGCTCAGGATCCGGTCGTCTGGTCGATGAGCCCGCGATCCTTCGCTCGATGCTCGCTCCAGCGGAAGACGACGGCTGAAACGAGTGTAACGACGGCCCCGGTCACGAGCAAGGCGACCACGATGGTCGGGCCGTCCGGTGCGAGGCTTCCGGTCAGGTCCGTATAGAGCGACCCGCTGCCGCCGATCGCGCTCGTCCCGGTCGGGAAGAGGGCCAGGCGCGTCCCCTCCATCCACCAGGTCAAGGGGTTCAGCAGGCCGACGGCCTGGATCGCCGGCGGCAGCGCGGAGAGCGGGAAGACCGCGCCGGAGATCAGGAACAACCCGCCGGCCACGGCCTCCGGGTAGTGCCACGAATCCTGGCGGGTCTGGAGGCAGACGGCGGCCATGAGGACGCCGATCGCGATGATCGAGCCGAGGCCGACGACGGTGACCACGACCAGGAGCCCCCAGTCGACGAGGGCGAGGTCGAACGGGACGCCGAGCAGCAGGACGCCGACCGCCAGGGTGATCACGGCGCCCATCGCCCCGACACCGATCCGGGCGGTCCCGCGACCGAGCAGGACGACCAGGAAGTCGCTCGGGCTGACGTAGACGTACTTGAGCATCCGGTAGCGCTCACGGTCGTCGAGGACCGACCAGGCAAGCCCGGCGATGCCCGAGATGACGAACGACCAGAGCGCGCTGCCGACGACGACGAAGCTCCGGTATTGCTGGCTCGATGCCCCGGCGATCACCTGGAGCATCGCGACCAGGATGAGCGCGGAGCTCACCGGCTTGGCCACCGAGTAGGTGAAGAACAGGACCGGGTCCGTCCAGTTCGCCTCCATCTTCCAGCCCAGGGTCGCGGCCGTTCGGAAGCTGCGCAGACGGTCGCTCGAGCCGCGACCGTCGGTCCGGCGGGGGTCGAACAGGATCGGGACGGCGGGAGCGGTCATCGCCAGCGCATCGTCAGGCGGCCCTCGCGCCTGGCACGCTGTTCAAGGTTGCTCAGGGCGAACCGGGCGACGACCAGGAAGAACGCGGTCATCACGACGAGCAACCCGGCCTCGGCCGCCGGCGTCAGGATCGACTCGGTGGTCCCCTGCCCGGCGAAGACGAGCTGGCGCATCGCATCGAGCCCGGTCGCCAGGGGGATGGTGGCGACCGCCAGGACCCCGAGCCGCCCGAGGGCAGCGACCGGGAAGCTCAACCCCGACACGAAGTAGACCGGCTCCTCCATGAGCTGGCTCAGGTGCCATGCTTCCCGGCCCCAGGCGAGGAACAGGCTGGCAAGGACCATCCCCAGGGCGTACATCGCCGACAGGGTGAGGAAGAAGACGGCCAGCAGCAGGCCCCATTGCTCGACCGAGAAGACGACGCCGTAGACGAGGGTCGCGATGATCAGGACCGCCGCAGCCCGGGTCGAGCTCATCACCATCCCACCGAGGGCCATCCCGAACAGGACGCTCATGAAGCTCATCGGCGCGGCGAAATAGAGCTCGAGGTTGCCCTGGTCCCGCTCCCAGTAGAGCTGGGCGGCCATCATCCAGACGACGTTGAGCCAGAAGGCCGCCATCGCCCCACCGAGGACGGCGAACCCGATGTACTCCGGGGGCGCCTTGAGCGCGCGATAGACGAACACGAAGGCGGACGTCGTCAGGAACGGGAGAAGGATCTCGAACAGGATCCACGAACGCTCGCGGGCCAGGCCTCGGGTCCGCGGATAGGCCCGTCCGAGCACGCTTCGCAGGTTGTTGGTGACGATCCGCCGACGACTCCAATCGGCCGCCGACCGCGGGTCGGTCGACGGCTGCCCGACCCACCGCCCGGCGCTCACTCCAGCTCTCCCGGGTCCGGCTCGCCCGGTTCGTGCGGACGGCTCCGACCGTTCGACCCGCCGGAGCGGCCGCGACCACGACCGCGGCCGTCGGCCTCCTCGTCATCGAACCCGCGCCCGACCAGCTCGACGAAGACCTCCTCGAGGGTCGGCTCCGACTTGCGCAGGGCGAGGATGCGGGCGCCCAGCGACGCCAGCGCACCGACGACGCCACCCAGCGCGCCGTCGTCCTCGAGGACGAGGTTCACCTCGACGCTCTGACGACCGCCTGGCGCGGCCCCGTCCGTCGCGGCGGCGGTCGCGCTGACGACACCCGGGACCCGGGCGAGGGCGCCGGTGCCCCCGTCGAGCCGGTCGAGCTCGATCCGGAAGATCGATTCGCGCTGCACCCGTTGCTTGAGCTCGGCCGGGCTGCCGATGGCCAGGACCCGGCCCCGGTCGACGATCGCGATCCGCTCGCACAGCTCGTCGGCCTCGGCCATGTAGTGCGTGGTCAGCAGGACGGTCCGCCCGGGGACGGACGCCTGCCAGCCGGTGACCAGCTCGCGAACCTGGCGTGCGGCCGCGACGTCGAGGCCCAGCGTCGGTTCGTCGAGGAACAGGATCCACGGGTCGTTGAGCAGCCCGCGGGCGAAGTTCATCTTCTGTCGTTGTCCCGTCGACAGGGCGCTGACCCGCTGGAGGCGCTGCTCGCCGAGACCGACCGCCTCGATCAGCTCGTCGACCCGGGCCCACGCCTCACGCGTGCCCAGGCCATAGAACTGGCCGAACATCCAGAGCTGCTCCCGGACCGTCAGGATCCCGTAGCCCGACTGCTCCCCGCCCGACACCATGTTCATGATCCGACGGATCTTCTTCGTCTCGT
Source organism: uncultured Chloroflexia bacterium (assembly GCA_963744115.1). Lineage (GTDB taxonomy): Bacteria > Chloroflexota > Limnocylindria > Limnocylindrales > CSP1-4 > Chersky-267. The sequence goes on along the minus strand of CAVUSI010000002.1, from coordinate 119,517 downwards.
TCTCGATGTCGAAGCCGAACACGTGCGCGGTCCCGGCGCTCGGGAGGAGGAGCGTGGTGAGGATCTTGATCAGCGTCGTCTTGCCGGCGCCGTTCGGTCCGAGCAGGCCGAAGAACTCGCCCGGCCTGACCTCGAGGTCGATGCCGTCGAGCGCGGTGATCGGCTCGGGCTTGGCGCTGTAGACGCGACGGATGCCGCGGGCATCGATCGCGGGCGCCATGATCGGAGCGGACATGGGACTCCCGGGCGGAACACGCGGTTCGGGGACGCGGAGTCTACCACCACGAGCGCCCCCGGAGAAGCCTCCGGTCATACCGATGGCAGATACCCATCGAACACCGTACGGCAGAAGTCGCCGTCATGGCGCCCGCGCGTCAGGGTCCAGGGAGACGGCATCCGCGCCTTGCCGTACCGGCTCGATGGTCAGCCGGCCGCCTTCGCGAGCGCGACCGCGAGTCGACCGGCGACCCGGGCGTCGTTCTCGATCAACGCGGTATTGGCGCGAAGACTCGCTCCACCGGTCAGCTCCGCGATCCGGGCAAGCAGCCAGGGTGTGAGGGCGGGGCCGTGGAGGCCGTTGTCGTCCGCCTCGGCGACGGCCGCATCGACCGCTGACCGGGCCGCCTCGAGGGTCATCGCAGCGCCAACCGGGACCGGGACGCAGACGAGGATGCCGGAGCCCAGGTCGAGCTGGAGGTGATCTGCTACGAGGCGCGCGGCGGCGGCCTCGTCAGGGACGCTGGTCGGCGCCCGGACCCCGCTCGCGCGGGAATAGAAGCCAGGCATCTCATCCTGTCCGACCACGACGACCGGGACGCCGCGCGTCTCGAGATACTCGAGGGTCAGTGGCAGGTCGAGGATCGCCTTCGGACCGGCGCACACGACCGCGACCCGTGTGCGGGCCAGCTCGTCGAGGTCAGACGAGATGTCAAGCGAGGCAAGCCGGCCCGGCGCGCCGGCAGCGCCGGCATCACCCGGGCCGCCCACGCCGCCAAGCGCGCCACGATGGACGCCGCCGATCCCGCCGGTGGCGAAGACCCGGATCCCGGCGGCTGCGGCGGCGATCATGGTCGCCGACACGGTCGTCGCGGCCCAGCCGGGGCGACCCAGCGCCACCGCGAGGTTCGGCCGGGCGGCCTTCAGGACCGAGCCGGCCGGCGCCGTCGCCAGCGCCTCGAGATCGGGTCCGTCCAGGCCGACGAGCAGGCGGCCGTCGCGGATGGCGACGGTCGCGGGAACGGCACCGGACTCCCGGACGGCGGCCTCCGACGCCCGTGCCACTGCCTCGTTCTGGGGATACGGCAGCCCGTGGCTGATCAGCGTCGATTCGAGCGCCACGACCGGCCGACCGGCGGCCAGGGCGGCGCGGACCTCGGCGCTCGGCGACAGGCGATCCTCGACGGTCATCGCCGGAGCGTAGCGCACGCGATCTCAGACGAGCCGGAGCTCGCGGCGCGGGACCGAGATCTGACGCGTGGCGATCCGGTTGCCGGCGACCGCGGCTCGACGAAGGCCGACGGACGGCGACCGCCCGACCGCGCGGGAGGCCAGCCACTCGGCGATGAACCCGGCATCGAACGCATCGCCCGCGCCGGTGGTGTCGATCGCCGCGATCGGCCGGGTGGCCACGTCGAACCGCACGGGCGAACCGCCGCGGGCCAGGACGCTCACGCCGTCGGCGCCGCGCTTGACGACCACGAGCGGGGCCAGCGCGAGCGCGCGCTCATCGGCCTGCGCCCCGGTGCCCGTGATCGCCCGGAGCTCGGTCGCGGTCGCCAGCAGCAGGTCCGGGGCGACCTCGCCGATCCGGCTCCGGGCGGCGGCCTGCCCATCGGCCAGGAGCGGGCCGACCGATGCGAGGTCCAGGCTGATCAGCGCCCCGGCGGCACGAGCCAGCGCGACAGCGGCGCGCCCGGCCTGCCCGAGCGGCTCGCCGAGGAGCGAGTACACGGGTAGGTGGAGGAGATCCACCGACCCGAACCAGCCCGGCCGGATGTCGCTCGGGGCGAGCCGATCCGCGGCGGCCCGATCCGCGACGAAGGACCGCTCGCCGGCAGCCGTCACGACCACGCCGATCCGCCCGGTCCGCGCGGTGCCCGGATGGATCGCCCGCACGGTCACGCCGTCGGACCGGACCGCCGCGACGAGCGCACGACCGGGCGCGTCCCGCCCGACCGCGCAGATGAGCTGCGTCCGAGTGCCGAGCCAGGCAAGCCAGCGGGCCGTGTTCGCCGCCGAGCCACCCTGGTGGATCGTCACCCGGCCCGGGACATCCGTTCCGAGACGAAGCGGCTGCGTCGGCGCGAGAACCACATCGAGCATGAGGTCTCCCAGGACGATGACCCGGGTCGGAGCAGGACGGCTACGGCGGAGCGTCGGCACGACTCGAGGATAGCGACCAAGCGGTCCGTCGCCCGGCTCCACGCTCCACGCTCCGCGCTCGCGTCCGGACCCCGGCATACAATGGCATCCCCGGATCGCGCCCACGACGCAGGGAGCCCGCCAGACCGATGACCGCCACCGACGACCGGCTCGACCGGCTCGCCATCGATACGATCCGGACCCTGGCGATCGACGGTGTGCAGCAGGCCGAGTCCGGTCACCCGGGCGCCCCGATGGGCATGGCCCCGATGGCCTATGTGCTGTGGACGCGTCACCTCCGCCACGCTCCGACGCGGCCCGACTGGCCGGACCGCGACCGCTTCGTGTTGAGCGCCGGCCACGCATCGATGCTGGTCTACGCGCTGCTCCACCTGACGGGCTACGAGCTGCCGATGAGCGAGCTCCAGCGGTTCCGTCAGTGGGGCTCACGGACGCCCGGGCACCCCGAGTACGGGCTCACGCCGGGTCTCGAGGCGACGACCGGACCACTCGGCCAGGGCGTCGCGAACGCGGTCGGGATGGCGATCGCGGAGCGCCGTCTCGCCGCCGAGTTCAACCGACCCGACCACGAGGTCGTCGACCATCGCACGTTCGCGATCTGCTCGGACGGCGACCTCCAGGAAGGGATCGCCGCCGAGGCGGCGTCGCTGGCCGGCCATCTGCGCCTGGGCAAGCTGACGATGCTCTACGACGACAACCACATCCAGCTGGACGGCCCGACGGCGATGGCGTTCAGCGAGGACGTCCCCGCGCGGTTCGACGCCTACGGCTGGCACACGCAGCGGGTCGACGACGGCAACGACCTCGAGGCGATCTCCGCCGCGATCACCGCCGCCGAGGCCGACCCGCGGCCAAGCCTGATCGCCGTCCGGACGCACATCGGCTTCGGCTCGCCGAACAAGCAGGACAGCCAGAAGGCGCACGGGGCGCCGCTCGGCAAGGACGAGGTCCGGCTCACCAAGGAGGCCTACGGCTGGGATCCCGACCGGACCTTCTTCGTCCCCGACGAGGCCGCCGCGATGTTCTCGCGCGCGATCCCGCGCGGCGAGCACCTGGCCGAGGCGTGGAACGCGCGGATGACGAGCTATCGGAAGGCCTACCCGACCGAGGCCGCCGAGCTCGGCCGCCGCCTTGACGGGGACCTTCGGCCGGGCGCGACCGCCGGGTTGAAGACCTATGCCGTCGGCGAGGACCTGGCGACCCGCCAGGCGAGCCAGGCGGCCATCCAGGTCCTGTCCGAGACGATCCCCGAGTTGTTCGGCGGTGCCGCCGACCTGTCCGAATCGAACCTGACCGACGTCAAGGGTGCCGCCAACTTCGAGGCCGACGAGCCGGGCCGGAACCTGCGCTTCGGGGTCCGCGAGCATGCCATGGGCGGGATCGCCAACGGGATCGCCTACCACGGCGGGTTCCTCCCGTACGTGGCGACGTTCCTGACCTTCAGCGACTACATGCGCGGGTCGGTCCGGCTGGCCGCCTTGTCTGGACTGCACGTCATCTACGTCTGGACGCATGACTCGGTCGGGCTGGGCGAGGACGGCCCCACCCACCAGCCGGTCGAGCACTACGCCGCCCTCCGGGCGATCCCGAACCTGTGGCTGATCCGGCCCGGGGACGCCAATGAGACGTCCGCGGCATGGGCGGTCGCCGTCGGACGGTCGGACGGACCGGTCGCGCTGGCGCTCACCCGCCAGAAGCTCACGACGCTGCCGGAGACGGCCGACCGAGCCCGGGAGGGCGTCGCCCGCGGCGGTTACATCGTGCGGGAGTCGAGCGGCGGGCCGGAAGCCATCGACCTCATCGTCATCGCGACCGGCTCAGAGCTGCCGCTCGCCGCGGCGGCGGCGGAGTCGCTCACGGCCGAGGGGATCAGGACCAGGGTGGTGTCACTCCCCTGCTGGGAGCTGTTCGAGCTGCAACCCGCCGCCTACCGCCACGAGGTCCTGCCGACGGCCGCGCGGCGACGATTGACCATCGAGTCCGGCGTCACCCTCGGCTGGGAGCGCTACGCCGGCGACGAAGGAGCGCTGATCGGGATCGACCACTTCGGGGCGAGCGCCCCGGCAGCGACGATCTTCGATCACTTCGGTTTCACGCCGGATCGCGTCGCCGAGGTGGGGCGACGCGTCGTCAGGGACGGGTTGCGCGGCCGGATCCCGACCGTCGACCACGGCCACCAGCCGGTCGGCCTGCGGCTGGCTGGACCGGCCATGGGTCACGGCGCCGACGCCGAGCCGGCACGCTGACCGCCGGGCCGGAGCCTCCGATGCGCGTCGGGTTCGCCGCCGATCATGCCGGAGCCGAGCTCAAGGACGCGCTCCTCGCGCGTCTTCGCGCGGCCGACCTGCCCGGCGAGCTGATCGACCTCGGCGGCGACGGCTCGGACCCCGACGACGATTACCCGGACTACGCCGAGCGGGTCGGGCGGGCGGTCCGCGACGGAGCCGTCGATCGGGGCGTCCTGATCTGCGGCTCGGGAGTGGGGGCATCCGTGGCCGCCAACAAGATCCGAGGCGTCCGTGCGGCGGTCTGCCACGATACGTATTCGGCTCACCAGGGAGTCGAGCACGACGATATGAACGTCCTGACGCTCGGCGCGCGGGTGATCGGCCCGGAGCCGGCGCTCGAGTGCGTGCGGGCGTTCCTTGGGGCATCGTTCACCGGAGCGCCCCGCCACCGTCGACGACTGGACAAGGTCCTCGCGATCGAGGCGGCCGAAGCCGCCACGCCGTCGGGGCAGGAGGTACGACCGTGACCGAGACCACCGACGCAGCCGCGGACCAGCCCGTGGTCCCCGCGACGCTCGTCGAGCGGGCGCGGAGCGAACGATGGGCGGAGCGGCTCATGGCGCGCGATCCGAGCCTGTGGTCGTCCGATCCGGAGATCCAGGAGACGATCGCCCAGCGACTGGGCTGGCTGGACGCCCCGAACCACTTCGAGGAGCAGATCGGGACGCTCGAAGCCTTCGGCGAGGCGATCCGCGAGACCGGCTTCCGAACGGCGATCGTGGCCGGGATGGGTGGCAGCAGCCTCGCTCCCGAGGTCCTCAAGAAGACCTTCGGCGACGGCGGTGACTGGGTCGAGCTGCGTGTCCTCGACTCGACCGATCCGGCGGCGGTGGCGGCCACCGTTGACGGCCTCTACCCGCTCGAGACGCTGTTCATCGTCGCGTCGAAGTCCGGCACGACCGCCGAGCCGCTCGCCTTCCAGGCGGAGGCGTGGGCCCGGATCCGAGCCGCGCTCGACGCGCGCCACGCCCACCAGGAGACCCCCGGCGACTTCATGGTGGCGATCACCGACCCGAACCCGAGCCTCGAGGCCATCCCGCACCACGACGAGCTGCGCGAGGTCTTCATCAATCCGCCCGACGTCGGCGGGCGCTACTCGGCGCTGACGTATGTCGGTCTGGTGCCGGCCAGCCTCATCGGGGTCGACCTGGACCCGCTCCTCGGCAGCGCCCGGCTGATGCTCGACCGCTGCCACGCCAAGGATCCGCTCGCGAATCCCGGGGTCCACCTCGGACTGGTCCTGGGCGCCTACGCCGTCGCCGGCCGCGACAAGCTCACCTTCGTCGCCGATCCGGAGATCGCCGGCTTCGGGTCCTGGGCGGAGCAATTGATCGCCGAGAGCACCGGCAAGCACGGCGTCGGGATCGTCCCGGTGGATCTCGAGCCGCTCGGCCCGGCCGCGGCGTACGGCCCGGATCGGATCTTCGTCCGCCTCACCCTCACCGACTCCGCGGGCCCGGCACCGGCCTCGGACGGCACCTCGGCCGACGCCCTCATGGCGGCCCTCGAGACGGCCGGCCACCCGGTCGTCCGGATCGCGATCGATGACCCGATCGACATCGCGGGCGAGTTCGTCCGCTGGGAGGTGGCCACGGCGATCGCCGGGATCGTCCTCGGGATCGACCCGTTCGACCAACCGAACGTCGAGGAGGCGAAGTCCGGGACGCGGGCGGTCCTCGAGGCGATCGAGCACGGGCACGGGATCGAACCCGGCGTGGCCGGCCCGGCGCCGCTCCGGGCCGATGACCCGAACCTTGCTGCGGCGCTGCGGCTCCAGCTCGCGTCGCTCAAGCCGACCGGGTACGCCGCCCTCCAGGCCTACGTCGCACCGAGGCCCGATCGCGACGCCGCGCTCGCCCGGATCCGGGCCGTCCTCCGCGACCGGACGGGTCGGGCGACGACCACCGGCTATGGCCCGCGCTTCCTCCACTCGACGGGCCAGCTCCACAAGGGCGGCGCGCCGATCGGCTGGTTCCTCCAGCTGACCGCGGACCATCCTGTCGATCGCCCGATCCCCGGCAAGCCGTACACCTTCGGCCAGCTCATCGACGCACAGGCGGCCGGCGACCTGAGCGTGCTCCGGGCGCACGACCTCCCGGTCGTGCGGATCCACCTCGGCCCGGACCCCGACGCCGGCCTGGCCGCGCTCGAGCGAGCGCTCTCCGCGGCCGTCGAGGAGGCATAGACATCATGCGGATCGGATTCATCGGGCTCGGGCGGATGGGCGGCAACATGGTCCGTCGCCTATTGCGCGACGGGCACGAGGTCGTCGCCTACAACCGGACGGCCGAGAAGACGCGGGAGATCGCGACCGAGGGCGCCGTCCCGGCCTTCAGCCTGGAGGAGCTGGTGGCCAAGCTGGAAGCGCCGCGAGCGGTCTGGGTGATGGTCCCCGCAGGGGACGCCACCGAGGCGCAGATCGACGAGCTGTCCGAGCTCCTCGCGCCGGGCGACACGATCATCGACGGTGGGAACACCAACTTCCACGACGACGTCCGCCGCCACGCGAAGCTCGCCGAGAAGGGTCTCCGCTATATCGACGCCGGGACGAGCGGCGGGATCTGGGGCCTCGCCAACGGCTTCTGCCTGATGGTCGGTGGCGAGGCCGAGGCGGTCGGACCGCTCGAACCGATCTTCCGGTCACTGGCGCCCGTCGACGGCTACCTCCATGTCGGCGGCCCCGGATCGGGGCACTACGTCAAGATGGTCCACAACGGCATCGAGTACGGGCTGATGCAGGCCTACGCCGAAGGATTCGAGATCATGCACGCGAGCGACTACACGCTCGACCTGGCGGCGATCTCCAAGTTGTGGAACCACGGCTCGGTCGTCCGGTCGTGGCTGCTCGAGCTGGCCGAGCGAGCGTTCAGCGCGAACGGCCAGGAGCTCGACCACCTCAAGGGCTGGGTCGCCGATTCGGGCGAGGGACGGTGGACCGTCCAGGAGGCGATCGACCACGACGTGCCTGCGCCGGTGATCACCCTGTCGCTGCTGACCCGCTTCCGGTCGCGCCAGGAGGACTCGTACGGCGCCAAGGTGCTGGCGGCGCTGCGCAACGAGTTCGGCGGCCACGCCGTCAAGAGCGAATAGACGACCGACGACGTGGCACGCCCGACGGCTCCCGTGGACCCGGCCTCGGCGGACGGGGCGCCGGCGAGCCCTCCGGCCGGTCGCCCTGCCAAGGACCTCCCACGGACGATCCGTGACCTGCGCCTCGCCCGGGACGGCAAGCGCAAGATCGCGCCGCCCAAGCTCGACAACCCGCTCCGCGAGGGCCTTCGACTCGAGCGCGTGCCGGATCCCGCCAGCCTCGTCCTGTTCGGGGCCACGGGCGACCTCGCCCACCGCAAGGTGGTCCCGGCCCTCTACCAGCTGTGGCGGACGAACCTCCTGCCGCACGAGTTCATGCTCGTCGCGGTCGGCCGCAGGGCGTACGACGACCTCACCTTCCAGGCCGAGATCGGGAAGACCCTCGAGAGCTACTCGCGGGTCCCCGTGGAGAGCGGCCCGAAGGCCGAGTTCCTGTCCCGGGTCACCTACCACCAGGGCGACTTCGCCGACCCCGAGGCATTCGACCGGCTGTCGGTCCGTCTCGATGCCATCGACGAGGAGCGCGGGACCCGCGGGAACCGGTTGTTCTACCTCGCCACCCAGTCGTCGGCCTTCACCGAGGTCATCGCCCAGCTCGGACGCGTCGGGCTGGACCACGAGACGCACGGCGGCGGCTGGCGGCGGATCGTCATCGAGAAGCCGTTCGGTCGCGACCTCGATTCGGCCATCCGGCTCAACCGCGAGGTCCTCAAGGTCTTCCGCGAGAAACAGGTCTACCGGATCGACCACTACCTGGGCAAGGAGACGGTCCGCAACCTGCTCGTCTTCCGGTTCGGCAACGGGATCTTCGAGCCGCTCTGGAATCGACGCTATGTCGACCACGTCCAGATCACCGTGGCCGAATCGCTCGGCGTCGAGAACCGCGGGGCGTTCTATGAGGAGACCGGCGCCAGCCGCGACGTCCTCCAGAACCACCTGATGCAGCTGCTTGCCCTGGTGGCGATGGAGCCGCCGGCGACCTTCGAGGCCGATGCGCTGCGCGACGAGAAGGTGAAGGTCCTCCGGGCCCTCTCGCCGATGACGCCCGACGAGATCGGGTCCGATATCGTCCGCGGCCAGTACGGCCCGGGCTGGGTCGCCGCCCAGCAGGTCCCGGGCTACCGTGCCGAGCCCGAGGTCGATCCGGCGTCCGAGACCGAGACGTTCGTCGCGGCCCGGTTCGAGATCGACGATTGGCGCTGGGCCGGGGTCCCGTTCTACGTCCGGACGGGCAAACGCCTGCCGAAGCGATCGAGCGAGATCGCGATCCAGTTCCGGCCCGTCCCCCACCGACTGTTCAAGGACAGCTCGGAGGACCCGGAGCCGAACCTGCTGGCGCTCCGGATCCAGCCCGACGAGGGCATCCTGCTCCGGTTCGGGGCGAAGGTCCCGGGCCTCGGGCTCGACGTCCGGGCGGTCAACATGGACTTCACCTACGGCTCCGCGTTCAACGTCGACTCGCCCGACGCGTACGAGACGTTGATCCTCGACGCACTCCTGGGTGACGCCTCGCTGTTCACCCGGGCCGACGAGGTCGAGGAGGCCTGGAGCATCGTCACCCCGATCATCGACGCCTGGATCGACATGCCCGCGCCTGCGTTCCCGGACTACGAGGCCGGGTCGTGGGGGCCCGAGGCCGCGGACGAGCTGCTCGCCCGGGACGGACGGCGATGGCGACGGATCTGACCGCCGAGCCCCGGCCAGGCGAACCGACGATGCGCTGGACGTCGCGCGCGACGACGATCGACGGGATCGAGCGGGAGCTGGCCAAGATCTGGGCCGTGACCGACCTCACGACCGACGTCGACGGCGTCGAGGAGCGGCACATCGCGGCGCGAACGAGCGTGATGAACCTCGTCGTGGTCGCCCGCCAGCCCGAGATCGGCGAGCATTGCGCGGCGATCATCTCGCAGCTCACGGGGCGCCACCCCTCGCGCACGCTGATCTGTTCGCCGACCGACCCGGACGGACCCGGTTGGCTGGACGCCCGGATCACCGCTCACTGCATGCTGCCGCGGTCCGATGCGGCGGAGACGTGCGCCGAGACGATCTACGTGATCGCCGGCGGCGACACCGGGCGGCACATCGCCGCGATCGTCGAGCCCCTCCTGGTCCACGACCTGCCGGTCACGGTCTGGTGGCCCGGGGAGCCGCCGCTCGGCTCGGTCCAGGCACGCGACCTGTTCGAGAACGCGAACCGCCTGGTCATCGACGGCTCGAGCTGGACCGGCGACGGACTCGGACGGCTCGCGGAGCTCGCCCGCCTGGTCGACACCCGGCAGCTGGCGGTGTTCGACTTCGCGCTCGCCAGACAGTCGCGTTGGCGCGAGGCGATCGCCTCGACCTTCGACATGCCGGACCTGCTGCCGTACCTGCGCTCGATCCGCCGGATCGCGGTCACCTATGGCACCCACGACGAGCTCGGGCGTCCGGGCACGACCAACATGATCAAGCCCCTCTATCACGTCGCCTGGATCGCGTCGCGCCTGGGAATGACCGTCGTGAAGCCACTGTCCGCCCTGGGCGCGCCCGCCGCGGCTGCAAGCCATCTTCATGCCACGCATGCGGCCCACGCGGCCCACGCGGCCCACGCGGCCCACGCGGCCCACGCGGCAGGCAAGCACGCGGGCGTGAAGCCGTTGGCGGGGCGCGGCTACACGGCCACGATGCGTCTCGGCCAAGGCGAGGTCGGCGTGGTCATGCGGCCGGTCATCACCGGCATGCCGTCCGGGACGACGCTGCGCGTGGAGCTCCTGGCCGAGCGACGTGGATCCGAGCTGCGGATCGACGTGACGGCCGAGGCCGAGACCGTGGCGGTCCACGCCTGGCAGGACGGCGTGGAGCTGCTCGATCGTCGATTCCTCGCCGCGAGGCGGACCGAGGTCGATCTCCTCGCCGAGGCCATCGAGGCGCCGAGGCGCGACGTCGTGTCCGATGGAGCGATCCGGATGGCGGCCCGGATCGTGGCCGCGCGACCCACCGAGGGCGAGGCTTGATCGACGCCCTCGGACCGCGGGGCGGACGACCGGTCGCCGACCGGGACGAGGAGCGCGAGGGCGAACCCACGATCCTCATCGTCGCGGACGCGGACGCCGTCGGTGCGGCGGCGGCCCGGCACGTCGTCGAGGCACTGACGGCGGCGGTGGCCGGACGCGGTCGCGCGGACGTCGCGCTGACCGGCGGATCGACGCCCGAGGCGATCTACCGCCATCTCGTCGTCCCATCGCTCCGGGACCGGGTCGCCTGGTCGCGGGTCCACCTGTGGTGGGGCGACGACCGGTACGTCCCGCGAGCGGACCCTCTCTCGAACGTCCGGCTCGCGGACGAGCGCCTGCTCGCGCCCGAGGCCATCCCGATCCTGCCAGCGAACGTCCATCCGTTCCCGACCGACCGCGCCATGGATGATGGGCTGGGTGCCATCTGGTGCGCGGCGACCTACGCGGCCGAGGTCGTCGCGACGCTTCCGTCCGTGGAGGGCTGGCCGTCGTTCGACCTGGTCCTCGTGGGGATCGGCGCCGATGGGCACCTCCTGTCGGTCTTCCCGGGGAGCCCGTCCCTGGCCAGCGACCGGATCGGGCTGGCGATCCCCGCGCCGAGCCACATCGAGCCCCATGTCGAGCGGGTGACCCTCAACCCGGCGATCCTCGACGCCGCCGGGACTGTGCTGGCCACCGCGACCGGGGCGGGCAAGGCCGGCGTGATCGCCCGGATCCTCGAGGGCCCGCGTGATCCCTCCGTCCTCCCCGGGGTCCTGGCACGCCGCTCGGGCGCGACATGGATCCTGGATCGGGAGTCCGCTTCGCAGCTCGGCGGCGGCCCGAGCGGCCGTTCCGGCGGGATCGTCCTGCGACGCGCCACGGCCGTGGACGCGAGCGCGATCGCGGATGTCTGGATCGCCGCCTTCGATGCGACGTACGCCTTCCCGGCGGCGCACACGGAGGAGCAGATCCGGGAGTGGATCGGCCGCCACCTCCTGAACGAGACCGAGACCTGGATCGCGGAGCGGGACGAGGCCGACGTCGTCGGGTTCATGTCGTTGACCGACGACATGCTCGACCAGCTGTACATCAGCCCTGGATCGACCGGCCACGGCATCGGCAGCCTCCTCGTAACGCTGGCCAAGACGCGCCGCCCCCGCGGTCTCGACCTGTATACGTTCGAGGTCAACGCTGGGGCGCGCCGCTTCTACGAGCGCCACGGGTTCGTCGCCATCGCGTTCGGCGACGGGAGCGGCAACGAGGAGCGGCAACCCGACGTCCGCTACCGCTGGACGCCCGAACCGTGACGGCGGACCGCGGCACCACGCGCTCCCCCGACGGGACCGCGATCGCCTGGTTCCGTTCGGGGACGGGTCCGCCCGTCGTCCTGGTGCACGGGGCGACGGCCGACCATACCGCGTGGAGGACGGCGGGTCCGCTCCTGGCAGCTGCCCACAGCCTCTACGCGATCGACCGCCGGGGACGTGGGGCGAGCGGCGACACCGACCCGTACGCCATCGCCCGCGAGTACGAGGACGTCGCCGCCGTGGTCGACGCCGTGGCCGCCGAGACGAACCGGCCGGTCGACGTCATCGGCCACTCGTACGGAGGCCGGGTCGGTCTCGGCGCCGCGCTCATCACCGAGCATCTCCGGCGGCTCGTCGTCTACGAGGGAGCCCCGGCGCCGGCCGGAGGTTCGTTCCACGGCGACGCGGTGATGGCCCGACTCGAGGCATACAAGGCCGCCGATGATCGAGACGGTCTGCTGGCCTACTTCATGACCGAGGTGGTCGGCCTGACGGCGACCGAGCTCGACGCCTATCGGCGAGCCCCGACGTGGCCGACGCGGGTCGAGGCCGCGCCGACGATCGTCCGCGAGATGTGGGCGGAGGCCGGCGAGGATGCCGGCCCGGAGCGGTACGCGGCGATCCGCATCCCCGTCCTCCAGCTCATCGGCGGTGGCAGCGGGCCCTCCTTCACCGACGGGACGTGGGAGCTGGACCGTCTCCTGTCCGACGGCCGGGTCGTGATCATCCCCGGAGCCAAGCACGCCGCGCACCACACGCACCCGGACCGCTTCGCGGCCGAGGTCCTCCGCTTCCTCGACGACGCCCCGGGCGACGCGGGACTACCATCCGGACATGACTGAGACGTCGGCGCCCCAGGCCACCCCGACCTCGTCGGTCGAGGCCCCGGACGCGCGGCCGTATTCGCCCGGTCTCGAGGGCGTCGTCGGAGCCGAGAGCGCCATCGGGTTGGTCGATGGCAAGAACGGTCGCCTCCTCTATCGCGGCTACCCGATCGGACAGCTCGTCGCCAACGGGACGTACGCCGAGGTCGCCGACCTGCTGTGGACCGGCGAGTGGCATCCCGGCGTCCAGTTCCACGCGGCAGTCGTCCCCGAGCCGGTGCTCGTCGCGCTGCGCGCCCTGCCGCCCGGCGCGCACCCGATGGACGCCCTTCGGACCGCCGTCTCGGTGTGGGGTGCGACCGAGCGCATCGCCTGGCCGCCCACGCCCGAGCAGGCACGCGCCGTGACCGCATTCTCGCCCTCCGCCCTGGCCGCGTTCGACCGCATCCGCCGCGGCCTGGACCCGGTCCCACCGGACCCGGACCTCGACCTCGCCGGCGGGTTCCTCCAGCAGCTCACGGGGACGGCCCCGGACCCGGCGACGGCTCGTGCCCTCGAGGCGTACTTCATCGTCGGCGCCGAGCACGGTCTCAACGCCTCGACGTTCACGGCCCGGGTCATCACCGCGACCCGCTCGGACCTCGCCTCCGCGGTGTGCGGGGCGATCGGGGCGCTCAAGGGTCCACTCCACGGAGGGGCTCCGGCGGAGGTCGTCAGCCAGCTCCACGAGATCGGCTCGCCGGAGCGGGCGGAGGCGTGGGTCCGCGAGACCGTGGCCTCGGGGGGGCGCGTGATGGGCTTCGGGCACCGCGTCTACCGCGCCTACGACCCGCGAGCGGCCGCCCTCCGCCAGGTCGCCGAGGCGATGGAGGTCCGGCCGGACTGGCTCGACCTGGCGATCCAGGTCGAGGATGTCGTCCTGCGCGTCCTGGCCGAGCTCAAGCCCGGTCGCGTCCTGAAGACCAACGTCGAGTACTACGCGGCGGCCGTCCTCCAAGGGGTGGGGCTGACCCCGGACCTGTTCCCGGCTACGTTCGCGCTCGCGCGGCACGCCGGCTGGACGGCCCACGCGATCGAGCAGGTCGAGGCGAACAAGCTCATCCGCCCGGACATGCGCTACACCGGGCCCGCCGAGCGCGACCTGCCCGTCTGACCGGTCCGGAGACGCCGAGGCCGGCGGCCGGCGGGGACGGTCAGGCGGTCCGGCCGGCGGCCGCCTCGGACGGCGACAGCGACCGACGCGAGGCCAGGACGATGGCTCCGAGCAGGTAGACGGCGGCGCCCAGCCAGAACGGCGCCCACAACCCGGCCTGGACCACGATCGCGCCGAGCGTGGGCCCGACGATCCCGGCCACGTAGAGCGGCAGGTAGACGAGGTTGAGCGTCGCCGATCGACGCTCGGCAGGGACCTCCAGGGCGAGCAGTCCGAAGACCATCGCGCTGATCGCCGCGCTGAATGCGGCGACCGCGACCGCGACCAGGGCGAGCGCCCCGACCGAGCCCACGATCGGCATGAGGAACGCGGCGACGCTCCCGCCGAGGAGCGCCGCGACGAGCACGGGCCGGAAGCCGACCCGATCGCCGATCCAACCCCCGAGCGGCGAGATGAGCGCCCCGACCAGCGCCGCGGTCCCGACGACCAGGGCGATCGCACTGGCCAGGCCGACATCTCCGTTGACCCGTTCGACCAGGATCGGGATGAACGGACGGCTCATCTGGCTGGCAAGGAAGGCCACCCCGAAGATCGCGAAGATCCGACGGACCGCCCGGTCGGCGAGGACCGCCCGGATCGCCCCGAACGCGAGGGTCACGACCCGACCCTCAGGGACGACCGACGGACGGACCTCGCGCGAGCCGAACCAGACGAGGGCGGCGGTCCCGACCGACAACAGCGCCGAGAACCAGAAGATCGCCGAGATCGGCAGGTGCAACCCATCGAGGATGATCCCGCCGATGACCGGCCCGATCGCCATGCCGATCGGGCCGCTCGACCCGAAGATCGCGATGATCGTGCCCAGCCGAACCAATGGACTGACGTCGCGGATCGCGGCCAGCATCACCCCGGTGTTGCCGAGCTGGAAGCCGACGAGGAGCATGCTCAGGGCGAGCTGCCACGGCTCCCGGCTCAGCGCGACGCCGGCGAAGACGACGGCCTCGACCAGGGCGCTCCGGACGATGACCGCCTTGCGGCTGTACTTGTCGGCCCACACGCCCCAGAGCGGAACGAGCGGGGCTCCGACGAGGAAGATCAGCGAGCCGAAGATCCCGACGAAGCGGAGCCGATCCGGCTCCGCGACGCCCATCTCCCGCAGATACAGCGGGACGAACGCGAAGATCTGGCTCACGCCGAGGCCCTCGACCATCGAGGTGACCCAGAAGATCGCCACGATGATCCGCCAGTCGTCGGCGGCCGGACGGCTCGCATCGAGCGGGGCCGGGAGGGCGGGAGCCATGACGGCCAAGGCTACCGGACCCGACGAGGCCCGGTCCGACGGACGGTCTCGACGTCCCTGGAGCCGGCGGACGTGCATCATGACCGCGATGCCCGAGATCGTGCTGCCTTCGTCCTCGCTCGTCGTCCTGGTCGGCGTGTCCGGGTCCGGCAAGTCGACCTTCGCCGCGGCCCGGTTCCGGCCGACCGAGATCCTGTCGTCGGATTCCTTTCGGGCGATGGTCGCGGACGATGAGGCCGACCAGGGAGCGACGCGCGCCGCCTTCGAGCTGCTCCATCTGGCGGCGCGCCGACGGCTGGAACGCGGACGGCGGACGGTGATCGACGCGACGAACCTGACCCGGTCGGCCCGGTCGAGCCTGATCGCCGTGGCGCGGGCCACCCATCGACCGGCGATCGCGATCGTGCTCGACCCGCCGCTCGAGGTCTGCCTCGAGCGCAACGCCGCACGCTCGGGCCGGACGGTCGAGGCGTCGGTCGTGCGACGCCAGCACGAGGCCCTGCGACGGGCGCTCGTCGCCGAGGACGAGCTTGCCGGCGAGGGATTCACGAGCGTCCACCGGCTGACCGATCCTGCCCCGTGGACCATCGTGCTGATCGAGCCACGGCGCGCTCCGGACACGGCTCGTGCCGGCGCGGGTACGATTCCCGGGCGGGCGTCCGGTACGAACCGTCGCTGACAGGAGGATGGCCAGATGACCGATGAGCGCTGGAAGACCGTCGCGATCGTCCTGGCCGTCGTCCTTGCTGGACTGGCCCTGATCGTGGTCGCGACGAGCCTGCCCAGCGGCTCGCCGTCGAAGACGGCGAGCCCGTCAGGCTCGGCCGGGCCGTCGTCCGGTGCGGTCGCCAGCGGTCCGATCGGCCCGTCGGCCCAGCCGTCGACCGAGGCGAGCGCGAGTTCCGCGGCGTCGCCCAGCGCCTCGGCATCGACCGGGCCGAGCGCCAGCCCGACGATCCCGCCGACGGCCGGTCTCGCCCAGATCACGTTCGCGGACTTCCGTCTCGATGCCAAGTCCGACCCTGCCGGGGTCGCCCGGACGTTCACCTTCAAGACGGACGGTCCCGGCAACGTCACCGCCAAGCTCACCGGCAAGAGCCCGCAGGGGACGACCCGGTTCTGCCTCAAGGTCGGCAAGACCGCGCCGCTCTGCCGTGACTGGCATGGCGGGACGCTGACCGGCACGACCACGTCGAAGACCCAGACCACGTTCGTGGTGACGATGATCGGGGTCGGGATCGCCACCCCGACCGTCGACCTGAGCCTCGCCTTCCGGGCGGCCGCGCCGGCGGTGACCCTGACCAACGGCACCTTCAACGGGACCGCGCCGGCGTTCGCCGGCTACAACGGGATGAGCGGCAAGGTGAAGGTCCGATCGGGCGGGTCGATCGCGACCAAGGCCGACTGGGGTGCCAAGCCGTTCGACTACACCTACTCGCTGGTCGATCTGGCCGAGCCGACGGCCGGTGGTGTCTACCCGGGCAACGGCACCGGCATCGACCGGACCGACCCGGTCACGCCGAGTCGGTCGTACGGGTTCAGCCTGGTGAACTCGGAGACCGGCGTCGGGACCGTCCCGCTGACGATGACCATCGCCTGGAAGTAGCTCGCTGGCCCTCGGTCCGACCCTAGCCGATCCGAACGAGGATGATCGCGGCGACCGCGGCAACGACCCCCAGCGCGTGGATGCCCGCGATCTTCTCCTTCAGGACGGCCGCCGCGAGGATGAGCGTGGCGACCGGGTAGAGCGATGACAGGATCGCGGCGATGTCGAGGCGGCCGGCCTGGGCGGCCAGGACGAACAGCCCGTTGCCGGCCATGTCGAGGCCGCCGGCGATGAGGACCAGCGGCCAGGTCCCCCGTGGCACGCGCCACGGCCGGCGGATCGCCAGGATAGCGGTGCCGATCAGCAGGGCCTCGACGAACCGCATGACCACGAGCGGCCCGAAGACCGAGCCAGGCGACAACCGGCTGATCACGAGGTTGAGCAGGCCGAGCGACGTCCCCGCGACGATGGCGATCGGGACATCGGCGGGGACGCCGCCGAAGCGACCGAGCGAGGCGTTCGCCGAGCTGCCCGGGGCGCTCGATACGAGGATGACCGCCACCAGCGCGAGCACGATCCCGATCACCGCCGCGGGACCCGGCAACCCCTGCAGGACGATCCCGGCCGTCACCGGCACGACCGCGGACAGGACGCCACTGATCGGGGCGACCACGCCCATCCGGCCGGCGGCGAGGCCACCGTACAGGGCCGCGATCCCGATCCCGCCGAGGATCCCGCCGACGATCGCGATCCCGATATCGGCCGACCCCGGGATACCCTCGCCCCGAGCCGCGGCGACCCCCACGGCGACGCCCAGACCGAGGATCTGCGAGAAGAAGACGACCCCGAACAGCGGTGCTCGACGACCCGCCAGGCCGCCACTGAAGTCGGCCGATCCCCACGCGACGGCGGAGGCGAGGCCGAGGACGACGACCGCCGTCTGCGGGTCCATCGGAAGCCGACCTCGTCAGGCCGGCGTGGTGGTGCTCGCTCCGTCGGCCTCGTCGTCGACCGCGGTCGGTCCGGGGAGCTCGACGACGGCGTCGGCCGCGGCGTCATACCGGTCGGTCGCCGTGAGGTAGATCACCTGGTGCTCGGAGGTCAGCTCGCGGAGCAGCTCGAACCCCCGGGCGGCGTGGGTGTCGCTGAACGTCACGAACGGGTCGTCGAGGACGAGCGGCGGCCGCCGGTCGCCCGTCGCATAGCGGACCAGTCCGAGGCGGGCCGCGAGGTAGACCTGACCGAGGATCCCGTCGGACAGCTCGCGGACATCGACCCAGTCGCCCTTCTCCGGAGCCACGACCGAGATATCCAGGCTGTCGTCGTCGATCCTCACCCGTCGGTAGCGCCCATCGGTGATCCGTGCCACCGCCCCGATCATCGTCCGCTCGAGGTAGCGAGTCGCGCGCGCCATGGTCGCTTCGGTCGCCCGCTCGAGACCGCCGAGCGCGGCCTCGTGCACGCGGGCCCGACGCCGGAGGCTCGACAGCTGGTCCTGCCAGACGGCCAGGCGCTCGGTCTCGCCCGCCACCTGGTCGGCATCGGTCGGGTTGGCGTCGACCTGGGCTCGCGCCTGGGCCTCGGCGATCCGCGCTGTCTCGAGGGCGGCTCGAGCGGTTTGCGCCTCGGTTTCGAACCGCTGGCGCGCCCCCGGCTCGCGGGCGGCGGGATCCACGCCGGCGAGCTCGGCCGTCTTGTCGACGATCTCCTTCGCTGCCGCGTCGCGGCTGGGTCCCAGCGACTCGACCGGCTCACGCCCGACCAGCGTCTCGAGCCTGGAATTCAGGGCATCGATGGCCGCGACGTGGGCTTCCTCGCGGGTGAGCAGGTCCTCGGCGGCGGCGAGGTCCGGCAGGCCGAGCCCCTGGAGCTGGGCGGCCGTATCGGCCTCCGCCTGGCGCAGCTCGGCTTCCATCTGGGATCGGCCGCGGAGCCGGCGCTCCACCTCGCTCTCGGCCATCTCCTTCTGGCGTCGGAAGCCCTGTGCAGTCCGGCGCTGACGGAAGGCGACGAAGCCGATGATCAACCCGAGGAGCGCCACGCCGAGCCCGACAAGGCTCAGCACCGACAACCCGGAGAGGACCTGACCGGCCACCGCCAGGCCGACCCCGACCAGGACGGTCACGATGGCGGCCATCGCGATCGGGCGCCAGGTCGTCGTCGGAGCGCTGACCTCATAGTCGACGTTGACTTCGCCGGACAGGATCGCGCGCAGCTCCGTCAGCTTGGCATCGAGGGCGCGCAGGCGATCGACGGTCTGACGGACGACCGGCAACGGGTTCGGCGACGGATGCGAGTCGTGCAGCCGGGCGAGCTCTGCGGCGGCGTCGACCGCCTCGGCGTAGCGCGCTTGTCGCTCCTTGGCCGCGGCGAGCTCGAGGACCACGGTTTCTGCGGCACGGGCCTGATCGAGCAGGTGCGTGCGCGCCGCGAGGTCGGCGGCGGCGGCCTGGCTGACATCCTCGGCCGCACCGAGCGTCTCGCGATCGACGACGAGCCTCGCCAGGCCGGCCTCGCCGCTGTCGACCACCGTCTGCGACCGGGCGACCGCTTCTTCGGCGATCCGCAGCCGGCCTGGGTCGCGCTCGCTCCGGGCGTTCAGGTCGTTGAGGACCCGCTTGAGCTCCTCGATGGCCGCCGTGGTGCTCCGATCGGCGGCACTGATCGACGCCGACAACCGCTCGCGAAGCGTCGCCTCGTCGCGGTCGAGATCCTCGAGCTCGCCCCTGGCGACGAGGGCGGTCGAGCGGAAGAACGCCGCGGTCGGAACACCCGTCAGGTCGGCCAGCTGCGTATCGACCGTAGCCGGGTCCGTGACGGCGACGCCGTCGACCGTCAGCGTCGCCGATCCGCCCGGGCCGAAGGCCTTCTCGACCGAACCGCTCCGGCCGGGTCCGCCGGGTTCCGACGGATCGAGCGTGAAGTCGAGGCTCACGGTGGGCCGGGCATCCGGTTCGGCGTCCCAAGAGCGGAGACCGTCGACCGCGACCGGCGGGGGGCCCGCCAGCGAGCCCGTAAGCCCGAGCTCGATCGCGCGAGCGATCGTCGTCTTGCCGGCCTCGTTCGGCCCCCGGATGATGGTCAGGCCGGGAGCCAGGTCGATCTGTAGGTCGCGATAGCGCTTGACGTCGCGGAGCTGGATCCGGGCGATCCTCATCGACCGACCTCCTGGCCGGCGAGCAGCCGCCGGCCGAGGCGGAGCGCCTCGCGGAGCTCTCCGCCAGCCTCGCCACCGGCGGTCTCGGCCGCGGCGATGCGCTCTTCGAGGTCTCGCAGGAACGTGCCGGCGATCGTGTCCTCGGGCGGCAGCGGCCGCGGGCTGAGCGGGGGCTGACCGAGATTCCGGACGCGGATCCGGAAGAAGCTCCCGGCCAGCGCCGCCTCGAGCTCGGCCGGGTCGACGTCCAGCTCGTCCCGCCACTCGCCGACGAGATCGGCGTCGAGGATCAGGTCGGGGTCGCCGCGCTGGCCGAGGGCGTCGATCAGGGCGGCGCTGTCGGCCACGCTCGGGAGCTCGACCTCGACGTGCTCGGCACGCGTCCGCCCGACCCGCTGGCGCTCGACCGTCGGGCGTCCGGCGCTCTCGTCCATGGTCACCAGGAGGACGTCGCCGGTGGGTTCGCCGTCGCTCCGCACGAGCTCGGGCGATCCGCTGGACCCCCAGCTGACCGTGGCCGCGCGACCCGAGGCCGCGGCATGCGGACCGCCGATCGCCAGGTAGTCCACCCCCGCTGCGGCGATCTCATCGTCCCGCGGTCGCGCCAGCCGATCGATCACCCCGATCCGCCAACCGTCGTCGGCCAGGCCGGTCGCCGGGAACCGGGAGGTCACCCTGGCCCCGAGGGCGGGCAGGGCGATGTCCGGCCTCGCGTCGGACAAGATGTCGACCGAACCGCGATCCCCGCTCGCCCCGGCCAGGTCGGCCAGGTCGTAGGCGTGGTAGATCGACGCAGGTCCGGCCGTATCTCCGGGCCCCGGCAGGATGACCGTCGAGATGCGGGCGGCCACGAGCTTCCGCACGGCGGCCGCGACACGCTCGACGGAGGCACGCGACTGGACACTCGAGTCGAACAGGTCGCCGGCCACGATGAGGAGGTCCACCGGGGCCGCCACGGCGAAGTCCACGGTGCGCTCGAACGCCTCGAACTGGCGAGCGCGCAGGTCGGCGGCCCGCTCGCCGAGTGACGGATGGCGCGCGCCAAGATGGACGTCGGACGTCTGGATGAGACGGAGCATCGCCGGTTCGGGACCTCCTGATCGGCTCGGGGCCGGACGCACCCTTCCCGGGCCGTCGACCCGGACGTCGCCCGGCCCCGGATCGCCGGCCGGGGCCCGATCTCCGTCAGGATTCTGCGAGCGAGGAGCCCCCTAGCCCTCGCTCGCCGACCCGAGTCTCGCGCCGCATTGTGACAGGTTCGGTGGCACGTCGGCGACCTGATCGCCGGGTGCTCCAGGCCCGTCCGGAGACGCCAAGGTGGTCGGTCGGGTTCGATGGACGGGGGCGATCGTCGAGGCCCATCCGCTCGCGGCCCGGTCGCGCTATTCGGACGCATGGCAGCGGTCGCGGGAGGATTCCGCCGACCGGTGATATCCTGCGGGCACAACACCGGTGCGCCCCGAATCAGGCACCTCGAACAGATCGACTCCTGGGTCGCGCGGCACCCGGCCACTCTCGCCACCCGCCCTCCCGTCCGTCGTTCGGTTCGCCCTCGGGACGCACCCTTAGCTTCGTGATGTCCCTGGAGGACTGGGTTGACTTACATCGATCGGACCCTCACCTGCGTCGACTGCGGCGTCGAGTTCATCCACTCGGCCGCCGACCAGGAGTTCTACGTGCAGAAGGGGTTCGTGTCCGACCCCAAGCGCTGCACCAGCTGTCGCGCCAGCCGGCGCGCCACGCGTGACGCCGGCGACGGCGACCTGCGAGATATCGGCGGGCCCCGCGGCTACGAGCGTGGCGAGCGACCCGTCCGCGAGTACTTCGCGGTCCTCTGCTCGTCCTGCGGCAATCAGGCACAGGTCCCGTTCAAGCCACGGATGGATCGTCCCGTCTACTGCTCCGACTGCTTCCGGTCCCATTCGGCCGGCTGATCCCTCGGACCTCGAACGGAGGCCGGCACCCACGAGCGGGGTGCCGGCCTCATCGATTCCCGGGGATACGCGATGGCCGGTCGGTCCTGGCCGCTCACCGGTGAGCGACGTGGGTCCGCCCGGCCTTCGCCAACGGGTCGACCCGGTGCCGGCCGACTCGACTCGTTGCCCATGGATATCGGTCCGTCCGCCGCGAGGTTCACCCCACTCGTGCGGCGCGGACGCGGCGAGACCCCGACGCAGCAGTCGGGGTCTCGCGGAGGTCCGAGCCCGGGAGGAGGCCGGGTCGGCCGAGGGAGGGTCGCTCCGGGTCAGATGGTCGACGCGCACCGTTGCCGGGCGATCATCGCGGGGTAAACCCTTCGCCGCCCTCCGCCGGGACGGCGCTCTCGCCGTGGGCGATGCGGTCCTTCGCTCAGGTCCGGAACGCTTCCCCGTGTCGATAGCGTTCTCGGTGGCGCCCCCGCCAGACGGTGACCCGGCCGCGTCCCCGGACCTGCCAGCCACCGTCGCGACCGATCGCCGCGGTGCCCTCATCGAGGCCGAGGACGGTCGTCCCGCGGGGGGCTCGCAGGATCATCAGCGCGGCGAATGCCTCGGGAAACTGGTCGTAGTGCGGGAACGCTGCGGTATCGGGGACGGCCCCGAGCGCCCACTCATAGGTGAGCGGGAGATGCGGCGGCCGGCGCAGCAGGGCCTGGCGCGAGCACAGGACCATCGCCCCGGCCGAGCAGCCCGCGAGGACACCACCACGCTCGTGGACGTCCTGCGCGGCCGCCCAGACGGCGCTTCCGGACAGAGCCCGCAGGAGATGATCCGGATGGCCGCCCGAGAGGTAGACCAGATCGGCCTCCGCGACGGCCTGGACGCTGGCCGGGTCGTCCGCCTCCGAACGGTCGCGGACCAGGACCGCCTCGACCTCCGCGCCCAGCGCGGCGAAGTGCTCGACGCCCATCGCCGCCCAGCGCTGGAAGACCTCCTCGCCGTCCGGCGCCGAGGCCGTCGGCAGGATCGCGACCCGCGGCCGCGATCGACCCGTTGCGGCCAGCAGCTCGGCATCGAGCTCGGCGACGGCAGGCAGGAACTCATCGGCGCCCAGGAGGGCCACGGGTCCGCTCATCGCCGGGAGTCTAGCGACGATCACGAAAGGAGGCGGTCGCCGCCGGTTCGACGAGGCCCGGACCACGTCCGGGGAGGCGGCATAGACTGCCCCGATGACCACCCGCCAGCGCTGGACGATGCTCGCCACGGTGCTGGGGTCGTCGATCGTCTTCCTCGACGGGACCGTCGTGAACCTGGCCCTCAAGACGATCGGTGCGGACCTGCCGTCGGGGATCCTCGGCGTGCTCGAGGGTCAGGCGTACATCACCAACGGCTACCTCGCCGTGCTCGCGGCGTTGCTGATCCTGGGCGGCGCGATCTCGGATCGCTACGGCCGCAAGCGGGTGTTCGCCATCGGCCTGCTCGGCTTCGGCGGCACGAGCATCCTGTGCGGCCTCTCGCCGACGATGGAGGCGCTCGTCCTCTTCCGGCTCCTCCAGGGGGCCGCGGCCGCGCTCCTCGTCCCCGGCTCGCTGGCCCTGATCACCTCGGCCTTCGAAGGTCCGGGGCTCGCCAGGGCGTTCGGGATCTGGGCGGCGGCGACCTCCGGCGCGACGGTCCTCGGACCCGTCCTCGGCGGTTTCCTCGTCCAGTACATCTCGTGGCGGGCGGCCTTCCTGATCAACGTCCCGTTCGTGCTCATCGCCTTCGTGGGGCTGCGGCGCGGCGTCGCCGAGACGGTCCTGCCCGGGGCGAGCGGACGGTTCGACTGGCTGGGAACGCTCGATGTGGTGCTGGCGATCGGCGGCCTGTCGTTCGGCCTCATCCGCGGCCAACAGAACGCCTGGCAGGACACGACCGCCTGGATCTCGATCGGGATCGGGGTCGTCGCCATCGTCCTGTTCCCGATCCTCATGTCCCGTCGCCCGGACCCCCTCGTCCCGCTCGAGCTGTTCCGGAACCGGCGCTTCGCGGTGATCAACCTCGCGACGTTCCTCATCTACGGGGCGCTCTACGGGTACATCGGCTACCAGGGTCTGTTCCTCCAGGGGACCCTGGGATACACGGTCGTTGCGACGTCGCTCCTGGGCCTGCCGGCCGGGATCATGCTGACCCTCCTGTCGACCAGGATCGGCGGCCTGGTCGGTCGGATGGGTCCGCGCCGGTTCCTGGTGGCGGGACCGCTGCTCATGGCCGGCGGGTTGCTCTGGTTCGCCCGCATCCCGTCGAGCAGCGTCGCCTGGGCGGCCGATCTGTCGACGCCCGGATCGCTCGTGCCACCGCTTTCGACGCTGATCGACGTGTTGCCCGCCATCCTCGTCTTCGGCCTGGGGATCTCGATGGTCGTGGCGCCGTTGACCAGCACGCTGATGAGCTCGATCCCGGTCGCCAGGGCGGGTCTCGGGTCGGCGATCAACAACGCCATCTCACGGGTGGGTTCGCCGCTGATCGGGGCGCTCGTGTTCATCGCCGTGACCACGATCTTCTACAACAGCCTGGCGAACCAGATCCCTGGACTCGACCCGACCTCCACCGAGCTCAGGGCGACGATCGCCCCGCTCAACCCGGTGCCGGCTGGGGCGACCTCCGAGGTCGCCGCGGCGGCCAAGATCGCCTCGACCGAGGCGTTCCGCCTTGCCCTCCTGGTCAGCGCGGCGCTCCTCGGACTGGGCGCGGCCGTCAACGGGTTCGGGCTGCGCGAGACGGGCGGACCGGCTCGGCGCCAGGAGATCGAGGCCGTCGCCGGCGACCGAGGCCGCGGCCGGGAGTGCGCCGCCGGCGTGACGCGGTCCCCGCGGTCCGCGGGCCCGCCGCGTCGCCCGGCGGACGGCCATACTTATCTCGACGAACGACCCGGATCGACAGGCTCCGGAGGGAGGAACCGGTGGGCAACAAACGACGAGCGGTGATCGGGGTCGGCGTGGCCGCCGGGGCGACCGGTGCGGCCAAGGCCATGCGGAAGGGCCGCCAGCCGGCCTACCCACCCGGCCCCGAAGCGATCTCGGCGGAGGACGCGCGGGCCGCTGCAGAGCGCCTGCTGGGCCAGGGTCGGGTCGGGCGGAGCGACCTGGCGATGGCGCTGGCCCCGTCGGTGTCGACGTCGGTCGATCCCCTCCTTCACGGGCGGCGGTATTTCCCGCGGATGCTCGACGACATCCGGGCCGCCACGAGCTCGGTCCACCTCCTGATCTACGGCTACAAGCCGGGCGAGATCGGGACGACCTTCCTCGAGGTCCTCGGCGACCGGGTCAAGGCGGGTGTCGAGGTCCGGCTCCAGGTCGATGCGATCGGGAGTGAGATCGACTTCGGGAGCAAGGACCTGTTCCGCGACCTTCGCGCGGCCGGGATCGAGATCGTCGCCAACGACGGCATCCTCCCCGACCGCGACGGCCTGCTCGGCGCCCGCAAGTTCGACTGGCATCTCGACGACTTCGGTCACTTCGACCATCGCAAGATGATGGTCGTCGACGGTCGCGTCGGATATGTCGGTGGGAGCGGCATCGAGGACCACTTCAACGATGAGCGGTTCTACGACGTCATGTGTCGGGTCACCGGCCCGATCGTCGCCCAGCTGCAGCTCGTCCATCTGGCGAGCTGGCGCTACCAGGGCGGACCCGCACCGAGCCGACCGCTCGAGACCTACTTCCCGGCCGACGTCCTGACGGTCCCCGCCGATGCGCCGATGTCCGTCCCGACGACGATCCTGTGGAACGTGCCCGGCGAGGGCCACCATCCGATCAGCGACGCCATCGAGCAGTCGATCGAGGACGCCCAGCGGGTCATCCATATCGTCAACCCGTACGTCGCGGACAAGGCGGTGCTCGCCCGGTTGCTCGACGCCGCCCGACGTGGGGTCGAGGTCAGGATCGTCGTCCCGGGCAAGCCCACGCCGCCGATGCCGGCCGCCGCGTTCCGGCATCACTACGAGCGACTCCTCGATGCCGGCGTGACGATCCTGCTCCATCCCGACATGGCCCATGCCAAGGTCCTCACGATCGACGATCGGGTGCTGATCGGTGGGTGCAACCTCGACGACCTGAGCCTGTTCCGCAACAACGAGCTCGATCTGCTGTTCGAGAGCGCCGCGATCGCCGAGCTGACCGAGCGCCAGGTGTTCGACGAGCTGGTCGCCGTGTCGACGCCGGCCGTGGTCCCGACCGCTCCCCGCGAACGGATCTGGAATGCCGCGATGGACCGGGTGTCTCGACTCCTCTAGGAGCGCACCATGCGTCGATTTGCCGTCGAGACCGTCGTCAACGCCGCCCTCCTCGTCCTGGTCGCGTTCGTCCTGACCCTGATCGTCGTCCCCCAACCCTTCCCGTTCGGCGAGAGCAGCGCACCGATCCTCGACCTGCGCGACCCGGGGATCGTCGGGTTCGTGGTCTGGGCGGGCGTCCTGGTCCTGGTCAACCGGTTCGCCCGACCGGTGATCATGGCGGTCACCGGCCAGCTCCTGTTCCGGACGATGGGGCTGTTCGTGGTCGTGGTCAACGCGATCGCCATCTGGGTGACCTCGATCCTCAGCCCGATCAAGATCGCCGATGTCGCCCAGCCGTTCATCCTGTGGCTGCTGGTCGCCGCGACGCTCTGGACCGTCGTGTCGACGGTCACGACCGCGGTCCTCGGGCTCAACCGGCCGTCGTTCGGTCCGGAACGCGAACGATCGGTCTGGCGCTGGCTCGAGGCACTGCCGACGCCCCGCCGCAATGCGATCATCGAGAACCTGCGCCTGCAGCAGGTCTACGACGCGATCTACTCGAACAGCCTGGACATCGCCCTGGCCGGGACGCCGATCGGCGACCTGCGGACCTGGTTCGAGCGACGGATCCTCGGTCAGACCGATCCGCTGTCGGGCGAGAGCGGCCCGGTCCGCGTCCGGCTGATGCTCCAGCAGCTTGGCCCCACCTACGTGAAGATCGGCCAGATGATGGCCAGCCGGTCGGACCTCCTGCCACCGGTCTGGGTCGACGAGCTGTCGAAGCTCCAGAGCGACGCCGCCCCGTTCGGCTGGGAGGACGCCAGCGAGATCCTGACCAAGGAGCTCGGCGGTCCCCCGGAGGAGCTGTATGCGTCGATCGAGCACGAGCCGTTCGCGGCAGCCTCGACCGCGCAGGTCCACCGGGCGACGCTCCACGACGGCACCCTCGTCGCGGTCAAGATCCAGCGACCCAGGATCGTCGCCAAGACGAAGGCGGACCTGGGAGTCATCCAGCAGCTGGCCCGCGAGGGCGAGCGCCGTCTGGAGATCGCCCGCAAGATCGGGCTGAGCGCGATGGTCGCCGAGTTCGCCGCCGGCGTGCTCAAGGAGCTCGACTATCGGAATGAGGCCTACCAGGCGCGTCGCCTGGCCGACGGGATGGCCAAGTTCGAACAGATCCACATCCCGGCGACCTACGACGAGCTGTCGAGCGAGCGCGTCCTGACGATGGAGTTCGTCAACGGCATCAAGATCTCCAAGGTCGACGAGCTCAGGTCGGCCGGCTTCGACACGACCGAGCTCGGGACGGTCTTCATCCGGGCGATCATCAAGCAGGTCCTCGTCGACGGCTTCTTCCACGGCGACCCGCACCCGGGCAACATCCTGGGTGACCCGGCGACGAAGCGGATCGTCTTCCTCGACATGGGGCTCGTCGGTCAGCTCGACCAGCAACAGCGGGTGGACTTGCTGGGCCTGATCTACGCGGTCAAAGAGGTCGACATCCAGGGCATCGGCGACGGCCTGATCGCCCTGTCGAAGCCGACCAAGGAGTTCGACGAGCCGGCGTTCCGCGCCGACATCGACCGGCTCGCCCGCCAGTACCTCATCTATTCGAGGGAGGAGTCCCTCGGGTCCGCACTCTCGAAGTTCCTGTCGGCCGTGTTCAACGACGGCCTGCGCCTCGACAGCCAGCTGACCCTGGCGATGAAGGCGGTCATCCAGGCCGAGGAGACCGCCCGTGCGCTGTCATTCGACATCGACCTCGGGCAGGCCGCTGTGACCGAGGCCCGCGCAGCCCTGCTCGAGTCGCTCACGCCGGAGCGCGTCCAGAAGCAGCTCCAGGGGACCGCGCTGCGGGTCGGCAAGGAGCTCGCCCGGCGGGTGCCGTCGATGGAGGTCGCGGCCCTCAAATGGCTCGATATGTTCAACCAGGGCAAGCTCACCGTGGAGGTCGACACGTCGGACCTCAACCGGTCGGTGGTCAGAGTCGGCGCGGTCGCTCGCCAGGCGACCGTCGGCCTGATCGTCGTCGGCCAGCTGATCGGGACCGCGATCGCCATGGCGATCCTGCTCCAACCCTCGCTGTCGCAGTTCGTCGGGTTCGCCTACCTGGCGATGATCGCCTTCGCGGTCACCCTCCTCGTCAGCTTCATCGTCCTGTTCCGCATCTTCCTCCACGATGACGAAGAGGACGCCTGAGCGCCACGATGGTCCGCTCCCGGGCCGCGCCGTGACCCGCGACTGGGACGCGTCCACGTACGACCGGATCGCCGATCCGATGACCCGCTGGGGTTCCGTGGTCCTCGATCGGCTTGAGCTCCGTGGCGACGAGCGTGTTCTCGATGCGGGCTGCGGATCCGGCCGCGTCACCGAGCAGCTCCTCGACCGCCTGCCGGATGGCGCGGTGGTCGCCCTCGATGGATCGCCGGCGATGATCGCCGAGGCGCGCCGTCGGCTCGAGCGGTTCGGCGACCGGGTCGACTACGTCGTCGCGGATCTCGGGGCGCCGCTGCCCATCGGGGACCCGGTCGATGGGATCCTGTCGACGGCGACGTTCCACTGGGTCCCGGATCACGACGCGCTGTTCCGCAACCTGGCCGGCGTCATCCGTCCCGGCGGACGGCTGGTCGCTCAATGCGGCGGGGTCGGCAACATCGCCTCGATCCAGGCCATCCTCGGGTCGATCGGCGACGGCTGGCTCGGGCCGGCCCACTTCGAGACCCCCGAGGACACGCGGGAGCGGCTGGTGGCGGCCGGGTTCGTCGACGTCGAGACCTGGCTCGTTCCGGAGCCGACCCCGCTCGAGGCGGGCGAACCGCTCGAGACGTTCCTCGCCACCGTCGTCCTCGGGGCCCACCTCGAGCGGCTCGCCCCAGCCGACCGGGCGCCCTTCGTCCACGATGTCGCTCGGCGGATGCCGCGACCGGAGATCGACTACGTGCGGCTGAATATCCTGGGGACGAGGGGGGCCGGGGCTGGCGGGCCGGGCGTAGGTTGAACCGGGACGAAAACCGCCCGGGAGGTCCCGGCGTACCCGAACCTGCACCCGACACTCGCGATCCGGCCGGCCGACAAACCCACGGAGGCGATCGATGACCCGGTACCGCGCTCTCGCATCGTTCATCGTGGTGACCGCGGCCGTGGCGGGCTGCACGAGCGCTGGCGGATCGAGCGTCGACGGCGGCGCAGCGAGCCCCCTGGCCAGCGTCGTCGCGTCGATCGCGGCTCCGACGGCCTCGACGGGGGCCGCACCGTCGCTGGCGGCGTCCGGCGCCACATCCGGTGGCGGCAAGGGCGGCTACGACTACGGCGGTACCACCGCCTCGCCGTCTCCGGCGGGTTCCGCGGCACCGGGCACGGTCCTGCTGACCGGCTTCGCCTTCGCTCCGTCGGCGGTGTCCGTCGCCGCCGGATCCTCGCTCGCATTCACCAACCAGGACTCGGTCAAGCATCAGCTGGTCGAGGGCGAGAACGGCACCCCCGCATCCGCGACCGCGGCACGGTTCCCGGTGGCACCCGGTCAGACCGTGAGCATCCCATTCTCGACGGCCGGTACCCTGACCATCACCTGCACGATCCATCCATCGATGAACCTGAAGGTCACGATCACGCCGTAGGCCGCGCCCCGAGCCGTCGCGTCGCGTCACGACCGGCGGCGTGGGGTGCGGGCTCGGTCGGCCGAGGCTTGCTGTCTCGTTCTCGTCGCCCGCCGACCGCGATCCCGGCCGCTCCCCGCCGGACGCACATGGTGCGCACGTTCGGCGACGCTACCCCGGCCGCTCGCCGCCAGACGCGCATGGTGCGCACGTTTCGCCGACGCTACCCCGGCCGCTCCCCGCCAGACGCGCATGGTGCGCACGTTCGCCGACGAACCGCCACGAACCGCCACCAACAGCCAAGCTGCGGGACGCGATCAGCCACATGGCGAGCGTGTCGCGCCGCCGAAGTCCGTCACGAACGGCCCGCGAGACTGCGGAAAGCACGGCTAACGTGCGGGGTATGCGCGCGTGACGGGGAATCGGGCCGGCGAGCCAGGGAGCGTGCGGAGGATGCGCACCTGACGAAGAACACGCGGCTCGAGGACGTCTCCGCGTCGCGCGACCCGCCTCGGCGGGGCCGGCTCAGTGCTTGTGGGGGACCTCGTAGTTGTCCGCCTGCTCCTGGGTCTGGCCGTGGCTCGGATGATGCGAGGAACCTTCGTGCCCGGCGGTCCCGTGATCGTGCCCGGCGGCTCCGTGATCGTGGGTGGCCTCCGGCTCGTGGTGGGCCGGCATGTCGCCGGGTGGCATCATGTAGACCGCAGCGAACGCGAGCGGCCCGAAGAAGATCCCCAGGATCCCCCAGGTGAGCGGACGTCGGCGCTTCTTCCCCGCGGTGACGTACGCCAGGTACGCGCAGATGAACCACACCGCGCCGCCGATGATGAACAGTCCGACCAAGCCTTCATACATGGCGGCATCCTAGCCCATCAAGGCCGCGGACATGGGGCCGTCGCGGGATCGGCGGATCGGACTGGATCACGGGCGCACGTTGAACGGCGCCCCGTGGCCCGGGATCACGATGTCGGCGACCGCCAGCACACGCGCTCGACCGCGGACGATCGCCGCCTGGTCGCTCGCCAGCGGATCGACGTCCGGGGTGCGGTCGGTCTTCCACCACAGGTGGGTCAGCGCGTACACCCCGTCGTCGGCTTCGACGATCAGCGAGGCGTCCTCCTCGGTGTGCCCGGGCGTGAGCCACAGTCGCGCGTGCGGGCTGAGGGCGTAGCCGTCGCCTTCGTGGTCGAGCCACAGGTCGTCCCGGTAGCGCGCCCAGAAGTCGACGACCTCCGCATTCGGGAACAGCGCGATGTTGATCGTGTGGTCCGGGTGATGGTGACTCAGGAAGACGTGGGTCACGGCCTCCGGCTCGACTCCCAGGGCCGCCAGCGGGTCGAGGATGAGCGATCGTCGAGCGACCATCCCCGGGTCCGCGACGATCAGCGCGTCGCCGTCACGGACGAGGCTGATGCTGCTGCCGACGCGCTCGTCGGCGTAGCCGGCATGGAGGAGGTGGACCGTGGCCATGTCTGCGATGGTACCCGCCCGGCGTCGCGCGGGGCGGCCTGGCGCGCGGGCAGTGCCTCGACGCGCAGGCGGCGGCTCACGCCGGCGGCGGCCCACGACCACGGCACAGACCTGCAGCGCACCGCGGGCCCGCGGTGCGGGACGCTGGGGCGCCCGGGCGGGTCCGACTGGCATCCTCGCCGGCGATGACGACCGAGGCCGCCGATCTCGTCCTGCGCGGTGGGGCGATCCATACCGTCGATGACGCTCGCCCACAGGCGACCGCCCTGGCCGTTCGCGACGGACGGATCGCCGCGGTCGGCTGGGACGACGAGATCGTCGGCCGGATCGGCCCGCGGACGCGGGTCATCGAGCTCCGTGGCCGGACGGTCCTGCCGGGATTCCAGGACGCGCACGTCCATCCGGTCACGTCCGGGCTGGACAAGCTCCGCTGCGACCTCCTCGGCGTCGCCGGTGGACGGGCCGGGGCGATCGACGCGATCCGGGCCTACGCGGTCGCGAACCCCGACCTCGCATGGATCGTCGGCAGCGGCTGGTCGATGTCCGACTTTCCCGGAGGCACCCCCCACCGGCGCGACCTGGACGCAGCCGTGGGCGACCGCCCGGCCTACCTCGAGAACCGGGACGGCCACAGCGCGTGGGTCAGCTCGCGGGCCCTGTCGATGGCCGGGATCGACTCGACGACCCCGGATCCGATCGGCGGACGGATCGAGCGCGATCCCGACGGCACGCCGAGCGGTGCCCTGCACGACGGAGCGACCACGCCCGTCGAGATCCTGCTGCCGCCGACGGGCGACGAGGAGCGCGAGCGCGGGTTGCTGCTGGCGCAGGCCTACCTCCACTCGGTCGGGGTCACAGCCTGGCAGGACGCGAGCGTCGGACCGGGAGAGCAGGCCGCCTACCAGACGCTCGACGGACGCGGCGAGCTGACCGGGCGGGTGGTCGGCGCGCTG
This sequence comes from uncultured Chloroflexia bacterium, assembly GCA_963744115.1. GTDB lineage: Bacteria > Chloroflexota > Limnocylindria > Limnocylindrales > CSP1-4 > Chersky-267. The sequence continues at coordinate 87,299 of CAVUSI010000002.1, read as the reverse complement.
CGGTTCGAGGAGGGGTGGGGGCTCGACGCCATCGACGGGCTGATCGAACGGCGCGCGGCCGGGCGGACGCCGCGGTTCGCCCCGACGTCGGTCAAGATCATGCTCGACGGCGTGCTCGAGGTCTTCACGGGCGCGATGCTCGAGCCGTATCTCCGGGCCGACGGGCGCCCGACCGGCGGCACGGGGATCCTGTTCTTCGATCCGGACCTCGTCGAACGGGCTGCCAGCCGCCTGGACGCGGCGGGCTTCCAGGTCCACTTCCACGTGATCGGCGACCGCGCCGTCCGGCTGGCGCTCGATTCGCTCGAAGCAGCGCGACGAGCGAACGGCTCGACCGACGGCCGACACCAGCTCGCCCACATCCAACTGGTCCATCCAGACGACATCCCGCGCTTCGCGTCGCTCGGGGCGACCGCGAACGCTCAGCCTCTGTGGGCCTGCCACGACCCGCAGATGGACCTCTTGACGCTCCCGTTCCTCGGCCCCGAGCGGGCCGCCAGGCAGTATCCGTTCGGCTCGCTGGTCCGCGCCGGAGCCCGCTTGGCGATGGGCAGCGACTGGGGCGTCTCGACCGCCGACGTCCTCGAGGAGATCCAGGTGGCCGTCGAGCGGATCCATCACTCGGACGTGGGCCGGGTGCCGGTCTTCTACCCTGAGGAGCGCATCAGCCTCGACAGGGCCATCCATGCGTTCACGATGGGGTCCGCCCATGCGAACCACCTCGACGACGTCACCGGGTCGCTGACGGTCGGGAAGCTGGCCGACCTCGTCGTCCTCGACCGGGACCTGTGGGATCGTGGCGCAGGGATGATCGGCGAGGCGAGCGTCGTCGGGACCTTCATCGACGGGCGCGCCGTCCACGAGACCGCCGAACTCGACGGCTGACCGGCGGACCGGCCGCGCTTCGGCCGCGCCCGGCCGTGGATGGGCCGTCGACGGATCGGCCGCGCGTCAGCGGACGACGGTGAGTCGAGGCCGCCGACCTCGACCGCCCGGCGACCCGAGCCGGACGCCGAGCCGCTCGGCCGCCTCCACCACGGCGGGGTGATCGAGCGTCAAGGGGACCGCGTCGAGGACCGGGAGCGGGCCGCCGAGCCGTTCGGCGAACACCGTCACGTTCGTCCACGAGGCCTCGAGCGCAGACCACCATGACAAGCCGACGGCCCCATCGTCGAACGCGGTGGCCGCGAGTCGCTGCGTGGTCCGTCGGATCCCTGTGGCGACACCGGATGGACGAAGACCCCGCTCCAGGAGGACCGCGGGATCGTCGAGGTCGAGGAGCGGCGGGAGCCCGGCGTCGTCAAGCGTCGCCAGGGACCGTCGCGCGCCGTCGGGTCGCACGAAGGCCGACGCGATCAGCTCCTGGCCACGGAAGGCCTGGATCGCCTCGGCGACGGCGGAGGCCGGTTCGCGTGCGAGGTACCAGGCGGTGTAGCGATCAGGGTCGTCGTGTCGCCCGGCTCCCTGTCGATCTCGCGGGACGCGGAGCGGCTCCGGCGTCGCGTCCGGCAGCCAGCCGAAGACCCGGAAGAGCACGTCAGGCGAACGACCCGATCTCGTCTCCGTCGACCGCGTCGAGGACCTCGGTCAGGCGTCCCCGGGCGAGCAGGTCGATCGGGCGGCGACCGCCCAGCTGGGCGTTGAACCCGTCGAGCCAGCGGAGCGCCGCATCACGGTCGTAGATGCGCAGCAGGCGGGCGAGCACGAGCTCGACCCCCTCGACCTTCCGGACGTTCTCGGGGTCTGGATCCTGGCCTCGATCGAGCCAGCGGGTGACCTGGGACCGGTCGACGTGGAGCGCCCGGGCAACCTCGGCCCGGCTGCCGAGATCCGTCACGAGCGACTCGATCCGCTCTCTGGCTGGGATCGGCATCGTTGTGCGTCCTCCGTTCTTGCCAAGCATGACGCAACGAACCGTGTTGCGTCAATGCGGCGGCGGTGGGATCCCGGCCCGACCACGGTCGGGAAGGTCCTCCTGGAGGTCGACATCGGCGAGCGTGGAGGCGGTCGGGTCGAGCCGGACCCATGTCTCGAACGGCACGACGCCGGCGGCCAACGTCGTCGCCAAGGCGCGCAACCGACGCTCGCCGTCACCCAGCAGCGCCGTCGCGGCCGACAGGGCGGAACGCGCGGCCACCGCCATCGGCAGCGGACGTACCCGCCCGGTCCGGTCCGCCAACGCGACAGCCCGGCGGTCAGGCCCGACCCGCGTGGCGAGATCGCGGAGCACCGCGGGCCCGAGCGACGGCTGGTCTCCACCCACGACGAGCACCGTCGCATCGCCGCCGGCCACGATCAAGACCGAGAGGCCGGTCCGCACGCCCGACAGCGGTCCACCGAAGGCCTCGGCATCGCGGACAAGGCGGATCCGCGAGCCGACGTCGCCCGGCAGGGCGGGTGCGACCCCGGCCGGCGAGACCACGACCGCGATCTCGGCGCACCCGGCGTCGGCGAGGGCGCGGATCGGTCGCCACAGGAGAGGCTCCCCATCGATGAGCTCGGCGAGCTTGTCCCGACCGAACCGGCTCGACCGCCCGCCGGCCAGGACGATCCCGAACGGCGGAGCGGGCCCGTCCTGGACGCGATCGACCGCCACGTCAGTCCGCGGCCGGCAGGGTCGCGGCGGCGCGCGGGCCACGGACGTGTCCGTCGGCGGTCCGTCGCAGGATCCCTCGGCGATCGAGATCCTCGAGCAAGGCCATCACGTACTTGCGGCTCGTCCCGGTCGCGTCGCGCAACGCGGCCGGGGTCAAGGGGCCCGGGTCCGCCAGGTCCACGGCGACGGCCTCGAGACGCTGATACGTCGGCGACGCCCAGGCGAGGTCGTCATCGAGACGAACGATCCGACCGCTCGACTGGAGCGCACGCACGCCTTCTGGCGGGCACCCGGCGCGCAGGATCGCCGCGCGCAGCGATGGGGGTGCCGGAACGTCGAGGAGATCCTCCAGGCGGGCCATCGCCGAGGTGACCTCGATCGGGAGTGCCCCATCCGAGCGACGAGGGTCGCGGACGACGTCGCCGGCACGGACCAGCCTCCCGGTGGCGATCAGACCATCGATGGTCCCGCCGGCGACGACGTCGGCGGCCGACGCGTCGACGGTCAGAGCCCGGCGGACCGACCGACCGAGTCGTCGCCGCAGCTCGGCCGACGGCATGCCGGGCGAGAGCGGCTCACGCTGGTGGTGGGCGTCGACCGCCTCGAGCGCCTCGACCTCGAGGCGCTCGACGACCGGCTGCGCGACGAGCCACGGGCCCATGGCCTGCGCTCCCAGCGGCGGGCGCGTGCCCGAGGAGGCGACGATCCCGTGAAGGGCGACGCGCGCGCCGAGGATCGCGGCCGGATCGCCCGACGCCCTGGCGCCGACCACCTCGGCGAGCGTCGCGGGCTCGACCCGGCGCAGCGACGCGCCACGCGGCGGGGACGCGTCGAGGACGATCCCCGCGGCGACCGTGGCGACCGGCGACGGCAGGCGGAGCACGAACGGGTCACCGGGCGCCGCGGCGATCGGTCGGTCCAGCCTGAGCGTCGCGACCCGACGGCCGTCGACGAGGTCGGTCCCGTGACGGATCCCGTGACGGAACCTCGCGTCGACGGCTTCGGTCCCGAGGTGGAGCCGGAACGTCCCGCCGCGGACGAGGGGGCGGGCACCGCTCCGATGGTCCCAGCGGACGGGCGGACGAATCAGCACCAGGAGGCGGTCCGTGCCGATGACCGCGGGATCCGTCGTCAGGACGGCGCCGCGTTCGACCGCGGCCGGATCGCTGCCGGTCACGTTGAGCGCGACCCGGCCCCCGTCCGTCGCCGACTCGACGGGATGCCCGTGGACCTGCAACTCCCGGGCTCGGACGGTTCGGGCGCCGGGTTCGAGTCGAAGGGTGGCGCCCCGGTCGAGGCGGTCGCCCCGGAACGAGCCGGTGACCACCAGACCGCGGCCCCTGATCGAGAAGACCCGATCGATCGCGAGGCGGACGGTGTCATCGGAACCTCGCCGGGTGCCGTCGCGGATCACCCGGTCGCGCAGGTCCGTGAGCGCGCCACGGACATCGTCGATCCCCTGACCCGACGTCGACGACACCGCGAGCACGGGCGACCGGTCCAGGGACGTCGGGGCGAGGACGGACCTGACCGCGGCGACGACCTCGGCGGTCCGATCGGGCCCGGCGACATCGGCCTTGGTGACGACCGCGATCCCGTACCGGATCCCGAGTGCGTCGAGGAGCTCGGCGTGCTCATACGTCTGCGCTCGCGGCCCGTCGTCCGCGGCGACGATCAGCAGGGCCGCATCGATCTCCCCAGCCCCCACGAGCATGTTCCCGACCAGCCGATCGTGGCCGGGTACGTCCACGAAGTCGAGCGCCGACCCGTCGGGCAGCTCGAGGTGGGCGTAGCCGACGTCGATCGTCATCCCCCGGCGTCGTTCCTCCGGCAGCCGGTCCGCGTCGATCCCGGTGAGCGCGCGGAGGAGCGTCGTCTTGCCGTGGTCGATGTGGCCGGCGGTCCCGACGACGACCGTCACGACGGCCCGGTTCGTCGAGGGCCGGCGACGGCCGCCGCGATCGCCCGGGTCAGGGCAGGGTCGTCGAGCGGGTCGACCGTGCGCAGGTCGATCAGGACCCGATCCGCCTCGATCCGACCGACGACGGCGGGCGTGCCCCGGCGGAGCCGGGCGAGGAGCGCATCCGCCGACCGGCCGCCGAGCGACAGTCCCCATGACGGGAGCGTCTCGCCGGGCAAGGACCCACCCCCCACGGTCGATGCCATCGCGAACGGGTGGGCGTCCACCGTCGGGTCGTCGAGCCGCGCGAGCAGGGCCTCGGCACGAGCCCGCAGGTCGTCGGGACGGGCCGCGATCATCCTCCAGACCGGGATCTCGCGGACCGCCAGTCCACCGAGATACAGGCCGAGCGTCGCCGCGACGGCGGCCAGCGTGACCTTGTCCGGCCGGGTCGCCCGCGCCAACGGGTCCTTGCGGAGTCTGGCGACCAGGTCGGCGCGCCCGACGACCAGCCCCGCCTGGGGACCGCCGACCAGCTTGTCCCCGCTGAACGTCACCAGGTCGGCCCCGGCCGCCAGACGCTCCGTCGGCGTCGGCTCGTGGGCAAGGCCGAACGCCTCCGTCGCGAGCAGGGCGCCGCTCCCGAGGTCGTCGATCACCACGGCGCCATGGGCGTGGGCAAGCTCGGCCAACGCCGTCGGATCCGGCGACTCGACGAACCCCTCCTGGCGGAAGTTCGACGGATGGACCCGGAGGACCAGCCGGGCTCGGCCGTCGGCGAGCGGCGGCGCGAAGTCGTCAACCCGGGTCCGGTTCGTCGTGCCGACCTCGATCAGCTTCGCGCCTGCCCGCCGGACGATGTCCGGGATCCGGACGCCTCCGCCGATCTCGACCAGCTCCCCGCGGGAGACGATCACGCCGCCCCGACCCGCGAGTCCGACCGCCAGGGCGAGCGCGGCGGCGTTGTTGTTGGTGACGAAGGCATCCTCGGAACCGGTCAGCGCGATGAGGTGCTCTTCGGCCACGCGGTAGCGGGATCCCCGCCGACCGGAGGCGCGTTCCAGCTCGAGGAAGCTCGGCGACGCGGCGGCGCGGCCGGCGGCCGCGATCGCCGCCTCGGGCCACGGCGCTCGACCGATGTTCGTATGGACGATGACACCGGTCCCGTTGATCACCTCGGTCGGCCCCGGGACGAGGAGCGCGTCGAGACGGGTGACGAGCTCCGCCGCCAGCTCGCCGACGGCTCGCGGCGGCGACCCCGCCGCCAGACGGTCGCGTTCGCCCGCGATCACTGCCCGGGCGACCTTGACGACCGCATCGTGCTCGCGACCGTGCACCTCCTCGCGCGCGTCGGCCAGGAGGCGCTCCACGCTCGGCGGTCGCATTCGACGGGTCGGTTCGACGGTCATCTGGCACGACCTCGGAGGCCGCCCGGTGCCATTGCGCCGGGCCTCACCCCCATGCTACTGTCCCGGCCGGTTCGCGAGGCCGGGCGTCCCTGCCCGCCCGCACCGGTGGAGGTGTCGGAGTGAGTCGTCCTCTCGGGATCACGATCCTGTCGGTCCTGGCAGGGGTCGCGGGGTTCATGCAGCTGCTGGTCGGCCTCGACCTGCTCGGTGCCGTGCTGTTCGGACCCGCGCATTCCGGCAGCAACGTCTCACTGGCGGGCTGGTCGTCGATCATCATGGGGCTGATCTGGCTGTCCGTGTCGGGCGCCCTGTGGTCGCTCAAGCCGTGGGCCTGGATGTTCGGGATCATCATCTCGATCTTCGCCCTGATCGACGGGATCCTCGTCGCCCTTACGGGATCGCTCGGGTCAGGCTTCGGGATCATCCTGTTCCCGCTGATCGTCCTCTTCTACCTGAACTCGACGCACATCAAGGCCGCGTTCATGGTCAACGAAGCCTAGGACGGGCCGGGTCCGGAGCCCACCGGGCGCCAGACGACCAACGAGCCGTGGCAGGTGCCACGGCTCGTTTCGATTCTCGCGGCCGCCGGGTCCTTGCGGAGCCGCCGGACCGATCCGGCTGGGAGACTACTTGGCGGCCAGGATCACCTGGGTCTCGCCGTTGGCAGCGCGGAGGGTGACCGTGGCGCCGCTCGGCTCGACCTTGGTCGGTGTCTGGAGCGCGGTCAGGAACTGGGCCTCCTGGTCCATGATCGCCTGCTCGCAGGCTTTCCGGGTCGATGCCAGCGGGCCCACCTTGAGGTCGGTGCCGGTCAGCGTGTATGGGCCGCTGTACGTGTTGCAGCCGCTCGAACCGCTGACGGTATCGACGCCGAAGTCGGCCGTCAGGGTGGTCCCGGCGATCGGCGAGATGACGGCCGTCTTGCCGTTGTTGTAGCCGGTCACGTTCCAAGAGCCCTCGAGTGGATTGGCCGATCCTGCCGCGTAGGTGAGGAGCGTCTTGGCGTCGCTGTCGTACAGGGTCAGTGCGTCGTTATAGGCCGTGAACGAGGTGACCTTGCCCAGGTTGGCGAGGTACGCCTGCTCGACGGTCGCGCCAGGGCCGACACAGGCCATCAGCGTGCCCGCGACCGGCCCGATCTTGATCGATGAGCCGGTCACGACCGCCGGCCCGTTGTAGACGTTGCAGCCGCTGAACCCGTTGATCCGACCGGCGTTGAAGTGCGCGTCGACCTTGACATCAGCCGGGACCGGGGTCGCGGTGCCGGACACGTCGTACGCCTTGAGGACCCAGTTGGTCCCGTCGATCGTGCCGCCGACCCCACCCGCGGCGAACGCGCTCGCCTGGGCCGGGGCGCTGGCCGGGGCAGCGCTGCTGCCGCCGGTGCTGGTACATGCCGCCAGCGAGAGGGCGGCCGCCCCGACTGCCAGACCGCTGATGATCCGTCGCATTGAGGTCCTCCAACAGGAAGGCGAAGGCCGGCCGGGCCGGCCTGGATACCGCCCGCGCCGCAAGATACCGCACCTCGTCGGGTCGCGGGCTGGCGGGAGCGCATGGGAGTCGAACCCACCGCGTCACGTCGAGCGTGGCGCCACCGGTTTTGAAGACCGGGGGACCCACCGGGACCCCTCCGCTCCCGCGCTCCGGGATGGTAGCGCGGGCGAGCCGGCGGGCTCGACGCTGTGACACCGCCGTATCATCCGGCGATGACGACGACCGCTCCCTTGTCGACCCCGCCGCCTCTCCCGCTGACGGACCTGACCAGCTGCGGCGGGTGTGCCGCGAAGCTGGGTGCGGACCTCCTGGCGCAGGCTCTGTCGGGCCTTGGTGCCGAGACGGCGCCGGCCGAGCTCATCGCGGGCCTCCACCCGCCCGACGATGCGGCCGCGTGGCTGGTGGCGCCCGACCTGGCGATCATCGGCACGCTCGACTTCTTCCCGCCGATCGTCGACGACCCCTACACGTTCGGCGAGATCGCTGCGGCGAACGCCCTGTCGGACGTCTTCGCGATGGGCGGCCGGGTCCTGTTCGCGCTGTCGATCGCGGCCTTCCCGGAGGAGCTGCCGCCCGAGACGCTCGGGGCGGTCTTCGCGGGAGCGTCGGCCAAGGTCCGCGAGGCGGGGGGTGTCCTCGCCGGCGGCCACACGATCCGCGATCCGGAGCCGAAGTACGGTCTCGCGGTCACCGGCGCGGGCCATCCCGACCACCTCCTGCGGAAGGGCGCCGCCGAGCCGGGCGACGTCCTGCTGTTCACGAAGCGACTCGGGACGGGGCTGCTCGTGAGCGGGCGCCGTCAGGGCCGGACGATCGAGGCGGACTTCGACGCGGCGATCGACCAGATGCGGACGCTCAACCGACCGGCCGCCGAGGCGCTGGTCGCGACCGGGGTCCGGGCCGCCACGGACGTCACCGGTTTCGGCCTGCTCGGCCACGGACTGGAGATGGCGCGCGGATCCGGCACGAGGTTCGTCTTCGAGTCGAACGCGCTGCCGGACCTCGCCGGAGCCCTCGAGCTCGCGCGGGCCGGCGTGGAGACCGGCGGCGCCGCCCACAATCGGCGGTTCGTCGCCTCGGCGCTGGAGGTGAGCCCCGGGGTGAGCCCGGAGCTCGTCACGCTCGCCCACGACCCGCAGACGAGCGGCGGCCTCCTGGCAGCTGTCTCGCCGGCGCTGCTCCCCGAGGTGGAGGATACGTTCGGTCGGGCGGGGGTCGCCTTCGCCCGGATCGGCCGGGTCGAGACCGCCTCCGCTCCCGGTGTCGCCCTCGTCTGAGATCTGGCCGCCGGGTACCGGCGGTGCGCAGCGGCGTGTCTAGACTGGCCGGATGAAGGTCGGGATGATCCTGCCACAGGGACCCGCGCACGGGACCGGCGGCAGCTGGTCGGGGATCTCGGCCCTCGCCCGGCAGGCCGAGGACGGCGGTGCCGACAGCCTGTGGCTGTGCGACCACTTCCTCTGGCGGCCGGCCGACGGCCCCGAGGTCGGGATCCACGAAGCGTGGACGCTGCTCAGCGCGCTGGCGGTCGCGACCCGCCGCGTCGAGCTCGGTACCCTGGTCCTGGCTACGTCATTCCGCAGCCCTGGGCTGCTCGCGAAGATGGCTGCGACCGCCGACGATGTCTCCGGGGGACGGCTGATCCTCGGCCTCGGCTGCGGCTGGTACGAGGACGAATATCGGACGTTCGGCTACCCGTTCGACCATCGTGTCGGGCGGTTCGGCGAGGCGCTCCAGGTCATCGTCCCGCTCATACGCGGGAAGCGAGTCACCTTCCATGGCCGGTGGACCGACGTCGACGACGCGGTCATCGTGCCGACACCGGACCGGCCATCGCTTCCGATCCTCGTCGCCGCGAAGGGCGACCGCATGCTGCGGCTCACCGCACGCTACGCGGACGCCTGGCAGACCGCCTGGTTCGGGCTCCCGGATCACCGGTTCACCGAGCGCCACGACCGGCTCGTGGCGGCCTGCGACGCGGAGGGCCGCGATCCGGCGACCCTCGAACGCACCGTCGGGATCGGGCTCGGCGAGCTGGCCGACGACGGGGCACCGCCGGGTTGGCGGGACGTCCCCGTCGACGCCGCCGCCATCGCCGATGCCCTGGCCGCCTGGACCGAGCTCGGGATCGGGCACGTCCAGCTCCGCTTCGAGGAGGCGTCCCCGGCGACCTACGACGTGGCTCTCGAGGCGATCCGGCGATACCGCGACGGGACGCCGCCCGACGGGCGGGCCGCGGGCTGATCGGGGCCGTTCTCCGCGCTACACTCGGCGGACCGCCCGGTCGGCGCTGCTGACCGTCCCCGGCGGAGCGAACCACGGAGGGCCGCAGCCCATGCCGATGAACTACGTCCGGCTCACCCAGCCGCTCGTCCGGGAGGGCGGCCGCAGCGACGCGGGCTCCCTGCGGCCGGCGACCTGGGCCGAGGCGCTCGAGCGGACCGCCGCCGGCCTCCGGGCCGCGGGCGCGGACCACGGGCCGACGACGTTCGGGGTGTTCAGCTGCTCCAAGGCGACGAACGAGGTGAACTTCGCCGCGCAGAAGTTCTCTCGCACGGTCCTGGGCAGCAACAACATCGACAGCTGCAACCGCACCTGACACGCGCCGAGCGTCGCCGGTCTGGCGACCGTCTTCGGTGCCGGGGGCGGCACAAGCTCATACCGTGAGATCGAGGAGACGGATCTCGTCCTCCTGTGGGGCAGCAACGCCCGCGAGACCCACCCGATCTTCTTCCACCACCTGTTGCGCGGGGTCAACGCCGGCGCCCGGCTGATCGCGGTCGACCCGCGCCGGACGAGCTCCGCGGAGTGGGCCGACTTGTGGCTCGGCCTGGATGTCGGCAGCGACATCGCCCTGGCCAACGCGATGGCCCGCGAGATCATCGCCGCCGGGCTCCACCACCAGGCGTTCATCGAACGGGCCACGGAGGGGTTCGAGGCCTATCGCGCCAAGGTCGAGTCGTACACCCTGGACTACGCCGAGCGCGAGACGGGCATCCCCGGGGAGGCGATCCGCGAGGCCGCCCACGCCTTCGCCACGGCCGACCGGGCGATGATCTGCTGGACCCTGGGGATCACCGAGCATCACAACGCGGTCGACAACGTCCTGGCGCTCATCAGCCTGGCCCTGCTGACCGGCCACGTCGGCCGGTACGGCAGCGGCCTCAACCCGCTCCGCGGCCAGAACAACGTCCAGGGGGGCGGCGACATGGGCGCCCTGCCGGACCGGCTGCCGGGCTTCCAGCACGTGGAGAACGACGCCCTGCGCGCCAGGTTCGACGCCGCCTGGGGCATCCCCGTCCCGCCGAAGCGGGGCTGGCACCTGTCCGGGATGTTCGACGCGATGGAGCGGGGCGACCTCCAGGCCGTCTACGTCATCGGCGAGAATCCGGTCCAGTCCGAGGCCGATCAGAAGCGCGCGAGGCACCTCCTGAGCACGCGCGACTTCATGGTGGTCCAGGACATCTTCCTGACGGCGACGGCCGAGCTGGCCGACGTCGTCCTGCCCGCTGCGGCGGCCTGGGCCGAGAGCGACGGCACGGTCACCAACTCGGAGCGGCGGGTCCAGCGGGTCCGCAAGGCGATCGACCCGCCCGGAGAGGCGCGCGACGACCTGGCGATCATCTTCGACCTGGCCCGACAGATGGGTCACGATTGGGGAGCCCCGGACCCGGAGACCGTCTGGAACGAGGTCCGCTCCCTGTCCCCGGTCCACGCCGGGATGAGCTATGCCCGCCTCGAGAGCGAAGGCGGGCTCCAGTGGCCGTGCTACGACGAGACTCATCCCGGCGAGCTGTTCCTCCACTCTCGACTGTGGGAGGACCCCGTCCCCGGCAATCGCGTGCCGTTCGTCCCGGTCGATCACGATCCGCCGGTCGACCGTCTCGACGACGACTTCCCGATCCGGCTGACGACGGGACGGCGGCTCGACTCGTACAACACCGGCGTGCAGACCGGTGGCTACACGTCGCCGCTCCGTCGCGGCGAGTCGCTCGACATCTCGCCCGAGGATGCCGCCGACTACGGGCTGACCGACGGCGACCGAGTCCGCGTCGTGTCGCGCCGCGGCCAGGTCGAGACGCCGATCCGGATCGATCCGTCGCTCCGCCCGGGCCTGACGTTCATGACGATGCACTTCCAGGACGAGGTCGCAGTCAACCTCCTGACGATCGACGCCACGGATCCGAAGTCCGGGACCGCCGAGTTCAAGGCGACCGCGATCCGGATCGAGAAGCTGGACGCGCCGGTCAGCGCCTAGGCGCCGAGCGCGAAGGGTCGTCCGGCGTGAAGAGCCGACCGAGCGTGTCGTGGAGCCCGGCTCAGCCGCCCGGCCCGTCGATCCCCGGCCCGACCAGACCCGATTCGTAGGCGAAGATCACCGCCTCGACCCGGTCGCGCAGGCCGAGCTTGGCGAACAGGCTCGAGATGTGGGTCTTGACCGTCGCCTCGCCGATGACCAGCTCGGCGGCGATCTCCGCGTTGGACCGGCCGCGGGCCACGAGCAGCAGGACCTCACGCTCGCGATCGGACAACCGGGCGAGGTCGCGGGCCGTCTCGCTCGGGGCGCGACGATGTGCGAACGCCGCGATGACCCGGCCGGTGACCGCCGGGGCGAGGAGCGCCTCCCCCGCCGCCACGGTCCGGATGGCAGCCACCAGGTCGTCCGCCGGGGCATTCTTGAGCAGGAAGCCCAGACGCTCCGGCACGGAGCGCTTCGAAGACGTATTCGTCCAGGTCGAACGTCGTCAGCATGATCACCCGCGGACGGGTCGCCCCGCGACCCGGCGCGTCGCCGAGGATGCGCCGGGTGGCCTCGAGGCCGTCGAGGACGGGCATCTGGACGTCCATCAGGACGATGTCCGGCTGGCGCCAGCGCACCTCCTCGAGAGCGGCGGCGCCGTCGGCCGCCTCGCCCACCACCTCGATGTCCGGCTCGGCCTCAAGGATCAGCCGGAGGCCCGAACGGACCATCGCCTGGTCGTCGGCCAGGACGACCCGGATCTGCCGGACGGCCGCCGTCATCGTCGCCGGTCGAGCGGCAGCGTGGCCCGGACGGCGAACCCGCCGTCGGGGGTCGGCCCGGCGTCGAGAGCACCGTCGAAGAGCGCCACCCGCTCACGCATCCCGGTGAGTCCGAGCCCGGCCTCGCCGCGTCGCGCTGCCCGGGACTCGGAGCCGGGTCCGTTGACGACCGACAGATCGAGGACGCGATCCGGTCGGACCCGGACGTCGACCTCGACAGGGACCGGCCCGGCGTGGCGGACCACGTTGGTCAGGGCTTCCTGCACGATCCGGTAGGCCGTGTGGTCCAGCGCCGGGTCGCCGAGGGCGAGGGCGGCTGGATCCACCGCCAGGTGCACCTCCGGGCCGCTCGTCCGCGTCTCCTCGACAAGCGTCTCGAGCCGATCGAGGCCGGCTTCGGGGGCGGTCGACATCGGACCTCCCTCGCGGAGCGCGTCGAGCATCCTGCGGAGGTCCGTGTTCGCCGCCCGGCTGGCCGACTCGATCCGTTCGAGAGCCAGCGCGGCGTCGTCCGGGCTCGTCCGCAGGACCCGCCGGGCCGCAGCCGCCTGGATCCCGATCGAGCTGACCGCGCCGGCGACCGTGTCGTGCAGCTCGCGGGCGATCCGCAGCCGCTGGTCCGCCGCCGCGCGAGCCCGTCGTTCCTCGGCGACGTGGCGACGACGGACGACGAGGTAGACCGCGAGCGCGACCCACCCACCGAGGGTGATGCCGCGGACCAAGCCGTCGACCGTCAGCTCCCACTGGAACAACGTGACGGCGAGGACGGCGGCGAAGGCGAGCAGCCCGGCCCCGATCTCGGCGGTCGTGCGATGCCGTCCGACCCACGACCGGGTCGATGCGTCGTTTCGCATCGTCGCAGCCTACGCCCCGACCGCCGCCCCGGACACGCTCAGCGGGACGTCGGCCGCGTCGCGTCGCCGTCGGGCGAGGGCGAAGCGCGCCGCGCGGATGCCGCCGTCGAGCAGCCGCATGACGATCAGTCCGAGGGCCACGGCACCCAGGTCGACCCGCACGAGGACCGGCCACGGTGCGCCGAGCACGTCCGGCACCTTCAGCAGCAGGATGACCGGAACCATCACGTCGAGGTAGCCGAGGAAGAGCCGCGACCCGACCAGGCGCGCACGACCGGCTCGCGACCGTCCCGCCCAGTCGAGGCTTCCGTCCATCGGCCGGCGGACCACCTTGACGAGCCCCACGACGAGCAACGCGAACAACGCCACGATGAGCAGGTCGAAGGCGGGATAGAACGCCTGGAGGGTGCCCATCGGCTCGCGTCCCATGAGCAGGGCCGCTGCCCCGAGCCCGATCGCGTCGGGCTTGTGAAGCAGCTCGTAGAGCGGGCTCTGGGCGTTGAACAGGATGGCGACGCCGAGGTTCCGCCCGGGGATGAGGACCTGGATGGCGGCCATGTCGGTCGTGCTGCCAGCATGGGCCAGGATCGGCTCGCCGTCGAGCGTCGACGTGACCCAGCCCATCCCGGATCGCTCGTCGGCCAGTCCCGTCGGTACCGTGCCCGCGTGCATCGCCTCGACGGCGGCCGAGGACACCACCGCCTGCCCGGCGTACCGACCGCCGTCGAGCTGGGCGATGAGGAACCGCCCGAGGTCGTCGGCGCTGGCCGCGATGAACCCGGCCGGGACGAGGTCCGGCCGATCGAGCGGAGCCCGAGTGGGCGCCAGACCGAACCACAGCCGGTGCGCCTGCGTCAGGCCGTTCGCGATGGCCGTCGCGCGATCGGTCGAAGCGTGGGTCATCTCGAGTGGGGTGAAGATGTGCGCCTGGACGTAGTCCCCGAACGACTGCCCTGAAACCGTCTCGACCAGCCGCCCGAGGACGAGGTAGTTCGCGTTCGAGTAGACGTAGCGCGAGCCGGGTTCGCTTACCAGGCCGACCGTGGCGAGGTCGCCGACGCGGCGGTCGAGCGTCGTCACCGGCTGGGACAACGGAGCGACGCCGGCCGAGGTCGGCAAGCCACTGGTGTGGTCGAGCAGCTCGCGGATGGTGATCCGGTCCGAGTCCATCTCGTCCGCGACCGCGAAGCCGGGGACATAGCGGCGGACCGGCGCATCGAGAGCGACCCTCCCGGCGTCGACCAGCTGCATCACGGCCATCGCGGTGATCGACTTCGAGAGGGATCCGATCATGAACGGGGTGGTGGCCGTGACCGCCCGACCCGTGTCGTCGGCCGTCCCGAACCCGCGCTCGTCGACGATCCGGCCGTCCCGCACGATCACCATCGCGGCACCGGGGATCCCAGCGTCGCGGACCTGGGCCTCGAGCCAGGCATCGACCGCGGCGGGGTCGGCCGGGCGACCGGCGGTCGAGGGCGCGGCGCCGGGGACGGCGAGGTTGGCGAGGATCAGCGGCAAGCCGACGACCGCCGCAAGGAGTCGCGCATGGGCGCGGACGAAGGAGCGCATCGGACTGGATCTCCACAAGCGGACCGGACGGCCGGCCGATGCCGGACGACGAGGACGACCCAAGACTCGGTCCGCGACCGTCGGTCGCCATCCCCCTGCGGGCTGATTCCGTCATCCACCGCGAGGGGGACCCGAACGAGCCTCGAACGCGACGCCCTCGCTACACTGCGTGGGCATGGATCTCCACGTGGTCGCCCCGCTCGCATCCCCGGCTGAACGGGATGCGGTCGACGCGGTGCTGTCGCCGCAGATCGGGCCCCCGGCGAGCGGCTGGCACGGCGGCGTGCGCGACTCGAAGGCCGACGGTCACATCGCTCGTGGTGGGCACGAGGCGCGGTCGCATCGCGACCTGCTCATCCCGGCGCTCCACGGGATCCAGGCCCGGATCGGCTTCATCAGCCAGCCGGCCCTCGCCTATGTCTGCCGCCGACTGTCGGTGCCCCCGGCCGAGGCGTACGGCGTGGCCACCTTCTACGCGTTGTTCGCGACCACGCCGCGGCCCCCGCTCGTCGCTCATGTCTGCGACGACATCGCCTGCCGGCTGGCCGGCGCCGAGGACGTCTGCGCGGACCTGGAACGAAGCCTCGGACCGGCCGGGCAGCCCACCCGCGACGGCCGGGCGACGTGGCTGCGGAGCCCGTGTCTGGGCCAGTGCGAGCGCGCGCCGGCCGCCCTGTTCACCTCCGCCGGCGAGAGCCCGACGTCGTTCGCGGTCGCCCCGATCGATGCGGCGGGCATCGCCGCGCGGTTCGCCGCACCGGACATCGAGGCCACCGATCCGGCCGCGGCCACCGGTCCGTCCGCGGCGCCGACCCCGACTCCGAGCCCGGATGGTCGCCTGGCAGCGGCTCGCCGGTCCGTCCCGCAGGCCGGCGACGACGGCCTGCGGATCCTCGCCCGGGTCGGCCGGGTCGATCCGCTCAGTCTCGACGACTACCGGCGGCACGGCGGCTATGCGGCCCTCGCCCACGCGATCGCCCTCGGGCCGGAGCGCGTGATCGCGGCGGTCACCGAGGCGAAGCTGGTCGGCCGAGGCGGAGCCGCCTTCCCGACCGGGCGGAAATGGGCCGCGGTCGCCGCCCAGGTCACCCGGCCGCACTACCTCGTCTGCAACGCCGACGAGTCCGAGCCGGGGACCTTCAAGGACCGGGCGCTGCTCGAGGACGACCCGTTCGCGATCGTCGAGGCGATGACGATCGCCGGGCTCGCCACCGGCGCGGAGCGCGGCTACCTCTACATCCGCGGCGAGTACCCGCTCGCCGAGGCTCGCGTCACTGCCGCGATCGGAGCGGCCCGGACGGCCGGCCTGCTCGGTCCGGACGTGCTCGGCTCGGGCGTGCCGTTCGAGATCGAGATCCGTCGAGGCGCGGGCGCGTACATCTGTGGCGAGGAGACGGCGCTGTTCGAGTCCATCGAGGGGAAGCGCGGTGAACCTCGCAACAAGCCCCCGTTCCCGGTCGAGGTCGGGCTGTTCGGCAAGCCGACGACGGTCAACAACGTCGAGACGCTGGCCAACATCCCGGCGATCGTCCTCGACGGCGGCGCGGCGTTCGCGGCGATCGGCACCGACGGTTCGACCGGCCCGAAGCTGTTCTGCCTGTCCGGGAACGTCGAGCGACCCGGGATCTACGAGGTCCCGTTCGGTGTCACCCTGCGCGAGCTGCTCGAGCTCGGCGGTGGCGTCCGGGATGGACGTTCGATCCAGGCGATCCTCCTCGGCGGGGCTGCCGGGGTGTTCGTCGGCCCGGAGGCGCTCGACACGCCGCTCACGTTCGAGGGCACCCGGGCGATCGGGGCCACCCTCGGCTCCGGGGTGGTGATGGTCTTCGACGACACGGCCGACCTGGTCGGGACGCTGCGCCGGATCGCGGCCTTCTTCCGCGACGAGTCGTGCGGCCAGTGCGTCCCGTGTCGGGTCGGGTCCGTCCGCCAGGAGGAGATCCTGGCGCGCCTCGACGCGGGCCGACCGAGGGGGTCCGCGGCCGACGAGCTGGCGCTGCTCCGAGATGTCGGCCAGGCGATGCGCGACGCCTCGATCTGCGGCCTCGGCCAGACGGCCAGCAGTGCCATCGAGAGCGCCCTTCGCCAACCGGGGATGATCAGCCTGTGACCATCGATCCGATCCTGTTCGAGCCGCCGGCACGGCCAAGCCATCCGCCCGAGGCGCCGCCGCCAGCCGAGGTCGTCGCGGTCGAGCTCACGATCGACGGGCGCGCGGTGTCCGTGCCCGCCGGCTCGACCATCCTCGAGGCGTGCCGCGCCGAGGGGATCGACACGCCGACCCTGTGCTACCTCGAGAGCCTGACCCCGGTCAACGTCTGCAGGGTCTGCGTGGTCGAGGTCGCCGGCGCCCGCGTCCTGGCGCCCGCCTGCTCGCGCCGGGTCGAGCCCGGGATGGAGGTCATGACCGACTCCGAGCGAGTACGGCACTCTCGCAAGGTGGTGCTGGAGCTCCTCGGCTCGTCGGTCGACGTCGGGCTCGCCGGGCCCCAGGCGCCGGATGGGTCGATCGCCGCGTACGCCGAGCGATACGGCGCCGATCCGACGCGATTCGGCCCGTCCGCCCCCCCGGCCGCGGCCGACGAGCGGGACGCCCGGGAGGCCGGCCACCACCACGCAGCGGCGGGCGAACCCACCGCCGCGACCGTCGGCCAGCCGGTCAAGATCGACAACGAGCTCTACGTCCGCGACTACTCCAAGTGCATCCTCTGCTACAAGTGCGTCGAGGCGTGCGGGGTCGATGCCCAGAACACGTTCGCGATCGCCGTAGCGGGTCGCGGGTTCGACGCCCGGATCTCCACCGAGTGGAACGTGGGCCTCCCGGACTCCGCCTGCGTCTACTGCGGCAACTGCATCGGCGTCTGCCCGACGGGCGCCCTGATGTTCCGGTCCGAGCACGAGATGCGTGAGGCTGGGACGTGGGACGAGTCGGCCCAGGCGGTGACCGACACGATCTGTCCCTACTGCGGCGTCGGCTGCACGCTGTCGCTCCACGTCCAGGACAACGACATCGTCAAGGTCACCTCCCCGATGGATTCGTCCGTGACCGACGGACACCTCTGCATCAAGGGTCGGTTCGGCTTCCAGTTCGTCCAGAACCGCGGGCCAGGCTGACGATGTCCGGCCCGCTGCCGAACCACTTCCGCTGGCTGTGGTACCTGGTCGGCCTGGCCGGGATGGTCCTGTCGGTCATCGGGATCCTGGCCATCCTCGGCTCGGCTGCCGATCTCGGGATCCTCATCCCGTTGGTGGTCGTCGGCGCCATCGTCATCGGCTACCTCATCCTTCGGTTCAAGCGCTCGATCGACGCCGCCGTCGCCGCCGCCCCGAGCCGCCAGGCCGCGACCCCGGGTTCGCCGGCGGAGCCGACGGGGTCATCGCCGGACGCCGGCGGACCGGTAGATCCCGAGCGGACGCCGCCGACGCCAGGGGCGAGCGCCGGATCCGCGACGGGCACCCCGACGAAACCCACCGCGGACCAGCCCAGGACGAGCCGCCGCTAGTCCGGAAGGCCGACCACCCACAGCGCTGGCCACTCCCGGCCGGGGTGGACTCTGGAAACCATCGTAGCCCGGCGGAGGAAGCCGCCACCGCCTGATCGAGGTTGGGACGCGCGGTCGGGGTCCGCCGGTCGCCCGCCGCTCGTCGCGTCGCCGTCGCCCGTTGCCGGGCCGGCCGGGCGTCGCGCGATAGTACGGACATTCTTAGAAGGACGTCTGTCCGACCCGATCGAGGACTCGGACGATGCCCTGAGCCGCAGATCACCACGGACATTCGTAGAACGGCGGACGGCGGGACCCTGGACGCGTCGATCAAGGCTGGATCGTCGCGGTAGCTCGTCCGCTAGCAATGCCCGTTGTGACCGATGGCGCGCTCGCCGCCAGCGGCCGACGGGCCACGACCTACAACCGCAGCCGCTCCGGACCCGTGTAGACGTTGAAGCCGTCGCCGCGAAGGAAGCCGATCAGCGTCTGACCGAAGCGCGCGGCGGCGTCGACCGCGAGGTCGGACGGTGCAGACACGGCGCACAGGATCGGGATCCCGGCGACCGCCGCCTTCTGGACGATCTCGAGGCTGACCCGACCGCTGACCAGCAGGACGTACCCATTGAGCGGCATCCGGTCGCCGAGGACGGCCCAGCCGACGAGCTTGTCGAGTGCGTTATGCCGCCCCACGTCCTCGCGGACCGCGACGATCCGCCCGTCGGGCTCGAAGAGCCCCGACGCGTGGAGCCCGCCGGTCGCCTCGAACACCCGCTGGGCCGCTCGAAGCGCACCGGGCAGCGTCAGCACCACCTCTCGGGAGACGGTCGGTCCGGGCGGGATCGGGTCGCACCGGACGGCGATCTCGTCGAGTGACGCCTTGCCGCAGATGCCGCAGCTCGCGGTCGCGACGAAGTGACGCTCGGCGACGAGCGACGGATCGAACGCCCGGCGGAGGCGAACGATCACCGTATCGTCCGGGCGGGACAGGGTCGCCGAGTCGCCGAGCTCGACAGCCGTCACGTCGCCATCGTCGATCAGCCCCTCGGTCCGCAGGAACCCGACCGCCAGCTCGTCCTCGGATCCGGGGGTGCGCATCGTGACCGCCACGGCGACCGGCTCCTGACCGGGTCCGGCCGCCCGGATCTCGAGCGGTTCCTCTCCGACGAGGGTGTCCTGGCGGGTCTCGGTCGACGTCCCCCGGACCGCGACGATCCGCACCGATGTCGCGTGGCGGATCGGCAAGTCGGGCCCGAACGCGTCGTCGCTCACGCCCCGAGTGTAGCCGCCTCGGCCGGCCGCCCCGACCTACGGCTGAGGCGTGCCCAGCGTCTGGCCGCCGTCCACGACGAGCACGTGGCCGGTGATCCAGGCCGCGTCGGCCGACACGAGGAAGGCGACGGCGCCGGCCACGTCAGCCGGCGTCCCGAACCGGCCGGCGGGGATCTGCCGGAGGTAGATCGCGGATCGCTCGGGATCCTCGACGGTGTCGCGGGTCAGATCCGTCGCGATCATCCCCGGACCGACCGCGTTGACCGTGATCCCGTGGGGCGCAAGCTCCATCGCCGCTGTTCGAACCAGTCCCACCACCCCGGCCTTCGATGCGTCGTAGGCGGTCAGCTCGGTCTCCATCCAGAAGGCATTGGTGGACGCCGTTGCGACGATCCGGCCGCCGCCCCGCTCGCGCATCGTCCGGCCGGCCGCCTGGATCCCGAGGAAGACGCCGCGCAGGTTGATCGCCATCGTCCGATCCCACAGCTCGTCGCTCGTATCGAGGAACGGCACGGTCTCCCCGATCCCGGCGTTGGCGACGAACACGTCGAGCCGCCCGAACCGCTCGAGACAGGCCCCGATCGATCGTTCCACGTCGGCCCGGACCGAGCAGTCGGCCGCGACCGGCAGCACCGAGCCGGAACGACCGGCGCGGGTCTCGAGGCGGTCCGCCGCCGCGGCGATCCGCTCCGCCGCGATGTCAACGACGACGACGTTCGCCCCGTCGTCGACCAGCCGTTCGGCGATCGCATAGCCGATGCCCCGACCGGCTCCGGTCACGACCGCGGCCCGGCCGGACATCGGGCGCGCGGCACCGTCACCGCGTCGTTCGCTCACCGGGATCGTCCACGGGCGTCGACGGCCCAGACGTCGACGACGCGCCCGGCTCGCACCATGACGGTCTCCGCGTAGTGGTCGACGACCGGGCAGACGTGGTTCGGGACCAGCGGCAGCACCTCGCCCGGGTGGCCGCGGCCCGAACCCCTCGGTTCGACGTAGCCGTGGTAGTCGTTGACCTCCCGGAGCACCCCGGGCAGCGTCGGCAGCAGGCCGAGGCCGAGCTCGGGGCCGGCTCGGAGCGCGTCACGGGCGAACGCCTTTGCTCCGGCGTCGACGATCGCCTGGCCCGGGACCGCCAGGCTCGTGACCGTCGTGGCGACCCAGAACGCGATGTCGTCCGGCCCACAGGACCCCAGCCATGCCTGGCCGCGGTCGTGGTAGACGTAGGTTCCCGGCCGGACCTCGGTGACCGGGGCGGGGACCGGCAGTGAGGCCGTCGGCGTCGACCCCACGCTCAGCACGATGATGTCGAAACCGGCGGCGCGGAGGAGGTCGGCCGCCCGGCTGACGATCTCCACCTCGTCGGCCCCGGCCGGGGCGATGGCCTCGCGCCTGGCATATGCGTGCCCTCCGTAGGTCATCACCCCGATCGTCCGGAGACCGGCTCGATCGGCCGATCGGGCGATGGCGACCGTCTCGTCGAGCGTCGCGCCCGTCCGGTGTCCACCGCAGTCCAGCTCGACCAGGACCTCGAGCGGCCGGGTCGACCCGGCCGTCGCCCGGCCGAGGGCCTCGGCGCCCTCGACGGAGTCGACCGCGATCCGCAGCGCGACCCGTTCGTGCAGCTCGCGGATCCGTCGCGCCTTGCCATCGGAGGCCCAGATCGGGTAGGCGAGGAACAGGTCGGCCACGCCCGCGTCGGCGAAGACCTCGGCCTCGCCGAGGGTCCCGACGGTCAGCCCGCGAGCACCGGCCGCGAGCTGGAGCTCGGCCACCTTGACGCTCTTGTGCGTCTTCGCATGCGGCCGGAGCGCGACGCCGGAACGGTCGGCCGACGCCTGCATCCGGGCGATGTTCCGCTCGAGCCGGTCGAGGTCGACGACCGCACACGGCGTGTCGAGGCCGCCGGGCAGCTCCGGGGCCGTGATCGCGACATCGGGCCCCACCAGGGGCCTGGGGGCCACGGTCGTCACGGTCGTCGTTCCAGGAACAGCGCGTCCGCCATCGGGCGCAGGCAATGCGTCGAGCTCATCGACTGCTTGTACCCGCCGGCGTTGAGCAGGGCCACGATATCGCCCTCGCGGACCTCCGGGAACGGGTAGTCCTCGGCGAAGATGTCGCCCGCCTCGTTGATGTGGCCGGCCACGGTCACGAGCTGGGTCCGCTCGGCTTCGGCGTCGCGGCACAGGACGACCTCCTGCGCGAACCGGTAGATGAAGTACGAGCAGTCAACGTTCCAGCCCAGATCGAGGCCGACGAAGCGCGTCCCGCCCCGGTCCTCGATGGTGACGATCTCGCCGAGCAGGATCGCCGCATCCTTGACCAGGTAGTCCCCCGGCTCGACCCCGACCGCGACGCCGCGCGGCCCGAGATGCCTCGCCAGTACCGCGGCGTAGGCGTCGAGGTCGATCGGTCGCTCGTCCTGGCGCGCCGGCGCCCCGAGCCCGCCGCCGACGTTGACCTCGTCGATCCGGCAGCCGCGCGCGACCAGCTGGTCGACCATCCCAGCCGCGGCGCTGAGCGCGGATTCGAACGCCGGGAGCCCGTCCGCGAGCCAGCCCGAGCCGGCGTGGAAGTGGACCCGGTCGATGGTCAGGTCGTGGCGTCGAGCCGCGTCGACCGCTTCATCGAGTCGATCGGCGTAGATGCCGAACTTGGTCGGACGGGTCCCGCTGTACGCCAGACCTTCGTGATACCCGGCTCCGGCACCGGGATTCACCCGGAGCCCGATCCGCAGCCCCGGCGCCCGACGACCGACCCGCTCGACCTGGCTGATCGCGTCGAGATTGAGATGGACGCCCGACGTGAGCAGGACGTCGAGGTCGCGGTCGGACAGGTTGGTCGCGGTGAAGCTGATCTCCTCAGCCGCCCAACCGTGGGCGAGCGCGAGCTGGACCTCGCCCGGCGAGCAGGCGTCGATGCCGATGGCCGACGGCGTCCCCGGCGCGCCGAGCCCGCGGAAGATCGCCAGCACCTCGGGCTGGTGGTTCGCCTTGAGCGCGAACCGGACGCGATGGTGGAGACCGGCCCGACCCAGCGCGCCGACGACCCGCACGGCGTTCTCGGCGACCCGCTCGAGGTCGTAGACGAACAGCGGCGTGCCGTGCTCGCGAGCGAGCTGGTCGGCGTCCCGACCCGCGATCGACAGCCGGCCGTCGCGGACGTCGAGGCCCGTGCGCTGCCACCACGTCGGTGGACGGCGGATCGGCCCGGTCGGCGCCTGGGCCGCCGTCATCGCGCGGCGGCGAGCGTGTCGAGCAGGCGACGCGAGGCCTCAGCGATCTCGTCGACCGCGACCTCGAAAGCCTCCCGGTTCCGCTGGGACGGGACCCGATAGCCGCTTACCTTCCGAACGAACTGGAGCGCTGCGGCAGCGACCTCCTCGTCCGTCGCCGGCTCGTCCGCCCGACGCAGCGTCTTGATGCTTCTGCACATGGCGGAAATGTACCGCCTGACCCGAGGGCTCGTGTCCGACGCCGCTATCCTCCATCGCATGTCCGATGGATTCGAGCTGGCTCCGGACGGGTGGGAGCCCCCGGGCGGGTGACGCTCGTCGCCGGACCGACGGTCGAGACCCGATTCCCGCGACCGGACCGCTATGAGCTGGTCCGGACGCTGTCGCCCCTGCGTCACGGCCACGGTGACCCGACGATCCGGCTCGCGACCGGTCGCGCGGTCCGAGCGAGCAGGACGCCCGACGGTCCGGCGACGGTCGAGATCGTCGACACGGGTGCCGATCTGATCGTCCGAGGCTGGGGGCCGGGTGCCGCATGGTCGGCTCGAGGAGCCGCGGACCTGCTCGGCCTCAACGACGATCCGACGGCGCTCGACCGGCTCCACCCGCCCGACCGACTCGTCGTGCAGCTCGCTCGCCGGTTCACCGGCGTCCGCCTCCCACGGACCGGTGCGGTCGTCGAGGCGCTGGTCCCGGCGATCCTCGAGCAGAAGATCACCGGCGACGAGGCCCGGCGAGTCTACCGCGCGCTCATCCGCACATACGGTGAGGACGCGCCCGGTCCGTTCGGGCTCCGGCTGCAGCCGACGCCGGCCCGGTTGGCCGAGCTGCCTTATCACGCCTACCACCCGCTGGGGCTCGAACGTCGACGAGCCGAGACGCTCAAGCGCGTGGGCGGGCTGGCCGACCGGCTCGAGGAGATCGCGACGCTCGCCCTGCCGGACGCCCACCGTCGCCTCGGGTCGGTCATGGGCGTCGGGCCGTGGACCGTCGGGGAGGTCGCCCGCGTGGCGCTCGGGGATCCGGACGCCGTCAGCGTCGGCGACTACCACCTCCCGACGATGGTCGCCTTCGCGCTCGCGGGCGAGCCGCGGGGCGACGACGCCCGGATGCTGGAGCTGCTCGAGCCCTATCGCGGGCAGCGCGGTCGCGTCGTCCGCCTCATCGAGGCCGGCGGGATCGGGCCGCCGCGACGGGGGCCACGGATGAGCGCACGCTCGATCGCCGGCCTCTAAGGGGTCCGGATCACGCTCAGGGACCGACCTCCTGGACCGTCGATGGGATCGCCTCCAGTCGGAGCGAGACCGGGCGCCCGAGCGCCGCATCGAGCGCTGCGGCCAGCGACGACGCCGGCGGCTCGGCGCCGGGTCCGGTGACCGTCACGTCCACCGTGTCGCCATCGACGACGACGCCGCGGACGCGGTAGCCGGTCGTCGAAGCCCAGTCGTCGGCGACGGTCGTCGCCCGTGCCCCGTCCTGCGCGGCCGCAGTCGTGCGGACCCCGGTCGCCGCGAGCGGCACGGTCACGGCGACGATCGCCAAGCCGATCGCGATGAAGGCGTTCCGTCGGGCGTGACCGCGGAGATCCTCGGTCCGTGCCGCGCTGAGCCCGAGGAGGACGAGCAGGCTGCCGCCGGCCAGCAGGATGGCCAGCGCGTTCGCGGCGAAGAGGAGGAACGCTCCGGAGGCGTCGGCAGTCTGGCCGTGGGCGAGCGACAGGCCCACGACGCACAGCGGAGGCACCAGCGAGATCGCGATCGCCACGCCCGGCAACGAGTCCGAGACGTCCTTCCGGCTCATGCAGAACGCCCCGGCCGCGCCGGAGGCGAGGGCCGCGACGAGGTCGATGACCCGGGGAGACGTCCGTCCGAGGATCTGGGCGTTGGTCTCGAACGACAGGAAGCCAGGGTAGATCAGGCCCATCGCCCAGCTGAGCACGACGACCGCTCCGACCCCGACGCCGACCAGCAGGAGCGAGCGTGACGCACGCGCGACCTGGCCGGTGACCAGCGCGGCCGCGACGGCCATGATCGGCGTCATCAACGGGGCGACGATCATCGCTCCGATGACGGTCGCGGTCGAGTCGCCGATGACACCCGCCGTGGCGATGATCGTGGAGAGGACGAGCAGCATCGCGAACTGCTCGAGGTACGGCCGACGACGCTCCCCCTCGAAGAACAGCTTGCCTTCGAACCACGGGACGATGTCCGGGGTGAACTGGTTCGCCCGGACGAGTCCAGTCAACGCGCTCATATCCAGCCTGCCCTCCGAACCGTGACCTGGTCGATCGGCAGCGTAGCGCCGTGGGATCACCGGCGGCGGCCGGTCCGGTGCCGGTGATCGACGCGCCCGACCCCGCGGTCGTCAGGCCCCGGCTGCGGTCGTCAGCCGGCTCCGACCGGTCCAGCCGAGGAACCGGGTCGGGGCGATCCGGATGGCCTGCGAGTACGTGGCGGCGAACTCGTTGACGTCGAGGGCGAGCCCGTGGAGCTGCTCGGCGTACTTCGTCGCGATGCCTGCCGGGATGACTGCCTCGGTCGGCGCCGCAAGGAGCTCGGCCTCTCCCTCGACGAGTTGGACGTCGAAATCGTCTTCGGGGTCGCCCGCGGCGAGCATCACCGAGGCGTTGGCCCGGAGGTTGCGGACCTTGCGCGCCTCGGGCTTGCTGAACACGAGGAACGAGGCGCCGTCCCACCAGAACCAGGTCGGGACCAGGTGCGGGTGCCCGTCGGGATCGGTCGTGCCGAGCCAGACGATCCGCTCCGATCGCAGCCTGGCCTGGATCGCCTCATCGAGCGGTCGTGCGGACGGGTAGCGTCGAGCCATGGCTCGAGTCTCGGCGAACGGCCCCGGGCGCCCTACCCGCGGATGTCGGGCGGGCGGACGATGAACGCTGACGCCGACGTTGACATTCGTCCCGACCGACCGCCGGTCAGATGCGAGCGGTGTCGACCAGCTGGAGCGGCGGAGGCCCGGGCGGATCCGCGTCCGCGTCGCGCATCCAGCTGGCCAGCTCACGGTTGATGATCAGCGTCGGGGCGTCCCGGACCTCGAGCATGCCCCCGATGAGGTAGGCGATCGTGGCGTCCGTCAACGGGACCATCACGTCGCGGTCGTTGATCGATCGCAGCGCCTCGGCGCCGGGCGGGGCGTGGAGACGTCCCAGGACCGTATAGGGGCCGAGCTGGGCCTGGAGCCGGTGGAGCTCGGTCGCCGCACGAAGACGGCGCGAGCCGCGGGGAGGTCCGGCCTTGACGGCGCAGAGGTCGGCACGACCGATCGTGAAGGTCGGAGCCGTGACCTGGCGCCCGTCCAGCAGGCCCTCGAGCAGGACGTCGACCAGATGGACCGCCGGCTCGGCGTTGAGCTGGTCGGTCAGGCGCGCGGCCCGGAGGTCGAGCCGGCCGGTGATCAGGCAATCTCCGGCGTAGCCGGTGAAGTCGACGAGCATCGGTTTCCTCGGCGGTCGGGTGACACGGCCATCGTCCCCGGCGGGCCCCTCGGCCGGGTACGCCCCGAAGGTCGGGGGAGCAACGCCCGTTGGTCCGCGCGGATGGCCGGGGTCCGGGGCGGACGGGTAGGGTGGGAGTGCGTCCGGCCGTTGACAGCTGTCGAACTCGGCCGACGTGTTGACCAGGCGTTCCGCCGCTCGACCCGTGACCTAAGATGCGCGGATGGACGCGACCCACCCGATCCCGGACCTCGGCGGACAGGATCCGATGGCACCGGATTGGCTCCGCTGGATCGCCGCGGTCGGCTGGCGGGTCCTCGTCACGCTCGCGTTGGCCGGGTTCCTGCTCGCGTTCGCGGTCATCCTGTCCACCACGACCGTGTCGGTCATCGTGTCGATCCTGGTCGCCGCGGCGTTCTCGCCATACGTCCAGCGCCTGCGGGCGCGCGGCTGGTCTCGCTCGAAGGCGGCGGCGGTCGGGACCCTCGGGGCCGTCGGCGTCATCCTCGGCGCGATCATCCTCATCGCCATCGCGATCGTCCCCTATGTCGCCCAGGTCCTCCAGGCGGTCCAGGCGGCGATCACCGCCCTCCAGGGGGCGCTCACGAAGACCGTGCTGCCGCCCGAGATCGCGGCGGTGATCGCCACGGTCGAAAACGGGCTGGAGACATGGCTCTCGGCCGAGGTCTCGTCGATCACCAGTGCCGCGGCGACGCTCGGGACGATCGGCGTCCTGTCGCTGTTCACGCTGTTCTTCCTCCTCCAGGATGGGGACAAGGCATGGGCCTGGATCCTTCGCCCAGCCGACGAGTGGCGGCGCGCCACCCTATCGACGGCCGGCCAGGACACGCTCCTCCAGGTCGGCGGGTACCTCCGCGGCTCGGCTGTCATCGCCGGCGTCGACGCGATCACTGACTTCGTCTTCCTGACACTCCTGGGCGTGCCGCTGGCCGGCCCGCTCGCCGTCATCGTCCTGTTCGCCGGGTTCGTCCCGTACGTCGGCAGCTTCCTGTCGATCCTCGTCCTCATCCTCCTGACGTGGGCCAGCGGCGGCTGGCTGACGGTCGCCATCCTGCTCGGCCTGATCGCCCTGACCAACCTCCTCAAACGGCGGTACCTCGGGCCGCTCGTCTACGGCAAGACGGTCAACCTTCACCCCGCGGTCATCCTCGTGGCCCTCCCCGCGGGCTTCGCCCTGGCCGGGCTCGTCGGCCTGTTCCTGGCCGTTCCCGTGGCGGCCTTCCTGCCCGCCATCTGGGCCGCGGCCGCATCCGTCCTCAACGAGGGATCGGATCAGGCGAGCGCGATCGTGCCCGGCGGACCCGAGGTTCCAGGGTGGTTGGACCGGCTCGGCCAATGGAGCTGGCGGCTATTGATCGCCTTCGCGATGGGCTGGCTGGTGATCGAGGCCGCCGCGAACATCCCGCTCGTGGTCGGACCCGTCACCGTCGCGGTCATCCTCGCGGCGACCCTGCTCCCGGCGGTCAACATCCTCATGCGACGCGGGTGGCCGCGCGGTCGGGCGTCGATCGTCGTCGCCATCACCGCCTGGGCGGTGGTCGTCGTCGTCACGATCATGTCCCTGATCGTCCTCGTGAAACAAGGATCCGACATCGTCTCGACGAGCACCGCAGGTTCATCCGCGATCTCCGGCGTGGATTGGCCGAGCGCCATCGCCGCCGGGGTCGGTGGCGGCTTCCTCAGCACGCTCCAGGATGTCGTCACCGGGCTGGCCGGCCTGTTCGTCGGCCTCGTCCTGTCCGCGGTCCTGTCGTTCTTCGCGTTGCGCGACGGGTCGCGCGGCTGGGCCGCGATCACCCGGGGCCTGTCCGGCTGGCGTCACGAGATCGTCGACAGCGCCGGAGACCGTGCGGTCGGGATCCTCGGGGGCTACATGATCAGCACGGGCGTGCTGTCGCTGTTCGGGGCCCTGACCCAGTTCCTGATCATGGTCGTCCTGGGCCTGCCCCTGGCCGCGCCGCTGGCGATCCTGTCGTTCTTCCTGGGGTTCATCCCTTACATCGGGAGCGCCCTGGCCACGATCATCGCGTTCCTCATCGCGGTCGCGGTCGGAACGACCGAGGACATCGTGATCATGGGGATCTGGACCGTCGTCTTCAACATCCTCCAGGGCAGCCTCATCGCCCCGCTGGTCTACGGCAAGGCGGTCAGCCTCCATCCGGCGATCGTCCTCCTCGCGATCCCGGCCGGCGGGCAGCTCGCTGGGATCGTCGGGATGTTCCTCGCCGTCCCGTTCCTCGGCGTGCTGTCCGCCACGTGGCGGAGCGTCCTCGAGGTGATGGGCGACCGACCACCGGAGCGGGACGCGCTGACGGATGCCGCGACGACCGACCCGCCGGCGCCCGAGCCCCATCCGCCGGACACGGAGATCCGGCCGGCGCCCGCCGACGCCTGACGTCGGGCGGCATCGGTGACGGTCTAGCGCCCGGTCCGGTCGTCCATCCCCCACGGGGACCCATACGCGGTCAACAGATCGAGGAAGGGGACGGCGTCGAAGGCCTCCGGACCGAGGACGCCGGAGCCGGCCCACGTCCCCGCGGCCAGGAGCTCGAGCGCGACGACCGGGTTGATCGCCGTCTGCCAGACGACGGCCTGCGAGCCGTACTCGCGCATCGTCCACTCGTTGTCGGCGACGTGGTACAGGTACACCTGGCGGGGCGCCCCATCCTTGCCCGTCCCGGTCGCCCACAGACCAGCGCAGGTCTTGCCGGTCATCCGGTCGCCGAGCGTCGCCGGGTCCGGCAGACAGGCGGCCACCACGTCCCGCGGCGAGACGTCGACCCCACCCACCCTGACCTTCGCCGTCCGGTCGAGGCCGACCTGGTGGAGGACCTTGAGGACGTTGATGAATTCATCGCCGAGGCCGTACTTGAAGGTCGCCCGCCGGGCCTTGACCCAGCGCGGCATGAGGAGGACCTCCTCGTGCTCGACGTTGACGCATTCGACCGGGCCGATCCCCTCCGGGAACTCGAACACCTCCGGCTCGCTGAACGGCGGCGTGGTGAACCAGCCGCGGTCCGCCTCCCAGATGACCGGCGGGTTGAGGCACTCCTCGATGGTCGTCCAGATGCTGAACGAGGGGGCGAAGTCGTAGCCGGCCACCTGCAGGTTCGCGCCGTCGCGCACGCCGAGCTCATCGATCTCGCTGAACAGATGATCCGCCGCGTAGCGCGCGAACACGTCCGACAACCCCGGCTCGACCCCGATCCCGACGAGCGCGAGGCGACCGGCGGCCTCCCAGGCCCCAGCCTCGGCGAACTGGGCGTCCCCGAGCTTTTCGCCGGGCAGCTCGTACGGCTTGTCCGGGTGCGGACGGCTGAGCGACATCGCCATGTCGAGGTAGTCAGCCCCGGCCGCGAACGTCCCATCGAAGATCGGCATGACGAAGCGGGGGTCGACGGCGTTGAGGACATGGGTGATGCCGTGCGCGCGGCACAGCGAGGCAACCTCGTTGGCGTTCGAGGCGTCGACCCGCGCCGCCGAGAACCGAGGGTCGTCGACCCGTGCCACGACGGCCTCGGCCCGGGACGCGTCGTAGTCGGCGACGACGATCCGGTCGTAGAACGAGCGTCGAGCCGCGATCGGCGCCACGGCGCTGCCGACACCTCCGGCTCCCACGACCAGGATCCGCATCGACCGACCTCCACTGCAACGGGTATCGGCGCCGGAGCGCCCTCGACCGATGGTAGCCGTGCGGGTGGTTCCCCGACCTGCGCGACTCGCCTGCCGGCCCGGGCGCGACGAGCTAGGCTCCCCGGATGACGACCGTCCCGGCGACGCCCCGATGAGTCGGCCGCTCAAGGTCGGCGTCCAGCTCCCGGAGGTCGAGCGCGAGGTCCGCTGGGCCGAATACCTGGCGATGGCCCGCCGAGCCGAGGAGCTCGGCTACGACTCGCTCTGGTACGGCGACCATCTCCTCTATCGCCGTCCGGGCGATCCCGAGCCGCGCGGACCCTGGGAGTGCTGGACGATGCTGGCGGCGCTCGCGGCCGCGACGACCCGGGTCGAGCTCGGGCCGCTGGTGGCATCGACGAGCTTCCATGCCCCGGCGATGCTGGCGAAGAAGGCCGCGACCGTCGATGAGATCAGCGGCGGCCGGCTCATCCTCGGCTTGGGCGCCGGCTGGAACGAGACCGAGTACGCCGCATTCGGGTTTCCGTTCGACCACCGGATCAGCCGGTTCGAGGAGGCATTCACGATCATCAGGACGCTGCTCCGCGAGGGGGCGATCGACTTCGAGGGGACGTACTACTCGGCCCGCGACTGCGAGATCCGGCCGCGCGGCCCGCGACCAAGCGGTCCGCCGATCCTGCTCGGCTCCACGGGCGAGCGGATGCTGTCGATCGCGGCGCCCTACATCGACGGCTGGAACGCCTGGTTCGCCGACACCGGGAACGACCCGGCCGGCGTCGCCCCGCTCAGGGCCAGGGTCGATGCCGCGGCACGGGCGGCGGGCCGCGATCCCGCGGCGATCGAACGGACCGTGGCGGTCCTGGTCCGCCTGCGCGGCGGGGTCGGACGCGTCCAGGGCGACTTCGCGAAGGGGTCGGTGACGCCGCTGGAAGGCGACCCGGACAACATGGCCGGCGTCCTGCGCGCGTACGCCCGCGAAGGCATCGCCCATGTCCAGCTCGTGCTCGACCCGATCACACTCGGATCGCTCGAGGCATTCGCTCCGGTGCTCGAGCGACTCGATCGATGACCCCTCCGAAGGAGCGACCCGCCATGCCCGACAAGCCGATGCCATCGTTCGAGAAGTCACCGGCCGAGCTGGTCGAGTGCTTCCACAAGGTGCTGTCAGCCCGACCCGAGGCCCACCCGCGGAAGATGTTCGGCAATCCCGCCGCCTTCGTGAACGGCAACCTGGCGACCGGCCTCCACCAGGCGAACTGGTTCGTCCGCCTGTCCGAATCCAAAGCGGCCGAGCTCACGGCCGCCGGCGGCGGGCCGTTCGAACCGATGCCGGGTCGTCCGATGCGCGGCTACGTCGTCCTCCCGACGGCCGTCGCGACGGACCCGCTCGCGGCCGGGGCATGGGTCGACCGGGCCATCGAACACGTCGCCACGCTGCCGCCCAAGAAGTGATGCCGGACCCCGGCTAGCCGCTCCCCGCGTCGCCGGCCGGCGCGGCCTGGGCCTGAGGGACCGAGTCCCCGTCGAACGGGATCATGCAGTCGAACAGGATGCCGGTCGTCCGCGCGATGCTCGGTGCCAGGACGGTGGTCGCGACGACGAGGGTGGTCCCGGGCGCCACGACTGCGACGCCGGGCATCGCACCGGCATCGAGCGCGATGGTGTCGGCCGTCGCGTCGAACGCTCCGCCGGCGGTCGCACCGAACCGGATCCGGTCCGCCGATGTCGTCCAGGTGCCGGTCGCGATCGACGCGAACGGACTCGAGAAGTCCGTGCCAGACGGCGCGAGGAACGCCTCGAGCAGACCGTTCGATCCGGTGCCGCGTCGCTGGTGGAGCCCGATCCGATAGACGGTGCCGACGGTCAGCACTGCCGAATCGGCGCCGACCGTCGTGGACGCGTTGCGCAGCCGGAGGCGGCCGGTCGGGAGCAGCTGGAGGTTGCCGACGGTGGTGCCCTGATCCGAGATCAGGATGAACCGGGAGGCGCTCGTCGGGATGGCCGCGAGGCGGAGGTCGAACGCGACGAACATGTCGGGGACCGCACTGAAGCCTTCCTGGAGGTACCCACTCGTCAGGTTCGGGATCCGGACCGATCCGACGCCGGTGATCGGGCTGGCGGTCTCACGGACGAGCGCGCCCGAGATCGAGTCCGCGCCCGTGACCGGGTCGGTCAGTGACGTTCCCTCGAAGGTCAGTGTCTTGATCGGGGCGCCACCGGGTGGCGGTGGCGGCGGCGGAGCCGAGCCGACCGTGATCGTCTTCGTCGCCGGGGCGGATGACCCGCTGCCGTTCGAGGCGATCAGGCTGACGGTGTAGGTGTTGGCCACGCTGTAGGTATGCGGCGGCGGGAACTGGACCGACGATGTGGAGCCGTCACCGAAGTCCCACGCCCAGCCCGTGGGTCCGCCCGTCGACGCGTCCGCGAAGGTCACGGTCAGGGGTGCCGCGCCGGACGTCGGCGAGGCGGTGATCCCGGCCACGGGCGCCCCGGACGGTGCCGCGCCGAGCGTCAGGTCGAGCTCGGGCGGGCCGGCCCCCTGGCGGCTCGAGTAGTAGGCGCTGTTGGTCGACAGGCCGGTGATCGCAAAGGTGTAGGACGCCTCGCCGGGGATGAGACTCGGCGGGACGTTCACGGTCCCCCAGGATCCCGCCGTGACCGCCCCGAGCGGGCCGATCTCGGACCCCGTCGTGGGTGGCGCGTTGTTCCAGGTGATGGCAGTCTCGGTCCAGCCGTTGCCGGCCAGGAACACGTGGCCTCCGTCGGGGCTCGGATCGGTCGTGAACATCCGGAACGTCGCTCCGGTCACCGGCCGGCCGAGCAGGCCGGTGACGTTGAACTTGACGTACGTCTTGTAGCCCGAGGAGCCGCTGCGGACCCGCAGCGCCGCGTCCGTGCCGTAGTTCTTGGTCGGACTGCTCGCCTTGAGATACGCGTCGGCCGCGGAGGTGAAGACCTTGGTCGCACCGGTCCGGAGGAGGGCGAAGTCCAATGTCCCATAGGCACCCGGGCTGACGACGACACTCGCCGTGAACGGTGGATAGCCGGCCGCGGACGCCGTCACGTCGTAGGTCCCCGGCGGTTCGTCGATGCGGTATCGGCCGAGCGCGTCGGTCAGGGTCGTCTTGGTCCCGATCTCGACCGTCGCACCGGCTATGGTCGCGTTCGTCAGCGCATCGCGAACCTCACCCGTGACGTACGTCGCCGACCGGTCGAGCAGGAAGTCCTGGGTCACGGTCGAGTTCGCCACCACGGTCGGGCTGGCCGTCTTGCTGACGAAGCCGATGGAGGCGGCCGACATCGGCTGGCTGCCGGCGGGCAATCCGTCGATCCGGTAGGCGCCGTTCGCGTCGGTCGTGGTCGAGCCGCCCGGATAGGTCACCGTCGCGCCCGCGATCGGCGGGTTCCCGGCGGTGTTCTCGCGGACGACACCGCTGACGGAGCCCGGAGCCGACAGCGCGACGTCCACGGTCAGGGTTTGGCCGCCGGCCAGGGTCTCGGTCCGCGTCAGCGTGGCGTAGCCGGTCCTCGCGAAGTCGATCTGGTGCTCGCCCGCGGACAGGCCGGTCAAGGTGTAGGTGCCATCGGCACCGGTCGTGGCCGGTGCCAGGCCGGGCGCGGTGACCGTCGCGCCCGCGATCGGCAGCGACGTCGCGGCGTCGGTGACCGTCCCTGCCGATCGTCCCGGGCTGGATGTTGATCCCGGTGTCCACGCGAACGTGTCGAGCGATCGATGGGATGCCCTGGGCGTTCTTGATGATCAGCAGGTAGTAGCCGGGTGGCGCGATGTTGCCGTTCGCCGGTGCGGTCACGGACAGGCCGCTCCCGCTCGTCGAGAACGTCAGTGGGACGTAGCGCTGGTTCTGGTCGAAGGCGTGGGTCGCCGCGGCGTCACGGATCAGGGCGATCGACGTGATCGACGCCGCGTCCGGCGACGACACGCTGAAGCTCGTGCCGTAGCCGACCGTCGCCGGCGCGGCCGAGATCGCGGGTCGCGGACCCTTGAAGAGGTACGCGGGCGAGTAGATCTGGGCTCGCAATCGTCCCGCGGCCTCGCCCCCGGCGACGACGACGCGTCCGTCGTCGAGGAGCACGGCCGACGAGTGGTACATCCGCGCCTCGGCCATCGGCGCGACCGTCGTCCAGCTCTCGGTCGTCGGGTTCCAGATCTCCGAATCCAGCACGGCCTGCGTTTCGTCGTCCGCGGAGCGCGTCCCGCCCAGCGCGATGGCGGTGCCGTCGGCCAGGATGGTCAGGTTCATCCGGCGGCGCGGGAAGGTGAGCGGCGCCACCGCGCGCCAGGTCGGCGAGCCGCTGTTCATGTCGATGAGCGAGACGTGACCGAGGGCCGGGTCCCCACCGCCGGCGCGCAGGATGACGCCCGGCTTGAGCATCACGGCCGACTCGGAGTAGCCGTTGGTCGAGTAGCTGTTCGTCGGTCCGGTCGCCCAGCTTCCGGTGCCGCTCGTCGTCAGCGTTGCCGTCGCCGCGCCAGGGCCGGACTCGAAGACCTTCCCGTTGGGCAGGACGAACATCAACGGGTACAGGCCCTGGGCCCGCGGCGCCCCGGTCAGGACCGTCCAGGAATTCGGCGATCGGGTCGTAGATCTCCGGGTTCGGCGCACGCGTCCCGTCGGGAGCATCGCCCGAGGTCGCAAGCACCCGTCCGTCGGGCAGGGTCGTACTGGTGGCGTACCAGCGCAGGTACTTCATCGAGGCGCCCTGCGTCCAGGTCATCGACCACGGATCGAACAGCGCCGTGACGCTCGTCCCGTTGTGCGGCGAACCGTTCTGGCCGCCTACGACGATGACTCGGCCGTCGGCGAGGGTCGATTGACCGGCGCAGTGCAGGTCGCCGAACGTCGCCGGTACCGGCGTGAACCCGCCCGTCGCGGGATCCCAGACCCGGGCGTTATCGCCGGTCGACCAGACGAGGACCTTGCCGGTGGGCAGGGCGGTCATGTGCTTGCCCTGGAACCCCCAGTCGAGGACCCCGCTCCATTGGCCGACGTCGACCGGGGCCGTGCCCGCCGCCTGCGGCAGCGCGGTCCGCTCGACCGGGCTGGCCGGCGCGGGACCGAGGTGCTTGGGTCGGCGACGTGGATGACCCGAGCGTCGGGAGAGGCGGCCGTCGCCGCGGCCGGACCCAGGGAGCTCGCGATCAGGACGCAGGCGACCACGGCCGCGGACCGCCGCACCGTTCGGATCGACGCGCGCACCTCGCACCCCCATTGCGACCCGGCAGGACCATCGTCCCCCCGATGGAGGGGCTATCGTACTGTCCCGGACGGCGATTCCAACAACGAAAGCAGCAAGGCGGACGGCAATGGTCGGGCAGCGGTCGAACGTCAGGACCGGCGTCGTCCGCGGGCCGGGCCGACCGCCCTTGGAGTCCTCATGACCCAGCTCGATCTCACCCGGTTCGATGCCCTGACCTTCGACTGCTACGGCACGCTGATCGACTGGGAGTCCGGGATCCTGTCCGCTCTCCGGACGGTCCTCGATCCGCGCGGGATCATCGCCGGGGACGATGACCTGCTGGAGGCGTTCGCCCGATACGAGGCTGCGGCGGAGGCCGGTCCGTACCTCCGCTACCGGGAGGTGCTCGGTCGATCGCTCGGTGGCGTCTGCGCGGACGTCGGCATCGAGCCGTCCGTCGACGAAGTCACCCGGTTCGCGGGCTCGGTCGTCGATTGGCCGGCCTTCGACGATTCGGCCGAGGCGCTGGCGCGACTCCACAAGCGGTTCCGCTTGGGCGTCATCACCAACTGCGACGACGACCTGTTCGCCGCGTCGAACCGTCGACTCGGCGTGACCTTCGACTGGATCGTCACCGCCCAGCAGGTGGGTTCGTACAAACCCGATCCCGCGAACTTCGCCTTCGCCTTCGAACGGATCGACGTCCCGCGCGAGCGGATCCTCCATGTCGCCCAGAGCCTCTACCACGACCACGTCCCGGCGAAGGCGCTCGGGATGTCCACGGCCTGGATCGACCGTCGCCACGACAAGCCTGGGTCCGGCGCCACGCTCCCCGCGAACGCGCAGCCGGACCTGACGGCGCCGTCGATGGTCGCCTTCGCCGACCTCGCGCTGGCCTGAGCCGGGATCCCGCTCCGATCCCGCTCTACCGGGCGCGCATCCGGTTGTTCTTGGGGTCGTGCGTGACCTCGGCCAGCCCGAGGGCCTCGAGGAGCGGGGGCATGTACATCCCGAACCGCCCGCGAAGACCCTTCTTGAGCCCGTACCAGCCACCGACGGGATTGTCCGGGGAGCGACCCCAGGACTCGACCGTGCCCTCGGCCGCCGGCTTCTGCTCGTCCGCGGCGCCCAGGGGCATCCAGTCGCCGTGCGCCTTGAGCATCGCGTGCAGATCGTCGATCGCCCGCAGGTCGTAGCGGAGCTGGGTCCCGCCGACCTGGCAGACGATCGACGGTGGTTCGCTGGCCTCATCGCGATACATCTGGTACTCGGACGTCCCGGGGGGCGTCTTCAGGATCCAGGGATCGGCCTTGGTTCCGCTGCCGCTTGCCATTGGTGGTCTCCCGTGTCCTCCCCCACCGACGTTGGTCCGGTCACGGTGACACGCCGCTCCCAAGGAGGCAAGACCGACGGTAGCGACCCACGAGGAAGGTCCTCTTGCACTTCTGTAGCAAGCGCGCTTGACCTCGACGCTCTTGCGATGCTACCTTCCCCGACGTCCTCTTCTCGAACCGTCGGAGACCGGCCCCGATGACCTTCGCCCAGACCGTGCTCCTGTCGGCCTTTGCCGGCGCGACGATCTTCCTCGGCCTGCCGGTCGGTCGGTTGCGCGGGTTGTCCGTGCGCGCCCAGGTCATGCTCACCGCCGCCGCCGCCGGCGTCATCCTGTTCCTGATCTGGGACATCCTGTCGCAGGCCGTGGAGCCGATCGAGGCCGCGATCGAGAGCGCCCGGACCGGCGGGCCGACCTCGGACGTCATCGTCGATGCCGCGGTGCTGGTCGTCAGCCTGGGGATCGGCCTGATGTCGATCGTCTGGTTCACCGGGCGACTTCGCCCGTCGCCCGGTGCGGTCGTCGATCCACGCCAGGTGGCCCTCGGCACGGCCATCGGTCTCGGGCTCCACAACCTGTCCGAGGGCCTGGCGATCGGGTCGTCCGCGGCCGGCGGCGCCACCACCCTGGCCCTGGCCCTCGTCATCGGGTTCGCCCTCCACAACGCGACCGAGGGATTCGGGATCGCCGCTCCACTCGCGTCGGGGTCCCGTCCGACGTGGGGGTTCCTGGCGCTCGCCGGGATCATCGGCGGCGGGCCGACGTTCATCGGCGGCATCGTGGGGTATCTGTTCGCCGCGCCGCTCCTGTCGATCGCCTTCCTCGGCCTTGCTGCCGGGGCGCTCATCTTCGTGTTCAACGAGATGATCTCGGTCACCCGCCGGGCCGGCGCCCCGATGTGGGCGAACGCGGCGCTCCTGATCGGCTTGCTGGTCGCCTTCGGGACCGACTTCTGGTTGGTCGCTGCCGGCGCCTGATCCGCGGACACCCTCAGGAGACCGACGCCTCGCGCCGGTGGCGGTAGAACTCGACCGGTTCAGGGGCGAGTGGCGTCTGGCCCAGGATGAGGTCGGCCGCCTTCTCCGCGAGCATCATCACCGGGGCGTAGATGTTGCCGTTGGTCACGTACGGCATCGCCGACGCGTCGACCACCCGGAGCCCGTCGAGCCCGTGGACGGCCATCGTCAGCGGGTCGACCACCGAGGCGTCGTCGACGCCCAGCCGGGCCGTGCACGAGGGATGGAGCGCCGTCTCGGCGTCACGGGCGACCCAATCGAGGATCTGCTCGTCGGTCTCGACGGATGGGCCGGGTGACGTCTCACCGCCGTTGTACGGGTCGAAGGCCGGCTGGGTGAGGATGCGTCGGGCGGCCCGGATCGCCTCGACCCATTCGCGCCGGTCCTGCGCCGTCGACAGGTAGTTGAATCGCAGCGCCGGGTGGACGGACGGGTCCGTCGACACGATCCGGACCGAGCCTCGCGCATCCGAGTACATCGGTCCGATGTGGACCTGGTACCCGTGCCCGGCCGCCCCGGACGAACCGTCGTAGCGGATCGCGAGCGGCAGGAAGTGGAACATCAGGTTCGGATAGGCGACGTCCTCGTTGCTCCGGGCGAACCCGCCGCCCTCGAAATGGTTCGTCGCGCCCGGCCCGCGGCGGAGGAAGAGCCACTCGGCGCCGATGAAGGGCCGCCGCCATTTCTGCGTGGCCGCAGGCTGCATCGAGACCGGCTGGGTGCAGGCGTACTGGATGTACACCTCGAGATGGTCCTGGAGGTGCTCGCCGACGCCGGGCAGGTCCTGGACCACATCGATGCCGAGAGCCCGCAGGGCGGTCGCTTCGCCGACGCCGGAGAGCTGGAGGATCTGCGGCGAGTTGATCGCTCCACCGCTGAGGATGATGTCGCGGCCGCGGACGATCTCGGACCGCCCGCGCCCCGTCCCGACCTCGACCCCGACGGCCCGCCTCCCCTCGAACACGACGCGCTTGACGAACGTGCGGGTCCGGACCTCGAGGTTCGGTCGACCCATGACCGGGTGAAGGTAGGCTCGAGCGGCGCTCAGGCGGCGTCCGGCGTGGATGTTCCGGTCGAACGGCCCGAACCCCTCCTGGCGGTAGCCGTTGACATCGTCGGTGAGCTCGTAGCCCGCCTGCTGCGTCGCCGCGAAGAACGTCTGGAACAGCGGGCTCGTCGCCGGGCCGCGCTCGAGGACGAGCGGCCCGGCATGACCCCGGAACGGGTCGTCGGGCCCGGCCGCCAGGCAGGTCTCCATCCGCTTGAAGTACGGCAGGCAGTGAGCGTAGTCCCAAGTGGCCATGCCGGCGTCGGACGCCCAGCGCTCGTAGTCGAGCGGGTTCCCCCGCTGGAAGATCATGCCGTTGATGCTGCTCGACCCGCCGAGGACCTTGCCCCGGGCGTGGTAGATGCGGCGATCGTGCATGTGCGGCTCAGGCTCGGACTCGTACTTCCAGTCGTAGTAGCGGCTGCCGATCGGGAAGGTCAGCGCGGCCGGCATGTGGATGAAGGCGTCGAGGCGGTAGTCGGGCCGCCCCGCTTCGAGGACGACGACGCGATTCGACGGGTCGGCGCTCAGCCGGTTCGCCAGGGCGCAGCCGGCCGATCCTCCGCCGACGATGACGAAGTCGTACGCGGTCGGGCTCATGCCGGCGATGCTAGCAGCGTTCCCGGCGGCCACGACAGGCGTTGTCGACGCGACGTCGCGCATGACCGGGTTGTCTCTCGGCGAGCCGGATGGTACCGTCCCAACGGGCTGGGCATCGGAGGGGGAGGCTCATTCGCCAGCACGAGCTCCGTGTGGCGCGTTCACGGGCGACTCGGCGCGTTGTCGGCACGTTCATCGCCGTCGCAGCGATCCTGCTCGTCTCGGGTAGTGCCCTGCCCGGGTTGAGTCAGCCGACCTTGGCGGCGACCACGCTCACCTTCAACGCATCCGCGGATGCCCTCGTCAAGTCGAGCAGCGCGACCAAGAACTTCGGGACTCAGACCACGCTCCAGGTCCGAGCCCCGAGCCCCGAGTACCGCTCGTACGTAAGGTTCACCGTCGGCGGTCTGATCGGTGCGGTCACGAGCGCGAAGCTCCGCCTCTGGGTGACCGACCCGAGCCCCGTCGGCGGGCAAGTGGACGTATCCGGCAGCACCTGGACGGAGACGGCGATCACCTGGGCCAATGCCCCGGTTCCGGGGAGCGCCATCGGCCCGCTTGGGGTCGTGACGACGGGGACATGGGCCGAGCTGTCCGTGCCTGTGACGGTCGTCCCCGGAAACGGGACGTTCAGCTTCGCGATCGTGAGCGGCAACACGAACAGCGCGATCTACTCGAGCCGCGAGGGCCTCCATCCTCCGCAGCTGGTGGTGACGACGGACGCGACGACCCCGACACCGACGCCGACCAAGACGCCGGCGCCGACGCCGACGGCCACCCCGAGACCCACGCCAACGCCGACCGCCACGCCGACCGCAACGCCGACGCCAACGCCGACGCCAACGCCGACGCCAACGCCGACGCCAACGCCGACCGCGACGCCGACGCCACGCCGACGCCAACGCCGACGCCAACGCCGACGCCAACGCCGACGCCAACGCCGACCGCCACGCCGACGCCGACGCCCACGCCGACCGCCACGCCGACGCCAACGCCGACCGCCACGCCGACGCCAACGCCGACCGCCACGCCGACCGCAACGCCGACGCCAACGCCGACGCCGACGCCCACGCCGACCGCCACGCCGACGCCGACGCCCACGCCCACGCCGACCCCCACGCCGACCCCCTCGCCGACGCCGACGCCGACACCCGGGGCCGACTTCACTGCCACTCAGGTCCCCGGGACGCTGAACGTCGAGTTCGAGGACACGTCCACTGGGTCACCCACCGAATGGTCGTGGGACTTCGGAGATGGTTCGGCGCCGGACCTGAGCCAGAACCCGCTGCACCCGTTCCGCCTCGCCCGGTCCGTACACGGTCCAGCTGGTCGCAGGTGACGGTTCGTGGTCCGATTCGACATCGGCCACGATCACCGTGCTCGACCCCGCGGCCCGACGCCTACCCCGACACCGACGCCCACACCCACGGCGACGCCGACGGACACGCCGACCGCGACACCGACGCCCACGCCGACACCGACCGCCACACCGACACCGACCCCGACACCGACACCGACGGCCGCGGGAGGCCCGGTCGATCCGGTGAATTGCACGGGGTACGCCGAGCCGCGTGTCTCACTCGAGACCCAGGACTGGTGGACGGTCCCAGGCAACGCGATCGAGGGCATGAGCCAGCACATCCATCTGTCGACGTGCTTCCCGCTCGATCAGACCCTGTCAGGGGTCGTGCCGTTCGACCTCCACATCCAGCTGCACATGAACCCGGGCATCCTGACCAATGTCGATCTGCAGGTCTTCGGCAACAACATCAGCATCTACCAGGTCGCTGCGACCCCGAACTTCACCTGCCCGACCAGCCAGTGCGACCTCTGGTACCACCTCGACTACGACACGACCAAGGTGCCGGCGGATGGGTCGCTCGAGTTCCGGTTCCACGCGACGGTCACCAGCCCGACCGGCGATGTCGGCTACACATCGACCGGCTGGCAGGCGAACCTGGCCAACGGCGGCGGCCGGCCGGTCCAGATCTACCGGACCCCGCCGTTCATCGAGTCACGAGGCTGGTACACCGAGACCAAGTACGAGAACGCCCGGATCACGACCGCCCTTCCGACGGCGCCGGTGAGCGGGCTCTGGACGGTGGGCGTCAAGCTCGGTGCCGGGTCGGGCGGTACCGCTGCCACCCACGTGCTGGTGAGCCTTGACCCCCATTTCCACGCGGTGCCGGTCGACCGCGGAACGGTCGTCTTCGAGCAGAACGGGTCGTATACGGGCCCGGTCACGATCGACACCACGACCCTGTCCGACGGACCGCACCGGCTGTTCATGCGGACCGACTCGACCGTCACGGCCGGGACCGACAGTGGTGCGCTGGTCATCAACTTCGTCGTCGCCAACGGCGGCCTCGGCGCGGTGGTCACGACCGTGCTCACGAGTGCGGTCGCCCGCACCTCGATGCCCATCCTCCCATGGCTGGGATTCGTGCTGGCCTTGGCGCTGGTGATGCCGCGTCGCTCGGCGAGACGACGACGGCGGCGCGAACTGGCTGGCTTGGACTCGCGGTCGGTCGACGCCAGGCCCGCGCGGGGCGACGACCGCGATCCCGGCGCTCCGGAGTCGTGATCGGGACGCGCGAACGTCGCTGTGTCACGCGTGGCTCGAAGGTCCATACTGGTGGCAGCGCCTCGAAGCGGTCAGTTCGCGAACCCCTTCGCCCGACCGACGACAG
This sequence comes from uncultured Chloroflexia bacterium, assembly GCA_963744115.1. Taxonomy (GTDB): domain Bacteria; phylum Chloroflexota; class Limnocylindria; order Limnocylindrales; family CSP1-4; genus Chersky-267. The sequence goes on along the minus strand of CAVUSI010000002.1, from coordinate 45,475 downwards.
CGCGATCCAGGTCCAAGGGATGGCGACGCTGTCGGCCCGACCACCGTTCGGTCCGGGTCCTGGCCAGAGCCAGACGCAGGAGGTACCGCACATGACACTCGGTCCACTCGAGTACACGGTCGTCGGTTTCGAAGGCAACAACTTCACCGGCCGGATCGCCGATGAGCTCGGTCGGGTCGTGGACAACGGCACGATCCGCGTCGTCGATCTCGTCTTCGTCATGAAGGACGTCGACGGCGAGGCCGCGGTCGTCGAGCTCGACGCCACCGACGAGGCGTCGTTCAAGTCGTTCGCGCCGCTGCTCGACGGCCTCATGGGCCTGCTGACCCCAGAGGACATCGCAGCGATCTCCGAGAGCCTTCCGGCGAACACGTCGGCCCTGATCATCCTGTTCGAGCATCGCTGGGCCGAACGGCTCAAGGACGCCATGGCCGACGCCGGCGGCTTCCTCATCAGCCGTGAGTACATCGTCCCCGAGGCGCTCGCGGCGCTCAACGCCGAGCTCGAGGCGGCAGCCGTCTAACCCCGGACAAGAGTCCAGAGAAGGAGATCGAACCGATGATGATGCGAAGGCGACGTGGTGTCGGGCTCGTGGGTGTCGCGGCGGTCGCCGGCGTCGCCCACCATGCCGGCACGAAGAGTGCCCAGGCACAGGCGAACGAGCAGGCGCAGAACCAGCAGATCGCCGACCTCCAGGCACAGCAGGCACAGGCTCAGTACGCTCCACCGCCGCCCGCGGCGCCGGCGGCACCCGCGGCTCCGGCCGTGGACCCGACGACGGCTGAGCTCCAGAACCTCGCGAACCTCCACAACTCGGGGATCCTGAGCGACGAGGAGTTCGCGGCCGCCAAGGCCAAGGTGCTCGGGATCTGATCCCGTCCGAACCTCGCAGGCCCGCAGACGCCCGTCCCGACCGACGGGCGTCTCTCGTCCGATGAGCGACAGGGCCGAGCCGTCCGTCTCGTCGCGCTGGGGATTCGCCGAGCCGGGTCCCCTCCGGGACGAGCTGACAGCCCTGGCCCTGGCCGGAACGAAGACGACGACCGCCAGCCTGCTGGTCGAATCCGAGCTCGACGGCGAGGTCCTGCCCGTACCCGGGCAGCGTGACGTCCTGGTGGATTCGGGCGACCGGCCGGTCGCGATCGTCGAAACGGTGTCGTGTCGCGTCGTCCGTCTCGCCGACGTCGACGATGGGCATGCCATCGACGAAGGTGAGGGCTACGCCGATGCGGCGGCGTTCCGGGTCGCCCACGAGCGGTATTGGAACGGCTATCTCGACACGCTCCGCGACCGGCTCGGCGATCCGGAGTTCCGCCTGACCGACGACACGTTGATCGTGGCCGAGCGCTTCCGGATCGTCGAGAGGCTCGACGGCACGCCGATCGGCTGAGCCATCGTCGTCGTTGGGGTATCGTCTGGGTCCGATCGTCCAACGTTCTGACGAGGTCGCTGGGTGCCTCTTACGGTCCGGGTCGTCGGTCAAGCCTCGAAGCGCGGGATGATCCCGCGCATGCCCACGGCCGATCGGCTGGTCGCGGACATCGAGACCTGGGTCACCGCGGAGTACCCGGACGTCGTCCGGGAGAGCCGCCGGACCGAGCCGGCGACGGGCGAGTTCGCCCTCCACCTCGACCTCCACCCGGCGGCCTCGAACGCGGTCGTCAGCGTGACCGAGGGCGGAGCCGTGACCCTGGCGGCCGAGACCGCGCCCGTCGGACCGGGCTACCACACGTTCGTGACCAGGCTCACCCAGCGGCTCGGCGGCGACCAGTCGATCGAATGGGCACCGGGCGACGGGTCGGCCGCTGGCCCGGCAGCGACGCCGTTCGAGGATCGCGCCACGATCGAACGCGCGCATCTGGCCTGGCTGGGTGCGCTCCTGGTCGGGATCCGCGACGCTCGCCGCGGACTGCCCAGGGGGATCCAGGTCGGGATCCGCCCCGACATCCGCTACTCGTTCGACGGCGCCCTCGCGACCGTCCTCGGACCGCGCGACGATGCCTGGCTCGAGCAGGCCGCCGTCGAGCCCCGCTCAGCCGTCGGGATCCTGCCCTGGTGGGCGGACGCAACCGACGCTCGCTACCTGCTCAATCGTGCGCTCTGCCTGATGTGGACGGAGGTCCGCTGGCGGCCGCCGATCGACCCGACCGAGCGGGCGCTGCTCGACGAGGTCGTCCGGCTCCTGGCCCACGCCTTCCCGCTCGACCCCTCGCTGCCGTATCCGTGGCGGGAATGGAGCGAGCTGTTCGAGCTCCGAAAGATCGACGAACCGACGGCCGGGGACATCGCCGAACGCGCCAAGGCTGCCGCCACCGATATCCCACCGATCGGGTATCGGCGCCGGCCGGTGACGATCACCCACGAGGGCTGGTCGCTCGACGTCCCCGGCACGTTCGCCGAGCGGCGAACCCCCGAGGAATGGTGGGGCGGAGAGGCCGGGAGGAGCGTCACCTTGGCGGCCATCGACACCGGCACGATGAGCGGCGAGGCGTTCCTCGACCAGGTCGCATCCGACCTCGGCTTCGATGCGATCAGCCATCAGTCCGCTGGGCTGGTCGGCCGTGCCAAGCTCGGCACCGACGCAAGCTCCGGGGTAGAGGTCGGCGTCGTCGAAGGCTACTCGGCGGTCCGCGGCAGTGGCGCCGCCATCCGGATCGTGTTCGACGACGCGACCGATTGGCAGTGGGCGCTCGACCTGTGGCGGGCGCTCACGCCGGCGACGTAGCACCCGCGAGCGTCAGCTCGTCGCCGCGACTCCCGAACCGGCCGGCACGTCCGGCGCCGCGCCGCGCCGCGCGCCGAGCAGCTCGGTGACCATGTAGGCGACGACGACGGCGAGCACGATCAGCGGCGCGGTGCTGAGCCCGGCCTGGGTCACGACCATCGCCAGGATGACCGACGAGAGCGGGAGGCGGAGCATCGACACGGTCATCGCGCCCACCCCGATCGCGATCATCGACGTCTCCGAGGCGCCGAGCAGGTTCGCCACGAGCAGCCCGCCGACCATCCCGAGGAACATCGCGGGGAAGGTCGGACCGCCGCGGAAGCTGCCGAGCGAGATACCCCAGGCGGCCCCCTTGAACAGCAGAAGGGCGGCGAGCGTGCCGGCCGACAAGGTCGAGCCGAGGTGGACGACCGTCCCCATCGCGTCCTGTCCCGACAGGAGCACCGCGTCGGCGGGCTCGCCGGTCAGCTGGCCGTAGGCGATGGCCAGGACCGCCACCGCGAGTCCCGCACCCGGGATGAGGATGAACGGCCGGCGCATCACCATGCGCTCGGACGCCCAGGCGAGCTCCAGGATGACCCGCACGATGATGGCCGCAAGGATGGCCAGCACGAAGGCCAGGAGGAAGTCGGTGATCGTCAGCTCCGGTGGCACGGGCAATCCGAGCGGAGCCAGCGCGTAGGCGCTCGTGCTCAACCCGGTCGCCGTCCCCATCCCGACGAAGACCACGGATCCGATCCCGGCCGCGAGCAACCCCGGCAACAGGACGAGCGGGAGGGTCGGACCGCCCAGGCCGGCGGCCTCGATGATGATCACGGCGCCGATGACCGGGTTGCCGAAGATCGTCGAGATCGCGGCGAAGCTCCCGGCCGCGGCCATCACCAGCCTGATCTGGTCGGGCGCGCCCTCGCGAACGAGCGACACGGTGAGGATCCCGAGTCCGCCGCCGAGGGCGATCAACGGCGCCTCGGGTCCGAGGACCACGCCGAGCCCGATCCCGGCGACGGCGGCCAGGAGCACGCCCGGCAGCTCGCCGGGCAGGGTCGGCGGACCGGACTTCAGGCCGCCGGCCGGACGGTGGCCGCCATGACCCGGCAGGCGGACGATGGCGTAGGCGATCGGGACTCCCGCCAGACCGAGCACCGGCAAGGGCCACCACCACGGAGCGGGCGAGAACCCGAGGGCGGTCGGAAGGTCCTGATAGACGACGCGCTGGATGGTGACCGTCGACTCGAGGAAGAGCCAACCCGCCAGCGAGACGACGATCCCGACGAACGCCGCGAGGACCAACAGCGCCGCATAGCCCTTGCTCCGGATCAGGGCGCCGGGGTCGATCGGGTGGTCGCCGGCGGTCATGTCGTCCTCTCGTGCATGGACGCCGATGCTACCGCGTCGCAGGGGCCGGGATGGCGTCGCCGGCTACAGGAAGCGAAGGAACGCGAGCGTCCCGACGACCACGCTATAGATCGCGAACGGCAGCAGAGTGCCCGTGCTGAAGTACCGCGTCAGGAACCGAACCGAGATGTACGCGGTCACGCCTGCCGCGAGACTCCCGACCAGCACCTGCGGGCGCACGCCGTCGCCATTGGAGCCGAGCAGGTCCGGCAGCTTGTAGACCCCTGCGGCCAGGATGATCGGCGTCGCGAGAAGGAACGAGAACCGCGCCGCATCCTCGTGGTCGAGCCCGCGCGCCAGACCGGCGACCATGGTGATCCCGGACCGGCTGATGCCCGGCACGAGGGCGAACACCTGGGCGACCCCGATCGCTCCGGCCTCGCGGAACTCGAGCGTGTCGAGCCGTCGACCTCCGTCCGTGGTCGTCGCGTGCGTCGCGACCACCCGCTGGACCGACGCGCGGCGACGCATCCACTCGCCAAGGAACAGGATCAGACCGTTGAGGACGAGGAAGGCGGAGGCGGCCAAGGGTCGGGCGAAGACGATCCGTAGGGAATGCTCGAGGAGGAGCCCGATCAGGCCCGCAGGGATCGTCGCGACGACCAGCAGCCAGCCGAGCCGCTGGTCGGGCGTCTCGATCCGTCCCGTCCGAACCGAGCTGATGATCCCAGCGGCGATGCGCACCCAGGTCGCCCGGTAGAAGAACAGGAGCGCCAACGCGGTCGCGACATGGAGCCCGACCAGCAGGGCCAGGAAGTAGGACTCCGACGCCGATTGCGCCGCCGCGACATCGGTCCACCCGAGGAGCTGGGGCAGGATGACGGAGTGCCCGAGACTCGAGATCGGGAACAATTCCGTGATCCCCTGGAGCACGCCGAGCACGATCGCCTGGCCGAAGGTCAACACTCCGCGAGCCTAACCGACGCCACCCACCGGAACCTCGCGATCAGCAGTTCGCTGGCGTCGTGGGCGTCGTCGGCGTCCGTTGTCTCCTGCGCGGATGAATCTGAGGTGAGTCGAGGCAGCGGTCATTCACTTGGCATTCAGGTCGGGGCCGGAACGTCGCCCGGTGGATCCACGCGATGGCCGGTCTGCCGATCGTCGCGGATGTCTGCGATGCGGCATCGCGCCGAGTCCTCGGCGACCTGCGCCATGGGCAGATCCGTCGGACGCCACTCCTGATCGGCGAGTTGATCGAAGCCCGGCTCGTCGAGCGTGCGCTGGTGGCGCGTGCGGATCACCTGCTCATCGCGAGCGCTCGCGATCTCGAGCCCGCCGTCAGCGATTGGGACCGGGCTCGGGCGACGGTCGTGCCGAACGGGGTCGACCTCCACTACTGGCACCGGCCCAGAGGGCTGGGCCTGGGTGCCGACGAGATCGTCCTGACTGGCGCGATGGACTATGGATGCTCCGGATGAACCCCAGGTGAAGGCCCTTAGGCGGGCCAGCGCCGCGGTCTCGGGGTACGGTCAACGGTCGCCACGCACGGGATCGGCGCCAGCATGTCCGGCGCTAGTCGGATCTTGGGAGCGACAGGCGAAAGGTCGTCGCGGCACCGGGCTGACTGACGGCTACAAGACGACCACGGTTCCTCCGGGCGAGACCGCGGGCGATCGCCAGCCCGAGTCCACTCCCGTCAGGGGCGCGCGCATCCGCATGGACTCGATAGAACGGCTCGAAGATCCGCTCGAGATCGGCCGGCGCGATGCCGGGCCCGGTGTCCGTCACCTCGACGGTCACGTCGCGCTCGGAAGCCGCGGTCGTGATCGTGGGCGGCCGGGCGGCGTCGCCGTATCGATAGGCGTTGTCGAGCAGATTCGAGACGATCCTCTCGACCTCGATCGGATCGGCGTCCACCACGAGGTCGGTCCCCAGGACCATCCTGGCTCGGGGCAGCTCGGGGTGGGCCGTCTCCAGCCGTTCCACGGTCTCGGCGACGAGCACCGACATATCGACGGGATCGTGATCCCTGAGCGGCAGCTCGTCGCTCCTCGCCAGAAGAAGCAGGTCGTTCGTGATCCGAGTCAAGCGTTCGGCCGCCGACGCGACGACCTTGAGGGCGACCGCTAGCTCGTCGGTCGATGCCGAACCGCGGAGCGCCCCCTCCGCGGACGCTCGGATCGCCGTGAGCGGTGTCCGCATCTCGTGAGAGGCGTCCGCGACGAACCGTCGTTGCCGCTCGTGCGCTTCGCGGATCGGTCGGAGCGTCCGGGCGGCGAGCACCCACGCCAGCGCCGCGACCAACGCGACCACGACGACATCGGCGACGAGCAGGGCGATGCCGATGCGATCAACCGCGGACTGGTAGGCGACCTCCGCGGCCTGTTCATTGGTGATCTCCGGGGCGAGATCGAACGTCGGGGCGAGGGCCGTGGCAAAGCCGAGGAAGAACACGGCGCTGAACGCGCCGAGTACGAGGGTGAACATCGCGACGTAGAGGACGGTCAGGCGGAGTCGGGCCCGTCGGAACATCACGGCGCCTCCGGTGAGCGAAGACGGTAGCCCGAACCGCGCACGGTCTCGATGAGTCCGTCCCGCCGACCTCCGTCGACCTTCCGCCGAAGGCTCCGGATGTAGACCTCCACGATGTTCGATTCTGCGCTGAAGTCCGCGCCCCAAAGCGTGTCGATCAACCGCTCCCGGGTGATCACCTGGCCCGGGTGCCGCGCCAGGAGCTCGAGCAGCGCGAACTCGCGGGCCGTCAGCCGGATCGGTCGTCCAGAGCGTCGGACGCCAAGCGTCGCCGGGTCCACCTCGAGGTCGTCGACCTGGATCATCGGCGAGCGATCCTCGAGCCGACGCCTTCCGAGCGCCCTCACCCGCGCTCGCAGCTCGTCCATGCTGAAGGGCTTCGGAAGGTAGTCGTCGGCGCCGCGATCCAGTCCGGCGATCCGGTCAATCACGTCGTCCAGCGCGGTCAGCATCAGGATCGCTCCCGAGTAGCCGCGCTCGCGCACCGCGGAGCACACCGCAAATCCATCCAGCCCGGGCAGCACGACGTCGAGGAGCAGGAGGTCGTATCGGTAGCTGCTGACCCAGTCCAGCGCCTCACTGCCGTCGCCCACGACATCGACCGCATGACCGTCTGTCAGAAGAGCGGCCTTCACGGCGCCGGCGATCGCTGGCTCATCCTCGACGATCAGGATCCGCAGCGGTCGTCCTCCTGGGATCGGATGCGCGCCCCAGAGAGTCTGGGTGGCACCGATCGTATTCCCAGGAGAGCGAATTGGCTGATCCACTCGGCCTCCGGATCGTCGATGTGGACCGCCGACCACCCGTCCCGGACCGGGGGGAGGGTCGAGTCGTGCTGGCCGGCGGCACGTTGAAGGTATCGCCTGTCGACCTGAAATCCAAGATGAACGGCCCACTCTGGTGACGTGACCGACCGTCGATCGACACCGTCCCGGTCCGGGTTGCCGCCTACCGTCCCGGTCGAGATCGTGATGGTCGCGGTCGCCTCCGCGCCGTGCCGACGGGTCGATGGCGACCGGTGATCTGACCGCGAAGTCGTGGTGACCGGCCGCACCGGTACTTTCGGCGGTGTGATCCAGGACCCAGGGCGGGAGGCACACTCAATCCGATCGCCTTCATCTGGGATTCATGTTCCGGTGCCATGACAGGTCTCGTGCCCACATCGACGATCCGACACGCGCTCCATGCCCGGCGATCGCGCGCACTGATCGGGCTGCTCGTCGGCGCACTGCTCGTCGGCGGTCCCGTCGCCGGGGCGGACGCCGCGACCGTCAGCCGCAGCCTGGCCGCCGGGATCGGGCTGCGCGGAGGCAACGGCACGGCCAGCCTCCGGCTCTACACCAACGGGGCCGGCAGCGTCTACACCCGCGGCCACGGGCTTATGCACAACACGGTCTACCAGCAGGCCCTATACAAGGGCTCGTGCTCCAACCCGGGGGCGCGGATCCTGACGCTCTCCTCGGCCGCCACGACGGCCGGCGGCAAGATCTCGCACACCGCGAGGTTGACGACGGCGGGAGCCTCGCGCGTCCGTGCCGCGCTCCGGCACGCCGGCAAGATCTCCATCCGGATCTGGACCGGCTCGTCCGTCCGGTGCGGCACGTTCAAGGCGTCGACGATCGCGTCCGGTGGTTCAGGCGGCGGCTCGGGCGGTTCGGGTGGCTCGAGCGGCCTGCCGGCGTTCAGCCACATCTACCTGATCGTGATGGAGAACCACGAATACAGCTCGATCGTCGGCAGCTCGAACGCCCCATATCTCAACGGCCTGATCGCCCAGTACGGCCTGGCCACGAACTACGATGCCGTGGCTCATCCGTCGGAACCCAACTACTTCGCGCTGTTCAGCGGTTCGACGCAGGGCATCACCAACGACAGCAAGTACGACCTCGCGGGCACGAACCTGGCCGATCAGCTGGCGGCCCACCAGAAGACGTGGCGCGTCTTCGCCCAGAACGTCCCGCTCGGCTGCTACACCGGGATGACCGCGAGCGGCGGCGCCGACGGGTCTGGCTCGTATGCCCGCAAGCACGAGCCCGCGATCAGCTTCACCGACATCAGCGGCGACGCCGCGCGGTGCGCCGACATCGCGAACTTCAGCGCGTTCGATCCGGCCGCGGCGGACTTCGAGATGATCGTCCCCAACCTGTGCAACGACATGCACGACTGCTCGGTCGCCACCGGCGACGCGTTTCTGAAGGGCTTCGTGCCCACGATCACCTCGAGCGCCGCCTTCAAGGACGGCGGCGTCCTGTTCATCACCTGGGACGAGGGCACGACGGCAATCGGCGGCGGCGGACACGTCGCGACCCTGGTCATCGGACCGGGGGTGAAGTCGGGGTTCGTGTCGTCGGTCGCGCACGACCATTACTCGCTGGTGCGCACGATCGAGGACGCCTGGGGTCTCGGGTGCCTGAACCAGACATGCTCAGCGAACGACCTCGGCGAGTTCTTCCCCTGACGAACGCCCGGTCCGGTCGCCCATCGCAGGGCACGTCCGATCAGGCTCCGGTCGCGCCGCCCGGTTTGATCGAGTAGACCTCAAGGTCGGCGTCTCGGCCGCGAACGTCGACGGTCCGGCGTTCGAGGCCCACCGGATCCAGCCCGGCGTGCTCGGCCGAGGCGATCGAGACGAGCAGCTCTCCCGCCTTCGCTTCGGAGGCCAACCGCGCGGTGGTGTTCACCGGATCACCGAGCGCCGTGAAGTCCGAGATCAGCTCGCTCGAACCCAGGCTTCCGACGAAGGCGACCCCGGTGTGGACGCCGGCCCCGACCGGGATCGATCCGCTCGGCGATGCGTCCGACCCGCCCGCGGCCAGCACGAGGGCCCGCCCCGCCGCGATGGCCCGAGCGGCGTGCTCCTTGCCGGAGAAGCCCGGGATGAACAGCCCGATGGCCTCGTCTCCGACGAACTTGTCGACGACGCCGTCCGCGTCGGTGATCGCCTCCGCGGCCAGCCGGTAGAAGGCATGCAGCAGCGCCGAGAAGTCGGCGGGGCGGAGGCGCTCTCCAAGGCCGGTCGACCCCCGGATGTCGGCGAACAGGAGCGAGAGCTCCACCTCGGCGCCCCCGGTGCCGCCCTTGGTCAGCGTCCGCATGCAGCTCTTGCACAGCTGGGCGTTGCGCTCCCACGGCCCGAACCACGGCTTGAGGACGAACCCGCCGACCCCCGTGAACGGCGCGTGGCAGAGCTTGCAGCGAGGCGGCGAGGGCACGTGCCGAAACGTGCGGCGCAGCTTGATGAGCCCCTCGTGCTCACCGGTCAGGAGCCCTCGCCATGTCTCCTCACGATCCGCGTCGCCCACGCCGGGAGTGTACGTCCACCGGTCGAGCGCTAGCCATCGCCGGGGGCGCAACACACCGCCGCCGGAGCGCGTCCAACGGCCGACGAGTGCGCACGAGGCGGGTCGACTCCGGTCGATCCCGGGAGGGTCCGAACCATGCGTCATCTTGCTCCGGCCGCGATCGCTCTCGTGGCGTCCCTGATGATCGCGGCGCCGGTCGCCGCGGCATCGTGGACCGGGCCCACGATGATCACCCAGACCCACGACGCGTTCCCGTCGTATGCCCGGTCGCTCGCGGTCGCCGACGATCGGGTCCACCTCGTCGACAGCCGGCTGAACGGCCAGATCGAGTACCGCAGTTCGACGGATGACGGGCGTCACTGGTCATCTCCGAAGATCCTGGCGCAGCCCGACGCGCGGTTCACCTCCGTCCTCGGCGACCCTGCGATCGCCGCCCGCGGCTCGCTCGTCGTCTTCGCCTACCGCGCCCATGACGCGACCGCTGCGTATCTGTTCATCCGCCGGAGCACCGACGGCGGCGAGACCTGGGGCGGTCCCCGCCAGGTCGCCCGTGTCGTCACCGATCGACGGATCGGCGAGCAGTCGGTGGCGATCAGCTCGGCCGGCGTGTTCGTCGTCTGGACGAACCGGGTCACCGGCGCGATCGACCTGCGTCGGAGCACCGACGGCGGTCGCCACTTCTCCGCGGTGCATCGCATCGGCACGACCACCTCCACGTTCTCACCAGGCGATCCGACCTTCACCGACGGCCTCATCGGACTGGCCGCGACCGGGAACGACGTCTATCTCGCCTGGACTCCGAGCGGCGATGGACCGGCGGACTCGATCGTCCTCAGCCGATCCAGCGACGGCGGCTCCAGCTTCCATTCGGCGAGGACGATCTTCGATCGCCCGACCTTCGGCTGGCCGTCGCTGAGCGCGGCCGGTCCGTACCTGGTGGGCGAGTTCCAGGCGACCGATGGCAGCCTCTGGTTCCTTCACTCGAGCGACCGCGGCCGCCACGTGGGAACGCGCCGACTGGCCGATCCGACCACGGACTCGACCATCTTCGAGGGTTCCGTCGCGGTCGAGGGGCACGGTGCGACGCTGGTCAGCTACAGCCGGTCGGGCCTCGCGACCTCGACCGCGGCCGCGCTGGGAGACATCCTGGTCCGGCGAAGCGACGACGGCGGCGAGCACCTGGCGCACGCGACTGTCGCGGCGAGCGCCGTGCCCGGACTCGGGAACATCGGCACCGCCCTGACCGATCACGGCCAGCTGCTGGCCTTCGCGACGTGCAGTGACGCCGGCCTCACGCTGTGCGACGTCGCGACCATCCGTCGCCCCTGATCCAGGCGAGCCCTGGCCTCCCGAGCAGGGCGTCGCGTCCTACTCGACGAGGATGAAGTGGAGGTCCTCTCGACCTTCGAGCGAGAACGTGTCGCCTGCGCCCGCCGAGACGCCGACGACGAACCGGGGCTTACCCCAGCGCTCATCCTGCTCACGGTCGACATAGAAGGAAGCCGGTCCGACCTCGCCAACGAGGATGTCGTTCGGGCCGATCAGCAGCTCGCTCCGGCGTACGCACAGGGGCGAGCTGCCATCGCAGCAGCCACCGGACTGGAGGAAGACCAGCGGTCCGTGCTTCGCCGTGAGTCGCTCGATCACGTCGAGTGCCTCAGGCGTCGCGCCGACCCGGCCTCCCTCCGTCGGGTGTCCCGCCACTAGAACAGACCGAGTGCCTTGGGGCTGTAGCTCACGAGGAGGCACTTGGTCTGGGTGTAATGATCGAGCATCATCTTGTGATTCTCGCGACCGACGCCGGAGGCCTTGTAGCCGCCGAACGCCGCTCCCGCGGGATACAGGTGATAGCAATTGGTCCAGACGCGACCGGCCTTGATGGCGCGGCCCATCCGGAAGGCGCGGCTCGTGTCGCGGGTCCAGACGCCTGCGCCCAGTCCGTACATCGAGTCGTTGGCGATCTCGAGGGCCTCGGCCTCGTCTTTGAAGGTCGTGACCGCGAGGACCGGTCCGAAGATCTCCTCCTGGAAGATCCGCATCCGGTTGTCGCCCTTGAAGACCGTCGGCTGGAAGTAATACCCGCCGGCGAGCTCATCGGGCAGGAGATTCCGCTGGCCGCCGATCAGTAGCTCAGCCCCTTCGGCTTGCCCGATCTTCACGTAGTTCGTGATCTTCTCGAGCTGCGCCGTCGAGACCTGCGCCCCGATCTGCGTCGTGATGTCGAGCGGGTGGCCCTGGCGGATCTGGGCGATCCGCTCCAGCGCCCGCTTCATGAACGGTTCGTAGATCGACGCCTGGATGAGCGCGCGTGACGGACACGTGCAGACCTCACCCTTGTTGAACGCGTAGAGGACGAGTCCCTCGATCGTCTTGTCGAAGAAGTCGTCGTCGGCCGACATGACGTCCTCGAAGAAGATGTTCGGGGACTTCCCGCCGAGCTCGGTCGTCGATGGGATCAGGCTCTGGGCGGCGTACTGCATGATCATCCGGCCGGTGCCGGTCTCACCGGTGAACGCGACCTTGGCGATCCGCTTGCTCGAGGCAAGGGCCATCCCGACCTCGGCTCCCGGTCCGTTGACGACGTTGACGACGCCCGCCGGGACGATCGGCTCGATCAGCTCCATGAGCTTGAGGATCGACCATGGGGTCGGGCTGGCAGGCTTCACGACGGTGACGTTCCCGGCCGCGAGGGCCGGTGCGATCTTCCACGCCGCCATCAGGATCGGGAAGTTGAACGGGATGATCTGGGCCACGACGCCGAGTGGCTCGTGGAACTGGTAGGCGATCGTGTCCTTGTCGATCTCCGAGATCGAACCCTCTTCCCCGCGGATCACGCTCGCGAAGTAGCGGAAGTGGTCCGCTGCGAGGGGGATGTCGGCGCCGAGCGTCTCGCGCACCGGCTTGCCGTTCTCCCAGCTCTCGGCGACGGCCAGCATCTCCTGGTTCGCGTCGATGACGTCGGCGATCGCGTTGAGGACCCGCGAGCGCTCCGTGACCGACGTCTCGGCCCAGGCGACCTTGGCGGCATGCGCCGCGTCGAGCGCGAGCTCGACATCCTCTGCGGAGGACTTCGGCACCTCGGTGATCGGACGGCCCGTCGCCGGAGTCAGGTCGACCGTGTACTCGCCCTTCGTCGGGGCGACCCATCGCCCGCCGATGAAGTTGTCGTACCGCTCCTTGAGCGGGACCGGACTCCCGGCCGCGCCGGGCGGAGCATAGGTGAACTCCTTCTCAAGGACGGCCATGAATGCCTCCTCGTCCCCGCAGGGACCCGCGCCGTGACGGCGCGCAGGATCGACCGGGGATCCCCGGCTCGACCTGACCGGTCTAGTCCCGACGACGACCGCGCGCCAGAGGCCGACGGCACGATTCCCGGGTACAACGGCCCAGTCGCACCGGTCGGCACCGCTCGCGGCCGGGCTGGCCCGACCCTGTCAGAATCCGAGTCGTGACCGACCTCATCGCGCGCGTGCGCCCGTTCGCGCTTCTCGTCCTGACCAGCGCCGGCCTTGTCGGTGGCCTGATCCTGACCCTGGTCGGCCGTCACGATGCCGCCGCCTGGGTCTGGGCGGTGCCCGCGGTCATCGTCGGGATCCGGCTGGCGTGGTCGATCGTCCGCGACCTCCTGGCGGGCAAGGCCGGGGTCGACGTCATCGCCGTGCTGGCGATCGCCGGTGCGCTCGCCCTCGGTGAGCTGTTCGCGGCGTCGGTCATCGCCGTGATGCTCGCGACTGGGGAGGCGCTCGAGTCCTACGCCGAGGGTCGCGCACACCGCGAGCTGACCGCCCTGCTCGGGCGGGCACCGAACGATGTCCGACGGTACCGTGGCGGCGAGCTCGACGTGTGCCCGATCGGCGAGGTCCGCGTCGGCGATCGGCTCCTCGTGCGCCCGGGTGAGGTCGTCCCTGTCGACGGTGTCGTCCGGGGTGACCCGGCGGTCCTCGACGAGTCGGCCCTGACCGGCGAGAGCCGGCTGGTCAACCGTGAGGAGGGGGATACCGTCTCGTCCGGGGTGGTCAACGCCGGCGGCCCGTTCGACCTCCAGGCGATCGCGACGGCGGACGCCAGCACGTATGCCGGCATCGTCCGTCTGGTCGAGGAAGCGGGCCAGGCGAAGGCGCCGTTCGTGCGATTGGCCGATCGCTATGCCCTGTACTTCGTCCCGCTGACGCTCGGGATGGCCGGGCTCGCCTGGATCCTCTCGGGCGACCCGACCCGGGCGCTCGCGGTCCTCGTCGTGGCGACGCCCTGTCCCCTGCTCCTCGCCGCGCCGATCGCGATCGTCGCCGGCATCTCGCGTGCGGCCCGCCGCGGGGTCATCGTCAAGGGCGGCGGTCCCCTCGAAGCACTGGCGCGGGCGCGCGTGCTCCTGTTCGACAAGACCGGGACGCTGACGGCGGGTCGACCGCACCTCGCCACGGTCGAGGCCCCGGACGGCGATCCGGATGAGCTTCTGCGGCTGGCTGCGACGCTCGAGCAGGCGTCCCCGCACGTGCTCGCTGCGGCGATCGTCCATGCGGCCCGCCGGCGCGATCTGACGATGTCGTTGCCGATCGACGTCGTCGAGACCCCCGGGGGCGGGGTGGCCGGCACGGTCGAGGGCCGCGCGGTGGCGGTCGGGTCGGCCGGGTTCGTGGGCGGCGAGGATGGGCTGCCGACGTGGGCGCGCGAGCTCCGGCGGCGAGCGGTGATGGAGGGCTCATCGAACGTCTTCGTTCGAGTCGACGGCCGGATCGCCGGGGCGCTCATCCTCGACGATCCGATCCGGCCGGAGACGCCGCGGGCGGTCAGGAGCCTGCGACGGGCGGGGTTCACTCGGATCGTGATGGTCACCGGCGACCATCACGCGGTCGCCGAGCTCGTCGGCGCAGCGATCGGGCTCGATGGCGTCCTCGCGGATCGCGCCCCGGCCGACAAGGTGGATGCCGTGCGTACCGAGCGCGACATCGCCGGCGGGCCGCTGGTGATGGTCGGGGACGGGATCAACGACGCTCCCGCCCTTGCGGTCGCCGACGTCGGCGTGGCGATGGGCGCTCGAGGGGCGACGGCATCCTCGGAGGCCGCCGATATCGTCATCACCGTCGACCGGCTCGACCGGCTCGCCGAAGCGGTTCGGATCGCTCGCCATTCACGATCGATCGCCGTCCAGAGCGTGATCGCCGGGATGGGCATGTCGCTCGCGGCGATGGTCCTCGCGGCGTTCGGGTTCCTGCCGGTCGTCGCCGGCGCCCTGCTCCAGGAGGCGATCGACGTGGCGGTCATCCTCAACGCGCTGCGCGCCCTGCGCGGCGGGCTGGAGCGACCGATCGTGGTTCCCGGGTGGGCGGACACCGGGGCGCGCCTGATGACCGAGCACCGGACACTGGCCCCGGGGATCGCCCGGCTCCGCGTCATCGCGGACCACCTCGACACGATGGACCCGGCCGAGGCGCGCGACGCGCTCATCGGGGTCCGGGCGTTCCTCGTCGAGACGCTCGTCCCGCACGAGGAAGAGGAGGATCGCGAGGTCTATCCGCTCCTGAGCTCGGCCATCGGGACCGACGATGCCACCGCCGCGCTCCATCGGACGCACATCGAGATCTTCCATCTCGTCCGGCTCTTCGGACGGATCGTCGACGAGATCGGGACGGACGGGCCGACCGTCGACGACCGGACGGATGTCCAGCGAGCGCTCTACGGACTGGATGCGATCGTTCGCCTGCACATGGCGCAGGAGGAGGAGCTCTACGCGTCGATCGACCCGGACGTCTCCGCCGAGCTGACCCTGCGGGCGGCCTGACGGGCCGGTGGGCGGCTCGCGCCGCCGCGGCCTCGGACTATCGCGCGATCGCGCTCGATTGCCCCGACAGGGCGCCCACACCGACCGCGTTGACCGCCGCGATCTTGTAGTAGTAGCGGACCCCCGAGGTCGTCGCCGTGTCGACGTAGGTCGTGACGTTCCCGATCGCGACCAGGAACGTCTCGCTGTTGCTCGCCGTCGAGCGGTAGACGCGATACCCGGTCAGGGCGGAGCCACCGTTCGAGGACGGGGCGGTCCACGTCACGGTCACGCCCTTCGTCGCGTTGCGCGAGGCCGACACGTTGCGTGGTGCGCTCGGCACGGTCGCCGGCTTGGCGGAAGCTTCGCTCGAGCGTCCACCGGTCCCGACCGCGTTGCGGGCGGCGACCTGATAGAAGTAGGTCGTCCCGTTGGTGACGGCGGTGTCGATGTAGGTGCTCGCCACGCCGATCGTCGTCAGCAGCGACTCGCTGCCCGATGACGTGCTCCGGAAGATCGAATAGCCGGTGATCGCACTTCCGCCGTTCGAAGCCGGAGCCGTCCAGGACAGGGTCACTCTCGCGTTGGCGGGAGTCGCCGTCAGCCCCGTCGGCGCGCCCGGCAGCGTCGGAGTCGGCGTCGGCGTGGGCGTCGGAGTCGGCGTAGGCGTCGGCGTGGGCGTCGGAGTCGGCGTAGGCGTCGGAGTCGGAGTCGGCGTCGGAGTCGGCGTCGGCGTCGGGGTCGGAGTCGGAGTCGGAGTCGGCGTCGGGGTCGGAGTCGGAGTCGGCGTCGGGGTCGGCGTGGGCACCGGCGTGGGCGTCGGGGGCGGGGTCCCGGTGGCGCCGCCCAGGAATAGCCCGGACAGGACGACGTTGCCGCCCGCCGTCCGGTCGACGGTGATCACCACGCTCCCGCCCGCCGGGACGGTGATCGGGAAATGCACCCAGGCGCCGTTGACGAACGAGTTGGCCGCCAGGTGCGCCGTGCGGATCCCCTGCCCATCGTTGACGCTGATGTCCTCGCCACGCGGGCCGTAGGTATCCCAGTCGACGGCATAGACGTGGAGCGTGCCGCTGTAGGCCCCGGTGAATGTCAGGCGAAGTCGGACCTGGCTCCCGTCGTACCAGGTCCGTGCCCGCCGCTCGGACTGGTCCGGGCTCTGGAGGGCGCGGATATCGGTCGTCGGGGCGGCCCAGCTGTAGCGCGCCGCCTGTTCGGCCGTGAACGAGACGCCAGCCGGTAGGTTCACCAGGTCGACGGTCCCGTCCCAGTTCGCCAGGACACTGCCGTCGGCCCCATAGCGGCCGACCCAGTTGCCCTGGGCGCCCGGCAGGTCCGTCGTGGGAGGCGGCGGAGGCGGAGGCGGAGGCGCTCCGGCCTCGCCGAGGAACAACCCCGACAGCACGGCGTTCCCGCCGGCGGTCCGGTCGACGGTGACCACGACCGACCCGCCGGCCGCGACGTTGATCTTGAAGTGGACCCAGGCGCCGTTGACGAACGTATTCGCTGCGAGGGACACCGTGCGCTTGCCGCTCCCGTCGTCGACACTGACCGACTCGCCACGCGGGCCGTACGAATCCCAGTCGAGCGCATACAGGTGGATCGGTCCGCTGTAGGCATTGGCGAAGTTCAGACGCACGCGGATCTGGTTGTTGTCCGACCAGGTCTGGGCGCGCCGCTCCGAGCCGCTTGGGCTCTCGAGGGCGCGGACGTCGGTGGTCGGCGACGCCCAGGTGTACCGCGAAGCCTGCTCGACCGTGAACGTGACGCCGGCGGGCAGGTTGACGTAGTCGGTCCCGCTGTTCCAGTTGGCGAGGACCTGGCCGTCGTTACCGAGGTGGCCGACCCAGTCACCCTGGACGTTGACACCCGCGCGCACGGTGATCGCGCTGCTCCCGGTCTGGCCGATCGTGTCGGTCGCGACGGCCTTGATCGAGTAGGTGCCACCGACGATCGTTGACGTGTCCCAGGTCGCCGACCAGCCGTTGGTGCCGTCGGTGTCGGTCGACACCAGTGCGCCGTTGACGGAGAACGCGACCTGCGTGACGCCGACGTCGTCGGTCGCGTTCGCGGTCACGACCACCTGCCCGGAGACGGCGCCGCCGTCGACCGGCGAGGTGATGTGGACCACCGGGTGTCGGTCGCTCGAGAGCCCGTTCTCGACCGCGTGGAGCGCGCTGACGAGCGGTTCGGCGACGCCGTCGGGATCGTTGCCCCACTGGCCCTTGCCCGCGCAGTCGCCGCTTCCGTCGGCATCGGCGAACTGGCCGTTCGGACACTCCCCGGTGGACTTCAGGAGGGCCTCGATGTCGTCCGGCTTGAGGCTCGGCTTCGCGGCCAGCAGGAGCGCGGCGACGCCGGTGACGTGCGGCGACGCCATGCTCGTCCCCATCTCGCTGGCGTATCCGCCGCCCGTCCAGTCGGAGTAGATCTGCGTCCCCGGCGCCGTCACGTCGATGATCGAGCCGAAGTTGCTGAACTCAGCGAGCGTGTCGTCGCAGTAGAAGTAGAACAGCCAGCAGCCGCCCTGGCCGCCGGGCTCACCGTCGAGATCGGTCAGGGCCGAGACGTCGATCACCTCGGGGAACGCGCCGGGGATGAAGGTCGACGCGTCGACCGTCGAGTTGCCGGCCGCGGCGACGAACGTGATCCCGGCGGCGTGGGCCCGACAGATCGCCTCGCGGATCCCGCCGTCGGTGCACGTCCCGATCGTCCCGACGTCGCCGAGGCTCATGTTGGCGAC
The DNA here is from genome assembly GCA_963744115.1 of uncultured Chloroflexia bacterium. GTDB lineage: Bacteria > Chloroflexota > Limnocylindria > Limnocylindrales > CSP1-4 > Chersky-267. The sequence goes on along the minus strand of CAVUSI010000002.1, from coordinate 27,080 downwards.
CTTGATGTCGTTGGTCGGGTCGGAGTCGGTCGCCAGGCCGGTCAGGTAGTCGACGGCACAGATGAGGTTCGACCATTCCCCCGAACCCGTGTCGTCGAGGACCTTGAACGGGACGAGGGTCGCTTCCGGCGCGACACCCACGACCCCGAGGCCGTTCGCGGCCGCGGCCACGATGCCCGCCACGTGCGTCCCGTGCCCGTGACCGTCCTGCGGAGGCCCGGCCGTCATGCAGTTCCGGCCGAGCGCGATGTCGAGGTTGGGGACGAGGTCTGGGTGGGTCAGGTCGATGCCGGTGTCGAGGATCGCCACCTTGACGCCCCTGCCGGTGAACCCTTCGCTGGCCGCGCTCGGCTCGGTCGGGTGGTTCGCCCGGATCCTCGCCACGCCGGTCGGGATGCCGTCCGCGAAGAGGTGGACCTTGCCGTTCGGCACGACCGACCGGATCGTCGGGTCGCGACGGAGCTGGGCCGCCTCGAGGGCGGTGCCGTGGAAGACGAAGCCCTTGAGCGCATGGTTGTACAGGCGACCGGCCCGGCCACCGGCGGCGTGCGCCAGCGAGCGAGCGCTCGACCGCTTGACCTGATCGGTGCCCGGCCGAACGGTCACGATCCAGCTCGTGACGGCCGGGTCGTTCGCATCGCCCGCGATCCCGGGTGCTGTCGGGGCGGCAGAGGTGACGCCCGCGGGCAGCAGCATCAGCAGCAGCATCGCGGCGGCGATGCCGATCCGGAAGGAACGAGTCCGCTGTCCCCTCATCAGATTCCCCTGGCGTGGTTGCGCCGTCCGGGATTGGGCTCGGCGAGTGTCAACCTCGGTCGGACCGGCGTCAACAGGGGAATCGCGCCCATCCGGGGCCCGTGGTGCCTGTGAGCGCCGAGCCGCGCGGCTCGGATGAGGCCCGTCTCATCGTCACGATCGCGCGGCCGGTGTCAGGGGGCACCAGAAAGTGGTGCTATCGGTCACCGATGAAAGTTCCACTGAAAGCTCCCTCGGTCAACGTCGCCTTCCCGATGAGGGGCGACGCGGGAATCGCGCCGCGAGAGACGACGACGGTCCGCCGACGTCGAGGGGGTCCCAGTGCAGATGACCGGGAGCGAACCAACGCGTCGGGCACGACGCACCGTCACCGCGGGCCGTGCCGCCAGGCGCCGCCGATCCGGCCAGTCGTTGGTCGAGTTCGCAGTCGTCCTGCCCGTCTTCCTGCTCGTCCTGGCGGGCATCCTCGATTTCGGGCTGGGCCTCTACTCGCAGATGACCATCATCAACGCCGCTCGCGAGGGTGCGCGCTTCGGAGTGGTCGACACGTCGACCTCGACGTTGGTCGCCGATGTCAAGGACAGGGTCGCGTCGATGAGCGGCGGGCTCGACCAGTCGAAGCTGAACGTGACCGTCACGTGCGAGCGCCCGTCGGGCTCCTCGTTCGTCGGGTGCTCCGGGGCCCAATGGCAGTCGGGTGACGGTGTCCTGGTGACGGTCCACTACGACTACGCGATGCTCTGGCCGCTCGCCTTCGGGAACCACCTCGACCTGTCGTCGACCGTCCAGATGCGGATCGAGTAGGTCGCCGAGACATGTCGACCGATACGCCAAGGGGGACCGGGATGACGAAGACGCGTCGCGGACGTGAGCAGGAGCGGGGCCAGATCATCGTCCTGTTCGTGTTCGTGCTCATCGTGATCATGGGCGCGGCCGCGATGGTCATCGACGTCGGGGTCCTGCGGAACTCGAACCAGAACCTCTGGAACGCCCTCGACGCCGGCGCGCTCGCCGGCGCGACGCAGCTCCCGGCTGACGCGTCGAATGCCGACACGATCGCCCTCCAGTACGCCGATATGAACTACCCGGGCGGCTTGCCGTCCGGCGTGACGGTCGCTTTCCGATGCGTCGTCGGTAGCGTCAGCGGGGCTCCTCGGAGCTCGGATATCGGGCCGGCGGTCTGCGATCCGGGTCCCAATGCCGTCTGGACCTGCAACGCGACGATCTGCTCGTCCGTGTGCGTGCCGGCCGAAGGGGACACCTGCAACACCATCGTGCTCGAGTCCACGGCCACGGTCCCGTACCACTTCGGACCGGCGGTGGGGATCACGACCGGGACCACCCAGGACGTCCTGTCGGCCGCCTGCAAGGGACCGTGCGGGGCGAAGCCGGAGAATCCGGTCGATCTGATGTTGGTGGTCGACCGGACCGGCAGCATGAGCGGCGTCGACACGGTCAACGCCAGGGCCGCCGCCGATTCCGTGCGCAAGGCGTACAACCCGGCCGAGCAGTGGATGGGCCTCGGGATGCTCGGGCCGAGCAAGACCGGTGGCTCGTGCATCACCGATCCCGCCGGCTCGATCGGGACCGCCAACCTGCCGGCCGACCTCCGACGCTGGGTCCCCGTGCCACTGAGCGGCATCGGCGCCCCGCTCAACCAGAACTACACCAGCGCAGGGAGCACCATGGCCCAGGCCATCGGCTGCTACACGAACTCCGGGACCGGGACGGATCTGAGCGACCCGGTCACGACTGCAGCCTGGGAGCTCACCCACAGCGGGCGCCCTGGTGTGACGAAGGGGATCATCCTCGAGACCGACGGCCAGCCGAACAACTCGACCACCAGTGGTCCGAACTACTGCCAGCAGTCGAGTGACGCGGCGACCGCCGCCAAGGCCCAGGGCATCGAGGTCTTCACGATCGGCTTCGGCCTCGACGGCGCGAACAACATCAACTGCCCGGACACCTCCGGGTTCTGGAAGGGCAAGAAGGCGACCACGCTGCTCGCCAGCATGGCCACGAACTCGGTCGACGCCGGGTGCCCGGGCACCTCGAACGACGACGGCGACCACTTCTTCTGCGTCGCGAAGACGTCCGGTGCGAGCACGGACCTGACCAAGCTGTTCAAGGCGGCGGCCAACGCGCTCGTGGGGGGGACCAAGCTCATCCAGCTGCCCTGACCCGATCCGGGGAAGATGCACGACCGCCCGGGAGACCCTCGGGCGGTCGTGCAACGTTCCGGGGGTGCTCAGGCCCGACGACCCGTCGCGGTCGCCCCGGGCCGAACCCGGTCACACTGTCCGACATGATCGACGACCCACCTGCCGCCGAGGACGTACCGACCGAGCGGGCGGGCTTCGCGGCGCTCGGGATCGGTGAGCCGCTCCTGACGACCCTGGCGGCCCTCGGCTACGAAGAACCCACCCCGATCCAGCGCGAGGCCATCCCGGTCCTGCTCTCGGATCGCGACCTGCTCGCCGAGGCGCCGACCGGGACGGGCAAGACCGCTGCCTTCGCGCTGCCGGTCCTGTCCCGCCTGGAGGTCGGTCGCCGGTCGTGGCCCACGACGGCCGTCGACGCTCGTGGTCGTCCCGACGCGCGAGCTCGCGATGCAGGTGGCGGAGGCCTTCCACACCTATGGCAAGGCGCTCGCGGTCCGCGTCGTCCCCGTGTACGGCGGGCAGCCGATCAACCAGCAGTTGCGCGGCCTCGACCGCGGCGTCGACGTCGTGGTGGCGACGCCCGGTCGTGCGGTGGATCACCTCAAGCGTGGCAGCCTCGACCTCGCCGACGTGCGCACCGTCGTCCTCGACGAGGCGGACGAGATGCTGGACATGGGCTTCGCCGAGGACCTCGACGCGATCCTGTCGGCGACTCCGGCCGAGCGCCAGACTGCCCTGTTCTCGGCGACCATCTCGCCGACGATCACGAAGATCGCCAGGCGCCACCTCCGCGAGCCCGCCCGGATCCGCGTCCACGCCGAACGCAAGACCCGGGACGGGGTCGCTCTCGTCCGCCAGACCGCGTACGTCGTGCGCAGATCGGACAAGCTGGCGGCGCTGTGCCGCATCCTCGACGTCGAGGATCCGGCGTCGACCCTCATCTTCGCCCGGACCCGCGGCGAGGTGGACGACCTCGCGGAGGCGCTCAGCGGACGTGGCCACGACGCCGGGGCCCTCCACGGCGGGCTGGCCCAGGAGGCTCGCGACCGGATGATGGGGCGCTTCCGGGACGGCTCCCTTGACGTGCTCGTCGCGACCGACGTGGCGGCCCGCGGCCTGGACATCGACCACGTCAGCCACGTCGTGAACTTCGACGTGCCGTCCGACCCGGACCAGTACGTCCACCGCATCGGCCGGACCGGACGGGCGGGCCGGGAGGGCGTCGCCATCACGCTGGTCGAACCACGCGAGCACCGCCAGCTGCGGAACATCGAGACGGCGACGCGGACCAAGCTCGCGATCGAGCGTCTCCCGACGGTGGCCGATCTCCGGGAGCGGCGGGTCGAGATCCTCCGCGCGAACCTGCGCGAGGCCCTCCTCGCCGGCGACCACGATCGACTGCGCGGCGTGGTCGAGCCGCTGTCCGAGGAGTTCGACCTGGTCGACATCGCGCTGGCGGCCGTCTCCCTGGTCGAGGGCGCCGGCGCGCGCGAGGCCGACGAGGTCGAGCTGGCCCAGGCTTCGCTGCACGATGCCCAGCCAGCGTTCCGTCCGGGTCCAGGGGGTCCCGGCGGTCCCGGGCGCAAGCCGCGGCCCCAGGCGCCGGGTCGGAGCGACGCGGCCCGTGGGTCGCTCGGCGGGCGTCGCGTGATGGCCGATGGAACCCGGCCACGCGGTCCGCGCCCGACCGGAGCGCCTCATCCATCGGTGCCCGACGGTGGCTGGGTCCAGCTGTGGGTCGGCGGCGGTCGCCGGGTCGGGCTCCGGCCGGGCGACCTGGTCGGCGCGATCGCCAACGAGGCGGGGGTGCCTGGGTCGGTCGTCGGCGCGATCCAGATCTACGATGACTTCGCGCTCGTCGACGTCCGCGCGAACGTGGCGGATGGCGTGGCGGACGCATTGCGGGGCGCCCGGATCCGCGGCCAGTCCCTGCCGGTCCGACGGGAGCGACCGCGCTGAGACGACTCGTGGCAACCGGGCGTCGCGGTCGGTCGGACACGTCGCCGCGGCCGGGGCGGGCCACCCGGTCGGCGGTCCTGCTCGCGACCGTGCTGGTCGCGGTGGCATGCGCGGGGCCCACCGACACGATCCGGCCGTCGGCCGCCGCGCCGAGCGGGGTCCCAGCGAGCGCCTCGGCGGCGGCGAACCCGACACCGACCGGCGAGGGGACCGGTCCGACCTCGACGGCGCCGACCCAGACCGCGAGCGCGAGCTCCGCCGCCTCGTGCGTCGATCGAGTTCTCGCCGGCATGACCCCGGCACAGCGGATCGGCCAGCTGTTTCTCCTCGGGCTCGCCGGCGATCGACTCGGTCCGGCCGAGATCGGGGCGATCCGGGGCCAGCATGTCGGGTCGGTCTGGTTCACCGCGACGACCTCGATCGGCGCGGCGGGCGTCCGGGCGGTGGCCGACGCGGTCCAGGCCCTGGCCGACACCGGGTCGACCGCCGACGTCGGGTTCTTCGTCGCGGCGAACCAGGAGGGCGGGCTCGTCCAGGCATTGCGGGGGGCCGGCTTCTCGACGATCCCATCGGCCCTCGTCCAGGGCAAGCTGCCGCTCGCGACCCTGAAAGCGGATGCGGCCCGATGGGGCGGTGAGCTCACCGCGGCCGGCGTCAATCTCGACTTCGCACCCGTCGCCGACGTCGTCCCGCTGGGCGATCGCGCCACGAACCAGCCGATCGGCGTCCTCCGGCGCGAGTACGGGTCGACGCCGGGGACGACCGGCAGACACGCCGCGGCGTTCGTGACCGGCCTGGCCGGCGCCGCCGTGGCCACCACCGCGAAGCACTTCCCGGGCCTCGGCCGGGTCGTCGGGAACACGGACTTCTCGTCGGGTGTCGTCGATGACGTGACGACGCCGACCGACCCGGATCTCGCGTCGTTCAAGGCCGAGATCGACGCCGGCGTCCCCTTCGTCATGGTGGCCCTGGCGACCTTCACGAAGATCGATCCGGACCACCTTGCCGCGTTCTCGCCGACCGTCATCGGCGGGATGTTGCGCCGGGATCTCGGCTTCACCGGGGTCGTCATGTCGGACGACCTGGGGGCGACCGAAGCGGTCGCGACGATGACGCCCGGTGAGCGGGCGGTGGACTTCCTGCTGGCCGGCGGCGACCTCGTGGTATCGAAGACGGTCAAGGCGACGGCAGCGATGGTCGCCGCCCTCAAGGCGAGGTCGGCCGCGGACGCGACGTTCGCCTCACGGATCGACGACGCGGCCCGGCGCGTCCTTGCGGCGAAGGCGGTCGCCGGTTTGCTCCCCTGCTCGGGGTGACCGGCGCGGCCTGACAGACCGGGCGGCTACGACGCCGACCGGCCTTCGGCCCGACTCCGCTAGGCGGCCGCCGGAACGGCCGAGAGGACCGGCTCTTCGTCCGTCTTGACCTTGAGTACCTTCTTCACCTCCTCGACCACGATGAGCGACAGGGCCACGCCGATGCAGACGAGCCACTGCTCGCCGGTCAGGCTGGTCATGTCGAGCACGTTCTGGAGGATGCCGAGCTCGGTCGCCAGCACGATCGTGACGATGGACAGTCCGGTCGCCTTGAGCAGCGCCGGGTTGCCCAGGATGTAGCCGGTGAAGACCGACCGCGTCTCGTCCGCGGTCTCCAGGGACGAGGCGATGCGGAAGAGCGAGAACGTGGTCACGCCCATCGTCCGCGCGACGACGTCGCCGTAGGGGCCGCTCGCCCACGCGATCACGCCGAGGGTGCCGACGCCCATCACGAGCCCACGACGATGAGCCAGACGGTGAGCCGGCGGCGGCAGGATCTTCTGGTCCTTCGGCCGCGGCTTCTCGTCCATGAGGCCGTCCCTCGGCTTCCCGAACCCGAGGCCGATGGCCTGGAAGACGTTGACCGTGAAGTTGAGCCACATGGTCTGGAGCGGCAGGAACGGGACGCCGCCCAGGATGTTGAGGAGCGACGAGCCGAGGAACACCGTGATGTACCCGTAGCAGGCCGCCATCTGGAAGCGGATGAAGCGCAGCAGGTTGTCGTAGACATTGCGGCCGATGCTGATGGCCTTGATGATCGTGGCGTAGTTGTCGTCGGCGAGGATCATGTCGGCGGCGGCCTTGGTGACCGCCGTCCCGGTGATGCCCATGGCGATGCCGATGTCGGCCTTCTTGATGGCCGGCGCGTCGTTCACGCCGTCGCCGGTCATCGCCACGATGTGGCCCTGCTCCCGCAGGACGTCCACGAGGTGGACCTTGTCCTGGGGCGAGACCCGGCCGATGACCCCGATGCCGTCGACCTCCCTGAGCACCGTGTCGTGGTCCAGCGCCTCGAACTCGGCGCCGGTGATCGCCTTGCCGGGGATCCCCAGCTGCTGGGCGACCACGGCGCCCGTGACGGCCGCGTCGCCCGTGATCATGCGGACGTGGACGCCGGCGCCATGGGCCTCCGCGATGGCGGCCTTCGCGGCCGGCCGCGGCGGATCGGTGATGCCGACGAGCGCGAGGAGCGTGAGGCCGTCGATCGCCTTCAGGAGGTCGCCGTTCGGGTCGAACGTGGCCGGGTCGAAGTCCTTCCGGCCCGTGGCCATGAGGCGCAGGCCCTCCCTGCCCATCCGGTCGCTCTCGGCGAGGTAGGCATCGCGCAGCTGCGCGATCGGGACCTCGGTCCCGTCGGGGCCGTGGGCGGCCGCGGCGCGCTTGAGGAGCTGGTCCTGCGCGCCCTTGATGTAGGCCCGGACGACCTTGCGGCCGCTCTCGTCCGTCCAGTCGTGGAAGGTGGCCATGAGCTTGTAGGCCGCGTCGAACGGCAGGGTCGCCACGCGCGGGTACTGGGCGCGGGTCAGGTCCGCATCGACACCGCCCTTGGCCGCGAGGACGACCAGCGAGCCCTCGTTCGGGTCGCCGATGAGGTCGCCGTCCTTGATCTCGGCATCCGAGCAGAGGGCCATCGGCAGCAGGTAGGGCTCGAGCTTGAGCTCGGGCTGGCCGGCGGCCTGGGTGATCTTGCCCTCGGTGGAGTAGCCGCTGCCGGAGATCGCGTAGCGCCGCCCGACGATGGCCATCTGGACGGCGGTCATCTGGTTCATCGTCAGGGTGCCGGTCTTGTCGGAGTTGAGCGCCGAGGTCGACCCGAGGGTCTCGACCGAGCGGAGCTGCTTCACGATGGCGCCGGCTGCCGCGAGCATCTGGGAGCCCTTCGACAGGATGGCCGTGTCGATCGCCGGGAGCGCCGTCGGGATGGCGGCGATCATGAACGCGACCGCGGTGAGGAACAGCTCCTGGAGCGGCACGCCGCGGGCGATGCCCAGGAGCGAGCGACGCCGCGAGCGCGAAGGCGGCGAGGATCAGGATCTGGCGCGTCAGCCCGTTGATCTGCTTCGTCAGCGGCGTCTCCTCGGCCGCGGTCGCCTGGAGCATCCCGCTGATGTGGCCCACCTGGGTGTCCATGCCGGTCGTGACGACGAGGATGACGCCCGAGCCCCGGGTGACCTGGGTGTTCATGAACGCCATGTCCACGCGGTCGCCGAGGGCGGCGTCGGCAGCGACCGCGTCCACCTGCTTGGGGGTGGGCACGCTCTCGCCGGTGAGCGCGGACTCGTCGATCTCGAGGGTCGCCGCCGTGAGGATGCGGGCGTCGGCGGGGACGAGGTCGCCCGCCTGGAGGTTGACGACGTCGCCCGGGACCAGCTGGTCCATGGGGAGATCGACGAGGTTGCCGTCCCGGCGGGTCTTCGCCGTGACGACCAGCGACTGGCTGAGGGCATCAGCGGCCGATGACGCCTTGCTCTCCTGGTTCAGGCCCATCATCGGCGTTGCCCAGCGTGAGCAGGATGAGCATGACGCCGGTGAAGAACTGCCCCGGCAGGAACAGGCAGATGATGCCCGCGACGAGGAGCACGATCTGCATCGGGTCGGCGTACTGGGCCAGGAACTGCTGCGCGCGCGACGCCTTCTTGGCCGCGGTGAACTTGTTCGGGCCGACCTTGGCCCGTCGAGCGTCGGCCTCGGCCGAGGTCAGGCCCTTGTCGACGCTCGACGCCCTGCTGGCGCAGTGCGTCGTCCGGGCTGAGGGCATACCAGGCGGTGGTGCTCGCTCCCGGACTGGAGCTCGCTCCCGCGGGTGTTGCTGCGGCGGTCACGACTTCTTCCCTTTCGAGCGCGGTGATCGACCATCCGCGCCGCGCCTACAGCGTACCGACTTCGGCCGGCCGGCGAGCCTGTCTCGCGCGGATACCCTAGTCGACCATGAAGGTCACCTGGCGACAGGCGCTGTCCTGGCGGATCGAGCGCCACCTGCTCGAGCCCGTCGGTCGGCTGCCCGTCGACGGGGTCGTCCGCCGGCTGTGCGGTGTCCAGGCCCAGGTCGCGTCGTCCGCCGAGCTCGCGATCCGCGTCCGGAGCCGGACGTCGCGGCCCGGTGAGGTGGGCCGCGCCCTGGCCGAGGGTCGCCTCATCAAGACGTGGGCGATGCGTGGCACGCTCCACCTCCTCACGCCCGAGGACGGCGGTGCCTTCCTGTCGCTGATGGCGGCAGGTCGATCGTGGGAACGCCCCAGCTGGGAACGCTACTTCGGGGTGAGCCCGGCGCAGATCGAGCACCTTCGGCACGTCGTTCGCGAGGAGCTCGACGGCAGGGTCCTGACCCGGGACGAACTCGTCGGCGCCGTCGTCGCGCGGCCCGGCCTCGACCACGTCGGCGACGCGCTCCGGTCGGGCTGGGGCACGTTGCTCAAGCCGCTCGCCTGGCAGGGCGCCCTGTGCTTCGGACCGAGCCGGGGCACCCGCGTGACCTTCATGCTCCCGGAGGATGCGTCCCCAAGGTGGGCCGGCATCCCCGATCCCGATGAGGCGGCACCGGCCGCCATCCTGGCCTACTTCGGTGCGTATGGGCCGACCACGATCGACGCCTTCGCCAACTGGCTGGCGGGCGGCTGGTTCGGCCGACGGCTCCTCCGGGGGTGGTTCGACGCGATCGCCGACCGATTGGTCGAGGTCGACGTGGAGGGGGAGCGCGCGTTCGTCCTGGCCGAGGACCTCGACTCGCTGGCGGCGGCACGGCCTTCCTCCCCGCTGCGACTGTTGCCCGGATTCGACCAGTACGTGCTCGGGCCGGGCACCAAGGACGCCCACGTGGTGCCGGGCGCCCGGCGTTGGTCGGTGAGCAAGCAGAGCGGCTGGATCTCGCCGGTGGTCGTGGTGGATGGCGTCGTCTGCGGCACCTGGGAGCTCGACGATGAGCTGGTGCGCGTCGCCTGGTTCACCGAGGCCGGCGAGGTCCCCCGGGCCGGATTGGACGTCGAGGTCGCGCGGCTGGCGGAGATCGTCGGTCTCGACCTCCGGGTCACCGTCGGCCAGGCCTAGCGGCAGGCCGGCCGGCTGGAGGTGATGCATCGGCGATGGCGGACCATGGCGCATCTGGACGAGCCGCGTACCATCTCGGCATGGCTGGCGTCCACGTCGCGGCCGACCGCGCCCGAGGCGCGTGGCAGGACGACGAGATCCGGTTCAGTCGCGGCCGGGACGGGGCGCGGATCGCCTACGCCGTGCACGGCAGCGGGCCACCTCTCGTCGTCGTCTCGTGCTGGCTGAGCCACCTTCGATACGACTGGCAGAGCCCGGTCTGGCGCCACTTCCTCGACGACCTTGGCGCCCTGGCGACCGTGGTGCGGTATGACGAACGCGGCTTCGGGCTGTCCGACTGGTCGATCGACGATTTCTCGCTGGAGGCCCGCCTCGGTGACCTCGAGGGCGTGATCGCGGCCCTCGGCCTGGAGCGGTTCACGGTCCTCGGGATGTCGGGCGGATCCACCGTCGCGATGGCGTATGCCGCGCGCCATCCCGAGCGCGTGAGCCGCCTGGTCCTGTACGGGACCGCCTGCGGAGATCCGGTCGTGTTCGACGACGACGACATCGCCGAGGAAGAGACCTATCGCAGCATGATCCGGGTCGGCTGGGCGAAGGAGGATCCGGTGTTCCGGCGCGTCTTCACCCGCAAGTTCATCCCGGATGCCACCGAGGAGCAGATGCGCTGGTTCGACGCACTGCAGCGGATGACGACATCCGCGGAGAACGCCGTTGCCAGCCGGATCGCCCGTCAGGCCGTGGATATCGCCGATGAACTGCCCAAGATCGTCGCGCCGACCCTCGTTCTTCAGGCGGTCGGCGACCGGATGACGACCTTCGAGAACGCTCCCCTGGTCGCCGCGCGGATCCCGTCGGCCCGACTCGTCCCGCTCCAGAGCGACAACCACATCCTCCTCGCGGACGAGCCGGCGTGGGCCGTCCTCCTGCACGAGGTGAGCGACTTCCTGGAGCCCGAACGCACGGCGACCGGTCGGACCCCCGGGGCGATCCACGAGCTCTCGCGGCGCGAGCTCGACGTGCTCCGGCTGGCCGCCGCCGGTCGGACCAACGACGAGATCGCGGGAGAACTCGGCTTGAGCGTCCGGACCGTCGAGCGCCACCTGTCGAACGCGTACGGAAAGCTCGGGGTGTCCGGCAAGGCGGCGCGGGCGGCTGCCGTCGCGGACCTGCTTCGAGGCCACCTCGGCTGACCCACGGGCTACGTGTACCCCGTCGGGGTCGGTGTCGAGCCGGCGCTGGGATCGTCGGGTACCGCGGTTCCGCGCGCCTGCCGTTCGGTCGTAAGGTCGCGGAGCGGCTCCGACAGGGGCCGACGACGACGGAGGACCACGGCATGGCAGTCGACACCCTTACGGCAACGACCGAACGGTTCAGAGCCGACCCGAGCGCGGCTCGGTCTTCACCATCCGTCACGGCGACACTCGTCAACGGTCACGCCCGGCTCACCGCCGGGGCGTTCAACTGGGACGCCGACCTGCCGCCGAGCCTCGGCGGACAGAACCTATCGCCGAGCCCGACCGCGTACCTCCTGGGTGCGCTGGCCGGGTGTGGCGTCGCCTTCCTGTACGACACGCTCGCGCCGCAGTTCGGCGTGCGGATCGACGCGGTGACCGTCGTCGCCAGCTGCTCCGCCGACCTGCGAGGGCTCCTGGGCATCGACGATGCCGGCCCCGAGCTCACCGACCTCGCCCTCGACATCGAGGTCGCGTCTCCCGACCCGGAGTCCCGGACCGGCCCGATGCTGGACGCCTGGCGCGAGCGGTGCCCGATCTTCCTCGCGCTCCTTCGACCGAACGCGGTGGCCCTGACGACCAGGGTGTCCGCCGCCGCCTAACGCCGTCGACCGTCCGCGCAGGCCGCCATCGGGCACGACCGGTGGCGGCCCGGCGCGCCATGGTCACGCCGAGGGCGTCGCCCCGTCGCGCTTGAGCCTCCGCCAGCCGCCGGCCCGGTTGTTCGCGATGATCTGCCGGAACATCGCGGTCAGAGCGCGCTCATCGATGGTGTCATCGCGGCGAACGGCCACCGTCCGCGCGGTCGTGTTGTCGTGCCCCGCCGTGATGATGCCCTCCGGATCGGGCACGATCGCCCCGTCGTACAGGAAGACGTTGACGTGGTCCTTGGCGGCGAGCAGCGCACAGATGTTGCCGTCGAGGACGAAGTAGGGCTGGACGCTCCGCTTGATCGTCTCCTCGACGTCGGGGTCCGCGGCATGGACGAGATCGCGGACCCGCCGACAGATGTCCCGCTGCCAGTCGGGCAGGCCGTCGATGTAGCCGTCGACGCGCGGGTCCTTCACGTAGGCCATGGAACATGCCCTCCCGACGATCGTCGCCGACCAGCCGGGCCGGTCGGTGCATGTGGACGGGCTGATCGGCTCTAGCCCAGCCGGCCACTCCGGTGGCACCGTCCAGTATGGAGGTGTCTGCCGTGATCGCGACCGGAACGCCCCGGGCCGGGCGATGGGAGGATCGGGCGGCGCCGTCGATCGACGACCGGGAGATCGGGGTGGCCGTCCGCGAGATCGTCAACCGCTGGCCGGCCGTCGGTCTTGCCGTCGGGGTCGTCCGAAACGGACGACTCGAGTCGTTCTACGGCCACGGGTGTGCCGACATCCGGTCGAACCGACCCATCACCCAGGACACGGTCTTCAGGATCGCCTCGATCAGCAAGACGTTCACGGCGATCGCCGTCATGCAGCTCTGGGAGAACGGGCTGGTCGACCTCGATGCGCCGGCGAGCGACTACCTGCGAGCCTACCGGCTCATCCCTCCGACTCAGAGTTCCCGGCCGGCGACGGTGCGGGATCTGCTCACGCATACGGCCGGGGTCCCGGAGGAGCTGCATCTGTCCGACGTGTTCGACCCCGACTTCGGGGAGAGCATCAGGGCCGGACGGCGCCTGCCGACGCTGGCCGAGTTCTACGGCGATGGGATCCACCTATCGGCCGAGCCAGGGGCCAGGTACGTCTACAGCGACCACGGGTTCGCCACGCTCGGCCAGATGGTCGAGGACGTGAGTGGCGAGCCGTTCGACGCATATCTGCGTGAGCACGTCTTCGGGCCCCTCGGGATGGCCGACACGGACCTCGTTCGGTCCGAGCGGGTCAGGTCCGGACTGGCCACGGGCTACACGCTGCGGTCCGATGGGCCGAGGCCGGTGACCGATCGCGAGTGGGTGACGGCCGGGGCCTCGTCCATCTACTCGACGCCGCGGGACATGGCCGGCTATGTCGCGGCTCTTGTCGGCGGCGGGGCCAACGAGCACGGCAGGGTCCTCGATCAGGCGACCCTGGCCACGATGTTCGAGCCGCAGTACCAGCCCGACCCACGCGTCCCCGGGGTCGGGCTGGCGTTCTCTCGCTTCATCCTCGGCGGGCACCTCGCCGTCGAGCACGGCGGCATCCTTCCAGGCTTCAACTCGCAGATCTTCGCGGCACCCGACGACGGCGTCGGGGTGATCGCCTTCACGAACGGCTCCCGGCGCGCGATGCTCTGGCTGCCGGCCGAGGTCTCCGGCCTGCTCAAACGGCTCCTCTGCGTGCCGGACGACGTGATCCGGTCCGACATCCCTCAGCACCCCGAGATCTGGGGCGACATCTGCGGCTGGTATCAGCTCTCCGCCCGGCCGACGGATGTGCGAGCGCGGCTCATGCTCGGTGCCGGCGTCGAGGTGTTCGTCCGGGGCGGCGGGCTCATGGTCCGGGCCCTGACCCCGGTACCCGCGCTCTACCGCGGGTTCGCGCTCCACCCGGACGACAGCTCGGACCCGTACGTCTTCCGGATCGACCTATCCGAATACGGAGTCGGCACCGCACGCGTCGTGTTCGGCCGCGAACCCGGCGTCGGGACGACGTCGATCCATCTCGACTTGATGCCGTTGACGCTCCGAAAGCGGAGTGCCGGGACCAACCCGCGACGGTGGGCCGCCGGACTGCTGGGTGCGGCCGGGGTCGCCTCCGCGGCGGTCGTCGTGCGCCGGCGTGGCGGGAAGGGGTGACCGAGCCGTGAGGACCATCGGCCTCGTCGCGGACCACGCGATCGACCGGATCCCGGCATCGCATCGCGACCTGATCGAATGTCCGCCGGTAGCCGCCCTGACGACTCTCATGCCCGATGGGTCACCGCAGACCTCCGTCGTCTGGTGCGACTTCGACGGCACGTTCGTCCGGGTGAACACGATGCGAGGCTTCCAGAAGGAACGGAACATGCGCCGCGACCCGCTGGTCACGCTGCTGTGCTACGACCCGCACCGGACCGGCCGCTACCTGGAGGTCCGCGGGACGGTGGTCGAGATGACCGAGGAGGGCGCGGGCCGGCACCTCGACGAGCTTGCCTCGAAGTACGCCGGACGGCCCATCCGCTACTTCGGCGACGCGATCCCGGCGCGCTTCGCCGAGACCGAGGTCCCGGTCCTGTGCCGGATCCGCCCGACCCGTGTCGTCGCCCTCGACGCGACGGCGGATGGACCTCGATGACCACGCTGCATGCTCCCGAGATGCCCACGGTCCCGACGGACCACCTCGATCTCCTGACCCGGCCGGTCTGCGGCGTGTTCACCACGATCGGCCGGGACCGCCAGCCCCAGTCGAGCCTGGTGTGGGTCGACTTCGACGGCGAGTGCGCTCTTGTCAACACGACGCTCGAGCGCCAGAAGGGGCGCAACCTCCTGGCCGACCGCAGGGTCAGCCTCCTCGTCGTCGATCCAGAGGACACCTCGCGCTTCATCCAGATCCGCGGCGAGGCGGAGCTCGTCACCGAGGGGGCCGTGGATCATCTCGACGCCCTGACGCGCCGGTTCACGCGTCACCCGCGCTATTACGGGTTCATCTACCCCGTCGAGCAGCAGGCGCGGGAGACGCGGGTCATCTGCCGGATCCACGCCCGGCGGATCACGCTCGACGCGATCCACGCCTGACGGGGGTGTGGGCGATCTCCGCGAAAACGCGTGGGTCGAGCGCCTGACGCCCGACGAACAGGCCGTCCACGGACGGCTGTGCGAGCAGGGCGCCAGCTGCCGCTGGGGCGACACTCCCGCCGTAGATGATCGGGATGGCGGCGCCCGTCGGGATCGCAGCGTCCAGGATCCCACGGATCGCGGCGTGGACCGAGTCGACCCACGCCGCCGGTGCCGACTCGGCGCCGACGCCGATCGCCCAGGCGGGCTCGTAGGCGATCACCAGGCGCCCTGGGTCGGCCGCCGTGAGCCGCCGGAGCTGCTCGGCGAGCGCCCCGACGACGTCGTCCAGCGGGGCCCGACGGGTCTCTCCGACGCAGACGATCGCGGTCATCCCCCAGCGCTGGGTCGCCTCGACCTTGGCGGCGACGGACTCGTCGGTCTCACCGTGATCGCGCCGGCGCTCGTGATGTCCGATCTCGACATAGCTGCACCCGAGGTCCGCCAGCATCGGCGCCGAGACATCGCCGGTGTGGGCCCCCGCGTCCTCCGGGTGGACGTCCTGCGCTCCCCAGGCGATGTCGCTGCCGGTCAGTCGTTCGCGAGCGACCCAGATCGAGGTGAACGGGAGGAGGACGAACAGGCGACGATCCGCGACGTCCCCGACCAGCGGCACGAGGGCGTCCAGGTAAGCCGCCGCCTCGGTCGAGGTCAGGTTCATCTTGGAGCTCGTGCCGATCAGGACGCTCATCCTCGCCCTACCTGTCGTCTGCGCGAGCGCCGCGGTAGGCATCGGCCATCGCCCGCACGATGATCGCGAACGAGGTCGCGCCGGCATCCGCCGAGCCGAGGCTGCGCTCCCCGAGCCGGCTCGCGCGCCCGACCCGGGCGACCATCCCGACGGTCGAGGCGGCCCCGGCCTCGGCCGCCGCCGCGGCTGCTTCGATCGCGGTCCCGACGTCGCTCGCGCTCTCCGCAGCGAGGCGGAGCGCGGCCACGACCGGATGAAGCGCGTCGAGCACCGTCTTGTCGCCCGGATGAGCGTGACCGAGGTCGACGACCGCGCGCTCGGCCGCGTCAGCAGCGCGAGACAGGAGCGCCACGTCGCCCCGAGACGACGCGTCCGCCGATCCGATCGCCGTCGCCACAGCGGCCAGGGCGGTGGAGTACAGCGGGCCGATCGCTCCGCCGACATCGGACATGGCCAGCCCGACCTGGCGGACGAGGTCCGCCGCGGACACTCCCTCGGGCATGGCCTGGAACCTCCGGCGGACGTTCCGGGCACCGATGCTCATCGTCATCCCGTGGTCGCCGTCGCCGGCGATCCCATCGAGCCGGCCGAGCTCCGGTCGCGCCTCGTCCACGGCGTCGGCGGCCGCCAGGACCGCCGTCCTGAGGACGTCCGTCACCAGCGAGCTCGAGCGGCCGTGGCCGGGTCGTCCAGCAGGCCCCGCAGCTCATCGTCGAGTCGCGTCACGGTCACCGATGCGCCCGCCATCTCCAGGGAGGTGATGAAGTCCCCGACCATGCTCCGACTGACGACGTTGCCTGCCACCTCGAGGGCGCGTCGTGCTCCGCGATAGAGGATGTAGAGGTCGAGCTGGGCGGTGGCTCCCAGGCCGTTGACGAGCAGGGCCAGCTCGTGACCGGATCGATCCGGCAGGTCGGCCAGGATCGTCTCGACCAGGATCCCCGCGGTCTCGTCGGCGCTGAGCAGCGGACCGCGCTGCATCCCCGGTTCGCCGTGGAGCCCGAGGCCGATCTCCATCTCGTCATCGGCGAGCTCGAACGACAGCCGACCCGATCCCGGGACCTCGCACGGATAGAGGGCCACGCCCATGCTCCGGGTGGCCGCGTTGGCCGCTCGAGCGACGCGTTCCACCTCGTCGAGCGACGCGCCCCGCTCGGCCATCGCGCCGGTGCACTTGAAGACGATCACGTCGCCGGCGATCCCGCGCCGCCGCTCGACCTCCGTCTTCGGGGCCGAGGCCACGTCGTCCGTGACCAGGACGGTGCGGACGTCGATCCCCTCGGCGGCGGCACGCTCGGCGGCGATGCCGAAGTTCATGATGTCCCCGGCGTAGTTGCCGTAGACCAGCACGACGCCCATCCCGGTCGAGGCGGCCCGGATGGCGTCTAGGCAGGTCTCGGGCGACGGGGCCGCGAAGATGTTGCCGACGGCGGCCGCATCGGCTAGCCCGGGGCCGACGTACCCCAGGAACGCCGGCTCGTGGCCCGAGCCCCCGCCGATGACGAGGCCGACCTTGGCGCGATCCCCCGGGTGACGGGCCACGACCCGCTCGCCGACGAGGCGAACCATGTCCCCATGGGCCGCGACGAAGCCGTCGAGCATCTCGTCGACCACATCGAACGGGTCGTTGATGAGCTTCTTCAGCGCACCGCCCGACGCCGCGCCGCCCGGGCTCACGGCGATCCGGTCCGACGGGCACGCAGGTCGGCCGCGTTGATCTTGCCCACCTTGCGCGCCGAGTTCCCGCCGGCGAACTCGGCGTGGAGCCAGGTCCGGACGATCGACTTGGCCAGCTCCGGCCCGATGACCCGAGCGCCCAGCGTCAGGATCTGCGCGTCGTTCGACATCCGGGCGCGCTCGGCGGAATAGGGGTCGTGCGCCTGGGCGGCCCGGACGCCCGGGACCTTGTTCGCCGCGATGGCCATGCCGATCCCGGTCCCGCAGATGAGGATCCCGCGATCGTGCTCACCCCGCGCCACGGCCTCGGCCACCTCGAAGGCGACGTCCGGATAGTCGACCGGCTCCTCGGAGTGGCAGCCGAAATCGGCGACCTCGAACCCCTCTTCCTCGAGCACGTCGATCACGAGACCCTTGAGGCGGTAGCCCGCCTCGTCGCTCCCGATGGCCACCGGATGCGTCACGCCATGTCTCCTCCACGCCGCCACGCGGCGCGCCTCTCGCGGCCGCGGACCGACGGTCCCGACATGCTACGCCCGTGTCCGGACGTGGAGGTGGCGGGTCGGGCACAATCCATCCTGGGAATCGAGGCTCGGACCACAGCGAGGAGACGACGATGGATCAGCCGATGACACCGACGCGGATCTCCCAGGTGGCGATGGTCGTCCACGACCTCGACGCGACGATGAAGCACCTCTACGAGACGCTCGGCTGGGGACCCTGGAACGTCTATGAGCACGTCCCGCCCAAACTGCACCACACCCACCTGCGCGGTCAGGAGGTCGCCTTCTCCATGCTCGGGGCGGAGTGCGAGGTCCAGCCGGGTCTCGTCTTCGAGCTCGTCCAGCCGCTCGATGGACCGAGCATCTACAAGGAGCACCTCGAGAAGTACGGCGAGGGCGTCCAGCACATCGCCTGCATGATGCATTCGCAGGGCGATTCGGACGAGTTCAAGGCGGCCTGGGAGGCGCGCGGAGCCAAGGTCCTGATGGGTGGCCGGATCGGTGACACGATCGAGTTCTACTACCTCGACACGGAGCCGATGCTCAAGTTCGTCCTCGAGTCGGGCAGTGGCCACGCCATCGACCTGACGCCGAGTCGCGTCTACCCGCCGGCCTGATCCGCCGGGCGCGGTCCGCTCAGGCAGCGGCGATGACGGCGCGGATCCTGGTGGTCGGCGATGCCTACTGCCCGTCGTCGATCCTGCGGGACGCGTTCGAGACCCTCGCCGAGACGAACGAGGTGACGTTCGCCGACGTGGTCGACGAACCGGACTGGCGCCCCACCACACCGTCCGAGCTCCGGATCCGTGAATACATGGGCAGCCCGCGCCAGGTGATCGAGCTGCTCGATCGCCACGACGTCCTGGTGATCCAGGGAGCGCCGGTGACGGACGGCGTCCTCGAGGCCGATCCCGCCCTCCGCCTCGTCTGCTGCGCCCGCGGGGGTCCGGTGAACGTCGATGTCCAGGCCGCCACCGCCCGCGCGATCCCGGTGGCGACCACGCCAGGGAAGAACGCCGACGCCGTCGCGGAGCTCACCATCGCCTTCCTGATCATGCTCGCCCGTCGCCTGCCGGAGGTCATCCGCCACGTCGAGGGCGGCGGGGAGTTCGGGCACGACAACTACGAGGGCGCCCGGTGGTTCGGCCACGACCTCGCGGGCATGGTCCTTGGCCTCGTCGGCTACGGCCAGGTCGGACGGCGGGTCGCCGTGCGAGCCAGGGCCTTCGGCCTGCGTGTCATCGCGTACGACCCGTTTGTCGATCCAGCCGCGCTCGTCGCCGACGGGGTCGAACCGGTCGACCTCGGGTCGCTGCTGAGCATCTCCGACCTTGTCTCCCTCCACGCTCGGGCGACGGCCGCGAACGAGCACCTCATCGGCCCGGACGAGGTCGCCCGGATGAAGCCCGGGGTCGTCCTCGTCAACACGGCGCGGGACTCGCTCCTGGATGAGGCCGCGGTCCTGGCCGGGCTGCGCAGCGGGCACCTGGCGGGACTCGCCGTGGACCTCGTCAGTCCATCTCCCGCGGAGGGACGCCATCCGCTCCTCGACTTCCCGAATGTGATCATCACCGCGCACATCGGCGGGGCGACCTACGAGACCCTCCGCCACGGCGGGGAGATGGCGGCCGCGGAGATCGGGCGGTTCCTCCGCGGCGAGACGCTGGTCAACGTCGCCGACCGCGCCGCGCTGGCGCCCACGGGAGGCGCTGCCACCACCCCATGAGCCACACGCTGGCGATCGATCTCGGGACCGGGAGTTGCCGCGCCGTCATCTTCGGGGAGGACGGGACGCAGGTCGCGATGGGCCAGCGCGAGTGGTCCCACGCCGAGCTGCCCGACGCGCCGGGATCCCAGGTCTTCGACACCACCCGGAACTGGGCCCTGATCTGCGACTGCATCCGCGAGGCGCTCGACCGGGCGGGGATCGCGCCGCTCGAGATCGCGGCCGTGAGCAGCACGAGCATGCGCGAAGGGATGGTCCTGTACGACGCAGACGGGCGCGAGATCTGGGCATGCCCGAACGTCGACTCGCGGGCCGGCGCGGAGGCCGCGCGGCTGGTCGCGAACGGCGACGCCCGGCGGCTGTTCGACCAGGGCGGCGACTGGGTGTCGATCACCTCCCCCGCCCGGTTCCTGTGGATCCGCGAGCACGAGCCCGAGACGTTCGAGCGGATCGCGCACATGGGCATGCTCAGCGACTGGGTCCTCTACCGGCTGACCGGACGGTTCGTCACCGACCCGTCATCGGGGTCGAGCTCCAACCTCTTCGACCTCCGGGCCCGGACCTGGTCGAACGCATCGCTCGAGCTCGTCGGCCTGTCGCCCGGCGTCGTCCCCGAGGTGCTGGAGCCCGGCACCGTCGTCGGTCCGCTGACCCTTGGCGCCGCCGACGAGACGGGGCTGGCAGCCGGGACCGCGGTGGTCGTGGGCGGTGCCGACACGCAGCTCGGGCTCGTCGGCATCGGGGTCGTCTCGCCGGGCCGGCTGACGCTGGTCGGCGGGAGCTTCTGGCAACTGACCGTGGTCACCGACGAGCCGCTGATCGACCCGCAGGCCCGCCTGCGGACGCTCTGTCATTCGGTCCCCGGACTGTGGATGACCGAGGGCATCGGCTTCTACTGCGGGATCGCGATGCGCTGGTTCCGCGACGCGTTCTGCGAGCTCGAGAAGGCGGAGGCCGCCCGACGCGGCGTCGATCCCTACGTCGTCATGGAGGAAGCGGCCGCGGGGATCCCGCCCGGCTCCGACGGGATCACGGCGATCTTCTCGAACGTCATGGACGCGAAACGCTGGGTCCAGGCGTCACCATCGTTCCTCGGCTTCGACGTCGACCGACCGGCGGCCTCCAACCGGCAGGCATGCATCCGTGCGCTCGAGGAGCAGGCCGCCTATACCGCGCGCGGACACCTGGCGATCGTCGCCGAGCTGACCGGCGCGACCTACGACGAGCTGGTTTTCACGGGCGGAGCGGCCAAGGGCACGCTCTGGCCGCAGATCGTCGCCGACGTCGTCGGGCTGCCGGTCCACGTTCCGGCGGTCAAGGAGTCGACCGCGCTCGGGGCGGCGCTCTACGCCGGGGTCGGGGCCGGTCTGTACCGGGACCTCGGCGAGGCGACGGCAGCGCTCGTCCGGAGCGAGCGGACCTTCGAGCCCATGCCCGAGGCGCGCCGCACCTACGACGAGCGCTATGCGTCCTGGCGCGCGCTCTACCCGCGGATCCTGGACCTGTCCGAGTCGGGACTCCTCCCGCCGATGTGGTGGCCCGCCGGCGCCTGAGCGGGCGGCCCCCGAGCCGCCGCCGATCGGACGCGGCTAGAAGATGGCGATCGGGTTCCAAGGCGAGCCGGTCCCGCCCGGCAGGCGCAGGGGCAGGCCGACGACCATGAACTCGAAGCGGCCCTCCTCCTCGCAGGCTCGGGCGAGGTCCTCGAACTGGAGGCTGTCCGCCGTGAGCATCCCCATCGCCACGATCTGGAGCGGGTGGAGCGGGTAGGTGATGCCGTCCACGCAGCTCGGGATCGCCTCGCCGTCGCCGTCGGGCAGGAAGGCGGCGATGCCGCGCTCGTGCATCCACGGGACGGTGTCGACGTGGAGGCCGGCCTTGCCTTCCCCGTCGGGCCCGTTGTCCCACGCCCCGAGCTCCAGGCGGCGACGGTGGTGGCCCGTCCGGTAGACGAAGATGTCGCCCTCGTCGAGGTGGACGCCCTCGGCCGCCTCGCACGCCTCGAGCTCCGCCCGAGTGACGGCCTCACCCGGTTCGAGCCACTTCACCCCGCGGAAGCGCGGGATGTCCAGGAGCACGCCGCGTCCCACGACGCCGCCGGCCCCGGCGATCGCATCGATCCCGAGGGTGGTCCCGCCCTTGGACGTCAGGACCTCGAGGGCGGGCTTGCCGTTGTAGGTCGATCCCCGGTACGAGATGTGGTTCAGCGCGTCGACGTGGGTGTGGCAGTCACCGTGCGCGGCCATCCCCAGGAAGTCGAGCCCGAAGCGAAGGCCGCCCGACCCGATGTCGATGTCGTGGCCCTGGGTGACCATGTGGATCGCCTGGTTGGGGTTGTCCGGGCCGGCGACGGTGTTGATCGGGATCTCCATCGAGACGCGTCGGCCCGAGGTCACCAGCCCCGCGGCTGCCCGGACCCGCTCCGGGGTGATCAGGTTCAACGTCCCGAGCTGGTCGTCCGGTCCCCAGCGGCCCCAGTTCTTGACCGACTCGAAGATCCGTTCGAACTCCTCCAGGCTGACCTTCGGGCCGGGCTGGGTCGAAGTCGCCATCAGCGTCGCTCCTTGTCCTGAAGGTTGGGGGTCAGGTCGTGGCTGCATCGTCGCCGGGCTGGGAAGGGGCTCCGTCGCCGGGCCATCGATCGAGGGCCGCGGCAAGCTCCGGGTGCTGACGTCCGGCGTCGGCCAGCGGTCGGCCTTCGACGACCGCGTCGATGGCCTGGCGGAAGGCCCGCGCACCGGCCGTCGCCCCCAGCGGGTGGCCGTGGACCGCCCCGCCCGCGCCGATCGCGAAGTCGCTCCCGAGGTCATCGAACAGACGGCGCGTCATCCCGGGGTGCAGGCCACCGCCCGGCGCGGGTAGCGTCGGCCGGATGGCGTGGAACGGGTCGGTCAGCGCCCGGGCCAGGCGGGCCTGCTTGGAGCGGCTGAACTGGAGCGTCCCATACGGGCTCGGGTAGACGACGACGTCCGCGCCGGCCAGCCGGGGCAGCTTGCCCAGGACGAGGTGGGAGCTGACGCCCGTCCGCGGCGCGGCGTAGAGCGCGCCCGAGAACGCCAGGTGGCCCATGATCGGGACGGCGATCGCCGGGTCGTCGGCGAGCATCGACAGCGCCGAGATCCCGACCGTCAGGTAGTCGACCATGAGCGCCGATGCCCCCGCCTCGACCGCCCGGTGGGCGTTCTGGACGAGGCGATCCGGGCGGTCCGTGATGTTCACGAAATAGAGCGTCCGGTGGCCGGTCTCCTCGAAGGCGGCCTGGGCTGCACGCTCGTGCTCCCGGATGCGATCGAGGAAGTGGCTCCACGGATGCGAGACCAGGAGCTCGTCGTCCTTCACTCCATCGGCACCGCCGAGGGCCACCTGGCGAAAGACCTCGGCGCTCTCGGCGGGCGTCAGCCCGATCGCCGGCTTCATCATCACGATGAGGAGCGGCCGGTCCTCCGCTCCGACCAGCGTGCGGATCCGGTCGAGCCCGAACTTCGGCCCCTTGAACGCACTCGTGAACGTCTCCGGCAGGTCGAGGTCGAGGAGACGGATCTCGCCGGCCGACGCGCACTCGCCGTAGACGGCGGCGAGGAGGAGCGGGATCTGGGCGCCGAGGTTGTGGAGCGGGAAGGCGAGCTGGACGACCCAGTCGCGATGGCCCGCGACCGGTTCCGAGACCTCGTTGTCCGGCACCTCCCAGGTCGCGATGACCCGGGCCGCGTGGCGCTCCCGGATGGCGGCGGTCTCGCGCTCCAGCGCCACCCAGGTCCCGGTCGACTGCATGTCGGCGAGCTCTCGGGCCGCCTCATGGATGTCGACGCCCGGCGGCGTCCGGTACGCGTAGGTCGCGATGACGAACTCGCCCGGGTCGAGACCCTCGGGCAAGGCGAACCCGTCGCGATCGCTCATCGCGCCACCGGTCAGGCCCGCGCTTCGAGCATCGTGAGCAGACCGCCGTGGAGCGGGCCGCGAGGCATGATCGGCCAGATGTCGACGACGGTGCCGTGCTCGACGACGTGGTAGGCATCGAAGTAGTTGACCGCGAACGGCGTGTAGCCGAGATGGAAGTCGACCACGTCGCCGACCTTGAGCGAACAGGCGGCGTCCGCGTCGTACGTGGCATGCTCCTCGTCGAACCGGTACGGGGTGAGGTCCTCGTACCCGAAGATCCGGGGGTAGGCCGGGATGCCCGCAACGTCGGCGGCCCCGAAGGTCTTCTTCCCGAGGTTCAGCACGACCCGATCCCGGCGCCGGCTGATCACGGTCACGACGGCGGTGGTGGCCTTCTTGAACCTCGGCTCCATCAGGAAGTGGTAGTCGTCCATCGCCGCGTACGACCCCAGCTGGAGCTCGGTGATCCGCGGGTTCGCGCCGGTCCAGAAGGCCGTCGCGGTGCCGGCCGCCGAGAGGATGGGACACGGGACGCCGTTCGCCTCCAGGTAGTCCGCGACGTCCACGAAGTAGCGCATCGCGACGACCTGCTTCTCGTGCCGCCGGTCGTGGTCCAGCTCCGTCGAGCAGTGGCCCTCGTAGCCGGACAGGCCGTCGAGCCGGAGACCGGGCAGCTGCTGGACCCGCCGCGCGACCGTGAGCGCCTCCTCGGGCGTGTCGACCCCGGCGCGATGCATGCCGGTGTCGACCTCGATCAGGACCCCGAGGGTGCTCCCGGCCTCGAGCGCGGCGGCGGACAGGGCCTCGGCATCGCCGGCGTCATCGACGTTGACGATGACGTTCGCCTCGCGCGCCAGGAGCGCGGCCGCGCGGCGCTTGTGCGGATCCACGAGCTGGTTGGCGATGAGGACGTCGTCGGCGCCGGCCCGGACCATGACGATCGCCTCCCAGATCGTGGCCGCGCAGATCCCGAATGCGCCGTGTTCGAGCTGGAGCCGGGCGATGTGCGGGCTCTTGTGGTTCTTGACGTGGCCGCGCAGGCGCGCGCGGAGCGACGGCAGGCGCGACTCCATGAACGCAAGATTCTCGAGCAGCACGTCCCGATCGATGACGAGGGCGGGCGTGACGACCTCGTACTTGCTCCGACCGATCGCCGACCCGTAGAGGTCGCGGACGCGGTCGTGGGCGTCGGTGATGATCGGCGCCGGGTCTCGCACGTCTAGTCGCCTCGCTCGAGCACGTCGAGCAACCAGCGCGACTCCGGACCCCGAGGCATGACCGGCCAGATGTCTGCCACGTGCCCGTCCTCCATGACGTGATAGGCCTCGAAGTACCCGATCGCGAAGGGCGTGTAGTTGCACAGGATCTCGACCCGATCGCCGGTCTTGAGCGGACACGACGCGTCGGCCAGGAAGATCGAGTGCTCCTCGTCGAAGCGGTAGGGCTCGAGGTCCCAGTCCTTGAGCACGCCGTGCGAGGCGCCGACGGTCTTGCTCCCCGCATCGAGGACGATGCGGTCCGAGCGCCGGCTGATGACGGTGGCGAGAACCGAGACAGCCCAGCCGAAGCGCGGGTCCAGGCCGCGATGGTGACCGTCCATCGTCGCGTAGGACCCGGGCTGGATCTCGGTGATCCCGGGGTAGCGCGACGTGACCTCCCAGGTGCCCGTGCCCGCGGCCGACACGATCCGGCACTCCAGCCCGGCGCCGGCCAGCTCGCCGGCGATGCCGGTCAGGAACGCCATCGCCTCGCGCGCCATCGCGTGTCGTTTCGCCTCGTCGAACTCGAGCGAGCAATGGCCCTCGTACCCGGTCAGGCCCATGAACGAGAGGCCCGGCGCGTCCTCGATCCGACGGGCGAGCGCCAGAGCCTCCACCGCGGAGGCGACGCCGCACCGGTGCATGCCCTCGTCGACGTCGATCAGGATGCCGAGCGTGCTCTCGGCGGCGACCGCAGCGCGCGACAGCTCAGCGACCTGGACGGCATCGTCCACCGCGACCTTCACGCTGGCCTCGCGAGCCAGGAGCGCCGCCGCGCGGGCCTTGTCGGCGCCGGCGATCTCGTTGATGACGAACACGTCGTCGATGCCGGCGCGGGCCATGACGATGGCCTCCCAGACCGTGGCGCAGCCCACCCCGATCGCGCCGTGCTCGACCTCCATCCGGGCGATGTGCGGGCTCTTGTGCACCTTCACGTGCGCGCGCAGGGTCGTGGGTACGTCGCGCATGCCCGCCGCCATGATGTCGAGGTTCGCCCGCAGCTGGGCGATGTCGAGCAGCAGGGCCGGCGTCGACAGCTCGTCGCGCGGTCGACCGATCTCGGGCGCGTACTGGATACGGACCCGATCCTGGGCCTCGCTGATCAGCCCCGCTGACGTTCGCATGTCCGGGCCCTCCTGGCCGTCTCGATCCGGTCCCACCGGCTGTGCTATTGGGACGTCCCGCGGGCGATCGGCCAGCGGTCGATGAGCCGATCGCCACGACTCACCCAGACGTGATCGTGAAGGTTGAAGGTGGTCCTGATCTGGCCGGGCGTGAAGTCGAGCTCGCTTCCCAGGGGTGGTACCGGGTCGTCCATCTCGATCGTGGCGTGCTCGTCGCTGATCCACAGGTCCTTCGCGACGAACCCGACGGGGACCGGCGGGCCGTACTCCACGCCGACGACGCGGCGCCCGACGTCGACGACGATCCGCCCCGGGTGGCGACTGATGACCGTGCCTCGGATCGCCACCGCACAGCGGAAGGGCAGGCCCGGCTCCAACCGTTCCGGCTCCATCAGGGCATAGACGCCCGCCTGGACCTCGGTGATGATCGGGTCGGCCAGGGCCTCGGCGAGCGTCGATGTTCCGGCGGCCGAGACGACGTCGACCGGGAACCCGGCGTCGATGATGGCCGCCCGGACCTCGGCCAGCTTGGCGTAGGCGCTCGCGATCCGGCCGGACCGACCCTCGTCGCCGCGGCGGGTCCGTCCCTCGTAACCCATGATCCCGCGAAGGCGGAGTCCCGGTAGGCGGTCGATGGCCGCCGCGAGGCTGACCGCATCGGCTGCGGACTCGACCCCGCAGCGATGGAGCAGGATGTCGACGTCGATCAGCACGTCGATGGTGGCACGGACCCGGGATGCCTCGCGCGACAGGGCGGCGATCGGACCTGGATCGTCGGCCACGACGCCGACGCGAGCCCGGTCCGCCAGGGCCACGAGCCGGGCGATCTTGCGCGGGTCGACCACCTCGTTCGCCACCAGGACGTCATCCATCCCGGCCGCGACCATCGACTCCGCCTCGCCGACCGTGGCACACGTCAGCCCGACCGCAGACCCGCCGAGCTGCCGCCTGGCCAGCTCCGGCGTGCGGTGCGTCTTGACGTGCGGCCGGAGCGTCTTGCCGGTGCCCGGGAGGAGGGACGCCAT
>CAVUSI010000001.1:0-502242 GCA_963744115.1 uncultured Chloroflexia bacterium | reverse complement strand
ACGGGCCCACTGTCGTACATGCCGAACGCCGTCCTCTCGGCGGTCGTCTTCCTGATCGGGATCAAGCTCGTCGACGTTCCTCGGGATGGAGGGGATCTACCGGCTGCGCCGCGACGAGTTCGTGGTCGCCGCGATCACTGCGGCGACGGTCGTGATCGTCGGGGTGGAGCAGGGGATCATCCTGGCCATCATCCTGTCGGTCGATCGTCGTCCTGATCCACGTCTACAAGCCGCACGACCGGGTCCTGTCGTACGCGGCAGACGGCAAGCCGACGTTCGGCACGATCGCCGCCGCGACGGAGGGGACCGAGCCGGCCCAGGCGCTGCCCGGCCTGATCATGTACGTCTTCGGTGCCGAGCTGTTCTACGCCAACGCGAACCGCTTCAGCGAGCAGATCATGGAGCTCGTCGAGACGCGCCAAGCCACCCGTGAAGTGGTTCGCGCTCGACGCCGCCGCGATGGGCGACATCGACTTCTCCGGCGCCGACTCCCTTCGCCAGGTCGCGGCCGAGATGGAACGACGTCAGGCGAGGCTGGTCATCTGCTCGCTCGATCCGTCGGTCCGCAAGCTGGTCGACGCCTACGGGCTGACCGACAAGATCGGGACTGAGTACATCTTCGACACGGCACAGGATGTCATGGCCGCCTATCGGAAGCTGACCAACGCGACGTAGCATCGAGAGATCGATGGACACGATCCCAACGCGCGAAGAACGAGCCAAACTCGGACGGGAAGCGCGCTCCCGGGTCCCGGCTTCCAGTCATCGCGACTGGAAGCCGGCCTCCGACCGGCCCGATCCGATCGCCCTCCTCGAGGAGCAGGCCAAGACCAGGGTGCCGCAGCTGGTCCCGATCCGCTACGGGCGGATGGCCGTCTCACCGTTCACGTTCTACCGCGGTGCGGCGCTGCCGATGGCGGTGGACCTGGCTCCGACGCCGGTGAGCGGGCTGACGGTCCAGGCCTGCGGCGACGCCCACCTGTCGAACTTCGGCCTGTTCGCATCGCCTGAGCGAGCCCTCCTGTTCGACATCAACGACTTCGACGAGACCCTCCCGGGACCGTGGGAGTGGGACCTCAAGCGGCTCGCGGCAAGCCTCGTCGTGGCCGGACGCGAGCTCGGGCTCGATGCCGCGACCAACGCCCACACGGTCCATGCCGCCGTCCACAGCTACCGGGGGCGGATGGCGGAGTTCGCCCAGATGTCGGCGCTCGAGGTCTTCTACTCCCGGGTCGACGTCCAACAGGTCACCGCCTACGTCGACAAGCGCGCTCGACCGTTCATGGAGTCGACCGTCCGATCGACCTCCAAGCACGACAGCCTCCATGAGCTGCCGAAGCTGACCGAGGTCGACAGCGCCGGTCAGCGCCGGATCAAGGAGCAGCCTCCGGTTCTCTACCACTCCGACGAGATGACCGACGAGGTGAGGAACCTCGGCTTCGCCGCGTACCGCGACTCGCTCACCACCGACCGTCGCGTCCTGTTCGACCGCTACCAGTTCGTGGACTGGGCGATCAAGGTGGTCGGGGTCGGCAGCGTCGGGCTCATCGCCGCCGTGGTGCTCCTGGATGAAGGAGCGGACGAGGATCCGGTCTTCCTCCAGGTCAAGCAGGCGGAGGCATCCGTCCTCGAACGGTTCCTGCCGAAGAGCACCTACGCGACGGCCGGGGAGCGGGTCGTCGTCGGCCAGCGGGTGCTCCAGGCCGCGTCGGACGTGATGCTCGGCTGGGCGGTCGGGTCCGGCCGGCCGGCACGTCTACATCCGCCAGCTCCAGGACCAGAAGGGCAGCGCGGTCATCGAGGCGATGACCGCCGACGACCTGGTCGCCTGGGGGAAGCTGTGTGGCTGGGCGCTCGCCCGGGGTCATGCCCGGTCCGGTGACCCGGTCGCGATCGCCGCCTACTTGGGCGACGACAACGCCGTCGACCATGCCATGGCCGAGTTCGCTGCGGCCTACGCCGACCAGAACGAGAAGGACCACGCGGCGCTGGTGGCCGCGATCTCGTCGGGCAGGGTCAAGGCCGAATCGGGAGTCTGACCGGCCCGACGAGCGGCGTCAGCGGGTGCGCCGACCGTCTCCGGCGACCGACCGCTTCGGCTCGGCGTCGCCGGTCGGCTCGGTCGGCTCGGTCGGCTCGGTCGACTCGGTCGACCCATCGCGATCGCCGAGACGCCGGACCCAGACCGGAGCGCCGGCGTCGGACGGATCCGTCGGTGCGACGATCCTGACGCCGGCGGCCGCGGCGCTCTGGCCGGTGGTCGGTGGCCGATCGCCGACCGCGAGGCGGCCGTAGCGGGTCGCGACATCGAGGAGGCGCTGCTCGGGGAGCCTCAGGTCGGGCGGGCGAGCCGGATCGTCGACCGGCGATGGATCCCGATGCGTCTGATCGGGCGTGAGTCGAGCGATCATCCGGCGGACGGGACCTGGGCGCGGGGACGATGCCACGGTCAGCCGAACGTGCCGGTCGCGTCGCGGACCGGTCCGCCGGCCGCGACGACGTCGTCGACGGGCTGGAGCGGGGCGGCCGTCCGCCGTCGCGCATGGAGCTCGTCGTGGATCTGCGAGTGGGTCCGCTCGTCACCGGGGTGCGGATGGGCGTGGCCGAAGTCGTGCTCATCGGGTCGCCACGGGACCCCGCTGGCGAACAGGACGGTGAACAGGCGGACGAGGTCCGGGTCGAACTGGAGGCCAGCGTGTCGGCGCAGCTCCGTCAACGCCTGCTCGTGGGAGATGGCGCGACGGTAGGGTCGGCCGGCGATCATCGCCTCGTAGGCGTCGGCGATGGCGACGATGCGCGCTCCGACCGGGATCTCCTGGCCGGCCAGCCCGTGCGGGTACCCGCGACCGTCGAACCACTCGTGGTGGTGCAGGACGATCGTGGCGGCGTCCCGCAGCGCGCCGGCCTGCTCGAGCACGACCTGGCCGATCTTCGGATGCTCCGACACCACCCGCCATTCCGGGTCGGTCAGCTCGCCGGGGTTGGTCAGGATGTCGTCCGGGATCGCCAACTTGCCGAGGTCGTGGAGGAGGCTGGCGGTGCGGACCCGTTCGACCTCGCCATTCGGGAGGTCGAGGGCACGGGCAAGGCTGACCGACATCTCGGCGATCATGTTCGACGGCTTGCCGGCCCAGGCGGGGCGCGCGAGCAGCGCCTCTTGAAGCGCCGCGGTCGCGGCCCCCATCGCCGCGCGACCCACTTCGACCGCCTTCTCGCGCGCCTGCGGTCCGATCGCGGCGCGGCGGATGAGGCTGCCCTCCTCCAGCTCGTGGAAGACGTAGACCTGGTCGCGCCCGAGCGACTTGGCGGTATAGAGCGCGGCGTCGGCATCGCGGATGAGGGAGTCGATCTGGAGCACGTGGCCGAGCCCGCCGGCGACGCCGGCACTCAGGGTCACCCCGAGGACGTGCCCGTCGTCGAGCCGGACCTGGCGCGAGCCGACCAGCCGGCGGAGCTTCTCAGCGCTGGCCGCCGCGGCGTCGGCGTCCGTCTCGGGCATGACGATCATGAATTCCTCGCCGCCGTAGCGGCCCACGAAGTCCGCGTTCCGGACGTTGGTCGTGAGCACATCGGCGACCTCGCGCAGGACCGCGTCCCCGGCGGCATGGCCGTGCGTGTCGTTGACCCGCTTGAAGTGGTCGAGGTCGACCAGGATGACCGAGCACGGGCGACCGTAGCGGGCGGCTCGGGTGAGCTCATCCTCGAGGCGGGCCAGGAGCGCCTGTCGATTGAGGGCGCCGGTGAGGAGGTCGATCGTCGCGAGCGTCCAGGCCTGGCCCATCCGCTCGGCGAGTCGTCCGAACCCGGCCCGGAGCCGGGCGTCGTCGACCGCTCCCGTGTCGAGGGCCGCGGTCATGTCGGTCGTGTTGGCGAGCCGCTCGGTGAGCTGGACGATCCGGCGCATCTGCCGCCGACCGATGGTGGCCGCATAGCCGGCGGTCCCCACCAGTGCCCCGACGAGGGCGACCGCGAGGACCGCGAGGAGGAGACCAGTCTGGTCTGTGATCGTCACCGGCGTCGGACACTCCCAAGATGCACGACGTGGACGCGACCCGTGAGCTCGGGCAACGCCTTCGTTTCGGTCTCGGGGCAATCCTCGCGGAGGGCCCTTCACGGAGCCATAGCGCGATGGTCACGAGGCGACGTGGTCCCGGGTGGTACTGGTCGCAGCCCGGGGCGGTGTCAGGACGCACGTCCCGCCCGAGCCCCGGACCATCGTCCGGGTCAGAGTGCGTGCAGGTGGGGTCCGTTGCGGTGTTCGGTGACCGCCGGCACCGGGCCGTCCGGCGGACCCATGACCGCGATCGAGGGGGACCTCGATGGCTCTTTCGTCAGGTCCGTTGTAAGGTCCCGAACCGGGCGCCCAGGAACAGCTCGCCGGTCTCGGCGGCCTCGATCCGGCAGTGGCGTGCAGACCCGTCCGACCAGGTCGTCGCCACCGCCCGATCGCCGGGCGCCGCGGCGCGGACGTACTCGAGCTCCCAGGAGCGTGGGACGGCGTCCAGCGCCGAGGTGCGGCGTCGGCCGCATCCGGGGCCGTCGCGCCGTCGTCCGACCCCTCGCCGGCCCGCATCGCCTCCTCTGCCCAGTCGAGGTAGACGGCGTTGTTGACGTGATCCATCGGGTCGAGCTCCTGCGGCCGGACCTGGAGCGCGAGGCGATGGACGGCGGCGCCGGCCGGGGCGGTCGCGCGGACGCGGACCGGCGTGAATGTCGAGTCGGGCACGTCGAACGCCGCGTCGAAGGCCGCTGGGATCCGGGTCGGAGCACCAGTCGCCGAGGTCATCGCCCAGTCGACCAGGATGAGCGCGGCGAGCTCGCCGGAGGCGTCCCGGAACTCGGTCCGGCGCCGCGCCAGGACCTTCCGCGCAGCGAGCGCCCGGGTCGTCCCGATCAGCGTGTCGCCGTGGGCGATCGGGCGGAGGACCTGCAGATCCACCCCGCGAACGAGCCAGGCGAGGCCGTGCTCGCGATACCACGCGCGGTCGAAGCCGCGCCGCTCGGAGTGGACCGCGGCGAGGTCGGACGCATAGCGGAGCAACGTCGACGACCGGATCCCGCCGGTGGGCGTGGCCTCGTCGAAGCGGACCCGGAAGTCGAGGCTCGCGGCGGTCATCGGGCGGCGGCCAGGTCGTCGAGCGTCTCGAGGGAGACCAGCCTGGTCGCCTCGGTCGGGGCGGTCTGACGATCGAGCCGGACCCGGCACGATCGCTCGGCGTCGAACACGACGAGGCCGACCACGAGCGCCTCATCCTCATCGGCGGCGTGGACCCGCGCGTCGTCGAGCTGGTGGAGCACATCCGCCCCGATGCCGCGCGCGCCCCACTTGCAGTCCCATGCCTCGGCCCGGCCGTCGAGCTCGAGGGTGACGTCGTACGGGTGGATCTCGGCCGGGACCCCGTCGAACAGGATGCGTCGCTCGCGCCGGACCGCGGAGCCCGTCGCCGGGCCGCGCCGGCCCAGCAGGACGGCCGTGACGGCCTCGACGATCGCACCCCGGATCTGGCTGCGGACCTGCTCGCCTCGGTCGGCCACCTCGAGCGACAGCGCCAGGATCGCCTCGGCCCGATCGCGCTCGACGGCAGGGACGGCGGCCCCGAACAGGGTCGGGAACATCCGTCGCCAGCCCTCGGGATCCGTCCGCTCGCCGTTCATCACGGCCCTGGCCAGGACCCGGCCGGGCCGGTCGGCGTCGGCGAGAAGGCCGGCGGCTCGGGCCACCAGCGGGTCGGCCTGGATCGCGGCGTAGACGACGGCGCGGCCATCCCGAGCGGCATCCTGGAACCGCATCGTCAGGTCTCGCCGACGGCGATCAGGACGACCTGGGGGAAGGTCGACAGCCAGTCGATCGCGCGGTGGGGGTCGTCGACCGCCTCGATCTCGGCGATCGCCTCGTCCAGGGCGATGACGACGGCCGGATCGCACGGCTCGTCGCCCCGCCGGTCCGCGACGTCCGCGAGCCGGGCCGCCCAGGCCTCGTGGAGGTCGTTGACGTACGACCACTCGTCCTCGATCTCCTCGCCGCGATCCGCGAGGTCCCGATGGGCGACGACGGCTCGCTCGACGAGGTCGCGGATCAGGAGGGTCGGCGGCACCATGGCCGCAGCCTAGCGGATGGCGCCCGGGTCAGCCTGCGGTCACGACGGCGCCGGGCGGCGCCACCGCCGGTGCCGGGGTCCCGGCCGCGGCGTGGGCCCGTTCGATGGTCTCCACGAGGGCCCGCCGACAGCGGTCGTCCCAGGCCCTGGCGTAGGCTCGGGCGGCCTTCGTCCGCAGCCGCGCGGCCTCGGTCCGGCAGCCCGAACGGGCGAGCTCATCGACGGAGTCGAGGGCGACCCGATAGAGAACCGGCAGATAGGCGGCCAGGGTGGGATCCGTCCCCATGGCCTGACTGTGACGGTAAGGTGCCCTGAAAGGTATGGCCGACACGTCCGGTCCGCGACTGACGTTCGGGTCACGCTGGTACGAGGCCACCGGGGCGCCCCGGGACAGGGCCACCGGGCGTGGACCCGCCCATGGCACCATTGCGTCGCGATGCCCGACCCCACGCCGGACCCCCGTCCCGCCTCCTCGCCGCTGCGCGGGACCTGGTACATCCTCCCTACGCCGTTCGACGCAGCCGGCCGTCTCGACACGGGATCCCTGGCCCGGCTGGTCCGGGCCGCGGCGACCTGGGGCGTCGACGGGTTCACGGCGATGGGCGTGATGGCGGAGCCCGGCAGCCTCAGCCCCGAAGAGCGCGAGGCCGCACTGCGCACCATCGCCGAGACGGCCGCCGGCGTCCCGTTCGCGGTGGGCTGCTCCGGACCGACGACCGCCGCGGTCGCCGCCCATGCCCGCCAGGCCGAGCGCCTGGGTGCGATCGCGGCGATGGTCGCGGCACCGCCGTTGCTCCGCAACCTCGACGTCCTGCCCGGGTTCTACCGCGCGGTGGCCGCCGAGACCGGCCTCCCGTTGATCCTCCAGGACGAGCCGGCCGCGACCGGGGTGGTCATCCCGGTCAGCATCCTGCTCGCCTCCATCGAGGCGTCCGGGGCCAGGGCCGTCAAGCTCGAGGACCCACCCACGCCGCCGAAGATCGGCCGCCTGCTGGCCGCCGACCCGACCCTCGCCGTGTTCGGGGGTCTGGGTGGGGCAGCGGCGCTGTGGGAGCTGGAGCGCGGCGCCTGCGGCACGATGACCGGCTTCGCTTACCCGGAGGTCCTTCGCGCCATCCGCGTGGCGGTCGAGGGGGGCGAGCATGCGGACGCGGGCCGGCTGTTCGATCGCTACCTGCCGCTGCTGGCGTATGAGGCCCAGCCGATCGTCGGCCTCGCCATCCGCAAGGAGGTCCTCCGCCGGCGGGGGGCGCTCGCGTCCGCGGGGACCCGCGGGCCCGGCGGCCCGCTCGACCCGGCCGGCCTTGCCGCGCTCGATGCCATCCTCGACCGACTGGCCATCGTCCCGTCGCTCGACCCGTACATCCCGACGCTCGCCCAGACCGCCTGACCGTTTCGCCACCCGGAGGACGCACGATGGACCTCGGACTCGCCGGCCGCACCGCCCTCGTCGGGGGTGCCTCGTCGGGACTCGGCCGCGCCTCCGCGGCAGCGCTCGCAGCGGAGGGCTGCCGGCTGGCCATCTGGTCGCGCGGGCGCGACGGCCTCGAGGCGGTGGCGGCCGAACTGCGGGATCGACACGGCGGCAGCGTGGTCGTGCTCGAGGGCGACGCCGCGGAGCCGGGGACCGGCGCCCGGATCGCCGCCGAGGCGCAGGCCGCGCTCGGCCCGGTCGACATCGTCGTGCTCAATGCGGGCGGGCCGCCGACGACGGACCCGACCGCCACCGATGCCGCCGCCTGGCAGCGAGCGTTCCAGCTGCTGGCGATCACCCCGATCGAGCTCGCCAGCGCGCTCCTGCCGAGCATGCGCGAGCGGGCCTGGGGTCGGGTCGTCGCGATCCTCTCCTCCGGCGTCCGCCAGCCGATCCCGGACCTGGTCTACTCGAACAGCGGCCGCGGTGCGCTGGCGGCCTGGATGAAGACGACCGCCCGGGTCGTGGCCGCGGATGGGGTGACGATCAACGGCGTCCTGCCCGGCAGGCTCGACACGCCGCGGGTCGCGAGCCTCGACAGCGGCCGGGTGGCACGGACCGGGGAGACCGCGGAAGCGGTGCGTGCAGCGTACCTGGCCGCGATCCCGGCCGGGCGGTATGGGCGACCGGAGGAGCTGGGAAGCTACGTCGCGTACGTCTGCTCGGACCTGGCCAGCTACCAGACCGGGACGTTCACCGCGATCGACGGCGGGCTGATCACCGGGCTGCCGTAGGGGCGGCCATCCGGGGCCGCCGGGTCCGGACGCGCGCTCAGGCGGGGTCGGCCTCGATCGCGTCGCCGACGTGGAGCTCACCGTCGTCGAGCAGGCGCGCCCGAAGCCCGGCCCGGTGGACGAGGGGTTCGAGGATCGGCTTGCCGACCTGTCCCTGGAGGTACGCGCACGGCTCGCACAGCCGAAGCCCCTCGGCGCGAAGCGAGCCGATGCGGAACGTCCGCCCGACCAGGTCGTTGAGCCGGATGCCCCGGGTGGTCAG
Source organism: uncultured Chloroflexia bacterium (assembly GCA_963744115.1). Taxonomy (GTDB): domain Bacteria; phylum Chloroflexota; class Limnocylindria; order Limnocylindrales; family CSP1-4; genus Chersky-267. The sequence continues at coordinate 493,674 of CAVUSI010000001.1, read as the reverse complement.
GTTCCGGCGGGTCTCACCGGGCGCGAGCTCGATCCCGGTCTCCTGCGCCAGCCACTCGATCTGCTCGGCCTCGATGAGCGTGACGTCGCCCCGCTCGTTGCCGCTCGGTCCGACCCGCGACTCGGCGAGGTCGCCGTAGCGGTCGCCCACGAGTCCGATGCCGGCGCGAGCGGCCACGCTCTGCACGGCGCGCACCGGCGCGCCGATCCGGTCCGCGAGATGGATCGCCTCGATCGTGCCCACGTCAGTCACCTCCATGCCAGCCGGACCGTAACGCGAAACGATCGAACGTGCCGGTCGCCGGCGACCAGACCGACTCGACCCGATCGACGATCGAGCCGGGCGGGCCCGTCGCGAGATCGCGGGCGAACGCCTCGAGGTCCGCGCGCGGACCCTCCGCGACGCACTCGACCGAGCCGTCGGACGCATTCGCCACCCAGCCGACGAGACCGCGCGCGGCGGCCGCCCGGCCGGCGAACATCCGGAAGCCGACACCCTGGACGCGGCCCCGGATCACGGCCTCGAGGCGGACGTCGCCGCCCGGGTCAGCGGCGCTCAGGCCGTCGCTCACGCCGCGGCTCGCATCGGATGCGGCCAGGCCAGGACCAGGACGTCGACGGCCAGCTCGGGGCTCACGTTCCCGGCCACCAGGCCGGCCACCTCATCGAGTCGGGCAAGGAACGACGCCGCGCCGCCGGGCGGCAGGAGGGCTGCGGCCGCCTCGATCTCCTCGAGCAGCGCGACGTCGTTGACGGCGCGGCGGCCGCCGGCCCCGGCCACGGCGAGGTCGCGGGCGAGGTCTCGCCAGATCGCCAGGAGCTGGCGGGCGGCGCGGCGGCGCTCGGCGGGCGCGACCTTGGCGGCCGGCGACGCATCGGCTGGATCGGCTGGATCGGTCGTCTCGGCGACCTCCGTCGCAGTCGGCCCGTTGCTCGACGAGCGCCTCGGCGAGATCCTTCGCGCGCCCGAGCAGCGCGCGGCCCGTCGCGAGTCGCTGCGACCGTCCCACGGGGAGGATGTCGAGGAGCGTCCGGGCGATCTCGTCGCGGATGGCGGCCGCCTCGGGTGCCCGGGCGTAGGCCAGCGCGACGCCGGGGCGGCCCTCGGCCAGTCGGGCGAACCGCGCGGCGTCGACGGGGTCGACCGAACCGAGCTCACCGAGCAGGCCTTCGATGTCGCGTGCGCCGAGCGGACCGAGCCGGACCCGAGCGCAGCGCGACCGCACGGTCGGCAGGAGCGGGTCCTCGCGGTCGGCGCACAGGACGATCGTCACGCCGGCGGGCGGCTCCTCGAGCGTCTTGAGGAGGGCGTTCTGAGCGTCCTCGTTCATCTGGGCGGCCCCGTCCACGATGGCGACGCGGGCACCGCCCTCGACCGGCAGGAAGGCCAGCTCCCGGATGAGGTCGCGGACCCCGCGCGGACCGGCCGCCTCTGCGGACCCGCCGATGACCACCTGGCCGCCAGGTCCCTCGGGACCGAGCCGATGAAGGTCGGGATGGTTTCCGCTGGCGACCATCCGGCAGGAACGGCACGCTCGACACGGCCGATCCGCCGGATCGGCGGCGGTGCACAGCAGCCCGGCCGCCAGGTCCATCGCGAGGGTCGTCTTGCCGACGGCCGGTGGACCGACGAGCAGGACGGCATGCGGCGCGTGACCGACGACCATCCCGGCCACCGCGGCCAGGGCGGCGGGCTGACCGCGAGTCAGCCAGACCGGTCCCGCGGTCGACGCCATCCGGCGCCTACTCGTCCGCTGGCGCCGCTGCCTTCTTGGCCGTCGTCCGACGCTTCGTCGCGGGCGCCGCGACCTCGCCGTCCGTGGCCTTCGGCTTGGCTGTCGACGTCTTCGCCCGGGTCGCTCGCGGCTTCGGCGCTTCGCCTGCCGGAGCGTCGGGGGTCGCGACCGCCTTGGCCGTCGCGGGCTTGGCTCGCGTCGCCCGCGGCTTGGACGCGGTCGCTGCCGTGCCCTCGGCTGGGGACGCCTCGGCGGTCGAGGTCGCCTTGGTCCGGGTCGACGTCCTCGGCTTGCGCGCCGGGGCGGCGGCTTCGACCTTCGGAGCCTCCGCGGAGCCCGGTGCGTCGGTCACGGACGGTCGCGCCGAGCCGGTCGCAGGTCGGTCCGAGCCGCGGCTGGCCTGCTGCTGGGCTCGAAGCATCGCCTCGAGCTCCGGCGGGACCTCGCTCCACGGCTCATCGGAGCGCATGGTGGCCGGCCGGTCGCGATCCGGTCGGGGGCTCGAGACGGGCCGACGGTCGTCCCGTCGGGGCTCCCGCCGAGGTTCACCGCGACCCTCGCTGCGGCCGGCGGTCCCTCCACCGGTCGTCGAGCGGCCCGAGACGTCGGGATAGCGGTTGATCCCGCCACCGCCGCCGCGGCCGTACCGCTCGCGGTCCATCGCCGAGGCGTAGGCGGCACGGTTTCCGCCGCCACCCCGGCCGCCGCGATTCCCGCCGCTGCCGCTGCGGGTCGCCGCGCTGCCCCGGCGCTGCTCGGCGAGGATGTACTCCGGGATCGCCGGCTCGTCCTCCTCGTCGATGTCGAACGGGGTGGACTCGATGGATGGGGTCCGGGTCTGCCCGATCTGCGAGTCCCAGACGGATCCGAACGCCCCCGGACGCGGTCCGCGGGGAGCGTTCGAGACGGGTTCTTCCTCCGGCTCGTCGAGCTCCTCGGTCGCACGCGCCGCGGGCCGCTCACGCGCGACGTCCTGATCGCGCGGGACGTCCTGGCCGGCGACGGCCTCGACGCCTTCCTCGCGACCACGGCCACGACCGCGACCGCGACCGCCTCGGCGGCGGCGGCGGCGGGTGGCCTCGCCCTCGGGGCCGTCCTCGGTCGAGCCGTCGAACGTCTCGACGATCTCGCCGTCCTCATCGGGGGCTTCGATCGGGGCGACCGACCGTGCCGCCGCGGCGCGCGACAGCTTCTCGCCCGGGAGCGCCACCAGGCCGATGGCCGGACCACCGACGGCCGCCACGGCCTCGGTCTCGACCGGTTCGGGTCGACGGCCGCGGACGCCGCCACGGGCGGCTGGACGGCTCCCGGCCGCCGCAGGCTCACGCTCGGTCTCGCTCGACCGGCCGCGGCCGCGACCGGTCCCGCGCCCGCGCCCGCGTCCGGTGCCCTCGGTCAGCTTGTCGGGGACCTCGGTCATCGACAGGTCCTCGCCGTCGTCGGCCACGCGCCGACCGCTCCTGGACGAGCCCTTCTCGACCTTGGCCATCTGGATGATGTCGGTGAACTGGTCGGCGACCTCGATGAGATCCGACGACGTGTTGCCGCGGAAGCTCACGACCTCGACCCGGACGCCCATCTCCTGGACGGCGCGGATGGCCGGCGCGAAGTCGCCGTCCCCGGACACGACGATCGCGACGTCCAGGTTCCGGGCGGTCTTCATCATGTCGACCACGAGCTCGATGTCGAGGTTCGCCTTGACCTTCCCGTCGCCGTACTTGCGGATGTCCTTGCTCACGACCTTGTAGTCGTGGCGCGCCAGGAAGTTATGGAAGTTGCGCTGGTTCTCGTTGTCGGGGTCGAGGCCGGTGTACGCATACGCGCGCACGAAATCCCGCCCGGCGATCGCCGACTTGAGGAGCGTGACGTAATCGATGTCCACGCCCGCGGCCTTGGCCGCATAGAAGATGTTCGCCACGTCCACGAAGACGGCGACGTTCTTACCCACATTGACTCCTTGATCTGGTCTGCTGGCCGACCGGCGCGCTGCGCGCGGCTCGGTGGCCGTGATGGTGGTGGTTCAGCTGGTTCGGGCGACGGCCCTCCCCGCCGCCACGGGTCGTGAGAGGAGAGGCCCGCCCTCGCCGAATCCCCGGCGCTCCCAGCGGGCCCGCTCCCCGGGATCGGTCGGGCGGGCCACCTCGACGGTGGTGCACCCCTTGTTCTTGGCTGATCGCAGGACTTCCTCGATGAGGACGTCGACGACGGCGTCGACATCGTGGTCGGGATCGCTTGCGAGGAGGTCGACCGTTCCGACGAACCCGCCCGCCCGAACGGACGGCCGCAGCGCCAGGACCGCCACCCCGATGACCGTCCGGCGCGATTCCGCGACCAGCACGCTGGCCTGCGGGAGATAGACGAGCTGGCGAAGGAGATCGGGGGCGACGAGCGGCGCGTCACCGGCGGCCTTCGACGTCGCCTCGGCGCACAGGGCGACGAGTCGATCGATGTCCGTGATCCGAGCCGCTCGAACCTGATAGTCCACGCTGACGGGCAGTGACCTCGCGAGGCTGGGCGCGACTGTTGCGATCGTGCGATCGGGTTCGACCAGGATCGCTCATCGGTCCGCGAGCGCGCCTCCGGGGGCGAGCGGTGAACCGCTCGACAGCCGCCAGGGGCGCTCGCCGACCTGATGTTGCAATCGACGCGCCGAGGGCTAATATACGGCATCGCTTCGGCGGCCACCTGCGCGCCGCCCGAGTCCGGCCGTCGTGCCGTCACCGCACCGCACCGACGCCACCTGCGCGAGTCCCAGTCGTCGACCCCGGGAGGAGGGGCCGACCGGCCGACCGCTCCGGTGGCGGATGGGCGCCGGGGACGCCGCGTCACCCGGCCGGGACGGGCGTGCAGAGGGATCGACCGGGTCACCCGCCCAGTCGGGGTGGGTGCAGATCAAGGAGGAGTCGTACATGAAGAACGCCAAGATCGGCGCATTGGTCGCCGGCGCGGTGATCGTATTGGCGGCGTGCTCGTCCGGCGGATCCACCGCCGCCCCGGCGACCGCTGCTGCGAGCACCGGTACCGGCGCGAGTGCTGCGCCGGCCGGAAGCACAGCCGCATCGAAGGGTGAGCTCCAGCTCGGCGTGACGCTGCCGCTGTCCGGTGGCGCCGCCGCCGACGGTCAGCCCACGCTCAAGGGCGCGCAGCTCGCGGTCGACCAGATCAACGCGGCCGGCGGTGTCGGCGGCTACACGATCAAGCTCGTCCCGCTCGATCACGCCGTCAACGGCAAGTACAACGAGCAGCAGGGCGCCCAGGATATGCAGACGTTCGTCGCGAACCCTGCGATCATCGGCGTCGTCGGCCCGTACAACTCGGCCGTCGCCAAGGTCCAGATCCCGATCAGCAACGCCGCCGGCCTGCTCCAGTGCAGCCCGGCCAACACCAACGAGTCGCTGACCAAGCCCGAGTTCGGCGCGCTCGACTATCGCAAGACGAACCCGACCAAGATCAACTACATCCGGGTCGCGGCCACCGACGACATCCAGGGTCCGGCGATGGCGGTCTACGCCTACAACACGCTCGGCCTCAAGAACATGCTCGTCGTCGACGACGTGACGACCTTCGGTAAGGGTGTCGCGGACAACTTCCAGAAGAAGTTCGAGTCCCTCGGCGGGACCGTCGAACCGCGTCGGCGCCGGTGCCGACACGACGGACTTCAACTCGCATCATCACGGACGCCAAGACCAAGAACCCGGACGGCGTCTACTACGGCGGCGTCGTCACCTCCGGTGGCGGCCTGCTCCTCAAGCAGCTTCGTCAGCAGGGTCTGACCATCCCGTTCACCGGTCCTGACGGCATCGTCAACGGCGCCGGCGACGCGAAGGGCTCGCTGATCCAGATCGCGGGCGCACAGGCCTCGGACAACTCCTACGGGACCGTCGCCGCGATCGGCGACTTCCCGGGCAAGGCCGACTTCGAGAAGGCCTTCGCCGACCACTTCGCCAGCGATGCGGACTTCAAGACCGCGGGCGCCTACAGCGGCCCGGCCTATGCCTGCGCGACCGTCATCCTCGACTCGCTCAAGGCGACGCTCGACGCGAACCCGTCCGCCGACCAGGCCGCCATCCGTGAGGGTGTCCGGGCCTACGCCTCCGATCCTACCCACACCTTCAAGACCGTCCTGGGCGACGAGTCGTTCGACAAGAACGGCGACACCACCCAGCCGTTCATCTCCTTCTACAAGGTCGATCCGACCGCCAAGGGCGGCGTCGGCGACTGGGTCTTCAAGGAGCAGCAGAACTTCGCAGCCAACGCCCCGGCCGCGGCTTCACCCTCGCCGTAGCGCGATGAACCAGGGGGCCGGCGCGCTTCGGCGCTCCGGCCCCCTGACCCCACCTCAGGACCCGGGGAAGGCCCAGGAGGCCGGATGACGACGTCCACGCTTCGGCGGGAGCAGCCCGCGTTCGTCGAAACGTTCCAGCGTCTCCGCCTCGGGCCCTACCTCTTCGTCCTCGGCGTGGCCATCGTCGACTTCCTCGTCATCGGCCCCGCCCAGTTCGTCAACGGCCTGACGATCGGTGCCATCTACGCCCTGGTCGCCATCGGCTACACGATGGTCTACGGGATCATCGAGCTGATCAACTTCGCCCACGGCGACGTGTTCATGGTCGGCGCCTTCACGTCGATGTACGTCCTGACCAACGTCCTCGGCCAGGACGGTCCGATCAACGACCCGCCGGTGCTCGCCGCGGTCCTGTTCGTGGACTTCGCGATCACGATGATCCTGCTGGGTATCCTCGGGACGGTCATCGAACGGTTCGCCTATCGACCGCTCCGCCACGCGCCGCGGCTCGCCCCGCTGATCACCGCCATCGGCGTGTCGTTCATCCTGCAGAACACGATCCAGATCCTGTTCGGCCCGTCGCCGGTGAACACGCCACAGCTGATCTCACCGACGGCCCGGGTCAACGTGTTCGGCCTCGATGTCGGCGTGGTCAACATCTTCACGATCGTCGTGTCGGTCTCGCTCATGATCGCGCTCCAGCTGTTCGTGAGCCGCACGCGGATCGGACGCGCGATGCGCTCCACCGCGATGGATCGCGAGGCCGCCCAGCTGATGGGCGTCGACATCAACCGGACGATCGCGATCACCTTCTTCATCGGCTCGGCCCTGGCCGGCGCCGCCGGCGTGGTCCAGGGCCTGTACTTCGGCAACATCCAGTTCACCCTGGGCTTCCAGGCCGGTCTCAAGGCGTTCACCGCGGCCGTGCTCGGCGGGATCGGCAACATCACCGGCGCGGCGCTGGGCGGCTTCATCATCGGCTTCGTCGAGGTGACCGCCGGCGCGAAGGGCGTGTTCGTCTGGGGTCAGGCGGCCGTCTTCGTCGTCCTCATCCTGACCCTCCTGTTCCGGCCCGCCGGTCTGCTCGGGCAACAGATCGGAGAGCGAGCATGAGCGCCGTCGGCCAGGCGCCGGCGGCGAGCAGCCCGGGCATCCGCGAGCGGGTGGCGGACCTGTCGAGCCGCCACCGATCGCTCAGCGTGATCGTCGGGATGGCGATCGTGGCGGCGCTGCTCCCGCTGATCGTGCTCCTGCCCCCGTTCAACAGCTTCAGCGGCCAGTCGGTCTGGATGGACGGATTCACGATCGCCGGGATCTACGTCCTGCTCGCCCTCGGGTTGAACATCGTGGTCGGGATGGCGGGGCTGCTCGACCTCGGCTATGCGGCGTTCTTCGCGATCGGCGCCTACTCCTACGCCTTCGCGGCGTCGTCGTTCACCCACGTGAACATCCCGTTCTGGCCGATGCTCCTCGCCGGCGCCGCGATCGCCGCGGTCTTCGGGATCCTGCTCGGGGCCCCGACGCTGCGCCTCCGCGGCGACTACCTGGCCATCGTCACCCTCGGGTTCGGGGAGATCGTGCCGATCACCATCCTGAACTCGAGCAAGTACACCGAGGGCCCGAACGGGATCGGCGGCATCTCGGCGCCGTCGTTGCTGGGCACCGACTTCCCGACCACCGGCAACCCGTGGCCGTTCTACCTGACGATGCTCGCGCTGATCTGCGTCTCGATGATCCTGATCTACCGGCTCCAGGACTCCCGCCTCGGACGGGCCTGGGCTGCCATCCGCGAGGACGAGCTCGCCGCGGCGGCCAACGGGGTGAACACGGTCGTCACCAAGCTGCTGGCCTTCGCGCTCGGGGCATCGACGGCCGGCCTGGCCGGCGTGTTCATCGCCGCCAAGCTCCAGACGGTCACCCCGAACCTGTTCCGGTTCGACGTCTCGTTCACCGTCCTGGCGATGGTCGTCCTCGGCGGGATGGGCAACGTCTGGGGCGTCGCCGTCGGCGCGTTCGTGATCTTCATGATCCAGAGCGTCTTCCTGAAGCAGCTCAACCTGTTCTTCGACAACGCCCACATCCCGGTCCTCCAGGACATCGACTTCCTGCAGTACCAGTTCCTGCTCTACGGCATCGCCCTGGTCGCGATGATGCTGCTGCGGCCGGAGGGCCTCTTCCCGAGCCGACGCCGGCGGCGCGAGCTGCACACGAACGAGGATCAGGACTTCGGCGAGCTCGGCGATGAGCTCGGGGCGTCGCCCGAATGAGCGAGCAGCACGACACCGTGGTGGCCGTCGGGGCGGTGGACCCGGGCGCGAGCGAGGACGGGGTCGACTACCTGCTCCAGGCCAAGTCGATCACCAAGCGGTTCGGCGGGCTGGTGGCCGTCCGGGACGTGAACCTCGACATCCCGAAGGGGGCGATCGTCAGCATCATCGGGCCGAACGGCGCCGGCAAGACGACCTTCTTCAACGTCGTCGCGGGGATCATCGATCCGTCCTCTGGCCACGTGCGGTTCCGCGGGCGATACCTGATCCTGCGCCCCCAGCGGACATGGATCGAACCGATCATGTGGGTGGCCCCGTCGTTGATCGCGGTCGCCGTCGCGCTCCTGCTCGGCGCCCAGAACCACGGCGACGAGGGGATCGGGATCACCGGCCTGGTGGTCCTGGGCCTGCTCATCACGATGCTGCTGCTGGCGATCATCCGCCCACCGTGGTATTCGCTCCTGCTGGGCCGGCTGGGGATCCTGCGAAGCGCTCGCCCGAACGATGTCGTCGCCGCCGGGATCGGGCGGACGTTCCAGAACATCCGCCTGTTCCAGAACATGTCGGCCCAGGAGAACGTGCTCGTCGGCATGCACCTTCAGCTGCGGGCCAACCTGATCGATCACGTCATCTCGTCGCGACGTCAGCATCGCGAGGAGGAGGCAGCGGCCAAACGGGCGAACGAGCTCCTTCGCCTCGTCGGGCTGCGCGGTCGTGACCAGGAGCTCGCCAAGAACCTGCCCTATGGCGACCAGCGCCGGCTGGAGCTGGCACGCGCCCTCGCCAACGATCCGGTCCTCCTCCTGCTCGACGAGCCGACCGCCGGGATGAATCCGAACGAGACCGCGGCGATGACCGCCCTGATCGGACGGCTGCGCAAGGAGCTCGGCCTGACGATCCTTCTGATCGAGCACGACATGCGCGTGGTCATGGGGGTCAGCGACCATATCCTGGTCATGGACCACGGAGAGCGGATCTCCGAGGGGACGCCGGAGGAGGTCCGGCGCGACCCGAAGGTCATCGAGGCGTACCTGGGGACCCCGGCGTCATGACCGAACAACCGATCCCGCCGACGACCGACCCGGGCCGGCCCCCGATGCTCGGTTCGGACGATGCCTCGAAGTCCGCCGCGGGACGTCCCGCGCCGGGTGACGTCATCCTCGAGCTGCGCGACGTCCACACCTACTACGGCAAGATCCACGCGCTCCAGGGGATCGACCTGGACGTTCGCGAGGGAGAGATCGTCACGCTCATCGGCTCGAACGGCGCCGGCAAGACGACCACCCTCAAGACGATCAGCGGTCTGCTCCATCCCAAGATGGGTTCGGTCCATTTCGCGGGGCGGGACGTGACCCACACCGCGGCCCACGAGATGGCCCGCGACGGGATCGGGCACGCGCCCGAGGGCCGTCGCATCTTCTCGCGCCTGACCGTCACCGAGAACCTCCAGATGGGCGGCTACACCCGGACCAGCCGCGAGGTCTCCGAGAACATCGAGCACGTCTTCTCGATCTTCCCGCGCCTGCGTGAACGCGCCGGGCAGAAGGGCGGCACGCTGTCGGGCGGCGAGCAACAGATGCTGGCCATCGGACGGGCGATCATGACCCGTCCGAAGGTGCTCCTCCTCGACGAGCCGTCGCTGGGTCTGTCGCCCATCCTGATCCAGCAGATCTTCACCATCATCCGCGAGATCAACGCCGGAGGGACCACCATCCTGCTCGTCGAGCAGAACGCGCTGCAGGCGCTCGAGGTCGCCGACCGCGGCTACGTCCTGCAGACCGGACGGGTGATCCTGGCCGATTCCGCGAGCGCCCTCGCCGCGAACCAGGACGTCCGGCGGGCCTACCTCGGGGAGATCTGACCAACGCGGGGCGGGCACGATCCGCGACGTCGGTCCGAGGACGGACTCCCGAGCGAGCCCGGCGCTCCGGTCGTCGGGTCGCGCCCCGACCGCCCGGTCGAGCTCCAGTCCGCGCGAACGCCTGGAGCGGGGTCGCGGCCCGCGATCATCATCGTCATCGCCCTGATCGGCGTCGCGCTCGCCATCGCGAAGCCGTGGGACACGGGCGGACCCGTCAAGCCGACGGCGCCGATCGTCGAGGCGGCCGCGTCGGCGTCGGCGTCCCCTGAGGCGGCCTCGCCGAGCCCCGGCCAGACGCCGTGGGTCTCCCTCCTGGCCCGCTCGTGGCAGTGCTACTACGCGAGCGATTGGCGCGTCTTCGCGCTCGGCATGCCGGTGAAGCAGCTCGAGCAGCTCGCGAGCGCGCCTGCGCCCTCGGCGTCGGGGACCAGGCCCTCGGTGGCGCCGGGCGCGCCGCTGTCGGCGCCGGACCTGGTCAACCCGATCCGGACCTGGATCCAGGTCACCCCGGCGGGCGACATCACCGGCCCGACCGACCCCCGGATCCCGTTCATCCGGATCGTCGACGATGGGATCCCGGCGCTCGGCTACTGCGCCCCGCTCACCGCCACCGACCGGCCACCGGATCAGGCCCGGACCAGCGCCTGGTCTCTGGGGCCGGACGGCGCTCCGGTCCCGGTCGACCTGACGGCGGTCCAGGCACCGGACGCCCCCGCCGACACGACCGAGGGGCTGTTCGCGCCGGTCGGCCAGCGGACGATCGAGTGGACCGCCGGACGCTACGTCTTCGTCGTCCGCGACCCGACGCCGGGTGCCTACGCCCGCTGGTTCGGGGTCGAGATCGTCGATCCGCCCGGGCCGTTGCGGAGCGCTACGCCGTGAGCGGACCGACCCGTCCCGTGACGCGCGACCGCCGACCCAGCCGGCCCTCGGACCGAGGTCGTCACCGGACCCCCATGCGTCGTAGACTGTGCGCCCGGTTCGCGGACATGCCGTCCCACCGCCCGCGGACCTAGGAGGAGGTCAGAGATGTTCAAGCGAGGGATCTCGCTGCTTGCGGTCTTCGCGGTGGTCACCGCGGCCTGCACCAGCGCCGGTGCCAGTTCGGCACCCACGACGCAGCCGAGCGCGGCCGGGCCGAGTGCGGCCGCGCCGTCCGGCGGAGCGTCCTCGGCGCCGGCATCGGCTGCGCCGATCGCCGGCGGGCTGCTCGAGAAGGTTCTCAAGGCGGGCGTGCTCAAGGTGTCGACCGACCCGAACTACGCTCCCCAGTCGTTCCTCAAGCCCGACGGGACGTTCGAGGGATTCGACATCGACGTCGCCAATGAGATCGCCAAGCGACTCGGCGTCAAGACCGAGTTCCAGACGCCCGGCTGGGACACGATCACGGCCGGCTCGTGGGGTGGCCGCTGGGATGCCAGCGTCGGCTCGATGACCATCACCACCGACCGCCAGAAGTTCCTCGACTTCAGCCCCGCCTACTACTACACCCCGGCCCAGATGACCGCCACCACGGCGTCCGGGATCACCTCGCTCGACGGGCTTGCGGGCAAGACCGTGTGCGTCGGGACCGCGACGACCTACGCGGACTGGCTCGCCGGCAAGCTGACCAGCGTGTCGCTCGGCCCGGTGGCGACGCCGCCGGCCGGGGTCAAGATCGAGACCCTGCCGACCGACCAGGAGTGCGCCCAGGCGATCGCCGCCGGACGCAAGGAGGCCGAGGGCTTCCTCACCTCGAGCACGACCGTCGACGCGGCGATCGCCAACAAGACCCCGATCGTCAAGGTCGGCGCGCCGGTCTTCACCGAGCAGCTCGCTGTCGCGGTCGACAAGAGCGGCCCGACCGACACGGACTTCGTCGCCGCCGTATCCAAGATCGTCAACGACATGCACGCGGATGGGACGTTGAGTGCCTTGTCCAACAAGTGGTTCAAGGCCGACCTGACGACCCCACCGGCGCCATAGAGCCGGCCGGAGTCACTGACCAGGGTTCCTGAGGATCCAGGGGCGCCCGACCGGGCGCCCCTGGCCCGTTTCGAGGGAGGAGTCATGACCGCCCAGGCAACCGCCGGCGAGGTCGTCCCGCCGATCGTCCTCGAGATCGAAGCCGCGGACCGAGGTCACCGGAGAAGGTTCCGGACCTTGTTCCTGCTGACCTGGCTCGTCGTCCTCGGCCTGGTCGGCGGCTTCCTGCTCGCGACCGTCGGGATCAACGTCGGGTTCCTCCAGGAGTGGCTGCCGTTCATCATCGGCGGCGTCTGGGTCACCCTGTTCATCTCGGTCGTATCGATCTTCTTCGCCGTCATCCTGGCGGTCTTCGGTGCCCTCGGGCGCCTCTCGGCGAACCCGTTCTTCAATGGGCTGGCATCGCTCTACGTGTCGGTGGTCCGCGGCACGCCGCTGATCGTCCAGATCCTGTTCATCTTCCTGGCCCTGCCCTCGGCCGGGATCGTGATCGACCCGCTGCCGACCGGGATCATCGCCCTGGCGTTCAACTACGGGGCCTACCTGACGGAGGTCTTCCGGGCCGGCATCCAGGCCGTGCCCGGTGGCCAGGTCGAGGCGGCCCGGGCACTCGGCCTGCCAGAGCGCGAAGTCATGCGCCGGGTGATCCTCCCGCAGGCGATCCGGATCGTCATCCCGGCGGTCGGGAACGACTTCATCGCGATGACCAAGGACTCCGCACTCGTCTACGTCGTCGGTGTCCAGGAGCTGCTGTGGCGTGCCCAGACCGCCGGTCGGCCGACGGGCCAGGCCTTCCAGACGATCATCGTCGCCGCCCTGATGTACTGGGGCCTGACGATGATCCTGTCCGTGTTCCAGGCCCGTCTCGAGAAGCGGATGTCCGCCGGGGATCGCAACCGATGAACGAGTCCATGAACGACGCCACCATCGTCGACATCCCCCCACCGGGCGGGATGCCCGGCGGCCCGACGCCCACCGACCCGTTCGCGATGCCCGGCGCGCTCACCCCGCCCGGAGCGACGAAGATCGTGTCGGTCACGAACCTGGAGAAGTACTACGGCCACAACCACGTCCTCAAGGGGTGCACGCTCGAGGTCTTCCCCCGCGAGACGATCTGTCTGATCGGTCGCTCCGGGTCGGGCAAGAGCACCCTCCTGCGCTGCATCAACTTCCTCGAGGAACCGACCATCGGCTCGATCATGGTCGACGGCGTCGAGGTCCAGGCGAACCCGCTCCACCACCGCTCGTCGGCCGACCGCGAGAAGATCCGGACCATCCGGACCAGCGCGCAGATGGTCTTCCAGGAGTTCAACCTCTTCCCCCACATGAACGTGATCGACAACCTGATCGAGGGACCGGTCAAGACCAAGGGCGTCCCACGCGACCAGGCGATCGCAACGGCCGAGAAGTTCCTCGACAAGGTCGGCCTGCGCGAGAAGCGCGACGAGTACCCCGCCCGACTGTCGGGCGGCCAGAAGCAGCGCGTCGCGATCGCCCGGGCGCTGACGATGGAGCCGAAGGTGCTCCTGTTCGACGAGCCGACCTCGGCCCTCGACCCGACCCTCGTCGGCGAGGTGCTCAAGGTCATGGCCGAGCTGGCCCACGAGGGCTCGACGATGATCGTGGTCACCCACGAGATGGCGTTCGCCCGGGAGGCCGCCGACCGGGTCTACTTCATCGAGGAAGGGGTCTTCGTCGAGGTCGGCCCGCCCGACCAGGTCATCGACAAGCCGCAGGACCCGCGGACGGCGCGGTTCCTGTCACGCCTGCTCAACAAGGTCTGAGCGGGGCGGGCGGAGCCGGCGGTCCGGACCGCCGGCGAGGCCGACCGACGCCTAGAAGCGCCGCTCGGTCGAGATCTCGTAGGTCGCCCTGGCCAGGATGATCAGGCCGACACCGACGATCCAGATCCCCGGGGCGAGGTCGGGGCGGAGGCCGGCCGGGTCGACCAGGATGAACTCGATCGTCCGCCACAGGTACGCGCCGATGGCGACGGTCACGACGATCACGTACGACAGCGCCCGGTCGATCGCGAGCGGCTTGTCACCCGCGGCGTACGGCAGGCTGACGAGCGCGAGCACGAGCAGCGCGCAGATGAACACGACGATGCCCTTGTCGGAGAAGGCATTCGTCGTGATCGGGGTCAGGCCGGTGTCGCCGCCCGTCGCGGCGAACCAGGGCAGGACACAGCCGACGAGCACGACCAGGGAGCCGATGGTGGCGAGCAGGCGGCCCCGCCCGAGCGGACGACGATGCACGATCTGGCTCAGCCCCCGCCGGAGTAGACCTCGGGGCGCAGGACGCCCACGAAGCGCAGGTTGCGGTACAGCTCGCCGTAGTCGAGGCCGTAGCCGACGACGAAGCGGTCTTCGATCGTGAAGCCGGTGTAGTCGACCGGGATGTCGACCAGGCGGCGGGCGGGCTTGTCGAGCAGGGTGCAGATCCGGAGCGAGGCCGGGTTCTTGCCGCGCAGGTAGCGGATCAGGTAGTTGAGCGTGAGCCCGGTGTCGATGATGTCCTCGACCAGGAGCACGTCCTCGTCGGCGATGCTCGCCGACAGGTCCTTCAGGATCCGGACGAGACCGGACGACTCCGTCGCGGTGCCACCGTACGAGGAGACCTCCATGAGGTCGATCCGGACCGGGACGTCGATCGCGCGCATCAGGTCGGCCATGAACGGGAGCGAGCCCTTGAGCACGCTGACCAGGGTCAGGTTCCGACCCCGATAGTCGTCGCTGATGCGCTGCCCGAGCTCGCGGACGCGCTCCTGGATCGCCTCCTCCGAGACGAGGATCTCGGCGACGTCGGCCTTCAGGTCGACCTGGGCGCTCACGGTTCGGCGACCGGTGACCCGGCGGACTCGGATCGCGCGGCGGACCGGCCGTGACGCCGGCGACGACGACGCGGCGCGACCGTCGGCGGATCGTGGACGATGGTCTCAGCTTCGGCCACCGTCTCGGCCTCGGGCGTGGCGGCAGCGCCGGTGGCGCGACCGAGCGGACCGAACGGCCCGGCCAGGAGGTCGTCGTAGGTGCGCTCGGGCGTGACCTGACCGGACGTCCCCGTGAGCTCCTCGGCCAGCGTCAGGCGCCCGTACTTGAGCATCAGGGCCCGGAAGTCGCGCGCGTAGAACAGCTTGATGTTGACATCCGGGTAGAGCTCGCGGAGGCGACGGAGCTTACGGTTCTTCTTGCGCACGAGCTTCTGGCGAAGGGTGGTCAGCTCGACGTACAGGTCCAGATCCGGCAGGTAGAAGTCCGGGGCGAAGCTCTCGAGGACCTCGCCCTCGGTGTTCCAGAGGATCGGGAAGACGCGCGGTTCGTACTCCCAGCGCACCGCGTAGAAGTCCAGGATCCTGGACAGCTCCGCCTCGCTGGCGTGAGCGAACGCAGGCGACGGATCGGCTGCGTCCTGGGTGTCGACGGTCGCGGATGCACCCGCGTCGGCGGCCACCGACCGCGGGTCGCTCACGCGGCCGTCCCGGCGGCCGGTCGCGCAGGCAGAGGATCGCGGGAACCCATCGAAGCGCAGTCTAGCCGACCGGTGCGAGAGCGGTCCGGGCTGCGCGGGTCGGGTCCGCCGGACGCCCCTTCGTCGATACCCTCGGTCGAACCGCGGATACTGGAGGGGAGTATGATGGCAGCCGATGGGCAAGCGCCGCCCCGTACATCGAGATCGAGACCATGGCATCGACCGCGCGTCCGACCCGCCCGGCCCAGCCGGCCGCCACTCCACCCGACTTCCGGCACAGCTACTCCAAGGACAAGGGGACCCTCGTGCGTCGGCTCAGCCGGATCGAGGGTCAGGTCCGCGGGATCGCCCGGATGATCGAGCGTGACGAGTACTGCGTGGACATCCTCCAGCAGACCGCCGCGCTCCGGGCAGCCGTCGACGCGGTGTCCATCCTCATCCTCGAGGACCATGTCCGGGGCTGCGTCCGGACCGCGGCCGAGCGCGGCGAATTGGACGCCTACGTCGACGAGGTCATGGACGTCGTTCGACGGACGATCGGGCGGCCGGTCCGCCCGCCGCGAGGCGCCTAGCCCCGCACGCGGTACTTCCGGCGGTTCGATGCGCCAGACGGGGGATTTCCCGGATGCACCACCCGGGACGAGGATGCGCCCGATGGCCGATCGTTACCCGCCACTCGTCCGCGTCCCGACGCGGGCACCGACCGTCGGACCGCCGGGCCCGTACGTCGAACGGCGGCAGGGATCCCGGCGCCGACTCGACCGGTCCGCTCACGACGAGGCGGCCCTGCTCGCCCGCGCCCTCGACGTCCTCGTCTCCGAGACGTCGGCCGAGGCGCACCTCGCCAGCCTCCTCGAGCTGCTTGCCCGTACCGTGGGCGCCCGCCGGGCCGCGGTCCTGTCGAGCGTCCCGGAACGACGGGTCGCGGTGTCGGTCGCGCCCGACGAGGACGAGATCGATGCCCAGCGCCTCGCGGCCTGGCTCGATGCCGCGGCGCCGCGCAGTCGGGCCGAACGGGCCGCCTCCGGCCGCGCCCCCATCACCTTCGCCCGGACGGCCGACCGTGGGCCCGGCTCGGACGAGTCCGGTCGGACCGGCGCGGAGCTGGTCCGGTTCCGACCGGGCGGCGCGGCCGCCGACCCAGGCGCGGCGGCCGACCCCGATGATCCCGCGCCGGCCGGAACGCCCTTCGCCTCGATCGAGATCCCGAGCACCGGTCACGTCGTCCTCGGCTTCGAGATGGCGGACGACGACGGCGTGCTCGGCCTGGCCGACCGGCTCCCACCGACGCTGGCCCGTCACGCGGCGGTCGTCCTCGCCCTGGTGACCGGGCAGCTCGCAGCGGCCGCGGAGCTCGAGAGCCTGCGCTCGCGCGAGGCGGAACGTGAGCGATTCGTCTCGACGGTCGCCCACGACCTGCGGACGCCGCTGACCGGTCTGAGCGGCTACCTGGACCTCGTCCTGGAGGGTCGCGTCGACGACCGGGCGACCGAGCGGGACTTCATGGAGCGCAGCCGATCGATCGTCGACTCGATGGGCGACCTGGTCGGCGACCTGCTCGACATCTCGCGACTCGACTCGGGGAACCTCCGCCTCGATCTGCGGCCGTTCTCGGTCGCCGAGGTCGGTGGGCGCGTCCTGACCGCCGTCGCGCCGCTGGCGCTCCAGCGCGGCATCGACCTTCGGTCGGATCTCCCGCCGCGGATGCGCGCGGCGACCGGCGACCGGCGGGAGGTCCAGCGGGTCCTGACCAACCTCCTCGGGAACGCCTTGAAGTTCAGCCCGGACGGGGGGCACGTGGAGCTTGCCGGCTGGTTCGACGGCGCCGTCGCGGTGATCGCGATCCGCGACGACGGCCCCGGGATCCCGACCGAGGACCGGGTCCGGATCTTCGAACGGTTCCAGCGGCTCGACGCCCACATCGCGATCGGCGGGACCGGCCTCGGCCTGGCGATCGCGCGGGATCTCACCCGGGCGATGGGCGGCGACGTGGACGTGGCATCGGTCCCCGGGTCCGGGTCGAGCTTCGTCCTCGTCCTCCCGGGCACCACCCAGCTCGGACACGAGTCGATCGAGGCGATCCTGGAGCGTGCCCTGGCCGACGAGGAGCTCCTCCTCGAGGAGGCCGCCGTGCTCCGCGCCATCCGGTCGGGCAGCCGGCCGATCGTCCTCGAGACGCCGGCCCACGACGCCGAGCCGGTCGAGGCGTCGCCCGGTCCCGCCGAGCCGCCCCCGCGGCCGGTCCGGCTCCGCGCGATCGACGGTGCCCTGTCCCGGTCGGACCCACCCGATCCCGCCTGAACCGGTCGACTTATCCACGAACGTGGACCGCGGATCGAGGTTCGTGGATAACCGCGTTGACTTCGGCTCGCGGGTCCCGTAGCGTCCGGCATCCGCACGACATGGCGGCACCGCAGGGTAACGTGGTTCGCGAGGGGCACCGGGAGACCGGAGCCGGAACCGGATGAGCCGCGGAAGACCGACCGGCCCTCCATGGCGCGCAGACGAAGACGCCGGGAGCGGCTCGCGACGGTCCACGCCCCACCACCGAGGAGGCAAGTGGAGCGCCGTCGCGAACCGCTCCCGTTGCGCGTCCAGGATGTCCCCGAGCTCCCGTCCGCGGCGACGGCGGCGCTCGACGATGGGCTCGCTGTCCTGGGCCTCGACATCACACCGCGGGCCAGGTCGGCGATCGAGGGCCACCTCCGCCTGCTCCTCGCCTGGACGACGTCGATCAACCTGACGGCGATCCGCGAACCGGTCGACGCCGTCCGCCGCCTGCTCCTCGACAGCCTCGCGGCGACGGCGCTCCTTCGCCAGCGTGGGATCGATGCGTTCGTCGACATCGGGAGCGGCGGCGGCTATCCGGGTCTCCCGCTGGCGGCGGTCGTCCCGGCGCGACGTGCCCTCCTGGTCGACAGCGTCGCCAAGAAGGTCGGCTTCCTGGAGACCGCCATCGCGGCGGTCGATCTGGCCGGCTCGGTCGAGTCGTTCGCCGGGCGCTCGGAGGCCCTGGCGGCGGATCGCCGGCACCGGGAGCGCTGGCCCGCGGTCGTGGTCCGCGCGGTCGGGGACCTGGCCGAGGTCGCCGAGCTCGGGCTCCCGCTGCTCGCGCCAGGTGGCGTCCTGATCGCCTGGAAGGGGGCCGACGCGCGGGCGGAGATGGACGCGGCGGGATCGGCCATCGCGCTCCTCGGCGGGTCGCGGCCGGTGCTCGTCCCGGTGGACCGCCGCCTCGGCTCGGACGACCACGTCCTGGTGGTGACCACGAAGCGAGACCCGACCCCGGCCGGGTTCCCCCGCGACCCGGCCGAGCGCAAGCGTCGACCGCTGTGATCGTGCCCCGTTCCGGCGACGACCCGAGCCCCGGAACCGCCCGTCGCCCGACCGCGAAGTGTCGGAAACTCTGACGGTGCGGATCGCGGTGCTGTCGGACATCCACGCCAACCTCGTGGCGCTCGACGCCGTGCTCGCCGGGATCGGCGACGTCGACCAGGTCTGGCATCTCGGCGATGTCGTTGGCTACGGGCCGGAACCCGACGCGGTCGTCGATCGGCTGCGGGCGCTGGATGCCGTCGGGGTCCGCGGCAACCACGATGCGGCTGCGGTCGGCGGTCACGAGATCGACTACTTCAACGCCGATGCCCGGCGGGCCATGGAGTGGACCCGCAGGACGATCGGGGCGGAGACGCGCTCGTGGCTGGCCGCGCTGCCCGAGCGGCGGATCGAGCGCGACTTCGAGATGGTCCACGGCAGCCCGCGCGACCCGATCTGGGAGTACATCACCACGGCTCCGGTCGCCCGGCTCAACCTCGAGATCCTGACCGCTCCGTTCTGCCTCCACGGTCATACCCACCTGCCGTCGGTCTTCCGCGATGAGGACGGCTTCGTCGAGATGCTCAGCCCATCCGATCGATCGACGCTCCTCCTCGACGGGCGGCCGATCCTGGCCAATCCCGGCAGCGTCGGCCAGCCGCGCGACGGCGATCCCCGGTCGAGCGCCCTCGTCCTCGACACCGAGCGCCTCGAGCTGACGTGGCATCGGGTCCCGTACGACATCTCCGCGGTCCAGGCCGCGATGCGCCGGCGCCATCTGCCCGATCGGCTGGTCGAGCGGTTGAGCCATGGCCTCTGATACCGTGCCGGAGCCGCGATCGGCGACCGAGCCAGCAGCCCACGGAGAACGATGATCGGAGGACGGCGTCCCCTCCCGGGGCGCAAGCCGGCAGACCGACGCGTCCGGGTGGAGCGGCCGCACTCGCCCTACTTCCGCTACACCGGCCCCGGTCAGATGGTTGCGAGGGAGGCGGCCAGCCGTCCGGTCACCCCCGTGGGACGGGCCTTCGCGCGCATCCGCGCGGTCGTCTTCGGTCGCCCGCTGGCGAGCGAGGAGGAGATCGGCGAGCGCCTGGCCAAGAAGAAGGCGCTGGCGATCTTCAGCTCGGACGCCATCTCGTCGTCGGCCTACGCGACCGAGGAGATCCTCAAGGTCCTGATCGGGGTCGTCGGCCTGTCGGCGATCGCCTATTCGGTCGGGGTGTCGATCGCGATCGCGATCCTCCTCGCGGTCGTCTCCGTGTCCTATCGCCAGGTCTGCCGGGCCTACCCGAGCGGCGGCGGCGCCTACGTGGTGGCTCGCGAGAACCTGTCGCAGCTGACCGGGCTGGTGGCGGCGGCGGCTCTGCTCATCGACTACGTCATGACCGTCTCGGTGTCGACGGCCGCCGCGATCGAGCAGATCCAGTCGGTCCTCCCGGCCGTCTACGACTACCGGATCGAGATCGCCTTCATCTCGATCTCGCTGATCACGATCGGCAACCTGCGCGGGCTCCGCGAGTCGGGCAACATCTTCGCCGTCCCGACCTACCTGTTCCTCGGGCTCGCCCTGCTGATGGTCGGTCTCGGGCTGTTCCACATCGTGAGCGGCACGGTGACCCCCATCGTCGAGACGGACGTGTTCCTCCCGAAGGCGACCGAGACGCTCGGCCTGTTCGTCCTGCTGAAGGCGTTCGCCGGTGGGTCGGTCGCGCTGACCGGCGTCGAGGCGATCGCCAACGGCGTCCCGGCGTTCAAGCCACCCGAGGCACGCAACGCCGCGAACACCCTGTCGATCATGGCCGTCCTGCTCGGGATCCTGTTCATCGGGATCACCGTCGTCGCCAGGGCCTACGACGTCCTGCCGACGCAGCCGGGCGGTCCATCGGTCGTCGCGCTCGTCGCGACGGCCGTGTTCGGGTCGGGGTCGTTCCTCGTCCCGGCGTTCGCGGCCGCGACCGCGTTGATCCTGTTCCTGGCGGCGAACACCAGCTTCAACGCCTTCCCGCGCCTGGCGGCCATCCTGGCCGAGGACGGCTTCATGCCCCGCCAGTTCTCGTTCCGCGGCGACCGCCTCGCCTACAGCTGGGGGATCGTGCTGCTGGCCGGCATCGCCTTCGGCCTGCTGTTCATCTTCGGCGGCGACACGCACGCCCTCATCCCGCTCTACTCGGTCGGCGTGTTCGTCTGCTTCACCCTGTCCCAGATCGGCATGGTCAAGCACTGGAACACCGTCCGGGAGGTCGGCTGGCAGTGGCGCGCGGTCCTCAACGCGTTCGGCGCCGTGCTCACGGCGGTGGTCATGGTCGTGGTCGTGTCCGTCAAGTTCGTCGACGGAGCGTGGCTCGTGGTCGTGCTCATCCCGCTCCTCGTCGCGATGATGCTGTTCATCCACCGGCAGTACGCGGCGTCGCGCGCCCAGCTGGCCGTCCGACCCGACTTCGTGATGTCCCTCCCCGAAACGCGAGGAGCGCGTGGTCGTCCCGGTGCCGAGCATCAACCGGGCCGTCGTCCAGGCGATCAACGTCGGTCGCTCGATCAGCGACGACGTCCGGGCGGTCTACATCTCGTCCGATCCGCTCGAGACCGCCCGGATGCGCGACCAATGGGAACGCCAGGTCCCGGGCGTCCCGCTCGTCCTGGTCGAGTCCCCCTACCGTGCGCTGGTCGGACCGCTGGTGGCCTACCTCGACGTCCTCGATCGGGCCTGGCCACCCGACAAGCACGCACCGGTGACCTTCGTCGTCATCCCCGAGTACGTCGCGCGGCACTGGTGGGAGCGGATCCTCTACAACCAGTCAGCCAAGCGGCTGCGGACGACCCTGCTCGGGCGGCCGCACACCGTCGTCGTCAACGCCCCCTATCGGCGCGAGGATGCCCACGGCGGGGATCGCGACGACGATGACCTGGCCGAGAGCGACGGATCCGCCGATGCGCACGGTGGCCCCGAGGGCGGTCCGCCGACGGCGGGTCGGTGGGTCGGGCGAGGCCGCCGGGCCCGGGCTGAGACCGGCCCCGGCACCGGTGGTATCGTGACCGCCGTGCCGGAGCCCAGCCCCCGTCTCATCGAGCGCGCGGTCATCGCCGTCAACGGCGCGACGAGCGATGAGCGTATCGTCCGGGTGGCGTGCGGACTGGCTCGACCATCCAAGGCGGAGCTGGTCGCGGTGCACGTGGTCGAGATCGGTTGGTCGATGCCCATCGATGCCGATGTCGCGGGACGCTCCGAGGAGGCGCAACGGGTGCTCGACATGGTCGAAGGCATCGCCGAATCCGAGCGGATCACGATCGAGACGGTCCTCCTCCAGGCGCGCGACGTGGGCGCCGCGATCGTCGACGAGGCGAGCGAGCGTAGCGCCGACCTGCTCGTCCTGGGTCTGCCATATCGAAAGCGGTTCGGCGGCGACTTCGCCATCGGCCGGACCGTCCCCTACGTCCTGAAGAACGCGCCGTGCGCCGTGATGGTCGTCCGCGAGCCGATGACCGAGGAGTCACAAAGATGAACATCGTCATCGTCGGGTGCGGCCGGGTCGGAGCGACCCTGGCCGGCGACCTCGACGCCAAGGGCCATCGGGTCACCATCGTGGACATCTCCACTCGCGCGTTCGAGCGGCTGCCGGCGACGTTCGGCGGGAACGCCGTCCGCGGAGACGGGACGGACGAGGACACCCTGCGCCGGATCGGAGCCGCCGAGGCGGACGTCTTCCTGGCGCTGACCGAGGGTGACAATCGCAACGTCATGGCTGCCCAGCTCGCGACCGAGGCGCTCGAGGTGAAACAGGTCGTCGCCAAGATCAACGACGTCGTGCGGGCCAGTGCGTACGCCGAGCTCGGCATCGCGACGGTCTGCCGGACCGACCTGATGACCCATGCGCTGCTCGGCTACATGGGACTGCCGGTCGGACCGACGCCGCGGATCCGCGAGGCGGCTCCCCATACCCATCCCGACGGGACGACTCCGTTCGCGGCCGGCGTCGGCGGGACGTCGGTCGGCGGCACGACGATCGGCGGGACGACGGTCGGGGCCCTTCCGACCATGGAGGCCTGAGCCGTGTTCGTGCTGGTCGTCGGTGGCGGCAAGGTCGGCTACTACCTGGCCAAGGAGCTGATCGAAGCCGGCCACGAGGTCGTGCTCATGGAGAAGGATCCCGGTCGAGCGGCCCAGATCGCCGACGACATCGGCTCGATCGTGATCGCCCGCGACGGCTGCGAGGGCAATCACCTGGCCGAGGCGGGCTGCGAGCGGGCCGACGTGGTCGCCGCGGTCACCGGTGACGACGAGGACAACCTCGTCATCTGCCAGATGGCGAAGCACCACTTCGATGTCCCGCGGACGATCGCCCGGGTCAACAACCCGAAGAACGAGGCGCTCTTCCGCCACCTCGGCGTGGACGAGCTGATCAGCCCGACGCGGATGATCCTCGGATCGATCGAGCAGGACATCCCGGTCCACGAGCTGCTCCACCTGGCCGGGCTCGGCGGCGGCGAGCTGGAGATCATCGAGGCCCAGCTGCGTCAGGGCTCGCCGGCGATCGGTCGCGCGGCGCGTGAGGTGCCGATGCCCGAGGGCTGCGCGATCTTCGCCGTCATCCGCGACGACGTGGCCATCCCGGTCCGGCCGGACACCATCCTGACCGAGGGAGACAAGGTCATCGCCATCGGCCGCGCCGAGTGCGAGGTCGCCCTGCACGGACAGCTCATCGGCGACCCCGACGGCCTCCAGCCCGCCGAGGCCTGACCGAGCGGTCGATCCGGACGGGTTCCGACCCGCCGAAGCCCTACCGCGTGTCGACCGGGTGGTAACCGTTCGTGTCCTGACACTTGACAACGATATTGTCATGGTTCTACCCTCTGCGTGTGTCCGGTCGACTCGACCGGCGTCAACGCTCAGGAGGTGCCGCGACCATGTCGATGCTCGTGCGCCGTCCATCGCCGTACGACGAGCTGTTCTCGCTTCGCCAGGCCGTGGATCGGCTCTTTGACAACGACTTCACCCGCCCGTTCGTCCGGCTCGCCGGGAACGGCTCGAGCCTCGGCTCGATGCCGCTCGACGTCCGCACGGACGCCGACTCGCTGACGATCGAAGCCTCGCTTCCCGGGATCCGTCCCGACGATGTCGACATCACGATCGAGGGCGGGACGGTGACCCTGTCGACCACGTCCCACGAGGAGCGGACCGAGGAGGAGGGCTCCTACCTCGTCCGTGAGATCCGCCGCGGCGCGGTCACCCGGTCGATCGTGCTCCCCGAAGGCCTGGAGGCCGACCGGGCGACGGCGACCTTCGAGAACGGGCTGCTGAGCCTGCGCATCCCGCGGGCGGAGCAGGTCAAACCGCATCGGATCAAGATCAGTCCGACCACCGAGGGCCAGGCCCTCCCGGCGGCCGACGAGCCTGCCGCGACGCCAACGGCCGGCTGACATGGGTCAGGGTGGGCACGAGCGGGACCCCGCTCGCCCGGTCTTCGTCATCAGCGTGGCGGCCGGCCTTGTCCGGGTCCACCCGCGGACGCTCCGGATCTACGAGGACGAGGGCCTGCTCTGCCCGGCCCGAACCCCGACCAACATCCGGCTCTACAGCGAGGACGACATCCGTCGGGTGCTGTGGATCCGCCATCTCACCCAGGACCGCGGGGTCAACCTCGCGGGTGTCCGGATCCTGTTCGAGCTCGAAGAGCGTCTCGGGACCCGGATCCTCGAAACGCTCTTCGATGAAGCCCAGGCCAACATGTCGGACGACGACGGTCGGACCGAGTACCGTTCCCATCGCGGCAGGAGTGCCGCACCTCAGGAGACCCGTTGATGTCTGACCGACCTTCGACCCCGGACCAGCCGGACGACGCCACAGACCAGCCGAAGGCCGCAGCCCGGAAGGCCGCTTCGCCGAAGGCGGCCGGCGCCAAGGCTTCCAGCCCCCGGACCAAGGCGCCGCGCCCGCGCGAGCTCCCGCTCGTCGCGCTCCGCGAGACCGTCATCTTCCCCGAGATGATCGTGCCCCTCCAGGTCGGTCGCGAGAAGAGCGTGAACGCGCTCAACGCCGCCGTCGAGAGCGGCGGACCGATCGCCCTGGTGACCCAGCGACGGCCGGAGCAGGAGGACATCTCGGATCCGGCCGAGCTGTACGAGATCGGCACGTTGGCCAAGATCGCCCAGGTGGTCCAGCTCCAGGACGGGACGGTCCGCGCGATCGTCCAGGGCCAGGGGCGCCTCCGGGTGAGCCGCTTCGCCCAGACGGACCCGTACATCGTGGCCGTCGTCGAGGACATCGCGGACGCCTCACCGGCCGGCGTCGAGGTCCAGGCGCTGATGCGCACGGTCCAGGCCGGCATCGAGCAGTACGTCGCGAACGGGGCACCGGTGCCGCCGGAGGCCGCCGTGGCCGCCCGCAACATCACCGAGCCGGGCCTCCTGGCCGACATGGTCGCCTACAGCCCGGACATGTCGACGGAGCAGCGCCAGGAGCTGCTCGAGACGGTCGACGTCGTCGAGCGGCTCAAGCTCGTCCAGGCCTTCCTCGCCCGCCAGGTCGAGATCCTCGAGCTGAAGGGCAAGATCCAGTCCGAGGTCAAGTCCGAGATGGACAAGACCCAGCGCGAGTACATCCTCCGCGAGCAGCTCAAGGCCATCCAGCGCGAGCTGGGCGAGGACGACCCGCAGCAGGCCGAGATCAACGAGCTGCGCGAGAAGGTCGACGCCGCCGGGATGCCCGAGGAGATCAAGGCCCGGGCGATCAAGGAGATCGACCGGATGAGCCGGATCCCGTCCGCCTCGCCCGAGGTCGGCGTCATCCGCACCTACGTCGACTGGCTGGTCGGCCTGCCCTGGAACGTCTCGACCGACGACCGGCTGGACATCAAGGAAGCCGCCAAGATCCTCGACGAGGACCACTACGGTCTCGAGAAGATCAAGGAGCGGATCCTCGAGTACCTCGCGGTCCGATCCCTGGCGGACACGATCCGCAGCCCGATCCTCGCCCTGGTCGGTCCCCCCGGCGTGGGCAAGACATCGCTCGGCAAGAGCGTCGCCCGGGCGATGGGGCGCAAGTTCGTCCGGATGAGCCTCGGCGGCATCCACGACGAGGCCGAGATCCGCGGCCACCGGCGCACCTACATCGGGGCGCTCCCCGGCCGGGTCATCCAGAACGTCAAGACGGCCGGGACCAACAACCCGGTGTTCATGCTCGACGAGATCGACAAGATCGGGATGGACTTCCGGGGCGACCCGAGCTCCGCCCTGCTCGAGGTCCTCGACCCGGAGCAGAACAACACGTTCCAGGACAACTACCTCGAGGTCCCGTTCGACCTCAGCAAGGTGCTGTTCATCGCCACGGGCAACCTGATCGACCCGATCCCGGCCGCGCTGCGCGACCGGATGGAGATCATCCAGCTGCCCGGCTACACCCAGCTCGAGAAGGCCGAGATCGGCCGGCGGTTCCTCATCCCCAAGCAGATGACGAACCACGGCCTCAAGCCGAAGAACATCGAGATCACCGACGAGGCGATGACCAAGCTCGTCCAGGCCTACACCCATGAGGCCGGCGTCCGGAACCTCGAACGCGAGATCGCCAACCTCATGCGCAAGGTGGCCCGGGCCGTGGCCGAGGGTCGGACCCGCAAGACCGTGGTCGACGTCAAGAAGCTCAACGAGTACCTCGGACCGCCGCGCTACGAGTACGGCGAGCTCGAGGCCGAGGACCAGACCGGCGCCGCGACCGGTCTCGTGGTGACCGAGGTCGGCGGCGACATCGTCGCCGTCGAGGTGACCAAGATGGAAGGCAAGGAAGACTTCATCCTGACCGGCCAGCTCGGCGAGGTCATGCGCGAGTCCGCCCGAGCCGCGCTGTCCTGGATCCGCGCCAACGCGGACCGGCTCGGGATCCCGCGCGAGATGTTCGAGAAGAACACGCTCCACATCCATGTCCCGGCCGGAGGCATCCCCAAGGACGGTCCGTCGGCCGGGGTGACCATGGCCACGGCGATGGTCAGCGCGTTCACCGGCATCCCCGTCCGCAAGGACGTGGCGATGACCGGCGAGATCACCCTCCGGGGTCGGGTCCTCCCGATCGGCGGGCTGAAGAGCAAGATCCTCGCTGCCCATCTGTCCGGTGCCAAGACCGTGATCCTGCCGAGGAAGAACGAGAAGGACCTTCGGGATATCCCCGAGGAGATCCGCAAGGAGACCAAGCTCGTCCTCGTCGATTCGATGGACCAGGTCCTCGACGCAGCCCTCCGTCGACGACCGAAGCCGCTCGCGCCCCGGCCGAGCGGCGCGCCGGGCGGTGGGGTCGAGCGCTCGACCGGGACCACCGTCCGGCCGGCCTTCCCGCCGGATCAGCCGTCGGTCGTCGTCCAGCGCGCCCTCGAGGCGGACTGAGCAGGGTCGGCGGTGCCGGTCGACTACCGCGACTACTACAAGGTCCTCGGTGTCGGCCGGGACGCGACCCAGGCTGAGGTCAAGCGCGCCTTCCGCAAGCTCGCCCGCGAGAACCACCCGGACCTGAAGCCGGGCGATCAGAGCGCCGAGCGTCGGTTCAAGGAGATCAACGAGGCCAACGAGGTCCTGTCCGACCCCGACAAGCGGAAGCGCTACGACGAGCTCGGCGCGAACTGGGCCGCCTACTCCGGGTCGACCGGAGCGGGCGGCGCCGACCCGTTCGGGCCGGGCGGCCCGTTCGCGGGGTACGGGACAGCGGACGGCGGGAACGTCCGCTACGAGTTCCGCACGGCAGGCGGCGATGCCGGCGGCTTCAGCGACTTCTTCCGGACCTTCTTCAGTGGGACCGCGGCCGGAGCAGCGTCCACCGGTGGGCGGAGCCGTGCCCGGCGTGGATCGACCACGGTCGATCAGGGCGGCTCGTTCGAGGACATCCTCGCCGGCCTGGGGCTGGGTGGCTCGGCCGACACGGGCGGACGCACGCAGGCCGGGGCGAACGGCTCGAACCGTCCGCGCAGCGTCGAGGCCGAGGTCGAGCTCAGCCTCGAGGAGGCCTATCACGGCACGTCGCGGCTGGTCCAGGTCGACGGCAAACGCCTCGAGGTCACCGTTCCGCGAGGCGTCGAGACCGGCAGCCGGATCCGGCTCAAGGGTCGCGGCGGCGGCGATCCGTCGCATCCGGCCGACCTCTACCTCGTCACCCGGGTCCAGCACCACCCGGTCTACACCCGGCTCGGCGCCGACCTCAGCCGCGAGGTCCCGATCACCCTGGGCGAGGCCCTGCTCGGCGCCGAGATCCCGGTCACCACGCTCAAGGGCCGGATCCGCCTGACGATCCCACCAGAGACCCAGACCGGCCGGACCTTCCGGCTCAAGGGCCAGGGCATGCCCCGGCTCAAGCCGAAGAGCGGCGAAGCCCCGACCGGCGACCTGCTCATCAAGGTCAAGGTCGTCCTGCCGACCGGGCTGTCGGACGACGCACGGGTGGCCGCCCGCCGCCTGGTCGAGCTGGCCGACCAGCCGGACCCTCGCCGGACGGGTGGCGGGGCCACCTGAGCCATTGACAGGAACCTTGTCAACATGATTGATAGACATTAGACTGGTCGAACCGGCGCCGGAGCCCCGGCGTCGAGCCTGACCCGCCGAGAGATCGTCCCATGCAACTCGACCGATTCACCCAGAAGGCCCAGGAGACGGTGGTCGCCGCCCAGAAGCTGGCGGAGACCCTCCACAGCCCGATCCTCGATGCCGAACATCTCCTCGCCGCGCTGATCGAGCCCGATGACGGGGTGCCGGCCGAGACGCTGCGGCGCCTCGGTGTCGACCTCCCGGCGTTCCGGGCCGAGCTGGCCGCGGTCCTTGCCCGGCGCGCCCGGATCGAGGGTGGGTCGCTCAGCCTCGACCCCCGCGCCAAGCGGGTCATCGAACGAGCCGAGGAGGAGGCACGCCGTCTCAACGACGAGTACGTCTCGACCGAGCACCTGCTGCTCGGGGCGGCCGAGACCGGCGGCGAGGGCCAGACGCTGCTCGAGCGTCACGGTGCCGGGCGAGAGGCGATCCTCGGCGCCCTCCAGGGCGTGCGCGGAGGTCAGCGGGTGACCTCGCCGAACCCCGAAGGGACGTACCAGGCGCTCGAGAAGTACGGCCGCGACCTGACCGCCGAGGCCCGCGCCGGCAAGCTCGACCCCGTCATCGGCCGCGACGAGGAGATCCGCCGGGTCATCCAGGTGCTCTCCCGCCGGACCAAGAACAACCCCGTCCTCATCGGCGAGCCGGGCGTGGGCAAGACGGCGATCGTCGAGGGCCTCGCCCAGCGGATCGTCCGCGGCGACGTGCCCGAGGGCCTCAAGGACAAGCGGGTGATCTCGCTCGACCTCGGCGCGATCATCGCCGGCGCCAAGTTCCGGGGTGAGTTCGAGGAGCGCCTCAAGGCGGTCCTCAAGGACATCAAGGACAGCGAGGGCCAGGTGGTCCTGTTCATCGACGAGCTCCACACGGTCGTCGGCGCGGGAGCGGCCGAGGGCGCGATGGACGCCTCGAACCTGCTCAAGCCGATGCTCGCCCGGGGCGAGCTCCACACGATCGGGGCGACGACGCTCGACGAGTATCGCAAGCACATCGAGAAGGACGCCGCCCTGGAGCGACGCTTCCAGCCGGTCATGGTCGAGCCTCCGACGGTCGAGCAGACCGTGTCGATCCTGCGCGGGCTGCGCGAGCGCTACGAGGTCCACCACGGGGTCCGGATCACCGACTCGGCGCTGGTCGCCGCCGCTGCCCTGTCGGACCGCTACATCACCGAGCGGTTCCTGCCGGACAAGGCGATCGATCTCGTCGACGAATCGGCGAGCCGCCTGCGGATGGAGATCGATTCGATGCCGATCGAGCTCGACGAGCTCGAGCGCCGCCGGATCCAGCTCGAGATCGAGCGCGAGGCGCTGCGCAAGGAGAAGGACGACGCCTCGAAGGCACGGCTCGAGTCCCTCGAGCGCGAGCTGGCCGAGCTGGCCGAGGAAGCCGGGGCGATGAAGCAGCGGTGGGAGGCCGAGAAGACGGCGATCGCCGCGATCCGGTCGACCAAGTCCGAGCTCGAGACCCTCCAGACCCGGATCGACCAGGCCGAGCGCGAGGCGGACCTCGGCAAGGCCGCCGAGCTGAAATACGGGCGCCTGCCCGAGCTCCAAGCGCGGCTCAAGGAACAGGAGGCGGTCCTCGCGACCCTCCAGGGCCCGGGGTCGCTGCTCAAGGAGGAGGTCGACGCGGACGACATCGCCGAGATCGTCGCCGCCTGGACCGGCATCCCGGTCACCAAGCTGCTCGAGGGGGAGACCGCCAAGCTCGTCCACATGGAGGAGCGGCTCCACGAGCGGGTGGTCGGCCAGGACGAGGCCATCGAGGCCGTGTCGGACGCCGTCCGGCGCGCCCGCGCCGGCCTGCGTGACCCGCGCCGTCCGATCGGCTCGTTCCTGTTCGTCGGGCCGACCGGCGTCGGCAAGACCGAGCTCGCGCGGGCCCTCGCGGACTTCCTGTTCGACGACGACGGGGCGATGGTCCGGATCGATATGAGCGAGTACATGGAGAAGTACGCGGTCTCGCGGCTCGTGGGTGCGCCCCCCGGCTATGTCGGGTACGAGGAGGGCGGACAGCTGACCGAGGCGGTCCGGCGGCGGCCGTACCAGGTCGTCCTGCTCGACGAGATCGAGAAGGCCCACCCGGACGTCTTCAACATCCTCCTCCAGGTCCTCGACGACGGCCGGCTGACCGACGGGCAGGGTCGGACGGTCGACTTCAAGAACACGGTCGTGATCATGACCAGCAACGTCGGCAGCTCGGCGATCGCCGCGTCGACCGGAGCGGATCGCGACTCGGCCTACGAGGCGATGAAGGCCCAGCTGACCGAGGCGCTCCGCCTCCAGTTCCGGCCGGAGTTCCTCAACCGGATCGACGAGGTGATCGTCTTCCACGCCCTGACCGACGTCGAGCTGGCATCGATCGTCGACCTCCTGCTGGCCGAGCTCGGCCGGCGCCTGGCGGGCCAGGACCTCGGTCTCGAGATCACCCCGGCGGCGCGCTCGCTCATCGCCCGCGAGGGGCACGACCCGACGTTCGGCGCCCGTCCGCTCAAGCGGACCATCCAGCGCCTGGTCGAGAACCCGCTGGCGCGGGCCCTGCTCCAGGGAGAGTTCAAGCCCGGCGACCGGATCGTGGCCGACGCGGATCCGGTCGGCGGCACCCTCGTCTTCTCGACCGCGGATGCCTCGGTCGCGGTCGAGGCCGGGACGCGGCGCGACGCGCGGGCCGCCGTTCCGAACGGCTCCGGGTCGAAGCGGACGCCGTCCGTCCTCGATCTGCCCGATACGGACGAGAAGCCATCTCGCCCGGGTGGCGAGCTCGTCAACTAGACCGGGCGAGCCACGGTCCGCCCCACGCCCGGTCGGGCCGCGACGGCCGGTCGGCGGATCAACCGCACGTCGGACCGGGCCGCGAGCCCAAGCCGCGCGGGTGCGGGCGCCCGCCGAGGCCGTGGCCCAGGCCCCGCGGCCACCTCCAGTGGTCGTTCTGGAGCCCCGCAAGCGTGGTCAAGTCGCGATGTTGCCCGGATCGTGCCCCGGCCATGAGCGGAGGGCCGCTTCGCGACCACTCCCGGTGGTGCCCGGCGTCGACGGCTCACAGCCGCGGGCCCACAGCCGCGGGGCGCGGCGGAGGCCTACGATCGTCGACGATGCGGATCGAGACCGTCCTCGCCCGATTGACGACTCTGCCCGGATCCGTTGCCGTCCGGGCCGGATGCGCTGATGCCGGTCCTCACCGATGGGAGATTCCGGGCGTTCCCGCCGCGCGATCCCGCCGCCGACCGGCCGGCCGGCGTCCTCGTCCTGATCGTGCCCGGATGACGAGGGTGAACGCCCGGGTCGTCCTGACCGAGCGGCCGACCTACGACGGCCATCATTCCGGGGAGGTCAGCTTCCCGGGCGGCAAGGTCGAGCCGGATGACGCCGACATCGTCGCCACCGCGCTCCGCGAGGCCGAGGAGGAGGTCGGTCTCGACCCGGTCGGCGCGGGCGTGCGCGTCCTCGGTCGTCTCGACGAGGTCTGGATCCCCGTCAGTCGGTTCGCGCTCGTCCCCATCCTGGCCGTGGCGGAGCGCCGGCCGGTCCTCGTTCCGTCGCCGCTCGAGGTCGCCCGGATCCTGGAGCCGTCCATCGCGACCTTCCTTCCGGACGCGCCGATCCGGATCGTGGACCGGACGATCGGCGACTGGCCGCTCCGCTATGGCGCCTACCCGGTCGGGGCCGAGGACGGCGACGAGCTCCTCGTCTGGGGCGCCACGGCCCGGATCCTCGGCCAGCTCGGGGCGGTCCTGGGACGGAAGGCGTGACGCCCCGACGCCCCTAGAGCGGCTCCCCGTGGGACGGGTCATAGGCCGCGTCCGGATGGTCGTCGACGAGCGCGCCCTCGGCCTTGTCGACCGGGCCGGCCTCGAGCGCGAGCGTGACGCCTTCGAGGATCTCCCGCGCCGCGGCATCGTCGGCGCCGGCCAGCTCGACCACGATCGCCCGCATCTCCGACAGGTCGGTGGACGCGCCGTGGAGCACGCCCGCCGGCCAGAGGACCGCCTCGCCGGCGAACACGCGAGCGGTCTCGTCGCCGACCCGGACGAAGCCGCCACCCTCGATCACGAGGAACCACGTCGTGTTCGGGTTGGTGTGCGGCTCGATGAGCGAATTCCGGGCGAAGGCCAACTCGGCGATCGTCCCGCGGGCGTCGGCATGGACGACGGCGGCCTGGACGCCACGGGTCCCGGCCGGGCCGTCGGGTCGCCGGTGCCCATAGCCGAACCGCCGGATCTCCATCGTCCGGGCGACGCTGGGCGGGGCGATCAGCGCCGGCGGCGGCGCTTGGTCGACCGGGACCGGGTCGACTTGGCCGGCTTGGCCGACTTGGCCGGCTTCGTCCGGATCGTCGACTCCGGGTGGGCGAACTTCGAGCGGGTGAAGTACCGCTCGCGCGCCAGCTTCCGGGCGTAGGTCTCGAACACCGGCGGGAACCGGTAGAACCGGATCCAGAGCAGGATCGCGGCCCCGCCGATCATCGTGGCGAGGACGAAGATGAAGTCCCACACGAACAGGCAGAAGACCAGCAGCAGGCTGAACGTGATCAGCCCGGTCCACAGCAGCCACTCGTACATCTCGACGTACGGCTGGTGGTTGTGCAGCGCCCGGGTGCGGACGTTGAACAGGATGACGAGGACGATCAGCAGGACGATCGACGAGACCCAGACCGGCCGGAACAGGTCGGGGAACGTGTCTCCGGAGAACTTTTCGAAGAGGTATTCCCAGGGCGGACGGGTCACCGGCTGACTCCTGCAGGGGGCGCATCTGGCGGCGTGGGAGGCCGAGTATGCCATGCCGGGCGGTATACTCGGGCCGGTGACGGATGCCCCCGATCCGGGGCATCGGCGGAGGCGCGTCGTCGACCGGAGATCGGGAGGTGGACCCGGGGTGCGTGCCCTGCTCTCTGTGGCGAACCGTGACGGTGTCTCCACCCTGGCTCGCGAGTTCGCAACGCTCGGCATCGAGATGTACGCCACCGACGGGACCCGCGAGCACCTCGCCTCGGACGGGATCGAGGTCGCGTCGGTCTCCGAGCTGACCAATGTCCCCGCCCTGGTCGGCGGCCAGGTCAAGACGTTCCATCCGGCCGTCTACGCGGGGATCCTGGCTCGCCGTGACGTCCCCGCGCAGCTCGACGAGCTGGCCGAACACGGGATCGGGCTGATCGACATCGTCGTCGTCAACGTCAAGCCGTTCTCGCCCCAGGCCGGGGCCGAGTCGGTCGCCCTCCACGAGGCGATCGAGATGATCGACGTCGGTGGCGCCGCCCTGCTCGGAGCCGCGGCGCGCAACTACGCCGGGGTGACGGCGGTCGCCGACCCGTCCCATTACGGTCGGGTCGTGCGCGAGCTCAAGGAGCGCGGCTCGGTCTCCGCCGAGCTGCGCCAGCAGCTCGCCGCCGAGGCGTTCGGGATCGTCGCCGCCTACCACGCGGAGATCGCCGCCTACATCAACCAGGTCTCGGGGACGACCTTCCCGACGCGCCTGGCGATGGTCCTCGAGAAGGTCGAGGACCTGCGCTACGGCGAGAACCCGCACCAGCGCGCTGCCTTCTACCGCGAGACGACCCATCGGTCGGGCACGCTGGCCGACGCCAAGCAGCTCCAGGGCTCGCTGCCGAGCTTCAACAACCTGCTCGACCTCGACTCGGCGTACCGGATGGCCCAGGACTTCACCGCGCCGACGGTCGCCGTGGTCAAGCACACCGATCCGGTCGGGATGGCCTCGAACGACGAGCTGGTCGAGGCCTATCGCAAGGCCCTCGAGACCGATTCGGTCGCCGCGTTCGGCGGCATCGTCGCGGTCAACCGCGAGCTCGACGGGGCCACCGCCCGGGAGATCGCCGCGAACTCGTACGAGGCGGTCGTCGCCCCGGCCTACAGCCATTCCGCGCTGGGCATCCTGAAGGCCAAGACCGGTCTCGAGATCCTGGCCGTGCCCGCCGGACCGACCGACGGCATGCGCGACTACGGCATCGCGAACCTCGACTTCAAGCGGGTCAGCGGCGGCCTCCTCGTCGAGACCCAGGACGCGCTCGGGATCGAGGCCGGCCATCTCCAGGTCGTGACCCGCCGCCGCCCGACCCTCGAGGAGCTGACCGACCTGCTCTTCGCCTGGCGGACCGTCCGGCACGTCCGGTCGAACGCCATCGTCCTGGCCAAGAACGCGGCGACCATCGGGATCGGGGCCGGTCAGGCCAGCCGCCAGGTGTCGGTCGAGATCGCCCTCCGGCGGGCGGGCGACCGGGCCCGGATGAGCGTCATGGCCAGCGACGCCTACTTCCCGTTCCCCGACGGGATCGCCCTGGCCGCCAACGCCGGGGTCACCGCGATCATCCAGCCCGGCGGATCGATCCGCGACGAGATGGCGATCGAGGTCGCCGACCGGCACCACCTCGCGATGGTCTTCACCGGCCGCCGACACTTCCGCCACTGACCGCGGATCCCGATGGAGCAGCTGCTCGCGCTCGAGATGGTCCGGGTCACGGAGGCCGCGGCGATCTCATCCGCCCGGTTCATGGGCCGCGGCGAACGCGACGAGGCGGATCACGCCGCGACCGAGGCGATGCGCCGGACGATGGACGAGATCGACATGGCCGGCACGATCGTGATCGGCGAGGGTGAGCGAGACCAGGCGCCGATGCTCTACATCGGCGAGCAGGTCGGCCGCCAGAGCGACGACAGCCCGGCGATCGACATCGCGGTCGACCCGCTCGAGGGCACGAACCTGGTCGCCCACGGCCAGGCCGGCGCGATCACCGTGCTCGCCGCCTCCGAGGCCGGCGGGCTGCTCCATGCTCCCGACACCTACCTCGAAAAGCTGTGCGTCGGTCCCGTCGCCGCCGGGCACGTCGACATCGCGGCGAGCGCGACCGACAACGTCCACGGGATCGCCGAGGCCCTCGGCCGGAAGGTCGCCGACATCACGGTGGTCATCCTCGAGCGGCACCGCCACGAGGAGCTGATCGCGGAGGTCCGCGCCGCCGGGGCACGGATCAAGCTCATCTCGGACGGCGATCTGTCCGCCGCGATCTCCTGCGCGGTGTCGGGGACCGGCGTCCATGCGGTGATGGGGACCGGCGGCGCGCCGGAGGGCGTCATCACGGCGGCGGCGCTGCGCTGTCTCGGCGGCGAGATCCAGGCCCGCTTCCGGTTCCGCAACGACGAGGAGCGCGCTCGCGCGCGCCGGATGGGCGTCGACGACGACGAGGCCCGGGTGTTCCGGACGGAGGACCTGGCGTCGGGCGAGAACCTCGTCTTCGCCGCGACCGGCGTCACCAGCGGGGACCTGCTCCAGGGGGTGCGGTTCTTCGGCGGTGGCGCCCGGACCCACTCGCTGGTGATGGGCTACCAGTCGAAGCAGGTCCGCTTCGTCGACACGGTCCAGATGTTCGACCGGAGCCGTCCGCCGGCCGTCCGCCTCTAGGCCGGGGCGGTCCACCCTCCGGACCGCGGCGCCGCCGCGCCAGGACGCGATCGGCCGGACCGCGTCGGCACCCTCGGCGGTCTCGCGGCGGCGGCGCGCCGTGTCGACCGCCTCGCCCCAGCCGGGTGGCACGAGGCCGGGAGCCAGGTCCGACAGCGGTGCGAGCACGAACAGCCGCTCGCGGGCCTCGCGATGCGGCACCTCGAGGAGTCGCGTCGCTCGCGCCGGATCGACCTCGGCGTCGAGCGACCGGGCCGCCTCGGGCCGCTCGACCGACAGCCGGGCCCGCCCGAAGACGAGCAGGTCGAGGTCGAGCTCGCGCGGACCCCAGCGCCTTCGCCGCTGCCGGCCGAAGGCGCGCTCCAGGCCCTTGAGCGCGATGAGCAGCGCGAGGGCTCCCGTGGCATCGTCCGGGCCGGCGGGGACGTCGAGGGCCACGACCGCGTTGCGGAACTCGGGCTGATCGACGACCCCGACCGGCGCGGTGGCGTACAGCCGGGAGACGCCACGCACCCGGACCTCCGGCAGGGCCGCGAGCGCATGGATCGCCGCGGCGAGCGTCGCGCCGGCGTCGCCCACGTTGGCGCCGAGGCCGACGTACGCGGTCCGGCGTCGGGGGCTCGCCATCGAACGGGGTCCTCCACGTGGTCGCCGGCCGTCGTCGCTAGACTCGCCCGGTGGCCGCCGTCGACGTCATCATCCTCCACCCGCTCGCGGCCGACGGCGCCGGACCGCTCGAGCGCGGCCTGGCCGACGCCCGGATCCGCCTCGCCGAGCGGCATCGGCACGGCTTCCTGCAGGCCGGCGCGGACAGCGCTCGGATCGTGGCGGGGGAGCCCGACGGGCGCCCGTTCGGCGAGCGCGCTGGCGACCTCCTCGCGGACCTCCGGTCGGGCCGCGGCCTGGTGCTGCTCGGATCGGGGGCGATGGCACTCGCGACGGTCCGAGACCGTCGGGCCTTCGTCGCGACCGCCCGGACGGCGGGTGAGGCAGCGCTCGCCAACAACCGGTTCTCGGCCGATGCGATCGCGCTGAGCGGGCCGGCGGTCGCCGCGCTCCGCGGGCTGCCACGATCCCTGCCGAGCGACAACGCCCTGCCGCGCTGGCTCGAGGAGGTCGCCGGCGTCACGGTCGACGACCTGCGCACCCGCTGGCGACTCGGCGTCGACCTCGACTCCCCCCTCGACGTCCTGCTCGTCGAGCGGGCAGGGCGCGGCCGCCGACGCGGATCGAGAGCGTCGGGCGATCCCGCGGGGACCGCCTCGTCCGCGGTCGAGGACCGCCTCGACGGCATCCGCCGGGTCATGGCCGACCCGACCGCCGAGCTCGTGGTCGCCGGCCGGACATCGGCGGCCAGCCTCGGCTGGCTCGAGCGGGCGACCCGCTGCCGGGTGCGTGCCCTGGTCGAGGAGCGGGGTCTGCGCGCGTCGTCGCCGGCCGCGACGCGACCGACCGACGGCGTCCGGATGCGCTCCGCTCGCCCGCCACGGAGCGTCCTCGGGCTGGTCCTCGATCGGGACGGGCCGCGGGCGCTCGGCGATCGCCTCGCCGAGCTCGGCGACGCCGCGTTGGTCGACAGCCGCGTCCTCATCGCGCACCGGCTGGGCGTCGACGAGGTGGGCTGGCCGGCCGCCGAGTCGCGCTTCGCCTCGGACCTCCTGGATCCCGCGTCGGTCGACGATCCGTGGCTGGCGACGCTGACGTCGTCCGCGGCGGACGCCTCCATCCCCATCGTCCTGGGCGGACACACGCTGGTCGGACCGGGTGCCCGGCTCGTGGCCGGCGGCCGCTGACCGTGGACCTCGAGGCCGGCCTGCGCCGGATCCCCGACCCCGGTCCGATCCCGACCGAGAGCGAGCCGGCCCTCGTCGAGCGGATCCGGACCGAGATCGCGGCGACGGGACCGCTGACCTTCGCCCGGTTCATGGAGCTCGCCCTGTACGACCCGGATCTCGGCTACTACCGCGTCCTGGACGAGCGACCCGGACGGGCGGGTGACTTCCTGACCGCCCCCGGGATCCATCCGATCTTCGGTGCGGCAATCGCGCGCCAGCTCATCGAGATCTGGGAACGCCTCGGCCGGCCGGACCCGTTCACCCTCCGCGAGTATGGCGCCGGCTCTGGCGAGCTCGGCCTGACGATCCTCGAGTCCCTCGCCGGCCGCGGGGCCCTCGGACGGGTGGCCGGCGCAGCCGGTCTGGCCGCGGCCATCCGCTACGCCCCGATCGAGATCAATCCCTACCGCCGGACGGCCCTCGTCGAGCGGCTCGCGGCCGCGGGCTTCGGGTCGGTCGTCACGGTCGACCTGCCGGCCGACCGCCCGGCCGTCGGGGCCGTCCTGGCGAACGAGTTCCTCGACGCGCTGCCGGTCCACCGGGTCAGCCAGGTGGCGGACCGACTCCTCGAGCTGTATGTCGACTGGGACGGCGCCGGCTTCGTGGATCGCCTCGGCCAGCCGTCGACCCGCGACCTTGAGGCACGTCTGACCGCCGACGGGGTAACGCTCCGGGACGGCGCGACGGCGGAGATCTGTCTCGAGATCGACGGCTGGATGGCCGAGATCGCCGCCGGCCTGGAGCGGGGCGTCGCACTGATCGTCGACTACGGATACCCGGCGGCCGAGCTCTACGGAGAGACGCATGCGGATGGGACGCTGCTCGCCTACAGCGGGCATCGCGCCCACGCCGATTGGGCCGTCGGCGTGGGTCGCCAGGACCTGACGGCGCACGTCGACTTCAGCGCCCTCGAGCGCGCGGCCGCAAGCCGGGGCCTTACCCAGCTGGGCCTCACCAGCCAGGCCGAGTTCCTCGTCGGGGTGGGCACCGACGAGCTGCTCGACGCGGTCCGCTCGGACCCAGGCACGACGATGGAGGACTGGCTGGCGGTCCGCTCCGCCCTGGGTCGCCTGCTGGACCCGCGGGCGATGGGGGGCTTCCGGGTGTGCGTCCTGGCCAGGGACCTGCCCGTCGACCCGCCCCTGGCCGGCCTGTCGTTCCGCCTGGCCCGGTAGGCTCGGCTACGGCATTCGCCCTATTGTCGCCGGCCGTTCGGCGGCGCACATTGGCCCGGCCGGGGGACGACTCGCATCCTTGCTACGCGCGCTCGGCGCGAGCCGCTCCTCCGGTCCTCCCACCTTCCCTCCCGAGCCCCTCCCTGAGCGTCTCGCCGCCCTTCCGGCCGGGCACGTGGCGCGGGCCTCCGCTGATAGAATGGCGCCGCGGGACCGAGTCCCGTGAGTGGTCCGTGCGTGCACGGACCCACCAGTCGCCACGATGGAAGCGCTGCCCAGCCGCAGGTGCCTGCGGGGTGCGTCCGCTGTGAGGTTCGATTGACCGGGATCTGGTACGTCGTCGGGTTCGCCTTCGCCGGCGTGTCGTTCGTGCTCGTGACGATCGCCATGGCCTGGCTGATCTCCCACCGCAACCGCGGCGACGAGCACAAGGGCCTGCCCTACGAGTCGGGCATCGACACGTACGGCGACACCCACGGCCGGTTCGGCCTGTCGTTCTACATCTATGCCCTGCTGTTCGTCGCCTTCGACATCGAGGTGATCTTCATCTACCTCTGGGCGATCGTCTTCCGAGACCTGCTCATCGGCGGCTTCGTCAGCATGCTCGTGTTCGTGTCGATCCTCCTGCTCGGCCTGGCCTACGCCTGGCGAAAGGGTGTCCTCACGTGGCGCTGACCCCGGATCGACCCGACGACGCGCCGGCGACGGCGGCTCCGGACGAAGGCTCGAGCGCGCTCGAGCCGGCCGGCGCGCACGACGCGATCGTCCCGATCATCGTCCCGAACACGATGTGGGCGTCGGTCGACCCGCGCGCCTACCTCGGCGGCCGGGCCGACGAGGACACCCACCTGCGCCAGCTCGAGTCGTCCGACCTCCTGCGCAAGGACGACGCTCGGTGGGGCGCCCTCGACGTCATCCCGACGAAGGCCGACTACGTCCTGGACCTGATCAGGGCGAACAGCCTCTGGCCGCTCCTGTCCGGGCTGGCCTGCTGTGCCATCGAGATGATGTCGGCGGCCACGTCGAAGAACGACATGGACCGCTGGGGGATGTTCCCGTTCCGGGCGAGCCCGCGCCAGGCGGACGTGCTCATCGTGGCCGGGACCCTGACCACGAAGATGGCCGGGCCGCTGATCCGGCTGTGGGAGCAGATGCCCGAACCCAAGTGGTGTGTCGCGATGGGCGACTGCACCTGCTCGGGTGGTCGCTACAAGCGGAGCTACTCGACCATCCAGGGCATCGACCGGGTGATGCCGGTCGACGTCTACGTCCCCGGCTGCCCGCCGCGCCCCGAGGGCCTGATCTACGGGATGATGAAGCTCCAG
Organism: uncultured Chloroflexia bacterium; assembly: GCA_963744115.1. Classification (GTDB taxonomy): domain Bacteria; phylum Chloroflexota; class Limnocylindria; order Limnocylindrales; family CSP1-4; genus Chersky-267. The sequence continues at coordinate 453,473 of CAVUSI010000001.1, read as the reverse complement.
CAGCTCGTCCTCGAACGTCGCGGCCACTGGCCCGAGCGAGCGGTCGGTCCCACGGTCCCGGACGGGATCTGACCCGATGGATCGAGCGCTCAAGCGCCGCCTCGAGGCCCGCTTCGGTGAACGGCTGCTCGGCCCCATCCGTCAGCGTTACGACGAGACGGAGATCCGGGTCGCTCCGGGCGACGTCCCCGAGGTCATGCGCGCCCTGCACGATGAGCCCGAGTTCCGGTTCGAGGCGCTGATGGACCTGTGCGGGGTCGACACCGGCAGCGTGATGCAGGCGGTCTACCACGTGTGGAGCGAAACCACCCCGGACTGGCTGCGGGTCGTCGCCGACGGCCTGTCCCGCGACGACCCCCGCGTCCCGTCGGTGACCTTCCTGTGGAAGGGCGCAGAGTGGCAGGAGCGCGAGGCGTACGACATGTTCGGGATCGCCTTCGAGGGAAATCGGGACCTGCGTCGGATCTACATGCCCCCGGACTACACCAGCTTCCCGCTGCGCAAGGACTTCTTCCTGCCCGACGACGCCGCCCGCTCCCCGGGCGCCGGCGTCCGCCACATGGAGCAGGCCCACGCCCCGTCGAACGCGACGGCGGACGCCCAGGTCCGGAAGGCACCCTCGTCGTGAGCTCCGACCTGACGACCGCCCGGCACGCCTCGTCCGACGACCCGAGGGTCATGCTCGAGGAGGAGGTCGGCGTCTTCGCCCCGATCCCGCCATACCCGCCGCGGACCGAGCGGGAGGCCGAGTTCTACACGCTCGGCGACGGCGAGATGTTCATCAACATGGGCCCGCAGCATCCATCGACCCACGGGGTCCTCCGGGTCGTCCTCAAGATCGAGGGCGAGCGGGTGGTCGATCTCGACCCGGTCCTGGGCTACCTCCACCGCGGTGTCGAGAAGCTGTGCGAGAACGCCGACTACCACCACACGATCGCCTACACCGATCCGCTCGAGTACATCAGCGCCCTGTTCAACGAATGGGCGCCGGTGATGGCCTTCGAGAAGCTGATGGACGTCGAGGTGCCGCGCCGCGCCGAGTACATCCGGGTCCTTTCGGGCGAGCTCAACCGGGTCGCCAGCCACGCCCTGTTCATGGGCTGGATGGCGCTCGACCTGGGCGGCCTCACGCCGATCCTGTGGAGCTTCATCGAGCGCGACGAGATCGTCGACATGCTGGCCAGCCTGACCGGCCAGCGGATGCTGTTCAACTACTTCCGGATCGGCGGCGTGAACGGCGACCTGAACCACGAGTTCATGAGCCGGCTCGGTGCCTGGATGAGCAAGGCGACCTCGCAGATCGAGGCGAACCAGGCCCTCCTCAACGAGAACGAGATCTTCGTCCGGCGGATGCGCGGCCTGGGCACGCTCGATCGCGAGGCCGCCTTCCGGCTGTGCATGACCGGGCCGAACATCCGCGCCTCCGGCGTGCCGCTCGACATGCGTCGCGCGCACCCGTACAGCGTCTACCCCGACCTCGAGTTCGACATCCCGACCCGCCAGGAGGGTGACTGCCTGGCCCGCTACCTGGTCCGCCTGGATGAGGTCAAGCAGAGCATCCGGATCATCGACCAGTGCCTCCACGACATGCCCGACGGCCCGATCATGGCCAAGCTGCCGCGTCTCATGCGACCGCGCCCCGGGCGCGCCTACGCCGCGGTCGAGGGCCCGCGCGGGCAATACGCCACCTATGCGATCAGCGACGGCACCGACCAGCCGTTCCGGATGCGGATCCACGACCCGAGCTTCGTCCACCTCCAGGCGGTCGGCCTGCTGACGTCGGGCAACCTCATCGCGGACACCATGGCGATCATGGCCTCGCTCGACCCGATCATGGGCGGCGTGGACAAGTAGATGGACTCGCCGAGCCGGACGTTCGACCGCCTGACCCTGCCGGGCAAGATCATCTTCACGCTCGTTCCGATCCTCATCGCCCTGCTGGTAGGGCTGGTCATGGCCGTCGTCCTGGTCGGGCCGTTCGCCCTCGACTTCCTGTCGGCCAACATGCCCCTGGTCCGCTTCGTGGTGGCGGCGACGGTCGTCCTGCTGATGACGGTGCCCACGGCGTTCCTGATCATCTACATGGAGATGAAGGTCATCGCCCTGATGAACCTTCGCTACGGGCCGGACCGGGTCGGCCCGTACGGGTCGCTCCTGTCGGTGGTCCACGGCCTCAAGGTCCTGATGAAGGAGGACTTCACTCCGACCGGCGCGGACGGGATCGTCTTCACCTGGGCCCCGGTGGTCGTCTACATGGCCAGCGTGATGACGCTCCTGGTGCTCCCGTTCGCCCCCGGCATCTTCGGCCTCGACATGAACATCGGCCTGCTCTACTTCTTCGCGATGGGTGGGCTCGGGGTGGTCGGGCTGCTGATGGCCGGCTGGTCGAGCTTCAACAAGTACTCGCTGATCGGCGGCCTCCGCTCGGCGGCCCAGGTCGTCAGCTACGAGATCCCGCTGACGCTCTCGGTCGTCGGGATCGTCCTGCTGTCGGGCACGCTCAGCCTCAACAAGATCACCCTCGATCAGTCGGGCAGCCTGTTCGACTGGTATGTGTTCAAGCAGCCCCTGGCGTTCCTCATCTTCATGATCGCCGCGACCGCCGAGGCCAACCGGACGCCGTTCGACCTGACCGAAGCCGATTCCGAGATCGTCGCCGGGTTCGCGACCGAGTACTCCGGGATGCGCTTCGGCTTCTTCTTCTTCGCCGAGTACGTCAACGTGTTCATCGTCTCGGGCCTGGCGGTGGCGCTGTTCATGGGTGGCTGGAACGCGCCGTTCGACTGGCCGTTCCCGATCGTCGCCCAGCCGGACCTCGCCGGGATGGGCGTCGGCCTGCTGCTGGCCATCGGCCTCGTCCCGCTGATCGCGATCCTCCTCCTGGCGATGCCGTTCTACATCCTCAACAGCGGGATGCGCTTCTGGCAGGCGCTGGTCATCGGCTTCGTCCTGTTCAACGTCGTGGCGGTCGCCGCGCTGCTCGGGTTCGCCTTCATCAGCTTCGACTGGGTGGTCGGCCTGATCTGGTTCCTGATGAAGACCTACGGCTTCGTGTTCCTGTTCGTCTGGATGCGCGGGACCCTGCCGCGGGTCCGGATCGACCAGCTGATGGGCTTCGCCTGGAAGTGGCTGCTCCCGGCCGCCCTGCTCAACCTGTTCGTGACGGCCCTGGCGATCGTGCTCGTGACGACGCCCCGATGAGGATCGACCGATGAGCCTGATCCCGGGCCTCGGCCTCGCCCGCGGGATGGCCCTGACCTTGCGCCGGTTCTTCGAGCCGAAGGTGACGCACCTCTATCCCGAGATCCCCGCCGAGATCTCGCCCAAGTTCCGCGGCCGGTTGCAGCTCCTCTACGACGAGTACGGCACGCTCAAGTGCGAGACCTGCTTCCAGTGCGCCCAGGCCTGCCCGATCGAGTGCATCGACATGGGCGGCGAGGACACCAAGGGTCGGTTCGCCGTCCATTGGGGGGCATCCGAGACGTACGGTGAGCGGCGCGAGGAGTCGGCCCTCCGGCGGTCCGGACGGACGGTCCCCGATCCGGCCTACGAGCACTTCCACGAGATCGACCTCGCCCCGGTCGACGCCATCCTCGACGAGGTCGACCACGACCCGAAGGAGATGCTCAGGATCCTCGAGGCGATCCAGGCGGCGTACGGCTGCGTCCCCGTCGCAGCCCTCAAGCGGGTGAGCCAGACCACCGGCGCGTGGTACGCGATGCTCTACGGCACGGCCACCTACTACGACCACCTCGCGGTCGGCGCCCACGACGACAGCCATCCCACCGACGTCGCCTTCCTCGACGCGCTCGATGGCGCGCTGACCGGCCGGTCGACCGGCGACGGATCGGCGGCCGACGCATGACCGCCCTGCTCAAGACGCCGTCCGCCTGGCCCCGGATCCTGCTTCCCGATCCCGAGGCGAGCGACCCGACCGACCTCGACGCCGCGGTCCGGGCGGGTGCGTTCGACGCGCTCAAGACCGCGGTCCGGGCGATGACGCCGGGACAGATCGCGACCGCGGTCGGCGCCGCCGGCCTCCGCGGTCGGGGCGGGGCAGGCTTTCCGACCGGCACCAAGTGGAAGGCGGCCGCGGCCGCCCCGGGACCCACCAAGTACGTCGTGGCCAACGGCTACGGCGCCGACCCGTCGGTCCAGACGGACCGGACGCTCCTGGAGATGGCGCCGTATGCCGTCCTCGAGGGGATGGCGCTGGCGGCCTATGCCATCGGCGCGAGCGATGCCATCGTGGCGATCCGGGCCGACGCCAGCGAGGCCATCCGTCGCGTCGAGGCGGCCATCGCGGCGGCCGAGGACGCGGGCTTCATCGGTTCGGACGTACTCGAGACCGGCTGGTCGCTGACCGTGACCGTCCGTCCCGTGCAGGGTGCCTACATGCTGGGCGAGGAGACCGTCCTGCTCAAGGCGCTCGAAGGCAAGCGCGGCCAGCCCGAACAACGGCCGCCCCACCCGTCGGAGCGCGGGCTGTTCGGTCGGCCGACCGTCGTCCACAACGTCCAGACGCTCGCCGCGGTCCCCTGGATCATGCGCCACGGCGCCGAGGCCTACGCGGCGATCGGTGCCAAGGACAGCCCCGGGACGATCCTCGTCCAACTCCGCGGACCGGCCGGCGGCGGGATCGCCGAGGTCCCGCTCGGGACGCCGCTGAAGGCCATCGTCGGGCTGACCGGCGGCGGCCGCCGAGCGAAGACCGAGTCCGACCGACCGATCAAGGCCGTCCTCGTGGGTGGACCGTCGGGCGGCTTCCTGCCGACCGACCTGCTCGACACGCCGTTCGACTACGAGTCGCTCCGGGCGGTCGACGCCCACGTCGGCTCGGGCTCGATCGTCGTCGCCGACGACCGGGCCTGCATCGTCGACCTGGCCCGCCTGCTGACGAGGTTCTGTGCCGACCAGGCCTGCGGCAAGACGATCCCCTGCCGGATCGGCACCCGCCGGCTGTCCGAGGTCGTCGACCGGATCGCCGTCGGGACCCCGAAGCCGACCGACGCGACCCTCGCCGCGGACCTGGCCTCCGACATCCGCGGCTCCGCCCTGTGCGACCACGAGCGCCTGGCGACCCTCCCGGCGACCAGCGCGATGCGATACTTCCGAGCCGAGCTCGACGATCATCTCCTCCGCAGCACCTGTCCTGCGGGCGTCTGTCACCCGATCGCGGTGGCCGTCGCCGGCGGGGCCCATCGAGGCGCCTGATGGCCGACCTGATCACCCGTCCGCCGACCGACCTCGAGCCGATCCCGACCCCCTCGGTCGCCGAGCGGCTCCTGACCACCCAGGCCCCGCAACGCCCGCAATCGACGGCGGTCATCCGGATCGAGGTCGACGGTCGGGTCGTCGAGGGCTTCGAGGGCCAGACGATCCTCGAGGTCTGCCGCGACAACGGGATCGAGATCCCGACGCTCTGTTACGAGCCGAAGCTGCCCGGTTTCGGAGCCTGCCGGATGTGCGTCGTGGAGGTCGAGGGCGAGGAGCATCCACCGATCAGCTGCTCGCGGACGTGCGAGACCGGGATGAAGGTCGAGACCCAGACCGAGGAGCTTCGTCGTCTCCGCGCGACCAACCTCGAGCTGATCTTCAGCGACCACAACGCCTACTGCCTGCCGCCGTGCCAGAACAAGTGCCCGAGCCACATCGACATCCCCGGCTTCCTCAAGCAGAACGCCGAGGGGAACTGGCGCGAGTCGACCCGGATCTTCAAGCGGACGATCCCGTTCCCGAGCGTGCTCGGCCGGGTCTGCCCGGCCCCGTGCGAGGAGCACTGCCGGCGCGACGAGGTCGACGAGGCGATCGCGATCCGCGACAGCCACCGCTACGCCGGGGACCAGGTCCTCAAGGCGATGCTCGACGAGGGCGTGGATCCGCCGCTGCCGTTCGAGCCACAGGCGCGGAGCGGCCGCCGGGCCGCCGTCATCGGGTCCGGACCGGCGGGGATGAGCGCCGCGTTCTACCTCCTGCTGGCGGGCCACGACGTGACCGTCTTCGAACGGGACCCGGCCCCGGGCGGGATGCTCCGGTACGGCATCCCCCAATACCGCCTGCCGAAGGTCGAGGTGCTCGAGGCCGAGTACGAGTCGGTGACCCGGCTCGGCGGCAAGATCGTCTGCGGCCAGGGACTCGGACGCGACTTCACCCTCGACGATCTCCAGGGGCAGGGCTTCGACGCCGTCCTGATCGCGATCGGCTGTTACGACACCAACAAGCTCGGGATCCCGAACGAGACCGCGGACGGGGTCATCGACGGCCTGGAGTACCTCCAGACAGCGACGCTCGGGCTGCCGTATCCGGGCCACGCCGGCAAACGGGTCGTGGTGATCGGCGGCGGGTTCACCTCGATGGACTGCTCCCGGACATCGGTCCGCCAGGGAGCGGCCGAGGTGACCCTCGTCTACCGCCGGGACATGAAGGACATGCCGGCGTCCAACGAGGTCCACGAGGCGATCGAGGAAGGGGTCACGGCCATCTTCCAGGCCGCGCCGACGCGGGTGATCGTCGACGACGCGACGGGCAAGGTGACGGGGGTCGAGTTCATCCGCAACAAGCTCGGCGAGCCCGACGCGTCAGGTCGACGCCGGCCGGAGCCGGCCCCCGGGACCGAGTTCACCATCGACTGCGACCGGGTCCTGCTGGCCATCGGCCAGGGTCCCGACCTGAGCTGGATCGGGCCCGGCTCCGAAGGTCCTGAGGCGACCAAGCAGCGTCGGCTCAAGGCCGACGCGGTCACCTTCGAGACGGGCCGCCCCGGCGTCTTCGCGACGGGCGACGTCCGGATCGGGGCGGCGACCGTCGTCCAGGCGATCGCCGAAGGTCGGCGCGCGTCGTACGCGGCCGATGCCTATCTCAAGGGCCTCGACCTGTCGGCGATCAAGACCCGCCAGACGTTGGCCGAGCCGCAGCCCGAGTTCCTGTCGATCGTGCCGTTCACCAGCGAGGTCAAGGAGCCGCGCTACCGGCTCAAGGCGATGGACGCCGAGATCCGCAACAAGAGCTACGTCGAATACGAGATCCCGTACACCCCCGCCGAGGCCGTCGCCGAATCGACCCGCTGTCTCCAGTGCACCTGCGAGGCGATCGGGTTCTGCGACCTCCGCCGGCTCGGGATCGAATACGGCACGACCCTCAAGACGCTCGAACCCGCGTTCCACCAGGGGGCGGGCTATCGGAGCGTCACCGAGAACCGGTTCACGGGCACGAACCACGACTACATCCGCGACGACAGCCACGCCTACATCCTGCGCGAGCCGTCCCGCTGCATCGACTGCGGCCGGTGCGCCCAGGTCTGCTCGGAGGTCGTGGGGGCCGCCTGCTACGACTTCATGCGGATCGGCTTCGACACGCTGGTGACGACGCCGCTCGACATGAGCCTGAACGACACGCCGTGCGTGTCGTGCGGGCGATGCGCCGAGACCTGCCCGACCGGCGCCCTGATGCCGAAGCCGCGCGTCCTCCAGAAGTACGAGGTCGACGAGAGCCGCTGCATCCTGTGCGGCATCTGCGTCGACGCATGCCCCTACGACGCGCTGCGCGACGGCGCCGACTTCGAGCTTGCCCACACGAGCCGGGTCGAGCCGATGATCGACCTGATGGCGATCGCCGCGGTCGATCGGGAGACCGAGGTGACGTATATCCGCCGCGAGCGCGACTGGCTCGATCGGGCGACCGCGGAGGGGCGGCTGCCCGATCCCAGCCGGATGCTGCCGGTCCTGCCGCCGTCCCTGGCGGCCGGCGGTCCGGGATCCGGCAACGGGCATGGCCACGGCTCGAACGGCGAGAGCCACGGCGCGACGGGCGCCGGCCACGCGCATCACGAGTAGCTGAAGGAGATCGGGTGGCCATCCCGGACACGATCCCGATCCTCGGGGTCAGCTGGAACGACGCGCTGTTCGTGATCTTCGCCGGGATCCTGCTCGGCGCGGGACTGCTCGTCGTGACGATGCGCGACATCATCCGCTGCGGCCTGGCGATGATCGTCTGCTTCGGGGCGCTTGCCGGGATCTACGTCATCCTCGGCGCTCCGCTCATCGCCGGTGCCCAGGTGCTGATCTACATCGGGGCGATCAGCGTCCTGGTCCTGTTCGCGATCATGCTCACCCAGAGCAAGGCCGGCCCGGCTCGCCTCGTGTTCCAGACCCAGGCCGTCCCGTCGGCGATCGCTGCGATCATCCTTGCCGTCATCCTCGCCCTGGCCATCAGCTCGACCGACTGGGGCGGCGCGGCCGTCCGGGTCGCGACCGCGACGAGCGACCTGGCGAAGGTCCTGTTCCAGGATTACGTGCTGCCGTTCGAGGTCGTCAGCGTCCTGCTGCTGGCCGCGGTCATCGGCGGCGTCTACCTGGCCAAGCGCGAGCTCGCGGACGAGGAGTCCGGGCCGCGATGACGAACTCGCTGGACAGCTACCTGATCCTGTCGGCGCTCCTGTTCTGCATCGGGACCTTCGGCTTCCTGGCCCGCCGGAACGCGATCAGCATGCTCATGTCGATCGAGCTGATGCTCAACGCGGTGAACCTGTCGATCGTCGCATTCGGCGCCTTCAACCCCGCGCTCCGCCCGCAGGCATCGGTCATCGCCCTGGTCGTGATGGCCGTGGCCGCCGGCGAGGCGACCGTCGGGCTGGCCATCGTCATCGCGATCTTCCGCAACCGGCGGACGCCGCTGGTCGATGAGTACGATGCGATGCGGCAGTAGCCGATGCCGTACGACGCGCTCATCCTGCTGATCCCCGCGCTCCCGATCGCCGGATTCATCTTCGCCGCACTGTTCGGCCGCCGCCTCCAGGCGACGTACGGCCGGAACGCGGCCAGCCTGGTGCCGGTCGCGGTCGTGGTCGTGAGCTGGGTCGCCGCGATGATCGTGGTCATCCCGGCCCTCGGTCACGTCGAGCCGTTCGGCGAGCGCGGCCTGAACGTGCCCCTGTGGGACTGGATCCCGGCTGGCTCGTTCAACGTCGAGATCGGCTTCCACGTCGATGCGCTGACCGCATGCCTGCTCATCGTGGTGACGACGATCGGCATGCTCGTCCACATCTACTCGATCGGCTACATGGCCCACGACCCGGGGACGTGGCGGTTCTTCGCCTACCTGAACCTGTTCATGTTCTCGATGCTCCTGTTGGTCCTGGCCGACAACTTCCTGCTGGTGTTCGTGGCCTGGGAGCTGGTCGGCCTGTCGAGCTACCTGCTCATCGGGTTCTGGTATCGCAAGCGGACGGCCGCCCTGGCGAGCAAGAAGGCGTTCATCGTCAACCGGGTCGGTGACGTCGGCTTCGCCCTCGGCATCATGCTCATCTTCATCAGCCTCGGGACGCTGAACATCCAGGACGTCATCACCCGGATCGGCACGCTCGACCAGGTCACGATCGCCGCGATCGCCCTGCTGGTGCTGTCCGGGGCGATGGGCAAGAGCGCCCAGTTCCCGCTCCACGTCTGGCTCCCGGACGCCATGGAGGGCCCGACGCCGGTGTCCGCCCTCATCCACGCCGCGACGATGGTCAACGCCGGCGTCTACCTCGTGGCCCGGGCCAACCCGATCTTCGCCCACGCCCAGGACGCGATGCTCATCGTCGCCGGGATCGGCATCTTCACCGCGATCCTGGCCGCCTCGATCGCGTTCACCCAGACCGACATCAAGCGGGTCCTGGCCTATTCGACCCTGTCCCAGCTCGGCTACATGTTCGCCGCGCTCGGCGTCGGCGCCTGGGTCGCGGCGATCTTCCACCTGATGGCCCACGGCTTCTTCAAGGGGCTGCTGTTCCTCGACTCGGGCTCGGTCATCCACGCCGTCCACGAGGAGCAGGACATGCGCCGGATGGGCGGTCTGTCGAAGAAGATCCCCATCACCTACGTGACGATGCTGATCGGCTCGCTGGCGATCGCCGGGATCCCGCCGCTGGCCGGCTTCTTCAGCAAGGACGAGATCCTCGGTGAGGCGTTCAGCAACGGCTTCTTCGTCGTCTGGGGGATCGGCATCGTCGTCGCCTTCATGACGGCGTTCTACATGTTCCGGCTGATGGGCATGACGTTCTGGGGCCCGAGCCACGTCGACCCGGCCGTCGAGCCCACCATCCACGAATCGCCGCGGTCGATGACCGTGCCGCTGATCCTGCTGGCGATCCCGTCGATCTTCATCGGGCTGTTCCTCGGCCTGCCGTTCGGTGACAGCCGGATCCAGCAATGGCTCGATCCGATCTTCAGGGAAGCGAACGCCATCATGGCCCGGACCGAGAAGCCGGTCGAGCTGTTCGGGATCGACGGCGCGCTCATCCTGCTCAGCGTCGCCGTGGCGACCCTCGGGCTCCTGCTGGCCTGGCGCTACTTCGGCGTCGCGATCGGCTCGCTCCGGCGCGATCCGCAGCCCGACCAGGTCCACGCGATCGCCACCGCCAACTCGGCGACCCGGTTCCTGTACCGGGCATCGCTGAACAAGTGGTGGTTCGACGAGCTCAACGACCTGCTCTTCATCCGCATCGGCGGCCGGGTCGCGGCGGCGGCCTGGTGGTTCGATCGCTACGTCATCGACGGCATCGTCAACTGGATCGGGCGGTCCGCGGGCGGGCTCGGGACGGGTCTCCGCCGTGTCCAGACCGGCCGGGTCCAGAACTATGCCCTCGGGATCGCCATCGGCCTGATCGTGATGGCCGGCTCGTATCTCGTCCTGGTGGCCCGCTGATGATCCTCGACCAGTCAGGCCTGCCGCTGCTGACGCTGATCACGTTCACGCCGCTCATCGGGGCGCTGATCATCGCGTTCATCCCGAAGGCCAACGTCCAGGCCGTCCGCTGGACCGCCCTGATCGTGGCCCTGGTGGCGTTCGGGTTGTCGCTGGTCATGCTCGTCTCGTTCGACCCGCACAAGGCCGGCTTCTCGCTGGTCGAGACCCACGCCTGGATCCCCATCTTCGGGATCCAGTACAAGGTCGGCGTCGACGGCCTGTCAGCCGTCCTCGTGGTCCTGACCACCACCCTGACCTGGATCAGCATCCTGGCCTCGTTCGGCCCGATCAAGGACCGGGTCAAGGAGTACATGATCTCGTTCCTCGTCCTCGAGGTCGGGATGATCGGGGTGTTCATCGCCCTCGACATGTTCCTGTTCTACGTGTTCTGGGAGATCGTCCTCGTCCCGATGTACCTGATCATCGGGATCTGGGGCGGCTCGAACCGGATCTACGCGACGATCAAGTTCGTGCTCTACACCCTGGTCGGGTCGCTGCTGATGCTGGTGGCCATCCTGGCCACCGCGTTCACCTACCAGGCCGCGACCGGATCGTGGGCGAACGCGTTCGACTTCGAGGCCCTGCGGGCCTTCGCGGCCACGACCGGCTTCGCCTCCAACCTCCAGGCGTTCGCCTTCCTCGCCTTCTTCCTCGCCTTCGCCATCAAGGTGCCGATGTTCCCGTTCCACACCTGGCTGCCGGACGCCCACGTCGAGGCGCCCACGGCCGGGTCCGTGATCCTGGCCGCGGTGCTGCTCAAGCTGGGGGCCTACGGCTTCATCCGGTTCACCCTGCCGCTGTTCCCCGACGCCGCCCATACCTTCGCCCCGTGGATCGTGGCGCTGAGCCTCATCGCGATCATCTACGGGGCGGTCGTGGCGCTCGTCCAGCCCGATCTCAAGAAGCTGATCGCCTACTCGTCGGTCAGCCACATGGGGTTCGTCACGCTCGGCATCTTCGTGTCGGTGCTCATCCCGGTCGGTGGCGCCGGCCGCGAGCAGGGGATGCAGGGCGCGATCCTCCAGATGGTCAACCACGGCCTGATCACGGGCGCCCTGTTCCTCATGGTCGGGGTCATCTACGAGCGGACCCACGACCGGACGATCGCCAAGATGGGTGGCCTTGCCGGGCGGACCCCGGTCTACGCGGCCGCCTTCGGGTTCTTCATGTTCGCCAGCGTCGGGCTGCCCGGCCTGTCCGGATTCGTCGGTGAGTTCCTCGTCCTGGTCGGCGCGTTCGGATCCAGCCCATACGTGGCGGCCGTCGCCACCTTCTGCATGATCCTCGCGGCGGGCTACCTGCTGTGGATGTTCCAGCGGGTCTTCACCGGGGACCTGTCGGACTTCCTGTCGGGCCTCGGCTCCCACCTGACCGACATCCGCCCGGTCGAGCTCGTCACGGTCGTCCCGCTGGCGGCGCTGATCGTCGTATTCGGCCTGTTCCCGGGGCTGATCCTCAACCTCATCCAGACGAGCGTCACCAGCGTCCTGGCCAGCGTGGCCGACGGTCACGGTGTCGCCCTCCACCTCCTCGGCCGGTAAGGAGCGCGCGACCCGACCATGGCCTGGCAGGACATCGCCGCGATCGCCCCGCTCATCGCCGCCGTGCTGGTCGCGGCGGCGGTCATCGTGGTCGACCTGGTCCGGCCCGGCGGACGGACCGCCCCGATCGTCGTCGGGCTCGTCGGCCTGGCCGTGGTCGGCGGCCTGATCCTCGCCACCGGCGAGACGACCGCCTTCGGGGGCGCCTACCAGGTCGACGCCCTGACGACGCTGCTCGACCTGCTGTTCGTATCGATCATCGGCCTGACCGTGCTCCTCGCCCCGGACTACCTCGCCTCGCGCGGCCTGCCGCTGGCCGAGTTCGTCGCGATCCTGATCTTCGCGATGACCGGCGCGATGCTGATCTCGGCATCGATCGACCTGCTCGTGCTCTTCCTCGGCCTCGAGCTGATGGTCATCCCCGGCTATCTGCTGGCCGGCTTCGCCAAGCGCGATGCCCTGTCGACCGAAGGCGCGATCAAGTACTTCCTCCTCGGCTCGTTCAGCTCCGCGATCTTCCTGTTCGGCCTTGCCTTCATCTGGGGGCTGACCGGTTCGACCCGGGCCGACGTCATCGCCGGCGACCTGGCGGCGATCGTCGCCGGGACCGCGCCCCTGTCGACCGGCCTGGCGATGGGCCTGGCGTTCCTGACGACCGGTGTCGCGTTCAAGATCGCGGCCGTCCCATTCCACTACTGGACGCCCGATGCCTACCAGGGCTCGCCGACGCCGGTCACGGGCTATCTCTCGACCGGGCCGAAGGTCGGGGCCTTCGCGCTGATCCTCCGCCTGTTCCTCGGCGCGCTCGGGCCGCTCCATGCCGACTGGCTGATCGTCATCGTCATCCTGTCGACGCTCACCATGACGCTCGGCAACCTGGTCGCGATCACCCAGGACAACGTCAAGCGGATGCTGGCGTACTCGTCGATCGCCCACACCGGCTACATGCTCGTGGGGCTGGCCGCCTGGTCGAGCGCCGATCCGCAGATCGACGGCATCGAAGGCCTCCTGTACTACCTCGTGGCGTACAGCTTCATGAACCTCGGGGCCTTCGGGATCGTCGTCGCGCTCCAGCGTCGGCGCGGCGTGTCGAGCAGCATCGAGACGTTCGCCGGTCTCGGCAGGCGCGAGCCGGCGCTGGCCATCCTGATGACCCTGTTCCTCCTGTCGCTGACCGGCATCCCGCCGACCGCCGGGTTCTTCGCCAAGGCGTTCGTCATCCTGTCGGCCGTCGAGGCCGGTGGACCGGCCGGCTTCCTGGCCGTCATCGCCGTGCTCAACGCCGCGGTCGCGGCGTTCTACTACCTGCGCATCGTCGTCTACATGTTCATGCGCGATGCCCAGGGCGATCCCGCCCCGGTCGACAAGAGCTGGATCATGCGCGCCGGCCTCGGCGTCGCGGCGGTGATGACGATCGTGATCGGCCTGTTCCCGGAGCCGTTCATCGAGGCGGTCCAGGCCGCGGCAGCGGTGTTCGTGACCTAGGCGCTCACCGGGCGCCGGCCACCGGGCGCCGGCCGCCGGACGGTCCTAGGGCGAGGCGGACGCGGAAGGCCCCGCGGACCCCGAGGGCGACGCGGATCCGGTCGGGGCACCCGACGAGGTGGCGGACGCGCCGGGCGACCCGGCGCCGGACGGACCGGCCGAAGAGGGCGGCGAGGCCGAGACGAACGGCGACGGCGATGCGTTCGAGCCTGGGGATCCGGACGGTCCGACCGACGGTGTCGCGATCGTCGGTGAGGGCGACGGCGACGACGGTGAGGCCGACACGATCGGCGACGGGGTGGAGGTCGCGTGGACCGGTCCGGGGACGTACGCGACGACGGCCGCGATGATGGCCGCCCCCGTCGCGATCCCGGCCAGCAGCCCGAGGACGATGGCGACGCGCGGCAGCATTGCGGGAGGGTACCAGTACCACGCGGCGAAGGCGGGCTGTCCGGGGACGGGCTAGGATGGCGCCCGCATGCGCACGCTCGCCGAACGCCTCCAGCGCCGCCTCATCCCCGCCGTCCTGGCCGCCATCGGCGTGTCGCTCATCGCCGCCGGTCTGCTGAACTACACGAACCCGGTCGACGCGACCGCGGTCGCGTCGGGGGCGCCCACAGTCGCGCCCACCGACAGTCCCGGGCCGAGCACCCTCCTGACCTTCCCGCCGCTGACGACCGCCAGCCCGGGGGGCAGCGCGTCGGCGTCACCGGGCAAGGCCGCGGTCGCGTCCCGCGTGGTCGTCCCGGCGCTCGACATCGACCTGCCGGTGATCCGCCAGCCGGGCGGCGCGAATGCATTCCCGCCGTGCAACGTCGCGATGTACCTGCTCCAGCTCCATCAGCCGGGTCAGCCCGGACCGACCTACCTGTATGCCCACGCCCGGACGGGCATGTTCCTGCCGATCCTCGAGGCGTCCAAGATCAACAACGGCCGGCGGATGAAGGGGATGCTGGTCCAGGTCTATACCACCGACGATCAGCTCTACCTCTACGAGATCGTCGAGGTCCGGCGGCACGTCACGACCCTCGACGCGGCGCTCGCCGACAAGCGCGAAGCCGTCTGGCTCCAGACCTCGGAAGGACCCGTCGGGACGTTCGAGAAGACCCAGGTCATCGCCCTTCCGCTCGGTCACGGTCCGGCCGATCACAAGGAAGCGAACCCCAAGGCGGACCCGGTCTTCTGCCACTAGGTCAGCGGCGACGGGCCCTAGATCCAGCCCAGCCGGCGCAGGACGTAGGCCAGCAGGAAGGCCAGCCCGAAGATCCCCGCCGTGACCAGCCAGAAGCCGGCGGCCTCGGTGCCCGCGAACGCCGCCCCGGCCTCGCTCATCCCGAAGATCCCGCCGAACGCCGCGATCCCCGCCAGGACGACCGTGACGCCCGTCAACCGCTTCATGATCAGCGACAGGTTGTTGTTGACCGTCGACAGGTAGACGTCGAGGGTGCCGCTGACGAGCTCGCGGTACGTGTCCAGCTCGTCGGTCAGCCGGATGAGGTGGTCGTAGACGTCGCGGAAATAGACGATCTCGTCGGTGTCGACGAGCGCCAGGTCGCGGTTCGTCAGCTGGTTGAAGATCTCGCGCACGGGTCCGGCGGCCCGGCGGATCGAGATGAGCTCGCGCTTGAGCTCGAACAGCCGCTCGAGGACGTCCGGGGTCCCCTTCTCGATGACGGCGTCCTGGATCAGGTCGATCTCGTCGCCGAGCTTGTCCATCAGCGGGAAGTAGCCGTCGACGAGGTCGTCGCAGATCGCCCACAGGAGGTGGTCCGGGCCGCGGTCGAAGATCGGCTCGATCCCGTCGCCGCGCAGGTGATGGGTCGCCCGCGGGTCCCACTCCGGTGCGTGGACCGTGAGCAGGAAGCCGTCCCCCAGGACCATGTCGATCTCGCTCGGGCGGATCGGATCCCCGTACTGGAGGGCGAACATCACGATGTGGATGCGATCCTCGGTGACCTCGATCTTGGCCCGCTGGTTGCCCTCGAGGATGTCCTCGGCGATCAGCTCGTGCAGGCCCAGCCGACGGGTGATCTCGGCGACCTGATCCGGCGTGGGGCCGCTGATGTCGATCCAGCCCGTCGTCCCGTCGGGGAACGGCGCCGTCGGGATGGTGTCGAGCCCGGTCGACTCGACCAGGCCGGCAGCCGATCGGACGGCGACCCGGACCGCGCCGGCCCCGTGGCCCTCGGCGCCGACCACCGGCAGCCGCCCGTCAGAGTGCGAGGGTCGCCGCTGGCTCGTCTGCGCCATCGATGGTCCGCTCGCCTCCGCTGTCGATGCCGGGTCCGAGGTCGGGTCCGGCCCGGTCGATCGGCCCGGTCTTCGGGCCGCTCGCCAGCATACGCGCCCGTCGACCCCCGAGAGCCAGGGCCGGGATCGCCGCGACCGCGGTCACGACCGCGGCGACCAGGAACAGCCCGACCATGATCCGGGCGGCCTCGCCGGACGCCCACCGCTCGAGCGCCGCGATGACGAGCCCGTCGCGGAACGGCCGACCGACGAGGTCGGCCGGGAGGAACGCCTTGTACGCATCGGGGGTGGCGTAGATCCGGGCCGTCAGTCGTTCGATCGTCGTCGACCCGTAGGCGGTCAGGACGGCGAGCCCGACCGCCATCCCGATCATCCGGGCGACGGTGACCGTCGCCGAGGCCATGCCGAACGCGGATCGGCCGGCCGACTCGACCGCCGCCGTCGAGCGGGGCGTCACCGTCAGCCCGAAGCCCAGCCCGAACGCGGCGACCGCGACGGCTGCCGCGGGGATCGCCGTCGACGGCGACCAGCCGGCCATCGCGACGAGGGCGCCGGCGCTGAGCGCCAATCCGACCAGGCTGATCGCCCGGAGCGAGATCCGACGCACCGCGAACCCGGACACGAGGGCGCCGATGGCGGTCGCCGCCGCCAGTGCGCCGAGGACGACCTGCTGTTCGGCCGGTCCGCCGTACAGGACGCGGTCGACGAAGACGGCCGCACCCACGATCGCCGTCGCGAACGCATACCCGGTCAGCAGGGAGACGAGGGCGGCCGAGGCGAACTCGCGCTGGCGGAACAGCCGGACGTCGAGGAACGGGTCCCGCCGGGTCAGGCCTCCGACGACCGTCAGCCCGAGCCCGATGACGGAGGTGACCAGGAGGATCGCGATGACGGTCTGGGTGGGGATCCCCAGGACGTCGCCGTCGGGCGCGCTGCCGATGAGGGTCAGACCGATGAGGCCAGCGCCCAGGCCGACGGTGAAGGCCACCGCCCCGGGGAGGTCGACCCGGGTCGTCTGGCGGGGCGTCTCCCAGCCGCTGCTCGCGGCCCAGGCGAACGCCAGGGCGACGATCCCGATCGGAACGTTGATGTAGAACACCCAGCGCCACGACGGGGCCAGGAGGTCCGCCAGGGGGCCGCTGGTGATCCCGGCGGCGGCCAGCGCCGAGTCCGCATGGATCGACCTGAGGAGCGCGGCCCCGACGAACGGACCGGCGGCCATCCCGAGGAACGTCAGGGCGCCGATCGCCCCGAGCGCTCGCGGTCGCGCATCGCCGGAGTAGAGGTGGGCCGCGGCGGCCGTCGCGACCGGGACGAGGATCCCGCCACCGAACGCCTGGACGAGTCGCGCCGCGATCAGCATGTCGAGGCCCTGCGCCGCGCCGGCGAGGAACGATCCGACGGTGAATGCGGTCAGGCCGAGGAGGAAGAGCCGCCGCGCCCCGAACGTGTCGGACAGGCGGCCGGCCAGCGGCATCGTCGCGACATACACCAGGAGGTAGCCGTTGACGATCCAGGATGCTTTCCGGAGCTGGGTCCAATCGGCCAGATCGACGAGGATCGACGGCAGGGCGACCGCGGTGATCATCAGCTCGAGGCCGGCCAGGAACACGCCGGCCCCGAGCACGGCGAGGATCACGTACGACGCGCGGCGGCTCACGGCCGGAGTGTAGCCGGACCACAGTTCCTGGCCGGTGCCTGGGCCCGATCCTGGCCGGTGCTTGGGCCCGATTCCGGCCCAAAGGCCAATTCCGTGCATGCGGTGCAAGGACCCTGCTCCGCTTGCACCCTGTGCAAACAACAGCTCAACGTGATGAGGAGCGTGCACCCGCTGCCGCCAGACTTGCACCCGGTGCAAGCCTTCCGCCCGGTGTGGGTTCGCGACGACCCCGTCGGCCGATCCGTTGCACCCGATGCAAAGTCGCTGCGGAGTCAGGGCGGGCCGAGCCGTCTCCGGTCGGATGTTTGCATCCGGTGCAAGGGCGGCCTGAGTCTGGGTTGACATCGACGTGGCCCGGCCGTAGCATCAACGCCGATTTATATAAATCCCCGTTGAGCCGTCGGGCTCGACACGACCCCGGAGCCTGCCCTGAGCCCGTCCCCCGCCCGCATCCGTTCGACCATCGCATCGGTCGTCGACCAGCCCGACGAGTTGCGCGAGATCCGTCTGTTCCATCGCGCCCTGGCCGACGTGAACCGACTCCGGATCGTCCAGCGCCTGTCGCAGGGCGCGGCCACGGTCACCGAGCTCATCGACGACGTCGGGCTGTCCCAGCCACTGGTCAGCTGGCACCTCGGCAAGCTTCGAACGTCGGGCATCGTGACCACCCGCCGGAGCGGCCGCGAGACCCTGTGCAGCCTCCGACCGGAGGCGTTCGACGAAGCGGCGGAGCGTGAGCGGCTGCTCCTCCGATCGGTCTCGCGCGAGGCCTCCCATCCGGCCCCGGCATCGACCCGCCCGACCGCCGAGGATCCGGCCCGATGAGCCTGTCGAACGAGTCCCGTGGCCGGATCAAGAAGATCTTCGAGCCGATCGCGCTCGGGATGGGCCGACTCGGGCTGACGCCGAACGGCCTGACCCTGATCGGCTTCGGGATCACCGTGGTCGGCGCGATCCTGCTCGGCTTCCAGCAGTGGCTCATCGGCGGGATCGTCGTCTTCCTCGGCGGCGTCTTCGACATGTTCGACGGGACGCTGGCGCGGGCGACCGGCAAGGTCGGACCGCTCGGTGCGTTCATGGACTCCGTCTTCGACCGCTGGGGCGAGGCGATCGTCTACCTCGGGATCGCCTGGGGCGGCGTGCTCGCCGGCTCCGACCCCGTCGCCATCCTCGCGACGGCGGCGATGGGCGCCGCGTTCATGGTCAGCTACACCCGTGCCAAGTCCGAGGGGCTGGGCTTCACCGCCGGCACCGGGATGGCGGCGATCGGCGTCATGCCGCGCGAGATCCGCCTCGTGATCCTATCGCTCGGCCTGATCCTGGCCGGGGCGACCGGCAACCTCACGATCCTCGGCGGTGCCCTCGGCATCATCGCCGTCGGCGCCACGATCACCGTCATCCAACGCATCGTCCATGTCCGGAACCAGGCCGTCGCGAACGACGGGAAGTAGGAGAACCAGGTGGCCAAGAACGCCAAGAACGGGTCCAACGGGACGCACGCCGACGGAGCCAGGCCGCGGGCCGGCGCCGGGCGCAAGGACGGCAAGATCCGGGTCGCCATCGTCGGGGTCGGGAACTGTGCCAGCAGCCTCGTCCAGGGTCGTTACTACTACGAAGACGCCAAGCCGGACGACTTCGTCCCCGGCCTGATGCACGTCGACCTGGGCGGCTACCACGTCCGCGACATCGAGTTCGTGGCGGCCTTCGACATCGACAAGAACAAGGTCGGCAAGGACCTGTCCGAGGCGATCTACCAGAAGCCGAACAACACCTACGTCTTCCAGCAGGTCCAGCCACTCGGCGTCAAGGTCGACCGCGGGATGACCCACGACGGCCTGGGCAAGTACCTGAGCCAGATCATCGAGAAGGCACCCGGCCCGACGGCCGACGTCGTCGGCATCCTCAAGGAGCGCGAGGTCGACGTGATGGTCTCCTACCTGCCGGTCGGCAGCGAGGAGGCCACCAAGTGGTACGTCGAGCAGGCGCTCAAGGCGGGCGTCGCCTTCGTCAACGCCATCCCCGTGTTCATCGGCCGCGAGCCGTACTGGCAGCGACGCTTCGCCGAGGAAGGCCTGCCGGTCATCGGCGACGACATCAAGAGCCAGGTCGGCGCGACGATCAGCCACCGCGTCCTGACCCGACTGTTCATGGATCGCGGCGTGCGCCTCGACCGGACATACCAGCTCAACTTCGGCGGCAACACGGACTTCCTGAACATGCTCGAGCGCGAGCGCCTGGAGAGCAAGAAGATCTCGAAGACGAACGCCGTCACGAGCATGCTCGACTATGAGCTCGATCCGGACGACGTCCATGTCGGCCCGAGCGATCACGTGCCGTGGCTGCTCGACCGGAAGTGGTGCTACATCCGGATGGAGGGCACCACCTTCGGCGACGTGCCGCTCAACGCCGAGCTCAAGCTCGAGGTCTGGGACAGCCCCAACAGCGCCGGCGTGATCACCGACGCGATCCGCTGCCTGAAGCTCGGGCTCGATCGCGGGTTGGCCGGGACGCTCGTCGCACCATCGAGCTACTTCATGAAGAGCCCGCCGATCCAGATCCACGACGACATCGCCTTCAACCGTGTCGAGGCGTTCATCCGCGGTGAGGACAACGAGACGCTCGTCGGGACCGAGGCTCCCCAGAAGCGAGCGCTCAAGCGCCTCGCCGGGACGAAGGCGAAGGTGGCGGCCGGCGTCCGGTGACGTCGGCATCGGATCGGCCCGTCACGGGCGGGCCGATCGAACCGAGTCCGAAGCGGGCGCTCGAGGCGCCGCATCGCCGCGTGGCCAAGGCGCCTCGCGTCGTCGAGAAGGCGGCCGTCCTCGGCTACCGCTCGGCGGAGTGGGTCCTCGGCCGGCTGCCGACCGGCCCGTCCGCCCGGGTCGTCGGTTGGTTCGTCCAAGCGTCGTATCTCCTCTGGCCGAAGAAGCGCCACTGGTCGAACCTCAACTTCGGCCACGTGCTCGGGCTACCGCCGGACGACCCGGCGGTCCGACGGATGGCCCTGCGAGCGTATCGGAGCTACGCCCGCTACCTCGTCGAGCTGATGCAGCTGCCGGGGATGTCTCGTGACCAGGCCGGGACGATGCTCGATCCAGCGGCGCTCGATACCGTCGAGCGGATCTGGCGCGACTCGAACGGGGTGATCTTCGTTGCCTGCCACGTCGGCAACAACGAAGCCATCGCCGCGGGCGTCGGAGCGCGCGGCTGGCCGCTGTCGGGCCTGGCCGACGATTCCACGTTCCCCGAGCTGTTCGAGCACCTCCGTGAGGAACGGGCGCGATGGGGCTCGACGGTCATCCCGTGGCGCAACCTGCGCGAGGTCTACGGCGTCCTCCGGCGGCACGAGATGCTGGCCCTCCTGGTCGATTGGGGATACCGCTCGGACGACATCCCGGTCCGCTTGTTCGGTGCGTGGACGACGCTCCCCGCGGGACCCGCCACGCTGGCCGGGAAGACCGGCGCCGTCATCGTCCCGGTCGTCGCCCGACGCCTGCCCGACGGCCGGTTCCACGCCTCGACCGACGACCCGATCCATGTCGCATCGACCTCGCCCGGGGAGGTCCTCCGGGCGACCCAGGCGGTCGCCGACGCGATCCAGCGGGTCATCGCCGCCGCGCCGGACCAGTGGTACAGCTTCAAGCCGATGTGGCCGGAGACCGAGGCCGAGGCCGCCGAGCTCGCGACGCGCGCCGCGCGGATGGCCGACCCGGACCCCACCCCCGCGGCGGAGCGTGCGGCCGGATGAACGCGACGCCTCGGCAGCGGTTCGGCGCGACCGTGTTAACGGCCGTGTCCTGGCTGGCCTGCCATCTGCCCGAGCGAGTCCTCCTGGAGCTGGCCGACTTCGCCGGTGAGCTGTGGTATCGGGCCGACGCTCGCCGAGCCGCCCAGGCGCGGCGGAACCTGCAGCGGGTGGCGGACTGGCTCGTCACCGAGGGTCGCGCAGAGCCGCGGATCCGGGCAGCGGCGCGGGACCCGAGGGCGATGGATCGGCTGGTTCGATCCGCGTTCCGGCACTACGCCCACTACTACCTCGACGTCGCCCGGGCACCGTCGTTCACACCGGCCTTCCTGGCCGAGCGGTTGACCGTCGAGACGCCGGAGGCCTTCGAGGCAGCCTTCGGCCGGCCGGGCCCGCGGATCTTCGTCGGGCTCCACTTCGGGGCGATCGAGCTCCAGGCCTACGTCGCGGCGGTCCACGCCGATCGACCCCTGATGACCCCGATGGAGACGATCGACGACCCGGCGATGCAGGCCTGGTTCGAGCGGACGCGGGGTGCCCTCGGGATCACGATCGTCGGCCTGCGGGAGGCCCGCCGCGAGCTGATGGGGGCGCTCGCCCGGGGCGAGCCGGTCGGCATCGTCGGCGATCGCGACCTGACCGGCGGTGGGATGCCGGCGAAGCTGTTCGGCGCCAGTACGTCGCTGCCGCTGGGGCCGGCGCTCGTGGCGATCGAAAGCGGCGCCCCGACGTTCGGGGTGGCGGTCCGCCGCCGGCCCGGCGGCCGATACATCGGTCGGCTCGATCCGTTCCCCGTCCCCACCGCCGGTTCTCGACGAGAACGGGTGACCGCGTTCCTCGATCAGCAGGCGCGGATCTTCGAGCGTCAGATCGCCCAGGCTCCCGAGCAATGGTGGGCGGTCTTCTTCCCGATCTGGCCCGACCTCGAGGCACCGGCGCGATGAGCACGGAGCGCGCGCCGGTGGACGGTCTCCCGCCGACCGACCTCGGTCGGGCGGACCTGCACATCCATACCCTCGCGTCGGACGGGACCGCCGGCGTCGCCGAGGTCCTCCAGCAGGCGATCGCCATCGGCCTCCAGGTCGTGGCCATCACCGACCACGAGCGGATCGACTCGGCACTCGCCGCCCAGGCGCTGGCGGGGCTCGGCGGGATGCCTTTGGACGTCATCGTCGGCGAGGAGATCTCGACCCGCGGCGGCCATCTCCTGGGGCTGTTCCTGACCGAGCCGGTCCGGCCGTGGCAGTCGCTCCGGGCGAGCATCGCCGCGGTGCATGAGCAGGGCGGCCTGGCCATCCCCGCGCATCCGCTGTTCCCCTACCCCCTCTGCGCGCAGAGCCCGGTCCTGCGCCGCCTCCTGGCCGACGCCGACCCGAGGGTCCACCCGGACGGCCTCGAGGCGTTCAACCCGACGACGCTCGGGCGCGGCCAGCGCCGGGTCCGCTCGTTCATCGAGGAGCACAGCCTGGCCGGCATCGGCTGCAGCGACGCCCACGCGCTCGAGGCGGTCGGGCAGGGCTACACGACCTTCCCGGGCCGGACCGCGGACGACCTCCGCTCGGCCATCCTCGAGCGGCGGACCGACTGGGGCGGCGTCGTCCACCCGGCCGGCAGCCAGCTGTCGATCTTCGGACGGCAGCTGCGCAAGCGCGGCCGCGACGTTCGCGACGAGGTCGGCGGCCGCGTCCGACGCGACGGGACCGGGCGCGATCACGGCTACCCGGGTGGGCGGGCACGACCACCGCGCTACGAGCCGACCGACCGGGCGGCCGGCGAACCGGACGTCCGCCGATGAAGATCGGCCTGGTCACCCCGTACGTCTACCCCGTGCCGGGCGGGGTCAACGAGCACGTCCGCTATCTCTACGAGAACCTCCGGCTCCACGGCCACGACGTCCGGATCATCAGCAGCAGCCACGGGTTGCAGCGAGCCTCGGAGGGCGACGTGATCCGGCTCGGCAAGGGCTTCAGCGTGCCCATGAACGGCTCCGTCGGGACGATCACGGTGTCGCCGCGCTACGTGAGCCTGATCGACGACATGCTCGAGCGGGAGCGGTTCGACGTCCTCCACTTCCACGAGCCGTTCGTCCCGTTCCTGTCGCTCATCCTCCTGCGCCGTTCGCAGAGCATCAACGTGGCGACGTTCCACGCCTACGCCGGGTTCTCCCTGTCGTACGAGTTCGGGGCCCGGGTGATGCAGGGCCACGCGCGCCTGCTCCACGGCCGGATCGCCGTCAGTGCGGCGGCGCGGCATTTCATCGACCGGTTCTTCCCCGGCGATTACAAGGTCATCCCCAACGGTGTCGACGTCGATCGGTACCGGAGGGCCGTTCCCATCGCCCGCTGGCAGGACGGCACCAGGAACATCCTGTTCGTCGGACGCCACGAGCCGCGCAAGGGCCTGCTCGACCTGCTCAAGGCTTACCGGATCCTGCGCAAGACCGGCTGTCCGTGCCGGCTCCTCGTGGTCGGCTCCGGGCCCCAGGAGCGAGAAGCGCGCCGCTACGTCCTGACGCGGCGGCTCGCCGGCGTCGAGTTCCTCGGCCGGGTCAGCGACGCCGAGAAGGCCCAGCTCTTCCGGACGGCGGATGTGTTCGTCGCGCCGGCGCGGGGCCAAGAGTCGTTCGGGATCGTGCTGCTCGAGGCGATGGCGGCCGGGGCCCCGATCGTGGCCTCGGACATCCATGGCTACAAGGGCGTTGTCCGCCGCGGCGAGCAGGGACTGCTGGTCCCGCCGGGTGAGCCGCGTGAGCTGGCTGCCGCGATCGGCCGGCTCGTCCTCGACGACGACCTGCGCGCGGAGATGAGCGCGAGCGGGATGGCCCGTTCCGAGACGTTCAGCTGGGAACGGATCACCGATCGCGTCGAGGCGTACTACGGCTTCGTCATCCGGCGGGTGGCGGCCCAGGGCGCCCTGCCGCGCGACTTCCGGGCCGAGGTGCCCGCCCCGATGCGTCCGACCGGGTCCGCGGTCGCCCAGACCGACGACGCTCCGGTCGACGATGCTCCGGTCGACGACGCTCCGGTCGGCGGGGGCACGCCGTCCGAGCCGACGATCCTCGTCCCGCGACCCTAGCCCGCCTGACCACCGGGTGCGAGGTTGCCCGGGTCGGAGGCCTCAGCCTTGCGCTCGGCCGCCGAGACCCGCCACGTCCAGGCGCTGTACCCGACGACCACGCAGGTGAGGAGGAGCGCACCGAACAGGAGCGGGGCGGCCGGCACGCTGACCCCCAGGATCGTCGTCGGGTTCATCAAGTGGAACGGCTGGACCGGGTCCGTGTTCACGGGGAACTGGAAGGCATAGAGGTAGGTCGGCAACAGGCCCTGGTAAGCGTTCACGATCGCCGACGGGAGGGGCAGGGCCGAGATGTTCGGGTACCAGCCGATGAACCAGACGATGCAGGCGATGATCATGCCCGCGGCGAACCGGCGGGCATCCCGCGCCGTGGCGACCACCCAGGCGACCGGCAACAGGGCGATGAGGACCACCAGGGCGATGGGCTCGATCCGGAAGCCGTCCTGGTTGAGGATGGCCGTGTCGGGGAGGACGGCTCCGACCACGAGCAGGGCGATGACCCCGAGGAGGGCCGTCAGGCCGATCCCGACGAGCCGCCCGTCCATCTCCCTCCGTGACCTGTCGGGGGTGCCGAGTCGCAGGAGCTGGACGACGAGAAGGACGCCCGCCACGAGGAGGACGCCGATGATCCCGGCGGTCCGCCAGGTCAGGACGATCTGGCCGGGGGCCGTCGCGACGCAGGCCTGCGAGCCCGGGTTGACCGCCACGACGCGGACGTAGGCGCACAGCGGCCCCTTGAACAGCCACATCAGGGCAGGTCCGAGGACGGCCAGGGCGGCCGTCAGCCGCGCCAGCATCCACGTCCGCGGCGACGGCCCGTTGCGCAGCTCGGCGATGAAGTAGGCAAGGGCGATGAGCAGGAACGGGAGCGCCGCGTAGTAGTGGTACTGGAACGTGGCCCGATCGATCCGGGCCCACGGCATCCACTGGAACGCGAACGCGACGAAGACCAGCCCGAGCGCCAGGCTCCGGCGACGGAAGGCCTGCGCCGCGACGAAGATCATCGCCGGGATCGACAGCCACCACGCCACGAGGTTGCCCGCGTCGTAGATCGCGGCGGCGGTGTTCCCGGCGAAGCTGTCCTGGTAGAACCAGACCGGCTTGAGGTCGAACGGCCAGGCCCAATAGGGCGAGGACGCGGCGTGGGTGGCCCGCAGGCCGTTGTGGTAGTCGTACATCGACTGGGTCAGCTGGAGAAGGGTCTGGCCCGTATGGCCCGGCGGCCAGGTATCGGTCAGCCGATTGCCGAGCGCGACCCACGGCAGGTACGAGATGACGTAGACCGCGATCGGGATGACCGCCAGGCTGACGATCCCCCACACGATCGGCAGGCCGAGCATGGTCCCGGGTCGGAGCCAGCCCTGCGGCGGGGTCGCGGGCCGCTCGACGAGCCGGAGGGGATCGTCGGGTTCGGGCGGCGGCGCGAGCGGTCCGAAGCCCCACATCGCGGCCAGGCGCATCAGCAGCCAGACCCCGCCGGAGGCGAGGACGAGCGCGAGCGACAGCTCCAGGGGCGTCACGCTCAGCGAGCTGAATGTGATCCGGGTCGTCGCCGCGCCGAACGGTACCGCCGCCAGGAACACGAGGATCCCGATCGCCGCCGGCCCGACCAGCGCGAGCCGGGTCTCCTCGGTCGACCAGGCGATCGGGTGGAGGACGGTGACGAGGACGGTCCCGAGCGTCAGCGCGATCATCAAGCCGGCGAAGAACAGGTTGCCGTTGCTCGTCGCCGCGGCGGGCACGTCCATCGCCATCAGGCCGAGGACGGTCGTCCCCACGATGAACCCGAGGATCAGCAGGATCCGACCGAGGGCCGACCGACCGAGGATGAGCACGGCGATCCCGGCGATCGCGTACAGGCCGACCCACTTCGAGGCGAGGGCGAGTCCGAGCAGGATCCCGACCAGCGGCAGGACGAGCCAGAAGGCCCACGGTCTTCGCCACCGACCGGTCCACAGCGGCGTGAACAGGGTGTAGGCCGCGACGATGAACAACCCGACGTAGACGTCGTTCATGGCGATCCGGCTCTGGACGAAGAGCATCCCGTCGACGAGGACGAGGATCGCCGCGATGACCGCCACTTCGCGGCGCCGGAACAGCATCCGCACCAGGAGGAAGATCAGGCCCGCCATGAGCGCGCCGGCGATCACCCCGGGCAGACGCCAGGCGAAGGCGTGGTCGCCCGTGTCGACCGACGCCAGCGTCCCGTCCGCCGATGCGACGAGGATGTCCTGTCGATCCGAGCTGGGGTAGTCGGCGTTCGCGTCCAGCGCCCAGGCCTGGGCCTGGAACGGCAGTCGTGCGTCGGCGAACGTCGCGTTGGCATGCGGTTCGATGACGTAGATCGTGTCGCCCGATCCATCCTGGGCCGTGCCGAGGACGTGGACCATCCCGGTCGGCTCGTCGTACAGGACCCGCCGGACGTCGCCCGGGACCTTGAACGTCGTGTCCAGGCGCGGTCGTGTCTTGCCGTCCGAGTCGCCGAGCAGCAGGACGGCGACCCGCTTGTCCGCGAGCGCGACGTACAGGCTGGGCTTGTCGATCCCGGTGACCTTGGCCATCCCGCGGGCTGCCGAATCCAGCTCCACGGTGTCGACGATCGCCCCCGTCGCCGGATCGATGAACGACACGCCGGTCGGACCCGACGCGGCGATCCGGGGCAGGGACGCGATGGTGAACCCATCGAGACGCCCGTCGGCGATCGCGGCCTCGATGGTGCCGCGGACATCCTCCGCGAAGCCGCCCAGGACCACCACCTGCGCGCCCGAGGCCGCCGGCGCCGCGAGCCGACGCTCATACTCCGCGGCGTCGCCACGGGTGATCCCGGCCAGCGTCCTGGCGGCCGCCGCGTGATCGGGGACGTTCGCGGGATCCGCGGTCAGGCCACTCCCGGTCCCGCCGTCGGCGAGCTCGACCACGCCCGGGACTGGGGTGGTCCCCAGGATCTCGCCCGTGTCCGGGTCGACCGATACGACCGACCCATCGGCCGTGGCGACCGCGAGAGCGGTCCCGTCGTCGGTGACGGCGATCCGCGTGATCGGCGCCCCGACGTCCGCCAGTGCCGTCGGGCCGACCTCCGCCGGGACGGTCGGGTCGGACGAGGATTCCGCCGACGACGCCGTCGCGGCATCGACCACGAGCACGGACCCGTCGTCGGTCCCGATGAACCCCCGGCGTCCCAACGAGTCGAGACCGATCGCCGCCGCCCCGGGGACCGCCCAGGTGACCACGAGCTTGCGCGTCGTCAGGTCGTAGCCTCGCACCTGGTCGCCGCCGGCGACGTAGAACCGATCCCCGCCGTGACCCGCGGGCAAGGTCGTGTCCTCGTAGCGCCCGGCGACCACGGCATCGCGGACGGGCATCCCGAGCGCCACCTCATCGGTCACCCGGTCGTCGCCGGCCACGATCAACCCGGCCGCCATCGCGTACTTGGCCAGGTGGGGATGGGTGTACTCGTAGATCTCGTGCGGCATCCCGTAGCGCCAGTCCTGGAGGAACTCGGTCGCCGTCCGCGCGTGGTAGACCTCGTCGAAGTGCATCCGGTAGGGCTCGGACAGCCGGAACGTGCGCAGGACCAGGGCGGCCACCACGATGACGATCAGGAGCCACAGGTCGATCCGGGCGAACCCGCCGCCGCCCTCGCCGTGAAGCCGTCGAGATCGATCCGGCTGGAGCGCCCGGATGGCGCCGAGGCCGAACGGCAGCGGCAGGCCGGCGCGGTCGCCGATCGGTGGCTCGGACGCCGACTGGCCGGGTGTCCCGACCGGAGCCAGGCCGCCGACCGGCGCGGCCGCGACCCCAGGCGTCGCGGTGGACATCGTCGACGCGGCGGCTGCGCGCGATCCGTCGGGCGCGGCCGCACCGGTCGCCGCGTCCGGGTCCCCGTCGTCCGGTTCGAGGGCCCCGGAGTCCTCGAGGGCCTCCCAGTGCGCGTCCGTCAGTGCCTCGGTGTCGAGGCGACGGAGCGCCGCAGGTCGGAGCTCGGACAGGGCCCACAGGAACACGGCGACGTGACCGGCGACCACCAGCGTGACGCCGAGCGGGGAGCGGATCGCGTCGGCCGCGCCGAGCCAGTCCTTGATCCCGGGGTTCTGGAAGTACGGGGTCAGCAGGACGGCGTACAGGTTCGCGAAGCTCGCCAAAGCCAGGACGGCGTAGGCGATCCGCCAGCGGACCGAGGACGCGGCGAGGATCGCGCCGAGCGCGAACGCCGGGAAGAGATAGCGCTCGTGGACCCGGGTCGGGACGACGAAGAAGACGAGAGCCATCGCTGCCAGCGCGACCACGAGCAGCCGCCGATCGTCGACGAGGACGCGGAACGGGCCGCCGGGGAGGCCGTCGTCGACCACGACCGTCGAGCGGCGCGAGTAGCGGGCCACCACCAGGCAGACGGCCGCGATCGCCACCAGCAGGAGCGCGGTCCCGACGTAGAGCGCCGGGATCCCGCCGAGGGTCGTCGCGTCCTCTCCGGCCTTCGTGCCGGCCACGTCGCGCAGCCAGGTCCCGTTCTCGGCCAGGCCGTTCCCGGCCCTGGTGATGAGTGCCCAGGGGTTGTAGGCATTGACCGTGATGTAGGGGTACCCGCCGGCGGCCTTGCCGACCTGTCGGATCAGGTCGATGAACGACAGGCCGAACGGGATGCACAGGACGATCGCGGTCAGGAAGCCGATCGCGGCGCTCGTCACGAGGCGCACGGGCCCCTGGCCGAGCCGGTCGAACCAGCGGTCGCCGCTGGGGCCGGCGGGCCGTTCGACGGCCGGATCCTCGTCGGCATCGGTCGGGCCCGGCGGGCGGAGCCAGTCGTAGATATGGCGGCGCAACAGGACGACGGCGATGATCGGGACGAGGATCCCGAGCTGGGGCTTGATGATCGCCGCGACGACCGCCCAGAACGAGGCCCGCTCGGGTCGACGGCGCCACAGGTCGCGGACGCTCAGCAGCACGAAGATCACGCCGACGGCGTCGACCTGGCCCCAGATCGCGCTGTCGAACCAGGTGACCGGGTTGACCAGGAACAGGGTGGCGCCGATCAGCGCCGCCCGACGCGATCCGCCGAGCTCTCGGACGATCGAGTGGATGAGCCAGGCGATGACGACGTCCGACAGGATCGCCGGCAGCTTGATCAGGTCGCCGATGCCGCCGATGGCGTTCCCGACGACACCGATCAGCCACAGGACGTAGAGGTACCCGGGGGTGTAGTCGATGAACGAGACCCGTTGGTAGAACCCGGCCGGGCCGTTGGCGGCGAGGTCGCCGGCCCAGGCCTGGAAGGTTCCTCGATCCGCGCCGAATCCGGACCCGGGCAGAAGGACGTATGCGATGATGAGGCGGAAGGCCAACCCGAGGATCAGGATCGCGATGAGCGCCCCGACGGCCTGGAATGACCGCTTCGGCGTTGCGGTGCCTCGGTCGGGCACACCGGGAAGATCGACTGCCAGGGAGGTTCCCCTCCTGCACGGGCGCTGAGGTGGAGCGGAGTATAGCGCAGGGTCCCTTGACGGACGTCCGAACGAGCCGCCGACCCGCCACCCGCTCGAGCGCTCGTTCGACGGTCCTCATCGGCCTCGCGATCGCGGCCTTGCTGTTCGTCGTCTACGTCGGCAGCAACCCCCAACGGCCGAGCTACTACAACCACTTCGTGTGGCAGGCCGAGGCGTTCCTCGACGGTCGGGCGACGATCCGCTTCCCGGTCGCCGACGGGCCCGACGGTCACGGCAACGACCTGTTCCAGGACGTCGTCCCGGCGACCGGACCGCACGGCGAGACCAGCGGCTACGGACTGCTGCCGTTCCCGCCGCTGCCTGCCGTCGTGCTCATGCCGTTCGTGGCGATCTGGGGCCTGTCCACCGACGCCCAGCTCATCGCCGCGTTCATCGGCGCGCTCGACGTCGCGATCGCGTTCTGGTGCCTCGGGCGGCTGCCGATCGGTCGTCGGGTCAGGATCGCGACGACGCTGTTCCTCGGCCTGGGAACGGTCCTGTGGTACGCCGCCGAGCTCGGGACGACCTGGTACCTGGCCCACGTCGTGGCGGTCGGCCTGACCCTGCTGGCGATCGGGATCGCCCTGTCCCGAGACCCGGCGGCGGCCGCCGGCGAGCCCGACAGTGAGGCCTCCGTGGCGGCGGCGGCGGCCCGGCGCCGACTCGGGCTGGACCCCGGCCAGGTGCTGGCCGGATTCCTGTTCGGGCTGGCGTGCACGGCACGCCTGACGATCGTCTTCGGGCTGCCGTTCTTCGTGCTCGTCGGCGGGGGCGGCGATCGCGTGCGCCGGGCCGGTTCGGCGATCGTCGGACTGTCGATCCCGATCGGCGTCCTGCTCGCCTACACGTGGGCGACGACGGGCCACCTGCTCAATCCCGGATACGAGGTCCTGTACCAGGCCGAGACCGCGTCGTATCCGCAGCTGGCCTACCACCCCGGATGGGGGATCGAGGACCCGCGCTATCTGCTCCAGAACCTCGGACTGTTCCTGGGCGGCCTGCCGTCGATCATGCCGGATCTGCCCGATTGCGCGGCGGGCGCTCCTCGGGAGTTCTTCTCGACGATCTGCCCGATCGTCGCGCCGCGCGACGTCGGGATGGGTCTGTTCCTGACCAGTCCGGCCTGGCTCATCGGCTTCGCCTCGCTGCGCTGGTTCGGACGTGACCGCCTGGTCACCGGCGCCGCGATCGCGGTCCTGGCGATCGCGCTCGTCGACCTGATGCACTTCAGCCAGGGCTGGGTCCAGTTCGGCTACCGGTTCAGCAACGACTACGCGCCGTTCGGGCTGATCCTGCTCGCCCTCGCCCTCGAGGCCGGCGGGCGTCTCCGGCGGGTCGGCTACGTCCTCATCGCCCTGTCGATCGCGATCGTCGCCTGGGGGGTGACCTGGGGGCACCTGTACGGATGGTGACGTCCCCGCAGCCGGAGCAGACGACCCTCGGAACGGCGCTCCCCGCGCTCGGCGCGGGTCTGATCGCGCTCGGACTGTCGGTCGCGACGCTCCAGCCCGGGGTGGCCTTCTGGGACACCGCCGAGCTCCAGGCGATCGGTCCGCTGCTCGGGACCGGCCACCCGACCGGGTTCCCGACCTGGGTCATCCTGGGCTGGGTGGCGTCGGTCGTCTTCCAGCCGTTCGGTGACCCCGCGTTCCGGATGAACCTGCTCGATGCGGTCTGCATCGCCGTCGCCGCCGGCCTGACCGCCGTCCTGGTCGGTCGGTTGACCGGACGGCCGTTGATCGCGTTCGCCGCGGGCGTGCTCCTGGCGACCACCCCGATCGCCTGGTCCATCGGGACCCACGCGGACGTCCACGCCCTGTTCCTGGCGTTGACGGTGCTCCTGCTCGTGCTGCTCGTGGACTGGGAGCGACTCGACCGGGCGGGCAGCCCCGGCGCGGATCGACGACTGGTCGGGGCTGCCGTCGTCTTCGGCCTGGCGCTCGGGAGCCACAGCCTCGTCCTGCTGCTCGTGCCGTCGATCGTCCTGTTCGTGTTCGCGGTCGCCCCCGGCATCCTCCGCCGGCGGCGGCTGGTCGGCGCCTGTCTGCTGGCCCTCGCCGGGACACTGGCGCTCGTCTACCTGGAGTTGCCGCTGCGGGCGGGGCCGTTCCGGGCGACGATGGTCTACGGCCACCCCGAGACTTGGGACGGGTTCTGGGGGATCGTCCTGGCCCAGCAGTTCCAGGGCAGCCTGGTCGCGCCGTTCAGCGACCTCGGCGCCAAGGCCATCGCCCTGGGTGCATTCGCGTCGGACCAGCTCGGGCCGCTCGTCTGGCTGGTCCCGTTCGGATTCGTCGCGACCGTCGTCCGCAGGCCTCGCTACGCCCTCCTGACCGGGCCCGCCCTGGCGCTGATGTGCTGGTTCGCCGCGTCCTACGACAACGCCCAGATCGACCGCTACTACCTCGTGCCGGCGGTCATCGCGCTGACCTGGATCGCCGTCCTGGCCGAGGTCGCGGTCGACCGGCTGGAGCGGATGCTCGCCCCGGGACGGCTCGACCGCCACGGGGCGAGGGCGAGCGCACCGATCGTCGCGGTGATCGTGGCCGGGCTCCTGCTGATCCCGACGCTCATCCTCTTGCCGTCGCGCTGGGCGGCGGTCGACGAGAGCCGCGACCGGGGCGGTGCCGCGTGGCTCGACGCGGTCCTCGACACGAGCGTCATCGGGCAGGACGCGGTGGTCCTGTCGTGGTGGAGCTACTCGACCCCGCTATGGTACGCACAGCACATCGAGGGCCGCCGACCGGACATCCGGATCGTCGACGACCGGACCCGTCTCGATGAGCATCTCGGAGACATCCCCGACGTGATCGACGCCAATCTCGGCCGCCGCCCGGTCATCCTCATCCAGATCGATCCTGCCGTGATCGCGTCACTGGCGGGTCGCTACCGACTCACCCAGCTGTCGGTCCCGGGCCCACAGGTCGTCTACCGGGTCGACGGGGCACTCGCCGAGGGCCGCCGATGACCGCGGTCGCCGAGGCGGACGCCCTGCCCCACCTCTCGCCCGTCGCCCGCGTCCCGGAGCTGTCGTACTTCTTCCCCGCCCACAACGAGGAGTCCAATCTCGAGCCGCTCGTCGAGGAGGCGATCGTCACCCTGCCGTCGCTGGCGGACCGGTTCGAGATCGTCATCGTCGATGACGGCTCGCGCGACGGGACCGGGGCGATCGCCGATCGCCTGGTCGCGGCTCATCCGGAGACCGTCCGGGTCGTCCACCACCCGGTGAACCTGGGGTACGGAGCGGCCATCCGGACCGGGTTGCGCTCCGCTCGATTCGCATTCGTGGCGTTCACCGACGGCGACCGCCAGTTCAAGGTGGCAGATCTTGCGCGGCTCACCGAGCGGATGTCGCGGGCGGATGCGCCGGACGTCGTCATCGGCTTCCGGATCAAGCGGGCCGACCCCGTCATCCGGACGATCTACGCCAAGAGCTACCGCCTGGCCAACCGGGTGTTCTTCGGGCTGCGCGCGACCGACGTCGACTGCGCCTGCAAGCTGTTCCGGCGCGAGGCGCTGGCCGGGATCCGGGTCGAGTCGGGCGGAGCCTTCCTGTCGGCCGAGCTGCTGATCAAGCTGCGCGCCCGGGGTCGGTCCGTCGTCGAGGTCGGCGTCCCCCACTACCCGCGGACGGCGGGTTCGCCGACCGGGGCGAAGCCGCAGGTCATCGTTCGCGCCGTCCGCGACTTCTGGTCGCTGCGGTTGCGGCTGTGGGCTTCTCCCAAGCGCGCCTTGTCGCGTGGCGAGGCCGTCCTGGCGGACTGAGGCCGCTACTCGGGACGCGGGCCCTCGCGCGTGCCCGCGTCGCCGCCCAGGTCGAGCGAGTTGATGAAGTCGCGGAACACGTCGAGGCGAGGGTCCGCCGGCGATGCTGCGTCGTCGGCGGCCTCCAGGTCCTCGATCGTCGTGTCGCCCTCATCCGGCCGGACGCCGGCGCGGTCGAGGACCCCGTCGGCGGCGAAGATCCGGACACCGGCGCGGACGGCGAGCGCCAGGGCGTCGGAGGGGCGGGAGTCGACCTCGAGCTCGCGACCGCCGGAGTCGAGGTAGAGCCTGGCGTGGAAGGTCTCCTCGGCCAGGGAGGAGATGACGACCTTTCGGATCGCGACGCCGAGCAGCTCGAGCGTCGAGGCGAACAGGTCGTGGGTGAGCGGCCGTTCGGATGACACCCCCTGGAGCTTCATCGCGATCGCGTTGGCCTCCCACGGACCGATCCAGATCGGGAGATAGCGCTCGCGCTCGAGCTCCTTGAGGATCACCACGTGCTGGCTCGACGGCATGTGGACGCGGACGCTCTCGACCACCATCTCGACGAGTTCCTCGGCCATCGTCCGATTATCCCACGGTGGCTCAGGGCGTCACGGCCGGGGGGTCTTCTTCGGCTTGGGCTTCTTGGTCGCCTTGGGTGTCGGGGTCGGCGAGGCACCCGGCGAGGCGCTCGCGCCGGGCGAGGCCGTCGGCACCTTGACGGCCTCCAGGATCGCGGTCATCAGCCGGCTCTTGTCGACCCACACGAGCGTCGCGGGCTCGGACCCGCTCCCGGCGATGACGTACATCCCGCGGATGTCGGCCCAGGCCGGGTCGGCCCCGTTGAGCCGGTACTGCCGCTGGAGCGAACCGTCCGACTTGGTGAAGGCGAGGACCCGGGCGTTCGGCTTGTCGTAGGCGTAGACGTCGCCGTTGTCCTTGATGGCGCCGGAGGCGATGAGGCTGTAGTTCGGCGACGGACGGAGCAGGCCGTCGCCCGGATCCTCCGGCTTCCATCCGCTCTTGCCGCCCTTGACGTAGCGGGTGATCGAGTCGCCACCCGGGCGCGACAGGTAGATGTCCCCATCGATCAGCATCGACTCGACGGTCGCGACATCCTGGGGCGCAGCCAGCCACGGGGTGGGATCGCCCAGGAACCCGCCGCCGTCGAAGGCCGGGGCGTACGACAGGATCTGCTTCTCCGACGGGTCGACGACGTACAGGCGATAGAGGCCCTGATCCGGGTTCGTCACGAACGCGCCGATCGCCCGGACATCGTCCCCCCAGCTGGCGGAGTCCTTGACCCGGACCCGGGCCAGGGTGCCCTTGCCGGTCTTGTCGGCGGGACGCCAGCGCCACAGCGCGTTCTTGGTGTCGAGGATGAGGACGTCGGGTCCGGCCGGCGTGATGAACCGCGGATCGGCGACCTTCGTCCCGCTTACGCTCTGGCCCGACTTGTAGACCGGGGTCGCCTTGCCCCCCTTGACGTCGATCCGGTAGACCGACTTGGTCGAGGCGTCGAGCACGTACGGGGCCCCGTCCGGGCCGAGGACGACATCCTGGAGGTCGACCGGTGGGTTGCTGTCGACGAACGAGAAGAGGGTGCTTGCCGCGACCGAGTCCAGGCTGTAGAGCTGGTCGAGACCGGCGCGCGCCTTCGCCCGGAGCGGGTCGATCGCGCTGGCCGTGATCCCGGCCGCGGCGGCCGCATCGAGCTGCTTCCAGGCGGTCGTCAGCAGCTCGGTCGCCCGCGGCGGATCGTTCGTCACGAGGTTGACCCCGGGGGCATAGACCTCGTCGATCGCGCTCTTCGCCTGCATCAAGCGCCTTCTGCCCGGCCGTCTGCGAGCCCAGCTCGCTGGGCGATCCGCTCCGACCGCCGACGGCCCAGACGGCCAGTCCCAGGGTCGCCACGACGATCACCAGGGCGAGGGCGGCGACCGCGGCCCGGCGCTGGGTCTCCCGACGGGCGGAGGCCCCGGTGACCCGCCGATCGGCGCTGCCGCTCCGTCGCGGCAGCCGGTCCTGGATCCCGCCGAACATCCGCCCGGCGGCTCCGCCGGCGGCGGTCTTGGCCTTGCTCGCCGACTGCTGGACGGCGGCGGCGCCGGCGGTGACGCTGTCGGCGAGGGGGATCGGAGAACGTTCGGGCGATCCGGCCAGCGGCTCGGCAGGCTTGACCGGGACGAGCTTGCGCTGCTTGGTGGTCGCCGAGACCTCGGTCGCCTCGAACGCGATCGCCCCGTCACTGCCGGTGCCGTCGGCGGCGATGAAGCGATGATGGAGATGCTCCATCGCGGACTGTGGATGGAGCGTGACCATGGCGTCCTTGAGCTCGTCCGGGCCGAGCCGGGCGACCAGGTTCGGCGAGGCCAGCACGACGGAATCCCCGACCGAGATCTCGCCGCGCCAGACGTCCGGTTCGATCTCGGTCGTCGGCAGGCCTCGTTCGCGGTGAGGGTCGGGCAGCGTCGACAGGCGGGCCTGGCGGATCAGGTAGGCCTCGGCCGGGCCGACCGTGACGACGTACAGCTCGTTGCCGCGGACGACCGCGGCGGCGACCCCGATCGGACCGTTCGTCTCGTCCCCACCGAGGCGTTCCTTCTGGTGGACGAGCTTCTTGTTGGCCGCCTTGATCGCCTTCGCCAGGCAGACGACGATCCCGGCGGACTCGTCGTAGTAGTACTCGCGCCGGATCGTGTCCGAAACCAGCCGGGTCACCTCGCGGAGGCGAGCACCCGGGGTCCGCGCGGTCACCAGCAGGTACAGGTTGCCCTTCGAGCGGACGATCGAGCCGATCGTCGGCTCTTCGGGCACGACCGTATCCGGCGAGTCTGGGAGGCGGTCCTGCTCGGCGACGAAGCCGAGCTTCATCTGAAGCCGTGCGGCCAAATTCGGGTCTCGTCTCGGGATCTGGCGGTTCGAGGCTCGGGGTGCGCCGCGCGACCCTCGAGATTGGCTGGCAGGTTGGGCCGGATTATACCCGCCGGACCCCGACCCGAAGTCCACTCGCCGAGAACCCCCCGGGGGCCGTCCGGAAGGCCCCGAGCAACTCACCCGTCCGCAGGCGAAGCTCCTGGGCGACGATCTGGTGGTCCGCCTCGACCATCAGGGCATCGTCCTCGATGCCGACGAGACGGCACGATCCGGTCGCCGCCGGGACCCGCTCGGCGACGAGCGCGTCCCAGGTCGTGGTGGCACGGGCGAGGCGGAGCTCGGCTTCGAGTCCGAGCTCACGAGCTGCGGCGGGGAGCAGGTCGCCGATCCGTTCCATCGGGCGGCGTCGCGACGACGTCACCCGATGCCCTTCGACGCCACGGGCGCGACCGGTGCGGCCGGCGGACCGAGCTCGGCGCCGTCCGGGCCCGGGAGGACCTGCCAGGCGGTGGCTGCGGCGCGGAGCCCCGGATCGAGGTCGTCGAGCGTGGTCGTGCTCACGAACGCCTGCGGCAGCTCGGCGATCCGGCGGACCAGGTGCGCCCGGCGGTCCGGGTCGAGCTCGCTGAAGACGTCGTCGAGGAGGAGCAGCGGGGGGTACCCGTCGAGCGCGGTCAGGACATCGAGCTCGGCCAGCTTGAGCGCCAGGATCGCCGTCCGCTGCTGGCCGCGCGATGCGAACCCGGCCAGGTCGCGACCCTCGAGCTCGAAGACGAGGTCGTCGCGGTGGGGTCCGATCAGGGTCGTCCCGTTCCACGCCTCCTTCTCCGCGGTCTCGGCCAGCCGGCGGGTCAGCGCCGCGCGGATCGACTCGCCCGGTCGCGGCGGCGCGTTCGTCGCGTAGCGCAGCGAGAGGCGTCCCTCGTCGGGGGCGATCTCCGCATGCGAGCGCCGGAGCGGGTCCGCGAGCTCCTCGAGCGTCGCCAGCCGGCCCTCGACGACCACGGTCCCGCTGTCCAGCAGGGCGGCATCCCAGTACCGGAGCTGGTCCCGCTCGGCGACGCCCTCGCGGATCGCCCGGAGCAGCCCGTTCCGCTGCTGGAGCGCCCGACCGTATGTCGCGAGCTCAGCGGCGAAGGCCGGCGACCGGCTCGACGCCAGGGTGTCGATCGTCGCCCGTCGCGGACCGGGGGCGCCGGCGACGAGGAGCATGTCCTCGGGCGCGAACATCACCGTCCGAAGGATGCCGGCGAGCGCGCTCGAGCGTCGCGGGACGCCGTTCACCCGGATCCGTTTGCGCTGGGCCCCGCTGCCCTCGCGGACCAGGGCGATCTCGACGACCGTCGGCTCGGCGATGGCGACGGGATCCGGCGAGCTGACGCGCCCCTCGACCCTGGCCAGGTCGGTCCCCCACCGGATCAGCTCCGAGTCGGTCGACGTCCGGTGGGATCGGCCCCAGGCGACCAGGACGATCGCCTCGAGCAGGCTGGTCTTGCCGGCCGCGTTCGGCCCCCAGACGAGATGGGGACCAGGGCCGAAGGCGACCTCGAGTGACGCGTAGCCGCGCAGGTCGCGAACGTCGAGCGACGCGAGCAGACCGGTCGCCGGGGTGGGGACCCGGCCTCCTACGACGTCGTGCGGACCGGCATGACGACGTGGGTGTAGGCGTCGTCGCCGATCGGCCGGAAGACCCCGGGCGAGAGCGGTCCGTTGAGCTCGAGCGCGAACTGGTCGGCCGAGACGTTCTGGAGCACGTCGACGAGGTAGCGGGCGTTGAATGCGATGGTCGTGCCGTCGCCCTCGACGGTCGCCTCGACCTTGCCCTCGTTGTCGCCGACCTCGGCGGCCGCGGTCACGACCACCGAGGGGTCGCCGTCCACTCCGACCCCGAGCTTGACGATGTTCGCCGCCGAGCTGGCGATCAGGGCGGCGAGACGGACGGCCTTGAGGAGATCCTCGCGGTCGATGACCGAACGCGTCGTATGGCTCTTCGGGACCACCTGCTGGTAGTTCGGGAACTGGCCGTCGATGAGGCGGCTGACGAGGTCGATCCCCTCGAGGTGGAACATGATCTGGTTCTTGCTCTGGGCCAGGACCACGTCGACCGGGTCGTCGACGTCGGCCAGGACCCGGCTCAGCTCGTTGAGCGACCGGGCCGGCACGACGATGCTGGTCTCCTCGACCGGATCGAGGGTCGGGATCGACTTGACCGCGATCCGGTAGTTGTCCGCCGCAGCGAGGGTCAGCAGGTCTCCCTCGAACCGGCACAGGACGCCGGTCAGGATCGGTCGAGCCTCGTCGCTCGCGGCGGCGAAGGTGGTCTCGGTCAGGGCCTGGCGGAGCAGCTTCTGGGAGATCCGGGTCGTGGGACGCTCGGCGGCGGCCGGGATCGCCGGGAACTCCTCGGCGTCGATGCCCTTGACGTGGGTCTCGAACCGGCCGCAGCGGATCCGCAGGGTGTCGCCGGCCTGGAGCTCGAGGTCGACCCGGTCGCCGGCCGGCAGGCCCGCCACGATGTCGGTCAGGAGCTTGGCCGGGACGGTGATCGCGCCGTCGCTGTCGATCTTGCCGGGGACCCAGTACGTGATCCCGATCTCGAGGTTGGTCGCCGTCAGCTTCAGACCGGCGTCCTCGGTCCGGATGAGGACGTTGCTCAGGACCGGCAGGGTGCTCCGCGACGACACCGCCCGGCTCACGACCGACAGGCCGCGCGCGAGGTTCTCCTGCATCACAGAGACATTCACGAGGGTTCACTCCAGGGCGGGCTGGCCGGGTGTGCGAGAGGTCGTTCGGGTCGCGCTGGGTCGGTCCGGCGGGCCCCCAGGGATCCGGACCCCGACCGGAGGCACGTTCTGTGGGTTACCCATCCATATCTTAGAACGTCGTCATCACCATCATGCGGTGGACGGTGTGGATGCGACCGAGCGATCGTGCACGAACCGGCTGTTGACGACCGCTCCCTCGCGGTGGAGGCGGGGAGCCGGCCGGGGGACGGGGCCGGGAGACAGGGTGGAAGATCGCCGACCGTGATCGCCGACCCCGCTCCGGGAGGCCCGACATGTCCACCGGCCACCGGCCACCCGTCCCCCACCAGGCTGTCCCGCGAGGGGCCCGTTGTCCACAGGAGACCGGGGTTTTCCACCGAATCGGTGCCGTTACCCACACCGAGAGGTCGGGAACGCAGGCCTCGAGGGCACTCCGGGGAGGTCGGCGTAGCCGGCCGGGAGGGACCGGAGCTGCCCGGATCAGTCGGCGTAGATCAGCTCGCGGACCGCCGCGATCTCGCGGCGAAGCTCGTCGTTGACCGCCGATTCGCGATTGATCTTGTCGCACGCGTGGAGGACGGTGGAATGGTCCCGTCCGCCGAGCTCGGCCCCGATCCGCAGGAGCGACACGTCGGTCTCTTCGCGCATCAGGAACATCGCGATCTGGCGGGGCATGACGATGGCCTTGTCCCGCTTCTGGCCCTGCAGAACGTCCATCGGCACGCCGTAGTAGTCGGCGACGACCCGGGCGATCCGCTCCGGCGTGACCTGGCGCTTCTTCGGGTTGTAGATCACGTTGGCAAGGACCGCCTGGGCGAGCTCGATGCTGATCGGGACCGCGCTCATGCTGGCGTAGGCCACGATCCGGTTGAGCGCGCCCTCGAGCTCGCGGATGTTGCTGACGACCTTGCGAGCGATGAACTCGATGACGTCCGAGGTGATCGGGACCGCGCCTTCCTCGGCCTTGGCCCGCAGGATGGCGATCCGGGTCTCGAGGTCCGGCGCGGTCAGGTCGGCGATGAGGCCCCATTCGAACCGGCTGCGCAGACGCTCCTCGAGCGTGACGATCTGCTTCGGCGGCCGGTCGCTCGACAGGACGATCTGCTTGCCGTCCTCGTGGATCGCGTTGAACGTGTGGAAGAACTCCTCCTGCGTCCGCTCCTTGTCGGCGATGAACTGGATGTCGTCGATGAGCAGGAGGTCGATCCGGCGATAGCGGGCCCGGAACTCGTCGATCTTGCCCTGCTGGATCGAGGTGATGAATTCGTTGGTGAACTTCTCCGACGTCGCGTAGACGACCTTCTTGCGCGGGAACTTGGCGATCACCTGGTTGCCGATGGCGTGCATCAGGTGCGTCTTGCCGAGGCCGACCCCGCCGTACAGGAACAGCGGGTTGTAGGCATGGCCGGGACGCTCCGCGACCGACAGGCTCGCGGCATGGGCCAGCCGGTTGGCCGATCCGACGATGAAGTTGGCGAAGGTGTAGCGCGGGTTGAGGCTCGACGCCCCGCCCTCGCCCCCGACCCGCGTCGGCTCGAGCCGGACCTGCTGGGCGCCTGCCGGACCCGCACCGGCGGGTGCGACGGGGGCCGCCCGCGTCTCGGGTGGAGCCGACCGGACGACGAACTCGACCAGGACGCTGTAGCCGACGATCCGGGCCAGCGTCTGCGAGATCAACGAGCGGTACCGCGTGTCCAGCCAGTCCTTGGCGAACCCGTTCGGAACGGCGATCCGGAACCGGTTGTCGTCGACATCCACCAGCTGGGTGTCCCGCAGCCAGGTCTCGAAGTTCGCCGGGGACAGCGCCACCTGCAGTTCGCCGAGGGCTGCCCGCCAGACTTGCTTCGCATCCATGGATCGAGGGTGACCTGCGGCTACCGGATGGGTTGGTCGATGGGTATCGTTGGCCAGGGTCGCGGGCTCGGGGGAACCGTGGCGTGGCTCGTTTCGGCGCGCTCTGCAGGCCGGCGGCGGTCCGCTCCAGGGGCTCCTCCGGAGGTCCTCCAGAGGCTGCCACCGCGCTTCCCGGCGCCGACGGCCCGCGAAGGATAGCACCGCCCGTCGGGGCCTCGCAAGGCGATCCGACACGAATCGACGGATACTCCCATGGGGTATCCGTGCGTGAGCCGTCGAGTCGACCGACGGAGGCCCGACCCGGCCCCGTCCGGCGGCCGTCCGGCGGCCGTCCGACGGACCGGCGGGAGGGCCGTTCCGCCGTTTGACACCCCCTCGGGCGGGTTCCATAATCCGCCCTGACGTCTAACGCGCCAAGCGCCTGTGTGCGCCCGGCGCGTTCACGTGCCTTTAGGGGTCGATAACACCGTCGGACCCGAGGCCGGATGGAGAGGATCGCGCACAGCCCCGATGAAGCAGACCTACCAGCCAAAGAAGCGCCACCGCGCCAAGGAGCACGGCTTTCGTGCCCGGATGCGAACCCCCGGTGGCCGACGCATCCTGGCCGCACGCCGCGCGCGCGGCCGCAAGCGGCTGACCGCCTGACCGGCGAACGCGGGGCAACGGCGCCGCGTCTCGTGGTGCTCTCCCGACCGAGGGACTTCCGGGCGCTCCAGGGCGACGGCTTCGTCCGGTCCCATCCGCTCCTCGCCGTCCGTTTCCGCCGGACCGATCTCGAGACGACCCGGTTCGGCCTATCGACCGGCCGCAAGCTCGGGGGAGCGGTGGTCCGCAACCGGGTCCGGAGGAGGCTCCGCGAGATCCTCAGGGCACTGTCCGCTTCGTTCCAGCCGGGCTGGGACGTTCTGATCATCGCCCGCCCGGCCATCGTGAATGCCAGTCACGATGAGATCGCCGAGGCGGTTGGACGGCTCCTCCGTAAAGGAGGGGTCCTGGGAGGATCGACGACGGCGTGAGATCGATCGGCATCGGCCTGATCAAGCTCTACCGGGTGATCTTCTTCTGGCTGCCGTCGAGCTGTCGATTCGAGCCGACCTGCTCGCGCTACACCGAGCAGGCGATCGAGAAGTACGGCCTGTTCAAGGGAAGCTGGATGGGGGCCAAGCGGATCGCCCGTTGCCATCCGTGGAATCCGGGTGGCTATGACCCCGTCCGCTAGCTCGCTCCGGGCGGCGGCCGCCACCCTCGGCGTCCAGCTGCGCCCGTGGATCATCCCGATCGCCGTCGGGATCGGCATCGCCGTCCTCCTGGCCGCGTGCGCCCCGCTCGCCGGCGTCAGTCCGTCGGCCGCACCCGGGACGCCGGTGCCCTCGCTGGCGGCCACGCCGACCCCGATCCTGACCCCGAACCCGCAGTCGATCCCGCTCCAACCGGCCCAGCCGGGCAATCCGCCGGTCATCGGGCTGTTGGCCTGGCTGTTCACGCCGGTCTTCCAGAGCCTGTTCATCCTGCTCGTGTTCTTCGCCGAGGTCCGCGGGCTCAACATGGCGATCGCGATCGTCATCGTGACCCTGATCGTCCGAGTCCTCCTGATCCCGCTCTATCGCAAGCAGATCGTCTCCCAGAAGCGAACCCAGCTCCTGGCTCCTGAGCTCAAGGAGATCCAGCGCCGCTTCAAGGGGGACCGGGTGAAGGTCCAGGCGGCGACCAGCGAGTTCTACAAGGAGCGCGGGGTCAATCCGGCGTCGGGCTGCCTCCCGCTCATCCTCCAGTTCATCCTGCTGATCCCGATGTACTCGGTCTTCAGCCAGGGCCTGACCAACATCGACCCGAACCGGATGCTCAACGTCTTCGGGATCCAGCTGATCTCGCTGGACTGTCCGGGCGCGAACGTGCCCCCGCACCCGGGCCCGGTCATCCCGTGCATCAACTCGAACGTGCTGGGGATCGACCTGAGCCAGCCGAACGTGCTCTTCCACCTGCCGATCCTCGGGATCGGGATCTCGGTCCTGGCGATCATGTCGGCCCTGCTCCAGCTGGTCCAGTCGCGGATGGCGCTGCCGCCGGCCGCACAGGGCGTCGACGACCAGAACACGCGGATCCAGCGTCAGACGATGCTGTTCGTCCCGTTCATCTCGATCTTCTACGGCGGCTTCCTGCCGGCCGGCCTGTTCATCTACTGGATCGTCTCGACGATCTTCTCGATCGTCC
This sequence comes from uncultured Chloroflexia bacterium, assembly GCA_963744115.1. Lineage (GTDB taxonomy): Bacteria > Chloroflexota > Limnocylindria > Limnocylindrales > CSP1-4 > Chersky-267. The sequence continues at coordinate 410,058 of CAVUSI010000001.1, read as the reverse complement.
AGCAATACCTGATCCTGGGCTGGGGCGGCATGTTCCCGGTCTTCGGTTGGCACCCCGCCTGGGCGATGGGCCATACCCCGCGCTTCCCGGTCGCCATCCCGGCGGCCGATCCCACGAAGCGGACACCGACCTCGGTGCTTTCCGCGACCGACGACCGGGCCGCCAAGGCGGCCTCGACCGTCCGCCCCCGAGAACGCACCGCCCGCAAGGGTCGCCGCGGGCGACGACGCTGACATTGCGAGGGAGACGACGCTGACATGAGTGCCTACGAAGAGTTCACCGGCAAGACCGTCGAAGAGGCCCTGCGCAATGCCCGCGAGGCATTCTCGGTCGGTCTCGACGATCTCGACTTCGAGATCCTGACCCCGGGAAGCCGAGGCGTCCTGGGCATGGGCGCCGAGTCCGCGCGGATCGTGGCCGCGCCGCGGAACGCGCTCGGCGGCAGCGCACCGAAGCGCGAGGCGGCGCAGTCGACACCACTGCCGCCCGTCGAGCACGACGACCGCCCGCCGCGCCGCGACGACCGCCCGCCGCGCCGCGACGACCGTCCACGCAGCAGCGGCGGCGCTCCGGCCGGCGAAGCTCCGGCGCCGGTCCAGCCGGTCCAGCCGGTCGAGCCGGTCCAGCCGACACAGCCTGCCTCGGCGGACCGCCCTCGCGACGACCGCCCGCCCCGCCGCGACGACCGCCCGCGCCGCGACGACCGCCCGCGCCGCGACGACCGCCCGCGCCGGAGCGCATCGACCGACCTGACCGAGCGCGATCGAGCCGAGCTGGCCGCCGCTCGTGGCTCGGTGGCATCCGAGCGCGCGGAGCTTGACGCGGCCGAGGCCTCACCGGAGGCCCTCCAGGCCGGCAAGGAGATCCTCGAGAAGCTGATGGAGCTGCTCGACTTCGACGTCCGGGTCGAGGTCGAGACCGGCGACACGAGTCGCCTCAATGTGGTCGGCGACGATGCCGAGAAGGAGGCACTCGGGGCGCTCATCGGACGCAAGGGCGAGCGGTTGTCCGCTCTGCAGCATCTGGTCAACCTGATGTTGTCGCGCAAGATGGGCGACTGGACCCGGGTGCTGGTCGACGTCGAGGACTACCGCGGGCGGCGCGAGCGACAGCTCGTGGAGATCGCCCGGCGAGCCGCCGACCGTGTGGTCGAGACCGGCAAGATGCTCCAGCTCGAGCCGATGTCGGCCCTCGAACGGCGCTGGATCCACATCGCGCTGCGCGACAATCCGGACGTCGTGACCCAGTCGATCGGTGAGGAGCCGAACCGGCGGATCGTCGTCCTGCCCAGGGCATGACACATCCGCGGGGCGCCGTTCGTCCCTCACGAGCCCGGCGATGGGAGAACCGTACCCCTTACTTCAGCGAATCATGCTGGTAGGATGACCGTCGCACCATGACCACCACGACCGAGACCCAGCTCGCCGCCCCGGCCATCGAAGCGCGTCGATGGCATCCGGGCCGTATCCTGCTCGCCTTCGTCGTGGGCGTCTTGCTCGTCGCGCTGGTGGCGGTCGGCTCGGTCCTGGCGTACGAGCAGAGCTACACGGGCAAGGTCGCGGCCGGCGTGACCGTCGGCGGTGTCCAGGTCGCCGGGATGACCCGGGACGAGGCCGCGGCAGCGCTGAGCTCCGCGTACGCCTCGGTGGGTACCGGGACCTTGACGGTCGATACGGTCAACGGACCCACCACCCTGACCTATGCGGATCTCGGGCGTCGGCTCGACGTCGACGGGATGCTCGACGAGGCGTTCGCCGTCGGTCGGACCGGGAACCCGCTCCAGCGCGTCGTCGAGGAGGCGAGGACCGCATTCGGCCGCGTCAACGTCGCCCCGCGGATGGTCATCGATCAAGCGATCCTCGCGACGACGATCGCCTCGCTCGCGGCGAAGATCGACCGCGAGCCGACGTCGGCCGCCGTGGCGACCACTCCCGACGGATATGCCGAGACCCCCGCGACCTGGGGCCGCGACGTCGACCAGGCGGCGATGGTGGCGTCGATCTCGGCCGCGCTGGCCGCGCCGGACGCGCCGGCGACCCTCGACGATGCCCCTCGCGGTGACCCCGGTCTCGCCGGCGATCACCGACGTCGACGCGACGGTCGCACGCTCGCGCGCGGACCGGATGATCGCTCCGGTGATCCTGACCCACGGCAAGGACAAGTGGACGATCCCCGACACCGCCGTGCGCTCGTGGGTCTCCTTCGGCGCCTGGCCCGACGGCTCGTACGGGCCGCTCGTCGACCCGACCAAGGTCCAGACGGCGGTCAAGGCCCTGTCGAAGAAGATCGACAGCGCCGCGGTGTCGGCGACGTTCTACACGTCCAAGGGCGGCGGCATCGTCGGTGTCAGGCCGGCCAAGGTCGGCCGCAAGCTGAACGTCCCCGGGACCGTCGAAGCCGTGCAGGGCCTGTTGGTCGCACGAGCGGGCGCCGGCAAGGAGCCGGGCGCCGCGATCGTCCCGGCCCTGGCGATCGTCCAGCCCGAGCTGACGACCGATGAGGCGACCAAGGCCGCCCCGAAGATGCGGGCGATCTCGACCTGGACGACGTTCTACGACGTCGGCGCCCACAACGGCTTCGGCGCGAACATCACGATCCCCTCGATGGCGATCAACGGGACCGTCGTCGCCCCCGGCGAGTGGTTCAGCTACTGGAAGACCGTCGGCGAGGTGAGCCTGGCCAAGGGCTACAAGCTGGGCGGCGCGATCATCGACGGACACTCGGTGGAGGGGAAGTCCATCGGCGGCGGGATCTGCTCGTCGTCGACGACGCTGTTCAACGCCGCGCTCCGCGCCGGGCTCCAGATGGGCCAGCGGAAGAACCACTACTACTACATCAGCCGCTATCCGAAGGGCCTCGACGCGACGGTCTTCAAGGGCGACGGCGGCGGCGTCCAGGACATGACCTTCCGGAACGACACGCAGTATCCGATCCTGATCCGGACCTACGCCCGGCCGGGCATCGTCAAGTTCACGATCTACAGCGTCCCGTCGGGCCGCCACGTGAGCTTCAGCGCTCCGACGGTCAAGAACTACAAGCGCGGCTACACGATCACCAAGTACGTCACCTCGCTGCGGCCGGGCGTCCGGGAGTCGGTCGAATACCCCGCCGACGGACAGGACGTCTGGGTCACCCGGACCGTCAGGGACCGGACCGGCAAGGTCATCCACAAGGAGACCTTCTACAGCCACTACGCCCAGATGATCGGGATCATCCTGATCGGCAAGCGGGGCAAGTAGCGCTCCCTTCCGTCGGTTCGGGCCGGTTACCCGGATGCGCGAAGACCCCTTCGGTCGACCGAAGGGGTCTGTAGCAGCGGGCGCGGCCGCCCAGGGTGTGGTGGAGATGGGGGAGAGTCGAACTCCCCGTCCAGAACCCGTCGCCAGGGACCAACTACGAGCGTGTCCGATGATTTATCGTCGACCGTCCGGGCGTCCATCGGCAGGCTACCGGGCGGTCCAGTCACGTGCCCCTAGATCGGGCTTGGTCCAGTGTTACGCGACGCTGGCGCTGGACGCATCCCCGCTGGATGACGCTTCCACAGCCCGCGAGGAGGAGGCTGCTTCCACGCTCACCTTACTGCCTAAGCAGCGAGGGCGAGAGTCGACTGGCGGTTGCCAGGTACTTCGTTTTGCCACCTGATTAACGAGGCCTGAGTGGCATCCTCGGCTCGCGCTCCCGGGCAGCTGGACCCTGTCGAATCCACGCATCCCCGTGGCTTGAGTCTAGCCGATGTCCTGCGCTTCGCCAATCCGGAGCCCCGCCTGCCCGTCGCATCGAGCGTCGCTCAGCCGCGACCGCGCTGGACGTCGGCGAGCTCGCGGGCGACGTCACGACGGGAATCCCGGTCGGCGATGTCCCGCCGACGATCGTGGAGCTGCTTGCCGCGCGCCAGGCCGACCTCCACCTTGGCCCGCCCGCGGCCGGTGAGGTACAGCTTGAGCGGGATCATCGTCTGGCCCTTCTGCTTCGTGCGCGACAGCAGCTGGGTGATCTCCGCTCGGTGCAGGAGCAGCTTCCTGGTCCGCTTCGCCTCGTGGTTGTAGCGATTGCCGGTCTCCCACGGTGCGATGTGCATGCCGAACATCCAGGCCTCGCCGCGATCGATCCGGACGTAGGCGTCGGCCAGGTTCACCTTGTGCGCCCGGATCGACTTGATCTCGGTGCCGGTCAGGACGATGCCGGCCTCGAACGAGTCGTCGATCGTGTACTCGTGGCGCGCTTTTCGATTGAGGGCGATCGTCTCCTCGCCCATCGGTCGGACTCCTTCAGCGTGCGAGCGGGCCGGGGACGCAGAGTGTGCGCCACCCAGCCCCGGCGGGTGATGCCCCCGGACGGCGGATCCGGCACGGTCCGCACGATCCCGGGCGCACGAACGCCGGCCCTTGCGGACCGGCGTTCGAAAGCTTCATCCACCCGCAGGGTGTCCGCTTAGACGGCCATCTCCTGCGAGGTGGTGCAGCTTGTACTGTCGATCACTGCACATCACCTCCTTTCGTTCCGGGCTACCCTAAACGAACCCGTCGGCCAGTGCAAGCGGGACCATCAGGCCGCCCGATCGACGACCGGACCGGCCGTCGGCGGCGCGCCGAGCTCCTGGAGGGCTCGATCGAGGACGGGATCGGCCCCCGTCGCTGCGGCGGTCGCGTCGACCGCGACGTCCGGCTGGAGACCGACCCCGTGGATCCAGCGGCCGTTCGGCGTCAGCCAGCGGTCCACGGTGAGACGGTAGCCCCCCGTGTCGTCGGCCAGCTGGAGCCAGACCTGGATCGTCCCCTTGCCGTACGACTTCGAGCCGATCAGCTTCGCCCGCCCGAGGTCCTGGAGGGCGCCCGCCACGATCTCGCTGGCCGACGCGCTCCCCCCGTCGATCAGGACCGCGAGCTGGATCGACGGGTCGACGGCGGCGCCGCCGGGCAGGGCGAGGGTCGGGGTCCGGGCACCGGACGCGTCCTGCTGGTAGAAGATCGTCGTCCCGGCCGGGACGAACTGGCTCAGCACCCGCTGTGCGTCCGTCACGAAGCCACCCGGGTCGCCGCGCAGATCGACGATCAGCTTGGTTCGTCCGGCCGCCACGTGATCGTCGATGGCTCGACCGAAGTCGTCGGCCGCCTGGTCGCTGAACCCGGCCAGGCGGACGTAGCCGACGGTGCCGCCGGCCAGCGCCTTGGTCTGGACCTCCTTCTGGATGATGACGTCGCGCACGATCGGCAGGTCGAACGGGGTCGCCGATGTGCCGCGGACGATCTCGAGGGTGACGGTCGTGCCCTTCGGGCCGCGGAGACGCGTCAGGGCCTGATCCGTGGTGAGCCCGTCGACGGTCAGTCCGTCGATGGCCGTGATCCGGTCGTCCGCGAGCAACCCGGCCCTGGCCGCCGGCGCTCCCTCGAGCGGTTCGACGACCACCAGGCCGCACCCGTTGCCAAGCGTCGGGCAGGCGCCATCCCCGCTGAGGCGACGCGCGGCGACGGTCGCGCCGATCCCTTCGAATCGCCCGGACAGACCCTGCAGTGACTGACGGTATTCATCAGGGCTGAGGTAGGCGGAGAAGGGATCCCCGAGCGCGGCGATCATCCCGCGGATCGCTCCTTCGATGAGGGCCTTGCGCGCGACCGGCTCGCCGGCATAGTCGTCGGTGATCGAGCGATAGGTGTCCCAGAACGGTTGGAACGCGGCCTGTTCATCGGCCGGGGTGCCGGGCGTCGACGCCTTGAGCGAACCCAGGGCGAACCCCGACACGAACAGCGCCGACCCGGCGAGCACGGCCACCAGCGCGATCGCGATCGGAAGCAGGCCGATCCGGCGGGCCTGGTGGTCGTGAGGCTGGGCGGGCCTTCCTGACTCCGCGACCTCGGCCGGGGCTGCGGTCTCGGCGGATCCGGCAGGCTCGCCTGGCACGAGGGGGGCGGCGGGTTCGTCGGCGGTCATGTCGCGGATCCCTGTGCGAGCGAAAGGGTCGACGGGTCGGCGGGGCCGGGCGGTCGACGGTCGGGGGTCGGTCGGATCGGCTGGAGGGCACAGCGTACGACGGGTCGCCGGGAAGGGCCGCGGCCGGCTCCGATCGGGATCCGCCAGCTACTTGAGAAGGTAGCTCCGCACCGAGACCCACGAGCCGAGCACGCCGAGGCCGACCCCGGTGGCGACGACGATGATCGTCAGGTCCCGCCCCAGCGCGCCGAGCTGGAGCGGCAGGACCTCGAAGAACCCGGTCATCACCCGACCGAGCGGCTCGGCGCCCAGCGCGAGCAGGCCGAGCGTGATCGCGGCCCCGATCAGGCCGACCAGCGCGCCCTCGAAGATGAACGGCCAGCGGATGAACGCGTCCGACGCTCCGACCAGCCGCATGATCTCGATCTCCTCCGCCCGGGCCACCACGGCCAGGCGGATCGTGTTGACGATGATGAACAGCACGACGATACCGACCAGGGCGAGCACGAGGAGGCCCCCGGTCCGGAGCAGGTTCGTCACCGTCAGCACGCGGTCGATGAGGTTCTTGACCTCCTGGACCCGCTCGATGCTCGGGTCCGCCCGAAGCGTCTCGACGACATTCCCGAAGACCTTCGGGTCCTTCAGCTTGACCTGGAGCGAGCCGGGCAGCGGGTTCTTGTCGAGTGCCGTGGTCAGGTCCTCGCGGCCCTGCTGCTTGAGTCGCTCCTGGAACCGTCGGAGCGCCTCGGTCGCGTTGACGTACTCGACGCTGGCCACCTCGGGCATCGCCGCGACCCGAGCCTGGACCGCTTCGATGGCGAGGTTCGGAGCCCCGTCCTTGACGTCGGCCACGATCTCGACCTTCTGCTCGACGAACTCGAGACCCGCGTTCAGGCCGGTCAGGACCACGAAGAAGCCCGACAGCAGGAGGAGCATGAAGACCATCGTCGCCGTCGCCGCGAGGCTCATGACGGCGTTGCGCCAGAACCCCTGCCAGGCGCGCCGCAGGCTGAACACGACGAACGAGATCACCGCTGCCTAATCCTCACGGTGATATGCCGCGGCCTCCTCGTCGCGGATGATCCGACCGTCCTCGAGGGCGACCACCCGCTTGCGGAGGGCGGTGACGATCTCGGCGTTGTGGGTGGCCATCAGGACGGTCACCCCGAGCTCGTTGATCCGGAGCAGGAGCTGGAGGATCTCCCAACTGATCAGCGGGTCGAGGTTACCGGTCGGCTCGTCGGCGATGATCATCCGTGGGTCGTGGACGAGCGCCCGGGCGATCGCCGTGCGCTGCTGCTCGCCGCCGGACAACGTCCCCGGGAGCTGGCGGGCCTGGGCCGTCAGGCCGACCAGGGCCAGGACGCGATCGACCGCCGGTCCGATCTCGCGCGACGGCGTCCCGGTCACCTCGAGCGCGAACGCGACGTTCTCGCGGACCGTCTTGGTCGGCAGCAGCTTGAAGTCCTGGAAGATGATCCCGATCTTCCGGCGGACCTTGGGGACCTGGCGTCGGGCGAGCCGGGCGAGGTCCTGTCCATCGAGGATGACGGCCCCGGTCGTCGCGATCTCGTCGCGGATGATCAGCTTGATGAGGGTCGACTTGCCGGCACCTGACGGCCCGACGAGGAAGACGAAGTCGCCCTCGGGCACCACCAGGTCCACGTCGCGCAGGGCGACGTTGCCGTTGGGGTAGGCCTTGGTGACGTCGTGGAGCACGAGCACGGCGCCGTCGACGGGCGACTCCGTCGGGGCCAGCCCGACGGGACGCTGACGATGCGAGCGGGCGGCGGCCCGAAGGGGAGCCAGGGTCACGGTCTACTCCGAGGCGGCGATCCGGACCGGCGAGACGCGCCGGTCTCGTGCGTCTCGGCTCCGACCGCGGGCACGAGCGAGGGAGCCACTGGCGCGAGGCTACCACGCTCGGGCCTCGGAGGCCTCCAGGACCCAGCGGAGGTCAGGGCAACCCGGGCGAGATCGGCACGTAGCGGCTGAAGTCCGCGAACGGTCGATCCCAGCACAGCAGCAGCGGGAACTCGTCGATCCGCAGCCCGGCCGCGAGGAGCGTGGGCATCAGGCCGGGCGCCGCTCCGGGGACCCACATCGCCCGGGCGCCGCGGGACGGGACCGTGGCGATCAGGTGCCCGGCGACCGGCTCCATGAGCGCGGCGTCGCGAACGGCGATCGGGCCGATCCGACCGGCCTCGCCGGCATAGCCGTAGCCGAGGACCGCGCCGCCCGCCCCGCGGTAGAGGAATCCATGCCGGTGCTCGGTCCTGAGGAAGCGATGGTCCTCCGGATGCTCGGCACCGAGCAGCTCGCGGTCGAGCGCGTCGACTTGCTCGGCGAGTGCCCGGTGCCCGGGGCCGGCCGGCGGCCCGTCGGCGATCGACTCGAACGGGATCGCGACCACCCCGTCGGGCAGGTCGGGAAACGCGTCGGGCCGGTCGACCTCGCCGCGAAGGTCGACGATCGGCATCCGCGGCGCGATCCCATATCGCGCGTACAGCGCGGTCGAGATCGGCTGGAGGCTGTCGATCGCGGTGGCCAGCACGCCGTCGAACGTCGGCGCGGGGAGCAGGCGCTCGAGGATCGCCCGACCGAGTCCCTGGTTCTGTGCCTCGGGCCGCACGAAGAGCATCGAGAGGAACCAGATCCGGCCCCGCTCGACGGCCGATCCGAAGGCGAGGATCCGCTCGCCGCCCTCCCCCTGGACCACGGCGACGACGAACCGATCCGGGTCCGTCGCCTGGGTGTGGGCATGCAGCCGCCCGATCGGCCCGAGCTCGTCGGGGATCTCCGGCCGGTTCAGCCGTCCCAGGTAGTCGTTGATCGAGTCGCGCCAGATCGCGGCGCATCCGGGCAGGTCCTCGGGTCGCGCGGCGCGGAAGGTGATCCCGACCAACGCGAGCGGAAGGCCCCTCGCGCGGATCGTCACGCGGGCACGCCGGGACCCGGCGCCGGATCGTCGGTCGCGACCCGTTCCAGCTCGGCCTGCATGAACGCGTCGAGGTCGCCGTCGAGGACGGCCGTGGTGTTGCTCGTCTCGTATTCGGTCCGCAGGTCCTTGACCATCTGGTACGGGTGGAGGACGTAGCTCCGGATCTGGTTGCCCCAGCCGGCCTCGACGTGCTCGCCCTTCAGCGCACGGAGCTCCGCCTCCTTCTCCTCGAGCGCCTTCTCGAGCAGGCGGGCCTTGAGGACCTTGATGGCGGTCTCCTTGTTCTGGGTCTGCGACCGCTCGTTCTGGCTCTGGGCCACGGTCCCGGTCGGCAGGTGGGTCAGGCGGACGGCCGAATCGGTCTTGTTGACGTGCTGTCCGCCGGCGCCCTGGCTGCGGTAGGTGTCGACCCGGATCTCGTCCCAGTCCAGCTCGATCTCGACGTCGTCCTCGGCCTCGGGCAGGACCTCGATCAGGGCGAAAGTCGTCTGGCGTCGCTTCTGGGCGTCGAACGGGCTGATCCGGACGAGGCGATGGACACCGCGCTCGGCGCGCAGGAAGCCGTAGGCGTAGCGCCCCTCGATCTCGACGGTCGCACTCTTGATCCCGGCCTGCTCCCCCGCCTGCGAGTCGACGACCTCGCTGGAGAACCGGTGGCGCTCGGCCCAGCGGAGGTACATCCGCAGGAGCATCTCCGCCCAGTCGGTCGCCTCGGTCCCGCCGGCCCCGGCGCTGATCGACAGGATCGCCGATCCGGCGTCGTACGGGCCGGAGAACAGCAGCTGCGTCCGGGCGGTCAGGAAGTCCGCCTCCAGGCTGGCCGCGTCGCGCTCGAGCTCGGCCGCCAGCTCGGCATCGCCCGACTCGTCGATGAGCTCGACCAGCGTCAACAGCTCATCGGCCCGTTCGAGCAGGCCGCGCCACAGGCCGATCTCGGTCCGCAGGCCGTCCGCCTCGCGGAGGACCTTCTGGGCGGTCGACTGGTCGTCCCAGAACCCGGGTTCCTGGGTCAGCGCCTCGAGCTGCGCGACACGAGCTTCCCTGCCGCCGAGGTCAAAGATGCCCCGAGGTCGACCGGATCCGCTCGGATAGGTCGCGGACGGCTGAGGCGTCCACCTAGGACCGGCTCGCCTGTGCTTCCTGGAGCAGGATCGGACGGAGCTCGATGAGCCGCAGGGCGGTCTTGCTCCGGGCGACGACGGGGTTCACGCAGGGACAGTAGCCATTGTGGGGACACACGCCGCAGTTCCCATCGCAATCCAGGGCGGCGGCGTAGCTGCACCCTCGACAATCCCGCTCGCAGGCGATGAGATCGATGAAGGATGCTTCCTCGGCCTGCTTCACGATTCCCTCTTCTAGTGGGCGGGGGAATTGGCGGGCGAGGTGCGCCCTGCGAACGGAAAAGGCCCCCTCCGAGCCAGTCCGGTCGAAACTTGGCCCAGTATACCGGGACAAGGCCGCCAAGCCAAGAGGGAGAATGGTCCGGAACCGCACGATTCAGCGCGGTTCGGCGAGCTCCCCGGCCGGCGCTCCACCGACCGTCAGGTAGACGGCGAGCGCTCCCAGCTCGTGGACGTAGGCCGCCGCCAGGCGACCCGGGTCCGAGGCCACCGGGCTGGTCGACGTCGGCGATCCCCAGGCCTCCAGCCCGAGGTCGTCGGCCATCCGCAGGACGCGCAGCATGTGGGTCGGGTCCGACACGAACACGGCGTCGCCGATCCGCTGGTCGCGCAGGATCCGAGCCACGGCCTCCATCGAACCGAGGGTCGTCCGGCCCTGGTCCTCGACGAGGATCCGATCGCTCGGCACGCCGCGTTCGATGGCGTACGCCCGGGCGACGGCCGCCTCGGTCGTGCGATCCTCCTCTGCCTTGCCGCCGGTCACGACCAGGTAGCGGTAGTCGCCGGTCAGGAACTCGGCGACGGCGTGATCGAGCCGGGCCGCGAAGACCGGCGACGGTCGCCCATCGTACTGGGCGGCGCCGAGGACGACCAGGGCACCGGCCGGGCGTCGCTCGTCGATCCGACCCTGGTCCCAGATCCTGAACGCTCCGTAGCCGACCACGGCCACCGCGACCGCCAGGCCGGCGAGGACGAGCCGACCGAGACCCCGGATCACCGTGGCGGGGATGCCGCCAGACGAGCGGTCAACGCCCGTGGCACTTCTTGTACTTCATCCCGGATCCGCAGAAGCACGGATCGTTGCGGCCGATGCGCTGGCCGGCCGGCGTGTAGCCGGGACGGAGCGCCCCGGAGGTCGCGCTCCCACCGATGACCTCGTCGCCGAGCGACTCGCGGACCGCGCGGACGTTCGGGGCTCCCGGCAGGTTCCGAACGTTCGCGCCGGCGGACCCGGCCGCGCCGGCGGTCACGCCGGCGACCGGCGAAGCAAGCCGTCCGTCCCCGGGGCGCGAGCCGCCGTTCGCACCGTCACCGTCGGTCCCTTGCAGGGCCGCGAGCGTCGCGGCGTCCGGGATGGCCATCGGCGTCGGCGGCGGCTCGCTCGGCTGACGGGTGACCGTGACCCGGAAGATCGTGTTGGCGAGCTGATGGCGGATGAGGTCGCGGAGCTCGGTGTACAGCGCGAACGCCTCGCGCCGGAACTCGTTGAGCGGGTCCTGCTGGGCGTAGCCCCGCAGCCCGATCCCCCGGCGCATATCGTCGAGCTCGGTCAGGTGCTCGACCCACAACGAGTCGATCGTCCGGAGGAGGACGAGCCGCTCGATGGTCGTCCAGTCGGCCTCCCCGACCTCCTGCTCCTTGGCGTCGAGCCGGGCGTCGACGAGCTCGCCGAGGTAGCGGCGGAGCTCGTCGCGGCCGCCGACCTCCCAGAGGGCGTCCTCGCTCGTCTCGTCGCCTTCGAGGCCCATCGACCGGAGCGCGGCCGACAGCCCTTCGAGGTTCCACTCCTCGGGTTGCTCCTCGGCGCAGAACTGGGCGAGGAGGGCATCGAGCTCCTCGTCGAGGAAGCTGACGATGGTCTCGCCGAGGTCCTCGTTGTTGAGCACCTTGTCGCGCTCGGCGTAGATCGTCTCGCGCTGCTTGTTGATGACGTCGTCGAACTCGACGACGCGCTTGCGGATGTCGAAGTTGAAGCCCTCGACCCGACTCTGGGCGCTCTCGATGGTCTTGCTCACGAGCCGCGATTCGATCGCGACGTCGTCGTCGAGGCCCATCCGCTCCATCAGCCCGGCGACCCGCTCGGAGGCGAACCGCTTCATCAGGTCGTCGTCGAGCGACAGGTAGAAGCGCGATGTCCCGGGGTCACCTTGTCGACCGGCGCGACCGCGAAGCTGGTTGTCGATCCGCCGGCTCTCGTGGCGCTCGGTGCCGATGATGTGGAGGCCGCCGGCGGCGACCACCCGCTCGTGATCCTCGTCGCAGACGGCTTTGGCCTCGGCCATCGCCTCGTCGTAGGTGGCCTTGTCGACCTCGGCGGGGTTGAGGCCCCGCTTGTGCAGGATCTCGCTGGCGAGTCCGGCCGGGTTCCCGCCGAGCTGGATGTCCGTTCCGCGGCCGGCCATGTTCGTGGCGATGGTGACGGCGCCGGTCCGCCCGGCCTGGGCGACGATCGGTGCCTCCTTCTCGTGGAACTTGGCGTTGAGCACCTCGTGCTTGATGCCGCGCCGCTTGAGCATCTCGCCGAGGACCTCGGACTTCTCGACCGAGACCGTGCCGACGAGGACCGGCCGACCGGCCTCCTGCATCTCGCCGATCTCCTCGATGAGCGCCTCGAACTTGCCGTTCTCCGAGCGATAGACCAGGTCCGCCTCGTCGTCGCGGATCATCGGGCGATGGGTCGGGACGGCCACGACCTCGAGCTTGTAGATCTTGTGGAACTCCTCGGCCTCGGTCATCGCCGTACCGGTCATCCCGGCGAGCTTGTCGTAGAGCCGGAAGTAGTTCTGGAAGGTGATCGTGGCGAGCGTCACCGACTCCCGCTGGACCCGCAGCCCTTCCTTGGCCTCGACCGCCTGGTGGAGACCCTCCGACCAGCGCCGGCCGGGCATCTGCCGGCCGGTGAACTCGTCGACGATGATGATCTCGCCGTCCTTGACGATGTAATCGCGGTCGCGCTTGTAGAGCGCGTGCGCCCGGAGCGCCTGCTCGAAATGGCGGGCGAGGGTCGGGTCGGCGTCGTACAGGTGGGGGACGCCGAGCCACTTCTCCATCTTGTCGATCCCGGACTGGGTCGGACTGACGGCCTTGTCCTTGAGGTCGATGAAGTAGTCGCCGCCCTCCTCGCCGCCCTCCTCGCCGCCCTCGGGCCGCGCGACGAGCCGCGGGACGAGCCGGGCGAACGTGAAGTACTTGTCCGCGGACTCCTCGGCCTGGCCGCTGATGATGAGCGGCGTCCGCGCCTCGTCGATGAGGATGTTGTCCACCTCGTCGACGATCGCGTAGCTCTGGCCGCGCTGGACGCGCTGGTCGAGCTCGACGACCATGTTGTCCCGCAGGTAGTCGAAGCCGAATTCGTTGTTGGTCCCGTAGGTCACGTCGGCCTGGTAGGCCTCGCGACGCTCGACCGGGCGGAGGTTGACCAGCCGCTCGTCGCTGGTCGGATACCCCGGCTCGAAGACGTAGCTCGTGTCGTGGGTGATCATCCCGAGGCTGACCCCGAGGTAGTGGAAGACGGGCCCCATCCACTGCGGGTCGCGCCGGGCGAGGTAGTCGTTGACGGTCACGACGTGCACCCCGCGGCCGCTCAGCGAGTTGAGGATCGCGGCCAGCGGGGCGACCAGCGTCTTGCCCTCGCCGGTCTTCATCTCGGAGATCCGACCCTCGTGGAGGACCGCGCCGCCGATCAGCTGGACGTCGAACGGTCGCATCGCGAGCGTCCGCCGCATCGCCTCGCGGATCAGCGCGAAGACCTCGGGCATGGCCTCGTCGAGGGCGTCCTGGATCCGGTCCGACTCCTTCTTGCGCCGAGCCTTGGCCGCCTCGCGGCGCCGCTCGGCCTCGGGGTGGTGGAGCTCGTCCTCGGACGGTTCGTCGGGCTGCGCGATCTCGCGGATCTCGGCGCGGATCTCGTCGAACCGGGCACGGATCTCGGCGTCGGGCAGGGTCTCCAGCTCGGCCGCGAGGGCGTTCGCCTCGTCGACCACCGGCTGGATGCGTTTGATCTCGCGGTCGTTCGAGTCGACGAACCGGTTCAGGAAGCCAAGCATGGGCTGACAGTATAGGCGAGGACCGTCGGCGACCCGGCCGGGACGACCCCGGTCCGGCTCAGCCCAGCTTCCAGAAGCCGGTCCCGTAACCGGCGAGCAGGAGGACGAGGGTCAGGACGCCCAACCCGATCCAGAACAGCACCGAGACCGCCGACGAGGTCGGGTTCATCTCCGGGTTGCTCAGCTTCGGGGAGCGCTTCGAGCGCAGCCCCGACCCCCACCGCGGCGAGCGCAGATCGTCGCGCCAATCACCGCCTTCGGGACGCTTCTCGAGGCCGCCCTTGCCGTCAGGCTTGTGGAGCTGGAGGGTCATCGGTCTCCCGGCTTGGTGGCCGCGAACCTGGCGGCCATCGGCGTCGCCCGGATGGGCAGGTCGGAGGCGCTGGTCTCGTGGACGTCCTCATCGCGAAGGTCGAGGGTCCGGGCGATCCCGTCCTCCCACATCAGCATCTGCTGGGTGAGCGCGACGTCGCTGCTGAACAGGGCCCCGACCGACTCGCCGCGGTGGATCCGCTTGATCGCTTCGCCGATCAACGGGGCGATCGAGAAGGTCTTGATCTTGCCGATCCGCTTGGAGGGTGGGAGCGGGATCGAGTCGGTCAGGATGAGCTCGCGCAGGCTCGAGTCGCGGATGCGGTCGACCGCGTCGGCGGACAGCACGCCGTGGGTGGCGCAGGCGTAGATCTCGCTGACGCCCTCCCGTTCGAGGGCGCGGACGATCTCGATCAGCGTCCCCGCCGTGTCGATCTCGTCGTCGACGATGATCGCGCGCTTGCCGCGGACCTCGCCGATGACGTTCATCAGCTCCGCCCGGTCGAGGTTGCCGACCCGCCGCTTCTCGATGATCGCCAGCGGGGCATCGACCAGCTCGGCGAACGCCCGGGCGCGCTTGGCGAAGCCCAGGTCGGTCACCACGACCAGGTCGTCGAGGCGCTTGGTGCGGAAGTAGTTCGACAGGATGTGGACGGCCGTCAATTCGTCGACCGGGATGTTGAAGAAGCCCTGGATCTGGCCCTGATGGAGGTCGAGGGTCAGGACCCGGTCGGCGCCGGCGACGGTGATCATGTCGGCGATCAGCCGGGCGGTGATGGGGACCCGCGGCTGGTCCTTCTTGTCCGATCGACCGTAGCTGTAGAACGGGATCACGGCGGTGATCCGGCCGGCGCTCGCCCGCTTGAACGCATCGACCATGATCAGCAGTTCCATGATCGACTGATTCACGGGGTGGCTGGTCGGCTGGACGATGAAGACGTCCTTCTCGCGGACGTTGTCCAGGATCTTGACGAAGATGTTCTCGTTGGCGAACTGGAACACCTCGGCCTGGCCGAGGTCGACGCCGAGATAGCGGCAGATCTTGCGGGCGAGATCCGGGTTGGCGTTGCCGGTGTAGATGTCGAAGCGGTCCGTGTACACGGGCGCCTCCTCTCCGCCGAACTGCGTCACCGGTTCACCTCACGCGGTCGGGCCGTCGCCCGGGCCGTCATTGTCATCCATGGACCCCTGCTCCGCCAGTCCCGCTCGGAACGCGGCGATGGCCACGACGCGGTCGCCCTCGGCGAGGCGCATGACGATCACCCCGCGGGCTCCCGAGCTGTAGCGGTTGATCGTGTTCGTCTCGGTCCGGATGACCTGGCCGCCGGAGCTGATGAGGAACAGCTCCTCGTCCTCCTCGGTGACCTGCTGGACCGCCGCGACGTCACCGGTCTTGCGACCCTCGAGGGCGATCAGCTGGACGCCCTGCCCGCCGCGATGCTTGACCCGGAACTCGGTCAGCGGGACCCGCTTGCCGTAGCCCGTCTCGGTGAGCACGAGCAGGTCCGCATCCGGCTGGACGACGCTCATCGAGATGACCGAGTCTCCCTTGCGGGCGAGCCGGATCCCGATCACCCCAGCCGCCGGGCGACCCATCGGCCGGACCTCGGTCTCGTGGAAGCGGGCGATCTTGCCGAGCGCGGTGGCGATGATGATGTCGTCGTTGCCGGTGGCCGTGTCGACCCAGGCGAGCTCGTCGTCCTCGTCGAGGGTGATGGCGATGATCCCGCTCGAGCGGACCTTCTCGAACTGCTCGAGCGGCGTCTTCTTGACGATCCCGTGCCGGGTCGCCAGGACCAGGTAGGTCCCGGCCTTGAAGTCGTGGAGCATGATCGTCGCCATCGGCACTTCGCCGGAGTCGACCTGGACGCCGGGCAGGTTGATGATCGGGATGCCCTTGGCCTGACGGCTGGCGTCCGGGATCTGGTGGACCTTGGACGAGAAGACCCGGCCGCGATTGGTGAAGAACAGCGCCCAGTCGTGCGTGTTCGCCACGAGCAGGTGCTCGACGGCATCCTCCTCGCGGGTGACATGGCCGATGATCCCCTTGCCGCCACGGTGCTGTCGGCGGTACGTCGCCACGGGCTGGCGCTTGACGTAGCCGCGGCCGCTGATGGTGACCACGACATCCTCGTCGGCGATCAGGTCCTCGTCGGTCATCTCCCGGCTCGAGTCGTCGACGACGCGTGTCCGGCGCTCGCCGGCGTACTTCCGCTTCAGCTCCGCGAGCTCGTCCTTGATGATGCCGAGGACCCGGCCGGGATTGGCCAGGATGTCCTCCAGCTCGGCGATGAGCTGGATGACCGCGAGGTACTCCTCCTCGATCTTCTTGCGCTCCAGCGCGGCCAGGCGGGCCAGCCGCATGTCGAGGATGGCCTGGGCCTGGAGCTCGGACAGCTTGAACCTCGTCATGAGGTTGCCCTTGGCCGCCTCGACGTCCGCCGACTCCCGGATCGTCTTGATGACCGCGTCGAGGTTGTCGAGGGCGATCTTGAGGCCCTCGAGGATGTGCGCCCGGGCGCGGGCCTTGCCGAGCTCGTACTCGGTCCGCCGTCGCACGATCTCGCGACGGTGATCGACGTAGTGCTGGAGGACCGCCTTGAGCGACAGCGTCTGGGGCTGGCCGTCGACGAGGGCCAGCATGTTGAGGTTGAACGCCGACGACATCGCCGTGTGCTTGAACAGGTTGTTCAGCACCTTGTGCGGATTGACGTCCTTCTTGAGCTCGATGTAGACGCGCATCCCGTCGCGGTCGGACTCGTCTCGCAGGTCCGCGATGCCCTCGATCCGCTTGCCGTTGACCAGCTCGGCGATCTTCTCCATCAGGGCTGCCTTGTTCACCTGGTAGGGCAGCTCGGTCACGATGATCGCGGTCTTGTTGCTGCGCGTCTCCTCGAACGCCACTTGCGCCCGGACGACGACCCGGCCGCGCCCGTGGGCGTACATCTCGCGGATCGCGTCGACCGTCTCCTGCTCGCCGGTGAACGCGTTCCGACGGGTCTCGTAGCGGTAGAGGCTGCCCCCGGTCGGGAAGTCCGGGCCGAGGACATAGGTGCACAGGTCGTCCGAGGTCAGCTCGGGCGCGTCGATCAGGGCGACGATCGCGTCGCAGATCTCGCCGAGGTGGTGCGGCGGGATGTTCGTGGCCATCCCGACGGCGATCCCTGACGAGCCGTTGATCAGCAGGTTGGGCAGCTTGGCCGGCAGGACCGACGGTTCCTGCTGGGTCCCGTCATAGTTCGGGATGAAGTCGACCGTCTCCTTGTCGATGTCGGCAAGGATCTCGGCCGAGATCGGCGTCAGTCTCGCCTCGGTGTAGCGCATCGCGGCCGCACCGTCGCCGTCGACCGATCCGAAGTTGCCCTGGCCGTCGACCAGCGGGTAGCGCATCGAGAAGTCCTGGGCCATCCGGACGAGGGCGTCGTACAGGGCGACGTCGCCGTGGGGGTGGTACTTGCCCATGACCTCGCCGACGATCGCTGCGCACTTGCGATAGGCGCTGGTCCCGCTCAGACCCATCTCGCCCATCGCGTAGAGGATCCGGCGGTGGACCGGCTTCAAGCCGTCGCGTACGTCGGGCAGGGCGCGGGCCACGATCACGCTCATCGCGTAGTCGAGGTAGCTCACCCGCATCTCGTCCTCGATGCGGATGTCCCGGATGGTGCCGATGTCGTCGGTCACGGTCTAGCGTCTCCTCCAGTGGCGACATCCGAGAAGCGTTCTCGATGGGCGGTCGGGCCCGGCAGGCCCGCTTCCCCGGCGAACCGGGCGACGGTGGCTGCGGCGCGCGATGTCGACGGATCGGTGGATCGTCGGCGGATCCCGTCGAGCTCGGCGCGGATGCGGTCGGCATCGTCCGACGGCAGCTTGGTCAGTGTGTCGCGGATGACCCAGGCGCGATTGCCGTCGCGGGTGCCGGCCGCGAGCTCCGCCTGGCGACCGACGAAGGCGAGGACCGCATCGCGATCGACGACCACGAGGGACCGGAGCGCCCAGGCGAGCGCCTTCTGGACGTCGGGCTCCGCGTCGCCGATCAGCTCGTCGACCAGGTCGAGCCCGTGGCGCGCGACTTCCGGGGTCCGACCGCCCCGACGATCGACGTAGGGGAGGGTCGCGACCGTCGATCCGACCAGCCGGCGCTCCCAGCGCGACGGCGAGAAGACGAGGCCGTCGAGCTCGGACCAGCGGTACGGTTCGAGGATGATCCCGCGTCCGACCGGATGGGCCAGCGAGTCGACCGTGATCCAATCACCGGCCTCGCGCGCGGCACGGCGAAGCAGCTGCCAGGCGCGCTCGGGGTCGTCGGGCAGGATCCGATCGAGGAGTCCGAAGGCGAACCAGCGCGGTTCGAGCCGGGCTTCGGCGAAGAGTCGTGCGGCGATCTCGAGGAACCCGGATGTGCCGCCCTTCCGCGTCGCCTCGCGGAAGCCGCGCGCGACGGCAGCGGTCAGCGGCCAGCGAACGCCGTAGACGGGGCCGATGCCCGGGGCGATCCGCTGGGTCCCCTCGAGGTACTCGGGGTCGGCCAGCCCGACGAAGCCCTCGGTCAGCGTCGCCACGAACGCATCGGGGTCGCCGACGAGGTCGGCCAATCTGCGCCCGAGCGTCTCGGCCAGCGGCCTGTGGGCGGCGACGAACTCGACGGCCCGGGCGGTCGTCTCGGAGGGCGCCCGCTCGGCGGTCCGGGTCGCCGTTGCCGCGGTCATCGGCCGTCCACCGGCTCGGGCGTAGCGACCCCTGCTCGGATCATCGTACGCGGTCGATACCCGTAGCGGGCCTGGAGCTCCTTCTTGCGCGCCTCGTCGGCGGCGAGGTAGACGGCCTCGGCCGCGGCGAGGAGCTGCCCGTCGGCATCGCGGATCTCGCCCGCCGTGTCGACCAGCCGTCGGCGGGCGCGGACGATCCAGCCTTCGGCCCGGACGGTCGCGCCGACATGGACCGGTCGGCGGAAGTCGATCGTCATCCGGGCGGTGACGCCCCAGCTCTCCTCGGCGACGAGCGACCAGGCCATGACCTCATCGAGGATCGTGGCAAGGACCCCGCCATGAGCGATGCCGTGCCAACCCTCGAATCGCTCGGGCAGGACCAGCTCGGTCCATGCCCGGCGTTCGCCGAGATGCAGCTCGAGGTGCATCCCGTGCTCGTTGAGCGACCCGCAGGCGAAGCAGTTGTGCGGCTCGAACTCGAACGGCGCGGTGGGGTCGCCGGCGATCGCCAGGGATCCGGCCGGCACGACCGCTTCGGCGATCGCCACCGGATCAGACGTCAAGGTTCTGTACCTTGCGTGCCTCGGTCTTGATGAACTCCTTGCGCGGGGCCACCTTCTCGCCCATCAGCATCGTGAAGATCTCGTCGGCGACGGACGCGTTGTCGCTGTCGACCCTGAGCAGGGTCCGCGTCTCCGGGTTCATCGTGGTCTCCCAGAGCTGGTCGGCGTTCATCTCGCCGAGGCCCTTGAACCGCTGGACCGAGACGTTCTTGACGTTCATCTGCTTGACGATCGAGTCGCGCTCCTTCTCGGAGGACGCGTACTTGGTGACCTTGCCGGTGCTCACCCGGTAGAGCGGGGGCTGGGCGATGTACAGGTAGCCCTGTTCGATGACCTGGGGCATGTGGCGGTAGAAGAACGTCAGCAGCAATGTGCGGATGTGAGCGCCGTCGACGTCCGCGTCGGTCATGATGATGACCCGGTGATAGCGCAGCTTCGCGATGTCGAAGCTGTCGCCGATGCCCTCGATCCCGGCGCCGAGCGCGATGATCAGCGGCCGGACGTTGTCGCTGGCGACGATCTTGTCGAGACGGGCCTTCTCGACGTTCAGGACCTTGCCGCGGAGCGGCAGGATCGCCTGGAATCGCCGGTCGCGACCCTGCTTCGCCGAACCGCCGGCCGAGTCGCCCTCGACGATGAACAGCTCGCTCCGCTCGGGGTCCCGCTCCTGGCAGTCCGCGAGCTTGCCGGGGAGGCTGAGCCCGTCGAGCGCGCCCTTGCGGATGACGAGATCGCGGGCCTTGCGGGCCGCCTCACGAGCACGTGACGCGGTCAGGCATTTCTCGATGATCCGGCGGCCATCACCGGGGTTCTCCTCGAGGTACTGGTTGAGCCCGTCCGAGACGACCGTCTGGACCTGGCCCTTGACCTCGGCGTTGCCGAGTTTGGCCTTCGTCTGACCCTCGAACTGCGGCTCGACGAGCTTGACGCTGATGACCGCCGTCAGACCCTCGCGAACATCATCGCCGCTGAGGTTCGGATCGTTGTCCTTGAGCACTCCGGCCTTGCGCGCCCAGTCGTTGAGGGAGCTCGTCAGCGCGGCGCGGAACCCGGTGACGTGCGTTCCGCCGTCGGGGGTATTGATGTTGTTGGCGAAGGCAAGGACGTTCTCGGTGTAGGTGTCGTTGTACTGGAGGGCAGCCTCGACCGAGGTGTTGCCCTCCTTCCGCTCGACGTAGATCGGGCGCTGGGTGAGCGCCTCCTTGTTCCGGTTCATGTGTCGAACGAACGACATCAGCCCGCCTTCGAAGTAGAACGACCGCTCGCGGTCCGCCCGCTCATCGACGAACCGGATCCAGACGCCCTTGTTCAGGTAGGCGGACTCGCGGAGCCGCTGGCTGATCGTCTCGAACTCGTAGTCGATGGTCTCGAACATCTCCGGGTCGGCCCGGAACCTCGTGGTCGTGCCGTGACGATCGCCGGCGGGCCCGATCTTCTTGACCGGGGTGATCGGCTTGCCTCGGGCGTATTCCTGGGCCCAGACGCTGCCGTCCCGCGCGCTTTCGACGCGGAGCCACTCGGACAGCGCGTTGACCACGCTCACACCGACGCCGTGGAGGCCGCCCGAGACCTTGTAGCCCCCGCCGCCGAACTTGCCCCCGGCGTGGAGGATCGTGTGGACGACCTCCATCGCGTCCTTGCCGGTCGAATGCTTGCCGACCGGCACGCCTCGCCCGTCATCCTCGACCGTGACCGCCCCGTCGGCCGCGATCGTCACACTGATCCGCGTCGCGAAGCCGGCCATGGCTTCGTCGATCGAGTTGTCGACGACCTCCCAGACGAGGTGGTGCAGCCCGCGGCTGTCGGTCGATCCGATGTACATCCCGGGCCGGCGACGGACCGCCTCGAGACCCTCGAGGACCTGGATGCTCTCGGCCGTGTAGCCGCCCGACCCGGCCTTGCGCGACGGTCGTTTGCGCACGACGTCCGGGGCGGCGCTCGGCGGGACCGCGGCCGTCGCGGCCGCCGCGGTCTGGTCGGTGGGTCGCTCGGTCACGCGGGTCCTCCGGTCAGGCGCTCGTACAGGCGGCCGAGCTCCTCGTCGCTGTAAAACTCGATGACGATCCGACCGCCGCGCCGGGTGCGGGCGAGCGAGACCTTGGTCCCGAGTGCGCGCCGCAGGTCCTCTTCGACCCGCTCGACATCCGGGTCGCCGGCCGGCCGCGAGTCGGATGCGCTCGGAGCCGGCTCGCGTAGACGCCGGACCAGCTCTTCGACCTGCCGGACGGACAGCTCGCGTGCCACGGCGATCTCGAGCAGGGTGATCTGCTGTCCTGGTTCAAGACCGACCAGCGCTCGTGCGTGGCCCTCCGACAGACGCCCGTCGGCGACCGCTGCAAGGACAGCCGGATCGAGCTCGAGCAGCCGGATCGTGTTGGCGATGGTCGATCGGGCTCGGCCGACCTTCTGCGCGACCTGCTCCTGCGAGTACCCGAAGTCGTCGATCAACTGCCGGTACCCGAGTGCCTCGTCGAGCGGGTTGAGGTCCGTCCGCTGGATGTTCTCGACCAGGGCGAGCTCGAGCTGATGCTGGTCCTCGAGCTGGCGGACGACGGCCGGGATCCGGCTGAGTCCAGCCATCCGCGACGCGCGCACACGGCGCTCTCCCGCGACGAGCTGATATCCCTCGAGCGTCTCTGTCACGAGGATCGGCTGGAGGACGCCGTGTTCGGCGATGCTGGCCGCGAGGGCCTCAAGGCCGGCCCCGTCGATCGACTGTCGCGGCTGGTACGGGTTCACGACGATCCGGTCGAGGGCGATCTCGGTCGGAGCGTCGGGCCCGCCGACCCGGCCCGGGATCAGCGAGGCGAGCCCGCGCCCGAGCGCGGCCGGCCGCTCGCCGGGGCGTGCGGTCATCGATCCACCCCCGGAGCACCGACCACGACGGGGATGGCCCGGGACCCCAGGGGTCCGACCAGCGACGTCGCACCGGCGTCCGCCCCGGCGAGATGAGTGGCCGATCGGTCGGCAGCTGCCGCAGCAGTGTCGAGGCCCGTCTGCCGCGCGATCTCCGCCCGGGCCGGCTCCATGTCACGTCGGTCCCGTCGCAGGAATTCGGTGGCGAGCTCGCGGTAGGCGTCCGCCCCCTTGGAATCGGGACGGTAGAGGGCGATGGGGAGCCCGTGACTGGGAGCCTCGGACAGCCGGACGCTCCGCGGGATGACCGTCTTGTAGACGGTCGAGCCGAGGTGGCGTCGAACCTCGGCCGCGACTTCGGTCGACAGGTTCGTACGAGCGTCGAACATCGTGAGGACGACTCCCTTGATCGCGAGTTCCGGGTTGAGGTGGTCCCGGACGAGATTGATCGTCGACGTGAGCTGGCTCAGCCCTTCGAGCGCGTAGTACTCGCACTGGATCGGGATGAGCACCGACGAGGCGGCAGTGAGCGCGTTGACGGTCAACAGACCGAGCGATGGCGGACAATCGAGGAACACGTAGTCGTAGGCCGCGACGATCCCTTCGAGACCTGCCGCCACCCGCCGCTCACGAGCCAGGTAGCCGGCGAGTTCGACCTCGGCGCCGGCGAGGGCCGTCGAGGACGGGATCAGGTCGAGACCGACGACCTTCGTGTCGAGGGTCAGGTCGACCATCGCCGTCGAGCCGATGACCGCGTCGTAGATCGAGGCGTTCACCGACCGTTTGTCGATCCCGAACCCGCTGGTTGCGTTCCCCTGCGGGTCGAGGTCGATGACGAGGACCCGTTCGCCCGAGAGTGCCAGGTAGGTCGCCAGATTCACCACCGTGGTGGTCTTCCCGACACCACCCTTCTGGTTGGCACAGGCGATCGTCTGGCCCATCAGGCCCCCGGTCGAAGGGTGCTCACAAGCGTGAATTCTACCATCCGGAGCCTGTTCTCACTCTCGCCTGGCCGTACGTCGACCCTCGTCGGATGATGGCGGCGCCGACTCTCCTGCGAATCACCGCGCCCGCCGCGCCGCCGCCGATGTTCCACGTGGAACCACGCTCTGGCGTTCGGCTTGAGCACGGGGGAGCGTGGAGGTCACCGCCAGGTCTGGAGCCGCCCCATCGCTCGCGGGTCGCCCCGACCGACGCGATCCCGTTCCACGTGAAACAGACGGGCACCCGCTCCCGTCCCAAGGACGACCTGGGCACGATTGCCGGTTCTGGAGGCCCCTCGGTATACTCGCGGCTGACGTAGCCGCAGCTCGGTCGTCGCGTTCGATCGCGCATCCGTCGAGCGGCCGGGCACCTGGCCGAGGTTCGACACACAACAGATGCGTCTGACACTCGCCGCCGTCGGCGCCGTAGTGGCGGCGCTCATCCAGTCGACCATCGTGCCGTACCTCCAGATCGGCGACGCCACACCTGATCTCGTACTCGTGTTCGCCGTCACGGCGACCATCGCCGGCACCGTCGAGGCCGGACTCCTCTCGGCATTCATCGGGGGCTTGATCATCGATCTACTGGCCCCACGGCCACTCGGGATGACCGCGTTCATGCTGCTGCTCTCCGTCGGGATCGCGGCCGTGCTCGGCCGCACCCTCGACCGCGTCCGTTACATCGTCCCAGCGATCGCGGTATTCGTCGGCAGCATGCTGAGCAGCGTCCTGTTCCTCGTGCTCTACGGGGCGCTCCGAGAGCGCATCCCGGTCGACGACCCGATCCGGGTCATGCTGCCCGACGCGATCTACAGCACGATCGTCGCAGCGATCGTCGGTCCGATCGCGGTCGGGCTCCGACGTCGGGCGGCGGAACGGGAGCGCGTCGCGTGGTAGCTCCCGCCGCGACCATGGTGGACGAGCGTCCCGGACGCGAGCGACAGCTCGTCCGGTTCGTCGTGTTCGGCCTCGTCGTCATCCTCGGGATCAGCGGGCTGACGGCTCGGATGATCTACCTCCAATTCGTTCGGGGGCAGGTCTACCAGGCGAAGGCTGAAGAGAACCGGACGGTGACGCAGTCGATCCCGTCGACTCGCGGGCTCATCTACGACCGGAAGGGTCGGTTGCTCGTGTCGAATGAGCCGGCATATGCGATCAAGATCCGGCCGTCCGATCTGCCCTTCTCGCAGCGTGCCCAGGTGGTCGCCCGCCTGTCCGCCCTGCTCGGGATCGATCAGGCCGACATCAACGTCACGATCGACTCCAACCCTGGGACCCGATTCGATCCCGTCCGGATCGCCCAGGACGTGCCGATGGCGACGGCGAACATCATCGCCGAGGAGCGATTGGCGCTCCCCGGCGTCGAGGTCGCGGTCGAATTGAAGCGCCACTATGTCGACGGGCCCCTGATGTCCCAGATCATCGGCTACACGGGCGCGATCGACGCCGCCACCCTCAAGGAGCTCAAGGACTCGGGCTACCAATCCGACGATCTCATCGGTCGTGCCGGCGTCGAGTCCACGTACGAGCAGACCTTGCGCGGGACGTACGGCCAGGAGACCGTCGAACGTGACGCCACCGGCCGCAAGCTGCGCGTCCTGACCACCGATCGGGCCGCCCAGGCCGGCGACTCGCTCAACCTCACGATCGATACCAAGGAGCAGAAGCTCGCCGAGAAGGCCGTGACCTGGGCGATGCGTCGCGCCGGGCTCAAGCGCGGCGTGATGATCGTGATGAACCCGCAGACGGGCGAGATCCTGGCGATGGTCAGCCTGCCCACCTACGACGACAACAAGTTCGCCGAAGGGATCAGCAACAAGGACTTCGCCAAGCTCCTCAAGAACCCCGAGAAACCGCTCCTGAACCACGCGATCAACGAGCAGTTCCCACCCGGATCCACGTACAAGCTCGTGACCGGCCTTGGCGTCCTTCAGGACAAGAAGCTCGGCCCGACCGAGCTGGTCCAGACGAAGCCGTATATCCAGATCGGCCCGGATCGGTTCTGGGACTGGAACCACGCCGGTTTCGGCAGGATCGCGATCCGACGCGGGTTCGCGATGTCCAGCGACACGTTCTTCTACCAGATGGCTCAGCGGCTCGGGATCGATCGACTCGCGTACTGGGCCCGCCAGCTCGGGTTCGGTGCCGTGACCGGCATCGACCTTCCCGGCGAGGCGCCGGGCATCGTCCCCGACAACCAATGGAAGCAGGACACGTTCGGCCAGTCGATCTTCCCGGGTGAGGTCCTCCAGGCCGGGATCGGGCAGGGCTACGACACCGCCACCCCCCTCCAGATCCTCAACGCCTACGCGGCCGTCGCGAACGGGGGCAAGCTCCTCCAGCCGCAGGTCGTCCACGACGTCGTCGACGCCGACGGGACGGTGGTCCGGCCGTTCAAGCCGAAGCTGCTCCATCGGATCAAGGCGACGGCCGAGAACCTCAGGATCATGCGGCTCGGGGCGCGCGAGGTCGTGACGAGTGGTCACACGTTCAACCTCCGGGACCTGCCGCTCGTCGTCGCCGGCAAGACCGGGACGGCCGAGTTCGGCGTCCGCGACTCGAAGGGCCTGCTGCCGTTCCACAACTGGTTCGTGGCGTTCGTGCCGAAGCACGGGAACGTCGCCCGGCCCGACTCCGAGCTGGCCGTGATCGGCTTCGCCTACGACTCGAACACGGTCGGCAACACCGCGACCGAGATGGTCAAGTACTACCTCCAGATGCACTACAACCTGCACGTCGACCTGCGCCGGACCGATCTCCTCCGCCGCGGCAACTTCTACGGCGGCAATTGATGGGCGTGCTGAAGGCCGAGCCGGCCCGAGCCCAGGACTGGGCGGCGCGCTCGGTCGGCGCCGCGTGGCGGGCCTTCGACTGGCAGATGCTGATCTTCGCCGTGCTGCTGACCGGCATCGGGATGGCGATGGCCTACAGCAACACGATCGCGGCGGGCGACCCGGTGTTCGATCCGGGATCGACCTTCGGCCGGGGCCTCATCTGGTGTGCCTTCGCCACGATCGCCTTCGGTGTCGCGACCGTCTTCGACTACAAGTGGCTGCGCACGTTCGCCTGGCCGCTCTACTTCGTGAACCTGGCGATCCTCGTCGTGACTCTCGGGATCGGCGACGGGGTCAGCGGCGCGGCGCGGTGGATCGCCCTCGGCCCGTTCCAGTTCCAGTTCAGCGAGCTGGCGAAGATCCTGATGATCATCGTGCTCGCCAACTACCTGGCCAGCCGCCACGAGAAGCTCGGTTCGATCTGGACGATCCTCGGCGCCTGTTTGCTGACCCTGCCCGCCCTCATCCTGGTCCTGCTGCAACCCGACCTCGGGACGTCCCTCGTGCTCGGCGGGATCCTCGCCGGGATGCTGTTCATGTCCGGCTCGAGCCTGCGCTGGCTGGCGGTCCTCGCCGGGTTCGTCATCGCGGCCGTGCCGTTCGCCTGGACCTACATCCTGCGCGACTACCAGAAGCAGCGGCTGCTGAGCTTCCTCGACCCGTCCGCGGATCCCCAGGGCTCCGGCTACCAGCTCCTCCAGAGCCAGATCGCGGTCGGATCGGGCGGCCTCCTCGGTAAGGGATTGACCAACGGGACCCAGAACCAGCTCGACTTCCTGCCTGTCCAGACGACGGACTTCGTGTTCGCGTTGCTGGCCGAGGAGCTCGGCTTCGTCGGCGCCATCCTCGTCTTCGGCCTATTCCTGGCCCTGGTCTGGCGGATCCTGCTGACGGCGTGGCGTTCCCAGGATCCCTTCGGGCTCGGCATCGCGTCGGGCGTCGCGTCGATGCTCCTCTTCCAGCTCGTCATCAACGTCGGGATGGTCATCGGGATCATGCCGATCACCGGGATCCCGCTGCCGTTCATCACCCACGGCGGCGCATCGCTCATCAGCATCGCGGTCGGTCTCGGGGTGCTCCAGAGCGTGAACGTGCGTCAGACCCGCGCCGAGTGGTGACGGTTCCCGAGCCGAGCGTCGTCCGCTGGCCGATACGCCCGACCGCGTGGCTGGCCCCCGGCGTGGCTCCATCCGAGTGGCGACGCACCTAGCGTCGACGGAACAGGCCTCGCCGTTCGTCGTCGACCTGCGCGCTCCGGCGACGGCCGGCCGCGCGCAGCAGCCCATCGAGTTCCTCGCGGTACGCCCGGCCGATCGCCATCCGGTCGAGCCACTCGAGGTATTCGAGGTCGCGTCGGGCGATCTCGCCGAGCGACCAGCCCGAGTAGCGTCCGAAGTTGAGGACGGTCCCCGACGGGTTTCCCGGCGGCGGACCCGCGGCACCGTGGCCGTCCGCCGTCCGCATCCGGCTCGGGTCGTAGCCACCGCCCTCCGTCGAGCGGCCGCTCGTCCAGTCGCGCGAGACGGTCTGTGGCCGGAGCGGCTGTCCCGAGGCGTCCGTGCGCGACGCGCCCGTGGAGGCCGACGACGGGCCACGGCTCGAGGCCGCCGGAGGCTCGCCGCCGCCGCCTCGAGCACCGGCACCGTCCGACGCCGACCCGCCGATGTCCGCCCCGAGACGGTCCCCGAGCCCTCGCTCGCGGTCATAGGCCGCGCGTCGGAGCGGATCTCCGAGCAGCTCCATCGCCGCATTGATCTCGATCATCCGGGCCGCCGCCTCGGGACCCGGCGTCACATCGGGGTGGTACTTGCGGGCGAGCCGCCGATAGACGACCTGGACGATCTCATCGTCGGCCGCGGGGTCGATCTGGAGGACCTTGTACGGGTCCGTCGTGTCCGACCCGTCGGTCATCGAACGGACTCCGCCCCGACCTCGGTCGCGAACCGAGCTCCGGCCGCCTCCATCGCTCCGATCTGGTCCTCGCTCGACGACGATGGGACGTCCAAGGCGCCGCCGATCTCGCTAGCCCGGCGGAACAGGTACTTGAACACGTCGCGGCAGCCGGCCGTGACCGGCAGCGCCAGGATCGCCCCGAGGAGCCCGAAGATCGCACCGCCGATGACCAGTGCGGTGATGACCATGCTCGGGTGGAGGTCGATCGCGTCGCTCTGGATCTTGGGGACGAGGAAGTTGTTCTCGACGAGCTGGATCCCGAGGTAGAGCAGGAGGGCAGCGATCGCCGGCCCCGGCCCCGCGGTGAGCCCGAGGAGGACGGCCGGGACCGCGGAGATGATCGGTCCGATGATCGGGATCAGCTCTCCGAGCCCGGCGATGATCGCGAGCAGGACGGCGAACCGGCCGAAGATGGGGTCGACCGTGAACCCCAGGATCGTCAGCCCGATGAACGACCCGAGCCCGACCACGCCGCCGAGGATGATCTGGCCGCGGATCCACTTGCCGAAGACCTCGTGGACGATCCCGACGATCGCCCAGGTGTCCATCCGCCAGGCCGCCGGGAGCGAGGCGTCGAGGGCGGTCTTGAGCTTCGGACGGTCCTTCAGGACGAAGAACAGCCAGGCGGGCAGGATCAGGTAGCCGAAGATCGACGTAACGAACGAGGCGGCGCTGTCGACCAGCGGCTGGAGGAAGCTGATGTTCAGGTGGTGGACCGCGTCGAGGGCCGCGGCCACCGCTGCGTCGGCCATCGTCCGCAGCTCGGTCGGGAGACCCAGCTGGTCGTACAGCTCGTTGAGGTGGTCGAGCTGGTACTGGATCTGGGAGATGATCACCGGCAGCTCGTCGGCGAACGTCGCGATCTGTCGAACGAGCGGTGGGATCGCGATGGCCAGGGCGAGGGCGACCACGCCGACGACGAGCACGTACACGAGGAGCACGGCGAGCGCCCGCCGCATGCCCAGGCGCGCGAACCGCTCCACCAGCGGGTCGAGCAGGTAGGCGAGGAGCAGGCCGACGACGAACGGTCGGATCGCCGATCCCGCCGCGAACAGGGCGATGCCGATCAGGATCGCCCCACCGATGACGACGGCCACTCGGGGCGTCGGCGCCGTCAGGCGGACCATCCGGCCGGGGCCCTGCGCGACGGTCGCTGCCTGGTCGGCGCTCGGAGCAGCCGGGACCGCTCGAGCGTCGTCGTCCATCGTCGGTCAGACTATCAGACGTGATCGACCGCCCCGACGGGTCGCCTGACGAGCCCCGCCAGCGCTGGCGGATCGTCTTCGCTCGGGACGCGGTCGTCGGTGACCCGTCATCGGGGGCCGGCGCAGCATGGGAAGCCGCACTCGCGCCGTCCGGCCTTCCGATCGCCCGCAGCCTCGGCAAGACCCCGCGTCCCAAGCTGACCGTCGGTGCGCCGCTGCCGGCCGGGATGGCCGGCGAGGCCGAGCTCGCGGACCTCGTGCTGACCGAGCGCCTGCCCGTGGCCGAGGTGCGGGCGAGGCTCAGCGGTCACCTTCCCGAAGGCCATCGGCTGGTCGATCTCCACGACGTCTGGCTCGGCGCCCCGACCGTCATCGCCCAGATCGTCGCCGCCGACTATCGGCTGACCGTGAGCGGTGCCTCGGAGGCGCAGCTCGGTGCTGCCTGCTCCGAGCTCGTGGCGTCCACCGGGATCGAGCGCACGCGGCAGAAGGGTGACGGCCGCGCGGTCGCCTACGATCTCCGCCCGCTGATCCTGACGCTGCATGCCGGTCCGCCCGATCCGTCGTCAGAGGACCGGGGCGGCGAGGTCACCCTTCGGATGCGGCTTCGGCATGCGCAGGACGGCCCGGCGGGACGGCCCGACGAGGTGATCCTGGCACTCGGGGAGGCGCTCGGTCGCCCGCTCATCGTCGGATCGATCGTCCGCGAGCGGCTCCTGACGGTCGATCTGCTCGAGGGAGCCAGCGCTCGGTCCGGTTGACGCTCAAGCGTGCTCGCCGTACCATCAGCGTTCGCGTCCGACAGGGTCGGCGTGTCAGCCTGTCCCCCGACACCCCACGAGGATCCATGTACGCAGTCATCGAGACCGGCGGAAAGCAATACCGCGTCGAGGTCGGCACCCAGCTCGAGGTCGAGCTGATCGATGCCAAGGCCGGCGACACGGTCACGATCGACCGGGTCCTGCTCGTCGCCGACGGCGACGCCGCCACGATCGGGCGTCCGGTGGTCACGGAGGCCAGCGTCCGCGCCGAGGTGCTTCGCCAGGAGCGCGGCGAGAAGGTCATCTCGTTCAAGTACCGCCCGAAGGCCCGCCGACGCGTCAAGAAGGGCCACCGCCAGGAGCTCCACGTCCTTCGCATCGCCGACATCGTCCTCAACGGGAAGAGCGCCGCCGAGTCGGTCAAGAAGGCCGAGTCGGAGGCGAAGACCGAGCGCCAGCGCCTGGAGGAGGCCGCTCAGCGCCAGGCCGCCGAGGATGCCGCCCTCGCCGCCAAGCTCGCGGCGGCCAAGGTCAAGACCGAACCGAAGGCCGAGCCCAAGACGGCGAAGGCCGCACCGGTCGCCAAGGCCGAGCCGAAGACCGCGGCGAAGGCCGAGCCAAAGGCCGCCGCCAAGCCGACGGCCGCCAAGAAGCCGGCGGCCCCGAAGCCCGCGGCCGAAGCCGCGCCCAAGAAGCCGCGCACCACGAAGAAGGACGAGTAGACCCGATGGCACACAAGAAGGCCGGCTCGAGCTCGAAGAACGGTCGCGACAGCGTCGGCCAGCGCCTCGGCGTGAAGGTCGGCGACGGCCAGCTCGTCCCGGCGGGCTCGATCATCGTCCGACAGCGGGGGATGACCTTCCTGTCCGGTGAGGGCACCGGCCTGGGCAGGGACTACACCGTCTTCGCGACCGTGACCGGCAAGGTCCGCTTCGAGCACCAGACCAAGACGAAGAAGCGCATCCGCGTCGAGGCGGTCCCGGCCGTCGCGGCCGAGGCATAGCGCGCAACCAGCACAGCCGACGACCACCGGCGGGCAGACGACCCGTACGGACGGCGCCGGAGGAGACGACCGAACGTGAAGCCCGACATCCATCCCAAGTACTACCAGGCGCAGGTCCATTGCGGATCGTGCGGCATCGAATTCACGCTCGGTTCGACCCGACCGGAGCTGCGCGTCGACGTCTGCAGCAACTGCCATCCGTTCTTCACGGGCAAGCAGACGATCATCGACACCGCCGGCCAGGTCGAGCGCTTCCAGAAGCGGCTCGAGCGCTCTGCGCGGGCGTAGTCCCGCCCCCGCGCCATCGGCCGGCCGGCCCACCGTGAGCCGGTAGACTTCCGGGATGGCGCGCTACACCTACGGCGGACAGGCGCTCATCGAGGGCGTCCTGATGCGGGGTCGCGACGCGATCGCCGTTGCCTTTCGCAGCCCCGAGGGCGGGATCGTCTGGCAGACCGAGCGGCTCGATGCCGGCTTCCACGGCAGCCGCTGGTCGCGGCTTCCGTTCGTGCGCGGACTCGTCGTCCTGTACGAGACCCTCGTGGTCGGGACGCGCTGGCTCGTCCGCTCCGCTTCGCTGGCGGCGTCCGAGGAGGGCGTCGAGCTCGGGCGGAGCGCCGTCGCGATCATGCTCCTGATCACCCTCGCCGCCGGGATCGGGATCTTCTTCCTGTTCCCGCTGGTGATCGCGACCGTCACCACCAGCCAGATCGACAACGGCCTGGTCCAGCACCTCGTCGAGGGCCTGATCCGGGTCGTCATCTTCGTCGGCTACCTCGTGCTGATCGCCCAGGCCAAGGACGTCAAGCGTGTGTTCCAGTACCACGGCGCCGAGCACATGACGATCCACGCGCTCGAGGCCGGTGACCCGCTGACCACGGCCGAGGTCCGCAAGTATCCGACCGCGCACCAGCGCTGCGGGACGGAGTTCCTGGTCGTCGTGATCGCGCTGTCGATCATCATGTTCAGCCTCGTCGGCCGGCAGACGCCGGTGGTCATGGTCGTCAGCCGGATCGTGCTCATCCCGGTCATCGCGGCGGTCGGCTACGAGCTCCTCCGATTCGGCGCGCGGCATCGGGCGAACCCGATCGTCCATGTCGTGATGATGCCGGGGATCTGGGTCCAGAAGATCACGACCCGCCAGCCTACCGACGACATGATCGAGGTCGCGATCGTGTCGATGGAGCAGGCGCTCGTCGCGGACGGCGAGACGGTCCCCGACGGCAGCGCGACGTTCGAACGTGAGCCGCTCGCCGACGTCGAGGCGCGGATCAAGGCCCAGCTGGCCGCGGATCGCGCTGCCGAGGCGGCCGCGTCCACGGCCGCCGCCGGTGCGGTCGTCCGACCGGGGTCGCCGCCGCCGGTGCGGTCCCGACCGGGGTCGCCGCCGCCGATCCGGCCCCTGAGCCGGTCGCGGTCGAGACCGATCGGCCCGTCTCGGGCGCATGATCGACGGCAAGCTCCGCGAGGTCGTCGCGCGGTACGAGGCGGTCCAAGCAGAGCTCGCACTTCCAGAGACGTCGATGGACCCGGAGGCCATCCGGCGCCTGGGCCGCGAGCTGTCGCGGCTCGAGCCCGTCGTCTCGGCGATCCGTCGGCTCGAGGACACGCGGACCGAGCTTGCCGGGGCCCGCGAGATGCGCGACGGCGAGACCGACGAGGAGCTCCGGGCGATGGCCCGTGACGAGATCACCCGCCTCGAGGCCGACGAGACCCGCCTGATCGAGGAGCTCAAGGTCCTGCTCCTGCCGCGCGATCCGGCGGACGACGGCGACGTCATCATGGAGATCCGGGCCGGCGCCGGGGGCGAGGAGGCGGCCCTGTTCGCGGCCGAGCTCCTCCGGATGTACCTGCGGTATGCCGAGCGGCACCGCTTCTCGGCCGAGGCGATCTCCACCAACGAGACCGGCATCGGCGGGCTCAAGGAGGCGATCGTCGAGATCAGCGGTGACGGGGCCTACTCGCGGCTCAAGTTCGAGGGCGGGGTCCACCGCGTCCAGCGGGTCCCGGCGACCGAATCGAGCGGCCGCACCCATACCTCGACCGCGACCGTGGTCGTCCTGCCCGAGGTCGAGGAGAACGAGATCGTCATCGACGAGGAGAAGGATCTCCGGATCGAGGTCAAGCGCTCGTCGGGACCCGGCGGCCAGTCGGTCAACACGACCGACTCCGCGGTGCGGATCACCCACTTCCCGTCCGGCCTGGTCGTCGAGATCCAGGACGAAAAGAGCCAGCACAAGAACAAGGCCAAGGCGCTGGCCGTCCTGCGGGCGCGGCTCCAGGACCTCGAGCTCCAGAAGCAGCGGGCCGAGAACTCGGCCGCCCGACGGTCGATGATCGGCGCTGGCGACCGGTCGGACAAGATCCGGACCTACAACTTCCCGCAGGACCGGGTCACCGACCACCGGATCGGGATGGACCTGTCGAACCTGCCGCGCGTGCTCGACGGGGACCTCGACAAGCTCATCGACGCGCTCATCACCACCGATCAGGCCGAGCAGCTGTCGTCGCTCGGCGAGGACGACGACGAGGATCCGCCCGGCGTTGGCGCGGGCCGCCGACGGTAGCCACGATGCCCACCGTCGAAGCACTGATCCGGCTCGGGACCGACCGCCTGACCGCCTCCGGCTCGGAGAGCCCGCGACTCGACGCGGAGCTGCTCCTGGCGCGGATCCTGCGGACCGACCGGACCTCGTTCGCCGCCCATCCCGAAACGGTCGTCGGTGACGCGGCGGCCGCCGTCTACGAGGGCGACCTCGCTCGACGCGAGCTCGGTGAGCCGATCGCCTATATCCGCGGCTTCCGTGAGTTCCACGGGCTCGCCTTCGCCACCGATCCTCGCGCGCTCATCCCGCGACCGGAGACCGAGCAGGTCGTCGACATCGTCGAGTCGGAGGTCGTCAGCCGGCTCGTCGCCGCGCCCCGGCCGCCGGGAACCCGTCCGATCCTCGTCGCCGATGTCGGGACCGGCGGAGGGACCATCGCGGTCGCCCTCGCCGTCGCGCTCCGGAAGCGACGGATGCTCGACGAGATCCGGATCCTCGCCACGGACATCGCCCCGGAGGCGATCCAGCTCGCGCGCGAGAACGCGGTCGGGCACGGGGTGGCCGACCGGATCGAGTTCGCGATCGCCGACCTGCTCCCGATCGACGGTCACCTCATCGACGTCGTCGCCGCGAACCTGCCGTACATCGCATCCGAGGCGATCGACGGCCTGTCGGTCGCGCTGTCGTTCGAGCCGCGCGTCGCGCTCGATGGCGGACCGGACGGGTTGGACGTCGTTCGTGCCCTGCTCGAGCGCCTGCCCCGGGTGCTCCGGGCCGAGGGCGTCGCGGTCCTCGAGATCGGCGCCGACCAAGGCGATCTCGTGCTCGGCGAGGTCGCCACGCGGATGCCGGACTGGACCCGTGAGCTCCTGCCAGACCTGGCGGGACTGACGCGGATCGTGCGGCTGGAGCGACAAGAGCGACCGCGCCCAGAGACCCCGGCCTGATCGTGGCCGACCCGCGGTTCCCGATCCGGCTGCTCGCACTCGACCTCGATGGGACGCTGGTCGAGCCCGACCTCGTCCTGCGCCCGAAGATCCGGGCGGCGATCCTCGATGCGGTCGCCCGCGGCGTGCGGGTCGTGATCGCGACGGGGCGGATGCCGACGAGCGCCCAGCCGTTCGCGCGGGCGCTTGGGCTGACCGATCCGATCATCGGCTACCAGGGCGCGCTCGTCCGGGCGATGCCCGGCCCTGACGGCGGGATCGGCCGGATGCTGTACCACCGGCCGCTGCCGGCGGAGGCGGCCCGCGAGGCGATCCGCTGGACGCGCGCGCAGGGGTTCGCCCCGCACATCAACCACCTCGAACGATTCGTCATGCCCGCCGGCGACCCCAGGACCGACGACTACTCGACGTTCCTCGGCGCGCGCGCCGAGGTGGTGCCCGATCTCGAGCGATGGGTCCGCCACCCCGTCTCGAAGGTCCTCGCGGTAGGCGAGGACGGGCGGCCGCTCGACGTGCTGGAGGCTGCCCGCACGCATTTCGCCGGGATGGCCGAGGTCACGGTCAGCCATCCGCAGTTCCTCGAGTTCCTCGCCCCCGGCGTGTCGAAGGGCCGCGCGATGCGCAACCTCGCCCGCCGGTTCGGGATCCCGCTCGAGCAGACGATGGCGATGGGCGACCAGTTCAACGACTTCGAGATGATCGAGATGGCCGGCCACGGGGTCGCGATGCCGTCGGCTCCGCCGGCCGTCCAGGCCGCCGCGCGCTATGTCGCGCCGCCGCTCGAGGACGAGGGCGCCGCGGACGTCATCCGGGCCCTGGTCCTGGGCGGTCGGGACGCGGCACGGAACGTCGGGTCGATCCGGCCCGGCGGCGCCGCGCTCCGCTGATGGGCCCACGCCTGGTGCCGGACGATGCGGTCGGCCGTGCACTCGCGGTCGAGGCGCTCCGTCGCGGGGAGCTGGTCGCCCTGCCGACCGATACGGTCTACGGGATCGGCGTGGCCCTCACCACCGACGGCGGGATCGAGCGCCTGTTCGTCGCCAAGCACCGCCCTCCCGAGAAGGGCGTCGTGCTCCTCCTCGCGGATCACCACCAGGCGGCGGACGTCGCCGACCTGAGCGCCGCGTTCCATGTGCTGGCCGCGGCCTTCTGGCCGGGCGCCCTCACGCTCGTGGCCCGCCAGCGCGACGACATCCCGTTGCCCGCGGCGCTGACCGGTGGCGCACCCACCATCGGGCTGCGGCTGGCGGACCACGACGCACCGCGCGCGCTCGCCGCGGAGCTCGGCCCGCTGCCGGTGACATCGGCCAACCGGTCGGGCGAACCCGAGGCGACCGATGCGGCCGGCGTCCTGGCGATGCTCGGCGACGTCGCCGACCTGACGATCGTCCTCGACGGCGGACCGGCCCGGGTCGGTGCTCCATCCTCGGTGGTCGACTGCTCGGTCGATCCGCCGCGCCTCCTCCGCGCCGGTGCGTTGCCGGCCGACGTCCTGTCCGCGGTCCTCGAGGACGCGGGCCTCCCACGACTCGAGGCGTCCTAGACGACGCCGCGGCATTTAGCGTCGCGACACGTCCGGCTGACCTCGGGGCGCAGGTCCGCGGCCGGCCCTGCGGTGGCTGGCGGCTCGCGGCCGGCCCTGCGGTGGCTGGCGGCTCGCGGCCGGCCCAGCCGTGGCTCTCGCGTGACGCGGTCGGCCTTGCGGTGGTTCGCGGCTCGGGCCCGGCCCAGCCGTGGCTCGCGGTTCGCGGCCGGCCCAGCCGTGGCTCTGGGTTCGCGGCCGGCCCAGCCGTGGCTCGCGGTTCGCGGCCGGCCCAGCCGTGGCTCTGGGTTCGCGGCCGGCCCAGCCGTGGCTCGCGGTTCGCGGCCGGCCCAGCCGTGGCTCGCGGTTCGCGGTCGGCCTTGCGGTGGTTCGCCGTTCGCGGCCGGCCCAGCCGTGGCTCTCGCGTGATACCGCCCCCGACGGTAGTGACCTCGTTCCCACGACGAGATCGAGCCGGTTCTGGGACTGCGGGCCCGAACGCCAGCGTGGGCTGCTGTGTGCGATCGAAGTCGCCGGCCGGCTCTCGCCCGTACCACCGCCGCAGCCCGTAACCCGCGGGTGCCCACCCTCCGTGCTCAGATAGCGCCGCCCCCGGCGGTGCCGCGCAGTAGGCGGGCCACGGCGGCGCAGTAGGCGGGCCACGACCGACCGGTCGCGCCGACCGCTCCGGTTCGGGCAGGCCGACCGCGCGCTGCCTCCGCGCCGCCGAACGGCGAAGGCGACCGTTGTGGGACCATGGCCCAGGTCGCCCGCGACCCGGGGCCGGCACCACGACCCGGGCCGATCCGCGAACGCCGAAGATCGAGGGATCCGATGAGCACGACCGCCCCCACGGGACTCGCCTGGGCCCCGATCGCCGACGTCGATCCCGAGGTCTGGGAGGCGATGCTCGGCGAGCGGCGCCGCCAGCACGACAAGATCGAGCTGATCGCCAGCGAGAACTACGTCTACGGCGCGGTGCTCGAGGCCCAGGGTAGCTGGCTGACCAACAAGTACGCCGAGGGCCTGCCCGGCAAGCGCTACTACGGCGGCTGTGAGTTCGTCGACGTCGTCGAGCGCCTCGCCCAGCAGCGCGCCCTCGAGCTCTTCCCCGGTGCCGAGCATGTCAACGTCCAGCCGCACTCGGGCGCCCAGGCCAACATGGCGGCCTATCTCAGCACGGTGAACCCCGGCGACCGGGTCATCGGGATGAAGCTCGACCAGGGCGGCCACCTGACCCATGGGATGGCGCTCAACTTCAGCGGCCGGTTCTTCGAGATCCACGGCTACGGCGTCCGGCGGGACGACGAGCGGATCGACTACGACGCCCTCGAGCTGCAGGCCGGCGAGGTCCGACCGAAGGTCATCATCGCCGGCGCCAGCGCCTATCCGCGGATCATCGACTTCGAGCGGATGGCCGACATCGCCCACTCGGTCGGGGCGCTGCTGTGGGTCGACATGGCGCATATCGCCGGGCTGGTCGCGGCCGGCCTCCACCCGAGCCCGTTCCCCCACGCCGACCTGGTCACCACGACCACCCACAAGACGCTGCGCGGCGGCCGGGGCGGGCTGATCTTCAGCCGCACCGACCTCCCGCCGACGGCAGACCCTGCGGACTACCCGATGGTCAAGCCGAACCTCGCCGCGACGATCGACCGGAGCGTCTTCCCCGGCGTCCAGGGCGGACCGCTCGAGCACGTGATCGCGGCCAAGGCGATCGGCTTCAAGCTGGCCCTGACCGACGAGTTCCGCGAGTACCAGGTCCAGGTCCTGGCCAACGCCCGGACCCTGGCCGAGACCCTGGCCGGCGAAGGCATGCGCCTGATCAGCGGCGGGACGGACAACCACCTCATCCTGGCCGACGTGACCCCGTTCGGGGTGACCGGCAAGGAAGCCGAGCACGTCCTCGACGAGATCGGGATCACCGTCAACAAGAACGGCATCCCGTTCGACGCCAATCCGCCGAACATCTCGTCCGGCATCCGGATCGGGACGCCGGCGACCACGAGCCGTGGGTTCGCCGAGCCCGAGATGCGGCAGGTCGGACGGATCATCGTGGAGGCCATCCGCGACCGCGCCGACGCGGCGATCCAGGCCCGGCTGGCCGACGAGGTCGCCGCGATCGTCGCTCGGTTCCCGGTCCCAGGTCTCACCGAGGTCTGATGCAGTTCATCCCGGGTGTCGGTGCGCTCGCGCCGACGCTCCTCGCCGCGTTCATCGCCGCCGCGCTGCTCGCCCTCGTCCTGACCCCGGGCGTTCGGCGGTTCGCCCAGGCGTTCGGGCTGGTCGATCAACCAGATCCGCGCCGGGTGAACACCAGCCCCGTCCCGCGCGCCGGCGGCCTGGCCGTCGTCGGTGCCTTCCTGCCGGTGGCGATCGTCGTCGTCATCCTGGTCGACCGCGGGGACGTGGCGGCGGTGGTCATGCCGAGCACCGTCCACCCCGGCGAGCTCGGTGCGCTGCTCATCGGCGGACTCATCGCAGCGGCGATCGGCTTCCTCGACGACGCCCTCCAGATCCGGGCGCGCTGGCAGCTCCTGGGCCAGGTCGCGATCGCGCTCGTGGCGGTGGGCCTCGGGGCCGAGATCGGCGCCGTCGCCAACCCGTTCGGACCCGGTCTCATCCTGCTCGGCGAGGGCTTCGCGATCATCTTCAGCGTGCTGTGGATCGTCGGGATGATCAACAGCATCAACTTCATCGACGGGCTCGACGGGCTGTCGTCGGGGATCGCGCTCATCGCGGCGGTCACCCTCGGCCTGATCAGCCTGACGACCGTCCTCGATCAGCCGTTCATCGCGATCCTGTGCTTCGTCCTGGCCGGGTCGCTGCTGGGGTTCCTGCGCTGGAACTTCCACCCGGCGTCGATCTTCGTCGGGACCAGCGGCGTGATGTTCATCGGCTACACGCTGGCCGTCCTGTCGATCCTCGGGACGGCCAAGGTCGCCGTGGCGCTGCTCGTCCTGGGCGTGCCGATCATCGACACGTTCTGGATCATCGTCCGCCGGCTCGCCAATCGCCGGTCGCCGTTCACGCCCGACCGCGGCCACGTCCATCACCGGCTGCTGGACCTGGGCCTGAGCCACACCCAGACGGTGCTGCTCATCTATGCGATCACCGGCGTCCTGGCGGTGATGTCGTTCTTCCTGTCCGGCGCGGGTCAGCTCTACGCCTTCGTCGGTGTGGTCGTGGCGTCCGGGCTCA
This sequence comes from uncultured Chloroflexia bacterium, assembly GCA_963744115.1. GTDB lineage: Bacteria > Chloroflexota > Limnocylindria > Limnocylindrales > CSP1-4 > Chersky-267. The sequence goes on along the minus strand of CAVUSI010000001.1, from coordinate 370,630 downwards.
TCCTGTTCGTCCTCACCAGCCGCGAGGCGGTCCAGGAGGACCTCGAGGCGGAGACCTACGAGACCTCGCCCGAGGCACCGGTCTCCGCCGCCCCGGCGACCCCGCCTCCCACCCCTGCGGCGGGGTCCGCGACGCCTCCATCCGACCCGCCCGTCTGATCGGTGAACCGGTCCGGCCGGGTCCGGTCCGGTGCGGGTCGGTCGCGGTCGGTGCCACCCGGCAACGATGGTCCTACCCCGGTAGTACCCCCTTCGACGGCGCGGTGCTAGCATCGACGTGACCGTTCCGTGTGCCCCGGCGGCCCGGTCTGTGGGGACCCATGACCGATCAGCTCATCCTTGCCGTCGTCGCCCTTCTTCTGGTTCTCGTCCTGCTGTTCGAGGCCGAGGAAACGTGGCGCTGGCGCGGCTCGGAGAACCGTCCGCAATCCCGCTTCCGGATCGTCCGGTTCTTCCGCCGGGTCGTCGGCGGCGTGCTCGCGATCTTCACCTTGCGACGCTCGTCGGGTCGCCACACGTCGAAGTCGGATCCGGCCCCGATGGCGTCCGAGGACGTCGCGCGCCGTCTCGGGACGGCCGATGCTGCTGCGGGCCCCGTTCACATCGCCCCCCAGCGGATCGTCGTGTCGGGCCCGCACCGGGTCGAGGCCCCGCCACCTCCGGTGCCGCTCGTTGTCCCGCCGCTCGCCGTCGAGCGGTCGTCGCGACTCCGGCTCCTCCGCGACACCGTCGGCGCCACGCTCGTGCTGATCGGCTTCGTCGTCGTCGCGATCAACGTGGTGATCCCGCCGCAATCGCCGAACCCGCAGCCGTCCGGAGGCGTCCTCGACGGCGACCGGCACGCCCCAGGTCATGACTCCAACGCCGACCCAGGCGCCTGTCGAGTCGGCGGTCGCGATCGCCTCGACGGTTCCGGAGCCGTCGCCGACCCAGACGATCCTCGTCTCATCGACGCCAAGCCCGACGCCGACCGACCGGACCCCGAGGCCCAGCGACGCAGGCTCCCCCTGCCCACGATCACGCAGTTGCCGACTCAGCTCCGACGAAGACGCCGTCGCCGACACCGAAGCCGACCAAGACGCCGAAGCCGACCCCGCTGCCCCTCTCACTGACGGGATTCTCGGCCGAGCACCTCTTCAGCCGCGGTCGGCGACACCGTGACGTTCACGATCACAGCGACGCATGCGACGACCTACGACATCGATTTTGACGACTCGCAGTCGGCCAGCGGAAACATCACGGGCACGACAACCACGGTCTCGCACCTGTACGACACCGCGTGCCCGGCCGCCGGATGCAATGTCGCTGCTGACCGTGCATGGCGCCGGTGGACAGATCGCAACCGATCACGTGAATGTCAATGTTCAGTAGGACCCGAGGGGCACTCCTCGCGGCGGCATTCGTCGCGAGCCTCGTGACGCCCGCTCGGGGTGTTGGCGTCCGACGGGTTTCCGCCCGACTGCAGCAACGACTCGGTCACCGTCAACGAGGACCACACCGTCACAGGTAACCTCGCGTGTACTTCCGACGACGTCTCGATCGACTACGCGCTGGATACCGACGGAGCGGACGGCCATGCCACGGTGCAATCCGATGGGTCGTTCACATTCGAGCCCAATCCCAACGCCAACGGCAACGATTCGTTCACATACACCGGGACCGACTCAGACGGACCGTCGACGGCGGCGACGATCACCGATCAACGTCACCGCGGTCAACGACGCACCGAGCTTCACCAAGGGCCCCGACAAGACGGTCTCCGAGTCGTCCGGCGCGGCGAGCTTCCCGAACTGGGCGACGAACATCAGCAAGGGCCCGGCCGACGAGTCCAGCGATGTGCTGGACTTCGTGATCGACAACGCGTCACCCGACCTGTTCAGCGTCGGCCCCGCGGTCAGTCCGAGCGGGACCCTGACGTTCACCCCGATCCCCGGTGCGAGCGGCGACTCCGTGGTCACACTCCATCTACACGATGACGGCGGCACCGCCGGCGGTGGCGACGACACGAGCCCGACCCAGACGTTCACGATCAGCATCAGTTCGATCAACCACGTCCCGAGCTTCACCAAGGGCTCCGATCAGACAGACAACGAGGACGCCGGTGCTCAGTCGGTCTCAGGCTGGGCGACCGCGATCAGCGAGGGAGCCGGCGACACCGGTCAGACGCTCACCTTCGTGGTCGACTCGAACTCGAACTCCGGCCTGTTCAGCTCGCCGCCCGCCGTCAGCCCGAGCGGCACCTTGACCTACACCCCCAAGGCGAACGCGAACGGCAGTGCGTCGATCACCCTCCATCTCGAGGACGACGGCGGCACCACTAACAACGGCCACGACACGAGTGCGGGGCAGACCTTCACGATCAACGTCACCGCGGTCAACGACGCACCGAGCTTCACCAAGGGCCCCGACAAGACGGTCTCCGAGTCGTCCGGCGCGGCGAGCTTCCCGAACTGGGCGACGAACATCAGCAAGGGCCCGGCCGACGAGTCCAGCGATGTGCTGGACTTCGTGATCGACAACGCGTCACCCGACCTGTTCAGCGTCGGCCCCGCGGTCAGTCCGAGCGGGACCTGACGTTCACCCCGATCCCCGGTGCGAGCGGCGACTCCGTGGTCACACTCCATCTACACGATGACGGCGGCACCGCCGACGGTGGCGACGACACGAGCCCGACCCAGACGTTCACGATCAGCATCAGTTCGATCAACCACGTCCCGAGCTTCACCAAGGGCTCCGATCAGACAGACAACGAGGACGCCGGTGCTCAGTCGGTCTCAGGCTGGGCGACCGCGATCAGCCAGGGAGCCGACGACACCGGTCAGACGCTCACCTTCGTGGTCGACTCGAACTACGAACTCCGGCCTGTTCAGCTCGCCGCCCGCGGTCAGCGGCCGAGCGGCACCTTGACCTACACCCCCAGCGCGAACGCGAACGGCAGTGCGTCGATCACCCTCCTCTCGAGGACGACGGCGGCACCGCCAACAACGGCCACGACACGAGTGCGGGGCAGACCTTCACGATCAACGTCACCCCGGTCAACGACGCACCGAGCTTCGCCAAGGGTGCGAACCAGACTGCTGACCGAAGACACCGGGCTGCACACCGTTGCGGGTTGGGCGACGGCGCCGGTCACGGGACCGCCCGATGAGATCCGCCAGATCGTCGACTTCGTCATCGACTCGAATTCGAAGCCATCGATGTTCGCGTCGAGCCGGCCGTATCTCCGGCTGGGGTCCTGACCTACACCCTTGCGCGCGAACGCGAACGGGATTGCCAACATCGGGGTGCACGTGCATGACAACGGCGGCGATCGTGAACGGCGGTCATCGATACGGGGCCGATCCAGCACGCTCCAGATCACCGTGACGAACGTCAACGACCCCCCGTGTGCACGTCGCGATCGGGTTGCGACCTTCACCACTAAGGACACGAAGCTGCACGTCGTCCATCCCACCTGCATTGACATCGACGGCGACACGCTCACCTATGCGATCGGAGCCATTCACACGGCCCATGGCGCCTGCGTCCTCAACGGGACACGGGTCAGTACACCTATACGCCCGCTCGGCTACGTTCCGGGTACCGACTCGTTCACCTTCACGGCGAGCGATGCTCGCGGCCCCACGTGACAGAGCATCCTCAGTGACGCCGAAGGTCGATCCCGAAGAACGACGCGCACACCGACCTCCCGACGATCCTGCAGGGCAGCGGTCGCCAATCCGATCCGATGTACTCGCCAACGACACTCACAAGAACGCCGGCGATCACCTCACGATCCGTCGGTCACCCAGGGCTCGAAGGGCACGGTCGCGATCACTGGTGGTGGCACGGGCCTCACCTACAATCCGACGGGCTTCCTGACCGGGCCCGACTCGTTCAAGTACACGATCGTGAACGACACACATGTCACCAGCACCGCGACCGTCTCGATCACGATCGTCACGGCCACTCCGATCGCCGCGCGGCCGACGCTGTCGATCGTGGGTTCCGGGACGCTCGGCGCGACGAGCGGGAGCGTCCGGGTCGTGTGGGGGACGACCGACGCCGGGACCGGACTCAAGTCGTACCAGGTCCAGGAGAGCTACAACGGCGGCGCGTACAAGGCGATCAGCCTCATCCGGCCGACCGCGGGAAGCGCGGCTCGCAAGTTCACCTACGGCAAGTCCTACCGCTACCGGGTCAAGGTGACGGACACGGCCGGCAACATCAGTCCGTGGGCGACAAGCCAGACATTCATCGTATCGCGCGTCCAGGAGAGCACGGCCGGCATCGTCTACAGCGGGGCCTGGGTGGCCGCGAGCTCGACGAAGTACTCGTTGGGCGGGGCCAGATACGCGACCGCGGCCAACGCCAGCGTGACCTACAGCTTCACCGGTGAGGGCATCGCCTGGGTCAGCGCGAAGAGCCCGGCGCGCGGCAGCGCCCAGGTCCTGATCGACGGTGTCCCGGTGACGACCGTGAGCACGTTCACCTCGGCGTCGACGTACCAGCAGCTCGTGTTCAGCACGAGCTGGCCGACCGCCGGGCTCCACACCATCCGGATCGTGGTCTCGGGCACGGCCGGTCACCCGCGGGTGGACCTGGACACCTTCGTCGTCGCACGGTAGGCGCCTGCCCGCGGCGACCCGTCGTGGACCGTCCTCCCGCAACCCAGCCACAACCCGGAGTTTGCCCGCGGTCGTGGCGGGCTGGTATCATCCGGGGGCTTTGTCGAGTCAGGCGGGAGCCTATTTCGCCCTGTTCTCGGAGATCGGGTTCCTGCTGCTGATCACCACCCTGGTGGGTGCTCTGGCAGGGAGATGGCTCGACGGGCAGATCGGGACCGCGCCCATCTTCGTGGTCGTCGGGTTCCTCGGCGGGGCCGCCATCGGCACCGTCGGGATCTATCGGCTGATCACGCGGTTCCTGGCGAAGTACGACTGACGGGCCCCAGGCCCGATCGAAAGCGGCGAGAGCGCGGCGAACGTGCCGCGCTCATGTGTGTGGAGCGAGCGTGTCGAGCGATCAGGTCGCGACCGGAGGGGTCGCCCAGACACCCGAGACGATGCCGGAGTCTGCCGAAGAGGCCGCGAGTGCGCGCCGTCGCAAGATCCGGACGCTGGGCATCCTGGCGGTCATCCTCCTCGTGGTGGACGGGCTCGCGCTGTTCTTCGTCCCGCCGTTCCCGCGCGGCGGCGCGCTCGGTGACGCGTGCACCTTCCCCGTCTGCTACATCAACGGCTCGATCGAGTTCCCGCCGCCGCACGTCGTCCTCGACCTCGACCCCGGGAACCCGATGGCGACCGGCTCGCTCGTCGTCGCCCTCCACCCGAGCATCACCTCGACGATCCTGACGATGTGGATCGTCATGGCGGTCCTGATCGTCGTGGCCTTCTTCGCGACCCGGAAGATGAACCGCATCCCGAGCGGACTGCAAAATCTGGCCGAGTTCGGCTACGAGTCGCTCGAGAACTTCGGGACCGGGATCGGCGGTCCGGCCGTCAAGCCGTACCTCCCGATGTTCGCCGCGTTCTTCATCCTCATCCTGTTCTGCAACTGGATCGGGCTCGTCCCGCCGATCGGCAGGGTCGACTTCCTCCGGGCGCCGACCTCGGACGTCAACATCACCATCGGCCTGGCCCTCGTGGCGTTCGTCTTCTTCGAGTACCAGGGCTTCAAGCACCTCGGCCTCGGCTACCTCCGCAAGTTCTTCCCGTTCCACGAGTTCAAGCACGGCATCGGCGCCGGGATCATCGCGATGTTCGTCGGCCTCATCGAGCTGATGCTCGAGTTCGTCAAGCCGCTCACCCTGTCGATGCGGCTCTTCGGCAACATCTACGGCGGCGAGGTCGCCCTGGCGGCCATCACCGCGCTCACCCTGATCTTCCTGCCGGTCGCCCTGATCGGCCTCGAGGTCATCCTCAACTTCATCCAGGCGCTGATCTTCTCGGTCCTGTTCCTGATCTTCACGACCCTCGCCATCGAGCACCACGACGAGGAAGGTGAGATCGCCGAGGAGGGTGCCGTCGTCTTCGAAGAGGCGCTCCACGATCAACCTGTCGCCGCCCCCGCACACTGACCCGGCCCCGGAGCGGGGTCGACCCATCGGTCCAGATCGACCCGACCCAACGGGTCGGGAATAGGAGGAACCAGCGAATGGAGCACATCGGCGCCGGCCTTGCGGCCCTCGGGGTCTTCGGACCCGGCATCGGCATCGGCATCCTCGGCGGCCTGGCCGCCACGGCCATCGGCCGGAACCCGGATGCCGCCGGCCAGATCCGCGGTCTGGCGATCATCCTCGCGGCATTCGCCGAAGGACTCGGCGTCCTCGCCGTCGTCGTCGGCCTGCTGGCGATCTTCAGCTAGGACGGCGTCCGAGGGAGACGATCTGTGGACTTCCTGGCGATCGCGGGGCCCGCGACGCGTGAGGTCGTCCGGCTGACGGCCGAAGAGGCCGGCGGGCTGACGATCAACGTGTTCTGGATCATCATCGGCGCGGCGAACTTCATCCTGTTCTTCGCGCTGTTCAAGATGTTCTTCGCCACGCCGATCGCGGGAATGCTCGCCGACCGGCGGGCGCGGATCGAGCAGGGTCTGTCCGACGCCGAGGCGGCGCGAGCGGAGCGGGAGTCGTCGGCCGCCGAGCGGACGGCGACGATCACCGAGGCTCGTCGAGAGGCCAAGGAGATCATCGACCGGGCCCAGAAGGTGGCCCAGGAGACGCGAGACGCCGACATCGCCGCGACGCGCGACGAGCTCGAGCGGATGCGGGTCCGGGCGGCGGCCGACATCCAGGCCGAGAAGGATCGGGCCCTGGCGGATCTCCGTTCCGAGGTCGCCGACCTCGCCCTGGCCGCGGCCGGTCGCGTCGTCGGCGAGACGATGAGCGATCAGCGGCAGCGTCGCCTGGTCGAGGAATTCCTGCGTGCGCCTGACGGGCCGAAGGCCGCCGGCTGATGGCCCGACCGTCCACGGCCGCCCGGCGCTACGCGGAGGCCGCATTCGAGATCGGCGGTCGCGACGGCACGGTCGAGACGTGGCGCCGCGAGCTCGATCTCGCGGCTGCGGTCCTGACCGATCCGACGGTCGCCACCGGCCTGAACAACCCCGCCGTGCCGACCGAACGTCGGGCGGCGGCGCTGGCCGATGCCATCGGCGGCTCGGTCAGCCGACCCGTCCTCAACCTCATCTCGATGATGCTCCGGCGCGGTCGGATCGAAGACCTCCCGCGCGTGGCGGCGGAATTCCGCCGCCTCGACGATGCCGCCAACGGCGTCACCCATGCCCACGCAGCGAGCGCCGCGCCGCTCGAGCCGTCCGAGGTCAGCGCCCTGACCGCGCGGCTGGAACAGATGACCGGTGGCCGAGTCGAGCTTGACGTGACGGTCGATCCGAGCCTGCTCGGTGGCCTCGTCGTCCGGGTCGGCGACCGCCTGATCGACGGCAGCGTCCGCGGCCGCCTCGAGCGACTCCGGACCCAGCTCGTCTCGGGCGCCCTCTAGGAGACCCAGCACATGGCCATTCGTTCCGACGAGATCATCAGCATCATCAAGTCGGCGATCGACTCGTTCGACCAGACCGCCGACACGCGAGGCGTGGGGACGGTCGTCGAGGTCGGCGACGGGATCGCCCAGATCTACGGCCTCGAAGGAGCGCTCTCTTCCGAGATGCTCGAGTTCCCCGGCGGCGTCATGGGCATGGCCCTCAACCTCGAGGAGGAGACGGTCGGCGCGGTCATCCTCGGGAACGCCACGGCGATCAAGGAAGGCGACACGGTCAAGACCACCGGGCGCGTCGTCGAAGTGCCCGTCGGGCCGGAGCTGCTCGGTCGGGTCGTCGATCCGCTCGGGCGCCCGCTCGACGACAAGGGCCCGATCAACGCGACGAAGACCCGCCCGGTCGAGCGGATCGCGCCCGGCGTCATCGTCCGCCAGTCGGTCGACACGCCGGTCCAGACCGGGATCAAGGCGATCGACGCGCTCATCCCGATCGGACGCGGTCAGCGCGAGCTGATCATCGGCGACCGCCAGACGGGCAAGACCGCCATCGCCCTCGACACGATCATCAATCAGAAGGGTAAGGGCCTCGTCTGCATCTACGTCGCCATCGGCCAGAAGCTCTCGACCGTGGCCAACACGGTGGCGATCCTCGAGGCCCATGGCGCGATGGAGCACACGATCGTGGTCGTGGCCGGCGCTGAGGATCCCGCGCCGCTCCAGTACCTGGCGCCGTACTCCGGCGTGGCGATGGGCGAGGAGATCATGGAGGTCGGGGTCGAGATCGCCGGCCAGGGCCTGGTCAAGGACGCGCTGTGCGTCTACGACGACCTGAGCAAGCACGCCTGGGCCTACCGCGAGATGTCGCTCCTGCTCCGCCGCCCGCCGGGCCGCGAGGCGTACCCGGGCGACGTCTTCTACCTGCACAGCCGGCTGCTCGAGCGGGCCGCCCGGCTGAACGGCGACAACGGCGGCGGCTCGCTGACGGCGCTGCCCATCATCGAGACCCAGGCCGGCGACGTGTCCGCCTACATCCCGACGAACGTCATCTCGATCACCGACGGGCAGATCTTCCTCGACACGGACCTGTTCAACTCGGGCCAGCGTCCCGCGCTGAACATCGGCATCTCCGTGTCGCGGGTCGGATCGGCCGCCCAGACCAAGGCGATGAAGAAGGTGGCCGGTCCGCTCAAGCTCGACCTGGCCCAGTACCGCGCCCTGGCGGCGTTCGCCCAGTTCGCCTCGGACCTCGACAAGGCCACCCGCGACCAGCTGACCCGCGGCGAAAAGCTGTCCGAGGTCGTCAAGCAGCCGCAGTACCAGCCGCTCGGCGTCGAGAAGCAGGTCGCGATCCTGTACGCCGCGACCCGCGGTGCGCTCGATGAGATCCCGAACAACCGCGTCCGTGAGTGGGAGTCGGGGTTCTACCGCTTCCTCGAGACGGAGCGCCCGACCGTCCTGACCGAGCTCGCCGACAAGGGCGCCCTGAGCGACGAGCTCGCCGCCGCCTTCGACGACGCGATCTCCGTCTACCAACAGAACTTCTCAGCGTGATCGACAGATGGAACCGAGAATCCGCCGTTCCGGCGGTCCAGGGCGAGGCGGCCCCGAGCACGTGAGCGAGCGCACTCCAACGTGCGTGAGCGAGCGCGCGCAGGCGCCAACGACGATCCTGGGCAGATCGGAACAGCGGCCGACGGTCGCGGCAGGCATCCGTGGCTAGTCAGCGTGATATCCGGCGGCGGATCGGCTCGGTGAAGAACATCAAGCAGATCACTCGGGCGATGCAGTTCGTCGCCGCGAGCAAGCTGCGGCGCGCCCAGGAGGCCACCCTCGCCTCGCGCCCGTACAGCGAGAAGCTCGACGAGGTCCTGGCCGACCTGGCCACGGTGCTCGACGGGGACGACCATCCGCTGCTCGTCCGACGCGAGAGCGGCAAGCGGCTGATGATCCTGATCACGACCGACCGACCGCTGGCCGGCCCGTTCACCTCGAACGCCGTCCGCTTCGCGGCACGCGAGATCACCGAGGTCAGCGGCGACCTGGCCGTCGTGACCGTCGGTCGCAAGGGCCGCGACGCGATGCGCCGTGCCCGGGTGCCGATCGAGGCCCACTTCGCCGGGTTCGGCGACCGGCCGTCGTTCGCCGACGTCCTGCCCCTCGCCCGGCTCGTCACCGACGACTACCTGTCCGGGCGACTATGCCCGCATCGACGTGATCTATCCCGCACTTCGTGTCGACCCTCGTCCAGCGGCCGACGCTGGACACGTTGCTCCCGGTCGAACCGTCGGCCGACACCGAGGGGATCCCCGGCAACCAGTTCATCTTCGAGCCGAGCGCCGGCGCCGTGCTCGAGCAGATCCTTCCCCGCTACGTCGCGACGCGCCTGTACCAGGCGATCCTCGAGGCGAAGGCGAGCGAGGAGTCGAGCCGGATGGTCGCGATGAAGAACGCGACCGAGAACGCCGAGGAGCTCATCGAGGACCTGACCCTCAGCTACAACAAGGTCCGCCAGGCCAACATCACCCGCGAGATGATCGAGATCGCTTCGGGCGCGCAGGCCCGCTGACCCGCCCACCCAGGAGGCAATGACAAGCATGGCGACCGCCACCACCGCGACCGGCCGGGTCATCCAGATCACCGGCGCCGTCGTCGACATCGAATTCCCGGCCGGGCAGCTGCCGGCGATCTACAACGCCGTCGAGATCCAGCGCGAAGGCCAGGTCCCGCTGACGGTCGAGGTCCAGCAGCACCTCGGCAACAACTGGGTCCGCACGGTGGCCATGACCACGACGGACGGCCTGGCCCGCGGGGTCGACGCGATCGACACCGGCGCCGCGATCACCGTGCCGGTCGGCGAGGTGACGCTCGGTCGGGTGTTCGACGTGCTCGGGCTTCCGATCGACAACAAGGGACCCGTGGTCGCGACCCATCACCTCCCGATCCACCGGGACCCGCCGCCGTTCGACCAGCAGACGACCGATGTCGAGGTGTTCGAGACGGGGATCAAGGTCATCGACCTGATCTGCCCGTTCAAGAAGGGCGGCAAGATCGGCATCTTCGGTGGCGCGGGCGTCGGCAAGACGGTCATCATCCAGGAGCTGATCCGGAACGTGGCCCAGGAGCACGCCGGGTTCTCGGTGTTCGCCGGCGTCGGTGAGCGAAGTCGCGAAGGCAACGACCTGATCGCCGAGATGACAGACTCGGGCGTCATCGCCAAGACCGCCTTCGTGTTCGGCCAGATGAACGAGCCGCCGGGCGCCCGCCAGCGGGTCGGCCTGACCGCGCTGACCATGGCCGAGTACTTCCGCGACGAGGAGGGCAAGGACGTCCTCCTGTTCATCGACAACATCTTCCGGTTCACCCAGGCCGGCTCGGAGGTCTCGGCGCTGCTCGGCCGGATGCCGAGTGCGGTCGGCTACCAGCCGAACCTGGCGACCGAGATGGCCGCGCTGCAGGAGCGGATCACGTCGACCAAGAAGGGTTCGATCACCAGCCTCCAGGCGGTCTTCGTCCCGGCCGATGACTACACGGATCCGGCCCCGGCCACGACGTTCGGTCACCTCGACTCGACGATCCGCCTCGAGCGCTACATCACCGAGCTCGGGATCTACCCGGCGGTCGATCCGCTGACCTCGACGTCGCGGGTCCTCGACCCGCTGGTCGTCGGCCAGGACCACTACGACGTCGCGCGCGAGACGCAGCGGGTCCTCCAGCGTTACCGCGATCTCCAGGACATCATCGCCATCCTCGGGATCGACGAGCTGTCCGAGGAGGACAAGGCCACGGTCTCGCGGGCGCGCCGGCTCCAGCGGTTCATGAGCCAGCCGTTCTTCGTCGGCGAGGTCTTCACCGGCCGGCCGGGCAAGTACGTCCCGATCAAGGACACGGTCGCCTCGTTCAAGGAGATCCTCGAGGGCAACGCCGATTCGCTGCCCGAGCAGGCGTTCTTCCTGGCCGGCACGATCGACGACGTCCGGGCCAACGCCGAGAAGCTGGCCGGCTAGGCATGACCATCCGGCTGGAGATCGTCACGCCCGAGCGGCTCGTCTACCAGGACGACGTCGATGCGGTCGCGGTGCCCGGGATCGAGGGCGAGCTCGGGGTCCTGCCCCACCATGCCCCGCTGGTGACGACGCTCGGCCTGGGTGAGCTCCGCATCCGCAAGTCCGGCGTCGAGGATCACTTCGCGATCGTCGGCGGGTTCCTCCAGGTCCGGCCCGATCGGGTCGTCGTCATGGCCGAGACCGCCGACATGGCATCGGAGATCGATCTCGAGGCGGCCCAGGAGGCTCGCCGCGACGCCGAGCGCGCGCTCGAGTTCGGCGACCAGGAGGGCGCCGACCTGGCGGCCGCCCGCGTCGCCCTCCAGTCCGCCCTGCTGCGGATCCGCGTGGCCGAGCGCCGCCATCGCGAGGGTCCGCGGCGCCGCGGGTAACGAGTCACCGTGGCCGACGCCCGCCCGTTCCACTGGGAGTTCCAGCCCGAACCGGTCGCCCCGGAGGCGTTCCGGATCGAAGGTGGCCGCGTCCTCGAGGGTACCGTCCAGGTCAGCGGAGCCAAGAACGCGGCACTCAAGCTGCTCGCCGCGGCGACACTGACCGGCGAGCGCTGCACCTTCACCAACGTGCCCGAGATCGAGGACGTCCGGGTCATGGCCGACACCCTGCGCGACCTCGGCGTGACCGTCGACCACCCCGCGCCGAATACGTACGAGGTCGCGTCCGGCGACGTCGAGTGGCTGTTCGTCCCGCTCGAGGCGGCCGCCAAGATGCGCGCCAGCTTCATCCTCCTCGGACCACTCCTGTCGCGCTTCGGCCGGGTGATCATCAGCAACCCGGGTGGGGATCGGATCGGGCGCCGGCCGGTCAACCTCCATGTCGACGCCATGCGCGCCCTCGGCGCCGAGATCGAGTACCGCAACGGCTACTACTTCGCCAAGGCGCCGGGCCGCCTGCGCGGGACGACCGTGACGTTCCCGTTCGTCACGGTCATGGGTACCGAGAACGCGATCCTCGCCGCGGTGCTGGCCGACGGTCACACCGTCATCCGGCCGGCGGCCCAGGAGCCGGAGGTCGACGACCTCATTTCGTTCCTCCGCAAGATGGGCGCGGAGATCGAGCGGACGGAGCCCGACACGATCGAGATCGAGGGCCGCAAGCGGCTCCGCGGGGCCGATCACCGGGTGGTCCCGGACCGGATCGAGGCTGGGACGTTCGTGGTCGCCGCCGCCGTGACCGGCGGCCGGGTGACGCTGGAGGGAGCGCCCTGCGAGCACCTCGCCGCGTTCGTCGAGACGCTCGGCCGGGTCGGGGTCAGCGTGTCGTGCGGCGTGGACACGATCGAGGTCTCGGGCGCCGATCGGGATCGATACCGGGCGGTGGACATCGAGACGGCACCGTATCCGGGCCTGGCGACGGACCTCCAGTCGCCGACCTGCGTCCTGCTCACCCAGGCCCACGGTGCGAGCCAGGTCCACGAGGCGATCTTCGAGGATCGCCTGGAGTTCCTCGGCGAGCTGCGCCGGATGGGGGCTCGCATCGACATCGCCGACCCGCACCACGCCACGATCCACGGTCCGAGCCCGCTCCACGGGGCGGAGGTCGAGATCGGCGACCTGCGCGCCGGCGCATCGATGATCCTCGCCGCCCTGGCCGCGGAAGGGACGTCGACCATCCACGGTGCGCATCATGTTCACCGGGGGTATGAGAACATCGCACGCAAGTTCCAGGAGCTCGGTGCACGGATCGAACGTGCCGCGGAGCCGGTCGCGCCCGCCGCGACCGGCTGACTCCGGGCAATGGCCCACCGCTTGAAGGGATCGCTCACGCCCCCATGAAGATCGGTATCGACCTCGGCACCGCCAACGTCCTGGTCTATGTCCAGGGCAAGGGGATCGTCATCCAGGAGCCGTCGGTGGTCGCGGTCGACGACCAGAACCGGATCGTGGCGGTGGGCGAGGACGCCCGCGAGATGATCGGCCGGACCCCCGGCAACATCCAGGCGATCCGCCCGATGAAGGATGGCGTCATCGCCGACTACGTCATCACCGAGGCGATGCTCAGCCACTTCATCGGCAAGGTGAAGAAGGGCCGGGTCAACTTCACCAAGCCGGACGTGATGATCAGCGTCCCGGCCGGGGTGACCTCGGTCGAGAAGCGCGCCGTGCGCGACGCCGCGCTCAAGGCCGGGGCCGGCGAGGCGTACCTCATCGAGGAGCCGCTGGCCGCGGCCATCGGCGCGAACGTCCCGATCAGCGGGCCGTCCGGGAACATGGTCATCGACATCGGCGGCGGGACCAGCGAGATCGCGGTCATCGCCCTCGGTGGGATCGTCGTGTCGACCAGCCTGCGGGTCGGCGGCAACAAGTTCGACGAGGCGATCGCCACCTACATCCGCAAGAAGTACAACCTGATGATCGGCGACCGGACGGCCGAGGAGGTCAAGATCGAGATCGGGACGGCCCTCCCGCTCGAGCGCGAGCTCCAGATGGAGGTCCGCGGCCGCGACCTGATCGCGGGCCTTCCGCGGACGATCCCGATCACCAGCTCCGAGGCGATGGAGGCGATCGAGGCCCCGCTCCAGCAGCTCGTGTCGGCGGTCCGGATGGTCCTCGAGCAGACCCCACCCGAGCTGAGCTCGGACATCATCGACAAGGGCATGGTGATGTCCGGCGGCGGCTCGATGCTCCGCAACATCGACAAGCTGCTGACCCAGGTGACCGGCGTCCCCTGCCACGTCGCCGAGAATCCGCTCGACTGCGTCGCGCTGGGCACCGGGATCGCCCTCGAGCACTTCGACTTCTTCAAGAAGTCCCTCGTCCAGCAGGTCTGACGCGTGGGCCCGGACCCGATCGGGGGACGTGCCTTCGTCGACCTCCACTGCCATACCCGGGGCAGCTTCGATTCGCTGAGCGACCCGCAGTCGGTCATGCGCGCCGCCCAGAAGCGCGGACTGACCCACCTGGCGATCACCGACCACGACCGGATCGACGAGGCGCGTCCGCGCCCGGGACAGCGCGCCGGCGGATCTCACGATCATCGTCGGGTCGGAGGTCAAGACGCGCGATGGCGACCTGATCTGCCTGTTCCTCGAGCGCGCCATCCCGCCGGGCCTGTCGGCGGTCGAGGCCATCGCCGCCGCGCGCGAGCAGGGCGGACTGGTCGGCATCCCGCACCCGTTCGACCGGTTCCGGGGCTCGATGCTCAATGACCCGCGGCTCGAGGCGTTGGCGGCGCAGGTGGACTGGGTCGAAGGCTGGAACGCCCGGCTCGTCGGCAACGGAAACCAGCGGGCGGCCGAGTTCGCCCACGAGCACGGCCTGCCGAGCGTGGCCGTATCCGACGCGCACTCGATCCTCGAGGTCGGGATCGCCTATACGCCGATGGACGGCGATCCGTCGACGCCCGCCGGCCTCCTCGCTGCGCTCCGGTCCGCCACGATCGTCCAGGGTCGGGCATCCTATGTCGCACGGGTGATCACCCCGGTGGCCAAGCTCGTGCAGCGTGCCCGAGGGAACGGCCGGGTGAGGCCCGACGCCGGCGATGTCGCAGGGAGCGGGACGGACCGATGACCGACGACCCGGGTACGCCTCCGGATCTGCCGCCCGAACCGACCCTGGACGACATGGGCGACTACGAGAAGATGGGCGAGCTCGAGCGACTCGAGAAGCTCGCCGATCAGACCGCCGGCGCCGATGCGGACAAGGCCGACCGGGACCAGGTGTCGATCGGGCGCCGCCTTCGTCAGCCACGGACGATCGTCTCCATCGTCCTGCCGCTCGTCCTGATGGTCCTCCTCTTCGCGGCGCTCCCGGGCTTCAAGCTCGACCAGCTGCCCGCCGACATCCAGCGAGCGAACAAGTTCCTGCTGCTGGCGGCGATGGCCGTCTTCTACCTCGGCTTCCCGCTGCGCGGGTTGCGCTGGGCGTTGCTGATCCGCGGCACCGGGTTCGGGCTCAAGGTGCGCGACTCGACCGAGATCATCTTCTCGTCGTGGCTGGTCAACTGCCTGGTCCCGGCGAAGCTCGGCGACGTGTACCGGGCCTACCTGCTCAAGATCAACAGCCCGGTCTCGCTCAGCCGGACGTTCGGGACCGTGTTCATCGAGCGGATCCTCGACCTGTTCGCGATCGTCGTGCTCGGGCTGGCGGCCGGCTTCATCAGCTTCCGCAAGGGCCTTCCTCCGCAGGTCCAGCTCGTCTTCGCGATCGGCGTCATCGTCGTCGTCGTCCTCGCAGCCGGCCTGCTCACGATGCGGAACTTCGGCCGGCGGATCATCGTCCGCCTGCCGCTGCCTCACTCGATCGTCGAGTTCTACGACCGATTCGAGGAAGGGGTCTTCTCGGCGGTCGGGCTCAGGAGCCTCCCGGTCCTGCTCGTGCTGACGGGGTTGATCTGGGTGACCGAGGGCCTGCGGCTCTATCTCGTGATCCAGGCCCTGGCGTTCCCCGGGGTCGAGATCGGCCCGAGCGGTGCGTTCTTCGTGGCGCTCACCGGGTCGCTCCTCACGGCCGTGCCGTTCACGCCGGCCGGGATCGGCGTCGTCGAGGCGGGCGTCATCGGGGTGCTGACGATCGTCTACAACGTGCCGCCGACGGAGGCCCTCGCGATCACCCTCGTCGACCGCGCGATCAGCGTGGTGTCGATCATCATCCTCGGCGGCCTCGTGTACCTCATCTCGCCGCTGCGCAAGGGACGTGGCCTGACCGAGATCCCGATGCCGGGGCCCGAACCGACCGTCTGAGCCTCCCGATCGTGCGTGTCATCCGACGCACCAGCCGGGTGCGTTCGCGCACCACCGTCCCGCTGATCGATGCCTCGGCCGGTCCACCGGACCGTCACCGACCGCACCCCACCCGTCCCTGCCGCGCTCCGGTGGTCGCCGCCCGACCGGTACCAACGGGTGATGGGGAGGCACCACCCCTCGGCCGATAGTTGCGACGTGACCCCGGGGACGCCCCGGCCCTCGCCAACGGAGCAACCAAGCAGCCGATGACGACCCAGAACGGCCGAGCGTTCAACGAATGGCTTCGAGCCCAGCTCAAGGCCAAGAAGATGTCGCAGCGCCAACTCGCCCAGCAGTCAGGCGTCGATCACTCGACGATCTCGCGCCTGATCCGCGGCGACCGGATGCCTTCGCTCGGGACCGCGACCAAGCTGGCCCGTGGCCTTCGTGAGCTGCGCGACGACGCCGACACCCCCCAGTACCTGGGTCTGATGTCGTCCGGTTCCTCCAACCCGACCGCCCGCGTCGAATACGCGCTTCGCTCCGACGACGTGCTCGGCGAGCCGCAGGTCCGCCAGATCATGGAGTACTACCTCGCCGTGCGGATGCGCCGGCTCGGCCGGACCTACGGGCCCGGCGTCGAGCCCGCCCGCCCGATGCCGTCCGCGTATCTCCGCGGTGGGGGGGCTGCACCGACCCCCGTCGGCGGCGGTACCGCGACGGCCACGACCACCGTCAACGGTCCGACCCGTCTCGGGACGGTCCGGCCCGTGAACCGGCCCCCGTCGGGCCGTCCGACGAGCCGCTACTGACCACCGCCTCCATCGGCCCGGATCCCTCCCTCCACGTCCGGGTCTCGGGGATGCGAACGCCGGCCTCTGGGGGGCCGGCGTTCGCTTATGTCCCCGGCAGGTAGACCGACACCGTCCGGCCCGGTGCGGCGAGCCAGCGATCGACGAGCCGGAGCGTGACGGGCCATGCGCCGGGTCCGGCCACGGCGACGTCCTCGGCCTGACCGCCGCAACCGACGACGAACAGGCTGTCGCACACGACGACCACGGCCGCGTTCGGATCGGGCTCCATCGGGGGCGGTTCGCCCGTCGTGGTCGGCGGGATGTCCTCGGCCACGGACAGGCCGGAGCGTTCGAGGGGGAACCCGACGGCCTCGGTCGACTTGAAGTCCGGCAGGCCGACAAGCTGGATCGGTCGGTCGCCGGTGATGGCCTGGATCCGCTCGCCGGTGGACCTCGCCGCGGGCCAGCCTCCGTCCGTGGCGACGGTCGGCGGCCAGATGCTGACGTTCCAGGCGATGAGGATCCCGAGGGCGACGACCAGGACGATCCGCGACACCGTGCCGGCGACGGTCATCGTCGTCGGGCCCGCCGTGCCTGGTGCGACGGACCCCGCGGAACGGGCGGCCCCCTTGGCCCCCGCGGATCCCGCGGAACGGGCCGCCGCGGATCGCGGGGACCCCGCCGCTCCGCCCCGCCAGACGGCCGCGGCCCCGAGGCCCAGGGCGACGAAGACGACCGGGTCGAGGAACGCGTGGTAGTGGTCCACGGGGAGCGGCGTGACCGTCGACAGGCCGCTCGCGCCGAAGGTCAGGACCACCCAGCCGAACAGCAGGATCAGGGCGAACCAGCGCGCCGCGGCCCGCTCCTGGGCGTCGGTCGCGCGCGTCCTCCAGGCCAGTCCCGAGGCGACGGCGACGCTGGCCACGACACCGATGACCAGCCCGTCCACGAGCAACCCCGTCAACGGCCAGGCGAGGATCCGCAACCCGACGAAGACGAGGCGAAGCGGCAGCGAGATGGACACGCCGGTCCCGCCCGAGGCGATGAAGGCGAGCGCCGCACGGCTCTCCGCGAAGTCGTGCCCGAGCTCGTAGGTGAGCAGGGGCACGTAGCCGACGAGGATGATCGCCAGGCCGCCCAGGGCGTAGCGGTCGAAACGCCGGCGCTCGGTTCCGGCAGGGGTTGCCCGGCGAGTGACGAACCACAGGTAAAGGACCGGCGGGAACAGGGCGATCCCGAGCACGTGGCACTGCATCGTGACGAGGACCCCGAACGCGGCAAGGAGCCACCAGCCCGGCCGTCCGGTCGTCCGTGCCCGCCACGCCGCGGCCAGGGCGACCGAGCTCGACAGGGCGATGAGGTTCGGGTTCCAGATGAAGGTCGATTCGTCGATCGCGCTGGCCGAGACCGCCATGACGAGCGCGGCGAGCAGACCCGCCACGGGACCGGCGATCGATCGAGCCAGGAACCAGGTGACCGCGACCGCGGCGACACCCAGAAGGGCGATCTCCGCCACCACGATCGTCGGGTTCGCGCCGGACAGGAAGGCAGCGGGCGCGAGCAGGTAGTAGTACAGCGCGCCGTGATGGAATGCCCCGATCGAGGTCGGCGGTCCGAGGAGGGGCAGCGTCCCATCGCGGACCAGGCGCAGCAGGACGAGCATGTCGTGGCCCTGGTCCGCGTCCCAGGTCCCGCGGCCCTCCAGCGCCCAGAAGCGGAGGATCGCCGCGAGCGCCAGGATGGCTCCCAGGCCGACGAGCTCGCGCCGATCGATCGGCGGCCGCAGGCCCGCGTCGTCGGTGGTCGTCGGCTTCGTCGACCCGCTCATCGCGGTTTCCGTGGCCGTCCGCGCGAGTCGGTCGCCGGCTCGTCGGTGGTGTCCGGGTCGGGAGCGGGGTGGGTCCGGGAACGGCTGCCCTTGACCGCCCTGGCCTCGGCGGGTAGATCGGCCAGGGGGCGACCCGCCGCGAGGTCGAGGACGCGCGCGGCGTTGATCGCGTCGTAGCCCTCGTCCATGCCGGGGGTCTCGAGGTAGTAGGTCGCGTGGGACAGTCCCGGATGGGTGAGGACCGCACGCATCCCCGCGGCCCCGATCGCGCCGGCGCCGACATGCTCGTGGCGATCCGCGTTCGAGCCGAGGGCGGCGCGCGAGTCGTTGAAGTGGATCATCGCCAGCCGATCGAGGCCGATCAGCCGGTCGAACTCGACGACGACCCGGTCCACCTCCGCCGGATCGGAGATGGCGTACCCGGCTCCCCACAGGTGGGCGGTGTCGAGGCAGATGCCCACCCGAGCAGCCGGCACGCCTCGCTCGGCCAGCGCGTCGACGACCCCGGCGATCTCCTCGAGGCTGGAGCCGAGCCCGTCGCCGCTGCCGGCGGAGTTCTCGAGGACGAGGCGCGCCGCGTCCGGACCGTCGTCGACATCGGCCAGCACCGAGGCGACCTCGCCCGCCAGGCGAGCGGTGCCGGTCGCCCGATCCGACCCACGATGTGACCCGATATGAACGTTGACGAAGCGCGCCCCGAAGGCGGGGGCGACACGCAGCTCGGTCACGAGCATCGCCCCGGAGCGCTCGACGAGGGTCGGGTCGGAGCCCGCCAGGTTGATCAGGTAAGCCCCGTGGATCGCGATCGGCCCCATCCCGAGCTCATCGAGTCGCGCGCGGAACGCCGGCAGCTCCTTGGGCGGTTCGGCGCGACGACGCCAGGCCGTGGGGTTGTCGCTGAAGATCTGGAGCGTGTCCAACCCGATGGAGTGGGCGCGCTCGACGGCGCGCACCATCCCCTGGCCGAGCGGCAGGTGGGCGCCGATGCGTCGGCCGTCGGGCAGCATCTCGTCATCGTACGGCCCGAGCGGTCGTGGTAGCGTCCCGGGATGACGCGCTACTCGTTCGAGGAGCAGGTCATCTTCGCGTTCGTGAAGGATGACCGGCTGGTATCGATCCCGGCCCGGCACAAGAAGCGCCTGGTGGTGATCCGCTACCTCGTGGATCGTTGCTTCCCGGAGGACCGGGCCTACCCGGAGGGCGAGGTCAACCAGCGACTCGCGCTCTTCCACCCGGACGTCGCTGCGCTCAGGCGGTACATGGTCGAGGACGGACTGCTGACCCGGGCGGCGGGTGAGTATCGCCGCGTGGCGCCGGCCGTGTCGGCGCCGGGCGTGTCGGCGCCGGGCGGTGGCGCGATGGCAGCCGGCGACGGCTCGATCGGGTCCGAAGCCGCGTCGGCCGGGGGGCGTGCCGCGGGCGACTGAGCGCCGCGCCCGACCGACGCGACGGGTCAGCCGGCCCGGCGCGCGGGCGAGCTGGTCGACCGCCTGGTCACGGCTCCCGGGCCGTAGCCGCCCGGGACCACCGGTTCGATCAGCCCGAAGTCCCCGTCATCTCGTCGATAGAGGACGGCGATCTGCTCGTTCTCGGCGTTGACGAACACGAAGAAGCTATGGCCGAGCTCCTCCATCTCGGCGATCGCGTCCTCCTCGAACATCGGCTCGATCCCGAACCGTTTCGTCTTGACGATCCGCCGGGGATGGCCGGGTTCCGCCGTCCCATCGGCCAGCTTGCTGAGGAGCTGCTTCTCCTCGATCGGCCGCGACCGGACCCGGGGCTTCTCGCGATGGTCGACGGCCTGTCGCTCGACCTTGTCGACGACGAGGTCGATGGCCGCTTCATGCGTGCTCGCGGCCGCCCGGCTGCGCAGCGTCCGGCCGTCGAGGAGCAGGGTCACCTCGACGATCCGCGAGACCTCCTGCGAGCGATGTTGCTCGACCGACAGTTCGACCAGCGCGTCGCTCCGGTCGTCGAGGATCCGCTGGAGTCTGGCCAGTCTGCGTTCGGCGTAGCGCCGGACCGACTCGGGAACCTCGAAGTTCTTGCCCTTGACGATCGTCCGCACGGAAGGCCTCCCCGAAGCGCCTGGCGCGCTGGCGTCGCCGTGATGGTGATGCCCGGAGGCGCGCCCCGATGGGTGAGCTCGACGTCCATCGAGTATAGGCCCGAGGTCTCGGATCTACCGTTCCCGAGCGATGGTCAGACCCGACACGGCGATGGCGCCGGCTTCCATCAGGACCGCGCCGCACGCGGCCAGCGTCGCGCCCGTCGTGGTCACGTCGTCGACCAGGATCACCCAGCGACCGTCGATCGGGCTCGGTCGCGAGCGCGAGCCTCGCCGTCGGGCGAAGCCAGGGTCCAAGCGCGGGTCGAGTCGGAATGCCCCGGCCACGTTCGCGCCCCGGTCCGCCCGGTCGAGCTCGAACTGGGCGACGGTCTGCCGCTGACGCTCGATCAGCCGCGCGACGGGCAGATCGAGTCGGCGTCCGATGACGTCGGCCAGGAGCGTCGCTTGGTCGTAGCCACGGAGGCGCGCGCGCTCCGCGTGGACGGGGACCGGCACGATCAGGTCGCCACCCGCGCCGGCCCGGCGCCATCGCTCGGCGGCCGCCAGGCCGAGAGGCTCGGCCATCCGTCGCTCGCCGGCGTACTTCAGGGCATGGAGCGCGGCTCGGACGGTGCCGGTGAACGGCGCGGCCCACTCGAGCTGGACCAACGGTGCCGGGAGCTCGACGGGCAGCCCGATCGGAGCCCCGGCCGGCCGATCCCAGCGGACCTCGAGGGCGGGTCGGCATCCTCCGCAGATGGCCGCGCCCTCGCGTCCACATCCCGCGCAGCGCGGCGGCAACGCCAGGTCCAGGAGTCGTCCGGCGATCGTCTTCACGGGGACATCTTCCCGGCCGGCTCTCGATCGTCCGTTATCGGACGGCGCCCGGCCGGCTCTCGATCGTCCGTTATCGGACGGCGCCCGGTCGGCTCTCGATCGTCCGGTATCGGTCGATGCCCTGGGTCTCTTCGTCGGGCGCGGACGGCGTGAGCGGCAGCGAAGTCCCTACGGCTACCCTGGCCGCCGTGGATGATCGACGAGTGGGCGACACGGTCCGGCTGATCCGGCGCGAGCTCCGGAGTCGCCAGGTCGACCTCGCCGCCGGCGCGGGTGTCTCGCAGTCGACGGTCTCCGACATCGAGCTTGGCAGGTTCGGGTCGATGGACGTCTCCACCATCCGGTCGGTCGTCCGAGCTCTGGGAGCGGAACTCGTCATCGACGTTCGATGGCGCGGTGCGGACCTGGCGAGGCTCCGCGATCGGGACCATGCAGCGATCGTCGAGCAGCTCGTCGGGATCCTGCATCGGTCCGGTTGGGAGGTGCTCGTCGAGTGGTCGTTCAACCATTTCGGCGAGCGGGGGTCCATCGACATCGTGGGCTGGCATGCGGCCCGCCGTTCGCTCCTCGTGGTCGAGGTCAAGTCACGGTTGGTCGACCTCCAGGATCTCCTGTCGACTCTCGACCGCAAGGTCCGGCTCGCTCCGGGCCTGCTCAGGATCGAGCGTGGATGGCGGCCTGAGGCGATCGGCAGGATCGTCGTCGTCCGCGAGTCTGGGTTCGCCCGCTCGGTCGCGAGCGCCCACGGATCGATCTTCGAAGCCGCTCTGCCCGAGCGAGGCCGCCGCTGTCGAGGTTGGATCCAGGAACCTCGCGGTCCGCTACGGGGACTCTGGTTCCTATCGGGTACCGCCGAGGGCGGCGCAAGGCGCGATCCCTCCTGCCGTCGTCGCGTGCGACGACCTCCTGCCCGCGACCCCTGAACGTGGCTCCGCTTCTGGACCCCGTTGGAGGACCGCTGCAAGGTCCTCCGAGTCCGGTAGGACCGCCCGGAGCGGTGCGACGCGGCTGCCCGGCCAGTCGGGCGGCCTACCACCGCCCGGGGCGGCATCGCGCGGCTGTCCGGCCAGTCGGGCGGCCTACGACCGCCGGGAGCGGTGCGACGCGGCTGCCCGGCCAGTCGTGCGGCCTACGACCGCCGCGAGCGGTGTGACGCGGCCGCGCGGCCAGTCAGGCGGCCTAGCACCGCCCGGGGCGGCATCGCGCGGCTGCCCGGCCAGTCGGGCGGCCTACCACCGCCCGGAGCGGTGCGACGCGGGCACGCCGTCCCCGGCACTCCGCCCTGGGCACGCCCCCCAATGCCCCGCCGCCCCCGCAGCGCCCCCGGTCAGGCGGGTCCGTCCGCCGGACCGATCAGGATCCGGTCGCCGACGGCCGTGCCCGTTCGATCGATCGTGCCGACGGGGAGCTCGAGCGTGCCGTGCGCGCCGCGGACGTACCAGACGACGCCGCGCCAGGCCGGCACGGCCCGATGGACCGAGACCACCTCGCGCGCGCCGTCGGCACCCGACGGGTTCCCGACGAAGACGCAGTCGATCGCGAAATTCATGAACATCATGTGGATGCCGTTGCTGCCCGGCAGCCACAGCCCGGCGTCGTCGGGCAGGGTGGCCCGGCCCATCAGGCCGCGGAACTTCGCCCAGAGCGAATTGGCCGACTCGAGCGAGCCGGCCAGGACGCGTTCGCGGGTCAGGTTGGTCGCCCGGAGCATGACCATCCGACGAGCGATCCAGGCGCCGCGGGTCGAGACCGCGCGGCGACCTAGGTCTTGAGGTTCTTGACGATCAGGATGATGGCCGGCCCGAGGATGACGATGAACAGCGACGGGAAGATGCACCCGACGAGCGGGAACAGCATCTTGATCGGCGCCTTCGCGGCCATCTCCTCGGCGCGCTGCCGGCGTTCGATCCGGAGCTGCTCCGACTGGACCTGGAGGACCTTCGAGATCGACACACCGAGCTGTTCGGCCTGGATGATCGCGCCGATGAAGTTGGTCAGCGGCGCGACCTCGGTCCGGGGGATCATGTCGCGCAGCGCTTCGCGTCGCGACTTGCCCACGCGAACCTCGGCGAGCGCCCGGCGGAACTCATCCGACAGCGGACCCTTGAGCTTCTCGACGACCTTGGCCAGGGCGGCATCGAAGCCGAGGCCGGCCCGGACGGAGATCGTCAGGAGGTCCAGGGTGTCCGGGATCATGATCAGGATCGCCTTCTGGCGGGCCTTGATCCGGCGTCCGAGCCAGAACTCCGGCGCGACGTAGCCGATCAGGCCACCGACGACGGCGCCGAGCACCGCCCCGATGAGCCCCATGTTCAGGATCGCCAGGAACAGCAGGAAGAACAGGATCGAGAAGATGATCGTGAAGATGCCCTTGATGCCGAGCCACTCGGTGACCCCGAGGTCGCCGGGGTTGCCGGCCAGGGCGAGTCGCTTCTGGGTCCGGTCGCCGAACGACTGACTGGTCACCCGGCCGACCGTGCCCGACATCCGGGAGGCGAGCGGGCGCAGGGTCCGCTCGATGAACGGCTGCTGGAGCTCGAGCTCCTCGAGGTTCTTGGCCTGCATCGTCCCGAGCTGGGTCAGTCGGGCCTGGACGGGGTCGACCGAGCGACCTCCGACGAGCCCGAAGAAGATCAGCAGGATGGCCGCGGCCGCGATACCGGCAATGAGGATCGGCATGAGTTCCATATCAGACCTCGATGTCGACGATCTTGCGGATCGCCATGAAGCCGAGGAACATCATGAACCCGCCGAAGAACAGGATGATCACGCCGACGGGGATCCCGCCGATGGCCACATCCTTGTCGAACATCGGCTGCATGAAGCCCGGGGCCGCTACGAACAGGAACAGCGCCAGGCCGATCGGCAGGAAGCCGACCACGTAGCCCGACAGGCGCTGCTGGGCGGTCAGCGTTCGGATCTCGCCCTTGATCCGGACCCGCTCGCGGATGGTGTACGCGATCGAGTCGAGGATCTCGGCGAGGTTGCCGCCGACGGTGTGCTGGATGGAGATGGCCGTGGCCATCAGCTCGAGGTCGTCCGAGCGGACCCGCCGGACCATGTTCTCGAGCGCCTGGTCGAACGGCAGGCCGAGGTTGACCTCACGGATGACCCGGCCGAACTCGGTCGACATCGGCGGTCGCGACTCGCGGACGACCATCTCGATCGCCTGGAGGAACGACGAGCCGGCGCGCAGGGCGTTGGCGATGAGGGTGATGGTGTCCGGCAGCTGCTTGTTGAAGGCGTTCAGCCGGCCGCTCTTGCGTCGCCCCAGCCAGAAGCGGGGGAGCCAGAAGCCGACGAGGCCGCCGATGAGCAGGAACAGCGGGTTGCCGAGGGCCGTGAACACGACCGACAGCACGAGCATGGCCAGCGGCACACCGACGACCGAGGCTCCCCAGATGAGGAGGAACTCGCTCGGCTTGAGCTTGAGGTCCGCGCGGGCCAGGTCGCGCTGGAGGTTCGCGCCGAAGTCGCGCTGCTCGACGACCTTGTTGAGGTTGGCCAATGCCTGGCTCGACGCGATCAGGTCCGAGATCGGGCCCTGTCCGGACGGGGCGGCCTTGGCCTTGTCGGGCTTCCCGGAGGCGTAGCGTTCGAGGCGCGCGCTCATCCCCGAGCTGCCGCCGGACGACGCCAGCCCGACCGCGATCAGGATGATCGCGAGGGCGGTGATTCCGGCTACGACGAGGGTCATCGACTCCACGGGGTTGCCTCCTAGTTCCCGGCCGTCAGTACGTGAAGCCGAACAGACCGGCAGGCAGGTGGATGCCCTGGGTCTCGAACTTCTCGACGAACTTCGGCCGGATCCCGGTCGGCTTCAGCCGGCCCTGGATCTTGCCTTCGACGACGCCCGACTGTTCGAAGACGAAGACGTCCTGCATGACGATCACGTCGCCTTCCATGCCCTGGACTTCGGTGATGTTGACGATCTTACGTGTCCCGTCCTTGAGACGGCTCTGCTGGACGATCAGGTCCACCGCGGAGGCGACCTGCTCGCGGATCGCCCGAAGGGGCAGATCCACGCCGGCCATCAGGACCATCGTCTCGAGGCGGGAGAGCATGTCGCGGGGCGAGTTGGCGTGACCCGTCGACATCGACCCGTCGTGACCGGTGTTCATGGCCTGGAGCATGTCAAGGGCCTCGCCCGAGCGGCACTCTCCGACGATGATCCGGTCGGGCCGCATCCGGAGTGAGTTCCGGACGAGCTCGCGGATCGGCACCGCACCCTTGCCCTCGATGTTCGGGGGCCGGGACTCGAGGGTGACCACGTGCTCCTGGCGAAGCTGGAGCTCGGCCGCGTCCTCGATGGTGATGATCCGCTCGTCGTTCGGGATGAACGACGACAGGACGTTGAGGGTGGTCGTCTTGCCCGAACCGGTGCCGCCCGAGACGAAGATGTTCAGGCGGGCTTCGACGCAGGCCTTGAGGAAGTCGAACATGTCGGCGGTCGCCGTGCCGAACCGGATGAGGTCGTCCACCGTGAAGGGGGAGGCGGAGAACTTCCGGATGGTGATGACCGGCCCGACCAGCGACAGCGGCGGGATGATCGCGTTGACGCGCGAGCCGTCGGTCAGTCGAGCGTCGACCATCGGCGACGACTCGTCGACGCGTCGACCGATCGGGGCGATGATCCGATCGATGATGCGCATGACGTGGTCGTCGTTCTGGAACACGACGTTCGTGAGCTCGAGCTTGCCCGATCGCTCGATGTAGACCTGGCGCGGGCCGTTGACCATCACCTCGGTGATGCTCTCGTCGCGCAGGAGGGGCTCGAGCGGACCGAGGCCGATGATCTCATCGGTGATCTGCTCCAGCATCCGGACGCGTTCGGCCCGGGTCAGGGCGAGGCCTTCCTCGTCGATGACCTTGCCGAAGATCTCCTCGATCTGGCGCCGGACCTCGACCTGGTTGGACAGGTCGAGCTTCGGGTCCAGGTCCTGGATGACGCGGCTCTGGATCCGGAACTTGACGTCCCGGAAGGACTCCCGGACGGGGCCCTGGGACATCAGCCGGGTAGACTGCACCGGCGGTGGCGTTCCGGCCGGAGCACCCGGAGCACCGCCGGTCGGTGCCGGCAGGTTCTCCGACGGCGTCCCGGGGGACGAACCAGGTCGAGCGCTCTCGATCCGCTTGAGGAGGGACATCGCCTTACACCCCTTCAGGCCCCGAGGGGCCGACTGCTACCGCCATGCGAACAGCTTTCGAGAGCCCTGCTTGGGATCCTCGGCCGTCGCCGCCTTGCGCTCGCCACCAGTGATGGCGGTCGCCAGGCGGAGGACGTCCTGGGAGACCTGGGCCTCTCGGTTGGACAGGACGAACGGCACGCCGCGGTTCAGCGCGTAGACGACGCTACGCCCGTCGCTCACGATCGTGTGATCGACCTTGCGACCGATCGAGTGCTCGACATCCGATACGCGGATGCCCAGCGTCGAGTCGGCGCGATTGAGGATGAGCTTGATCTTCGAGCCCTCGTAGCCGAGCTGATCGGCGACCTCAAGGAAGAGTCGCATGTTCTTGATACTCGTGATCTCGAGGGTCAGTGCGGTCAGGATCACGTCCGCGGCATCGAGGATGGCCAGGGTCGTATCGCTGAAGTTCGCCGTGCAATCGACCACCACCAGGTCGTTCGTGGCCCGCAGCACCTCGAGGATCTTGCGGACGCCCGCCGGCGTGATCATCTCGGCCATCTCGGGCGACGGCGGCGCAAGCAGCACGCGGACGCCCGACGAGTGGTTGATGACGAACGTATCGATCGACTCGGGCTCGCCGCCCGCCTCCATCTCGGGGACGAGGTCCGCGATCGACTTGTTCTTCGGGTTGAGGTTGAGCAGGACGCCGACATCGCCGAACTGGAACGAACCGTCCACCAGGACGGTCTTCTGACCCAGGTCGGAGGCGGCCGCGACGGCGAAGTTGACCGCGATGGTCGTCCGTCCCACCCCGCCCTTGGGACTGAACACGGCGACGACCTGGCCGGGTTCGCGATCGCGCGTCGCGGCGGCGGTCGCCGCGGCTGCGGCGACGTTCGTGACGGTGATCCGGCCCTGCTTCTCACGCTCCCGGGTGAAGACCTGGCGGATCGAGGCGGTGAGCTCGTCGCTGCTGAACGGCTTGACCAGGAACTCGCGCGCCCCGGCGAGCATCGAGCGGCGGAGGTAGTCCGCCTCACCCTGGACCGACATCATGACGACCGACGCCGTCGGGACCTCGGTCGCGAGCTGCTCGGTCGCGGCGATCCCATCCATGTCGGGCATGTTGATGTCCATCAGGACGACGTCCGGGCGAAGACGCCCCGCCATCTCGAGCGCCTGGCGGCCGGAGTCGGCCGCCCCGACCACCTCGATGTCGCCCTCGAACCCGAGGAGCTTCGTCAGGTGGTCGCGCGTCTCGGCGATGTCGTCGACGATCAGGACCTTGATCATGTCTGCCATGTGGGGCGTTCAGCCTTCGGTGCTGGTCGGGTTGCGATGGTCGGGTCGGTCGGGTCTGGAGGTCGGTCGGTCGTCTGGTCCGGCTGGTCGGTGGAGCGGGCCGACAGGCGCGGGATCCTGTTGGATCTGGCGCGCCTGTCGTCCGGTCGACTCGGTTGTCCGGATGGCGCTCGCGGAGAGTGGCCTTGGCGGGCGCCTCCGGTCGCGAGCTACTTCTTCGGGAGGATGGCCTCGACGATCTGCGGCGGGAGGACCCCGTACTCGTCGACGAGGGTCTTGAGGATGATGCCGGTGGTCGGATCGAGCGCCGGCTCGGTGGCGTTGCCCGCGTCGTCCACGTAGTCCTTCGGTGAGCGCAGGACGAGGCTGATACAACCTTCGACCTGGGCGTACTTGATGACTTCGGACTGCTGCGGGGTGACCGCCAGGATGACGATCTCCTTCTGGCCGTTCAGGTTCGTCCCGGGATTACCGGTGCCGGGCGAGGCCTGCGGATTGGTCGTCGTGTCGATCGGCGGGAGCAGGGTCGAGACGACCTGCATGTTCTGCAGCAGCATCTTGACCGACAGGGTGCTCCCGATATCCGGGATCGGATTGACGGTGTCGTTCGTCGTGTCGAGGGTGATGAACGGGAACTTGCTACCGCACTGGGTCAGACCGCCATCACCGAGGCCCTGGGCACCGATCCCGACGACCGCATCGACGCGGTCACCGACGTTGATCAGGGTTCCGACACCGGACACCTGGTCGACCTGGACCGCCTGGGCGCGCAGGCCCTTGGGCAGGAGCGGACCGGGCGCGTTGCCGGTGTTGTTGGTGGCGAACATCGACTTGGTCAGCTGAGCGCTGGCGGTGATGTCCGACCGGGCGATCTGGCCGACGACCTGCGACGGGTCGCCGATGGCGTCGGCGGCGCGGTCCGTGAGCTCGACCTGCTTGATCGTCAGCATGTCGTTGCGGACCTGCGTCCCGAGCGGGATATCGACGCTCGCGATCACCGTAGGCGCGGTCGTCGGGACCTCGGCCTGCTTGGTGGTCGGATTGCCGATAAGGAACACGATCGCGATGAATGCGACCGCTGCGAGGACGACCCCGACTAGCAGGATCAACCGGTTCGATCTACTCTTCAAAACCACTCTCCCCAGCCGTGTGACAGGTGGCACCACTGTAGCATCGGGAAAAGGGCTGGCGACTATACCAAAGGGCTAGGACCATTAGGAGGAAATAGCCAGAAAAGGGGCCCAATTCGTGCTCAGATCGGGTTCCGGGGCGGTCATCGGCGATGCCCTGCCGACGACCGGTCCGAGGGGTTCCGGAGGGGTCCTGGTGGCCGCTTCGGGACCCCGTTTCGGGGCCTGTTCCCGGGTCCGGATGGGGGGCTGGATCCTGGCCTGATCGTGGGCCGGGATGGCCCCCGGTCGGCCCGCCCGGAGGGCCGTGGAACCGCGGGCCGACGGACCCGGTCAGACCCGCCGACCGGGTCCCGTCGTCGACCCGCGCGACATCGCGCCGCCATCCGGGAATCGACGAGCGGCCCTCCGATCGAAGGGCCGCTCGTCCGCGGTTACGATGCCGGGTCGGTGCCCGGCGGCTCTGTTCTAGACCGAGGTCCCGACCCGACTGAGGATCGAGCTGATCTGGCTGCCCAGGAAAAGCAGGGCAAGGATGGCGACGATGGCGATGAGAGCAAGGATCAGGGCGTACTCCGCCAGTCCCTGACCTTCATCGTCGAGACGGGCCGGGACGATCCACGCGCGGATACGATCGAACACCGATATGTGGTCCTCCTTTCGCGAGAGTCCCTCGCCCAGCGAGGGCGCCCGCGCCGCGCTCCCTCGGGACCCTGCGATCGGACAGGTGCCGTTAGGTGGGGTGACGACGGGAGCGACACACTATGGGGTGGTTCGAAAGCCGTCAATACGGCGATAGCTGTATCGCGACCGGATCCTCCTGGAATCGATCGACGCCGGACCCTCGAAGGGCCCGGCGTCGGGTCGTTACGTGTGAGCCGCGTCGGTGATCCGACGGGCTCCCGTGGGCGTCGGTGCTAGACCGAGTTGCCGACGGTGCTGAGGATCTTGCTGACCTGGCCGCCCAGGAACAGCAGGGCGATGATCGCGACGATCGCGATGAGGGCGAGGATCAGCGCGTACTCGGCGAGCCCCTGGCCCTCCTCGTCGCGGTTCATCCACGCGAGGAACGAATTGATGAGCGCCATAGCCGTTAGGCCTCCTGGATGAGTGCACACCCCCAGTCGAGGGCGTGCTGAATATAGGGTGGCTTCGGCTTCCGTGCTAATGGCCAGATGGTACCGATGGAGAGTGGCTCTTTGGTCACTCACGGAAGCTGGTCCGTGAGCCATTGGAGGACTGCAGCCACCTGGTCGTCGAAGAAGATGAGCAGGATCGCCATGAGCAGGAGGGACAGTCCGAGGATGATCCCGTACTCGACGAGACCCTGACCGCGACCGGCCGGACACCGTAGTGGGCCGTCGACAGGCGGCACCACCGACCGCTGGGTCGATCGTCCGTCCGCCGGCCCGGCAGGCACTATCCAGGCGACCTCAGTCGGTCGCCGGCAGATCCGCGGTCATCCGGACCTCCGAGCCGTCGGCCGACAGTTCGGCGCGGGCGCCGAGGCTGGCGGCCCGGGCCTGGACGTCGCGCCACGTCTTGGGCGGGAGGGCGACCGGGGCGGTCGTGGCCGCCACGGCGGCGGCGTGTTCGTCGCGCCGGTCGGAGATCATCGCGGCGAGCGCCGCCGGGATCTCAGGCTCGGGGCGGCCCTTCCCCTTCCCCTTCCCCCGGCCGTGATCGGCTTCGGCGGGCGGGCTGGCTCCGGGTGCCTCCGCGGGTTCGCCCGCGGGCTCGCGGACGGAGCGGACCATGGCCTCGAGCGTCGTCGGCGTCCAGTCGAGGCGGACGACGATCCGCTCGGGACGTCCGGCGAGGTACGCGGCCAGCGACTCCTCGATCATCCGGAAGACCCCGGACTCGAGATCCATCGGCAGTCGGCGATCCGCGCCCATCGAGTCGAAGTCGACCGGGATGTTCGCGCGGCGGCCGCGATCACGGGCCGACCGGCGGACCGTCGGGACCAGGCCGAGGTCGTCGAGGACCATCGGGCGGACGTCGAAGATGAATGACTTCGTGGCGTCGAGCGTCGTCTGGACCATCGCGATGAGCTCACGGATCTCGGGCTTCGCCGCGGCGGGGTCGGTCGTCATCAGCCGGTCGACGATCTGCGCCTGGAGCACGATGTTGGTGAGGCTCTGGGCCGGACCGTCGTGCATCGCCCGGGCGATGTCGCGCCGGAGGTCCTCCTGGGCGGCGAGGATGAGACGAGACACCGCCGGGGAGACGCGCGCCATCGCGTCCGAGCCACTCCCCGTGGTGCCCTGCTCGAGTGCGTCGTCGCCGATCGCGGCGATGCCGGGCGGCAACGGCACGAGGCCACCCTCCGGGAGCGATCGAAGCTGCTCATCCAGGGTCGCCAACCCGTCGCGGTACCGGTGGAGGATCTTGACCTTGCCGTTCAGGACGTCGACCTGGGAGCTCATGACGATCGCGCGCCGGGTCAGACCGACCAACTGCGCGTTCTGGTCGGCGAGCTCCGCCGCGTCGATCCGCCCCGCGGCCTTGTCCGAGTCGATGCGCGCGGCCAGCGCCGCCCGCTTGGCCTCGTGGCGCTCGCTCTCCGCACCGGCCTGCTGGATGAGCATGTCGATCTCGGCGAGCTCGTTGTCGAGCGTCGCGATCTCTCGCTCCACGCGCACGACGAGACTCACCGGCTCCGGATCGCCGGCGGGCATCCCGTCCTGATCGCTGGCCAGCTGGCCCTCGGGGGTCGTCACGGTATCGACGATCAGTCCTCCGGCATCCGGATCCAACCCTGGCGCATGGCGTAGACCACGGCCTGGGTCCGGTCGTTGACGGATAGCTTGCGCAGGATCGAGCTCATGTGGTTCTTGACCGTCTGCTCGCTGATCGACAGCGCGTAGGCGACCTGCTTGTTGGTCATCCCCTGGGCGATGTTGTCGAGGATCTCGACCTCGCGCGGGGACAGTGGGGCGAAGATCGGCGCCGCGTCCTGCCCGTAGACGGCGAGCTCGCGGAACTCCTTGAGGACGCGCGATGCCACCGCCGGCTTGGCGAAGACCTTGTCGTTGATGAGGTACTCGCCGTCGGACACGCGGCGGATGATCGTGACCAGGTCGTCGGGTCCGACGTCCTTGAGGATGAACGCAGCGGCGCCGGCCTTGATCGCGTCGAACAGCGCGTCCTCTTCCTCGTTCTGGGCGAGGACGATGATCCCGACCGACGGGAGCTCGCGCTTGATCCGCTGGGTCGTCTCGATCCCGCCGGGGGCCGGCAGGGTCAGGTCCATGAGGATGATGTCGGGCGAAGTGTCGAGGGCGAGCTCGATGGCGCTGCGGCTGTCGTCCGCTTCGCCGACGATCACGAAGTCGGGTTCACGCTCGAGCAGGCCGCGCATGCCCATCCGGAACAACGCGTGGTCGTCGACCAGCAGCAGCTTGGTCTGCTCGACGTTGCGCCGATCGGGACCACCCCGACGACGCTCCGGACCCGAATAATCCATCGCACTCATGAACTCTCCTTCTCGAGCGGGATCGCCAACCGGACGACCGTTCCGGCGTCCGGCCGGGATGACACTTCCAGCGCGGCACCGATGAGTTCGGCGCGCTCACGCATGAATTGCAGTCCGAAGTTGCGCCGGCCGCGCGTGGCGACCGTGCCGACATCGAACCCGACTCCGTCGTCCTGGACCTCGACGACCCAGCGGTCGTCGTCGAGCCGGGTCGCGATCGTGGTTCGCGTCGATCTGGCGTGCTTGCGCACATTCTGAAGGGCTTCCTGGACCACCCGCAGGACGACGGTCTGCTGGGCGTCTCCGAGGAGCTCGTCCGGTGCTCGCAGGTCGGTCTCGACGGTGGTCCCGGCGAGCGCCGCCATCGTCTCGGCGGCATCCATGATCGAGCCATCGAGACCGAGCTCGTCGAGGAGCGGCGGTCGAAGCTGGCTGATGAACGTCCGGATGTCCCCGAGCTCGCGGCGGAGCAGCTCGCGCATGAAGCGCAGCTCGGTCCGGGCCATGCGCGGGTCGCCGTCCATGACGCGCTCGATGTACTCGACCTGGAAGATGGCATTCGACAGCGCCTGAGCCGGCCCGTCGTGGATCTCCTGGGCGAGCCGCGCCCGCTCGGCCTCCTGGGCCTCGACGATCCGCATCTCGACGTCGTGTGGGCGCGCTGGCCCGTCGCCGTCCGGCACGAGGCTGGCGTCGCCACGCTCGAGGAAGAGCCAGGTGCTCTCGAGGCTCCGATGGGCCAGCTCGAACCGGGCGAGCTCGGATTGGTGGGCTCCGACGTCGATCTCGAGTCGCTCGACGTCGGAGCGGAGCGTCCGTGCCCGGGCATCGTCGGCCCCGGCTTCGGCAGCCTCGACCGCACTCGGTTCCCCCGCTGTCCCCTCGTCGCCGGCCGACTTCCGCTCGCGGCGCGGGCGGCGCTCGAGGGCGTCGAGCTCGTCGCGCAGCGCCTGGTACCGCGCGAGCTCGTCGAGGTAGGCGGCCCGGTAGCTCGCGGCGACGGCGTCGAGACTGTTGGCCGAGTACGCCAACGCAGCCTTCGCCTCTGCGTGGAGTTCGTCGAAGCGGCCGTCCCGAGCCTCGCCCACCCGCGTCCCGTCCATGTCGTCCGAGTATAGGGGTCCGGACATCACGGACAGCCGATCTCGAACACCCTCGTCCGACCGAGGATGCGCGCGTCGTTCTCGTCGCTCGGCGGCGCGCCGAGGTCGAGCTGATGGAAGCAGGCCGCTCCGGGCGCATCGGTCGCCAGGACCGCCGGCCAGCCGCCGTGGTCGTCCTGATCGTCGATGACCAGGTAGCGAGTCCCGGGGAAGGCGTGGGCCAGGTCGACGACGTCGGCCGGCGATTCGGCCGGCAGGCCGAGGGTCGGGATGCGCCGCGCCTCGGCCAGCCAGATCGGGAAGTCGGTCACGACCGGGCCGGCGGTCGCGTCGAGCGGGTGACCGATCGCCGCCATCCGCTCTCCGAGCAGCTCGTAGCGGCGGGCGACGTCGAGCGACTGCTTGCCGTATTCGGTCAGGATGAGGCCGCTGAACAGGAGGGCGGAACCGATCGTCAGGACCGGTCCCAGCCAGGCGACCGGACGGGTCCAGCCACGCTGCACGCCGACCCATGCGATCAGCGCGTCGAGTCCGACCAGGGCGCTGATCACGAGCAGGACCTGGATCGCGCCGGCGGCGTGGAGGAATGTCCCCCAGGTGGTCGAGACCGGGAAGAGCAGGCCGGTGACGAGGAAGGTCGCGATCGACACGATGACCAGCGGCCGAAGGCTCCGGGCACGGCCGCTCCACGGCAGGGCCACGAGCCCGATGAGGGCGACGGGGAAGCCCGGTGCGACCAGGACGTTGGCGAGGTCGTGCCACAGGCCGTCGGCGCGCAGCTGGACCAGCCGCGCCGGACCGATCGCCAGATAGCGCGACAACGTCGGCGGATCGTTCCAGGCGAAGATGTCGAAGCCGGTGATCGACAACGCATTGGCGAGGGCCTGACCGGGAAGCGGATTGCCGAAGACCGCCCAGTCGCGGATGACCCACGGCACGAACAGGATGAAGGCGACCACCGCCGGCACGCCGATCAACGCCAGGCGGCGTCCGTGCGGGCCGCTCCACCAGGCGAGGCCGACCCAGGTGAGCGCGAGCCAGACGACCTCGTTGCGGGTCAGCGCCGCCAGCCCCAGGACCACCCCGAGGCCGAGCAGGCGACCGTCACGCACCGCGCTGCCGGCCGGCGGATGGGCGAGGATCCGGGTCATCAGCAGCGTCGCGGCCAGGGTGAGCAGCGCGAACGGCATCGTCGAATCGGGCAGGGCGCCGAACAGGACGAGGGGCAGGTAGACGGCCGCCGTCAGGCCGGTCCCGAGGGCGAGGGTCCGTGCCCGGCCGACCGGGAACGCGCGCTCGGCGGCGACATCCGCGGCCAACCGCCAGGCCAGCACGGGGACGAGCGAGCCGATCAGGACCGCCGGGACCTTGGCGGCGTCGAAGGTCGCCCCCAGGACCGCCATCGCCGGCAGGGCGATCAGGCTCGGCAGCGGGAGCCAGACCTCGAAGGCCGGGCGCGGGAACTCGAGCGGCGGGGTCTGGAAGCTCCAGATCGCGTCGCTGACCAAGCCTCGCCCGTCGAGCACGTTGCGAGCGACGCCGACGTAGTACGCGGTGTCCTCAGGGGTCGGGAAGTGGAGGGTCGACGCGAACAGGCTGCGAGCCGCGAGCGCGACGAGGAAGACCAGGCCGGCGCTCAGCCAGGCCTCACGTCGGGTCATCGGACGCACCGCGGGTCGTTCGCGCCGAGGCAGATCGGGAACAGCGCTGCGTCCCACCCGGTCGACTCGCCGGCCGAGCTGTCCGTGGCCGGCGGTCCGGCCGCGTAGCGCCACACGCTCGAACCGATCCAGCTCGGCGCGGACGTGTCATCGACGAGGAGTGGGGCAAGGGCTGGGACCGTGTCCTTCTTCTCGACGAGCAGCCAGCGCGCGTCATACGCGCGAGCCACCGTCTCGATCGTGTCGATCGGGTCCGCCGGCGCGACCACGCCGGGGTGGCCGGTCCAGTACTTCACCCCGCCGGTGTCGAGACTCATCACGACGTCGCCCGGACCCGCACCGGCATCCGTCAGCGCTGCCCCGGCGGCGATCTTGAGGTCGCGCTCGACCACCCAGGTCGCACGCGTGCTGAACGAGAAGACGATCCCGACGAGCAACGTCAGCACGACGGCCGCGCCCACGAAGAACCGGCTCGATCGTTCGACGTCCCAGCTTGCGCGCCGGGCGGCGACCCAGACGACGACGGCCACCACCCCCTCGAGGGCGAGGATCGACGCCTGCGGCGCCAGTGCGACGGCGGAGTGGATGAAGGTCCCGTTGGGGACGTGCACGGCCGACACCAGCGCCGAGAACGCGAACAGGACGATGGCGTAGACGAAGAACGGGGCGTAGTCGGGCGATCGGCGGCGCAGCCACGCCCCGATGACCATCGTCGGGGCGAGGACGACGCCGGCGACGAGGACGACGAAGCTGACGACCGCCTGGCTGAAGCCCGTGATCCGGCTCGACACCAGCGACCCGAGGCCCTGGTCGAGGAAGGTCGACAGGGTCGGATGCCCGACGATCGAGTTCATCTCAGCGAGGGATCGGATCCACAGGATCCGACCCGATGCCGAGGACGGCGAGATCGACCCGAAGACCGAGAGCTGGCGAGCCCACCACGGCGCCATCACCAGGACGAACAGGCCGAGCGAGGCGAACGCGGACCACCATGGCAGGCCCGGCGGCTGGCTCGTGCGCCATGCCCGGAAGCGGCCCCACAGGAAGAGCAGCCCCAGAGCCAGGCCGACGAGGACCCCGTCGTTCCGCGCCAGCATCGCCAGGCCGACCAGCGCACCGGCGGCGACGAACGAGCGAGGATCGCCCTTCAGCCCGCGCGCCCCGAGCCACAGCGCTCCGAGGACGATCGGCTGGTACAGCGAGAAGTTGTCCGGCTGCGCCATGAACACGACCGCGGCCGGGACGGCGACGAGGATCCCGGCGCCCAGGCTGACGTCCGGGCGAGCACCGGCTTCGCGGGCGAACGCCCAGGTCATCGGGGCGGCGAGCGCGCCGATCAGCGCGAACGGCAACGCCGAGGCCCAGGCCGTCGGGCCGAGCACGGCCAGGAACGGGACCTGGACGAGCGACGCCAGCGGCATCCAGTGCGCATTGCTGGCGATCGGCAGACCCGGGTTCGCGGGGATCGAGCCGCCCAGGTCGACGAACGTCCAGACGAAGTCGATGTTGAATCCGCGACCCGCCTCGAGCGCCCGCGCGACGTTGACGTAGTAGTAGGAATCGACGTAGGCGGGGTCCGGAAAGAGCGCGATCAGGACCAGCCGGACGACCGCGGCGAACGTGAAAAGGGCTATGGCGGTGCGCATCGCCGGTGCAGCCTAGCACCGGGCACCCCGGACTCAGACCGGTACGAATCACCCATGACCGGCGCCATCCGGGCTGGTACGAAGCCCCGATCCAAGGGGGTAGCATCTGGTCCGGATGAGCGTCTCGACCGCCTCGCTCGCCTCGGTCCGACCGTCCCCCGTGGCCCGTCGGGCGGTTCGCGATGGGCTCGGCCTGGCCGGTCTCGCGTTCGCCGCCTACCTCTTCCTGGTCGTGGCTCCCAAGGCCGGGACCTTCGGCTTCGACGCCTTCGCGTACTGGGCGCTCGACCCAGCCGATCCGTACACGGTCCCGGCTGGGACGTTCGGGGCGTTCACCTACACGCCGGTCATCGCCATCCTGTTCGCCCCGTTCGGCCAGCTGCCGTGGACGACCTTCCTGTGGCTGTGGACCTCGGTCCTGGTGGCCACGATCATCTGGCTCGGCTGGCGCAGTGCGCTGTTCGTGCTCGCCTTCCCGCCGGTCGCCCTGGACCTCTATCACGGCAACATCCACCTGCTGATGGCGGCCGCGATCGCGCTCGGCTTCCGCTATCCGGCCGCCTGGTCGTTCATCCTCCTGACCAAGGTGACGCCCGGCGTGGGTCTGGTCTGGTTCGCCGTCCGGCGCGAGTGGCGGCCGCTCGGGGTCGCGCTCGCGGTCACTGCGGGGCTCATCATCGGCTCGCTCCTCATCGATCCCGGGCTGTGGTCGATGTGGCTCCAGGAGAGCATCCTCAAGACGGCCGGCGGGGCGCCACTTGGTCAGTTCTCGATCGCGATCCCGCTCCTCCTCCGCGTGCCGCTGGCGGTCGTCGTGATCGCCTGGGGGGCTCGTACGGATCGTCGCTGGACGGTCCCGGTCGGGGCCACGCTGGCCCTGCCGATCCTGTGGCCGAGCGGATTCGCCGTGCTCGCCGCGCTCTGGCCGATCGCGCAGCGTCGCCCGGAGCTGGAGCCGCGCGCGCCGGCCGAGGTCACGCCGGCGTCGACGGTCGCCGCAGCACCGGGAGCCTGAGCGCCCGGATCCCTTCGCCGAGCTGCCGCAAGCCGGCGTATCCGCCGTCGCGCCGCCCGAGCCAGGCCACCACCGGGATGAACAACGGCGGCACGTCGTCGAGGCTGTAGTACCACTCGGCGTCCGAGTTCCGGATGGCGATCACGAAGTCCTGCCAGAGCTGGAGCATCGCCAGGCTGAGCAGCGCCAGCAGCCCGGCGGCGATCCACCACGAGCGTCGACGGATCCCGATCAGGGCGAACGGCAGGACCGACGGCTTGATCAGGACGAGGACCGCCGGCCAGGCGATCAGGAGACCACCGCAGATGAACGTGGCGATCCACATGTCCGAATTGCCGTAGATCAGGTTGCTGACCCCACGCGGCCAGGCGAACAGGGCAGCCATGATCGGCCAGGTCCACAGCGCCGGGCGGAGGCGCCACAACGTCGCGCCGACGACGACCCCCGGCACGATCCACCACAACGGATAGGGCATCCAGACGAGCGGGACGAACAGGATCAGGGCGATCGGCGGATAGAGGACATCGACGTCGGGCTGGACGACGTACGGACCGGC
Source organism: uncultured Chloroflexia bacterium (assembly GCA_963744115.1). GTDB lineage: Bacteria > Chloroflexota > Limnocylindria > Limnocylindrales > CSP1-4 > Chersky-267. Next base: position 331,897 of record CAVUSI010000001.1, on the reverse strand, counting down.
CAGCTGACGAGGGAGGTAGTAGACCCCCGTGTCGAGCCAGCGTTGGCCGACGTCCCGGTAGAACGTGTGGTCGGTCCCGACGGCATCCTGCGACGCGATGTACGGGAACAGGTAGGCGAACTCGAGGACGAAGACCACCAGGAGCACGCCCGTCAGGGTCAGGGCGACGATCCGGCCGGCATTGGGAGCCACGGCCGGACGATACATCGCCGGGCTAACGCCGGGCCGCGGTCGGAGGTTCGAGCCAGACGGGCCGACGCAGCCCCTCGGCGAGGGCGAACGCGACAAGGACGACGCCCAGCCACAGGCCGGGTAGCGTGTAGCTGGCGATGCACAGGGCGGCGAGCAGCGCGACCTCGCGGCGCACGAGGAGCATCCCCGGCAGCAGCGTCAGCAGGCCGAACATCCGCAGGCTCGGGTTCCCGACGATCATCAGGATCCCGAGCCAGGCCGCCGCGAACCGGTCCGGGAGGAAGTAGGCCGCCACCGTCGTCGCCGCCGCCAGGCCCAGGCCGACCACCGCCGGCAGGCCGTGGGCGAGCCCCGCCCCGCCGTAGATCCAGTTCGGATCCGAGGCGCGTCCGAGCTGGGCGACCCAGTCCGACCAGGCCGAGACGCCGGTCAGCGGCAGCGTCGCGAGGATGGCCACTCCGACAAGGAGCGCGCCGGTCAGGGCGGCCCTCGGTCGACGCCGAAGGAGCAGCACCCAGGGCTGGGCCTGCGACGGCTTGATCGCCGGGTTCGCGACCGCAAGCAGCCCGTCCAGCCAGGCGGGCCGATCGTCCCCGTCGAGGCGCCGCTCGACCGGCTGGAACGGGCCCGCCGCAACCGCGTCGGGGCGGCCGAACAGGAGACCGACGAAGGCCCCGAAGAGAAGGATCTGGATGTTGCCTCCCAGGAGCGCCTCGAGGAACGGCGGCCAGAGGAGGACCGCCGGGACCCAGATCCATGGGACGGCCAGCCGCCGGCAGGTCCAGACCGCGGTCACGAGCAGAAGGACGAGCCAGGCCGCCACGACCGCGGTCTCGGGCAGGTACGTCAGGACGGCGATGACCGGCAGGAGGAACGGCGGGTAGAGGAACGGGAGGTCCGGCCCGACGGGCGCCGCGAAGCTCGACGCGAGGTAGGGTTGCCCGCCCGCCAGCCAGCGATCCGCCGCGCGGAGGGGGATCTGGATGTCGACAGCGATCGGATATCCGGCCAGGAGGTCGCGAACGGCCAGCGCCACGACCAGCCCCGTCAGGATCCACAGCCCGGCGCGCAGGAGGCGGTCCGGGCGGCTGCCAGGGGTCAGCGCATCCACGGATCGATCGGCGGGGCTCGCATCGCAGGGCACGATACACCGCAGCGCTTGTTAGCCTTCCGCCATGGACGCCCCGTCTCCGACGTCGACCCGACCGGTGTCGGGCCTCGACCGACGTGTGCTCGGGGTCGGGGTCGGCCTCGGCGCCATCCTGCTCGCGTTCGGCATCTACGCCCTGTCGAGCTACCAGTTCGACGCCGGTCACCCTGACTTCTTCTACCTCGCCGATGCGTTCCTCCACGGTCGGACGTGGCTGGACCGTCCGTTCGGCCCGTTCGACGCGGTCATCGTCGGCACCCGGGTATACGTCCCGTTCGCTCCGTTCCCCGCGATCGCGGTCATGCCGCTGGTCGCCCTGGTCGGGCCGGTGACGACCGATCGCTGGGAGCAGATCATCGGGTCGGCCATGGCGGCGATCGACGTCGGCCTGTGCTGGTGGCTGGTCGGCCGGATCGGCGTGCGCTCGATCCGTGACCGCCTGTGGCTGATCGCGCTGTTCGGGTTCAGTACGGCCCTGTGGTGGGTGACCACCCGGGGAGGCGTCTGGCACACCGGTCACCAGGTCGCGTTGATGGTGACGCTCGCAGCGCTGATCGAGTCGTTCGGCCGCCGACGACCGCTCCTCCTGGGGCTCCTGCTCGGGGCCGCGTTCCTGAGCCGTGCGCCGCTGGCGTTCGCCGCTCCGTTCTTCGCCTGGGTGGTCGTGGACTCGGAGGACGGGGGTGGGTGGCGGTCGTGGCCCTGGACCGATGTGGTCGTCTATGCCGTCGGCGTGTCGCCGGCCGTGCTGTTCGCTCTCTGGTACAACGCGGTCCGGTTCGGCTCGCCGCTCGAATCGGGATACGCGCTCGCGTCGCTGCCGGCATTCCTCGAGGCGCAGCGGCAGATGGGCCTGTTCTCCACGGCGCATCTCGCGATGAACCTCGACTTGCTGTTCACTCACCTGCCGTCGTTCTCGTCCACGCCGCCGTTCCTCAAGCCGGACGGCCTCGGCATGTCGATCTTCATCACGTCGCCGGGGCTGCTCCTCGCCCTCCGGGCGGACTGGCGATCGCGGATGGCGATCGCGCTGGGTCTGACCACCGTCGCGGTGATGCTGCCGAGCCTCCTCTACTACGGTGGCGGCTGGCTCCAGTACGGATACCGCTACGCGCTCGACTCCATCCCGTTCGTGATGGCCCTGGTGGGTCTGGCGGTCGTCCGTTCAGGGCTCCCGGCGTGGGGCAGGCTGCTGATCGTGGTCGGCGTCGTCGTCAACCTGCTCGGGGTCTACTGGGCGTACAACATCTGAGGGTTCGTTCGCCTCGAACCACGCCCGGGAGCGACCCGACGGACGTACCAGGACTGCCGGGTGACATCGGGACGCGGCCGGTTCCGTATCCTCACGTCGATGGCCTCCACCCGGACGGGTGACACCCTGTCCATGTCCCCCGCCAAGCACGACGTGAAGCGCATCGCCTACGGATGGACGGCGCTCGCCGTCGCGATCGGGGCTTCGCGAGCGGTCGTCCTCGCTGCCGCGGTCGCGGCCGAGCAGGTCGTCGGGCGGAACCCCCTCCTGACGAGCGGTGACGGCGGCCCGATCCTGCGGAGCCTCACGGCCTGGGACGGCTGGTGGTACCTGGGGATCGCCCGGGACGGCTACCACGTCGCGCCGCTTGTCGACGGCTACCACGACTACGCCTTCCTGCCGCTCTGGCCGGCGCTGATCCGTCTCCTGTCCTGGCCGTGGCCCGCGCTCGCCGGCCCGATCGCCGTGATCCTGGCCAACGTCCTGTTCGTCGCCGCGCTGGTGATCCTCGTCCGGCTGGGCGAGAACGTCGTCGGGACCGAGCGAGCCTTCCTCGGGGCGATCCTGCTGGCGATCTTCCCGTTCAGCGCGGTCTTCTCGATGGCCTACGCCGAGAGCCTGTTCATGTGCCTGTCCGCCGGAGCGTTCCTGGCGGCCGAGCGCGACCGCCGGGCCTTGTCGGGCGTCCTGGTCGGCCTCGCCGCGCTCGCTCGGTTGCAGGGTGCGGTGCTCGCCGTGCCCGTCTGGATCGTCCTGTTCCTCCGCGACGGGAAGCGCCTGCGGCCATCGCAGGCGTGGCTCGCTCTCGGTCCGCTCGCGGCTGCGGGCGTCCTCCTCGGCGTGTCGGCCTTCGCCGGTGGAGCGGGCGCCTACGGAGCCGCCCAGGCCGCCTGGGGTCGGGCGGGCGTCGGCGGGGCCGCGCCCGACGCCGCCCTGGCCAGCGCCCTCTCCGTGGTCAACGTCGTCCAGCTCGTCACGCTCCTCGGGGCGGTGTTCCTGCTGGTCTTCCTCCGGCCGGACCGGATCCCGTTGCCGTACGCCGCGTTGACCGTCCTGTCGCTGGGTCTCGTGTTCGCCAGCGGCTCGCTCGAGTCCATCGGACGACACGTGATGAGCGCGTTCCCGAACGCCTGGCTGCTCGCCGGTCGTCGAGCGAGCTGGTTCCGGGTCGGCTGGCCGATCATGTCGCTCCTGCTCCTGTTCCTGCTGAGCACCGCCATGTTCGCGGGCCGGTTCGTCCCGTGAGCGGCGGGATCGCCGCCGCCGCCATCGCCCCGGGGGAGGGCGCCGGCGCAGCGGTCGCGCCACGGGTCGCGGTGCATCCTCCCGGGGTCACGGCTCGCGCGTTCACCCTCGGGCTCCTAGCGATCGCCGGGTTCAACGCCGTCCTCGGGCTCGGCGTCGCGTTCGCGATCGCGCCGCACGCCTGGGCGGTCGATGCCGAACGCAACCTCGCCGCGGCGGGCGACCTGGCCGGTGGCGCATTCGGCGTCAACCGCGGATACCTGTACAGCCCGCTCGCGGCGCTCGTCACGATCCCGGCGACCTGGCTGCCCCTCGGCTTCGCGGTCGGCGGCTGGTTGATCGCCCGACTCGCGATCGTCGGCGAAGGGATCCGGCGAGAGACCCGCGGCTGGCGACCGATCGACCGTGTGACGGCCGCCATCGCCGCGATCATGTTCGTGCCCACGCTCTACGACCTGATGCTCGGGAACGTCACGATCCTGCTCACCGCCGGCGTCGCCGTCGCTGCCTGGTCCCGGGATCGGTTCGCCGCTGGGATCGCGCTCGGGCTCCTCCTGGCCATGGTCCCCAAGCCGGCGATCGTGCCGATCCTCGTCTGGATGCTGGTCTACCGCCGCCGGGCGCTCGTCGGCAGCGCGGTCACGGCGATCGCCGCGACCGCGATCACCGTGGTGCTCCTCGGGTCCGGACCGTATCTGGCCTACCTCGACATCCTCCGCCACCCCGAGTACCTCGACAGTCCCCAGTTCGGCAACCTGTCGCTGACCGCGTTGCCCCCGCTCGCGGCTGTCGTCCTCGGCGTCGCCGCGCTCGTCGGGACCCTGGTGGCGCTGCGGCTGGGCGAGACGCCTGGATTCATCGCGGTCCTGGCCGCCGGCCTCGTGCTGTCGCCCTACACCATGGCGTATGGTCCGGTCATGCTGTTGATCGCGTTCCGGCCACTCCTATGGGTGGCGCCGGTACGCACGTTCCTTCTGGCCGTTTCCGGGTCGCTCCTGGTCATCGTGTTCCTGCCGGCCTGGGCGTTGGCCTGGATCGTGGCCGCGCTGAGCGTCCCGCGGGCGGTCTGGCTGGAGCGGATGCCGACCGTGGCCAGATGAGTCGTCCGCTCCCGACCGGGGCGGCGCCAACCGAAAGGCACGCTCCGTGACCCAGGGTCCCACCATCAGCCGCCGCGTCATCCTCGACATCTTCATCCTGTCGGGCGCGGCCGGGCTCATCTACGAGGTCGTCTGGGCGCGGCAGCTCGTCCTCGTCTTCGGTAACACCACCCAGGCCGTATCGGCGATCCTGACCGGCTTCTTCGGCGGGATGGCCATCGGCAGCGCCGTCGGCGGTCGGTACGCCGACCGCGTCCGTCGGCCGGTCCGGATGTACGGGATCCTCGAGCTTGTGCTCGTGGTCGTGGTCATCCTGACGCCGATCACCTTCCGGCTGCTCCACGAGGTCTATCGCGGAGCGTTCAACTCGCTCGAGGCGAGCCCCGGCGCGCTGGCCCTCGTCCGGTTCGCCCTCGCCCTGCTCGCGCTCGCGCCGGCGACGGTCCTGATGGGCGCCACCCTGCCGACCCTGACCCGATACCTGAGCACCAACGCCGCGCACCTGTCCGAGTCGTTCGGACGGCTGTACGCGGCGAACACGATCGGCGCGATCGTCGGGACGATCATGGCCGGGTTCATCCTGATCGAGCTGCTCGGACTGACCGGGACGCTGCTCGTCGGAGCCGCCTGCTCGGCGCTCGCCGGGATCATCGCCCTGGCCCTCGATCGACGGGTGGCCCGAGCCGAAGCCGTCGGATCCGCGGCGGCGGCCCCGGAAGCTGCGCCGGCGGGGGCGTCCGACCCTGCGCCTGCGGCGCCCGCGGCACCGGCCTCGGCGCCCGCGGCGGCCGCGGCACCGGTGCCGGCTGCATCGACAGGGGGCGCCCGGCGCTCGCCCGGTCGACCCTCCGGCTCGGGTTGTTCGTCGCCCTGATCTCCGGGCTGACCTCGCTCGCCTACCAGACCCTGTGGACGCGCCTCCTGGCCTCCGGGACGGGCAACTCGACCTATGTGTTCACCCTCATCCTCGCCCTGTTCCTGACCGGGATCGCCCTGGGCGCGATCACCTTCAACGTCATCCGGCCGCGGATCAGGAACACCGTCAGCCTGCTCGCGGTGGCGCAGCTCGTCGTGGCGGTCCTCATCGTCGTCGGCGGGGTCTGGATCCTGCCCGGTGCGTCGACCGGCATCCTGGCCGTGAACGGCACTCCCGGCGTGCTGTTCGGGGCGTTCTTCCGGACGGCTGCGGTCGTCGTCCTCCCGGCGACGTTCGTGATGGGCCTGAGCTTTCCGGCGGCGTCCGCCCTGGTCGCGGGCGAGGACGACGACGTCGGCGGTCGGTCGGGCCTGCTCCTGGCCACCAACACGGTCGGGGCGATCATCGGGACGTTCATCGTCCCGTTCGTCGTGATCCCGCTCATCGGATCGCCGTCCGCGCTCGCGCTCGTCGCGATGCTCAACGCGGGCCTCGCGGTGATCCTCGCCCTGTGGGGCGGTCTCGGTGGGCGCGTCGTGCGGACCGCGGTGGCCATCGGCGGAGCGGCGATGGTCGTGCTCCTTGTGGTGTCGGTCGCCGTCGGCGGGTACTTCGTCGACCCCTCGATGGCGCGGATCGAGCGCGAGGGCGGCACGATCGTGAAGTCGGCCGAGGACGAGATCGCATCGGTCCAGGCCGGGACCGACAAGTACGGCAACAAACACCTGTGGGTCACCGGCACGGCGATGACGCTGCTCACGGTCGACGCCAAGCTGATGCCGATCCTGCCGCTCATCGCCCGCCCGGACTCCAAGGACATCGCGGTCGTGGCGTTCGGGATGGGTACGGCGTTCCGGGCCGCCGTCGGGGCAGGGCTGGACACCGACGTCGTCGAGCTCGTGCCGTCCGTGCCGAAGATGTTCGGGACCTACTACAGCGACGCCGACACGGTCCTGGCCGCCCCGAACGCCCGGGTGATCGTCGCGGATGGGCGCAACCACATCGAGCTGACCGACCGGACCTACGACATCATCGTGACCGACCCGCCGCCGCCGATCGAGAGCGCGGGCGTGTCGGTCATCTCGTCGGCGGACTACTACCGCGCGGCCAAGGCCCGACTCAACCCGGGCGGGGTGATGATGCAATGGCTGCCCTGGAGCAGCCAGACCATGGACGAGCTCCTCGCCCACATGCGGTCGTTCAAGTCGGTCTTCCCCGAGGTCACCATCGCCTTCGGCCCGGGTGGCTACGGGCTGTTCATGCTCGGGTCGGACGAGCCCATCACGTTCGATCAGGCCAACCTCGAGGCGGTCCTGGCACGACCCGGCGTGACCGAGGACCTGTCGTCGGCGTTCGACTCGCCGGCGCACGACGCAGCCGGGTGGGCGAGGGAGATCCCGTCGCTCGTCTGGATCTCGGGCGACGACGTCGACCGGGTCCTCGGAAGCGGGCCGATCATCACCGACGACCACCCGCTCCCGGAGTACTTCCTCTTGCGGAACGCGTTCGGCCGGTCGTCGCCGATCGCCTCCGCCGGGCTCCTCCGCCAGCTCTCCGCCAGACCGTAGACTGCGACCACGATGGCCGAGCGACCCGCCGACCCGCCGCCGTTCGCGTCGCTGACGCTGGTCCTGCCCGCGTTCAACGAGGAGGCCCGACTCGGCCCCGCGCTCGACGAGCTGTTCGGGTACCTCCGGCGCCGCGGCGGCCCGCCGCGCGAAGGCGCTCCGGCGTCCGGCAACCTGCCCGACGCCATCCGGGTCCTCGTGGTCGACGATGGCAGCTCGGATGGGACGGCGGACCTCGTCCGTGCCCGTCCCGAGGCCGCCCCCGAGGTCCGCGGGGCCGGCACGGCGGGTCCCTGGCGCGGTGCCTGGCTCGACCTGCTGACCGTCCCGCACGGCGGCAAGGGTGCGGCGGTCCGGGCGGGGATGCTCGCCGCGGACACCGACGCGATCGTCTTCGCCGACGCCGACATGGCGACCCCGCCCGATCAAGTGCCGGGACTCCTTGAAGCGCTCGGCCGCGCCGACCTCGCCTTGGGGAGCCGGATCCAGCCCGACGGCTCTGACATGCGCCGGACGCAGCCCGGGTTCCGACGCCTGCTGGGCAAGGTCTTCCATGCGATCGCGTCGGTCTGGGTCACCGGTCCGGTCCGCGATACCCAATGCGGGTTCAAAGGCTTCCGGACCGAGGCCGCCCACGACCTGTTCGCCGAGCAGCGGATCACCAGCATCGTCTTCGACGTCGAGCTGATCTACCTCGCCCGGCGACGCGGCTACCGACTGGCCGTCGTGCCGATCCAGTGGTTCGACCGACGCGGGTCGCGGATGCACGCCAGCGCGGGCCTCGCCGTCCGGGTGGCCTGGGACCTGTTCCGGATCCCGCTGATCCATCGCGGGGTCCGTCGCCGGGCGTGATCGACCCGCCGGCGACCGGGTCCGGGTCCGGCCTGCCACCGAGTCTGGCGCGGGTCCTGCCGGTGCTGGCCATCGTCGTCGTCGTCGTGGTGGTCGGGGCGGTCCTGGCGAGTGCCGGTGGGACGCTCGGCTTCGACGCCCGCGCCTACCTCGACGCCGGGCGGCGTCTGCTCGTCGGGTGCGGTCGTCTATGACCCCTCGATCGACCAGGCCGGGGCGGCCGGCCTCTACTACTACTCGCCGCCGTTCACGCTGTTGGCCGTCCCCTTCGGACTGCTGCCCGAGCCCTTCGACGTGCTGGCCTGGATCGGCGCGATGCTCGCCGCGTTCGGGATCGGCGTGGCGCTCCTGCCGGTGTCGCGCGACGTGCGCTGGCTGGTCGTGCTGCTGGCCGGGCTGTCGTGGCCGTTCGTCTACGCGATCAAGCTCGGCCAGGTCGGCCCGATCCTGTTCCTGCTGCTTCGCCGTCGGCTGGCGCTGGATGGATCGCCCGGTCCGTCTCGGCCTGGCGATCGCCGTCGGCACCGTGGTCAAGCTCCAGCCGGGGATCCTGTTCGTGTGGGCGGCCCTGACCGGACGCTGGCGCGGCGATCGGCGTCGGACTGGTCGCGCTGGTCGCGGCGGCCGCCGTCGCCACCGCGGTCGGCGGGTTCGACGCCTGGCGGGCGTGGCTGACGATCCTCCGGTCGATCAGCGCGCCGATCGTCACCCCGCACAACTTCACGCCCGGCGCGATCGCCTACCAGCTCGGCCTGGACGAGGGGTCCGCCACGCTCATCCAGGGCGTCAACAGCATCCTGGTGGTCGGGCTCCTGATCTGGGCGAGCCTCCGGATGAGCCCGGCCGTCGGTTACCTCACCGCGGTGACCGCAAGCCAGCTGCTCTCGCCGGTCCTGTGGGATCACTACGCGCTCCTGCTGCTCCTGCCGACCGCCTGGCTGCTCGATCGTCGCCAGTGGTGGGCCTTGGCGATCCCCCTCGTGACGGCGATCTTCGCGGTGGGCCTCCCGCCGGTCGTCTACCCGCTCGCGTTCTGGGTCGGACTCGTCGCGCCGATCGCGGTCGACCTTCGGTCGGGCGATCGCTTGCGTGCGCAACGACCTCGGCCGGACCCGGTGCTATCCTCCGACGCGTGACCACCGCCAGCGCTACGGAGCCTGCCTGTCCGGGGGCCGTCGGTTCCCCCTCCGCGGACGCCTCCGGACCGGGGGCGGTCCCCGCGGTCGCTCGGCGGCGGCCGTTCGAGTCGATCCCCGCATCCATCTGGGACACGCTCGCCGGCCGCAACCCGTGGGCCACGCCGTTCTCGAGCTGGGCCTTCCACCGGGCGTGGTGGGAGGCGTACGGGTCGAGCGCGCACGACCAGACGATGGTCGTGGTCGATCCGAGCGCTGGGCCGGGCGCCGACCCGATCGGGATCGTGCCGCTGATGCACCGGCACGAAGTCGAACCGTCCGACGCGGCTGTCCACACGACCCTGCGCCACGGCTCGGGGATCGAGCTCACGCCGGTGCTGGCGACCGCCAAGGCCGTCTTCTTCGGCGCCTCGTACCACGCCGACTACGCGACGATCCTGGCCGGCCCCGCCGGACCTCGATCGCGTGTCGGCGGCCGTCGCGGAGGAGCTTGCCGCGCCGCCGACGGTCGACGACGACCACCCCGCGCCGTGGGACGTGGTCGATCTCCGTCGCCTGCGCTGCGGCGACCCGAGCGCCGACGCGCTGGCGGGCGCCTTCGGCCGGCTCGAGGCCGCCGAGGGCTGGACGCTGGACCTGGAGCGCGAGGACGTCTGCCCCGTGGCGACCATCCCTTCCGATGCGAGCGACCTCGAGGGGTTCCTCGCTCAGCTCGGCAAGAAGGAGCGTCACGAGATCCGACGCAAGGTCCGCCGCGCCGAAGCCGCGGGAGCGGTCGAGCTGACGCCTTCGGCCGAGCCATTGGGCGACCTGGATGCGTTCATCGACCTGCATCAGCGTCGCTGGGGAGACGCCGGGCTATTCCCGCCGACACCGGGAGGCGACGCCAGCCGGCTGTTCCTCAGGCGCCTGTTCGAAGGCTTCGGCCCGGATGGACCGGTGCGTCTGTGCTTCCTGACGGTCGGCGGTCGTCGGATCGCTGCCGGGATCACCTTCGAGCACGGAGACACCGTCGCCTATTACAACGCCGGCGTGGACCCCGATGCGCGCGACCTGTCGCCGGGCGTCGTGATGGTGGCGAAATACGTCGAGCGGGCGATCGCCGGCGGCCGTCGCCGCCTGGATTTCCTGCGCGGCGACGAACCCTACAAGTACGAGTGGGGCGCGATCGACGAGCCGATCCAACGGCTGCTCGTCCGACGGAGAGTGGATCGATGAGCGCCCCAGCCCTCGGCGATCCGTGCCTCGAGCCATCCACCCGACCGATCGTCCCGGGCGGCCGAGTGCGCGTCGTCGAGATCCTCGCCACCGGGACGAACGGGGGCGCCCAGGAGCACGTCTTCGGCCTGCTGACCCGGATCGATCCGACCCGCTACGACGTCCACGTGATCTCGCTGTCGGCCGGCAGCGCCGTTCGCAAGCTCGAGCGGCACGGGATCCCGGTGACGGTCATCGACGAGCCCGACGACGCGATCGCGACCGGCGCGGTGGCGGCGCTCCTGGCCGATCTCCGACCCGAGGTCATCCACAATCACATGTACCGCGCCGAGCTGGTCGGGACCCGCGCGGCGATCGCCCTCGGCGAGATCGGGCGCCCGCGGCCGTACGTGGTCTCGACCGTCCATTCGAGCCGGGTCCGATCCGAGGAGGACCGGACCCAGCTGCGCTTGTTGACGCGACGGATGGACCGGTTGATCGCGGTCTCGCGGTCCATCGTCGAGAAGCTCGAGCACGAGGGCCGCGACGCGGCACCGATCTCGCTCATCCACAACGGCGTCGATCTCGAGCGATACGACCACCAGGGACCGTGCTGCACCCTGCGGGAGGAGTACGGGCTTCCGGCGGAGGGACCGATCGTCGGCGTCGTCGCCCGGCTCGAGCCGGAGAAGGGCCACCCGACGCTCCTCGAGGCCTGGACCGAGGTCGCCGCGGCCGTGCCCGACGCGACGCTCCTGGTCGTCGGCGAAGGCAGCCGTCGCGCGGCGCTCGAGGCGATGGCCGCCGAGCTCGGCGTCGCCGACCGCGTGGTCTTCACCGGTCGTCGCGACGACGTCCCGGCAGTGACCGCCGCCCTCGATGTCGCGGTCCTGCCCTCGTACCGCGAGGCCCTCGGTCTGACCGTCCTCGAGGCGATGGCCCTGTCCCGGCCCGTGGTGGCGTCGAACGTGGGCGGGATCCCGGAGATGGTCGAGGACGGGGTCACCGGGCTCCTCGTGCCGCCCCACGACGCCGAGGCGCTCGCTGCCGCCATCGTCCGGCTGCTGCGAGACCATCCCGCTCGCCGACACCCTCGGTCGAGCCGGGCACGACCTCGTCCACCAGCGGTTCTGCATCGAGCTGATGGTCGGCGCGGTCGAGCAGATCTACGACGATGGAGCACGCGCGCTGCGACCCAGCGAGGTGGCCGTCGGGTAGGACGTTCGGGTGGTCCCGCGGAGCCCGGCGCTGGGTAGCATCGCTAGGTGATGCCAGAACGCACCACCCCGAGCACGCGGGGCCGGTCCGTACCCCGCCTGACGATGCCCGAGCTGTGGGCGTGTCTCGCGGTGCTCCTGCCGGTCCTCGGGTCGCTGCTCGCCTCGATCTCGACGGTCGATCTCGCCTACCACCTCCGGGCGGGAGCCATCCTGCTCGACGACCGCACGCTCCCGTCGCCCGATCCGTTGACGTTCACGGCGGCCGGGCTCGCCTGGCTGGACCAGCAGTGGGGAGCGCAAGCGATCCTCGCCGCGATCTATCGGGCCGGTGGCTGGGCCTTGCTGGCGGTCGTTCGGGCCGGCCTGGTCGGGCTCGTCGCCTGGCTCGTCTACCGCGCCTGTCGATCCGCCGGCGCCGGGATCCGCGTCGCCGCCTGGCTCACGCTCGCCGGGTTCGCGGTCGGGCTGGTCGCTCTCGGGATGCGGCCCCAGCTGCTCGGGATGGTCCTGTTCGCGGCGACGCTGGCGATCCTCGCGGGACGTCGAGCGCACCCTGGGCTCATCTGGGCGATCCCCGTTCTCGTGCTCGTCTGGTCGAACGTCCACGGCTCGTTCTTCCTCGGGCCCGCTGCCGTCGCCTTCGCCGGACTCGAGGACCTCGTCGCGCGCCGACCGGGCGCGGCTCGGACGTTCCTCGTCGCGCTGCTGAGCTTCGCCGCGACGTTCGTCAATCCGTTCGGCCTGGGCGTGTGGACGTATGCCGCCGGGATCGCCGCGGACCCGACGATCCGCCGGCTGATCACCGAGTGGCAGCCGACCTCCCCACTGTCGTTCGCCGGTGCGATGTTCTACGGCTCGATCGTCGCCGGCGCCGTGCTTCTCATCGTCGCCGTACGGAAGGGCACCGAGGCGTCAGGCAGCCGCCGGCGTTTCCTGCGGCTGGCCTGGCCGACCCTCGTCTGGCTCGTCGTGCTCGCGGCGATCGGGGCCTTCGCCGAGCGTGGCGTCGCCTGGTGGTCGATCGGCGCCCCGATCGCTGTCGCGGGCCTGCTCGACCTGGCGGCCCACGGTCGCGAGGGATCGGTGCCGACCGAGCCTCCGCCGCAACCGCGCCGGAGCGTGGTCCCGACGGTCATCGTCGCCGCCATGGTCCTGGTGGTCATCGTCCTGCTGCCCACATGGCGAGGCGGCGACCGGCTGTACGGGCCGACAGGCCTGCTGACCGACGCTCCCCACGGCATCACCGCGGCTGTCGAGGCCGTCGCCGGGCCGACCGACCGGATCTGGAACGCCCAGCGGTGGGGGTCGTGGCTCGAGTTCGCGATCCCCTCCGCGCCGGTCGCGGTGGACTCACGGATCGAGCTCATCCCGGCCGACGTATGGACCGATCATCTCGCGCTCTCGAGCGGCGCGCCCGACTGGGCGGGGATCCTCGACCGGCGCGGCGTCACGATCGTCGTCGCATCCGCGACGGAGCAGCACGCGCTCATCGAGCTGATGCGGGCGTCGCCCGACTGGCGGGTCACGGCCGACGACGAGGATGGGACCGTCTTCGTCCGGACGGACCGACCGTAGGTCGGGCTCGATCGCTACGCCGACGGGGCCTCGCGAGCGATCGGCGGCGTCGAGGGGATCTCCTCGCGACGCCGCGCATGCCACCGGGCCTCGATCGCCATGACCATCACCGCGACGGCGGGCGCGAGCGGGATCCCGAGGCTCATGACGGCCGCTCCGATCGGCGAGTCCTTGACCGCCGGCAGGCTGAGCGCGGCGTAGTGACGCTGGGTGTTCGGCCAGAGCGCGGGCACAGCCAGCCACTCGGCGCCCCGTCTGCGCAGGATGAACAACGCTCCGATGGTCGGGACCAGGACCCAGCTCCCCCACGCGCTCAGATCCGCGGTCTGCTCGTCGAGCACCGCCGATACGGCTCCCAGATTCGACACGAACAGCGCGACCAGTGGAAGGCTGCACGCGGCCACGACCGCGGCAACGGCGACCGCCCGCCAACGGCGCTGGTAGACGAGCGGGATGAGGGCGTAGATCTTCAGCCCGGCCGCCAGTCCCGCCAGCGGGTTGCGCACCAGCAGCAGCGCCAGCACCAGCGCATCGGGGTTGCCCACGATGAGCGCCTCGAACAGGGGTGGGAAGAGGAGCCACCAGAGAGGGAGGTCGAGCCTGCGGACCGCCCAGACGCCGGCCAGCACGCCGACGAGGATCACCAGGACGGTAGCAAGCTGCTCCGGGACCAGGGCGGTGGGGAGGTAGAACATCAGGGTCGGTGGCGGTCCTGCGAACGCCGTCCCGTCGGCGTGGACCGCCCATGGGTTGCCTCCCGAGATGGCTGCCACCGCGGCCTGTCGGTAGAGGCGAGCGTCGATCCCGATGAATCCATGCGCGGCGAACTGGGCGAGGGTCAGCGCCGACGAGATCGTGAAGAAGAGCGGCAGCAGCCAGCGCACGACCGTCGACCGGACGAAGTCCAGGTCGACGCCGCTCCCCGGTGCCGCAGCACGCACCACGTCGTCGCCCGTGCGAGACACGTTGCCCTCGGTCCTCCAGCGTGCATCGGCGGCCGTCGGGGTGCGTCGCCATCCGGCGGCCGACCCGCTACCGCACGTCACGAAGCAGACCATCCTCAGGCTCGTTCCGCGATCCCCTGAGTCGGTCTGGGTGGGCAGGACTACCGGGTGGTGGCCGACCTCGGTGCCGTCGTCATCATGGGCCCGCGCGATGAGCGCTTTGCTAAGGTTCCGGGCAAGGTGGGGGGATCGAGTCCACGACCGGACCGTGACTACGTCACCTGAATGAGGAGTGCTCAGCAGCCTTGAGCGATCTTGACGTCGTCGTCTTGGGCGGGGGTGGCCACGTCGGTCTGCCGCTCAGCCTCGTCCTGGCCAGGGCCGGCCTGCGGGTCGGGATCTTCGACACGAACGCGGGGACGGTCGCCGCGATCCGGGCGGGTCGGATGCCGTTCATGGAGACCGGGGCCGATGCGCTCCTGGCCGAACTGCTCCCGACGGGCCGGCTCGAGCTTTCCGACGACCCGGCGATCCTCGGCCGGTCGGACGCGGTCATCGTGGTCATCGGGACCCCGGTCGACGAGTTCCTCGGGCCGTCGATGACCGTCTTCGAGCGGGCGGTCGACCAGATCTCCCCCCACTTGCGGGACGGCGCACTGGTGGTCCTCCGGAGCACGGTCTACCCGGGCACGACCGAATACGTCACCCAGCACCTGGCCGAACGCGGCAACCGGGTCGACGTCGTCTTCTGCCCCGAACGGATCGCGGAGGGCCACGCGCTCGAGGAGCTGGGCAGCCTGCCGCAGATCATCGGTGCGGACACCGACCAGGCGGCCGACCGCGCGTCCGCGCTGTTCGGCCGGATCGTCGAGAAGCGCGTCCGCACGACGACGAAGGAAGCCGAGCTGGCCAAGCTGCTCACCAACACCTGGCGGTATATGAAATTCGCCGTCGCGAACCAGTTCTTCATGATCAGCCACCAGGCCGGGGTGGATTACACGAACGTGCTCCGGGCGATCCGCGAGGACTACCCGCGCGCCCAGGACCTGCCCGGGCCGGGCTTCGCCGCAGGACCGTGCCTGTTCAAGGACACGATGCAGCTGGCGGCCTTCACCTCGGACCACTTCCCGCTCGGCCAGGCGGCGATGCAGGTGAACGAAGGGCTGCCCGCCTACATCGTCTCGGCGCTCGAGCGGCGCTACGGCTCGCTCAACGGCCGGACCGTCGGCATCCTCGGGATGGCGTTCAAGGCCGAGTCCGACGACACCCGTGCGTCGCTCAGCTTCAAGCTGCGCAAGCTCCTGGCGTGGGCCGGAGCCCGCGTCCTGTGCACCGATCCCTACGTCGTCGACGATCGGCTGGTCCCGGTGGACGAGGTCGTGGCCGACAGCGAGGTGATCGTCCTCGGCGTGCCGCACAAGGCGTACCGCGGCCTGTCGTTCGGGGTCGAGCGCGACGTCATCGACATCTGGGGCGCCCTCGGTGACGGGATCCGGCTGTGAGGGTGCTCATCACGGGGGCCGCCGGGTTCATCTGCGGCTACCTCGTCCCCGACCTCCTCGAGCGTGGCCACGAGGTCATCGGCGTCGACGACTTCAGCAAGTACGGGCCGCTGACCAAGTCCTACGACGGTCATCCGAACTACCGCTTCGTCCAGGGCGACGCGAAGGATACCGCCCTCCTGACCGAGCTCGCGGCGGATTGCGACCAGGTGGTCGCCGCGGCTGCCATGATCGGCGGGATCAGCTACTTCCACGAGTTCGCCTACGACCTGATCGCCGAGAACGAGCGGATCCTCGCGGCGACGTTCGACGCGGCCATCGCTGCCCACCGGACAGGACGGCTCGAGCGGATCGTCGTCCTGAGCTCCTCGATGGTCTACGAGTCGGCGACCGTCTTCCCCACCCCCGAGGGCGCCCAGCTCACGAGCCCGCCTCCGATCTCGACCTACGGCTTCCAGAAGCTCGCCAGCGAGTACTTCGCCCGAGGCGCCCACGAGCAGTACGCGTTGCCGTACACGATCCTGCGTCCGTTCAACTGCGTCGGGATCGGCGAGCGGCGGGCGGTCCGGGACACGGATGTCATGAGCGGCAACGTCAAGCTCGCGCTGAGTCACGTCGTCCCGGACCTCGTCCTCAAGGTGCTCAAGGGCCAGGACCCGCTGCACATCCTCGGGTCCGGCGACCAGGTCCGCCACTACACGTACGGCGGCGACCTCGCCAGGGGCATCCGGATGGCGATGGAGTCGCCGGCGGCGATCGACCAGGACTTCAACCTGTCGACGGCGGCGAGCACGACCGTCCTCGAGCTCGCCACCGCGATCTGGCGCAAGGTCAACGGACCCGATCGGGCGTTCCGCCACGTGTCCGATCCGCCGTTCGAGCACGACGTCCAGCTCCGCGTCCCCGACGTGCAGAAGGCCCGCGAGGTCCTCGGCTTTGAGGCGACCACGTCGCTCGACGAGATGCTCGACGAGGTCATCCCCTGGATCACCGCCGAGGCGGAGGCCGGGCGGATCTGATGGGCGCGCTCGACGAGGTCTACCGCCGGAGGTTCCCGGAGGTGTCGCGCCGACAGAAGGACCTCATCTGGCCGGAGATCACCCACTACCTCCAGCGCTGGGTGGATCCGACCGCTCCCGTCCTCGACATCGCCTGCGATTCGGGCTACTTCATCCGGAACGTGGCGGCCAAGGAGCGATGGGCGGTCGATCTTCGCGACGTCCGGGCCGACCTGCCGGGCGACATCACGTTCGTCCAGGCCAACGGGCTGGACCTCGATGCGTGCCTGCCGGCCGGGACGTTCGGGACGATCTTCATGAGCAACTACCTGGAGCACCTTCACGGCCCGGATGCGGTCATCGAGCAGCTCGCCGTCGCTCGCCGGCTGCTCCGCCCCGGAGGCCGGGTGATCGTGCTCCAGCCGAACGTCCGGCTCGTCGGCGGCAGCTACTGGGACTTCATCGACCACCGCGTGGCGCTGACGGAACGAAGCCTGGCCGAGGCCGGCGGACTGGCCGGTCTGCGCACGGTCGAGCTCATCACCAGGTTCCTGCCCTACTCGACCAAGAGTCGCCTGCCGAGCCATCCGCTCCTCGTCCGGGCCTATCTGCGCTTCCCACCGATGTGGCGGCTCATCGGCCGCCAGACGCTGTATGTCGCGGAGGCGGCCCGGTGACCGCCGCTACCCCGGGACGCCCCCGCGAGCTCGCTCGGCGGCTGGCCATCCCGACCCTCGGCCTCGCGATCAGCGTCATCGCGATCTGGATGGCGCTGCGCGGGATCGACCTCGCCCAGACGGCGGCCCTGATCGGCGGCGTCCGACCGGGGCCGCTGGTGCTCGTCGGCGTCGTCCTCTTCCTCCAACTCTGCGTCCGTGCGTTGCGCTGGTCCCTGCTCCTGCCGGAGGGCCCCCACGGCCGGGTCCGTCCGCGCCGGCTGGTGCCGGTCGTGCTCGTCGGCTATCTCGGGAACGCCGTCCTGCCGGCCCGATTGGGCGACCCGATCCGGGCGGTGCTCGTCGGTCAGCGTGAGGGGATCCCGATCTCCGCAGCGTTCGGCTCGGTCGTCCTGGAGCGCGCCGTCGACACGCTGACGCTCGCCCTCGTGGCTGCACCCGCGGCGGCCCTCGCCGGCGCGCCGGACTGGTTCGTCCGGGCGGCCTTGTTCATCGCGGTCGCCTCGGGCGGCGTCGTCCTCGCCACGCAGACGCCCTGGCCGTCGCGCGCCGTCGGGTGGATCGCCTCACGGGTCGGAGCCCGGTGGTCGCCGTGGCTCCAACGGGCGGATCGGTTCGTCGAGGCGATGGACCGCCGTGGCCACGGTCGCGCGCTCGCCGCGGCCGGGGGACTGAGTGTCGTGACCTGGATCCTCGACGGGACGATGTACTGGGCGGCGGCGCGGGCACTGGGGATCGACCTGTCGCCGGTCGGCGGGATGTTCATCTCAGGGATCACCGTGCTGGGGACGGCGATCCCATCGGCGCCGGGCTACGTCGGGACCTTCGAGCTGGCGGCCTCGACGGCCGCGCAGGCGATGGGCGTCGCGCCGGAGGCGGCTCTCGGGTTGGCGATCCTCGTCCACGCGGTGACGGTCGTCCCGCTGGCGCTCGGTGGCGCAGCATCGCTGGTCTGGATCGGCAGCGGGTTCCGGTCGCTGACGGATGCGGCCCGGGCGGGTGCCGATCCGGCCGCCCCGGCGACCGCGGCTCCACGGTCGGTGGCGGCCGAGGTCCACCCTCGATGACCGCCGCGAGCCGTCCCGGCGACGCCTCCGACCATGCCACCGGCGCCGACGATGCCCCGGAGCTGGCGATCGTCCTGCCGGTCTACAACGAGGGCGAAGCCGTGGAGCCCGTCCTGCGGGCGCTGGCCGCCGGCGTGCGGACCTCTCACGAGCTGGTCGTCGTCTACGACTTCGACGCTGACACGACGGTCCCGGTCATCGCCCGCCTGGCGCCGGAGATCCCCGGGTTGCGAGGTCTGCGCAACGATCTCGGGCGCGGTGTGCTCAACGCGATGAAGGCCGGGATCGCCGGCACCACCGCCCCGTATGTCCTGATCTCGATGGCCGACGGCTCCGACGAGCCGAGGATCGTGGACTCGATGGTCGATCTCGCCCGAGGCGGCGCGGATGTCGTCGCGGCCAGCCGATACATGCGCGGCGGGCGGCAGATCGGGGGGCCGCCGCTCAAGCGTCTGATGAGCCGGACCGCCGGGCTGACGCTCCACTGGCTCGCCGGCGTCCCGACCCACGACCCGACCAACAACTTCAAGCTCTATCGACGCCGGTTCCTCGAGGCGACCGCGATCGAGAGCACCGCCGGGTTCGAGCTGGCGCTCGAGCTGACGGTCAAGGCGACGCTCGCCGGACGCCGGGTGGCCGAAGTCCCCACGACGTGGCGCGACCGGACCGCCGGCCAGAGCAACTTCAAGCTCCGGAAGTGGCTCCCGCACTACCTGCACTGGTATCGGGTCGGCCTCGTCGGCCGATTCCGTCGAAGCGCACCCGCCTGACGGAGCGACCGTTCGCCTCGCAGCATCGGTCGCTGCACGCTACTGGGGCAGGAGCCCGATGGGTCCCTGCCGCTCCTCGGCGCGTCGCACCGCATCGGCCATCGCGGCCTCCGAGATCGGCGGCACGCCGCCGACCACGAGCGAGTCGTGGAGCGGTGAACCGTGCTCGATCACGAGGCGATCGAGGGACTCCGGCGACGGCACCAGGATGAGCGTCCGGTCGCGTTCGATCTCCGGCGGCAGGCCCGACAATCCGACGGTCACCAGCGCCCGCGTCCGCTCCGCACGCTCAAGGAAGAGGGCGCGGCCCTCGATCAGCAGGCGGACGTTCCAGACCAGCGCCAGGGCCAGGACGGTGCCGCCGAACGCGATGACGAGGGTGCGTCGGCGAGGCGTCGTCAGGTGCGTCTGCAGGTCCGGTCCGACGAGTGCGCCGAGGGCGACGAGCAGGAGCGGCCCGGCGAAGTAGGTGTACCGGGTATAGAGCGCGGCGTCTGCCACGAGCTGCGCCCGGACCAGGCCGGTCAGCACATACAGGACGACGATCCCGCCCAGGCAGCCGATCGTGCGAGCCGGCAACCCGCGTCCGGACGCGAGCCGCCCGACCACCACCACGGCGACGACCACCGGGACGACGAGACCGACGATCGGACCGAGACCGGTGATCGCCCCTCCGGCCGCACCGAGGCCCTGGAAGACGAAGCCCGGAACCTGCCCGAGCGCTTCGAGCGTGAACGGGTTCCGTGCCGTCGCGACACCTGTCCGGCCCAGCGCGACGTACCACGCCAGGTAGATCGCCGCGGGCACCGCCGCGGCGTAGGCGAACCGGCGGCGCGATCGGTCCGCCAGGAGCTCGAGCCCGACCGCCGCGACGAAAACGAGTCCCATCCCCGAGGTCGCGACCGCGACCGCGAGGAGGCCCGTCGCCGCGAGTCCGCGCGCCCGGTCGGGCGTCCCGTCGAGCAGGAGCATCGCGCCGAAGCCGAGCGCGGCCGCCCCGACGAACCCGATCTGCATCGCCCAGAACAGGTTCTCGAACCCACTGCCGAAGAAGAGGATGAGGATCCCGGCCGCCAGCCCGGCGACCGGCCCGGCGGACCGACGGACGAGGACGAACACCTCGCCGGCGACCACCAGGTGGAGCGCCACGAGCAGGACCAGGTACGGGACGTAGGTGCCGAGGCCGAAGCCCGAGAGCATGAGCCGGTAGACGACGATGGTCGCACCGAGCCAGTGCTCGTTGAACGGGCGAAGGAAGCTGTCGAGGTCGAGGGAACGGCCCTCGATCACGGCCCACTCGTCGGCGAAGAAGGTCAGGCCCTGGCCCAGCGCGAGCAGCACGACACCGGCGAGCGCAGCCGCGATCGCGAAGATCCATGTCTCGCCGGCCACCTGGCGGGCGGTCTTGGTGCGTTCGATCTCGTCGGGCCTCCCGGGACGGTCGCAGGCTCACGACCCGGGGGAGGATGCCTCCCGAGAGATCGGCGTCGCTATCGGTCGGACGTACTGCCCGCCATCGACTTCCGGGTCGGTCCTCGCGTTCACGAGCAACCACACCACCACGGCGGTCAGGCCGGTCATCGCCGCGGACCCGAGCAACCCGACGGCGCCGCCGATCGGGATCCACGCCCCGATCTCCGGGCTCGGCGGGACCGCGGCGAGAAGGTTCAAGGTCATCACGGCGGTCAGCGCGAGCCACGTCGCCAGGACGCGACGGTCGGGAAGCAGTGGCGCCAGGAAGACCAGGGCCGCCTCCGCATATCGTTCGTGGACGGACGTCAGGCAGCAGAACAGGACGAGGACCGAGGCGCTCAGGCCCAGGAGCAAGCCGCGCTTCGTCGGTGCGCGGTAGACCGACGCCATGATGAACAGCTCGAGGACCGCAGCCACCAGGTAACCGAGCAGGCGAGGCGAGAGCGGGCCGAGGATCGCTCCGCCGTCCGACAGGAAGCTGTCCCCGGCGATCGCGGTCTGGAGCGCCCACCATGGGTTCCAGGCGCGCAGGGACAGGATCGCGAAGATCTCCGTCTGATGCCGCGTCAGCGTCCGCAGGTACGCCGCCGGACCGTCGTCGGCGAGGAACGGCAGCCACAGCACGACCACGGTCCCACCGAAGATCGCCGCGGCGGCGAGCGCCCGTCGCCAGCCGAGTCGCGCCACGGCCCACGCCGCGAACGGCGGGATGAACGCGATCGCCTGGGGCTTCGCCATCAGCGCGATCCCGAGCACGACCGCGCCGAGATACGGCCGCCCGCCCAGGACGAGGATCGTGGCGACAAGGCCCGCGAGGATATAGATCGACTCGAACTGACCCCACCACGCGCCCGTGTAGACGAACACCGGCGAGAGCAGGATCCCGAGCGCGCCGGCGATCGCCCAGCGGGGTCGGTCGCGCAGGAGGTACGCGACGCCGAGCGCCAGTCCCGCGTCGGCGAGCAGAGCCGGGACCTTGAGCGCGATCCGGATCGTGGGGTCCGTCGCGTCGGTCGCCGTACGGAAAGCGGGCTCGAGGGCCCCGAGCAGCCAGAAGACGTAGACCATCACGGGCGGGAAGGCGAGATCGATGCGATAGGCCTGGCCGAACGGAGCGGTCGCGATCCAGTGGACCCAGGTCGCGAAGATGTCGAGGTCCGACTGGAGACCGGTCGCCGGCAGGAGGCTCAGCCGGACGACGATCGCCGCGATGAGTCCGACGGCGAGGACGACGAGATCGGCCGGTCGGACGGCGCCGACGCGGCTGTCGGCCGGAGCGGTCGTCGGATCGGCCGCGACCGTGTGACCGCCCTCTACAGGCGGATCGAGGCCCAGTAGCGCTCGGCGTAGCCGGGCAGCCCACCGAGACCCGCGACCGCGCGGCCGTAGGAGCGGACCGTCTCCGCCATCGGCTTCCGTCCGCCGAACAGCCGATCGAGCTGGCTGGCGTAGAGCGTGATCCCGCTGATCTTCCACTCCACCTGGTCGGTCACGTCGGCGAACTCCGGCGCGATCGAGACATCAGCTGGGAGCGGCCCGACCGCATCCTCACCCAGGTCGGCCAATCGACGGAACGACTCCCACCACGCGTACGGAAAGTCCTCGTAGAAGGTCACGATCCCGGCCCAATCCGGACCGGGCATCACCCACGCGCGCGGTTCGCGCAGCATCTCGATGCCGACGTTGCGGGCCAACCGGTGGTCCACGTGCCCACCGATCGCAAGCGGGAAGTAGATCTTCTGCGGCTCGAGCCGGGCGATCTCCTGGCGCAGGATCTCGACCGGGGCCCGATCGTCGTCTCGCGGTGGGCCGAGGAGCTGGCCATCGCCCTCGTAGCCCCGGAACACCGCGTCGGGCAGGTCGAGGAAGACCACCGAGGACTCCGCGAAGTACGCGAAGCGCTCATCCTCGAGGCGACGGATCGCCATCGCGTCGCGGGCTCGCTCCGCCTCGGTCAGCTCGGTCGTCAGCACCGCCCCCTGGGTGGGCGTGTCGTCGGCCAGGATCTGGCCGGCCAGCGGCTCGTTGTGGATGGATGCCCGCCGGTACCAGCTCGAGCGCTGCCAGAATCGCTTGGCCGCGGCGTCCGCATCGGCCTGTGTCGCGTCGAGCCGGTCCGACGTCGCCGCCCAGGGCGGGGCGTGCTCGCCGCCCTCGTCGATCGGGTAGTCGGCGCTCAGGTTGGCTCGATTGAACGCCTGGGTATCCGGCCAGAGGGCCTTGGAGCCGAATCCGAGGGCTTCGCGCTGGTATGACGTCAGGTCCGTCGCGCCACCGGCGCCCGAGAAGACCGACAGGATCGCGACGTTCTGGCCGAGCTCGCGGAGGCTGCCGATGAGTCCGCCGCATGAGAGCGCGACGTCGTCCGGATGAGGCGCGACGAAGACGTGGGTCATGGCCGGGCGAGTATAGCCGGGCGCCCTGTCCGGTCGCCCGCTCGTCGGTCAGTGCGGCCAGCCTGCCGCTCCGACCAGCGGGACGAACACGCATTCGTCGGTGACGCGCTCGTCCCAGGTTGCGCCGTGGCGCGTGACCACGACCAATCGCTGGATCTCGCGCGGGCCGACCGGGACGACCAGGCGCCCGTCGTCGCGGAGTTGGTCCGGCAGCGAGTGCGGGGTCTCGGGCGCCCCAGCGGTCACGACGATGCCGTCGAATTGGTCACCCGGAACGCCGAGGCTTCCATCGCCGATCCTGACCTCGACCGCGTCGGCGAGGCCGAGCGCCTCGAGCCTGGCGCGGGCCGCCACGGCGAGATCTGCGTGCCGCTCGATCGTGACCACCTGGGCCTCCAGGGCGGCGAGGACCGCCGCCTGGTACCCCGACCCGGTGCCGATCTCGAGGATCCGATCCCCGGGACGAACGGCCAGCAGCTCGGTCATCCGGGCGACCATGTACGGCTGGCTGATCGATTGCCCCTCGGCGATCGGCAAGGCGACGTCCTCGTAGGCGCGCCGGCGGACCTGCTCGGCGACGAATTGTTCGCGGGGGACGGATCCCATCGCGGCGAGGACGCGCTCATCGTGGATCCCGCGGCGCCGGAGCTGCTGCTCGACCATCTGCGCCCGCTCGCGCGCCATCCCACCGTCGGTCTGATCGGGCATCTGCCCAGCGCCCATGGGTCGAGGATACGCCTCGTCCGTCCCGGGATCTCAGCTCGACGGAGAGGGCTCCACCGATGGGACGACGGTCGGAGCGCCCGACGGTGCCGTGGACGGGGACGCGGGCGGGGACGCGGGCAGAGTCGCCGACGGTCCGGCGGAGGGCGAGGTCGACGGTGCGGCCGAGGCCGAGCTCGACGGCACCGCGCTCCCGCTGGCGGATGGCGACTCGGAGGCAGAGACGCTCGGGGCAGCGGACTCGGACGGGACCGGCGTGGGCGATGGCAGGGGCGTCAGGAGGCCCCCCTTCCCGAGGATCAGCCCGTTGAGCAGGATGACGGCGAACACGACCGCGACGACGACGACGAAGACCGCCGATGGGCGATCCTGGATCCGCGTGGCGATCTCGGACACGGTGGGGGCCGCCTCGGTCCGACTGCGTTGACCGGCCTTCGCCGCGCTGGTCGGCTCGGACCACGTCGGCGCGGTCGCCGCGCCGGCACCGGCCGCGACCGCCGCCGCGCCGTCGGTCTCCGTGCCGATCTCGTCGTCCGGCGCGTCCTCGTCGTCGGCCTCGGCCTCGTCGGTCGTGTCGGCCTTCTCCTCGTCATCCTCGTCGTCGGCCTTGTCGCCCGCATCGGCCCCGTCGCCCGCATCGGCCCCGTCGCCCGCATCGGCCTCGTCGGTCGCCTCGGTCGTGCCGGCCTCTCCCGCTGCTGCGGCCTCGGTCTCCTCGACCGGCTCCGGTGCAGGCTCGGCGTCAGGCGCAGGCTCGGGCGATGGAGTCGGCTCGGCCGCACCTGCGTCGCCTTCGAGCTCGGGCTCGGCAGCGTTCGGGCCGGCCCCGCCTTCCGGCGTGGGCTGGTCGGCTGCGGGCTGTTCGGGCTCGGTCATCCGCTCGTTCACTCCTCGGGGACGTGACCGAGCCCATCGGGTCGGCCGAGGCGGAGTGTACCGAAGCCCACCATCAGGCGTCGCGCAGGGCCGGGACCAGAAGTCCGGCGAGCCCAGCCGCGCAGGTCGTCAGCCCGAAGGTGATGAGGACCGTCGAGACGCCGATCGCCGTCACCAGGAAGCCGCTCAACCCCATGGCGATCGACAGCGAGGCGAAGACGAGCGAGAAGCGCAGGCCGACGACCCGCCCGATCATGTCGCCCGGGGTCCGCTGCTGAAAGAGCGTCTGGCTCGGGATGACGAAGACCATGTTCGAGATCCCGACCCCGATCGCGAGTCCGAGTGCGGCCGCGACATTGCCGGTGAGGCCGAGCCCGACGATGCACAGGCCGTAGGCGACGTAGCCGCCGATGACCAACCGGCCCTTGCCGAGCCGTGGCCCGACCAGCCCGATGAGCAGGCCTCCGACCAGGTTGCCCAAGCCGAGGCCGGCCTCCATCAACGCATACACCGTCGGGCTGGCAAGGGTGCCGAGCACGAGGGCCTCTTGCACATAGATGAGCGTCACCGAGATGAGGATGCCGGCGCCGAATTGGGCGACGACCGCCTGGGCGGTGTTGGTCAGCAGCACCCGCTCGGTCCGCAGGAACCGCGCACCGGCTCGGAGCTCGGCCAGGACCCCCTCGCCGGCCTCGGACAGCGTCCGGACGACAGGCGGGACGGTGATGGTGAGGATGAGCAGCGCGGAGATCACGTACGTCGCCGCGTCCAGCCAGAACGCCAGGGGGATCCACACGCCGAGGAACGCCACGAACAACCCCGCCAGTGAATACCCGACGATGTCGGCGAACGTCTCTGCGAGCCAGTTCGCAGAATTCGCGGTCAGCAGATCGCGCGGCGAGACGATCCGGGGCATGACGGCCTCGCGCGCCGGACGGAAGAAGATCGAGGTCGCCGTGACGAGGAAGATCAGCGGGAACACGAGGACGACGTTGGATACCACGGCGACCGGGATCAGCAGGACGATGGCGGCTCGGATCAGGTCGCTGACGACCATGACCTGCTTCTGGTCCCAGCGATCGACGAGCGTGCCGCTGATCGGCCCGAGGAGGAGGTTGGGAAGGGCGGCGGCGAGGAAGACGAAGCCGACGGCGATCGGAGAGCCCGTGACGCCGTAGACGATCACCGCGAGGGCGATCTGGTTCACCCGGTCGCCGAACAGGCTGACGACCCCGGCGGTCCATAGGGCCGAGAACGACGGGTCGAGCGCGAGCCGGACATAAGGATGGCGTCGGACGCGTTGACCGAGCCCCGGACGAGCTCGATCGACCGCCGCCGCCCCGGCTTCCGGGCTTCCAGGCCCGGCCTCGGCGAGGCCGGGCGACGACCCACCGAGGATGATCGGCCGTTCGAGCAACGATGCCTCCGAGAGGCCGGCGAGGAGCCCCGTCTCGGGACGGATGCCCCCCGCGGCGCCGACGCCGGCCGGCGAGACGCCGTGCAGGCGAGCGGTGCTGACCAGGCCCGGAAGCGGTTCCGCGACCGGAGCCGGACGTTCGGGCTCCTCGAGCTTGGCCTCGGCGGGCGTTCTCAGGACGGTCGAGAACAGGAAGAACCCAAGGCCCAGCGAGATCACCACGTCGCCGAGCGAGGCGACGTTGCGGATGACCGGGATGGGGATCGGGATCACATCGGCGACCGGCCCGAGGTGGGCAAGGAATGCGGCATCGATCGGCGGAGGGAGGAGGACGTGGAGCGGGCCCGTCAGGTCCGCCGGGGTCAGCCCCGCGGCGATCAGGCTCGGCTCCCAGATCGGCATGTGCCCGCCGTTGACCGCGATGACCACGGCGTTCGAAAGCGTCCCGACGAATGCGATGGCGAGCCCCGGCTCGCGCCGGTTGGCCCACAGGCCCAGGAGCAGGATCGCGTATGCGCTCGCCAGGAGTGGGACCCGGAGGGTCTCCGCGATCGGAAGATCCCGCGACAGGGCGGCCTCGGTCCCGTACCGAACGAAGACCGCCAGGAAGATCGCCGGCATCCAGCGGAGTCGGACCTGGGTGAGGTTGGTGAGTCGGCCTCCGGCGAGAAGGCCGGCGATCAGGCCGAGGAGGATGCCGCCGAGCAGCACCCGCTAGCGCGAGTCGGAGGCGCGTGTCCCCGGCGCCGAGGAAGCCGCCCCGTGTTCACCGATGAGCGGTGGCAGCGGGCGTAGGCGGATCGGGGCGGCGTCCGACTCGCTGCCGCGACCGGGGTCGCGGACGTCCACGACCCATTTCGTGCGGACGAACGCGTCGACGACCTCGGGGTCGAACTGGATGCCGGCGAACTTCCGCAGCTCGCCGAGGGCTTGCTCGTCGGTCAGCGGCGTCATCCGATACGGACGCATCGCCGTCATCGCCTCGAACGCGTCGGCGACGTGGAGCACCCGGGCCAGCTTCGGGATCTCCTCTCCGATCAGACGATCCGGATACCCCGAGCCGTTGTACCACTCGTGGTGGTGGCGGATGATCGGGAGCTCCGGCGCGAGCTTCGTCACCTGCGCGATGATCTCTGCCCCGAGGACCGGGTGGCTGTTCATCAGCGTGCGCTCGTCCTTGGTCAACCGGTCGGGCTTGAGCAGAACATGGTCAGGCACGCCGATCTTGCCGACATCGTGAAGCAGACCACCCCACTCCAGGGCCTCCATCTCCGCATCGTTGCAGTGCATCACCTGCCCGATGTCGCTGGCGATCTCCATGACCCGCCGGCTGTGCTTGCTCGTGTATGGATCGCGCTTGTCCACCGCCTCGGCCAGCGCCCCGATCGTCTGGGTGAACATGTCCCGCATCTCGACGAACGTCGTGCGCGAGTCGAGTCGTGTAGAGGGGAAGAGCAAACAACAGGTCGCCCCAGAGACCGGTCCACCCAGGAGTCTCATAAACCTCAGACATCAGCCATGCCAGGGGCGCTAACGCGAACAAACTGGTGAGGTAGGCC
Organism: uncultured Chloroflexia bacterium; assembly: GCA_963744115.1. Lineage (GTDB taxonomy): Bacteria > Chloroflexota > Limnocylindria > Limnocylindrales > CSP1-4 > Chersky-267. The sequence goes on along the minus strand of CAVUSI010000001.1, from coordinate 304,092 downwards.
CGGCATCTCCGACGAACACGAGACGGAAGTCCTCGTCGTCCCGAAGGCTCACGCCGTCGCAGTTAGGGTGACATTAAACGAAGTACACGGACTGCGCCGAGCATAGTGGCGATAAACGTGATCGATGGGTCGATGGGCCACCGCTTACCCGGTCATTAAGAAGTGCTCGCCAGCAAGCAGGAAGCACGATCGCCGCGTGGTTTAACAGGCTGCCGTACCATGGAACTCGGCCCGCGCATTTCTCGCATTTCCGGTAGTCCCAAGAAAGCGACCCATCCAGCGGCCACTGGTCCACCGAGGACCATGGCCGCCACGATTGGTGCGATTGAAACCGAGACGACGGTGCCTCGTGGCATACGGACCGGCAACGCCGATGCGAACAGGTTGACACGATCCAGAATGCGAGTCCCGCAAGGACTCCCCGTTCGTCGCGGGGTCGTCACCGAAATCTGCGGGGTCATCCCGAGGATGTATCCGGGACGCCTAACAAACACTAGGCTCGTGACCCGAGTGCCAACGCACTCGTTCCCACGAGCCCAATGATATACAGCTTAAGTGCTCTCGGCATCCACCCGTCCCTGCGAGCCTGACTCGTTGGGGAGACTCTAATCCCTTCTAGTCAGGGTAGGTATGGGACTATGGTCCTAGAAGCCGTCTCAAGGATGCTCCGCCGGCAAGCGCGACGGCAAGCACCGCGCCGATCGGCGACTAAGCCGAAGGATTCGAGCCTTCATCGGTCGATCCTCACGTCCTTCCCTCTACCAGGGCTTGGTGCAGATATCGGTAGCCACACTGTTACCTCCTCGCGGTTTCGTGTCCACAGACACGAAAACCGACCTGACAAGAGTCGGTCGGTTGCACTAATCGCTCCGCGCCACCCTAAGTGCCCAATTCAGGTGGTGCTTCTGCCGCGTCCGAGCGTCTTTACATAGCCTCCCAGTACCTGAGTACCGAGTAGTGGCCGGACTATAGGAAGGCCCATACTACCCGGTCAATACGGCACCTTACCTATCCTCACAAGCTTTCCAAAGGCGGAGGTTCGATCCCAAGGTCATTCCTTAGGACACTCGCGTAGTGGAGGTACTGCTCGGCCGCAGCCGCGTGCGCTCCAGTACGGCGATAGAGCCTCAGGAGAGATAGCTCGATCTCCTCGGCTTCAGGGTCGATCTCCATCGCGCGACGAGCCAGCCGAATTGCCCGGTCGAAGGCCCCGCTGCTGGTGTCACTGCCAACGGCCTTCTCGATGATTTCGAGATACGCGGCGTGCATTGACTCTCGATATGCGACCGCCCACTCCTCATAGGCGAAGTCGAGTGCGAACCTGCCCTTGTAGGTGCTGCTGAGGGCGCCAATATTGTCGGGGATCGGATCGGACTCGGCAGCCTTGATTGCACTCTTCGCCCGAGCATAGCGGACCGACTCGTCACCAGTTCGGGTCGAGCCAAAGGACCTCGGAATTGTGATGCACGTAGCCAGGCGTAAGGTCGTCTGTGAACGAAGGTTCGAACACGCGGCGTAGGAAGTAGACGGTCTGGTTGAGCGAGTTCCCGGCAACCTCTGGTTCGAGCTCAGGCCACAATACCTCCAGAACCTGATCACGAGTTGCGGACATCGTGGCCTCGCGACAAGAGGAAGCAAAGCAGAGCCAAACCTTCCGCCTGACGTCCGACCCGTGAATTGACTCGCTGCCGACGCGATCAACAGCCTGCCCTGAGTCGTCAACGAATACGGCGCGGCAAGTCGACGCGCGAGCCCTCGTCCCAGAGACGGTCGCCCCGGCGAAGGCTCGCATCGATCGGCGATCCGGCCCGCAGGAGCTTGATGTCCTCGAGCTTCACCGACCTTATCCAGAATCGTGCCGCCGCGAACCTCGCGATCGGGTCCGTCGAAGACGCCGCTCGAAGTGGCTCTCGCCAGCGGCTTGGATGCGACGAGTGGCCTCCGTAGCTCCATCGCCCGTTTGGAGTGCTCAGTCAAGTCACCGAGTCGAGCAACCAAAGGCTCGGCGACTATGGACAGAGAGAGGAGTGCTCGGCGACCGCGGTCCCAATCGTCGCCTCCACGGACTCTCCCGCCAAGGATTGCCCCGCGAAGGAGTCGGGCCGGCGCGACGTAGAGGTGCGAACCCGCCTCCCTGCGAGATGGATGACGGCCGCCGAGTCTCTTTCAGCTCCGGCGAGCCGATTGCTCGCGACTCAACTGGCGCGCGACAGACCTACGCGAACGGTGAACCCGAAACAGCGATGCGGCCGATCCGTGGCCGATCGCCGGCATCGAGGCCACGCTCGTGCGTGACCATCGCCAAGTGCCGCCCTCTCGAGCTCGGCATAAGTGCGGCGCACAACATCGAGGCCGACTTGGTCGAACTAGATACGGACGGTGCTCGCCGCGCCCTCGCGAGAACGGCTTGCTCCGTCTCGACTTCCCTAGGTCTGCGTATACTCCGAGCAATCTCGACGAGGGCTTCGCCCCTTACGGCATCGAAATGGCCCGATTCCGCCACCGCAATTCGGTCACGCCTCGTGCCATCGGCCTAGCTGTGCGAGAGCCCACCTCCTGAGCACTCTGGCGCCTTCCACCTCGAGGCCCGCCGACGACGAAGCCGTTCGATTGCCCCCGATGCGGCCTCGAGGGCCCGGCCGCATCTCCGAGCGCGATGTCAAGGTCCGCAATGTTCAGCCACGTGACACCGGCGTAGTGGCGGTACCCCGGCGCTCCTGCTCCGGCGCCATGCGACGAGCATGAATCGACTTCTCGCGAGATTCCCGTCCTCGACCCGTCCATACCGCAACCGTCGCCTGAGATCACCCGCAGCGCCGACGAGTAGTACGCTGCACGAGGTGTCTGCGCAACCTCCCGTGCGCTCTCGAGCTGAGCGGTCACGAGGAGCACAGCACGAGATTCGCCAAGGGCTGATCGATCAGTTGAGCGTCATTCATTGCATCGCCGTTTCGACGGCGAGTTCGGCGTGCGTGAGGGCACTGTCGGTGCGGCCTCGGTGGAGGTCCATCCGAGAGACGAGAAGGTCGAACGCGGCGTTGTCGGTGCCGGCGCGTTGGACGTAGGACTCGGCGAGGGCGAAGTCTCCGCTGCCCATGATCGTCGGGACGGCTGCCTGGACGGCGATGCCGAGGTCGACGAGGTCATCGGCAGCCGCGAAGTGGTACGCAGCCAGTCGCCAGTCGGAGTCGCCCGCGTGGCGGGCGACGGCGCGGTGCAGGTCCCGCGCGACGTCGTCACCGAAGGTCCTCCGAAGTCGGGCCTCGAGGAACTCGCGAACGAGGGGGTGATAGCGTCGAGCCCCGCGTCGGGCTGTCCCACGGGTCGAGAGAAGGCCGAGCCGCTCGGTCCGCGCGATCAGCTCGCGTGCCTGCTGGCCCGAGAACCCGCCGACCACCTCCGCAAGCGTCGGGTCGACGGCCTGGAGCAGCGATGTCGTCATCAAGAAGCGCTGCGTCTCCTCGTCGAGATCACCGACGACCTCCTCGGCCAGGTAGTCGTAGAGCTCGCCGTGCGCTCCCGTCATCCCGCGAACGAACGCCCGGACCTCCCCGGGCGACCGGTCGCGGAGCGCCGCGTTCACCATCTCGAGCGACGCCGCCCACCCTTCGGTCCGGTCGGCGAGGTCGGCGAGGACGTCGGGCTCGAGTGGTCGCTTGTAGGTATCGCGGAACAACCGTTCGGTCTCGCCGACATCGAATCGAAGATCAGCGGCGGTCAGTTCGGCGACCTCGCCGAGCGTCCGCAGACGCGCCAGCGGGACGCTCGGCTGCTGCCGGCTCGCGAACACGAGCGTGAGGCGCTCGGGCGCCCTGTTGACCAACTCGCGGACCACCACTCGGACATCGGGGACATCGTCGACCAGGTGGTAGTCGTCGATGATCAGGGTCGCCGCTCGGGCCCCGAGTGTCTGCAGGTCGCGGATGAACGTGGCGACGATCGTGTCTCGCGACGGTCCGGTCGTCACCCCGAGCTCGGCCAGCAGCCCCTTCGTTGCGACCCCGAACCCGGGCTCGATCTCACGGCCGGCTGCGACGAGATAGTGGACGAAGCTGACCCAGTTCCTGTCCTCGTCGTCGAGTCGGTACCACATGGTCGGACGACGATGGTGGCGGGCGAAGTCAGCCAGCAGGGTCGTCTTGCCGTACCCGGCTTCGGCGGTGACGAGCACGACCCGATGGTGGATCTTGACCTTCAGCCAGTCGAGGAGGCGCTCCCGGCGGAGCGTCTCGCGTCGAAGCGGCGGCCGCTGGACCTTCGTCGGCTGGAGCGGGAACTCATGCACGACATCGCCGCCGATCGGGAACGACGGGCCGGGGCCTGGTGTCGATCGACCCGGTCCGACCGGCACCGGTTCCCGCGCCCCGAGCCTACTGCGGGTCCCCGTGGACGGGCCGAACGATACGGAGCGGTTCTCGGGAGTGTCAACGGGGCGGTCCAGGACGCGAGGGTGGTCGGGCGTGGCCATGGCGACCATCCTGGCCGCCGAGGCTCACCTGTCGGTTAGCTGCGCCGGACCGGTCGGTCCAGGGATGTCCTCTCAGCCCTCGTATTCGAAGCCGATCTTGAGTTCGACGCGGTACTCGACGATCTCGCCGTCCTCGACGATCGCGCTGGACTTCACGACCTCGACGGTCCGGATGTTGCGCACGGTCTTCGAAGCGGTCGCCACCGCGACCCGAGCCGCATCGGACCACGAGTTCGGGCTCGTCCCGACCATCTCACGGATGATGATCACGCCCATCCGACCCTCACTCGCCGCGGCCGCCCTGTCCGTCGACGGCTGCCGGCGGAGGCGGACCCCCAGTCTAGCGGTGGTTCAGAGTCGGGCGGGCGGCAGGCCTTCGGTCGGCCCGGCGTACCCCGCGCCCTGGTCCGCGTTCGGCGAAGGTCAGGGAGCGGCCGCCGCAGAGGTGGCGCGGACCTTGTCGAAGCACGAGCTGCAATAGACCGGGCGATCATTGCGCGGAGCGAAGGGGACGATGGCCTGGCCACCGCATTCACCGCAGACCGCAGCGTGGAATTCACGCGGGCCGTCGACCGATCGAGCACGCTTGGCCGCGGCTCTGCAGCTTGGACACCGCTGGGGATCGTTGGTCAGGCCTTTGCTGGCGAAGAAGGTCTGCTCACCCGACGAGAAGAGGAACTCCTCGGAGCAGTCACGGCACGAGAGCGTTCGATCCTGGTACACCCTGTCCCTCTCCTCGACTCGGCGTCACCGGTCCTCGCGGCCGACGGAGGCGGATTCGGGCGCATCGCTGGGCATCTTGTTCGCGCGCTCGGCTCCGACCGTGCTCGACCGGTCGCAACTCTGACCGGGAGGATACGCGCCGAGTCAAGCACCGGGAACCCGCTGTTTCCCGGTCGCGAGCGGCTCTGGTGCGTCGACGCACCGGCCCGTCGCCGCGCGGGAACCGGCAGCCGCGCAGTACCGTCCCTAGCAGCATGCTCACCCTGCGACTGATCCCACTCGCCCTGTCAACGGTCGCGGTCCTGGCCGCCTGCTCGAGCGGGGGTCCATCGCCGACCACCAGCCCACCTCCGACCGCCAGCCCGAGCCCGACCGCCGCTCCCAGTCTCGGCATCGACCACCCGACCGGTGCCACGGCGGTCGTCCTGCGGATGTCGACCGGCGGCGGCTTCCTGGCCCCCGGGGCGCTCGCCACCGAGGTCCCGGAGTTCAGCCTCTACGGTGACGGGACGGCGGTGTTCCGGGACCCGACCGCCACGCCTCCTGCGCCCGTACCCGATGACGGGATCTTCCGCGGGGCACCGTTCAAGACCGCTCGACTGAGCGAGAGCCAGATGCAGGACCTGCTGGCGTTCGCGATCGGGCCGGGTGGGCTGGGGATCGCTCGCGACGAGTACCCGCCGAACGGGATCGCCGACGCCCCGTCGACGACGTTCACCCTCCAGGCCGATGGGCGTCAGAAGGTCGTCACGGTCGGCGCGCTCGACTTCGATCAGGCGCAACCGGGACCCGACACCGTCGCCCGTGCCGCCTTCCGGCAGCTGGCGGCTCACCTCCGGGAGCTCGACCAGAGCGGGATCGAGGCCGGTCCATACGCGCCGACGGCGTACCGCGGGATCCTCGCCGACGGCGCCGGGGGCGTCGTGGGTGCTCCGGCACGCGTTTGGCCCTGGACGTTCGGGCCGGACTCGTTCACGGCCCCGCCCGACCCGAACGGGTTCGCGAACCAGACCCGGACCTTGACCGCCGAAGATGTCGCTGCGCTCAAGGTCGTCGGGACCTCGGGCGGGGCGCAGTCGATCGCGCTCCGAACGGACGACGGCAAGGTGTTCGTCTTGTCCGTTCGGCCGCTCCTCCCGGACGAGAAGTCTTGACCGACCCTGCTCCGACGCGCTAGCCGGCGACGTCCGCGTAGCGCTCGCCGGCGTAGGAGACGAACCGGGTCTGGCGCTTCTTGAACCAGAGTTGGACCTCGCCCGTGGGACCGTTGCGGTGCTTGGCGAGTTTGAGATTGATGACCTCGCCGTCCTGGTCCTGGTCGTCGGCGCCGCGTTCCTTGTCCCGCCACAGGAACATCACCAGGTCCGCATCCTGCTCGATGGCACCCGACTCTCGCAGGTCCGACAGCCGCGGCTCCTTGCTCTCGCGCATCTCCGGTTGGCGCGACAGCTGAGACAGGGCGATGACCGGGACCGATAGCTCCCGGGCGAGTGCCTTGAGGCCGCGCGAGATCTCCGAGACTTCCTGGACACGGTTGGCGTCGCGGTTGGTCGTGGTCGCTTGCATCAGCTGGAGGTAGTCGACGACGATCAGATCGAGGCCGGCCTCGGCCTGGAGGCGGCGAGCCTTGGTCCGCAGCTCCATCGCGCTGATGTTCGGGGTGTCGTCGATATAGACGGGGGCTTCGGACAGGGCATTCATCGCCGGGGCCAGCCGGGCGAAGTCCATCTCCTCCAGGAAGCCGGTCCGCAGCCGCTGGGAGTCGATGTTGGCCACGCTCGACAGGAGGCGGAGCACGAGCTGCTCCTTGCTCATCTCGAGACTGAACACGCCGACGCTCTTGCCCTCGGTCACCGCCGCGTACTCGGCGATGTTCAGCGCGAAGCTCGTCTTGCCGACGCTGGGCCGGGCGGCCAGGACGATCAGGTCGCTCTTCTGGAGGCCGGTCGTCAGCGCGTCCAGATCCGCGAACCCGGTCCTGACGCCGCTGATCTCGCCGCGATGCGCGTGGAGGTAGTCCAGGCGATCGTAGGCGTCATGGAGGAGCGTCTTGAGTGGGCTGAATCCGGTCGCGATGCGTCGCTGGCTGACGCTGAATAGCTCGCTCTCGGCTCGGTCGATCGCCTCCTGGATCTCGGCCGGGTCCTCGTAGCCGATCCCGGCGATCTTGCCGGCCGCCGAGATCAGGTTCCGGAGGACCGCCTTGCGCTCGACGATCCTGGCGTACTGGACCGCGTGGACGGCGGTCGGCGTCTGGTTCGACAGGCTCGACAGGTAGGACCGGCCGCCGATCGCATCGAGCTGGTCGGTCCGTTCGAGCGCCTCGGCGACCGTGACGATGTCCACAGGCTCGCGCTTGTCGAACAGCTCGAGCATCACGGCATAAACGGACCCGTTGGCGGGACGATAAAAGTCCTCGGGCTGGAGGAACTCGGCGATCTCGACGATCGCGTCGCGATCGATCAGGATCGAACCGAGGACAGATTGCTCAGCCTCGGTGCTCTGGGGCGGGAGTCGGTCGATCAAGGCACACCGAAACTGGCGGGGATGCGTGACAGGTCAAGTGTCACCGAGCCGTCTCGACCGTCCTCAACGAATGCCGGGTTCACCACCCGATCCGTCCACGAAAGGGCGCCTGGTGTTGGCCGGATGTGGACGACCGATGTGGACAGCCGTCAGTCGAGGCGGCGGATGACTCCGATCAGCTTGCCCTGGATCCTGACGTCGTCGTAGTACATCGGCTGGTACTCGGCGTTCGCCGGTTGCAGGCGGATCCGCCCCTGTTCCTTGTAGAACTTCTTGAGGGTCACGCCGTTCTCTTCGACCTGGGCGACGACGATGTCCCCGTTGCGCGCCGTCGTCTGCGGGCGGATGACCACGAAGTCCCCATCGGCGATATGCGCCTCGATCATCGAGTCGCCCCGGACCCGAAGGACGTAGGCGTCCCCACTCGGGGCGAACACGTCCGGGACGGCGAGGGTCTCGTCGGCCCGTTGGTAGGCCTCGATCGGTCCGCCGGCGGCGATCTCGCCGATGATCGGCAGGAGATGCGCCTCGGAGGCGGCTGACTGCGGAGTCAGCTCGCTCGACAACCCGAGCTCGAGCGCCGCCTTCGGCGTCAGTCGGATGGCCCGTGCCTCGGACTCGCGACGGTCCAGGTAGCCCTCGCGCTCGAGGATCTGAAGGTGATGATGCACGGCCGAGGTCGAAGCCAGCCCGACCGCTCGCGCGATCTCGCGCACGGACGGGGGCACGCCCCGGGTGCGCAGCGTCGCCGCGATGAAGTCGAGGATCTTGACCTTGCGGTCCGCATCGTGCTTGGTCATGGGGCCTCCGTTCGGAGCTCCACCGTACCGAACGTCCGTTCGATTGTCAAGGCCCCGGCCGTGTCCGGACTGGCGTTCCCGTGCTCGGCTGATAGACTGCGCTGTCCCGGCCGAGCGAGTCGAGATCGCCGTGCGGTGGGGTCCATTCGCAGGAGGAACGCGGGCCGAGATGACGGTGCGACGAAGACGGCGACGGCTGCCGGGCGCCGGCCTCAACCGGATGCTGGCGATGGCGGCGTTCCTGCCGACGGCCAGCCGGTCGGTGGTCTACGTCAGGCTGATCTGGTCGCTGATCAACGACGACCGCGTCCCGACGTCCCGCAAGGCGCTCCTCGGCGGGGCGATGGTCTACTTCGCCCTGCCGTTCGACATCGTGCCAGACGATGTGCCCATCCTCGGGATGCTCGACGATCTCGTCGTGGTCGTCCTCGGGGTGGATCTGTTCTTCGACGGGATCCCGGACGGGGTCCTCGATGAGAAGCTGACCGATCTTGGCGTCGACCGGGCCGCGTTCGAGCGGGACCTCGGCCAGATCAGGCGGCTGACGCCACGCCCGGTCCGGCGGCTGATCCGCCGGATCCCCCCGGCCATCGACGTCGTCGCCGACGCCGTCCGGGCATCGGGTCTCGGGCCGCGGGTCCGCGGCTGGATCGACAAGGAGGGTTCGTTCGCGTGAAGGTCATCCTGACCTCAGATGTCCCCACGCTCGGGAAGAGCGGGGAGATGAAGGTCGTCGCCGAGGGCTATGCCCGCAACTTCCTGATCCCGCAGAAGCTGGCCGTGCCGGCCGCCGGTGGCGCCTACCGGGCCTGGCAGCACGACATCGCCAGCCGCGAGGACAAGCGCCGCCGGGAGCGCGAAGAGGCCGAGATCTACGCCACCCGGATCGCCTCGACCACCCTGACCATGGGCGTCAAGGTCGGGGACGGCGGCAAGCTCTACGGCTCGATCACCTCCAAGGACATCGCCGACGCCCTCGGGCGGCGGGGGATCACCATCGACCGCCACAAGGTCGACCTCGAGGAGCCGCTCAAGAGCCTCGGCACCTACAAGGTGGCGGTCAAGGTCTTCAGCGGGATGTCGCCCGAGGTCACGATCATCGTCGAGCCCAAGGGCTAGAAGTCGACGAAGCCGATCCCGATCGCCCACAGGCCGTAGGCGCAGACGACGACCGAGACGATCGAGGCCGCCCACGCCCAGCGTGACATCCCGCGCTCGAAGACCGTGGCGAGGATGACGAACAGCAGGGGCTGGACGTCGAGGATGAACCGGTACCCGAACTGGGTCAGCCCGACGTTGCCGTGGGTGACGATGGGGATCAGCGCGAGCCCAGTTCCGATGACGGCCCAGGCGACGCGGGGGTCGCGCCATCGCGCCCGGAACAGCCACAGCAGGAGCGGCGTGGTGAGGAACGGCGACAGCCCGTACCACGACGGCTGGAAGAACGGCGGATCGTCCACGTAGTTGAAGCTGCGCAGGAAGATCGCGAACAGGTGGCGCGGGATGTAGTCGATGCTGAGGATCCCGTGCTTGGCGTAGATCGGGTCGTCGAGGACACCCGGGATGAGCACGTAGCTCTGGTCGAGGATCGTCCCCCAGCGAGCCTCGTTGTAGAGGAGGTAGCCCGCGGTCGGGATCCCGATCCCTATCAGGAACGCCAGGCCGTCGCGGAACGCACGGGTCCGGTCGCCGCGCGCCGGGAGTCGCGGGGGCCAGCCGAGCCCGACGATGATGGCGAAGAAGAACGGGGCCGTCAGGCCGACCGGCAGGCGTGAGATCGCGGCGAGACCGAGCAGGAGCCCGACGAGGAACGGCCAGCGGCGCTCGAGCAGGACGAGGATCGCGGCCATGCTGAACAGGACCGCGACGACGTGGCTGATGTACCAGACCGAGCCGACCTCGGCCACGTACCACAGGACGGTGCCGAAGCCGAACACCGCGGTCAGGCACAGCCGGACTCGACCGCTCAGAGCGAACCGACCGAAGACGAGCCAGGCGAGCCCCACCGCCAGCCCACCGAAGATGCAGCTGGCGATGTGCTGATCGAAGCCGACCCCGAAGACCGCCACGAACGGGATGAGCAGGATCGCCGGCCACGGCGGATAGGCGACGTACCAGACGCCGTTCTTCGGGATGAGCTCGTTCAGCCAGCTCGGCGCCTCGGTCAGGTAGATCCGGCCGTGGAGCATCGCATCGGCGAGGCGGACGAAGTAGTCGAGCTCCTGGCGATCGCGCGACGAGGTGAACAGGTAGAGCCCCGTCGTCACTACGACCACGATGAGCGTGCCGAGGGTGTCGGGTCGATCGCGGACGTAGTCGATGAGCTCGGCCAGCCGGGTCTCGGCGAACCAGGCGGTGACACGGGCGGACCCCGAGGCCGGTCGGGCCGGGGGCGCCGGGCGTTCCTCGGGGTTGGCCATCGGCCCGAAGATACACTCTCGAGCCATGGACGAGGACGCCCCGGACGGCTTGCGCGACGCGTTCCGTGACGCGATCGGTCTGTTCGTGTCGCTCCGGGTCGTGTTCGGCCTGTTCGCGCTCTACCTGTGGTTCACCAACACGTTGCCCGCCCCGTGCCACTTCGAGGTCGCACGCGACGGATGGTCGACGATCCCGCCGCTCGCCGACAACGGAGCGGCGTTCCCGCTGGTCGGGGTGTGGCAGCGCTGGGACGCCTGTTGGTACACGAAGATCGCGACATTCGGCTACGAGGCCAATGAGAACAGCGTCAACTTCTGGCCGCTGTTCCCGCTCCTGACCGGACTCGTCGGCCGGCTCCTCCTTGGCGCGATGGCCCTGGGCGGCCTCGTGGTGGCGAGCGCGGCGTATGTCGCTGCGATGACCGGGCTGCGACGCCTGGTGGCGTTCGACTTCGACGACCGGACCGCGCTGACGACGATCGTCGCGATCTCGATATTCCCGACGGCGTTCTTCTTCTTCGCACCGTTCACGGAGTCGCTCTTCCTCGCGACGGCCGTCTGGGCGATCCTCGGCGCACGTCGACGGTGGTGGGCCCTGGCGGCGATCGCCGGCCTCCTCGCCGGGCTGACCCGGATCCAGGGCGTCTTCCTCGTCCTGCCGCTCGGGTGGGAGGCGCTCATGGCCTGGCGCGAGGCGGGTTGGCGATTCCGCGACCGCCCGATCCCGCCCGCCGGGTCGATCGTCGGGCCGGTGGTCGCCGCGGTGGCGCCCGGCCTGGGGTTCGTCGCGTTCCTCGTCTTCTCGTCGATCGTGGCGGGCAAGACGCCGCTCGATACCCAGGAGGCCTGGGGCGGCACGAACTTCCACGCTCCGTGGGAGGTCGTGGAGGCGTCCTGGAACTGGGCCGTGACCCACCACGATGCGCCTCCAGGCCTTCAACCTGTTGACGCTGATCCTGTTCACGCTGGTGACCCTGGTCGGGATCCGTCGCGTGCCGGTCGCCTACACGCTGTATGCGATCCCGCAGATCATCCTGGTCGGGACACGGATCCAGCCGACGCCACTGACGTCGACCGCGCGCTACCTGCTGGTGGTCTTCCCCGTCTTCGTCATCCTCGCCCTCGTCCCGGGACGCTGGCCGCGGTTCGCCTGGGGTCTCGGCTCGGCGATGCTCCTGGCCATCCTCCTGTCGATGTTCCTCCACGGCGAGTACGTCGCGTGAGCGCGGCCGTGACCGACCGCGGCCCGACCATCCTCCATGTCGACCTCGACGCCTTCTTCGCGGCGGTCGAGCAGCGGGATCGACCCGAGCTTCGGGGCAAGCCGGTCATCGTCGGGGGAGGCGACCCGACGGCACGGGGCGTGGTCAGCGCCGCGTCCTATGAGGCGCGCACCTACGGGGTCCACTCAGCGATGCCCTTGCGGACCGCATTCGCCCTCTGCCCGCACGGGGTCTTCCTGCCGGTCGACGGTCGCAAGTACCAGGCCGTCAGCCGCGACGTCATGACGATCCTGCGGTCATTCACGCCGCTGGTCGAACCGGTCTCGATCGATGAGGCGTTCCTGGATGTCGCGGGGTCGTACGCCCTGTTCGGCGACGGCCCGACGATCGCCGGCGCGATCAAGACGAGGATCCGCAGCGAGGTCGGGCTGACCGCATCGGTCGGTGTCGCGTCGACCAAGCTGGTGGCGAAGATCGGGTCGGACCTGCGGAAGCCGGACGGCCTGGTCGTCATCGAGCCCGGCGACGAGGCGGCATTCCTCGACCCGCTGCCCATCTCCCGGTTATGGGGTGTCGGTGAGAAGACGGCGACCGCGCTGGCGGAGTACGGCGTCCGGACGATCGGGGACCTCGCAAGGCTCCCCGACGATCTGCTGATCCGGCGCTTCGGCAAGCAGGGGGCGTCGCTCGGGGCGCGCGCCCGCGGGATCGATCCCGACCCGGTGGGCGCGGCGGACCCGGCCAAGTCGATCGGGCACGAGCACACGTTCGACGTGGATACGTCGGACCCCGAGATCATCGACCGGACGCTCCTGGCGATGGCGGATGGGGTCTCTTCGAGGTTGCGGTCCGCCGGGCTCAAGGCCGGGACGGTCCAGGTCAAGATCCGCGACACGACCTTCCGCACGATCACCCGCCAGCGGACCCTCGCCGAACCGACCGACCTCACGGAGCCGATCTGGCACGTCGCCCGGGACCTCGCCCGGCCAGAGCTGCGAGGGATGCGCGTGCGTCTGCTCGGAGTCACGGCCACCCACCTCGGCGAGCGACCGCAGCTCGGGATGTTCGAGGATGCCCCCGAGCTGGACGCGGTCCCGACCGACCGGCGCCGACGCGCGACCCAGGCCGCCGATGCGGTCCGGCGCCGGTTCGGGGATCGGGCGATGACCCGGGCTCGGCTCCTCGGGTCCGACCTGCCGGCACCATTCGAGCGCGATCCGATGAAGCCGCTCGAGCGGCGCACCGGGATGCGCGATCCGGGCGAGGATGCGGACGCGGACGCGCCCGGTGCCGAGTCGCCGCCGGGCGGGAAGAGCCCTCGCCGGTGATGCGACTCGGCGCATCGCTTGGCGCCACCGCGGCCGTCCGGTGGTCGTCCCCCGTCGGTGATGCGACTCGGCGCATCGCTTGGCGCCACCGCGGCCGTCCGGTGGTCGTCCCCCGTCGGTGATGCAGCTCGGCGCATCAGCGTCCGACGCGGGTCCGGTGGGAGGTCGGGTGCTCTCCGGTCGATGCGACTCGGCGCATCACCGCTCGTCGTATCCCTCGATGGTGACCCGGCCGACGATCGCGACGAGCTTCGCGAGGTGGGCGACGCGGATGCTCGGGCGGCTTCCTGTCTCGAGACGTGAGATCGTCGACTGCGGGACCCCGCTCATGGCGGCCAGGGAGTGCTGCGAAAGGCGGTGTCGGGCTCTCGCCCGGCGGAAGGCTCGACCGATCGCCCTGACCGCCATCTCGTCTCGCGCGTCTCGCAGGTGCGGCGTGACCATGGAGCGGATCTCACCACGAACGTCTTCACGCGCGATCATCCGGCGGATCTCGAGGGCATCGCCTGGCGCCACCCGGAGCAGACCCTGTCGATGCGCCAATTCGCATCGCGATGAGCTCAGGATCGCGATCGCACGCGATGCGCCGAGTCGCATCACTCGCCACAGAGCCCCAGCCGAGGCGATGCGGCGAGTCGCATCAACAGACACGGGGCCCGGCAGGTCGTGACAACCGAGGTGTCACAGCGTCCGCCGAGCATCCAGCCAGGGTCTTGACATCGAACAGGTGTTCGGTCTACTGTCAGGCTCGAAGTGAACAGACGTTCTGTCGCCGACGTGCCCCGGCCGACGACATGGTCGCTGCCGAAGAAGGAGCCGACGAGATGGCGATGATCCGGATGGAACCCACCGACGTGCGCGTCAGGACCGACTGGTTCGACGGTCGCCCGCGAGAGATCACCTGGGGCGACGAGCGCCTGGCGGTCACGTCGCTGGCGGCGGTCCGGCACGAGGACTCGGCCTATCCGATCGCGGTCGGGCCGAGGACGGTCTTCGAGGTGGTGACGCCGCGGGCACGCGTCGCCCTGAGCTACCAGCATCGATCGCGACGCTGGACGATCGAGGGCCTGGACGAGGAACGACCAGCCGCCTGACGCCTCTAGCGGTCGCGGCGGGCCGCCTCCTCCCGGGCGCCGCTCGCGAAGGGACCCTCGCCGGACGAGTGCGCCGGTACCGCATTCGTCCGGCGGGAGCGTCCCGACGTCTACAATCGACGGGTGGAGACCGGCTCGCAACGATTCCGCGACCTGACCCTCGGCGACTTCGCCGAGGAGCTCGCGTCGGCGGCACCTGTGCCCGGCGGCGGGAGTGCGTCCGCGGTCGCGGCATCGCTCGGCGCAGGACTTGTCGCGATGGTCGCCGCCCTGTCGGCCGATCGGCCGAGATACGCCGCTCACGCGGCCACGCTCGCCAGCGCCAGCGCCCGCGGGCGAGAGCTCGTCGATCGCTTCCTGACGCTGGCGGACCGCGATTCGGACGCCTACGCCGGGTTCGCCGCAGCGCTCAAGCTGCCCAAAGACACCGACGAGGAGCGCGTGGCCCGGTCGGCCGCGCTGGCCGCCGCCGCCCGGGTCGCATCCGAGGTTCCGATGGCCTGTGTCGAGGCCTGCCTCGAGCTGGTCGAGGCGGCGGACATGCTGGCCGGCCGGAGCAACGTCAACGCCGCCAGCGACCTGGGCGTCGCCAGCCTTCTCGGGGAAGCGGCGGCCCAGGGCGCGGCCGCCAACGTCCTGGTCAACCTGCCGTCGGTCGGTGACGAGGCGTTCGCCGCCGACATGTCCGCCCGGGTGGACCGGCTGCTGACTGAGGTCGCGTCGACCGCGCGCCGGATCCGTGAGGTCGTCGCATCCGGCGAGGCCCGGGCCCCGCTGTCGACGTCGATCCCCTGACGGCGGTGACCGACGCCCAGGCGCGACTCCTTCTCGGCGCCCCGGTGGCGGCCGAGATCCGGGCTTCCGTCCGTGACGATATCGCCGCCTTCGTGGCCCGGCGCGGCTACGCTCCGACCCTTGCCATCGTGCTCGTCGGTCGCGACGCTCCGTCCGCGGTGTACCTCCGCCAGATCCTCAAGGCGTGCGAGGCGGCCGGGATCGGTGGGCGGCTGGTCGAGATCGAGAGCGACGGCACCGACACGGCCGAAGGGGCCCTCGAGACGCGCGTCGCGGCTGCGATCGCGGCGCTGAATGACGACCCGCTCGTCGCCGGGATCATCGTCCAGATGCCGCTCCCGCCGAGCGTCCGGTTGCGGACGATCATCGACACGATCGACCCGGCCAAGGACATCGACGGGATCCATCCGCTGAATGCGGGGCTCCTTCGCCTCGGGTACGAGGGCTTCCTCCCCGCCACAGCCCACGCCGCGATCGAGATGCTCCATCGCTACGACGTCCCGATCGCGGGCCGAGAGGCCGTCGTGGTCGGTCGGTCCAACGTCGTCGGCATGCCGGCGGCCTTCATGCTCGTTCGCGAGAACGCTACCGTCACCGTCTGCCACTCGAAGACGGTCGACCTGGCCGCCCACGTCCGCCGGGCCGAGATCCTTGTCGTGGCGGCGGGGCGACCCGGCCTGATCACTGGGTCGATGCTCCGTCCGGGCGCGGTCGTGGTCGACGTCGGAATCAACGTGGTCGGCGACGCGATCGTCGGCGACGTCGACATGGAAAGCGCGAGGAGCGTGGCCGGTGCGATCACACCCGTCCCCGGCGGCGTCGGCCCGGTCACCAACGCGATCCTCCTGACCCATCTCGTCCGAGCTGCCGTCGCCCAGGCGGACGGCGCGCCAGCCTAGGAGTCCGTCACGATGACCTTCCCGTCCGACCTCGAGATCGCCCGGTCCGTCCAGCCGCGCCGGATCTCGGCGGTCGCCGCCGACCTCGGACTGGTCGACGACGAGATCGAGCTGTACGGGCCGACGAAGGCCAAGGTCAGCCTCAAGGCGATCGAACGGCTCGAGGCTGCCAACCCGCGCGGGAAGTACATCCTGGTGACCGCGATCACGCCGACGCCGCTCGGCGAGGGCAAGTCGACCACGACGGTCGGCCTGGCCCAGGGGCTCAACCGGATCGGCAAGCGGGCGGCGGTCGCCATCCGACAGCCGTCCCTCGGACCGGTCTTCGGGATCAAAGGCGGTGCGGCCGGTGGAGGCTACAGCCAGGTCATCCCGATGGAGGACTTCAACCTCCACCTGACCGGCGACGTCCACGCGATCGGAGCCGCCCATAACCTGGCTGCGGCATTCATCGACAACAGCCTCCATCACAAGAACCCGCTCGGGATCGACCCGTTCACGATCACCTGGCCGCGCGTCGTCGATATCAGCGACCGGGCGCTCCGCAAGATGGTCATCGGTCTGGGCGGACGCGAGAACGGCGTGCCGCGCGAGACCGAGACGGTGATCACCGTCGCCAGCGAGGTGATGGCGGTCCTCGCCCTCGCCCGCGATCTGGCCGACCTCCGAGCTCGGCTCGGGCGGATCGTCCTCGCGCAACGGACGGATGGGACGCCCGTCACGGCCGAGGACCTCAAGGTCGCCGGGGCGATGACGGTCCTCCTGGTCGACGCCATCAAGCCGAACCTGCTCCAGACCCTCGAGGGCGGACCGGCGTTCGTCCACTGTGGTCCGTTCGCCAACATCGCCCACGGCAACAACTCGATCCTGGCCGACCGGCTCGCGCTGGCGACGAACGACGCGGTCTGCACCGAGGCCGGGTTCGGTGCGGACATGGGGGCCGAGAAGTTCTTCGACATCAAATGCCGGGCCTCGGGTCTGCGCCCGGACGCGGCGGTCGTCGTCGCCACGATCCGCGCCCTGAAGATGCACGGCGGGGTCGGCAAGATCGTCGCCGGCAAGCCGCTCGACCCGCTCCTCGCCGTCGAGAACGTCGACGCGGTCCGGAACGGTGCACAGAACCTGGCCAAGCAGATCGAGAACGTCTCGGAATACAACGTCCCGGTCGTCGTCGCGATCAACGCCTTCCCGACCGACACGCCGGCCGAGGTCGCCGCGATCCAGGAGGTGTCGCTGGCGGCGGGCGCCCGCGACGCGGTCGTGACCACCCACTGGGCCGAGGGCGGCCGCGGTGCCGAGGCGCTGGCCCGAGCGGTTTGGTCGGCGGCCGAGGCCGGAGCCCCCGAGTTCCGGTTCCTGTACCCCGACGAGGCCCCCTTGCGGGAAAAGATCGAGGCGATCGCCACCCGGATCTACGGGGCGGCAGGCGTGGAGTACCAGCCGGCCGCCGCGAAGGCCCTCAAGCAGTACGAGGACATGGGCTACGGCCACCTCCCGATCTGCATGGCCAAGACCCAGTACTCGCTCAGCCACGACGCCAACCTGAAGGGGCGCCCGACCGGGTTCACCCTGCCGGTCCGCGAGGTCCGGCTGTCCGCCGGCGCCGGCTTCATCACCCCGCTGTGCGGCGAGATGCGGACGATGCCGGGCCTGCCGTCGCGACCGGGCGGAGAGAACATCGACATCGACGCCGACGGCAACATCGTCGGGCTGTTCTAGGTCGAGGCGATGATCTAGGTCGAGGCGACGACCTTCGACAGCACGAACGCCCAGGTGATCACGAGGCCGAGCACGAGGCCGAGCACCCCGGCGCCGTAGGCCGGCCAGTCGATCGGGCCGAGCGCCTCGTCGGCGTGCGCGTGGTCGTCGTGGCCGTGGTCCTCACCGTGGTCCTCGAGCCCGTGGGGCCCGCCGGCCATCGGCGGGTCGCTCGCATGAGGGTCGCTCATCGTCCGATGCTACCTCCAGCGGCATTCTGGCAGATAGACTCGCCTCGATGCTCACCCTCGTCCTGACCCGTCACGGTCTGACCGACCGGTCGCTGCCCGAGCAGCATCTCGGCCAGCGGATCGACATCGGCC
This sequence comes from uncultured Chloroflexia bacterium, assembly GCA_963744115.1. Classification (GTDB taxonomy): domain Bacteria; phylum Chloroflexota; class Limnocylindria; order Limnocylindrales; family CSP1-4; genus Chersky-267. The sequence continues at coordinate 285,735 of CAVUSI010000001.1, read as the reverse complement.
TGTCCGAGGAAGGTTGCCGCCAGGCGGAGGCGCTGGGAGGGCGCTTGGCGGGCGTCGCCTTCGAGCGGATGGTCGTCAGCCCGCTGCTGCGTGCCAAGGAGACGGCCGCCATCGTCGGCTCGTCCCTCCCCGACCATCCTTCCGCGGAGATCGACCGGCGGCTGGCCGAGATGGACTACGGCGCGTGGGAGGGCCTCACCTACGAGCAGATCGACCAGGCGGACGAGGCGGCGAGGACCGCCTGGGAGGTCGACCCGGCGACCATCGCCTGTCCGGGCGGCGAGTCCGGCGACGATGTCGCGATCCGGGCCCGGGCGTTCCTGGTCGATCTGATCGACTGGCACGATCGGCGGACGGGCACGCCCCACGAGCGGCCGGTCCTCGCGGTGGCCCACAGCTCGTTCAACCGCGTCCTGGTCTGTGTCGCGACCGGGATCCCGGTTCGCGAGTATCGCCGCCGGTTCAGCCAGGACCAGGCGAACCTGACGGTGCTCCGGTTCGAGCACGGCGTCGGCCCGGCGGACGCCCGCATCCTCCTGCTCAACGATACGGCCCACCTGCGGGCCCCCGGCACGACACCCTGGGGATGACCGAGCCCGTCGACGCCGGCCTGATCGCCAGCCTGCGCGGCCTCGACCGCGACGGGCGCCTGCTGTTCGCGACGCGGGTCATGCGGATGTTCGGGTACGGCTTCCTCGCCGTCGTCCTCGTCCTGTACCTGGCGGCGATCGGGCTCGATCCGATCACCATCGGGATCGTCCTGACGCTCACCCTCGTCGGCGACACGGTCATCTCGCTCTGGCTGACCACGAACGCGGACCGTCTCGGCCGCCGGAAGGTGCTCGTCGCCGGCTCCATCCTGATGGTCGTCGCGGGCGTGGTCTTCGCGCTCACCAGCTGGGTGCCGCTCCTCATCCTCGCCGGGACGATCGGCGTGCTCAGCCCGACAGGCAACGAGGTCGGGCCGTTCCTCGCTGTCGAGCAGTCCGCGCTGAGCCAGGCGGTCGGCGACGCGCGCCGGACCGCGACCTTCGCCTGGTACAACGTCGCCGGCTATGTCGCCACCGCATCGGGCGCCCTCGGAGCGGGGCTCGTCAGCGGCACGCTCATCCGCACCGGGATGGCACCCGCGGACGCCTACCGCGTGATCGTGGTCGGCTACGCCCTCGTCGGGCTCGCGATGGCCCTGGTCTTCGCCCGGCTGGGCCCGCGGATCGAGGCGCCGCCGCGCGAGTGGCGGCCGGGCGAGATCCGGCGCCGGCTCGGGCTTGGCCGGTCCAAGGGCGTCGTCCTGCGGCTGTCGGCGCTGTTCTCGATCGACGCCTTTGCCGGAGGTTTCGTCCCGCAGAGCCTGATGGCCTACTGGTTCAACCTGCAGTACGGGGTGGAGCCGGGCCTCCTCGGGCTGATCTTCTTCGGGGCCAACCTGCTGGCGGCGGTATCGAGCCTGTCGGCCGCCCGGATCGCCGGTCGCATCGGGCTGATCAACACGATGGTGTTCACCCACCTGCCGTCGAACGTCCTGCTCATCCTCGTCCCGGTCATGCCGAACCTGCCGCTGGCGATCCTCGTCCTGCTCCTGCGCTACAGCCTGAGCCAGATGGATGTGCCGACCCGACAGTCGTACGTCATGGCGGTCGTCGACCCGGACGAGCGTTCGGCGGCCGCCGGCGTGACCGGGATCGCCCGGACCACGGGGGCCGCCCTGTCCCCGGCGCTCTCGGCGCCGCTCGTCGCCAGCGCGTATTACGCGGCCGTCCCGTTCTACATTGCGGGTGGCCTGAAGATCGTCTACGACCTGCTGGTCTGGCGGTCGTTCCGCGCCGTCAAGCCGCCCGAGGAGCGCGACCGCTGAGGCGCTGCGGACCGCTGAAGCGCAGCGGACCGCGGCGGTCCGACCCGAGCGTCAGTCGGCGGCAGGCGGATCCGCGTCCCGGCGCAGTCCCGGCCGGCCGAGGTGGATCCACAGGAACAGCAGGATCCCGCCTCCGATCACGGCCGCGATGAGCAGGTCGAACGGCTGGAGAGCGTGGCGGATCTGGGTCCAGTTCGCGCCGAGGACCGTGCCCGCGTAGACCAGGACCATCGACCAGACGAACGCGCCCGCCGTCGAGTAGACGATGAACTTCGGAAGGTTCATCCGGGCGACCCCGGCCGGGAAGCTGATGAACGTCCGGACGATCGGGAGGAGCCGGCTGAAGAACGCGGTCTGGGCGCCCCACCGGGCGAAGAACCGCTCCGCCAGCTCGATGTCGTGCGGGCGGATCAGGATGTACTTGCCGTACCGCTCGAGGAACGGCCGCCCGCCCCAGGCGCCGATGGCGTAGGCGATCAGTGAGCCGCAGGTGTTCCCGAGGGTCGCGACGACCACGACGATCCAGTAGTTCCACTGGCCGCCGCTGATCGGCTCGATCTTGCTGGGGTCCGACACGAGGAATCCGGCGAAGGGCAGGATCAGCTCCGACGGGAGTGGGATCATCGCGGACTCGATCGTCATGGCGATGAACACGCCGAGATACCCGACCGCGCCGTACAGCTGGTCGAGGAACGGGATGACGATCTTGTCGATGAATTCGAGCACGACTCGCTCCGGCGTGGACGGGGGACGGCGGGCAGCATAGCCGACTATCCTCGACATCGTGACCGGTACCGTGGTCCTGACCGGAGCCGCCCTGACGATCGACGATATCGAGGCGGTCGCCCGGCACGGCGCCCGCGCCGAGCTCGATGAGGCGGCTCGTGGGCGGGTCCAGGAGGCCCGCGATGTCGTCGACGGGCTGGTCGCCAGCGGGGCCGTGGCGTACGGCGTGACCACCGGCTTCGGCGACCTGGCGAGCGTGACGATCCGCCCGGAAGACACCGGTCGGCTCCAGGAAAACCTCCTGATGAGCCACGCCGCTGGGGTCGGCCCGGCCTTCCCCGAGGAGGTCGTCCGGGCGATGCTCCTGCTCCGGGCGAACACCCTCGCCCTGGGTCACAGCGGCTGTCGACCGCTCGTCATCGACCGCCTCCTCGCCTTCCTGGCCGCCGGCATCCACCCGGTCGTCCCCGAGCAGGGTTCGCTCGGCGCGTCCGGTGACCTGGCCCCGCTGGCGCACCTCGCGCTGCCGCTCATCGGCCGCGGCGAGGTCGACCTCGGTGGTCGACGGATGCCCGGGGCGGAGGCGCTCCGGGAGACCGGCCTGGAGCCGCTCCGGCTCGAGGCGAAGGAGGGTCTCGCGCTCCTCAACGGGACCCAGATGATGGGGGCGCTCGGGGCGCTGGCCCTGGCCGATGCCGATCGGCTGACCCGGACCGCGAGCGTGGCCGCCGCGATGAGCGTCGAGGCGCTGCTCGGGACCGAGGTCGCGTTCTCGGCGGCGTACCAGCTCGCCCGTCCCCACCCCGGGCAGATCGAGGTCGCGGCCGAGCTGCGTCACCTGCTGCGCGGATCGACCCTTCAGCTCAGCCACCACGGTCACGCCCACAAGGTCCAGGATCCGTACTCCCTGCGCTGCGTCCCGCAGGTCCACGGCGCGGTCCGGGACGCACTCGACCACCTCCGGCGGGTCCTCGACATCGAATTGAACAGCGCGACCGACAATCCGCTGATCTTCCCCGGCGGCGGGGTCGCTCCGAAGGATGCGGTGGCGACCGGGGGCGGGCTGGTCATCAGCGGCGGCAACTTCCACGGCGAGCCCATCGCCCTTGCGCTCGACTTCGCGAAGATCGCCGTGGCCGAGCTCGGCTCGATCTCGGAGCGGCGGACGGCGCTGCTCGTCGACGCCCGGCTCAACGGCGGGCTGCCGGCGTTCCTGGCGGCCTCGTCCGGGGTCGATTCCGGGATGATGATCTACCAGTACACCGCCGCAGCCCTGGTGTCCGAGGACAAGGTCCTGGCGCATCCGGCGTCGGTCGACTCGATCCCGACCAGCGCCAACCAGGAGGACCACGTCTCGATGGGCTCGATCTCGGCCCGCCACACCCGCGCGGTGGTGGCCAACGTCGAGCGCATCCTGGCCATCGAGCTGGTCGTCGCCGCCCAGGCGCTCGACGCCCGGTCGGCGCTGTCGCCGGGAACCGCGCCGGGGATCGGTGTGGCGGAAGCGCAGCGCCGAGTCCGGGCGGTCGTCCCCCATCTCGACGGGGACCGCGAGCCCGGTCCGGACCTGACCGCCGCCCTCGCCCTGGTCCGATCCGGCGAGCTGGCCGGGCTGGTCGACGAAGGCCGGTCGTAGGCTCGGGCAGTGGTCGACATCCGCATCATCGACGTCGTCGACGCGACCGGGTTCCAGCGGATCCCGCCGTGTGCCGACCCCGGCTTCGACCATCGCTCGTGCGACTACTGGGAGGACGCCGCCCGCGGCTCGAAGGCGGCTCGTCTCAGCTGGCTCGAGCCGGGATCGGGCCCGACCAGTGCCGGCTCGCCGCGGCGGCCGAACCCGTTCGGAGAGCCGGCCGACGACGAGCCCGCCACCAACCCGTTCGCACCGCCACGGACCGCTGCTCCGGCCGCGAATCCCTTCCTGGTGGGCGACGACGACCCACTCGCGGAGAACCCGTTCGCCCCGACCCGGCCCAAGCGACCGACGGTCGGGGCCGACGCCCCGCGCAAGCTCGGGCTGCTCGGTCGTGGGCTCGGCGTCTTCGGGAGCTACGCCAAGGTGCTGCTGGTCGACGACGTCGCGGCGGCCTACGCCCAGTTCGGACCGCTGTCCGCCTACCCGCGGGCGCTGACCCTGCGCGACCTCTATCCGAAGCTGCCGGCGGCCCCGCTCCCCGCGGTCATCACCTGCATCGCCACGACCCCGGAGGCGCGGCACGCCGGCCACGCCCAGCGGCTCGTCGAGGCCGTCTGCGACGATCTCGCCGCCCGCGGGTTCGCGGCGGTCGAGGCGTACCCGGAGGTCGGGGCCCGGCCCGACGCCACCAGCGGCGCGACGACGGCGTTCTGGCTGACAGTCGGCTTCGGTCTGGCCATCGACGACGAACGGTACCCGGTGGTCCGCCGTGAGCTCGGCTAGGGTCGGACGCGCCGGCCGCGTGGTTCGAGGGATCGCCCTGGTCGGCCTGGTCGCTCGCGTGCACCGCGTGTGCCGGACCATCGGCCCTCTCCTCCGCCAGTGCGTCCGGGGCGGCGTCGAGCCCGCCTGCCTCCGCGGCGACGACGGACGTCCCGCCGCCGCCGTCCGTCGGCGCATCGGGCACGGCCCCGGCCTCCCCGGCGACTTCGGCGTCCGCCGGACCGCCGGCATCCGGGGTCGCGGCGTCGGGAGCCGCGAGCGGGTCGGTAGCGATCGACCAGACGCTCCTCGAGGTGCTGCCGACGACGATCTCCGGGTTGCCGGTCGCCACCATCGCCAAACCCGCCGGAACGGATGACCCGCTCCTCGCCGAGAGCGTCGAGCGGATGGCCCAGGCGTTCGTGATCGACCCGGCGACGAACGACTTCGCCTACACCTCCGTCATGGCCCTTCGACCGGGGGTCTTCGACGCCTCGTACTTCCGGTCGTGGCGCGACAGCTTCGACGAGGGCGCCTGCTCGCAGTCGGGCGGGGTCACCGGCCACGCCGAGACGACGATCGCCGGGCGGACCGTCTACATCGGGACGTGCGACGGCGGGGTCAGCACCTATCACGTCCGCCTCGACGCACCCAACGAGATCGTCTCGATCTCGGCGTTCGGCGAGCAACGCCTCGGCGAGCAGCTCCTGGCCGCGCTCCGGCCCTAGGTCTGGTGGCGGTCGGGACCGAGTCCGCGCAGGCGGAACGCGTTGGCGTGAGCCGGGAAGCCTTCATGATCCGCGAGGGCGAGGGTCGGCTCGGCCAGACCGGCCAGTGCCTCGGACGTCAGGCGGGCGGTGGACGTCGAGGTCATGAACGTCCGGGCCGTCACCCCGCCGTTGAGCCGGGCGTAGCCACCGGTCGGGAGGGTCGCCGGGATCCCGATCGAATAGCTCGACGCCCCGATCGGGGTGTCCTGCCCGAGGAGGGCCTCGCCGGCGTAGTGGAGGAGCGCCAGGGTCGCTTCAGGGTCCCGGGTCGCGATCTGGATGTGCTCCGCGGCGTAGAGGTCGGCGAAGGCCACGGCCGCCTCCATGGAATCGACCAGGACGACGCCGCCCAGGTCGGAGAGCACCGCCCGGGCGGCTGCGGCGCGGACGTCCGGCAGCCCGCGGACTTGGTCGGCGACCGCCGCCTCGACCGCCGCGGCGAGCTCGACCGAGTCCGTGACGAGCGTCGCGGCCGAATCGGCGCCGTGCTCGGCCTCGTTGAGGAGGTCGATCGCCAGCCGCCACGGATCGGCCGAGTCGTCCGCGATCAGCAGGCTCTCGGACGGCCCGCACAGCATCTGCGTCGCGACCCCGAACCGCTGGGCCAGGACCTGGGCCGCGGTGACGGCGGGGGAGCCGGGACCGACGACCTTCAGCACGCGCGGGATGGTCTCGGTCCCGAACGTCAGCGCGGCGATCGCGGCCGGACCGTTCGCCCGGAAGACGCGCTCGATCCCGAGCTCGCGAGCGACCGCGAGGGTCGCCGGGTCCACCGAGCCGTCCGCTGACCCTGGGATCGGCGGCACGACGACGACGATCTCGGGCACCCTGGCCACGACCGCCGGCGTGCCGACCTGGCAGAGGACCGACGGATAGGACGCCTTGCCGGTCGGCACGAACAGGCCGACGCGAGGGATCGGTGCGAAACGTTCGCCGAGCAGGAACCCCGGCCGGACCTCGCGTTGCCAGTCCCCGGCGCTCGCGGCGAGCTGGGCCTCATTGAACAGGCGGCTGTTGGCGATCGCCTCGCGGATCCCGGCAAGGAGCGGAGCCGGGGTGGCGGCATGCGCGGCGTCGATCTCGGCCTCCGAGACGGCGAGCCGCCCACGATCGAGGCGGACGCGATCGAATCGCTCAGTGACGTCGAGGACCGCCGCGTCGCCGCGCTCGCGGACGTCGAGGAAGATCGCCTCGATCGACGTCATCAGCGCCGGCGCGAAGATCGCCGCGGTCGACCGGGCGAGCAGCCGCGCCCGCTCGGCGTCGGGGAGGTCCGCCCAGCGGCGGACGGCGAGGATCGGCATCGTCCGCCGAGCGTACCCGAGACCGGACCGCCGCGGCGTAGACTCGGGCCCATGACCACCTCGCTCGGCGACGCGTTGCCCGGTGCTCGGCCCGTCCGAGCGCCGCGCGGGATGGAGATCAGCTGTCGCGGCTGGCAGCAGGAGGCGGTCCTCCGGATGCTGATGAACAACCTCGATCCGGAGGTCGCCGAGAACCCAGACGCGCTGGTCGTCTACGGCGGGACCGGTCGCGCGGCCCGGTCGTGGGCGGCGTTCGACGCGATCGTCCGGGAACTGCGTGTCCTGGCGGACGACGAGACGCTCCTGGTCCAGAGCGGCAAGCCGGTCGGAGTGTTCCGGACGCACCCCTGGGCGCCGCGCGTCCTCATCGCCAACTCGAACCTCGTCGGGCGATGGGCGAACTGGGAGACGTTCCGCGAGCTCGAGGCGGCCGGCCTGACGATGTACGGGCAGATGACCGCCGGATCGTGGATCTACATCGGCACCCAGGGGATCCTGCAGGGCACCTACGAGACGTTCGCCGAGCTCGCCCGCCAGCACTTCGGCGGCTCGCTCCGCGGGACGGTGACCCTGACCGCGGGCCTCGGCGGGATGGGCGGCGCGCAGCCGCTGGCCGTGACGATGAACGACGGCGTCGCGATCTGCATCGAGGTCGATGACAGCCGGGCGCGCCGCCGCCACGACATCGGCTACGTCGATCGGCTGACCTCCTCGCCGGGAGAGGCACTCATCTGGGCGCGGACGGCCGCGGCCGACGGCCTGCCGCTGTCGATCGCGCTGGTCGGGAACGCCGCCGAGATCGAGCCGGCCTGGGCCCGAGCGGGCGAGCGCTTCGACGTGGTGACCGACCAGACGAGTGCCCACGACGCACTCGGCGGGTACGTCCCCGCGGAGATCGGGCTGGCCGACGCGCTCGTCCTCCGCACCGCGCAGCCGGACCTCTACATCGAGCGGGCGATGGCGTCGATGGCCGCCCACGTCCGGGCGATGCTCGCGTTCCAGGCCGCCGGCGCGGTCGTGTTCGACTACGGCAACAACCTTCGAGCGATGGCGCAACAGGCGGGCGTCGAGGACGCGTTCGCGTACCCGGGCTTCGTCCCGGCGTTCATCCGACCGCTCTTCTGCGAGGGCAATGGACCGTTCCGGTGGGTCGCCCTGAGCGGCGACCCCGAGGACATCTACCGGACCGACCGGGCGCTCCTGGAGCTCTTCCCCGAGAAGGTCGGGCTGCATCGCTGGCTGGCGCTGGCCCGCGACAAGGTCCCGTTCCAGGGCCTGCCCGCCCGGATCTGCTGGCTCGGCTACGGAGAGCGCGCCAAGGCCGGTCTCGAGTTCAACCGGCTCGTCGCGTCGGGCGAGGTCCGCGCCCCGATCGTCATCGGTCGCGATCATCTCGACAGCGGGTCGGTCGCCTCACCGAACCGCGAGACCGAGGCGATGCGCGACGGGAGCGACGCGATCGCCGACTGGCCGATCCTCAACGCGCTCGTCAACACCGCGGCCGGTGCGTCGTGGGTCAGCGTCCATCACGGGGGCGGGACCGGCATCGGCTACAGCCAGCACGCGGGGATGGTCGTCGTCGCCGACGGCACGGCGCTCGCCGACGAGAAGCTCGAGCGCGTCCTGACCACGGATCCCGGGATGGGCGTCATCCGCCACGTCGACGCCGGGTACGAACGGGCGATCGAGGTCGCCCGGGAGCGCGGCGTCCACGTCCCGATGCTCGACGAGGTCTGACCCGCAGGGTCGGCGAGCCCGACCTCAGTCGAGCGACGAGCCGGGGCTGGCCATCTGGGCGTCGGCGTCGATCGGCCCTTCGGTGGTCGCCTCCGCGGTCGCGGTCGGGATCGTCCGCAGCGCCGGGACCGTGGAGATCAGGATCGGCACGAAGGCGAAGCAGCTGAGGACGCCGCCGACGACCAGTGCCCCCCGTGCCCCGAGCGCCGTCGAGGCGAGGATCCCGCCGACGATTTGGCCGATCGGGATCGTCCCCCAGACCAGGAACCGCATCGTCGCATTCATCCGGCCCTGGATCCGCTCCGGCGTGATCGCCTGGCGCAGGCTGACCTGGTTGATGTTGTAGACCACGCCGGAGATGCTGGTCAGGAACCCGGACGCGACGAGGATCACGATCGCGTTCCCCGGCTCGGCGAATGCGGCAAGCAGGGTCGCCGGGCCTGACAGGGCCATCGCCCCGAGGATGGTCCGGCCGACCCCGATCCGGGCGGCGATCCGGCCTGCGACCAGCGCCCCGACGAGGATGCCCACGCTGCCCACGCCGCCGATGACCCCGACCGTGAACGCGGTCAGTCCCAGGATCCGGTAGGTGAAGATCGCGAACGTGGCGAAGGCGATGCTCGTGAACAGGTTCGACAGCCCGGTGCTGGCGGCGATGTAGCGCAGGTACGGGTGCCCGAGGACGTAACGGAGGCCCTCGGCGACCTCGCGCCGGATCCCGGGCCGGGTTCCCGAATCCTCCGACGCGGCAGGTGCGCGCTTCGGTTCGCGCTTGCGGATCCAGAAGATGAGCCCGCCGGAGGCGATGAAGCTGATCGCGTCGAGCAGGACCGCAGTCGGCGCCGACAGCAGACCGATCATCGCGCCGCCGAGCGGCTGGCCGACGATCTGCGCGGCGGACCCGCTGACCTGGAGCTTGGAATTGCCTTCGACGAGGTCGTCCGGCTCGAGGATCGCCGGCAGGAACGACTGGTCGGCGACGTCGAAGAAGACCGTCAGCGTCCCGTTGATGAACCCGACCAGGTAGAGCTGCCAGATCGTCAGGACGCCCAGCTGATAGGCGATCGGGATCGAGATCAACGTGATCGCCCGGCCGAAGTCGCCGGTGACGAGGATCAGCCGGCGCGGGAGCCGATCGACCCACGCTCCGGCCGGCAGCGTGAACAGGAGGAACGGCATGAACTCGACCGTGCCGAGGAGCGCGACCTGGTAGGCCGGCACATCCATCAGCAGGACCGCGATGAACGGGATCGCGACCAGGCTGATCTGCGTCCCGAACAGTGAGATCGTGGCCGCGGTCCAGAGCTTGAGGTAGTCGCGCGAGCGGGCCAGCAAGTTCCGTCGGGAGGCGGTCACACGGGTCTCCAGGGCGAATGGCCCGTTAGTCTATCGTCTAACACCGGTTAGTCAAGGCGACACCGATGGTCGACGGACGGCGCGCGCGGCCGCGCCCTCAGGCGGCGCGCCCGGCCGTCTCGTTGCGGCCCGTTCGACCTGTCACGATACCTTCGTGGACCGGCTCGTCGAATCCGTCCCGAACTTCAGTGAAGGCCGCCGCTCCGATGTCGTCGACCGACTGGCGGCCGCGGTCACCGGGACACCGGGCGTCCATCTCCTCGACCGGACCAGCGACGCCAGCCACAACCGCACCGTCCTCACGTTGGCCGGCGACGCCGACGCCGTCATGACCGCGCTCGAGGCGACGGTCGCCGTCGCGGTCGAGGCGATCGACATGGAGCAGCAGAGCGGCGAGCATCCGCGGATCGGGGCGGTCGACGTCGTCCCGTTCGTCCCGCTCGGCGACACGTCGATGGACGATTGCGTCGCGCTGGCGAGGACCTTCGGTGCACGTGTCGCCGAGCGATTCGCGATCCCCGTCTACCTCTACGCTCGCGCAGCGGCCCGTCCGGACCGCGAGAAGCTCGCCGATGTCCGGCGGGGCCAGTACGAGGGACTGAAGGCCGCGATCGGCGTGGATCCGGACCGCCGCCCGGACTTCGGACCGGCCCGCACCCACCCACGTGCCGGCGCGATGGCCGTCGGGGCGCGTCCGTTCCTGATCGCCTACAACATCAACCTGGCGTCCACCGACCTCGAACTCGCCAAGAGCATCGCCCGGTCGGTCCGCGAGTCCGGCGGCGGCCTGCCGCGGGTCCAGGCCAACGGGTTCCGGCTCGACGACCCCGACTGCGCCCAGGTCTCGATGAACCTGCTCGACTTCTCCGTCACCCCGATCTGGCGGGTCTGGGAGGCCGTCGAGGCCGAGGCCCGGCTCGCCGGTGTCGAGCTCGCCGAATCGGAGCTGATCGGCCTCGCCCCGACCGCGGCCTTCCTCGATGTCGCCGATCACGCCGGCGCCTCAGCCGATGCCCCGACCGAGGATCGTCTCGCCGCCGCAGCGGCGTTCCTGCGTCTCCGCGACTTCTCGCCGCTCCAGGCGCTCGAGCTCCGGCTCGCAGCGGCACAGGCGAAGGCCGCCGGGCCATGAGCCTGCGCGTCATCGAGGGCGGTCTGACCGAGGGCTCGTCCACAGGACTGCTCATCGTCGGCGCGAGTGCGATCGTGACGATGGCCGGCGGCCTCCGCCGGGGCGAGACCCAGGCCCAGACTGCGACCCTGGTCGGTCCACCCGACGGGGGCCCCGATTCGCCGGATGGCCCGGTCGTCGCGACCTGGGGAGACCGGATCGTGGCGACGGGTCCCCGGGCGGACGTCGAGGCGGGTCTTGAGGCAGCCGGCCTGCCGCTGTCGCGGTTCAGCCACGTCGACGCCGCGGGTGGCGTGGTCACCCCCGGTCTCGTCGACCCGCACACCCACCTGCTGTTCGCCGGGTCGCGCGAGGGTGAGCTCCAGCTCCGCCAGCGGGGCGCCGGGTATCTCGAGATCCTCGCCGCCGGCGGCGGGATCCTGTCGACCGTGGCGGCGACCCGGGCCGCGTCCGCCGACGACCTGCTCGCCCACGGGCGACGCTGGCTGGACGAGATGCTCTCGCACGGGGTCACGACGATCGAGGCGAAGTCCGGCTATGGCCTGGATCTGCGGACCGAGCTGCGGTTGCTCGAAGTGGCCCACCGCCTGGGGCAGGAGGGCCCGGTCGACGTCCTGCCGACCTGGCTGGGCGCACATGCCGTCCCGACCGAGTTCAAGGACCGGCACGAGCCGGCCGAAGCCTACGTCCGGCACCTCATCGACGAGCAGCTCCCCGGCGTCGCCGCGCAGGGGCGGGCACGGTTCGCCGACGTGTTCTGCGAGCGTGGCGTGTTCACCCCGGACCAGAGCCGCCGCGTCCTCGAAGCGGCGACGGCCTTCGGGATGCAGGCTCGCCTCCACGCCGATGAACTGGCGCCGTCCGGAGGCGCCGAGCTCGCGGCCGAGCTGAGTGCGCTGTCCGCGGATCATCTCGCCGCGCCGTCGGCGGCCGGGATCGATGCCCTGGCCGAGGCCGCCGAGTCCGGGCGGCCGGTCGTCGCAGTCGTCCTCCCCGCCACGACCTGGTTCCTGATGAAGCCCGCCGGCGCACCGGCGCGGACGTTCATCGAGCGCGGCATCCCGGTCGCCATCGGGACCGACTTCAACCCGGGCACGTCGCCGACGGCCAGTCTGCCGCTGGCGATGACGGTCGCCTGCCTGTCGCTCAGGATGACCCCGGCCGAGGCGCTCACCGCGACGACGATCAACGCGGCCCATGCGCTCGGGATCGGCGACGTCGTCGGGTCGATCGAACCCGACAAGCAGGCGGACCTGGTGATCTGGCGGGTGACCGACGCGGATCAGATCCCGTACTGGCCGGCCGCCGACCTGGTCCAGGTCGTGATCAAGCGCGGCCGGCCGCTGCTCCTGCGGGACTGACCTCCGGGATCAGACCTTGCCGCGGGCCTCGAGCAGGATCGTGGTCGTATCCGCAGGCAGCTGGGACATCGAGATGCTCAGGCGTGCCGTCGGCGCCGGCGGGGTCGTGCCCATCTCGTGGAGGAACCGGCCCATGGCGTCCGAGCAGTCCGCTTCGTCCTCGCAGACCGGCATCGGCACGACGATCCGCGGGTCGAGCTGGGCGATGAGCTCCGCCGCCTTGGTCGCGGACAGCGCGCCGCCGATCGGGACGCAGGCGATGTCGACCGGACCGATGTCGCCGAGCTTCTCCTCGGTCAGCAGGTGTCCGATGTCGCCGAGGTGGATCGTGTGCATCTGGTCGAGCTCGACGACGAAGGCGGTCTGGCGACCGCGGCTCGCTCCCCGGTCGTCGTCGCGATAGGTCCGGACGCCGGTCAGCAGGACGTGGCGGACCTCGTACTCGCCGGGACCGTCGAGGACGAACGCCTCCTCGAGGCTGGTCGGGACGACGCTCCCGCCGTCACGCGACCGACGTCCCTTGGCCTTCGGCAAGGGGCTGTCGTCGGGATGGCTGTAGGTGACGATCTCGCCGCTGATCCCGCGACCGGTCGGTCCGACGATCGACTGGTACGGATCCGCCACGACCACCGCGTCCCTGCCCTTGAGGCGGATGCAGGTCCGCCCGTACCAGCTCAGTTCCATGTGGACCAATTCTGACACAGCCGACTCGCCGCCGCGTCACCCCCGAAAACGGGAAGACCGGAGGCGCCTGCCCAATCGGCGCCTCCGGTCGGAGGGAGGGAGTGGAACCAACCTTCGTCGGCTCCAAGGAAGACACTACGCGGACCCTGATTCAGGAGCGAGAGGGCAGAGGGTTAAGAAAGGAACATCCGCTCGGCAGGGACCTTCGGGCGGGTCGACCGGACCTTCTGGCCGACCGACGGTCCGGGGCGCACGTGGGAGAATCCCGCGATGCAACACCCTCGTCCGCGCGTCCCTCAGCTCCTCGTGGCGACGGCCGCGATCGCCCTGCTCGCCGCCTGTGGTTCGTCGACCAGCAGCGGCACGCCCAGCGCGACCGGCGGCCCCACCGCGGCGCCGTCGTCGGCAGCACCATCCGCGTCGGTCGCGCCGACGACCGCCGTCGCGTCGCCGACCGAGGATCCGGCGACCGTCTACGCCCGGATCGAGTCCCAGGTCGAGGCCATCCGCGGGCTCAGCGCGAAGAAGCCGGTCGACCCCAAGCTCCTCGACGAAGCGCAGCTCAAGAAGAACATCACCGCCAGCTTCGAGAAGGACAATCCACCGGACGTGATCGAGGCCAATGAGCGGCTGTATCGGCTGCTCGGGCTCATCCCGGCCGGGACCTCGCTCAAGGACCTCTACCTGAAGCTGCTCAGCAGCCAGGTCGCCGGCTACTACGACTCGGACACCAAGGAGCTGTACGTCGTCTCGAAGTCCGGAGCGATCGGGCCGACCGAGAAGGTCACCTTCGCCCACGAGTTCGACCATGCGCTCCAGGACCAGAACTTCGGCCTGTCCAAGCTCCAGCTCAATTCGATCGGCGAGGGAGACCGGAGCCTCGCCCGGCTGTCGATCCCCGAAGGCGACGCGACCGAGCTGATGACCGAGTGGGCGTCCACCAACCTGACCCCTGCCGAGCTGATGCAGATGATCGGCGAGTCGACCGATCCGGAGCAGGCCAAGATCCTGGCTGAGATGCCCGACATCCTGAAGGACAGCTTGCTGTTCCCCTACACGAGCGGCCTCGACCTGGTCCGTTCGGTCCGAACGGCCGGGGGCTGGCCGGCCGTGGCCTCGCTGTACGCCGACCCGCCCGCCTCGACCGAGCAGGTCCTCCACCCCGAGAAGTACACCTCTCATGAGGCGCCGATCCCGGTCGCCTTCCCGAAGGACCTGGCCAAGCGCCTGGGGACCGGCTGGAAGGTCGACTATCAGGACACGTTCGGCGAGTTCCAGCTCGCCGAATGGCTCCGCTCGGCCGGCAAGATCCCGGCCGCGACCGCGTCGGCCGCGGCCGCCGGCTGGGGCGGCGATCGGGTCGCCCTCGTCGGCAACGGCGACCGGAGCGGCGTCGTCATCGACACCCGCTGGGACAGTCCGGCGGAGGCGTCCGAGTTCGCCGCGGCGGCCCAGACCGCGCTCGACACGCTCGGCGGGTCGCACGCGATGATCGCCATCGACGGGACGGACCGGGTGACGATCTTCGTCGCGACGGACGACGCCACGATCACCGCCCTCGGGAGCGCCCTCGGCCTGGCCGGCTGACCCGGACCGCGCTACATCTGTTCCGGAGCCGAGATCCCGAGCAGACCGAGGGCATTGGCCAGGGTCGTCTTCGTCGCGGCCACGAGCGCCAGCCGAGCGGTCGAGCGCGGCGGGTCGGCCGGGTCGACGACCTTGGCGTCGCGGTAGAACGCATGGAACGTCGACGCGAGCTCGGTCGCGTAGGCGGTGACGCCCTGGGCCTCCTCGGCGGCCGCGGCGTCCTCGACGACCTCCGGAAGGCGGACGATCTCGCGGACGAGGGCCGCCTCCGGAGCGCCCTCGAGGTCGCCCGGAGCGAGTGCCTCGACCGGGACCAGCCCGACATCGGCGGCCCGGCGCAGGATCGAGGCGATCCGGGCGTGGGCGTACTGGACGTAATAGACCGGGTTCTCATTCGACTGCTTCTTGGCCAGCTCGATGTCGAAATCGATCGCCGAGCTCGGGCCGCGTGAGGCGAAGAACCAGCGGGCAGCATCGACGCCGATCTCGGCCAGGAGCTCGTCGAGGGTGATGAACGTGCCCGCCCGCTTGCTCATCGCGACCTCCTGGCCGTCGCGGACGAAGCGGACCCAGGCCACCAGGAGCATCCGGACGGCGGCCTTGTCGTAGCCCATCGCCTCGGCCGCGTTGCGGACCCGGGCGACCGTTCCGTGATGGTCCTGGCCCCAGATGTAGATGAGCTCGTCGAAGCCGCGGCTGAACTTCTCGGTCACGTAGCCGATGTCCGACGCGAAGTAGGTCGGGATCGCCGTTCGACCGGACGATCACCCGATCCTTGTCGTCGCCGAACGACGTGGACCGGAACCAGGTCGCGCCCTCGGATTCGTAGACCTGGCCCGCGACGCGCAGCCGCTCGACCGCCCGCTCGACCCAGCCCTCGTCGTGGAGCGAGCGCTCGGTCGTCCACCGATCGAAACGGACCCCGAGACGCTCGAGCGACGCCTCGATGCCGGCCCGAACACGCTCCGACGCCCAGCGACCGACGATTCCCGCGGCGTCGGCATCCGGAGCCCCCGCCTCGGCCCAGAGGTCGGCGGGGATCGCCTCGGCCAGCTCGGCCACGTAGTCGCCGTGATAGCCGTCGTCCGGGACGGGCTCGCCGCGGCGGGTCGCGATGACCGACGCCCCGAGCTTCCAGACCTGGGTCCCGGAGTCGTTGAAGTAGTACTCGCGGACGACCGTTTGCCCGCCCGCCTCGAGGACCCGGCAGAGCAGGTCGCCGACGAACGCCCCGCGCGCGTTCCCGAGGGTCAGGGGGCCCGTCGGGTTGGCCGACACGAACTCCACGTTGACACGGCGTGGCGAGGCCGACGGCACGCGTCCCCACGCCGTGGGGTCGTCGAGGATCCAGCCGACCGCGTCGGCGAGGGCCCGGTCCGCGTAGCGCACGTTGATGAACCCGGGAGGCGCGACGTCGACCGTCCCGACCGGTGTCGTGCCCGGGGTCGCGGCCGCCTCGGCCGCCAGTCCGTCGGCGAGGATCCGGGCGATCTCCAGCGGGGGACGGCGATACGGCTTCGCCAGGCGCATCGCGAGGTTGGTCGCGGCGTCGCCGTGGTCCGGGTTGGCCGGTCGCTCGACCCGGACGTCGGGCGCCTCGGCCGGGTCCAGGGCGGGCAGCGCTCCCGAAGCGATGGCCGCTGCCCAGGCGCGCGCCACGGCCAGCCGCAGATGGCCGCGCAGCGTGGGGTCGGAGGTCGGTGCGGGGGCCGGTGACACGCCGCCCATCGTAGCCGGTCGGCGACTCAGATCGAGAACCGATCCCCCGGATCGACGACGGCGACGTCGACGCCCGCCAGCTCACGAGCCGCGCTCGCCGCCGCATCCCGGTCGTGGCCCATCAGGAGGTGCGTGAGCAGCACGCAGCCGGCTCCGGTCGACCCTGCCAGCCGCCCGACGTCGTAGGCATTGAGGTGCTCCGAGCCGGGTGCGACGCGGTCGATCCCGTACGAGGCCTCGCTGAGGAGCGTGTCACCCGGATGGATCAGCGGGCGGAGCGTCTCGGCGTCGCCGCAGTCCCCCGAGTAGACGAGACCCGGTCCCTCGCCCGCCGTGACGCGGAAGCCGTAGCTCTCGTCGGTATGACGGACGAGGCGGGCCTCCAGGTCGAACGGACCCATCCGGACGTGATCCCGTCCGGCGAGGCCCTCGATGTCGAGCGAGGCCGCCGCGAACCCGGGCTGGTCGTGGAGGGCATCGAGCCGGGCCTCGAGCGCGGCCGGGCCGACGACGCGGACGCGTCGTGACGGATCGAAGTCCCAGCGCAGGTAATGCCGGAGCGAGACCAGGTCGATGAAATGGTCGGGGTGGAGATGGCTGACGGCGATGCCCCGGAGGGTGCTTGGCTCGATCGACCCGGCCAGGTTGGTGAAGGCGCCTTGCCCCAGGTCGAGGACGATGGCATCGGACCCGTGCTGCAGCAGGTACGCGGCGCCGACGGCGCCGGGCCGGGCCGTGTACGCCGGGCCCGCACCGAGCACGGTGAGCTCGATCATCCGTCGACGACGCGGCGCATGCCGCCAGCCTACGCGAGCGCGAACCGCCCCGGCAACGGGATCGCGACCGGCGCGCCGCCGCGCCGGAAGGCCAGCTCGGAGAACTCGGCACGGGCCAGGATGCGGTAGCCCTCGTCGAGGCCCCAGGCCAGCCAGTCGGACCGGTGAGCGTCCGAGCCGGCGGTCACCCCGACGCCGCCGAGCTCGCGGAACCGCTCCACGACCGCGGCCGGCGGGTAGGTCTCGCCGACCGAGTGGCGGAGGCCGCTGGTGTTGATCTCGAGCGCCGTCCCGCTCTCGACGATCGCCCGGAGGGCGGCCTCGTAGATCTCGGGCTGAGCGGCCAGCTGGGCGGGCATGACATACGGCTGGAGGTAGCGCTTGACCACGTCGAAATGGCCGATCGTGTCGAACAGTCCGGTCCGGGCCGCGGCCGCCACCTGCTCGAAGTACGGTCCGACGATCTCGTCGAGTCCGCGTCCCTCGATCCAGCGCGGGATCCGGCTCCGGACGTATGGCGAACCCGGCCAGTCGTGGACCGAGCCGATCGTGAAGTCGTAGCGATGCCGGGCCAGGTGATCGCGCAGGTCGGCGTCCCACGAGGTGTTGTAGGTGAGCTCGGCGCCGAACCGGATCGCCAGGCCGCGGTCCGCCCAGCGCTCGGCGGCCTGGCGGACCGACCGTTCCCGCTCCTCGAAGCTGGTGTACTCGAAGGCCGGGTCGCGCGGGTCGAAGTCGACGTGGTCGGTGATGGCCAGCTCGGCGATCCCGAGCTCGACGGCGAGCGCCGCGTAGACGTCGATCGGGACGAGGCTGTCGGGCGATAGGTCGGTGTGGACGTGGGCGTCGAGCGGGAGATCCCGAGCCTGGTCGAGGGTCGCGGTCACCCGGCGAGCATGCCCAGCTCGTGTCCCACCCGATCGAAGGCAGCGAGGGCCCGATCGAGTTGCTGATCCGTGTGGGCCGCGGTCACGATCGTCCGGATCCTCGCCTTGTCGAGGGCGACCGTCGGGTAGACGATCGGCTGGGCGAACACGCCCTCGGCGAACAGGCGGTCGCTGAAGGCCGCCGCCATCGCCGAGTCGCCCATCATCACCGGCGTGATCGGCGTCTCCGAGGCGCCCGTGTCGAACCCGAGCCGGACGAGCTCGGCCTTGAACCGGCGGGTGTTCCGCCACAGCCGCTCGATCAGGTGCGGCTCGTCCTCGAGCACGTGGATCGCCTCGAGACAGGCGGCCACGACCGCCGGCGGATGCGAGGTCGAGAACAGGAACGGCCGCGCTCGCTGCGTCAACAGGTCGTGCAGGTCGTGCGACCCGGCGACGTACCCGCCGAGCACGCCGACGGCCTTGCTCAGCGTTCCGACCTGGATCGCGACCCGTCCGTGCAGCCCGAAGTGGTCGACGCTCCCGCGCCCGTTCCGCCCGAGCACTCCGGACGCGTGGGCGTCGTCGACCATGACGGCGGCCCCGTGGGCCTCGGCCGCCTCGACGATGCCGGGCAACGGTGCGATGTCGCCGTCCATCGAGAAGACGCCGTCGGTGACGACGAGGATCAGCCGGTAGGGCTCGCCGCTGTCGGGTCGGCCGTGCTCCTCGGCCTCGGCCAGGATCTCGCCCAGGGCGGCGACGTCGGCGTGGGGGTAGATCTTGCGCGGCGCCTTCGACAGCCGCATCCCGTCGATGATCGAGGCGTGGTTGAGGGCGTCGGAGACGATCAGGTCCAGCTCGCCGGTGACCGCGGCCAGGACCCCGGTGTTCGCGGCGAAGCCCGACTGGAAGGTGAGCGTCGCCTCGACCCCCTTGAAGCGGGCCAGCTCCGCCTCGAGCTCCTCGTGGAGGCTCATCGTCCCGGCGATCGTCCGGACCGCCCCCGAGCCGACCCCGTAGCGCTCGACGGCTTGGAGCGCCGCCTGCCGCAGGCGCGGATGGTGGGTGAGCCCCAAGTAGTCGTTCGAGGAGAGACTGATGACTCGCTGCTCGTCGACCGACGCGATCGGGCCCTGGGCCGAGCTCATCACCCGGAGCGGGCGATACAGATGCCGCGACCGCAGGTCGGCGAGCTCGTCGGCCAGGAAGGCGAAGGGATCCGATTTTGGTGCCTGTGTCATGGGAGTCGGCAACCTCAGCGGTGGCTCGTCGCGCGCTCTCCGAGGACCGAGGCGACGCTCCTGCTAGCCATCGGTCCGAGGATTCCAGTCCATGATGACCTTGCCGGAGTCGCCCGACCGGGCGGCGGCGAACGCTGCCTCGTGGTCGCGGAACCCGAACCGGTGGGTGATCGCCGGGACGGATGTCCAGGCCGGACTGGAGCATGACCGTCATCTTGTACCAGGTCTCGTACATCTCCCGACCGTAGATCCCCCGCAGGGTCAGCATCTTGAACACGATCTCGTTGACATCGATCGAGATCTCGCCGGTCGGGATGCCGAGGATGGCGACGCCGCCGCCGTGTGCCATCGCGGCGATCGCCGCCCGAAGGGCGGTCGCGTTCCCGGACATCTCCAGGGCGACATCGAAGCCCTCGACCATCCCGAGCTCCGCCGCCACGTCGGCCAGCTGGCGCTCGCGAGGGTCGATCGCCACCGTCGCGCCCATCTTCATGGCCAGCTCCCGGCGGTAGGCGTTCGGCTCCGACACGACCACCAACCGGGCGCCGGCATGACGGACGATCGCCGTCGCCATCAGGCCGATCGGGCCGGCTCCGCTGACGAGGACGTCCTCGCCGAGGATCGGGAAGGCCAGCGCCGTATGGACGGCGTTCCCGAACGGATCGAAGATCGCCGCGATCTCGGGGTCGACGCCCGGCCAGTGGTGCCAGATGTTCGTCATCGGCAGGGCGACGTATTCGGCGAACGCTCCGTCGCGACCGACGCCGAGGCCGATCGCCTTGGCGCACAGCTGGCGGCGGCCGGCGAGGCAGTGGCGGCAGCGGCCGCAGACGACGTGACCCTCGCCGCTGACCAGGTCGCCGGGGTGGAAGTCGGTGACGTTCGAGCCGACCTCGACGATCTCGCCGACGAACTCGTGGCCGACGATCAGCGGCGGGACGATCGTCCGCTGCGCCCAGGGGTCCCACGACTCGATGTGGAGATCGGTCCCGCAGATGCCCGTCCGCTGGACCCTGATCAGGACATCATTGATCCCGATCGTGGGGCGGGGGACCTCGCGCAACTCGAGGCCCGGACCCGGCGCGGTCTTGACCAGGGCGAGCATCGTCGCCTCCGTCAATCGATCTCCGAAGCGTCGACGATCGGGTTCTCGACCGACCCGATCCCGTCGATCTCGACGCGCATCCGGTCGCCGGACTCGAGGAAGATCGGCGGTTCCCGGAAGACGCCGACGCCCGACGGCGTGCCGGTCGTGATGATGTCGCCCGGCTCGAGCGTGATCGATCGGGTGATGAACTCGATCAGCGTCGGGATGTCGAAGACCAGGTCGTCGGTATTGGCGTCCTGCCACGGGACCGGCGTCCCGGCGTCGTCGCCCGCGCCCGGGATCCACCACGAGCGGACCTGGACGGCCGGCGTCGCGGGGAGCTCGTCGGCCGTCACGAACGTCGGACCGAGCGGATAGAACGTATCGGAGCCCTTCGCCCGGAGCCACTGGCCGTCGCCGTGCTCGCCCTCGCGGAGCGCCTCCTTGGTGCCCTGCCAGTCGCGGGCCGACACGTCGTTGCCCACGACATAACCCGCGACATACGATGCCGCATCGGCGGCGGCGACGCGCCTCGCGGTGGTCCCGATGACGACGCCCAGCTCCGCCTCGAAATCGAGAGCGTGGCAACCCGGCGGCCGGACGACCGGCTCCCCGTCCGCGACGACCGCGTTGCTGAACTTCGAGAACAGCAAGGGCCGATCCGGGGGCTCGATCCCCTGCTCGGCGGCGTGCGCTCGGTAGTTCAGCCCGATGCAGACGATCTTGCCCGGGTACGGCAGGGCCGGCGCCGGACGACGCAGGTCGAGTCGGCGTGGCTTCACGCCGCGGTCGAGGCAGCGCTCCGCGGCCCGGGCCAGGCGTCGCCACCAGCGTGGATCGGCGAAGCCGAGGACGACGCCGAGATCGAGGTTCGTCCAGACCCACGCGCCCTTGAGTCCGCCTTCACGTTCGAGCTGGCCGCCGGTCAGCAGGCCGGCGTCGACCACGACGCCCCAGCGGTCGAGTCCAGCCCGGGTCCGGTAGGCGTACAGGCGCATCGGTCGATCCTCAGGAAGGGCTGGGAGACGCAGCCGCCGGGCTCGCCGGCGGCGCGACGCTGTCCGACGGCGCCGGGCTGGCGGAGGTCGCAGGCGCACTCGGGTTGGCGCTCGTCGCCGGGGTGGCGGGCGTCGCCGTCGGTCTGGCGCACTGCGGCTCCGGGTTGTGCAGCTCGGCCTGGGTCGCGAAGTAATCCAGGATCTGGGCCGGGTCGAGCTTGTCCTGGAAGAGGATCCTGCCCCAGAGCAGGGCGGCGATCGGCGCTTTCATGTCGTCGAATCGGGCGATCACGGGTCCGATCGTCCCCTTCGGGATGCCGCACAACGGACTGTTCGGGAAGGTCTGGTACAGGCTCTGGAGCGCTTTCTGCGTGGCATCGTCACAGGCGCCCATGTTGCAGTTGTAGAGGATGACCAGACCGCCGTGCTCCAGGTTGTGGACCCAGCCCTCGGGCAGCGTGGCGTCATCCGGTCCGTAGTAGCGGGCGACGATCGGGCCGTCGAGACCGGCATAGTGATTGCCCGAGGCCGGGGGGCAGGCGACGTAGCGCTGCGACTCCGGCGCGAGGATATGGTTCCGGCCCATGTCCGTCTGGACCTGGCCGAGCGGGGCGGGCGAGCCGTTCGGAAGCGGCGTGCCGGCCGGGGCGGGGATCGTCTCGGACGAGCAGGCATACGCCTTGCTGTTGGCCTGGACGTAGACGAACCCACCGACGAACACGACCGCCACGATCGCGGCCAGCCCGAGGAGGGCCCCGCGGTAGCGCTCGATGAACGGCTTCCGTCGGGTCGCGACGGTCCGGGTCCGGGCCTTGGCCCGCTCACGTTCGCGCCGGCCACGCCGGGTCTCGCCCGACGGCCCGTGCGACGGGGTGCCGGGTTCGCTCGTCACCCGGCTCGATTCGTTGCTCACTGATCGCCTCGTGGGAGGCGTCCGACCGGTCGATCGGACGCGGATGCTGATCCGAAGGGGCGGGCCCGGCCCGCCACCGGCAGAGGGTACCCTCCCCGGCCGTTCCGTGCGGGGGCGTGGCAGAATCGACGCCCGATGACCGATCCAGCGACGCCCGACCCAGCGACGACTGAGCCCAAGCCGAGGATGCCGAGCGGCGTCCGGATCTTCCTCGTCTACGCCGGCGGCATCCTCGCCGCGATCGGGCTGTCCCTGCGCTTCGTCATCGACATGGCGATCTCTGCTCCGGTCAGCCTGGTCGGCGTCGTGGTGATGGTCCTGCTCGCTTATACGATCTTCACCATCACGGTCGTCCTGCAGCGCAAGACCGTGGCTCGCGGCCTCGCGCTCGGCCTGGCGAGCCTGACCATCCCCGCGATCCCGCTGGGGTTCTTCAGCTTCACCGTGGCGAGCACCGGGCTTGCGGTGGCCCTGTTCGCGGGCGCCCTCGCCATCCTGTTGTTCCGGGGACTGCTCCGTCCCGAGGTTCGGACGTACTTCGACCAACCTTGATCGTCGCGTCCGTCGGCCCGTGGACCGGTGCTATCCTCCCCGTCTTGATGTCCGACCTCCCGATCGATCCCGCCGACCCGGGCCTCAGAGAACGCCTGGCCGCCTGTCTCGACGTCGAAGGCAAGATCCCGCGCACGCTCGATGCGCTCGGACCTGTCGCCGGGCGCGACGTCGTCCTCGTCGACGATCCCGACCAGCGGTCGGCGGCCCAGCTCCAGGCGTTCGGCGCACGGGTCAGGTCGGTACCTCGGCCGGCGGCCGGGGATGCGCTCGATGCCGTCGACGGCTCGGCCGACGTGGTCGTCGGCTGCTGGTCGGTCTTCCGCGCGCCGAGCCCCGACGAGATCGCGGAGGCGGATCGCGTGCTGCGCCCCGACGGTCGGCTTCTCGTCGTCCAGGATTACGGGCGAGACGACGTGTCGCGTCTTCGAGGTGACCTCCCCGAGTACGGCACGTGGAGCCGGCGCGACGGGCCCTACCTGACGAACGGGTTCCGGGTCCGTGTCGTGCACTGCTTCTGGACGTTCGACTCCGTCGAGGAGGCGTCCGGGTTCCTGGCCGATGCGTTCGGGGACACGGGCCGCGAGGTCGCGTCGACCCTCAAGCGGCCGCGCCTGAGCTACAACGTGGCCGTCTACCACCGGACGCGCGGCGGCGTGAAGGCCCCGAGCTGACCGGCGCGACCGAGTCAGCGGCACGATGACCACCCCGCCTGTCCCGCCGCTTGGCGCGCCGTCGTGGGCACCGCCGGAGCGGACGGAGCCGCCCGAGCTGCCGGAGCCGCCGGAGCAACCCGCTCGTCGCCGTCGCGGTCGCCTGCTCACGCCCGTCCGGGTCACCCTCGGGATCGCCCTGCTCGTCTCGGCCGGCGTGGTGGGGTACGGCCTCCTCGTCCGCGACGCGACCCAGATGCCGGTCCTGACGGCCGGGACGTTCATCATCGGGATCGTTTTCGCCCTGCTCGCGCTGGCCGGCGCCTGGGCCGCCTACCGTCGGGCGCAGGAAGGCTCCGGCGGCCGTGCGCTGATCTACGCGGTCCTTGGTGGGGTCGCGGCGCTGCTGGCCGCCGGATCGTTCGCCGGGGCGATCATCCTGACGCTCACCCTCGACAGCTGAGGCCGGTCCCGACCAGACCCTCTGCTAGACTCGGCGGCGCTCGCCCCCATCGTCTAGAGGCCTAGGACGCCACCCTTTCAAGGTGGAGATCAGGGGTTCGAATCCCCTTGGGGGCACCATCGGCCGCCTCGACAGGCGAGCCCCGGTCCAGCCAGTCCCCGGGCGATCACTCGGCAGGAGAGGCGATCAGGTGGGAACGTTCGGCGTCGGCGTGGTCGGCATCGGCGACATCAGCGACGTCTACATCACGAATCTCAAGCGCTACCCGGACATCGTCGAGGTGGTCGGGTGCGCCGGGCGCGATCCCGCCAAGGCGCGGAGCAAAGCGACGCAGCACGGCCTGTCGCGCGCCTATGCCTCGCCTGGCGAGCTGTTCGCCGATCCGGACGTCGATATCGTCCTCGACCTCACGATCCCGTCGGCCCACGCTGCACTCAACCTCGCCGCGCTCCGGGCCGGCAAGCACGTGTACTCGGAGAAGCCGCTTGCCGCCACGTTCGCCGAGAGCCTCGAGATCATGGCGCTCGCCGGGACCAACGGTGTCCGGGTCGGCTGCGCCCCGGACACGTTCCTTGGAGGGCGGCTCCAGACCTGCCGGGCGCTGATCGACGACGGACGTCTCGGGGACATCGTCGCGGCGAGCGCCTTCGTGGTCAGCCACGGGCACGAGTGGCACCACCCCAACCCGGCCTTCTTCTACCAGCCCGGCGGTGGTCCGATCCTCGATATCGGCCCGTACTACGTCACCGCTCTCCTGGCGCTCCTGGGACCGGTCGACTCGGTCGGTGCGATGGCCAGCCGAACATTTCCGGAGCGGGTCATCCAGAGCGAGCCGCGACGGGGGGAGACGATCCCCGTCGACGTGGAGACGCACGTGACCGGTTGTCTGCGGTTCGCGTCCGGTGCTCTCGCGACGATCATCGCGAGCTTCGATGTCTGGGACTCCGACCTGCCGCGCCTCGAGATCTATGGGACCCTCGGCACGGTCTCGATCAACGACCCGGACCCCCTCGACGGCCCGAACCTGTTCGGCGGCAGGGTCCTGTTCCGGGACGCCGAGCACGCTCGCTGGCGGGGCATGCCCCGTCCGCAGGCCCTGCCGGATTGGACCGAGATCGACGTCGTGCACCAGTTCACGTCGACCTCCCATGCCGACAACAGTCGGGGCATCGGGCTCGTGGACATGGCGTACGCGATCCGCGACGGGCGTCCCGCCAGAGCGAGCGGCGAGATGGCGCTGCACTCGATGGAGGTCATGGAATCGATCCTGCTCTCCGCGCAGGAACAACGGTTCATCCCGATGACCACGACCTTCGAGCGACCAGCCCCGCTGTCGATCGACTGGCCCGCCGGCGAGCGTCGCTAAGAGGACGCGGGCGGCGTCCGAATCGACGCGGTCCTCTCCGTCGCGCGTGCCGGCGACCCACCACGGCCGCCCGTGAGATTCGACGAGTTCCGCCCGATCCCATCGGTCGTGGGGCGATCGTCGAAACCGGATCTCTCGCCCGCGACGTATCGGGGGGTACATTCCTCGATAGAGAAGGGCCCTCAGATGCGAACCAGAACCATCGTCACTTGCGGCGACGCTGTTCGCCGCCATCGTCGTCGCCGGATGCTCCGGCGCCGGCGCCACGACGGCACCCACGGCCGCCCCCACCCAGGCCCCGGCGTCCCAGGCGCCGGCGTCAGCTGCCGCGGGCGGCGCGACGGTCTTGGCGAAGGCCGTCGGGTCCGTTGGCACCGTCCTCGTGGCGGGAACGAACGGGATGACCGTCTACACGTTCTCCAAGGACACCAAGGACAGCGGCGCGAGTGCCTGCACGGGCGGCTGCCTCACGACGTGGCCGGCCCTCACCGTCGCTGCGGGCGCCTCGCCGACGATGGGCGATGGCGTCTCCGGCAAGCTCGGGACGATCACCCGGACCGATGACGGGACCGTCCAGGTCACCTACAACGGCCTGCCGCTCTACTTCTTCTCGGGCGACTCTGCACCGGGCGACGCCAAGGGCGTTTACACCAACTGGTCCGCCGTCCAGCCCTGATCCCGATGTCCGGGTCGATCCTGGACACCGACGGTATCGCCAAGCTCCGGCCGCACTCCTCGGCGGCCGGAGCTTCGCGTTCAGGAGGGCCGTGGCAGAATCTGAAGCTCGCGGCACCATCGGACGGCCGCCGTAGGCAGGGAGACCGGGATGGCTGCACCACCGAGCGTTGACGCCTATATCGCCGGGCTGCCCGACGAGCGACGACCCGCCGTCGAAGAGCTCCGGCGCACGATCCGCGCCGCCGCCCCCGAGGCGACCGAGGCGATCGCCTACGAGATGCCGGCGTTCCGGCTGGACGGTCGCTTCCTGGTGTCGTACGCCGCGTTCAAGAATCACTACAGCCTGTTCCCGGCGAGTGCTGCCGTCGTCGAGGTGCTCGGGGACGAGGTGAAGCCATATGTCGCCGGCAAGGGGACGTTCCGGTTCCCGGCGACAGAGCCGATCCAGACGGACCTAGTGACGAGGATCGTCAAGGCCCGGCTCGCGGAGCACGCGGCCAGGGCGGGTCGCTGAGGGAGGGTCATGTCCGATCCGGCCCGCGACATCCTCGTTGTCGGTGCCGCCGCGGTCGCTCGTGGCGACGGCCTCGGACCGAGCCTGCGACGCCTCCTCGACGCGATCGCGGCTCCATTGGACGTTGGTTCAGCCGCCGTCGTCGTCGTCGATCCGGCGGTCGACCGGCTCCGGATCGCGGCCTCCTACGGGCTCGGGGACGAGGCGGCCGCCGGGCTGGCGGACGCGGTGAACCGCCCGGGACATCCCATCGCGAGGACGGTCGCCGATCCCGTGGCGTCGTTCAACGTCCCGCCGACGGCGCCCGGCGGCCCGGCGCTGCGGAGTCACCTGCCGTTGGTCGTCAGGCGGGACGGAGTGGATGTGGTGCTCGGCGTGCTCGCCCTCGCGCACGACCGCCCCTTCCAGCCGGAGGCGTGGCCCCTGCTCCAAGCCGGCGCGGATCTCGCCGCGCTCGCGATCGAGCGGTACCGCGGGACCTGAACGAGCCGCGGAAGGGCGCCGACTACATCGACATCTGGCTCATGAGCTGGAAGTAGTTGTTGTCCGGGTCGGAGAAGGTGGCGATCCACGTATCGGGCGCCTCGCCCGGCTGGTAGGGCTCGCGGACGACCGTCGCACCGGCGGCCTTGAGACGCTCGAAGTCGGCTTTCACGTCCTC
Organism: uncultured Chloroflexia bacterium; assembly: GCA_963744115.1. Lineage (GTDB taxonomy): Bacteria > Chloroflexota > Limnocylindria > Limnocylindrales > CSP1-4 > Chersky-267. The sequence continues at coordinate 258,332 of CAVUSI010000001.1, read as the reverse complement.
GCTCTCGATGTTCCACAGGATCCGGCCGGGTTCGGCGTTGCTGCCCTTGACCTGATCGTGCGGGCCGACGCTGACGAACCCCGTTCCGATCTGCCATCCGGAGAAGCCGCCCTCGGCCCAGCCGGGCTCGCCGAACAGGCGGGTGTAGTAGGCCGCCAGGCGCTGCGGATCCTCGGACCCGATGAGGATGCTGTTCAGGTTCATCTCGTCTCCTTCGACGGTGGGTCAGTGCCGGTGGCCGACGATCCGGAAGACGTAGTCGCGGATCGCGTCGTCCGCCGCTTCGTAGCTCCGATACGCGTCATCGACGGCGTGGCCGAGCGATGCGCTGGCGGTATCCGCGATCGACTTCGTCTTCGCTTCGCTCAAGCTGGTCAGTGCCGTGGTCAGCTTCCGGATCAGGCGGTCCAACTCTTGTTCTGCCATTCGGGCTCCTTGGGTGTCCGACAAGAGTAGTCCCTACCCATCGCGCGAACGAGGCGGCACGCGGGGCTGGCCGGATCGCGGACGACGTGGGAGCATCCGCTCTACCAGTCAGCAGCCGGAGGATCGACGGTGGACAAGAAGGCGAAGACCCCGAAGAAGCCGAAGCAGCCGAAGACCAAGGGCGCCGGGACCTCGAAGACGACCTAGCCCGGCGGCTCGTCGGAGCCGCGGATCATCCGCCCTAGCGGCGCAGCGCGTAGACCGCGCCGCGCTTCAGTTCGAGATCCTCGAGCTCGGTCGTGGTCCGGACCTCGTACGACGCGAGCTCGACCAGCTCGGCGGTCGGCAGGTAGCGGCGCCCGGGATCGCCGACGAGCACGTCGATCCCGCGCTCCCTGGCGCGGAGCAGCCATGGCAGGACGCGCTCTGCCAGGGTGAGGTCGTACCAGCAGTCGCCGGCCAGGACGATGTCGACGTCCGGTGGCTCGTCGTCCAGGACGTCGCGCCGCGCGACGCCGACGCGATGCCCGTTGGCGCGGGCGTTGAGCCCGATCGCGGCTGCGGCGAACGGATCGATGTCGGCACCGGTCGCCTCGGACGCGCCCGCGTGCATCGACGCGATCGCGCACAGCCCGGACCCGGATCCGAGGTCGAACACCCGTCGACCGGCGACGGCCTCCGGGTGGTCGCGGAGGTAGCGCCCGATCGCCAGCCCGCCGCCCCAGGCGAACGCCCAGTACGGGACGGGTGCGTCCGGGTCCTTCGTCTCGAGCTGGACCGCGTGCCACAGCGGCAACGCCTCGTCGGCCAGGTGAAGGCGGATCTCCTCCAGGCCCGGGACGTGACGGATGCGGGTGTGTCGGAGGACGAAGGCACGGGGGGAGGCGGCCATCGGCGCACTCTAGCGGTCCGGTCCCGCTCCGGGCGCACCTGCTACGATCGGGCCGATGGAGATCATGGGCGTCCAGATCCGGACGATCGTCAAGGACAACGTCGCGACCCGCTGCGACGGGTGCCTGGAGATCATCTCTGGCACCCCCTGGCGGATCAACCTCCTCGACATCGTGTCGCCGGAGGCCGCGGCGTCGTGGACGGATCGTCCGGCGATCAACCCGGGCCCGTTCCAGTTCCACCCGGACCCGAGTCACGTCCGACGCTGGATGGCCGGCAAGGGGTACCTGTTCTGCCGCCGCGGCGAGGTCCGGGAGCTGATGCGGCCGGTCGCGATCCCGGGCGACGATCCCCGCTGGGGCCTGTGCGACGGTCTCCACCGCGACGCTCACGAGTTCATCCCGGCCTGACAGGGTCCCCAACGAGAGCCCGCGATCGATGAGCCTGACCATCCTGCTCCCGGCGCTCACCTCGCTCCTCGCCCTCGTGTTCAGCGTGCTCCTGTTCGACCAATGGCGGGAACGACGGCGGGCGTACCAGCTCATCTGGGCGATCGGGATGCTGTTCTTCGGGATCGCGTCCGGCTGCGAGTTCCTGGCGGCGTCGAGCGGTTGGAACGAGCCGCTCTACCGGATCTGGTACCTGACCGGAGCCGTCTGGACGGCCGGCTGGCTCGGCCTGGGCACCGCGTTCCTGCTCGGACGGACGCGGTTCGGCTACACGTTCGCGTTCTGCCTGTTCCTGGCCGGTCTGTTCACGTTGCTGACCCAGCGCCGCTACGACTATCCGGGGGCGGGCACCGCCCCGATCCTGTATCTGATCGCCTCCATCGTCCTGGCCATCGCGATCGGCGTCGAGACCTACTTCGCGAACGACCGCTGGCCGTATCTCGCCGCCGTCGCCGTGGTCGGCGCCACGCTCCTGAGCATCGTCCTGATGGTGACGGCCACCCTGGCGCCCCCCGGCTACGCCCTCGACCCGGCGACGAACGTGCCGGTCGGCGACCTGTTCCCGGGGACCCTCCGACTGCTCACCCCGTTCATGAACATCACCGGCGGCCTGGTCCTCATCCTGGGCGCGGTCTTCTCGACCTACGTGTTCATGCCCAAGCGGCGGGTGCTCGATTACTCGCTCGATCCGGAGCAGACCGGCGACCAGTTCCTGTTCAACCTGCTGATCGCGCCGGTCGCCATCGTGGTGAACTTCGTCGCCTCGATCCCGCTCGCGTTCCACGCGTTCCGGACGGGACGGATGAACAGTCGCGTCCCGGCGACCGTGCTGATCGCGATCGGGGGGATCCTCGCCAGCGGCGGTGACGCGCTCAACCGGTTCGGCATCACCGAGTACTTCCAGGTCGGCAAGTTCCTGGCGGTCCTGTTCCTGCTGGCCGGGTTCCTCGTGTCGACCGAGGTGTTCCGCGAGATCCGTATCCCGTTCACGGCGATCACCCTCCGGTCCGCCCGGCCGGATCAGGCCACCGACACCGCCGGGGACTGACCGGTCGAACGGCGACACTCCAGCCTCGGAAGCCTGTCGGTCGTCGTCGCGGCCTGCCTGTTCGGCACGCTCGGCCCGTTGTCGAGGCTGGCCGAGGAGAACGCCGGGCTGGCGACGGTCGGGTTCGTCTCCTGGCGGGCGCTGTTCGGGGCGCTCGTGGTCGCCGGGTTCATCGGGCTGCGCGTCGCGCGAGGCCGACGGGTCGTCGGCTGGGGCGTGCTGTCGCCGCGCGGGCGAGCTTCGCTCGCGGTCGCAACGATCGCCGGGGTCGCCCTGAACCTGGCGATCTTCACGGCATTCCAGCGCGTGACGATCGCCCTGGCGCTCCTCGTGTTCTATACCTATCCCGCGCTGGTCACCGTCGTCGTGGTGGTCGTCGAGCGCCGGCGACCCGACCGCGTTCAGCTGGCGGCGCTCGCCATGGCGACGCTCGGGATGGCGATCGTCGTGGTCGGCGGGATCGACCCGACCACCGGCTTGACCTTCGACCTCGGCGGCCTCGCGCTGGCCTTCGTCGCGGCCACGATGCAGGTCGTCTTCATCCTGGTCAGCCGGCGCGGCTACTCGGCACTGCCGACCGACGAGGCGTCGTTCGTCGTCCTTGCCGGCGGCTTCCTCGGGTTCCTGGCCTTCGCCGTGGCGACCGGGCAGTCCGGGACCCTCACCCAGCCGTTCGCCGACCCTTCGGCGGCTGGCCGTACCTCGTCATCGCCGGGGTCTTCGGGGCCGGCATCCCGACCACCCTGTACCTGGTCGGGATCCGCTGGATCGGCGGCATCCGTGACGGGCATCCTGGCGCTGATCGAACCGGTCGTCGGGGCCGTCCTGGCCGCCGTCCTACTGGCCGAAACGCTTCGGCCGGTCCAGCTCATCGGCGCCGCATTCGTGCTCGTCGCGGCCCTCCTGCTCCAGCGCGAACGAGCAAGCCCGGCCGACGGGACCGTGGACGCGGAGGCGATCGCGAGCGCGTCCGGTGACCCCTCGGCGACGGGGTCGGCGACCATCGTCTGATCGCGTCGGGAGCCGCGGCCGACCGGTCGGACGAGGGTCCCGCGGTATACTCCGCGGGTCCACGAGCGCCGCCCCCGAGGTTCGATGCGAGTCCGCAAAGCCGTCTTCCCAGCCGCCGGATGGGGCACCAGGTTCCTGCCGGCGACGAAGGCTCAGCCGAAGGAGATGCTCCCGCTCGTCGACAAGCCGGTCATCCAGTACGCCGTCGAAGAGGCGGTCGCCGCCGGCATCGAGCAGGTCATCATCGTCACCTCCAGCCAGAAGCGGGCGATCGAGGACCACTTCGATCTGTCGTTCGAGCTCGAGCACCTGCTCGAGGAGCGCGGTGACGTCGAGATGCTCCGGCGGATCCGCCACATCAGCGACCTGGCCCAGATCGCCTACGTCCGCCAGAAGGAGCAGCTCGGCCTCGGCCACGCGGTCCTGATGGCCAAGGAGCTGATCGGCCACGAGCCGTTCGCGGTCATCCTGTCCGACGACGTCCTGGTCTCCGAGCGGCCCGCCATCGGCCAGCTGATCCACGCCTACGACCAGGTCCACGCCTCCGTCATCGCGGTCACCCAGGTCCCGCACGAGGACACCGGCCGCTACGGCGTGATCGATCCCGAGCCCGCCGGCGACGAGCTGGACCACGGCCGCCTCCATCGAGTCAAGGGCGTCGTCGAGAAGCCGGACCCGTCCGTCGCACCGTCCGACCTGGCGATCATCGGCCGCTACATCCTGACCCCGAAGATCTTCGACAAGCTGGAGCAGACCCAGCGCGGCGCCGGCGGCGAGATCCAGCTGACCGACGCGATCGAGGCGCTGATGGAGGAGCAGGCCGTCTACGGCTACGAGTTCGAGGGCAAGCGATACGACGCCGGGACGACGATGGGCTGGCTCAAGGCCTCGGTCGAGCTGGCCCTCGAGCGACCCGACCTGGCGGCCGAATTCCGCGAGTACCTGGCCCACCTGGAGCTCTGACCGGATCGCGACGGCCGCGCGTCGGCGTCACCCGGGACCCGCGGCGCTCGTCGACCGGTGGGGTACCATGCCCGGCGAGCCCGGCCGGACCGGCGCGTTCCACGAACTGTGAGGGATGGACTTGGCGGAGATCGGAAGCGTCCTCGGTGGGCGATATCGGCTGGTCGAGCTGCTCGGCCAGGGCGGCATGGCCACCATCTTCCGCGCCACGGACAGCCAGCTCGGCCGTGACGTCGCCGTCAAGGTCCTCCGGCCGGAGTACGGCCGCGACCCCGATTTCGTCGCCCGCTTCCGGATGGAGGCGCAGTCGGTCGCCTCGCTGAGCTCGCCCAACATCGTCGTCGTCCATGACTTCGGGATGGACCCGGCGGGGCCGTTCATCGTGATGGACTACGTCGACGGGGAGGACCTCGCGACGTTCCTCCGCCGGACGGGACCGTTGTCCGCGTCGCGGTCCGCCCGCATCGCCTCGGACGTCGGCCGGGCCCTCGCGGTGGCGCACTCGCGCGGGATCATCCACCGCGACATCAAGCCGGGCAACATCCTGCTGGCCCACGACGGGCGCGTCCTGGTGACGGACTTCGGGATCGCGCGGGCGATCGCCGAGGCCCAGATGACGCTGCCGGGGACGACCCTCGGATCGGTCCAGTACATGAGCCCCGAGCAGGCCCGCGGCGAGCCGGCGACCGAGCGCTCCGACATCTACAGCCTGGGCGTGGTGCTCTTCGAGATGCTCGCCGGGCGTCGTCCGTTCGAGGGCGACAGTGCCGCCTCGATCGCCATGGCGCGGTTGACCCCGCCCGTCCCGATGCCGTCGGCCTACCGGGCAGGGATCCCGCCGGTCATCGAGGCGATCTGCCGCAAGGCGATGGCCATCGACCCGGCCGAGCGGTTCTCGTCCGCCGCTGCGATGTCCGATGCCCTCGACGACGACCTGGCCGACCGGAGTGCCGGCGTCGCCGGGCTCGGCGCGGCAGCCGCCGCCACGGCCGTGGCGGCCGGTGTCGCGCGGGCCAATCCGGCCGGGCCGATCCCGTACGCAGCCGACGCCTACGCCGGCGCCGGGTCGGGATCGACCCCGCCGCCCGTGGCCCCGCCACCGCCGCTCGCCGACGATCCCGACGATGGCGGCGGGACCGGTCCGTGGCCGTGGATCGCGGGGCTGCTCGGCCTGGCCATCCTGGCCCTCGTCGGGTTCCTCGCGTTCAAGATGCTGACCGGCGGGACCACCCCGACGGCCACCCAGGTCGTCGTGCCCAACTTCGTCGGCCAGACGCTGACCCAGGCGCAGCCCCTGGCCGATGCCACCGGCGTGGTCATCAAGGCGACCCAGTTCGTCAAGAGCAACGACCAGCCCGAGGGCACGATCACGGCCCAGGATCCGGGCGCGAATACCAACGTCGAGCGGGGTTCCACGGTCAACCTCACGGTCGTGACGGGCCAGGCCCTGGTGGCCGTCCCAGACGTCAAGAACCAGACCGAATTGGCCGCGCTGAAGGCGTTCGTGACGGCCGGGCTGACCCCGGGCACGGCGACCCAGGCGTTCGACCCGATCGTCGTCGCCGGCTCGGTCATCTCGACGTCGCCGGCCGCCGGGGTCGAGGTCGCATCCGGGACGACGATCGATTACGTCGTGTCGCAGGGGCCGGAGCCGAGCGCAACGCCGTCACCCTCGCCATCGCCGACCCCCAGCCCGAGCCCGTCGCCGACCCCGACCCCGACCGCCGCACCCACGCCGACGCCGACCGCCTTGCTGAGCACCGTCGGCGAGTATCGCTGCCAGACGTTCGGCCAGGCGAAGGCCGATATCGAGGCGGACGGCTTCACCGTCGGCACGGTGACGCCCGAACCGCCCGGCTACACGGCGGCCGACGACTCGCTGGTCTTCGAGCAGCTGCCGCTGCCCGGTAAGAAGCGGCCCTCGGGGACGGCGATCGACCTGGGCGTCTACGACCCGGCGTCGTATCCGTTCCCGACCTGTCCGCCACCCGGCCCGTAACGCCGGTCGGTCGAGGCGCCTTCCCCGGAGCGGGTCTCAGGCGTCCAGCTCGACCCAGAACGTGCTCGGGTGGTCCGCGCTGAGGGGATCGCCGTCGGGCCCGATCCGCGACCCGGGTGCGAACGGGTGTTCGACGCTCGACGCCTGGACGTCGACGGAAGCGGTCCCGGCCACGAGCGCGATGGGAGGCGACCAGCAGGCCTTGATCTCGTCGCCGGCGAGGCGCTCGCGACGACGGTCCAGACCGCAGTAGCCGACGCCGCCGAACACGGCGAGCCGGAAGTTGGCACAGGTGGCGCAGCTGGTGCTGGAGCGGTGGCAGACCCAGCACCGAGCGGCCTCGGCCTGCGGGGTCCGGCAATGCGGGCAGCGCCACATCGGCATGGCGGGATGGTAGCTGCGACGCGCGCTCGTGTCGAGCCGAGGAGGGCGTCGCCGGCTAGGGCACGCCCGTCGGCCCGCGCCCGTCCGTCGGCCCGACCGCCGACGCTACTTGTTGACGGTGAGGAACGTCTGCGCGGTCGTCTGGCCGTAGTCCTTGGTCTGGACGAGGATCGCCGCGCCGCCCCGGCCGAGGCCGGCTCCCTTCGGGACGGTCACGTTCCATTTCGCCTTGCCCTCGCCGTCGGTCGTCAGGGTGCGGGTGATCGGTGCGACCCCGCGCATGGTCAGGCTGAAGGTGACGGTGGCGCCGTCCAGGGGCCTGCCGTCCGGGTCGGTGACGGTGGCCGTCAGGACGATGTTGTCAGGCAGCTGGCGTCGGATGAACTGGTACTTGGAGGACGTGAGATCCGCAGTCAGCTTGCCCTTGCCGCGATTGACGTTGATCACGACCGCGCCCTGGTTGTTGGCCGGGTCGGTCGCGGTGATCCTGATCCCGTTCGGCCCGTTGGCGATCGCCAGGACGAGCTTGAACGTGCCGGCGTCGTCGGCCGTGCCGGTGATCGAGGCATGGTTGGCCTCGTTCGTGGCGACGAGGTCGCTCCGCGGCTGGGTCTTGCCGACGATCGTGACCGTCTTGCCGTTGACCACGGCGGTCTTCGTCGGTTTCGTGATGATGATCTTGGGCTTCGTCTTGTCCAGGACATAGGTGACCGCCTTGGACGGATCGCTCTCGCCGCCGGGCCCGATCAACGTGGCCGTGAAGTCGTTGCGCCCGTTTGCCAGCTCGACCCCGGCGACGGTGAAGCCGGCCGTTTGGCCGATCGGGACGTCGTCGATCTTCTCGGGCGCCTGGTCCGGGAGCGCGCGGTAGATCCGGACCGACACGCCTTCCTGGCCGATGAACGCGCTCGGGACCGTCCCGGTCAGATCGACGGTCTTCTGGTTCGTGTAGGACTCCTGCGGGACCGTCAGCGCCGGTGCGTTGGGGGCGACGGCCTCGGTCGGGCTCGGGCTGGGGCTGGTCGTGACCTTGGAGACCGCATCCTGGAAGCTCGAGGCGACGTTGCCGACGACGCGACCCAGGACGCCGACGCCGGCGAAGACGATCACGCCGCCGATGGCGACGATGACCATGATGATCGCGATGCGGAGGTAGACCGGCATCGTCGACCCGCGCTCGATCTTGCGGTGCGGCGCGATGCGGTTCGGTGCGGGAGGTCGCGAGCCCGTCCGCTTCGGCGGGGCCGGGCGTCCGGTCGACGGCGGGCGGGGCCGGACCTGGGACGAGCGCTGGCGCCGATTGGTCATCGGGCTGCATTGTCGCACGGCAGGCGGCATCGCCATGCTCGATGGGCCGCTCACGCCGAGCGCCTCGCGTTGTACTCTGGCGCGGTGAGCGGGCGTTGGGTGACGTCCGACCGAGCGCGAGGCTGGTTTGCACGCCCGGAATCCCAAGAGCGATCGATCCACCGGACCGACCGGGCGCCCATCGTTCGGCGTCGGGCCGATCGCCCGGGTGAGCACCGCACCGCCGCCCCAGACCGGTACCCGCCCGGGGTATCCGCCGCTCCCGGTCATGGGTCGGGGCGGTGCCTTCGGGCTGCCCAACCTCCGACGCAACGTCTGCCCGCATTTCTACATGACGGGGACACGTGGGGCGATCCCGATCCAGGCGCCTCACCTGCTCAAGGCGCTCATCCGCCAGGACGCCAATGTGTCGCGCTGCCAGCTCCGCGGGGGCGTCCATCTCGAGCAGGGCTACGTCAACGACGTGTGCCTGACCCCGCGGTTCAACCAGTGCGTCTTCTACGAGGACGAGCTGTCCAGGGAGTGACGTGAGCGACCTCACCTACGAAGAGGCGCTTCGGGCCCTCCAGGAACGCGGTCGCTTCGGCATCCGGATGGGCCTCGGCCGGACGCGAGCGCTGTTGCGCGAGCTCGGCGATCCCCAGCTGGCCGTCCGCGGCGCGCTCATCGGCGGGACCAACGGCAAGGGCAGCGTCCTCGCGCTGGCAGGTTCGGCGCTCCGGGCGGCCGGCCTGCGGGTCGCCGAGACGCCCAAGCCGCACCTCGTCAGCTATCGCGAGCGTGTCCAGGTCGACGGCAGGCCGATCGACCCGACGTCGTTCGCCGGGGTCGTGGACGAGGTTCTCGTCGCAGCCGGCCGGCTGTCACGACGGGACCCGCCGACCGAGTTCGAGCTGCTGACCGCCGTCGCCTTCCGCTGGTTCGCCGAGGCCGGGGTCGACGTCGCCCTGGTCGAGGTCGGGCTCGGCGGCCGCCTCGACGCGACCCACGCCTGGGACGGCGGCGTCGCGGCGATCACCAACGTCGACCTCGACCACATGGACCGACTCGGCGACACGATCCCCGAGATCGCTCGCGAGAAGGCCGCGATCATCGAGCGCGGTGACCGCGCGGTCACCGGCGCGAGCGGGGCCGGGCTCCGGGTGATCCGCCGGCGGGCGCATCGCCTCGGCGTCCCGCTCACCGAGGTCGAGCCGCCGCCCCTTGTCGGCTGGGACCGCGACGGGATCGTGATCGGGCTCCCGCGGTTGGGCGAGACGAGGATCGGGCTGCGGGGTCGCCACCAGGCGGCCAACGCCGCGGTCGCCGACGCCGTCCTCGACGCCCTCTCCGCCGCCGGGATCGCCGACGCTCCCGATGCGGCGCGCCGGCGTGGCTTCGCCGATGCGCGTTGGCCCGGCAGGCTGGAGCTCATCGTGGCGGCGCGCGCCGGAGCCGGACGGCCGCCGATCGACGTCCTGCTCGACGGCGCCCACAACCCAGCCGGGGCGGCCGTCCTCGCCCGAGCCATCGAGGACCTCCGGCCGATGCTGAGCGGTGGTGACGACGCGCCCGAGCCGCCGCCGCTGACCGTGATCCTGGCGACGATGTCCGACAAGGACGTGGCCGGAGTCCTCGCGGCGCTGGCGTCGTCACCGGCGATCCGCTCGGCCCGGGTCATCTGCACCGAGGTGGACATCCCGCGAGCGCTTCCGGCGGCACGCCTGAAGGACGGCTGGACGTCGGTCGCGCCGCGGTCCCGGACGACGGTGGCGGTCCCCGTCGCGGCGGCGCTCGCCAAGGCGCTGGCCGAGGCGGAGGGTCCGATCGTCGTCGCCGGCTCGCTCTACCTGGTCGGTGCGGTCCGGGCCATCCTCGTCGACGATCCGGAGCTGCGCGACGACCTCCCGGCCGTCGGGCGGCCGAACCCGACGGGTCCGGAGACTTTGGTGGCGGCCCGATGACGGCAGAGATCGACCATCCGCTCGGCGCGACCGAGATCGGCGGACGTCGCTTCGACTGGGGCGAGCGGACGTTCGTGATGGGCATCGTCAATGCGACGCCGGACTCGTTTTCCGGGGATGGTCTGCTGGCGGCGGGCACCGGCGCCGGCCCCGATCCGGCGATCCGGGCCGCGCTCGTCCAGGCCGACCGGATGATCGCCGATGGCGCCGACTTCCTGGACGTCGGCGGGGAGTCGACACGCCCCGGGCACGTCACGGTCGACGCCGCAGAAGAGGCCCGGCGGGTGGTCCCGGTCGTGGCAGCCCTGCGAGCGGCTCGGCCCGAGGCCCCGATCAGCATCGACACGACCAAACCGTCGGTCGCGTCCGCCGCGCTCGAGGCCGGGGCGTCGCTCATCAACGACGTCTGGGGCGTCTCCGACGACGAGGCCCTCGTTCGGCTGGCCGCCGAGCGCGGCGTCCCGATCGTGCTGATGCACAACCGAGAGGAGGCACGCTACGCGGACCTGATGGGCGAGCTGATCGACGACCTGCAACGGGCGATCGACCGGGCCCTGCGGGTCGGCTGCGCGTGGGAGTCGCTGATCGTCGACCCGGGGTTCGGCTTCGGCAAGACGCCGGAGCACAACCTGACGCTGCTCCGGGAGCTGGGCCGGCTGCGCGTCCTCGGCCGGCCGATCCTGCTCGGGACGTCCCGGAAGTCGACCCTCGGGCGGGTGCTCGATCTGCCGGCCGACGAGCGTCTCGAGGCGACGCTTGCCACGACCGCGCTCGGCATCGCGGGCGGCGCAGACATCGTCCGGGTCCACGACGTCCTCCCCAACGTTCGCGCGGCGCGGATGACGGATGCGGTCGTCCGCGGGTCGCCGGCGGGGCCCGTCCGATGACCGACCGGATCGTCCTGCACGACATGGTCTTCATGGGCCGGCACGGTGTCCTCGAGCAGGAGCAGCGCGTCGCCCAGCCCTTCCACGTCGATGTCGAGCTGGCGCTCGATCTCCGCCCGGCCGGGCTCGAGGACGACCTGACCCGGACGGTCGACTACGGCGAGGTGTTCGAGAGCTGCCGGGCGATCGTCGAATCGACCAGCTTCCGGCTGATCGAGGCGCTGGCCGAGGCGGTCGCCCATGAGCTCCTGGCCGACTTCCCGATCGACGAGGTGATCGTCCGGGTCCGCAAGCCGAACGCGCCGATCGAAGGGACCTTCGCCTACGCCGGCGTGGAGATCGCCCGCCGGCGGTGACTCCGCGGACGCTCGGCGGTGGAGGTCCCGCCAGCGGCATCAGCCGAAGTCGGTCGTGTCCAGTCCGCGCTCGATCATCGCCAGGGCTGCCGGCTCGAGACCGGTGAACACCAGGTTGCCGGCATCATCGGCGACGACGTCAAGCGCCAGGCCGCGCCGGGCCGCCGACCGCCGGATCCAGTCGGCCAGATCCGGGCTCGTGTAGATCATCGCCATGCGCCCGAAGTCCTTGCGGACCGCGCTGCGCAGGTAGTGGAGCCGGACGCTGTCTCGATCGCGGTAGAGGATCAGGTCCACCGCCCGATCATCCCACGGTCCCGCGGCGGACCGAGGACGGGGACGGCCGGACCCCGGCGTCGGGGGAACGCCGGGGTCCGAAGAAGTCGCGGGGAGCGGCCGAGGAGCTAGGGCTGCAGGTCGGCGGGACGAGTCCCGAGGGTGACCTGGACCTCCTGCTTCTGGCCATTCCGCACGAGCCCGACGGTGACCGTCCGGCCCGGCGCGAACTGGGTCAGTACCGAATCGAGCGGGTGCTCGGTGTCGATCGCCTGACCTTCGATGGAGACGATGATGTCGCCTGCCTTGATGCCGGCCTTGTCGGCCGGTTGCCCCGCGACCACCGCGTCGCCCTGCCCCGCCCCGGTCTGGCCGCCGTCGATGTAGGCGCCGTCGGTGACCGACAGGTTGAGCTCGCCGGCTCGCTGGACGTCGAGCATCTCGTAGCGGATGCCGAGGTACGGTCGGGCCAGCTTCTGCCCAGCGACCGCCTGTTCCATGATCGGCTTGGCGATGTTGATCGGGATCGCGAAGCCGATGCCGTTGGCATTGGCCGCGATCGCGGTGTTGATCCCGATGACGTTGCCGCCGGCGTCCAGCAGCGGCCCGCCGCTGTTCCCGGGATTGATCGCGGTGTCCGTCTGGAGGAGGTTGTTGATCGACCCGGTGTCCGTGTCGATCGTCCGGCCCGTCGCCGACAGGATCCCGCTGGTCACGGTGTTCGAGTAGGTCCCGAGCGGGCTGCCGATGGCGATCGTCGTCTCGCCGACCTTGAGCGCGGACGAGTCGCCGAGGGCGGCGGTCGGCAGGTCGGTGGCCTCGATCTTGACGATCGCCAGGTCGGTCAGGGTGTCGATCCCGTAGATCTTGCCCTCGAACCGGCGGCCGTCCTTGAGCTCGACCTGGAGCGTGTCGCTGCCCGACACGACGTGGCGGTTGGTCAGGATCCAGCCGTTCTTGTCGTAGATGATCCCGGAGCCGATCCCCTCGGTCGCCGTCGGGTCGTTGGGGTTGGCCGACGCCGAGGTCACGATGCGGACGACCGCCGGGCCCACCTTGGCGGCGACCGCGATGATCGCCGACGACTCGTCGATCTTGATCGGCTGGGTGACCCCGGTGGTCTGCCCGATCGGAGCGGTGACGGCCGCGGCCGGCTGGTCGAGCGCGCCGCTCGCCCGCAGCACGAGGTATGTCCCGCCGGAGGCGAGGATGGCCGAGATGAGCGCGGCCGCGAAGACGGGGACGATGATCCCGCCGCTACGGCGCCGACCGCCGCTCGACCCCGTGGAGGTCGTGGCCGTCGAGGCGCTGGCGGTCGCCGCGGCCGCGGTCGGCTCGAACCAGGCCTCCGGTGTCGGCTGGACGGGGGTCTGCCAGGTGGCCCGGTCTCGATCGACGCGATCGGGCTCGGGCGAGAACGCGGCGAACGGGGCGGGGTCCACTGGAGCCGCGACGTCGCCGGTCGTGCTCACCCGGGCCGGAGCCGTCGGCGCGACGTAGACCGGCGGCGGCAGGCCGCCGGAGTCGTCGAGGCGGGTGGGGGCACGGGCGAGATGATCGGCTGCCCGGACGGAGTCGATGGAGCGCCCGGCGTCGGGGGCGTCACCGGGGTCTCGCCGGTGGAGGCGGGGTCGGCGGGATCGTAGGGCTCGGTCGGTCGTTCGTTCATGGGCTGGTGTGGGCTCCTCGGGGACGCGGTAGGAGATGCGGCAACCGGCAGGTGGATCCTAGCCTGACCGCTTCGGATTCAATCAGGAGGCGGCGGATGGTGAAGAATCCGCTACCTGAGCCGGTTCGGCGGCGGGTCCCCCGGCCGATGGGTCCACGGCGGGCACCACCTGCGGCGGGATCGGACGCTGGAGCGGGGTGTCCTCGACCGCCCGTGGGTCCTTCGGCAGGCTGACCGTGAAGGTCGTCCCGACGCCCAGGCGGCTGTCGACCGCGATCCGCCCCGCGTGGAGATCGACGATCGACTTGACGATGGCCAGGCCGAGCCCGCTGCCGCTGCCGCGCGCCTCGTTGGCCAGGGTCCCGCGATAGAACCGGTCGAAGATCCGCGGCAGCTCGGACGCATCGATGCCGACGCCGGTGTCCGAGACCGTGATCTGGGCACCCTCGGTCGTGGCCTCGAGCTCGACCCGCACCGAACCGCCGCGCGGCGTGAACTTCAGGGCGTTGCCGACCAGGTTCGTCACGACCTGGCCGATCCGCTGGGGATCGTGCCGGATCCGGACCGGGTTGCGGGGCAGCTTCAGCTCCAGGGTGAGGCCCCGTCGCGCCGCCGACGCGCGTGCCTGCTCGACCGACGACTCGACCGCCGCGCGGAGGTCGTCCGGTCGGAGGTCGAGGAGGACGAGCCCTGAATCGAGCTTCGACAGCTCGAGCAGGTTCTGGGCCAGCCAGTCGAGCCGCTCGAGCTGCTGCCGGCTGGACTCGAGGAACTCCGCCCGGGTCTCCGGGTCGTCGCCGGCCGATTCGCTCAACAGCTCGTTCGACATCCGGAGCGCGGTGATCGGGGTCCGCAGCTCGTGCGACACGTCGGCCAGGAAGTCGCGGCTCCGGTCGCGATCGCGCCGGATGATCGCGACGCTCTCGTCGAGCCGGTCGGCCATCGCGTTGAACTGGCGGGACAGCTCGGATGATCTCGACGCGCCGGGGCGGCGGCGGGTCGGGATCGCGACTCGCCGAGCATCCCCTGCTCAGATCGCGCGCGGCGGTCGTCAGCCGGCGGAGCGGCGTCGTGAATCGGCGGGCGAGGAAGGACGCGACGACGACCGAGACGATGAAGCGCGATCAGGCCGACGACGAGGAACAGCCCGGTCACCTGGGTCAGGGTCGAGGTGCGGTAGGTGTACGGGTTCGACAGGGTGACCTGGATGGCCGCAGGGAACAGGGCTCCGGGGTCGGTCGAGACGACCGACGACGTCGCCGAGAGTAGCTCCTTCGTCTGGCCCCGTTTCGGGTCCGCGACCTGTGGCACCAGGAGCTGCCGTTCGCAGCCGGCACCAGGGACACCTTGCCGATCGGCATCGCGGGTCGGCAGGCCGACCTCGATCTTCATGTCGGCCTGGGCGTCGTTGGCGATCCCCTGCATCACCTTCGAGGTGAGATACGTGCCGGCGCGAGCGGTCAGCTCGTTGTCCGGGGTCACGATCGGCGGATCGACCGTCGGTCGACCAGCAGGGCGACGATCGCGACCGTCGAGTCTCGCCCGGCCTCGAGGTCGGTCTGATCCTGCTGGTAGGAAGTAGTCGTCGAGCCGGATGATGACGGCCGGCACGACCATCAGCAGGGTCAGCGAGACGACCGTGAGAACGCGAGCGTGAGGCGGCGCCTGGAAGGTCCGGGGCATGATCCGGCGGATCGCCCCGGGGAGCTGGAAGCTCCGCCCGTTCCTGCGTCTCCCCGGGAGCCGCGCCCGGCTCAGCGCTCGGCGAAGGCGTAGCCGGCACCTCGAACGGTCAGCACGAAGACCGGCATCGAGGGATCGTCCTCGATCTTCTCGCGCAGGTGGCTGACGTGGACGTTGATCGTCTTCTCGTCCTGGTCGAGCGCCTCGTAGTCGCGCAGGAGCTCGAGCAGCTCGCGCCGCGAGTAGACCCGGCCGGGCCGGCTGGCCAGGTGGCGCAGGATCTCGAACTCGGTCGCCGTCAGGGCGATCCGGCGCTGGCCGCGCTGGACGCGCCGCCGCTCGAGGTCGATCAGCAGGTCGCCGTGGCGGATCACCCGGCCTCCGGCCGCATCGGCCAGGTCGCCGTAGGCCCGTCGCAGGAGCGCCTTGATCCGGCTCATCAGCTCGCGCAGGCCGAACGGCTTGGTCAGGTAGTCGTCGGCGCCGAGCTCGAGGCCGATCACCTTGTCGACCTCGTCGTCGCGGGCGGTCAGGACCAGGACCGGCGCCTTCGATCCGGTCGGCACGCAGTCGGCGGAGCACCTCGAAGCCGTCGATCCCCGGCAGGCGGACGTCGAGCACGACCAGATCCGGGGCCTGGTGCGGTGGCGAACTCGAGTCCCTCCTCGCCGCTAGCGGGCGACGATCGACCTCGTAGCCCTCCTGCTGCAGGGCGAACTGGATGCCGCGAGCGACGGCGAACTCGTCCTCGACGATCAGAATGGTGGCGGCCATCGGCCGGATGCTACACCGAACGACGCACCACGGCGGAAGGGGCCGGACGGCGCCCTGTGCTACGGCTCGATGATCAACCCACGGAGGATCCTCCCCACGATGACCACGACCCGACCGACGCTGGCCGCCACCGAGCGGAGCTGATCCTCGGCAAGCACGTCGCCAGCCTGCGTCGATCGGGCCAGCCTGCCCGGCCGTGATCTACGGCCGCGGCGTGCCGTCGCAGTCGATCACGATCGACGCCCACGAGTTCGAGTCGCTCCACCGGAAGATCGGACCCGAACGCCCTGGTCGACGTGTCGGTCGACGGCCAGAAGGCGACGCCGGTCCTGATCCAGGCGATCCAGCGCGATCCCGTCCACCACCGGATGCTGCACGTCGACCTGCTCGCCGTCCGGATGACCGAGGAGCTGACGGTCGACGTCCCGATCGTGTTCACCGGTGAATCCGCCGCGATCGACGAGCTCACGGCGGGACGCTCCTGCACATGCTCGAGTCGCGTCCAGGTGCGGGCGCTGCCGGATCACCTGCCGCAGTCGATCTGACGCTGGCGATCGACACGCTGGTCGACTTCGAGGCGACCGTCCACGTCCGCGACCTGGTCATCCCGGAGGACGTGACGCTGCTGACCGACCCCGACGAGATCGTCGCGCGGGTCCAGCAGCCGCGCGTCGAGGAAGTCGAAGAGGTCGTCGAGGTCGCCGCCGAGGGCGAAGAGGCCGAGGAGGGCGGCGAGGCCGCGGCGTCGGACGCCGGCGAGTCGCCGGCCGAGGGCTCGACCGAGGGCTAGCGACCCCGCGGGATCGCGGTCATGGGGACGATCCAGGCTCGCTACGACGCTTCCGCCGCTCGCTACCGACGGTGGTGGGAGCCGGTCCTCGCTCCGACCGCCGTCCGCGTGCTCGACGGCGAGCCGCCCGCACGGGCCGATGGGTCGGCCCCGCGCATCCTCGATCTGGGCACCGGGGCCGGCCTTCTCGCGATCGAGGCCACCCGGCGCTGGCCAGCGGCCCGGGTGATCGGCCTCGACGTCTCGACCGGGATGCTCGGCGTCGCCGGCCGTGAGGCCGACGACCGACTCGGTCCCGATGAACGGCGCCGGCTCGAGTTCGTGGCCGGGGACGCCGGTCGCCTGCCGTTCGACGACGCGACCTTCGACCTCGTCGTGTCGTCCTTCGTCCTACAGCTCGTCGCCGATCGGCGGGCCGTCGTCGCCGAGGTCGGCCGCGTCCTTCGGTCGGGCGGCCGGTTCACGGCGGTGACCTGGATGGCCGCGGACGACGATGCACCGTTCGCGCCGGACGAGGCGTTCGAGGATGCGCTCGACGACATCGACTATCGCGACGAGTCCGAGGCGGAGGAGGAACGCAGCGGCGACTACCTGTCCGCGGACGAGGCCGCGACCGAGCTCCGGGATGCGGGGTTCGCCGACGTCCGGGCCGAGGCCATCGAGCTGATCCACCCGTACGACCCGTCGGCGTACGTCGACTTCCTCGAGGAGTACGCCGAACGTGAGGTCTTCGAGGACCTCAGCGCGAGCGCGCGCCGGCGCCTGCGCGAGGCCACCCGCGCGAGACTGGCGGCGCTGAGCGCCGAGGCGTTCACCTGGCGGGTCCCGGTCGTCCAGGCGAGCGGCCGCCGCGCCTGACCGCGGCGGTCGCCTCGCGTGACCGGCGGCCGCTCGCCTGACCCGGGCTGCTATCGTCGCGCGATGCGACTGCCGATCACGCCTCCGCTGGAACCGATGCTGGCCAAGCCGTCGAAGGACCTCCCGACCGACGCCGGCTGGCTGTTCGAGCCGAAGTGGGATGGCTTCCGGGCGATGGTCTTCCGCGACGGCGACGAGGTCCTCATCCAGTCGCGCGACCTCAAGCCGCTCGACCGCTACTTCCCCGAGCTCGCCGCACCGCTCCGGGCGTCGTTGCCCGAGCGGTGCGTCCTCGACGGCGAGGTGGTCATCGCCGGGTCGGACGGCCGCCTCGATTTCGACGCGCTGCTGCTGCGGATCCACCCCGCCGAGTCGCGCGTGCGGATGCTGGCCGAGGCGTCGCCCGCGTCGTACGTGGCCTGGGACCTGCTCGCGCTCGGCGACGACGATCTGCGCGCCGTTCCGCAGGCGGACCGAAGGGCGCGGCTCGAGACGGTCCTCGGGGCGGTGGCGCCGCCGATCCACCTGACGCCTGCGACACTGGACCGGGCCCTGGCCGCCGACTGGTTCGACCGGTTCGAGGGCGCCGGACTTGACGGTGTCATCGCCAAGCGGCTCGACGCCGCGTACCAGCCCGGCAAGCGGGCGATGCTCAAGATCAAGCACCAGCGGACGGCGGACTGCGTCGTCGCCGGCTTCCGCTGGCACAAGGACGGTCCCGGGACGTTGATCGGATCGCTCCTGCTCGGGCTGTTCGACGACGCGGGAAAGCTCCATCACGTCGGCATCACGGCGTCGTTCACGATGGCCCGGCGTGCCGAGCTCGTCGCCGAGCTCGCGCCCCTTCGCGAGGGCGCCTCGGACGGCCATCCATGGTCCGAGTGGTCCGACTGGGCCGAGGCCGCGGCCGCCTCCGGCCAGCGGGTCCCGGGGGCGACCAGCCGCTGGAACCGGGGTCGCGACCTGTCCTGGGAGCTCCTCCGACCCGAGCGGGTCGTGGAGGTCGCGTACGACCACCTCCAGGGCGATCGCTTCCGCCACGGGACGACGTTCGTCCGCTGGCGGCCCGACAAGCGGCCGGAGGACTGCCGCTACGACCAGCTCGAGGAGACGGCCGCCTACGAGCTGTCGGCGATCTTCGGATGAGGCGGCGGAGGCGGCTCGCTGAACCTTGAGGCGAGGCGCGGCCGGGCCGGCGTTCGTTCTGGTCAGGCGCGCATCACCCGCACGCTAACGGATAATTCGCCACAGATCAGCAGCTGCTTGGAGACCTGACGACGGGTCTGAGCTCGGTCTGAGCGCGGCGATCTTCACGTCCTTGCCCCGTGCCCAGTGGCATGCGGCAGGAAGGCCGGACAACGTGCGGGGCATGCGCGCCTGGCGGCTGGAGTGCCCGGAGGCCGGACAACGTGCGGGGCATGCGCGCCTGGCGGCTGGATGCGGCCCGAGGCTCGGCCGCCGGAACCTACGCCCCCTCGTCGGACGGGCCGCCGGAGCCCTTCCCACCGAGCCAGGCGGCGCGATCCGCTTCGCTGTACTCGGTCATCGGGTCGTAGTCCGGGTCCAGCGCCTCCTGGGGCGGCCGATCCGCCTCGGGGACGTGGATCAGGTTGACCCGGATCCGGGTCCAGGTCGTGGATCGACCGCGCATCGCGTCGACCAGGACGTCCGCGGGCTCGAGGAGACCGGCGACCGCCGGCCAGCGCGCCTTCCAGCGTTCCAGGCCCGCGAGCGCGTCGGCCTTCCTGGCCGCCCGGGCGATCTCGATGACCGGGATCGCGCTCGTTCGCCGACCCGTCGGCGTCGGGCGGGTGCCGGACCAGCGGCGCTCCATGGCGGCTCGCGCCTTCTCGCGCTCCACCTCCGCCTCGGGCGTGTCGTAGTCGGCGGTCGCGCGCCGCTGCTTCGATGGCTGGACCCGCGGCGGCTCTCCGGGTTGCTTGCGGTACTGCGGCGGCCAGGGAGCGTCGCCCAGGCCCCCGGCCTCATCTCGCGCGGACAGCTCGAGGAGCGCCTCGAGCGAGCCGACCGCCGCATCGATCCCGGCTCCGGCGTCCCCGCGCTCGGCGAAGATCCCGGGCACCGTCGCCAGGGTGAACGCCTCGGCCTCGACCGTCGGGACCTCGTCCCACAGGAGCGGCATCGACACCCGCGCGTCGGGGAGCGGCCGAACCGAGTAGGCCGACGCCACGGTCCGGTCCTTGGCGTTCTGGTTGTAGTCGAGGAAGACGCCGTGACGCTCCTCCTTCCACCACTTCGACGTCGCGATCGACGGCGCGCGGCGCTCGACGTCGCGGGCCAACGCCAGCGCGGCGCGGCGCACTTCCGAATATGTCCAGCGGGGCTCGATCCGGACGTTGATGTGGATCCCGCGCGAACCCGACGTCTTCGGCCAACCGACCAGTCCGACCGCCTCGAGCGCTTCGCGCGCGACCAGCGCCACCTCGCGGATCTGCGACCAGGGCACGCCCGGGACGGGATCCAGGTCGACCCGCAGCTCGTCGGGATGGTCGAGGTCACCGGATCGGACCGGGTGGGGGTTGAGATCGATACAGCCCAGGTTGGCGACCCAGGCGAGGCCGGCGGCTTCGTCGAAGACGACCTCGTCCGCGGTCCGGCCGGACGGGAAGGAGAGCGTAGCGACCCGGATGAACTCGGGCCGCTTGTCGGGCGCGCGCTTCTGGAAGAACGGCTCGCCGGCCGCGCCGTCGACGAAGCGCTTGAGGGCCATCGGCCGATCGCGCACGCCGCGCAGCGCGCCGTCCGCCACCGCCAGGTAATAGCGGACGAGGTCGAGCTTGGAGTGCCCGGCCTCGGGGAAGTAGATCTTGTCCGGGTTGGTGACGGTCACCTCCCGGTCGCCGACCTGGAGGACCTCCTCACGCTTGGGCATGCCGGAACGATACCGCGACGCGGTACCCTGACCGAAGGGACGCCGACCGACCCCTGCGCGAACGAGGGTGTCGATTCGGCGTCGGCCGTTCGTCGTCAAGGTGACCGGTGGCCGTCGAGCCGCCACGATCGACTGGCCAGGAGGACCGCAGTGCGCTACCTGCTCTTGATCTATACGGCCGAACCGACCGAAGCCGCCTCCGACGACCAGATGACGTCCGAGTTCGCGGCCTACGACGCGTTCACCCAGTGGACCCGGGACAACGGGATGTTCCAGGCCGGGGAGGCGCTCCAGCCGACCTCCGACGCGACGACCGTCAGGGTGCGCGACGGCCGGACGGTGACGACCGACGGGCCGTTCGCCGAGACCAAGGAGGCGCTCGGCGGGTTCTACCTTCTCGAGGCGCCGGACCTCGATGCCGCGATCGATGCCGCCGCGCGGATCCCGGGCGCCAAGCACGGCTCGATCGAGGTCCGGCCGATCTTCGAGTACGGCGCCGCCGGTTGACCGAAGCGCCCGCCGCGACCGTTGCCGACGTCTGATCCACGAGCCGCCGTCGACCGCCTGTTCCGCGAGGAATCGGGTCGGGCGGTGGCGACCCTCATCCGACTGACCGGCGACTTCGACCTTGCTGAAGAGGCGGTCCAGGATGCCTTCGTCATCGCGCTCGAGCGCTGGCCCCGCGACGGACTCCCGTCGAACCCGGGCGCCTGGATCACGACGACGGCGCGGAACCGGGCGATCGACCGGCTGCGCCGAGCCAGGCGCCTGGTCGAGAAGACGCCGTCGATCCAGCGCCAGGCCGAGATCGATGCGGAGCTGGCGGCGGTCGGGCCGCAGGCGGAGGATCTGGTGAGCCCGATCGCGGACGATCGTCTGCGGCTGATCTTCACCTGCTGCCACCCGGCGCTGCCGGTCGAGGCGAGGGTCGCGCTCACGCTGCGCACGCTGGGCGGTCTGACGACCCCGGAGATCGCCCGGGCGTTCCTCGTCCCCGAGCCGACGATGGCCCAGCGGCTGGTCCGGGCCAAGAAGAAGATCCGCGATGCCGGGATCCCCTATCGCGTGCCGCCGGACCACGTCTTGCCCGAGCGGCTCGGCGACGTCCTGCGGGTCCTGTACCTCATCTTCAACGAGGGCTATTCGGCGACGTCGGGGGATGGGCTCGTCCGTCGCGAGCTATCGGCCGAGGCCATCCGGCTCGGCCGCGTCCTCGCCGAGCAGCTCATGCCGGATGAGCCCGAGGTGCTCGGTCTGCTCGCCCTCATGCTCCTGCACGATGCCCGTCGCGAGGCGCGCGTCGGCGCCGACGGACAGCTCGTCCTGCTCGAGGACCAAGACCGTTCGCGTTGGGACGGAGATCGGATCGCCGAAGGACAGGCCCTCGTCGAGCGTGCCCTCCGGATGCGGCGGCCCGGGCCGTACCAGCTCCAGGCCGCGATCGCGGCGGTCCACGACGAAGCTCCGACGTCCGCCGAGACCGACTGGACCCAGATCACGCTGCTCTACGACGCCCTCGGTCGGCTGGACTCGTCCCCGGTCGTGGAGTTGAACCGGGCCGTGGCCGTCGCGATGCGCGACGGGCCGACCAGCGGCCTCGAGTTGATCGACCGGATCGAGGCCGCTGGCGAGCTCGAGGACTACCACCTCCTGCATGCAGCGCGGGCCGATCTCCTGCGCCGGCTCGGTCGCCGATCGGAGGCCGTCGGTGGCCTACGGCCGGGCGCTCGAGCTGGTCGCCAACGAGACCGAGCGCGGATATCTGAGCCGTCGGCTGGCCGAGGTCCGCGACTGATCCGGTCCGACCACGACCGGGGTCCCATCCCGTTTGTTATCCTGCGCCGGCGGCGTACCATTGCCCAGCCCGAACGCCGATCCGCCCCGAGGGAGTCCCCCATGACCCCGGTCCGCCGCCTGCTCAGCCGAGCCGCGACCCTCTCGCTCGCACTGCTTCTCCTCGTCCCGGCCCTGTTCGTCCAGGCCGCCGGAGAACCGACGGCGGTCACCGGCCAGCTCACCTCGACGTCGACGATCGCGCTGAGTTCGAACGCCGTGGCGGTCGTCGTGTTGGTCGACCAGACGGCGTCGCCCGACGGCGGCACGATCGTCGGGATCCAGCGGATCAACCGGCCCGGCAACGTGCCGCTCGCGTTCAGCGTCCCGTACGACACGGCGTCGATCCAGGCCACCCACGCCTACGCCCTGTTCGCCTCGCTCCAGGACGGCTCGAAGGTCTGGCAGAACCTGACCGCCGTTCCGGTCATCACCGGCGGCCCGACCTCGAACGTGCAGTTGCCCCTCCAGGCGGTGCCCGCGTCCCCGGCCGCCGTGGTCAGCGGCGCGATCGTCAAGTCGGACAGGAACGCGCTCAGTGCGACGGCGGTCGGAATCGCGGCCCTGATCAAGGTGGATACCGGCACGGTCGTCGCCAGCCAGGTCATGACCTCGCCGAACACGTCGCTCGCCTTCTCGATCGGCTACGACGCCGCCACCGTCGACCCGTCGGCGACCTACGTCGTCCGGGGCGCGGTGGTCGACGCGCCGACCGCCTGGTCGGGCGGCGCCGGAGCGCCGGTGATCACCAACGGCGCACCGACCACCGGCGTCCAGATCCCCGTGGTCATGTCACCGACGGCCATCCCGACCCCGGCGCCCACTGCAACGCCGAAGCCGACCCCCACCCCGAAGCCGACCCCCAAGCCGTCGACGACGCCCAATCCGTCGGCGACGCCGAAGCCGACCCCGAAGCCGACCCCCAAGCCCACCCCGAAACCGAGCCCGACCCCATCCCCGACGCCCTCACCGACCCCGTCACCCACGCCGAGCCCGAGTCCGACGCCGACCGCGAGCACCGTCCCCAGCAGTGCCGCCACCGCCACGGCCAAGCCGAGCGCGACACCGACCACCGGCGCCGTCAGCGGGACGCTGACGTACTCCGAACCGGCCCAGCTGTCGCCGTCGGCGAAGGCCGTCGTGCTGCTCGTGGCCGGGAGCGCGGCGGCGACGTCCGAGACGATCGTCGGCTCGCAGGAGATCACCTCGCCCGGCCCAAAGCCGATCCCGTTCAAGGTCACCTACGCCTCGAAGGACATCGACCCGTCGCTGACTTACACGATCCAGGCTGGCATCGAGGACGGTGACCATCGCTGGGAGACCTCTGCCGGAACGAAGGTCCTGACCAACGGCAATCCGAGCTCCGACGTGACGGTCAAGCTGACCCTTCGATCGGATCTGCTCAAGGGCGAGGTCACCGGCCAGATCAGCGGGGTCGGGATCACGCTCGGCTCGGGCGCCTACACGGCCGCCGTCCTCATCCGTGTCGACACCGGCGAGACGATCGGGGTCGACGTCAACCCGGCGCCGGGCAAGGTCCCGGTCCCGTTCTCGGTCGCGTTCGATCCGGCGAAGATCGATCAGAACGCCGACTACGTCATCCGGGCGGAGATCGTGTCGGGCGACCAGCGCTGGGCCGACGCCACCGGCGTGCCGGTCATCACCAAGGGCAACCCGATGACCGGCGTGTCGGTGGCCGTGACCCCGGTCGCCGGCGTCGCGAGCCCGGCCCCGTCGCCGAGCCCCGTCGGTGGCTCGTCCGAGTCGAGCGGAGTGTCGAACTGGCTGCTCCTGCTCATCCTGATCCTGCTCATCGCGCTCGCAGCGGCCGTCTACCTGTGGTATCGGTCGAAGACGGCCAAGCCGCTCGGCCCCGACCCCGCCAAGAGCCAGGCCCATCCGATGGGCCCGACCGAACGGCCGGCGACGACCGCGGCCGCCGTGCCCCCGATCGCCACGCCGACCGAGGCTGTCCCGACGGTCCCGAACGACGGGGCGGATCCAGCGGCCGCCGGTGGCGAGCCTGATGCCGGCACGGGTGACCCATCCGAGCCGAAGGGGGATGCGCCGACCGAGGGCGGGTAGGAGCCCGGTGGCGCCGCGAGCTGACGCCGGTCAGTACGTCTCGGGGATGAAGCTCTGGTCCGTGATCGGCGGACGGACGTAGCCCTTGTCGTCCTGCCGGGCGGGCAGGACGATCGGGTCCGGGGTCAGATCCTGGTACGGGATGAGGCTCAGCAGGTGGTGGATGACGTTGAGCCGTGCCCGCTTCTTGTTGTCGGCGTTGACCACGTACCAGGGCGCCTGCTTGATGTCCGTGTAGGCGAACATCTGATCCTTGGCCTTGGAGTACTCGACCCACCGGCTGCGTGATTCGAGGTCCATCGGGCTGAGCTTCCAGCGCTTCGTCGGGTCCTCGAGCCGGCTCTGGAACCGGCGCTCCTGTTCGGCGTCGCTGACCGAGAACCAGTACTTCACCAGGATGATCCCGGAGTGGACGAGCATCCGTTCGAACTCCGGGCAGTCGCGCAGGAACTCCTGGTACTCCTGCTCGGAGCAGAAGCCCATCACCCGCTCGACCCCGGCCCGGTTGTACCAGCTCCGGTCGAACAGGACCATCTCACCGGCGGCCGGCAGGTGCGCGACGTAGCGCTGGAAATACCACTGGCTCTTCTCGCGCTCGGTCGGCGTGCCCAGGGCGACGACCCGACAGTACCTCGGGTTGAGCGACAGGCTGACCGTCTTGATCGCGCCGCCCTTGCCGGCCGCGTCCCGGCCCTCGAAGATCACGACGACGCGGAGCCCTTCGTGCTTGATCCATTCGAGGAGCTTGACCAGTTCGACCTGGAGGACAGCGAGTTCTCGCAGATACACCTTGTTCGAGAGCGTCCGCTCCGGCGAGCCGATCTCCTCGACCGGCGGATCCGACCAGACCTGCGCCAGCTCGTCGCTCTGTTGTTTCTGCTCGGCCTTGGTCCTGGCCATTGCCGTCCTCGGCTGTCGGCCGCGCACCGCGGCGCGGCATCCCGACAACGAGTATGCGCCGGGCACGACCGAAGATCCCGCCGGCTCGCGACCGTCAGACCCGGACGAAGCACCCTGCGGCCGCGATACTTGTCCGGGGCCGACCCGGCGAGCCCGACGACATGAGGCAGGGACGATGAGGATCGCGTTGTTCGGAGCCGGCCGGATCGGCCAGCTCCACGGTGGCCATCTCGCCGAGATCGACGACATCGGCGAGATCGTCGTGAACGATGTCGATCCGGCCCGAGCGGCCGCGTTGGCCGCATCGATCGGCGGACAAGTCGCGGACGACCCGTCCGTCGCTCTCGACGGTGCCGATGCCGCGATCGTCGCCGCGTCCACGAACGCCCACGCGACGCTCGTCCGGATGGCCGCCGATCGGGGCGTCCCCGTCTTCTGCGAGAAGCCGCTGGCGTTCGACCTCGACGAGACCATCGAGCTCGTCGCGCATCTCGAGCAGCTCGGCGCGACCGTCCAGGTCGGGTTCCAGCGCCGGTTCGACCCCGCCTATGTCGAGGCCCGGCGGATCGTCGCGGCCGGCGAGCTCGGCACGGTCTATCTCGTCCGGCTGATCGCCCACGATCACGAGCCACCACCCGATGCGTACATCCCGACGTCCGGGGGCCTGTTCCGCGACTCGTCGATCCACGACTTCGATTCGCTCCGCTGGATGACCGGCGTGGAGGTCGAGGAGGTCTACGCCGACGGCTCGGTCCGCGGCTTCCGTGTCTTCGCCGAGCACGGGGACATCGACACCGGAGCCGTGATCCTGCACCTGGCCGACGGGACTCTCGGGGTCCTCAGCCAGACCCGGCACGACCCGCGTGGGTACGACATCAGGATGGAGATCGTCGGGTCCCGCGACAGCATCGCGATGGGCACCGGCCCACGCACCCCGATCCGCTCCGTCGAGCCGGACGCGGCCGTGCCGGGACCGGCCTACGCCGATTGGGAGGCACGCTTCGAGCCGGCGTACCGTGCCGAGATGGCCGCCTTCCTGATGCTCGTCCGCGGCGAGATCGCGAGTCCCTGCCTCGCCCGCGACGCCCTCGAGGCGATGCGGATCAGCATCGCCGCCGGGCGGTCCCGCGCCGAGCATCGGCCGGTCCGGCTCGACGAGATCGCAGGCCTGTGACGTGCCCCGGATGGTCGGTCGAGGAACGGTCAGCCCGCCGCCCGACGTGGTCTTCGCGTTCGTCGCCGACGCGGAGAACAACCCGCGGTGGCACGCCCATGTCCGCGAGACGAAGTGGATCGATGACGGTCCGACACGTCCCGGCCGGCGTGGACGTCAGGTCGGGCGGTTGTTCGGGCGAGACTGGTCGTTCGTCGCCGAGGTGGCCGACTGGGACCCACCGAGGCTGGTCAGCTTCCAGGTCATCGAGGGACAGCCGGTGCGGACGACGATCCGGGTGGATCCGGCGGATTCCGGCTCAGCCGTGACGCTCACGGTCGAGCTGCCGCCGATCCTCAGTGCCCGTCTCGATCCGCTCTTCGAGCTGGCTGCTCGAACGGACGACCGCCCGGCGCGGACGCGCCGACATCGCGCGACTCGAGGCCGCCCTCGCCGAGGACGCACGCCGCTCCTGACCCGGGATCCGAGGCGACCTACGCGAGGAGCGCGGTCACGATCGCGTCGACGTGCGCCTTCTCCGGGACGACGATCAGCGTGTTGACCATGCCGAACATCCCGTTGGCTGCTCTCGGCGTGAGGCAGGATGTGACAGTGGAAGGCCCACACGCCCGGGGTCTTCGCCTCGATCAGGACGTCGTAACGCTCGCCCGGGTTGACCCCCAGCGTGTCGCAGGTGAAGGCCGCGCTCCCGAGGGGATGGCCATCACGGGCGATCACTCGCATGGTCATCCCGTGGAGATGCCACGGGTGCATCATGATCCCTTCGTTCATGAACCGGACGCGGACCACCTCGTCCTTGGCTGCGAGGACCGGGATGACCGCCGGGAATCCGTGGCCGTTGATCGTGAACCCGCCGAGCTCGTCGTTCGAGATCCAGACGTACTCCCGGTCGTACTTCACGGGTTCCGGCTTCGGGTCGACGATGAACGCCCCGAGCAGGCCACGCCCGACCTGGTCGGTCGCGTTGTGGTGCGAGTGGTACATCAGGGAGCCGGCCGTCTTCGCGACGAACTCGTAGGTGTACGTCTCGCCCGGGGTGATCGGCAGCTGGGTCACGAACGGGATACCGTCCTGGAAGAAGTCGTCGAACTCGACCCCGTGGAAATGGACGCCGGTCGTCTCGGTCAGGTTGTTCGTGAACAGGACCCGGACCTTGTCGCCCTGGGTCACCCGGATCGTCGGGCCCGGCCACTGGCCGTTGTAGCCGAGGGCGGCGACCGGCGGCAGGAGCTCGTCGATCTTGTGCTCCATCGCGTCGATGGTCAGCTTGAAGACCTTCGTGTCGCCGTCGAGCTCGGGCTTGAGCGGCTGGAGCGCGTCCTGCAGGAAGAGCTGCGGGACCTGGACGAATGCGGGCTTCTGCGTGAGCTGTGGGTAGTCGTCGGCGGCCCCCAGGATCTCCGCCATCTTGGCGAACGCGACCGGCCCGTAGATGTCCTTGAGGGCCGGGACGAGGTCGCCGAGGTAGCGCCGGATGACCTCGCGGGCGGCGACGTCGTGGGCGCTCCAGCCGGCCGGGATCGGGCCACCCGCGGTGGGGGACGCGGCCGCGGACGGGGCCGCGCTCGGAGCCATCGAATGGGCGGCCGGGCTGGCCGAGGCCACGGGGGCCACGGTCGCTGCTGCCGACGCGGCCGCAGCGGCGCCCGGCGTCACGACGGGACCGTAGGTCCAACCGGACGCGGCCGGCGTGCACGCGGCCAGGCCGGCGGCGAACAGGCCGCCCCCGGCGAGCGCCGCGCCGCGCAGGAACCCGCGTCGGGAGAGGGAGGGATCGACGAGATCGGCGGGGAGCAGGGAGCCCTGCGACTTGGTATCCATGGCCCGATGGTGACGGCCGGACCTATGTCCCGAGAGGTGACATTCGGCCCGTTTCCGCGGGCCGAACGGCGTCAGCCGCCCTGGGCGATCAGCGACATGATCACGTCGACGTCGTCGCTGCCCATCACGCCCTGGTACTTCGCCCGGACGACCCCGCTCCCGTCGACGACGAAGACCCACGGCATCGAGCGCGGACCCCACGGATCGCCGCCGATGCCCCATGCCGCGGCCGGGTCGGTCAGCGCTCGGGTCGGCGAGCGTGCCGTCGAGGACCGGGGTGTCCGTGATGACCGAGTACCGGTAGGGCTCGAGGTGGATGAACCCGGCCAGCGGCCAGCGGTCGAGCATGTAGCGGGCCATGATGATCGCCCGGCCGCAGGCCGGCGAGACCCGGAACTTCGTCGAGTCGATGACGAGCACGAACGGCTGATGCTCCGCGAGCGCATCGGTGGTCGATCGCTGCGACAGACGGAGATCGGGTGCCGGGTCGGTGGTGATCGCCCTGGCCGACCCGCCGACATCGGCGAGGGTCGGCGTATGGGCGGTCGGTGCGGCGGCGCCGATCGGGGCCGTCGAGCCCGGATCGAGCGCGGTGATCTCGATCGTGCCCGCGGCCTGCCGCGACCCGACGGGCGCCGTCACCGCCAGGCGCCACGTCCCCGGCTGCGGGATCGTCACGCTGGCAACGTACGAGACCTTCGGGACCCCGGGCGGTTGGACCGGGACAGCCTCGACCGCGCTACCCGTCGGTTCGCCGGTCGCCGACAACAGCTGCACCGATGGGTGAAGGCTCGCGTCGTCGACCGGGATGCCCGCGGTCGACAGTGACAGGATGACGGGGCTCGCCGGACCCGACCAGACCGACGTCGAGCTGACCGCGACGTCGAGGCCGACCGCGGCCGACTGGCTCGTTTCGGGTGCGCTCGCGAGCGGTGTCTGGCTCGTCGGGGCCGGCGTGGGCGCCACGGCGGTGGCGGCCGTCGGCGGCACGCCCGATGGGCTCGCCGCGACGACCGCGCGAAGGACGGCCGCCATCGTGTCCGCCTCGGTCCCGAAGGGGAAGGTCGCCCGAAGAGAGCCGGCGGCGTCGACCAGGTAGACATCCGCGGTGTGGGCCATGGAGTAGCCGTTCGCGACGCCGGTCTCGACCCGGGCGTAACGCACGCCCCAGGCGTCGGCGGTCGCGCGGATCCGGTCCTCCGTCCCGGTCAGGGCCACGAACCCGGCCGGCAGGTACGTCACGTACTCCTTGAGCCACGCCGCCGTGTCCCGCTGCGGGTCGACGGTCACGAATACCGCGCGCGCCCCGAGGTCGGACGCTGCCAGCGCCTGCCCGATCGTGCCGACGGTCGCCGGACAGACGTCCGGGCAATGGGTGTAGCCGAAGAACACGAAGGCCGGCGACCCACGCAGCGACGCCAGCGAGAACGGCCGGTCATCCTGGTCGGTGAGCTCGATCGACGGGGCGGTCACGGCGCCGCGGGCGAGCCACGCGGTCACGTCCGCCGACGATCGCGCGGTCGTCGGACGAGGCCGGGGATCGACTCGGCGACGCGGTCGCTGCCGTACCCGCGGACGACGACCCGCCCCACAGGGCGGACGCGACGACCAGGACGCCGAAGACGGCTGCCAGCACGACGACAAGGCGGAACCCGCCATCCAGGACGCGACTGGCCTCGTCACTCGTCGCGGTCGAGGTCGGACGCTGGGCCATGTCAGGGCTGCTTGACCGGGACCTTGACCGTGACCGTCCCGGCGTTCTTGAAGTGGAGCTCGAGGTCGAGCGTGCCACCAGCGGCCAGGTCCTTCGCCAGGCCCATCACCATCAGGTGCGTGCCACCCGGCGCGAGGGTGACGCTGGCGCCGGCTGGGATGTCGATCCCGGCCATCGGCTGCATCGCGGTCATCCCGGAGGCATCGGTCATCGTCTGATGAAGGCCGACCGAGTCCGCGTCGGGGCTCGACGCCGAGACGAGCGTATCCGCGGCCCCGGCCGCGTTCGCGATCGTCAGGTAGGCGGCCGTCTCGCCGCCCGCCGGGCCAGGGCGAGCCCAGGCCTCGGACGTCGTGAGCGAGCCGCTCGCGGTCGTTCCGGCTCCGCCGCAGCCGGCCAGGGTCGCGACGATCGCCACGGCAGCCAGGAGGGTGCGAACGCGGCGGGCCGGCAGCGCGAGGGTGGCACAGGTCGACATGCTGCGACCCTAGACGTCGCGTCCAGCCGCCCGACAGGTCCGTTCGGCCCGTCGCGATGGGCCGCCCGGCCGGATCGCTCCGACCGACCGCCCCTGAGTTCGTATGATTCAGTATTGCCTGAAAATACGAACAGTCCTATCATCGGAGCGTGAACGACCGCGAAGCCGCCTTCGTCGAAGCGATGGGCCACTACATGGGCTCGTACAAGATGACGCCGATGGCCGGTCGGCTGTGGGCCTGGCTCCTCATCTGCGAGCCGCCCGAGCAGACGGCCGCGGCGCTGGCCGAGTCGCTCCAGGCCAGCCGCGGTGCGATCAGCGGTGCGGCGGCGTTCCTGTCCACGGTCGGCATGATCCGTCGGGTCCGTCGCCGGGGCGATCGGCGCGAGTACTTCAGCGCTCCGCCCGGCACGTTCGACACGGTCCTGCGCAGCGCCGGGTCTGCCTACGCCAGGCTCGTCGAGATCACGGACGAAGGGCTCGCCGCAACGACCGGACGATCCCCGCGCTCGCGTGCTCGACTCCAGGAAGTCCACGACGCCACGGTGTTCATCCGGGACGTCCTTCCGACGCTGATCGACCGGTACCTGGGGGAACGTGCTGGACGGGTCGGGGTCGGGCCGGTACCCGTCGGTCCACGGTCGGCCGACCAGAGCGAGACGGTCTCGGCCTGACGCGTCGGGCCGGCCACGGTCGGACCTCGCGCCCGTCGCGACGACACACGAAAGGGATCGGAATGACGGCGATCATCCAGATCGAGCGGCTGACCAAGTCCTACGGTGAGCACCGCGGGATCATCGACGTCGAGCTGGACGTCGAGCAGGGCGAGGTGTTCGGCTTCCTGGGCCCCAACGGCGCCGGCAAGACGACGACCATCCGGGTCCTGCTCGACCTGATCCGGCCCACGAGCGGGCGCGCCCTGGTCTTCGGTATCGACTCCTCGATCGATCCGGTCGCGATCCACCGTCGGGTCGGCTACCTTCCCGGCGAGTTCACCCTGTACGACCGGCTGACCGGCGGCCAGACCCTGACCTACTTCGCCAACCTCCGCGGCGGCGTCGACCCCGCCTACCAGGCGTCGTTGATCGAGCGGTTCGACCTCGATCCGTCGCGCAAATTCAAGGAGTACTCGAAGGGCAACAAGCAGAAGGTCGGCCTGGTCATCGCCCTGCAGCATCGTCCGGAGCTGCTCATCCTCGACGAACCGACGTCCGGCCTCGATCCGCTCGTCCAGCAGACCTTCTTCGAGTTCCTCCGCGACGTGGTCGGCAATGGGAGCACGGTCTTCCTCTCGAGCCACATCCTGTCCGAGGCGGAGAAGACCTGCGACCGGGTCGCGATCATCCGCGACGGTCGCCTGGCGATGGTCGATCGCGTCGACGCCCTGCGCGACCTCGCCCACCACCAGGTCGAGCTCCGGTTCGCAGGACCGGTCCCGGCGGCCGAGTTCGCCGCGCTGCCGGGGGTGTCGGAGGTCAGCGCCGACGATCACGTGCTTCGGATGCGCGTGAGCGGGGCGATCACCCCGGTCGTCCGGGCCGCTGCCCGCTACGAGCTCCTGGACTTCGTGTCCCGCGAGCCATCCCTGGAGGAGACGTTCCTCGCCCAGTACGACCGCCCGGCCGTCGAGGTGACCGGGTCGTGACCGCCAGCGCCGGGACCCCGCGCTCCGCCGCGGCGATCTATCCACCGATCCCGCTTCGTCGTCGGCTATACGGCTTCGGCAGCATCTACGGCAAGACGATCCGTGATTCGCGCCTCGCCTTCATCATCGCCGCCGGCCTGCTCGGCGGGATGGCGCTGTTCATGGGCTTCGGCATCAACAGTGCCTTTCCGACGCCGGCGGCGCGCCTCGAGGTGGACAAGCTCATCGGGAGCATGCCCGCGTCGATGGTCAACCTGTTCGGCAAGCCCGAGAAGCTCGGCACGCTGGGCGGGTACATGAGCTGGAAGTACGGGGCGACGTTCGCTCTGGGCACGGCCTTGTGGTCGATCCTCGCCCTGTCATCGACGCTTGCCGGCGAGGCGAGCCGGGGCAGTCTCGACTTCGTCGCCGCCGCGCCGTTCGGCAAGCGCCGCATCGCGCTCGAGAAGCTGGCCGCCCACCTGACCATGCTCGGGCTCGCGATGGCCATCCTGGCGATCGCGACCACGGTCAGCTCGAACGCGTTCGGCGACGCGGCTCTGGGCGACGGGATCCCGCTCCTGTCCTCGGTCGGCTTCGCCCTGTGGGTCGGCTTCATCGCCTTGTTCTTCGGCGGCCTGGCGTTCGCCCTGGCGCCGATCCTCGGCCGTTCGGGTGCCGCGGGCGTGGCCGGCCTCGCCATGATGGTCCTGTGGGTCGCCAACGGCCTCGACGTCCTCGGACCGGTCGCGGCGCTGAGCCCGTTCCGCTGGACCGCCGACCACATCGCCCTCATCGGCCAGTACGACTGGGCCGGGTTGGCGCTCGTGGGCCTTGGGGCCGCTGCCTTCCTCGTGATCGGGGTCGAGCTGTTCATGCGGCGAGACCTGGGGGTCACCGCCGGCCTGGCGCTTCCCGGACTGCCGGCCGATGTCCTCGGGGTCCGCGGGCCGACCAGCCGGGCCTTCGGGGACCAGCTGCCTCGGGCCCTGTCGTGGGGCATCGGCCTGGGCATCATGGGGACGCTCCTCGCATCGCTCGTCGGGCCCATGGCGGACGAGATCGGGCGCAGCCCCGATCTGCTCAAGACCTTCGCTACGGTCTTCCCTGACTTCGACCTCGCGTCGGCCAGCGGCTTCCTCCAGCTCTACGTGCAGCTGTTCTTCATCGCCGCCGGGTTCGCGGCCGCCACCTTCGTCTCGAAATGGGCCTCGGATGAGACCGAAGGTCGGCTCGAGGAGGTCCTCGCCAGCCCGCTGGCGCGGACCCGCTGGGTCGTGGCCGGCGGTGCCTCGGCGATCCTCGCGATCGTCGTGATGTCCGTCCTGTTCGCGGCGGGGATCGGCCTCGGCGCGGCGTCCGGCGGGGTCTCGGCCGGGGGCGCGATCCTCGGCTCAGCCGCGCTCGGCATCTACGCCCTCGCCATCGTCGGCATCGGTGTCGCCGTCGGTGGTCTGTGGCGGACGTCGCTCGCCGCCGAGGTGGCCGCGCTGGTGGTCGTCGCGACCTATCTGATCGATCTGCTCGCGCCGGCACTCAAGCTGCCCGACTGGGTCCACCAGCTCGCCCTGACCGCTCATCTCGGACAGCCGATGATCGGCGTCTGGGACCCCGCCGGGATCGCGGCCTGCCTCGTCATCGCGGTCGGTGGGATCGCGCTCGGTGCCTGGGGGATCCGTCGCCGCGACGTTTCCAGGTAGCGACCTTCAGAGGGCCATCGCCGGCAGGACCACCTGGCTCATCCCGAAGCCGGGTCGGACCAGGCGCCGTCCGTACCGACGGACGTCCTCGCCACGAAGCAGGAACGAGCGGAGGAGCCCGCCGCCGGAGATCTCGCCGGCGAACCGGAAGCCGACGATCCGGCCGTCCTCGAGGAAGATCTTGCGCAACGCGTCGCCGTCGCGCCAGCGAAGCTCGTCGACGCCCTCCATCGCCCCGACGGCCATGATCGGCAGACCAAGGTGCTTGAGGCTGTTCATGCTCTCGGCGCCGGGGTAGGCAAGGTCGCCGCCGAGGATGTTGGCGGCGACGATCCGGGCCTGGTCGACGGCGTTGGGGAAGATGGCGTGGACGAACGCCTTGCCGGTCGCCCGGTCCTTCGCCTCGACCGCATCGCCGGCCGCCCAGATCCCGGGGATGTTCGTGCCGCAGGTGGTCATCCACTGCGATCCCCCAGTCCGTCGCGACGCCGGACCCGGCGAGGAACTGGATGTTGGGCTTGACTCCGGTGGCCGCCACGTACAGGTCCGCGGTCAGGATCTCGCCGCTCGCGAGCCGCACGCCGGCAGCCGCGCCGTCGCGTTCGACGAACCCGGTCGCCTCGACCCCGAGTCGCAGCTCGATCCCTCGCGCGATCATCGCTCGACCGGCGATCTCGGCCGTCTCCGGGTCGAGCATCCGCGGCATGACCCAGGTCCGCCTGCCGACCATCGCGACGCGGACGCCGAGATCCGCCAGCAGCAGGGCGATCTCCATCCCGATGAATCCGGCACCGACGATCAGCGCCGAAGTCGCCTGCCGACGCCGGACCCGGCCGATGATGGCTTCCGCGGCCGCGAGCGACTTGAAGTCGTGGACGCCGGCCAGCTCGGCGCCCTCGATCGGCGCGTGGAGTCGGCTGCCGCTCGCGACGAGCAACGCATCCCAGCCGAGGCGGGCGCCATCGTGGAGGACGACCGTCCGGCCTGCCGGGTCGACCGAGGCGACCCGGGCGGGACTTCGGTACAGGATCCCCAGCCGTTCGCAGACGTCGGCGCCCTTCCAGTAGAGGGGCTCGGATCGACCGGTCAGGAAATGGTCGGCCATCGCCGGCGGCGAATACGGCGGATACGGTTCCTGGGTGACCATCTCGAGCTCGACGGCCGGATCGGCGGCCCGCATCTCCTCGGCGGCGACGATGCCGGCCGGGCCGGAACCGATGATGAGGACCTTCATGACGCGACCTCCGTCCGATCGTTCGTCAGGGTGGTGGCCAGGGCGCGGATCGCGACCAGGAAGGGCATCCGTGGGTCTGTGAGCAGGGTCTCCACGGACGGCTCGGCCGCAAGGACGGCCTCGTCGTAGGGGAGCCACGTCCACGAGTCGAAGACGATCCCGGAGGCGCGCGCCTCGATGTCCGCCCGCACGCGTCGCCGATCGTCCGGGATCCGGACGCGGTTGACCGCGAGGTGGACGCTCGGGATCCCGAGGTCGCGCGCGAGGCGTGCCGCGGCGAGGGCGACGCCGATGCCGCTGTAGGTCGGGTCGGTGACCACCACGGCATGGCCGAACCCTCGGGCCAGCGCCCGCCCGAAGTGCTCGACGCCCGCCTGCGTGTCGAGGACGATCGTCTCGCCCTCCCGCAGGCCGATGGCGCGGACGGTCTCGGCGAGCAGCGTGTTCTCTGGGCACAGGCAGCCGCCCCCTGCGCCCGACAACGTGCCCATCGCCAGGAATCGGACGCCATCCGGTGCGCGTTGACCGAAGCGGGACACGACGTCGTCGACGTCCGGATTGAGTCGCATCAGTGGAGCGAATCCGTCACCGGGTCGTGCGCCGGTCTTCTCGGCGATGTAATCGTGGTGGTGGGAGAGCGGGACGAGGGTCTCGGCCACGTCCCGGGGCATCCCCAATGCGGCCGCCAGGTTGAGCTGCGCGTCCGCGTCGACGGCAAGGGTGCGGCGTCCATCGCGGGCGAGCAGTCTGGCGAGCGCCGCGCTGATCGTGGTCTTGCCGACGCCGCCCTTCCCGGTCACGACGATGCGGATGCCCTCGTCGTGACCGGGCTCGAGCGGCGTCGGCGTCGATGCCATGGTCAGGCGCCGACCGCTTCGGCGACGGGCGCGCTGATGGTCGACGGCTCGATGAACGGCAACCCGAGGCCTCGCCGCTTCTCCTCGAGGTGGCGTCGGATGAGGACCGCCGCCTTCTCCGGATCGGGCTCGACCGCGAACTTCGCCCCGACGACGCCTTCGAGCCCGTTGGCGAGCAGGTCGACGACCTTGTCACTGCCGAAGATCGGCGGCTGGACGCCGAGGACCGTGGTGATCCCCGAGGCCACGACGTAGGCCCCGATGGCGACGGCCTTCTCGGAATACCACTCCGGGGCGGCGCCCGCCAGCGGAAGCTGGCTGATGTCGACGCCGAGGTGCTTGGCCAGGGCCGCCGCGAGGACGAGGATCCTGGTGTTGTCGACGCACGAGCCCATGTGCAGGACCGGTGGGATGCCGAGCGACTCACAGACCGCCCGGAGCCCGGGCCCTGCCATCGCCGCGGCATCCGGGACCATCTGCCCGGCCTTGCCGTTGGCGACCGCGGCGCAGCCCGTGACGAGGACGAGGATGTCGTTCTCGATCAGGCGGCGCGTGAGGGTGACGTGCCCGTAGTCCTGGGTGATCTTGGGGTTGTTGCAGCCGACGACGCCGACGGCGCCGCGGATCGTACCCGCCGCGATCGCGTCGACAAGCGGCTGTGGCGTGCCGCCGAGCGCGCCGAGGATCGCCTCGACGCTGAAGCCGGCCATCATCGGCACGGGGCCGTCCGGGATCCGCACGCGCGCCGGGTTCCGGTTCGGATAGGCCTCGATCGCCCGCTTGACGATCTCGCGCCCGATCGCCAGCCCGTTGGCCGGATCGAACGAGATGTGGACGGCGCCGGGAAACTTGGCCTTGTCGGCGGTCGAGATGACCTGCGTATGGAAGCAGCGGGCGATCTCGGTGACGGCCGGCATGATGCACTGGTAGTCGACGACCATCGCCTCGAGGGCGCCGGTCATGATGATCAGCTCCTGCATCAGGTGGTTGCCGGCCATCGGCACGCCCTTGCGCATGAGCAGCTCGTTGCCGGTGCAGCACAGGCCGACGAGGTTGATCCCCTCAGCACCCTTCTCCCGGGCCAGCGCGATCAGCTCCGGGTCCGCCGCGGCCTGGACGATGACGTCCGACAGCAGCGGGTTGTGGCCGTGCAGGGCGACGTTGACGTGGCTCGCCTTGAGGACCCCGAGGTTCACGGTCGACATGACCGGGGACGGCGTGCCGAACATGACGTCCGACAACTCGGTGGCGATCATCGAGCCGCCCCAGCCGTCGGCCAGGCCGGTCCGCAGCGCGTGCAGCAGGACGTTGGCATAGTCGCTGTCGACGCCCATGTGGGTGCGATGGAGCATCTCGACGCTCTCACGGTCGATGCCCCTGGGGGTGAGCTGGAGCCGCTGCCAGAGGGCGCGGCGCTGGTCCGGGGCGCGAGCAACGAACCCCAGTTCGGACTTCTGGCTGCCGTAGTCCTTGAACATCGCCTCGGCGAGGTCCCGAGCGATCGCGTCGGCGGGCCGGTCACCGGTCTCGATGTTCCATTCCTCCGCGAGTCGCCGGAGTTTCGCCTCGTCGGTGATCCGGTAGCCCGACGTCTCGCCCTTGGCGGTCTGCTCGAACACCTCGAGGATGTCGCGGCCGTGGTCGGAGTGGGACGAGGAGCCCGCCGCGATCGCGCGCCCGAAGTTCCGGGCGACGATGAGGTCGGCGGTCGCTCCGCAGACCCCGACCTGCGGTCCGACCCCGAACGGGTCGATCCGGCACGGGCCCATCGAACAGTTCCGGCAGGACACGCCGAGCGAGCAGTAGCCGCATTGCGGATCCTGGGCCAGCGCGCGGTCCCAGACGGTCTGGATCCCCTCGGCACGGGCGAGCTCGAGCATCTGCTGGGCATCGGCCGGCATGGTCAGGTCGGCGACGGCCTCTCGCTGACGGCCGTCATGGTCGAGCGCGGTCATCGCGCACCTCCTGGGTGACCAACGGTCGCGCCGAGGGTCCGCCACGCCCCGATCGATTCGGGCACGGCGGGCGTCGGCTCGGCGTACGTCGCGGCGAAGACCGCCGCTGTCTCGCGTCGTTGCCCTGCGGCGACGAACTCGTTCACCTCGCCGAATTGGAGCGCCCCGGCCTTGCAGACCTCGGCGCAGGCCGGGATCGTGCCGGCGCGCAGGCGGTCGATGCAGGCGTCGCACTTGACGGCGACGGTCCGCGGCGACGGCCCGTCGCTCAGGGCGTGATAGGTGATGACGTCGAACGGGCAGACCATCGCGCACATCGCGCAGGCGATGCACTTCGAGGTGTCGATCAGGACGACGTCGTGTGCCGCATCGCGGTAGATGGCCCCGGTCGGGCACACCTGCTGGCAGGGTGCCGGGTCGCAATGGCGGCACTTGTTGGGGAAGGCGGTGTTGGCGCGCGGCCCCGCCTGGACGTGGACGCGCGTCCTGGGGATCGGGACCTCGTGGAACGCGGCGACGGGGTCGCGCGTGTGCGAGTGCTCGACTGCGCAGGCGAATTCGCACTGCATGCAACCGACGCAGCGCTGCGGGTCAACGAAGACGGTGAGCATCGCCTCACCCCCTGCATCAGGGCCTCTTCGTCAGGGTCGGCGAGCCGCGTCGAGGCGGACGAGGGCCGGGCCATCCACAACGGGCCATTTGCCCACGCTCGGAGTCTGGGAGGTCGCGTGGCGGTGGGCTAGTGCCAGATGACCCGACGACGACGGGCTGGTTGGCCGAGGGGTCGGATCGCCCGGATCCAAGCACGTTCGTCTCGCCGTGGACTACGATCGCCTCGTGACGGACGGGCCACGGACCGGGACGCAGCGCACGGTCGACTCGATACGGTTTCTGGAGGCCGTCGGCGCCGACACGTGGGTCGCCAGCGCATCGTCGTCCGGGGTCGCCCACCTGGTCCCACTGTCGTATTCGTGGGACGGGCGCGACGTCCTGATCGCGGCTCCGACCGCGTCGCTCACCGCGCGCAACATCCGGGCCTCCGGGCGGGCGCGGCTCGCCTTCGGGGTCACGCGGGACGTCCTGATGATGGATGCGCGACTCGAGGCCGAGGTCCCGCTCTCGGACGCACCGGCGTCGCTGGCCGACGGGTACGTTCGCCAGGCGGACTGGGACCCACGAGACGAGTCCGACCCGTATGTCTTTCTTCGGCTTCGGCCGATCCGGATCCAGGCCTGGCGTGAGGCCAACGAGCTCGTCGGCCGGACGATCATGGAGGACGGCGACTGGCTGTTCTGAGTCGACGACGGCCCGGCCGCCGACGGGGCGCGGCCCGCTGACCGCCGGACGGCTGGAATGGGGGTGCGAGACTCGGTCGCTCGAGGACCCGTCCGACTGCAAGGCCGACCGGGCTAGGTTGGTCGCCGGGGGAACCCGTCCCACAACCCCGTCGTCGGGCGCGGTTCCCCCAGACCCGATCACGGAGAAGGGGCCATGAGCGAACTCAGCACCCAGAAGCGGAACTCCCTTCCGAAGTCCGACTTCGGGCTCCCCGAGGAGCGGAAGTATCCGATGCCCGACAAGTCCCACGCCCGGAACGCGAAATCCCGGGCCTCCCAGCAGGAGGAGGACGGCCGGATCTCGAAGTCGCAGAAGGACAAGATCGACCGCAAAGCGGATCGCATCCTCGACAAGTGATCCCGCGTCGACGCCCGGCCGGTCACACGACCTGGCCGGGCGTTCGCGTCGGGGTCGTCGTCGTCGGTCGACGCCCTGTTCGCCGACGTTAGCTCGCGCCCCTCGTCACCGCGACGGGCGGCATCTCGACGACGTGTTCGGCGATGAACCAGACCTGCAGCTCATGTCGGCGCAAGACGTCCCCCATCAGCAGGTCGTTGGACCCGGCGTCCCCGTTCTTCTCGGTCCGCTCGATGGCCTTCCGGATCCGCATGATGGCCCCCTCGTGCGCCTCGAGGAGGCGGTCGATCATGCCGCCGACGGCTTCCGCGCCGTCAGGCGGCCGTGGGATGGACGTCAGCTCGGCGGCGTGACGCGGGTCGCCGACGGCGATCCCCCCGAGCGTCTGCACGCGCTCGGCGATCAGGTCCACGAGCTCGACCTGCTCGGCGGCGTGCTTGTCGAACAGCAGGTGGAGCTGGTAGAAGGTCGGACCGGCCACCAGCCAGTGGTGCTTCTTGTAGAGCGCGGTCAGCACCATCGAGTCGGCCAGTATCTCGTTCAGCAGCCGGCAGCTCTCGCCGCGGACGGCGTTGGAAAGACCGATCGGCAGCCGTCGAAGGGTGCCGAATGCCTGGACCTCCGGACCTCGTTGGCCGAGGCGGGGCTCGGGTGAGATCGTGTCGGCTGCGCGGCGACCATTCGACGAGGGGCGACGAGGGGTCGACGACGGTGCGGTCATGGATGCCTCCTGTGCGTGATGCGCCGGAGCGCGGCTGGACGTGGACCACGCTACGGGGCCGGCGGTCCAGGTCGAGACCGGGCTCGGGGCGCGGACCTTGCGGCTGTCTATCAACGCCCCGGCGACCGGGGCCCGTGTGTCCTCGCCGCGGGTGGCGGGACCTCAAGCGGCTCGGGGCAGCGCGAACCCGAACTCGGACCCGCCCCCGGCCCGCGGCCGGGCCCAGACCCGACCCCCCATCGCACGGACGAGACGGCCGGCGACGAACAGCCCGATCCCGCCGCCGGCACGTTGTGCCTGGACGACCGGGATCGGCGCCGCGATCTCGAATGCGTCGGCCCCTCCGACCGCCGGGCCGGCGCCCCGATCGAGCACCCGGACCTCGACCTCATCGACCCCGACATCGACGCTGACGTCGACAGGTTCGGGCCGGCCGAATCGGACGGCGTTGTCGAGGAAATTCCTGATGACGTGGGTCACCAGGGTCCAGTCCGCCGCAGCCGCCGTGGAGTCCCTCACCCCCGCGAATGCTATGGCCACCCCTGCGCCGACGACGGCTTCTCGGTCGATCGCTTCGAGCACGGCACGACCGATCGCGACGGGTTCCTCGTCCGGGACCAGCGACCCGTCATCCAGCCGCCCCAGGACCAGCAGGTCCTCGATCAAGCGGAACAGGCGCTCTGCCTCGATGTGGATATCGTCCGCGACGGCGCGGGTGCGCTCCGGGGCGACGTCGTGCCCGACGAGGACCTGCGATCCCATGTAGATCGCGGTCACGGGCGTCCGCAGCTCGTGCGAAAGGATGTCGAGGAACGACGCGTCCATCGGTCAAGCCTGCCCTGCGCGGACCGTCGTGTGCCTCGCGTCGGCGGGCATGGGTGTTGCACCTATGTCGCGTTCGTTGCCGACAGCGTCCAGTCAGGACGAGCCGGCGCGACGCGTCGTCATGGTCGTTCCGATCAGCAGGGCGGGCGCCAGGGTCGCGACCACGAGGAGGCGCGGTGCCCCCGAGATCGACAGACCCAGCCCAAGCCCGAGCGAGAA
This sequence comes from uncultured Chloroflexia bacterium, assembly GCA_963744115.1. Taxonomy (GTDB): domain Bacteria; phylum Chloroflexota; class Limnocylindria; order Limnocylindrales; family CSP1-4; genus Chersky-267. The sequence continues at coordinate 216,889 of CAVUSI010000001.1, read as the reverse complement.
TGCGGCCAACAGGCGCTGATCCCGATCCGGCAACTCCTGGATCGCACGGGCACCTCCGGTCGCCCCTTCGCGGACCGTGTCGACGACGCCCGGAAGGCGGTCCCCGACCTGATCGGCGGTCGCGCGCATCACCCCGATCGCTCCGCTGACGCGATCCGAGCCTGTCGAGCCGTTCGTGTCCATGACCTGCTCCTTTCCCGGGTCGGCTGGTTCGTCCGTGGAACGCAACGTCAGCCCGCTGCGACGTACGGGACCAACCCGTCGATCCGGATCTCATGGCGTCCCACCATCCGGTGATAGATGGTTTCGTAGCCGTCGGCCATCCGCGTTGCGGAGAACCGGTCGAGCACCGACGCGCGCATCGCCGCACGATCGAGGACACCGATCGAGTCGAGGTGGAAGGCCATCTCCATGGGGTCATCCGCAAGGAACCCGTCGAGGCCCGGCCGGACGATCTCCGGCAGCGCGCCGACCCGCCTCGCGATGACCGGCGTGCCGCAGGCGAGCGCCTCGATCGCCGTCAGCCCGAATGGCTCCGGCCACGCACCGGGCATGACCAGGGCAAAGGACTCGGCGAGCAGCCGATCCCGCTCCTCGCCCGACAGCTCGCCGAGGTACTCGGCGTCGGCGCCAGCGAGGGCTGGCTTGAAGACGGTCTCGGCATACGCCTGCTCCTCGGCGCTCGGCCCGATCTTCGCGGCGACCCACAGGCGTCGCCCGGACAGGCGGGCGACCTCGATCGCGTCGAGCACGCCCTTCTCCTGCGTGATCCGGCCCACGAAGACGAGGTCCTCCGAGCGACGTCGCTCGAATGGGGCCTCGCTCAGGTCGAGGCCGTTGTGGACGACACCTGCCCATCCGAGGTCTGGGTGAGCGTCGGCCTGCGCGCGGCTGATGGCGACCAGGCCCGACCGGACCCGCGTCAGGGCGGCTCGGGCGTAGGGCCAGTCGAGACGGCCGTGGAAGGTCGTGACGACCCGGTCGGGAATGCATTCACCCATCGTCAGGCCGGAGAAGTCGAGATGGCTGTGGACGATGTCGAAGTCGTCGATGCGCTCGAGGACCTGCAGCGTCGTCGAGACGAAGAAGCCCGACGGATCCGCGCCGAAGCCGGTCGCCCGAAGGGCGGCGGGCACCGTCGGTACGAGCTCGCACGGGACGTCCGAGTCGCCGCTGGCGAACACGGTCACATCGTGACCGCGCGCCACGAGCTCGGTCGTCAGCGCGGCGATGACACGTTCGGTGCCGCCGTACCCGGTGGGTGGGACGGTCTCGAACGGGGGAGCCACCTGGGCGATCCGCAGCGGTCGGGTCTCCACGGGTCCACGACGCGCGTCAGGAGCGGCGATCGGGCGGATGCCGTGCCCATCGCTGGATGAACGGTCCATGACGCGATCATGCCGGGGCGCACCGGACGGCATGATGTGCGAGCCGGGCCCCCGCATTGCGGAGCTCTATCAACATGCCGCCGGCCCGTGGACGCCGCCGAGGGCGATCAGCCCGAGCGCGTCGCGGAAATGGTGGCTTCGATCGGACGACCGGCGTCACGCCCGCCGATCGCGCCCACGGCTCCGGGCGATGGACCGCCCGCGCGTCGTCGCGACCGTCGACCGCGCGTCCGCGTGGCGATCGTCCTGGGGGCCCGTCGGCGTTCGCCGTCATCGACCGCCTCGATCGGCGTGTAGTCGACGATCGTGGCCGCGTCGGCGACCTCGATCCGATGTCCGGGGGGGCCGGCCGGACAGTGGAACGCGTCGCCCGCACCGAGCAGCTCGAGCTCACCGCTCTCCCAGCGCAGCACCAGGTCGCCGTCGAGCACGAGGCCCCAATGCGGGAGGTCGCACCAGCCGTCCGTGTAGCCGCTGAGCGCCCCGAACGAGGTCCGGGTGAACAGCCAGGCCCCCATCTCGGCGGCCTGCGTCTCTATCTGCCCGACCGACGCCGACCGCACCCGCGTCCCTCTGACATGCATCATCGGTGGCGGGAGGACCGGCGCCGGGACCCACCGGACCACCTCGATCCCCCGCGCGCGGAGCGCCTCGGGTGAGTCGTCGAGCGGCTCGGTCGTCGGTGCGAACCCGGCGATGACCGCCCGACGATCCGAATGGAACCGATGCGCCGGGGCGCCGGGCCGGACGTAGAACGCGCTCGCCGGACCGAAGGTCTGGGTCGTGGCTCCCTCCAGGACGAGCTCTCCCTGGAGGACCAGTCCCCAGTGCTCGAGCTCGCAGGGGTCTTCGACCGGGGTCCCGGCCGTCCCCTCGTCGGGCAGGTCGACGATCACGAACACAGCCTCGCCGAGGACGGCGTATCGGGTCATGAGTCCGCTTGCGCGAACGGCTTTGAGCTCACGCGGCGAGACCCGCATCCACCCTCCTGAAGATCCTGCCCGAGCCCCGGCTGACGCCGGATGGGCCCGCCAACTCTACGCGATGCGCGCGCGGCGGCTCAAGCGTCCGAGCCGGATACGGCCGCGATCGGATCCTCGTCGCAACGAGGCAGACTGAACCCGAACTCGGAGCCACCGCCCGAGCGCCGCCGCGCCCAGATCCGGCCACCCATCGCGGTGACCAGGCCGCGGCCGACGTACAGGCCGATCCCCGCACCGGCAGCGCTCCGCGCGGTCCCTGGCGAGCGGTAGTAGAGGTCGAACAATCGATCGGCTTCGTCGGGCTTGATCCCGGGCCCGCGGTCGAGGACCTTGATCAACACCTCCGTCGGGGTCGACGACCCCACGACGGTCACGACGGTCCCAGCTGGGCTGTACTTCCCGGCATTCGCGACCATGTTGCGCAGCACCTGCTCGACGTACGTCTGCTCTCCGAACACCGCCGGCAGGCCGGACGGAAGGTCGGTCTCGAAGCGGAGCTGGTCCCACCGCTGGGCTTCCGACGCGACGACGCTGCGCACGATGTGCTGGATGAGGAGCGGTTCTCCTTCGATGGTGATCCCGCCCTCGACCCGGCTCAGAGCCAGGAGATCCTCGACGATCCGGTACAACCGATCTGCTTCGACCTCGATGTCCGCGAGCATCGCCTCGCGATCCGGGCGGCGGCCCGACTTCCGGAGCACCTTGGCATAGCCGAAGATCGTCGTCACGGGGGTCCGGAGCTCGTGGGACAGGACGCCGAGGAAGGCCTCGCGGGCCGCCTCGGCCTCTCGAGCCTGAGTCACGTCCCGAACGACGACGATCGTCGAGGGGTTGCCTGCCTCGAGCAGGCCCGACCCGAGATCGGCCGGGTACGTCGCGATCTCGACCCAGCGCCCGTCGGCAAGCGCCGAGATGTGCGGCTGGCCGGGCTCGGGTTCATCGAGACCGTCGCGACTGACCGGCGCCAGATCCATTCCGAGGATCGCGTCGAGGTCCGCCAGGCGCTCCGGGACCTCACCGAGGATCTCCGCGACGGCATCGTTGGCGAGGGAGATCCGTCCCGCGTGGTCGGCCACGAGGATGCCCTCGCCCATGGCCTGGATCACGGCGCGAAGCTCGGCCGCCTGTCGTCGCTCGTCGCCCGCGATCCGGGTCAGCCTGGCCTGGACATCGATCCGATCGCTCACGTCGCGGGCGGTCAGGATCGCGGTCCGCCGCGCATCGGGCAGGACGACTTCCTGGAGGAACGCCTCGACCGGGATCTCATGTCCATCGCTACGGATCAGGACGCCGGTGAACACCGTCGAGGCCGTCGGTCCGGTCCTAAGCGTCGTGAGCCGGGCGCGGAACCCATCCGCCTCGTGTGCGGGTTGGAGCTGGAGGACGCTGCTGCCGAGCACGGCGCCGGCGTCGAGCCCGACCAGGTCAGCACCCCCGCGATTGACGTAGACGACTCGGAGGGTCGAGGGGTCGAACATGTAGACCGCATCACCGCTGGCATCGACCGTCGCCTTGAACCGGTCGACTGCACCGAAGAGGCGCGCCTGTCCCGCTGCGACACCGATCCTCGAAGCGAGGTCGCGACACATCGCGACATCGTCGTCTTCAAAGCGATCTCGTTGCTCCGCCCCGAGGACGATGGAACCCACCGGATCACCCGCGTCCCCGAGGATCTGGCTGACGAGCAGCGTTCGCGTGCCGAGATCGGCGAGAGCGTCTACGCCGAGCGGGTCGGTCAAGCGTTCGAACCAGCTCGAGTCGATCGAGACGAGGGTGGCCCCCTGGTCCACCGTCTCGGGCGCGAGCCACAGGCCCAGGCCTCGCGGTGCGACCTGGACGAGGTGCTCCACCGCCCCGACCCGCCCCCCTCCGTCGGCCGCCACCGCGACGATGGGTCGGTCGAGATCGAGCAGCTCGATGACCGCCCAGTCCGCGAGATCCGGGACCGCGAGGCGGGTCACCTCGTCGAGCCCTGAGGCGATCTCCAGCCGGAGCGCCAGCCGATCGCTCGCCTTCGACAGGAAGCGCAATCGCTTCTGACCGCGCTCCAACGCCTCGCGTGTCGCTCGCTCCTGCTCGTATACGACCGCGCGGTCCAGGGCTTGTGCGCCCTGGTCCGCAAGTCTTGCCGCCAGGTCTCCCGTCCCGTCACCGAAGTCGCGCGCCTCGGCGAAGCGGAAGACGATGACGCCGACCACCGCGCCGGCCACGACCATCGGAAGCACGGCGATGGCTCCGCCCGTCGGGGACCCCGGCAGCGCGTGCGGCGGTGTGCTCGGGTATCGGGACGCCCAGTCCACCGGGTCACCGACGAAGACGGGCCGGGCGGTGCGAACCGCCTCCTCCAGGTGTGACGCCGGATCGATCGGATACGCTCGGCCGGGCCGCGTCTCATCCGCCGGATACCCGCGTGCGGCGATCAATGTCAGGGCGCGCCCGTCGGCGTCGACCCGGGAGACACCGCCCGCATCCGCATCCAGGGCAGCGAGGCCCCGATCGAGGATGGCGTCGGCGACCTCCCCGGGCGTGGCCGCGCTCGCGAGGCTGGCGGTCACGGCCTGCAGCCGCTGGAGCGCCAGCCGGTCCGCATCGGCCGTGCGTTGAGCCGCCTGGCCTTCCGCGAGGTTCGCCTCGGCCTCGTCTCGCGCGAGCCGCTCCCGATGGGTCGCGCGCCGGAGTCCCGAGGTGATCGCGCTGACGAGCACGCCGTCGAACAGGAACAGGGCCACCAGGTAGAGCTCCGAGGTCGACATGACCTCGGCCGGCGGGAAGAGCTCCGCGAACAGCACGACCTCGGCGATCGCGCAGATGGCGGTCGTCAGGAGGCCGCCCCGGAGCCCGGCGACCCACGCGCCGACGACGACGGCCCCCAGATAACTCAAGTATCCGAGCTCGCCCCCGAGCCCTCGGACGATCAGGAGCTTCAGGGCGACGGCGGCAAGCGCGATCAGGACGGCGCCGCCGAGCCTGGCGGCACCCTCGCCGCGCGGCCAGCCTTCATCGCGACGGAGCCAGGCGAAGCCGCGTCGGACGTCGCCGGCCTCCGCGCGCGTGTCGCCGGGCGTCGCGGCCGGGGTCATCCCAAGATTGAACGCACGGCCGGGGCGTCCGTCAAGGTTTCAATGTCATGTCACCGCCTTCGACCGCCGCGAGATGACAGATATCCGCAAGGCGATCCGGTCCTGCAGCGCCTGGGTGAAAGGCGGTCCGGTCGATGCTCCTTCCGGGAGGACCATGACCGATCGCAGCAGCCCCGATGGGGAACGGATCGACCCGGCAGACCTCAAGGGCGTCGCCGCGGGCCCCACGGCCCGCGGCGACATCGGCGCGTGGTTCGCTCGCGGAATCGGAGCCGCAGCGGGCGCCGCGGTGGTCGTGGCGCTCGTCGCCGCGACGCTGGTCGCGTGGCGGGTGATCATCCTCGTCTTCCTTGCCGTCCTGCTCGGATCCGCCCTCGAACCTCTGGTCGGCGGGCTCCGAGGACGGTCTCCACTCCCCCGAGGGATCTCCATCCTCACGGTCTACCTCGGGTTCTTCGCCCTCGTCGCGATCGTCCTGCTGATCGTCGTACCGGGCAGTCTCGATCAGGCGAACGCCCTCGCGACGGCGGCCCCGCAGGCGCTGGATCGGGCCACGGAGTGGGCCGACGGGCTTCAGCCGCAGGCACTGTCGGCGGCCATCGCGAGCTTCCTGGACTCGATCCGCCCTGCGCTGGATGGCGGCGGGTCGCCGCAGGCCGGACAGGTCGTGGCCGTGGGGCTGACCGTCGCGGACGCCGTGGTGTCGACCGTGACCGTCCTGGCGCTGATCTACTTCTGGATGACCGAGCGGGCCCGACTCCAGCGATTCGGTCTGAGCTTCTTGCCGCCTGAGCGCAGAGGAGGCGCTCGGGACACGTGGAACGATATCGAATTGAGGCTCGGTGGTTGGGTCCGCGGGCAGCTCACCCTGATGTTCGCCGTCGGGGCGATGACCGGGTCCGTGTGTTGGGCCCTTGGTCTGCCGTCCCCGCTCCTGCTCGGTCTCCTCGCCGGCCTCGCCGAGCTGGTCCCGATGGTCGGACCGGCCATCGGGGCGGTCCCGGCGCTGCTCGTCGCGGCCGCCATCCGGCCGGAGGTCCTGCCGTTGCTCATCGTCGCTTACGTCGTCATCCACGTGATCGAAGGCAACGTCCTCGTGCCGATCGTGATGCGGAACGTGGTGGGCATCTCGCCGTTCCTGGTCATCGCGAGCCTACTGATCGGCGGGGCCATCGACGGCCTTCGCGGGGCGCTGATCGCCGTCCCCGTGGCCGCGGCGATCGAGGTGATCCTCGAGCGGCTCCAGGATCGGAGGATCCCGGTCGGTCCGACCGCCGACGCCAGCCCTTCCGGCGCGACCGGCATCGACCTTGAAGCCGGGGCGGATGGCGACCTCGACGAGCGGCGGACCCCCGTCGGCGTCGCCTGACCGGACGGGGTTCGGGCCCGGGTGCCAGGTACCAGCGACGCTTAGCCCCCGGGTCGCCACTCGCTCAGTCCGGCCGGCGCAACTGACGCCGCAGGACGACCCAGCCGCCGACCGCCAGCGCCCCCGCGATCGCCGCGAGTGAGCCCAGTCGCCACGACTCAGCGGTCGAGCCCCGGAGCATCAGCTCCTGGAGGAGCCGACCCGCCTGGGTGACCGGCAGGAGCTCGGACGCCGTCCGAACCGGAGCGGAGAACCCGGCGAGATCGACGGCCAGTCCGCTGAAGAAGACCGAAGCGAGCAGGACGAGCAGGGCCGATTGGATGGCCTGACGCTCCGAGTCCGACACGAGCGCGATCACGATCCCGATCCCCGTCGAGGCCATGACCAGCAGCGCGAGCGTCGCGAAGGCCACGCCGGGCGGCGCCAGGAACGGGACGCCGAAGCCGACCACCAGCACTGCCAGGACGGCCATCGCGACGATCGTGCCGAGGACGGTGAATGCGAGGTACTTGCCGAGCAGGATCTCGCTGCTCCCGATGGGCGAGAGGCGGAACAGGTCCATCGCCCCGGTCCGGCGATCCCGAAGGGTCGATAGGGCGCTGATCGTGACCGACGTGTGTTGGACGACGAGGGCCAGGACCAGCAGCCCATAGAAGCCGATCACGGTCGGGGGGCTCGGGGCCAGATCGACGGCGTCTGCCCGGGTCGGTGCCGCGACGAACTCCGGACGCATCTGTGGCGGCACCGTCAGGTCGTTCGAGGCCGCGGTGTCGACGGTGCGTCGAGCGGCCTCCTCGACGATCCGCCGATTGATCGCGGCGACGATCTGGTCCGTGGCCGCCCGGGCGACGAAGGCCTGGTACGGGCTGACGCTGTCGAACGCGACGGACAGGACCACCTGCCGACCGGCAGCCAAGCTGTCGGCGGAATCAGGTGGCGCGACGACGACCAGGTCGGTCTCGTGCCGCCGGAGGCCGTCGATGGCGATCGACCGGTCGGTCGTGACCTTGGCGATGACGACCCCCCGCCCGGCGTCCGCGGTGTACGCGCTCGGATCCTCCGGAAGACCGAGTCCCGGCGGGATCACGAGGTCGGTGCGCAGAGGGGGCTGGCCGACGAACCCGAGGCCGAACAGGCCGAGGATCAGCATCGGCCCGGCGACGACACCGACGAGGGCCCGCGGGCGGCGGACGACCTCGATCGACTCCTTGCCCATCACGGCGAGAACGCGGAGAGGCCGGTCGAGGAATCTCACGCGGGGTCCGTGGGTGAGTCGGACCCCGACTGGTCGGTCATCCGCTCGACCAGTCGAGCGAAGACCTCGTCGAACGACGGCCGCAAGACCTCGATCGAGGTGACCGTCCCGCCCGCTGCCTCGATCGACGCCAGCACCGCCGGCGTCGCGCTCGCAGCGTCGGACACCGTGACCACCAGCGTACGCGGACCCAGTTGCCGGACGGCGTGGATGATCGGATCCGTGGCGACCGCTCCGGCGTCGACCAGGCCCTCGGTCTCGACGTCGAGCAGCTCGCCACCGAAGGCGAGCTGCCGGAGTGCCTCCGGTGCGGCGAGCGCGACCAGACGGCCACTGGCGATCAGCGCGACCTCATCGCACTCCTCGGCCTCCGGTAGGTATTGGGTCGTGACGACCATCGCCGTCCCGCTGTCCCTGAGGCTTCGCAGCTCACGCCAGATCGTCTGGCGAAGGAGCGGGTCGATCCCGGCGGTCGGCTCGTCGAGGAAGACGAGATCGGGTCGATGGACGAGCGCACAACCGAGCTGGACGCGACGCTGCATCCCTCCGGACAGCGCCGAGGCGCGACGACTCCGAGCGTCGGCGAGCTTGAGCCATTCCAGCATCTCTCGGATCCGTCGACGCCTGGAGAACAGATGCATCCCGAACAGGCTCGCGACGAAGTCGAGGTTCTCGGAGACCGTCAGGTCGTCATACAGGGAGACCTGTTGCGGCATCGATCCGAGTCGCTTCCGGGCTCGTGCCGGCAACGCGGTGGGGTCGCGACCGAAGACGCTGGCGCTCCCGCTCGTGGGTCGGAGCGTTCCGTTCAGCAGGCGGACGGCGGTGGTCTTGCCCGCTCCGCTCGGTCCGATCACGCCGAGGAGGCACCCCGGTCGGACTTCCAACGTGACCCCGTCCACGGCGATGACGTCGCCGAAGCGGCGACCTGCGGAGTCCAGCGCCGCGATCGGCATCGACTGCGGTGGGCCTGCGATCGTCATCGCCCGAGTCTGCCCGCCGGTGGGCTGCGACGGACCCATCATCGGGCGGCGGGATGTTACGGCCGCATCGCGACCGCGCGCCGGATGCGGTCAGCTCGATCCGGGGACGCTGAACGTATCCATCGTCAGTAGCTGACTCACCGCGTCGAGCAGGTCCCGCGCCCGACGATCCGCTCGCTCGATCGAGCCCGGCACGTCGACCGCCCGCGGCCCGATATGGATGACGCCGAGATGAGCGCGCCGCGCCGGCCCGATGCTCGACGGGTGTGCGGTCAGGAGCCAGGTCGCCTTGAACTCGGCCCGGACGGCGGTCCAGCGGTCGACCGCCTCCGCATCGGCCCCATCCTCGGCCCGCTCCATCCGCGTCTCGACGAACGGGATCGCGTCGAGTCCTTCGGACAGCAACGTCCCGAGCGCCCAGGCCACCCGTCCAGCCTCGGTCTCCGGAAGGCGTCGTCCGAGGACGTCCTCGCCGACGAGCACGACGGGGCGCCCGATCCAACCGAGCCGCTCGAGCACGACGTCGGCGTCGTCGACCGGTCTCGGGGAGTCGGGATCCCCGCCGATCAGGAGGTCGAGGCCGACCAGGATCCCGGGTCGATCCGCCAGTTCAACCGGCATGGCCGGCGGAGGCGACCGCTTCCGGCACCTCGAGTGCGGCCGCCTCGTCGACGTTGAGGACGTACCCGATCCCCTGGAACGTCGTGATCGGTCCCGGCTCGCCGGGGGCGGCGCCCAGCTTCCGGCGGACGCGGCTGATCCAGACGCGGAGATACTGCAGGTCGTCCCGGTACTCCGGACCCCAGACCTTCGTCAGGAGCTCGCTGTGGAGAACGACCTTCCCGGCGTTCGCCGCGAGGTGCTGGAGGAGGAGCCACTCCGTCCGACTGAGCTGGACCAGCTCTCCGTCGCGGGTCATGAACCGACGCTCGAGATCGATCTCGACATCCCCGATGTGGACGATCCCGCCGCCCGGCGTGACTCCGGCCGCCCGCCGGAGGACCGCCCGGACTCGCGCCGCGAGCTCGTCCGGATGGAAGGGCTTGGCGATGTAGTCGTCGGCGCCGAGGTCGAGGCCCTTGGCCTTGTCGGCGGTCGAGCCCTTGGCGGTCAGCAAGATGACGGGCACGGACCGCCACTCGCGAAGCTGACGCATCACTTCGATGCCGTCGAGGTCCGGCATGACGATATCCAGGAGGACGATGTCCGGGCGGACTTCCTCCGCCTTCCGCAGCGCCTCCTCGCCGCCGCCGGCCGTGACCACCCGAAACCCCTCGTCCGTCAGCGTGACGGCGACGAGCTTGGTGATCCTGGGTTCGTCATCGGCGACGAGGACGAGCGGCTGGTTCTTCATCTGCGGCCATCCTCCCGAGGGACTGTACCGTCCGCGGGGATGATGCGCGCTCCCGGCTCACCGACGCGCACGAGACGCGACCCTTCCCGTTACAGCGGCGTTGCAGCCGGCGATCGGGCGCGACCCGCTTGGGAGATTGCAACGACGTCGCAACGGTCTGCCGTCGGCAGGTCCTGAGACCGTCTCTTGCCGGCGTAGACGATGGGCGCATGGATCGAAGCGACCGCGACGGCGGGTGTATCCGCTGTGGGAGAGCCGAGCGTCTCATCAGCGACGACGGACCGACCGTCTGTCGGGTCTGCGTGATCGCCTGGACCGGTCTTGCGGCCGAGCTGTCGCGCGGGCAGGTCATCGCCGAACCGGATCGGATCGAGCTCGCTCACCGGGAGCACGACTCGCTGACGCAAGGCTGTGTCTGGTGTCTTTCGATTCGGAGGGCACGCGGCACCGCCCCCGGCTGGCGGGCCAGCGGGGGCGGTGGGATCGTCTGACGCTCGGGCTACCCGGTTCGCTGGCCCGCCGGGATCGACGTCCATTCGTGCTCATGGGCGGCGCGATCCTTGGCCCGCGTCCCGACCATCAGGTCGAACGTCTCGTCCACGGTCCTGCCGTTCTCGTTCGCCGCTTCGCGCAGGTCCTCGTAGCGGATGTTGTGCTCTCCCATCTTCTTATGGGCGTCCATGCATCCACAGGTCAGGCACATCGGTTCCTCTCCTTCCGCATCCGTAGGGTCGGCGGTATCGCCGCACGGTCGACGATGCCGCGGCGACCATTTCAGTGGCATTGCTCGGGCCGTGTCCGACGCTACGACGGGGTCGAAAGGCAGCGCGGCCGGGCCCGGATCGTCGACCTCGGGTCGCCGGCGGTGACGTCGCACCGCGACATCGGGCCTCGAGTCCAGCGCTCCCGGGGTTGACGCGCCGGCGATCGGCCACGGACGTCATCCCGGCCGTGGACGCCGATCGTCACGGAGATTCGCAGCACTCCTGTCACACCTCACCCGATCGAAGATGACCGCTCGCAACGCTGGCAAGCACACCGTCGGTCGGTGCACTCGTCCGACCAATTCGCTGGAACCGGACTGATCGTTGCCGTCCGAGGCCTCGATGACGCGGCGTTATGGCGCTCGCTTCGAGATGCGCTGGCTGATCCGCCGAGAGCCGCGCTCCCGAACGCCGTCGTGCTTGTCGCCGAGAGGGACAGCGACGTCGCCCGCCTGGTCCGCCAAGGCATCCGCGACGGCGCCGACCGGATCCTCGTGGTGCCGACGGCCTGGATCGTCGATGGCCGAGCCGAGCCGCACGACACGCCACTCGCCGGAGTCGAGCTCGACCGGATCCGCCGGGAGAGCCCGGGGGTCACGATCCATACGATCGGCGCGGCAAGCAACGATGACGGCGCCGTCGGTCGGATGATCGAGACGCTGCGCTCCGACCAGCCGGCCGACGACGCGATCGTCAGCGAATCGCTGGCCCGAGTGTTCGGCGATCGGACCGAAACGCTCGGCACCTTCCTTGCCGTTCTCGATCGCGCCCTCCCAGAGCACACCGAACTCTTCCTCCGGGGGAGCGCGGTGAATGGGCGAAGCTACGAGACGGGCCGACCATTCGACGGCGGCGGGCCGGGGACGAGCGATCTCGATCTCGTCGTCGTCGGCGACGAGGCCCGAGCGATGTGGGTCGACGAAGCCCTCCTGCTCGGTGGCATCAACAGCCTCCCCTTGTGCGACGACTCCACATGGGTCGCTCCGATCCTGGATCCCGCTCGACGCGAGGCACAGGAGATCGTGCGCCGACCCGTCAGCATCCAATCGATGGCGGGCTGGTTCCTGGAGCTGCGGGGGGTCATCCAGGACCAGCGGTTCATCCGCCTGGCGGGTCGGGCGGGGTGATCGTCCGGCTCGTCACCTACAACATCCGGTTCGGTGGTCGCGGTCGCGGACCGCTCATCGCCAACGTGCTGGGGCCGTTGGAGGCCGACCTCGTGGTCCTCCAAGAAGCGACCGATCGAGCGACGGTCGACCGGCTTGCATCCGACCTTGGCATGGCGGTCGCTCACGCCGAACAAGGTGCGTCAGTGGCCGTCCTCAGCCGGATCCGGGTCGATTCGGTCGCGCGCCACCCGCTTCTTCGCGGTCGAAGCTTCATCGAACTGAGGCTCAGCGGTCCGGATGTGCGGGTGTACGCGGTCCATCTCTCGTCGGGTCTGTCGCGCCGGGGTGAGTCGAGGCGGATGACCGAACTGGGGAGTGTCCTGCGGACCATCGGCGACGGGCGGGAAGCGGCTCGCGCGATGATCGTCGGCGACTTGAACGCCATCTCGCCCTCGGATCGTCCGACGGTCTCGATGCTCCCGACCTGGATCCGCCTCCTGTTGCGCGTGGACGGCGGGATCCGGTCGGACGTCATGACGGCCATTGCGGCTCGGCAGTTCGGGGATGCGTTTCGGATCCTTCATCCGACCGACCCGGGGCCGACGATGCCCGCAGCGGACCCGAGCGTGCGGCTCGACTACGTCCTGCTCGGCCCCGCCCTCGTCAAGGACCTCGTCTCGTGCAGCTTGGCGGATCTCGAGCCGAGCCTCCTGGCCCGGGCTTCGGATCACCTGCCGGTCATCGCGGAGCTCGATCTCTGATCAGCCAGATCCGGGCCGACACGGAGCGGTTCGGTCAGCGCGTTGGATGGACCCCGATCCATCCTTGCAGCCAGCTCGGGTCTGGCGTCTCGTCCCTCGAGCGGCCGTCGTGGTCGCGGCCGTCCTGGGTCGAGCTCGGCGAGCAGGTCGCGCTCGATCTGAAGGCGGAGTCGGTACAGGACATCCCATTCGTCGGTCGGCACGGTGAGTTCGAGCAACCGGCGATCGATCGGGTCGAACGCGCGCTGCGTCTCCGTTCGGTACCCCGATGGACCGATCCGCGCCAGCTCTTCGAGCCGGTCTTCCACCTCCTGCGCTTCGGCGCTCGTCGTCAGATGGGCGGCCGACGTTGCAAGGCGGCTCAACACCACCGCGCGCGCCCGGGTCCGCTGTCGATCGTCGCCTGAGATGGCGATGTCCGATGGATAGACGCCGATCCGCAACCCGGGCGCGTATAGCTCGACCAGCCGCTCGGGTCGAAGCTTGGCGATGCCGTTGCCTGCGACGTGGCTCAGGACCCAGGCTGGGAGCGTGAGGACCCGTGGAGCGTTTCGGATCGAGACCGGGATGTCGGCTGCGATCAGCGCATCGCTGAGATCCTCGACCATCGTGTCGTATTCGCCCGGCACGACCACGATCGGGACGTGGACGTCGGACCAGCCGTGTCGACGGCTACGGACCTTCCGCGCAATCCCGACGACGGCCAGGAAGATCAGCAGCCCACCGATCACGGGGGCAAGGATGTAGCCCCGAAGGATCCCTCCCAGGAGCCTGAAGCCGGCCGGACGCTCCTCGTCCGAGGGGACGAGCGTGCCGGCGAAATCCGACCCCCAACGGCAGGCCGACGAAGCCGACGAGCATCGCCGCTTCGCAGCCAGCGCGCATCCATGAAGCCGGGATGCGGTGTCCAGGCGATGAGCAGCGAGGCGATCGCCGGGAGAAGCAGACCGACGATGACGAGCATCCAGGCAAAGGACCCGGCCATCATGAGGGTCAGGTACCGCCGATGCGCACCGGGAACCCGTCCGAACAGCAGGCTGCTTGCCCACCCTAATGCGGAGTCCAGGAGGTCTCCGGCCAGGCGCCCGGCCAACCCGAAGGCGGAGACGATCATCGTCACGGTCGGATCCATCCGAAACGGGTTCTGGAACCCTTGGCGGTCCGAGGCCCGCCCGATCGTTCGTTCATCAGCGAGGCCCATCCGTCCTGCGAGTCGGGTCGTTGCAACGCTAGCCCGGACGACGAGGTCCGCCGCTGCCATTCGAGCCTGATCCGTTTCAACGGCACGACAACCGTGCTGCCCCGCCGGCGATGTATCACGTCTGCAATGCGGTCGCGTCGACCGCATACGCGACCGGAGCGTCGCAGGCCGCATGGTCTCGTGGCTGAACGACGCCCGGCGCCAACGGATGCGCACCTCGGGCGCGGCCACTCTGGATCACGATGGGAGCGAGCACGTGGCCCCTCCGAATGCCCGGACCTTCGAGCCGACCCGGCTCCGAGACGATGCACCGGACTCCCTTCCGGACGTCCGTCCTGCGGACCGAGGGACATGGGCAGGGCTGGCCGTGGTCGGCCTCGGAGGCTTCGCCCTCCTTGCCTGGTTGGTCGCCTCCGGAACCACGATCCCGTTCGACCAGCCTCTCCTGGACGCGGCGAAGGGCCTCGGGCCATACATGGAGGCGTGGCGCGGCCTGTCGGATGCCGCGAACCTCCCGATGATCGCCGTCGGGACGGCGCTCGTCGCCGGGCTGATCCTCGCTCGTCGACTGCGAGAGGCCATCGTCGTGGTCCTGATCCTGGTCGCGGCGACGGCGGGAAGCGAAGCGGTCAAGCAGCTCGTCGCCCGCCCGCGGCCACCCGGCTTCGCCGAATCCGATCTTGGCGTCGTCTACAGCTTTCCCTCGGGGCACGTGCTCGAGGCCGTGGCGATCCTCGGGATGATCTCGATCCTGATGTGGCACGGCCCGCTGCCCAGACCCGCTCAGGTCGCGATCCCCCTCGTCTTCGCCTTGATCGTCATCCTCGTCGCGATCGCACGTGTCGCGGTCGCCGCCCACTATCCCAGCGACGTGCTTGCCGGGCTGCTCGCCGGCCTCGGGTGCGTCGCCGTGTTCGCCCTCGCGACCGACATCTTCGGGAGGCGGCGCGCTGCGCCGTCGGCGTAACGCGCCGTGTCGAGGCAGGACGCCGGCCGGGGATCGCACGATCGCCCCAAACGAGCGCTCGTCGTCGGTCGGCTCCGGAAAGGAAGGCCGGTCGCCGACGTCGTCAAGGACGTCGGCCGGACGCTGCAGGGTGAGCGTATCAAGGTCAGGACCGTGGTCGTCAGGCGAAAGCGTCAGCTGAGACGCGCCGCGAGCCACGCCGCGAGGTCGGGCGTCGATGTCGTGGTCTGCGTGGGGGGCGACGGCACCGTCGTCCAGGTGGCGACGGCCCTGACCGGGACGGATGTCGCGCTGGCTGTCATCCCGACCGGCACGGGGAACCTGCTGGCCGGGAACCTCGGGATCCCGACTGGGCGTGATAAGGCCGCACGGATCGCGGTGACGGGTCGACGCCGGCGGATCGATGTGGGGGAGATCACTGTCGACGGCAAGCGGCGGAGCTTCACGGTCGCCTGCGGGATCGGGTTCGATGCGAGCGTGATGGGACGGACGGACAGCGAACAGAAGGGCCGGTGGGGCAAGCTCGCCTACGTCGCCAACGCGCTGCGAGAGGCGGGGACCATCCGGAATATCCCCTACGAGCTCACCGTCGATGGCGTCCACTCGACCACCGAGGCGGCGCAGGTGATCGTCGCCAACCTCGGCCGGCTCCCGCCCGGACTCAAGGTTCGCGCGGTCCGGCCCGACGATGGTCACCTGGACCTGCTCGTGATCCGGGCGACCGGTCCGCTGTCGGCGCTTCTGGCCGGATGGGAGGCGCTCCGCAAGTCAAAGCCCGAAGACGATCGGGACGGCCACGCGACGCGAACCCGGGCTCACCAGCTCCACATCGAGTCGGATCCCAGGCGACCGGTGGATATCGACGGGAGCGTGATCGGTCGGACGCCGATCGACGTGTCGATCCGGCCCGCTGCCTTGATCGTCATGGTCCCGAGGCAGTGATGGAGCGTCACGCCGATGGCCTCGCCGCGCCCGCGGGCCGGCCATCGGATCGATCGGACGAGAACGGGCCTCCCGCGGTCGTGCCGCCCACGACACCGAGCGAGCGTGGGATCGCCGAGCTCGGGGTCGGGTTCGGCATCGCCCTGGTCGCCTTGGTCGTCTTCGGGTTCCTGGCCGATCGTATCTACACCCAGGAGACGTTCGCGCTCGATGCGTTCGCGAATCCCTTCCTCCATGCCATCTCGTCGCCGTGGCTGGATGCGGTGATGAACGGGTCCACCGACCTGGGATCCGCGCCGGGCATCGGACTGGTGCTCGCGGTCGCCGTAGGCCTCCTGTTCGGTCGAGGCCAGCGGGCGAAGGCGTTGTTCCTTGCTGCGGCCGTCGCGGGGAGCGTGGCTCTCGACGGGATCCTCAAGCTCATCATCGAGCGGCCGCGGCCAGCCCTGCCCTGGGCGCATGTCCTGCCGGACTACAGCTTTCCAAGCGGTCATTCGATGAACTCACTTGTGCTGTACCTGGCGATCGCCCTGGTCGTCTGGGTGAGCTATGGCCGGCGAGCCGGTTCCGCCGCGGTGGTGATCGCGGTCGTGATCGCCGGGGCCGTCGGGTTCAGTCGGATCTACCTCGGCTATCACTATGTCAGCGATGTCGTCGGCGGCTTCGCCGCCGGGCTGGTCTGGTTGTTCGCCGTCGCGGTCGCCTTCGAGGCGATCCCGCGAACCTGGGCCCGGCGCCCATGGTCCCGCTCCAGGTCGCGACGGGCGCGATGAGCCACCGAGCCGACGCGTCGACCCTGGATCGCAGCCGGCCCAACTACTGGGCCGGGTTCTACCGCGATCAGGCACGCCTCCTGTGGGAGTGGCGAGCCACGCGCCTGTCGCTCGTCCGGCGCGCCGTATTCTCGTACCTCGGCGCGATCGCCGCACTCTGGATCATCGCGGCCATCTCGCCCGATCTGACGCTGGCGGGACCTGGCCCGTTGCTGCTTGCGGCGCTCATCTTGACCGCGCTCAACGCCCTCGTTCGCCCGGCGCTCCTGCTCGGTCTCTCACCACTGCCGGCGTTCACGGTTCCCCTGGTCGGGCTCGGGGTGGAGATCCTGATCGTCCTGGCGATCGGAAGGGTGGTACCGGGCGTCGGGGTGGGCAGCGTCGAAGCCGCGATCTGGGACGCCTTGATGCTGACCATCCTGAACGCGCTGTTCGCGGAGATCCTACGCGCGTCTGACGATGACTCCTACCATGGCGCGCAGGTCCGCCGACTGGCCGCCCGCACGTTCGGCACGACGACCCCTTCGGCCAGCGGCTTGCTCATGATCCAGATCGATGGGCTCAGTCTCGACGTCCTGCGCACCCAGATGCGAGCTGGGCGCATGCCGGCGCTCGACCGGCTGGTGCGAAGCGGGGACTACCGGCTCGATCCGTGGTTCACCCTCGTTCCGCCGGTGACTCCGGTCAGCCAGGCCGGGATCCTGCATGGGCAGAACGACGACATGCCAGGCTTTCGGTGGTTCGAGAAGGGGACGAAGTCCCTGATCGTCGCCAATACGCCAGACGGGGCCACGGAGATCCTTGTCCGCCAGTCGGACGGCCGCGGGCTCCTCGCCGACGACGGAGCGAGCATCGGGAACCTCCTCACGGGGGATGCCGCGCGAAGCTACCTGACCATGGCGACGATCGCCGACGAGCCTGCACCGGACGATCCACGGCGCCTCCGAGGGCTGTTCGTCAGCCAGGTGAACTACATCCGGCTTGCCGTGCTGACGATCGGCGAGATCGCCAAGGAGCTGTACCAGCGGGAGCGCCAGATCGCTCGCGGCGTCGAGCCTCGGATGAAGCGCAGCCTCCGCTACGCGCTGGAACGAGCCCTCACGAACGTCGCCCTGCGGAACCTCACGACGGCACTTGTCATCGAGGAGATGTTCGGCGGGGCTCCGTCGATCTACGTCGACTACACCGGGTATGACGCCCTGGCCCACCACGTCGGCCCCGAACGTCCGGCGGCGGCCGACGCGTTGGATGGTCTCGACCGAACCATCGGGAGCCTCCTGAAGGTGGCCCGGGAGACACGAACGGACTACCGCTTCGTGGTCCTGTCGGATCACGGCCAGTGCCTCGGGTCGCCCTACTCCCAGCGGTACGGCGAGCTCCTCGAAGATACCGTCCGGCGGCTGATGGGCGACACCGGTAGCTGGGTCTCGCTGGCCCAGGCCGGTGAGGACCATGGTGACGGCAGGATGATCCTCGGTGAGCTGGGCCGCGGCCGAGGGCTGCAGGCGGCCATGGCCCGTCGGGCGTCTCGTCGGCGACGCGTGCAAACGCCGAGCCTCGAGGGTCGAGATCTCGTCGCCTGCGCGTCGGGAAACCTGGCACTCCTGTACCTCACGTTCACCGAGCGCCGCGTCACGAGAGAGGAGATCGACGACCGCTATCCGGGCCTGATCGCCGGATTGCTCGCCCACCCGGGTGTCGGCGTCGTCCTGGTGCGCTCGTCGAGCAACGGGCCGGTGGCGCTGGGGGCGACGGGGGAGCACCACCTCGAGAGTCATCGCATCGTCGGGGTCGACCCCCTCCAGCCGTTCGGCCCGCTCGCTGCCGAGAGCCTGCGTCGCCTGGATGGGTTCGCCAACTCGGGCGACCTGGCGGTGATCGGTCCGTTCGACCAGGAGAGCGGTGAGGTCGTGTCGTACGAGGATCTCGTCGGTTCGCACGGTGGCCTGGGCGGTCGGCAAGGACGGCCGTTCCTCCTCCACCCCGTCGACCTGCCGATCCACGATGCTCCGGTGGTCGGCGCCGTCGCCGTGCACGCGGAGTTGAGGCGCTGGCTCGGATCGCTTCGCGCCCCGACCCCGGCCGACCGTGGTTCACCCGACCTCGGATCGGATGGCCTCACGCTCGGCGAGACGGAACGACCCGCGGTCGAGCCCGAGCGAGAGTCGGTCGCCGGCGCCACGTGACCTCGACCCGCGATGCCCGCGCGATGCCGAGCGGGATGACTGAAGCGTGGCGCAGGCCACACGTTGCCTACGATCAGGTCGATGGCGTCAAACAGGATCGGAGTCGCCGACCATGTCGAAGTTCATCCGGATCACTCGCCTCGCCACGATGCCGGAAACGCGTGGTGCGCTCACCGCGCTCGTCCGTTCCGGAGCCGTCGGGACCCTCGCGCGACGGGCTCGCTCGGACCGCGCTGCCCTGCTGCGAAGCGCGCGTGATCCGGTCGCAGCGATGAGGCTCGCCCGGAGCGCCGCCGAGCACCCGGCGACTCGTGAGCTTGCCGAGGCCGGGATCCTCTTCCTGCCGGGTCGCTTCGGCCCGCTCGGTTGGGCGGCGATCTGGGTCGGCCGACGAGCGCGACGCCGGATCATCCATCGTGCTGCCAGGCGCCCGAGTCCCTCCTCCCGGGCCGGGTGAGCGATCGTTCGGTCCGAGGTGGCCGTGCCCGCGCGACTGACCGCGCGGCGCTATCCTGACCTTCGACGTTCGGCGCGCGACGGAGGCCTCCCGGATGCGACAGGGCGACGAACCTCTGCAGACGACGGCGGCGGCGCTTCAGCAGTGGCGCAGCGCCGAGCAGGCCCTTGCGGTCTCCCGTCGGGGTCGTGTCGCAGCTCAGGCCGCGGTCGACGCGGCGCAGCAGGCCGCCGATGCCGCGAACGCGACGGCCAAGGCCGCCAAGGCCGCTCTGGCCTCGGCGAACCTGGCGGAGGCGACTGCCACGAAGACGGCACTCGCGGCCCGGGTCATGATCGATGCCACGCGCGCCGATCTGGCCGACGCGGACGCGGAGGTCGCCGTGGATGAGGTGAGCGAGGCTGGTGCCCACCTCGAGTACAAGGCGGCGGTGAACCGCGCCGCCGCCAGGAGGAACACCGGGCGCCCGTAGGCCCGGAGCCTCGACAGCCGGACCGCATCGGCCCGTCACGGATCTAGGCTCGCTCAGCCGTTGCCTTCAGCTGTACCAGGACCGGGCCCCAGTTCGCGTCGGCCATCTCGTCGGCCTCCGCCTGACTGGCGTTGTTGTCCTGCGTCAGGGTCAACAGGGTCTGCTGGTCGTGACCGGCGAGGTCGTACGTGACCGTGTGGTAGTTCTCCGGCCTGTCCTCAGATCCGCCCAGCGGGCTCCAATGCGTCGTGCGCAAGCGGATCTCAGGGTCGAATTCGAGCACGGTGCCCTTGTCGACGTAACGTTTCCCGTCCCACTCGCCGCTCCAGGTGATGGGGCTGCCCACGAACCAGTCCGTCGAGACCGTGGTGCCGTGAAGCCAGTTCGCGATCTTGTCGGGGTCGGTGAGGGCATCCCAGACGTCAGCCCGGGACGCGTTGATCGTGATGGTCTTGATCGCCTCGAAGCCCCTGGGCATCGGTGCCTCACGCTCGTCGGTACTACCGGGCTCGCCTGAGCCTGCGATCTGGGGCCGCGCGTCAAGGTCGGCCTTGACCTGATCGGCCTCGACCTCGGCGGGCTGGCGCAGTTTCGCCCAACCCACCGGGCCCTGGACGACCTTGATCTGGCCCATGACAACCTCCTGGGTTCGGGGCGGACACGCGTCGGCTCCATGACGGCGACGTGGCTCGCCCGTTGCAGGGAACAGTGGCCGCCCGCTCGTCAAGGACCGGGCGGCCACTTGGAGATCGACGCTCAGCGCTCGTTCGTTGCCGGAACGGTCGAGCGGGGGCGGTCGGCCGGATCAGGTCGTCCGACGTCGTCGATCGTGCGCTCCGTCTCGCGACGCGCGGTGTCGCCGGCGTTCCCGAGGTCCTTGCGGACTTCGTCGCCGGCGTTCCCGATGTCATCGCCGAGATCGTGGCCGTCGATGTCGCGCAGGGTCTTCTTCGTTTCCTGCTCGACGTCGCGGTACGGCTGCTTGAGGTTGTCCATGGGATCGACACTCCTGGTTGTTGCCCGGGACGTCCGGGGTCGTCGGTCGTCCAACCATGGCCGTTCCCGGGTTGCGCCCGCCCGTCTCGCGTCCGCGTCCGGATTGCAGGTCCCTCGCGGCGCCGGGGTCCGGCGCTCCTCTCCGACTTCGATTCGGTCGGCCGACTGGCCGCACGGTCGACGATGCCGTCGCGACCATTTGAGCGGCGTTGCTCGTGTCGTGCCCGACGCGACGGTGAGCCGGAGGACGACAAGGCTGGCTCAGACAGTCGGGGGTCGCGACGATTCTGAGATGGCTCCGCCCGGTCGGGGTGCCCGCCTGCAATCAGGGCGGCGTGATGGTTGGTCGATGCCGATCCACACGCCAGCTCCAGACTCGATTATCGCGATCACGGCGGAAGACGACCGATTCAAGGACGCCCGACGCCGGGCGATCGAGCTGGCCCGGCACGGAACACGCACTCTCGTGCTCTACGACTGGGATGCTCCTTCCCTCTTTGGTGAACCGCTGCCGACCTGGTGGTCGAGCGACGGCTGGGACAGTCGCTTTCCCGATCGACTCGATCCCGAGGAGCTCGACGGCGTCGGCCGCTCGGAGATCGCCCGACAGGTTCGCGAGGCTCGAGCCGCCGGGGTCGACGCCTTCGGCTGGCTCCCCTCCGACCACGGCCCAGGCGCCTTGGCCGACTACGCCACGCGTCAGGGTGCCGGGACGGTCGTCGTCCCGCACGACCTGGAAGAGCTGACCGGGCTGGACGCACTGGTCAACGGCACGACCGCGCCAGCCGATGACGTCGCGGAGCGCGCGACGGCCCGGGTCGTGGTGGTCTGATCATGGGCTTGCTGAGCATCCGGAAGCGCACGGCGACGCCGAACTCCGCGGCCGAGACCCCGGCCCGGCGCCTACGGCCGCCGTCCGATGTTCCGAAGATCGTGGACGACGGCGATACCGAACCTCGGAACGAGCCGCCTGATCCCGGCGAAGGATCGCGTCGGCCGACCGGTCGATCCGACGCCTGACGCTCACTCCGTGCCGGGTTCCCCCTGGGCGGCTCGTCTGGACTCGGACCCGTCGCGGGAATGCCCGTGCACCAGCTCGATCACAATGACGGCCAGGGCGGCTCCGAGCGTCGGTCCCACCAGGTAGATCCAGATGCCGCCGAGCCGGCCCGTCACGATCGCCGGGCCGAGCGATCGGGCGGGGTTCATCGATGCGCCGTCGATGGGGAGCGCGATCAGGCCGCACATCGCGATCGTCGCTCCGACCGCGATGGCGGCGTTCGGTCCGACGACCCGTGCACGGTCGGCGGTCCCCAGGACGACCGTGACCAGCAGCACGGTCAGGATCGCTTCGAGCGCGACGGCGATGGCCGGTTCGACCTTGGGCGTGCTGACCCCGGCAGCGACGGCATCGCCGAACAACATCCGCAGGACCAGGGCAGCCACGATCGCGCCGGTGAGCTGGGCCAGCCAGTACGGAGCGAGCCGCCGGGCAGGGAACAGTCGTTTCAGGGTGAAGGCGAGGCTGACGACCGGGTTGAAGTGGGCGCCTGAGACGTCACCGACCGCGTAGATCATGGCCGCCACGACCAACGCCGGAGCCACGGCACGAGCCGCCACCGACACGGCGCCGTCGCTCACCAGGGCCATCGTGTCCGCCCCTGCGGCGACGAACACCAGCGCGAACGTGCCGAATGCCTCGGTCCACAACCGCCGTGGCCACGACGCGACCGGGCTTAGATCGGATGCCATCGCTCGAGTCTCCGCCCGCGGGCTCTCCGGGCCGCCGTCGTCGATCGCGATTTCGTTGCGCCGGGATGACAAGCGTGAGCAGTCGGGTCGATGCAACGCCCGACGGCGCGACGCACATGCCCGTGCACGCCCGACTTCGTAGGCTCGAGCGCGAAGGAGGTGTTCGCATGCCCCAGAAGACCTGGTCCGCGAAACGCGAACGGCAGTACGAGCACATCAAGGACAGCGAGCGCGAGCAGGGACGGTCGGAGGATCGCGCCGAGGAGATCGCTGCCCGGACCGTCAACAAGCAGCGCAGCGAAGCCGGTGAAACCAAGGCGCAGCGGCCGCGCGATCGCTGAATCGAGCCCGTTCGACATGCGTTCGCAACGACTCCCGTCGCGCGCCGTCGACGCGCGCAACGGCCGTGCCTGCAGGCTTCCAGCACCATCCCATCTGGGAAAGGACGGAGGGTTACGCAATGAATCTCATCGCATGGGTCGTGCTGGGCGCGATCGCCGGCTACCTGGCCGGGTTCCTCGTCAAGGGTGACGAGGGCCTCGGCATCATCGGCCACATCGCGCTCGGCATCGTCGGTGCTCTCGTCGGGGGCTTCCTCGCCGGAGTCCTGTTCAACGTCAAGGACCCGATCCAGGGTCCGATCGACCTGAGCACGATCGTGATCTCGGTGATCGGCGCGATCATCGTGGTCGTGGTCGTCGGGATGCTGACTGGGTCCCGCCGGGTCGGCAGCGGCCGAGTCTGACCTCGGTCGCCCCTCGCAACGGTGACAGCCCGGGTGCCCCCGGGCTGTTGCCGTATCCGGGATCGCGACGATCGCCCGGGTGTCCGGGCCGCGGCTCCCCGCCTCGACTGGATCGTCAAGGCGTGCGCCGTAGGCGATTCTGTCACGCCGATGCAACAGATGACCGCCCTGCGATCGCGACGGCGGTCGCCCGGACCTCTAGCGTTCACGGTGGCGACGGCCCTCGAGGCCCACATCGAGAGCGTTGACCTGGGTCCGGGCTTCTCCCTCGAGCCCGGACCCCCTCATCCCCCGGAGCTGCGAGCAGCCGACCATGGCCACGGATCCGTCGAAGACCAGTCGGAAGCCCGCCGACGCGAAGATCAGCGTTCGTCTGTTCGACGCCGACAAGACCGATCGCGAACTTGAGCTTGCGACGGCCCTCCGTCGTCGGCTGACCGATCGCCAGCTCCTATGGATCGACGTCGAGGGCGCGCTCGATCCCGATCGCGCCAAGACGATCGCCCGCCGGATGCACCTCACGGACGCCACCCGCGACGCGCTCGCGCGGCCGGCGACCGGCCCCTACATCGCCCTGCACGGGCCGTACTTCCACATCCGGATCGCGACGGCGGCCGATCACGATCCGAGTGCGAGTCCCCGATGGCTCGACCTGCTCGCCGCGGACGATGTCGTGCTGTCGAGTCATCTCGAACCGGTGGACCTGGTCCGGAAGCTCGACGAGCGGATCGAGTCGGACACCACCGTCGGTGCGATCGACGCCGCGGCCTTCGTTCGGTCGGTCGTCGACGCAGGGGTGACGAGCTACTTCCGGGCGGTGGACTCGATCGAGGAGGCGGTCGACAAGCTGGATGGCCAGGCTCTGAGCCCAGACCCTCAGGAGGATGTCCTGAACGATCTGGTCGCGCTTCGACGTCGGATCGCCCGCCTGCGACGCGTACTGAGCGACCAGCGCGAGGTGTTCGCCGCGTTCGGCGCGGCCGATTTCAGCGAGGCCACGACGCTCCGCGACGCGGAAGGGTTCAAGGCGGTCGCCGACCGCTTCGAAGGCGCGCTGCGCACGGTCGAGGAGAGCCGCGACCTGCTTCTCGGGTCGTTCGACGTGTTCATGACCCGAACCGCCCAGCGCACTAACGAGACGATGAAGATCCTCGCCTTAGCTACCGTTCTCCTGCTGCCGGGGTCCCTGATCGCCGGCTTGCTCGGGATGAACGTCGTCGTTCCGCTCCCGAAGGACGACCCGCTCAGCTTCTGGTTCGTGGTCGTTGCGATCGGTATCCTCGCGGTCCTGGTCCTCGTGTACGCACGGATCCGGCGCTGGATCTAGCGGGTCTCATTCGGGACGTTCGGCCCTGTCGGCCGTCCGATGGGCGCGGCACGCTGGTGCGGCAAGCCACAGGAGGACCGGATCGATGCACGCGCTGATCGTCTACGAATCCATGTACGGCAACACCCATGCGGTCGCCGAAGGGATCGCCGGTGGCCTTCGGTCGCTGGGCGAGGTCCGGGTCGTGCCCGTCCACGAAGCCACGGACGACGTGGTGGCGTGGGCCGACCTCGTGGTCGTCGGTGCGCCGACCCACGTTCACGGCCTGACGCGCGCGTCGACCCGCAAGAACGCGATCGAACGTGCCGCCCAACCCGGAAGCGAGCTGACCCTCGACCCGGACGCCGAGGGCCCGGGCGTCCGGGATTGGCTCGGCGCGCTCGGCAAGGTCGATCACAAGCGCGGAGCCGCGTTCGACACCCGGGTCGACGGCCCGGCGCTCCTCACCGGCCGAGCCTCGGGCGGCATCGCCAGCGGACTCCGCCATCTCGGCTTCAAGCTCGTCGCCAAGCCGGAGAGCTTCCTCGTCGACAAGCAGAGCAAGCTCGTCGCCGGCGAGGCGGAACGCGCCTCGCAGTGGGGGGCTCGACTCGCCACCGATCTCGTCCCGACCAGCTGAGCCGGACCGGACCGCGACGAAGGCGCGCGGCCCCAGGGGCCGCAACCGGCACGGCGAGCGGCGGCGCGTCCGCGCTGACCCGACGCGGCTAGACTCGGGGACGTGTCAGCCCTCGACGATGCCCCGCACGTCCACGCCGACGATCGTGCCACGTGGCGCGCATGGCTGGAGGCGAATCACGCGACTTCGGGCGGTGCCTGGCTGGTGACCTGGCGACCGCGTTCCGGCCGGGTCGGCCTGGACTACGAGGTGGCCGTCGAGGAAGCCCTGTGCTTCGGCTGGGTCGACAGCACCGGTGGTCGAGTCGACGACGAGCGGGGCAAGCTCTACTTCGCGCCGCGCAAGGTGCGCAGCGCGTGGGCTGCGACCAACAAAGCGCGTGTCGAGCGGCTGATCGCCGACGGCAGGATGGCCCCGGCGGGCCTCGCCGCGATCGAACGCGCCAAGGCGAACGGATCGTGGGAGGTCCTGGACGGCCCCGAGCGCCTGGAAGTGCCCGCGGACCTGTCCACCGCGCTCGATGCTCGGCCGCCGGCTGCGGCCAACTTCGCCGCGTTCCCACCGTCTGCGCGAAAGATGCTCCTCGCCTGGATCGCAGTCGCGCAGCGTCCGGAGACTCGTGCCGCGCGGATCGCAGCCACCGCGGAGTCGGCCGCTCGCAACGAACGCGCGCGGGGGTGACGCCGAACCGCCGGGACGGCATTGGGCGGGGGCCTCGAGAGAGTCGCGCCCGCACGAGGGCCTTACCAGCGTTGACGGCAGGACCTAGTATCCGGGTGTCGCCCGACGGTGTAGACGTCGATCGGCGGCGGCGAGATGGAGAGAGGACCACATGCAGTTCATCATCGCGATCCTGGCGCTGCTGATCGGCGCCGCGTTCTGTCTCGGCGGGTGGCGGTTCTTCCTGATCCTGCTCCCGATCTGGGGATTCGTCGTCGGCTTCAACGTCGGGACCGACGCGATCAGCGCGCTCTTCGGCGACGGCACCTTCGCCACCGTGACGAGCTGGGTCGTCGGCCTGGTGGTGGCGGTCGCCTTCGCCGTCTTCGCCTACCTCTACTTCTACGTCGCCGTCGCAGTGATGGCCGGTGCCGTCGGGTACGCGATCGGTGCCGGCGCGTGGGGCCTCATCGGGAACGAATACGGCGCGGTCGCGTTCGTCATCGGGCTGGTCTGCGCGGTCGTCGTCGCCGGCGCGGTCCTGATCCTCAACGTCCCCAAGTACCTGGTCGTCCTGCTGACCAGCCTCGGCGGTGCCGCCACCATCCTGGCCGGCTGGTTCATCCTGATCGGCAAGATGCCCGACGACTCGATCCATTGGACGGTGGTCGGCGCGTTGATCAAGGACAGCTGGTTCTACCTGATCGTGTTCGTCGTGCTCGCCGGCGTCGGGATCGTCGTCCAGACGATGACGACGGCCTTCGGCCCCGACAGCTACGAGCTCCAGCGCTCCTCGTATCGCTACGGCTGAACACCGTCCGTAGGGCCGCCGCGAGGGAGGGCCCTCAAGTCACGGACTGACCCGACGTTCCGGCTCGCGGTCCGCGTTCGCGCGAGTCGCGCGCCTCAGAACGGCGTGGGGATGTACTTCAGCGGCAGGTCCTGCCCGGCGGACTCGGCAGTCACCTTGCGCTTCGGGAGCTTGATGTCCCGATGCTCGAGCGGCTCGTAGGGCACCTGGCTCAGCAGGTGGCTGATGATGTTCAGCCGTCCCCGCTTCTTGTCGTCCGTGCGGGCGATGTACCAGGGTGCCCACGGCGTATCGGTCGCCTCGAACATGGCGTCCCGGGCCCGCGAGTAGTCGTCCCAGCGGCCGTACGACTTGAGGTCCATGTCGCTCAGCTTCCAGATCTTGCGCGGGTCGTTGATCCGCCCCTCGAGGCGGCGGGTCTGCTCATCGGGGCCGACCTCGAGCCAATACTTGAGCAGGATGATCCCGTTGTCGACCATCGCCTTTTCGAAGGCCGGCACCTGCTCGAGGAACTTCTTGCTCACCTCGGGCGTGCAAAAGCCCATCACCGGCTCGACGCCGGCGCGGTTGTACCAGCTCCGGTCGAAGATCACGACCTCGCCCGCGGCCGGGAAATGCGGCACGTAGCGCTGGACGTACATCTGTGATCGCTCGCGATCGGTCGGCGCCGACAGGGCCACGATCTTGAACACGCGTGGGCTGACCCGCTCCGTGATCCGCTTGATCGTGCCTCCCTTCCCGGCGGTGTCTCGTCCTTCGAACACGATGCAGATCTTGGCGCCGGTCGCCTTCACCCACTCCTGCATCGCCACGAGCTCGCCGTGGAGACGGCGCATCTCGAGCTCGTACTCCTTGGTCTTCATCTTCGACTCGGTCTGGGACTCCGCTGACGGGGTGGCCGTCGCGTCCGATCGCGCCTCGCTCGTCTGGCGCTCCTGCCCTTCTTCTTGGCCACGGATCTGACCCTTTCCTGGCTGCGCGGACCGGGGTCGTCGAGAGCGACTCGGCGACGCCCGTGGCTTCGGGAACGGCCGATCGGCCGCCGAGACCTCGGCGAGAGAAACCCCGCAGCGCACAGCGTAGGCACTTCGCGCGCCGCCGTCGCGATGACTGGAGCGGGCTGCCATGCGCTCCTGCTCGTGGGTCGGTCGCGACAACGACCGACCGATAGGTGCGATGGCCTGTTCGCTCACGTCGTGAGGGCAGTCGCTAGCACGGCAGAAACGCCGGGTTCATCTCGCCGGGCGAGCATGGGCTCGCGGCCTCGATCGGATGAGTCGCGATCGACCGCTGGTTCGGAGGGCAACACGAATCCGAAGACTCCTGGGATCGCGGCGCCGAACGGGCTCTCACCCCAGCTCACCGAGAGCATCGTCGCGCAGGGAAGCTCGCCCCTCGAAAACCCATCGGGCAAGTTCGGATACTACGGCTACCTGGCCGACGGGCCGATGATCCCCTTGCCCGGAACGACCACCGAGGCGTCCAAGACCGAACCCGACAAGAACACCTACCTCGTGCTCGCCAAGCAGCACGGCGCCGACCCGTCCTACGGCTATGGGACGCACTTCCTGTACCAGGGTCATGAGACCGGTGCCGGCTACATCACCCGGGTCAACCTCGATGCCGACCCGGCGCACCGGGTCACCCTCCTGGCGAGCCAGGACGTCAACGGGCAGCCGCTGCCGGTCTTCGATGGCTCGGTCTGGGATCCGTTCACGAAGAAGCTGCTCTTCTCAGCCGAGCTCGGCAACGCCGGCGGCATCTGGCAGGCCACCCCGGACTTCCCATCGAGGGTCGTGCCGCTCAGCGGGCTCGTGGGACAGGCCGGCTACGAAGGGCATGCAGGTCGACTCGGCCGGCGAGATCTGGATCGTCGAGGACGTCGGCGGCAAGGCAGGCGCGGGGACCCTCGCGCAGGCCAAGCAACCCAACAGCTTCGTTTATCGGTTCGTGCCGAAGAACCGGTGGGATCTCACGGCCGGCGGCGTCCTCCAGGTCCTGCAGGTCGTGGGCCTCGACCATAAGCCGATCGTGTTCGGTGGCACCACGCAAGCGGCCATCGACGCGGACATTCTGTCGCAGGGGATGAAGGACCTGCACACGTACGGCAACTGGTTCACCACGAACTGGATCAAGATCCACGACACGGCCACCGACGGGACGACCGCCTTCGACGCCAATGCGCTCGCCAAGGCCGCCGGCGGGACGCCTCTCAAGCGTCCAGAGAACGGCCAGTTCCGACCCGCCTCCGGGTTCAAGGAGTTCTTCTTCGACGAGACCGGGGACACCAACGCCGACTCGGCGGCGAACGCCTCCTACGGCGGATGGGGCGCCATCCTCCGCCTCGTCCAGACGGATCCACGCTCGAACCACGGTCGCCTGACCCCGTTCTACGTCGGGCGATCAGGCCCATACCGGCCTGGACAACACGGCGTTCCTGACGAAGGACGGGGTCGTCTTCGTCGAAGACGCTGGAGACGGGCTCCACACCCAGCGGAACGCCCTCGGATTCGGCCTATCTGTTCGACGTCCGTGTCCACGGCCCGCAGACGCCCACCCGGATCATCGCGGAGGGACGCGACGCTTCGGCGACCATCGACTCCGCCCTCAGCGGCACGCCGGGCTTCCAGAACGAGGGCGACAACGAGATCACCGGGTTCCACGTCTCGAACGGCGACCCGTCGATCCACGGGCTCATCGGCAGGGCCGCACCCGAGGGTCTCCACAACGATGGCCGCGGTCTCCCGTGGCGCATCTTCTGGACCCAGCAGCACGGCGACAACGTGACCTGGGAGATCACCCCGCGCTGATCACACCCGACCATCGACGGTCACGATCACGGACGGCCCGACGGCGAGTCGGGCCGTCCGTTCGCTTGTCGGTCGCCGAGTCGATCCCGAACGTCCACCTGCGATCGAGGCCATGGGATCTAGCTGGTGACCGCATGCTCCGGAGCACAGCACGAGCATCCGCCCTCTGCGGCACCGACGACGGCGTCGGCAGCCGAGCAGCACGGACCAGCAACGACGGCGAGCGAACGCTGCGGTCGCCGCAGATGCCCGAGCAGACCACTGAGCCTGGCGTCCAGCGCCTGGAGGCCCGCGATCCGGTCGGCGATCTCCAGGCGCCGTTCCTCGATCATCCGGGGCAGCTTGGCAGTCGTGTCTACGCAGTGGCCCGAATGGCACCAGCCCGCGATCCGCGCGGCATCCTCGAGCGGGAGATCGAGGCGGCGTAGGTCGATGATCAGGCGCAGGTGCTCGACGTCCGCAGGGCCGTACTCCCGGTACGCGTTGTCACGTCTGCTCGCTCGAGGGAGCCACCCGGATCGCTCATAGAAGCGCACCGTATCGGTCGAGACGCCGACGGCTTCCGCAAGTTCGCCGATCCTCATTCGGTCACCTAACCTTGGAGTGGTTCGGATGTCAAGGGTCCTGGCGGACTTCCGTCAACTCGTACGTGTTCCCCTCGCTGTCCTTGAACCAGGCCGCCCTGGCGACGCCGAAGTCGGCCAGCCCGTCGACCATCTGGGCGTCCCCGAGGTCGTACTCCTCGAAGACCACGCCCCGATCGCGGAGATCGGCCATCACGGACTCGATGTCCTTGACCTCCCAGCCCGCGATCGTGTTCTTGGCGGTCCCTGCAGACGGGGTGCGCATACAGGTACAGCCAGGTCTCGCCGGCGAAGCGATACCAGACGCCCCCCGCGTCCTCGTGCTCAGGGACGAGCCCGAGTCGGTCCTCGTACCAGCGGCGCGCTCGCCCGAGGTCGGTCGCGGCCGCCCGGGCGCTGATCGGGAAGACGCTCAACGTCGTCATGAGATCGCCGGCGTCATGACCGGCGCCGCCTCGACCTGTGTCTTGAGCCGCTGGAGTTCGCGCGCCGGGCCGGCCTTGGCTTCCATCGCGACCATCGGCGACAGCAGCCGCCAGACGCCGTGCAGTCGGATGTCCGCCCCGTATCTCGCCTTGGTCGACGCAGGGCCCGTGGGCTCGAGGTCCAGCGTGACCGTGAGATCGAATGGGGCTCCCTGGACCGACTTCCAGGCGATCCGACGCCCCGGCGCCGCCTCCGCCACCTCGAACTCGACGTCCCAGCCGAACGGGCCGAACCGCATCTGCTCGCGCCCGCGCGACCCCACCACCGTCCCGTCACCCTGCACGACCCGCGCATCAGTGACGGTCATCCACTCCGCATGTCGGACGATGTCCGCGGCATACGCCCAGACGTCTTGCGCCGACCGCTCGATCACCTGTTCGGCGACGGACCCGCTCATGGTCGAGCCTCCTTCTCCTGGACGACCGGCAGCGTGCCGGCGATGACCGATGCGAGGCGCGCATAGGCGGCCTCCTTGTCGATTCGCATCTGCTCGACGGCGCCTTCGTCCACGGGAGAGCCGCCCGTGTATGCCCAGCGGAGCCGAAGCCGGGTCCCGGTGCCAGTCGGATCGAGGTCCGCGGTGGCCGCGACCGGGCCGACGCCCGGCACGGCAAGCCGCCAGGCGACGCGGTCGTAGGGCTGCCAGTCGACGATCTCCTCGAGCGTCGCCAACCGACCGGTCACGCACTGCGCCGTGGTCCCGACGCCTCGGCGCCCGCCGGCCGAGGATTCCTCGATGCGGATCGGACCCTCCCAGCGGGTCCGCAGGGCCGGCGAGGTCAGATGCGCCCAGACGACCGCGGGCTCCGCGGCCAGGGTCGCCTCGATGTCGAATGCGGTATCCCCTACCGAGATGTCCAGGCGTCGCTCGCCGGTCTCAGCCTGCCAGCGTGCCTCGAGATCTAGGGTGAACGTGTCGACCCGGCCGAGATGCTCGATCGACTCCTCGCCTGGTCGCAGGCCCAAGGCTTCCGGGTCGAGGCCGAACGCCGTCCACCGCCGCCGCCGTGAACAACGCAAAGCCGTTAGCGCGGGCCTCGGCGGCGCCGGTTCCCTTGAGCAACCGGTGGACGATGATGACGTCGGAGCCGGCCAGCTCGTCGCGACCAGCGATACGGCTCCACACGAACGCGCCATGGTGGACGAACACCTTGAGGTCGAGCTTGGGGGCCAGGCGGCACGAGTTGCAGTCGCAGGTCGTCGCCTGATCGATGCTGCGCAGCCGGCGCCGGAAGGCGAGGTAGGACGCTTCGATCGCATCGAGCAATAGAGATCCGTCGGCGCGGCCGTCCTCGACGAACATGAAGGCGGCATCGCCCTCGAACTTGGCCAGCCGGAACGGCGGTTCCAGGCGGCCGACGATCGTCTCCAGCAGGTCGCCCGCGATGACCGGCGCATGCTCGATCTCGCTCCCTGACAGGTAGGCGGTATAGCCGGTCAGATCGGCGATGACGAGGAACCCGGACTCGGGAGTTGCTGCCATGGCGCGCACCCTAGACCTTGGAGTCGGTCCAATGTCAATACCCGAACTTCCTCGAGGATAGCGTTCGGTGGCAGACTCCAGCCGACACGATGGACCGGCCGATCGACGCCTACCAGATTCGCCTGGCCCGCCTCGACGAGATCGACCGCGTGCGCGAGATCGAGGATGAGGCAGGCACGATCTTCCATGGCACGGGGCTCATCGACGAGTCGCGCGATGTGTCGTTCCCGCTCGCCGACCTCGTTCACCTGGTGGACGCTGGCCAAGTCTGGGTGGCCTGCGGCGAGGACGACGTCCCCGTCGGCATGGTGATCGCCTCGGTTCGAGAGGGAGCGGCGTACGTCGAGGAGATGGACGTCATGCCTTCGTACGGTCGACGCGGGCTCGGAACCCTGTTGCTCACGACGGTCTGCGAATGGGCTCGGTCGAATGGCCAGGACGTCATCACCCTCTCGACGTTCCGCGACGTGCCTTGGAATGGCCCGTTCTATCGGAAGAACGGCTTCCGCGACCTGGAGCCAGCCGAGTGGACGCCGGGCATGGTAAGGATCCGCGAGCAAGAAGCCGACCACGGCCTTCGCGTCGAGGCGCGCGTCTTCATGCGCCGCGACCTCAACGGCGGACGGCCGGACTGACGCCCGCTCCATCAAGCTGGCGCGAGCCTCGTATCTCCAGCCTGATCCTTCGCTCGCATCAACGCTGTTCGATCAGCGGGCGGCGAGGTACTCGAGGCGCCGAAGCAGCGGGGCTCGCCACTGCTCAGCCAGGGCCGGATGCTCGGCCACCTCGCGGAGACGTTCCGGCGACATGTGGCGGTCGAGCATCGCGAGGTGAGCGTCGAGGACGGTGATGCCGGCGCGGTCGCGCTTTGCCACCGCGATAGGGCCGCCCACGGGCACGTCGCCCGGTTCGACAACTCGGAGGTACCAGCCAGTTCGCCCGGACGATCGCATTCGGGGACCGATGTCGTCGCGATCCCGGAACATGCTGAGCTTGAAACATGGCCAGCGCGGCTGGGTCACCTGGAGCGTGGCTGAGCCCCATTGCCAGACATCGCCGATGCCAACGTCCCGCTCCAGGACGCCGAGCGTGCTCAGGTTCTCCCCGAACGGGGCGTCGCCGAGCGATCCACCGAGTTCGTCTGCCCAGGTTGCCAGGTGCTCGGAGGGGTATGCGTAGACAGCCTTGTCGGGCCCACCGTGAACGTCGAGGTCCGCTTGGCCGTCGCCGGCGAGATTGAGCCAGGAGAGCCACAGCCGTCCGTCCTGGGCGACCGCCTGCTTGCGGATCCCGCTCCATACATCGTCGCCATTGATCTCGCCAAGCAGGGTCGGCGTTCCCACATTCACGGCCGCAAGACGCAAACCGTTCACGACCGGCCGAGACGATGGATGGCCGACTGGCAGCGGTGACTCACCGGCGGTCGAAGCGCAGGTATGCCGCCCCTCGCGCATCGACGTAGGTCGCGTCGTCGGTCTCGACGATCCGGAGGATGATCCCGTCGCAGACCGGACACCGCAGCACCGTGCCGGGGGCGCGCATGTAGGCACGCAGCTCGGCGACCATGCGCACGGCGCCGCAGTGCGCGCACTTCCCGGGGACGGCTGTCATGTCCGTGCCGAACGCCGTCGCGAGCGGTCCGGCGGACGCGTTCCCGTCCAGGACGTCGTCTTGGGTCGGTTCCCTTGCTGGATCCTCGGTCATCGGCTCATCCTCCTTCGGCTAGGTGCCGCTGGGGCCGAAGCGTTCGGTCCGGACGCGGTCGGGCGGCAGGCCGAGCCGAACGAGCCCATTCGCCGCCGTCTCGACGAGCGGTGTTGGTCCGCAAAGGTACGCGCGCGCCGAGATACCCAACGGTTCGAGCACCTCCGCGAGCATGCGCTCGTCGATTCGTCGATCGAAGCCCGACCAACCCGGTGGCTGTGACCTGGTCAGCGTGTGGAACACCTCGAGGCCGTCGGCGTTCGACACCAGATGGTCGAGTTCGTCGCGATAGATGACCTCCTCGAGGTGACGCGAACTGAACAGCAGCCGGGTCGGGACCCGCGATCCGGCGCGGGCACGATGGCGCAGCATGGACATCAGCGGCACGACACCGGACCCGCCGGCGACTAGGAACAGCGGCCCACCGAGAGCTGCCTCCCAGACGAAGTAGCCGCCGATCGGGCCGCGCAGCTCCACCCGGTCGCCCACGACCATCACGTCGTGGAGGAAGGGCGAGACCTCGCCGTCGTCGATGCGCTCGACCGTGATCTCGATCTCGTCGGCGCGCTCCGGCTCGGACGCGATCGAGTAGCTCCGCTCGACGCTGTAGCCGTCCTCGGCGGTCAGCCGCAGGTCCACGTGCTGGCCGGGACGATGCCCAGTCCAGGAGGGGACACCTAGCGAGAACGAGCGGACCGTGGGCGTCTCATCCCGGATCGCGGTCACGGTCGCGAGTTGCCAGGAGATCGGGCCGGCCATGGTCGAAGGCTCCTAGTCGCCGCTGTAGCGCTCTTCGAGCCATTGGTCGCCGCGATTGTGGTACCCGAGCGACTCCCAGAATCCGGGCTCGTCCTTCGACTGGAGGCGCAGGCCACGCACCCACTTGGCGCTCTTCCAGAAGTAGCGTCCCGGCACGACCAGCCGAGCCGGACCACCGTGCTCGGGTGCGAGGGGACGGCCGTCGTACTCGAAGGCAACGAAGGCCTGGCCGTTGAGGATGTCCTCCAGCGGCAGGTTCGTCGTGTACCCGCCATCCGACCAGCCGATAGCGAACGCGGCGGCGGGATCGAGGTCGACGTGTTCGAACAGGGTATCGACGCTGACGCCGCGCCAGCGCATGTCGAGCTTCGTCCACTTCGTCACACAGCTGATGTCGACCGTCCACTCCCGGCTGGGGAGTGCGAGGAACGAATCCCAGGTCCAGTTGATCGGCTCGCGAACGAGGCCATCGATGGAGAACGACCAGCGGTCCAGCGGCGTGCGAGGCGTCGGACCGGCCGATAGAACGGGGAAGTCCGTTGTCAGGTACTGACCAGGCGGGATCCGTGACGCGACGTCGGTCTGTCCTGCGCCGGGTACGCCGCGTCGACCTGCAAACCCACGGGTGACGAACCGCTCGGTCATCGTGCCTCCCCAGGCTGTTCGGATCTTGAGCCTTGGCCGCCTTGAAGGGCCGTCTCCGGCCGCTCGCCCCGCGCAGCAAACCGTGGACGAACGCGATTGTCAATGCACGGCCCGCCTTCGCGTTGCTCCTCTTGCGAACCGACGATGTTGTCTCGTAGACTGGGCAAATGCCCAAGGCAATTGCCCAACAGGGTCGATCCGCCAGTGAGCCGGATCAAGCCGGCGGAGGATCTTCCCGACGGACCCGCGACGCACTTCTGGCTGCGACGGCCACAGCGATCGCGCGGAACGGTTGGAGTGCGATCACGACGCGACAGGTCGCCGCCCTGGCGGGCGTCAATCCCGCCCTCGTCCACTACCACTTCGGCTCGATGGATGAGCTGCGGCACGAAGCGGCGCTCAAAGCCATGGCCGAGGAGATCGAGGGGCCGATGGGTGCGCTTCTCGCCGACGTTCCGCTGCCCGACGCCATCGCCGCGTGTGTCGACTCGGTGGCTCGGATCGATACCGAATCGGATCGTTTCGCGTTGCTCTACGAGGTGTTGCTCGAGGGCGGACGGGACCCCCAGATGCGAGCGGTCCTCGCGCAGGCATACGACGAGTTCCGCGCAGCCCTCGCGGGCCGCGTCCGGCAGGCGGGAGGCCGAGATCCCGAGGGAGCGGCCGTCGTCATCACCGCGGCCCTCGACGGCGTCCTGCTGCATCGGTTGGTGAAGCCCGACCTCGACGTCGCGGGATTGACCGCGACCCTCGTGGCCGCTCTCCAGATCCCACACACGGCACGCAAGGGGCGTGCTGCTCGAATCGCCCGCACGTAGCGGCGTGGGAGGCGATCGTCGCTGCGACACAGGAAGGAGCGAACCATTGTTCGAACCCATCAAGGACCTCCCCGACGGAGTCATCGGATTCGAAGCCGTGGGCAAGATCGAGGCCGCGGACTATGAAGATGTCCTCATGCCGGCCCTGGCGCGGGGCGCAGCCGGCGGAGGCGTGCGTCTCCTCCTCGTCCTCGGTGATCGCTTCACGGGCTATTCACCGGGCGCGATGAAGGAGGACGTCGGCCTCGTTGCCCATGGCAGCACATGGAAGCGGACGGCCGTCATCAGTGACCTCGGGTGGGTCTCCCACCTCGCGACGGCATTCGGATGGATGGTGCCTGGCAAGTTCAAGCGGTTCGGACTCGCCGAGCGGGACGCGGCGATCGCCTGGGTCGCCGAACCGGCATGAGCGGCGCGGTGGCCGCACTGGCACCGACGATCCCATCTTCCCAGGAGTCCGTCGCCGCGATCCGCGTGACGGGACTCGTCAAACACTTCGGCTCGGTCGAGGCGGTGCGAGGCATCGACCTCGACGTTCGGCCGGGTGAGGTCTTCGGCTTCGTCGGGCCCAATGGGGCCGGCAAGAGCACCACCATCCGGTGCCTGCTCGACCTGATCCGGCCGACGAGCGGAGCCGTCGAGGTACTCGGACAGCAGCCGCGTCGTGACGGAGTCGAGGTTCGAGGCCGCATCGGCTACGTCCCGGGTGAGCTTCGACTGCCCGAGCGGATGACCACGCGCCAGCTCGTGGCGTCGATCGGCCGGCTCCGAGGTGGACTGGATGAGGCATCGGTGGACTCGATCGCCGGTCGCCTGCAGATCGACCTCGATCGGCCGACGCGTGACCTCTCGTCGGGAAACCGACGGAAAGTCGCTCTGCTCCTCGCCTTCGCGCCGAGACCGGACCTGTTGATCCTCGATGAGCCGACGAGTGGGCTCGATCCGCTGATGCAGCACGAATTCCTGGCGATGGTCCGCGAGGCGCGCGATACCGGCTCTACCGTCTTCCTCTCGTCGCACGTCCTGAGCGAGGTCCAGCGGGCGGCCGATCGCGTCGCGGTGCTCCGAGCCGGGCTCATCGTGATCCAGGGCACGGTCGACGAGCTGCGAGGTCGGGCGCGGCAGCGGATCGAGGTCTGGTTCGCGGACGATGTCGATCCCTCGGAGATTCGCGCGACCCCCGGCCTCGTCGATCCGGTCGTCGAAGGCAGGCGGCTGGCGGCGACCCTGTCGGGACCGGTCGATCCCGTCATCGCGGTCCTCGCCCGGCATTCCATCGCCAGCCTCGTCATGGAGGAACCGAACCTCGAGGACGCGTTCCTTGATCTCTATGGGGAGCGATCGTGAGCGCGGCCTACGTCGAACTCGCGCTGGGCCCCCTCCGCCAGATGCGACGGTCGCTCCTGGGCTGGGGGATCGGGCTCGGGTCTCTTGTCGCGGTGACCGTCGCGTTCTGGCCGGCATTCCGGGGATCCTCGGGCATCAGCGAAGCGATCGACCAGCTGCCGGCGGGCGTCATCGACGCCTTCGGACTGGCTGGGTTCGGTACACCCGCCGGCTTCCTCCGCGGAAACCTCTACGAGTTCATCGTGCCGCTCCTGCTGGCCATCGCGACGGTGGCCGCCGCGAACGGCTGTACCGCGGCGGAGGAGGACGCAGGGCGGATGGAGACGTACCTCAGCCAGCCCGTGACTCGCCGGTCCATCTTCATCGGTCGAACGATGGCGATGATCGTGTGGCTCGCGATCCTGACGTCATCAGTCCTGCTCGTCCAGCTCGTCAGCGACGCCGTGGTCGGGCTCCAGATCGACTCGACGCGGGTCGTCTCGACCGTGGTTCTCTGCGGGTTGCTCGCGCTCCTGTTCGGCGCCCTTGCGCTCGCCGTCGCGGGGTGGCTGCCGCGACCTTCCCTCGTGCTTGGGATCGGGGTTGCGGCGGCTGTCGGCGGCTACCTCATCGCCGCGCTGTTCCCGTTGAGCGATCCCCTCAAGCCCTTCAGCGGCCTATCGCCCTGGAAATGGGCTCTCGGCGGCGACCCGCTCGTGAATGCAGCGGAGCCCTGGCGATACCTAGCTCTGATCGCACCTGTGTTCGTCCTGGTGGGGCTGGCGGTGGTGGGGTTCAACCGGCGGGATGTCCGGGCAGCCTGAGTCAAAGATGCGCGAGCCGCGATCCATGCTGCCCCTATCCTGAGACGGTGAGCGGTATCACCAAGGCCGACTTCGGAGTCGGCTCGTGGATCGAGCGTCGGGCTCGAGTCGCCCCGGATCGTCCGGCCCTGGTGAGCGGCGCCCGGACTGTCACGTACGCCGAATTGGCGAAGCGGATCCGGCGCGTCGCTAACGGCCTTCGCACGCTAGGAGTCGCTCGCGGTGACAGGGTCGCGTGGCTGGGACCGAACCACCCCGCTTTCCTGGAGTCGCTCTTCGCCGTGGGTCAGCTCGGAGCAGTGCTCGCGCCGGTCAATCACCGACTCGGGCGCGAGATGCGTTCATCGGTCCTGTCGCTGACCGAGCCCGTCGTCCTGATCCAACACGGGATCATGGAGCGGGCTACAGCGACCTCCATACGGCATAGGATCGCCGTCCGCGGCTCCAGCGATCCGTTACAGGGCGGCGATGTCGTTGACTACGAGGCGCTGCTGGCCTCGTCGACCGACGATCCGATCGACGGGTCCGTGGCCCTCGCTGACTTGCTGATGCTCCCGCATACCTCCGGTACCACCGGCAACCCGAAGGCCGTGATGCTGAGCCACGGCAATGTGTCGTGGAACGCGGTGAACCTCCTGAGTCGCGCCGACATCCGCAGCGACGACGTGACGATCGCGATCGCCCCTTTCTTCCGGGTGGGAGGCACGGGCGTCAACGTTCTGCCGGTCCTGTTCGCGGGCGGCACGGTGGTCGTACCCGACGACTCGACGCCCGACGTGGTCCTCCGCCTCATGGAGGAACACCGGGTCACAGTAGGTTTCGGCAATCCTGACCTGCTCGACGCGATCGCGCGCGCAGAGCGATGGCCGCTGGCCGACCTGTCGGGCATCCGATTCGTGCTCACCGGTGGGGCCCCGGTCCCCGAACGGCTCATTCGCACCTACCTCGATCGAGGCGTCACGCTGCTGCAGGGGTACGGGCTGTCCGAGGCCGCGCCGGTCGTGCTCCTGCTCGACCCCCAACAGGCGCTGACGAAGATCGGCTCGGCCGGCAAGCCGCCGATGTTCGTCGACGTCCGGATCAGCGACCCGTCCGGCACTGACGTCGTGCCGGGGCACACCGGCGAGCTGCTGGTTCGCGGCCCCAATGTCATGCTCGGATACTGGCGGCGACCCGACGCAACCGAGGACGTCCTGATCGACGGCGGCTGGCTTCGAACCGGCGATGCGGCGCGTATGGACGGCGACGGTGATGTGTGGATCGTGGATCGCTTCGCCGACCGTTTCGTGTCGGGCGGCGAAACCATCTATCCGGGCGACGTCGAGCGGGCGCTCCTCGCCCACCCAGCGGTCGCCGATGCCGGAGTCGTCGGCGTCCCCGGGCCGCAGGGCGACGCCGTTGGCGCCGCTTTCGTCGTCCTCGCCGCTGGCCAGGTCGGATCGGAGGACGACCTGCTGTCCTTCTGCCGCGCCCGACTCGGCGCACGACAGGTGCCTGGCTCGATCACCTTCGTCGAGGCTCTGCCACGCAACGCGGTGGGGAAGCTGGTGCGGCAGGTATTGGTCGACTTGGCGTCAAGCGGGTCCGACACGCGCGACTGACACGGGTCGGTCGATGCGCTATACGAATGGCCGGGAAGATGAACCTGCGAGGGCCGGTGTCGATGTGGTCCTTGCATCGCGTCACGCCGACGAGCATACTGACTGACCGTCAGTCATGTTCGTCAGCGAGACCTATCCTCCGTGGCCATGATCGCTCAGGGGCATCGAACCGCTCGCAGGCGAACGCGCGATGTCCGGCGCCGCGAGTTGCTGGAAGCGGCGGTCCGCGTCTTCTCCGAGAAGGGGATCGCGTCGACGTCTGTCGATGACATCGTTCGCGCGGCGGGAGTGGCAAAGGGCACGTTCTACCTCTACTTCGCCACCAAGGACGACGCGATCGATGCGGTCGCGGCCTGGATGGTCGAGACCGTGGCCGACCGGATCCAGACGATCGCGGCCGACGCCGACCGCTCGCCGGTGGAACGTCTCCTCGCCTTCGGCGCCAGCGTCCGCCAGGTCGGCGGTGAACCCTATGAACGTGACCTTGTCGAGGTGGTCCACCGCCCGGAGAACCGCGTCCTTCATGACCGCATCGGCGAGCGGGCACTGAGCCGGCTTGCCCCGGCAGTGGCCGAGATCATCGCGTCCGGCATCGAGCGCGGACTCTTCAGGCAACAGGATCCCGAGCGCGCCGGCACGTGGGTGATGGCCTGCTTCGGGTCGCTCCATGACGTGGTCCCCGGCCCCGACGATCTTCCGGCGGCGATCGACGAACTCAACGCGTTCATCCTCGGCGGGCTCGGCTATCGAGGCGAGGCCGGAGGATGACCGATCTCGCCGTCGAGACGACCGGCCTCACCAAGCGCTACCGGGGCGGCGCCCTCGCCGTCGACGGGATCGACCTGCGCGTCGCGAGGGGCGAGATCTACGCCTTCCTCGGGCTCAACGGCGCGGGCAAGTCGACCACGATCCGGATGCTGCTCGGCATGATCCGGCCGACGGCCGGCCACGCGGAACTCTTCGGCCAACGGGTCACTTCCGGGGCCACCAGCTTGTGGCGTCGCGTCGGTCATCTTGTGGAGAGCGCGACGGCGTATCCGGAACTCAGCGTCCGCGACAACCTCGACATCGCGCGCCGCCTGGCGGGAATGACGGATCCGGGCGCGGTCGATTCGGTCATCGGGCGGCTCTCACTCGGGGCATACGCGGATCAGCGGGCCGGCACCCTGTCGCTCGGCAACCTCCAGCGCCTTGCTCTCGCCAGGGCTCTGCTCCCCGCACCCGAGCTGCTCGTGCTCGACGAGCCGGCCAACGGACTCGACCCGGCAGGCGTCATCGAGGTCCGGGAGTTGCTCCGATCGCTTGCCACCGAGCACGGCGTCACCGTGTTCATGTCGAGCCACATCCTTGGCGAGGTCGATCGGCTGGCCACGAGGATCGGGATCGTGCATCAAGGGCGCCTGGTGGAGGAACTCGACCGCGATGCGCTCGGACGCCACCGCGACCGGCGACTCGAGGTCGAAGCGAGGGATCTCGATCGCGCCGAGGCGGCGCTGCGGTCCGCCGGCCTCTCGCCCGCTCGGACCCGGCCGGACGTCCTCGAGTTGCGCGAGCCGCGAGCGCTCGACGCGCCCGATGAGGTCGCGGTCATGCTCGTCGCAGCCGGGGCGCCACCGACCCGGCTCTCGATCGCGCGCGAGTCGCTCGAGGACCACTTCATGCGCCTGACCGGCGCACGGCTCGACGAAGCACCGTGACGGGGCTCCGGGCGGCGGTTGCCACCGAGATGCTCAAGGCTCGCCATTCCCGCGTGCCATGGGGCGTGGCCGTCGGCTTCTCGATCGCACCCCTGGTGATGGGCCTGTTCATGGTCATCCTCAAGGATCCCGAGCGGGCCCGGTCGCTCGGGCTGCTCGGTGCCAAGGCGCAGCTCACCGCCGGCACGGCCGACTGGCCGACGTTCCTGAACATGCTCGGACAGGCAGTCGCCATCGGTGGGGCGATCCTGTTCGCCTTCCTCACCGCGTGGGTCTTCGGGCGCGAGTTCGCCGACCGCACGGTTCGGGGTCTACTCGCCAACCCGACACCGCGGCGCACGATCGTCGTCGCCAAGGCGTGCGTCGTGGCGATCTGGGGACTCGCGATCTCGGCATGGGTCCTCGCCTTCGGGCTCGCGATCGGGGCCCTCGTCGGTCTGCCCGGCTGGTCCGAGTCCGACGCCGGCGCCACCGTGGCGGCCATCGCGCTCGCCGCGGTCTTGACCATCGCGCTCCAGACCGGCGCAGCGTTCTTCGCCGGGGTCGGACGCGGCTACATCGCCCCGCTGGCGTTCACGGTCGCGATGATCGTCGTCTCACAGATCCTCACGGTGCTCGGCTGGGGTGCATGGTTCCCGTGGTCCGTCCCGGCGCTCATCGCCGGGGCGGGCGGGACGGCGGTCGAGCCGGTCACCCCGGGCGGGGTCCTGGTCGTCCTCGTTGTCACGACGGTGGGTCTCGTGGCGACGGTGGCATGGTGGGATCGCGCTGATCAGACCGGGTGAGAGCGCCGCATTGGCGCCGATGCCCTCCCATACGATTGCGCGGTGATCGATAGCACCGCGCCGGGCGTGCTCGCGCTGTTCGTGGCGTTCCTCGTGGCACTGCCGCTGGTCGTCATCGTGGCCGGGCGCCTGCGCCTTCCTTACACAGTCGTGCTCGTCGTCGTGGGTCTCGCCGCTGCGGCACTGCCGATCCACGACAGCATCCAGGTCTCGCCCAGCCTCGCCGTGACACTGCTGTTGCCGGGTCTCGTGTTCGAGGCTGCGTACCGGCTCGACGGCGATGAGCTGCGGCGGACCTTCGGGAGCGTGGCGCTCCTGGCCGTTCCCGGCGTGCTGATCACGG
The DNA here is from genome assembly GCA_963744115.1 of uncultured Chloroflexia bacterium. Lineage (GTDB taxonomy): Bacteria > Chloroflexota > Limnocylindria > Limnocylindrales > CSP1-4 > Chersky-267. The sequence continues at coordinate 174,070 of CAVUSI010000001.1, read as the reverse complement.
CAGCCGTGGTCGCCGTCGTCCTCAACGCGACGACGGGCCTTCCGCTGAACGAGGCGTTCGTCGTGGGCGCGATCGTCTCGGCAACGGACCCGGTCGCGGTCGTGAGCACCATGCGTCGCCTGTCCGCGCCCAAGCGCTTGATCACCTTGGTCGACGCCGAGAGCCTGTTCAATGACGGTACGGCCGCCCTGGTGTTCGTCGTCGCGCTCGCCGCGCTCGGGACCGAGCCGCCCAGCATCGCCGAGGACGTCGTCCAGTTCACGGTCGGACTGGTGAGCAGTGTGCTCATCGGCGCGGTCTCGGGGTTTCTCATCTCGCGTCTGCTGCGGGCCACGAACGACCACCTCATCGAGCTGACGCTGACCTTCCTGGCTGCGTACGGCACCTACCTCGTAGCCGACCTGTTCCACCAGTCGGGGATCATCGCCAGCGTCGTCGCCGGGGTCGTCCTCGGCACGTTCGTGCGGCGGGAGGGCCTCAGCCGTCGGTCCGAGGAAGCGATCGACGTGGTGTGGGAGTTCGTGGCCTTCGTGCTCACCGGGGCCGCGTTCCTTCTGATCGGTCTGGCCATCCCGATGGACGCCCTTGCCTCGGCCGCCGTCCCGATCGCCTGGGGGGTCGCGGCCGTTCTCGTCGGTCGTGCGATCGTCGTCTACGGACTGCTTGGCGGCGCGGCTCGCCTGGAGCAGCGCGCCAGGATCGGCCCCGCTCTGCCGCTGTCATGGCTGCATGTCATGAACTGGACCGGCCTCCGCGGCGCGGTGGCAACCGTCCTGGCGCTTTCGATCCCCGTTGACACGCCGGATCGCGGCCTCCTGCAGGGAACCGTATTCGGGATCGTGCTGTTCACCCTGATCGTCCAGGGAACGACCGCCGAACGCGTCGTGCGCTGGGCAGGGGTGGATCGCTCGGAGCCCGAACCCGGCTGAGCCAGTCGCAAGGGCGCCTGGACGACGAGTACGTGGGGGCATTGATAGCCACCTGGCTCGTAATCGTCTATCCTGCGCTGGACATGACCGACCGAGCGAACGCAGCACCCGCCCCGACGAGAGCGGCCATTGCCGACGACCTCGAGCGGATCGCCATCGGCGCTGTGGGCCTGACCACCCGGGCGTTGGCGGAGACCGATTTCGAGCTGACGTTCCCCCAGTGGCGTGCCATCCTCATCGTCGGCAACGCTGCGGATGGAGCCCGCGTTGGTGAGGTCGCGGCCCGAGTCGGCGTGACGCTGCCGGCGACGAGCCGACTCCTCCGTCGGCTGGAGCGTCGCGGCCTCACGACCCTCGACCAGGACACCGATGATCGACGGGCGACGCGCGTGCACCTGACCCAGCGCGGACAAGACATTCGAGCGGCGATCCTTGCGAGCCGGCGCGCCGTACTCGAGGAGATCGTCGGGGCGCTCGCGGATCCCGAGCAGCTTGGTCTGGCCGTCGGCCTCCGGCGCATCGCCGCCGAACTCGAACACTTCGCGTGATCCCATCGGTCGCCGCCCGGTTGGAGCCACTCCTGCGGAGCCTGCGGCGAAGGGTCCGGTCGGCGACCTACCTCCGCAAGTGGGTGGTCCTCGGGGCGGTGATCGGAGTCGTCGGCGGGATCGGGGCCATCGCCTTCTACACCGCGCTCGAACTGGCGACCCGCTTCTTCCTGGGCGTGCTGGCCGGCTATCCGCCGCCCTCTCCCGCCGGGGAGGGTGGCGCGCCGATCGTCGATGCAGCGCGGCCGTGGGCGCTCCCCTTCGTGGTGGCTCTCGGGGGGCTCATCTCGGGCGTTCTCGTGTTCCGCTTCGCACCGGAGGCGGAGGGCCACGGCACCGATGCGGCCATCGCTGCCTATCACCACCATCCGCGCGGGATCCGGGGTCGAATCCCGATCGTCAAGTTGTTCGCGTCGGCCGTCACGATCGGCTCGGGGGGATCGGGCGGGCGCGAGGGGCCGACGGCCCAGATCAGCGCAGGGTTCGGGTCCTACCTCGGTCGGCTGTTGGACCTTGACGCCCGCGATGCCCGTATCGCCGTCGCAGTTGGGATGGCGGCAGGGATCGGAGCGATCTTCCGGGCGCCACTCGGTGGGGCAGTGCTCGGCGCCGAACTTCTGTACCGCGACGACGTCGAGTCGGAGGTCCTGGTCCCGTCGTTCATCGCAACGATCATCGCCTACTCGATCTTCGGATCGGTCGAGGGCTTCAGTCCCATCTTTGGGGCACAGGCACAGTTCGGCTTCAACAACCCGGCTCAACTCGCGTGGTATGCACTGATCGGCCTGGCGTGCGGCGCCGTCGGGCTGCTGTACATCAACAACTTCTACGGGGTCATGGACCGGTTCGGCCGGTGGTCGATCCCACGGGTCCTCAAGCCCGCGATCGCCGGGTTCCTCGTTGGCTGCATCGGGCTCGTCATCCCGGGCGTGTTGGGCACCGGCTACGGCTTCGTGCAGGTGGCTCTGGACCGCCAGACCCTCCTTGCCATCCCGCTGTGGATGGTCCTGATCCTGCCGTTCGCGAAGATCCTCGCCACGTCGCTGTCGATCGGCTCCGGTGGGTCCGGCGGCATCTTCGGTCCGGGGATGTTCATCGGGGGCATGCTCGGCGCCGGGATCTGGCGTCTCCTCGAGCCGGTCGCACCCGCGATCCCGGTCTCGCCGGCGCCCTTCGTGATCGTGGCGATGATGGCGTTGTTCGGCAGCGTGGCCCATGCTCCGCTGGCGGTGATGCTCATGGTCGCGGAGATGACCGGCAATCTCTCGATGCTCGCCCCGGCCATGGTCGCGGTCGGCCTGGCGACGTTCGTGGTGGGCTCAAGGACGATCTACCGGAGCCAGCTGGCCACGCGCGCTGATTCTCCGGCGCAGCAGTTCCGCTTCGCGCTCCCGCTCCTTGCAGCGGTCCCTGTCGGCGGCGCAGCTCGCCAGGCTCGCCTCGTGATCCGAGCGGATGAGGTCGTCGCGACCGCTCGGGCCCGGATCGAGGCCGCCGCGGTGCCTGGGGCGCCGGTCGTTGACGGCGACGGGATGGCGGTCGGGATGGTCGACCTCGAGACGCTTCAGGCCGCGGCTGACGATGAGCGTGTCGGTGCGATCCCGCTGCTGCGCGAGCCGATCCTGGCGACCGACGATGGCCTCGATGATGCCCTCGGCGCCCTCGCGGACCACCGCCGGAGCTGGGCACCGGTGGTGTCCGGCGGTCGCGTCGTTGGCGTCCTGTCGGTGAAGGACGCGATGTCGGCCTATCGCACGGCCCTGAACAGCAACGTCCGCCAAGTCCGTGGCGTCCGCGCGGGCGGCGTCATCGTCGAAGGAGAGATCATTCCCGGCTCCGCCCTCGCCGGAAGGCGAGTGTCCGAGGTGCCGTGGCCCGATGAGGCCGTGCTCGTGGCCATCGAACGCGCCGACGGACTCTTGGTTCCTCGTGGCGACTTTCAGCTCGCGCCCGGCGACCGGGTCTCTATCTTCGCGACCCCCGCGGCCAGCAAGTCGGTCGAGGCGCTCCTCGGCGAACTGTCGGGGGAGAAGGGCACGTCGGCCGACCACGACGGTCAGATGGTCACCGAGTCGGCGACATGACGGTCTGGTCCCCGCGTCAACCAGCCGGACCGCACCGACCAGATGGCCTATTGCGTCACGCGGGAGGTACCCGGAACATCGATGGATGGCTCGCCGACTGACAGCGTGGGAACGCGCGCACGATGAGACTCTGCCGTGGCCAGGTCCTCGACCCGTCTGGCCCGAGGATCAGTGGGGCTCTGATCTCGTGGGCACCGAAGCGACTCAGTCCTGCCTGCTCGCCTTCGGCCGGCACGAGCACTCGGCGAACATCATCACGAACCCTTGGTATCTCTGGTTCCGACCGATACGGCGAGTGGAGAGCTGCGCCTGCGAGGTCGAATGTAGAGGACGCGCCGAGGTCTACGCCATGGTCGGCGGGTCATTCGGATCAGGCCCCTATTTCGCCTGCACCGCGCACTGGCACTGGTTGCAGAGGAATGGCCATGTCAAAGGCGGGCACTCGGGCGCCGTGCTCGGCGTCGGGAGCGACGGCACCTGGGGTGGGGTCAGCCAGAACTACGATCCGGCATGGCGGGCCTCGCTGTCTGAGACCCCCGAGACGCGTGATCAGGGCCCGCCCGACGACCGTAGATCAACTCGCGACATGAATATCCGGAAAAACGGTCGTGACCCGAGTCGCGCCCAGACCGAGCTCCGATCAGCTAAACAGAGCCTAAATCGTGGGCGCGTCTCAGGCCACGAGCAAGGATAGTGGTCCGGCCCGCCATCCTGATCGGCTTCATCATCGCGCTCGCCCTGGTCGCCGCGGGTATCGGACTTCTTGTCCTGACCCTGACCAACCCATTGATCGTGCCAAGGCCGGTTCTAACAGATCGCTTTTGCGCCTGGGGCGTCGAGTGGGTCGGAACACTCATCAACAAAAGCTATCTGACCGCGCCCATGGACGAGCGCTGCGATGTCGTGTTCGGGCCATACAGTGCCGCGATCGTCATGGCTCTGGTTGGCCTGGTGGGGGTGCTGATCCTGGGACCTCTGGCCTTGATCACTCGAGCTCGCCGGCGCTGAACAAACGAAGGCCCCTGCCACCGGTTGACAAGCATCCAGCGCCACAGGGGCGTTCGTCTTGAGCAGTTGGGTAGCGATCCCTTACCCCGGCCGCCGCTCGCAGCCGCCCAGGCACCTCTGCAGAGACACCAGGGTACGAATTTAGTCTGGACGCACCTGCGCCGAACGCAAGCAATCGGGATTCCACGACCACGTATCTGACCACCTATGCCGTACGCCTTGGCGGGTCTTGGCGAGCCTCGGCGGGTCAGAGCGTGAGTGGGAGTGGAGCCGACACTCGGATTTGAACCGAGGACCTGCTGTTTACGAACGCGGTCGCCGACGAACCATCCGCGGCCAACAGGATGACCTGGTCATCCGCGCCATTTCCGCCACTGATGTAGGTCTCGGCCGCAAGCCGCTGACCATCAGGCGACCAGATGAGGCGTGCGATCCCGACCGCGAGTCCGAGATCGATGAACCGGCGGTCGGTGCCGTCCGGGCGCATGAGCCAGAGCCCACGACCGGGCGCGACGGCGATCCACCGACCGTCAGGCGACCAGGCGACCGAGCCGGCGCCACCCAACGGAAACGCCGTGATGTTCCGGAGGTCCGTCCCGTCCGCCGCCGCCGTCCAGACGTCGCCGTGACGGGCGAAGGCGAACCGCGAGCCGTCGAGCGCCCAGGCGGACGGGGGTGGGAACGAGCCGATCGAACGAAGGTCCGAGCCATCCGGCCCGCCAACGAGGAGCGTCCCGTCGACCATTGACACCACGAGGTGTCGGCCATCGGGCGTCCAGGACGGCGTACCGGGCAGCGCGTTCACCACCGTGCCGTCCGGCCGCAACAGGTGGGTTTGGTCGCCGACGGCGGTCACCCATCGCCCATCCGGGGACCAGGCCACGCTCGAGAGACCGTGCAGGTCGGCCACTTTCGGCGCGACCATACCGTCGGAGCGCACGAGGTTAAGAGTCCCGTCGCCGAGGGAGTCGGTCATCACGGCGGCATAGGTAGAGCCGTCAGGCGACCATGCGGCGCTCGAGACGCTCAGCGTTCCCTGGTCGCACAGGATGGCCACGGTCGTGTCGGTGCCGGTCTTCGTGTCGACGATCACGGGTCGACAGCCGCCCTCCGCGTCGGCTGCCAAGGTCGGCCAATCTCCGGTTACATCGACCGGTTTGGCGGCCAGGGGCGTGCCGATCGACACGGTCGGTGCAGTCGTCACTGGCGGGAAGGTCGGCGGCCCCAGCACTTGGTGGTCGGCGATCGGACCGTGCAAGGCGAACCCGTTGGTCGTTCCGAAAGTCGAGGCGTCAACTGCTATGGCGAGTGGGCGTGAGACCCCGTCGAGCGAGCTCTCCCACAGCTCCGACGGCTGCCCCGAGGCGGCGTGAACGGTGTACAGCAGGCCGTCGCTGGTTGAGTTCCAGGCGTAGCTGTCGACGTTGTCCGAATTGATCGTCCGCCGTTGGGTGCCATCGGGTCGAGCGATGATCAATCCGTCGCTGGCCTGGGGGATCGCCAATGGGCCTGCGATCATGCTGCGGAAGGCCATCCATCGTCCGTCGGGGGACCACGTCGGTTGGTCGAACGTGCCGGAGCCCGCCAGGAGCTCGGCGGCGTGCGAGCCGTCCGCATCTGCCACGAAGACGTCGGTCGTGCAGGGCGAATCTGACCGGTCGCAGCCGGTGTAGCGGATGAAGGCGATCCGGCCGGAATCGGGTGACCAGCTCGTGTCTCGAGGAGCGTCGAGGTGGGCGAATGTAGCGTCGAGTTGGACCACGACCCCGGTGCCCGTGTCCAGGCGCAGGAGTGCCTTCGGTTCCACGCCGGTCATCGCGATCCACCTACCGTTCGGCGACCAGATCAATGGACCGATGCCCGAGACCGGATAGGTGTGGGTTGTCGAGCCCGTCCCTGGATCCACGATCCGGATCTCCGGGCTGAGGTCGACGGCCTGGTCGATGACGGCAAGTCGATCGCCGTCGGGCGACCATGCGGGGTTGGTCCCGCCGATCCGCTGGATCGCCCGGGTCCCGACATCGGCGAGGATCGCACCGCCAGTGGTGTCGACGGCCAGTCGGCTGCCATCCGGCGACCACGCCGGGTCCGAGAACTGGGTCCCGTCGTCGTGGAGTAGGCGGACGGCGCCTGAGCCGTCACCGTTCGCGAGGTAGACATCGCCGTCGCGAATGAAGGTCAGGCGCTCGCCAGGGAGCGGACTACTAAGCCGGTGGCCGACGAGGGCGCTCACGAGCATGATCGCCATGAGCGCGGCCAGGGCGACGACCAGGACCAAGACCCTGTGGCCGGTCCGACCATCCGCGGCACCCATGCGTAGACCGACGCGAATGGTTGCCCAAGGCCCGAGCCGTTGCCTGCTCAAGGCCGTCGCCTCGATGACGCGATCTCGGAGGTCACCGGACTCGCCTCGCCCGGCGCGCCGTGCGAAGACCGCCTCGATCGCGTCATCGGTCAGCCACCCGTGCCGAGCGATCTCTTGCCTCCTCCTGTCTTGGCCGTTCATCGCGCTTCAACCTCCAACGCGCGCTCGAGCGAGCGACGGGCACTGAACAGCCGTGATTTCACGGTCCTGGCAGGGACGCCGAGGAGCGTCCCGATCTCCTCGAGCGGCAGGTGCTCGCGGTGGTGCAGGGCCAGGAGCGTCCGGTCTGCGGGCGAGATCCGGTCGAGGGCGCGCTCGAGCAGGTCGAGGTCGGCGGTTCGGAGGTCGTGTCCGGCCCCCGGCATCGTCAGGTTCTCGCCGCCGTCTGGCAGCGACGCGACCTGGATCTCACGGACGCGGCGGCGACCCCGCCCGCGGATAGCCGAGCGGCAAGTGTTGACATCTCAACGTGGATGCTGATCGTGATGGTTGTCTTGGTCACGGCCTGCGCCGGGGGCACGGCCCGCTCATTACCGGCCGCGCGCCAGTCGGCATCGCCCACGCCAGTCGCGTCGTCCACGCCCTTCCCATCCTCGGCTCCGAGCCAGAGCCCGGTGCCGGCCTGGACGGCCACCGGGACGATGATCGACGGCCGCGTCTTCTTCTCGGCCACGCTCCTTGCCGATGGCAAGGTGCTCGTGGCGGGCGGCTTCCGCAATGGCGACGGCAGCGACCCACTCGCCTCAGCCGAGTTGTACGATCCGAGCAGCGGGTCCTGGACAGCCACGGGAAAGATGCGCGAGGCGCGCGCCGGCCACACCGCCACCCTGCTGCCCGATGGCACCGTGCTCGTGGCAGGCGGTGGCACCAGCCCCGCCGACACACTGCGGTCGGCCGAGTTGTACGATCCCAGCATCGGCTCGTGGAGCGCCGCCGGAAACATGACCAAGGCCCGTGGAAGTCATGTCGGCCGGCGATGCGCTCGGCAGCCCTCCGTTGGACGCCGAGCGATACGATCCAGCAACGGGTCCTGGACCGCCGCGGGGAATTTGATCCATGGCCGTGCCGGTTACACGGCGGCGTTGCTGCCCGATGGCAAGGTACTTGTCGCGGGTGGCGAAGGCCCCGGTGGCGTAGGGCTGACCTCGGCCGAGCTCTACGACCCACGGTAATTGTCGGTTGCCGAGCACGGCGGCCGACTGCGTCCACGACCATTGCCTCGGTCAGCAGGTCCTCCCGGTGCATGAGCGTTGTGGCAGGGCGCGAGCAGAGTCGACGAGAGTCCGGAAGACTAGATAGCGGCCCTTCCTGGGCACGGACCGAAGAGTGGAGCCGACACTCGGATTTGAACCGAGGACCTGCTGTTTACGAAACAGCTGCTCTACCGCTGAGCTATGTCGGCGCGAGCGCGAGTATAGGCGATGGTCGCTGACCGAGGCTCAAGGGGCTCCCGACCGATGCACGGCGTCAGCTGCATTGGCCGGGAGCCGGGAAGGATCCCGTCGCCGCAAGAGACGTTGCACGTGTGACACAAGCCTGATTGAGTCGGGCCGAATGGCCTGTTCGCGTTCGTGATCCTGGCGATCGGACAGCGGCCCGATCCTCGCGAGGTGGCGGCCGGCCTGTGGTCGGTCGGTCCCGGGTCGGGCTACCTCGGTCTCGTCGTCGCGCTGGTCGGCGCGAGCCTGATGCCCTGGATGCTCTTCTACCAGCAGGCGGCGACCGTCGAGAAGGGGCTCGGGCGCGACGATCTGCCCGCTGCGCGCCGGGAGACGCTCGCGGGCGCCACGGTCAGCCAGCTCCTGATGGTCGCCATCGTCGCGGCGGCCGCCGGAGCGACGGCCGGTGTCGGTTCGACCATCGCCCCCGCGATCGAGACCGACCTTCCGGCCGGGCTCGCCCGCCTGGCATCCGGGCCATCGGTCATCCTCGTTGCCGTCGGGCTCATCGGAGCCGGGCTCCTCGCGCTCATCGTGATCTCCCTGTCGGCGGCATGGGCCTGGGCCGAGCTCTTCGACTGGCCGCACAGCCTCGACCTCGCGGTCAAGCGGGCCCCCGGCTTCTACGGGATCTACCTGCTCGAGATCGTGCCGGCAGCACTCGTGGTGCTCATCGCGCCAAACCTCGGTGCGCTCGTCCTCGGGGCGATGATCCTCAATGTCGTCGTCCTCATCGTCCCGCTGGCGTTCCTCGTCCGGCTGTCGAGCGATCGGCGCCTGCTGGGGGCGCTCGCGAACTCGCGTCGCCGGGCCGCGATCCTGTGGACAGTGGCGGGCGCACTGCTCCTGTTCGGGCTCGCCGGCCTCGTCAGCGAGGCGCTCGGCCTCGGCCGCTAACGACGTGCCGGTCGCGATCGTGAGGGGACGCGCGCTCGATCGGCTCCCCGACCGAGTCCCGCGGGACTAGACTCCCGACCGATGCGCGTCTGCCCGTCGTGTCGCACCGACAACCCGGCCCGGGCCAAGTTCTGCCTCGAGTGTGGCCGGCGCCTGCCGGACGTTACGAGCGAGGCCAGTGAGCCGCGCGACGCGCACGAGTCGCGGCGGGTCGTGACCGTGCTGTTCAGCGACATCGTCGGGTCGACGGCGCTGGGCGAGGCGCTCGACCCGGAGACGCTGCGGGTCGTCATGACCAGGTACTTCGCGACGATGGAGGCGGTCCTCGACCGCCACGGCGGAACGGTCGAGAAGTTCATCGGCGATGCGATCATGGCCGTCTTCGGGCTACGAGCCATCCACGAGGACGACGCGCTCCGAGCGGTTCGCGCGGCACTCGAGATGCGCGACTCCCTGGCGGAGCTCAACGCCGAGCTCGAGGCGACCCGCCAGGTGACGATCGCGACGCGGACGGGGGTCCACACCGGCGAGGTGGTCGCGGGCGACCCCACTGCGCGTCAGACGCTCGTGACCGGGGACGCCGTGAACACCGCGGCCCGCCTCGAGCAGGCCGCTGCCGCCGGGGAGATCCTCGTCGGTGACACGACCTGGCGGCTCGTCAGGGACCGCATCAGCGGCGAGTCGGTCGCCCCGATCGGTGCCAAGGGCAAGGCAGAGCCGGTCCCAGCGATCCGCATCCTGTCGCTGCGACTGGAGACGGATCGGAACGAATCGTCCGCCGACCCGCTGATCGGTCGCGGCGCGGAGCTCCACACCCTGCAGGCGGCGCTCGAGAGGGTGGTCGCGGATCGCCGTGCGTCGCTCGTCAACGTCGTCGGGCCCGCCGGCGTCGGCAAGAGCCGCTTGATCGAGGAGTTCCTGGCACAGGCTTCGGACCGGGCCAGGATCCTCCGCGGGCGCTGCCTGCCGTACGGCGAAGGGATCACCTACTGGCCACTCCGCGAGGTCCTCGGCATGGCCGCCGGGATCTTCGACAGCGACCTCCCGGCGGAGGGCGTCCAGAAGCTCGTCGACCTGATGGGCGACGCCGAGGACGGGTCGCTCGTCGCGGCTCGGCTCGCCAGCGCCATCGGACTGAGCCCCGACCCCGTCCGCCAGGAGGAGGTCTTCTGGGCCGTCCGTCGGGTCCTGGCCGCACTCGCCTCCCGACGACCACTGATCGTCGTGATCGAGGACATCCAGTGGGCGGAACCGACCTTCCTTGAGCTCGTCGACCAGGTCGTCGACCACGTCGAAGGCGTCCCGCTCCTGATCCTGTGCCCGGCCCGTCCAGCGTCGGCCGACGTCACCCCCGGTTCGGGTCGATCGCGATCCGGTGCCATCATCGTGCTGCTCGACGGGTTGTCGGACGATGCCGCGGCGGCGTTGCTCGACTCCCTCCCCGGAGGGCCGTCCATCCCGGTCGGGCTCCGCGGGCGCATCCTGGCGAGCGCGCAAGGCAACCCGCTGTTCGTTCGGGAGATGGTCGGGATGCTCGTCGAGGACGGCCTGCTGACCAGCGACGAGGACACCGGAGCCTCGACGATCGACGCCGATACGGTCAGGATCCCGCCGACGATCCAGGCGCTGATGGCCGCCAGGATCGATGGTCTGCCGCTCGACGAGCGATCCCTCGCCCAGCGCGCATCGGTCATCGGCCGGACGTTCGACGAGACGGCCGTCGTCGAGTTGACGCCTCCGACGGGCCGGTCGGACGTCACGCGCACCCTCCTGGCGCTGCTGCGTCGCGAGCTGGTCGCGCCGGAGCGGTCCGATCTCACCGTCGCCGATGCGTACACGTTCCGCCACATCCTGATCCGTGATGCCGCCTACGAGGCGCTTCGCAAGACGGACCGCGCCGAGCTTCACGCGCGCTTCGCGGACTGGCTCGAGCGCGCCGCCGGGGATCGCCTGATGGAGTTCGAGGAGATCCTCGGCTACCACCTTCGTGAGGCGTATCGCTATCGCGTCGAGCTGCGCGAGGCCGGTCCCCTCACGGAGCAGCTCGGGTCGCGGGCAGCCGGGTATCTGCACGCCGCAGCACGGCGAGCCCGGGACCGCGGCGACTCTGCCGCCGCCGTTCGGCTCTATCAGGGTGCGGAGACGCTGCCCATGCGGGACCTCGTCGAGCTGGCGGCCCTTCCTCTCGACCACGGTCTCGCCCTGCTCGACGTCGGCCGGCTGGCCGAGGCTCGGCGCGTGACCGACGACGCCCTTCGGCTCGCGGTCGAGGTGGGCGACCGACGCGTCGCGGCGCGGTCGCGCCTCCTTCGCCTCGACATCTCGCGAGCCGACGGGTCGCTGGTGAGCCAGGATCCCGCGGTCGACGCAGAACTCGCTACCGCCCTCCGAGATGCCGAGGCGTCGGGCGACCCGGGCGCCCTCGCCGACGCGTGGGGGGCGAAGAGCGGACAGTCCTGGCTGGTCGGTCTCGGCGCGTCCGAAGGCGAACTGCATATTGCCCTCGGCTTCGCCCGTTCGGCCGGCGACCAGCGGGTCGTGCTCGATCTCGAGCTGAACCTTCTCGTCCACACCTTTGCAGGACCCACGCCGGTGGGCGAGGTCGTCGAGGCCGCCCGCGAACTATCGTCCCGGGCCGGCCCCTACTCGACGGTGCGCGCCGAGGCCGAGGAGGTCCTCGCCGTGTCCGAGGCGATGAGCGGGCGGTTCGAGGAGGCAGTCCGCGTCGCGGAGCACAGCCTCGCCATCCTGGACGAGCTTGCCCAAGTCGCGGCGCTCGTGAACGGGCGGACCTACCTCGCCTGGGTCCATCGCCTCTCCGGCGACCTGCCGGCGGCCGAAGCCGTCCTCCGCCGGGGCCTCGCCGAGGCGGTCGCGGTGGGCGATCGCAGTCTCGAGAGCTTCGTCTCGTGCCGCCTGGCCGAGGTTCTCGTCAACCAGGACCGGTTCGACGAGGCAGAGGCTCCGCTGGCCGTCGCCGAACGTGATCCGATCCGGCCGACCGTGTCGCGCATCGTCGGCGCGCGGGCGCGGATCCGGGCGCACCGTGGGGACGCCGGGGCCGAGCGCGACGTCAAGGCGCTCCTCGCGCTGGTCGCCGAGATGCCATGGCCGAACGTCCAGACCGAGGCCTACATCGATGCCGCTTGGGCGATGGCATCGCTCGGCGCACGGTCGGTCGCGGAGCGATACGCCCGGGAGGCGCTTCGGCTGTGCGAGGCGAAGGGGAACGTCGCCCTCGCCGCGACGACGTCCGCGCTCGTGGATCGCATCGCGGACGACCGGGGCGGTAACGGCCGCGAACGATGAACCGCGCCGACGATCACACGGCGTTGACGCTTCTGGCGTAGGCTGCCGAAGTCTGACGACCCGCACGGCAGGAGGAGCCATGAACCGTCATCTCATCCTCTTCCGGAGCGTCGTCGTGGCCACGGCCGCGATGCTCGCGCTCGCCTTCATCGGAGCGGCGCCGGTCGCCGCGGATGGCGGCCGCGGGCCGCTCTACGGGTTCAAGCACGTGGTGGTGATCTACGAGGAGAACCACAGCTTCGACAACCTGTACGGGAACTGGGGATCCGTCGGCGGGAAGCACGTCGTCGGGCGGTCGGACGCGACGTCCTCGAACACGAAGCAGGTCGCCCAGGACGGGAGCCGCTACGACTGCCTGCTGATGACCGACGTCAACCTGATGTCCCCGCCGCTGGCGCCGAAGTGCAGCACCTCCACGTTCACCTTCAGCAACGGTCTGACGACCGAGTATCCGATCTCGAACCGGCCATTCGGGATCGACCGCTACATCCCCGCCTCGGCGACGACCTGCCCGGACGAGGACCACCTGTTCAGCTTCCCATTCGGGGTCATGAACGGGCTCGGTCAGCCGGGCGGTTGCACCCGCGATCTCGTCCACCGGTTCTACCAGGAGCAGTACCAGCTCGACGGCGGCCAGCAGGATCGGTACGTCACCGGCAGCGATTCCGCCGGCATGACGATGGGCTATTACGACACGCGGGAGCTGCCGATCTACGAGTACCTCCATAACGGCAAGGCGCCCCACTACGTCGTCCTCGACCACTTCTTCCAGGGTGCGTTCGGGGGCTCCTTCCTGAACCACCAGTACCTCGTCGCGGCCGCCGCGCCGCCGTTCGCCGCCGGGACGCATTCGGTCCTCGACGCGAGCGGCTTCCCGAACGCGAGCTACCCGCTCTACCACACGACCGGCGTCGTGGACGGTCCGGTCACCCAGGCCTGCGGCTTGCCGACGACCGTCACGGGCCTGGCCTGTGGCGACTACGCGGTCAACACGGTCCAGCCGTTCTACCAGCCGACGAGCGCCTTCGGGGCTCGGATGCCGAACGTCGACGACACCACGACGCCGCTGACGATCGGCGACACCCTGAGCGACGCCGGCGTCAGCTGGGCCTGGTACTCGGGCGGCTGGGACAATGCCGCCGGGGTCGTCGGCGGTCGCGGCTGGACGAACGGCTCGGGCCCGACCTGCGGTGACCCGAACTCGGTCGCGGCGCCGCCCGACGGCGCCGGCAACGGCGGCTACCCGTACTGCCCGGACAAGTCGTTCCAGACCCACCATCAGCCGCTGAACTACTACGCTCGGTATGCGCCCGGCCAGCCGGGTCGCGCGCACCTCCAGGACGAGCAGGACTTCCTGTACGCGGCGTCGCACGGCCGACTTCCGTCGGTCAGCTTCGTTAAGCCACTCGGGAACGAGAACGAGCATCCCGGCTACACGAGCGAGCCCAACGGGAGCGATCACCTCGTCGACCTGATCAAGGCGATCCAGCATGGGCCGCAGGGCAGGAGCACGCTGATCCTGGTGACCTACGACGAGTTCGGCGGGCAATGGGACCATGTCTCACCCCCGGGGCTCGGGACGAAGGCACGCCCTGGGCAGGCCGACCTGTTCGGCCCCGGGACGCGGGTGCCGGCCCTGCTCATCGGCAAGGGCTTGACGCGCTCGTCCGTCGACCACACGGTTTACGACACGACCTCCATCATGCGGACGATCGAGCAGCGGTTCGGGCTCGCCCCGGTCGCGACCCGTGACGCTGCGGTCAACGATCTCCATCGCGCGGTGGCGGCCGGTCGCCCGCGACCCTGATCGCTCCGCTCGGACGACGGACGCCCCGGTCAAGGCCGGGGCGTCCGTCCATCAGCCCGGGTCGCGGCGGGGCGTCGGACGTCGTCAGTCGTGGTCCTCCGACCGGATCGACCAGCTCGATCCGGTCGGGTCGTCGCGGACCTCGATCCCCGCGACAGTCAACCGCTCCCGGACGAGGTCGGCGGTCGCCCAGTCGCGGGCATCGCGGGCACGGGCCCGGATCTCCAGCAGGCTCTCCACGTACGGCGTCACAGCGTCGCGCGGATCGCGGACGCCATCGGCCGCAGCCTCGCCGAAGCGGACGATCAGTGACCGGAGCGTGGACCATGCCGCGGCGAGATCCGGGCTGTCGTCACCCGCTCCCACCCGTCGTTCGATGGTCGCGTCGAGCGTCAGCAAGGCCGTCACCGCGGCCCGGACGTCCCGCTCATCGAGAGCGGCGACTGAACGCCCCGTCGAGGCGTGCGACCTCGTCCCTGAGCGACCCACCCATGCCGTCGGGCGAGTCATCTGCGCCGGTCGGTGCTGCCGCGGACGTGGTTCGGTCCGCGTCGACCATCGGCGCGGTCCCGTGTGCCAGCGACTCGGCGGTCTCGGCCAGGGAGGCCAGCGTGATCGTCGTCCCGCTCGGCAGGAAGGCACTCCGGCCCGCCACCCGGACGGTCACGCCGCCGAGGCCGAAGACGCTCGCCGATCCGTCCTCGAGGTCGATGACGATCGCCGTGTGGCTGTCGACGCCGAGAAGGAACGCATCCTCCGGCATCGAGCGCTCAAGGACCCGCAGCCGGCGTTCGCCGATGTAGCAGAACCGGGTGTCGTGGTTGCCGCCCTCGGCGTTGTCGTAGTGAGGGACGACGGCCGCCCGCAACCCGGTCGCCGTTCCGAGCAGGTCGAGACCGTCGAGCCAGCGTGGCTCCTCACCGACCTTGTAGATCTCGTAGACCGGGATGGTCAGCAGCCCGGCGGTCAACGCGGCGGCGCTGGCCATGGTCAGGACGCCGCCGTCGGCGAGCTTCGTCTCGAGCGCCCCGGGGATCGGACTTGCCGCCCAGTGGTCGAAGCGCGTAGCTCGGGCTCCCGGGTCCTGCCAGCACATAGCGCGCCTCGCCCACCCTCGCGAGCGCGGTCGCCAGGTCCACCGGATCCACCTCGGCCGACCGGAGCGAGGCGACGGTCATCGGGCGACCGATGCTCTCGGCGAAGTACCCGACGATCCGCTCGCTGATGTCGTCGGCGTTCTCCTGGAAGCCGTACGGCGTGTCGATCACCGTGGCGGGCACCGGCCCGTCACGCCCGAACCGCTCGAACAGGGCCCGGTGCACCTTGGCCATCGTGGGCGCGGTCTCGCCCGAACCCATGATCGTCAGGATCCGAGGTCCGCTCACGAGAAGAACCCGTCCCGGGCGCTTGCATCGAACACGTCTGCCAGTTCGTCCGGGTGCTGGGCGTGGATGTCGTGATCGCCGACGAACCAGTGGACCCGGCTCCGCCGGATGGCCCGCCTCCGCGGCCGCGACCTCCTCCCGCTTCCGCCCGGTCCGGTCGGCCTCACCCGTATCCGCCGGGACGAGGAGGACCGGCAGGCGGATCGCCCCGAAGCGCTCCGACGGATGGTCCTCCCACAGGCCGCGGAGCACCTCGATGTGATGGTCGTAGGTGAGCCATGGCGCGATGGTGCCGTCGGGTCGGACCTCGAAGTTGGCGAGCGCGCCGCGGATCCCCGGCTCGGGCCAGTCGGGGTGGCTCGCCCGCAGATAGCCCTCGATCTCGGTCAGCGGCCGGCCGACCAGCCGGGGCGGGGCGAGCGCGGTGCGGCAGGCCTCCCAATCCGGGAAGATCGTGCTCGGTTCGAGCCAGCCGCCGTCGACGCAGACGATCCCGCGGCAGGCGTCGGGCCGGCGGACGGCCAGCTCGAGCACGACGTTGCCACCCCACGATTGGCCGGCCACGATCGGTCGATCGAGCCCGACGCCATCGATGACCGCGGCCAGATCGTCGGCCACGCGCGGCACGTCATAGCCATGATCCGGCTTCGACGATCGACCGTGTCCGCGGAGATCGACCGTGACGACCGGGTACGCCAGGTCCGAGAGTCGTTGTGCCACGCCGTCCCACAGCCGGGCGTTGGACGCGAGGCCATGAACCAGCAGGAACGTCGGCCGATCCGCTCCGTCGATGCCGCGCTCGCGAAGGCCGCCGGGCGTCGGGTCCCATCGGTCGACGCTGAGCTCGACGTCGCCGTCGACCGGGATGCGGTCGGTCTTCATCGCCGGATGGTACGACCCCGTTCGTCACCAGGCCCCACGAACGCGACGACCGGCGGCGCTCGCTCCGGGAGAGAGCGAGGCCGCCGGTCCGGGATCCTCGACCGCGAGGGCGCATCGAGGCGCCTCGGGATCAGCTCACTGGCCGATGAACCAGTCCTCGATGTTCCACAGCTCCGTGGACGACGACGGGTTCCAGAGCAGGTTCTTGATCTTCGTGGCGTAGCCGCGGACCTCGCTCCGGTAGTAGAGCGCGATCTCGACGTTGTCCTTGATGTACTGCTCCTGGACCTTGTGGGCCGCCTGGACCTGGTCGGCCGGCTTGAGGGCCGCCTTGAGGACGTTGAGGGCCGAGTCCATCTCGGGGTCGTCGAACCGGACCGTGTTGAAGCCGTTGCCCTTGTTGGCATCGGTCGGGATCTGCTCCGAGTGGTAGGAGTAGTAGTAGTTGCCGAACAGGTCGAGGGTCAGCGAGTAGCCGAACTCGGCCGTGTCGTACGTGCCGTGGTAGGTGTTGCACTTCGTGTCGGCGGAGACGTCCGGCCAGTTCGCGAAGAGGACCGTCGTCGAGTCGACGTAGTTGAGGTCGAGCTTGATCCCGATCTGCTGGAGGGACTTGGCCAGGAAGTCGCCGCCCAGCGTCCGGAACCCGGTGTTCGACGAGCAGTGCTCGAAGACGAGCGGGAGCTTCGACTTCGGGTCGATCCGGATCCCATCCGGGCCCTTGGTGTAGCCCGCTGCGTCGAGCGCCAGCGTTGGCGGCGGCGACGTCGTAGCTCGGGCAGCTCGCCTTGTCGTCCGGGAGTCGCCAGTAGTTGGTCGGGACGGCGTTGGTGCAGACCGAGATCGCTGCCGGCGGGCGCCCCGGGGAAGACCGTCTCGAACATCGCCTTCCGGTCGATGGCCTGGGCGATCGCCTGCCGGACGACGGGATCCTTGAGCGCCGGATGACCGTGGCCCTGCCCCTGGCCCATCTGGTTGAGGTCGAGGTGCTCGTAGAGCCAGGCGGGCGCGAGCAGGGCCCGCCCGAACGTCGGGTCGACCCCCTTGATCGCGTCGTAGTCGGTCTGGACGAGGTCGAGCGCGACGTCGACGTCGCCGGTCAGGAAGGCCGCGATCACGCCCTCCTTGTTGTCCGGGTAGTAGTGGAAGGTGACCTTGTCGAGATAGGCGGGATGGTCGCCGGCCTTCCAGTCGTCGTTGCGGACGAGGACGATCGTGTCGGACGTGGCGTTGTCGTACTTGAACGGGCCGTTCGTCGGTGACTTGGCGATGTCGGGGGTGAGCGGATAGGACTTCGACGCCGCGTCCTTGATCGGGATCGTCTTCATCCAGTGCTCGGGCAGGAACGACGTGGCGAACAGTCCGTAGTAACCGGCGTATGCCTCCTTGAAGTGGACGGTCGCCTTCAGCCCGTCGCTCGACACGTCCATCCTGTCGATGGAGTCCCAGCCGGCCGTCGTCACGCCGACCTGGTCCGGATCGATGATCCACTTCCAGGTGTACTTCGAGGTCATTCAGCGTCAGCGGGACCCCGTCGCTCCAGAGCAGGCCCGGGCTTGAGCTCCAGATCCATCTCGAAGCCCTTGCCGTCCGAGTCGACCCGGATCGACTGGTCGCTGAACTTCGGCATCTTCGGCCGCGAGGTCCGGCTTCCAGTGGCCGTCGGCGGTCACCGTGAACAGCCGCGCATCGTCGCAGCCAGCACGTAGGAGTTCGCCAGCGAGGTCGAGATGACCGGGTTGAGCTGGTTCGCCGCCTGCCAGTCGGCCACGACGATGCTGCCGCCCGGCGTGCCCGTCTCCGGCTTGTAGTCGTATCCGAACAGGATCTGCTCGAAGTCGAGCGGCGTGGGCGACGGTGCGGCGGTGGGTGGCGCGGAGCTTGCCTCGGCCCCCGGGCTCGGGGCCGTGGCGTCGGCGAGCTCGAGGTCGAGGTGGTCCCGCACGCGGCCACGACCAGCATGGCCGCCGCGAGCAGACCGACGATCTTTCTGTCCATCCGTATTCGGACCTCCGGAACCTGGGTCGAGCACGGGCCGGGCGATGCGGAGGCCCGGTCCGTGCTCGGTTGGGAGTGAGGGGGCCCGGCAACCACCGCCTCCGATCGTCGTCGCGGTCACTCGCCGTCGCAAGGGCCACGGGCCACGAGCCGATGAGACCACTCGGGCCGATGGGGCCACTCGTCGGGGTCGGGATGGGGACACCCGGTCCGGATGAACCCGGGACCCGTCAGATCGACTATCCACTGTCGTGTCGATGTTCATCACCGTCCAGCTCGACCGCCGGAGCGTCGTCCCGCTCTACCAGCAGGTCGAGGCACCAGATCCGCACGGCCATCCACACCGGGCGGCTGCGTCCGGGTGCCCGCGTCCCCGGGATCCGGACACTGGCCGAGGACCTCGGCGTGGCCAGGGTCACCGTCGCCGTCGCCTACGAGCAGCTCGCCGCCGAGGGATACCTCGACGCCCGGGTCGGCTCGGGCACCTGGGTCGCGACCGAGCTCCCGGTTCCGGTGCGGCCGACCGCGCCGACGCTGGCGCCGCCGGTCCGCGACCGTCCCAGGGTCGTTCGCCTCGACCTTCGCCCCGAGGCGCTCCCCGACGGCGGGGTCCCGGGCGGCTTCCCGGTCGCGGCCTGGGAGGTCGCGCCTTCGGGCGGCACGGCGGGAGGCAGCCGGTCGCTCCGCTCGCCGGTCCGGCTGGCGTGGTCGATCTTCGGGCGGCACTCAGTGCCTATCTCGACGCCGGGCGGGCGACGCGGACCGACCCGCGCCAGATCGTCGTCGGCCATGGTCCCCGCGTCCTGCTCGCCGCGCTGATCGCGGCGCTCGACGCCGAGGGCGGCCCGAGTCGCATCCCGGTCCTGGGGCTGCTCGAGCCGGTCGATGCCGCCCTGCGCACGACCGCGAGGCGGAACGGCGCCACGACGCTCGACGTCCCGATCGACCGGGCGGCCGTTCACGCCGCCGCCGGCGTCGTCCTCGTCGAGGACGACCGAGCGGCGCTGCTCCGACTGGCCGGGTGGCAGCCGGCGGCGCTCCAGGGCAGCCTGGCCATCGGTCGGATCGCGCTCCTCGGCGGGCTCGGCCAGCTGCTGGTCCCCGGGACGTCCCTCGGCTGGATCGTGGTGCCGGGCGTCACTGGCGGACGCCGTCGCCGACGCGGTCGCCGAGCTCGACGGGTCGCCCTCCACGGTCGACCAGCGAGCGATCGCCGGGTGGATCGCCGATGGCGGGCTGGATCGGAGGGTCCGCCGGCTTCGCCATCTCCTTCGGTCCCGGCGGGCCGCGCTCGAGACGGCGCTCACGGACGCGCTCGGACCGATCATCGAGGTCGAGCCGGCGGGACCTGAGCCGATCCTGAGGGTCCGGCTGGTGCTCGAACCTCGGGCGAGGTCGGGTCTTGCCCTGGCAGCCAGGGCGGCCGGGCTGCTGATCGATCCGCCCGATCCCGACGGTCGGCTCGACCTCGGCTACGCGGTGTTGGAGGAGGACGGGCCGATCAAGGCGGCATGGCGCCTGTCGCAGGCCGTCGACGCCGTCGACCCGCGGGCGCGCCGCGCCGTGGCCGACCCCGACGTCGTGACCACGCGGCCGTCGATCCGCACCATCCCAGGCCGTCCCATGTTGGACGGCACGCGGACCGGGTCGAACCGATCGGTCCTGGCCCCCGGACCCGGACGGCTCGACGCGCTCGGTCGGGCGCTGGTCGGGCGGCGCGGTCCCGCGGCGGAGCCGTAGCCGGAACAACCGGGGCCGTCGAGGCGTCCCAGGGCCATGGACGTCGATCGCCTCCGCGCCGGCCGCCGGACGTTCGTCTTCGCGGCGCTCCTGATCGTCCTCGCCGGATGCTCTGCCGTCCCCTCCGCAGGCTCGTCGGCGCCGCCACCGTCTAGCGCGCCGTCCGCTCCGTCGACAGCGACGGCCGCGGCGACCGGGAACGTCAGCGGGATCGCGACCGCCGGTCCGGTCTGTCCGGTCTCGCGTCCGGGCGATCCCTCGTGCCTGTCGCGAGCGGTCGCGGGCGCCACCCTGGTCGTCACAACGGTCGGTGGCTCGGAGGTGGCGCGAACGACGACCGCCGCCGATGGGCGGTTCGCGATCAGCTTGCCGGCCGGCGACTATCTCCTCGCGCCGCAGCCGTTCAAGGGTCTGATCGGGCCCGCCCCGATCGTCCCGTTCTCGGTCGGGCCGGACGGCACGAGCACGCCGACCCCCATCCTCGTCGAGTACGACACCGGCATCCGCTAGCCTGTCGGCATGACCGATGCCGCTCTGCTCCGGGTCGCCCTCGTCCAGCTCGACGCCGGCTCGGATGTCGAGACCAATATCGCGATCGCGTCGAGCCTGGCCGATGAGGCGGCGGCCGGCGGGGCTCGCCTGGTCGCCCTTCCCGAATACCTCCAGTACCGCGGTCCGGATGACGGCTATCGCGCGTCGGCGCGGCCGATCCCCGGTCCATGGACGGACCGGTTCGCCGGGGTCGCGATGCAGAACGACGTCTGGATCCTGGTCGGATCGCTGGCTGAGACCTCCGATGAGCCGGCTCGCCCGTTCAACACCAGCGTGCTGATCGCGCCCGACGGCTCGATCGCCGCGACCTATCGCAAGATCCACCTGTTCGACGTCGCCGTCGAGGACGGTCCGGTCGACCTTGAGTCAGACCGGGTGAGCCCGGGCGATCGAGCCGTCGTCGTCGAGGTGGACGGCATCAGGGTCGGATTGTCGATCTGCTACGACCTTCGATTCCCGGAGCTCTACCGTGCCCTGGCGCTGGCCGGGGCCGAGGTGCTGTGCGTCCCGGCGAACTTCACCGAGCGGACGGGTCGCGACCACTGGGAGGTCCTGCTCCGAGCACGGGCGATCGAGAACGGCGCCTACGTGCTGGCTCCCGGACAGGTCGGCGGGCCGCCCGGCCAGCCGGCGTTCGGGCGATCGATGATCGTCGATCCGTGGGGAACGGTGGTCGCCCAGGCCCCGGATCGGGTGGGCATCGTGACGGCGGATCTGGACCTCGACCGGGTCCGCTCGGTCCGGCGCCAGGTCCCGAGTCTCGCCAACCGACGTCCCGAAGCGACCGTGGTCCGCTGATCGAACGGCCGGGTGACGCCCGGAGGCACCACCCGGCCGCGGGTGGTCCCCGAGGACCCGGGGACGGATCGGGGGCTGGGGTCCCTCTCCGCCCCACGATGGTACCCCTGCCCGTCCAGCAGGCGACGCGCCGGCCGACGCCTCCCGCGTCTTACTTCACCAGTCCGAGGTAGTAGAGCGAGTCGTTAGGGCCGGGCGGCTGGTCGGAGCTCGGCCGGGACGATCGGGTAGGCGTAGGACTCCCACGAAGAACGCCCGGATGTCATCCGTTTCGGACTGGTCGAGCGGACGATGATCGTGAACGCGGCGACGCCGATGATCCGGTACCTGGGCGGTGTCGAGTCCGCGGTCGTAGATCGGGATGAGGACCGTCGCCCGGCTCTTGACCCAGCGTCGCCAGGCAGCCCGAGACCGGCTCAGGCGTGTAGGCGCTCGCACGCGTGACCGACCGTGCAGCTTCCACGCAGGTCGAGGCCGGGTTGTCCGGATCGCAGATGCTAGCTCCGAGCGACGCCCTTGCCCCGGCCAGTCATCCAGGCGAAGCCGCCGGGCGCGACTTGTCCGGGGTGAGGTCGTAGACCTGCCCTTGGTGAACGGGGACGTCGTCGGCTGCGTGGAGGGCGATCGGCAGGAGCTGGCCGGCGGGCGCGACTGGTCGGCTTGGCGGTCATCGCCGTCGCGGTCGTGTCGACCTGCCAGGCGTCCTTGACCGACCAGGCCGAGGAAGAACGTCCGCGGGCGCCGGCTGACGTCGACCCGCACTCCGAGGATCGGGCGACTCGGATCCGGCGAAGCCTCCGCCGCCGACCGGTCCAGGGCCCGAGGTCCGCCTGGCCGGGGCCGATGAAGTGCGCGGTCCAGGTGCACGGGTGGACGGTCGCGCAGTCGGATCGGTATCCGTTGCTGCTGGACGGCGGCGTAGACCGTGTGTCGACGACTCCCGCTTCCCCGCGACTCGATCCATGTCGCGTCGGCGATGACCTTGGTCGCCGGCCAAGGCGGCGAGGTCGGCGTCGTTCTGTGCCGTCCCGCCGCTGGAGGAACGCCATCCCGCCATCGACGACGAGTCCGACGGTCAGGGCGATCGCCAGCAGCGCGACGGCGAACATGACCACGATCTGGCCGGCGGCGCGGTGCAGGGTACGGTCGGTCATTGATTGACCGTCACTTGGCTGACCCGGTGAGCGTGGTCTTGCCGAGGAGCTGGCCGATGACCGGCGTTAGGACCTGGAACTCGGCCTCACCTTGACCGTCAGCAGGTCGTTCGTCCGGCAGCTCCCCGGGCGACCGGTGCCGGTGACGCCGCATCCGCGACGTGATCGCCGGCAGCGTGGCGGTCACGGTCGCCCCTGGGACCGCCGGCGAGCCGCGCTTTAGCGTCTCGGCCTGCGACACACGCCTCGCGAGGCCCGGCGCAGCTCTGCGTCCATGCCGCCACCGAGCCGAACCGGGTGCCCTCGCGTGCCGCCTCGTTGAAGGCGTTCGCCGAGTAGACGAACCGGCCGATGTCGATCAGGCCGAACAGGAGCAGCAGGAAGATCGGGAAGACCAGGGCGAACTCGACCAGCGACTGCCCGCTGGCCCCGCGGTCGCGGGGCCTGGCGTGGTCACTGGTGGGTCGACCGTCTCCGGATGCGTCGGCGAAGCGCAGTCGAACGGATCGCGCGGAGATCCTGGGACTCGACGTCGCGACCGTCGGAGCCATTCGCTCGGGGACGAGGGCCGGTTGAACCTGCCGCTCGTCCAGATCGACCGTGCCTCGGCGACGGTTCGCGGATCCCCGGACGGGTCCTCGACCAGGTTCGGGACGACCAGGTCGGATCCGCCGCAGACTCCGGACGCTGACGGTCGCCGTATCGCGCTCGGGCTCGGGGTCTGCTGGCTATCGACCGTCAGGGTGTTGCGGTCCCGTCCGCCACGCGTGAACGTCCGTGCGTAGAAGCAGGCGTAGCGTCTGCGCCGGGATCGAGGCTCGGGGGGGTTTCGGGCAGTCCGTGTCGAGTCGGACAGGCTGTCCGGCCGAGTCCTTGATCGTGACGGCCGTCGCCGGCTCCCGCCGGTGTTGGTGACGCTGATCCGGTACCAGACGGTCGGGTCGACCTCCGAGCCTCGGTGGACGCTCGAGCTCCTGGCTCCCAGTCCGAGAAGCCTCCGTGCCGGAAGAGTCCGACCGTCCTTGCTGCACGGCCAGCTCCGGCGGGCTGGCCAGCGACGTCGATCGATCGCGACGTCGACTACGGGCGACAGGTCTGCCGACCGTGACCGTGACCGTGTTCTGAGATCGTCCTGGGCCTTGTCAGCGAGCCCGACGGGTAGGGGCAGATGTATGTCCCTGCCACCGAGGCAGTCGTTCCGACGTTGAGACAGCCGGGGGGCGGCCAGCTCTTCAGGGCGTCATCGACGACGTGATCCCTGATAGCGATGTCGCGCCCGTGTTCCTGATCGTGATCCGGTACCTGACCGTGTCGGTCGACGTGGAACTCGAGGTTCGAGGGGAGGCCGGTCTTCGGGTCGACAGTCGGACGTCCGGACCCACTCCCCGCTCTTCGGGTCCTTGACCTCCTTGGTCACGCTGAACCCCGGGCATCGGGTCGTAGGCCTGGTTCAGGACGGTCGCGTCCGACTCGCGTGTGGAGGACCAGCTGATGGTCGAACAGGCTGCCGAGGATCGGCGTGATCAGCCGGAAGTCGAAGCTGACCCCGACCCGGTAGGTGTCGCCTTCCTGGCACGTGCTCAGGCTGCCTCGCGTCGTTCCTCCAGGGCCGCAGGAGATCGTCGGCGTCAGCTTGTTCCCGGCCGGCATCCATAAGGCCGTCGGCCTCGGTCTGGACGTGGAAGACGACATTCCGCGGGTTCTGGCACGCAGTCGAGTTCGGCGTGCCGCATTGGGGGTACGAGGCGCCGAACAGCGCGCCTTCCTTGCTCGCGTTCGTGATCGCGACATAGGCGTAGAACAGGCGGCCGAGATCGACCGCGCCGGCGATCAAGAGGAGGAAGATCGGCAGGATCAGGGCGAGCTCGACGAGCGACTGGCCACGGGATCGACCGGACGGCGGACCGTGGCGGCGGAAGAGGCGCCACATCGACGATGACATCTCGCTAGCGATCGCGGTCGACCCGCCCGGTCGGAACGGCCGGAGTGGGGAGGCCATGGTCGCGGATGCACCTTACACGGCACCTTGCCACGGTCTGGTGGGGTTAGGTGTGGCCAGTACTTCCGTGTTCTGGCCGCAGCCACGAGGAGCGGCGAAGGTGGGCTCCATGAACAAGCGCGTCGCCGCCGGCGTCCTGTGGCTCTTCGCCGGCTGGTATCTCGGCAACCTCATCGCCTACCACCTCGGGCCTGAGCGACCTGTTCGGACCGGTCCTCGGCATCGTCGCCGCGGTCATGGTCGCCGGAGACCCGTTCGGTCTCCTGTGGCGTCGGGCCGCGGCGCGGACGGCATCCGACGGGGACGTCACCCAGTCGACCGCCACGAACTGACCGGGTTCAGACCTCGAGGGCCTGCTCGGCCGGCAGGACGACGGTGAACGCGGCCCCTCGATCAGCCTCGGCCGGCTCGAGGACCAGGTCGCCATCCATCGATCGGGCGAGCTCGCGCGAAACATACAGGCCAAGCCCGCTGCCATCCTCGGCCGACTGATCGCCGACCCGGGCGAACCGGGCGAAGAGCGCCTCGCGCTCGGCCTCGGGGATGCCCGGACCGTGATCGGCGATCGTCAGACGGAGGCGATCGGCCGTGGCGTCGACGTCGATCGTCACGTCGACCGGTCCGCGACGCCCGTACTTGATCGCGTTGTCGAGCAGCGCCCACAGGACCTGGTCGACCTGGTCGCCGTCGGCGACGGCGAGCCAGCCGCCCGACCGGTCGTCGAGGCTGAACGGGACGGCCTCCGCCCCGAGCGCCTCCCACGCCCGGCGGATCCGGGGAGCCAGCCCGAAGACGTCGGCCTCCGGGCGGAGGGTGCCTGCCTCCAACCGGCTGACGGTCAGCAACTGGCGGACCATCCGGCTCAGCGTTCCGCCTGCTCCGCGATGATCCCCAGGCGTCGGTCCGGACGCTCTGCATCGAGTCGCTCGGCGTAGGCGCGGATGCTGGTCAGCGGCGTCTGGAGGTTGTGACTGACGCCGCGCAGGAAGTCGTCCTTGGCGGCATCGAGCTCGAGCAGCCGGGCGTTCTGGGCGCCGACCCGCTCGAACAGCTGGGCATTCCGGACGGCCACCCCGATCTCGCTTGCGAACAGCTCGAGGAGGTCCTGGTCGGCGCGCTCCCACGCTCGCGTCGCCGGCAGGTGGCCGATGAGCAGACCGAGGCGATCCTCGCCCGCCCGCAGCGACGCCCGCACCGGCAACGCCTCGCCCGGCACCCGTTCCTCGGCGGGGACCTCGAGCGGGTCGACGAGCAGGATCCGGGCATCGACCATCCCGAACGCTGTCCTGGCATCCTCGGCCGCACGGCCGATCAGCCAGGCCACGCCGTCGCGCGGTGACGCCGCCACCAGCGCTGCCAGGATCCGCCCGAGCTCGCGATTGCGCCGTTCGAGCTCCGCGGCAAGGCGGTTGTGGGATTCCGCCAGGCGGGCGAGCTCGTCGTCACCACTGACGGTGATCGGCGTGCTCAGGTCGCCGGTCGAGACCCGGTCGACGGCCGTGGCGATCGCCCGAAGCGGGGCGGTGAGATCGGACGCCAGGGCGAACGCGACGAGGACCGCCAGGAGCGCGGCGATCGCGATCGTCAGGATCAGCACGCGCGGCAGCGTCTCGCCCGGGTCCGGGCACGAAGCGCTCGGCCGCGACGACCACGAGGCCGAACGAGGCGAGGGGGAGGACCGCTGCGGCCACCAGGGAGATCGTCAGGCGGCTCCGGAACGAGATCCCCGAGTCGACCCGCTCGGCGTCGGCGTCGCCGCTGAGGACCAGCGGCTCGGTCTCGGCCAAGTGCGCCGCGACGGCCGCCGAGTCGCCGGCCGACTCGCCCGTCTCGTCGTCCGCGACGGCCTCGATGGGTTCGGCCTCGGTGGGTTCGGCCTCGTTCGGTCCGGCCTCGGCCGAGGCCGGCGCGTCCGCGTGGGTCTCCGCGACGGCCTCGCTGGGTTCGGCCTCGGTCGGCTGCGGTCCGTCCACGTGGCTCAGGGAACCGGGTCGACCGGGCGATCCAGCGCCCACTCGGCGGCCTCGTCCGGCTGGTCGATGGAGACCAGCCGATAGCCCACCCCGCGGACCGTCAACAGGTGAGCCGGATGGTTCGGATCCGGCTCGAGCTTCGTCCTCAGTCGACGCATCGTCACCCAGACGTAGGAGGGATCCGCGTCCTCGGTCTCCGCCCAGCCCCGAGCCAGCAGCGTCTCGGTGGTCACGACGTGGCCCAGGTTGGCGACGAGGGCGTACAGGAGTCGCGACTCGGTCGGCGTCAGCTGGACCGCTTCGCCGGATACGATCGCCTGGCGACGATGGAGCTCGAGCACGACCTGCGGGCCGAGGACGAGGCTCCGTCGGGGGACCCGGTCGCCGAGCCGACGGAGCACGCGATTGACCCGCGCCCGCAACTCCGGGTAGTGGTACGGCTTGGTGATGTAGTCCTCGGCGATCTCGTCGAGGACATCGGCCTTGCTGTCCCCGGCGTCGATCGCCGACAGGACGATGATCGGGAGGTCGGCGCGCGCCTTGATCTCGCGGGCGAGGGACAACCCGTCGAGACGCGGCATCATCATGTCGATGATCAGCAGGTCCGGCCAGCCGGTGGCCAGGCGCCGGAGCGCCTCACGCCCGTCGCGCGCGGTGGCCACGTCGAAGCCGTCGGCCGTGAGGCGCTCGCTGAGCACGACCAGCAGATTCGGGTCGTCGTCGACGAGGAGGATGCGGGGCGAGATCGATCCATGTGGGCCGGTCGGATCGTTGCTCAGCATCGTTCGAGTATAGGCAGTGCCGGAGGCCGTCCCCGGTCGGCGATCAGGGAGCCTTCGGGTCGACGAACCGGCACCGGGCGCGGACGGGGCAGCGGGCGCACTCCGGGTTCCGGGCGTGGCAGATCCGCCGGCCGTGGGTGATGAGGTTGACGTGCGCCTCGTACATCTGGTCCGGCTCGAGCAGCGCGAGGTAGATCTCGTGGGCGTCGTCGGCGCTCGCCTTGGGTCCGATCAGCCCGATCCGATGGCTCACCCGCTCGACGTGGCGGTCGACCGGCATGAGCGGGGTCCCGAAGCAGAACAGCAGCAGGACCGACGCGGTCTTCCGGCCGATGCCACCGATCCGGGTCAGCCAGTCCCGGGCTTCGAGGGCGGGCATGTCGCCGAGGAACTCCAGGGAGTGGTCACCCCGCTCCTCACGGATCGTCCGCAGTGCGGCCTGGATCCGCGGCGTCTTCTGGACCGCCAGGCCGCCCGGACGGATGACCTCGATCAGCTCCTCGACCGGGGCGGTCTCGACGGCAGCCCAATCGGGCGCGGCCGAGTCCGCGAGGCCGACCCCACCCCAGCCCGCCGACGCTCGGTGCGTCTCGACGGCGCCGCCTGCCGGGGTAGGCGCGGCGGAGCGCCTCGAACGCGTGCTCGGCGTTCACGTCGGCGGTGTTCTGGGTCAGGATCGTCAGGACCAGCTCGCTGGTCGGATCGAGGCGCCGCTCCCAGACCGGATGCCCGTACTCGGACGCCAGACCGTCCAGGACGAACGGGACGAGTCCGGGTCGCGTTCGCTCCAGCCGCCGTGCCCAGGCCTTGAACGGATCCGGCGAACGGCGCTTCTTCGGTCTTGCCTTCGGCCTTGGCTTGGCCGGTCGTGGCCTCGCGGTCGTCGTCACCAGATCGTGTCGACGTCGTAGAGGCCGATCGACGGATCGACGGTGATGATCGGCAGGTCCTCGAGCTGCGACTGTGCGATCAAGATGCGGTCCCACGGATCGCGATGGATCGGCGGGAGGGCGCCCGACCTCAGCGCGTGAGCCAGTTGGACCGGCAGGATCGTGAAGCCGTTCCGTCGGATCAGCCCGGTCACGTATCGTTCCGGCGCATCGGGCAGCTCCAGTCGACCTCGGCCGGCCTTGATCGAGATCTCAGCTGCGCTGATGGTGCTGACGACCACCTCGGTTCCCGCGTCCGCGATCATGTCTCTGCTCCGGTCGGACAGTCGAGCACCCCCATCCATCGCCCACCATAGGACCACGTGCGTGTCGAGAAGGACCCTCACCCGGGCCCGTCGCGCATCGGATCATCTGGATGCATGTAATCGGGGTCGAGCTCCGGGAGCGGATCGTCGAAGTCCTCCCGAATCACGATCCGATCGTGCCCGGGTGTCCGCCGTCGAGGGGTCTGCTCGACGGCATCGAGGACCGCGATCGGACGACCGGCCCGCGCGATCACGATCCGCTCGCCCTGCTCGACTCGGGCCAGGAGGCGCGACAGGTGCGTCTTCGCCTCGTGGATGTTGACGGTGACGTCGGCCATGCCATCAGGGTGACTTAGTCCGAGGACTTAGTCAACAGCAGGGACCGACCGGGCCAGGCGCTCGCCACAGGCCAAGAGGGGAGCCGCCCCAGCGGCGATGGCCTGGTCGATGGCGATCGGCTCCAGGTGCACGGGCACGACCTCGACGCCAAGCTCGGCCAGGGCGGCGACCCCGTCGGGCTCGACGCCCCCTCCCACCGCGATGCAGCGGACCCCGGCGGCCCGGGCTCGTCGCGCGACGCCGAGAGCGGTCTTGCCGAAGGCGGTCTGGGCATCGATCCGACCTTCGCCGGTGACGACGATGTCGGCCATCGCCAGCTTCGCGTCGAGCCCGGTCTCCTGGGCCACGAGATCGACCCCCGGAACGAGCTCCAGCGAGCGGAAGCGATCGCGCAGGCACAACAGCCCGAAGCCCACCCCACCGGCCGCGCCGGCCCCCGGCGTGTCGCGCTCGCGTCGGCCGGTCGCGATCTCCAGCGCGTCGGCGTAGAGCTCGAGCGCGTGGTCGAGGATCGCGCGGTCGTCTTCGGTCGCCCCCTTCTGCGGACCGTAGACCGCTGTGGCACCGGTCGGGCCGAGGAGTGGGTTCGTGACGTCGCACGCGATCCGCAGATCGACCTCGCCCAGGCGATGATCAAGACCGTCGAGGTCGATCCGGGCGATCGACTCGAAGCGGACGGGGATGGTGGACGGCCGTCCAGCCGCGGTCGTCCCGCCGCCGTCGTCGCGCAGTCTGGCGCCGAGCGCCTCGAGGATCCCACCGCCCCCGTCGTTCGTGGCACTGCCGCCGATGCCCAGCGTGATGCGGCGGATCCCGGTATCGAGGGCCGCCTTGAGCAGCTGGCCCGTGCCGACCGTGCTCAGATGAAGTGGATGGCGATCCGCGGGCGCCACGAGCGACAGCCCGGAAGCCTGGGCGAGCTCGACCACCGCTCGATCGCCCGTCGTCGAGCGCAACCACGCCGCGTCGATCTCGACGAAGGCCGGGGCGAGGACCCGGGCGACCCGGCGTTCCCAGCCGCCGGCGGCCTCGATCGCAGCGAGCGTCCCTTCGCCGCCGTCCGCCAGCGGCGCGAGGAGGAGGCGATCACCCGGGCGGGCGAGCGCCCACCCGTCGGCCAGGGACCGGGCCACCTCCACCGATGACAGCGAGCCCTTGAACGAATCGGGAGCGAACACGACGGTTCGTCCCGGCGCGGCGCGCGCCTGGCCGGTCCCCGCGTCTGAGCTCGGGGTCATCCCGACCCGTTGCGGCGCTCGACGTACTCGGGGATCCGGATCATCGGCGGTCGCTCGTGGTCGGCCAGCTCGATGACCTCGAGACCGAGCCGGCCCCGGCCCGAGCGGGGCAGCTTCATCGTCGAGCCGAGCTCGGCGAACAGCCGCGCCTTGCGTCGCTCCTCGAGCCGCTTCATGACGGCCTGGAGGATGACGAACGACATCCGCGACAGGCCTTCGAGCTCCTGGTTGCGATGGACCCGCCGCTCGAGGTCGACCTGCCCGAGTCCCTCGATGCCGACCCGCTCGGCGATGTCGATCAGGTGCCCCATCTCGACCGCATACCCGGTGAAGAACGGGATCGTCTCGAGCAGCGAGCGACGGCCGGCATATTCCCCGGCCAGGGGCTGGATGAAGCCGGACAGCTCCGGGTAGAACAGATTGATCAGCGGCCGCGCGACGAGCTCGGTGACCCGACCGCCGCCGCCTTCCTTGAGGATCCCCTCCTCGACGATCGGCCGCTGGTAGTAGCCCTTGACGTACTGCAGCCGCGGCTCGACGAGGAGCGGTCCGAGCGTCCCGTAGACCATCCGCGGGTGCCAATTGCGGACGTCCGTGTCGGCCCACACGATGATGTCGCCGGAGGTCTCGTGGAGCGACTTCCAGAGCGCCTCACCCTTGCCCTTGAACGAGCCGTATCTCGGCAGCACCGTGGGGTGCTCGACGACCCGGGCGCCCTCGGCCTCGGCGATCTCGCGCGTCCGATCGGTCGACTCGGAGTCGATCACCAGGATCTCGTCGAGCAACGGGACCCGGCCCATCATCTCGCGGATCGCCCGCCGAACGATCGGCCCGATCGTCTCCTCCTCGTTGAGGGTCGGCAGGATCAGGCTGACGGTGACTCCCTGGGCCTCCTTCAGGTTGGCCAGCCGCCGCAGATCGGCGAACTCCGCGTGGTGGTAGTTGGATTCGCCGAACCAGCGCTCCACCCGCGCTGGGATCGCCCGGGCCTCTTCGGCGGCCCGATCGGCGGCCGCCAGGGTCTCCGCCTTCTCGGCGAGCTGCTCGAACGTCACCCGGTTGATCGACTCGCGGGTCTTGACCACGACGACGCTCGGCTTGGCCCGGGCAGCGATGGCCTCGGGGATCGCGCCGAACAGCGACGAGTC
Source organism: uncultured Chloroflexia bacterium (assembly GCA_963744115.1). Taxonomy (GTDB): domain Bacteria; phylum Chloroflexota; class Limnocylindria; order Limnocylindrales; family CSP1-4; genus Chersky-267. Next base: position 142,501 of record CAVUSI010000001.1, on the reverse strand, counting down.
GCCGCCACCCGGCGTCGCCGACGCTCCCATGACGACGAGGTCGGCGTGCTCCGCCTCACGCAGGATCGCGTTGCGGACGTTGCTCGCCTCACGGACAAGCGGCTCGGCCCGACCCTTGATGTGGGTCTTGATGAACGCGGCCAGCGCACGCTCGGCCTGGGCGCGGACGGCCAGGGTGATGCCCGGCGGGACGAGGTGGAGCACGACGACGTCGGCACCATTGGCTCGCCCGAGGGCGTCGGCGAACGTGAGGGCGAGCTCGGCGTGCGGTCCGCCGCGGACCGGGACGAGGATCCGCTTGATCTCCGGCGATCCGCGCTGCTTGACGACGACGATGTCACACGGGGACTCGCGGACGACCGCGTCGATCGTCGGGCTCACGACCGTCGGGCCGCCATCCACGGTTCGCGGCCGGCGTCGCCTGCCCGGCTCGCCGCCGGCGGTCGTATCCGTGGCGGACGTCTGGAGCGACTGCTTCCCGCCCCAGCCGAAGATGATCAGATCCGCCTCCTGCTCGGCCGCAGCCTCGACGATGCCTTCCGCCGCGCGGCGCCCGATCCGGACGAGCGGGTGGATCGCCGTGCCGGGCGGGGCGTAGTCGAGGACGCGCTGGAGGAGGCGTCGGGCGTGGCGGGCACGGGTCGCGCCCTCCGACAGCGGCATCCCTTCGGGGACCTCGACGATCCCGAGGACATCGAGGGCGCCGGAACGCTGGTCAAGGAGGCCGGCGCCGATCCGGATCAGCTCCTCCGCGGTCCCGGGGTTCGCCACCGGGATGAGGATCCTGGCGGGTAACGGTGCTCGGCTCATCCGCCGGCCCGGTCCGCGGCGGTCGCGTTCCAGCGGTCGACCAGATACGGCTTGAGTAGCTCGTACTCCCGCGCCTGGCGTTCGACCCGTTCCTCGGCCTCGTCCGTGGTCACCTTGCGGTTCTCGATCACGAAGCTGCCGACCCGTCCGAAGTAGATCGGGACGAGCGCTGCCACGTTCCGCTCGATCTGCGCCGGAGCGAGCGCGGCGGTCACGATCAGGTCGTAGACGACCCGCGCCCAGAGGTCGTCCGGGAAGTGGAAGGCGGCCAGAGCGTCGGCCATCCGCTCCGTTGACATCGAGGGTCCGGCGTCGGCCTCGCCGGCGCGTTCGGCCGCCTCGGCCAGGGCTCCAGCCTCGCCGGCGAGCTCCATCACGGTCGCGAGCGTGGGCGGGGTCAGCATCTCGGCCCAGGTCGCGGCGAGGGCGAGCGAGCCGGTATGGAACTCCGTCAAGAGGCGGATCGTGTTCACCTCGAGCGGCGGGGGGTCCGAGTAGCGCTCGAACCCATAGGCCGGCACGTCGTGCGACCCGTGGATCGCCAGCCAGCGATCGGCGTTGGCGACCGCCAGCCGCAGGATGGTGCCGACGACCTGGCGGAACATCGGGCCGAGGTCGGATCCCGGGTCCTTCGGGTCGTGGACCTTGGACCCGAGCCGCGCCTGGCAGACGGCGTACCCGCCGGTCAGGGCCGATGTCGTCATCCAGATGTCGATGCCGAACTTCGAGATGTCCGGGCTCCAGTCGCCGAGCTCCAGGTAGTGGCGGACGAGGTCGCCCGACACGCCGAAGTCACCGCCGATCGGCTGGCGGATCCGGTGGCCGTAGAGCGCCCGGGTCAGCGGGTAGGTGACCGTGTTGGTGATCGTGCCGTCGTACTTGTAGCGGCTGTACAGCGGCGCGACGTAGTCGTAGCCGCCCTTGAGGATCGGCCCGGCCAGGAGCTCGATCCACTCGGGCACGATCGAGCGCAGATCGGAGTCGACCACGACGAGTGCCTTCACCTCGAGCGCGGCTGCCATCTCGAAGATCGTTCGCAGCGCCGCCCCCTTGCCGCCCACGCCGTCCACCTCGGGGTAGGTCAGGGCGACCCGCTCGAGACGGTTGGTCGGCCGGACCAGGAGGATCCGCTCGATGTAGTCGGGCGGCTCGGTCTCGGCCACGACGCGCTGGGTGCCGTCGGCGGATCCGGCGTCCGCGTTGACGAGCACCGGGCGAAGGTCGGGGAAGTACTGGACCAGGCCGGCCTGGGCGGCGCGGACGACGTGACCGATCGTCGCGGCGTTCCGGAAGCTGGGGATGCCGACCATGATGTCGGCACGGCCGAGCCGGTCGATCTGGTCGCGGATCGCCGGGGTCAGAACGGTCTCGGGCACCGCGCCACCGTACCACCGGGCGCATGGGCGCGTCCGTTTCGGAGCGCGCCGGTCAGCGGCTGGGGATCGCCACCGTCGCCCAGCCAGGGTTCTTCTCGCCGGGCAGGTAGCGGCCGTTGGCGGCCTTGTAGGCCATCGTCCGGAAGCCGATGCTCCGCCACGTCCCGACCCAGGCGTCGATCGGCAGCCGGACGAACGCGGTCCGCCGAACGAGATCCGACTCGAGCAGCACGCCCTCCAGGATCCGCTTCCGCTCGAGCAGCGGCGCGTCGAGGATGGGCTCGCCGTCGACCGCGAGCAGGTCGACGGCGACGAACGCGAGCGGCCCCGCGGCGAGGGCCTGCGCCTGCGCGTCGGCGAGCTCCGCGCGCCGTCGCCTCCCGGCCGACCCGAGGAACATCTGGGCGGTCATGTCGCCGACCGACGGCGCATGCGGCCCGTCGAGTCCGAGCCCCTCGATGGACCGGGTCGCCTGCCTCGTGAGGTAGCCGTCGACCACGAGGCTCGACGCCCGGGTGGCCGCCAGGAGCTCGGCGCTGATCCCCGCCTCGTCGATGATCGGCGTGCCGTGCTCGTCGACGATCTCGACCCCCGGATCGTCGCCCAGGGTGACCCCGACCAGGACGCGATCCCCTTCCCAGTGCGGCTCGATCAGCGGGTCCACGACCTTCTTGGCGTTGCCGCCGCCGAACAGCTGGGGCCGCCAGGTCGCGACGCCGATGGTCGCCGATGGTGATCGCATCCCCCGAAGCGTACACCGCAGGACCTATCATCCCGCGGTGATCTGCCCGGCCTCCGCGGCCCGATGAACCCGGCGGCGCGCCTCGCGGCGCTCACTCCCAGCGGCCGTGCCCGGGTGCCCGTGGCGTGGTCCCTGTACGACCTCGCCAACACCGTCTTCAGCTACGCGATCGTGTCGACCGCGATCGGCCTGTGGCTGACGGATGACGCGCGCTACGGCCAGGGACCGGGCCAGCTCGTCCAGGGCCTCGCGATCGCCGTGTCGGTCGGGTTCAACGCACTCATCTCGCCGTTCCTCGGGGCGATCTCGGATCGCGGGGGGCGCCGGCTCCCGTTCCTGTTGTTCTTCACGGTCCTGGCCATCGTCCCGTCGGCGATCATCGGCCCGAGCCCTGCCCTCATCGGTGCGGTCCTGTTCACGGTCGCCAACTTCGCCTACCAGGCCGCCCTCATCTACTACGACGCGACGCTGGCCGAGGTCAGCTTCCCGGCGACCCGTGGGCGGCTGTCCGGGATCGGCGTCGGCGTTGGCTATCTCGGCACGCTCGTCACCGCCGTGGTCCTGCTCGGCCTCGGGATCACCGAGACACCCGACCCGATCTTCCTCATCGCGGGGATCCTCTTCGCGGTCTTCGCCATCCCGATCTTCCTGGTCGTCAAGGAGCCGCCGGCGCCGGCCGGCCGGGAGCGCGTCAGCTGGGCCGACATCCGGGGATCGTTCCGGCAGGTCGGGATCACGATCGGTCACGCCCGCCAGGTCCCCGGCTTGCTCCGCTTCCTGGTCGGCCGGCTGTTCTACTCGGACGCGGTCAACACCCTGATCGTCGTGATGAGCGTTGTCGCGGTCCGGGGGATGGGGCTGACCCAGGGCCAGTTCCTGTACATCTCGCTCGTCCTGGTGGTCGTGGCGATCCTGGCGAGCTTCGGCTGGGGCCGGCTGGTCGATCGGTTCGGACCGAAGAAGACGCTGGTGGCCGTCCTTGCCTCGTGGGTCGTCGGGCTGGTCCTCGGGGTGGTCGCGCTCGCCCTACCCTCGACCGCCACGGGCATCGCGATCTTCATCGCCGCCGGAGCCATCGTCGGGTCCGGGCTCGGCGGGGTCCAGGTCGCCGACCGGGTGTTCATGATCAGGCTGTCGCCACCGGCCCGGCTCGGCGAGTTCTTCGGCCTGTACGGGCTGGTCGGCAAGGGCTCGCAGGTGATCGGGCAGCTGCTCTACGGCCTGATCGTGTTCCTCCTCGTCGACACCCTCGGCAATGGCGCCTATCAGCTGGCGATCCTGAGCCTGCTCGTGACGATGGTCATCGGGCTCTGGCTGATCTGGCCGGTGAGCGATCGATGGACGGGCTCCGGCGAGTTCGACGCCGCCGGCGACCACCCCCACCCGATCGCCCCGCCCGAGCGGCTGATCCCTGCGAACGCGCCGATCGAGCCGCGCGTCTAGGTCGGCTGGGTCCGTCGCCACTCCCAGGCGGATCCGATCATCGCGTCGAGCGAGCCGAGGCGTGGCGTCCAGCCGAGGACCTCGCGCGCCAGGTGGTTGGCGGCGACCAGGATCGGCGGATCGCCGGCCCGTCGCGGCCCGAGCTCGGCGCCGATCGGTCGTCCGATCACGCGTTCGGCGGCGGCGATGACCTCGAGGACGCTGAACCCGGTCTCGCTCCCCAGGTTGAGCGCGAGCGCACGACCCCCTCGCCGATCGCCGGGTGCCGCTGGATCGTCGGTCCTGCGGTCGTCGTCGGACGTCGCCTCGATGGCGGCGAGGTGAGCGTCGGCCAGGTCGCGGACGTGGATGTAGTCGCGGATGTTCGTCCCGTCGGGCGTCGGGTAGTCGGTCCCGAAGACCGTCACCGGGCGTCCGCGCTCGGCGGCGGCCAGGATGTTCGGGATGAGGTGCGTCTCGGGATCGTGCTGCTCGCCGTGACGCTCGGTGGCGCCGGCCACGTTGAAATAGCGCAGCGCGACGCTTCGCAGGCCGTATGCGGCGCCGTACCAGCGGAGCGCTCCTTCGAACGTGCGCTTCGTCTCCCCGTATGGATTGATCGGCGCGAGCGGGGCATCCTCGGCGATCGGCGTGGTCTCGGGACTCCCGTAGACCGCGGCCGTCGAGGAGAAGACGACCCGCCGGACCCCGACCGCACGGGCCGCCTCGAGGAGGGCGATGCCGCCAGCGACGTTCTCGCGGTAGTACTTCGCCGGATCGACGATCGACTCCCCGACCAGCGAGCGGGCCGCGCAGTGGAGGATCACGTCGATCCGCTCCCGGTCGAGAAGGGCCGCGGTCCCGGGACCGTCGGCATATGACGCCTCGACGAGGCTCGAGTCGACGGCGGCGCGGTGCCCGGTCGACAGGTCGTCGAGGACCACGACGTGATGACCCGCCTCGAGCAGACGCTCGACGCTGACCGACCCGACGTAGCCTGCCCCCCCGGTGACCAGGACCTTCACGCTGCGGACCCTACTCCTCCTGGGCGAGCTGGGCCTGGGCGAGCAGCAGGAGAGTCGGTCGGTCGTTCAGCGCCGGGTCGTCGACGACCTCCTCGAGCAGGCGATCGAGCACCGCGCCGAGACGCGGTCCCGGCACGGCCCCCAGCTCGGCGATCAGGTCGTCCCCGTCCACGGCCAGGTCCCGTCGATGGAGGGCGACCTCGGCGGCCAGCTGCTCGGCGACGCGCCGGCGGAGCTCGTCGATCCCGCCCGCGTCCGGCGGGAGCCCGCTCCCGACATTGTCGGCCTGACGCAGCTCGAACAGCTCGTCGAGCGCCGCGGGACCGATCTTGGCGATGAAGCGTCGGACGGCAGGGTCCCCCCATGACGATTCGTACGCGAACATGTGCTGGCGGACGAGATGGGTGACTCGTTCTGTCGGCGAGCGGGGAAAGCGCAGCCGTTCCAGCAGGGCGGTCGCCAGATCCGCGCCGACCGCGTCATGGCCGATGAACCGTCCGTCGGCGAACGTCGACGGCTTGCCGATGTCGTGGACCAGCGCGGCCAGCCGGACGACCGGATGGTCGCGCGGAGCCGCATCGACGGCCCGCAGCGTGTGGTCCCAGAGGTCCTCGCCCGGCATCTTGTTCTGGGCGATGCCGCGTTGCGCAGCGAGCTCGGGCGAGATCCCGGCAAGCAGCCCGGTGGCCTCGAGCGGCCGCAATCCGACCGATGGGACCGCGGTCGCCAGGAGCTTCTCGAGCTCGGCGGCGATCCGCTCGCCGGATAGATGGCGGACGAGCTCGGACCGGGCCTCGATCGCGGACATGGTGTCGGCCTCGATGGCGAAGCCGAGGACCGCCGACAGGCGCATCGCCCGGATCATCCGGAGCGCGTCCTCGCCGAACCTGACGCTCGGGTCGCCGACAGCGCGCAGGATCCCTGCCTCCAGATCGCGCCGGCCGCCGAACGGATCGATCAGGTCGAAGGTCGGCCCCGTCGCCGTCCTGCCCCAGGCCATCGCGTTGATCGTGAAGTCGCGCCGGGCCAGGTCCGTCTCGATCGCGTCGCCGAACTCGACCCGGTGGGGGCGGCGGAAGTCCGCGTAGTCGTGATCTCGGCGGAAGGTCGTGATCTCGACCGTCCGGTCGCGATGGCGCACGGCGACGGTGCCGAAGGCGTTCTCGTAGACGGCCTCCGGGAACAGTTCGAGGATCCGCTCCGGTCGGGCGTCCGTCGCCAGATCCCAATCGTGCGGGGTGAGACCGAGCAGCACGTCGCGGAGCGAGCCGCCCACCACGAACCCGGCCTGACCCCCCGCCCGGAGGGTCTCGATGACGTCGACGACGTCGGCCGGGACCGCCTCGGCTAGTTGCGGCCGAGGAAGAGGTAGTCCCGCCATGCCTCGTTCCTGGCGTCGATGAGGTACGGCGTGAACAGGGAATAGACGTCGCTGCGCGGTTCGAACGGTGGACGGACCAGCCGGATCCGGGCCTCCTCGAGCAGCTTGCCGCCCTTGCGGTGGTTGCACGACTTGCACGCGGCGACGAGGTTCTCCCAGGTGTGACCGCCGCCGCGATGGCGCGGGACGATGTGGTCGAGGGTGAGGTCGTTCGACTGGCGTCCGCAGTACTGGCAGCGGTGGTCGTCGCGGGCGAAGATCTCGCGCCGAGTCAGCTTTACCCGCGGTCGCGGCCGCCGGACGTGGTGCTGGATGCGGATCACCGACGGGGCGCGGAACTCCGTCCGCGGCGTCCGGATCATCTGGTGGTCGTATTCGACCACTTCTGCCTTCTCGCCGAACAGGAGACGGAAGGCGCGCGGCAGATCGCAGACGTTGAGCGGCTCGTAGTTCTGGTTCAGGACGAGAACGACACCGTCCATGGCCACGCGAGGATAGCAGGAGCGCGGCACGGGCCTGCGGCACGTTCAGGCGAGTCCGGTCGCTCCGCCGCTCGCGGGATCCCAACCCCCGGCCTGGCCCACCTTGCTGGCCAGCGGGCGGCCCAGCGTCGAGGACACGAAGCGCGCCGCCTCGAGGACGCGATCGAGCTTGACCCCGTGCTGCCAGTCCTCCGCGTCGAGGAGATACACGAGGTCTTCGGTCGCGAGGTTCCCGGCGGCACCCGGGGCGTAGGGGCAGCCGCCGGTCCCACCGGTCGACGCATCGAAGCAGCGGATCCCCGCCGCCAGCGCGGCCGAGACATTGGCCAGCGCGGTCCCCCGCGTATCGTGGAAGTGGAAGGCGAGCCGGTCCAGGTGCAACCCGGCCTCGACGGCACGCCGGATCAGATCGGCGACCTGGTCCGGGACCCCGACCCCGATCGTGTCGCCGAAGCAGACTTCGTCCGCACCGAGGTCGAACAGCTCGACGGCCAGCTCGAGCGCATGGGCCGGATCCACCCGGCCGGTGTAGGGGCAGCCGAAGGCGGTCGAGACGTAGGCCCGGCGCCACCAGCCGAGGTCGCCGGCACGCTCGAGCACCGGCGCGAACGCATCGAGCGAGTCGGCCACGGTCATCCCGATGTTGTGCTCGGTGAAGGCATCGGTCGTGGCGGTGAAGACGGCCAGCGCCTCCGCACCGGCGGCCTCGGCACGGGCGAGTCCACGAAGGTTCGGGACGAGGACCGGGTAACGGACGCCGGTGACGTCCGGCAGCGCCGGCAGGAGCTCGTCGGCATCGGCGAGCTGCGGGATCGACCGCGGGGAGACGAAGCTGGTCGCCTCGATCTCGCGCAGCCCCGCCGCCACGAGCAATTCGACGAACCGGACCTTGGCCGCCGTCGGGACCTCGGTCGCCTCGTTCTGCAGCCCGTCGCGCGGCCCGACCTCGTAGATCCGGACGTGCCGGTCCGTGTCGGTCGCCGGGCCGTCGGTCATGGGATCGGCCTCAGCCCTCTCGGGTCCCGGCGCCGGCGGCGACCTCGATCTCGGCGATCCGGACCTCGATCGCGGCGATGTCCTCGCAGGCCTGCCGATACGCCTCTCCGCCGAGCGGGGCGGCGGCGCGCCTGCGGCGAGCCTCGCGGTGGAGGACGAGCAATGCGTCGCGGGTATCCGGCAGGGTTTCGGCCATGGATCCTCCTTCGTTCGCGCTGAGGGTAGCAAGCGACGGGCCGCCGGTCACTCCAGGACGATGAGGAGCTGACCGCGGCGGACCTGGTCGGCCGGCCGCACGAGGACCTCGCGGACGACGGCGGGTCGGGTCGCCGTCACGACATGCTCCATCTTCATCGCCTCCAGCGTCACCAGGGCCTCCCCGACACGAACGGTGTCGCCGGCCCCGACGTGGACCGCCAGGACGGCACCCGGCATCGGCGCCGGGACCTCCTCCGACCCGCCGTCGTGTCGGTCGGCAGCCGTTCGCAGGGCGCGATCGACGTCGGGTGCCGGAGCGAGCTCGAAGGCGATGCTCCGCCCGTCGACATCCACGTGGGCGACGCCATCCGCCGCGAGGACAGCCCAGCGCGCGGTCGGCATCATCGGATCAGGGACGGTCACGGTCCGGCTCGCCCCGCCCTCCGCCGTGATCCGGAGCCGGGGTGACCCGTTCAGCCGCCAGCCGCCGGCCCAGGCCTCGGGCAGGCGCGTCGGTGCCGAGCCGGGCTCGGCGGGCGGTCGTGCGTCGGTGGTCGTCGCGGCAAGCAGCTTGGCGGCGATCCCCCAGGCATCGTCGGGCGGATCCGTCGACCGCTCGCCGGCGTCCTTCGCGCCATCGGGTCCGATGGGCGGCGGCCAGATCCGCTCGAGCGTGTCGATCCGCGCCTCGCCCTCGAGGATGACCGGCTGGCGGACCAGCCAGCGGAGGAACCGGAGATTGGTCGTCAGCCCGAGCACGACCGTGTCGTCGAGGGCCGCCGTCAGCCGCTCCATCGCTGACCGGCGATCCGCTCCCGCCACGACGATCTTCGCGAGCATCGGATCGAACCGCTCGTCGATCAGGCTGCCGGGCTCGATCCCCGTGTCCACCCGGACGCGGCCGTCCGTCTCGACCGGCCAGCGGAGGGCCTCGACCCGACCGGTGGCGGGCAGGAAGCCGAGGTCGGCATCCTCGGCGTAGAGCCTGACCTCGACGGCGTGGATCCTGCGCGCCACGAGGTCGTCGACCTCGGCCTGGCCGAGGTCGAGCGGCCGCCCGCTCGCGATCCGGAGCTGGTCCGCGACCAGGTCGCGCCCGGTCGCCATCTCGGTGACCGGATGCTCGACCTGGAGCCGGGTGTTCATCTCGAGGAAGTACCACCGATCACCGTCGACCAGGAACTCGCAGGTGCCGGCGCCGACGTAGCCCACCGCGGTGGCCAGCGCCAGGGCGGCGCCGCCGAGGCGTGCGCGAAGGTCCGGTCCGACCGCCGGCGATGGGGTCTCCTCGAGGATCTTCTGGTGCCGTCGCTGCACCGAGCAGTCCCGCTCGCCCAGGTGGACGCCGTGTCCGTGGGCATCGAACAGGACCTGCACCTCGACGTGGCGCGGTCCGGCGAGATAGCGCTCCAGGATGATCCGGTCGTCGCCGAACGCGGCCGCAGCCTCCCGCCGTGCTGCCGCGAGCGCCATCGGTAGGTCGGTCATGTCGCGGACCACGCGCATCCCCTTGCCGCCTCCGCCCGCCGCCGGTTTGACGATGAGCGGGAGGCCGATCGTCGAAGCGGCGGTCGACATCGCGGCGTCCGACTGGTTCGGGTCGTCGTAGCCGGGAACGACCGGGATATCGAGGCTCGCCGCGAGGCGTCGCGCTGCCGCCTTGTCGCCCATCGCGCGGATGGCCGTCGCCGGCGGGCCCACCCAGGTCAGGCCGGCCTCGACGACGCGCTCGGCGAAGACCGGGTTCTCGCTCAGGAAGCCGAACCCTGGGTGGACCGCGTCGGCACCGACTCCCACGGCGGCTCGGACCGCCGCATCCGGGTCGAGCAGGTCGATCGGCGGGTGGCCGCGCTCGCCCGGGACCACCGCCCGGATCCCGAGACCGTCGCAGGTCCGGCGGATCCGGACGGCGATCTCCCCACGGTTGGCGACGAACAGCGTGTCGATCGGCCGGATCGATGCCGGCGCGACGGTCGGGGTCGCTGCGCCGCTCGACGTCCTGTCCACCAGAAACGCGTCTAACGCGTCAGACGCGACACGCCATCGACCGCCGACGCGTCGTGCCGGGAGGACGCCGGTGGTGATCCAGCGCTGGACCGTCCGGGTCGACGTGCCGAGGCGGGCTGCAGCCTGGCTCGGACGGAGGTCGGCATCAGTCATGGCGCGATTGTCGTGTCCAGCGTCGGAACGAGCAAGTCGTCCGTGGCGGCGATGCGGCTCGGCGCATCGGCCCGGCGGTCAGTCGTGGGGATCCGGGGCCCACGCCGGTGGGCGCTTCTCGGTGAACGCCCGGAAGCCTTCCTGGGCCTCCGCGGAGTGGCGCTGCCGTGCGATCACCCGAGCGGTGTGCCACTTCGACGAGCCGTGCGGCAGTCCGCGGACCTCGCGGACGATCGCCTTCGCGGCGCGCGCGGCGTTGGGGCCCGCGGCGAGCAGGTCGTCGATGGCGGCGTCGACCGCGTCGTCCAGGGCGGCCTCGCCCTCGACGAGCTCATGGACGAGGCCGATCCGATAGGCGCGCACCGCATCGAACCGCCGACCGCCCGGGAACAGCGCCCGCGCGTTCGTCTCGCCGATCTTGGCGATGACGAACGGCGAGATCATCGCCGGCAGGATGCCCATCCGCGTCTCCGTGAAGCCGAACCGGGTCCCGCTCTCGGCCACCACCAGGTCGCTCACCGCGCACAGGCCCATCCCACCCCCGAGCGCCGCACCGTGGACGCGGGCGATCACCGGCACGGGGCACCCGTCGATCGCCTCGAACATCTCGGCGGCGGCCATCGCGTCCTGCTCGTTTGCCTCGACGTCGAGGGACATCGCCGCGCGCATCCACGCGACGTCGGCGCCGGCACAGAACGACGGGCCGTCACCGGCCAGGACGATCGCCCGGAGCGACGCGGCGTCCTCGCGACCCAGACTGGTGAAGGTCGTCCGCAGCTCGGCGATCAGGCTCGCGTCGAGGGCGTTGTGGACCTCCGGGCGCGCCAGCGTCACTCGCGCGACGACCCCGTTCGGGCCGCTCCGCTCGACGCGCAGACGCTCGCTCACCCGCGCATCGTACGCGGTCGACCCGAGGGTGGGCGACGGCCACCGTTGGTTGGCGGCGGTCCGCACGCGACCTGCGGTACGGGCGCCGCGTCGTCGCCGCGGGTACGCTGCCGGGATGCTCCTCGGCATCGATCATGTCGTCATCGCCTGCCCCGATCCCGACGCGGCCGCCGATGAGCTGGAGGAGCGGGTCGGGCTGCGCGCCGGCGGTGGCGGCCGCCACGAGGCGCTCGGGACGTTCAATCGCCTCGTCTGGCTCGGTGACACGTATCTCGAGCTGATCGGCGTGTTCGACCGGCCATCCGCCGAGCGATCGTGGGTCGGTGCTCCGACGGTCCGTGCCCTCGATCGGGGAGGCGGCCTCGCGACCTGGGCCGTGGCGACCGACGACCTCGACGGGGATATCGCTCGCCTGAGGGCCGACCGCTCCGGGCTGACCGACGCGCGGGCGGGTGAGCGGGTCCGCGCGGACGGGCAGGTCGTCCGCTGGCGGCTGGCGTCGCCCGACGTCCTCGGACCGGACCAGGCACCGTTCCTGATCGAGCACGACCGGACCGCTGCGGAATGGACGCCCGCGGATCGGGCGGCCCGTCAGCTCGCGTCGCACCCGCTTCGTGGGCCGGTCAGGCTCGAGTGCCTCGAGATCCCCGTCGCCGACCCAGGAGCGGTCGGGCTCCGCGTCCTGCGGACCGTCGGGATCGGGCCGTTCCGACCCTCGCTCGCGGGTCGCGGCGCCCGGGATGCCGCGATCGGGACCCAGACGATCCGCTACCGCCGCGCCGGGCCATCGGACCGCGGTCTGCCGACGATCCACCTCATCGTGGGTGGGAGCGCCGTGGAGCCGCGCCAGGTCGACGCGGTCGGCTGCCGGTTCGCGCTTCGGAGCGTGTAGGCGGTCGCCGGCCCGGCCGCGGTCGTGGCTACGGGGTCGCCGAAGGCGCCGGGGTGGCCGGCGGCGGTGCGGAGTGTACGAACGAGCACAAGACATCGGTGTCGGCCAGCCGTCATGGCCGCTGACGTCAGGCAGGCAGCTCGCTCGGATCGCACCGGTACAGCGCGACCTCCCAAACACGATCGAGACCGAGCGCCAGCAGGTTCGCGGCCGATCGACTGCCGTCGTTCGCACTCGCGGCGATCACGGTCGCGCCGAGCCCCGCCGCATACACCGAGCGATGGGCGATCAGGCTGCGCTGGATGCCGAGGCCGCGATGCTCGGGCCGCACCGCCATGAGCCCGAGCAGGCCGACGCGGCGGCGGACGACGAGGTTGGCGCAGGCGATCGCATCGCCGTCGCGTTCCACGATGAAGAAGTGATGTCCTGGCGACCCGACCAGCCTCGGCAGCGCCCCGCGCCAGGCCGCCGCCTCGCCGTCGTCGATCGGCGAGGCCTCGACGATCAGCGACGCGAACGTGTCGCCGCGGTCGGGCCCGATCTCGCGGATCGTCATGCCGGCGGGAAGGGCGGCGACCCCGTTCGTCTCGGACGCAGCCAGGATCGCCGCCGGTTGAGCAAGGTGGATCGAGGCGGGGTGCTCGGCGACGGCGCCGGGCCAGGGCGGCTCGTGGGCCGGGATCCAGCCGACAGTCCGGTTGGAGCGGAACCAGTCGATCATCCGCGGGAGCAGGTTCGACAGCTCCCGGTATCCGCTGACCCGGTTGAACGCCCGTCCCGGCAGGTCCGGCGAGGCGACCATCGCCAGCCCGCCGTCCTCGTCGACGCGAACGTCGAAGCCGGCCGATCCGACCGCCCGCCACAGGGCGAGGGAGAAGCCGCGGCCGACCGCCTCGATCCGGTCGAGCAGATCGTGCAGCTCCGCTCCCGAGTCCGACGCCGGCGGCAGGATCCTGATCTCGTCGCCGGTCCGGACCTCGCCCTCGACGAGGACCCGCGCGTACATCCGCGAGTCGAGCGGGTGGAGCAGGATCGAGATCCGGCCCGACCGACCGTCGATGAACGAATCGGCGATCAGGTTGCACGGCATCGCCGGCTTGCTGATCTCCAGGACCAGCTTGTCGCCGATGGCTGCCCGGGTCCCGGGCGCCAGCGTCGCCCATTCGACGCCCTCGGTCGTGAGGTTCTCTCCGACCGAGCCCGGATGGATGGGGTGACCCTCGACCTGGACGCGCCGGATGGCTTCGATCCCGAGCAACGCGACGGCCCGGTGCGGACCGCCGTGGACCGTGTCGTGACGGTGGGCATCGCCTTCGAGCCCGAGGGGACCGACCCGGGCGCGATCGATCGCCGATTTGGGCACGCCGCCCGGGGAGGCGTTGACCTGCAGGACGCGGCCGACGGTCCCTGGCGATCCGCCCGTCACATCCGGAACACGCCGAAGCGCGTCTCCGGGATGGGGGCGTGCAGCGCGGCGTCGAGTCCGAGGGCCAGGACGCGCCGGGTGTCGAGCGGGTCGATGACCCCGTCGTCCCACAGGCGGGCGGTGGCGAAGTAGGGGCTCCCTTCGGCCTCGTAGCGGTCGAGGATCGGCGCCTCGAAGGCGTCCCGCGCCGCATCGTCGGCGAAGCCGCCGCGGACCGTCGAGAGGACGCGCGCGGCCTGCGCACCGCCCATCACCGAGATCCGGGAGTTGGGCCACGACCAGAGGAAGCGCGGACCGTACGCCCGGCCGGCCATCGCGTAGTTCCCGGCTCCGAAGCTGCCGCCCACGACCACCGTGAACTTCGGGACCTCGGCACAGGCGACGGCCATCACCATCTTGGCGCCGTCCTTGGCGATCCCGCCGGCTTCGTACTCGCGACCGACCATGAACCCCGTGATGTTCTGGAGGAAGACCAGCGGGATGCGTCGCTGGGCGCAGAGCTCGACGAAATGGGCGCCCTTGAGCGCCGACGCGGAAAACAGGATCCCGTCGTTGGCGACGATCCCGATCGGCCAGCCGTCGAGGTGCGCGAATCCGGTCACCAGCGTCTCGCCGTAGAGCGGCTTGAACTCGTGGAACCGGCTGCCGTCGACGAGCCGGGCGATGACCTCGCGGATCGCGAGCGGTCGCCGGAGATCGCTCGGGACGGCGCCGTACAGGTGGGCGCTGCCGTGGGCAGGATCGCCTTCGGGCGCGACGGCCGGCGTGGAGCGGGCTCGTCCCGGTCCCACGGCGGATCGGGCGTCCGGCGGTTCAGGTTCGCGACGATGGATCGCCCGAGGGCCAGCGCGTGCTCGTCGTCGAGCGCCTCGTGGTCCGCGACGCCGCTGATCCTCGTGTGGACGTCGGCACCGCCCAGGTCCTCGGCCGTGACGTCCTCGCCGGTGGCCGCTTTGACCAGCGGAGGACCGCCAAGGAAGATCGTGCCGGTGCCGCGGACGATGACCGTCTCGTCGCTCATCGCCGGAACGTACGCGCCGCCCGCGGTGGACGAACCCATCACCAGGGCGATCTGCGGGATCCCGGCCGCCGACAGGCGAGCCTGGTTGAAGAAGATCCGCCCGAAGTGGTCGCGATCCGGGAAGACCTCGGCCTGGAGCGGAAGGTAGGCGCCGCCGCTGTCGACCAGATAGACGCACGGCAGGTGGTTCTCGAGGGCGATCTCCTGGGCCCGGAGGTGCTTCTTGACGGTGATCGGGTAGTAGGTCCCGCCCTTCACCGTGGCATCGTTCCCGACGATCACGCAGGTCGTGCCCTCGACCCGGCCGATGCCGGTGACGATCCCTGCGCCCGGCGCCTCGTCGTCGTACATCCCGTCCGCGGCGAGCGGACTCAGCTCGAGGAAGGCCGTCCCCGGGTCGAGGAGACGATCGATCCGCTCCCGGACGGGCAGCTTGCCGCGCTCCCGATGGCGGGCGATCGCCGCATCGTCGCCACCAGCCCCGCGACCGGCCACGGCCTCCTGGCGAGCCCGGAGCTCCGTCACGAGCGTCGACATCGCTTCGACATTCGCGCGAGCGTCGGCGCTCGCAGGGTCGAGCCGGCTGACGAGGACGGGCATGGCGCGATGATACCGGCCGCCCCAGGCGAGACGGGCCGGCCGCCCCACTCGGAAAACGACGCTTGCCGTGCGATAATCCAACGACGCGAGGCGATCCGAGCGGCTCGAACGGGCGACGACCCCGGGGCCGGCCGGCCGGCGGACCTCTGCGGCAGACCTGAGGATCCACCAGATCATGACTGTCGAGACCTCCACCTGGGTCACCAAGAAGGGCCTCGCCCAGATGCTCAAGGGCGGCGTCATCATGGACGTCGTCACGCCCGACCAGGCCAAGATCGCCGAGGACGCCGGCGCCGTCGCCGTGATGGCCCTCGAGCGGGTCCCGAGCGACATCCGCGCCGCCGGTGGGGTCGCCCGGATGTCCGATCCGACGATGATCGTCGGGATCATGGAGGCCGTCTCGATCCCGGTCATGGCCAAGGCCAGGATCGGGCATTTCGTCGAGGCCCAGGTGCTCGAGGCGCTCGGCGTCGACTACATCGACGAGTCGGAGGTGCTCACGCCGGCCGACGAAGAGAACCACATCGACAAGCACGCCTTCAAGGTCCCGTTCGTGTGCGGCTCACGGAACCTCGGTGAGGCGCTCCGGAGGATCTCCGAGGGTGCCGCGATGATGCGGACGAAGGGCGAAGCGGGGACCGGCAATATCGTCGAGGCCGTCCGCCACATCCGGACGGTCAACGCCGAGATCCGCCGTCTCCAGGGGATGCGCGAGGACGAGCTGTTCGTCGCCGCCAAGGCGCTCCAGGCGCCACTCGACCTCGTCCGCGGCGTCGCCGCCGAGGGCAAGCTGCCGGTCGTGAACTTCGTCGCCGGCGGGATCGCCACCCCCGCGGACGCCGCCCTCGCGATG
This sequence comes from uncultured Chloroflexia bacterium, assembly GCA_963744115.1. GTDB lineage: Bacteria > Chloroflexota > Limnocylindria > Limnocylindrales > CSP1-4 > Chersky-267. Next base: position 126,229 of record CAVUSI010000001.1, on the reverse strand, counting down.
CAGCTCGGCGCGGAAGGCGTGTTCGTCGGCTCCGGGATCTTCAAGAGCGAGGACCCGGCGAGGATGGCCAACGCGATCGTCCAGGCCACGACGCACTTCGACAACCCGAAGGTCATCGCCGAGGTGAGCACCGGCCTGGGTGCCGCGATGCGCGGGATCGCCCTCGAGCAGATCCCGGAAGGGGAGCGACTCGCCGTCCGGGGCTGGTGATCCTCGGATCGATGGCTCGGCAACTGCGATGAAGATCGGTGTGCTCGCGGTCCAGGGCGCGTTCGCGGAGCATGTCCGCGTCATGCGCGGTCTCGGGGTGGACGCCGTCGAGGTGCGTCTGCCCGCGGACCTCGACGGGATCAGCGGCCTGATCCTGCCCGGCGGCGAGAGCACGACCATGCGCAAGCTCATCCACCGCTGGGGGCTCCATCAGCCGATCCTCGACCTGGCGGCCAGCGGCGCCCCGCTCTTCGGGACGTGCGCCGGGATGATCCTCCTCGCCCGCGAGATCGCCGGCGGCGAGGAGCCGGTCTTCCCGCTGCTCGACGTGACCGTCGAGCGCAACGCCTTCGGGCGTCAGCTCGACTCGTTCGAAGCCGACGTGGCGGTCCCGATCCTGGGGGACGGTCCGGTCCACGGCGTGTTCATCCGCGCCCCGGTCATCGAGCGGGTCGGGCCCGATGTCGACGTGCTCGCGCGCCTCGACGACGGTCGGATCGTGGCGGTCCACGAGCGGAACGTCCTGGCCACGGCCTTCCACCCGGAGCTGGCCGGTGAGACGCGCTTCCATCGGCTCGTGGCGACGATGGCCGCCGAACATGACGATCCCGGCGAGGGGTCCGGTCGCCGGCCTCACCCGACCCGGCGTACCGCCAGACCCGGCTCGTGAGCGTCCGGTCGGGCAAGGTCAGGGTCGCTCGACTGACCGATCTGGCCGCCCTCGGTGAGCTGTCGCGGCTGTGCCAGCAGGAGACGGCCGATACCCGCTCGCTCGGCTTGCCGGTGAGCGGCCCGCGGATCGGCGTCTTCAGTCTGTTCCGCCTTCCGCTCGGAGCATTCCGGCCGCACGACCTCCTGTACGTCTATGAAGAGGAGGATGGCCTGTCCGGGCTGGTCCGGGTCGAACGCGAGACGCCACGCGACGAGTGGACGATCGTCGAGCTCGATGCGATCGGCCTGGCCGAGGCCGGCGACATCCGGTTCCGCCTCGTCCAGCACATCCTCCGCGACGGCGCGAAACGCGGGGCGATCCGGTTCCATGTCGCCTGCGCCGACGCGTCGGGCAACGTCGAGCTGTTCATGCAGGCAGGCTTCGCCAGGTACGGCGAGGAGCTGCTCCTCTATCGTCCGCCCGGAGCTCCGCTGCCCGAACCGTGGACCGACGACGAAGCCGCCGCGGCGCTCATCCGACCGGCTGCCCCCATCGATGCGGTCGCCCTGGCCAAGCTCTACGCAGCCGTGACCCCCAGGCCGGTCCAGCGCCTGGAGTCGTACCGGATCGGGGACTGGGAGCGGCAGGGGTCCAGCTGGCGGCTGCCCCGCTCGAGCCTCGCCCCGATCCTCCGGTTCGCCGACGTCGAAGCGTTCGTTCGCGAGGCCCCGGGCGGCGGCCCCGACGGGACCCAGCTCGACGGGTTCCTCCAGGTCGGTGTCGCCAAGGAGGATCAACCCCACTACCTCAAGATCCTCGCCCGACCGGATGCGGACACGAAGCCGCTGGTGGAGTACGGTCTCGGGGTGATCTCCGCTCGGACCCGGAACGGCGGCCGCAGCGACCACGGCGTGATCGCGCCCGTTCGCACCTACGAAGCCCCGATCGATCGTCGACTCGAGGAGGCCGGCTTCCGCGTCGAGTCCACCGTCACCCTGCTGATGAAAGAGACCGTCGTGCGGGTCGCCGAGCCCGCTCTCGTCCCAGCCATCCGATGATGGATCCATCCCGCTCGACAGGGAGGAACCGTTGAGTCCCGAGCGCATCGAACGAGAAGCGATGGACGACCTCGACCTGCTCCTGGCGGCGCTCCCGCCCGAGGTGGTCGCGGCCGTCCACGCCCTGCCTGCCAAGGAGTCGCTGATCGAGGTCGTCCTCGACCTGGGCCGTCGTCCCGAAGCTCGCTTCCCGGATAGCGAGGAGACGCTCCTCGAACGGGAGATCGACGAGTCCGACATCGCCTATGTCGTCGAGAACATCGGAACGTTCGGCGACGACAACCGGGCGGGGATCGAGCGGACCCTCCACCGGATCAGCGCGATCCGCAACCGGAGCGGGAAGATCGTCGGGCTGACCTGCCGGATCGGCCGGGCCGTCTACGGGACGATCGAGATCATCGACGACTTCGTCGAGACCGGGAAGTCCATCCTGATCATGGGGCGGCCGGGGATCGGCAAGACCACGATGCTCCGCGAGGCCGCCCGGGTCCTGGCCGACGACATGGGCAAGCGCGTCGTCGTGGTCGACACGAGCAACGAGATCGCCGGCGACGGCGACATCCCCCATCCCGCGATCGGCAAGGCCCGGCGGATGCAGGTCCGGACACCGTCGCTCCAGCACGAGGTGATGATCGAGGCGGTCGAGAACCACATGCCGCAGGTCATCGTCATCGACGAGATCGGGACCGAGCTCGAGGCCGCGGCGGCTCGGACGATCGCCGAACGTGGTGTCCAGCTCATCGGCACCGCCCACGGCAACAACCTCGACAACCTGATGCTCAACCCGACCCTGTCCGACCTCATCGGCGGGATCCAGAGCGTGACCCTCGGCGACGAAGAGGCTCGCCGCCGGCGGACCCAGAAGAGCGTCCTCGAGCGCAAGGCGCCGCCGACCTTCGACGTGATCATCGAGATCCAGGACCGCGAACGGGTCATGGTCCACAGCGATGTCGCCGACACCGTCGACGCCATGCTGCGCGGCGATCCGGTCGCGCCCGAGCTGCGCTGGCGGGACGAGGAGGGCGTCCACCGCTCGCAGGCGAGGCCGCGACCGTCGCCGCGCGAGCAGCTCGGCGCGGAGCGCTTCGCGGGCCTCGTCGGGACCGGCTCACCGTGGCGGATGGAGCCCGGCTGGCGCGGCGACGGACCGTATCGCGGTGGTGGGTATCGCGACGCCGGCCCGGGTGGCGCAGGATCGCCGGCAGGGCCGGGGTACCGCGCGGGCTATCGACCAGGCGCGAGCGGCGGCTGGCGTCAGACCCGGGGAGGATCCGCGCGGGAGACCGGCCCGCGCGGCCGGATAGTCGACCCCGGGGCCTCCGACGGAGCCCTGGGGACGCTGCCGGGTGAACGATTCGCCGTCCCCCCGTCGGGGTCGGCCAGCCGGACCCGAGCGGTCCCTCGCGCGGCCGACCTGCCGTTCGTCGCCGGTGAGATCGCCGATCGCGGGCCGCTCGAGCGAGGCGATGCGCCACCGGTCGAGCCGCGGGCGCGGGACGCCCGCGAATGGCAGCGCCAGCAGGCGTGGCGCGAACAGGCCGCCCGGGCGATCGTCGACCTGAAGGCGGACGAGGGCACCGGGCCGGTCAACGCGCTCGATCTCGAGGATGAGCCGGCGGACGCCGACGACCCCGCCGCCCTCGCCGCTGACGGTGAGGCGCGCACGGAGCCCGGCGACGACGGAGCCGTCCTCCGGGTCGAGGGCGCCGGCGCCCTGCCGACCCTTCGGGTCCTGCCGCATGGGGTCAGTCGGAAGCGCCTCGAGCAGGCGGTCCGCGATCTCCAGCTGCCGGTCGTCGTCGCCCGCGATGTCGACGAGGCCGACGTGGTGATGACCCTCCGCAGCGAGTACCGCCAGAAGACGCCGATGCTCCGCGAGGCCGAGGATCGGGCGATGCCTATCTATGTCCTCAAGAGCAACACGATCCCCCAGATGGAGGCCAGCCTGACCTCGATCTTCTCGCTCGAGGTGGATCCGCGCGAGGCCGCGCTCCGCGAGACCGAGGAGGCGATCGACCTGGTGATGCGCGCGTCCGAGGCCGTCGAGCTGAGCCCGCAGAACGCCTACGTCCGCAGGCTCCAGCACCAGATGGCCGAGCGGGCGAACCTGGTCTCACGCTCGCGCGGTCGCGAGCCGTATCGTCGCGTGCGGCTCTACCCCGACCAGGCGCGGGCAAGCTGGCGCTGAACGTGGGATCGGCCGAGCTGCCACGCCTGTCGATGCATGCCGTCGTGCTCGACTGCGCCGAGACGGCGTCGCTCGTCGCGTTCTGGTCGGCCGCCCTGGGCTACGTGACCTGGTTCGAACCATTCGGCCAGTTCGCCGGGCTGAAACCGCCGCCCGACGACCCGAGGCGCGGTCTGGCCCTGATCTTCCAGCGGGTCCCCGAGGCGAAGGTCGTCAAGAACCGGGCCCACGTCGACTACGAGGCGCCCGACCGCGCCGCCGAGGTCGCCCGGCTCGTCGGGCTCGGCGCCACGATCGTCCGGGAGGTCGACGAGGGTCCGACGATGCGCTGGACGGTGATGGCCGATCCCGCCGGCAACGAGTTCTGCGTGACGCAGGGCTGAGGCGCCGGGAAGGGTCAGTCCCGTCCCGCGAACTCGTGGCGGAGCGCCGACCGGGCGGCCCACACGCCGCACATGCCGTGGACCCCGCCGCCGGGCGGGGTCGATGACGAGCACAGGTAGATCCCGCGGGTCGGCGTCCCGTACGGGTCGAGCCGGGCGACCGGGCGGGTGAACAGCTGGCGCAGGTCCTGGATGCCGCCGTTGATATCGCCGCCGATGTAGTTCGGGTTGTACGCCTCGATGTCCCCCGGCAGGCGGGTCGAGCGGGCGAGGATCGTGTCCCGGAACCCCGGGGCGAAGCGCTCGATCTGCGCCTCGATCCGCTCCGTCATGTCGAAGGTCGAGCCGCTCGGGACGTGGCAGTAGGCCCAGCCGGTGTGAGCGCCGTCGGGTGCCCGGGTCGGGTCGAACCGACTCGGCTGGACGACGAGGACGAACGGCCGCTCCGGATGCCGGCCGCTGCCGACGTCCGACTCGGCGGCCCGGATCTCGTCCATCGTCCCGCCGACGTGGACGGTCCCGGCGCGGTCGACGCCGTCGGCCTGCCAGGGGATCGGCGCGCTCAGGGCCCAATCGACCTTGACGATGCCCGGTCCATAGCGAAAGCCCTCGAGCCGGCGTCGGTAGCGGTCCGGCAGCCGCTCGCCGGCGATCCGTGCCAGCGCCGTCGGCGTCGTGTCGAACAGGACGGCACGGGCCGGCGGGAGATCCGCCAGGGATCCGACGGGGTGGTCGGTCACGATCTCGCCGCCCAGCGACCGGAGCTCGGCGGCGAGCGCGTCCGCGAGGTGCTGGGTGCCGCCGCGCACGATCGGCCAGCCGTAGGCGTGCGCGGTGACGGCCAGCGCGAGCCCGAACGACGCCGTCAGCGGACGCTCGAGGCGGAGCATCGAATGGGCACTCACCCCGGCCAGGAGGGCCTGCGCCTCGTCACCGCGGAAGCGGCCGCGCAGCAGACCGATCGCGGAGCGGCGCGCGAGGCGGCCGAACCGTGCCGCGGCCAGCGGGTGACGCGGGATCCGGAAGATCGGCCCGAGGACGAGATCCATGATCTTGTCCGCGTCGCGGACCAGCGGGCCCATCAGCCTGCGATAGGCCGCGCCGTCGGGCCCCAGCCCCGCCGCCGTGGTGGAGACCGACCGCTCGAGGATCGCCGCCCGACCCCCGTCCAGCGGATGCGCCAGGGGGGCCGGTGGGTCGATCAGGTCGAGCCCGAACCGCCCGAGGTCGAGGCCGCGGAAGAACGGCGACGCCACCGACGTGCCCTGGACGGTCGAGCAGACGTCGTGGACGAACCCCGGGAGCGTCAACTCGGCGCTGCGCATCCCACCGCCGACCGTCGGGTGCCCCTCGTAGACGACGACGGAGCGACCCGCCCGAGCCAGGGTGATCGCCGCCGCCAGCCCGTTCGGGCCGGACCCGACGACGATCGCGTCGGGCGCCTCAGATGTCATGCGCCCATGGTGACCGGCCGTGGGCGATCACGCCTCGCTGCTGCGATGGAACCAGTGGCGCGGGTGGGTGACCGTCCACACCGCCGAGCGGACCGCCGCGTTGTGACGGACATTCCCCGCGTTCTTCCACTGGCGCTTGCGGTCGACGCAGGTCTGGTCGAGGGTAGCCGTCGCGTCGACCCCGAAGCGCGCGGCGAGGTTGTGCAAGGTCGCCGACCAGAAGGTGTTCTCGCGGCGATGGCCGTAGACACCCATCGAGACCTCGTAGAACGGGTCGTTCGTGCGCAGCAGGGTCTCGATCTGGACGACCGTGGTCGGCCCGTCGCGGTACGAGCTGAAGGTGATCCAGGCGGCGAACATGTGCCCTTCTGGGGTCATGAACGTGAACGACTCGTCGTCGGCGTAGATGACCATGACCCCGGTCGAGAGCGTCTGGTGACCGGGAGCGGCGAGGTTGAGGAGGGCGACCTCGCCCGGGGCGATCCCGGTGATCGGGCCGTAGAAGCTGTTGCCCTTCGGCCAGAACGAGCCGAACTCGTCCTTCCAGGTGCCGATCACCTGCTCGGGCGTCACGTCGGCCCCGTCGAGCCGGACCCGGTAGCGCTTCTGCCACAGCTGACCGAAGCCCTGGACCGGCCCGACCAGCCGACGGCCCTCCACGTTGAGGTTCATCGCGCTCGACGGGACGGCGCCGAGCGCCAGGCGGTCGACCGGCTTCGACCAGTTGTCGTCGCTCGACCGCGGGCGCGGCTCTGCGTCGCTCGACGTGGCCTGGGTCCCGTCGTCGGATGGATGCTCAGCCGTTTGGGTCGCGACGGTCTGGGTCTCGATGTCGGTCATCGTGGGTCCTTCGTCCTTCAGGCTCGGGCTCCGGCTCAGGCGCCGGCGGCGGACAGCGCGGCCGCCTCGCTGTCGTAGATCCCGATCGCCTCGTCGAGGCGGGTCAGGGCCAGGATCTGGCGGTAGTGGTCGTTGAGCCCGACCGCCATCAGCGTCTGGCCCTGGCGCTGTGATCGGACCAGCAACGTCACGAGCAGGCCGATCCCACCGCTGTTCATGTAGTCGAGGCCGGCGAAGTCGAGCACGACGGCCTTGGCGCCGTCGGCGCTCGCTCGGGTATACGCCTCGGCGAGCATCGGCTCGCTGGCCGCGGTGATGTCGCCATGGACCTCGATCACGGCTGCGGCCGGCGAGAGTCGCCGGACCTCGACGGACGTCGTCCCGGTGGTCATGCCTGCCCTCCTGTGGCTGTCAACGTCGCCGACGTCGCCCGCACTCGCGGCGTCGTCGAAGATGCGCATGTAGTCGGATAACCGGGTGATCTGGAAGATCTCGACGTAGTGCGGGCTCAGTCCGCACGCGCGGACCTCGCGCCGGTCCCGACGGGCGTCGGCCAGCAGCCGCACGATGAGCGCGATCCCGGTGCTGTTGATGTACTCGGTGTCGCTGAAGTCGAGCAGGACCGTGCTCGCCCCGGTCGCCCCGACGGCCGCATAGGCGGCGCCAAGGTCGCCTTCGGCCGCGACGTTGATGTCGCCGTGCAGGACGATCGTGGCCAGGTCGGCGGTCGAGCGGACCTCAGCCCGGAACGGACTGGCTGTCATCGTCGACTCCTTTCAGATGGAGGGTCAGCGTCACGGTCTGGCCGGTGCCGTGGGTGGTCACCTCCATGGCATCCACCATGTGCTTGATGAGGAACAGCCCCCAGCCGCGCGGCTTCTGCTCGCCGGCCAGCTTCTTGTCGATGTCGGGTTCCTCGGCCTCGCCCATCGGACCGCCCGAGCCCCCGGTCGGAGATCCGGACGATGAGGTCGTCGTCGACGACGACCGCCTCGATCTCGACGGGGATGTCGGGGTCGTTCCGGCTGCCGTACTCGATGGCGTTCATCGCCGCCTCGCTGACCGCCGTCTTGAGACGCTCGAAGCGGGCCGGCTCGAGGCCGAGCGGCTCGACGGCCTCGGCGACCCGGTCCATCGCGAGGCGTTCGTTGCCGGCGGCCCCCGGCAGGGAGACCTGCAGCAGGACCCGTTCAGCGGCGTCCTCCGGGTCATGATCGGCCAGGGCGACCTCCCGGCCGCCGGTCCGCTGGAGGGCGACCAGGGTGATGTCGTCCTCCTGGTCCCAGCCCCGGCCGACGAACCCGTGGAGCTCGTCGAGCAGGTGGTCGATGAGGTCGCTGCCCGGCCGTTCGACCGCCATCAGCTCCTTGAGCCGGGGGAAGCCGAACATGTCGCCGGCCGGATCGTGCGCCTCGACGAGCCCGTCGCTGTAGAGCAGGACGCTCTGGCCGGGAGCGAGGACCGCCTCGTGCTCCGGGTAGTCCATCCCGGGCAGGAGCCCGAGGGGCATCCCGGTCGCCCGCAGCTCGATGACCTCGTCCGCGGTGCGCACGTAGGGCAGGTTGTGGCCGGCGTTGGCGTAGACGACCCGGCCGGTCTCCGGCTCGAGGATCATGTACAGGCAGGTCACGAACATCCGCGCGGGCATCTCGGGCAGGAGGATCTCGTTCGCCCGCTCGAGGACCTTGGCCGGCGACTGGAGTCGCGGCGCCTCGCCGCGGAGCACGGACTGGGTCCGGGCCATGATCAGCGCAGCCGGGACACCCTTGTCCGTGACGTCCCCGACGACGATCCCGATCCGCCCGTCGGGCAGCGGGATGAAGTCGTAGAAGTCGCCGCCGACCGCCCGCGCCGGCCCGTAGTAGGCGGCCACCTGCCAGTCATGAAGCTGCGGCAGCTCGCGCGGCAGGAACTGCTGCTGGATCAGCGTCGCGACCCGCATCTCCTGCTCGAGCCGCTCACGAGCCTGGATCTCGACCGCCTGCTCACGGACGAGCTGGGCGACCCGGATGGCCGGCGCCGCCTGGGCCGCGAGCGTCGACAGGAGCTTCCGGTCATCGGTGCTGTAGTCCTGGTCCGAGAGTCGGGGCCCGAGGTAGAGCGCCCCGATCAGCTCGCCCTGGGTGACCAGAGGGACGATGACCTTCACCCCGCCTGCTCGCAGCTCGGCGAGGGCCGCGGAATCGAGCTCGAGTCGCTCGGCGTCGACCACGCCGGGTGCCGCCTGGAGGTAGGCGAACAGCGGGTCGGTCGGCGAGATGTCGACCGCCGGGCCGGCCGCAGTCTGGCTGACGGCGGGGACCGCGGCGACCGTCGGCTCGGCGTCGGGTTCGACGGTCTTCGCGCCCCGACCGACCGTTCGGCGGATCAATTCGATGAATGTCATGACCGAGTTCTACGCCTCCTGCGTCCAGAATCCGTTACGAACCGGGTCGGCCGGCGATCTTCGTCACGTTCCAGGGTCACCGGACCGCATCCAGAGCGAGATCGATGCGGGCGCGACCGTCTGCTCGACCACGCCGTGGACATCCCGGCGCAGGCTTTCGAGGTCGACGTCGTCGCGGAGTCGCACGGAGAACGCCGCGACCGTTCGCTCCGCGTCGTAGCGCGCGCGGTTGAATCGCCGGTCGACCCGCGTCTGGACGCGTCGGCGCAGCGGCTGGAAGAGCGCCGCAACGACCAGCGTGGACGCCGCGACCGCCACCGCGTTGCCGCGGAGCATCGACGACAGGAGCGTCTGGAACAGCAGGATCCCGCCCACGAACACGAGCGCCAGCACCGCCGTCACCGTCGCATACGACAGGCTTCGGCTGATGATCCGATCGATGTCGTAGAGGCGGTAGCGCAGGACCGCGACGCCGGTCGCGACCGGGAGGAGGGCCACGCCGAGCATCAACGCGTACCACGCGGCCTCGATCTGCGTGCTGAACGCGACCACGATGGCCGCGACCAGGAACACGACCGCGCAGCAGGAACCACTTCAGCTGCTCGCGCTCGACAGCCCGCGAGCCCGGCGGAACCGCACGACGACCGAGGCGAGCGAAAGGATCCCGAGCATGGCGATGAGCGGCCAGGCTGGCGCTGCCGTTGAAGGTAGCCAGAGCGTCGCCGATCGGCCCGGACAGGCCGACCGGATTGGGCAGCAGGCCGTTGTAGGCGTGGCCTGTCGCCACCGCGGAGGCGACCGCGAGTCGGCGACGATCGTGGCCGCTCCCGCGACCCACGCGACCGGTCGCCATCGCGGTCCGGGCAGCTGTCCGTCGGGGAACAGCAGCGGGACCCCGATCACCATGAGTGCCGATGGCCAGCACCCGGCCCACGAGCTCAGCCAGTCGACGAGGACGACCCCCGGCAGGCTCATCCCGGCATAGACCGCGCGCCCGACGTACTCGGTCGCGAAGATCCCAACGACGATCCCGGCGCCGCTCGCCAGGAACATCCACCCGATCGGATTGCGCGGCCGGAGGATGGCCAGGATCGCGCCGACCGTCGGCAGGGCGAAGAAGGCGGAGCCCACGGCGACGAACGAGATGATGTCGGGTCGATCCGGCAGCTCGGATGTGCCGGGCAGGAAGAGCGATGCGAGGGTGAACGCGATCATCGCCAGCACGCGACCAGGAGCCCGATCGCGAGCCACACGGATGGTCGCCTCGACCACCCTTCCGTCGGCCTCGAATCGGTCGGCGGTCACTCACTCCCCTCCTTCGCGTGGAGCCACAGGCCGAGGCTCGCCGGCGCCAGCGTCCGGCGCACGACCGCGGCCAGGTCGGCGTCGAGCGCCGCCAGGTCGACCTCGTCGCGCAACCGGGACGCGAACGCGTCGGACGTCCGCTGGGCGTCGTAGCGCGCTCGGTAGAAGCGCCGGTCGACGACCCGCTGGACGCGGACCCGGAGCGGCTGGAACAGGGCGGCCACGACGAGCGTGGAGGCCGCCACCGCGACCGGGTTCTCGCCGAACACCGGCGAGAGGAGGGCTCCGAAGGCAAGGACAGCCCCGACGAAGACGACGGCCAGGATCCCGGTCACGATCAGGTAGCCGATCGTCCGGCTGACGATCCGGTCGATGTCGTACAGGTGGTAGCGCAGGATCGCGACGCCCATCGCGAGCGGGATGAGCACGAACCCCACGATGCTGGTCAGCGCCGTGGTCGTCACGCCTGCGGTGGGCAGGAAGACGACGTCGCAGATGACCGTCACCACCGTGATGACGACGGCATACGTGAACCAGCGCATCTGCTGGCGCTCGATGCCGACCGACCTTCTCGAACGAACGACCAGTGCGGCCACCCCCGCCAGGGGACCGACGATGACCACGAGGATCTGGCCCACGATCGCGATGTAGCCGATCATCCCCGGCATCTCGCTGACGTCCGTGCTCCCGATGAGGATCTCGGAGGCGCTCTCGCCCCACAGCCCGATCGCCTGGGAGACCGTCGCGATCGCGGTCCCAGCGACGACCACCACGGTGACCGGCCGCCATCGCGGAGACGGCAGTCGACCATCGGGGAACAAGAGGGGCAGGCCCGTTATCAGGAGAGCGATGCCGGGGATCCAGATCCACGCCTGGACCCACGCGGCGAGCATCGCCGCGGGCAGGCCCGGCCTCGTGAACGTCGCGAACCACGCGTACTGTTCGCCGAACAGGGAGATCGCCCAGAAGAGCGATCCGAGCGACATGACCCAGCCGAGTCGGTTCGCGGGCAGGCGTGCGGCGATCAACCCACCGATCGCCGCGAACAGGGTCCCGACGAGCACGAGGTGGGGTCGGAACCCGGCGAGGAGCGGCTGGCCGTTGAGCCACAGCAACCCGACGCCGACGAGCGTCAGCACGATCGACGCGCCCGCCGACGTCAGCGCGATCCGTCGCATCCGCTGCGCCACCAGCAGGCTCACTGGGCGCCGCCTTCTCGAAGCCACACGCCGGAGCGCGTCGGCTGGAGGCTGGCATCGACGGTCGCCACGAGGTCGCCTGCGACCGCGGTCAGATCCACCTGGTCACGAAGTCTCGTCGCGAACGAGTCGGCGGTCCGCTGGGCGTCGTACCGAGCCCGGTTGAACCGACGATCCACGACCGACTGGACCCGTCGGCGGAGTGGCTGGAAGAGCGCCGCCACGATCAGGGTGGAGACGGCCACGGCGATCGGGTTCTCTCCGAACTGGGGAGCGAGGATCGCCCCGAACAGCAGGACCGCGCCGACGAAGACGAGGGCGAGGATCCCGGTCACGACGAGGTAGCTGATCGTCCGGCTGATGATCCGGTCGATGTCGTACAGCCGGTAGCGCAGGATGGCGATGCCGATGGCGATCGGCACCGTGGTCATCCCGATCAACCCGACGATCCAGCCAAGCTCGGCCACCGGCCCCTCCGGGACCAGCACGGCGAGCCCGAAGCAGACGCCGGTCAAGCCGACGGCCGCCGCGAACCACTTGACCTGCTGACGCACGACCGAGGACCCCCGCCGATAGCGGAGGACGGCCGCACTGATCGCCAGCGGGAACGCGACGGCGACCATCAGCACGTTGGCTGCGTTGAGGATCGGGACGAGCTGCTCGAACCCGGGGATCCCGACCGGGTTGTCGACACCATGAGCGTTCGACAACGGGCCCGGCGAGAACATGCTCGGCAGCGCCGACACCGCGATGGCGATGGCCGAGAAGGCGACGACCCACCGCCAGCGAGGCGACAGGAGGTGGCCGTCCGGGAACAGCAGCGGCACGAACACCAGGACCATGCCGATCGTCGGGACGAAGAGGAACGACCCAAGCCACGCGATCGGCACCGCCCACGGCGGGGCGACCGGATCATTGAGCGCGTGATACGCGGCGTAGTCGCTGATGATCGACACCGTCAGCAGCGTCGCGGCCACCCACAGGATCCAGCCGACCGGATTGTGCCTCCGGCGGGTGACGATCAGCGCGCCGACCAACCCGAACGACGACATCATCACGAGGAACAGCAGAAACGCGCTCGGTGGCATGTCCGGCGTGAGTGGAGCCCCGACGTAGCGTCCGAGCGCGACCATCAGGTCGACCGCGACCACGAGCCAGATCAGGATGGCGCGCCATCCCGTCATCCGCTCCCCGCTCGTCCCGGCGGAGGCTGCTGCGCTCATTCGGTCGACTCGCCGGTATCGCGCAGCCAGAGCGCGGAGCTGCTCGGCCGGAGGCTGGTTGCGACCGACGTCATGAGGTCGGACCGGACGGCCGCCAGGTCGACCTGGTCGCGCAGCCGCTCCGAGAAGGCCGACGTCGTCCGCTCGGCGTCGTAGCGGGCGCGATGGAAGCGCCGGTCGACCAGGACCTGGACCCGGCGGCGGAGCGGCTGGAAGAGCGCCGCGACGACGAGGGTCGAGGCCGCGACCGCGAGCGTGTTGCTCCGGGTCAGGGGCGACAGGATCGCCTGGAAGGCCAGGATCGCTCCGACGAACGTGGCGATCAGGACGCCGGACACGACCGCGTAGGCGATCGTCCGGCTGATGATCCTGTCGATGTCGTACAACCGGTAGCGGAGGATGGCAAGGCCGGCCGTGACGGGGAGGCTCAGCAGCCCGAGGACGACCAGGATCTCGAGGGCCTTCAGGACCGCCGGTGGGGTCGCCACGAGGAATGCTGCGTAGTACAGGACGTCGAGCACTCCTGCCACGGCGACGGCGAAGGCGAACCACTTGATCTGGAGGCGCGCCTCGCCGCTGGTCGTCGAGAACCGCCGGATCATCGACGCGAGCGCCAGGAGGATCGCCAACCCGAAGGCGGTGAACGCCGGCGCGATCAGGGTGATGAAGTCGCTGGTCGTCATCGACGTCGATCCGAGCGGATTGTCGAGGTACGTCGCCTGGTCGATCGGCCCTGGAGCGATCGATACGATTGCTGCCGATGCCGTCAGGCTCAGCGCACCCAGCCAGGCGACCGGCCGCCAGCGACGGGACAGAAGCCGTCCCGTCGGGAACAGGAGCGGGAGGTAGATCAGCGCCAGCCCCGCCGGGACCACCCAGATCCAGGTCAGGAGCCAGCCGATCTGCGTCACGTACGGCAGCCGGCCGGGCGCCGCCAGGACACCCGTGATCGTGTACTCGATGATGAACGCCTGGGTCGCGAACAGGATCCCGATGACACAGAACAGCCACCCGATCGAGTTGTCGGGACGGCGGCGGGCGACGACCGCGCCGACCGACCCGAACGTCGCGCCGACGAGGATCGAGGCACCACGGAAGCCCCACGACGCCGGGACCACGACCCACAGCGTCGACAGGAGCAGCGTCACCGACGCGAGGCAGAGTCCCATCGTGGCGAGCCAGATCGCGGTCGCGATCGTCGTCGTGCGTCGCTGCGTCATCGGCACGTCGAGTGCGGGCCTCCTCAGGCGGATGTCGCCGCAGTCTGGCGGCGCGCCGTTCGGACAACGTTACGAGATGGGTGATCGCCGCGGTACCGTATCGCCATGCCCTCGACGCTTCGGATCCGCCTCCTTGGGCCCGTGCGGATCGAGGTCGACGACGTCCCGCTGGCGGTGGACACGCGGAAGGCCGTCGCGCTGCTGGCGTACCTCGCCGTCACGGAACGCCCGGCGAGCCGTGAGTCGCTCGCGGCCTTGCTCTGGCCCGAGTCGGGTGGGGATGAGGCCCGCGGAGCCCTGCGGCGGACGTTGTCGGTCCTCAACGGCGGGCTCGGTGGGGTCGGCCTGGAGATCGACCGGACCTCGGTCGCGCTCGATCCGGAGGCACTCGATGTCGACCTCGCGTCGTTCCGGCGGGCCCTGGCCGACGTCCGCGCGCACGGGGACCCGGCGGACGCTGCGTGTCCCCGCTGTCTGGCGCTGCTCGATGGGGCGGCCGCACTCGATCGTGGCGAGTTCATGGCGGGGTTCTCCCTGCGCGACAGCGAGACCTTCGACGAGTGGCAGCTCAGCGAGGCCGAATCGTATCGGCGCGAGCTGACCGGCGCGCTCGAACGCCTCGCTCGCGGTCGGTCCGCCGCCGGCGCTCCGTCGGCGGCGATCGTCATCACCCGCCGCTGGCTCGAGCTCGACCCTCTCCACGAGCCCGCCCACCGCCTGCTGATGACCGAGCTCGCCCGTGCCGGCGAGCCGGCCGCGGCGCTCCAGCAGTATCGCGAGTGCGTCCGGATCCTGGATCGGGAGCTCGGCGTCGGACCGCTCGCCGAGACGACGGCCGTGGCCGAGGCGATCCGCTCTGGCGGGTTCACAGCCTCCGCCTCCAGTCTCGTCGACCGCACGACGTCGGGCCCGAGGCGCGCCCGCAGCGACGGTCGCCGGCGACGCCGTGCCGCGGATGGCGCGCCGTCGGCCCCGTTGATCGGTCGGGTCGACGCGCTGGCAGCACTCATGGCGGGATATGACGGGATCGGACCCGACGGTCGACTTCTCGTCATCGAAGGCGAGCCGGGGATCGGCAAGACCCGACTGGGCGACGCCCTGGCGTCGGCCGTCCGTGCGCAGGGCGCGGTCGTCCTGGAGGGTCGGGCCTACCCCGGCGAACAGGGGATCGCGCTGGCCCCGATCGCCGCGCTGATCCGGGCCGGGCTGGCGACCGCCGATGGAACTGCTCGGCTGGCGAGGGTCCGACCCGAGTCGCTCACCGAGGTCGCTCGACTCCTCCCGTTGCCCGGTGTCGTCGCCGACCCGACGGCGGCGCTGCTCGACCCGAACGGCCAGGTGCGCCTGTTCGAGGCGCTGATCGAGGTGCTGCTCGCGCTCGCCGACGGGCCGAAGCCGGGCATGATCTGGATCGACGACCTGGGCTGGGCCGACGCATCGACGGTCGAGCTCGTCGCCTACCTCGGCCGCCGGCTCGACGGCCGCCCGTTGGGGATCCTCGCCGCCTGGCGGACCGAGGAGATGCGCCCGGTCGATCGTCACCGCATCGTCGACAGCCCCGAGCTGGACGGTCGGCTTGTGGGCGTCCGGCTCGACCGGTTACGCCGCGTCGATGTCGCCCAGCTCGCCGGTGCGACGCTGGGTCCCGGGGTCGACCCGGAGCTGGTCGACCGCCTGTTCGAGCGCTCGGAGGGGTTGCCGCTCTATGTGGTCGCGGCGCTGGCGACCCCTGTCCCATCGGATGAGCGGATCCCCAGCGGCGTGCTCGCCCTCCTCACTGCCCGGATCGAGGCGACCGGACAGGTCGCCGGGCAGGTCCTCGCCGCGGCGGCGGTCATCGGCCGGTCGTTCGACCTCGAGACGGTCAGGTCCGCCAGCGGGAGGACCGACGAGGAGACCGTCGACGGCCTCGACGAGCTCATCGGGCGCGGGCTCGTCCGGGAGGTCGACGCCGGTCAGGCATCGGATGTCCGGTACGACTTCACCCACGGCCGCCTGCGCGACGTCGCCTACGAGCGGCTGAGCCTCGCCCGCCGCCGACTCCTCCACGCCCGCGTCGCGGAGTCGCTCACTCAGGGGGGAGCGGGGCGGGTACCGGCGGTGACCGTTGGGCGCTCATCGCGAACCACGAGACCCTGGCCGGACGCACCGTCCAGGCCGCCGACGCCCACCGGAGGGCCGGCGACCAGGCACGATCGATCTTCGCGAACGCCGAGGCGCGCCAGCACCTCGAGGCGGCGCTGGCGCTCGGCCACCCGGCGGTCGCCGAGATCCATGAGGCCCTCGGCGATGTCCTGACGCTGCTCGGCGACTACGACGGCGCACTCGCCCACCTGGAGACCGCCGGAGCGCTCGCCGGCCCCGAGCGCGAGGCCGCGATCGACCAGCGGCTCGGCCTCGTCCTGGCCCGGCGCGGCGACTGGCTGCGGGCCGAGAGCCACCTCATGGCCGCCCTGGATGCCGTCGGACCAGGCGGGGATCCCATCATCCGCTCGCGCATCCTGGCCGACCGGAGTGCGGTCGCTCAACGGAGCGGCGACCTCGACGGGGCCGAGGCCTTCGCGGAGGAGGCGCGCTCGATCGCGCTGGCGGCGGATGACCGGGCCGGCGAGGCCCAGGCCGAGGACCGGCTCGGGATCGTCGCCCGGTTCCGTGGCGATCTCGGCGACGCCCGGGTCCACCTCGAGCGCGCGATCGCGGCGATCGACCGGGTCGAGGCCGCGCCCGGGCCCGAGGCCGCCATCGACCCGGGCCTCCGCGTGGCGGCACTCAACACCCTCGCGCTCATCTCGGCCGACGAGGGCGACCGTGAGCGGGCCATCGCGCTGACCCGCGACGCGCTCGCCCGGTGCGAGCTCCAGGGAGACCGCCATCGTCAGGCCGCCCTCGAGAACAACCTGGCCGACCTGCTCCAGGCCACGGGTCGGGGCGAGGAGGCGATGACGCATCTCAAGCGCGCGGTCGCGCTGTTCGCCGAGGTCGGCGGACGCCCGGGCGAGCTCGAGCCGGAGATCTGGAAGCTGGTCGAGTGGTGATGGATCCCACGCCCAGCTGCGCGGGTCAGTCCCCGTCGGCGGTCGGATCCAGCAGCGTCGGATCGGTGAAGCCGTCGCGGTGCCGCAACCGGGAACCGCATCCCCGGTAGCACCAGATCGTCGTCGACTCGTTGAGCGAGCGACAGTCGAGGCAGACCCACGACGGACCGGGCGGTTCGCGCGGATCGACCATCCGCCCCAGTCGAGCGCCGATCCTGGGGAGCACACCCAGCACGTCGTCGGCGACCGATTCGAGGAACCACAGGCCGAGGATCGCGAGCGCGGCGCCCACCACCGTCACGACGAGGGCGAGGCCGATGTCGATGTTGCCGAGGTACGAACCGACGTCCTGGATCACCCCCATACGATGACGCGAATCGTCGGATTCCGCTAGAGGTTCTGCGACGCGCGACGGCGGGATCGGAGCGTCACTCGGTCGTCGCCAGCTCGCCGCGGTCGAAGTAGATCCGCTCGCCGCCGAACAGCCCCGTCGCGGGGTCCCACGGGAAGTGGATCAGGATCCGGAGGCGCAGCGGCAGACCGCTCGGCGGGGTGCCGGCCCACGGCCCGAGATTCGTCCCCGTCAGCGTGGCGACCTCGAACACGCCCTGCGGCCCGATGACGATGTCGGTCAGCGCGAAGGCGTTGTCGGGGAAGGCCGAAAAGAGCTCCGTATAGAACCTCCGGGCGCCGGCATGACCCTCCCATCGTTGCCCGGTGGGGAGGAGCTCGTAGACGCAATCGGGCCCGAGCGTGGCGATCAGACCGTCGATGTCGCGGGCATCCTCGGCGATCGAGTGGCGGACCCACAGCCGCTTGATCCGACGCAGCGTCGGGACGTCGAACGGCCAGGCCAGTCGGCGGCGGATCGACGGCTGCTCGGCCATCCGGCGGCTAGTGCTCGGTTCCCCCGGTGAAGGTCCACGAGGCGATCCGCACGGCGGGCGTCACCACGCCGCCGAGGAACCCGCGAAGGCAGCGGCGTTCGTTGCCGACCGCCTCGACCCCGGCAAGGGCCTCGAGGTAGCTCTGGGTGTATCGCAGGTTCTTGACCGGGCCGACGATCCTGCCGCCCTCGACCAGAAACGTGCCGTCGCGTGTCATCCCGGTCACGATCGCCAGCTTCGGGTGGACCGGGTTGGTGTAGTGGAAGCGCGTCACGAGGAGGCCGCGGTCGAGGCCCCCGATCAGGTCGTCGCGTGACGTCGTTCCGGTCCCGAGCAGCATGTTCAGCGGGAATGGCCCGTACGGGTTCGGCGCCGGGAGGCCGTGGCCGGTCGATCGGACACCGGCGCGGGCCGCCGTCTGCGAGTCGTAGACGACGTCGCGGCAGATGCCGTGCTCGATGAGGGAGACACGCTGCTTGGCGACGCCCTCGTAGTCGAACGCCATCGGGAGCCCGCTCGGGTCTGCGCCGTCGTCCCAGATGTCGACCAGGTCGCTCCCGACGCGACGGCCGGGCTCGGCGAACGAGCGACCCTCCTGGACGGCCAGCGCGCTGAAGCCGAGGTAGCCGAGCATGTCGAGCAGGTCGACGACCGCGTACTCCTCGAGGACGACGGGGTACTCGCCCGGTTCGATCGCGACCGCGTTCGCCGTCGCCCGGGCCTTGCCGGCGGCCTCGCGACCGAGGCCCGCCGCATCGATCGTCGTCGCGTCGACCGCCGCGGCCTCGGCGTAGCCGGTCCCGCCGTCGGGCCCCATCGAGACAGTGATCAGCTGGGACGTCGTCCGTTCCCCGGCCGCCCGGATCCCGAGCGAGTTGGCGAGGGCGATCGCCTCGGTCGTCGTGGCGAACGAGCCGTACGCCGTGACGCCGACCTCGTCGGCCGCGGCGATGACCTCGCGGGCCCCCTCGGCGCGAAGCTCGGGCGTCGCCTCGGCGGTCCCCGCCGCGAACGCCGCCGGCAGGTTCCTGATCGGCTCACCCGGCTCCGGGAGCGACTCGAACTCGTCGTTCTCCTCGACGTTCCGGGCGATCCGACCGGCGGTCTCGGCCACGGCCCGTAGCCCGTCCGCATCGAGCCGGCCGGTCGAGGCGACCCCGACCCGGCGGCCGACGACATACCGCAGGTTGAGCTGGACATTGGTCTCGGAGACGTTCTGATGGATCTCGCTGTTCGCGAACCGGGTCAGGGCCGCGTCGTCGGCGGTGATCAGCGCCTCGGCCTGGCCGGCGCCATCGGCCACGGCAAGGCGGATCGCTTCCTGGGCGACCTCGAGCCAGGACGTCGCGTCGCGGCGGCCGGTCACCGACGACGACCTACCACTTGCCGACGCCGATCTGGACGTTCCGGAAGCGAGCGCCGCTGACCGCGTGTCCGACGTGACCGCCCTGGCCGGGCTCGCCTTTGCCGCAGTTCGGCGTGCCGAGCATCTTGTAGCTCCGCTCATCGCCCACGGCGTCGCACGAGCGCCAGAACTCGTAGGTGATCCCGGTGTAGGTGGGGTTCTTGTAGAGCTTGCCGAGCTTGCCGCCCTTGATCTCCCGGGCGACCTCGGTGGCGAACTGGAAGTTCAGCCGTCGGTCGTCGATCGACCAGCTCCGGTTCGAGCTCAGGTAAAGCCCGTCATCAGTATCGGCGACGATCTCGTCGAGGCTCATGCCCGGTTTCGGCAGGAGGTTGACGTTGGTCATCCGGATGAGGGGGATCCGGTTCCAGCCGTCGGCGCGCATCGCACCGCCGGACCGCCGGCCGATCCGCGGCGCGGTCTCGCGGCTGGACAGGTAGCCGACGAAGATCCCCTCCTTGATCAGCGGCACCGCCTGGGCGGCCACGCCTTCGTCGTCCCATCCGAACGTGCCCATCCCGTTGGGAGCGGTCGCGTCGGCGACGATGTCGATCAGATCGGAGCCGTAGCGGAACCCGGCGTCGAGCTTGTCCGTGGTCAGGAAGCTGGTTCCGGCGTAGGACGCCTCGGTCCCGAAGACCCGATCGAGCTCCGTCGGGTGGCCGCAGCTCTCGTGGACCTGGAGGTACAGCTGCGACGGATCGAGGACGACGGTGAATCGGCCGCTCGGGCATTGCGGTGCGGTCAGCAGCTCGACGGCCTCCTCGGCCAGGCCCTCGGCGGTCCCGGCCAGGTCGAGGTCGCGGATGACCTCGTAGCCGCCGGCGCTCCAGCCGCCGCCGGCGTCCGGATAGCTGCGGCGTTGATGCTCGTCGCCCGCGATCGCGTTGGCCTCGACGGCGGCACCCACGTGGGTGATGGTCTGCTCGGTGAAGCTCCCGTCCGACGAGGCGAACGTCTTCCACTCCCGCTGGGCGCCGTACGCGGACTCGGTGTAGCCGATCCCTCGGACCGAGGCGGCGGCGCGGTCGGCGGCGAGGAGGTCCGCGATCTTCGTCTCGAGCGGGACGGCGAACGGGTCCTCGACGAGGGGCGTCTCGTAGGTGCCGTTGGCAGGCGGCCGGTCGTCGAGCTGGACCCGGTGGCGCAGGGCGGTGGCGCTGGCGCGGGCGATCCGGACCGCCTCTGCGGCGACCCGGTCGACCTCGGCGGCCTCCAGACGATACGAGCTGGCGAACCCCCAGGCGCCGTCGACGAGGACGCGGATCCCGAAGCCCTCGGACTCGCCGCTCGCCACGCCTTCGACCCGACCTGTCTTGATCGCGATCGATTCCTCGAGCCGTCGGACGACCCGGACGTCGGCATAGCTCGCGCCTCGGATTGAGGCCGTCGACAGCGCTCGATCGGTCAGGTCGCGCATGGGGCGTGAGCGTAGCGCACGCGACCGCCCGACGTCCGCCCGGTCAGAGGCTCGGCGCGACGCCAACGGCCTGGGTCGTCAGGTAGATCCCCAGTGACAGGACCAGCACCCCGGCCATGATCGGTGCGTAGGCGGCGACCCGACCGACGCTCGACGAGACAGGCAGCGAGTCCATCCGACCGCGGGCGAGGACCAGCCCGAGACCGACGCCTCCGAGCACGACCGCCATGCCGAGGCCGAACGCGACCACGAGGATCAGGCCGTAGACAGCCCGGCCGGTCGCGATCGTCGCGAGCAGGATGATCAGGGCGTTGGTCGACGGGATGATCCCGCCCGCCAACCCCAGCACGAACAGGCTCCGCCAGCTGACGCTCGACCCGGCTGGCGGCAGATGGCTGTGGGTGATGCCGCCGTGGCTGTGCATCCCGTCAGCCGCGGCAAGGGCGAGCGGGTCGGTGTCGTGGTCGTGGCGGTCGGCGTGGTCATGTGGATGGTCGTGGTCGTGGCCGGCGTCGTGGTCGTGGCCGGCGTCGTGGTCGTGGTCGTGGGTCGGACCGCCGGCTCGGGTCGCCGCGCGCTCCCGTCTGGCCCCGACCTGGCTGACCAGCAGCCAGCCGCCGATCCCGATGACCAGCAGCCCGGATGCGATCGGCGCGATCCGATTGAACGCCTCCGGCGACACGACGTCGCGCATCGCGATGACGATGGCCGCGAGGACGAGGATCCCGAGCGTGTGGGATACCGTCACGCTGAGCCCGAGCGCGACCGCATGGACGGCCGTCCCGCGCGTCCCGACGAGGTAGGCACCCATGAGCGTCTTGCCATGGCCGGGCGTCAGCGCGTGGCCGGCCCCCAGGGCCATCGCGGCCAGCAGCGAGCCGAGCAGGACGAACGGCGTCAGGTCGCGGGTCTGGAGCAGGCCCGACACCTCCGCGCCGACGCCGCCGGGGACCGCGTCCGTTGCGGTGACGGCCGGGGCCTGGGACCCGGCCTCGGCGCCCGCGGCCGATGCCGGGAGCGCGGCCCCGGGGGCTCCCGTTCCGGTGCCGACCGACCCGCCGCCGGCGGCCGGCGCGCCTGTGCCCACGCTATCCGTCGGATAGAGCGCCGGTGCGCCAGGCAACGGCGTCGCGTCGGGGACGACGAGGGGTTCGAGGGTCGGTCCACCCGGCGACGCCGCGAATGAGGCCGACCGGACGTCGAGCGGCTGGGTGAGGAGGTCCTTCGGGTAGGTGGTCAGCCGCTCGGACCGCGAGGTCGTCGGGAGGTCGCCCGCATCGATCGTCACCCCGCTCCCGGTGGCGACGATCTCGCGCCAGCCCAGCCGCTCCCCGTGGGAGGTGTCGCGGAAGGTGACCTGGGTCGCAGCCGTCAGGCCATTCGGCGGGGTCGCGCTGTAGGTGCAGGCGAGCCGCATCGTCTCAAGCCCGGCCGCCCCGGGTGGGAAGGACAGCCCGGCGGCCACCGCCGTGAGTGGCAGAACGGCCCCGTCGACCGTCAGGACCAGGGACTCCGCGAGGGTCGGACAGGCGGTCACTCGTTCGGCCTCGATCTCGTCGTCGGAGACGGAGCCGTCGCCATCGGTGTCGATCCGAAGCTTCTCCTGGAAGGTCGGGATCTCCGCCTGGTCGATGACGACGTCGAGGATCAGACGGCTCGGCTCGACACGGATCCCGGCGTAGTGGTTGATCGTGAAGTTGCCGAGCGGATGGGCCAGCGCCAGCGCCGGGAGGAGCAGGACGAGTCCGACGCCGATCAGCCCGGCGCCGATGCGTCGCGCCCGGGGGCGGCGTGGCGTCATGCCGCGCATCCGGGGGGAAGCGGCGTGGTGGCTCATCACGGCATCGTAGGCGAGGGCGGGATCGGGGGTGTCCGGAGCATTCGACAGGCGTACGTTGCCACTCCGGGGATGGATGAATCGGAGCGGCTGGGTACACTCGCCCGGTGCAGGACCAGGTGGCGCCCGCCGCTCTCCGCGGCCGGTTCATCACGATCGAGGGGCCCGACGGGGGAGGCAAGACCCTGGTCGCAGCCGCATTGCGGGATGCGCTGGAGGCGCGCGGGATCCAGGTCCGGTTGACCCGCGAGCCCGGCGGGACGTCGGTCGGCGACCGGGTCCGGTCGATGGTCCTCGATCACGTTCCGGACGACCCGCCGCTCGCACCGCGAGCCGATGCGCTCCTGTTCGCCGCGGCTCGAGCGCAGCATGTCGACGAGGTGATCGAGCCGGCGTTGGCCCGTGGTGAGACGGTGATCTGTGCACGCTATGCCGACTCGAGTGTCGCGTACCAGGGATACGGCCTCGGGCTACCGCTCGACGATGTCGTCGCCCTCCAGGCGTTCGCGACCGCTGGCCTTCGACCCGATCGGACGCTCCTGCTCGATCTCCCGGTCGAGGTCGGGCTCGCGCGCAAGCAGGATGACGAGCAGACGCGCTTCGAAGCGGGATTCGATGTGACGTACCATCGCCGCGTCCGAGCCGGCTTCCTCTCGATCGCCTCGGCCGAGCCGAGCCGGTTCCGGACGATCGACGCCACCGCTCCCGTCGACGCCGTCGTCGACGCCGCGATCGGGGCCGTCCTCGACCTGTTCCACGGCGGGACTGAACCAAGCCGGTCCGCGCTGCGCATCCGATCGTGAATGCCCTGTCGGGCCCCGTCCCCGGCCGGGTCGCGAGCCCCGCTGACGATGCGGACCGGCTCGTGCTCGAGCATGTCGCGGCGGGCGAGTATGGAGAGATCGAGATCCTCTACGACCGATACGGGGCGATGGCCTTCGCCCTCGCTTACCGCATCACGGGCGACAGTTCGCTCGCCGAGGACGTCGTCCAGGACGCGTTCGTGGGCGCATGGCGCAACGCGGCGCGCTACGAGCAGGGCCGTGGCAGCGTCAAGACCTGGCTGCTGTCGATCGTCCACAACCGGGCCATCGATGCGACGCGACGACGACGGCCGACCACCGAGCTGCCCCAGCCGGAGGCCGGTCCGACGCCCGGAGCGCTGACCGAGCCAGATGTCTGGGCCGAGGTGGCCGGGCGGCTCGATCGGGACCGGGTCACGGCCGCGCTCCGGACGCTCAGCGACGTGCAGCGGGAAGCCCTCGAGCTGGGCTACTTCGGCGGGCTCACCCAGCAGGAGATCGCCGATCGCACCGGGACGCCGCTGGGCACCGTCAAGAGTCGGATGCGCCTGGGGCTGCTGTCGTTGCGCCAGGTCCTGGTCGGCGACGGGCCGGCCGGCGGCGAAGGGACGGGCGGGCGATGACCGACCGACCGGCCGCGATGTCCCTGACCTGCGACGAGGTCCGCGACTTGGCTCCAGGGTACGTGCTCGGAGCGCTCGATCCGGCCGACATGACCGCGGTGCGCGAGCACCTGGCCAGCTGCCAGGAGGCCCATCTCGAGTTCTCTGAGCTCGGCGGCGTGGTCCCGTACCTCGCCGACTCACTCGAGCCGATCGCACCGCCGGCCGCCCTTCGCGGACGGATGCTGGCGGCCGTCGCCGCCGAGGCATCCGCTCAGGCGTCGGCATCGGCGGTCGGCTCGGGTCCGTCGGAGGCGCTCGCGGCGGCGGGAGAGCCGGAACCGGCATCCGCCGGCCCGGCTCCGACGACCGTGCCTCTCCCCGCGGCCGTGTCGGTCCCCGCGGCCGTGCCGCCCGTCGTCTCGCTGGACGCCGAGCGGACACGCCGGCGCTCGCCGCTGGTCTGGGTGGCGTCGATCGCGGCCGTCCTGCTCATCGTCGGACTGGCCGCCTGGAACGTCTCACTCCGCAGCGATCTCGACGGCGCGCAGGCGTACGCGGCGGCGGTCGATCGGGTCCTCGCGCTGGCGGGGACGGCCGGAGGTCAGGCGGCGATCCTTGCCCCGGCGCAGCCGGGCGGGCCGTCCGGGATCGCGGCCGTCGACGCCGATGGGACGGTCCGGATCGCCATGCGCGGACTGGCGCCGACCGCCGGCACCGAGGTCTATGAAGCGTGGGTCATCGGGGCGGACAAGACGCCGGTCGCGATCGGCTCGTTCGTGCCCGACGCCGGCGGGTTCGGGACGATGGCGGCCGAGCGTGCCCCGACGGGCCCGGGCGTGACGATCGCCCTCACGCGTGAACCGACGGCCGGTCGGACCACGCCCACGCCGCCGGTCCTCTCGAGCGGGGTCGCGTCCGGCACGACCTAGCATCGGCGCCCGACTTCCGGCGCCACCACCGGGCTCCGGCCGATTCCCTCCTCCGGATCAGCCCTCGGTGGCGGCGAGCGGTGGAGCGGCGAGGCCGCCTCGACCGGACGCCCTGGCGGCCGCCAGTGCGGCGTCCGCCGCCGCGCGCAGGTCCTCGGCCGTGCCGCCGTCGATCGGGAAGCGGGCCACGCCCGCCGAGACCGTGATGCTCTTGCCGGTCGTCCCAGCCGGGAGGGCCGCGATCCCGTCCAGGACGCGCTGGGCTACGGTCATCCCCGCCGAGCCGGGTGCCACGAGCACGAATTCGTCTCCGCCGACGCGGGCGACCGTGTCGACCAGCCGGACCGACTCGGCGAGCACGGCGGCGACCGATCGCAGGACGTCGTCGCCGGCCCCGTGACCGGACGTCTCGTTGGTCGCGCCGAGGTCGTCGACGTCGAAGACCGCCAGCGAGACCTCGCCGCCCTGGCGACCGGCGCGGGCGAGCTCCAGCTCGAGGATCCGCCCGAAGGTGCGCTCGTTGGCGAGCCCGGTCAGCGGATCGGTGTGCGCGACCCGCTCGAACCACTCGGATCGTTCGACGAGCAGGGACGAGACACGGGCCCGGTCCACGGCCACCGCGATGAGATCGGCGAAGGCCGGGACGATCGCCCGCTCCTCGTCGGTCGCCGCGACGTCGGGGGCCCGGACGAGCGACAGGACGCCGACGAGCTGGTCGATGCCGCCCCGGGTCACGACGAGCGGGACGTCGACGCTGCCCTCGCCCATCCTCGGCGTCCGGTCGGCGGCGGTCAGCGCGACGGAGCCGTCGGACCTGGCGACTTCGGCCTCGAATGTCGCCCGCGTCTCCTCGTCGCCGCCGACCGTGACGGCGACCTGGAGGTCGGCCCGGTCGGGGTCCTGGAGCGTGACCGCGGCGAACGACGCATCGAGCGCACCGGCCAGGATCCCGAGCAGGCGGGCGACGCCGGCATCGAGATCGTCGGTCGCCGCCAGGGCAGCGGCGCCCTGGGTCAGCAGGTCCGTGGAGACGTCCATCGCGCGGGTGTCCTCCGGGGTGGAGCGGTGAGGACCGCATGCTACGCCACCCGGGCCTCGATGCGAGGCCGACGGCGCACCCTATACTCCGCCCGATGAAGCTCGTCGTCGCCATCGTCCACAACGAGGATGCCGGCGCCCTCGTCGATGCCCTCCTCGAGGGCGAGCACCGAGCGACGCGCCTTCACTCGTCCGGGGGCTTCCTCAAGCAGTCGAACGCCACGATCCTCGTCGGCGTCGAGGACGACAAGGTCGAGGAGATCCTCGGGATCGTCCGGACGAACTGCACGGCTCGGACGCAGATCGTCAATCCGATGCCGCCGATCATGGAGCCTGGCGAGTTCTTCATGCCCTATCCGCTCGAGGTCGAGGTCGGCGGAGCGACGGTCTTCGTCCTGCCGGTCGAACGCCTCGAGCGGCTCTAGCACCGCCCGAGGTGGAGTCGAAGCCGGCGCGCCCGGCCGTCGCCTGACGATGTACCGTCCCGATCTCGTCGACGTCTGGGTCTTCCGGCTGCCCGGGCCGGGCGAGCTTGAGATCCTGCTGATGCGTCGGTCGCCCGGCCGGATCCTGGCTGGCCTCTGGCAGGGGGTGTCCGGGTCGCTCGAGGATGGCGAGCGGGTCACGGCCGGCGCACTCCGCGAGCTCAAGGAGGAGACCGGCTTCGCGGGCCCCGCGATCGAGGCGTTCTACGACCTCGATCTCGTCAACCAGTTCCACTGGTCGCCGGCGGATGCGATCGTCAGCGCGGCCGTGTTCGCGGTCCGGGTGGCCCCGGCCGCCGAACCGGTCCTGTCGGAGGAGCACGACGCCTGCCGATGGCGGGCCCCCGGTGAAGCTCATGCGATGATCGTCTGGCCGGGCTACCACGATGCGCTGACGATCATCGAACGGGACCTCCTCGACCAGGATCGCGAACCGTGGTTCCGGCTCGATCCCGACGGGAGGCGCGTCCGGGGCTGACCCTCCGCCTCGATCGCCACGGTACGCGCGTCCGAGGCACGGTACGCGCGTCCGAGGCCGAGCTTCCGACGGGCGCTCGGCCGGCCGCGAGGGTCGCGGATGGTAGACTGACCCGCAACCTGCCCCGGCCCGCGGATGGCGGCCCGCGCACTCTCGGAGGCCAGATTGCTCGACAGGACCGACGCACCCACCACCACCCCCATCGCACCGATGTCGGACGCCGCCCAGCGGCGCGTCTTCCACTCGAAGGTCGACACGATCCGGCCGACGTACGGCTTCGAGGACGTCAGCCTGGCGCCCGGCACGAGCACGGTCGAGCCGGACGACGTCGACGTCGCTCAGACGTTCTGCGGCCTCGACCTCGCGATCCCGATCCTGGCCTCGGCGATGGATGCCGTGGTCGACGCCCGGTTCGCCGGCGCGCTCGGGCGGCTCGGCGGTCTCGCGGTGCTCAACCTCGAGGGGGTCCAGGCCCGGTTCGACGACCCCGATGCCGTCCTCGAGCGGATCGCCCTGGCGCCCGACGCCGAGGTGCAGGACCTCCTCGCCGAGGTCTACGCCGTGCCGATCCGCGATGAGCTCATCGCCCAGCGGATCGAGGAGATCCATGCGGCGGGGTCGAAGGTCGCGGTCGCCGCCACGCCGGGGGCCGCCCGCCGGTTCGGGCCGTTCTGCGCCGAGCACGGTGCGGACCTGTTCCTCGTCCAGAGCCAGGTATCGAGCGCCCGGCATCTCGCCACCGGCTACGACCCGCTGTCGCTCGACGATTTCACCCGGTTCATGCCGATCCCGGTCGCGGTCGGCAACACCACGAACGCCGAGGCCGCCTTCGCACTCATGGAGCAGGGTGCTGCGGCGGTCTTCGTCGGCGTCGGCCCCGGGGCGGCGTGTACCACCCGGGAGGTCCTCGGGATCGGGGTTCCCCAGGTGACCGCGATCAGCGACGTCGCCGCCGCCCGAGACGCCTACCTCGCGGAGTCCGGTCGCTACGTTCCCGTCGTCGCCGACGGCGGGATGCGCCGGGGTGGCGAGCTCGCGAAGGCGATCGCTGCCGGCGCCGATGTCCTCATGATCGGTTCACCGCTCGCCCGTGCCGCGGAAGCCCCCGGTCGGGGCACGAACTGGGGCATGGCCGCTCCGTCGCCGACGCTCCCTCGAGGGACGCGGATCAAGGTCGGGACCGTCGGCTCGCTCGAGCGGATCCTGTTCGGTCCGGCCCACGTGACCGACGGCTCCGAGAACCTCGTCGGGGCGCTCCGGCAGTCGATGGCAGCACTCGGCGCCCGGACGATCCGCGAGATGCAATCCGTCGAGATGGTCTACGCGCCGTCGGTCCAGACCGAGGGCAAGTCCTGGCAGAAGACCCGCTGACGTCGGACGAAGGGACGCTGTTCGCGTCCGTCGGCGGGATGCCCTTCTTCGTCGCCCTCGTCGACGGCTTCTACGATCGGGTCGCCGACGACCCCGTCCTTCGTCCGCTGTACCCCGAGACGGATGAGGGCCTGCCCCTGGCCCGCCACCGCCTGACCCTGTTCCTGGCCCAGTACTGGGGTGGACCGACGACCTACGACGCGGAGCGCGGCCACCCGCGTCTGCGGATGCGGCATGCCCCGTTCGCCATCGGCCCGATTGAGCGGGACGCCTGGCTCGGTCACATGCGTCACGTCCTCGCGGCGCTCGACCCGGCGCCACCGATCTCGGCGAAGCTCGACGCCTACTTCGAGATGGCCGCCGAAGCGATGCGCAACCGGGACTGAACGTCCCGTCGGCCGCGTCCGCCTCTTGCCGGATCGACCTCGTTCGGTAATCTGGCGGGCGTGCCGACCCGTCGACCGATGCTTCGGACTCCGAGACGTGCCCTCTGGGCGTTCCTGGCGGCGACCCTGGTGGCGGCTTGCGGCTCGACGGCGCCGGGGTTCACCCACGTCCCGGGCCAGCTGCCGGCTGCTTCGGGCTCGCCGGTCCCCGTCTCGTCTACCGCCGCCTCGGCGGGCGTCGCGCCGTCGGCCGATGCATCTCCATCGGCCGAGGCTCCGGGCGGATCGAGCTCGCCCGGCCTTTCGACCCCGGCGACGAGCCCGGCTGCATCCGGTGCCCCGGGTCCGTCCTCGTCGCCGACGGCCGGCGGCGCCAAGGTCGTCTACACCTTCGTCAAGAAGGAGGCGTGCCCGAAGAGCAAGTTCGACTGCATCACCCTCGCCGTACCGCGCGACCACGCCGATCCGAGCGGCCCGACCTGGGACATCACCTACGCGATCCACCGGGCGACCGGCACCAAGCTCGGGACCTTCGTGACGATCACCGGCGGGCCCGGATACAGCGGGCTGGCGGCCGCCGATCCGTACACCGACGCCTTCGATCCGAAGCTCGCCGAGCACTACGACCTCGTGTTCATGGACCAGCGCGGCGTCGGCCTGTCGCACCCGATCCAGTGCCCGTCCGCGACCGGGGTCTACTACTCGAGCACCGCCGACCCCGGCGACCCGGCCCAGCAGGACGCCGCGGCCGCCGCAGCCAAGAAGTACGTCGCGGACTGCATGACCGAGTCGAAGGCCGACGTGGCCGATCTCCCGTACTACGCCACGACGAACGCGGTCGAGGACCTGGAGGCGTTCCGCGACTATCTCGGGGTCGACCAGATGATGCTGTACGGGGAGAGCTACGGCACCCAGTACGTGCAGACCTACGCCGCGGCGCATCCGGACCGCGTGAAGGCCCTGTTCATCGACGGCCCCGTCGACCTGGTCCCGGACGCGATCGCGTACTACAAGGAAGGTGCCCGGGCCTTCGATGACGTCCTTCTCGAGACGTTGACGGCGTGCAGGGCCGATGCGTCGTGCCGTGCCGGCTTCGCCGGCGGCGATCCGCTGGCCACCTACGACGCCCTGGCCGCCAGGCTCAAGACCGGGCCCATCCCGTTTCGCTTCCCGACGGCCAAGGGCACGTTCGAGACGCGCCAGCTGACCCAGACCGACCTCACCAACCTCGCCGCCGGGTACGCCTACGGGCCGGACGACCGCTCCCAGTTCCTGCGCGACCTCGCCGCTGCGTCGCATGGCGACTACGTCCCCATGGCCCGTGCCGCGTACGACAGCATCGTCCTCGACCCGGAGACGCTCCAGGCGATCCCCGACCCGACCTACAGCGATGCCATGTACTACTCGACCGAGTGCCAGGACTACGCGTTCTACCTCGACGGCGGGACGCCCGACGCACGAGCGGCCGCCTGGATGGACGAGGGAGCGAAGGCGGGGATCAACGACCTCCGGCTGGGCTCGACCTTCTACGGAGACATGCCGTGCGTGTACTGGCCGGCGCAGCCGAAGACCGATCCGCGACCGAAGGCGATCGCCGACCCGCCCTACCCGACGTTCATCTTGACCGCCACGGCCGACGTCGCCACCCCGATCGCGAACGCGATGCGCCTGTATGGACGGCTCCCGAACGCCTACCTGTTCGAGGCGCTCGGCGGCGATCACGTGATCTTCGGGCGAGGCGACGCCTGCCCGGACAAGCCGATCACCGACTACCTGGTGTCGGGCACGCTGCCGGCGACACGGGTGACGACCTGCCCCAACGACGTGATCGACCCCTACGTGCCGAACGCGAAGCCGCGCGCGGCCGATTACCGCGATGCCCTGGCGTTGATGACCGCGATGGAGTCGCAGATCACCAACACGGACGACTACACGTACCGGGTCGATGAGGATCCGATCACGATGGGCTGCAACCTCGGCGGGACACTGACCTACACGCCGGTCTCCGGCGGGACGGCGCTGAAGCTCGACCGTTGCGTCTTCACCCGAGGCGCACCGATGACGGGTTCGGGCAAGATCGACGACGACGCCGGCACCTTCCGCCTGGCGGTCCGACTCGGCGGTGGCAACCGGCTGAGCTACTTCGACGATGCGGACGGCGTGCGGTCGGTTCGCGGCACGTACCGGGGCGAGCGGGTGAACCTCAAGCGCTGACCGTGGTTGCTCCGACGCACCGCTTTCGGTCCCCGCTGGCCCCCCGTCTCTCGTGCCCGGTCCCCATCCCGCGCTAGAGTGCGTTCCATCGACCCTCGGAGGAACCATGACCGCGAGCACACCGGAAAGCACGCCCGATCGCGACCCATCCCGTCGCGCCCTCGACCTCGTCCGGATCGGGGTCGTCGTGGGAGCGTGCCTCGCGCTTGCGCTCAGCGCGGTCGTCGTCCTCGGCGCCTCGCCGGCCCCGACCGGGCCGGGTGCCGACTCTACGGCGAGCGCGGCCCCAGGCAAGGCCGATCATCGATCCGGCTTTCCCCGCGCCTTGCTCGGCCTGCGGGACTTCCTCGGCGGCGGAGGCGGCCTGGGGCTGGCCGGTCCGCGCGGTGGGTTCGGTGCGACGGTCGGCCGGTCGATCACGATCGACTCGATCGATGGATCGAAGATCGGACTGAAGACCGATGACGGCTGGACCCGGACGGTCACCGTCGGCTCCGACACGAAGATCGACAAGGACGGCAAGGCGGCGACGGTCGCGGACCTGAAGGTCGGCGACCGGGTCATCCTGCGCCAGCAGCACAACGCCGACGGGACCTACACCGTCACCGGGCTGAGCGTCTATCTGCCCGTCGTCGCCGGGTCGGTCAGCGCCATCGACGGGAACGACGTGACCGTCAAGCTGCGCGATGGCACGACCCGGACCGTGACGCTGACCGGATCGACGACCTTCAAGCTCGGACCGACCGACGGCAAGAAGTCGGACCTGAAGGTCGACTCGGCCGTCGTCGTGTCGGGGACCGAGGGCCCTGGCGATGCGTTCACCGCCTCGACCGTCCGCATCCAGGTCCGGCTCGACCGGGTCGGCGGCGAGGTCCTGTCCAAGACCAAGGACACGATCACCGTGAAGCAGCGCGACGGGTCGAAGGCCACCATCCAGATCGGCGCGGCCACGAAGTTCTTCGTTCGTGGCGCCACGACACCCGGCCTGGACGACGTCGACGTCGGGATGCAACTGTCGGCCGTCGGGACGAAGAACGCCGACGGATCGCTCGACGCCGCCTGGGTCGCCGCCGGGAAGCCGCGGACGGACGCCAAGCCGAAGCCGGCGGCCACTCCGAGCGGGACCGACACCCCGGGCTGACCCTCGGTCGCGAGCCGGCAGCCGGCCCGCCGACACGCGACGATCGTCGCCGACCCGGCGCCGCCGAACCCCTGGCGCCGCTTCGACCTGTCCGCCCGGGTAGACTGGACGCCACCAGGCGGCTGAGCGGAGGGTGGCGATTGAGCGACGTGGAGACGCCCGAGGACGCTCCGCCGGTCCGGGACCGCGGCAAGACCGTCCACGGTGAGGTCGCCAACGCGGGGCATCGCGTCCTCGCCCCCGACGATGCCGAGGTCGAGGCCTACCTCGAGACCGCGCTCAAGGCTCCCGGACCCGACCGATCGCCGGGGGATCGCCCGGGCGGTGGCGCACCGCACGGCACCTCCGCCGGCGAACCGGCCACCGTCGTCGTCCTCGATTTCGGCAGCCAGTTCGCCCAGCTGATCGCCCGCCGCGTCCGCGAGCTGAACGTCTATTCGGAGCTCCTTCCGCACGACACGCCGCTCGCCGAGCTCGAGCGTCGCAACGCCCGCGCGATCATCCTGTCCGGCGGCCCGATGTCCGTCTACGACACCGACGCGCCCAGGCCCGATCCGGCCATCTGGAGCGGCAGGATCCCGGTGCTGGGGATCTGCTACGGGGCGCAGATGATGGCCCTCGAGCTCGGCGGGGACGTGCTCCCGGTCGCCAAGCGGGAATACGGCCCGGCGACCGTGACGATCACCGCCGACGACCGCCTGTTCAGCGGGATCGACCGCGACCAGCCGGTCTGGATGAGTCACGGCGACTCGATCACCCGACTGCCCGAGGGGTTCCACTCCACCGCCCAGACCGATTCGACCCCGTTCGCCGGCCTGGTCGACCCGAGTCGCAACCTCTACGGGATCCAGTTCCACCCGGAGGTCGTCCACACGCCGCGCGGCCGCGACGTCCTGCGCAACTTCGTCCTCGGCATCGCCGGCATCGAACCGACCTGGACCGCCGCCAACTTCATCGACTCGACGGTCGCCGAGATCCGCACCCGGGTCGACGCGCACGCTCGCGAGGTCGGCTCGGACGGGCTGGTCATCTGCGCCCTCAGCGGCGGGGTGGACTCGGCGGTCGCGGCGGCGCTCGTCCATCGGGCCGTCGGTGACCGGCTGACCTGCATCTACGTCGACCACGGCCTGATGCGGAAGAAGGAATCCGAGCTGCTCAGGGCGACCTTCGAGCTCAACCTCGGGATGCGCCTGGTGATGGTCGACGCGCGCGAGCGGTTCCTGGCCCGTCTCGCCGGGGTGATCGATCCGGAGCAGAAACGGAAGATCATCGGCGACGAGTTCATCCGCGTGTTCGAGGAGGAGGCGACCAAGCTCGGTCGGATCGACTTCCTGACCCAGGGGACGCTGTATCCCGACGTCATCGAGAGTGCGACATCCGAGACCAAGACCGCCCAGAAGATCAAGACCCATCACAACGTCGGCGGACTGCCGGCGGACCTGCGGTTCAAGCTGATCGAGCCGCTTCGCTACCTCTTCAAGGACGAGGTCCGGACGGTCGGCATCGAGCTCGGCCTGCCCGAGGCGATGGTCCAGCGCCAGCCGTTCCCGGGCCCCGGGCTGGCGATCCGGATCATCGGCGAGGTGACCGCCGAACGGCTCGACACGCTGCGGGACGCCGACTGGATCGTCATCGACGAGATCAAGGCGGCCGGGCTGTACCGCAGCGTCTGGCAGTCGTTCGCCATCCTGACGCCCGTCCGCTCGGTCGGCGTCATGGGCGACGGCCGGACATACGCCAACGTCGTCGCCATCCGGGCGGTCACCAGCGACGATGGGATGACCGCGGACTGGGCCAAGCTGCCCTACGACGTCCTCGGCAGGATCTCGTCGCGCATCGTCAATGAGGTCCCGGGCGTCAACCGCGTCGTCTACGACATCAGCTCGAAACCCCCCGCCACGATCGAGTGGGAGTAGGACATTCGGGGGATCAACCCCCTCGACGGACGCGCTAGCATTCCGGCCATGGCTGAACCGACCGAAGACGCGCCTGCGATCGCTCCGTCCCTGTCGCGCTGCCCGTGGTGCTCCGCCGAGCTCCCGGATCCCACGGCCAAGACGTGCCCGTCGTGCCAGGCCAACCTCGTCGGCGAGGTCGACAAGCAGCTCCCCGGCCTGACCGCAGTGGACCTCGAGAAGCTCGCCTTCCGGCGGGGAGCGCCGCAGAAGAAGAGCCGGATCATGTCGTGGATCAGCGGCGACCTCGACTACGAGGACGCCACCGAGCCGATCGCCCCGCCCGGATCGCTCGACCTCCCCCCGATCGAGGTCCGCCGGGAGATGCTCCGCCTCGAGCGGGCCGCGCTGATCGCCGACCTGGCCGCCGAGGCCGGATCGATCACGGCGGACATGGTCCTGGCGCCGGACGCCGACCCGACTACGGCCGCCGCCGCCATCCAGGCGCATCTGGACGACGCCGCCGCCGCGGAGGCGATGGAGACCGGGGTCCCCGAGAAGGACCCCACGCATCTCGCGGTGGGCGAAGCGGCGACCCCCGACGAGCCCGAGGGCGCCGCAGACCCGGCAGCGAGCTCGACCCGACCGCGAGCTCCGACCCGACCGCGAGCTCCGACCGGCCGGCCGGGACCGACGTGAGCGTGCCAGGGGCCTGACCGGCTCGCGCCGCCTCGCGGACCACCGCCCCGGTTCGCGCGGCCCGACTATCCTCGCTGCATGCCGACCCGGCTCAGCCCTCCTGGACCATCGTTCATCCGCGAGCACGATGTCGCCATCGGCGGCCGCCACCTGCGTGCGGGGATGAGCCGACCGTCGACCCTCGACGACGGCTGGTGGCTGTCGATCCTGTGGGTCGCGGACGACGACGGCGTCGTCAGCTTCCGTGACCTCGCCCCAGCGGCGGGCCCGCCCCCCGACCCGCCGCTGACGCGCCTCGGACCCGCCCTGACCGGTGCACTGTCTGGGCTGATCCTCGAGGCCGACGGACGCCTCTCGATCCGGCTCGCCCAGGTGGCCCAGCCGGACGACCCGATCCAACCGTGGCGCTCGCCCGTCGCGGTCCGAGCAGCGTTCCAGTGGGAGCCGATGCGGGCCGCCGCGATGCGTCCCAACGAGCTCGCCGACACCGTCCTGGCCGGCTTTCGCCGGGCGATCGAAGGCCTCGCCAGACCCTGAGCAGCGATCGACGGCCCTTCGGAGCGCCGCAGGGTAGACTCCGGGCGACGTGAAGAACCTCTGGGACGAGTTCATGGAGGAGATCCGCCGTCGGCAGGAGGCGCTCTCCGCCGGCCAGGATCCAGCCACCCGACCGGCTACCGCCGACCGTCCCGGTCCGACCGACGACGACGATGACCGAGCCTCCCGGGATCCCGAGGGGGACGAGGTCGACCAGCACGACCGAGACGCGGACGATCGGGACGGACCCGACCGTGAGCCCGATCGACCGCGCGTCGTCCCGGGCGCGGGCGGACCCGGTGGGCCGCGCCGGCCGCGCCCCGTGCGGGTCGGTGGGCCCGACGACGGAGCGCCGCGGAGACGCGACCGTGCCCGAGGCATCGTGATCGCCGTCGTCTTCCTGGCGATCTTCGCGGTCGTCACCCTGGCCGGGGTGGTCCTCGACCTGGTCACCGACGCGATCTGGTACCGCAGCGTCGGCTTCGATTCGGTGTTCTACACCCGACTCGGGACCCAGGTCGTCCTGTTCATCGCTGTCCTCATCGTCGTCGGGGCCTTCTTCGGGTTCAACATCTGGCTGGCGGGGCGCCTGGCGCCGCCGCCCGACCCGGAGCGGATGGGCGCGATCGGCGAGTTCGCTGCCCGTCTCGGCGAGGCGTTCGGGGTGGAGGATGGCCGAGCCGGTCGAGGCGGCACGCGGGCGACGTTCGCCGGTGCGGGCTTCGGACAGGGACCGGTCCGGACGATCAGCTTCGACACGGACGAGATGCCGGACCTCGTGCCGATCATCCGCTGGGTGCTGATCGGCGTCGCGGTGATCATCGCCCTGGCCACGGCCGCGTCGGCCGCCGGTCAGTGGGAGACGGTCCAGCTGTGGCGCAACCAGGTCCCGTACTCGCCCGCCGGCGTGCCGCCCGTCACGGACCCGATCTTCGGGCGCGACGTGAGCTTCTACCTGTTCGAGCTGCCATTCCTGCACTCGCTCCAGACGGCGCTCAACAGCCTGCTGATCGCGGCCCTCGTCCTGACCTTCGCGCGATACCTGCTGGCCGGCATCCGCGGCGGTCTGGTGTTCACGACCTCGATGCGGGTGCACCTGGCCGTGCTCGGCGGGCTCTACCTCCTGTCGGTCGCCTGGGGCTATCAGCTCGACAAGCTGGAGCTCGTCTACAGCACCCAGGGCGGCACGTTCGTGGGCGTGAGCTTCACCGACCAGAACGCCCGGTTCCTGGCCTACGACGTGCTGACCGCGGTCTCGGCGTTCGCCGCCGCGTTCCTCGTCATCGGGGCGTTCACCCACGCGATGTGGCCGCTGGCGGCCGTCGTCCTGCTGTGGTTCAGCGCGTCGATCGTCCTCGGCTCGGTCTACCCGAGTCTCATCCAGCGCCTCGAGGTGGAGCCCGACCAGCTCAACAAGGAGACGCCCTACATCTCGAACAACATCAACATGACCCGGACCTCGTTCGACATCGCGAGATGGGAGCGCCGCGACTACGGCGGGGAGGCCCCGTTGACCCAGGCGGACGTCGTCAAGGAGGCGTCGACGTTCCAGAACGCCCGGCTGTGGGACTACCGTCCGCTGCGGGATTCGCTCGACCAGCTCCAGACCGTCCGCCAGTACTACATCTTCACCGACGTCGACACGGACCGCTACGAGATCAACGGCAGCAAGCGCCAGGTGATGCTGTCCGGCCGTGAGCTCGCACCCGAACGGAACCCCCAGGGCGGGACCTGGGTCAACCAGCGGATCACCTACACCCACGGGATCGGGGTGGCCATGGTCCCGGTCAACGAGGCGACCGAGGGCGGCCAGCCGTCGCTGATCATCCGCGACCTGCCGTCGACGTCGCTGGCCGGTGCGCCGACGGTCACCCAGCCGCGGATCTACTTCGGCGAGCGACCGAGCGACTGGATCATCACCGGCGCCCGCCAGAGCGAGTTCGACTACCCGGTCGGAGTCAGTGCCGCGAACGGTCAGGTCGAGCCCGGCCAGACGACGCGCTGGTCGGGCACCAGCGGCGTCAAGCTCGACACGACGCTGTCCCGGCTCCTGTTCGCCCTGCGCTTCCGGGACCTCAACCTGCTGATCAGCGACCAGGTCACCGCCGACAGCCAGCTGCTGTTCCATCGCTCGATCGCCGATCGCCTGCCGCGGATCGCGCCGTTCCTGACGTACGACAAGGACCCGTACATGGTCGTCACCGCGGACGGGCGGCTGGTCTACATCCAGGACGCCTACACGGTCAGCGACAAGTTCCCGAACGCCCAGTGGCTCGACACAAGCGTGCTGCCGGCCGGGAGCAACCTCGCCGAGAACACGTTCAACTACGTGCGCAACAGCGTCAAGATCGTGATGGACGCCTACACCGGCCAGATGACCTTCTACGTCTCGGACCCGAACGACCCGATCGTCCGGACCTACGAGAAGATCTTCCCGTCCCTGTTCACGTCACTCGACAAGATGCCGGCCGACCTGAAGGCTCACCTGCGCGTCCCCGAGGAGATGTTCAACTCCCAGACGAGGACGTACGCGCGCTATCACATCACCGATCCGGCGGCCTTCTACAACAACGAGGACCTGTGGACGGTGCCGCCGGATCCGGGCGGGACGCAGAGCCTGCCGAACGAGGCGTACTACGTCGTCATGCGGATGCCCGGCGAGCCCGATCCCGAGTTCCTGCTGCTCCAGCCGATGGTCCCGAGCACGCGCCCGAACATGATCTCGTGGATCGCGGCGCGGATGGACGAGCAGAACTACGGGACCGTCCGGGTCTATCGCTTCCCGCAGTCGACGTCGGTCCTCGGTCCGACCCAGATCGAGGCCAAGATCGACGCCGATCCGTTGATCGCCGCCCAGACGACCCTGTGGGACCAGGCCGGCAGCAAGGTCATCCGCGGCAACCTGATCGTCGTCCCGATCCAGGATGCCTTGATCTACCTCCAGCCGGTCTACCTCCAGTCCGCCAACAGCGCCTTCCCCGAGTTCCAGCGGATCATCCTGGCCACGCCGCGCCAGATCGTCTGGGGCAAGACCCTGACCGAGGCGCTCGGACTGCTCCTCGCGAACCAGCCGGCGACGAACCCCAGCCCCGGTCCGTCGTCCAGCCCGAACCCGACCGCCACCCCGGCCCCGGGCACGAGTCCGGCACCGACGGCGACCCCGGGTCCGGGCGCCTCCCCGCCGTCGGGCGATGTCGCCGCCCTGATCGCCTATGCGAACGATCACTTCGAGCAGGCCCAGGCTGCCCTCCGAGCCGGGGACTTCGCGACGTACGGTGTCGAGATGGCCAAGGTCCAGGATGCCCTCCGCCAGCTCGACGCATTGGTCAAGATCAGCCCCGCGCCGTGAACCGGAGCTCGTGACCGGCGGTCTGCTCGGTCGCGCCGGCAGCCGCGTCATCGGCGACCCGCGGTTGTGGGCCATCGCGCTGGCAGGGTTCCTGGCAAGCGGCGGGATCGTGATCCTCGCCCTTCCGATCATCGTCCTCCCCAGCGTGGTGGGGGTGAGCACGTTCATCGGCCCGAACGCGGTCACTGCGGCCGGGCCGTCGGCCCGGTTCATCGGCCTGGTCGTCGCCACGATCGTCGTCGTGGGTGCCTGGATCCTCGTGGGCACGGTCATCTCGGTCGCGGCCGAGCGTGCGCTCGTCCGGGCGGTGGTGCCGCGGCCACCAGGTGGACCGCGCGACCCCGGTCTGGCGACACTGAGCGCGATCCGGCTGATCAGCCCTGGTCCCGTTCGGGCTGGCCATCGCGCTCGGGGCGACCCGTCTCGGCCAGGTCGGCTACCAGGAGCTCATCCTGCCGTCCGACTCGAAGGCGCCGTTCGTCGTCCGCGTCCTTCTCTCGGCTCCCGAGGTCGTCGCGTTGCTCGTGGTCGGCTGGCTCGCCAGCGAGCTTCTTGGTTCGGTCAGCATCCGCCGTGCGCTGGCCGAGGACCGGAGCACGATCGGCTCGGTGACGGGTGCGCTGCGATGGACCGCGCGGCATCCGATCCGAGCCGTGGAGGTGCTCGGCGCGACCGTCTTCGCCGGCGCCCTCCTGATCGCTCCTGCATTGGTCGCATCGGGCGCAGCCTGGTCGGCGGCGCGATCGGCCCTGCTGGGCGGCGCGTCGCCGCTCCTGACCGCGCTGGCGGTGGGCGTGTTCGTCGCGGTCTGGGCCGGCGCGCTCGCGCTCGCCGGGCTCGTCGCGGCGTGGCGCAGTGCCGCCTGGAGTCTGGCCGTCATGGGGGACCATCGGGTGGGTGGTCTGGTCCCCGGGTCCGGTGGCACCCTGTAGACCGCGCCGCGCCGCTGGATCGGTGCGCATGACCGCGGGAGGAACTGGATGACGGCAACGTCGGTCGTCTGCCCGGAATGCGGGAGTCCGGTCGCGCCCGGCCGGCTGTCCTGTCAGTCGTGTGGGACGTTGCTGGCCTCCGTCGTCGGTTCGACCCGCCGGTATGCGAATGCCCCGGTCGTCGACCCGATGCTCCCGGAGGTCGACGAGGACCGCCCGATCGCGTCCGCCCGTCGCGCGGAGCCGGAGACGGGATCCGTGCCGACGCCGACCCCGATCGTGGTCGACCCCGGTCCGCCCGCCGCCGCGGAACCCCCTGCCCAACCCGTCAAGCGCGCTCCACGGCGACTGCCGCGGCCACGGCCGGCGGCCAAGGCCGATGCCCCATCGACCGTCGCCGTGGCCGACGCCCAAACGTCGATCTTCGGACCGGTCCCGAACGTCGCGCCACCCATCCTTCACGGCTGGTCCGACCCCGCCGTCGGCGCGGCGGCGGCCACCGTCGTCGCGTCCGCTCCGGCAGCCGCCATCGCTCCGGCGGCCATGACGGCTCCGGCAGCCGCGATCGCTCCGGCAGCCGCGATCGCTCCGGCAGCCGCGATCGCTCCGCCGGCCACGGCGACGCGTCCGCCGAAGCCGCCCAGGCAGCCACGACCGGCGGATGCACAACGGAACGGCGGCGGCGGTGCCCCGCTC
Source organism: uncultured Chloroflexia bacterium (assembly GCA_963744115.1). Lineage (GTDB taxonomy): Bacteria > Chloroflexota > Limnocylindria > Limnocylindrales > CSP1-4 > Chersky-267. Next base: position 85,969 of record CAVUSI010000001.1, on the reverse strand, counting down.
GAGCCGTCGCCTGCGACGTCCGCCAACGGGACGGGTCCGACCGGCGGGTCCGTGGCTGGTGCCTACCTGGCCCCGTCGGCGACCTACGCGTCTCCGGTGGCGACGCGACCGGCATCGGTGACAGGGACCGGACGCGCCGCCGCGCCGGCGTCCGCCCCGGCCTGGCCGGACCCGTTCCGGGCCACCGTTCCCGGGACCGCCTACGCCGGCTATCCCGCGAACGGCCGTGCCGCGAACGGAGCGTCCGTGGTGGCGGGTGCTCCCGCCGCGGTCGAGAGCGGTGCGGCAGCCCGCCGGATGTCCGACTGGCTGGTCATCGGCGGGTCGACTCTGGCGATCGTCAGCTTCATCCTGCCCTGGGCGACCGACGGGGTCCTCGGGTCGCGTGGCGTCGGCTACACCGCGGAATGGGGCCTCGCGAACCTCGGGCACCTGCTGCTCATCGCCGCTGTGGTCAGCGTCCTCGTCCTTCACCTGGTCGAGAACCCCGTCCCCGGCTGGATCCGGTCCGGCGTCCTGCCGATCGGCGTCGGCGGACTGCTTGCCGGACTGGCCTTCGCCTACTACGCGCGACCCTTCGGCGGGGGCACCGGCGTCGCCGTTCTCCTGGCCGGAGCGGTCCTGCTCCTCGTGGGCGGTGTCGCCGCCAGCCGGCCCGAACGCAACGAAGTGAGCGGCCCGACCGTCTAGCGGTCGCGTTCGCCCCTGCTACACTGCGCCCGACGCACCGGCCGTGCCCGCCGGGACGACGCTGTCGGACATCGCCCCGCGGGAGGCTAGCACCAGCCGATGGAACAGATCCTCGCGCCGATCGGAACGGCGATCGGAGGCTTCTTCGGCAATCCGATCGTGCAGTTCGGGCTGAAGGCGTCTGCGGTCTACGTCGTCGGGCTCTGGCTCGCCTCGGCGTACTGGGCGTTCCGCGACCTTCAGGGCCGCACCGATAACCCCGTCGCGCCCTATCTCGCGGCCAGCCTCGTCATCCTGTTCACCCCGGTCTTCTTCGTGTTGGCAGTGATCATCTACCGGATCGTCCGGCCGCACGAGCGGATCGGCGACGTCAACGAACGAGCCCTCGCCGAGGAGGCGCTCCTCAACGAGGTCGAGTCGGTCCCGCATTGCCCGGGCTGCCACCGCCGGATCAACGACGAGTGGCTCCTCTGCCCCTCCTGCCGAACGCGGCTCCATCGGGTCTGCCCGAACTGCAGCCGCCTCGTCGGCCTCGAGTGGTCGCTGTGCGCATGGTGCGGTAAGGACTTCGAGCGACGTGAGGTCGCCGCGGCGTTCAATGCGCCGAGACCGGCCGTCGTCGTCCAGCGGTCCGAATCACCCGCGTTGTGGGGGCCGCAGGCCGCACCGCTCCCCGTCGCCGCACCCACCGCGGTCCCGGCAGTCGCTCCGGGGCCGACCCAGGCCAACCCCGGGCAGCCGGCCCAGGCCAGGACGACGACGACCCGGAAGCCGATCAGGGGCACGTCCCGCAAGTCCCCCGGCCCCGTCCCGGAGCGTTGACCGGCCCGGTCGACGGACCGGCCGGTGACGACCCGGCCGCCGTTCCGACCGGCGACCCTTCGGCATCCCCCGTCCTTGGCCCGCCCGAGGGTCCGGGCGCACCCGTCGTGACACCTGCGTCCCGACCGGGTCTCCAGACGTTCTCGCTCGAGGGACGCCGGGCGCCCGGCCTGTATCTGGTGGGCTGGCTCGCCACGGCGATGGGTGGCCCCCTTCTCGGTGTGGCGATCGTCTCCGGCTCGGGTGGGCTCGGCGGGCTGGTCGTCGCGGTCGTCGGGGCACTGCTCCTCGGTCTCGGGCTGACGGCCGCGGCCGGCGCCCAGGCCATCGAGCGCCGCGATCGGTCCGACCTCGCCTATCGCGGCCCTTCGCCGTTCCTCGTCTTCGGCGCGAGCGTCCCACTGACGCTCCTGATCGAGCTGCCGTTCCAGCTGGCCGGCCTCGACCTCCGAACGCCCGTCGGGACGCTCATCGGCGTCTCGCTGATCGGCGCGGTCTGGCTCGGATTGCTCGGGATGACGGTCGTCGGGACCGGCGCGCTGGGGTGGAGCGAGATCGCGACCGGGGTCCTCGCGGCACCGCCGATGCGGATCGCCGGGGACCTGCTGATCGGCGCCGCGGCCGCGATCCCGGTCATCCTCGCGACCTCGATCGTCGCCGCGATCCTCGTGTCGGTCATGGGGGTCACGCCCGAGGGCCCGATCGCCCCGCCGACCGATGCGCCGGCGCTGGTCCTGGGCCTGCTCGCCGCGGCCGTCGTCGCCCCGATCAGCGAGGAGCTGTTCTACCGCGGCTTCGCCACGACCGCCTGGCTGCGTTCGTTCGGCGCTCGTCGGGCGATCATCGAGGGTGGGCTGTTCTTCGCCTTCGTCCACGTCCTGACCCTCAGCGGCAGCGATTTCGACCACGCCGGACGCGCCGCCGTGGTGGCCTTCGGGTCGCGGATCCCGGTGGCGTTCGCCCTCGGCTGGATCTTCGTCTCGCGTCGGTCGCTGGCCGCCTCGATCGGGCTGCACGCCACGTTCAACGGCGTGCTCGTGATCCTGTCCGCCGCGGCAGTGAGCGGCGGCGCGACCTGACGTCGGGCGCTCGATCGTCCACAAAGCGCCGGTGCACCGCCTGGTGAGGGACCGGTGAGGCCCGGTCCGTAGGCTGCGCGACGTCCTCGGGCCTGGGCGGCGGGGGAGATCGGCGGGCTCCCGTCGACCGGGTCCGGGGACACCAACGATGCGGTCGGCGATGGAGGCCAGGATGCGGGCGATCCGTGAGATCCCGGAAGCCGAGCGACCGCGTGAGCGGCTGGCCCAGCGGGGACCGGGCGGGCTCACCGCAGCCGAGCTCATCGGTCTCATCTGGGGCTCGGGCTCGCGCGGCGTCAGCGCGGTCGAGCTGGCGGAGGAGGCCCTGGCCAGGCACGACGGCCTGACCGGGTTGGCCCGCGCAAGCGATCTCGAGCTGGAGGCGATCCCGGGCGTCGGCGCCGCCAAGGCGGCTCAGCTGGCGGCCGCGTTCGAGCTCGGTCGGCGGTTGCTCGCCGACTGGCCCGCCGGGCGCTGGACCATCCGGTCGCCGCTCGACGTGGCCGATCGGCTGATCCTCCAGATGGGCCGGCTCGAGCGGGAAGAGCTCCGGATCGTCCTGCTCAACACGAAGAACGTCGTTCTCCGTGTCGCCACGGTCTACCAGGGCAATGTGTCCTCGAGCCTGGTCCGCGTGGGCGAGCTGTTCCGCGACGCGGTCCGGCTGAGCGCCAGCGGGGTCATCCTCGTCCACAACCACCCGAGCGGCGACCCGACCCCCAGTCCCGATGACGTCCACCTGACGGCGGAGGCGCTCGCGGCCGGGCGGCTGCTCGACATCGACGTGCTGGATCACCTGGTCATCGGCCACGACGCCTACGTCTCGCTGCGGGACCGCGGCATCGCGTTCGATCGCCCCGGACCGCGCGCCTGACGGCCAGCGGAGCCCCGACCCAGGGCGCTATCGTGGCGCGGTCGGCTCGGCCTGGGCAATGAGGGGATCGCGTGGTCACGACCATGGACATCGTCATCGGGACGTTCATCGTCGGCGGGGCGTTCACCGGCTGGAGACGCGGGCTCGTCTTCCAGCTGATCGGGCTGTTGATGCTGATCGTGGCCTTCGTCGCCGGCGCCTATCTGCGGGTGCCGATCGGCGCGCTCATCGATCGGGTCTGGACGACGCTCCCGCCGGCCTACGCCGAGATGCTCGGGTACGCGGTCGCCTTCGTCGTCGTGTTCATCGCCGGCAACATCGTCATCGGCCGTCTGTATGGGACGGTCCAGCTCGCCGGCGTCTCGGAGATGGCCGACCAGGTGCTCGGAGCGATCCTCGGCGGGGTCGTCGGCGCGCTGCTGGTGTCGGCCGGGATCGCGATCCTCGACACCTTCTACGGGCAATCGAACCAGCTCGGCCGGACGGCGGCCGGGATCTTCCTGTTGAAGTACTTCCACGACGGCCTGGCGAACTCCTGGCTCGCCGACGTCCTGCGCTCGACGACCGTCCCGATCATGCTCACCATCCTCGGCCCGATCATCCCCAGCGACATCAAGGTCCCTGGCATCGACTAGGCACGGACCACCCTGCCGGGGCCCGCGGCGGCGCCGGGTATACTGCACGGGCTTCCCCTCGGATCACGCGCGCGACCCGCCCCAGCGACCGGCGGAGGTCGTGCCGTGTCACCACGAAGGAACTACCCCGCACATGCTCGATCGGATCCTCGGCTACTTCTCCCGTGACATCGGGATCGACCTCGGGACCGCCAACACCCTGGTCCATGTCCGGAACCGCGGGATCGTCATGAGCGAGCCGAGCGTGGTCGCGATCGAGGCCAAGACGAAGAAGGTCCTGGCGATCGGCGCCGAGGCCAAGCGGATGGTCGGTCGGACGCCCGCCAACATCATCGCGGTCCGACCGCTGCGCGACGGGGTCATCAGCGACTTCGACGTGACCGAGCAGATGCTCAAGTACTTCGTCAACCGGGTTCACGACCGGGTCGGGCTCATCCCGCGGCCGCGGATGCTCCTGGGGATCCCGTCAGGGGTGACCGAGGTCGAGAAGCGGGCGGTCCGCGACGCGGCCCTCAACGCCGGGGCTCGGTGGGCCCGCCTCATCGAGGAGCCGATGGCCGCCGCGATCGGCGCCGGCCTGCCGGTCAGTGAGCCGTCGGGCAGTCTCATCGTCGACATCGGCGGTGGGACGACCGAGGTCGCGGTCATCAGCCTCGGCGGGATCGTGGTCGCGCGCAGCATCCGGATCGGCGGCGACGAGATGGACCAGGACATCGTCCTGTTCGCCCGACGCGAATACAACCTGTTCCTCGGCGAGCGGACCGCGGAGGACATCAAGATCGCGATCGCCTCCGCCTACCCCGGGGAGTGGGACGCCCAGCGGGTCACCCTCCGGGGCCGCGACCTGCTGACCGGGCTGCCGCGCAGCGTCGAGGTCGGCGCCGACCAGATCCGCGAAGCGATCGAACCCTCGGTCCAGCAGATCGTCGATACGATCAAGGACACCATCGAGGAGACTCCGCCCGAGCTCGTGGCCGACATCATGGACCAGGGCATCGTCCTGGCCGGCGGCGGCGCGCTCCTCGCGGGCCTGGACCAGCGGATCGCCGAGGCGACCCAGATGCCGGTCCACATCGCCGACGATCCGCTGACCTGCGTGGCGCGCGGGACCGGGATCGTCCTCGAGCAGCTGACCAACCCGGCGATGCAGCGGGTCCTCGTCGCGGACACGTACGCCCGCGCTCCGCGCTGATCGGCCGTCGCGGTGACATCCCTGTCCGGAGATCGGCTGCTTCGACGCCGGACGGCGTTGTTCGTGGTCCTGGTCGGCCTCAGCCTCGGCTTGATGATCGTCTCGTCGAGCGGACCCGCCCTGGAGATCCAGAACGGTGTCCGCTTCGCCTTCCGCCCGATCCAGGCGGGGCTCGACTCGGTCGCCCGCGGCGCATCGGACCTGGTCCAGACCGTCACGCAGATCCAGACGCTCCATCGGACCAACGACCAGCTCGCCCGCGACAACGCCCGACTGGCGGCTGAGAACGCCCGGACGAAGGAGCTCGAGCGGCAGAACGCCATCCTGACCGAGCTGCTCGACGTCAAGGGCTCGCTGAAGTACTCGACGGTGACCGGTTCGGTCATCGCTCGCGAGACTTCCCAGTTCCGCCGCGTCGTCACGATCGACGTCGGTTCGGATTCCGGCGTCCGCGAGGGGGATGTCGTCGTGGGTGCCGGCGGGGCCCTGGTCGGCCGGATCACCGGCGTCACCGGGGACTCCGCGTCGGTCCTCCTGATCAACGACACCGGTTCGACGGTGATCGGCCAGCTCGGGACCAACCAGGCCACCGGCTCGGTCGTCGGCCAGCTGGGCGGCGTCCTGATCATGGAGAACATCGATACGACGGAGCGGCTCCAGATCGGCGATACCGTGGTGACGGCTGGGATCGACCTGGGCGGCGGCGTCCGATCGCCGTTCCCCAAGGGCCTGCTGATCGGCTCGCTGGTCGATGTCGAGCACGACGCGAACGCGGTCACCCAGACGGCGTTCATCCAGCCCGCCGCGGACCTCGACCGGCTCGAGTACGTCCTCGTGATCACCGACTACAAGGGCGGCCTGCCGCCGGTCGACCAGTCGCCGGCCCCGTGCGCCTCCGGCGGTGCGGGGTCCGACGGATCCGGGCCGTGCGCGAGCGCGACACCCGGACCGTAGGCCCGGGCGCGGCCGTCGCGCGCTGGTACGCTACCGCCCGATGAAGGGCATCGTCCTGGCCGGTGGCACGGCCACCCGGCTCTACCCGCTCACGATCGTGACCAACAAGCATCTGCTGCCGATCTACGACCGGCCGATGATCTACTACCCGATCGAGACGCTGGCGGGGATGGGGATCCGCGAGGTGATGGTCATCGTCGGCGGCAAGTCCGTCGGCGACGTCGTCGAGCTGCTCGCCGACGGCGCCCATTTCGGCCTCGATCTGACCTACCGCTACCAGCGCGGGGCGCTCGGGATCGCCCACGCGATCGGGCTCGCCCGCGACTTCGTGGGCGACGAAGCGTTCTGCTGTGTCCTCGGCGACAACATCCTGCGCGGCCCGGCGCTCGAGCCGGTCGCCCGCGAGTTCGAGGCGGGGCCGTGGGGCGCCGGCACGCTCCTCTACCGCGTTCCGGACCCCGAGCGGTTCGGCGTCGCCGAGCTCGACCCGGCGGGCCGGGTCGTCGGCTTCGAGGAGAAGCCGGCGAAGCCGAAGAGCGACCTCATCCCGATCGGGGTCTACTTCCTGCGCCCGGACGCATTCGACGTCATCGAGCACCTGGCGCCGTCGGGACGGGGCGAGTTCGAGATCACCGACGTGCTGAACCACTACGTCGCGGATGGCCGCCTCCATGCCCCGGTGTACGAGGGCCAGTGGGCCGATGCGGGCACCGTGGCCTCGCTGCTCCGAGCCGCCGAGCTGGCCGCCTCGGACGACGCCGAGGGTCGCCTCGCGCCGCCGACCCAGCGGCCCGACCGGTGAGCGATCCGTCCTGGGCCCGGGCCGGTGCACGCCTGCTCGTCACGGGCGGCGCCGGATTCATCGGGTCGTGCTTCGTGCGCGAGGTCCTCGCCCGGCGGGACGGGACCCGGATCGCCGTCCTCGACAAGCTCACCTACGCCGGCAACCGGACGAACCTGGGCCCGGCCGTCGACGATCCCGAGGAGGCGGCCCGGCTGACCTTCGTCGAGGGCGACATCGCCGACGCGGACACCGTCCGGCCGCTCGTCGCCGACGCGGACGCGGTCCTGAACTTCGCGGCCGAGTCACACGTCGATCGGTCGATCCTCGATCCCGAGGCGTTCCTGCGGACCGGCGTCATCGGTGTCCACGTCCTGCTCGAGGCGGTCCTCCGGGAGCAGCGGGCCGGCCGGTCCATCCGCTATCTCCAGGTCTCGACCGACGAGGTCTACGGCTCGGTCGCGACGGGCAGCTCGGTCGAGACGGACGCGCTCGCGCCACGTTCGCCGTACGCCGCCGCGAAGGCGGCCGGCGAGCTCCTGGTGCGCTCCTACGTCGTCACCCACGGGGTCGACGCCGTCGTCACCCGTGGGTCGAACACCTACGGTCCGTATCACCACCCCGAGAAGCTGATCCCTCTGTTCGTGACCAACGCCATCGACGACCTGCCGCTGCCGATGTACGGCGACGGGATGCAGGTCCGCGACTGGCTCTACGTCGCCGATCACGCGGCCGGCGTGGAGCACGTCCTTCGCCACGGGACGCCAGGCGAGACCTACAACCTGGCGGGCGCGACGGAGCTGCCCAATCGAGAAGTGGTCCGGCGGATCCTCGAGCTGCTGGGCAAGCCGTGGTCGCTGGTCCGGACCGTCGAGGATCGCCCGGGCCACGATCGGCGCTACGCGATGGACGGATCCAAGGCGGCCGCGCTCGGCTGGCGGCCGCGAATGTCGTTCGACGACGGCCTGGCCGCGACCGTCGCCTGGTTCGTCGCCAACGAAGCCTGGTGGCGGCCGATCAAGGCGGGAGAGTGGGACGCCTATTACGCCCGCCAGTACGGCCAGCGGTTGGCCGGCTCCGCCGCGGCCGAGGTGGGGGACCCGTCGGCCGGCGATCCGGCGGCGGCACTCGGGTCCGCGACCGAGGCGGACTGAGGTGCGGGTCGCCGTGACGGGCGCGGGCGGTCGCCTCGGACGGGCCCTCATCGGCGCGCTGGCCGAGGCACCCTTCGCCGGCCTGGCGGGACCGATCGCCTGGACGCGTCCCGACTACGACCTCGACGACGTCGAGGCTCCGTCACGGCTCATCCGTCGGGATCGGCCCGAAGTCGTCGTCCACAGCGCGGCATGGACCGACGTCGACGGGGCGACCCGGGACAGCGCCCTGGCAGACCGACGGAACGCGGCCGCCACGCGGGCGCTCGCCGCCGCCTGTGCCGGGGCGGGCGTCGACCTCATCTACGTGTCGACCAACGAGGTCTTCGACGGCTCGCGGACCGACGGGCACGGCTATCGCCCGGACGATCCGACGGGCCCGCCCAACGCCTACGGCCGGAGCAAGCTCGGCGGTGAGGCCGCGGCGCGCGAGAGCTTCGCCCGGGCCGGGGCCATGACCGCCATCGTGCGGACCGCCTGGCTGTACGGCCCGCCGGGCGGCGACTTCCCGACGAAGATCATCGCCGCGGCGCTGCGCGCCAGGGCGGCCGGCGAGCCGCTCAAGGTCGTGGGCGACGAGTACGGCTCGCCGACGTCCACCGCGGACGTGGCCGAGGCCATCACCGAGCTGATCGGCTCCGGCGAGATCGGCGGGACGGTGCACTACGTCAACCTCGGGGCGGTCTCGAGGGCCGACTGGGCGCGTGAGGTCCTGCGTCTGGCCGGGGTCGAGGTGGAGATCGAGGAAGTCCCGGCCGCGACCTGGGCGCGCCCGTCGACGCCACCCCGCTGGGGCGTCCTTGAGGCGAGTCCGCTGCCCTCGGGCGAGCCGATGCGACCGTGGACCGAGGCGCTGGCCGACTACGCGCCGACCCTCCGCCGGGCGGCGACGCGGCGGGCGTCGGGCCACCGACCGGAGGACCGGCGTGACGGATGTCCATCGACCCCCGTCGACGTTGTCCGGCGTCCGCTACGGCGTCGTCGTCCGGCACGCTGACGTGCGCGGGTCCTTCCGCGAGCTGTGGCGGGCGAGCGCCTATCCGCCCGACGGGTTGCCCGCCGACCTCGCGGGCCTGCCCGGCGCCCGGTTCGTCCAGGCCAACCTGTCGACGTCGGCTCCGGGGGTCCTCCGCGGGCTGCACTACCATCGGCGTCAGCTCGACCGCTGGATCGTCGCGAGCGGTCGGGCGCTCGTGGCGCTGGTGGACGTCCGGCCGGTCGTCGACGGCAGCGGCGCCGCCGTCGTCGAGACCCGCGAGCTGCGCGCCGACGACACCGTCGAGATCCCGGCCGGTGTCGCTCACGGGTTCCTCGCCCTCGAAGCGCTCGAGCTGATCTACCTCGTGACAGGCGAGTTCGACGCGAGCGACGAGCTCGGCTTCGCCTGGGACGACCCGGCGGTCGGCGTCCGGTGGCCGAAGCCCGTCCCAGGTTCGGCCGACGGCCGCCCGATCCTGTCCGATCGAGACCGGTCGAACCCGTCGCTCGCGGAGCTCGTGGCGAGACTCCGCGAGTAGACCCGGCGGGCCTCGAGCTCCCGGTCATCCGCCGGGGCGGCGCGGACCGCTCGACGGTGGAGCGTCGGTGCACCGCCCCTGGGGACCCATGACCGCACCGCTCCGCTCGTGCCCGCACCTCGACGACGGCGTTCGGACCATAGGGCCCCGGACGATGTCGTGATTGAGCGTGCTCGAGCCCCCCGGGAGGCTGGATCCGTACTCATCCGGCTCGTCGGGTTCGTGCGGTCCGCGCTCATCGCGAGGCTGTCGGCCATGGCGACCACCACCCGACGTGGAGACGCCTCCGGTGCGAAGGATCGCGGCCACGGCCGCCAGCGGCCTGATCGTCATGGCCGTCTTCGCCCTGTCCGCGGCGGGCGCCGCCAGCGCAGCGACGCCGCAGCCCAAGGTCGTGATCATCGTCGGACCCGTTGCCGGCTCGACCGCCTACTACAAGTCCGACGGCGATGCGGCGTACGCCGAGGCGCGCAAGTACACCTCGAACGTCGTCAAGGTGTACACCCCGAACGCGACCTGGGCCGCGGCCAAGAAGGCCCTCCAGGGTGCCTCGGTCGTCATCTACATGGGCCACGGCAACGGGTTCCCGAGCCCGTACCGGACGAGCCCCTGGCCGTACTCGCAGAACGGTCTCGGGCTCAACCCCAAGGCTGGCGTCAACGACAGCACCACCGAGTACTGGGGCGAGTACTACCTGGCCAGGGAGGTCAAGCTCGCTCCGAACGCGATCGTGCTGCTCAGCCACCTCTGTTACGCCTCGGGCAACTCGGAGTCGGGCAAGCCGAAGCCGACGCTGGCGCAGGCGAAGCAACGGGTCGACAACATGGCGGCCGGCTGGCTCAAGGCCGGCGCCCGGGCGGTCGTCGCCGAGGGCCATTTCGGGCCCGCCTCCTACGTCCGCCAGCTGTTCACCAGCCATAAGACGGTCGATCAGATGTTCCACGACTCGCCGACCTTCAACGACAACGCGTTCACCTTCGGATCGAGCCGGACCCCAGGCGCGACCGCCGAGATGGACCCCGACGGGACGCCCGGCGGCTACTGGCGCGCGGTCACCGGCTGGCTGGGCACGACGACCGACGACATCACCGGTGCGGCGTACGCCGACACCGGGACGGACCCGGCCGACTTCCAGGTCCCCGGCGCTGCATCGGTCGCGGTGGACGCCGCGAACGTCTACCAGGACGAGACGCTGACTCCGCCCGGTGACAGCGGCCCGCTGGCCACCCTGGTCCGCGACACCCGGCTGCGCCTGCTGACTCGGGCCGCGGCGACGACGGCGACCGGCGGGCCGATCTTCGAGGTGGCGTCGCTCGACGGGGCGACGACCGGCTGGATGTCCGGAGCCGATCTCGTCCCGCGCGACAGTGCCGGCCCGGTCGTCTGGACGACCGACGACGGGGACGGCGCGTTCTCACCCAACGGCGACGGCAGCGGCGACACCTATCGGCTGACCGGCCGGATCTCCGAAGTCGCCGATTGGACCGCGACCTTCGAGAACGCCGACGGCGAGGTCCTCGGCACGAAGACCGGCTCCGGGGACGCCTTCAGCGCGACGTGGTCGGGGCTCGTCGCCGGGGTGCCGGTCCCCGACGCCACCTATCGGTGGCGGATGACGGTCCAGGACGGCTGGGGCAATCCCGCCGGCACGAAGACGGGGTCGTTCGTCGTGGACACCGTCGCCCCGATCCTCGACGACCCGGTCGTCGCGGCCGCCGGAGCGACCGACATCCCGACGTTCAGCCCGAACGGGGACGGCGCCGCCGACACGATCTCGTTCGGCTATTCCACCAACGAGCCGGGCTACATCGAGATGACCGTCAAGGACGGGACCGGCGCCGTGGTCCGGGCGGACTCCACGCGAGTCGCGTCCGGTCCGGGCAAAGTGAGCTGGGACGGCCTGGACGACACCGGACACGTGACCAGGAACGGCGTCTACACGGTGACCCTGGCGCCGCGGGACTACGCCGGGAATGTCGGCGCCGGGCGCGACACCCCGGCCGGCGTCTACAAGACGCTGAGCCACGTCGTGAGCGCGAAGACCGTGTTCTACCCCCAGGATCTCGACAAGTACGCTCGGACGATGCGCTTCTCATACGACCTGTCGGTCTCCGCCGTGGTCAGCGGGGTGATCGAGAACCAGAACGGTGAGGTCGTCCGGACCTTCATCGACGGCGTCTCGACCGGGGCCGGGACCCACGTCTTCGACTGGGATGGCCGGTTGGACGACGGGACGATGGCTCCGCGTGGGACCTACGTCGCGGCGATCGGCGCGACCGACGGCGAGCTGTCGACGACCGGGTTCGCGTCGGTCGTGGCCGACGGCTTCCGGGTCACCCTGAACGACGCGACGCCGGGACGCGGCCAGACCGTCACCGTCTACGCCACGACCCCGGAGCTGCTCAAGGCGTCGCCCCGGCTGAAGATCAGCCAGTCCGGGACGAGCGCCTTCAGCCTGACGATGACCAAGATGAGCTCGACCACCTACAAGCTGACGGTCAAGCTCAAGTCGACCGGCACCGCCGGCACCGTCCGGTTCTCGATCAGCGGGACCGACGGGGCCGGGAAGGTCAACCGCGCCGCACGGGTGTTCACGCTGCACTGATCCGGGGGCGCGTCGCGCCGACCGCACAGAACCGCACCGGATCCCACCGTACGGCCCCGGACCGGGACCATCGGGCGATATCCCGCGACAGACCCCCGACGGTACGGTCGTCCTCCGACTGCAAGCCGTGAGGATCTCGTGACCGACGACCGCCCCCGGCCGCCCTCCCGTCGACGTGCCCGCCGCGACCGTGTCCGGGCGCTCGCCGTCGTCGTCTTCGTGGCCGTTCTCGTGGCCGGGACGGGCAGCTCGGCGGTCCTGGCGGTCCGCCCGGACCGCGAGTCGGGTCAGATGAGCACGGGCATCCTCGACGCGCCGATCGCCGCTTCGCCGCCCGACGCGTCCGCCTCCGGCGAACCCGCCACGACACCGACCGCGGACGCATCCGACGCGGGCGCCTCCGACGCCGGCGCGCCGACGGACACGCCGCCCGACGGCGTCCAGGAGCCGTCGATCATCGCGGTCGACGCCGCCGCCCATGAGCACGACCGGACCGTGTTCGCCCCGGGCGGCGTCGTCGACGTCCCGTTCACGCCACGTGCGGACGACGGCTGGGCGGTCGGCGGCGTCGCACCCCGCCGACTGCCGGCCGGCGCCGCCTCAGGGCGGGCGATGGCGCTCAGCCGCGAGGGGACGGTCTGGTCGCCGGCTTCACGGGCCCCGGAGGCTGTCGCCGAGCGGACGACCGCAGCCGGACCGGGTCCGGGTCCCATCGACGGTCCATCCGGCGCCCCGGCGATCGCCGCTGTGCCCGCGTCCTTCGAGGTCACTGCGAAGGGGCCGCTCGACCCGCCCGCCGCGACCGACCTCCGGCGCCAGGTCTTCGGGTTCCTGCCGTACTGGGAGCTCAGCGACGGTTCGACGCGACTCAACTACCAGCTCCTCTCGACGATCGCCTACTTCGGGGTCGGCGCCGACGGGGATGGGAACCTGATCAAGCGGACCGGCAACGGATCGATCTCCACCGGCTGGTCGGGCTGGACCAGTGCCCGCCTCACGTCGATCATCCGGGCGGCCCATCAACGGCATACGCGGGTGGTCCTGACGGTCCAGTCGTTCGCCTGGACGACCAACCAGGCGGCCAACCAGTCCGCCCTGCTGGGCAGTGCCGCGGCACGCCTCCGGCTCGCCCGGCAGATCGCGGCGGCCGTTCGCGACCGCGGGGCCGACGGCGTCAACCTCGACTTCGAACCGCTGGTGTCGGGGCGCTCCGACGAATTCACCGCGCTCGTCCGGACCATCCGGAGCGAGCTGAACAAGGTGGCCCGCGGCTACCAGCTGACCTTCGACACGACCGGCTGGATCGGCAACTACCCGATCGAGGACGCCACTGCGCCCGGCGGCGCCGATGCCATCTTCATCATGGGCTACGACTACCGCAACGCGGGTTCCGCATCGGCCGGCTCGATCGCCCCGCTCGCCGGCCCGAGCTACGACCTGCTCGATACCGTCCAGGCCTTCACCGACCGCGTTCCCGCGAGCAAGCTGATCCTGGGCATCCCGTACTACGGTCGGGCCTGGTCCACGACCACCGGCCAGCCCCGGGCGGCGACCCGCACCGGGGCGAAGTACGGCTGGTCGACGTCGGTGACGTACGACAACGCGGCTGCCTTGGCCAAGGCCCACGGGCGGCGCTACGACACCCGTGAATCGTCGGCCTGGTTCGCCTACAAGCGACGGAACTGCACCGCGGCGTACGGCTGCGTCGCGACCTGGCGGGAGGTCTACTTCGACGACCCAAGGAGCCTCCGGGCCAAGTACGACCTGATCAATCGGTACGGGCTCCGGGGGGCCGGGATCTGGGCGCTGGGCTACGACGGGACGCGGCCCGAGCTGTACAGCGTGATCGTGGCCAAGTTCCTCCACGACACGACACCGCCCGCGACCGGCATCGACGTCCTCGACGCCCGGCAGGGTGACGAGGGTTTCCTCGTCACCTGGACCGCCCTCGACATGAACCCGATCCGGAGCTACGACGTCCAGGTCTCGGTCGACGGCAGCCCCTGGAGGTCCTGGCTCGGCCGGACTCACGCGACCGAAGCGATCTGGTCGGGTCGCGACGGGCACGCCTATGCCTTCCGGGCGCGAGCGACCGATGCCAAGGGGAACCGCGGCCGCTGGAACGTGGCGAACCTGCCGATCCCGCGTCCGACGCTCCACGCCGGCGGGTTCGCCGTGGTCAAGGCGTCCGGCCTGACGACCCGCACCCGCCCCGACACGTCCGGACCGGCCGTGTCCACGTTGAAGGCTGGGGCGGTCGTCGCCCTGACCCGCGGACCGGTCCTGGCCGACGGCTACAGCTGGTACCAGGTCGCCGGTCCGCTCAGCACGTGGGCCGCGACCGAGCCGGTCCGGACCGGGAACTGGGTCGCCGCGGCCAGCGGCTCGACCGCGTACCTTGCCCCGCGGACCCCTCCGAACACGACGATCGTCGATGCCGGGCTGAGTCGCCTGTCGTTCGGCGCGAGCGGCGCGACGTCGGTCGGCTCGTCGCCGGCGGCCCTCGCCGCCCGCGCGTTCTCGCCGAACGGCGACGGCTCCGAGGACGGTCTGATGCTGCGGTGGACGAACGGCCTCGGGCTCGATTCGCTCACGCTCCGGGTGCTTCGCGCCAACGGGACCACGGTCGGCACGCGGGCCGTGCCCGACGTGGGCGTCGGGAGCCAGGCGTGGGCGTGGGACGGGACGGTCGGCGGTCGGACCCTCGGCGACGGTCGATACGTCCTGCAGCTGATCGGGCGGGCGGGCACACGGACCTACTCGGCGCCCTCCGTCCGGCCGATGACGCCGGCCGAAGTGGCGGCGTATGCGGTCACGATCGACACCATCGGTCCGCGGCTGACGGCCGCTTCCATCGGCGGGCGAGTGATCTCCCCGCCGCGGGACGGCCGGCACGACTCGGTGGGCCTCACCGCGAGCTCGACCGGAGCCAGTCGTTGGCGCCTCACCGCTGTGCGCCTGACCGGCGCGGCCGCCGGCACCGTCGTCCGGACGATCAACGGTCCGGGAGGAACGCCCCGGACCGCGTGGGACGGCCGGGCCGACGGTGGAGCGCCGGCCCCGGACGGCGCCTACAGGGTGACCCTCGCGGTCCTCGACCCGGCCGGCAACGGAGCTGCCCGGTCCTGGCAGGTGGTCGTGGACGGGACGGCGCCGGCGATCGCCGTCGCTGCCGGTCCGGCGACGTTCTCGCCCGACGGCGACGGGACCGCGGACGCGACCATCATCCACTGGACGAACGCCGAACGAGGCCTCACGTCGGTCCGGATCACCCACGGGACGAAGGTCGTGCGGATCGTCACGCTGAATGGCGCACGCGGTGGCGGATCGATGCGCTGGACGGGTCGGACGACATCCGGGGCGCGACTGGCCGACGGCACCTACCTCGCCCGGATCACCGTCCAGGATGCGGCCGGGAACCGCCGCACGACGGCGACGACCGTACGGATCGACCGGACGGCCGGCTGGCTGCGTTGGGCTCCGACCGCGTTCTATCCGCAGGATCTCGACGCCCTGGCCAGGACGGCGCGGGCCACGTATCGGCTCGGTCGGGCCGCGACGACGACCCTTCAGATCGTGGCCGGCGACGGGACCCTGGTCCGGACCGTCTGGACGCGACGCAAGCAGCCGGCCGGCCCGGTGGCCTGGACGTGGGACGGCCGGGCCGGCAGTGGGGCGATGGTCGCACCCGGCAGCTACACCCTGGTCCTCACCGCGACGAGCGGCAGTGGCACCACGGTGCTCCGTCGCCAGATCGTCGCCGACGCATACGCGGTCGCGCTGTCGTCGACCCGGCTCAAGGCCGGTCGAACGCTGACCGTCCGGTTCAGCTCGGTCGAGGCGCTGACGTCCAGGCCGGTCGTCACTTTCGACCAGGTCGGACGTCCGCCGAAACGGATGTTTGCCCGCCTCGTGGCGCCCGGGCAGTATGCCGCGACGTTCGTGGTCGCGCCCGGCGGGAGCGGCCCGGCGACGGTCCGGATCGGCGCGACCGACAGCGGCGGACGACGGAACGTGACGGTCCGGACGGTCTCGGTGGTCTAGGCGGCATCGCCCGGATCGAGGTCGGAACGCGGCCCAGGTCCGTTTCTCGTCCCGTACACTGGGCGCGATGACCGTCGAGTCGAACGACCCAGTCACGCCGGAGGTGATCGTGACGATCTCCCCCATGCCCGGCCCCGATGCGGGTCGGCCGGTCGGAACCGGAGCGTGGGTGGTGCTGCCGACGTACAACGAGGCGGAGAACCTGCGGCCGATCTCCGCGGCGATCCTCGACCGCCTCCCCGGGGCGACCTTGCTGGTCGTCGACGATGGATCCCCCGATGGGACCGGCACGCTGGCCGACGATCTCGCCGCGACGGATCCGCGGGTCCGCGTCCGCCACCGGACCTCCAAGCAGGGTCTCGGCCGGGCGTATCTCGACGGGTTCGGGGTCGCCATCGCCGGCGGTGCCTCGATCGTCATCCAGATGGATGCGGACTTCAGCCACGACCCGGGGGTCCTTCCCGGGCTCATCGCGCCGATCGTCGACGACCGCGCAGACCTGGTGATCGGGTCCCGCTACGTGGCAGGAGGCGGCGTGCGTGACTGGGGGATCGTCCGGCGGGTCATCTCGCGGGGTGGCAGCCTGTTCGCCAAGGTCGTCCTCGGACTGAAGCCGCACGACCTGACCGGCGGGTTCAAGGCCTGGCGGGCGACGACGCTCGGGACGATCCCGTTCGACGGTGTCCATGCCGGCGGGTACGTGTTCCAGATCGAGATGACCTACCGGGCCAGTCGACTCGGGGCACGGGTGGACGAGGTCCCGATCGTGTTCCAGGATCGACGAGCCGGCCAGTCGAAGATGTCGCGCCGGATCATCGTCGAGGCGCTCATCGTCGTCCTGACCCTGCGCTGGGACGAGCTTCGCGGCCGCGGCCCGGCCAAGCCTCGCGCCTGACCGCCGAACCGCGATGGTCCGTCAGACGGCGGCCAGGTGACCCTCGACGGACCCGGACGGTGACGGCGACGCGCCCGGCGACGGGGACGCCGTCGGCGCCGGAGGTGGTCCGCCGGGGGTGATCTTGATCTTCGTCCCGGTGGGCATGACGTTGATGAACGTCTGGCCCGCCGTCAGCGTCACCTCGGCGCCGGCGGCGTTGTAGAACTTCGTCGGTGCGGTCAGCGACTTCTTTCGCCAGGTTCCCTTGATCGTCCTGCCGTTGGTCGAGATCCAGGCCGGTCCGCTGCCGACCACCTTGGCCTCGAGGCGATGCTTCTTCGGATGGCCGTCGTTGAGCGGCCCGAAGCTCATCAGCATCACGATCACGTTCTTCGGTGCCACCCGCTTCTTGGTCGAGGCGTCCTTCTGCTTGCCTTCGACGCTGACCGTCCGCGGGTAGGTGTTGGTCGCCCGGTCATAGTCGTAGCGGATGATGCTCGTCGGATAGGCGAAGGTGATCTTGCCGCCGACGGGACGCTGGTCCAGCGGGGCGTCCGGGGCGAACTGCCAGACCGGCCCCCTGGTGATCGGCTTCGCACCCAGCCGCTTGGCCAGCGACTCGAGCTGCCCACCGGTCGTGTACAGGTTGTGCGGGGCGAACCGGCTGGAGATCCGGCGGAACGCTCCGGCCCAGCGGAACTCGTCGGCGTTGTAGACGAGCTTGCCGTTGCCGTTGGCGGCCAGGGTCTGGAGGGCCTGGGGCGACCCGCCGGCATGGGCGTAGACCGCCTTCCACTCGGCGGCCCAGGCGATGTAGTAGTAGCGCGAGCTGCGCACCGGGCCGACGTCGCCCGGCTGGTTCTCGCCGAAGACCATCATGTAGCGCGGGATGCCCCCTTCGGCCGGCGCCTGCCAGACCACCGACGCTGCGCTGAACCCGGACTGGGGTCGAGCCGCCCCGAGGTCGTCGACCATCACCGCGATCGGGTGGCGTCGGGCCTGGGCCGGGGTCACCGGCAGGCCGGTCAGGGGAGCCGGCACGGTGACCGGCGTCGGTGCAGGGGTCGGCGTCGGTTCCGCTGTCGGACTGGCCTCGGCGGTGGCGCTCGGGACCTCGCTCGGGAGCGACGCAGCCGGGCTCGGGACGGTCGAGACCTGGGCGATCGGGGTCACGCTCGGGTTCGTGCTGCCACACGCACCGACGAGCAGGACGACGGCGAGTGCGAGCCCGATCGCGGGACGAGGACGGTGAAGGTGGACGGACATCGGGACCCTTTCGGCGGACGGCGCGAAGCGTCCGTCGCCGGGCAGGATATACCGAGTCCGCCGAAGACCACATGAGCGACCCGATGACCGGGTGCGCCCGCGGGCGAAGGCATCGTCGGCGCGGTAGTCTGACCTCGAGAAGTCCCACCCGGAGCCGACCATGACCGCCGTTCCCGATCCGACCCCCGACCCGACCACCGACGAGGCCCAAGGGCCCCGCCCGACGCGGGTCGACGTCCAGCGCGGCGCCCTCGGTGTCGTCCAGGCCGACGACCTGTCGGTGTCGTTCGGCGCGATCGGCGCCGCGCAGGCTCAGCGGGCTTCCGTCGAGCTCGGAGCGGTCGGCGCCCTCGCCGCGAACGAGGCGACGCTGACGATGGCTTCCGCCGGCCTGGTCGCGGCGCAGAAGGCGCACATCTCGCAGGCGCTCATCCGGTCGGTGGTCGCCCAGGAGGTCCATTTCGAGCGTGGTTCAGGCGCCGCGGTGGTCATCGCCGCACGGACCGACGGCGAGGCGACCGTCCTCCTGGACTGGCGCGGCGGACTGGCCGTCGGGACGATCCTCGGCCTCGTCTGGCTCGTCGTTCGGCGGCTCCGCTGACCCGTCCGAGGCTATACTCGAGGTTCGGTCGGCGGTGACCTCGAGGCTGGTTCCCGCAGCCGACCCAGGCACCACCGGAGGCTTCGTGATCGACCCGTCGGCACGCGGCGCGAGCGTGCAGATGATCCCGGCGGTGCGACCCGATGTCGGGCCCGAGGAGTCCGACGCCGTCGCCGAGGCCCTCCTGTCCCGGTCGACGGTCCCAGGTCGCCGGGTCGCCGAGATCGAAGCGCGCTGGGCCGAGTTCGTCGGCGTCCGTCACGCGGTCGCGGTGGTGAACGGCACCGTCGCGAGGATGTGCATCATGGCCGGCCTCGGGATCGGCCCCGGGGACGAGGTCATCACCGTCAGCCACACGGTCAACGCGACCGTCAGCTCGATCCTGTTCACGGGCGCCAGCCCGGTCTTCATCGACATCGAGCCGGACACCTACCTCATCGACGCCGCGCGGATCGAGGCGGCCATCACGCCCCGGACGAGGGCGATCTACCCCGTCCACCTGCACGGCCTGGTCGCCGACATGGACATGATCACGGCCATCGCCGACCGCCACGGGCTGGCCGTCATCGAGGATGGTGGGGGCGCCCACGGGGCGACGTTCCGGGGTCGTCGGGCCGGCGCCTGGGGGCACGGGGCCTTCGGGCTCTACGGCGCCGGCGAAGGCGGCCTGGTGAGCACCGATGACGACCGGCTGGCCGACTGGATCCGCCGCTATCGCGACCACGGTCGAAGGGGGCGGCAAGCGGAGATCCTCGGCTTCGACTTCCACCTGTCCGAGGTCGCTGCGGCGATCGGCCTGGTCGGTCTCGACCGGATCGAGCCCGGGATCGTCGCCCGGCGAGCGATCGCCGCCCGCTACGGCGCGGCGTTCGCCATGCTGCCGATCCGCCGGCCGCTCGTGCCGGTCGGCCGGCGTCACGTCTTCCACCGGTACACGATCGGACTCGGGCCGGCCCGCGACGACGTGGCCGCGGACCTCGCCGATCACGGGGTCGAGGTCGCGATCGAGTACCCGGTCCCGATCCATCGCCAACCCTACGTCCTCGAACGCGGCATCCATGCCGAGCTGCCGATCACCGACGCAGCGGCCGATGGCTCGCTCGGTCTGCCGATGTACGCGGGCCTGACGATCGACGATCAGCAGCGGGTGATCGCCGCGGTCCAGGCCGCGGTCGGCCGTCACGTGCGCGAGCCGGTCCGCGTGCCGGCTCGATCCCCGGTCCGATCGACGCACGCCCCGCGATGACCGACCCCGGGCCGGTCCCGGGCCGGCTTCGGGTGGCCATCGTCGCGGCGAACACCTTCGAGCACGAGTCCCGTCTGCTGAAGACGGCGATGACCCTGGCCGATGACGGGCACGCCGTCACGGTGGTGGCATTCGCCGGTCCCGGACTCCCATCGACGGCTGCGCTCGGCGACCGCGTCGAGCTGCACCGAGTGACGCTCGACCGACGGATCGCGCGCGGACTCGAGCCGCTGCCCGCTGGGGTCAGCTCTGTGATCCTCCGGGCGACCGGCCTCGCGCCCGATGCCGAGAAGCTGGCGGTCGGCCCAGCCCGCGGCGCGGACCGGCTCCGGGCGCCGCTCCGCCGTGGCCTGGAGATCGTCGCGACCGTTCGACGGGGTCGCGAGTGGTCGGCGGCGGTCGCGGCGGCGGCACCCGACGCCCAGGTGGTCCACGCCAAGGCGTTGATCGCTCTGCCGGTCGCCCGTGACGCCGCGAGGCGGACCGCCGGACGGGACGGCCGGTTCGTCTACGACGTCGCCGACCTGCATACCGAGTCCGCCCGGCTGGTGAAGCTGCCGGGGGTGTTCCGGGCGCTCATCCGTCGGCGCGAGCGACGCCTGGTCCGGCAGGCGGCCGGCGTCCTTGCCGCCACGCCGTCGATGGCGAGCGAGATCGCCCGCCGATTCAGAGTGCCCGAACCGGTCGTCCTGCTCAACTGTCCTCCCGCCTGGCACCCGGAGACGCCCGGCCCCGTTTCGGCGGATCGACTCCGGCGTGCCGTCGGCGCGACGCTCGGTTCGGCCGACGCGGGGCCACTGGTGCTCTACCAGGGTGCGTTCCGGGTGGACCAGGGCATCGAGGAGCTCGTCGCGGCGCTGGACGACCCCGCGCTCGTCGAGACCGGAGCCGTGGGGGTCTTCCTCGGCTTCGGCCACCTCGAATCGTGGCTCGTCGGTGAAGCGGCCCGCCGGCGCGATCGGATGGTCGTCCTGCCCGCCGTTCCCGAGGCCGAGCTGCTCGAGTGGACGGCGGGTGCGGACGTCTCGTTCGTGGGCGCGCCGCCGCGGACGCTGAACCAGCGGCTGACCCTTCCGAACAAGCTCTTCCAGTCGCTCATGGCGGGTGTCCCGATCGTCGTCGGCGAGGGCACCGAGCACTGCCGGCTGACCCGCGCCGAGGGCGTCGGCCGCTGCTGCGACGTCGACTCGCCGCACGCGATCGCGCTGGCCGTCAACGAGCTCCTGACGCTGCCCGCCGCCGAACGCGACGCCCTCCGCCGCCGCTGCCGGACCGTCGCCCTCGAGCGATACAGCTGGGAGACGGCCCGCGAGGGGCTCATCGGCCTCTATCGTCGCCTGTCGACCGACGGGACGGGGACCGTAGGGTGAGCGCGGACGACGGTCCGGGCCAAGGGCGCAGGCTCGTCCTGCTCCTCAACAACTCGTTCGTGGCCGACTCACGCTCGTGGAAGATCGCGCGCAGCCTGGGAGCGGCCGGCTGGTCGGTCACGGTGGTCGCGCGGACGGCCGACGGCTTGCCGGATCGGGAGCAGCACGACGGGTTCGTCGTGGTCCGGGTCGCCCAGCCGCGGCCGCTGCCATGGCTGCCGAGCCCCCGCCTGCCAGAAGCGGATCCGGGGAGCGCGACGCCCGCGGCTGCGACATCGGTCGAGCCTCCGCGGTCGCGACTCAGCGCGGCGGTGACCGCGGTGGTCGGTCGGCCGGTCCAGGCGGCGCGCTATCTCCTGCTGGCGCGTCAGTGGGCGGACCGCATCGCCGCCGTGGTGCCGGCTGCGGACATCTGGCAGGCCGAGGGCCTGATCACGCTGCCGGTCGCGCTGGCGCTCCGCAAGCGCACCGGCGGTCGCGTCGTCTACGACGTGCGCGACCTCCAGGTCGAGAGCTCGCGGTTCGCGCGGCTGCCCGGGCCGTGGCGGCGGCTCCTGGCGCGTCGAGAGCGGCGGTGGGCACGGTCGGCCGAGGCCGTCCTGACCGCGAACCAGGTGTACGCCGACGTGATCGTCCGGACGCTCGGAGTGCGACCCACGGTCGTCTTCAACGGACCCGTCGGCGTCGGCGCCGGGACACGGGATCCTTCTGAGTCGCCGCCGGTGGCGGTCCGCGAACGCCTCGCGCTCGCGCCGTCGACGCGGATCGTCCTCTGCCTGGGCAACGTCGCGCCGGGCCGTGGCGTCGAGCAGCTGTGCCGGGCGATCGCCGACGTTCCCGACGCCGCGCTGCTGATCGTGGGGCCGGGGGGTGCCTTCCGCGATCGGCTCGTCGCCGATGCCTCCGGCCTGCCGGCGGCGGACCGGATCCAGTTCCTGCCCGCGGTGCCACCCGGGGAGATCCCCGCCTGGACGGCGGCTGCCGACGTCGCGGCCATCGCGATCCAGCCGACGACGCTCAACCACCGCCTGACGACGCCGACCCGGCTGTTCGACGCGCTGGGCGCGGGCGTCCCGGTCGTCGCGTCGGACCTCCCCGGGATCGCCTCGATCGTGCGCCCGGCGGGGTGCGGCATCCTGTGCGATCCGACCGATCCTGGGGCGATCGCCGCCGCCCTGCGGGAGGTCCTCGACGGTCCACCGGAGCGGCGGCTGGCGTTCCGCGAGGCCTCGCTCGCCGCGGCCGACCGGTACGCCTGGGAGCGCCAGGTGGAGACGCTCGTCGAGGTCTACGGGAGGATCGGAGGACTCGCCGGGGCCTGAGTCGGCGGGATCATCGGCGTGCGAGCCTTCGGCCGATGCGCCTGGCGGATCGACGCCCCTGGCCCGACAGATCGTCGAGTCGGTCAAGACCGTGGGCGAGGCTGAACTTCACGAACCGTCCGACGTCCCGGTCGTGTGCGGCGATCCTGGCCCGCCGCCAGGCCTCGGATCTGGCCCTCGACCGGAGCGGCGTGTCGTCGACGTAGAACGCGTCGAGGATCTCGGCGCGGAGCCGAAGCTTCAGGGGCGCGGCCAGCGTCGACGCCCGCACGGCATCGGACAGGGACTCCTGGAGATGGGTCGAAGGTGAGCTCGCGACGTCGAGTTCGTCCCGGATGCCGCCCTGGCGACTGGCCCGGACCGCTTCGGTGCGGCCGGGGAATCGCCGGTACCAGAACAGGACCTCCGGCACCCGCAGGATCGGACCGGCCAGGGCCAATTCGAAGGTCAGGACCACGTCCGGGCCGTAGACATCCTGAAACAGGTGGGTCCCTTCGAGGGCCTCTCGCCGGGCGACCCCGTACACCTGGTACCAGCCTCCTCGTCGGAGGAGGCGCCTGACCCGCTCGACGGTCGATGACGAGGACAGGTCGGGATTGTCGTAGCGGGAGTAGTCGGCATCGATGGCCGCGCCGCCCGGGTCGATGAAGCGGAGTCCGGAGGTCGCCATCACGGCCGCCGGATCGTCGTCGAGCGCAGCGAGGCAGCGGCCGACGTACGAGGGGTCCCACCGGTCGTCGTCGGCGGCCCACATGAACGACGGCCCGTCCGTCAGCTCGAATGCCCGGTTGAAATTCTGGGCGGCGCTCAGCGGCAGCTCGACCCGTTCATGGCGGACTCGGCCGTCCCGGCGGGCGATCTCGCGGACGATGTCCGGGGTCCGGTCGGTCGACGCATTGTCGGCCACGACGATGTCGCACTCGCGATGATCCTGGCCGAGCAAGGAGGTCAGCGCCTCCGCGATATACCGCTCGCCGTTTCGAGTCGGCAGTCCGATGCTCACGTGGCGCCGTCCGAGCGGATTCATCTCGGGCCGGTCCAGCGGGTCACGAGGTCTCGGCCTGGGAAGGTTGCGGTACGAGCCAGCCGGCCTGAACGAAGCGTTCCTGGACCGGCGCCGCCTCGCGAAGGGTGGGCATCCAGGCGGATGGCACCGGGTACTCCGAGAATCGCATGGTCACGCCATCGTCGGGGTTGTGCCAGCTCGCCCACTGCTTCAGGTACACCCGACCACCGGCGGCGACGCGGTCGATGAACGCGAGATATCCGCCGACCTGGGCAGGGGTCATCTCCTGGAGGGAGGAGATGGATACGGCCAGATCGACCGAACCGCTCGCCACCTCGTCGATGCGGTCCGGCGTCAGGAAACGAAGTCGGTCGGACGGGAACAGTCGGCTCAGATACCAGCGCGAGATGCTCAGAGCCGGCTCGATGTCGACGACCGTGTACGTCGAGCTCGGATAGACCGACAGGAGGACGTACGCGGTCCGCCCGTACCCTGCCCCGACCTCCAGGATCGACTGCGGCGACCGGGCCCCGAGGATGCGCCTCATCGCCACGACCTCCAAGGCGGAGTTCGCGAGATCCTGCGAGATCAACCGACCTCGATACGAGACCGGCAGTGGATCGCCTTCCAACGGCTCCGCCAATCCGAGGACCTCGCGGTCGCCATGTCGCAGCGCGTACTCCCAGAGCAATCTGACCGCCGCCGTGTACAGCCAGCGGTCGGCCATCGACCAGTCCAGTGGAGCCCATGAGCGACGGCGGCTCGCGAACGGCGTGAACGCCGATCGGAGCCATGCGGTCGCCGGGGTGCGCCGCAGGAGGTGGCGCATCTGCTCGCTCCCGAGGATCGACCGAAGGTGCCAGCTCCAGGTGAAGTAGCGGAGCGCCTGGCGTCGCTTGAGGTCGTCGTAGCCGTGCTCGGTCACGTCCTGCGCGTGTCGTCCTCCGAGCGCCGCCCAGAACTTCGACGGCGTTGCGAGGTCGCTCTTCGGGTCCAAGTCGAGGTCTGTCATCGATCGCCTTCCTCACGGGAAGCCCACGTCGCTCCGGGCAGCGCCCTCGGGGGAGGCGCCGGCCGCTGGGGCATAATCCGAGCGTGAAGGTTGTCATCCTCGCCGGCGGTCTCGGGTCACGGCTGGCCGAAGAGACGGAGGTCCGGCCGAAGCCGATGGTCGAGATCGGGGACCGCCCGATCCTGTGGCACATCATGAAGCACTACGCCCAGGCCGGGTTCACCGAGTTCGTCGTTGCCCTCGGCTACAAGGGCGACGACATCAAGCGCTTCTTCGTCGACACGCTCGCGTTGAGCGGCAGCCTGACCGTCAGGACGGGTGTCGGGACGGTCGACCGTCACGACCGGGACAAGGATGCGTGGACCGTCGACCTCGTCGACACGGGCGCGGACACCGGTACCGGCGGCAGGGTCGCTCGCCTGGCGCCATGGCTCGGCGACGAGGCATTCATGCTGACCTACGGCGACGGAGTGTCGGATGTCGACCTCCGGGCGCTCCTCGCGTTCCACCGGTCGTCGGGCCGATTGGCGACCGTGACCGCCGTCCGGCCGCCGGCCCGCTTCGGCGGACTGTCGTTCGGCGAGGATCGCACCGTCACGTTCACCGAGAAGCCCCAGATCGGCGAGGGCTGGATCAACGGTGGGTTCATGGTCCTCGAGCCGGGGGTCCTCAGCTCGATCCCGACCGACGCGACCAGCCTCGAGGCAGACGTCCTCGAAGGGCTGTCCCACCGAGGACAGCTGATGGGGTTCGCCCACGAGGGGTTCTGGCAGCCGATGGACACGCTCCGTGACGTCCGCTACCTCCGGTCGCTCTGGTCGGCCAGGGCGGCGCCGTGGGTGACCTGGGATTGAGCGCTGAGCGGGACGACGTCTGGTCGGGTCGCCGGGTCCTGGTGACCGGGGCGGCAGGACTCCTCGGGGGAGCGGTCACCAGCGAGCTGAGCGGATGCGGGGCGACCGTGCTCGGTCTCGATATCGCCTGGTCCGAGGACGATGCGGCCGCCGTCCCAGGGCTCGTCCGCGTGCCGGGCGATGTCCGCGACCGGACGACGGTCGATCGGATCCTCCGTACGGAGGGTGTGGACTCGGTCATCCACCTCGCGGCCCAGACCCTCGTCGGTCCGGCGCTGCGCGACCCGGTCGACACGTTCAGCCACAACATCGAGGGGACCTGGACGATCCTCGAGGCGTGTCGCGCTCAGCCGCGCGTCGCCCGGATCGTCGTCGCCTCTTCGGACAAGGCGTACGGCGACGCCGCGGGTCGCCCGTACGTGGAGACGATGGCCCTCCGCCCCCGTCACCCGTATGACACGTCGAAGGCGGCCGCGGACCTGCTGGCCCAGACGTACGCCGAGGCCTACGGCACGCCCGTCGCCGTCACTCGCTGCGCGAACCTGTACGGTGGCGGCGATCTGAACTGGAGCCGCATCGTCCCGGGCACCATCCGGTCGATCGTGCGCGGGGAGCGGCCGGTCATCCGGTCCGACGGGACCTTCCTCCGCGACTACCTGTTCGTGCGCGATGCGGCCAGCGGGACCCTCGCCCTGGCCGACCAGGTCGGGCGGCGGCCCGAGCTGCGCGGTCGGCCGTTCAACTTCGCGGCGGGTCAGCGGCTGACGGTGCTCGAGATGGTCGACCGGATCATCGACCTGATGGACTCCAAGCTCGCACCCCGCATCCTTGCGGAGCCCCTTCACGAGATCCCCGTCCAGCGGGTGTCGGCGGCACGGTCGCGGCGCGAGCTCGGGTGGCGCCCTCGTTCGACGCTCGCATCGGGACTCCGCGAGACGATCGCCTGGTATCGGACCTACCTTGCGGCGTCGCCGCAGTGACCGCGGCGTGCGGGAGCTGCGGTGCCGAACTCGTCCCGGTCCTGTCCCTCGGTGACCAGCCGCTGGCCAACGCGCTCCTGACCCGCGAGACGCTCGACGATCCGGAACCGCGTTTCCCACTGACGCTCGCCATCTGCCCCGTCTGCGGCCTGGTCCAGATCACGGAGCCGGTGCCCCCCGAGCAGATGTTCCGGGAGTATGCCTACTTCTCGTCGGTGTCCGAGGCGTTCGTGGAGCACGCCAGGCTCAGCGCGACCCGGATGATCGCCGCCCGGCAGCTGACCGGCGACAGCCTGGTCATCGAGATCGCCAGCAACGATGGCTACCTTCTCCAGCACTACGCCGCCGTCGGGATCCCCGTCCTGGGGATCGATCCAGCCCGCAACGTCGCCTCCGCGGCGATGGCCCGCGGGGTGCCGACGGTCGCCGAGTTCTTCGACCCGGACCTCGCCCGGAAGCTCGTCGGCTCGGGGCAGTCGGCGGACGTCGTCCACGCCAACAACGTGATCGCTCACGTGCCGGACCTCGATGGGTTCGTCGCCGGGATCGGGCTGATCCTCAAACCGGACGGCGTCGCGGTGATCGAGACCCCCTACGTCAGGGACCTCGTCGAGCGGCTCGAATTCGACACGATCTACCACGAGCATCGCTACTACCACTCGCTGAGCGCGCTCGAGCGGATCTTCGACCGCGCCGGTCTGGCCGTCGTGGGTGTCGAGCGGTTACCCGTTCACGGGGGCTCGCTTCGGATCTTCGTCCGCCACGCCGGCGCCTCCGGGTCGGTCGGCGCCGCCGGATCGTCCGAGGCCGTCGCTGCACTCCTGGAGCAGGAGCGTCTACTCGGCCTGACCACGCCCGCCTACTACGTCGAATTCGCGATTCGCGTGGAGACCCTGGGACGGAAGCTGCTCGCCCTCATCGGCGAGCTCCGGACCGAGGGCCGGACGGTCGCCGCCTACGGAGCCGCGGCCAAGGGAACGGTCCTGCTCAACGCCTTCGGGATCGGGACCGAGACGATCGACTTCGTCGCGGATCGGAGCCCGTACAAGGAGGGCCGGTTCATGCCCGGCGTGCACATCCCGATCGTGCCCGCGGAGCGGCTCGTCGGAGCCATGCCGGACGTCTGCCTGTTGCTCGCCTGGAACTTCGCCGACGAGATCCTTGCGCAACAGACCGAGTACCGTGAGCGCGGCGGGCGGTTCCTCATCCCGATCCCGGACCCGCAGCTGGTGTGACGATGATCGATGGAGTGCGCATCGTGCCCCGCGCCCGGATCCCGGACGAACGCGGCACGGTCATGCACATGCTCAAGGCTTCGGATCCCGAGTTCCTTGGATTCGGCGAGATCTACTTCTCGACCGTGTATCCGGGTGTCGTCAAGGGCTGGCACAAGCATGCCGAGATGACCCTCAACTACGTCTGTGTGCACGGCCGCATCAAGCTCGTTCTGTACGACGATCGCGAGGGGTCCCCGTCCCGGGGCGAGGTCATGGAGCGGTTCCTGGGCCCGGACGACTACAGCCTCGTCCAGGTCCCGCCGGGGGTCTGGAACGGGTTCAAGGGGATGGGGCCGGGCGCAGCCATCGTGGCCAACTGCTCGACGCATCCGCACGACCCGGCGCGGTCGATCCGGCTCGACCCGTTCGACAACGACATCCCCTACGACTGGGGCATCCGACAGCACTGATGAAGGTCCTCGTGACCGGGGCGGCGGGGTTCATCGGCGCGCATGTCGTTCGCGAGCTCATCTCAAGGGGAGACCAGCCCGTCGCCCTCGTTCGGCCCGGGTCGGCGACCGCGCGCCTCGACGACCTCGGGAGCCGGATCGACCGCGTCGAGGCGGACCTGGCGGACCGCTCACGCCTGATCGCGCTGCTCGGCGAGATCCGCCCCGACGCCGTCATCCACCTCGCCTGGTACGCCGAGCCCAGCCGCTATCGTGATGCGCTGGCCGAGAACCTCGCGTCGCTGGATGCCTCGGTCGGGCTCCTTCTCGCCGCGGCTGAAGGCGGATGCCCGCGGGTCGTGCTCGGAGGGACCTGCCTCGAGAACGCCGCCGAACCCCGGCCCCGGATCTACGAGGCCGCCAAGGGGGCGCTCCACCGATTATCGGATGGCGTCGCGTCGTCGGGCGTAGCCGTCGCCTGCGGGCACGTCTTCTACCTCTACGGACCCGGCGAGGACCGGCGTCGGGTGATCCCGGCGGTGATCCGCGCGCTCGTCTCGGGTGAGGAGATCGCGACGACCGACGGCCGGCGGCCGCGCGACTACCTGTACGTCGCCGATGTGGCCGCGGCGTTCTGTACGCTTGCCGGGACCACTCTGACCGGCGGGGTCGACATCTGCTCGGGTTCGCTCGTGGCCCTTGCCGACGTCTTCCGCATGATCGCCGAACGGACCGGCCGGCCCGATCTGCTCCGGCTTGGCGCTCTCGGCCCGATCGGGGACGACGGCTATGCCCGTGCGGGCGACGCGGGGCCGCTGCTCGGTCTGGGCTGGCGACCGACGCACGATCTCCGAGCCGGGATCGATGAGACGATCGCCTGGTGGCGCACTCGCTTGGAGGATGCATCGTGACGGACAGCGGAACGCAACCGGATCGGGTCATCACGATCCGGACCGAGGACGGTCCCCGCGAGATCGACATCTATACGCCGGAGGGTTTCGAGGTGGTGGCGGACCTGTTCACGCGGTCCGGCTGGCAGCGCAAGCTGTCCTACGAGGTCACCTGGCTGGGCATCCCGATCATCCAGCTTCCAGAGGACATCGTGATGGTCCAGGAGCTGGTCTGGAAGATCCGCCCCGATGTCATCATCGAGAGTGGCGTCGCCCACGGCGGTGCCCTGATCCTCTACGCCTCGATCCTCGAGCTGCTCGGCCGCGGCCGGGTGATCGGGGTGGACATCGAGATCCGCAAGTACAACCGGCTCGCCATCGAAAGCCACCCGATGGCCCGCCGGATCAGCCTGATCGAAGGCAGCTCGACCGATCCGACGACCGTCGCCTCGGTCCGAGACCTGATCGCCCCGGGCCAGACGACGATGGTCATGCTCGATTCGAACCACACCCGGGCCCACGTCCTTCGCGAGCTCGAGCTGTACGGCCCGATGGTGACGCCGGGCAGCTACATGATCGTCTTCGATGAGGTCATGCCGATGGTCGCGGACGCACCCAACGGCCAGCCGACCTGGCATGCCGACAACCCGCTCGAGGCGGTCCGGGAGTTCCTGGCCTCGCACCCGGAGTTCGAGATCGACCGATCTTACGAGCGCCTGACCACGACCTACTGCCGAGGCGGGTTCCTGCGCCGGCTCGACGACTGACGAGCCGCGCGGCCCGTCCGGGTCAGGACGTCGTCAGCCGTTGGCGGCGCTGCGGTCGGGCACGACCGCGAAGCGCTGGGCGTCCTCCTCGGCGAGGAGCCGGCGCTGGGCGACCCGTTCGCGATAGAGGTCGACGATCGCCTCCGGCTCGCCTTCCTCGATGATCCCGCCGCGCTCGAGCAGGATCGCCCGGTTGCAGAACTCGCTGACGAAGGTCAGGTCGTGGGTGACGAGGACGATCGCCTTGGCCTTCCCGACGAGCTCACGGACGCGGGCCTGGCTGCGCGCCCGGAACGTCTGGTCGCCGGTCCCGAGCACCTCATCGAGCAGGAGGATGTCCGGGGTGACCGCGGTGGCGATCGAGAAGCCGAGGCGCGCCTTCATCCCGGCCGAGTAGGTCTTGACCGGGGCATCGATGAACTTGCCGATGTCGGCGAACTCGATGATCGACGGTGTGAGCTGGTCCATCTGACTCTGATCGATCCCGAGGAACGCGCCGACCAGGTCGATGTTGTCCCGTCCTGTCAGCTCGACCTCGAAGCCTGCCCCGAGGGTGAGCAGCGTCGACACGCGGCCGTGGCTGAGGACCGCGCCCTCGGACGGCTGGAGGATGCCGGCCAGGGCGAGCAGGAGCGTGCTCTTGCCCGCGCCGTTCGGGCCGATGACCGCCAGCGACTCGCCCTGATCGAGCGTGAACGACAGATGACGCAGGGCCCAGAAGTGGTTCTCGCCGCCGTGGCTCCTGCGGAGCATCCCACCGAGCGAGCCCTTGAGCGTCGTCCGCTTGGTGAGTCGCAGGTCGTAGCGGATGCCGAGGTCGACCACCTCGACCGCCCGTTCCTCGACCGTCGCGAGGCCGGCTGGCCGCATCGGATCCATGACCGGATCGACGCTGGTCACAGGATCCTCGCGAACGCCGGCTCGGCGCGCTTGAAGAAGTAGATCGACACGAGCACCAGGAGGCCGGACAGGACGAGCACGACGCCCAGCCCGGCCCAGTTCGGCGGCCCCATCCCCCAGGTCACGGACCGATATGAGTCGAGCAGGACCGCCATCGGATTGAGCGAGAAGAGCGTGTACAGGGACGGATGCGACTTCGCGAGGTCGTCGAGGGAGTACAGCGCCGGCGACAGGTAGAACCACAGCCGCAGGAGGTGGTGCATGACGTTCTGGATGTCGCGGAAGAAGGCATTCGCTGCGGCGAACAGGATCCCGAGCGCCAGGGTGAACACGAACTGGACGAAGGCGATGATCGGGATGGTCAGGACCCACAGGCTCAGGCGCGGCAGGAAGAACAGGTAGACGATGCCAAGCGCGATCAGCCCGAAGGCGAAGCTCACCGTGCCGGCAACGACCGCCGATGCGGGCAGGACGAGCTTGGGGAACTGGATCTGCCGGATGAGCTGCTGTCGCCCGGTCACCGACAGCGCCGCCTCGTTGAGCGTCGCGCTGAACCATTTCCAGGCCAGGATCGGAGCGAACACGAACAGCGGGTAATCCGGCGTCTTGCGCTGGAAGATGACCGTCACCACGAACGCGTACACGATCATCTGGAGAAGCGGGTCGAGGACCCACCAGATCTGGCCGAACGCGGTGTCGGCGTGCGTCCGCTTGAGCTCCGCTCCGACGAGGTAGCGGGTCAGGCGTCGCCGGGCGATGATCTCGCCGATGCCCGACCGGACCAGCGCCACCATGCCGACTCGCTTCGCGCGCGGGCGCGTTGAGGCGATCGCCTCGTTGGTTGAAACGGTCATGAGCCGCCGTAGGGTAGCACGGGGTCGCCGTAGACGCGGCTGAGCAGCTCGCGGGCGAAGCGCTCACCGAGCACCTCCGGGTCGTGCTCGGCGGCCACGGCGAGGGCGGCCAGCCGGGCGCTCTCGCGAGCCGACGGCTCGAGCAGCTCGTCTCCGGCCCGAAGGGCGGCGACCAGGCCGTTCTGGTCGCCCGGGGCGAACGTCCGTCCGAACGCCGGAGCGATCTCCTCGCCGATCCCGCCGGCGGCCGGCACGATGACCGGCAGACCGAAGGTGAGGGCGAGGAAGAGCACGCTCGAGTTCAGGACGTCTTCATACGGCAGGACCGCCAGGTCCGTCGCCCGCAGGAAGAGCTGCATCTCGTCGTCGGGGAACGTCCGGGCGTGGAGCGCGACCCGCGGATGGGCGCGCGCCCGTTCGAGGAGGGCGGCCGTCTCGGGTGCCTGGTCGGGCGGACCGGCGATGAGCAGGCGACGAGGCCGAGGATCGGTCTCGATCAGCCGGTCGAACGCGTCGAGCAGGGTCGTCAGGCCCTTGTACGGCTTGATCCGGCCGACCAGTCCGTACACCACGTCGTCGGGATCGATCCCGAGCCGGTGTCGAGCCTCCTGCGGCGAGTAGATGTCCGCGTAGGCTCCGCGATAGCTCGGCAGCGGGACGTGCATCACGCGGTCCGGCGGGATCGTGAACCATCCGGCAGCCGCCTCGACGGTGTTCGCCGCGAGGATATGGACGGCCGCCGCACGATCGACGACGGCCTGCTGGAGCTCCGCCTCGAGTGAGTGGAACCGAACGTCGTGAGGCAGGACGTTGTGCACGGTCCAGACCAGCCGTCCACCGCCATCGAGGAAGCGATCCAGCCGGTCGAGGAAGCCCGCGATGGCCACCCGCCCGGACGCCTCGTCCGGGACCCGCTGGAGCACGGCGTGGGTCCAATGCAGGTGGAGGACCGTCCGGACCCCGAGGCCGGGCAACCGTCGAAGCTCGTCGAGCTCCTCCCACCGTCGCATCGGGACCGGGCCGATCCCGTTCTCCCAGGTCCGGCGGTAGGTGAGTGGCTGGAACGGGTTGGCCGACGTCGGATGGACCGCCATCACGGTCGCCGGCTCGTGACCCAGGGCAACGAGCCGGCGTGCGGCGGCGAGTGCTTCGTGGAGCGTCCGGCCGGACGTTCGCGGACTCATCCGGGTCGCACCGTTCCGTCCGACGGATCGGTCGGACGTCGTCCGGCGACGACCGCCGCGTAGACCCCGCGTCGGGCGGCCCCGACCACGCCGGGAGACCCGGTGTCGTCGACGACGACGATCCGTTCCGCGGGCACCCCCCGCGCGATGAGCTCCCGCCGCGCCCGGTCATCCCCGGCGATCACGGCGTCGGCGCGAGCCAGGCACCGCTCGACCGTCGCCCGCGCGCGGGCCATCTGCTCCGAACCGGCCGGAACCGGGGGATCGACGACCGGCCCGTCGATGACGAGCGGGATCCCGAGGTGGTCGCGCAGCGCCACGCCGATGAGCATCGTGTCGAATCCGCGGGCGCCCGGTGCGGCGAGGACGAGCGACGGTCGAGCGTTTCGCCCGACCTGGGCCGCCAGCCAGGCGGTCTCGATAAGCTCGACGTCGGGTGGTCCGTCCGGCGACCACGCCGGTCCGAGTTCGAGCCGGTGGAACGCGATCCCGTCGACCGTCGACTCGCCCGATCCGCTGCCGGGCCCGTCCGTCGATCCGGCCTCGACCGGGCCGACCGCGATCGGTTGGAGTCCCGCCGCGCGCTCCGCCGTCATGCGACTCACCGCCAACGAGCCGATCGGCCAGCCGGCACCGTCGGGCGGCCCGGCCACGACATGCATCACCACCCCCGGGTCCGCCGACTCGATCGGACGCCGTGGGCCGGTGATGCGGGGCGACCAGCGCGGATCGGTCTCGAACAGGCGGCCGACCGCGACCCGCTCGTCTCGTGCGAGCTCGGGCGTGTCGAGGACCGACCGCATGGTCCGGATCGTCGCCAGCGCGGCGCTCGGCTCACCGCGCCGTTCGAGGACGGTCCGCCGGACCGCCAGCGCGGCCAGGCTGTCGGGTCGGTCCTCCAGGATCGCGGTCGCGTTCGACCAGGCCGCGTCGAGATCGCCGCGAGCCAGGGCCCGCTCGGCCCGGAGGACGGTCGCCGGATCGACCGGTGGGTCGCCCGGTCGCGGGGTCGTTGAACGTCGCCCGGTGACCAGGCTGCGCGCGTCGTTGAGCATCGCCAGCGCCGCGTCGCCTCGATCGCCTGGAAGGCGCCGGGTATAGCCCCGAACGAGGAACCGCACGGTCCTCCACCGACCGGCGGGCGGGGATCCGTCGGGACCCTCCGGGGTCGGGTTTCGACTCATGGCCGCGGGCATCGTAGCACCGGCCGATCAGGCGCCATCGAGCAGCCGTCCGTACAGCCCGAACAGCGTCGTCGCCTCGTGCTCCCAGCTGTATCGGGCGCCTGCCGCTCGGCAGCGTTCGAGGAGCCGCTCGCGCTCGACCGGCGGGAGGTCGAGGATCGTCCGGATCCCGCGCGCGATGGCGGCGGGGTCGGTCGGATCGACCAGCACGCCGCAGCCGGTCTCCCTGACGACCGAGGCCATCCCCGGCAGGTCCGACGCGACCACAGGTACCCCGGCGGCGATCGCCTCCCACAGCTTGTTCGGGGTCGTGTAGCGGTGGTTGAGGGACGTCGGCTGGATCGCCATCAGCATGACGTCCGCCGAGGCCGTCCAGTCGAGCAACTCCGCGGGCGGTACCGGGTCGACGACCCGTACGCGCTCGGCGTAGCGGGCCGACCGAGCCAGGCGCACGATCGCGTCCT
The DNA here is from genome assembly GCA_963744115.1 of uncultured Chloroflexia bacterium. Taxonomy (GTDB): domain Bacteria; phylum Chloroflexota; class Limnocylindria; order Limnocylindrales; family CSP1-4; genus Chersky-267. The sequence goes on along the minus strand of CAVUSI010000001.1, from coordinate 51,179 downwards.
GCTGCGACCCGAACCCCATCAGGACGAGGACGGCGTCGTCGACGGCCAGGATGGCGTCCATCCCCTGCTCGATCCCGCGCTCGCTCATCAGGCCACCCTGGTAGAGGACGATCGCGGTCGAGGCCGGCAGGCCCAGCCGATCCCGGAAGCGGTCGGGGGTCGGCGTCGGCCGGACGTAGCGAGGCTGGCGTGTTGCGCACGATCGTCGGGCGGGGGATCCCGAACTGCTCGGCCAGGATCGAGGCATACGCGTCGTTGACGGTCAGGACGGCGTCGACCCGCCGCGCCCAGCGTCGCTCGAGCCTCGCAAGCAGCGAACGGCCCAGCGGCGCCATGGTCTCGAGCCCTCGTGCGTGGACGTACACGTCCCGACTGTCATAGACGGTCCGACCGCCGTGCCGGCGCGTCAGCCGATCGAGGGCCGGGAGCGAGGCGGCCCACATCCCATGCCACAGGTCGGCCGGCTCCACGACCTCGTCGAGTGCGACCGCCCAGCCCATCGGCCGGAGCGGGAACATGACCAGTCGCCGTCGCCAGTGTCCGATCGAATTCGAGACGATCCGTGCTCGACGGAGCGGCCAGCCGAAGATCGTCCCACGGACCGACGACGGGAGCCGATCGACCCAGCGCCGGCGCGATCCCTTCGGCGCCCTTGCCGTTCCCGCGACCCCGGTCGGTCCGGTCGGTGCGTCACTCCGTGTCGGAGCCGGGGCGTCCCCGCCCGCAGCGGACGGGTTCGAGCCGGTCGCCGGGTCGCCTGATCCCGCGCCTCGCTCAGCCGCACGCCGAAAGGCCGCCAGGCGTCGCCGGCCCCGCCCGCTCAGGCCCGGGACGGCCAGCTGCCAGACGGCCGGGACCCGGACGATCGGATAACCGCGGCCTTCGGATCGGAGCGGGAGGCCGGGTTCCCACCGCGCGTAGACCGCGACGTCGAAGCCGCGCTCGACGGCGGACTCGGCCATCCGCTGGGTCCGCGAATCGAACTCGGCGGTCGAGTACGACAGGTAGGCGATCCGCCGCCGTGGCGAGGCCGGGCCGCCCGTGGTCATGCGACCCCGAGGCGTTCGTACAGGGCGCGGTAGCGCGAGCCGTTCATCTGCCACGTCCGGTGCTCGGAGACCCAGATCCGGGCCGCGCGTCCGAGCCGGGCGCGTTCAGCCGGGTCGTCGAGAAGCGGCTCGACCGCGTCGGCCAGGGCGATCGGGTCCTCGGGGCGGAAGGATCGGCCGGTCTCACCCTCGGTGACGATCTCGAGCAGCGCTCCGACCGCGCTCACGACAAGTGCCCGTTCCATCGCCATCGCCTCGTAGGGCTTGAGGGGGGTCACCAGCTGGGACACCCGGTCGTTCGTGCGCGGAACGACGAACACGTCGATCAGCCGGTAGTAGTCGAGGACCCGATCGTGTGGGACGCGGCCGGCGAAGATGACCGTGCCGTCATCCATCCCGGTCGCGCGTGCCACGAGCTCGAGCGCGGCTCGTTCCTCGCCGTCGCCGACGAGCAGGCAACGGACGCGCCGACCGCGCCGATGGAGCTCGGCCGTCGCCTCGATGAGATACCGGATCCCCTCGTAGCCGGTGAAGCTCGAGATGTAGCCGATGACCGGCTCGTCGCCGATCCCCAGGCTGGCCGCCAGGCCAGGGTCCCGCGGGCCGGGAACGAACCGTGCGACGTCGACGGCGTTCGGCACGACGACGACCAGATCCGGGTCGGTCCCGCCGCGACCGAGGATGTCCTGGCGCATGGTCTCCGACAGGGTCACGACCGCGTCGGCATCGCGCATGCAGGCGGTCTCGATCTCGCGCGACGCCCGGTACCGGTCGCTGTCGGCGACGTCGACCGATGCCCTGGACCGCCACGTCTCCTCGAGGAAGCCGCGCACCTCGTAGACGACCGGGATCCCGTACCGATCCCGCAGGGCGAGGGCCACCTGCGCGTTCACGTGGTTCGAGGCCGGGTGGAGGACGGCCGGCCGGAGGGTGTCGACGAGGTCCTGCGCCGCCTTCGCGTTGGCCTCGATCAACCGGTCGATCGGGGTGGCCGGATCGAGGTCCGGCAGGACCCGGTGATAGGTCACGCCGTCGACGACGGACGTGGCAGGCGCCCGGCGGACTCCCTCGTTGCTCGGGAACCCGGCCCGCGTCGCCATCCGCGGATCGAGTCCCGCGTCCAGCTGGCAGCGTGCGACGTTCTGCGCCCTGACGGTATAGCCGGCCTCGCGGTACGGCAGCGAGTTCGTGAGGAGATGGAGGATCCGACCGGGACGTACCCGATCGCCGATCCGTGGCGAGCCCGAGGCGCGGGCGCCAACCGGGTGTGAGCACGATCAGCTCGGCCCGCGCACGGTCCCGCACCGCGGTCGCGGTCCGGTCGGCCGGACGCAGCTCCGCCGCTCGTCCGGCACTGGCCGCGGCGGCCGTGTAGCGACCGAGCTTGAGGTCGACCTCCGCCCGGAGGACGAGCTCGGTCACGCGATCCGGGGCGGCCGGCAGGCCGTCCAAGATCCGTGCGGCGCTCCCGGTCGCACCGATCTCGAGGCAGGCTCGGGCGAGCCGGATGGCGGCCGTCCGGTGCGTCCCTCGAGCGAGACCGACCGCCTCGGCATAGGCGCCGGCCTCTGCCACGGACTCGGTCCAGTCGAGCCCGAGCGTCCGGAGCGGCGCGCCGATGGCGCTCGCGGCCGAGCCCGTCAGGAACGGACGGGCCGACATCAGGAACAGCCGCCCCACGGTCCTGCGGCCTTGTGCGCCGAGCCCATCGGTCAGCCGGACGACAAGCCGCATCTTGTGCGTTCGCAGGACGTCGAGCGCCGAGCGCGGATCGGCGAGGGCGTGACTCAGGGCTGCGGTCGGGCCGGTCGGTCGACTCAACGGACGGCGTCGAGCCCGCCCGGATTCGGGGATACTGCGCCGGAGGCCGCGACGCAGGCGGCGACCGCGCGGCTCATCGGAAAGGGGATCATGGCGGAGACCGTAGCACACGTCGTCGGGGCCAGGCCCAACTTCATGAAGGCCGCTCCGGTCATCCGCGGTCTCGCCGCGCGATCCGTCCCACAGGTCGTCATCCACACCGGACAGCACTATGACGACAAGATGTCCGACGTCTTCTTCCGGGACCTCGGGCTGCCCGAGCCGGATCTCAACCTCGGCGTCGGGTCGGGGACCCACGCCGGGCAGACCGCCGCCCTGATGGTCGAGCTCGAGAGGGCCTTCGCCGGGCTCGATCCGGCGCTCGTCGTGGTCTACGGCGACATCAACTCGACCCTCGCCGCGGCGGTCGTCGCGGCCAAGCTCGGCCGGCCGATCGCCCACGTCGAGGCCGGTCTGCGGAGCTTCGACCGGACGATGCCCGAGGAGATCAACCGCGTCGTCACGGACGTCCTGGCGGACCTCCTGTTCACGACCAGCCCGGAGGCCGAGACCAATCTCGTCCGGGAAGGGATCGACCCGGGTCGGATCCACTTCGTGGGCAACCCGATGATCGACACCCTGCTCGCCAACCTGGACCGGTTCGACGTCGCCGCGGCGCGCTCGAGGCTCGGCCTCGAGGGTCGATACGGCGTCGCCACCCTTCACCGACCGGCCAACGTGGACGACGCGGCGACGGCGGGGCGGGTCGTGGCGGCCGTGCGCGGCGTCGCCGAGCTGGTCGAGCTCGTCATCCCGCTCCACCCGCGCGGTCGCGCGACGCTGGAGGCCGCCGGGCTCGGCGACGACCCGCGGATCCACGTCGTCGACCCGCTGGGATACGTGGAGTTCATGTCGCTCGTCCGCGGCGCGGCCGTCGTCGTCACCGATTCGGGCGGGATCCAGGAGGAGACGACGATCCTCGGCGTGCCGTGCCTCACCCTTCGACCGAACACCGAGCGGCCGATCACGATCAGCCACGGGACGAATCGCCTGGTCGAGCCGGACGGTGTCGTTGCGGCCGCTCGTGCCGTCCTCGACGGGTCCGTGCCGATCCCCACGGAGGCGCCACCGCTGTGGGACGGGGCCGCCGGCGCCGCGGATCGCCGCGATCGTCGAGCGCTGGCTGGCCGCCCCGGCCGCGGTCCGCTAGGCCGAGACCGGGTATCCTCTCGCGGTGCGCTGCGCCCCGCCTGCCCTGTCCGCGGCGCCGGGCGCGCGACCCCGGCATCGCCGGTGACCGGACTTGGAGGACCCATGACTGAAGACCGTCGCCTGGCCGTGATCGGCCTGGGCTACGTCGGGCTGCCGCTCGCGATCTCGTTCGTCGAAGCCGGGCTCGAGGTCGAGGGCGTCGACGCCCACTCCGGCCGGGTCGCCGAGCTGAGCGCCGGCCGGTCGCCCATCGACGACATCCCGGATTCACGGCTGACCGGAGCGATCGCGGCCGGGATGCGCGTGGTCGGGACCGATGCCGCCCACCTGGCCGACGCCGATGTCATCTTCGTCTGCGTCCCGACTCCCATCGATCAGGCCAAGGACCCGGACCTCGGGCCGGTCCTGTCGGCGGCCGAGCTGATCCGCCGCCACCTGCGCAAGGGCCAGCTGGTGATCCTCCAGTCCACCACGTTCCCGGGCACGACCACGGGCCCGTTCCGCAAGGTCCTCGAGCAGAGCGGCTTCATGGCGGGCCGCGACTTCGACCTGGCCTTCGCCCCGGAACGGGTCAATCCGGGCGACCCGGCCAGCGCCGCCAAGGATGTCCCGCGCCTGGTCGGGGCGACCACGCCGGAGGCGACCATCCGCGCGGCGACCCTCCTGCGCCGGATCAACAACGCGGTGATCGAGCTGTCGTCCCCGGACGCCGCCGAGCTGGCCAAGCTCCTCGAGAACATCTTCCGCAACGTCAACATCGCGCTGGTCAACCAGCTCGCCCTGCTGTGCGAGCGGATGGGCCTCGACGTCTGGGAGGTGATCGGGGCCGCGGCGACCAAGCCGTTCGGGTTCATGCGCTTCACCCCGGGTCCGGGCGTCGGCGGCCACTGCATCCCGGTCGACCCGTACTACCTGGCCTGGCGGGCGCGAGAGTTCGACTTCGTCGACCGCTTCGTGGAGCTTGCCGGCGACATCAACTACGCGATGCCGCGCCATGTCGTCGACCTCGTCGCCGAGGGCCTCAACGATCGTGGCAAGGCGCTCAAGGGCGCGCGCGTCGGCGTGCTCGGGGTGGCGTTCAAGCCCGACGTGCGCGATGCCCGGAATGCCCCGGCGGCGGCCATCCTGGCCGGTCTCGCCGCACGCGGCGCGGACGTCAGCTATCACGACCCGCACGTGCCCCGCTTCCGGGACACGGACGGGGCGGCGCGCGACTCGATCGAGATCGAGGGACTGCTGCGCCGGAGCGACGCCGTCGTCGTGGTCACGCCGCACAAGGCGATCGACTGGGAGCACGTCTACGCCACGGCCGGGCTGGTCATCGATACCGTCGACAGCTCGCACGGCCGGACGACCACCGACCGTCAGGTCCTTCGGCTGGGCGCCGGCTGGACGGTCAGGGCGTGAGCCTGGGCGAGGGTGGCACGGTGGCCGACGGGCGACCCGGCACCGCCATGATGAGTCCGGCGGATGTGTCGTTCGAACGCCGGGTCAGCCTGTTCATCCTGGCCGCGACGCCGATCCTGTTCCTCGTCTTCCTCGCCCTGACGCCGCCGGTGAACCCGACCTTCGACGACGCCAAGTACATCGCGGTGGGTCGGAACTTCCTCGCCGGCAACGGTCCCATCACCGACTTCGGCGTCGTCTTCCTCAAGCACTCGCCGCTGTGGCCGATGATCATCGCGATGCCCGAGAAGCTGGCCGGGATCCATCCGGTCGCGACGGGCCACCTGATCAACGCCTTGAGCGGCGCCCTGACCATCGTCATGGTCGGCTTCCTCGGCTGGCGGGTCCGGCCCGCCGTCGGCGCGATCTCGGCGGTCCTCTTCGCCGCTCTCCCGTACGTCTTCGACATCGCCCGGACGGCCGGCATCGACCTGCCCTCGATCATGCTGACGCTGCTCTACGTGATCGTCGGGTTCAGCGTCGTGCGGACGGGATCCCTGTGGCGGGCGGTCGTCCTCGGCGCGATCTTCGCCGCCGCCTTCCTGATCAAGGAGACGATCCTGCCGTTCGCGATCGTCCCGTTCATCCTCGGCGCGATGTGGGGGGTGCGCTGGACGAACATCGTGCGGACCGCGGCCGTGGCGTTGGCGACCGCGGCGGTCGGGATGTCGTGGTGGTTCGTGATGTTCGCCGGCTACACCCACCTGGTGTACCGGGCCGACTTCCCCGACTGGACGCTGCTCCCGAGCGCCGTCGCCGTCGTCGTCTTCCTGGTCATCGGCCTGGGCGCCGAGCGGATCGCGACAGGGATCGACCGTCGCGGCTGGAACGTGGCCGCCGCGCGCCGGATCCCCGCCCGGCTGCAGGATCGGACCGTCCTCGGCTGGCTCGCCGTGCTCGCCTGGTTCGTGCTCCTGACGATCTTCTTCGGACGGACGCCGAAGCTGCTCGGCGCCTCGCTGTTCGACCCCAACCAGATCGCCTACATGATCGTCCACTCGCTGGGTTCGGTCCGCCTGGCGTTCGCCTACGGGCTGGGCACGTTCCTCGTCGTGGCGGAGCTGATCCGCGATCGCAAGCGCGTCGCCCAGGCGAGCACGGACGCGCTCGTGACGATGATCTGCGGGATCCCGCTGGTGCTGCTGGTGATCGGCGTCGGCGAGACGCCGCGCCACTACATCCAGGAGCTCGCCCTGGTCATCCTGACGGGCACCATCGGCTGGTATCACGGGCTGCTCCGCCTGCGCGAGCGCGACCGGCTGACGGCGGTCCTGTTCGCCGGACTGGCGGCGCTGGCCGTCGTCATCCTCGCCCTGTCGACGCTCCAGCGGATCACCCCGAAGGTGATCCTCGGCGGGATCGTGGCGGTCGCCGTCATCGTCGTGGCGGCCGTCATCGTCGTGCGCTGGCTCCGTGGCCGCCACCGCCTGGGCGCCGTCGGGGCCGTCCTCGCGATGGCCGTCTTCGTGCTCGCGATGGGCACCGTCGGAGTCCGGGCGGTTCGGATCCCCGGGATCACCAGCGCCAACGAGATGAAGGCGAGCGCCGAGACGATCGCCTGGATCGAGGCCAACGTCCCGAAGGGCGGGACCGTCGCATTCGGTCCGTACCTCAGCATGGAGACGTCGATCGACCTCCCGTCCGACTACAAGGCGATCCAGGTCCGGCACTACCTGGCGGTCGACGATCCCAAGGCGCCGCTCGGCCTGCGCAGCGCGGGCGGCACGGCGACGGACTACGTCGCGGTCGACGAGGCTCCGATCAAGGCCAACCAGTTCAACGTCTACTCGTCGAGCCAGATGACCGAGCTGCTCAAGGACGGCAAGGCGCTCTACTACGTCTACCCGATCACCCGCGCCCGATCGTCGAAGATGGTCCTCAACGTGCTCACCCCGGAGAACGGCTTCACCGAGGTCGACACGCGGAGCTACGCCGGTCCGAGCGACACGATCGACGTCCACACCTACAAGGTCGACCTCGACAAGCTGAACATCCCGGCCGACAAGATGTTCATCGCGGCCGATGCGCTCGACCGCCTCGTCAAGAACCTCGAGACCGACCCGACGGCGGCGGCGACCGCGGCCGGCAACCTGCTCGACAACATCGTCCCGCCGGCGGACGGATCCGAGAACGCGCTCCTCGACCGGCTCAAGAAGCTCGCGGGTCGCTGACCCGGTGACGGCGCCGGCGGCGCGTGCGGCCCGGGTCCGTCCGGTCTGCATGATCGTCCACTCGTACTACGAGGAGGATCCGCGGGTCCGTCGCGAGGCCGAGGCGCTCGTGGCGCGCGGACGCCCGTGGATGTGATCTCGCTCCGCCAGCCGGACGACGCGCGCGGAAGCGGTCCTCAACGGCGTCCACGTCACCCGGCTGGGCGTCCAGCGCCACCAGGGCGCCGGGCTGTGGGTCTACCTCCGCGAGTACCTGAGCTTCCTCGTCCGCGCGGGCTGGGCGGCGACGAAGGCCCAGCGGCGGCGGCGCTACGCCGTCGTCCAGGTCCACAGCCTGCCCGACTTCCTCGTCTTCGCGACGCTCCCGCTCAAGTTCGTCGGCGTCCGGGTCATCCTCGACCTGCACGAGGCGATGCCCGAGTTCTTCAAGACGCGGTTCCCGAACGTCCGCAGCCCGTTCGTCGGGCGCGCCTTGCTGCTCCAGGAACGCCTGTCGATCGCCTTCGCCGACCGGGTCCTGTCGGTCAACGAGCTGATGGCGGACCGGCTGGTCGGCCTCGGCGTCGACCCGGACAAGATCACGATCGTGCCGAACTCCCCGAACCTGGACCTGTTCGATCCGTCCGCCCATCCGCACCGGACGTTCCGCGCGGACGGCCCGCTCCGGATCGTCTACACCGGTGCGCTCACGCCGACCTACGAGCTCGATGTCGCGATGGACGCGATCGGACGGCTGGCGGCGACGCGACCCGACCTCGACATCCGGCTCGAGCTCTACGGGCGCGGCGACAGCGAGCTCGGGCTCCGGGCGCAGGCCGCGGAGCTGGGGATCGCCGGGCGGGTCACGTTCCACGGACGCATCCCGATCGAGGACGTGCCCGCGGCCGTCGCCGCGGCCGACATCGGCATCGCTCCGACGCGGCTCGACGAGTTCACCGCGGTGAGCCTGTCGACGAAGGTCTTCGAGTACGGGGCGATGGGCAAGGCGGTCGTCGCCTCGCGCCTGCCGCTCGTCGAGCGGACCTTCGCCGCCGACGCCGTCCTCACGTATCCGTCGGGCGATGCGCCGGCGCTGGCCGCGGCGATCGCCCGGCTCGCCGACGAGCCGCTCGAGCGCGAAGCGCGGATCGCCAAGACGGCGGCCCGCGTCCGCGAGCTCGGCTGGGCCGCCGAGGCGGACCGGTACGCGGAGCTGATCGACCGGTTGGCCGGTGACCGGCGGATATACTCGCCCGGATGACGACCCCAACCGCGCTGATCACCGGGATCACCGGTCAGGACGGGTCCTACCTCGCCGAGCTGCTGCTGGAGCGCGGCTACCGGGTCGTCGGGATGACCCGACGGTCGAGCACCGACGGCAACGAGCGCATCGCCCACCTCGTCGACCGGATCGAGCTCGTCCAGGGCGACCTGCTCGATCAGGCGTCGATCGTGTCGGCGCTGTCCGACGTCCGGCCGACCGAGATCTACAACCTGGCGGCCCAGAGCTTCGTCCCGACGTCGTGGAACCAGCCGGTCCTGACCGGCGAGTTCACGGGGCTCGGCGTGACCCGGATGCTCGAGGCGATCCGCCAGACCCATCCGACCGCCCGGTTCTACCAGGCGTCGTCGAGCGAGATGTTCGGCAAGGTCCGCGAAGAGCCGCAGACCGAGTCGACCCCGTTCCATCCGCGCAGTCCCTACGGCGTGGCCAAGGCCTACGGCCACTTCCTCACGGTCAACTATCGCGAGTCGTACGGGATGTACGCGGTCTCGGGGATCCTGTTCAACCACGAGTCCCCCCGGCGTGGGCTCGAATTCGTGTCGCGCAAGGTGACCGATGGGGCGGCACGGATCGCCCTCGGCATCGCGACGACCCTGCCGGTGGGCAATCTTGACGCCCGACGGGACTGGGGCTACGCCGGCGACTACGTCCTGGCGATGTGGCAGATGCTCCAGCAGCCGGAGCCGGGCGACTTCGTGGTCGCGACCGGGATCTCGCACTCGGTCCGCGACCTGTGCCGGATCGCCTTCGAGCGCGTCGGCCTCGACTACGAACGGCACGTCGTCGTGGATCCGACGCTCTACCGGCCCGCCGAGGTCGACCATCTCCGCGGCGACGCGAGTCGCGCCCGGTCGATCCTCGGGTGGGAGCCGACGACGCCGTTCGAAGAGATGATCCGCGCCATGGTCGACGCCGACATGGCCCGCCACTCGGCTCGGCTCCACTCGGCCACGGAGGCGTCGCGCCCGGTCCGGCCATGAGGGTCCTCGTCACGGGCGCGAACGGGTTCGTCGGGTCGCTGGCTGCTCCCGGAGCTCCTCGCCGCGGGCCACGACGCCGTCGGCGCCCCGCCGAGCACGGACCTCGACATCACCGACGGGCCGGCCGTCGCGCGCCTGATCCGTGACGTCCGGCCCGACGCCGTCGCCCACCTCGCGGCCGTCTCCTACGGACCCGACGCGCGGGCGGACCCGACCCGGGCGATGGCCGTCAACGAGGGCGGGACGCGCGCCTTGATGGAGGCGATCCGGGCCGAGCGCCCCGGGGCCCCGGTCCTGGTCGCGAGCTCATCCGAGGTCTACGGTGCGCCGGATGCCGAGGACCTTCCTCTGACCGAGGACTCACCGCTTCGGGCGGTCCTGCCGTACGGGCGGTCGAAGATGGCGCAGGAGCGCGTCGCCCTCGACCTCGGCGCCGTGTACGGGATCCCGGTCGTCGTCACCCGTGCCTTCAATCACACCGGGCCCGGTCAACGGTCCGTGTTCGTCGCGCCGGCCCTGGCCCAGCGGGCGCTCGCCCTGCGGGGGACCGACGCGACGTCGATCCGGGTCGGCAACGTGGACGTGCGCCGTGACTTCCTCGACGTGCGCGACGTCGTCCGAGCCTATCGCGGGCTCCTCGAGGGAGCAGCGGCCGGGTCCGTCCCACCCGGCACGGTCGTCAACGTGGCCAGCGGCCGGAGCGTCTCGATCCGCGAGATCCTCGTCGCGATCTGCCGGATCGCCGGGGTCACGGCGACGCCCGTGGCCGACCCCTCGCTCGTCAGGACGGACGACCCCGCCGAGATGGTGGGCGATGCCGCCGCGCTCCACGCGCTCACCGGCTGGAGCCCGCGGATCGACCTGCGGACGACCCTGGCGGACCTCGTCGCATCCCTCGAACCTCGCGAGGAGCGGGCCTGACCCACCTCGCGGTCGACCGATCGACCCGGCGAGGATCACGGTCAGGTCGACCCGGCGAGGATCACGGTCAGGCCGGCCCGGCCGTCTGACTCCGAGGCATCGACCAAGCTCGGTGTACGATACCGACCCCATCCCTCCCGCCATGTCGGGATCCACCTGCAGGAAGCCACGTCCGAATGAGCACTCGCACCCGACCGGTCACCAAACGACCCTCGCGCCAAGGGCGCGACTCCCATGACCGGAAGAGCCTCTACATCAACCTCGCCTTCGGGCTGGTCATCTTCATCGGGGTGATCGCGCTGATCGGCGCGGCCGCCTCGACGTACGCGGGCCAGCACTTCGCCGAGGTCGCCAAGGTCAACGGCCAGACCATCGACCAGGACACCTTCACGGCCGCCTCCCAGGTCGATTCGTTCCGGCTCAACCAGGCCGAGGCCCAGGTCCGCGACCAGCTTCAGCTCGGCCGGATCAGCCAGAGCGAAGCCGACTCCCGGGTGGCGGCCTACGAGCAGGGGCGGCAGAACCTGTCGACGTCCACGCTGGAACGGCTGATCGACGAAGCGCTCCAGGGCCAGCTCGCCGCGGCGAAGGGCATCAGCGTCGACGACAAGCAGATCGACCAGCGGCTGGTCGACGAAGGGACCACGCTCGAGCAGCGCCATGTCGGGGTGATCACGGTCGACCCCGAGGTCAGCACGGGCGCCACCGGTCCGACCGACGGGCAGAAGGCGGCGGCGCAGGCCAAGGCCGCCGACATCCTGGCCAAGGTGAAGGCCGGTCAGTCGTTCGAGGACGCCGCGAAGGCCGGCTCGTCGGACGGGTACGCCGCCGGTGGCGGCGATGTCGGCTGGATCGGGAAGTCCTCCACCTCGCTGGACCCAGCCCTGACGACCGCCGTGTTCGGGCTGGCGCAGCCCGGTCTGACCGACGTCGTCGCCGGGGCCGACGGCGCCTACCGGATCGGACGCGTCGTGGAGATCGCGCCCCAGACGGTCGATGCGTCGTGGGTCGACAAGATCAAGGATGCGGGCGTTCCGATGGGCGCCTACCGGGACGCGGTCCGGGCCGACCTCATCCGCGACGCCCTGACGACCAAGATCGTCGCCGACAACACCACCGTGCCGACGATCCAGCGCAAGGTCAACGAGATCTTCGTGTCGAGCGCGAACTACACGGGTCCGGGCGACGAGGTCAAGGTGCGCCACATCCTGTACACCCCGGGTGACGCCGACCCGGGCGGCGCCAGCCCGCTCCCGTCCGACGATGCCGCCTGGGCCGCCGCGCAGGCCAAGGCCCAGGCGACCTACGACAAGCTCAAGGCGCTCGAGGGTCAGCCGGACCAGCTGCTCGCGGAGTTCGAGTCGATCGCCAAGACCGACAGCAAGGACACGACGTCGGGCGCCGCCGGCGGCGAGCTGGACTGGTTCACCCAAAGCTCGCTCGACCCGGGGTTCGGCGACGCGATCTTCAAGACGGGCCTCAAGAAGGGCGACCTGATCGGCCCGGTCAAGAGCCAGTACGGCTGGCACGTCATCCTGTTCGAGGATCGGCGCCAGCCTCCGGAGGGTCGGATCAGCGGGTTGCAGGTGCTGGCCAACGCCCCCGGTGCCGACTTCGCGAAGCTGGCCAAGGAGAACTCCGACAGCGCCGACGCGGCGACCGGCGGAGACCTCGGCTGGGTCGCTCGCTACCAGCTCGATGCCGCACGCGAGAAGGCCATCTTCGACGCGACGGTCGGGAAGGTCAGCGACGTCCTGAAGACGGACACCGGCTACTACCTGTTCCTGGTGAATCAGGAGGCCACGCGCCTGCCCGACGGTGCGCAGCTCGAGACGCTCAAGGGCAGCGCGTTCACCAACTGGTACGCCGCCGAGAAGGCCAAGGCGACGATCACGCCGGACCTCTCGACGACGACCCAGTAGCCGCCGGATCGTGCTCGACGCGCTGCTCGCCGAAGCGCGCCTGCGCTGGGGCCTGGAACCCGAGGCCGGGCTCCAGGTCGCCGCGGCCGAGCACCTCATCGCCACGCCGATCGAGGCGTCGCGGCCGCTCCTGATCGTGCCGCTCGCGGTCTTGACCGGCCGGGGTGTGGGGGGCGTCGGTGGTGCCGTCGGTGCCGTGGCCGCGGCCGAGACACTCTCCACGGTCGCGCCGCTGCCGGGTCGAGCCGGCCCGCGCGGCTCGGACCCACTGACCGTGCTCCGACGGCTCTATCCGGCGGACCATCCGGTCGGACGGTCCCGGGTCGCCGACGGGACGACGGTCGGCGACCTCAGCCTCGAGGACCTCGCCGGGCCGATCTACCTCGGCCCGATCCGTCCCGAGCTCGCCGCCGCCGGGCCGTGGGCGATGCCCTGGATCTCGGACCGGCTGCGCCAGCCCGACGGTTGCCCGTGGGATCGCGAGCAGACGCACGAGTCGCTGCGCAAGCACCTGCTCGAGGAGGCCTACGAGGTCTACGACGCGCTCGCCGCGGGCGCGTCCCTCGACCTCGCCGACGAGCTCGGGGATCTCCTCCTCCAGGTCGTGCTCCACGCCCAGCTCGCGGCCGAGGCCGGTGTGTTCGACCTGGCCGACGTCCAGGCTGCCATCGCCACGAAGATCGTCCGCCGTCATCCGCACGTCTTCGGCGACGCCGAGGCTCGGACCGCGGCCGACGTCACCCGTCAATGGGAGACGATCAAGGCGGGCGAGCGTGCCGACGCCGCGGAGCGTGCCGACGCCGCGGAGCGTGCCGACGCCGCGGAGCGTGCCGACGCCGCGGAGCGTGCCGACGCCGAGGGCGGTGTCGCCGCCGACGGGACGAGCGACGCACCCGGCGGGTCGACCGCGCCGCGCGGGGCGCTCGACGGGATCAGCCGCTCGATGCCCGCTCTGGCCGCGAGTCAGGAGATGCAGGAGCGGGCCGCGGCGCTCGGGTACGACTGGCCGACGATCGACGGGATCGTCGCCAAGGTCCACGAGGAGCTGGCCGAGCTGATGGCTGCCGAGACGGCCCCGGAACGGTCCGAGGAGGTCGGCGATCTCCTCCTCGTCCTGGTCAACCTGGCCCGTCGTCACGGCGTCGAGGCGGAGGCCGCCCTGCGCGCGGCCAACGACAAGTTCCGGCGCCGGTTCGGCTCGGTCGAGCGTGCGGCGGCGGCTCGCGGCGTCGCCCTGCGCGACCTCGACTTCGCCCAGCTCGACGAGCTGTGGGATGCTGCCAAGGTCGAGGAACGGGCCGCCAGGGCCGCCGCGGCCGCCACGGAGGGACTCCCGCGATGACCATCGGTACCCCGCCCACGGTCCGCGCGGACGGCCGGCGCCCCGACGAGCTGCGTCCGATCACGCTGACACTCGGCGTCCAGAAATGGGCCGAGGGCTCGTGTCGGATCCGCGTCGGCGACACTGAGGTCCTGTGTGCAGCGACGATCGAGGATCGCGTCCCGCCGCACCTCCGCGGGAAGGGCACCGGCTGGGTCACCGCCGAGTACTCGATGCTGCCGCGGGCCACGGCCGAGCGCAGCCAGCGCGAGTCGGCCAAGGGTCGCATCGGCGGCCGGACGCACGAGATCCAGCGTCTGGTCGGGCGCTCGCTCCGCGGTGTGGTCGACCTGGCGAAGCTCGGCGAGCGGACCGTCACGGTCGACTGCGACGTCCTCCAGGCCGACGGCGGGACGCGGACGGCGTCGATCACCGGCGGATACGTCGCGCTCGCGGCGGCGCTGATCACCTACGGGATGGAGCGGACGCTGGTCAATCGAGTCGCCGCCGTCAGCGTCGGGATCGTCGACGGGGTCCCGTACCTCGACCTCGACTACCCCGAGGATTCCCACGCGGACGTCGACTTCAATGTCGTCGGCACCGACGCCGGCGAGTACGTCGAGGTCCAGGGCACCGCCGAGGGCCGCGCCTTCGACCGCGCCGCGATGAACGGCCTGCTCGACCTCGCCCAGTCCGGGCTCGACCAGCTGTTCGAGGCGCAGACCGCGGCGATCGCCACCGTCAAGCGGTGAGCTCGGGCGGTGGGAACGCGGGCGGCGACGCCGGACGCGGGCACCGCGGCGACGTCGGAAGCGGGCACGGCCGCCCCACTGGTCCGGTCCGCCGGCGCCGCACGGAGCCTCCGCCGCGGATCGTCGTGGCGACCCGCTCCGTCCACAAGCTCCGCGAGCTCCGCGAGCTCCTCCACCCGGCCGTCGCCGAGCTCATCTCGCTCGACGACGCCGGCGTCTCTCCCGATGTCGATCCGGTCGAGGACGGGACCACCTTCGCCGCCAACGCGCGGATCAAGGCCCGTGCCTATGCACGGCTGACCGGACTGCCCACCCTGGCCGACGACTCGGGGATCGAGGTCGACGCGCTGGGCGGTGGCCCCGGGGTCTACACCCGCCGGTACGCCGGGCCCGACGCGACCGACGCGCAGAACAACGCCAAGCTGCTGGCGGCCCTGCGAGGTCTGCCGCCGGACCTCCGGGGAGCGCGGTATGTCTGCGTCCTGGTGCTCGCGGACGCGTCGGACCGTCGGATGACGGGTCGCGGCCTCGTCCCGATCGTCGCGGAGACCCGCGGTACCTGCCGGGGACGCATCGCGACCGGGCCGCGCGGCACCGGCGGCTTCGGCTACGACCCGATCTTCGAGCCGCGGTCCGAGCCACCCGGCGGCCGGACGCTGGGGCTGTGGACGGCCGAGGAGAAGCACCGGATCTCGCATCGCGCGCGGGCCGCCCGCCGGATGGCCGCTCGGCTGGCGGCGCTGGGGTACTGACCTCAGCCCCGGACGCGGCTCAGCCCCGGACGCGGCTCCGCCCCGGACGCGGCTCCCGCCCCGGACGCGGCTCCGCCCCGGACGCGGCTCCGCCCCGGACGCGGCTCCGCCCCGGACGCGGCTCCGCCCCGGACGCGGCTCCGCCCCGGACGCGGCTCCGCCCATGCGCCATCGGCGCGCGGATAGCACGGGCATTGCTAGGCGCCGGCCTCGTTCGTTCGATCCCGGTCGCGAGCCGCCCGCCAGACGGCGGGATAGTACGGGCATTGCTAGGACGTGTCTTGGCGCGGCTCACAAGGCGACGGACCGAGGCCGACCGGCCTCGCAGGACGCTTCCTAGCATTGCCCGTAATACCTGGGGGCTCGGACCCTGGAGGATCGGTCCGAGGAGTGTGCTCAGCGGGGAACCCAGGGTCCCGTGGCTGCTTGGCTCGCGAGCTCGGCGACTGACGGTTCGCCGGTGGGCCTCGGAGCCCGGGCCCCACGACGCGCTCCCGGCATCAGGGTCCGGCGGACTCGCTCGCTCCGGGACTCGTGCCGGGATCGGCGCTCGGCAGGGGAGTCGCCTTCGGATCCCAGCCGGCCGGCGCGGTGCCCGGGGTCGAGAACAGCCGGGCGGCCATCGCCAGGATCGCGGCGACGTCGGGCAGTTGGACCGCGCCGTACTTGCTCTGCCCGGGCTTGGCCGGATGGACGAGCGGGAATCGGACGACGACCCGGACGATCTTCTTCGCCGGGATCTCGCCCGCGAGGACGGCCAGGTCCGGCAGGCGCTCTGGGGGCAGGTCCGTCGAGACCGTGTCGCCGATCGCGTCGAGCAGGCTCGGAAGGCTGAACAGCGCACCGCCCTTGACGACCTTCGAGCGCAGGGCGAGGAGGATCTCCTGCTGGCGGGCCTGGCGGGTGAAGTCGGTCTGACCGACCGACCGTCGGATCCGGGCGTAGGCCAGTGCGTCCTTGCCGTCGAAGTGATGCGGCCCGACGTCGACCTGCCAGCCCTTGTTCCCGGTCACGCCGTAGCCGCGGTACTTCGGGTCGTCGAGGGCCTGCTTGACGTTGACGTCGACACCCCCCACCGCGTCGACCATCTTGATGAACCCGCCCAGATCGACCGTCGCGTAGTAGTGGATCGGGATCCCGAGGAGCGTCCCGACCGCGTTCTCGAGGGTCCGCATCCCTCCGGCCGGGAACTCGTCCTTGTGGGTCGTCGCGTAGCTCAGCAGGCTGTTGAGCTTCGGCGCGAAGGTCCGGCCGTCGCCGAGCGGGACGTTGACGAGGTCCCGCGGCAGCGACGCCATGCTGACCGTCTTTCCGACGGGGTCGAGCGAGACGACGATCAGCGAGTCGGTCAGGGCGTGATCGCGTCCCGCACCGGCGTCGATCCCGACGAGCAGGACGTTCATCCGCGCATCGGTCCCCGGGACCGGACCGCGCGCGTGCGACTGCTCACCCAGGACCGCCCCGTCGAACACGTCGGCGAAGGTCGAGCCGGCGAGCCCGCCGACGTACTGCGCTCCGGCGTGCGGGAGGACCGTGACGGCCACGATCACGGCGAGCCCCGTCAACCCGAGCCCGCCCGGCCGCAGCTCGAAGCGCGAGTCGAAGAACGCCTGGACGAGCGCCACGAGCCGCCACGCCAGGACGGCGGCGTTGAGGAGCAGGAGTGCCCCGAGCGTGCCCGGGACGATCGCGCTGGCGAGGAGCCTCGGGCCGGGGATCGCCATCACGGCAAGGATCGTCAGCAGCGCGACGACCGCGAACGGGATGAACAGGCCGAGCGCGAGTCGCTGGCGACGGTTGTATGCCTGGCCGAGTCCGGGGATCAGCGCGGACAGCGCGGCCGCGAGGATGCGGCGACGGTCGGTCGGCCTCGTGTCGGGCCGAAGCTTGGTGGCCTGGCGCAGGTCCTCGTCTCCGATGCGTCTCTGGGCGGCTCGCCGGCTGCGGGTGCAGTCTAGCCCGCCGGACGTGGCGACGCCGGGCGGCCCCCTGTTGCCTGCCAGTCACCGCCCGGCGTCCAACCTCCGACGTCCCGTCCGGGGGGATTGTTGCGTCGCCTCACGGACCTCGAGCCGGTACGATGGCCCCGAACGAAGGAGGAAGGTGACGATGACGCAACTCGTGGTGCTCGGTTTCGACACAGCGGACGAGGCCTTGGACGTCCTGCGCTCCCTGCGCAAGCTCGAAGCCGAGGGTCAGATCAAGTTCGAGGACACCGCCGTCGTGTCCCGTGACGCCGACGGCAAGGCGCACGTCAAGAACGAGCTCAGCGGCACGACCGAGACCGGAGCGGTCGTCGGCGGGATCATCGGCGTCTTCGTCGGCGCGCTCGTCCTGCCGCTCGCCGGGATCGCCATCGGGGCTGCGGTCGGAGCCGGGATCGCGGCGTCGCTCGGGACCGGGGTGAGCCACGAGTTCGTCGACGACGTGAAGGCCCAGCTCACCCCCGGGAAGTCGGCGCTGTTCCTGGTCGTCAAGGAGGCGAACCTCGACCCGGCCTTGTCGGTCCTCCGGTCACATCACGGCAAGGTCATCCAGACGACGCTCGACGACGAGATGGAGACGCAGCTGCGCGAGGCGCTCGGCGACAGCTGATCCTCAACGGGCCGCACGCACCTGGGTAAGTGCCCGTCGCGCCTGCTCCAGGTGGACCCGGTCGTGGCCGGCCGCCATCCGGAACGTGAGGTCGTAGCTCTCCTCGCCACGCTCGCGATGCCGGCCGAAGCGGACCCGGTCCTCCGCAGGCGTCCGTGCCCAGAGCTCGAGGTTCGATCGCCGGAGCGCCTCGAACAGCAGGAGCAGCGTCTCGGGATCCTCGCCCGCGTGGACCCGGGCGACCCACAGGTCCTGGTCGTAGCCGGCGATGTCCGGGGAATCCTCGGCCAGGATCCAGCGATAGCGGGTGGACACGACCAGCTCCCCGTCGACCAGGTGGTCGATGCATTCGAGGACCGACCACTCGGTCGGCTCGGGCCGGACCCGGAGATGCGCCCCGGCCTCCGTGACCAGCGCCCGGAACGCTGCAGGCGTGGTCGCCTGCGCAGTCGCCGGATCGTCGTCCCCGAGGGCAGCGAGCAGGAGCCGTTGATAGGCGGACGGGTTTGCGATCGGATCCGGGGCCATGCTCATCTCAACCCTCGTGCTGGTCGAGACCCGAGGGTACGGCATCGGCCGTGTGCCGCGTCGTGATCATCGCGGCCGACGTGAGACCTAGAATCGACGACGGGTGCCCTTGCGGCACCCGTCGTTCGTTGCTGCCTGCCGGTGGTCCCGGCGCGGATCAGGCCCGGGTGGTGAACCAGACCGACGGAGCCCCCTGGACGCCGGCGTCGTGCATGGCGGAGCGCAGCTCGGAGCTCCCGCCGAATGTCTGCGCTGCCTCGAGCGTCGCGAACTCGTGGCGGACGGTGATGTCGTTCGGGTCGTCGATCGCCTGGTAGACGGCCTGGTCCTGGACGCCGAGCGCCTGCTGGGTGGGCGCGAACCCGTCGTAGACCACGCGCCACTGCGCGTAGTCGGCGACCTGATGCCGAACGAAGAGCGTGGTCATCGCGATGCCTCCAGCTGGTCCGACCCTGGCTGTCTCCGCGCCACGGGTTCCAGCAGATGCTGACACGACATCAGCTGTCCTGTCAATAACTGTTTTAGCAGATGTTGCCAAGTCAGGCGGATGTGCGCTAAGGTGCTGGCATGACCACCGACGAGGATGCGAGCCGGCCCGCCGCCCTGTGGAACGATGCCTGGCGTGGCGTGCTCTTCGCGACATCGCGGACGCTCCAGGTCGCCGAGCCAGACCTCATCGAGCGAGCCGGGTTCCCGCTGACGTGGCTCGACGTCCTGGCTCAGCTTTATGACGCCGCGGACACCGGCCTCCGGATGCAGGAGCTCGAGCAGCGATCGCTGTTCACCAGGAGCGGGCTGACCCGCCTTGTCGACCGGATCGAGGCCGCCGGACTGGTCCGCCGCGAGGCCGTCCCCGGCGACCGACGCGGCGTTCGGGTCGTCCTGACGCCCGAGGGCCGTCGCCGTCACGACGCGGCGTTCGCCGATCACCTCAAGGTCATCGAACGCGAATTCGGTCGTCGCTTGACCCCCGCCCAGCAACGAGCCGTGGCCGATGCCTTGGCCACGTTCTGGCACGACGACAAGGAACCCAGCACCGGCGGCTGACCGCCCCGTCGGCCGCGCGGCGTGCCAACCGTACGTTCCGCTACGCCCCCGATGGTGACAAGCGTTCCACGTACGGCGCCCGCCATTCCGGGGCTTCGAACGGCGCTGCGTACCACGTCGTCGACTTGGCGACTCTTCCATCGCGGAGTTCGATGATGGCGATCATCTGCCACGTCTCGCCGTTCGGGTACCGGACACTCCCGACGTAGGTGTAGACGTCGCCCGACCCCTCGATGCGCAGGGCTGCGAACGTCGGCGTCATCACCCATCGATCTTCCGACCCGACGAGCCGTGCACTGCTTGGATCGATGGTTCCGACCCCGCCTGGGTAGTTGCGCGCGATGGCGAGCTGGTTCGCCTTGCCCCGAACGCGTTCCCCCGACTGGGGCATCTCGTCGATGAAGTCGTCGGTCAGGAGCGCTTCCAGCGCGTCGAAGTCCTTGTCCTGCAGGGCGCGCGCGTAGCGCTCGACGACGGATCGACCGCTGGGCTCAGTCATCCTCTCCTCCATGGGCCGCCGCTGTCACCCAGCGAGTCGTGGCCAGTCTATCGTTGGCGACCGCGTGGGTCGAGCGACTGAGCTGACCCGATCGATGGAGTCGCCATGAGACAGCATGTCGTCGCAGCCGGCCACGGGCCCGACTACGAGTGGTCCCAGGACCACATCTCGGTGAAGACGCCGATGGAGTTGACGGACGGCCGGGTCTCGGTCGTCGAGGACACCCTCAAGCCAGGCTTCCACCTCCCGGCGCACCGGCATCGCTCCATGGCTGAGATCTTCTACATCCTCGACGGCGAGGTCACGTTCGCGTTCGAAGACGAGACGGTGATCGCGACGCCCGGGACCACCGTGACCGTGCCGCCGAACCTCAGGCACGAGGTGACCTGCCCGGGTGGTGGCCGCCTCGTGACGATCTTCACGCCCGGGGGGTTCGACCGCTACCTGGCCGAGCTCGCCACCCTCAGCCCGGTGCAGCTCGATGATGCCGACGTCCTCCGCGAGCTGGGCGAGCGCTATGACATCTGGCAGGAGTAGTCACGAGACCGATCATGATGCTAGCATCAAGCATCATGACTCAACTTCGCCGGACCACCGTCAGCGCGCCGCAAGCCACCATCCGTACGCTCGAGGCAGAGGCGCAGCGCCGCCAGGTCCCCCTCGCGTCGCTTCTGCGCGAAGCGGTCGAGGAGAAGGCACAGGCGCTGCGCGCGGGGCGGCGTCCGAGAGTGGGCGTGGCACGTTCCACCGATGGCCGCAGCGCCGCCGACGTCACCGCAGAGCCCGTCGCCGACGAGCCGCGCTGACCGGTGGCGCTCATCTGCGACACGGGTCCTCTGCTTGCCGCGCTCGACGCCGCCGATCCCGATCATGAGCGTTGCGCCCGGCTGCTGACGAGTACGAGCGAAGACCTCGTCGTACCGATGCTCGTCCTCGCTGAGCTCGACTACTGGTGCAGCCGCCGACTCCCCGCCGAGGCCTGGCTCATCTTCCTGGACGACCTGCTCGCCGGGGTCTACCGGGTCGAACCGCCGACGGGCGCCGATCTTGCCCGCTGCCGCGAGCTGCAGTCTCGCTACGAGGATCTCGCTCTCGGCGTCGTCGATGCCAGCATCGTGGTGCTCGCCGAGCGCCTGGACGAGGCCAAGGTAGCGACGCTCGACCAGCGCCATTTCCGCGCGGTCCGGCCCGCCCACATCGAGGCCCTCGAGCTCCTGCCGTCTCCTGTCAGGCAGCTTGGATAAGACGACCCGGACTCGCGGCATATCAAATGCGGACGGCATTCTCTTGGATACGCAGGCCACGCGTTCGTCCGATGCCAAGCACGTGCGATCGGCGCAGCACGTACGATATGAGCGCTGAAGGGCGAAGGGTCGTTCGGCCTCCCCATTTCGAGGTCCGCGTGGCGTCGACTCAGCACCTCGGGGCGTAGCGAAGTTTGGCATCGCGCGTGCTTTGGGAGCACGAGATCGTGGGTTCGAATCCCGCCGCCCCGACCACACCCTGACGACCGCCGACCGCGACCTCGCTCGACGTCGCGGGTCGGACGAGCGATGATGCCCACGCTTCGCAGTGGGGTGAGTGGATGCTCTCGACTCCCGAGCCGGCGTGCCTGGTGATCGCCGACATCTCCGGCTACACGAGCTATCTCGCCGGCGCCGAGCTCGACCACGCGCAGGACATCCTGGCCGACCTGATGACGACGGTCGTCGGCGCGCTCCGGCCGAACTTCCGGCTGGCCAAGCTCGAGGGCGACGCGGCGTTCGCCTACATGCTCACGGACCGGATCGACGGCTCGCAGCTGCTCGACACCGTCGAACGGATCTACTTCGCGTTCCGCCGCCGGCTGCGCGACATCGCCCAGGCGACCGCCTGCGAGTGCAACGCGTGCGTGCTGATGCCCCGGCTCGACCTCAAGGTCATCGCCCACCACGGCTCGGTCATCCGCCACCGCATCGCGGGACGCGAGGAGCTGGTCGGCTCGGACGTCATCGTCGCCCATCGCATGCTCAAGAACCACGTCGTCGAGCGGCTCGGCACGCCCGCCTACGCCCTGTTCAGCGCGGCGTGCGTCGAGGCGATGGGCGTCGACCCCGTCGCGCTCGGGATGACCGAGTTCCGCGACACGTACGACGACCTCGGCGAGATGACCGGCTGGGTCCACGACCTCGGCGCGGCGTGGACGGCCGAGCTCGAGGGCCGGCGGGTGATCGTCGCGGAGCGAGACGCCGGGTACGTCCTCGAGACGATCCAACCGGCCCCGCGGGACATCGTCTGGTCGTTCATGACCGACCCGGCGCTCCGCCCGCGCTGGCAGGCCGGGGTCACCGGCGTCGACGAGCTGCCGACCGCTCCGCGCCGCGGGGTCGGGACCACGAACCACTGCATGCACGGCAAGGACGTCATGGTCGAGGAGATCCTCGACTGGCGGCCGGCCGAGCACGTGACCCACCGGACGACCATGCCCAACGGCTTCAAGGCCGTGAGCACGTTCGCATTCGAGGACGCCCCGGAGGGCACGCGGGTCCGGATGCTGTTCACGTGGGGCCGGAACCGCCGCGAGCGCGAGGAGGCGGCGTCCGCTCGCGACGTCATCGCGCCATTGGTCGAGCAGGGCCAGTCCAACCTGCGCGAGGTGCTGACCGAGGAGATGACCCGTCGAGCGGCGCAGGAAGCGGAGGCGCCGCCCGAACCGGACGCGCCATCATCGCGCGGCCGGGAGATCCTCGAGCCGATCCGGCGCTGACTCCGACGCTGTCGAACGCCGCTATGGAGCCGGCGCTGCCTCCAGGACCTGCTTGAGCCGCTCGGTCGCAGCGACTTCCGATTCCATGGTCTTCTGGACCGCTCCGCCCATCAGCAGCTTCTTGATGCCGCCGAGCTCCGCCTGCAGGGCGAACGTGAGACGTGCCCCGTCAGCGGTGTCCTCGATGAGGTACTCGCCGGTCGGGCGGACCGGGCCGGCGATCGTCTCGAACGCGAGGCGTCGACCCGGCTCGTAGGCGGTCACGCGGAAGTCGGCGTCGACCCGGCGGCCGCCCGGGCCCTTGACGCCCTGCTTGTAGATCGCGCCGACACCCGAGCCGGAGACGTGCGCGATGTCCATGATCCCGGACCGCCATTTCGTCCCGTTCTCGCCGTCCGCGATGAATGCGAACACCTCCGCGCTCGGTCGCCCGATCGTCACCTCGTGTCGTGCGGCTGGCATCGGCTTGCCTCCCGGTCGTGGATCCTGGCATGGAGCCGACCAACGATACGCCAGGCCCCGACGGCCCAGGCCGTTCGAGGATCATCCGCTCCGTGGGTCAGGCGCTCGGCGAGAACCGGCGGCTCCGTCGCGGCGTAGTCAAGGCTGGAGGTCCCACCCATGAGACTCGATCGCCCACCGACCGATCGCCGACTCCTGCTGAGCCGGCTGACGATCTTCCTGCCCCTGCTTCTGGTCATCCTTGCCGCTTGCGGCAACGGGAGCGGTGGCGGCTCGGCCTACTGAATCGCGACGCCGCGACGCTGGATCGCGACGCCCCGGCAGCTCCATCGCGAGCCGTCGAGGCGCAGCGGGACTGCCAGCGGCCCGTGGGACGGGCCCGGCCCGTCAGGCGACCGGTTCGTTCCCGTCGCGACCCTGGCCGAGCTCGCCGCGGACGGCCGCCGCGCCGTTGACCGCCGACCAGGCGGTGACGGCATCGGCGAGCGCGACCGAGCCGGGACGGACCCCGAGCCGGTCGTCGGCGCCGCGGATGCCTGGTCCCAGCTCCGCGAGCCGGCCGCGATAGGCCGGCTTGTCGCCGTCGGTTCGTGGAGTCGTCGGGTAGACGTCGAAGTAGCCGTCGGTGCTCACGACGATGCTCGCCTCGGGCGAGGCGAAGGGGGTTCGAGCCATGGGAGGATCCGATCCATCGCGCGCTTCGGACCCGCGGAAACGGAGCCCGGCGCCTGCGATCTGGCCTCCACCATCGGGCCGCGAGCCGTTTCCGTCAAACGGTCCGCCCCACGACGGTCCTCAGCGGTCGGACGATGGGCCGGCTACGAGATGGACCTCGAGGTCGCTCACCTGACGCAGGATCGCGTCCGCCAGGGACCCGCGACGGAGGCCGCTGAGCCCGCGGACCTCGCGATGTGGCAGGAACAGGTGCGAGGCGCGCCGCCGCCGGACCACGTCGATGAGGCCGCTCGCGACGTCGGGGGCCTCGACCTGGACGATCTCCGCACCGAGGTCCTCGGCGAAGTCGAGGTTCTCCCGGAGGTCCCGTCGCTTGTCGAACGGCAGCTCGCCGGCCGAGGCGACGTCGACGACGACCGCGATCAGGTGGCCGTGGATCGCGCTCGCCAGCCTGGCGGCCCGCCGCAGGGCGATCTGCGCGACCGCGGTGTCGTCGACCAGGACGAGGACCCGATCGCCGACCGCCCGGAGGACGTCGAGCTGGCTCGCCGACGAGATGCCGCCCAGCTCGTCGTCGACCTGCTGGGCCACGAACCGCAGCGACAGCTCGCGGAGGGCGGTGAGATTCGGCTCGGTGAAGAAACGGTCGAGCGCGATCTGGGTGCGCTCGGGCGGGTAGACGTTGCCGTGGCGCATCCGCTGGCGGAGCGCGTGGGGGCTCATGTCGACGAGCTCGACCTCGTCGGCGGCGGCCAGGACGTCGTCGGGCAGGCGCTCGTTGACCGGCGCCCCGGTGATCGTCGCGACGGCATCGGCGACCGACTCGACGTGCTGCACGTTGCAGGTGCTGATGACGTTGATCCCGGCGTCGCGGAGGACCTCCACGTCCTGCCATCGCTTCGGTCGGGCCGAGCCGGGGACGTTGGTATGGGCGAGCTCGTCGACGACCGCCACCGTCGGCCGGCGGGCGAGGACCGCATCGGTGTCCATCTCCTCGACGACGACCCCGCGGTACTCCAGCCGACGGCGCGGCACGACCTCGAGCCCATCGAGCAGGGCCTTCGTCTGCGGACGGCCATGGTCCTCGACGAATCCCACGGCAAGGTCCGTCCCGCGGGCGACGCGTCGATGCGCCTCCTCCAGCATCGTGTACGTCTTGCCGACGCCCGGGGCCATCCCGAGATAGACACGCAGGCGGCCTCGGCCGCCGGACGCGTCGGAGCGGACGCGCGCGAGCATCTCGTCCGCCGTCGGACGATGATCGAACGCGTCGCGCTCGTCGTTCACTTCGCGAGCAGCCCGTCGAGGTCGAGGTTCAGCAGCAGGACGTTGACCCGAGGCTGGCCGATGAACCCGAGCAAGGTCCCCTCCGTGTGGCGGGCGACGGCGGCCTGGACGTCCGGCTCGGTCATGCCCCGCGCCTTGGCGACCCGGGCGACCTGGTACTGGGCGGCGGCCGGGCTGATGTTCGGGTCGAGCCCCGACGCGGAGGTGGTGACGAGGTCGACCGGGATCGGGGCATCGCCGTTCGCGGCGCGCATCTCATCCACCTGCTTCGTGACGCGGTCGATCAGGTCCTGGTTGGTCGGCCCGAGGTTCGAGCCCGCGGACGAATTCGCATCGTAGCCGTCGGTGCCGGCGGCCGACAGCCGGCCGGTGAAGTACTTGGGGTCGTCGAAGGCCTGGCCGATCAGGCTCGACCCGATCGTCCGGCCGTCGGCGGTGATGATGAACGAGCCGTTCGCCTGCGACTTGAACGCCACCTGGGCGATCACGGTGACGGCCGCCGGGTAGACGATCCCGGTGATGACCGTGAGCGCGACCAGGATCGCGATGGCCGGCCAGAGCTGTTGACGAAGGAAGGTTCGCATGGTCGTTCGGTCCTAGGCGAGATGGAGGGCGGTCACGACGACGTCGATCGCCTTGATACCGATGAACGGGGCGATCAAGCCGCCGAGGCCATAGATGAGCAGGTTGCGCTGGAGCAGGACGCTGGCCGGCGCGGCACGGAAGCCGACGCCGCGAAGGGCCAGCGGGATGAGCGCCACGATGATCAGCGCGTTGAAGATGACCGCCGACAGGATGGCGCTCTGCGGGGTCGACAGGCCCATGATGTTCAGCCCGTTGAGGGCCGGATAGACCGCGACGAACATCGCCGGCACGATCGCGAAGTATTTCGCGACGTCGTTCGAGATCGAGAACGTGGTGATCGAGCCGCGCGTGATCAGGAGCTGCTTGCCGATGGCGATGACCTCGAGCAGCTTGGTCGGATCCGAGTCGAGGTCGACCATGTTGGCGGCGTCCTTGGCCGCGGACGTGCCGCTGTTCATCGCCAGGCCGACGTCCGACTGGGCCAGTGCCGGCGCGTCGTTGGTGCCGTCGCCGGTCATCGCGACCAGGTGGCCGTCCGCCTGCTCCTTGCGGATGAAGCGCGATCTTCATCTCCGGGGTCGCCTCGGCGATGTAGTCGTCGACGCCGGCTTCGCGCGCGATCGTCGCGGCCGTCCGGGGGTTGTCGCCGGTGATCATCACCGTCCGGATGCCCATCTTGCGGAATTCCGCGAAGCGCTCGACCAGCCCTTCCTTGACGGTGTCCTTGAGCTCGATCACCCCGAGGGCGGCACCGTCGCGCTCGAGGACGAGCGGTGTCCCGCCGAGGTCGGCGATCCGGTCGGTCTCGGCCACGACCTCGGGCGGCAACCGGTCGCCGAGGCGGGTACGGATCGCGTCGACCGCACCCTTCAGGATCGTCACACCGGCGGTCGTTCGGACGCCGCTGGTGCGGGTCTCGGCCCGGAACGGGATCTCCTCGTCGATCTCGGCGCTCAGCTTCTGGAAACCGGCCTCGTCGGTCGTTCCGGCGGCGGCGCCGAGCGTGCCCAGTCGTGTCCTGGCGAGCTCGACGATCGACCGGCCCTCCGGCGTCTCGTCCTGGATCGACGACACGAGCGCCGCGTTGACCACGTCGAGCTCGGCGACGCCCGGTGCCGGCCAGATCGACGCCGCAAGGCGGTTGCCGTAGGTGATGGTGCCGGTCTTGTCGAGGAGGATCACGTCCACGTCGCCCGACGCCTCGACCGCTCGGCCGCTCATCGCCAGCACGTTGAACCGGGCGACCCGGTCCATGCCGGCGATGCCGATCGCCGACAGCAGGCCGCCGATCGTCGTCGGGATGAGGCAGACGAGCAGTGCGATCAGGGCGACCGTGTCGACGGTCGTCCCGGCGTACAAGCCGAACGGACGGAGCGTGACGACGGCCATCAGGAAGATGATCGACAGGCCGGCGAGAAGGATCGACAAGGCGATCTCGTTCGGCGTCCGCTGCCGCTTGGCGCCCTCGACCAGGGCGATCATCCGGTCGAGGAAGGTCTCGCCCGGGTCGGCCGTCACCCGCACCACGATCCGGTCGCTCACCAACGTCGTTCCGCCGGTGACCGAGCTCCGGATGTCGGTGCCGGGCTCCTTGAGGACGGGTGCCGACTCGCCTGTGATCGCCGCCTCGTTGACGAACCCGACGCCCTCGACGACGTCGCCGTCGCCGGCGATCGTCTCGCCCTCCTCGATGACGATGATGTCGCCCTTGCGCAGCTCGGAGGACCCGACGTCCTCGAGCGTGCCGTCCGCCCGGCGCCGGTGGGCCGAGGTCTCGGATCGGGTCTTGCGAAGCGTGGCCGCCTGGGCACGTCCGCGCGCCTCGGCGACGGCCTCGGCGTAGGTCGCGAACAGGACGGTGAACCACAGCCAGACGGCGATCTGGATCTGGAACCCGAGCCCGCCGGAGGTGGCCGTCTCGGGCTGCGCGCCGGTGGCGCCGGCGATCGCGGTCAGCGTGACGAGGACCGCGGTGATCTCGACCACGAACATGACCGGGTTCTTGATCAGGTGGCGCGGATGCAGCTTCCGGACGGACTCGGGCAGCGCTGCCCGGAGGAGCTCGGGGTCGAGCACGCCGCGGGGCTTCCGAGGCTCGCCCGAGGCGGGCTTCTGGCCGCCGCCGACGACGAACCGCTGGAAGCGGCGGGTACCGCGCCCGAGATCGACGGAGAGGTTCGTAGGTGTGAGGCTCATGGGTGGACCACCGCAGCGTTCTGGAGGAGTTGCTCCACGATCGGGCCGAGGGCCAGCGCCGGGAAGAACGTGAGCGCCCCGACGATGATGACCACGCCGATCAGGAGGATGGTGAACAGCGGGCCCGTCGTCGGGAACGTCCCGAGCGAGGGGGCCACGCGCCGTTTGGCGGCCATCGAGCCGGCCAGGGCGAGGATCGGGACGATCATCCCGTACCGTCCGAGCAGCATCGCGAAGCCACCGGTGATGTTGTAGAAGGGCGTGTTTCCGGTCAGGCCGGCGAAGGCCGAGCCGTTGTTCCCGGTCTGGCTGGAGAACGCGTAGAGGATCTCGCTGAAGCCGTGCGGTCCGGGGTTGAGCGGGCCGGCTTGTCCGGCCGTGGTGACCGTGGCGAGGGCGGTGAAGCCCAGGATGCTCGCGCCGAGGACGAGCGCGACGAGCATCGCCATCTTCATCTCGAATGCCTCGACCTTCTTGCCGAGGTACTCCGGGGTCCGGCCGACCATCAGCCCGGCGATGAACACGGCCAGGATCGCCCCGATGATCAGCATCCCGTACAGGCCGGCGCCGATCCCGCCCGGGGTGACTTCGCCGAGCTCCATGTTGAACAGCGGGACCATCCCTGCGATCGGCTGGAAGCTGTCGTGCCAGGCGTTGATCGCGCCCGTGCTCGTTCCGGTCGTGACTGCGGCCCACAGTCCGCCGAGGGCGGACCCAAACCGGATCTCTTTACCCTCCATGTTGCCGAGGGCCTGGTTCACGCCCGCGGGGAACAGCGGGTTGCCCCCGGCCTCCCCGGACATCGCCACGAGCGCACCGATCCCGAGCACGATGGCCATCGCCCCGAAGATCGTCCAGCCCTGGCGCTGGTTCCCGGCGTAGCGGCCGAACATGTAGGTCAGCGAGAACGGGAACAGCAGGATCATGAACATCTCGAGGAGGTTGGTCAGGCCCGTCGGGTTCTCGAACGGGTGGGCGGAGTTGGCGTTGAGGAATCCGCCGCCGTTGTTGCCCAGCTCCTTGATCGACTCCTGCGATGCGATCGGGCCGATGGCGATCGTCTGGTGGGCGCCCTGGAGGGTGGTCACCGTCGACGGTCCGTCCCACGTCTGCGGGACGCCCTGCCAGACCAGGATGATCGCGAAGATGAAGGCAACCGGCAGCAGCACGTACAACGTGGCGCGGGTGATGTCCACCCAGAAGTTGCCGAGCGTCGAGGCGTTCCGGCGGACCAGGCCGCGGACGAGCGCGACCGCGACAACCAGACCGGCAGCGGCGGAGGTGAAGTTCCGGACCGCGAGACCGACGGCCTGGGTGAGGTATGTCGCGCCGGTCTCGCCCGAGTAGTTCTGCCAGTTGGTGTTCGTCTCGAAGCTGACGGCCGTGTTGAAGGCCAGGTCGGGGGACTGGGCGGCGTTCCCGGCCGGGTTGAGCGGCAGGACGTCCTGCAGCCGGAGCATCAGGAACAGGGCGACGATGGCGACGATCGCCAGGACGAGGACGGAGACCGTGTAGGCCTTCCAGCCCTGTTCGGCCGTCTCGTCGATCCCGCAGGCGCGGTAGATCCCGCGCTCGATCGGGACGAGGACCGGGCTGAGGAGAGTCCGCTCACCCTCCATCACCTTGGCGATATACGACCCGACGATGGGGGTGGCGATGAGGATCGCGGCGGCGAGGACGATCAGAGTCAGGATATCGGCGGTTTGCATCGGGCTACAGATCCTCCGGTCGCAGCAGCGCCCAGAACAGGTAGATGAAGACGAGCACGGTGACCACGCCCGTCAGAAGCTCCAGCAGGTTCATGAACCACCATCCTCCGGGTTCAGCAGGCGTTCGAGGGTCGAGAGCAGCGTCTCGAGCGGGAACGGCTTGGGGAGATAGCCCGCGACGCCGAACTCCTCGAGTCGGTGCGGGCTGACCGTCGTCGCGCTGGCGATCACGACCGGCGGATCGCCGGCGGCGGCCAGGTGGCGCCGATCACGCAGGAGCGACCAACCGGTGTCGCCGGGCAGGTTGATATCCAGGACCACAGCGGACGGCCGCGACCCGGACCCGAGGATCCCGACCGCTGCCTCGGAGGAGTCCGCCTCGAGCACCACGTACCCGCGGGCCCGCAAGTGGCGGGCGAGGATCGACCGGAGCGCCTCGTCGTCCTCGACGAGCAGGACGGATCGGCGGGTCATCACGCTCCCTCCGGCGTGTCGACACGCTCGACGATCAGGTCCGCACCCGACTCGTCGGCGGGGAAGAGCTGGCGGACGCGGACGCCGCTGGCGTCGGCCTCGCGCCGGGCCGCGTCGAGGATCTGGTCCCCGAAGTGGATCCCCGCCACGGTGACGCTGGGGTAGCGACCGCTGGCGACGAGTCCGATGGCGTCCGTCACCAGGCGGAGCTCGTGCTCGATGGTCGCGATGGCCTGGCGCTCGTCGAAATCGCCCGGCGTGAGGTCGGTCATGTCTCGAGACTGCTCCGACCGTCCAAGAGGCGACCGGGGGTCCCGGGTCGTCAGGCGCTCAGGGATCGCTCAAGGTGGGGTCAGCCGTTGCGCACCCGGTAGCCGACGGAGGGCTCGGCCGTGATGAGGTCGCGCAGCTCGCCGTCCGGGTCGGCCGCCGCGATCTTGCGTCGGATCTGGCTCACGTACACGTGCAGATAGTGGTCCTCGCCGGCGTAGGCCTCGCCCCAGATCGCTCGGAGGAGGCGCCCCCGTGTGACGACGCGTCCGGGGTACCCAAGGAGCAGGGCGAGGATCCGGAACTCGTGCGGCGTCAGGGCGATCGGCTTCCCCGCGACCCGGACCTCGTGGGCGGCGACGTCCAGCTCGATCGTGCCGTTGCGCAGGATGCCGTCAGGATCGGCAGCCGGACCGGCGGCTCGCCGCAGTCCGACCCGGATCCTGGCGTGGAGCTCGGGGATGCCGAAGGGCTTCGTGACGTAGTCGTCGGCGCCGGCCTCGAGCGCGTCGACCTTGGTCCGCTCCTCGCCCCGTGCCGAGACGACGAGGATCGGCGTGGTCGCATCGCGGCGCACTCGCCGGATGATCAGGAGACCATCCGCGTCGGGCAGGCCAAGGTCGAGCAGGATGAGGTCGGGTCGCCGGGCGCCCCAGGCCCGGAGCGCCTCGGTGGCGTTCGCGGCCTCCTCGACGCGGTACCCGTGCGCGACCAGGTTCCTGGCGACCTCCATCCGGGTCGAGGCGTCGTCCTCGACGATCAGCACCGTGGCGCCGGTCCCCTCGCGCCGATCGGTCATCCCGCGGCCTCCCGCGCCTCGACGGCCACCGGCGGTTCATCGGGGACGGGTGCGCGCGGCAGGTCGAGGTCGACGGCCAGGCCACCGAGGGCGCTGCGCCGCGCCCCGACCCGACCGCCCATCGCCTCGGCAAGTCCGCGGACGACCGCCAGACCGACCCCCACCCCCGGGCGCGACCGCCGGCCGTCCTGGGGTGCCCGGAAGAACTTCTCGAAGAGATGCGGGAGCGCGTCGTCCGGCACCCCTGGGCCGGAGTCCTCGACGGTCAGGCGCACGGCGTCAGGCTCCGGGAGCGCCAAGATCCGGATCGTCCGGCCCGACGGGACGTACTTCAGTGCGTTCTCGACCAGGTTGGTCAGGATCTGGTCGAAGAACACCGGGTCGACGAGGACCGCCGGGAGCGTGACCGGCAGGTCGGTCTCGAGGACCAGGCCGCCGAGCCGCGGTCGCAGCCGGTCGAGTGTCCGATCGACCAGGTCGTCGACCGCGAACGCCTCACGGTCGGCCCGCAGCGCCCCGGCCTCGATCCGGCTCAGGTCCAGCAGGTTCGTCACCAGCCGATTGAGGTGCTCGGCCTCCCGATCGATCGCCTCGGCGCTCGCTTCCCGGTCGGCCGGCGTCAGGTCTGCGTCGCGATCCATGAGGCTGCCGGCGGCCGCCCGGATCGTGGCCAGCGGCGTCCGGAGGTCGTGGGACACCGACTCGAGCAGTGCCGTCTTGATGGCATCACTCTGACGGGCGATCTCGGCGGCCTTGGCCTCGGACGCGAGGCGGTCCTGCTCGAGCGCCTGTCCGATCAGGTCCGCGGAGCCGGCGAGGAGCCGGGTCGCCGTCGCGTCCGGTTCGCGCTCGGAGCGCTCGCGAAGGGCCCACAAGGACCCGAGGGTCCGTCCGCCCGCGTCGATATGGACGCGGTAGCCCAGCTCGGGACGCTCCGCCACCTCCCGGCGAGCCATCTTCTGAGCGTTCGCCTGGTGGACCCGGACCCACTGGGCGGGGACGTCGTCGGGCATCCTGCGGAGGATTGCCTGACTCGCGGGCCGGACCGCGGCTCCGCTCCCGGCCGTGTCGGCCACGATCCGCTCCGGGCCGTTCGGTTCGCCGAGGCCGACCCAGACCCGCGCCATGCCGGTCTCGGCGCGGACGATCGCCACGATCTCGCCGAGAGCGTCGGCCGTCGCGGTCCGCGTGGCCAGCCCCCGGCTGACTCGGAAGAGCGCGCGCGCCTCGCGCTCGCGCGCGATCGCCACCTCGGCGCGGTCGCGTTGTCCGGCGGCGAGGCGCCCGACGACGATCCCGACGGCGACCAGCAGCAGCAGGTTCAGCCATTCGCCAGGATCCCCCACGGTCAGGGTGTAGAGCGGCTCGATGAACATGAAGTCGTAGATCAGGAACGCGGCGATCGACGCGACGATCGCCGCCCCGGTCCCGAACGCGACGGCGCAGGCGACGACCGCTAGGAGATACGTCGCGGACGCGTTCGGAACGCCGACCGGGCCCTCGAGGACGGCGACGCCGAAGGTCACCAGCCCGAGGAGAACGGCGGTGATGCCCCAGACGCGGACGGTCTGCGTCGAGCGTGGTGGCAGCTTCAGCCTCATCGCCCAGATGGTAGTCGGGTCCGGGCGGTGTGCGGTCGAGGGCGGTGCGGGAGGGACCAATGACCTGCGGGGTGGGACCATCGGCCGGTCCTCGCCGGTCTCGGCCGATGCTAGCCTCGACCCGCTCGCTCGGGTCAGCGGGCCGCGTCGTGCTGGGGTATCGCGTGATCCGTTTTCGACTCGCCTCCGTCCTGCTCACCGTGACCGCGATCGCGGTCGCCTGCGGCTCGGCCCCAACGCCGCCGCCGCCCACCGTCGCGCCGACGCCGACGGCCACGCCGGACCCCCACCTCGCCGAGCCGGCCTCGGTCGACCGCGTCTACCAGGAGCTGCGCAAGGCCGGCCTGTCGATGGCCGCCAACACGGCCGAGTCCGGCACCGACCCGGTCAAGCGACTGAGCCTGACCTACGACTCCTGGCCGCTCATCCTCGAGGAGTACACCAGCACGGGCGCGCTCCAGTCGAAGTCCGGGTTCGATCCGAAGCACCTCCCTGGCTTCGGGGACCCGGCGTTCACGTTCGCCGGGATGAACATCCTCGTGAAGTACGGGCCGCAGGTCCAGAACGGGGCGCCGGTCCTGCCCGAGGCGCGTTTCACCACGGCGGCCGACAAGCTCGTGGCCGCGCTCTACCCGCTCATCGGACCGCTCCAGCAGAGCGCCGTCGCGCCGGTCGACCTGCCGGGACCCACCGCCACGCCATCGCCGTCACCCACGCCGACCCCGAAAGCGACCAAGAAGCCCAAACCGACGAAGAAGCCCAAGCCCAAGCCCACGAAGCGGCCCTAGCCCACGCCGGAAGCGGGCGCTCAGGAGCGCCGTGGCCGACGATGCCCGTCTGCTAGGCTCGCGGCCACATCTTCGAAGAGGGCGTCGGATGGGAGAGGCACGAACGCGCGGGCGCAACGGTCGCAGCCCGGACGAGGTCTCGGATCTCGATAAGCGGATCATCGAGCACCTCCAGCAGGACGGCCGCCGGCCGTTCACCCAGATCGCCGGCGAGCTCGGCGTCAGTGAGGCCGCGGTCAGGGCCCGGACGAACCGGCTCGTCGAGCGCGGCATCCTCCAGGTCGTCGGCGTGACCGACCCGCTGAAGCTTGGGTTCCAGCAGATGGCGATGGTCGGGATCCGCTGCGAGCGCGATCGGCTGGTCGCCGTGGCCGAGGCCGTCGCGGCCTTCCCCGAGGTCGACTACGTCGTCATCACCGCCGGCACCTACGACGTCCTGATCGAGGTCGTCTGCGAGGACAACAGCGCGCTCCTCGACTTCCTCGCGGAACGGCTCCGGGCGATCGACGGCGTGCGGGACACGGAGACCTTCGTCTACCTCCGGATGGTCAAGCAGACCTACCAGTGGGGGACCCGCTGAGAGCGGTGCGATGACGCACCTGAATCCGGCCGGATCGCCCCGTACGAAGGTCCTGGGGGGTGGAGCCGAACGGGCCACCCGCTAAGATGTCGGTGAGGGTCGCGCAGGCGGCCCGTCGTCGTGTCCGGGGGCGCCCACGTGCCGGCTGAACCGTTCCTCGCACTCCTTCTCGTCGCGGTCGGGGTGAATCTCCTGCTCGTCCTGTGGGTCGCGCTGTCCACGCTGCGCCTGAACCGGCGAACGGGCGAGACGTCGGGCCAACCGCTGCCGAGCCAGGCGGATCGCGCCGGCATCCTGCTCGGACCCGACGGCATGCTCACCGTGACGTACGACCGGGTCGTCCGGGTCGTGGGCTGGGCGGTCATCCTGTCGGTCACGATCATCGTCGTCGTCAGCGGGCTGTGGCCGGCCACCCAGGCGTCGATCCTGGCGTTGATGGCGCTTTCCGGGCTGTTCTTCCTGACCGTCCACGACATCCTTCCGGCGTCTGTCCTTGGGGACGCGCGCCCGGTGGTCGAGGGTTCGGTCGGGATCACGACCGCGACCTTGCTCATCGTCCTGACCGGCGGCCCGGCGAGCCCGTTCTTCTTCGTCTTCGTCCTGATCGCCGCCGGCGCCGCCCTCGTCTTGTCACCGCGGATGACGGTCGTCGTGACCGCCGGGGCGCTCGGCGGCTACCTGGTCGGCGTCCTGGCGGACCCGGCGCTGCTGCCGCTGACGGTCGCCGAGCAGGTCGTGGTGGCGGTCAACATCGCCGCCCTGGTGCTCCTCACCTATCTCGCCCTGATCATCGCCCGAGAGCAGCGCCGTTCCCGTGACGCGGCGATCAAGCTGTCGACGATCGACTCGCTGACCGGGCTCTACAACCGTGCGTACCTCTTCGCGGCGACCGACCGCGAGATCCAGCGCAGCGCACGATCGCGGCGCGGCTTCTGCCTCCTGATGCTCGACCTCGACGGGCTCAAGCCGATCAACGACGGGTACGGTCACTTCGAGGGAGACCGGGTCCTGCGCGGGGTCGGCGATGTGATCCGGGGCCGGGTCCGTCGGATCGACACGGCCGCCCGCTACGGAGGCGACGAGTTCGTCGTGCTGCTGCCCGAGACCGACCCGACCGGCGCCTACATCCTGGCCGAGAAGATCCGCCGGGGCGCGGCCGACCTGGTCATCGACGCGGATGGACGGTTCATCCGGACGACGCTGTCGATCGGCGTGGTGGCGTTCCCGTCGGACGGTCAGACGTCCGACGACCTGATGATCGCCGCCGACCAGGCGATGTACATGTCGAAGCGCCGAGGCAAGAACCGGATCGTCGGCTATGGCGCACGCGGCGCCGCCGCCCGGGGTGGTGGGACGGGCGGCGGGCGGGCCGTCTCCCCCGGATCCGCGACGCGCCGCGAACGACGGCCCGAACCTGTCGGGACGATGGGGTCGGACGCCCGCTCGGTGTAGCATCCGGTCCATGACCCAGCCGAAGCGCCCGGCCGCGCCGCGCGGCTTCTCGACGCGCGCCATCCAGGCGGCGACACGCACGCCCCGCGTCGGCCAACGGCCGAACGCGGTTCCGATCTACCAGGCGGTCACGTTCTCCGCCGACGACGCGGCCGAGCTCGGGGCGATCACGACCGGAGCGCTGCCCGGCTACTCCTACGCCCGCCTGGCGAACCCGACCGGCGACGCGCTCGCGGCCGCCGTCGCCGAGCTCGAGGGTGCCGAGGCCGGCTGCGTCTTCTCGTCGGGGATGGCGGCCATCCACGCCGCCCTGATGTCCGTGCTTCGCGCGGGCGATCGGGTGGTCGCGACCCGGGCGATCTACGGCTCGACCCGGATGCTCCTCGTCAACCGCTTCGGGCGGCTCGGGGTCGAGGTCGACTTCGTCGATGCGACCGACCTCGCCGCGGTCGACCACGCCCTGTCCGGCTCGCCCACCCGCGTGCTCTACGTCGAGACGATCTCGAACCCGACGATCGTCGTGGTCGACGTGGCAGCGCTGGCGGAGCTCGCCCACCGTCACGGCGCGCTGCTCATCGTCGACAACACGTTCGCCTCGCCGGTCCTGTGCCGTCCGATCGAGCTCGGCGCGGACCTGGCCATCGAGTCGTTGACGAAGTATCTCGGTGGCCACTCGGACACCCTCGGGGGATCGGTGGCCGGCTCGAAAGAACGGATCGCGGAAGTCAAGGCCGTCGAGGTCGACACCGGGGCCACGTTGGCACCGCTGGCCGCGTTCCTCGTCCTCCGCGGGATCTCGACGCTCGCGATCCGGATGGCTCGCCACGCCGAGACGGCCAGGCGTCTCGCCGAATGGCTGAGCACCCAGGATGGCGTCGCCCGCGTCTTCCACCCGGATCTCGCCAGCCACCCCCAGCACGAGGTCGCCGCGCGCCAGTTCCCGCACGCCAGCGGGATGCTCGCGTTCGAGCTGGCCGGTCGCCCGCTCGCCGCACGTGCCGCGGGCGGTGCGTTCATCGACGCCCTGACGATCCCCGAGCGGACGGCGTCACTCGGGAGCATCCACACGATCGTGGCCCACCCGCCGACCACGACCCACCGCCAGTACGACGAGGCTCAGCTGGCCGAGGCGGGGATCAGCGCGGGCCTGCTCCGTTGCTCGGTCGGGCTCGAGGACGCCGACGACCTGATCGCGGACTTCGCCCAGGCGCTGGCGGCGGCCCGGGCGGCGGCGGCCGCCGCGGATGCGACTGATGCGGCCACCACGGACGCGAGCGACGCAGTCCGAACCCCCGAGCGATCCGCGCCCGTCGGCGCCGGCTAGGGGACGTCATCGCCACCGTCGCGGCCGAGCGGGCCGTCGCCCGGGGCCGCCCGGATCCGCTGAGTCGGCTCGGCCGGGGCATCTGGGGCCTGCTCACCAACGTCGATTTCGCCATCGCCCAGATCGTGGTCATCCTGGTGATGAGCCTGGTCGGGATGGTCATCAAGCAGCTGCCGTCGTCGGCGTTCCGCACGCCCGCCGAGTACGCCATCCAGATGGACCTGATCCACCAGCGCTACGACCCGTTGATGGGGGCGAGCCTGGTCGGGCTGCTCGAGCGGGCCGAGGTCTTCAAGGTGTTCAGCTCGTGGTGGTTCAGCGCGGCGCTGGTCTTGCTGACGATCTCGATCGTCTGCTGCACGCTCGACCGGACCCCGAAGCTGTGGCGCCAGTCACGCGACATCCGGGTCGTCCAGCCGGATCCGTTCTTCGATCCGCGTCTGCCAGACCGTGCGGCGATGGACGGACTGACCGTCGACGCGCTCCGACGGGTGCTCCGGGCGAACCGCTTCGGCCTGCGCGAGGCGACCGAGGCGGACGGCACGACCTACCTCTACGGCGATCGCCATCGCTGGGTGAAGATGGCGACCCTGCTCACCCACACCGGGCTCGTCCTGTTCCTCGTCGCGGCGGCGGTGACCAGTCGGTTGGGCTTCGAGTCGGGGATCCTGCTCGCCAGCGGCGAGAGCCAACCGGTCACCTCCATCGGCGACCCGGGGCTGATCGTCGTCAAGAACCTCGGGTTCGCGGCGCCTCGGAACGCGGACGGCAGCTTCGCCGACTTCACCACCGACCTCGCCATCTACCGCGACGGTCAGGAGCTGGCGCGCAAGGTGGTCCGGGTGAACGACCCGCTGTCGGTGGCCGGCTATACGTTCCACCAGAACGGGTTCGCGCCGGCCCCCGACCTGGTCATCCGGGACGGGCAGGACCGGGTGCTGTGGGATGGCGCGGTCGCGCTGACCGGAGCGGCCGCGGGCCAGCCGTATGGGACGTTCAGCGTCCCGGGCCGCGACGTGGGCCTCGAGATGATCATGACCACTGCCCAGGACGGGACGACCGGGGTGCTGTTCCTGCCGTATCGGTCGACGGGCACGCTGGCCGACGGGACGCCCGACATCCAGGACCTCAGCCCGTTCTTCGTCGCTCTCGGGGCGACAGGCGGCTCGCGCGACACCGACTTCTTCGTCGAGCTCCGCGGGATCCAGGGGGCAACGATCCTCATCGCCAAGCGGGATCCCGGCCAGGGGCTCGTCTGGCTCGCCTTCGCGTCGCTCATCGCCGGCCTGGTCATCACGTTCTACCTTCCTCGCCGCCGGATCTGGGCCCGCCTGTCGCCCGACGGGCGATTGGCGATCGTGGGGCGATCGGACCGCTACGTCGACTTCGTGCGCGAGTTCGGGCGGTTGCTCGACGACCTGGTGGCGGCGCGGCAGCCGACCGGCTGATGGCCTCGCTCGGCGACCTGTGGGCCTCGCTCTTCCCGGCTGCCGTCCCGGTCGCGCCGCTCGCGGCGGGGGCCGCCGAGCGCGAGGTGGGCTGGGTCCGGGTCCTGAAGGCCCGGGTCCCGGCGTTCGACGGTCTCGATGCCGGCGACCTGGCGATCCTGCCGGCCGGAGCCCTGGCGGCGGTCGCAGCTGGGCCCGCCGACCAGGCCGCCTTGGTCGCCGGGTTCGTCCGCGCCTCGGTGGCCGGCCTCCTGCTGATCGACGGAGATCGGGTCGGCATCGACTCGGAAGCCGACACCGGCGGGCCGTCGTCGAATGACGGGTTCGGGCCGGAGGCCGCGCGCGCCGGCCTGACGGTCCTGCGCGTGGCCGGGATGGACCCGACCGCCCTCGAACGGAGCGCGATCGGCTTCCTCGTCAACCGTCGCGCCGAGCTCGACCGCCAGGCCTCGCTCATGGAGGCCAGGCTCGAGGCGCTCGCGCTCGAAGGGAGCGACCTGGCCGGTCTCGTCGGCGCGGTCGGGGTCGGCCTCGGTCGGGCCGTGGCGCTCGAGGGTCGACGCGGCGACGCCCTTGCGGTCCACGCCCCGCCGAACGTGCCCGGGGCGGCCGCGGCGGTGGGTGCGTACCTGGCACGACCGCGGTCGGTGGCGCTCCGGCTGGCCTTGCCCGCGGCCCCGGTGGGTGCCCCGGCTGGGGGCAGGAGCGGCGGGGCACGGTCGTCCGGCAGCCTCGCCCTGCTCGGCGACCGACCGGTCAGCGAGCTCGAGCGCGTCGTCGGCGAACGGATCGCCGTGCTCCTCGCCCTCGAGCTCGCCCGCGACGAGTCGGTGCATCGTGCGCGCGACACCGTCCGACGGGGCGACTCACTGCCCGCCGACGGCCCGCCCTGGGTCGTCCTCCTAGCGGACCAGGCGCCCCCGGCTGCCGACGCATCGCTCGACCAGCGCGAGGAGCTGCGGCGCGAGCTCCGGCTCATGGCGCCGGCGCGCCGCGTCACGCTTCGCGGCGATGCGACGAGCCTCGAGCTGCGAGCGGTGCTCGCCGCCGGCGACGACGATCCGGGCGGGCTCGCCCTGGCCGACCGGATCGGCCGGTACCTGGGCCGGACGGTGGCGGTATCGCGGGTCTTCTCCGATCCCGGCGACCGACCGTCGGCGGAGGCGGAGGCACGGTCGACGCTCGAAGCGTCGCGGATGGTCGGCGAGCCCATCGGCGTCGCTCGGGCGGACCGGCTCGCGGCCTACCGTCTCTTGGGCGCCCTGCACAACCTGCCGGACGGGCTCCGCCAAGCGCGGGCGCTGCTCGAGCCTCTGCTCGGCGAACGACCGGACGTTCGAGCCGAACGCCTGCTGACGCTCCGGGCGATCCTCGACCACCCGGGCACAGCCGAGGCGGCCGCCTCGCTCGGCATCCATCGCAACACGATCGCCTACCGCGTCCGCCGGATGGAGTCGGCCTCGGGCTGGAGCCTCGACGACCCGGACCTGCGTCTGGCCCTGTCGGTCGCCGTCAGACTGGTGCAAACGGCACAGGAGTAGGCGGCCCTATCCGAGCCGATCCGACCGGCGACCGTGTCGTGACCAGGGATCCGCGTGGGCGGGAGGCAGTGACGCTCAGCGGGAAGGTCCCTGCCCTGGGCCGATGAGCCTGCTGACAGCCGTGATCGCGTCATCGAGTCCGGGCGGCAGCCGGATGCCGCCGCTCTCCTCGGGCGAGGAGGCGGACGACGGGCCACCCACCAGGCAGATCGGCGGAGTGATCGCCCGACCGAGCGCGTCGATCACCGCGTCCGCGGCGATGACATCCGACGGGGTGACGACACCCAGGACCACGACCGGCGCGGCGGTCTCCCGGACGGTCCGGAGCCAGCTGTCCAGCGGCACATCCGCCCCGAGATAGAGCACCCCGAGCCCAGCCCGTCGGGCCGCCACGGCGAAGGCGAACGCACCGATCTCGTGGTGGCCGTTCGGAGGCATCCCGACCACGATCCGAGGCAGCCGATCGGCGAGGCCCGCGGCGTCGTAGAAGCGCGCCAGGCGGCGCCGGATCGTCTCGCTCGCCGCGTGCTCGGCGCCGACGTCGATCTCGTCCTGGGCCCAGGCGGTGCCGATCGCCCGCAGCGCGGGAGAGACGAGCGCCTCGATCGCCAGCTCGAACCGGTGGGACGCGAAGCTCTCGTCGAGGATCCGCTCCATCGCTGGAACGTCCAGGTCGTGCGCTGCGGCGAGGTATGCGTGCACCAGCCACGCCTCGCGCTCGGACTGACCGACTCCGCCGTCGGGGCCCATCGACCCGGACGGATCCGCGCCATCCGCGGCGGGCCTCGACCCACCCGGGGTGGACCTGACACGGCCGCCACTCAGCGCCCGGAGATCGGCCCCCGGCTCGAGCACCCGCTGCGCCGCTTGGCTCGGTCGCCAACCCTCCGCGGTCACGAGGTGATGCATCGCCACCAGGCGGGCGATCGAATCATCGTCGTAGAGCCTGTAGCCGGCCGGGGTACGACTCGGCTGGACCACCGCGTAGCGGCGTTCCCAGGCCCGGATGACCGGGACGCTGAGACCGGTGCGGGATGCGGCCTGTTTGATCGTGTACATGGTTTGTAGCGTACCGCAAGCGCAAAGTCTTGACAAACATTAGACATTAACGCTAGTCTTCTCGTCCTGACTCACAGGTGGACATGAACAAAGATTGGACAAGAAGACGCATGCCAAGGCTTCAAGGACAGATCCGGACGCCGCTCGCGAGGGATGCCGCGTTCGACTACGTCGCCGACTTCGCCAACTCGATGCACTGGGACCCTGGGGTCGTGACCTCGGAGCGGATCGATGAGGGCCCGGTCGGAGTCGGCGCGCGCTACCGGCTGGGCGTCCATCTGGGTCGTCGAGTCGCCCCGATGGAGTACCGCATCTCGGCCTTCGACCGGCCACGCCGGGTCGTCCTCATCGGCACGGGCTCTGGCGTATCGGCGGTCGATGAGATCCGCTTCGAGCCCACCGGGACCGGCACCCGGATCGATTACTCCGCCGACATCCGACTCGGCGGTGTGCTCCGACTCGCGCAGCCGTTCCTTGGCCGGGCGTTCGCGAAGCTCGGCCGGGAAGCGCTCACGGGGATGCAGCGGACGCTCGATGGGCGGTCGAGCGCGGACGGATCGATCGTGGCCGACCCATCATGAAGGTGGCGATCGTCGGCGCCGGCGTCAGCGGCCTGACTGCGGCCTACGCCCTGCGCGCCGACCACGACATCCGTCTGTTCGAGCGAGATGCGGTGGCAGGCGGTCACGTCAAGACCGTGTCCGTCGAATTGCCGACCGGTTCGATCCCGGTCGACACCGGGTTCATCGTCTACAACGAGCACACCTACCCACGCTTCACCGGCCTTCTCGACGAGCTCGGCGTGACGACCCAGCCGAGCGATATGTCGCTGGGTTCCACCTGCCATGCCTGCAACGTCGAGTTCAGCTCGCGCGGTTTCAGGGGGTACTTCGCCCGTCGCACGGCGATCGGCCGGCCCATCCAGTGGCGGATGATCGCGGACATCCTGCGGTTCTACCGCGATGCGCGCGAACGGATCGACCGGCGGGCACCCAGCCGCGACAGCCTGGGCGACTACCTGGCTGATCGCCGGTTCGGGAAGGGGTTCCGGGATCACTTCATCGTCCCGATCACCTCGGCCGTCTGGTCGACGGCGCCCGACCGGATCCTCGACTTCCCGATCGACTACCTCCTCCATTTCCTCGACAACCACGGCTTGATCGGTGTCGGCCGATCGCTCCAGTGGCGGACCATCACGGGAGGGTCGATGGAGTACGTTCGACGGATCGTCGCGGCGCTACCCGAGGACGCACTTCGTTCCGGGGATCCGGTCGTAAGCGTCACCCGCGACGACCTCGGCGTCACGGTCCGGACCCGGGCCGGCTCGGGCGAGCGCTTCGATGCGGTCGTCATGGCGTCCCACGCCGACGACGCGCTGGCGATGCTCGCCGATGCCGACGACCGAGAGCGAGCCGTGCTCGGTGCCTTCGAGTAC
This sequence comes from uncultured Chloroflexia bacterium, assembly GCA_963744115.1. Lineage (GTDB taxonomy): Bacteria > Chloroflexota > Limnocylindria > Limnocylindrales > CSP1-4 > Chersky-267. Next base: position 8,489 of record CAVUSI010000001.1, on the reverse strand, counting down.
ACGACGAACGACGTTGTGCTGCACACGGACCGCCGGGTCATGCCGCGCCGGGTCGATGCCTGGGCATCCTGGAATGTCGATCAGGAGGACTGCCGGCGACCGGGCGCGGCTCTGTCCATGACCTATCACATGAACCGTCTCCAGTCGCTGCCCGGGCCCGTCCAGTACTTCACCTCGGTGAACCCGGGCGGCCGCGTGGCGCCGGAACGGACGATCGTCGAGCGTGCCTTCAGCCATCCGCTCTACACGTTTCGGACACTCGATGCGCAGGCTGGTCTGCGCGACCTCCAGGGCCATCGCCGAACGTGGTATGCCGGGGCGCATCTGGGCTACGGGTTCCATGAGGACGGCTGTCGGTCCGGCTTCGAGGTAGCCGATCTGCTCCCGCGGCGGGACGTCCGGGAGCATGCGGCGTGAGGTCGCATCTGCTCGAGGGCAAGGTCCGTCACCGCCGCGCACGGCCGTTCGTGTACGTGCTGGAGCACGACGTCTTCTACATCGCGCTCGACCTCGACGAGCTCGATGAGGTCCCGCGGAGGGTCCGGCTGATCAGCCGCAACCGCCCCAACCTCCTGTCGTTCCGGGACGACGACCATCTCTTGCCACCGGCGGCGGACCTTCGCGACGCGGTTCGGCAGCACTTGCGCTCCGAGGGCGTGGACCCGGAGGGCTGGCGAGTGACCCTCATCACCAACCTGCGCGTCGTCGGGTACGTGTTCAATCCGGCCAGCTTCTACCTGTGCCGGGACCCGTCCGGCGAGCTCCAGGTCGTCATCATCGAGGTCCACAACACCCATCACGAGCGACACCTGTACACCTTGAGCCGCCCTTCGGACGGTGTCGGATTCGTCGCCGCGATGGACAAGGATTTCTACGTCTCGCCGTTTATCGAGATGACGGGTCGGTACACCGTCCGGGTGCGCGACGAGCCGGCGCGCCTGCGGATCTCGATCAACGAGGACCAGGACGATGGGCTCCTTCTGGCAACCAGCGTCGACCTGGCCCGCCGACCCCTGAACGATCGAACCGTGGCACGGCTGCTCGTCCACCACCCCTTCGTCACCCACAAGACGATCGGCCTCATCCACCTGCACGCCCTTCGCCTCTGGCGGCGCGGTGCACGATTCCATCGACACGGAGCGACAGCACGATGAACACACCGACCGCACAGGCCGTCGCGACGGGCGCCGACTCCTTCCTGGCCAGGCTGGCCTGGCGGATCGGGATGGAGGCAGCCGCCCGCATCCGCGTCGGCTGCCTGGTCATCGCGCTGCCCGACGGGTCGCGCCGGACCTTCGGCGATCCGGCATCGGCCGACCGGGGAGAGATCCACATCCACGACCGCGCGGCACTGACACGGATGCTCGTGGGTGGTGAGACGGGCGGTGGCGAGGCCTATGTGGACGGCCTCTGGTCCAGCCCGGACCTCGCCGGGCTGCTTCGGGTGGCGGCGCTGAATCGTGAGGCGCTCGCCCTGTCCGCCGGATGGTGGCGCGTCCCGCTTCAGCTCCGGCGGACGATCGCCCACCGACTGCGGCGCAATACGCGGCGCCAGAGCCGGCACAACATCTCCGCCCACTACGATCTCGGGAATGACTTCTACCGGCTCTTCCTGGACGGGACGATGACCTACTCGAGTGCCGTCTTCGCCTCGCCGGACCAGTCGCTGGCGGATGCTCAGCGCAACAAGTACCGACTGATCGCCGAAGGTGCCGGCCTCGCCGCGGGTCAGCACGTGCTCGAGATCGGTACCGGCTGGGGTGGGTTCGCGCTGTACGCGGCGGGTGAGCTCGGCTGCCGGGTGACATCGATCACGATCTCGCAGGAGCAGCACGACCTCGCCCGCGAGCGCGTTCGGGCGGCGGGTCTCGAGGATCTCGTCGACATCCAGCTGCGCGACTACCGCGAGATCACCGGGACCTATGACGCGATCGTGTCCATCGAGATGCTCGAAGCGGTCGGTGCCGAATACTTCGAGACGTTCTTCCGGATCTGCGACGCGGCGCTGAGACCAGGTGGGAAGATGAGCCTCCAGTCGATCACCTTCCCGGACGCGGCGTACGAGGCGCAACGGCGAGGGGCCAACTGGATCCAGACGTACATCTTTCCCGGCGGCCTATGCCCGTCGCTCGCGGTCATCGAACAGGCGACCCGGGACACCCGCCTGCTCATCCGTGGCGTGGCCGACATCGGTCCCCACTACGCCCGCACCCTACGGATCTGGCGGGGCCGATTCAAGGACCAGCTCGAGGGGGTCCGCCGACTCGGGTTCGATGACCGTTTCGTGCGGATGTGGGAGTACTACCTGGCCCTGAGCGAGGCCGGTTTCGCGACCGGGATCAGTCAGGACCTGCAGATCGTGTTCGAGAAGCGGCGGGGCATGGCGTGACGGGACCGGACGCGGCAAGCATTCGCCGATTCCCGATCCTCCTCGGGCGCCGGTCCCAGCTGGTCCTCGTGCTGTTCGGCGTTCGACCGGCCAACGCCTACGTCGATCTCGGAAACGCCCAGCTCGACGCCCATTTCGGCTTCTTCCGGTTCCGGACACCCACCAGCAACCTCGTCTCCTGGCGGATCGAGGGTCCGTGGCGCTGGATCACCGCCATCGGAGTCCGAATGAGCGTGCGTCACCATGACCTGACCTTCGGCGGTACCAACAGGGGCGGCGTTCGGGTCGACTTCCGGGAGCCGGTACCCCGGTTCGGCCTCGGCATCCCGGCGCTGTATCTGACGGTCGACGACATCGAGGGCTTCAGCGAGGCCCTGGCCGAGCTCGGGCTGCCGGGTGAGGACGCGAGGAAGCCCGGCGCCTGATCCGCCGGTGTCATCCGAGCGTCTCGCGATCGTGATGTGCGGCCGGACCAAGCCAGCTCAAAGTAGTGCAAAGCGAACAAGATTAAGACCTCCCTCGGTTGCGACCCGAGGTCGTCTGGCTGGTAGACTGCGGATATTCGCGTCGAGCGTGCACCAGAGTCGTGCAGTCGGCATAAGGTGGACGCCAATCCTCGCCCGCGTCGCGGACCACGCGGGCCCACCACACGGGAGGCTCCATTGGCAGTCGCGACCGAGGCCGTGGACGGCATCGAGAAGATCGAAGCGGCGAAGGCGAGCGGGATCCGCTTCATCCAGCTCCAGTTCACCGACATCATCGGCCACGTCAAGGCCGTCACGATCCCGATCCACCAGCTCGAGGGCTCCGTCCGCCACGGGACCTGGTTCGACGGGTCGTCGATCGAGGGGTTCACCCGGATCGCCGAGTCGGACCAGTACCTCATGCCGGACATGAGCACGTTCGCCGAGATCCCGTGGCAGAAGGGCGAGGGTTCCCGTGGGACCGCCCGCGTCATCTGCGACGTGTTCACCCCGAGCGGCCAGCCGTTCGTGGGCGACCCGCGCGGCGTCCTCCGCCGCCAGGTCGAGCGGGCAGCCAAGCTCGGCTACATCGTCAACACCGGTCCGGAGCTCGAGTTCTTCCTGTTCCGTCGCGACGAGGACGGCGCGATCGCGCCGCTGCCGCACGATCAGGCGGGCTACTTCGACTTCTCGACCGACCTTGCCCAGGAGGTCCGCCAGGACATGGTCGACGCCCTCGAGGCGTTCGGCATCCGGGTCGAGGCCGCCCATCACGAGGTCGCGGCCGGCCAGCACGAGATCGACTTCGAGTACAGCGACGCGCTGCGGACGGCCGACAACGCGATCACCTTCAAGTTCGCGCTCAAGGCGATCGCCCAGCAGCACGGGCTGTATGCGACGTTCATGCCCAAGCCGATCCATGGGATCAACGGCTCCGGGATGCACACCCACCAGAGCCTGTTCTCGATCGCCGAGAACCGGAACGCCTTCGCCGATGCGTCGAACGCCTACGGGTTGTCCGACGTGGCCCGCTCGTACATGGCCGGGATCCTCGCCCATGCGCGCGGGATGAGCGCGGTCCTCGCGCCGCTCGTCAATTCGTACAAGCGGCTGGTCCCCGGCTACGAGGCGCCGACCTACCTGACCTGGGGTCGGACGAACCGCTCGGCGCTCATCCGCGTGCCGATGGTCTCGCCCGGCAAGTCGATCGAGGGGACGCGCGCCGAGGTCCGCTGCCCGGATCCGTCGTCGAACACCTACCTCGCCTTCGCGGTGATGATCGCGGCCGGACTCGACGGCGTCGAGAAGGGCCTGACCCTCAGCGATCCGGTCGAGGAGAGCCTCTTCGAGATGGACGCGGCGACGATCGCGGCCAAGGGGATCCGCGAGCTGCCGGGCACGCTCGGCGACGCGATCACCGAGCTCGAGGCGGATCCGATCATCCGGGACGCCCTCGGCGACCACGTCTTCAACCACTACGTCGAGGCCAAGCGGGCCGAGTGGGACGAGTACCGCACCCAGGTCTCCGACTGGGAGGTCGAGCGCTACCTCGATCAGTTCTAGCCGGAGCACGGTCGGGCGGTCTCGCCCGACCGAACGATCATCTGAACGGGCGCCGGGCCCTCGGGTCGGGCGCCCGTTCCGTGCCCTGAGACGGCGTCGGCTCCGCGGCCGGCTCTCGCGGGGCTCGCTCTGCGCGTCGCGCGCCGAGTTCCGCGCGCGGGTCGGGCCCGTCCCGGGTCGCGCCCGTCCCGGGCCGCGCCCGTGCTGGGTCCGCGCTCGTGCCGGTCCGTGCTCGTGCCGGTCCGTGCTCGCGCCGGTCCGTGGGCACTGGCGCAGGTTGCACCCCCCGCGCCACGGAATACAACGGGCATTGCTAGGAAACGGCAGGGTGCACCACCACGCAGCCGATATCGCGCGGGGTGGGCGCTGGAACCCTCCGGATAGCACGGGCATGAGTAGACGCGCGCCCAGAGGGCCGGTGTAGGTCGGTAACCGGCCGCCAAGACCGCTCGGTAAGAATGTCCGTGCTATGGGCAGCCTCAGCCGGGCCCGTCGTCGGGCAGATCCCAACACGATGACCGGCCGGGCCCGCGCCCGGAGCGTGGCCGCCAGGCTCGGCGTCGCCCTCCGCGACGCCCGTCGGTCGAGCCGCATGACCCAGGCCGAGGCGGCCGTCCGCGCGGGTGTGTCCCAGACTCTGGTCAGTCGGCTCGAGCTCGGACACGGTCACGAGTCCTCGCTCGAGACGTGGGCGTGCGTCGCGGCGGCGGTCGGCGAGCAGCTCGTCGGGTTCCTCGAGGTTGCGCCCGGGGCGATGCCGCCCCGCGACATCGAGCACCTCCGGCGGCAGAGTGCCTTGATCGAGACGGCCGCAGCCGGAGGTTGGACGTCGATTCCCGAGTTCGCGATCGATCGCGGCGCCATCCGATCCCGCTCGATCGACGTGGCCCTGATCCGAGCGACGAGCCGAGAGGCGGTCGCCGCCGAGATCTGGGACTGGTTCGAGGACGTCGGCGCCAGCCTCAGAGGCCTCGACGCGAAAGTCGAGATGCTCGGCGCTCGACTGGCCGACGTCTCCGGCGAAGCCGAGGAGTCCGCCGAAGCGGGCCGCGCCTGGCGCGTGGAAGGGCTGTTCGTCGTTCGAGACACGCGCCGCAACCGGTCGATCGTCGCCGAGCTACGACCGCTGTTCGCGGCGCGCTTCACCGGGTCATCGAACGCGTGGCTTCGCGCCCTGAGGCCGGATACGGCGCCGATGCCTCACGGTCACGGCCTGCTCTGGAGCGACGCACGGAACCGGCTCACCGCCAGCCGGCTCACCGCCAGCCGGCTCACCGCCAGCCGGCTCACCGCCAGCCGGCTCACCGCCAGCCGACCCGCGACGAGCTCCCACCCGAAGCGCTGACCCACGCCGGCTCAGCGGCGTGACCCGACGATGCGGCAACAGCCCTGCACGCCGAGCCCCGATCGGCGTCGTAGCGAGCCCGATGGCCCAGCGGCCCGACCCGACCATGCGGCAAACAACCCAGCGCCGAGCCCCGATCGGCGGTCGCAGCGAGTCCGATGGACCAGCGGCGTGGTCCAACGATGCGGCATCATCGCGAGGATGGGCAGCCCACCCGCGGTCGTCGACGCCGCTCGGATCGTCATCCGGCCGATGCGGTCGCTGTGGCTGCTCGCCATCGCGCACGGGGTCAACCACGCGCAGGCGGTGATCCTGCCGCTGATCTACCTCCAGATCATCAACGACTACGGCGTCTCGGTCGAAACGATCGCGATCCTCGCCGCGGTGGGCGCGTTCGCCTCGGGCATGGTCCAGCTCAGCTACGCCTCGCTCACCAGGCGGGTCTCCCGGCGCAGGATCCTCGGCGCGGGCGGGCTGCTGTTCGGTGGCGGGTTCGTGGCCCAGGCGGCCGCGATGTCCTTCCCGGTCTTCGCGGTCACGAACGTCGTGTCGCGGGTCGGCGGGTCGCCGCAGCATCCCGTCGGCAACGGCCTGCTCGCCGAGCAGTTCCCGCCCGAGCGACGCGGCTTCGCCATCAGCGCGCACATCGCCGGTGGGAACGTCGGCACGGTGGTCGTGGCGCTGATCGGCGTGCCGCTCATCGCGGCGGTCGGCTGGCGCGGCGCATCGGTCTTCTTCGGCATCCCCGCGATCGTCATTGCGATCGCGATCCTCGTGCTTATCCGCGAGACCGGCACCGACCGCGCGGCCGCGGTCGCGAGCGGCAGCGTCCGGGCGGCGTTCCGCAAGATCGGCCACGATCGCGACCTGCTGTGGCTTTACCTCACGTCGGTCCTTGGCGGCGGCGGCCGCGGGCTCGGCGTGGTCAACCTGTTCGTCCTGCTCTACCTGACCCAGGTCATCGGGCTCGACGCCCCCCTTGCGGGCCTGATGTACGGGGTGTTGATGGTCTGCTCCGTGCCGGTGCCGCTGGTGGCCGGCTGGCTGTCCGACCGGGTCGGCCGGAAGCCGCTGATCATCGGGGTGTACCTCGGTGGGGCAGTCGGCTTCGTCGTGTTCCTGCTCGCCGGCTCGAACCTCGTCGGTCTGTGGATCGGGATCCTGGTCATGGGGCTGTTCAGCTTCGCCGAGAGCCCGCAGCTCCAGGCCCTCCTCGCGGACATCTCGCCGCCGTCCATCCGCGACGCGTCGTTCGCGCTCTACTTCACCCTGGCGTTCGGCGTCGGGTCGCTCTGGACGGCGGTCTACGGCGTCATCATCGGGACGGTCGGCGAGGCGGCGGGCCTCCCGATCAGCTTCGCCCTGATGGCGTTGACATTCCTGCTCGCCGCGGCCGCCACCGTCCCGATCCGGGCCGACGAGCGCGCTCGCGACAACGCCGCGCACGAGGCGTCGCTCGGCGAACCGTAGTGTCGTAGGCCCGGGCCGGGGTGCGCGTGGGCACCACCCGCGCCGCAGCGGCCCATCACAGTCGTGGACGACTCGTCGTCTCGTGGTCGTATCCGCTGGGGTACGACCGGCCAGCGAGCGCGGCGATGGCCCACCGACTGGAGCGCTTCGTGGCCACCGACCGTCGAGTCGACGACCCTCCATCGCCCCTCCTCGCCGCCGAACGACGGCTGCTCGTCGGGGACCCACCCGACCCGGCCGCGACCGACGTTCGAGCCCGCCTCCTCCACGGATGCTTCGCCGCCGCCGACGAACCCGTCGAGACGACGTTGCCACCCGAGGACCCCGACGCTGAGCTGGCCTGGCGGCCGGTCGTGTTCATGTGGCGAGGCCGGCGGGGCGTCCAGCCGGTGATCATGCCCCGCTGGCGTCGCCTGGACTGACGACTCGGCCGGCCTGCGCCGCACGCCCCACCGCTCGATGGCGGTCCGACCCGGCCTGCGCTATCATCCGCAGGCCCTGTGCAACGGGCATTTCGGTCGGGGCGTGGCGCAGTTTGGCAGCGCGCATCGTTCGGGACGATGAGGTCGGAGGTTCAAATCCTCTCGCCCCGACCAGACTGACCTTCTTTCACGCGGACGACGCCGGCTCCGAAGGCCGCGTCCCATCCGCGGGCCCTCGCTTGGGCGGTCAGCGCGAACGTGAAGTCGTTCGCCCCCAGGACGTCGATCCTCTCGAACACCGCTTCGGCGATCGCGTGTCGCCCGGCGTCCGAGGTCTTGGCCCACAGGTCCGGCAGCGACTCGAGGTACGCGCGTGCCTCGGCGGCGGTCGGGATGCGTGACGGGCGGACCACCGCCGCTCGTGCCTCGGCGTCGAGTCGCGCCATCGTCGCCTCGAGGCGGCCGAGGTCGCGATCCTTCGCGAACCGCAGCGCTGCCTGGTCGCGCTCCCGCTTGATCCGCGCCAGGGCGAGGTCGTCGCCGCCGTCCGGTTCCGGTCGCGTGGCCTGCGCGACGGTGTCGGCCTTGAGCCTCGACGACACCGCGACGTGCTCGAAGGCCCGCCCGATCGCCCGCTCGTACACGTCGACCTTGTACGACTCGCCCCGCACCCGCGGGTCGATCGTCGCCCCGTCGCGCTGGACCCTGCGCGGGAGCGGCGGCCGTGAACGGCTTCGCAGGCGTCGGTGTGGCGGTATCGCCCGACGTGGCCGATGAGGTGACGGCCGCAGGCCGCGCAGGCCAGCAGGCCCGCGAGCCCGTACTGGCGGCGGTTG